>NZ_RJKL01000001.1:2400000-4800000 GCF_003751945.1 Couchioplanes caeruleus | reverse complement strand
CGCCCGGCATCCAACCTGCGCCCGGCTCGCACCCGGCACCCGGCCCGCATCCGGCGCTTGGTCCGCATCCGGCGCTTGGTCCGCATCCGGCGCTTGGTCCGCATCCATCCTTTGGTCTGCACATGCCGGCCGGTCCTTACCTGCAGCCGGGTCAGCAGATGTTTCCCGGCATGGCGACGCGACCCGTGTACCGGGAGCCGCACCCGATCCGCACGGGCCCCCTGCTGTCCGGGCTCGGCGCGGCATCGGTGTGGTTCGCACTCCTCGGCGGCATCGGCCGGGATCTGCTCAGCTACGCCTGGTGGACGATCGCCGCGGCGGTCTCCGCATGGCTGGTGGCGATCCTCCTGGGCGTCCTCGGCGACCGCGCCGTCGCGGTGGGCGTGGCCCTCGCGAGCGGCCTCGGTCTATCGATAGCCACCGGTTTCGTCGGCGCGAGGTGGATCACTACCGAAGACTGGCCTCTGTGGTGAATGTCCAGCTCTGAGGCGATGTGTCATTGACGATCAGTACTCTTTCGGTGGCGCAGCGCACTCGGCCTTGACGAACGCCGGACGGCTCGGCAGTCTCGGCCTCATGGCCCACGTACCGCAGCGACTCGACCCGGACCGTCGCCGTCGCAGGCTCGAGCTCCTCGCCGCTCTGGCCAACGCGAAGACGGCCCGCGACCACACTCAGCCGCAACGCCTCCGCGGCGCCCGCATCCGCGAATTGATCGCAAGCCGCCGGCGCCTGTTCCACTGATCCACCGCCCGCCCGGCCCCACCGCCGGCGACCTGCCGGGCCGCGGTCACCCCGCCGACACCCTTCCGGGCCGCGGTCGCCCCGCTGGCACCCTGCGGGCCTGGTCACCCCGCCGCCCGCGCGCGTCCGAAGGTCCCGCTCAGAGCTTCTCGCCACGGTCGAGACGCACCACTCGACGGTCCGTGACAACGGCCGTGACGAGGTCGTTCGGCGTGATGTCGAAGGCCGGGTTGACCGCCGCGGAGAACGGCGTCACCTCCGCCGCACCCCGGTCCTCGATCTCCACCGCGGCCCCGTCCGGGGTGTCCATGTCAACCGTCGACTCCGGGGCAACCACCACGAACGGCACCCCGGCCCGCCGAGCACCGAGCGCATGCGCGTACGTGCCGACCTTGTTGACGACGTCGCCGTTCGCGCAGATGCGGTCGGCGCCGAGGATGACCGCATCCGCTTCGCCGCGGGACAGCAGGAACGGACCCGCCGAATCGACGGCGACCCGGAACTCGATCCCCGCCTGCGCCAGTTCCCAGGCCGTCAACCGGGCGCCCTGCAGCAACGGCCGGGTCTCGCTAGCGATGACCCCGGCCAGGGCACCCCGCCGCTGCAGTTCGTACACCACCGCCAGCGCAGTGCCGCCGACCACCGCGGCAAGGGCGCCGGTGTTGCAGTGGGTCAACACCCGGGGCCGCTCCCCGCAAAGCTCCTGCAGCAGGTCGGCACCGAGCACCGCCATGGCCGCCGAGGCCGCGATCTCCTCGTCCCGTACGGCACAAGCTTCGGCAAGCACCGCCTCGACGCCGTAGCCGAGCCGAGCGGCAGCCCGGCGCGCCCCGCGAGCGAGATTCACCGCGGTGGGTCGAGCCACCTCCACCGCCCGCACGGCACGAGCCAACCCCTCCGGATCCCCGGCAAACTCCCGCGCGGCGAGGGCGACCCCGAACGCACCGGCCACCCCCAGCGCAGGAGCACCCCGAACGGCAAGCGACTGGATCGCCGCAACCAGATCGGCGACGGCGGTGATCCGCTGCATGATGAGTTCACCGGGCAGGGCCGTCTGGTCGACGAGCTCAACGGCCCCGTCGACCCAGTCAATGGTCCGCATGCGCCGCAGCCTAGCCCGACTGACGAAACCGTCCCCCGGCTCGATACCCGCACCAACCGCCGAGAAGCAGCCCGCACGCACGACAAGCAGCCCGCACGTGCGGCCTACGGCTCAGAGGCGGGCGAGGGCCTTTCTCAACGGATCGAGGCCCAGCGCTCCCAGATTGAGGGCGTCGCGGTGGAACTGCTTGAGGTCGAAGGCCGCGCCCTTGCGGGCTTTGGCGTCGTCGCGGGCCTGGAGCCAGATGCGTTCGCCGACCTTGTAGGACGGTGCCTGGCCCGGCCAGCCCAGGTAGCGCTTCCACTCGAAGCGGAGGACGTCCTCTTGCATGCGGCAGTGCTGGCGGAGGAACTCCCAGCCCAGTTCGGGCGTCCAGCGCTCGCCCGGGTGGAAGCCGAACGGGTTGTCGCGGGGGATCTCCAGCTCGAGGTGCATGCCGATGTCCACGATGACCCGGGTAGCCCGCAACGCCTGGCCGTCGAGCATGCCGAGGCGGTCGCCCGGGTCGGCGAGGTAGCCGAGGTCGTCCATGAGGCGTTCGGCGTACAGGGCCCAGCCCTCGCCGTGGCCCGAGCACCAGCAGAGCAGGCGCTGCCAGCGGTTGAGCAGGTCGGCGCGGTGGATGGTCTGGCCGATCTGGAGGTGGTGGCCCGGCACTCCCTCGTGGTAGACCGTCGACGTCTCGCGCCAGGTGGAGAACACCGTCTGGTTTTCCGGGACCGCCCACCACATGCGACCGGGGCGGCTGAAGTCTTCGCTCGGTGCCGTGTAGTAGATGCTGCCGTCGCTGGTCGGTGCGAGGCAGGCCTGCACGGTCAGCACCGGCTTGGGGATGTCGAAGTGGGTGCCGTTCAGCTCCGAGACGGCCTTGTCCGCGGTGGCCTGCATCCAGTCGCGGAAGGCCTCCTTGCCCGGGATGTTGCGGGCCGGATCGGCGTCGAGGACCTCGACGGCACGGTCAACCGTGGCTCCCGGGCCCGCGATCTCGACGGCGACCGCGCGCATCTCGCGCTCCAGCCGGGCGAGTTCCTCGAAACCCCAGGCGTACGTCTCCTCGAGGTCGATCCTCGCGCCGAGGAAGTACTGCGAGGCTCGGGCATACCGCTCGGGGCCCGCCGCCTCCTTGTCGCGGCCGAGCGGGGCGAGCTCCGTACGCAGGAATTGCCCGAAGCCGGCGGTGGCCGCCGTGGCCGCGGCAGCGTTGCGTTGCAGGTCCGCGCGGAGGGCGCCCTGCGCGCTGAGCCCGTCGGCGAGGCCGTGGAAGAAGTTGTCGCGGGCCGGGTCGGTCCAGGCGTCGCACTGCTCGGCGACCTCGATCATCTGGTTGCGCGCGCTCACGTTGCCCTTGGCGGCCTGTTCGAGCAGGGTGCGCTTGTACTGCTCGAGGGCGCGCGGGAACGCGCCGAGCCGGGCGGCGATATCGGCCGCCGCGCGCTCGCCCTGGACCGGCATGAGGTCGAAGGCCATGCGCAGCCCGTGCAACCCGCTGGCGATCACACTGATCTCGCTGGCGATGTCGCCGGACTCGTAGCGGGCCAGGTCGAGGCCCAGTCGCTCCTGCATCGCGTCCTTGGCGACGTTTTCCGCCTCGGTGGCGGGCTCGAGCGGGTCGAGCTCGGCGAGGGTGCGCCGGACGAGATCGGCCTGCGCGTCGTAGCCCTCGGGCGACAGGTCGTCGAGCTGGTCGTCGTATCCGGGCACGCCGATGAAGGTGGCGCCGGTCGGGTTGAGCGGGGCCCACTCGTCGACGTAGCGGTTGGCGAGGTCATCAATCTGTCCCACGGGGCGACCCTACGGGAGAGCACCGACAATTCGCTGTACCTAGTCCGCACGGGAGTGACCTGCCGTCCATTCGAGCAAGCGATCGGCGGCCCAGGTGTTGACGACCCGGTCCACCGGTACGCCGCACAGCGCCGCGCGTTCGCAGCCGAACCGTTGCCAGTCGAGCTGTCCGGGCGCGTGCGCGTCGGTGTCGATGCTGAACAGGCAGCCCGCCTCGACCGCGACGGTGAGCATGCGCTTGGGCGGGTCGAGGCGGTCCGGCCGCGAGTTGATCTCGATCGCCTTGCCGTGTTCGACGCAGGCGGCGAGCACCTTCTGCAGGTCGAACTCGCTCGGTGGCCGGGTGCGGCCGCCGCGGTGCGCCCGGTCCCCCTCGCCCGCCGCCGAGACCTTGCGCCCGGTCATGTGCCCGAGGATGTCGAGGTGCGGGTTGGCGATCGCCGCCAGCATCCGACGGGTCATCCTGGACGAATCGTCGCGCAGTCCGCTGTGTACGGAGCCGACCACGACGTCGAGGCGCTCCAGCAGCTCGTCCTCCTGGTCGAGCGAGCCGTCGGCGAGGATGTCGACCTCGATGCCGGTGAGGATCCGGAATCCCTCGGGCAGGGCGTCGTTGAGCCGGGCCACGTGGTCGAGTTGCCGGCGCAGGCGGGCCGCGGTGAGACCGCGCGCCACCGTCAGCCGTGGCGAGTGGTCGGTGAGGACGAGGTATTCGTGGCCGAGCTCGACCGCCGCGAGCGCCATCTCCTCGATCGGGGAACCGCCGTCCGACCAGTCCGAGTGCGTGTGGCAGTCGCCGCGGAGCGCCTCGCGCAGGACCGCGGCGGCGCCCTCGAGGTCGGTGCCCTCGGTGCTCGCCAGCCGACGCAGGTAGACCGGCTCCTCGCCGGCGAGCGACTCGGTGATGCAGCGCGCGGTCACCTCGCCCACTCCCGCGAGCTTCGCGAGCGTGCCCTCGGCCGTTCGGGAGGCAAGCTCCGCGGGCGGCAGCGCGGCGATCGTCGCGGCCGCCGAGCGGAACGCTTTCACCCGGTATGTCGCCTCGTTGGCGCGCTCCAGCAGGAACGCGATGCGCCGCAGGTCGGCGACCGGATCACGAGAGGCCATGCCGCTCAGCGTAGGCGGTGTCCCGGTGCGCGCCGGCCCGCTCGCGTACGGACGATTCCGGCGAACCGGATGTCGCCCCGCGTGAGCCGAACGCCCGCCCCGAAGTCCGCCTGGCGGTCTTTCTCACCACGCTGTCCACATCATGAGATCCGAACTGTATTCATCTAACTACTCAGTGTAGCTAGATGCCGTGATGTGATGCGTTCTTTACCGTTCCTTAATCATCAACGAACGTAGCAGCGTACTCCATAGTGGAAACCCTGGCGGCCCGGAAATCGCCACGCTGTAACGCTTCCCGCACGGACCGCATAACCCTCGCCTACCTGCGCGGGCGCGTCGCAACTGTGGGTGTAGCAGACGTGTACGGCCAGGTCACCCCCAGGGTCCATCCCCCGATCAGACGATCCAACTCTGACCCTAAGAAAGGGGTCGCATGATTGTTTCCCGGATAGATTGACCCGGATCGGTGCGCCCGTACGGCTACGGAGGGTAGCCACCAAAACGGTCCAACGAGGTGCACGGCGGAGGAAGTGGACGATGTCAGTCTCGGTGAATAACCGGCGAACCCGGATGCGGTCCGCGCTCGCGGCTGTTCTGACGGTTTTGATACTCCTGCCGGCGGGGATCCTGTTCGCCCGGGTCTGGAGCGACGTCTCCGAACTCGACGACAGCACCCGGCTGGAGCAGAAGGGCGCGGAGTACATCACCGCGCTCAGCCCGCTGGTCAGCGCGCTCGCCGAGGCACAGACCTCGTCCCTGTCCGGGGTGAAGGCGACCCCCGGCTCCCTGACCGCGGCCATCGCCGGAGTCAACGCCGTCGACCAGCGCCTCGGCACCGATCTCGGCACCCGGGACCGCTGGACCGGCCTGAAGCAGAAGATCGACCTGCTGTCGAAGGAGACCGGCTCCCCGGCCGCCGCGTTCGACGCCCACGTCGAGGTCACCGAGCTCGCACTGGCCCTCTACGAGGCGGTCCGCGACAACTCGGGCCTGCTGCACGACCCCGACAACGACATCCTGCACCTTGCCGACGCGGTCGCCATCGACCTGCCCGCCACCGTCGTCCAGGTGAGCCGGATGGGCGACCTCAGCCAGCTCGTGGCCAAGGCGACCGGCCAGCAGCGCGACCAGCTCGGCGCGAAGTTCGCCGCCTCGGTGAGCGCGGTCGAGACCTCCGTGGGCGGCCTCACCGACAACCTGCAGGAAGCCGTCGACGACACCAACAGCGCGACGCTGAGCGGCAACCTGGTCACCGGCCTCGACAACTTCCGCCGCGGCGTCGAGTCGTTCATCCGCGGCGCCAACCTGGGCGGCACGCCCAACGTCGCCACCATGGCGACCGCGCAGAGCCAGCTCCAGATCTCGCTCGGGAGCCTGGCCGGCATCATCAACCGGGAGATGTCCCGGCTGCTGGAGGACCGGCTCGACAACCTGGCCTACCGCACGCTCGAGGCTCTGGTCGCGGCGGGCGCCGCGGTGCTGCTGGCCGTCGCCGCCATCGTCGTCCCGCTGACCACCCGCCGACGTTCGGCCCACGCGGGCGTGCGGACCCCCGGCGAGGCCGCGCGGGACATGACGATGGGCGCTCACGGCGGGGAGCCGGACCGGCCGGTGCCGGCGTACGGCGAGGCCACCTCCTCGCGGAGGGAGCGGTCCGGTGCTCTTCGGTAAGCTCCGCATCCTGGGCAAGCTGACCCTCCTGGTGCTCGTACCGCTGCTCGGCGTCCTCGCGCTCGCCGTGCCGATCGTCGTCAACCGCGTCGACGTCGCGCGGGACGCCCAGGACACGTCGGACGCGGTCCGGCTTGCCACCCGCATCGGCTCGGCGCTGCAGGAGCTCCAGGAGGAGCGCCTGCTCTCGGTCGGCTATCTCTTCGGACTCATCCAGGAGCCCGAGCTCGCGGTGCAGACGGCCAAGGCGACCGACCGCATCCAGGCGCTCAAGCGGCTCGACCAGCCGCTGACCCCGGCGCTGACCCGGGCGATCGACGGGGTGTCCCAGCTCGCCAGCACCCGGGCCAACGTGCTCAACCGCAGCATCCGGCCGGACGAGATCATCTCCCAGTTCACCGCCGTGGTCACGCCGGTCATCGACGAGCTCTCGGTGGCACAGCAGGCGGACCTGGCCACGTCGGCCGGCCGTCAGGTGTTCGCGCTCGAGCAGGCCCTGCGCACCGACGACATGATCGGCCAGGCCGCCGGATACCTCACCGGCGCGGCGGTGACCCGCAACGCCGCGCTGCTGGGTCTGTTCAACTCGACGCTGGTGCAGCTCCAGTTGCTCATCAACAACTCGCAGCGTTACTTCACCGACGCGCAGTACAAGCTCTACCTCTCGGCCCAGGAAGCGTTCGCTTCCCGGGTGGGCGCACGCTTCCTCGCCGAGGTGGTCATCGACCCGGCCACGGCCATCAAGCAGCTCGACGTCAAGTCGCTGCTGCCCTCGCTGCGCTCCGTCATCGTCCTCGGCAGCTTCGTGGAGAAGCGCGTCGCCGCGGACGTGGACGCGGCGGTGACCGTGGACCGTGACTCCGCGCTGCGTACCGCCGCACTGGTCGGTGGCATCTCGGTCCTGCTGCTGCTGATCGTGGTGGCGCTGTCGTTGGTCATGGCCCGCGCGGTGGCCCGGCCCCTGCGCCGCCTCACCCGGTCGGCCGAGCGGATCGCCGTGGCCGCCGAGGCCGAGCTGCAGCGGGTCGCGGACGACGACGCCGAGGCGGCCCGTCCGATCCGTCTCGACTCGGTCGACGTGGCGGCCCGCGACGAGATCGGCGACCTGGCCCGGGCGTTCGACCGGGTGCAGACCACGGCCGCGCAGCTCGTGGAACGCCAGGTGCTCAGCCGCCGCAACGTCGCCCAGATGTTCGGGCACGTCGGTCGACGTACGCAGAACCTGGTCGGCCGCCAGCTCTCCCTGATCGACAAGCTGGAGCGCCGCGAGACCGACAGCGAGCGCCTGCGCGACCTGTACCGCCTCGACCACCTGTCGAGCCGCCTCGGGCGAAACGCCGGTTCGCTGGTCGTGCTCTCCGGCGGGGCCGGCACCAACGACCACATGGCGCCGCTGGGCCTGTCCGACGTCGTACGCCTCGCCCTCGGTGAGATCGAGGACTACACCCGCGTCGACGTCGAGGTGCCCGAGGAGTTCGTGGTCGTTCCCGCCCTCGTGGCCGATCTGACCCTGTTGCTGGCGGAGCTCATGGAGAACGCGACGTCGTTCTCGCCGCCGCACACCCGCGTCACCATCACGGCCGCCGGCGTGCGCGGCGGCGCCCGCCTCGCGATCGTCGACCGCGGCCTGGGCCTGGCGCCGGAGCGCCTCGC
The DNA here is from genome assembly GCF_003751945.1 of Couchioplanes caeruleus. NCBI lineage: Bacteria > Bacillati > Actinomycetota > Actinomycetes > Micromonosporales > Micromonosporaceae > Couchioplanes > Couchioplanes caeruleus. Next base: position 4,791,941 of record NZ_RJKL01000001.1, on the reverse strand, counting down.
CGAGGAGAACGCCCGGCTGACCCGCCGCGAGCGCCTCGACCTGGCGCCGACCGAGGTGCTCGGCCTCTTCGTGGTCGGCCGCCTCGCCCGCCGGCACGGCGTCGAGGTCATGCTCACCGACACCCCGGACGGCGGCGTGACCGCCTGGATCGACCTTCAGCCGGTGCATCTGGTGCCCCGTCTGGAACCGTCGGTGGCGCCGAGCGCGCCCAGCGCGCCGATCAGGGCGACGGTGCCGAGCAGCCACACCGAGTTCGCGCCGCTGGTCGCCGGCGGTGCCGCGCGGTCGGTGCCGGGCAGCGTTCAGCCCTTCGACGCCAACGTGCTGAGCCGGGCCACCCACACGCTGGAAGCGGCGCAGACCTGGAACGCGTTCTCCGTACGGCCGACCGCCCCGCAGCTCGAGGCGATCCCCGTCGAGGTCCGCGACCAGCCGGCGACCTACGAGGCGACCCCGGTGGCCGGGCGTTTCCCGGCGACGCTGCCCGAGCTGCCCGCCGCGGGCCGCTACGGAGAGCCGGAACGCCCGGCGCTGCGCGGCCAGGTCGTCATGTCGGCGCCCTCGGACGCGATGTACCAGCGCCCCGAGCCGGTCCGACCGGCGCTCGAGCCGCCCGTGCCGCACACGCCGCCGCACCCGGTCGCGCCGCAGCAGGCCGTGGCCCGGGCGGCGGTGCCCCCGGTGATCGTGCCGCAGGCGGCCGTGCCCCCCGCGGCCCCGCAGGCGGCCGCGGCCCCGGCGGTCGTGCCGCAGCCACGCACGAGCCCGGAGCCGCCCCAGGGCTCGAGGCCCCCGCTGCGCCGGCGCGTACCCGGCAGCCAGCTTCCGGTGGAGACCGGGTCGCGGACGAACGCCGCGCCCCCGACCACGGACGACGCTCTCGCGGCCCGGGAGGCGTTCAGCGCCTTCGAGGCCGGAGTGTCCCGCGCCCAGTGGGACGTCATGGAACAGGACATGGCCGCGCCTCCCGCCGTGGGTCATCCCCCGCTGACCCGGCGGGTGCCCGGCGCGACCCTTCCGCTCAACGATTCGGCCAAACCGGCGCCGCCGGCGCCGGCGGCTCCGCCACTCGATCCGGAGGCCGCCCGAGCCCTGATGGAGCAATTCGAGTACGGCGTAGCCCGAGCACTGCACGAAACCCAGCCACAACACGAGGGACAACCGCGATGACATCCCCTTACCCTGCCGACACGTCCCAGCTCAGCGCGGAGGCGAAAACCTTCAACTGGCTGCTGGACTCGTTCACGTCCGGCACGGCCGGCGTCGTGGAGGCGATCGCCGTCTCCTCGGACGGCCTGCTGATGGCGATGTCGGGGAACAAGGACCGGCCCAACGCCGAGCGCCTCGCGGCGGTCGTCTCGGGTATGACCAGCCTCGCCGGCGGTGCCGCGAGCTGGTACCAGCTCGGCAGCCTGAACCGCGTCATCATCGACATGAACGACGGCTACCTGCTGGTGACCTCGATCAGCGCCGGCTCCGTGCTCGGCGTCATCGCGGACCGCACGGCCAACCTCGGCACCCTCGCCTACGAGATGACGCTGTTCGCCACCCGAGCCGGCGGAGCACTGAGCCCGCGCCTCATCGCTGAGCTGAAGAACGCCGTCCAGCAATGACGATCGCCTCCGCAAAGGATCAACTCAGGAAGGTCGTGACCGGACCACGATGAGACATTCGGCCGACTCCGACAACCCGGACTTCCCGGCGGCTCCCGGGGTCCGGCCGTTCCTGCGCAACATGGGGTCCGGCGCGCGGTGGGAACCGTCGCCGGACCCGGCGCCCGCGCCCGCGCGCGCGGAGGTGTCCGACGAGCACGCCACGTCGTTGCGTCCGTTCGTCATCACCTCCGGCCGGGTCAGCGGCCAGGATGCCGACATCGGGCTCGAGACGCAGGTCAGCGCGCTTCCCAGCGCATCGGCCGCGCGGCTCTCGCCCGAGCGCCGAGCCATCGTCCAACTCTGTGGAGAGCCGCTGTCGATAGCCGAGATCTCGGCCCGGCTCCGGATGCACCTCGGCGTCATCCGGATCCTGGTCGACGACCTGCGCGCCGCCGGGCACCTCGACGTGCAGGCGATGACCAGCGACTTCCCCGACCCCGACACCATCATGCGAGTGATCCGTGGCCTTCGATCCATATCCTGAGAACCGCGTCGTCGGCACCGCGCGCGTACCCGGTCCGCCGCAGAAGACCGCGTCGCCGGTGCCGGTCAAGATCATCGTGGCCGGCGGCTTCGGCGTCGGCAAGACGACGACCGTCGGTGCCATCTCGGAGATCTCGCCGCTGACCACCGAGGCCGAGATGACGTCGGAGTCGGTCGGCGTCGACAACCCCAACCAGTCGACCGCCAAGGCCACCACCACCGTCGCGATGGACTTCGGCTGCGTCACCATCGACCAGACGCTGAAGCTCTACCTCTTCGGCACGCCGGGCCAGACCCGCTTCTCGTTCATGTGGGATGACCTGGTCCGGGGCGCCCTGGGCGCGCTGGTGGTGGTCGACACGTCCCGGATCGACGACTGTTACCCCGCCATCGACTATTTCGAGCGCGCCGGCCTTCCGTTCGTGGTCGGCGTCAACACCTTCAACGGACAACTCGGTTACAGCCTGGACGAGGTGCGCTGGGCCCTCGCAATCCGCGACGAAGTGCCGATCGTGCAGTACGACGCCCGGTTCCGCGGATCCGTACGGGACGCCTTACTCGTCGTGCTCGACCGGGCCCTCGACAAGGCGATGCGGATGCGATCGTCGTAAGGTGTGCGCCGAGTCGCTGCGTTTCGGTTCCCAATTCGGCCTCCGAGCGGGCACAGTTGTACGAGCGACAGCGTGTGACGGGAGGAGGGTGACGTGCGAGGACTGGACGACGCCCTCGACAGGCTGGCACGCCGCGACGAGTTGCGCCGCCGCGCCGCCGGGGAGGCCACGGGCACCCCGCCGGCCGTGACGGAGCTGGTCGAGGCGATCGCCGCGGTCGTGGGACGCAACCCCGAGCTCGCCGTGACGGTCGGTGTCGAGGGCGCCGGCGATCCGGTGTTGCTGCACTTCGCGCTGGAGGACGGCATCGTTCAGGTCAGCGCCGACAACTCGGTCGTGCAGCGGGCGAGCGAGGCGCAGTACGGCGAGATCATCGACGTCGAGGTGGCGCAGCCCGTCGCCGAGCCGGCGCCGCAGGTCACCGAGCCGGCGCCGCAGGTCACCGAGCCGGCGCCGCTCCGGGAGACCGGCCACCACCGCTACGAGCAGCCGGCCCCTCAGCCGCAGCACACCATGCCTTCCCCCCTGCCCGAGCCGGTCCCGCTGCACGTCGACGAGCAGGAGACCGAGCTGGCGGCCCAGCGTCTCGCCGCCATGCTCCGCGAGGATCCGTCGCTGCTGCACGCTCAGGACTGAACGCGGCGCAGGATCGCCTGCTCCACCGCGCCTACCCGGTCGGCGAGCAGTCCGACCGCGCCGACGGCCCGGGTCATCGGATCGTCCTCGGCGCCGCCGAGCGCCTGCTCCCGCAGGAAGGCGGCCTTCACCTCGGCCCAGCGGGCGGCCTGCTCGCCGGTGAGACGCCCGCGCAGCTCGGCCAGCTTGAGCAGGTTGGCCTCGGCGCCCGAGGTCAGCGTCTGCGCCTCACCGAGATAGTGGTCGTCGACGACCGCGTCGAGCTCGGCGTCGTTCATCGCCGGCACGATGCGTTCGGCGAGTTTGTTCATGTTGCGGTACGAGCCCTGCAACTTGAACGGCGGCTCGGTGCGCGACGCGTCCGCCTGCCCCGCCGAGGCGATGTACGCCTGGTTGGTGCGCAACACGATCCGCTGCACCCGCCGCATCTTGCGCAACACCGACAACACCTGCTCGAGCTCCGTGGCCGAGTACGCGTGGCTGAGCCGGTCGGGCCGCACCGAGTCGTCACCCTCGGCGAGCCGGACGAGCAGCGGCAGGTCGGCGCGGTCGCGGGCGGACAGCGGCGCCAGCACCGGGTTCGAGGTGAGCGCGTTCTCCAGGTACGACATCTCGAACGCCTCCTCCCGGCCGGCGAGCACGTCGCCGAGGTTCCAGACGTCGGCCCGGTTGGCGAGCATGTCCGGGATCCGGAACCGCCGGCCCGTCTCCGTGTACGGGTTACCGGCCATGCACACCGCGAACCGCTTGCCCCGCAGGTCGTAGGTGCGGGTCCGGCCCTCCCACACGCCCTCCATCCGGCGCTGGGCGTCACAGAGCGAGATGAACTTCTGCAGCAGCTCCGGCGAGGTGTGCTGGATGTCGTCCAGGTAGAGCAGGACGTTGTTGCCCATCTCGAGGGCGAAGGAGATCTTCTCGACCTCCTGCCGGGCGGTCGCGTCGGGCGCCTCGGCCGGGTCCAGCGAGGTCACCTCGTGCCCGAGCGCCGGGCCGTTGACCTTCACGAAGACCAGGCCGAGGCGGTTGGCGACGTACTCCATGAGGGTGGTCTTGCCGTAGCCCGGCGGTGAGATCAACAGCAGCAGACCGGACTGGTCGGTGCGCCGGCCGGCGCCGGTCGCGCCGAGCTGGCGAGCCAGGTTGTCGCCGATCAGCGGCAGGTACACCTCGTCGAGCAGCCGGTTGCGCACGAACGCCGACATGACCCCGGGACGGTACTCGTCCAGGCGAAGCCGGTCCCGCTCCGCGGCGGCCAGGGCCGTCCGCTGCTTCTGGTACGCCCGGTACGCCGGCACCCGCTCCTCCCGGAACCGCCGCGTGACCTCGAGGAACTCGTCCAACCGTACGGTCAGCCGGCCGTCGACGATCCGCGGATGCGCCGACAACAGCCCGGGCACGGTTTCGCTCACCGCCGCGGCGGTGTCGTACCGGGTCAGCGCGGTGCCGGTGAGCTCGATCGCGACCGCCTCGGTCACGTCGCTCGCATGCCCGGCGTCCGGGTGTGCCCGGTGGAAGGCGGACAGCCACGCGTGCACGAGCTGCCGGCGTGCGGCCGGGTCGGCGTCGAGCGCGCGAAGATCATCCGCGTAGCTGCGAGCGGGCTCCGCGGTCAGCGCCCGGTGGAAGCGGTCGAGGAAGGTCCGCGCTGTCGCACTCGTCACGAAGCCGGCAGGGGCGGCGGCCAGCTCCTCCACCAGATATTCGCCCACGGCCCGCTCCGCGCCCGCCGCGGCGGCGAGGGCGTCGCACAGATCCGCGAGGTCCTGCCCGGCACCGAACAGCTCCCGGGCCCGGACCAGCGACGCCGCCCGCACAGCCCAGGACGTCTGCTCGGCCGCGGGGAGACCGGCCCAGAAGAGCTGGGCGGCGGCCCGGACCGGCGCCGGGTAGCGCAGCAGGCCCCCGGCCGCGTGCAGCCGGATCAGCGCGCCGAGGATCAGCGTCGCGTCGCTGTCGTGCACGCCCCGCTCGTAGCCCTCGTCGTAGCGGCTCTCGGCACCCCGGCGTACCAGGGCATCGAGCGTGTCGTCCGCGAACGCCGCGGCCGCACCCGCCGGGTTCTCGGCGAAGAGGGCGGCGGCCAGATGCTCGGCGCGGGACAGCTCGGCCGACTCCGACACCAGCGGCTGCTCCCAGAACGGGCGGGTGGCCAGGAAGCCCTCGTCGCGGACCGGCGTGCGGTAATCGGTGCCGGTGATCGCGAACGCCAGCTCCGGGCCGTCCGGCACCAGGGTCAGGTCGATCGCCTGGGTGTTCACCGCGAAGGTGTGCCGGCCCAGGGTGAGGGTGGTGCCGTCGGCGCCGTACAGGTCCAGCCGGTCGCGCAGGGACCGCCCGGCCTCCTGCCGCGCGGCCTTGACCCGGCCCTCCAGCTCCTCGGCCCGGACGGCGTCGCCGAGCGTACGCAGCTCGTCCGCGACCTGCCGCAGCTTGCCGACCATCGGATCGGTGGCGAAGTACGTGTTGACCTGGTCCAGGTCGCCGAGCGCGGCAACGCGGCGCTGAACGCTGGCGAGGGTGCGCCGCGCCGAGTCGAAGAGCCGGTCGGCACGTCGGGACCGCTCGTCCAGCAGCGCCTGCCGCCGCGCCGCGAAGGCCTCGTAGACCTCGGTGCGCTTCGCGGCGAGCTGATCGGTGAAGTCGTCGAAGTCGCCGAATCGCGACTCGAGCGCCTCGACCTGGAGCATCAGCTTGGCGAGCTGCTCGTCGCAGCGTTCCGGGGTGTCGGCGACGGCCAGCCCCGCCGTCACCGACTGGGTGAGCAGGGCGAACTCCGCGGCGAAGGCGGCCCGGCCCTCGGCCGCGGCCAGGTCGCGGCGGCGCGCGTCCAGCGTCGCCCGGGCCCGGTTGACCCCGCCGAGCACCTCGCCGATCCGCTCGAGGATGCCGACGCGGACGGTCGCGTCGGCGATGTCCAGACCGCCGACCACCTCGGTCACCACCTGGAGCCCGTCGGCCTGCTCGGTGAGCCGTTCTGCCACGGGCACGGCCTCGGCCACGGTGGCGATGGCGGCGGCGTCGGCGACGAGCTGGTCGACGGACTTCTGGTAGCCGGCGAAGGCGTCGGCCCGCTGGAGGAACTCGACGGCCCGGCGCGCGGTCGAGTCGACCTCTGTGGACAGCTCGGCGGCCAGCTCGTCCAGCCGGGACGTGTCGACGTACCGGAGCTCGCGCAGGGTCACGACGCGGCCCTGGGCCTGCCGCAGCGCGGCAAGCTGGCGGATCCAGGCGTCGGTCGTGGTCGGCACCTCGCCCCGCGCCCGGCGGATCAGCGAGGTTGTGGCCGCGCCGGCCTCGTCGACCGCCGTCGTGGCCTGAGCGGTCAGCGCCTGCACCGACTCGAACTCGTCGAGCACCTGCTCGGCGGTCGCCCGTACCTCAGCCAGCGGCTCGCCGAGGTCCTCCAGCTCGGCCTCGGCGAGCCAGTGGTACTGGTCGAAGAGCCGGTTGCAGGCCGCGATGATCGCCTCGAAGACCGCGCCGGACGGCGTCATCTCCTCGACCATGCGCGACACGGAGAGCGCGTCGGCGATGCCCCGGACCAGGTCGGCATTGCCCACCCGGTCCAGCGGTCCGGTGCCGACCGGCTGGGCGGCGGCGAACGTGTCCGAGACGTACGGGGTCTGCCAGATCTGCATCGGATGCACCCGGGCCGGCTCGTCGGAGCCGGCCCGGAACGCCACCAGCGTGCCGTCGTCGAACAGCGAGTAGCCGTGGCACGGGATCGGGGTGGCGACCTCCTTGCGGATCACGTTGTACGGCAGCAGCAGATACCGTCCCGCGGCCCGGGCGTGGAAGACGTAGAGCACGTCCTCGCCGTTGACCGAGCGCACGACCCGCTCGAACTCCAGGTCGGCGACGTCGGCATCGAACGTCTTCGCCATGCCCGTGGCCAGGTAATAGCCGCCCGGGAAGATGACGCCCTGATCCTCCGGCAGACGCTGACAGGCCTGACCGATCCCGTCGAGGCGGACCACGTCGCGGGTACGGGTGTTGAACACCAGATACCGCTGGACGGTCTCCTTGTACGGCAGCACGCGCAGCAGGATCAGCGGGCCGATCCGGGCGTACGCGATCTCCGCGTCGGCGAGGCTCTGCAACGGCTCGTCGACGGGCTCCGAGAAGATGCCCTCGCCGTCCTCGGTGTTGTTCTCCACCTTCACGGTCAGGGTGCCGCCGACCGTCTCGACGAACACCTCCTCCTCGATCGAGACGTGCGGGTGCCGCCCGAGCACGTGCTGTTCACGGGTGGTGAGGGTCCACTCGAAGTCGTGCGCGGGCGGGAAGACGTGGTCGCGTTCGCCGCGGTTGTCCACGTACGCGACCGAGCCGTCGTTGCCGACCCGCCAGCGCAGCACCTTGAGGTCGTCGGCGCGGGCGCCGGTCTGGAAGACCGCGAGCAGCAGCCCGTCCCGGCGGCGCAGTTGCAGCAGGTGCGTCTCGCGGTAGTACCGGTACAGCTCGGCGAAGTCGCGCTGGAACTGCGGATCGTCGAGCAGGCCGGGCAGCGTCGCCGGATGGAACGTGCCCTCGGCGAACCCGTGCACGGCGAACACGTCGGCGACCGCCGTCTCGGTGCGCAGACCGATGAAGACGTTGTAGCCGAACAGCATGGCGCCGCCGACCTGCACCAGGTCCCGCGGGACGCAGTTGTTCTCGGTGCGGACCCGCTCCGCGCCGAGCAGGCGCATCTGCTGCCCGCCGAACGTCTCCGTCCGGCGGGCGTTCAATGCCTCCGCGCGCCCGGCCAGCTCCTTGGCCTGCGCACCGAGCCGGGCACGCAGGACCTCGTACGTACCGGCGTCGAGCGTCTGGTCGGTCGCGGCGGTCACCGTGCGGCCGGAACCTTGGCGTCGGCCAGCCCCATCTCCTTGGCGGCGGCGAGCAGCTCCCGCAGCTTGCCGGAGTCCGCCCGGCCCGCCTTGATCTGCTGGGTGAGGAACGCCGACAGGGTCAGGTTCGCCACGTCACCGGTGCTCACCGAGCCGATCACCCGGCTCAGGTCGTCGGCGAAGTTCGCCGAACCGTTCAAATAGCGGGCGCCCAGGCCCTGGACCACGTCGGAGTGCTCGACGAAGCCGTCGATGCTCTTGCCCATCGTGATCGAGCCGACGAGCTTGTCGAAGAAGATGGAGTCGCCGCCGACGATGTCGATGTCGGCCTTCTCCAGCCCGGTGGCGATGAGCGCGGCCTGCGCCTCGGCGATGTCCTTCTGGACGTTGATGCCGGCCAGGCGGATCTCCTTCTCCGTCTCGAGCCGCAGCCGGTACTCCTCGTGCTCGCGGGTGGCGTCGTCCAGCGCGGCCATCGCGCCGGCCTTCTCCTGCAGACCCTCGGCCTCGCCCTTGAGCTTCTCGCGGATCGCCTCGGCGGCGACCAGCGCCTTCTCCCGCTCGACGGCGGCCTCGGCGCGGCCGGTCTTCTCGACCACCTCGGCGTTGCGCTCGCGCACCTGCACGTCGGCGAGGCCCGCGGCGGCCGCCTCGGCCTGCGTACCCTCGGCCAGCCGGATCTTCGCCCGGGCGTCCAGCTCGGCGGTCTGCTGGCGGGCCTCCGCCAGCAGCAGCTCCTCGCGGGCCTTGAACTTCGCGGCCGTCTCGGCCGCCTCCGCGGCCTTGATGTCCTTGACCAGGGCCTCCTGCGCCTCGGCCTCGGCGTTGATGATCACGGCCTGACGGGTACGCTCCGCCTCCTCGACGACGCGCAGCCGCTTGATGTTCTCCTCCTGCTCGGCGACCGTCTTCTCCACCGCGATGCGCTCGCGGACCACCTCGGCGATCGAGCGCTTCTCCGCCTCGACCTCCTTGTCCTTGGCGATGGTGGAGAGTTCCGTCTCCCGCTCGCGGCCGATCACCTCGAGCATCCGGTCCTTCTCGATGCGCTCGGTCTCGATCGCGATGACCCGCTCACGGTTCTTCTCCGCGACGGCGATCTCCCGGGCCTTGTTCTCCTTCTGCACGCCGAGCTGCTGCTCGGTCCGCAGGTGGGCACCCTCGGCGCGGAGGCGCTCCTCGGCCTGGGCAAGCTGGATCTCCGCCTCCTCGCGAGCCCGGATGGTCTCGATCTCCCGGCGCTGCTTGATCTCCGCATCCGCCTGCCGGCGCTCCAGCTCGAGGATCGCCTCCTTGGCGTCCACGTTCTGCCGGGTGATCTCCTTCTCCTCGTTGCGCCGGTAGTCGTTGGTCCGCACCGACTCGATCGCGGTCAGCTCGGTGATCTTCCGGATGCCCTGCGCGTCGAGGATGTTCTTCGGATCGAGCGAGCTCATCGGCGTCTGCTCGAGGAAGTCGATGGCCGCGTCCTCGAGGCTGTACCCGTTGAGGTCGGTGCCGATGACCTCGATGATCTGGTCCCGGAACTCGTTGCGCTTGGTGTAGAGGTCGACGAAGTCGAGCTGCTTGCCGACGGTCTTCAACGCCTCGGAGAACTTGGCGTTGAAAAGCTCCTGAAGCGTCTGCTCACTGCTGGCCCGCGTGGTGCCGATCGCCTGCGCCACCTTGATGACGTCCTCGGTGGTCTTGTTGACCCGCACGAAGAACGTGATCCGGATGTCGGCCCGGATGTTGTCGCGGCAGATGAGCCCCTCGCGACCCGTACGCGAGATCTCGATCGTCTTCACCGAGATGTCCATGATCTCGGCCTTGTGCAGCACAGGAAGCACGACGGCACCCGTGAACGTCACGTCCACCCGGCGCACCTTGGACACGATCAGGGCCTTGCCCTGCTCCACCTTGCGGAACATGCGGCTGAAGAAGAACACGACGCCGAGCGCAATGAGCAGCACCACGGCGATGAGCACACCGAAACCGGTGGAGATCACGTCCATGCAGGGTCCTTTTAGCTGGTGGCGATGTCGGCGGGAACGATCCAGAAGAATTCGCCGTCGGGGTCCACGTCGTAGAGCAGGGCAACGGTGCCCGCCCGAAGCTCGTCCTCGCCGGCCTGGCGCACCTGCACGATCGCGGACGACCCGTCGGGAGCGTGCACCTCGGCCTGCCCGAAGGTCCGCGTCACCCGCCCGGTGCGGACGATGCAGGTCAGACCGACGAAATCGGAGCGCGACGGCTCGGTGCCGGCGGGCAGGAAACGCTTGATGAGCACGACGGAAAGCCGCGTCACGAGCCAGGCGACCACGACGGCAGCGGCCAGGATGAGCGCGGCGGGGATGGCGCCGAACAGCTCCGCACCGGCCAGGGTGACGAACCAGGCGAAGACGATGAGAAGGGAGAGAACAACAGAAGCAGGCACACCGCCCAACCCGAGAAAACCGAGAAAGCCGCTGTCCTCTCCACCGCTGTCACCATCGGGATCGGCGCCACCCACGATGACGACGAGCCAGTATCCGATGACGACGACAAGAAGAGGAGTGAGAACGACGGTGGGGAAGCTGAGCACAGCCTCGAAGAACCCACCCATGAATCAGCCCCGCCCCCGTGCACTACCGCAGCCCGGCGCCCACTGTGGCGTCTCGATCCCCCTGCGGTGACATCGATGATCTCAGGCCAGGTCAATATCCGCGGCCCCGCTTCGGCCGCAGTTGATCACACCTTCGGCCGATCACCAAGACCGGTGGCATCGGTCTCGCCTGGGGTCTCGCGCTGCGGCAGACGAATTCGGTCACGTGCGCTCGCTTGCTCGACGACCGCCGGAGAAGGCGATCGGCGCCACCAGCTCCCGGGGCGGATCTCGGGGCTCGAGGAGTCGAGATCCGCCCAGAATAGTTCAGCGACTGTTCTCTGCGGGAGACGAAGACTCGGCGACATGGAACCTCAAGGCTCCGACGCAGGCCTTCAGAGATCCGGACCGATTCTAGTTCCAGCGAGCTGCCTGATCCGGGAGAGTCGATCTTCGTCTTCATCGATGACAACGAGGCACTCGAAAGAGTTGTTCGCCGCGTCGATATCGCGACCGGACATGATTTCGGCATAGAGGGTCCAGGTACCGCGCCTCGCGGCCTCTTGACACTCGAAGACCATGTCTCTGCCTTCGGCTGCGAGCTCGAGTGACTGACCATCAGCCGACAGAATACCGAGCAGAAGATCCGTCAGGCAGGCACGAGCGACGGGCGAAACATCATCCGCGAGCGCAGCGAGCACCACCGAGGTGACCGCGAGAGCGGGATCGTATGCGCCCACCTGCACGACGTGTCCCTCAAGCCTCACCTCGTCGACCTCGGCCTGAGTCCGCGCGCCTGCAACCCGTCTCAGGTCTCCGGCGAGATGCTCCGCCGACCGTCGGCAACCGCAGCGCATGCCAGCCCAGTGATACCGGGAGATTTCCATGTCAACGAGCTCCAACGGCTTCACCTTTCAGTCACCCCAAGCACCGTCCGCGTCGCCCCTGACGCCGTCGACGAAGTTCTCCCTCGGGTAGTCGTCTTGGCACTGCGCACAGACATCCCTTGTCTTGACCGTGTGCTTACCACCCGAGCTGTGGACCTGAACGGCCCTTGTGAAAATCACTTTACTGGGATCGCCGCCCAGTGCATTCAGGGCGTTACCTTCCGCGCAGAACGACGGGCACCCGGGCATACCGCCGGATGAGGCCATCACGGTGTCACCGGTCTCAGTGTTGAGAGCACCGACGTAGGCCCTCTTGGCCGTCTTCGACGTCCTGTTCTCCAGCGCAAACGCCGGCAAGCGTTCTTCCAGCTCGCTCAGTCTGCCCGCCTGCGACCAACCCTGCTGAGCCCTATCGACCCTCAACGCCGGTGGTGGCATTTTCGCCCCGGCCATGCCACGGACACTCGGCACCTGACCGGAATAGTTGCGGCTAGCAGCCCCAATCGCCGGTGGTCCTCCGCCACCGGAACCGGCGCCGCCTCCGAGGTGCGCCTTGCGATTCAACCCGCCCAAGCCGGGGACCACGCCCAGCACCGCGGACTTCACGTCCACCCGGCCGGTCGTGACCGCCTGGTTGATGACGTCCTCGACGCCGTTCTCCGACGCCTCCGTGACCAGGCGACCCACCAGACCGGTGCCCGCCTTTCCCGCGACCGCGGTGCCGACCTTGCTGGCGATCATGCCGCCCGCGCCGCCGGCCAGGCCCGACAGAGCACCCGTTCCCATGGAGCCGAGCGCGTCACCGATGTCGTGGATGTCGCCCTGGGCCGCGTCCTTGGCCAGGTTGATCAGCGCGCCGGCGCCCACCATGCAGGCCACCGCGCCGACTCCGGCCGTGACGGCGGTGCAGGCCACGCCGGCCAGGATTGCGCCGCCGATCGCGGCTACCTCGAGGATGGTGTCCTTGTGTTTGACGATGAACTTTCCGGTGGCCTTGGCCGCGTCCTTGACCACGCTGACCGTCTTCTTGACCACGCGCGTCGCCTTGGCGACGATGGCCTTGCCGGCCTGCTTGACCTTCTTGACGATCTTCTTCTTTATTTCCTTCGCCTTGTGGTAGGCCTTCTTCACCCACTTCGGCGTGTGCTTCTTGATCTTGGCGACGGCCTTGTTCCAGCCACGCTTCACCTTCGAGACGGTCTTGTTCCAGGTCCTCTTCACGGCCCGCTTGAAGGACTGGACCTTCTTCTTGACCTTCTTGACCTGCTTCTTGACGTAGCTCTTCGTCGTGTTCCACGCCGTGGAGGTGTACGACGAGACCCGGTTGTATGTCGACGACACGAACGAGGTCGTCGAGTTCCATGCCGAGGACACCGTCGACGTCGTCGCGTTCCACGCCGACTTCACGAACGAGGGGAGGCCCCAGTGGCCCGTGGGGTCGGTGACGGTCAGCGGGTTGGCGTCGCCGTACTGGTAGCGGTTGGCGTTCACCGAGTTGGGTGCCGGGTTGTTCGATGCCGTGTCACGGGTGTCGAACTGGCCGGTGTCGGTGTTGTACCAGCGGGCCATCATGTTGACGCGGCTGGTCGTGGAGTCGGTCCACTCCGACTGGTAGCCGAGGCTGCCGGGTGAGCCCGTCGTGGCGATCACCTTGCCCAGCGGGTCGTAGACCGTCGACGACGCCAGCTCCGTGCCGGTGGCCGTGAACTGGCCGACCACGTCGTCGTGCAGGTCGGTCCAGGTCTGGGTGGTCGCTCCGGCGGTGTTTTCCGCGATCACCTCGTTGGAGATGCCGCGGACCCATGTCGCCGTGCCGTCGCCGGCCAGGTCGTTGTCGAGGCCGGAGTACGCGAACCCGTCCCGGATGACGCGGCCGAGGCCGTCGTACCGGTAGGTCTGCTCCGTGCCGCCGACCGCGCCCTGCGTGATGACCTGACCGAACGCGTCGGCCTTGGTCTGCTGGGGTCCGGAGGACCGCAGCGAGCCGCGGGCGGTGTAGTTGTACATGGCGCCGTCGCCGGTGAGCAGGCGGTTACGGGCGTCGTACGTGAACAGCTTGCTGCCGTTCTGCAGCCGGTTACCGGACTTGTCATAGGCGTACGCCGTGGTGGTGGTGCCGTCGTTCCACGACGTGAGCCGGTCCGCGAGGTCGTAGTCGTACGTGTTGGTGATCGTCTTGCCGCCGAAGTTGGTGGTCTTCTTCGACGTCAGGTCGTCGTTGTCGTTCCAGCCGTACTCGATCTTCGCGACCGAGGCGCCGGCGGCCGTCTTCAGCTCGTCGGCCTTGAGCCGGTGCAGGTCGTCGTACGCGAAATTGCGGGTGTTGCCGGCGTTGTAGGTGATCTCGTCGACCAGCGACATGGAGTTGTACGCGTAGGTCTGGTCGACGCCCTTGCCGGTGTTGACGAGCTTGCTCAGCCGGCCCGCGGCGTCGTACTGGTACGCGGTGGTGCCGGCGGCATCGGTGCGGCTGGTGAGCGCGCCGTCGCCGTTGTACCGGAACTCCGAGTTGCCGGACGGCCCGGTGATGCTGCGCGGCTGGTCCCGGTCGTCGTAGGCGATCTCGTTGGTGCCGGACGCGCCGGAGAACTTCGTCATCCGGCCGCCGAGGTCGTACTCGAAGGTGCGGTCCGCGGTCTCGGCCTCGGCGCCCGTGCCGGACTGCTTCTTGAGCTGACCCATCAGGTCGTAGGTGTTGGTGATGCTCACCCCGCCCGGCAGGAGCTGCTTCGCGACCCGGCCGGCCTTGTCGTAGGCGAACGTGAAAGTCCGGTCCGCCGCCTGCGGGTGGGCCGCCGTCGCCGGCTCGATCTGCGACTCGGCCAGACCCCAACTGTTGTACGTGGTCCAGAACGCGTTGCCGCGCCCGTCGGTGAACCGCGTCCGGTTGCCCTCGAGGTCGTAGCCGAAGCTCGTCTCGATGGCGTCGGACCCGCTGATCGGCTGCCGCTCCTTGACCAGCATGCCGGTGGCGTCGTACTCGAAGGTGGTCCGGGTCTTGCGGCCGTCGATGGCGGCGACCACGTTGCCCGCCGCGTCGTACTCCGTCGCCTCGCTGCGCAGCAGCTCCCCCGCGGCGCTGTACGAGGCCGTGCTCAGCGCCTGGCCGCCCAGGTCGTACGTGGTGGTGCTGTAGGTGTTGTCCGGCAGCGTCGTCTTCACCGCGCGGCCGGCACCGTCGTAGCTCACCTTCGTGGCGTTGCGGGCACCGTCCTGGACGGTGATCGGCTCGCCGAGATCGTTGTACGTGGTGCTGGTCTTGACCCCGGTCGCCGAGGTGACGTCGGCGAGCCAGCCACCGCGGCCGTAGGTGAACGTGGTGGTCGCGGCCGTCGCGTCCTGCCGGACCACGTCGGTCGAGGTCAGCCGCCGGCCGAGGAAGTCCCAGGTGGCCTGGGACACCGCACCGGTCGGATCGGTGACCGAGAGCAGGTCACCGGTCAGGTCATAGGCGTACGTGGTGACGCCGCCGTCCGCCGTGGTGGTCTTGGTCAACCGGTCCAGCTGGTCGTACTCGTAGCTGGTGACGTTGCCGTCCGGGTCGGTGACCGTGGCCAGCTCACCGCCGGGGTGGTAGGTCCGGATGATCTCAGGGGAGACCGCGGCGGACGCACCCGGCGCGGTGTAGGCCGGCATCCGATGCAAGGTGGAACGGCCGTCCGCGTCGTAGTACGTGACCGACCAGTTACCCAGGGCGTCCTTGCTGTCGGTGGGCTCACCGAAGGTGTTGTAACCGGTCCAACTGACCGCGTTGGCCATTGCGGCTCCGGCCGAGGCGGTCTCCGCCTTCGCCGCCGGCGCCGTCGACTTCACCGGGTTGCCGTCCTCGTCGTACGACACGTACGACGTGTTGCCGTTCGGGTCGGTCGCCGCGATGACGTTGTCGTCCTGGTCGTACTGGTAGCTCGTGCGACTGATCTTCGCGCTCGCCGTGGGCAGCGCGCCGGCCTGCAGGTCGGCGGCCTCGGAGGCGCTGAGCGCTTCCTGATAGACCTGGACGTCGCTGACGGAACCGTTGAAGTAGTTGCCGAGGTAGGAGTTCCACATGCCGGCGCCGATCACCATCGGGCCGGTGCCCCGGAACGCCTTGGCCCCGTGGGAGCCCTCGAGCCTGCCGTCGACGTACAGCCTGTTGACACCGGCCGCGGCGTCGTAGACGCCGGTGAGGTGGGTCCACCTGCCGGCCTCGGGGACGGTCGTGGAGAGCGCCTCCACGCCGGAGCCGGTGTTGGCCTCGTCGTTGCCGATGACCATGAAGCGCCAACGGTCGCTGTCCCTGTCGTACGACAGGTCGAACGGGGACTGCTCCTCGCTGCTGGACGAGACCACGCGGTAGAGCCGGTCCTTGTCGGCCAGCTTGATCCACGCGGAGACGGTGAAGCTGCGCGAGGTGTCGATGACCGGCCCGGCCGTCTGGAGCGCGTTCGTGCCGGCGAAGACCGCCGAGCCGCCGTGCTCATCGCTGTGGGTGACCCCACCCGGCGCGGTGGCCGGGCTGTTGCCGCCGGTGTCGGCGGCAGGGGAGGCGGATCCGTTGCCGAAGCGCCACCGCCCGACGGGGGCAGGCTTGTCGGACAGGAACGTGGTCTGCGCCAGCGTCCGTCCGGCCCGGTCGACCAGGGCCTCCATCTTGGCCACGACGGAGCCGGAGCCGTCCTTCATCGTGGTGCCGATGATCTGGTCGTCGGAGTTGTAGCTGGTGAGGGTGGTGCGCTTCGCGCCCGACGGGTCGATCACCGAGGAGGTCTCCCGACCGGCGGCGTCGTACTCGTGGGTGACCGTGGTGACGCCGTTGTTGGCGGACTCCTCGATCACGTTGCCGGCCGCGTCGTACCTGTTGGAGGTCAGGACGAACGTCTGGGTGCCGTCGGTGCGGCTGACCTCGGCCTCGAGGCCGTTGTCCGTGTACGTGTGGGTGGTGGTCCAGCCCATCGCGTCGGTCTCGGTGGCGAGCCGGCCCGCGGGATCGTACGAGTTGCGGGCCACCACCAGGTCGCGGGCCGGCTCAGGGCTGCTCGGGTCGCCCTTCCAGCCGACGAGGATCGAGCGGAGCAGGTTGCCCGCGGCGTCGTACTCGCTGCGGGTCGTCTGCCCGTCGGGCCCGGTCTGGTCGACCATCCGGCCCGAGCTGTCGTAGGTGAACGTGGTCGTAGCGCCGCCCGGGGTCGTGTAGCCGACCTCCTGGCCGTACTGGTTGTAGGCGTGCTTCTCCACCCGCTCGGCATCGCCGCCGGTGGCGTCGGAAGTGATGACCTCGACCGGGTTGCCGTCGACGTCGTAGCGGGTGGCGGCGACGGCGGTGTGCACCGCGCCGGTGACCCGGTTGGTGGACGGCGGGTCGGTCTGGGTGACCTCACGGCCCATCCGGTCGTAGGTGTGCGAGGTGACCACACCGTCCGGGTTGTCCGTCGTGATCTCGGTCTCGGTGAGCACCTGGCCGAGGGCGTCGTACGCGAACTTGGTGATCTTGCCGTTGGGCTCGGTCACCTGGGCGACGTCACCGGACTTGTAGTAGGTGACGGTCTGCACCGCCCCACCCGGGGTGACGACCTTGGTGGGCAGGCCCGGCGGCGGGGTGCCACCGTCCGCCGCGGCGGTGGACGCGTCCGTGTACGAGGTCCGGGTGACCCGCTCGAGCGGATCCGTGACCGCGGTCAGGTTGCCCTTGTCGTCGTAGGTGTTGCTGATCAGGTACGTGTCGTCGGTCGCCGAGGCGGACCGGCCGTCGCGCGTGGTGAGCAGCAGGTCGTTCTTGGGGTTCGGCGCCAGCGTGGTGCTGGTCGCGTCCGGGAAGTAGGTGAAGTACACCGACGAGCACTTGTTGGCGCTCTGGTCCTGGCAGGTGATCGACTGCTTGGTGTTGCCGCGGGCGTCCTGCAGCGTCTGGGTCAGGACACCGTTCGGGTCGTACACCATGCTGGAGTAGCCGCCGACGTCGTAGCCGTAGCGGGTGGTGTTGCCGAGCTCGTCGGTCTGGGCCACGATCCGGTTGCCGTTGACCAGGTCGTAGCTGGACACCTGCTTGTCGCCGGTCGGCGTGGTGACGGTGACCTGGGAGACCGGCATCGGGATGGCCTGAGCGACCCCGGAGATCATGGTCATGGCGACCGGTGCGGTCCGCTTGACCGTGGCGACGTGGTCGGCGACCTGGGCGCCGGTCAGCGCCGACTGGTAGTACGCGAACTCCGCGATGGCGCCGGGGAAGTAGCCGTTGTCGACGGTGCCGTGTGCGGGCCAGCCGCCCGCCCATCGGCCCGCCCCGAGGTAGGCGCGGTTGGCGCCGGTGACGCCGAGCGTCGCGGACTTGACGGCGGCGACCGCGCCGTCGAGGTAGATCGCCTGGGCGTTGGTGGTCGCCGTCAGCGCCACGTGGTGCCACTTGCCGTCGTTCACCGCGGCCGGGGTCACCATCGGGTTGACGCCGGTGCTGTCCCAGAACTGGCCGCGCAGCTTGCCGTCGGTGCCCACGTACAGGGCGGGAATCCATTCCGAGCCGGCCGGTTCGTCGATCGCCGAGGACTGGTAGCCGAACAGCACGCCGCCCTTGGTGTTGCCGGACGGCATCTTGAACCACATCTCGACGGAGTGCGGGCCCGTCGTCGGTACGTCCTCGGCGGGCAGCTCGACATAGGACGACGAACCGTTGAACTGCGCGGCGGTGGAGTCGGCGAACGGACCTGCCACGTTCAGCGCCACGTTGCTGTACGTGGCGGTGCCGCCCGCGACCTCGTTGACCGCGTCGGTGACGTCGCTGTCGCCGAGGCGCCAGTAGTCCTGCGGGCGGGCGCCGAGCACGGCGGCCGCGTACACCCGGCTGCTTCCCGCCACGGTCGGCTGGTCCAGCTTCCAGTTGCCGCCGTTCTCGTCGATGACGGCGTCGGTACGGCCGGTCGTCTTGTTGTAGCCGACGCGCGCGGTGACTCCGCCGCTGGGCCGGACCACGGCGTCGAGCACGGGCTGCTCGTCGCGGCCGGCCTTGTTCAGCAGGGCTGCCCGGTTGGCGTCGAGGGTCTGGTTGAAGAACGCGACGTCCGAGATGGAGCCCTGGAAGAAGGTCGCCTTCGCGGGGGAAGCGCCGGTGTTGACGTGGTCCGGCCAGCCGCCACCGACGTAACCGGCGCCGATGTTGATGTTCGCGCCGCTCGCGGACGTGGCGAGGTAGATGGTGCCGGCCAGGGAGCCCTTCGCCACCCCGTCCAGGTAGAGCGTCTGGGAGTTGCCCGCACCGGCCAGCACGACGTGGTGCCACTTGTCGTCGGTGACGACGGTGTTCGAGTTGAGCGCGGCGGCCGCCGAGCCGGTCCAGAACTCAGAGCGCAGCTTGCCGTTCTTGTCGATGTACAGCGCCGGGGTGTAGTCACCGGTGGTGGTGCCCTTGCTCATCGGGTCGCCGTTGTAGCTGAACAGCACGCCGCCCGGGGTCGCCGTCTTGAACCACATGCTGATCGACTGGTATTGGCCACCCGCGAGCAGGTTGCTCGGCAACTGGACGTACGAGCTGGTGCCGTTGAAGCTCGCCGCGGGCGCCGTGCTGCCGGGCAGGCCGCCGGGCTGGCCGAGGGTGACGGCGTTGTAGCGGGCGGTGTCGATGCCGGCGTTCGCCAGCACCGCGCTGGTGGCGGCGGTGCCGCCGGTGTCACCGAGCGGCCAGTACGACTCGGGGTCGAGGTTGAGCACGGTGTTGCGGTACTGCGAGGTGGTCGTGTAGCCGTACTTCCAGCAGTTGGTGTAGTCGTCCGGCTGGCACACCGTGCTGAGCCGGTCGCCGTCGTAGCGGTAGCTCCACGTGTTGGCGGTGTCCCAGTCGCCCGGCGTGGCCGGATCCGTGGCAACCCATGCCACGTGCGGCGCCGAAGCCTCCGTCGGCGTCTCCCAGCCCACCCTCAGCGTTCGGCCGGAGGCGCTGGTCAGCGTCGCCGGGTTGCCGTCCGCGCCGTACTCGACGGAGAGCCTACGCCCGTTCGCGTCGGTGATCGAGGTCAGCTTGAACACGCCGTTGCCGGCGCCGCGGCCGAACGCGTAGACGGTCGCCTGCTTGTCGGTGAGGGTATAGCCGGTGAGCGTGGTCCCGCTCTTGATCTCGGCGAAGGTGGCGAAGCGCCCGGACGGCGGGATGTAGGTGCCGTTTCCGGCACGCCCGAAGGCGACCTCCTCGCCGGTCGGGTAGGTCACCCGCACCGACTGGACCACGCCCGCCGTGTCGGTGACCTGGGTGGCCCGGGTGTCGAGGATGCTCGACCAGCCGGCGCCGAACGCGGTGTCGCGGCGGGTGTCCAGGCTGTTGTAGTTACGGGTGATCGCCAGCGACGGGCCGACGGTGGAGACGTGCGCGTCGGTGGCCGAGGTCGTGTAGTTACCCGTACTCGCGTCGAAGCCCTTGCCACCGTTCTGAGCGAGTCCGCTGGTGACCATCGGCTGCGGCACCGCCGTGGTGAACGCGTACGAGGTGGTGGCCGCGCTGTACGAGACCGTGTCGTACGCCTTGACCGTGTAGAGATAGGTCGTGTTCCAGTTCAGCTTGCCGGCCGGCACGGTCCACGCCGAGGTCACGGCGGGCGACGTGGCGATGGTGGTCTTACCGTCCGCGCTGGTCACGGTGTACGTGTAGGTCAGGCCCTTGGCCGGCCAGTTGTCCGAGTCGTGGCCCTTGACCAGCAACTGCGGAGTCAGCGTGGGAACGACCGCGTTGTTCGCCGGGTAGCGCACGTCGACCTGCGGCGCGACGTTGGTGGAGTAGGTCAGCTCCAGCACCGGCTTGTACTGACCGCTGAGGTAGTTGGCCGAGGTGAACCGCTTCCAGGCGTTGGAGTCGCTCTCCGAGGCGGTCAGCGCCAGGCCGTAGTTGGGCTCGCCCTTGGCCCACTTGTCGAACGTGGCGACGTTCAGCGGAACCGTGACCCACTTGCCCTTGGACCGGTCGCCGCCGGTGTTGGTGCAGGCCGCGCCGGGGTCGGTGACGGTCAGCGAGCCGATCGGGGCGGAGTACGTCGGCCCCGGCCAGCCGCCGTTGGTCAGGTCGGCCACGGCCCACTTCTGGGTGGACGCGCGGACGTCGAACGCCCGGTCGACGGTGCAGCTGTAGGTCCAGCTCAGGAAGAGCTTGAGCTGGGCCTTGGTGATCCGCTTGCCCTTGAAGCCGTCGTCGTCGAACTCGTCCAGGTGGATGAACGAGCGGGCCTTGACCGTTCCCCCGTTGTACGTGCCGACCGGCAGGTTGTCACCGTTCTGGCTGGTGCTGGCGTCGGTGTCGACGAAGACGTCGCCGGTGGTACCGGTGGTCGCGGTCGGGTCGACCCGCACCGGGTAGACCCGGGCGGGGTCGTTGAGCCAGGCCCGGTCCGCCTCGACCCGCAGCGCCTTGGTCCCGTTGCGGTCGATGATCCGGTATTTGACGGCGGTGGACTCCGCCGGGGCGCCGGAACGCGGGTCGACCTTGGAGTCCTGCATGAAGCCCTTGGGCAGCCAGGCGACGGCCTTGCCGGCGGCGTTGCGCAGCTCGATGCCGCCGGTCTTGTCCACCCGCGGGGTGAGGCCGTTCAGCGCGAGGGGGAAGGTCCAGGAGGAGGCCGCGGAGCGCGACTTGAGGATCAGCGTCTCCTTGATGCCCGCGTCGAAGGTCTGCAGCTCCAGGTCGGTCTCCGGCAGGATCCCGGCGTACGTGGCGGTGCTGCCGTCGACGACCGGGACGACCGCGTTGGAGCCCTCCAGCCAGTAGCCGACGCTCTCGCCGGTGGGCAGCTTCAACTCGGCGAGCTTCGCACCGGCGGGCTTCGCCGCGGGAGTTTCGGGGGCCGGGGTCGCGCCGGGAACGGCCGGCGCAGCGGGGGCCTTCGACGCGGTGACCGCGGCGGCCACCGAGGCGTCCAGGCTGTTGGCGGCGACGTGCAGCCGGCCATCGGCGCGCTTCTCCAGGTCGGAGTCGATCGGCTGCCAACTGCCGTCCTCGGCCTTGAAGTTGACCGGCCGGCCGTAGGTCTTCTCGGTGAGCGAGCCGTCCTCGTTCTCGAAGACGTCCGAGCGGGCGTCCGAGCGTTCCGCGTCCCGTTCGCTGGTCGCCTCGTCGAAGCCGGCCGGGGTCTCCTCGGTGACCTGCCGCTCGGCGCCCGGGACGTGCGGCCGGTACGCCTCGAGGGTGCCGCCCGCCGGCTTCGGCGCGCGCCCGGCTCCGCGCTCGGCGTCGGTCACCTCGGCGGAGACCTGCCCGTCACGGCCGCCCTTGCCCTGCTTCTGCTGGGGTACGGCCGGGGCGGGCTTCGCCCACGACGGACGCTGGCCGACCCACTCCCACAGCCACGAGATCGGCAATTCGGGGTCGCGCACCGCGCCCACCGGAGCGACGACGGACAGTCCGAACACGACAGCCGTGACGACCGCGATCCGTCCCGAGACACGGCGCATGAGCCGGTTCCTCCCCGTAATTGTCTGACAACGCGGGAGGATCTTGCGGTACCAGGGAACTCCCAGGCAAACCCTGGGATCAGAACTGGCCGTTCGGCTGATCAGCCGTCGGCTGCGGCCTTCAGAACGGCGGTCACACGTGCCTCTACCTGCGCAGACACCTGATCCGGACTTTGCGCATCCACAACGGACACATTGCCTTGCGGCGATCCCTTACCTACGAGCACGAAACGGGCATTCGGGTAGGCGGCGGCCGCGGCGGTCAGCGCCGCGTTCGGCGCCTTACCCGCCGTGAGAACCAGGTCACATCGACCGGCCGCGAGGGTGGCCAGGAACGTCTTCGCGTTCTCGCCGGTCTGCGGGCCGTCGACCTCGAGGAACTGCACCTTGCCGAGGGTGGCGAGCGACGCCCGCTGCATCCCGACCCAGACCGGTGCGGCCTGCGCGTCGGCGACGCCGGCGGCCGGGGTGAGCAAGCACGCGGTCCCCTCGGTGTAGACCCGCGCGCGGGGATCCGGTCCGGAGTCCGGCCACCACAGCCAGGCGCCCAGGCCGCCCACGAGGAGCGCGGCGACACTGGCGGCGGCCAGCCTCGCGCGGCGCCCTCCAGGCAGCCGGAACTGCGGCGCAGCGTGTCGCCCCCGCGCCGAGCCCTTGAGTCGTCGATCCACTTTTCCGCCAAGCATGGCTGGGGAGCGTACGGCCGCCCCCACACGTCGTCAACAGCGCTCATCACGGAGTGTCACCTTCGGGTCGCGCGAGCGATAAACGATCGACACTACGCAGAGTTGCCGCACCGCTGCTTCCAGTCCCGATCTGGCGCCTCTTGGTCGGTATGTCCTGACAATGAGTAACGCCGTGCCCAATCCCGTTTGGCACCTTTTGCGCTGCCTGAGAAGTCTGACATGGGCCAAATGGCCAATCCGGCCCGCCGGTCGGATCACTGCCCTTGTTGCACTCTCAGTAACCGCCTAATGTCCTGATACGTCCAGCAACACGGCAAGAGTCGCAGGGTTGAAGACACATTCAGTGACGAGTGAGGGAGGGAACATGACGGCAGCCGACAGCTGGTTCATCGTGGTCATTGGCTACGCGATCCTGCTCGCCTGGCCGGTCTCGACCCTCGGGCTCGTCAGCTTCGCGGTGCGTTATGTGGCGTC
Source organism: Couchioplanes caeruleus (assembly GCF_003751945.1). Taxonomy (NCBI): domain Bacteria; kingdom Bacillati; phylum Actinomycetota; class Actinomycetes; order Micromonosporales; family Micromonosporaceae; genus Couchioplanes; species Couchioplanes caeruleus. The sequence continues at coordinate 4,768,715 of NZ_RJKL01000001.1, read as the reverse complement.
CCACCGCAAGTCGCTCGTCGCGAAGTCCCTCGCGTACGGCGACGCCACCCCGGAGCACTTTTGGATCATCGTGCCGGCGCTGAACGAAGAGGTCGTCGTCGGCAACACCGTCCACGCCGCGCTCGGCCTGGGCGGCCCCGGCGGCACGCTCGCCCGGGTCCTCGTGGTCGACGACGGCTCCGACGACCGCACCCCCGAGGTGCTGGCCGCGATCGACCACCCGCGGCTGGTGGTCCTGCGCCGCGAGCTGCCCGAAGCGCGCCAGGGCAAGGGCGAGGCACTCAATGCGGCGTACCGCTACATCGCCGAGCGCACCGCCGAGGCCGGCGTCAGCCCGGAGCGGGTCGTCATCGGCATCATCGACGGCGACGGCCAGGGCAGCCGCAACATCCTGCTCGAGGTCTCCCGGATGATGCGGGACCCGAACATCGGCGCGGTGCAGGTGCAGGTGCGCATCCGCAACCGCGACAAGCTGCTCGGGGCGGTGCAGGACCTCGAGTTCGCTGCGATCGTCAACGCCTGCCAGAGCCTGCGCGACACCATCGACACGGTCGGCCTCGGCGGCAACGGGCAGTTCACCCGGCTCGCGGCGCTGCTCGCCCTCGGCGACGCGCCCTGGTCCGCCTGCCTGGTCGAGGACCTCGAACTCGGCCTGCGCATGCACCTCGACGGGGTCGGCATCCGCTACACGTCCCGGGCGGCCGTCACCCAGCAGGCGGTCGTCGACCTGCGCCGGCTCACCCGCCAGCGCACCCGCTGGGCGCAGGGCAACCTGCAGTGTGCCCGCTACCTGCGCCGGCTGATGGCCTCCCCGCGGATCGGTCTCACCTCCCTGCTCGAGATGCTGCACTACCTGATCTCGCCCTGGCTCAACGCGCTGGTGACCGTGATCCTGATCGGTGGCGTCTCCGTCGCCGCCACCGGCCTGGCGGTCGGTCACCCGATGCCGTACCTGCCGACCTGGCGGCAACTGGCATACAGCGGCGAGGTGTGGCTCGCGGTCACCTTGTTCCCGGGCTTCGTCTGGGCCCTGGTGCACCGTCACCGGCTGCGCGACGAGAGCCTCCCCCGGCTCTTCACCGCGGCCCTCGCGTACCCGGTCTTCCTGCTCCTCGGCCTGGTCGCGACCTACCGGGCGCTGTTCCGCCAGGCCAGCGGCCGGCAGACCTGGGCCAAGACCGAACGGCTCGCCGAAGAGCCGATCGACGCACCACTGCAAATCCCCGTCCCCGCCTGAGGCTCCCCTCCTCGAAGTTAGGGCTCCCCCCACATGTCACTGCCCGAAGTGCACCTGATCGGCGGCACCCGCCCCGAAGCCGTCAAGCTCGCCCCGGTCGTGCTCGCACTGCGCGAGGCCGGCCTGCTCAGCCCGGTCCTGGTCGCCAGCGGCCAGCACCCGGCGATGGTCGCACAGGCGCTCGCCGCCTTCGACCTCATCCCGGACGTCACGCTCGAGGTGGAGCGCGGCACCGGCAGCCAGGCCGAGCTGCTCACCGAGATGATCCGGCAGCTCGACGAGTTGTGGGCCGTCCGCACGCCGGCCGCGGTGATCGTGCAGGGCGACACGACCACCAGCCTGGCCGGCGCGCTCGCCGCCTTCTGGCGCCGGATCCCGGTGGTGCATCTGGAGGCGGGCCTGCGCTCCGGCGACCTCGACTCGCCGTTCCCCGAGGAGGCCAACCGCCGCCTGGTCGCCCAGGTCGCCGCGCTGCATCTCGCGCCCACCCCGCTGGCCGCGATGAACCTGCTGGACGAGAACATCGCCACCGCGGACGTGCTGATCGCCGGCAACACCGTCGTGGACGCCACGCTCGCCGTCTCCGGCCGCCGGATGCCCTTCGAGAACGCCCAGGTCGCGGCCGCCCGCGCCGCCGCCGGCGACCGCCGGCTGGTGCTCGTCACCGCCCACCGGCGAGAGTCGTGGGGCGCTCCCCTGGACCGCATCCTGGCCGCGGTCCGCGAGCTGGTGAGCCGGTACGCCGACATCGACGTGATCCTGCCCAGCCACCCCAACCCGGCGGTCCGCGCCCAGGTCGAGGCGGGCCTCGCCGGCATCGAGCGGGTCACGGTCACCGACCCGCTGCCCTACCCGGACCTGTCGCGTCTGCTGTCGGAGGCGTACCTCGTGCTCACCGACTCGGGCGGCATCCAGGAGGAGGCGCCGTCGTTCGGCGTGCCCGCCCTGGTGCTGCGCGACGTCACCGAGCGCGTCGAGTCGCTGCACGCCGGCTGCGCCCGGCTCGTCGGCTCGGACACCGACCTGATCGTCAAGGAGGCGGCCGAGCTGCTCGACAGCCGGGTACGCCGCGACGCGATGACCGCGGGCGGAAACCCGTACGGCGACGGCCTCGCGGCCCGGCGTACCGCCCAGGCCACCGCCGCACTGCTCGGTCTCGCCGAGGCACCCGCACCGATGCCCCCTCTCGAGTCCCCCGCCGCTGCCACGTACGGAGTGTCCTTCTGATGCGTATGCCTAAGTTCAGCCGTCGTGCCTTCGTCGGCGTGGGTGCCGCTCTCACCGCGACCGCCATGCTCGGCATGGGTGTCGTCACCGCCGACGCCGCCCCGGTCCCCGCCCCCGCGCCGATCGCCGCCAAGTCCGGCAAGGCCGCTCCCGGCGGCGGCAAGGCGAAGACGCTCGTGCTGTACGACACCACCGGCGAGTACGGCTGGATGGGCGAGGTCTACGCCACCCAGACCGCCAACCTGGCCTCTCACTTCGGCTCGTGGACCGCCGCACCGGTGGCGAGCTACCAGGCGAAGGGCCTGGACGCGTACACCGCGGTGGTCTACCTGGGCTCGACCTACGACGAGCCGCTGCCGGCCGCCTTCCTGGACGACGTCGCCGCGACGAAGAAGCCGGTGACCTGGCTCTTCGACAACATCTGGCAGCTCACCTCGCGGCCGGGATTCACCGCCGAGCACGGCTTCACCAGCGGCTCGTTCGACGTCACCGACGTGTCCACCGTCGGCTACAAGGGCCGCAAGCTCACCCGCGACATCACCAACAAGTCCGGGATCATGAACCTGTCGATCAACGACCCGGCGAAGACCAAGACCCTCGCCACCGCGGTCCGCGCGGACGGCTCGACCTTCCCGTGGGCGCTGCAGTCCGGCAACTTCACGTACGTCGGCGAGATCCCGTTCTCGTACGTGACCCACGACGACCGCTACCTGGCCTTCGCCGACCTGCTCTTCGACTCCCTCGGCGACACCGGCGTCTCCCGGGAGCGGCACCGCGCCCTGGCCCGCATCGAGGACGTCGGCCCGGACTCGGACCCCGCCGAGCTGCGCGCGATCGCCGACTACCTGTACTCCCAGAAGGTGCCGTTCAGCGTCGCCGTCTACCCCCGCTTCCGCAACCCCAAGGGCGTGGACAACAACGGCAAGGCCGAGGACTACACGCTGCTGCAGCGGCCGCAGGTCGTCTCGGCGCTGCGCTACATGAAGCAGCGCGGCGGCACGCTGCTCATGCATGGCTACACGCACCAGAACGGCAGCACGGCCAACCCGTACGACGGCATGAGCGCCAACGACTTCGAGTTCTACCGCGCCCACGTCGACGAGAAGGACAGCGTGATCTACGACGGCCCGGTCGCCGGCGACTCCGCCGCGTACATGGCCACCCGGATCGCCGCCTCGGGCCTCACCTTCGCCCTCGCCGGCCTCGGCGTGCCCACCACCTTCGAGTTCCCGCACTACGCCGGCAGCGCCGTCGACTACCAGACGGTCACCTCGATCGTCGGCAAGCGCTACGACCGGGGCCTGTACTTCCCGGGTGTCCTCACCGGACGCAAGTTCGACTACACCCGCCATTTCGGCCAGTTCTTCCCCTACGCCGTCCGCGACGTCTACGGTTCGGTGGTCATCCCGGAGAACATCGGCAACGTCGAGCCGAGCGCGTTCAACAACCACCCGGCCCGGCTCCCCTCGGACCTGGTCGCCTCGGCCGAGCGCAACCTCGTCGTCCGCGACGGTGTGGCGAGCTTCTTCTACCACCCGTACCTGGGCACCGATTACCTGAAGCAGGTCGTGCCCGGAATCAAGGCGCGGGGTTACACCTTCGTGGCCGGTGACTCGATGGTCGCCAACTGATCGCATCCGCCGGCCGCGGCCGCCGTTCCGACCGGGACGGCGGCCGCTGTCACGACCGAGGAGTCGCCATGGAAACCACCGAGGTGGTCGCCTTCTATTCCGCGTCCTGGATCACCGGGGACCGCGGGGCGGTGCGCCGGGTCATCGCGCCGGACGTCGAGATCGAATGGAACCTGGAGCTCCCGGTCGACGACGAGGAGCTGGTGCAGACCCTGCACCGCATCGCCGCCTTCGCCGACTCGGTCGCGATCGTCTCGACGATCTGCACCGGCGACGACGCGTCGCTGATCTACGACTGCGCCGCCCCGTTCGGCACGGTCCGCATGACCGAGTTCCTCACCGTCACCGGCGGCAGGATCGCCGAGATCCGGCAGGTGTACGACGTGGTCGCGCTGCGCCGGTATTTCCCCGGTCTGCTCGACGACTGAATTTCTGTCGGAGGTCGGTCCTAGGCTGCGACCATGGCATATGACTTCCAGGTGACCGTCGACAGCGCCGATCCGCACACCCAGGCCGAGTGGTGGGCCGAGACGCTGGGCTGGCAGGTCGAGCCGCAGGACGAGGACTTCATCCGGGACATGGTCGCCAAGGGCTTCGCGACCGAGGACGAGACCCTGATCTTCCAGGGGCGTCTGGTGTGGAAGACCGGCGCGGCCATCGTTCACCCGGAGAAGCTGCCGAGCGGGAAACCGCGCCGGCTGCTCTTCAACCACGTGCCGGAGCCCAAGACGGTCAAGGACCGCATCCACCTCGACATCTGGGTCGGTGACGAGCGCCGTGAGCAGGCCCGCGACGAGCTGGTCGCCCGCGGCGCGACCTTCGTGACCGACGGCCGGCAGGGGCCGTTCACGTGGTGTGTCATGCGCGATCCGGAGGGCAACGAGTTCTGCATCAGCTAACCGCCATGCCTGACTTCAGTAACTCTTAAGGAAATTGGCAGAACGCTTTAAGACCGATTGACCCACGATCGACTCCGTTCGTAGCCACCGCGATCGGAGTCCTGCATGTCACGCAAACGTCTACGCGTATCCATCTACGTGGGAGCCGCGATGCTCGCCGTCGGCGGAGGCGCGATCGCCGCGATGGCGGCGACGGCGCCCAGCACCAAGGCGGCCGGTGGACTCACCGCGACGTTCGCCAAGGATTCCGACTGGGGTACGGGCTACCAGGCCAGGTACGTCATCAAGAACACCGGCGGCAGCGCGGTCACGGGCTGGAAGCTCGCCTTCGGCCTGCCCGCGACCGCGAAGCTCGGCAGCTTCTGGGACGCGTCCGTCACCACCTCGGGCGCCACCTCGACGGCGGAGAACCGCGGCTACAACGCGACGATCCCGGCCGGCGCCACCGCCGAGTTCGGCTTCATCGTCGCCGGCGGCGGCGACCCGACGAGCTGCACGATCAACGGCGCTTCCTGCTCCGGTGGCGGCTCGGCTCCCACCACGGCGCCGACCAAGCCCACCACGGCGCCGACCACGGCTCCCCCGTCGGCGCCGACCAAGCCTGCCGAGCCGACCAAGCCGCCGGCGACCACGACGCCGCCACCGTCCAACGGGGGCGGCGGAAAGAACGTGCGCGTGGCCCCGTACGTGGACATGGGCCTGCTCTCCAACGGCAGCACGACGCTCGCCCAGCTCGCCACCAGCGGAAACGTGAAGTCGTACTCGCTGGCCTTCGTGACCGGTGCGGGCTGCAAGGCCAGTTGGTTCGGCGCCTTCGACCCGCGCAGCGGGAAGTTCCGCGACCAGATCGACGCACTGCGGGCGGCCGGCGGTGACGTGAAGGTGTCCTTCGGCGGCGCGACCGGCGTCGAGCTCGCCCAGGCGTGCACCGACGTGAAGGCGCTGCAGGCCGAATACCAGGCGGTGGTGTCGGCGTACGACCTCAAGTACATCGACCTCGACATCGAGGGCGCGGCCTCGTCCGACGCCGCGTCGATCGACCGCCGCTCGACCGCGCTGGCTGCGCTGCAGAAGGCCAACCCCGGCCTGAAGATCTCCCTGACCCTGCCGGTGCTGCCCGAGGGCCTCACCAACGACGGCCTGAACGTGGTGCGCTCGGCGAAGAACGCCGGCGTCGACCTCGACCTGGTCAACATCATGGCGATGGACTACGGCCGCGCCGCCCAGGACTACGGCGACCTGGCGATCCAGGCCGTGAAGTCCACCAAGGACCAGCTCAAGTCGGTCCTCGGGATCGGCGACGCGGCGGCCTTCGCCAAGGTCGGCGTCACCCCGATGCTGGGCAAGAACGACGACAACGGCACCTTCAGCCAGAGCGACGCCCGCGATCTGGTCGCCGCGGCCAACCGCGACAAGATCGGCTTCGTCTCCTTCTGGGAGGTGAACCGGGACCGTAACGCCTGCAACGGCGCGCTGTTCCAGTGCACCAACGTGCCGCAGACGCCGTTCGAGTTCAGCAAGATCTTCGCCGGCTTCACCGGCTGAGCTTCGACCGTCCCCCATCAGCGCGGCGCCGGGTACCCCTTCCCCGGCGCCGCGCCACGTCTGTGTTGCCGACGGCTACCGCGCGAAGCCGCGACCGGCCACCGCTCCGTTTCGGAACTGCCCACGGTCACCGCGCGAAGCCGCGACCGGCCGCCTCGAGGGAGTGCTGCACGAGCTCGCGCAGGGAGATCTCGTCCGGCGCCTCCAGCCACACGTGCAGCGAGACCCGCATCGCCGTCATGAAGGTGGCCGCCATCAGCCGGTCCCGGACCCCGGTCGGATCCGGCGCCGTGCCGCGCGCCGCGACCGCCGCGGCCAGTTCGCGCTCCAGCGCGGCGAAGGTGCTGGCCTGTTGCGCGGCCAGCGCCGGCTGGGTGCGCAGCAGCCGCGTCTGCGCCGCCCACTGCGGGTCCAGTTCGCCGAACTGCTCGTAGAACTGCCGCGCCGAACGGGTCAGCGCGGTCCACGGACCCTCGTCGGCCGGACGTGAACGCACGATGCCGACCAGCGCGCCCACCCGCTGCTGGGTGCCGTGGAGCAGGGCCTCCTCCTTGTTGGCGAAGTAGTTGGAGAACGTCCGCCGGGAAACGCCGGCCTCGTCCGCCACCGCCTCGACCGTGATCTTGTCCGCCCCGTGCGCGATCGCGAGCCGCACCGCGGCCTCGTACAGCGCCTGCCGGGTCGCTGCCTTCTTGCGCTCCCGAAGACCGTGCTCGGGTACGCGGACATCGGACGTCATGTCATCAACCCTACATACTTTCCCACTGAGAAAACTTGCGCACTGAGCAACCACTCGGGAGAGTTGTGTGCGGCACCCATCCCGCCGATCGTCGGAGGCCGCACGATGAGCGCACCCACCGCCACCCCCCGCGCCGCACCGGGCGCGATGAGCCACCGCGAGATCATGAGAACGCTGAGCGGCCTGCTCCTGGTGCTCTTCGTCGCGATGTCCAGCGCCACCGTCGTCGCCACCGCCCTGCCGACGATCATGGGGGCGCTGAACGGCAGCCAGACGCAGTACACGTGGGTCGTGACGGCCACGCTGCTGACCGCGACCGCCACCACCCCGATCTGGGGCAAGCTGGCCGACCTCTACCGCAAGAAGATGCTGCTCCAACTCGCCATCGTGGTGTTCGTCCTGGGTTCGATCGTGGCCGGCTTCTCGCAGAGCGCCGGCCAGCTCATCGCGGCCCGCGCGTTCCAGGGCATCGGCATGGGCGGCGTCCAGGCGCTCGTACAGGTTACGATCGCCGCGATGATCGCGCCGCGCGAACGCGGCCGGTACAACGGCTACCTCGGCGGCGTGCTGGCCCTGGCCACGGTCGGCGGGCCGCTGATCGGCGGGCTGATCGTCGACACGTCCTGGCTCGGCTGGCGCTGGTGCTTCTTCATCGGCGCCCCGGTCGCCGTGATCGCCCTGGTCGTGCTCCAGCGCACCCTGCAACTTCCGGTCCTCCGTCGGGAGAACGTGAAGATCGACTACGTCGGCGCCACGTTGATCGCGGCCGGCGTCAGCATCCTCCTGATCTGGGTCTCGTTCGTCGACCACTCGTTCGGCTGGGCGTCCTGGCAGACCGCCGCCATGGTCGCCGCGGGCCTCGCGCTGCTCGCCCTCGCCGTACGGGTCGAGTCCCGCGCCGCCGAGCCGGTGGTCCCGCTGAAGATCGTCACGCAGCGCACCACGACGCTCGCCATCCTCGCCAGCCTCACCGTCGGCATGGCGATCTACGGCGGATCCGTCTTCCTGGGGCAGTACTTCCAGGTCGGCCGCGGCTACAGCCCGACCGAGGCCGGCCTGCTGACCATCCCGCTGATGGCCGGCCTGCTGCTCTCGTCGACGATCTCCGGACGGCTGATCACCCGCAGCGGACGGGTCAAGCCGTACATCGTGACGGGCACGGTCCTGATGGTCGCGGGCTTCGCCCTGCTGTCGGCGACGGACCACCTGACGCCGCTTGCGTACCTCGGTGTCGGCATGGCCCTGGTCGGCATCGGCGTCGGCATGTCGATGCAGAACCTGGTGCTGGCGGTGCAGAACTCCGTCGCGTTCAAGGACATCGGGGCCGCCAGCGCCACGGTGGCGTTCTTCCGCTCACTCGGCGGCACCATCGGCGTCTCGGTGCTCGGCGCGGTTCTCGCGCACCGGGTCACCGGCTCCATCAACTCCCAGCTCACCGCGGCGGGCGTGCCGGCCGGCGCGGGCGACGGCGGCCGGACCAGCGGCCTCAACCTGGCCGAGCTGCCCGGCACGGTCCAGCACATCGTCCGAGACGCGTACGGCGACGCCACCGGCCACGTCTTCCTGCTGTCCGCGGCCGTCGCGATCGTGGGGGTGATCGCGGCGCTGTTGCTCGAGCGGATCACCCTGCGATCGACCATCGACCTCGCCAAGGCCGCACGCGCCGCCCAGGCCGCCGCCTCCGGTGAGGCGACTCTTCCGGCGGGACCTGCCCGCAAGTAGGCGCCGCCACCGCGCCACCGCGCCACCGCGCCACCGCGCCACCGCGCCACCGCGCCACCGCGCCACCGCGCCACCGCGCCACCGCGCCACCGCGCCACCGCGCCACCGCGCCACCGCGCCACCGCGCCACCGCGCCACCGCGCCACCGCGCCACCGCGCCACCGCGCCACCGCGCCACCGCGCCACCGCGCCACCGCGCCACCGCGCCACCGACGGATCTTGCTGGGCGCCGTCGGTGGCGCGGTGTGACGTACAGGCTGTGCGATCTCCGGCGACGGCGAGATGGATCACGCGCGCGAGGCTGGGATCGGATGTTCACTCACCGCTAACCTTCGGGAACAGAACGCATTTGTCCTTCAGTGGGACCGGACTGTGTCGATGGGCTGAGGCGAGAGGAAGGGGTGAGCCCGATGGAAGCGCGCGTTCGTGACGCCGAGCAGCTCTCGGCTGCCCTGACCGCGCTCGAGGACCAGTACCTCTGGGACGCCGACGTCACCTACGCCGCCGCGATCGAGTTCGAGGAGGAGGGGGCCCGGCTCGACGACGAGCGCACGGTCATGCGGGCCCGCCTCGTCCAGGCGAACATGCTCATGCGTAAGGGTGAGGTCGCCGGTGCCGCCCGGTGCATCTGGAAGATCCACCAGTGGGCCACCGAGCACGGCGACACCACCGTGCAGGCGCGGACGCACGTCGTCTGGGCCAACATCCACCGCCATCTCGGCGACGCCGCCCAGTCGCTCGAGCACTCGGTGCTCGCCGTCGAGCTGCTCGACGAGACGGCCACCGATCACATGCAGGTGTGGCACCGGGCCAAGCTCGCCGACGCCCTCGGCGCCGCCGGCTCCATCGACGCCGCCCGGCTGCGCTACGCCCAGGCCGAGGAACTCGCGATCGAGCTCGGCCTGCCCAACCTGCACATGGGCCTGCTCAACAACTACGCCTACACCGAATGGCACGCCGGCGAGCACGCCCGCGCCGAGGCTGTTGCGCGGCGCCTGAAGGACGTCGCCGACCAGCACGGCTTCACCCTGGACCCGGCGACCCTCGACACCATCGGCGCCATCGAGATCGAGAACGGCAGGTACGCCCAGGCCGAGGAGACGCTGCGCGAGGCCGTGCGCCGCTACCACGAGGGCGGGTTCGAGGACGCCGACGCGCTTCCCGAGTTCATGCTCACCCTCGCCCGTGCCCAGCGTTTCCTGCGTGCCACCGAACGTGCCCAGGTGAGCCTGGACGCGTCGCGCAAGCTCTGCGTCGAGCGCGGCCTCGGCGACGTCCTCGTCCGGGTGCACCAGGAGCAGGCCGAGCTGCACGCCGCGCGCGGGGAGTTCGCGGAGGCTTTCGCCGTACACAAGATCTTCTTTGCCGCCCACAATGCGCTGCACTCGTCGCAGCGGGAGGCACAGGCCCGCACCCGGCAGGCGATGTTCGAGACCACCGAGGCCCGGCAGGAAGCGGAGCGCTTCCGGGAGCAGGCCCGGCGCGACTCGCTGACCGGACTGCGCAACCGCCGGTACCTCGACGAGCAACTGCCCATGCTGGTGAACGGCGGCGGGGACCTCACCGTGGCGATCGTCGACCTCGACCACTTCAAGCGGGTGAACGACCAGTTCTCCCACGACGTCGGCGACCAGGTGCTCGTCCAGGTGGCCAAGCTGCTGGAGACCGAGCTGGCCGCGGTCGCCCCGGACGGATTCGTCGCCCGGATGGGCGGCGAGGAGTTCCTCATCGCCATGCCCGGCTTCACCGCGCCGCGCGCCACGGTCCTCCTCGACGCGATCCGGCACACGATCCGGGCGTACGACTGGACCGGCCTCACCCACGGCCTGCCCATTACCGTCAGCATCGGCGTCGCCGGCCTGGGCGATTCCGCGTCGCCCACCCAGGCGGCCCTCATGTCCACAGCGGACCGCAACCTGTACGTCGCCAAGCACGCCGGACGCGACCGGGTCGTCTCGGGCAAGCCGCGCGACAGCCGCGCCAGGTCCTACCGCGACAGCGCCACGGCCGCCTGACGCTCCACTGCGCTGCGTGACACTCTCCTTCGAGGTGGCACTTTCCTTCGAGCGACAGGGCTGAATTCGATCAGTCTCTGGCGCTAGGCTGACCCTTGAGGATCTCGCCCCCGCGGTCGAGGTTCCCCGGCCCGTCGTGGCCGGGATCGGTCCGGCCCGGCAACGGCCGGAAGTCCGGCCAGGGGTGGCCTGATCAGGAGGCGGTCGACGTGACGCAGGGCAGCGAGGCATCGACAGCGGCCGAGGTGGCGCCGCCGGGGGTCAACCCCAACGTGCCGCACTCGGCCCGCATCTACGACTACTGGCTGGGCGGCAAGGACAACTTCGCGGTCGACCGGGCGGTCGGCGAGGCGATGATGAAGGCCATCCCCGGCATGCGCTACATGGCCGGCGAGAACCGCAAGTTCGTCCACCGCGCGGCCCGCGACCTGGTCGCCAAGGAAGGCATCCGCCAGTTCCTCGACATCGGCACCGGCATTCCGACCCGGCCCAACCTGCACGAGATCGCCCAGCAGATCGCCCCGGAGACCCGGGTGGTCTACGTGGACAATGATCCGATCGTGCTGGTCCACGCCCGCGCCCTGATGATCAGCAGCGAAGAGGGCCGCTCGGAGTACATCTCGGCGGACATCCGCCATCCGCAGGACATCCTCTCGGAACCGGTTCTGCAGGAGACCCTCGACCTGACCCGTCCGGTCGGCCTCACCCTGATCGCCATCCTGATGCTGCTGGCGGACGAGGATGCCCCGTGGGACCTGGTGGCCCAGCTCCGCGACGCCATGCCGTCGGGCAGCGTCCTGGCGCTCACCCACCCGACGGCCGACTTCAACCCGGCCGAGGTCGACCAGGCGGTGGCGGCGGCGACGGGCGCGGGCATGACGCTCGTGCCCCGCTCGAAGGAGCAGGTCGTCCGCTTCTTCGGCGACTGGGAGCTGCTGGAGCCGGGCCTGGTGCCGGTTTCGGGATGGCGGCCCGACACGCCGGTGGACAACCCGGAGGCGGCCTACTACTGGGCGGGTGTGGCCCGCAAGCCCTGACGATCCCGCGAGCATGACCTCGGCGGCCGGTCGTCCCCCGACCAGCCCGTCGCCGCGGTTCCCACCGGTCCGGACCGATCCGGGGTGCGCCCTGCCGCCCCGGGCGGAGGCGGGATGTGCCCCGCCGGGCCGGTCCCCGGTGCGGCTCTTGTCGGTTCGGACCGGGGTGGCGACAAGGCCCCGTGCGGGACCTCATCCGGCCGACCGAGCGATCCAGCACGGGGGGACCGGACCGCCCGGCCGGGATCCGGGCAGCGCGCCCCGCATCGGAGCGCGCGACGAGCGACGCACTGCTGCCCCGCCCTTCTCTATGACGTTGTCAATGCGTCGATCCGCCGCGGGCGGGCTCAATGACTCCCGTGAGAATCCTCCCCCTGGTCGGGGCCGGACGGCGGGATCCCGTCCCTGCGGATCAACGCGTAGCGGACCCCGCCGAACCGGTGGCTCACCATCGTGGCTCGCGTCGACGCGGCCGCCATGCAGTCCGGGGGTCGTTCATCGCGATAGACGAGGGCCGGATTGCCGCGCCGCGGGACGTCCACGCCGTCGGGATCGATGGGGTCGAAGGGCTCGGGGCCGATGTTCGGTACCGACATGGGATTTTCCTCCCGCTCGGACGCTCCCGCCAGAGAGCCTTGCGCCGTGGGCCGCAGCGGCATTTCCGCGACTGACCCCATCAGGTGTCACCCTCCGTAACCCGACGTGCAGTGGGTACGTGCGTTATCATGCTCACAATCACGTGAGAACGCAAGGCCGAATGCACGTGCATTTGCACAGCAGGTAGCCGGCGTGACACACCGCCGGTCCCGTACCGGTCTCACCGTTAGGGAGCAGAACAATGACGCACGTTTTCAACGGTATGCCCGCCGGGCAGCTTCAGGGTGTGACCTGGCGGAAGAGCGGCCGCAGCAACCCCAGCGGCAACTGCGTGGAGTGCGCCACGCTGCCGGACGGCAGCATCGCGATGCGCAACTCCCGCGACCCGGAGGGTCCCGCCCTCATCTACACGCCCGCGGAGATCGAGGCGTTCCTCGGCGGCGTCCGCGACGGGGACTTCGACCACCTGCTCGGGTGAATCGTTTCCGCGTTCCGGGTGACACCCGGGAGAACTAACTACACGCAGTAAAGGACCCGCTCCGGACTCAGCCGAGCCGGCCGACCTCGTGCAACAGCTTGCCGAGAATGTCCGGGGTGTGGTTCGGCGGCTCGGCGTCGATGCACACGCGCTCCATGGCGATCGCGTAGTGGTCGACGTCGTCCCGCTTATCCAGGTAGATCGCGCTGGTGAGCTGCTCGACGAAGACCACGTCGGGCAGTTCCGGCTCCGGGAAGCGCAGGATCGCGAAGGGTCCGCCCGCCGCGGCGTGGCCACCCGCGTGGAACGGGATGATCTGCAGCCGTACGTTGGGCCGCCTCGACGCCTCGATGAGCGCCTCGATCTGGCCGCGCATGACGTCCACGCCGCCGATCGGCCGGCGCAGCACCGCCTCGTCGATGACCGCCCAGAGCTGCGGCGGGTCGATGCGGTCGAGCACCTGCTGGCGCTGGCGGCGTAGCTCCACCCGGCGGTCGATCTCGTCGGTCGTGGCGCCCGCGTGGCCGAGCATGATCACGGCCCGCGCGTACTCCGGCGTCTGAAGCAGACCGGGGACGAACTGGATCTCGTACGTGCGAATCAGCGTCGCGGCCGCCTCGAGGCCCAGGTACGACTGGAACCACGACGGCATGATGTCCCCATAGTGGTGCCACCAGCCGGGGTTGTTCGCCTGCCGGGCCAGCCCGAGCAGCGCCTCGCGCTCGGCCGGGTCGTCCACGCCGTACAGGGTGAGCAGGTCGGCGACGTCGCGCTCCTTGAAGCTGACCCGGCCGAGCTCCATGCGGCTGATCTTCGAGCCGGAGGCGCGGATCTCGTAGCCGGCGTCCTCGCGGGTGATGCCCTTGGTCTCACGGAGCCGGCGGAGCTGCGCGCCGAGCAGGATGCGCAGCACGGTGGGGCCGCTGTTCGGCGCCTCCTCCTGCGAACCCGTGCTCACGTGACTCCTATCCCGACTTCTTCCGAAAACTGCAACTTGCAGATTCATTGCCTTCCGCATCCTACGGGCGAGGTCGCCGCGCCGAAAACTGCACGCTCGGCCCCGCGGGCCGGTACGCACGATGCGGATGCACGTGCATTCGGCCTTGCGGACGCACTTGATCCCGAGCATGATATCTGACAGGCGGTTGCTCTGCCCCTGACACAGCGTGTTGAAAAGTATGTCCTTTTCGACTGTCAGGGCGGGGCCGACGCCGATGGACGCCCCGACGACCGAGTCATTCCCGGGACCCAGGAGGCTCTCGATGTCGACTCCGACCATCGCGCCACCGCTCCGCGACCCGGCGGACGTGGCCCCTGCCGACAGCTACCACAAGGCCGATCCGGTCTGGGTGTATCGAGACGGCTGGCGGGCAGGAGTGATCGAGGCCGCGTCGCCGCAGGCGGTCACCGTCACCTATCGGCCGGGCACCCACTTCGGGACCGGGGTGGACACCTTCACCGCCTCCTACGTGACCTCCCGTGCCGACGAGGACCCCGCCCTGGACAACCGCCAGGAAAATGCTCTCGCGTACCGCCGCCCCCGCCCCGGCAGAGACGGCGCGATCACACCGATCGGCCCGCTCCGATGACCGGGGCGATGACACTCTCCGCGCTCGTGGGGCTCGCCAGCCTGCTCGCCGGTGTGGCACTGGGCTGGTATCTGCGACGAACCAACGACTGGTGTCCACACTGCGGCGAGCAGCTCACCTGCGATGCCTGCGGCAGCAAGGCGGCCTGGCCCCGCCATCGGCAACCCGAGCTCACCCTCGACAAAAGCTAGGGCAGACTTGACGCGTGCAGGCCTTCCGCGAGTTCGTTCTGAAGGTCCACCAGCGGTGCAATCTCGCCTGCGACTACTGCTATGTCTACGAGCTCGCCGACCAGAGCTGGCGTGACCGCCCCGCCGCGATGGACCGGACCGTGTGGCAGGCAGCCGCTCGCCGCATCGGAGAACACGCGCGCATCCACGATCTGACGCGTGTCGACATCGTCCTGCACGGCGGCGAGCCGCTGCTGGCCGGACGGTCCGCACTGATCGCTCTGATCACCGACGTCCGGGCGGCGGTTCCGGGCGCCCGATTCAGTACGCAGACCAACGGCGCCCTGCTCGACGCGCCGATGCTGGCGGCGCTCGCGGCGCACGGGGTGCGCATCGGCGTCAGCCTCGACGGCCCGCCCGAGCACCACGACCGGCACCGCCGGCACCGCGACGGCCGGGGCAGCCACCTCCTCGCCGCCCGGGCGCTGCGGCTGCTCGCCGGGCACCCGGCGTACGCGGGAATCCTGTGCACGATCGATCCCGCGACCGACCCGGTGGCCGTCTACGAGTCCCTGATGACCTATCGGCCGCCCGCGATCGACCTGCTGCTGCCGCACGCCAACTGGGCGAATCCGCCCGGCCCCGGGTACGCGGAGTGGCTGATCGCCGTCTTCGACCGCTGGTACGGCGCCCCGCGCCGGGAGACCGGCATCCGCCTGTTCGAGGAGTTGATCAACCTCGTCCTCGGCGGCACGAGCCGATCCGACCAGGTCGGCTTGAGCCCGGTGGCGGTCGTGGTGATCGAGTCAGACGGCACGATCGAGCAGGGTGACTCGCTGAAATCGACGTACCCGGGCGCGGGGGCCACCGGCCTCACCGTCTTCGACCACGACTTCGACGCCGCGGCGCGCCACCCGGGCATCGTCGCCCGCCAGTCGGGACGTGCCGCGCTGGCGGAGTCGTGCCTGGCGTGCCCGGTCCACGACATCTGCGGCGGCGGACACTACGCCCACCGCTGGCACCCGGGCGGCGGCTTCCGCAACCCGTCGGTCTACTGCGCGGAACTGCGCCGGCTCATCGACCACGTCGGTGCCCGGGTGGCCGCGGACCTCAGGGGTATCCGGACGTGACCACGTTCGTGCTGATCTGGGACGCGAGCGACACCGGCTATCCGCCGGCCAACCACCGGGCCGACATAGCGGCCACGGCCGCGGGCGAGACGGTCCGCGGCCGCTGGAGTTCCGGCTCCCGCAGATCGGGTACGGAACCCGGCGACCGCGTCTACCTGCTGCGCCAGCGGACCGACCGGGGCATCGTCGCCAGCGGCCGCCTCACCGACGGCATCATCGTTGCCGGCCCGCACTGGGCCGGCGACCCGCGGCGCGCCACCTACTACCTCGAGGTGTCCTGGGATCGCGTCCTGCCGGTCGCCGATCGCCTGCCTCTCGACGATCTGCTTCACGAGGTGCCGCGGCACAACTGGAACCACATCTTCGCCTCGGGGCAGCGGGTGCGGCCGCCCTCCGACGCCGCGCTGGACCGGTTGTGGGTCCGCCACCTGCGGGACCTCGACGACGTCAGCGCCAGCGGTCGCCGGTGAGGCGCTCGTAGACCTCGACGTAGCGGTTGCGGGTCGCCTCGACGACGTCCTCGGGAATCTCCGGTCCGGGCGCCGTCCGATCCCAGTCGGACTTCGCGGACCAGTCCCGCAGGAACTGCTTGTCGAGGTAGCGCGGGGTGCCGCCGGGCTGCCACTCGTCGGCCGCCCAGAACCGCGACGAGTCGGGCGTCAACAGCTCGTCGCCAAGCTTCAGCACGCCACCCGAGAACCCAAGCTCGATCTTGGTGTCGGCGATGAGAATCCCGTTCCGCGCCGCGATCTCCGACCCCCGCCGGTACACCTCCAGAGTGATCCGGCGCAGCTCGGCGGCGACGTCGGCACCGACGGCCCGCTCCACGTCCTCGTAGGTCATGGGCTCGTCGTGACCCGCACCGGGCGCGACCTTCGTGCTCGGGGTGAAGATCGGCTCCGGCAGCCGCGACGCCTCGACCAGCCCGGGCGGAAGCGCCACCCCCGAGACGGCGCCATCCCTGCCATAGTCCTTGAGCCCGGACCCGGCCAGATAACCACGAGCGATGCACTCGACCATGACCATCTCCAGGCGCTCACACCGCACCGCGCGCCCGGCCCACTCGGCAGGCACGTCGGTCGCCGAGACGATGTGGTTCGGCACGATGTCCGCGAGCTGCTCGAACCACCACAGCGACAACTGCGTGAGGATCTTGCCTTTGTCGGGGATAGCGGTGGGCAGCACCACGTCATAGATGGAGACGCGGTCCGAAGCGACGAGCAGGATGTCGTCCCCGTCGGCGTAGACATCCCTGACCTTGCCCGAGTGCAACAGCTCCACGTGTTCCCCCAGCACCGAGTCCACCGAACGCGCCCACGGTAGCCGACGTCCCCGCGCCCGCTCCCGGCCGGCCCGCAGGAGCCAGCCGGCTGGACGGGCTGCTGCGAGTGGGACGAGCTTGTCAGGCGAGCTGGTCGGCCGTGCGGCGGCCGACGACCGGCAGGGCGGCAACGAAAGTACGCACCGACAACGACCGTCCCTTCAGCCGCGCGAGTGCATAACCGCCCCCGACGGCCGCCACCGAGGTGACCACGCCGGCCAGCACCAGCGCGCCCCGGGCGCCCAGCGCGTCGCAGAGCCAGCCGATCATCGGCGCGCCGACGATGCCCGAGAGGGAGGAGACCACGCCGAGGGTGGCCAGCATGCGGCCGCGCATGTCCTCGCGGGTGTCGAGCTGGACGCGGGTCGAGATCACCGTGTCGAAGATGACCGCGCCGGCCGCGATCGGGAGGATCAGGGCCGCGAAGCCGAGCATGTTGGGGGCCAGGCCCGCGCACAGCTGGAGCAGGCTGATCGTCAGGCCGGAGGCGAGCAGGATGCGCAGCGTGGAGCGGCCACTGCCGGCGAGCAGCAGGCCGCCGGCCACCGCGCCCACCGCGAAGACCGTCGACAGCAGGCCGTAGGACGCCGAGCCGCCGTGCAGCGGGCCCGCCACCATCGCGGCCATGGTGACCTGGTAGTTGCGGCCCAGGGAGCCGAGGACGAAGGACAGCGCCAGGATCACCAGGACGACCGGCTGGCCGGCCAGGTAGCGCAGGCCCGCGCGGACACCGCCCTCTCCCGGGGGCGAGGCGGCCAGGACGCGCATCGATCCCGTACGCATGACGGCGAGCGCCACGATGACCACCAGGTAGGTGACCGCGTTGATCGCGAAGAGCGAGGACGCGCCGGTGACGCCGACCAGGATGCCGCCGAGCGACATGCCCAGGATGCGGCCCGCCGAGCTGAGCACCGAGCCCAGCGCCAGCGCCGAGCCCAGCGCCGAGGGCGGGACCAGGGCCGAGCCGAAGCGACCCAGGCACGGGCCCTCGACCGAGCTGATGACGCCGGAGGCGAGGGCCACCGCGTAGATGGGCCAGAGCTGGCCGGGCTCGACCACCAGGGCCAGGGCCAGCAGCGCGCGTACGGCCTGGAACACGATCAGAGCCGGCCGGGCCGGGAGGCGGTCGGCGAGGGCGCCGCCCCAGCCGCCCAGCAGCAGGACGGGCAGCGCCTGCAGCATGACGACGACGCCCATGGTGGCGGCCGAGCCGGTCGCCGAGAGGACCAGCCAGTTGAGCCCCAGCACCTGCATCCACGTGCCGGCCACCGACACCAGGTCGGCGGCGGCCCAGAGGCGGTAGTTGCGCTCGCGGAGCGGTGCGAACATCGGAGCCACGGTGGCGGCACCCCCAAAAAATAGGAAAAGTGGCGCCGCATCTCGGCGCCACTCGCCCTATCGGGAACCGCTTCGTACCTGCTTCGAGGGATCGAACGGGAACACCTCAACCGCAACCGGGACGGTTGCCGCTCACACCTTGAGCGACCGCAGCGCGGTCGCCAGCTCGCCGCCGGCGGCGCGCAGCTCGCGGGTGACCTCGTCGGCCTGGTCGACGGCGTACCTGGCGTGCTCGCGGGTCTCGTTGACCCGGGTCATCGTCGCGGCGATCTGGGCCGCCTGGGCGCCCGCCGCCGAGATGCTGCGGGTCATCATGTCGGCCGTCGCGTGCTGCTCCTCGACCGCGGACGCGATCGTGGTCTGGTAGCCGTTGACCTTGCCGATGACCTCGCCGATCTGGGTGATCGAGTCGACCACGCCGGAGGTGTCCGCCTGGATCGTGCCGACCTGGGTGGTGATCGAGTCGGTGGCCTTGGCGGTCTCCTGGGCGAGGTCCTTGACCTCGCTGGCCACCACCGCGAAGCCCTTGCCCATCTCGCCGGCGCGAGCCGACTCGATGGTGGCGTTGAGGGCCAGCAGGTTGGTCTGCTCCGCGATCGCCGTGATCACCCGGACCACGTCGCCGATCTGCGCGGACGAGTCGCCGAGCTTGGTCATCGTGCGGCTGGCGTCGGAGGAGACCTCCATCGCGTCGTTCGCGACGGTCACCGCCTCGGTGGCGCTACGGGAGATCTCCTGGATGCTCGCGCCCATCTGCTGGGCTCCCGCGGCCAGCGTGGCGATGTACTCGGACACCTCCCGCGACGCGTGCAGGACCTCGGCCGACGCCTGCACCGAGCCCTGCGCGCCGGAGGCCATCTCGGCCATCAGCTTGCCGAGCTGGTCGGTCGCCCCGGTCAGCTTGGTGTGGGTGTCGTTCGAGAGGCGGACGACCTCGGCGAACCGGTCGAGCAGGCGGTTGAGCTGCTCACCGGACGGGGTCATGTCCTTCTCTTCCACCCGTACGGTGAGATCACCGGCCGCCGCCCGCTCGATCACCCCGACCGTGGGGTCGGGGCGCCGCCGGCGACCGACGACGAATCCGACGACAATTCCTACGAGCGCGGCGACGACGCCAACAACCATGACAACTCCCCCGAAGGTCTCCGACTGGTCCCTTTGATCGGCACCGCGGACGCCTCCTTGAGGAAGCCTTGCACCGCCTAGTTGTTCATCAGGGTGAGCATCTGCTTGATCTGGTCGGTACGGCTGTCGCGTACCCGGTCGGCGAAGGCCTTGGCCTCGGCGTTCTCGCCGTCGGTCCGCTCCATCTGCGCCATCTCGACGGCGTTGTGCTGGTGCGCGACGAACAGGTTGAGGAACGCCTTCTCGAACGCCTCACCCTTCGCCTTGCGCAGCGCCGCGATCTCCTTCTCGCTGGTGGCCGGCAGGCCGCCGTGGTCGGCGTGCGCGCTGGGCGCATGGTCGACCGTCGCCGGCTTCTTCCAGTCGGCCAGCCAGGACTTCATCAGCGCGACCTCGTCCGACTGGGTGGCGTCGACCGCCTGGGCGAGGATCTTGATGTCGTCGCGCTGCGCGGTCTTCCCGGCGAGACGGACCATCTCGAGCCCCTGCTCGTGGTGCGCCACCATCATCTGCAGGTACATGACGTCCGTGTCGTTGTGCTTGCCCTCCGCCTTGACCACCGCCTTGGCGTCGGTGGAGACCTGCACTGGTGCGTCCGGCGCGGTGCCGCAGGCGCTCAGCAGCAGTGCCGCGGACAGGAGTACGACGAGGCGCCTCACAGCGGCAGCCAGAGGGCGAGGGTGAAGACCGACGGCTCCCAGCTCCGGATCGAGGAGTGCGACTGGCGGCACTTGTACTTCTTGCCGTCGAACGTCACCTCGTCGCCGATCTTGTACGCCACCCCGGCCGCCCAGTCGCCCTTCGCCCCACCCGGCGTCGAGTCGGTCGGTGCGGTGGTGGCCGGGGCGCCCGTCGTGGGCGCGGTGGTCGGCGGGGTCGTACCCGGCGCGGTGGGCGGGGTCGTGCCGGGCGCGGTCGGCGGCGTCGTCGGGGTGGGCTTCGGCGTGTCCGAGGAGCCACCGCCCACGTTCAGGTCAACGCAGTTGTAGAAGGCGTTGCCGGTGTCGCCGATGTTCCACACGGCGAGGACCGTCTGCCGTCCCGGGAACGCGCTGAGGTCGACGTTGTGCGTCACCACCGCATCCGGCTGCTGGTTGCCCCCGTCGACGGTGGCGACCTTCTTGCCACCGACGAAATACTCCCAGTTGCTGGTGCGGTGGCGCGCCGTCATCACCCAGGTGAAGCTGGCGGTCTTGCCCACGGCCTTCGCCGGCCAGTTGCGGCTCTCGTCGGCGAGCACGGAGAACTGCGCGAGCCCGCCGTCGCAGGAACGCAGGCCCTTGGGCCCCTCGACGCTCTGCGGCTCGAACTGGATCGGCCCGCAGTCCTTCACCGCGCCCGAGGCGCACAACGCCTGGCGGCTCGGCGGCTCGGAGACGTATCCGTGCGCGAACGCCGGTGAGGTGACGGCCAGTGTCGACCCCACCGCTCCCAGTGCCACCAGCGGATATGCAATGGACCTACGCATGTCGGGCTCCCCACGTGTCGTCTGAGCTGATTACGGCGAGGACCGTAACGACGCGTTCCATAACGGAGCCTTAAAGGCGCCAGAAAGGCTTATGAAGGTGGCGGGGGCAGGCGCATCCCGATCCGCGCCCCGCCCAGCGGCCCTCGGGAGATCTCCAACCGGCCGCCCGCGGCCTCGGCGACCCGCCGCACGATGTCCAGCCCGAGGCCCGTGGAGCCGGCGCCGCTCACCCCTCGCCGCACGGCGGCCTCCGGGTCGGCGACGCCCGGCCCGGCGTCGTCGACGAGCAGACCCGCCGGCGACACCGTCACCCGGAACGCGGTGCCCTCGGGGGTGTGCGCGAAGACGTTGCCCAGCAGAGAGTCCACCGCGAGGATCAGCTCGCTGCGCGGCAACGGCACGGGTACGGGATGGGTCCCGCCGATCACCTCCCACGGCCGGGACTGGTCCTCGGCCAGCGCCGACCAGAACGCCAGCCGGTCGGCGAGCACCTCCACCAGGTCGGACCGCTCGCTGCCGCGGGCCTCCACGCCGAGGCGGGCGCCCGCGATGATCGCCTCGAGTTCCTCGTCGAGCATGTCGCAGGTCTGCCGCATCCGTTCGGCGACCGGGCCGGGCGGCATGGTCTCGGCGTCCAGGCGCAGCGCGGTCAGCGGCGTTCGGAGCCGGTGCGACAGGTCGGCGGCGAGCTCGCGCTCGGCGTCGAGCAGGCTGCGCAGGTCGGCGGCCATCCCGTTGAAGGCGGTGGCCGCGTCGCGCAGCTCGGGCGGCCCGGACGGCTCGACCCGGGCGGACAGGTCGCCTGCGCCGAGACGGCGGCTGGACCCGGCGAGCTGGCGGGTCGCCCGGACCAGGCGGCCGGCGAGCCGATCGGCGAAGAGCACGGAGCCCGCGACCAGCACGAGGGCGAGCGCGCCGAGGGCCAGCCACGCCGGCCACACGCCTTCGGTCATGTCCTCTTCCGGGACGAAGACCTCGATGACCACCGCCCGGCCGTCGCTGAGCACGCTGGGTTGTAGATATGCCAGCCCGCCTGCCGCGTCGGCGGTGACCGGCCGCCGATACTGACTGGCCTTCGCGACCTCGGCGCCGGTCACGTGGCTCGTGCCGACGGGCGCGATGCCGGGCAGATGCACCGCGAGCCGCCCCGCGCTGCCGGCGACCGTGCTGGCGACCGCGCTGGTCAGGAGCTGCGGGTCGGCGTCGACGGCCAGGGCGGCCACCATCGCCGCCGCCTGCTGCCGGGCGTCGGCGATCGCCCGGTCGTGCGCGATCTTCCCGGTCGCGTAGATCAGCGGCACCAGGAAGGCCAGGGCCACCATCGAGGTGATGGCGAGCGCCAGGCGGTTGAGCTGCCATCTCACCGTGGATCGACCATCATCACGCCGACCCCGCGTACGGTGTGCAGGAATCGCGGCGCCGCCGCCGTCTCCCCGAGCTTGCGCCGCAGCCAGGAGATGTGCACGTCGATGGTCTGCTCCTCCCCGATCCGCGACTGGTTCCAGACCTCGGTCAGCAGCTCTCGCCGACTGACCACCTGCCCGACCCGCTCGGCCAGATAGGTGAGCACGTCGAACTCCCGGCGGGTCAACTGCAGCGGCTCCCCACGCAACTCGGCCCGCCGCTGCCGCGGATCGATCTCCAGCTCCCCGACGGTGATCACGCTGGGTGCGGTGTCGACCGCGGCTTGCGTACGCCGCAGCACGGCGGCGATGCGCGCCAGGATGTGCCCGCTGGAGAACGGCTTCGTCACGTAGTCGTCGGCCCCGGCGCTCAGCAGGGCGATGATGTCGGCCTCGGAGCGCCGGGCGGTGGCGACGATGACCGGCACCGCCGAGACGGTCCGCATCATCCGCAGTGCGTCGGTGCCGTCGATGTCGGGCAGCCCGAGATCGAGGATCACCAGGTCGGGCCGGTCCTCGGTGAGGATCTTCAGCGCCTCGGTGGCCTGACCCACCGGGCGCACGACGTGCCCGGCGTCCGTCAGCGCCCGGGTCAGCGCCGCGGTGATGTTGCGGTCGTCCTCGACCAGCAGGATCAACGCCATGGGCACAACCATAGGTGCAGGTGAGACTATGGCCACGTGCGATCGCCCCGAAGCTGGATGCCACTGCTCGGCTGGTGCGCGGCCACGCTGACCAGCGTGGCGCTCGCTTCCGTGGCGATGCTGCCGGTGCTGCGCACGGCGACGGCGGACGAGAGCGCGCTGGTCTCGGTCGATCAGCTCCGCGACTCGGGGGAGTTCTCGCCGCCCTCGCCCCCGGCGTCCCTCATACCGCCGACCACCGCGCCCACCTCGCCCTCCGCCGGCACCAGCCCGTCACGCACCAGCCCGCCGGCACCGACGCGGACCACCACGCCTCCGCCGCCGCCCGAGACCGCCACGACCACCACGAACAAGGACGGATGGACGGTCACCACCGCCGGCGACGGTGCCCCCACCTACCTGCGGTCCTTCCGCGTCGAGGGCGGCCAGACCGTGATCCGCGCGTCCGACGGGGTCGTCAAGCTGGTGACGGCGACGCCCAGCGACGGCTTCTCGGTGGCGACGGTGCAGAACTCCCCGGACAACCTCGCGGTCTACTTCAACGAGGTCAACCACAGCTTCATCGTGCACGTGGTCTGGCAGGACGACGCACCGTTCGCCGAGGTGAGCGAGATCGGCTCGTGACGGCGACCGTCGATCGGCCTCCCGTGGCCCGGCGCGAACTGCGCTTCGAGGTCGGCCTCGTCCTGCTGCTCTCGCTGGGTCAGTCGGCCGTGTACGCGGTCGTGTCCCTCGCCGCGAAGCTGACCGCCGGGAGGCCGCTGTCGCAGCAGACCGCCACGCTCAACCCGTCGCAGTCGCCGCGGCCGTACCTCGATCTGACGTACCAGTTGCTGGGGATCTTCTTCGCCCTGGTGCCGGTCGTGCTGGCGCTGTATCTGCTGCAGCGCGACCGCTTGTCGCCGGTCCGCACGCTCGGCCTGGATCTGCGGCGGCCGGGCCGGGACCTCGGCTGGGGTACGGCGCTGGCCGCCTGCATCGGCCTCCCCGGCCTGTTGCTGGTCTTCGTGGCGGCCCAGCTCGGCCTGAACGCGCGGATCGTGCCGGCGGCGCTGCAGCCGGTGTGGTGGGCCGTGCCGGTGCTGATCATCGCCGCCCTGCAGAACGCGGTGCTCGAGGAGGTCATCGTCGTCGGCTACCTCATGACCCGGCTGCGGGAGTTCGGCTGGCGGGTCTGGTGGATCGTCGGGACCAGCGCGGTGCTGCGCGGGTCGTACCACCTCTACCAGGGCTTCGGGGCGTTCGTCGGCAACGCGGTGATGGGCGTGGTCTTCTCGCTGTTCTTCCTGCGGCGCGGCCGGGTGATGCCGCTGATCGTGGCGCACGGCCTGCTCGACATCGCGGCGTTCGTCGGGTACACGCTGTTGCCCAGGGAATGGCTCGACTGGCTCTGATGCTCAATTCTCTCCGCGACGTGTCGATCAGTACGTCGTGGCCTTGCTCAAGGGTTTCCGGACCGTTCTGTCCCAGATGACCATTGCCCGGGCACTTCGTACCGGTTTCCTGGTCATCATCGTGTTGCTCGTCGTGTCGGCCGTCGTCTCGGCGATCTTCCTGCTCCAGGCGACCAACCGGGTCGGTGACCTGGCGAAGGCGGGCATGCCCGCGATGCGCATCACCGGCGAGATCGACGGCCTGATGAACAAGTACCGCAAGGAGCAGTGGGAGTACCTGGCCCTGCCCTCCGACGACGAAGAGACGCGCAAGGAGACCATCGACGGGATGGCCGAGGAAGACGCCGACGTCAAGGCCCTGATCGCGGAGTTCCGCACCCTGTCGACGAGCGACGAAACCCGCGCCGCCCTGGACAGGTTCGAGGAGCACTGGACGGCATACGTCAACGTCACCGAGGGCGAGGTGGCGCTCGTCGACGCCGGGAAGCGCGCCGAGGCCCGCGAGACCTTCGACGCCGGCGCGGGCGACGAGCACTGGGACGGCCTCAAGGAGAACCTCGCGGCGCTGCGTGACCAGCAGACCACCGAGTCCACCGCCTCCAGCAAGGACGCCGACCGGCAGGCGGTGATCGCCTTCGCGGCCCTCGCGCTCCTGCTCGCCGCGGCCGTTGCCATGTCGCTGATCGTGCGGCGCACGATGACGCGGCGCATCGAGGACGGGCTGGAGCAGGTGGCCGTGGCCGCCCGCGGCATCGCCCGGGGCGAGCTCGACCAGCGGATCCGTGTCGAGGCCGACGACGAGGTGGCCAAGGTCGCCGCCGCGTTCGACGACATGGTCGCGTACCTGACCGCCAAGGCGGAGGTCTCCCAGCGCATGGCGGCCGGGGACCTGGCGGTGGCGGCCCCGGCGGCGTCGGCCGGCGACCGGCTCGGCAACGCCTTCAACGCGATGATCGACAGCCTGAACACCTCCGTACGGCAGGTGCACCGGGCCATCACCGACCTGGACCAGGCCTCGGCCGAACTGGGCGGCACCTCCGACGACATCCGGTCGGCGGCCACCGACGTGGTGAACAACGCCGAGCGGCAGGTCGAGCTGCTCGGCGCGGCCCAGCGCGCGGCACACCAGACGTCCGGCTACGTCGACGAGGGCGTGGACACGGTCACCAACCTCACCCGGGTCATGCGGGACCTGGACGACAAGGCCGCCCGCATCGGCGGCATCGTGGACGCCATCACCCGCATCGCCGGCCAAACCAACCTGCTGGCGCTGAACGCCTCGATCGAGGCGGCCCGGGCCGGCGCCCACGGCGCCGGCTTCGCCGTCGTCGCGAACGAGGTGCGCAACCTGGCCGAGGAGAGCGGCGAGGCCGCCAAGACGATCGCGGCACTGGTCGGCGAGATCCAGCAGACCAGCGCGGAGGCGGTCACCGTGGTCGACGCCGAGGCGCGGGGCGCGTTCGAGCGCATCGCCGGCGGCACCGCGGAGCTGCACTCGGCGCTGGAGGCCGTCGGCTCGTTCGCGGGCGCGAACCGGGGCTCCACCGAGCGGATGGCGGCCGCGACCACGACCGCCGCCCAGTCGGTGCAGCAGTTGACGGCGACGGCGTCCGACCTGCGCGAGGTCGCGGGCCAGTTCACCGTACGCGAAGGCTGACCTCCCGCTAGCCTGACCGGAAAGGGCGATTTGCCGGGCTCCCGGAGGGGCATGCGATGACCAACTTCCGGCCCGCGTTGGTGCACGCGCAGTCGTGGTGGTTCGCCGCCCTGCTGGCCCGACGCCATCCGGACCTCATGCTGCGGGAGGCACACCCGCGGGGCGATGCGGACGACTGCCTGGACCTGCACGACGTCTGCGTGCCCATCGACGAACAGCCTTACGTGAGCATCAACCGGGCCGGAACCCTGCGGTTCCCGCGCACCGGGGCGAACCCCTGGCCGCTGGACCGACTGTTCACCGAGCAACCGGAGGGACTGGTCGAGCAGGCGGAGACCGCCGCCGGACTCGCCGCGCCGGACGGCACGCCGGACCCGACGCCCCGCACGCTGGTGTACCGGACGGTGGCGGCGCTGACCGGGATCACGGCCAACGACCGCAGGCCCTGGGAGGTACGCGACCCGTCCCTGATCCCGAGCAGCAGGGACGACCTCTACGCCCGGTTCCCCCTGGCCGCGGAGCGCGCCCGCGAGCATCTGCTGTACGTGGTCCGGCGGGCCGGCGAGACGATCGGCGCCCTGGACACCGACGGCTACGCGTACGTCGGCAGGGGCTGCCACTACCTGCCCGAGGTCGATCAACAGCACGCCCGCCACTTGCACCGCACGGTCGCGGCGGTGTTCGGCGGCCTGCTCCAGTAACCCCGCTCGGGACAACCCCTAGATCTCTCAGGGTCTGCGGTATCCGGGACGAGCGCGGGTCAAACCCCGATGTTCCCAGCCGCCGCACTGCCTAGGTTCAGGTTCGACCCAGAAATCGAGCGGGGGGAACCGACAATGAACAGGCGTCCGGTCACAGTCCGGCTGGCACGATGGAGCGCCGAGAATCCCTGGCGCGCGGTGGCGCTGTGGGTGGTCTTCGTCGCGGTGTGCTTCTTCGGAGGGAACGCCGCCGGCCTACAGGAAGCCACGGCGAAGGACATGTCCGTGGGTGAGTCCGGACGGGCCGGTGTCATCGTCGAGGAGGGCCGGTTCGCCGACGAGCCCGCCGTCGACAATGTCCTGATCACCGCGCGTTCCGGCGCGCTCGACCAGCGGGCCGCCGGCGAGGCGGCCAAGGCCGCCGCCACCCAGTTGCGCACCGTGCCCGGCGTGGCGAGCGTCGGCGAGGCGATTCCCGCACGCGACGGCTCCGCGCTGCTGGTGCCGGTCACGATGAGCGGCGATCCCGAGACCGCGTCCGACCGGGTGGAGCCGCTGCGCACGGCCACGGCGAAGGTGCAGGAGCAGTTCCCGGGCCTGCGGGTCGAGGAGGTCGGCGGGCCGTCCATCAGCAAGGCGCTCGACGACACGCTCGGCAAGGACTTCCAGCGGGCCGAGCTGCTCAGCCTGCCGGTGACCCTGGCCATCCTGATCATCGCGTTCGGCGCGCTCATCGCCGCCGGCATCCCGGTGCTGCTGGCGCTGTCGTCGGTGGCCGCCGCGATCGGCTTGTCGACGCTGGCGTCGCATCTCGTGCCGGCCAACGACTCCACCTCCAGCGTCATCCTGCTGATCGGCATGGCGGTCGGCATCGACTACTCGCTCTTCTACGTACGCCGCGAGCGGGAGGAACGCGCCAAGGGCCGGGGCCACGTCGACGCCGTCGAGATCGCCGCCGAGACCTCCGGGCATGCGGTCGTGGTCTCCGGCACGGCGGTCGTCATCGCCATGGCCGGGCTGTTCCTGGCGCAGGACGCGATCTTCTCCTCGCTCGCCGTCGGCTCCATCCTGGTCGTCGCCGTCGCGGTGATCGGCTCGCTGACCGTGCTCCCCGCCCTGCTGGCCAAGCTGGGCCGCTGGGTGGACCGGCCGCGGGTGCCGCTGCTGTGGCGCCTCGCCGCCCGGCGTACCGACGCCGCCGGCCAGGTGAAGCCCAGCCGGTTCTGGTCGGTCGTGCTGCGTCCCGCCCTGCGCTACCCGCTGCCGACCCTGGTGGTCAGCGTCGGCGTGCTGCTCGCGCTGGCCGCACCCGCGGTGGGGATGCAGCTCAAGTTCCCGGGCACGGAGGACCTTCCGCGTACGACGCCCGCCATGCAGGCCTACGACCGGCTGACGGCGGCGTACCCGAGCAACGGCACCAACCACATCGTCGCCGTGCAGGCGCCGGCCGAGCAGGCGGCGGCGGTGAAGGAGGCCCTGACCCGGCTGGTGGCGAGCACCAAGGGCGACCGGCTGTTCGCCGCCCCGGAGCAGGACGGCCCCGACATCGAGGTCTCGCCGGACGGGCGCGTGACGGTGCTGTCGCTGGCCACGCCGTTCAGCTCCCGCAGCGACGAGGCGGTCGACTCGCTGCACCGGCTCCGCGACAACCTGGCGCCGGCGGCGCTGGGCGCACTGAGCGGCGACGCTTCGTACGCGGTCGGCGGGGCCGTCGCGGAAAGCGAGGACTACGCCGCCCACGTGTGGCGCAAGCTGCCCCTCGTCGTCGGCTTCGTCCTGCTGCTGACCTTCCTCGTGATGGCGTGGACGTTCCGCTCGGTGGTGGTCGCCCTGACCTCGATCGTGCTGAACCTGCTCTCGGCCGGCGCGGCGTACGGCCTGCTGGTCCTGGTCTTCCAGAACACCTGGGCCGAGGGCATCCTGGGCTTCACCTCGATGGGCGCCATCGTGACCTGGCTGCCGCTGTTCCTGTTCGTGGTGCTGTTCGGGCTGTCGATGGACTACCACGTCTTCGTGGTGAGCCGGATCCGCGAGGCGGTCCTGCGCGGCGTGCCGAACCGCGAGGCGGTCGCGGAGGGCATCACCGGCTCGGCCGGCGTGGTGACCAGCGCCGCCATCGTGATGGTCGCCGTCTTCTCGATCTTCGCCACGCTGTCCACGATCGACATGAAGCAGCTTGGTGTGGGTCTGGCCGCGGCGATCCTGCTGGACGCGACCATCATCCGGGCGGTCGTGCTGCCGTCGCTGATGACGCTGCTCGGTCCGGCGAACTGGTGGGCACCCCGCCTGCTGCGGGGACGCGGCCGGCATTCCGCGCCGGGTACGCCCGCGGCCCGTACGGACGAGCCGACACCGGAGCTGATCGGCGCCAAATGATCCGCTAGCGACACGGCCGGGCCTCGCAGGGGCCCGGCCGTTCCGGCCATTCGTCCGTCCGATATGGCCGTTCGGATCGTCACATAACGTCACCCTACCGTGACGGCCTATTCTCCGTTAGCGTCGATGGCATGGCGCTGGACGATTCGTGGAAACTGCTGCAGCAGGTCAACGAGATCGTCCGGTACGCCGATGCCAAAGCCGGACTCGTGCTCACCCTCAACAGCGTCCTGATCGGCCTCATCGCCGTTCGCGTCCAGAGCGACGGATTCTTCTCGGATCATCCGGTGCCCGCCGCCGCACTTCTGCTCGCCGCCACCTTTCTGGTGCTGAGCATCGCATTCGACGTCGCCGCCGTCATGCCGAGACTCTCCACCCCGGGCCAGTCGCCGTCGTTGCTGCACTTCAACCACATCGGGGAGCAGTATCGCGGCGACCGGACGGAATATGTCGAGGACTTCGAGAAACTGGTCGAGGACCCGCCGCGGCTGCAGCGCGAGATCGCCGCCCAGGTGTGGGCCAACAGCATGGTCGCCCGCCGCAAGCACACCTGCGTGCGGTGGAGCCTGAAATTGCTCAGCGGCGCACTCGCCGCGACGGTCATGGCCGCCGTCGTAGCCGCATTCGGCGGATGAGTGGCGCTCTGTACGCCAGATGACCTGTTGCCGGTCACGGCCTCCGGTAATCATGAATGCCGGCCAGCGACGACGCCGATGAGGAGCAGGACGAAATGGGGGCTCCGCCACACGCCGGACGCGTTCCCGCCGACTCGCTGGGGCCGTTGACGACCATTCTCGGTTCGGGTGGCCAAGGCACCGTTTATGCCGTGCCCGGTTCCCCGCCGTGCGCTTACAAGGAATACGACGCCACGACGTCGGCAATCGTGGACACGGGCACCCTGGAGGACATGGCGCGTTTCCTCGGCGACATTCCGCCCGGGGATGCGAACGAGATCCGGGCCCGCGCCGCGTGGCCCACCGCGGTGGTCGAACGGCACGGGCGCGTCTCCGGGTTCCTCATGGCCCGGGTGCCTCCGGCGTTCCTGGTGCGGATGCGGTTCCCGAGCGGCTACCACGAGAAGCTCGGGCAGGTGCAACTGCTGCTCAACGACGCACGGTATCTGGCCGCCCGCGACCTGGCGGTGGATGACCGCTTCCGGCTCAGCCTGCTCCGCGACACCGCCCGTACCCTGGAGATCTTTCACCGGCTCGGGGTGGTGGTCGGCGATCTGTCGCCGAACAACCTCTGCTTCAGCCTGGGCCCGCGGCCACGCGGCTTCTTCATCGACTGCGACGGGATGCGGATCCACGACCGGACGGTGCTGCCGCAGCTCGAGACGCAGGACTGGCAGACGCCGGGGTCCGGTGAACCGCTGGGTACGACGGCCACGGACTCGTACAAGTTCGCCCTGCTCTGCATCCGCCTCTTCGCCGGCGACCAGAGCAGTCGCGATCCCGGCGTGCTGCTGCGGGCCGGAACCGAGATCCACGGCCTGGCCGTCCGCGGGCTGGCCACCGACGCCGGCGGCAGGCCGTCCTCCGCCGAGTGGCGCACGGCGTTCGACGCCGCGGTGTCGGGCCGGACTTCCGTGCGCGCCGGCCGGCCGCATCGGCCCACGGTGACCGCGCCGCGGACCACGGTCCGGCCGCCGCGGACGCCGCAGGTCACACCCGCGCCGCCGTGGCGGACCCGGCTCGCCGCAGCCGCGGGCCGGTATGCCCGCCGGCGGCTGCGCACGGTCCGTCCGCGGACCGCGATCCGCCTGGCCCTGGTCGTCCTGCTGGTGACGTTCGGCCTGCCGAGGCTGGCCTCGATCGAGAACTGGTGGGACGCGGCGGTCAGCGCCTTCGCCGCCGATGGCGCGCAGAGCGCCGCCGAGCAGGCCTCGGGAGTCGCCCGCCTGCTCGCCACATCAGGACGCAACCGGGCGCAGGTCGTCTCGGCCGTCCAGGACGTCAAGGACTGCGCCCGGCTGTCCGCCGCCGTGGCCGGTCTCAGCGAGGCCTCCGCCGGACGTGCCGCGGCACTCGAGCGGGCCCGGAACCTGCAGACCGATCAACTGCCTTCCGGGGCGCAGTTGAAGACACAGTTGATCGGCGCGTTGGCCCACTCGCGGGCCGCGGACGTTGCGTACGGGAAATGGGCGGAAGCGAGACACAACCGCGGCTGCAGCGCGAGGACGATGAGGACCGCCGACCGTGACCGGGGCGACGCGGAGTCGAGGGAGGCGACCGCCGCCAAGAAGCGCGTGGCCGCGCTCTGGAATCCGGTCGCCACCCGGCACGGCCACCCGACGGTGACCTACCTCCAGATCTGATTCACGGTGCCGAACGCCGGCGCAGCTCGTCCACCGACAGCAGCACGATGCTGCGCCGGCCGGTCTCGACCAGCCGCTCGTCGCGCCACCGTTCGAGGACCCGGCCGACGGTGCGCTGCGAGGTCAGGATCAAGCCCGCCAGATCCTCTTGGGACAGGGGCAGTCCGATCAGTACGCGACTGCCCAGCCTCTTCCCGTACGAGGCGCCCAGGTGCAACAGCAGGTGCGCCAGCCGCTGCGGCACGGTTTCCGAGCCCGCGGCGGACCTGTACCGGTCCGCCTCACGGAGCCGGACGGAGACCGTACGCTGCAGGATCTCGGCCGCGTCCGGGTACGCGCGCAGGAACCGCCGGAACGCCCCGGCGGGAAGGGTGAGCGCCTCGACGACGGTCAGCGCCGTCAGGGTCGCCGAGCGGCGGCCGCCGTCGACCCCAGCGAGCTCACCGACGAGGTCTCCGCGGCTGCGCAGACCGAGAATCGCCTGGTAGCCGCGATTTCCGTGCGTCGAAACCTTGACACATCCGTCGAGTAGCACGATGGCGAAGTCGGTCTCGTCGCCTTCCCGCACGATGACGGTATCCGTCGGGTGATGCCGCACATTGCCGATCTGAAGCAGCTCCTGACGATGTCCGTCGGTCAGGGCGCGCCAGAACGGTGGCCGCGGGTGCCCATTCACCATGCGTTGCCTTCCGTCGGCGACCGACAACCCATCGTAGGCCCCGGTCGCCAACGTCAACATGGGCTGTCGGCGGCGTCCCTGGCCCGCAAGATGCGATATCCGAAACGCTCCGAATAGGTCAGCCGGTAGGTGACCTCCCACCGGGTGCAGGTCTCGGCCGGGTCCCGCCGCGGGCCGTAGCCGGCTTGCTGGGTACTGGTGAAGGTCAGCTCGGCGAGCGTCTCGGCGCCGGACGGCCGCAGCGCATGGAGCACCGCATCGCGGTCCTCGGTGGTGGACATGGCCCGCATGAACGATCGGCGCTGGGCCGGGTCGCCCGGGTCGATGATCCCGGCCGGATCGTACGACCGCAGCGCGGTGTCCCAGTCGCCGCTGTTCACCGCGTCGAAGTAGCCGGCCAGCATCCGGACGACGCGGGCTCCTTCCGGGCGCGCCACCACCGCGTCGTAGGTGACGATGCCCGCCGTGGCGTCGGGCTCCGGCGTGGGGGAATCCGTGGTCGCCGCCGACCGTGCCGCGACCGTCGTGGCGGCCGGGGCACCCGAGGCGACCGGCTTCCCGTCGTTCGCGTTGGCGATGGATGCGATCACCCCGACGATGCAGAGCAGCAGCAGTCCGATGACGAGCGCGGGAAGTAGCCGCCGCAGCCAGGTTCCGCCGCTCGGGGGCGGAGCGAGCGTCACGGCCGCCGGGCTCGGTCGCAGGCTCGGTGCCACCGGCGGAGGGTGCGAGGGAGCGGCCGGCGTGACCCGGTGGACGAACCCGTTCGTCGCACGCGCTCCCCCGCCGCGGATCGCCTCGTCGAGGACCGGGATCCACTCCGCGGGGGCGGGACGGTGGTCCGGGTCGACCGCCTGACTGCGGACGGCGAGCCGGCCGAGCTGCGGCGAGACCGCGTTGAGGGCCCACGCGTCGCGCGCCGACTGATCCCGGGCGAAGAGGCGGATCGCCAGTAGCCCGAACTTGTACGCGTCGGAGGCCGCCGTGCCCAGCTCCTCGTTTCCGGGCACCTCCCAGTCGGGCGTCTCGGCCTGCCGGAGCACCGACGCCCCGTGCAGTCTCATCGCGTCGCAGTCGATGAAGAAGCAGCGTGGCGCCGGCGATAACTGAAACATCAGGTTGTTGGGAGACAGGTCGCCGACGACGATGCCGAGGCGATGGAACCGCTCCAGCGTCTCGGCGAGATTGCGCAGCAGCAGCAGCCGCTTGCGGTCGTCGATAGGGATGGCCATCTTGGCGAGGTACTCGTCCGGGTTCAGCAGGAACTGCAGGCCGGAGGGTTTGCGCTGGCAACTGCCGTCGCGCTGGGGCAGGAGCATCTCGAAGTCGGCCGGCAGGCGGCGCATGAGGAAGCCCCGTACCGTGCCGTTGTCCTGCACCAGGGCGGCCGGCCACGCCGCCTGCTCGCAGAGCCATCTCCCGCTGGCCGGGTCCAGCGCGGGCACGAAGGCGACCATCGTGGCGAGAAGCTGCACGTCGACCCCGGCGAGAACCGAGGCGTCATACTCCTTGTAGACGGCGGACCAGGTCTGGTTGATCCGGACCGAGTCGGTGGCCCAGACCCGGCCCTGGCCGCCCTTGCCGATTTCGGTGAGTGCCCGCAGGGCGGACTTGTCGACCGCGAACGCCGCTGGGTCCATCGCCGGCTCAGGTGGTCCGTGGCCAGATGGCGAGCAGGGTCCGGTCGTCGTCGAAGGTCTCCCGGGAGAAGTCGAGGTCGTACGCGAAGTTCAGCGGCGACAGCGGTTGCGCGAGCCGCTCGGCGAAGTGTTTGGCGACCGCCCCGGAGCCGTCCCCCAGCGGATCGCCGAAGCCGTCCGTGCCGACGAGGAGCACCTCGCCGGTGGCCAGGGGACGGATCCGGGGCTTCACCTGCGGCACTCGCGGCAGCCCACTCACCGCGGAGGACACGACCTCGTCCCCGGCCGAGTACTTGGCTTCCAACACGCACCGGAACCCGCCACCGCTCAGCACCCAGGCGCTGCTGTCGCCCACCTGGACGATGGACGCCAGCGGTCCGTTGGCGGTGGGGCACACCATCCCGGCCACCAGGGTCGACGCCAGTTCGCGCTCGGCGCGCTCGGGCGTCACCTCGGCCGTGTCGAGCAGGACGCGGGCCTGCTCGACCAGCTGCCAGGCGGCGCGCTCCACGACGTTCTGCCAGTTCACCGAGGTGTCCTCGGCGTCGAGACCGGCCGTGATCGCGCCGACCGCCGCCCGGCACGCGGCCGTCGCGCCGAGATGGGAGTGCGGCGCGGCGGACACCCCGTCGGCCACCGCGAACACGATCGCCCCGCTCGGCCGGTGGTGCGCCACGGCAATGTCGTCCTGCCGGGGCAGGCCCCGGAACCGGTGCACATAGCCCCGGACCGAGGCCAGGCGCACCGTGAAGTTCCTGGTCGACCAGCCGTCGGCCACGTAGTCCGGACGGTAGGAGTTCGTCACCGGCGGGAGTGGCTCGAACACCTCGATGGGCGTACCGATGAGCCGCGGCCGCCAGTTCCGCGGCTCGCGCGGTGGCACTTCGGCCCGGGGCGCCGGCTGTCGCGGCGGCGCGGCCGGCTGTCGTGGCGGCGCGGCCGGCTGTCGCGGCGGCGCGGCCGGCTGTCGTGGCGGCGCCGATCGGGGATCCGGCGTGTAGATCGTCCCGATCTGCCCCTCCGTCTGCTGCGGGGTGCCGCTCATGCCGCGGCCGGGCGGATCGTCCCGGGCGCCGTCCGGCTCCTCCCGCGAGAAGAAGAAGTCGCCCAACGCGCCGAGGGGGTTCTTGGGCATGTCACACCACGTCAATCGCCATGCGGAAGCCGGCGGGCTGCTGCACCACCAGCTCCGGCTGGGCCGAGCCGAGCGACCGGCCGGACTCGACGATGCTCTTGGTCAACGCCGTGCAGAACTGGGCGATCGCCGCTCCGAGATCCACACCCTGCAGCGCGACGAAGGCGTACTCGGGCTGGGTGGCGACCTCGAGGATCGTCTGTGCCTCCACGTCCCCGATGCCGCAGGCGATGATGTTCGGCGCGCCGGGGGTCGCCGACCGGTCGACGAGCTGCTGGTACGTCTGCACCCAGTGGTCCTCCGTCGGCTGTCCGTCGCTGAGGAAGAACACGGCGGGCCGGTGAACCTGGTAGCCCTCCTGCTTCAGCGCGGACACGTCCTGCGGGATCCGTTGCCGCAGCGCCGAGAAGGCCGCGTGGTAACTGGTCCGGCCACGCGCGTACAGCAGGGGCAGCTCGTTCTCCCGGCGCAGGTCCGCCAGGCGCAGCCGCTCCTGCACGTCGTCGGCGAAGCCGAGGATCGAGAAGCGCACCTTGGCCGCCGCCATCGGTTCGCCGAGCAGCGCCTCGTGCAACGAGGCCAGGCCCTTGTTGAGGTCGTCGATGTAGGGGCCCATGGATCCGGACTCGTCCGCGAGGACGTACACCGGCAGAAGGTTTCCTCTGTTGCCTGCCATGCCAACCTTTGCTCTCTCCGGCCTCACACCGGCTCTGGGAAGGACTCAGACCACTTCACGGGCGAGCCGGAAGCCTGCCGGCGGCTCGGGTGCGAGCTCGGGAGTGCCGCTGATCAGCGCCCGGCCGGAGGTGATCACGTTCTGGGCCAGTTGCCGCCAGTACTGCGCGATCGCGACATGGACGTCCGTGTCGGGCTTCATCACGAAGCCGAACTGCGGCTGCGTCGCGATGTCCGCGATCAGTTCGGCCGGTGCGCCGCCGAAGCCGCAGGCCACGATGTTGGGCGCGTACCGGTGCGAGCTGCGGTCGACGAGCCGCTTGTACGGGCTGGCCCAGGCCGTGTCCGCACCCGGGTCGCTGCCGCTGAGCAGGTAGACGACGGGACGCAACACCTTGAGGTTCTTCGCCTTCAGCGCGTCGATGTCCGGCTCGATCTGGTCGAGCAACGTCTCGAAGGCGTTCGCATAGCTGGCGGGTCCGCGCGCGGTGAACCACGGCGACTGGCTGCCGGCGACGACCTGCTCCAGCGGCAGCCGGGTCGTCACCTGGTCGGCGAAGCCGAGCACCGACAGCCGGATCGCCGGCGCGACGTCGGTCGCGCGCAGCAGCGCGTCGTGCAGTTGGTGCACGCCGTCGCTCAGATCACCGATGTACGGCCCGACCTCCGCGGACTCGTCGACCACCACGTAGACCGGCTGGACGCCGTCGGCGGGCTTCCACACCTTCGTGGCGGGATCGCGTTCGAGCACGGTGCCCAGCGGCTTCGGCTCCGGCCCGGTGGACTCGGCGGGTGGCGGACCGCCCTGGCCGGGCACCGTCGACGGCTGCGACCACGTGGCCGTGCCGGCGGAGATGGCCGTCGGTGCCGGGCCGGCCCCGAGCGGGCCGAGCATCTGCGGCAACTGCGACTCGAAGTCGACCGCCTGGAGGATGTCCTTGTCGACCAGGAACTTCATCAACTCGGTCTGCAACATCCCCTGCCGGTCCTGCCGCTCGATCATCGCCTGCTCGTGGGCCATGAGCAGGCTCATCGCCTTCTCGGTGTCCTGCGGATTCCGGGCGAGATGCAACTGGACCATCTCGCGGGCCGTGAGCTGCCGGTTGCCCATCGCCGCCAGCTCGGTCTGCGTGGCCTGGATCCGGCCGAGCTGCAGCATCCGGTCCAGCTCACCCTGCTGCAGGGCCTGCTGGACGTTGACCGCGTGCAGCACCTGGTTGGCGTGAAGGGACCGTTCCGCCTCGACCTTCTGCTGCAGATGCCGGGTGGCGTTCTCGTCGGGCAGGAGCCGGGGCGACACCTCGAAGATGGTGATGCCCTCCGGCAGGTCGACCTCGGCGGCGAAGGCCCGACGGATCGCCTCCTCGGCGGCGGTGGACTGCTCGATGTCGAACGAGCGCGTGATCGTCCGGAACCGGTTGGCGAGGTAGCCGTACACCACGGGGAGGGCGTCGCGGATGTTACGCCGTACCACCTCGGCAGGGTCCTTGACCCGGAACCCGACGTCGACGGAAGCCTTGAAGAAGTAGAAGTCGCCGCGGGACGGCAACGGAGTGCTGCGCAGCTCGGCCGAGCGCCGGTGGTCGCTCATGTCCACGTCGTAGCGGGTCCGGTACGCCCCGAACGTCTGCTCGGACTTGGTCAGGGGACGACCGCCGAGGTAGGCGACCTCACCGGCCCCGGTCGCGTAGACGACCGCCACGTTCGGCACGGTTCCCCGGGTGCGGTCGAAGATGCCGCGCTGCACCGGCGTCACGCTGAGGATGAGAGGAAGGGGCTGGGTCACTGATCACCGCTCCTTGCGTCCATGGCGGTCTCGACCGCGTACGCGGTCATCGGCTTGGGTTGCAGGTTGTCGACGGCCCGCCAGCCGGCGACGAGACGCTTGACCAGGGCCCGGGACCGGTCGCTCTGCGCGGCCGTCGCCACCAGCATGTTGCTCAGCGACGTCCGCACGTCCGCGTCGGCCTCGGCCAGGGCGGCCCAGGCGTCCAGAGCCACCTCGACCAGCCGGGTGAAAGATCCGGAGGCGAGAACGTGCCGCCACATCCCGATCAGACTCCGGCGCAGCTCGATCCGCTGGTCGGCCAGCATCAGCAGGGTCGGCCACGTCATCCTGGTCTCCGCCGCGCCGTCCGGGCCCGGAAGGGTGAACTCGGTGATCAGCGAGCGCGCCAACTGGAGAAAGACGAACTGCCCGGCGAGCGTTCGGCGGCGATCGTTGAGCCAGCTCAACAGGCGGTCCAGGACGAGCGGGGCATTCTGCTGCTCGTCCTGCACGATCAGATCCGCCAGGCTGTCGGCGATGCCGAGCGCGATCTGGGCGTGGTCGATGGCGGCGAGCCGGTCCAGGGCCGTCAGCGCCTCGACGGCGCCGAGCGGGCCGAGGCTCACGCCGTGCACCCGCGCCGCGGTCGCCTGGCCGAACGGGGACGCGCGGTTCCCGTAGAGAGCGGCGACCGCGGCGTCGACCAGCGGCCGCAGGCGGCTGTCCGCGGCCGGCACCCGCAGCGCGTACGCGACGACCTCCCGGTTGCGCGCGTTGTCTTGGTCCAGGGCCATCGGCCGCAGCACCTGCGTGTACACGAAGTCGAACGCGTCCAGTGACAACATGCCCAGCGCCGTCCCGGACCAGATCCGCACCTCCTCGTTCGGGTCGCTGGCCAGGTCCCGCAGCCATCCCATGAGCTCGCGGTGCAGCGGGAACTCCCGCCAGACGTGCCGGAGCACCAGGCGCGGATAGTCGTCGGCGGCATACTCCAGCGCCTCGACCGGGCCGGTGCCGTACGCACCGCGGGCCATGGCCGGCCTGATCTTGGCGCGGAGCAGGCGGAGCCGCTCGCGCCGGGTCCGGCCGAACGGTGGCCGCCACGGCGGCACCAGCGCGTTGTTCGGCCCCGGATCGGGTGGACCGTCGAGCCGGTCGGACAGCATCTCCGCGGCATGGGCGACGGTCTCGTAGGCAAGCCCGTTGAGCACCGCCAGCGCGACGGCCAGGCAGCGGGTCGGCACGTCGGGCAGGCCGCCGAACCAGATGTCGAAGTCCTCCGTGGCCCGCTCGGCCATCCGCCGGCGCACCCGGTCGACGTCGACGACCGTGCCGTTCAGCTCCAGGCTGATCATCACGGCCAGGTCGGCGGCGACCTTGAGGGACACCGCGCCGGCGAACTGGTCCTCGGCCAGCTCGGCGATGTCCGGATCCGCGAGGATGCGTTCGGCGAGCCCGACGTCATCGAGCCGCCAGGCCAGATGCCGGGCCAGGATCTCGGAGTGGGGCTTCGCCGCGCCCAGCGGCACCACGTACTCCTGCGCATCCGCGTCGGCGAGCGGCACGTCGGCACCGAGCGTCAGGATGAGCTGCGCATCGAGCCGTTCGAGGGCGGCCGCCAGTTGCTGCAACATCCAGCCCTCGACGCCGTCCCACCCGACGGGCTCGCAGAGCAGGAAACCCGCGCCCTTCGGCAGGGCGTTGTCGCCGCTCGCGTCGGTCTCCAGCCAGGCGGGAAGGGCATGGAGGTCCACGTTGCGATCGAGGCTGTAGATGTGACGGTCCGACGGCGACTGGAGCAGGCGGATGGCGGCCGCCACCTTGCCCTGATGGGGGTTCGCGCGCAGGATCACGAGACGCTTGCCGTGGCAGGCGGCGCGGACCCGGTCCCAGTCCTGCGGCTCCACCCAGGCGTACCGGACGGGATCGCTGAGCTGCGTACCCAGTCGCTGCAGCGGGGCCGGCTCCCGGCCGCCGAGCATCATGATCAGCTTGTCGCCGCCGACGAGGTCGCCGCCGATGAGCATGTCGGACGCCTTGCGCAGCCGCTCACCGCGCTGCCGGCCGTTCGACGCCTCGGGCGTCGACGCCGCCTTGTCCTGGGCCTCCAGGCTGGTGGTGTCGATGGTCGGCGCGCCCTGCGCGTCGGGTGGCGCGGGTGGGCCGGGCTCACCGGAGGCGGGCGGCTTCGGCTCACCGCCCGGGGCGGACGCGGGCGGGGCCCCGCCGGAGCCGGTGGGCTGGGCGGGCGGTGCCGCCGGTGCCGATGCCGGCGCGGCCGCCGCCTGGGCCGGGGCACTCATCGACGCTCACCGTGGACGGTCTTGTCGCCGGTGAATTGATCACCCTCGACGTGCACGTCGCCGTGGAACGTGAATCCGCCACTGTTTCCGTTGCCCTCGCCGTGCCGGCGGGGCGGCGGGGGCGCCGGCCTTTCCTCGACGGCAGGACTCGCCTCGACGTCGGGCGGATACGAATAGCCTGGCACGTGGATCCAGGCCTTCTCGTGCAATTCCTTGACGTGCAGTTGCACCGGGGCGAACGACGCCGAATCGATCTGGCGGAAGTCGTGCCGGATGACGCTTCGGTAGATCTCGTCGGAGACGATGAACGCCATCATGGAGGCGGTCGCCTTCTTCAACGTGGCCCGCAGTTCCGGCGCGTCCACCAGCCGGGTGGAGGTGTTGATCGCCTCGCCCACCCAGCCGGTCTCGTCGCGCTGGCAGTTGCCCTGATGCAGGGCGACCCGCATGCGCATCTGGTGATCGGCGGTGTACATCCGACCCTTCTCACGCAGGCCGGCGTCCAGGGCGCGGATGAAGGGGCCGGCCAGGGTCACGTTGTTCCCGGAGGAGGCCGGGAGCAGCATGATGATGCTGTCACCCCGGTCGAGCCGCACCACCGCGTCCCACTCCAGCTTCACGTCCTCGAAG
This sequence comes from Couchioplanes caeruleus, assembly GCF_003751945.1. Classification (NCBI taxonomy): domain Bacteria; kingdom Bacillati; phylum Actinomycetota; class Actinomycetes; order Micromonosporales; family Micromonosporaceae; genus Couchioplanes; species Couchioplanes caeruleus. The sequence goes on along the minus strand of NZ_RJKL01000001.1, from coordinate 4,728,125 downwards.
GCCTGTTCGACGACCTCGTACATGACCTTCCGGAGCGCGGCCTGCGCCGGGATCTTGCGACGGCCGAACCCCTCGACGTCGACGACCACGATGAAGTGGAAGATGGGGTCAGGCATGGTGCGAGCCTCCGAAGGGGAGCAGGGTCGGCGGGTACCGAAATAGCACTGTGAGGATCAAAACCGGCGATGAACAGGCCATCTGACGTAGACGCCGAAACTTGATGATGCCGACGCCGCTGAAGGACTCCAACGTAAGTGCCGCATGTGACGCAATCCAGACGGCGAACAGGTGGAAATGCACTTCGAGCTATCCGTCCGTCACCGCGAGTCCGATCGGTGGACAGTGGACGTCGGCCGTACGGACTCGGCAACCACGAATGGGGTAGTCCGATCGGCGCATTTCCTCAATCAGCGGATGCAACCCATAACGCGAACAGGGTCCGGTCGTCGCCGAAGCTCCCGGCGCCGAGCTTCAGGCCGTACGCGAAGTCGAGCGGCGCCTGCGGTGCCGTCAGCAGACCGTCGAGCCGATGCGGATCCCCACCGACCGCGTCGCGCACCCCACTCGATCCGACCAGCAGGACGTCGGCGTTCGACAGGGAGGTCACCCGCGGCGTCAGATGGGGTGTGTCCGGCGGTCCGGTCACCACCAGAGCGAACGTCTGATCCGGCGCGAGCTCCGGAACCCTGCGGTAGACGCCGCCGCGCCGTAACCAGACCGCGCAGTCGCCTACCTGGACGAGCCAGGCCATCAAGCCACTGGCGGTCGGCCGCACCATGCCGGCCACGAGCGGCCACGCCGACTGCCGGACGGCCCGCTGCCAGTCGATCTGGTCGGCCTCGGCGTCCAGGTCGGACATGATCGCGTCGACGACCGCCCGGGACACCGCCGATGCCTCCTGCCAGGCGTGCAGCCGCGCCGGCGCACCGTCGGTCAGCGCGAAGACGGTCGCGCCGCTGGCGGCATGGCGCATCGCGGCGATGCCGTCCAGCCGGGAGGCTCCGGCGTCACGCCGGGTCGTGCCGCACACGGATGCGTACCGAACGGCGAAGTGCTCGGTCGACCAGCCGTCGGCGACGGTGTCGAAGGGCGAGATCGCCGCTTGCGGCGGGGCCGCCACCCGCACTTCCAGCGGGCGCCGGGCGACCGGTAGCGCGGTCAACTCCACGCCGTGGCGTCCCGGCCCGCCATTGCGCGCCGGTGTGAACCGGTCCGCCGGCGCATCCTCCGGATCGGTCCGCGGACGCTGGACGTACGCCGGCGCTTGCACCCAGGCCTGCTCCGCCCGCCCGTCGGGGCGGGCGACGGTCACGGGATAGAACGACTCCTCGTCGCTCAGCCGGCTCCCGATGATCGCCTTGCGGTAGATCTCGTCCGTGACGATGAACGCGAGCGGCGGCCGGGGCGTCACCAGCCGCTCGTCACGCAACCGCTCGGCGTGCAGCAGGCGGCGTGCGTCCGTCACCGGATCACCCAGCCAGGCCGCCCCGTCGAGCTGGCAGATGCCGTCGGTGAGCGCCATCCGGACCCGGACCTGGTACGCCTCGCTCAGATCCCGGTTGCGTTGCTTGAGACCGCGCTCGAGCGCCCAGACGAAGATGCCGGCGAGCTGAATAGTGGTGGCCGGCGGTGGCACGAACAAATACAGCGAGTCGCTTTTGTCCCACAGCAGCACGGCCTCCCAGTCGACGCCCGCGTCTCCGCAAGCGTCCTCGAGCGCGTTGAGGAGTTGCCGGCGTACCCAGAGCAGAGCGATCTGCGGCCGGTGTTCGACCTCCGGGATGGCCACGGCGAGAACGGCGAGGTGCTGCTGCTCGTCCATGGGCTTCTCCCGGGCGGCGGAGGGCTGCAGTCGCCGAAACGCGCCGCGAGAGGGCCCGGGTCCGATGTGCTGCGACGTCGGACTCGGCGATGCCACGGCGAGGGGACAGCGTACTTCGCCGTTCGCCCGAGGGCAGCCCTGCCGGAGCCGGCCGGATGTCAGCTCCCATTTGTGTGGGGCGGTCACCCCCGTTTGCCCCGACCGCCCCACACGAGGGTGCCTCCCCGCTATGCCGATCAGGCTAGGATCTCTGCCGATTGTTCGGTCCGGTACGCCACACCGAACAAACAAAACGGAACAACCCCGTCCCGGGGCAGCAGGGCGGTGAGCTGGACGTTCGCCGGCGCGGGCAGGGCATAACCGGAGGAGTGACCGCAGTGCCACGGCGTGAACGAGTTTTGGATCCCGCCGGTGGCCCGGTCGAACGGTTCGCGGCGGGACTGCGGGAGTTGCGCGAGAATGCGGGCCGGCCCGGCTACCGGGACCTGGCGCGACGGGCGCACTTCTCGGTCACCACGTTGTCCGTGGCGGCCGCCGGGCGCCAGTTGCCCAGCCTCGCGGTGACGCTGGCCTACGTCGAGGCGTGCGGTGGTGACCGGGCGACCTGGGAGCAGCGGTGGAGAGAGACCGCCGCCGCGCTCGCCGACGTCGAGACGACCTGCGCCGCCGCGGAGCCGCCGTACCGCGGCCTCGCCGCCTACGAACCTGACGATGCGGAGTGGTTCTTCGGCCGGGAGCGGCTGGTGAACGAGTTGCTCGAGGGTGTGGCATCGCGGCGGGTGCTGGCGGTGTTCGGCGCTTCGGGCAGCGGCAAGTCGTCGGTGCTGCGCGCCGGGGTTGTGCCCCGGGTGGCCCGCGGCGCCCTCGGGTCCGAGTGGCCGACGGCGCTGATGACGCCGGGGGACGACCCTCTCGCCGAGCTGACCCGGGCGGTGGCCCGGTCGCTGCCGGATGTGGCGACGGACCTGAGTCACGATCCGGCCGCATGGGCCATGGCCATCGGTACGGCGTTGGGGGATGAGCCCGACGACGCCGAGTTGCTGCTCGTGGTGGATCAGTTCGAGGAGGTGTTCACCCTGTGCGCCGACGATGACCGGCGCAGGGCCTTCTTCGCCGCGATGCTGGGCGCTGCCCACTCGCCCGGCAGCCGCCTGAGGGTGATGTTGGGGATACGGGCGGATTTCTACGCGCGATGCGCCCAGTATCCGGAACTCGTCGACGCGTTGCGCGATTCGCAGACGATGGTCGGGCCGATGAGCGCGGCGGAACTGCGTGATGCGCTGGTCCGCCCCGCCGAGCGGGCCGGCCTGCGGGTAGAGGGTGCCCTGGTGTCCACCGTCGTGGCGCAGTTGGCGAACCGGCCGGGCGCCCTGCCCCTGGCCTCACACGCCATGGTCCAGGCGTGGCAGCGCCGGCGAGGTACGACGATGACGCTGGCCGGTTACGAGGCGGCCGGTGGAGTGGACGGTGCCCTCGCTCAGAGCGCCGAGGCGATCTACACCGCGCTCGGACCGGAACGGCAGGCCACGACCCGGCGGGTTCTGCTGCGGCTGGTGGACAGCGGCGACGATGCCCTGGTCACCCGGCGCCGGGTCACACGCGCGGAATTCGACGATGACGATCCTGACATCGCCACGGTGATCGACCGGCTGGCCACCGCGCGGCTGCTGACCGTCACCCGGGACACGGTGGAGATCACTCACGAGGCGCTGGTGCAGGGCTGGCCGCGGCTGCGCGGCTGGATCGATGACGACCACGAGGGCCTGCGGCTGCACCGGCTGCTCACCCACGCCGCCGCCGACTGGGAATCGCTGGGCCGCGAGGACCACGCCCTGTACCGGGGAACTCGCCTCGCCCGCGCGAGCGAGTGGCGGGCCGAAAACCCCGACGCGGTCACTGCCCGCGAGCGGGACTTCCTGGACCGTAGCCTTGCGGTGCAGAGCCGGGCCCGCGCGACGAGCCGCCGGCGCCGGCGCGCGCTGCTCGCCGGGCTTCTCTCGGTCGTCGTCGTGGTCAGCGTCCTGGCGGTCGCCGCGTGGATGCAGGCGTCGCGGGCGGAACGCCAGCACAATCTGGCCCTGTCACGTCAGCTCGCCGCGCAAAGTCAGAGCCTCAATCCGACCCGGCCCACCACCGCACGACGCCTGGCCGCCGCGGCATGGATGACGGAACCCACCCACGAGGCACGCGACGCCCTGACATTCATGCTCGCGCAGCAACGCGAGGCCCTCATCGGCCACACCGACAATGTGTGGGCCGTCGCCTTCAGCCCCGACGGCACATTGCTCGCCACCGCCAGCTACGACCGGACGATCCGGCTGTGGAATCCCGCCACCGGCCAGCCGGTCGGAGAGCCGCTCATCGGCCACACCGGAGCCGTGACGGGTGCGGCGTTCAGCCCGGACGGCACGCTGCTCGCCACGGCCGGCTCCGACGGCACGGTCCGGCTGTGGAACCCGCGTACCGGCGTGCAGACCGGAAGCCCCTTCACCGGTCACACCGAAGCCGTGACGGGTCTGGCGTTCAGCAAGGACGGCAAGCTCCTCGCCACCTCGAGCGATGACGACACGGCCCGTTTGTGGGATGCCCGTACCGGCAGACCCGCGGGCAACCCCCTCACCGGTCACACCGCCGATGTGTGGGGTGTGGCGTTCAGCCCGGACGGCACGCTGCTCGCCACGGTCGGCTCCGACGCCGCGGTGCGGTTGTGGGATCCCCGTACCGGCAAACCCGTGGGAAGCCCGCTCACCGGTCACACGGACGACGTGCTGGGTGTGGCGTTCAGCCCGGACGGCACGCTGCTCGCCACGGTCAGCTCCCACTCCGCGGTGCGGTTGTGGGACCCCCGTACCGGCAAACCGGTCGGAAACCCACTCACCGGCCACGCCGGCCCCGTCACGAGTGCGGCGTTCAGCCCCGACGGCACGCTGCTCGCCACCGGCAGCTCCGACGCCACGGCGCGGCTCTGGAACCCCCGCACCGGCAAACCCGTGGGAAACCCACTCACCGGCCACACCGAAGATGTGGCACACGTGGCGTTCAGCCCGGACGGCAAGCTGCTCGCCACCGCGAGCGAGGACGACACGGCCCGGCTGTGGGATACCCGCACCGGCCGGCCCGTCGGTGGCCCGGTCACCGGCCACGGCGGCCCCGTGACGGATGTGGCGTTCCGGCCCGACGGCGCGCTGTTCGCCACCACCAGCACGGATGAGACGGCCCGGCTCTGGGACGCCCGCACCCGCGAACCCGCCGGACTTCCCTTCGCCGGCCACACCGATGCCGTCCTGGGAGTGGCGTTCAGCCCCGACGGCACGCTGCTCGCCACCGCCGGAACCGACGACGCGGCCCGGCTTTGGAACGCCCGTACCGGAAAGCCCCTCGGCGGCCCACTCGACCTGCACACGGCCGACGTGCTGAGTGTGGTGTTCAGCCCGGACGGCAGCCTCCTCGCCACCACCAGCGCCGATGCCACGGCTCGGCTGTGGAACGCCCGTACCGGAAAACCCGTCGGCCGCCCGCTCACCGGCCATACCGACGAGGTCTACGGCGTGGCATTCAGCCCGGACGGCGGACTGCTGGCCACCACCAGCGCCGACCGGACCATCCGGCTGTGGAATCCCGCCACCGGACAACCGGTCGGAAGCCCACTCACCGGCCACACCGCCCTCGTGATGGACGTGGCGTTCAGCCCCGACGGCAAGCTCCTGGCCACCACCGCATACGACAGGACCGTCCGGCTGTGGAGTCCCAGCACCGGCCGGCAGATCGGCCGCCCCCTGACCGGCCACACCGAGGACGTGTGGAGCGTCGCGTTCAGCCCGGACGGCAGACTGCTCGCCACCACCAGCGCCGACCGCACCGTCCGGCTGTGGAATCCCGCCACCGGCGAACCGGTCGGAGGCCCGCTCCTGGGTCACACCGAAGTGGTGACGGACGTCGCGTTCAGCCCGGACGGCACCCGGCTCGTCAGCACCAGCACCGACGACACGATCCGGCTGTGGGATGTGGCCACGTACGAGAATCCGCTGCGGGCGCTCTGCGGCCGGTTCGGCCTGCCGACGGACGAGGAATGGTCCACGTACGCACCCGAGGAGCCGAGGCCGCCCGCCTGCTGAATGCGGCAACGCGAACACGACCTGGCCGTTCCTCGATATCGCCTGCTGCCGCGCTGTGAGAACACATGCGTCCCATCCGGCGTCCCATCCGGGGCATGTCGCTGCTGCTCGGCGCGCGTGCGCCGTCCCGCCGTCCCGACGAACCGCCCTGGCCTTGCCCCGCCCTCGCCGCGGGCGGAAGCCTGCGCTACGGCCGCCGCCCGGCGAGCCGGAAGCGAGGAGCAGGCATGAAGACAACACGAGCGGCGCGGCGGTTCAGGGCTCTGGCCGGCGCGGTGGCGGGCACGATGCTCGGCGCGGCGGTGGCGGTCATGCCGGGCACCGCGGCGCACGCAGCGAGCTGCTACGGCGGAGCCGTCGGCTGGAACTCGTCGGCCTCGCACGACAACGTCATGCTGCCGAACGCGATCACCGGGCCGAACCGTTGGACGACGACGTCGCGCTGCGGCGATATCAACTTCTGGGTTGACGGGGGCACAGGCACGTTCAATGCGGACGTGCGGGTCTGCTTCGACCGGACCGGCTGCCAGGGAAGCTGGAAGCAGTTCGGCACGGGCGATGCCGAGAAGTGGAAGGTCATCGCCACCGATGTCCGCGACGGCACCAAGTTCCGGATCGAGATCAACTACCGGTTCGTACCGCAGGGCGGGCGGCGCTACGGCGGCAAGGTCGCGTTCTGAAGGTCGCGGGCGCGGCGCCCGGCCGGGGCCGCCGCGCCTGTGAGGCAAGTGCGCGTTTCGCCTCAGGCGATCCTTCACGAGCTGCGCGAGGAAACCGCCAAGCGCGTTTGGCGCGCTGCTCTTAGTGCCCGTCTGGAAACCGTTTCAGGGTCGGTGATGGCGTGCCAGGCGGCGGCTCATGATGATGATCATTGACCATTGCACGATCGCGGCGTGATGTTCGGGTAGGCGTTCGTAGTCACGTACGGTGCGTCGGCATCGGCTGATCCAGGACAGAGTCCGTTCCACCACCCAGCGCCGGGGTAGAACGTGGAAGCCGAACTGTCCGGCGAGTTTCGCGACGATCGTGACGGTGACGCCGAGTGCGGCGGCGAAGTCGACCAGCGTGCCGCTGTAGCCACTGTCGGCCCAGGTCATCGTCACCTTTCGGCAGACGGTGTGTACGGCCCAGAGCAGGACGCGGCCGGCTTGGCGGTCCTGCACCGAGGCGGCGCTGACCGCGACGACGAGCAGCAGCCCGATGGTGTCCACGGCGATGTGGCGTTTACGGCCGTTGACCCTCTTGCCGGCGTCGTAGCCGCGGCTGGCCCGGGCGACGGTCTCGGCCGCGCGCACCGACTGTGAGTCGATGATGGCTGCGCTCGGCTCGGGTTCGCGGCCGGCTGCGGTGCGGACCTGGTCGCGCAGGGTGTTGTGCAGGCGGTTGACGGTGCCGTCGGTGCTCCAGCGGGCGTGGTAGTCGTAGACGGTCTGCCAGGGCGGGAAATCGGCGGGTAAGGCCCGCCAGACGCAGCCGTTGTGGGCGAGGTAGCGGATCGCGTCGACGATGTCGCGGCGTGAATGCACCGGCCGGCGCCCGCCGCGACGGCTCGGCTGTCCAGCCGGGATCAGCGGGGCGATGACCTGCCATTCCGCGTCGCTGGTGTCCGACGGATAAAGACGGGCACGGTTGCTGGGCAGGTGATCGGCGGACACGACAGAGGCGGTGGATGCGCCGGCGCCGCCGACCAGGTAGAAAGTCATACAGGGCCTTGAGGGATCGAGCGTGTTTGGTGTGGTTACCTGCGCTTCTACCTCAAGGCCCTACCCATGTCATTCAGACGCGCCGCACCGCCTACCCATCGACAGACCCAAGTTTCCAGACGGGCACTTAGAGATCAGGGGTCAGAAAGACCACTGAAAGGCGGCCGTCGATCATCTCCGTACACCCACCAAGGAGGAATGATCATGCAGCGAGCGACCACCGTCCTGACCCGTGCCCTGCTCGTCCCGGCCGCCATCGCCCTCGGCGCCCTGGCCGTGACCATCACCACCCACACCGGCGCCGACTCCACGGCCGCCGACCGGACCACCGTGGCCCTGATGCCGATGATCGGATCCGGAACGCACCCGGTCGTCGCGGAGACGTCCGAGGCGTGAGCTCCGAACGGCCTCCCACCTGTAGTGGGAGGCCGTTCCGCTGCTGATGCGTGTGGTCACTTGGTCAGGACATCATCTGGCGGGCATGTCGGGAGCAGGCGGTCAACTCGCTCAGCGAGCGGACCTGGAGTCCCCTCGGAGGCCGGGTAGGCTCTGCCCACCACACGGCAAGGGGACAGTAGATGGCGGACAGCACTTCACCACCGGCCGCCGCCACCAATCGGCCTATTTCTGACCGTAGATTCCTGCTGTACGCGCTCGGGGCTTGCGCAGTTGCACTTGTGGGGGCAGGGGTCGTCGGAGGTGCCGTCGCGTTCACCACGTCCGCCGTGCTGGCACGGCGGTCCGGACGCGGCCGTTCGTTGAAGTGGTCTTTCACCGTCTTGGCCGCACTGTGCCTGATCGGCGCGTTCGTCGTGTTCATCGACGGCGAGTTCGGAACGGCGAGCCTGGTCATTCAGGGCGAGACCTAGCCACTTCGCCGGGGCGATGGGTGGCAGGGCCGATACGGTCGACCGAGCCGCAGGAGAGCATCTTCGATCGACGGTACCGGTGTGGCAGGCCACCAGACGTACCGGCCCGCCGTCGTAGTGTGGGTTGTTGCGGATGGCGTCGGCGATCTGGTGGGGATGGGTGAAGTTCGCGGGATAGCCTGATGAAGCCGCCGGCAAGTCGGTCGACTGCGAGTCGTTCCGCGAGACGGCCTAGTGGCCCCACTGAGGCGCCCGGCGGACACCGCCGGGCGACCATCGAGGTGTCACAGGGCCAGGAGCCGCACGGAGGATGCGCCAGGCTCTGCCCACCACACGGTGAGAAGACAGTGATGGCGGACAGGACTTCACCGCCGGCCGCTGCCCCCGACCGGCCTTTTTCTGACTGTATCCGCTGGTCGGCGCTGGCCCGTTGTGGCTAGGCTCGCCGGACCGTCCGACGGTCCGTCTCTCGCCGCGTGCTGCGCCGTGCCGCTGCTGATCGCCGCCGGGGTTCTCACCGGCGCCGGGGCCGCCCTGGCCGAGAACATCCTGCTCGCCGCCTCCGGGGTGATGGTCGCCGCCGCGGCCGGCATGTGGTGGCTACACCGGCGCCGCTCCGCCCGCACCGCCGCCGGGACGGGCGGCTGCGCGGACGGCACCTGCGCCTGCTGACGGCCGAGGGCCTGCATGGTGCGCTTCCTGCGTAACGTGCGGCGAAGTCGTCCGGGCCCGCGTTGGTCCCGGGCCAGAGCTACCGGCGCCGGTCCCGCCCCACGTCCTCGGCCGCTCAGCCCGCGGACCGGTCGGCCGCGGACCGGTCGGCCGCGGACCGCAGGGGCAGACCCGATCTCACCTCGGTCTGCTCCCGCTGCGGCACACCCTGACGGACGAGCGCGGCGGCGGCTCGCGGTCAGCCGAAACGGCGGAGGTACGCCCCGAACCGGCCGGCGTGGCTGCGCAGGTCACGACCGATCCGACCGGGAACCGGTTCGTCCGGCTCATCGATGACGCATCGGATGAAGACGGGGCTCCGGCAGTCGGTGAGCACCTTGCCCAGGACGTCGCCGAGTGCTGCGGCCGACCCGACGGTGTGCACTGATCCGTAGCCGGATCCCCGGGCCAGGACCGGGAGGTCGAGACGCGCCGACGGCACCTCCTGGCCACCGGTCGAGTCGTACCGGCGGTCATCCAGCACGATGTGCACCAGCGGCAGCGTCGGATCCGCACCCGCGACGATCATGCCGACGGGATTCATCAGGATGCTGCCGTCCCCGTCCACGACGACCGTGGCGACGCCCGTCTCCCGTGCCACGCCGGCACCGATGGAAGCGATGAGCCCCATCGACCCGGTCATGTAGAAGTGGTTGTCGGAGTCGCGGATGCTGTGGGCGATCCGGCATGCGTAGCCGGTGGTGTAGAGAACAGGCACATCGGGGGTCGCTTCGATGACCGCCCGGATCGCGGCGGTCTTGCTCATGCCCGCCACCCGAAGGCGTCCGGCGCGACGAGCAGCACCGCTGGTTCCCGGCGCACGATCACTTGTTCGGCGAGGGACGCGGCGACCGCCGCGGCGTCGGCGGCCGAGTCGAGGTGGACGGTCGGAAGACCCAGGAGACGGCAGATCGGTTCGGTGAGCGTGCCCATGCCCTCGTTCTCGGCGGTATCGTCCGGGGCCACGCCCCGCATGCTGACAATGAACAGGATCGGGATTCCGTACGGGACGACCAGTGAGGCGATGGCGTTGACCGACTGACCGAATCCGGAGTTCTGCATCAGCACGATCGGAGACCGGCCGCTCAATGCGGCTCCGGCAGCGACGCCGACCGCGTTGTCCTCCCGGGGGATCGTCGTCACCCCGTCGCCGCCGTCCATGGCCTCGTACAGCGGAGCGAGCACTCCGCACGGCGTGCCGAAGTGGGGCCCGAAACCCTGTTCTCGCAACTCGTTGCGAAGTTGAGCCGGGAGGCTCAGCGCTGATGTGGTAAGAGTCGACATCCCATCCCCGTAACGTTTTCGACTGCTTGATCGGTCATTTCATGAATCCGGTCGCAGTTGGCAGATCGGCGACCGTTCGAAGGGTGAGAAGCGTCCGTAGTCGCCGCGGTAGAACACCAAGGGACCATTCGGGCCCTCGTCGGCCTCCAGATTGTCGACCGCGGCGATGACGATGTCGTGATCGCCGGCCGGGTAGACCACGTCCGTCGTGCACTCGAGGCGGGCTATGGCGCCGCTCAGACCCGGTATGCCCTGCGCGGACAGGAACCAGTCCACCCCTTCGAACTTGTCCTGAGCCGGAGTGGCCATTCGCTGGCACAGCTCTCTCTGATGCTCGGACAGCACGTTGACACTGAAGCGCCCGCCGTGGCGGACCATTCGCCATGAACTGCTCGAGTGGCTCACGCAGAATGACACCAGTAACGGGCGAAGCGAGACCGCGGTGAAAGAGTTGACGGCCAGTCCCACCGGACCCGATTCGGCGAGTCCTGCGATGACCGCCACACCGGTGGTGTAGTGGCCCAGTACGGCACGGAACCGCACCTCGTCCTGCTGGATCATCAGTTCCTCAGAGGTGCAGCCGCCAGGCCGCGAGATCGTACCGCCCGCTCAGGATGCCGAGGTGGACGGTGCGGGCACGATCCTGCCTGTCGACAGTGGGCGGAACATCGATGAGCACCGGCGTCCGCGTTTCGGTCCGCACTCGATCGGCGAAGGCGGTCATCCGGGGCCAGTCGATGCCGCCATCACGATGTCGCAGGTGCACGGCCGCGGCGCCGGCATCACGAAGCTCGACGCAACGATCGAGGAGGGCGGTGCCGGCATCCGACCACGGGTCCGCATCGGGGCAGTCGACGCCGACGAGAACCGCCGGCACAGCAGCGGCCAGATCTTTGATGGCGGCGCAACCGTCGACGCGGTCGACCACGACCTCGACGACATCCGGGCGGCACGTGGGGAGATCGGTGAAACGCGCGATGTCTCCGATGGTCAGCGAGAGGCCGAATCGGGAAGGGGACGCCCGGACGCGGTCACCGAGCTGCTCGAGGTCGCCGGGCTCGAGATGAGATGCGTCGAAGAGGATCAGGCCGTACGCCTCCGGCAGCGGGGCCATGCCTGAGCCGGCACTCTGGCTGACGACGGCCACGCGGCGGTTCACGAGTGTAAGCTCGCCCAGCTTCCCGGCGAGGTCGACGACCCCGGTCGGCGGAACGGACGACGGGGTGCCGGCGATCGCCTCTCTCCGCACGAAGGCGGCTTCCAGATCATCCATGCGATCCGCATGCCGGGAGCGCAGGCCGGCATAGCTGATGGCGCCGATCCGGGTCATGAAGTGCAGGGCGAATTGGTCAGGAGGCATGTGCAGGCACCGAGGGAAACTCTCCCACCAGCGCATGCTGGTCTGCGCCCAGGACTGGAGCACGGCGACGGCGGGTCGGCGGCGCTCGGCATAGGCCGTCAGAGCCCCGTCGAGGCTCTCGTGAGTGGTGAGCGCCTCGGCCAGTGTGATCGCGTCTTCCATCGCCAGCTTCGTTCCCGAGCCGACGGAGAAATGCGCGGTATGGGCGGCATCCCCGAGCAGGACCACGTTGCCGGTGGACCACCGCTCGTTGCGCACCACGCGGAACGTGCCCCACCTGCTGTTGTTCCCGATCAGCTGATGTTCCTGCAAGTGCGACGCGAAGATCTCCGTCAGTATCCGGCGTGACGTCTCATCGGTCTCGCCGGGCGCCGGCGCGCCGGCGCGGGTGACGTCCATACCCGCCCCGAGGCAACTGTCGACGTCGGCTTCGACGATGAACGTGCTCATGCCGTCGCCGTACGGATACGCGTGGGCGGCGAAGCCACCGTGCTCGGTCGCGACGAACGGAAACGTCATCTCACCGAACGGGGCGCGGGTGCCGAACCAGATGTAACGGCCGCTGCTGGGCTCGACATTCGTGCCGAACCGAGCGCTCAGTCCGGTACGGCTCCCGGAATGCACACCTTCAGCCACAGCGATGACATCCGGCGCGTCCGGAGAGTCCAGAAATTCAGTGACGGTCACCCGCCGACCGAACGTCATCCGCACGCCCACGGCCTTCGCCTGATTCTGGAGAAGACGCAGGAGCCGGTGCCGAGATATGGCGGTGAAGGGATAGTTCCGGAACAGGAAATCGTGGTCACCGATCGCGACCCGCACATCTTTCCAGCCGACGCACGCAGCCATGATTTCCTGATAGGTCGCCGCGTCCGCCGCTCGCAGCCCGGCCAGAGTGTGGTCGGAGAGAACCACTCCGAAGCCGAAAGCCTCGTCGGGCCCGTCGTGCTCATACAGCTCCACGGAGGCATCCGGTTGTCGAAGCTTGATGAGCCGCGCCAAGAAAAGTCCCGCGGGACCGCCTCCTATGACAACCACCCGCCGAAGGTCCATGTCAGGCCCCCATGACCGTCGTTGTTGCGATGTACGCGCTCGGCCAATGCCACAGCGGTACCCGGTCCGTCGCGATCAACGTCAATGAGCTTCCCGCAGCATCGTCGTGTCCGGAGACGGCAACGTATCACGTGTATGTCGATCCCGGCGTCCCGTGCCGAAGCCCGGCCACCATGGCCCGAAGCACCGCTTCAACCTGCGACTTCGCAGCTCAGGGGCAGTTTGGCGACGAACGTCCCGCCCTCTGCCGCACCGAGCCGGCAGGCCGTGGAAAGTGGACGTTGCCGCAGCGTATAGCCATCAGCGAATTCACAGTGGAGCATCTTTGGCGTCATCCGGCATCATTACTGCGCGCACCAGTCCGGGCGACGGACGGTCACTATCCGATAGAGATCGGAAACTGATGTGATCTACACCATAGCGCTGGATAGCGGGAGTGGGATAGCCGCGTGCGCGCGTCAATCGCGACGCATAGGCCGGTTCACGATCACATCGCGCACGGGGTTGACACTGTCCGTCCACATTCTGTAGAAATTGGACGGTCACCGATGTCAGCCTGCGAGCGGCATCAGGGCTGTTCGCTTCTACGGGGGAGGCATGAATGGCAATCAAGGCCGCCATGTCCGCATTGCATGACACGTACATCCGATGGGAAGACGAGGAACGGTCACCCTATTTCCCCATCATCGAGGACCACCACGGAAATTCTGTATCCACGAATTCCCACGACAACCTGCTCATGTTCGGCTCGTGCGATTACCTGGGACTTTCCCAGGATCCCGCACTGAAGCGTGCCTCGATCGACGCGATCGAGAAGTTCGGGACGAACACCTACGCGGCTCAGCTCACCTGCGGCCACACCCGGCTTCACCACGACATCGAAGAGAAGCTTCGCAAGATGTCCTCGAAGCCGGCCGCGATCATGTTCCCGTCCGGGATGACCGCCTCCATCGCGGCAGTGTCGACGCTGGCCGGCAGCGACGACGTGGTGATCAACGACCGCCTCGCGCACATCTGCCTCTTCATGGGCAGTCAGCTCTCCGGCGCCGAGATCAGAACCTTCCCACACAACAGCATGAAGCGGCTCGAGTCGATCCTCCGGGAATCCTCGCACAAGCGTCGGCGGATCATCGTCGTGGACGGCCTGTACAGCGCCGACGGCGACTACGCCCCGCTGGACGAGATCGCCGTGCTGGCCGACAAGTACGACGCGATGATCGTCGTCGACGAGGCCCACTCGTTCGGAGCTGTCGGGCCCCAGGGTCTCGGCGCCGCCGACCTCTACGGCGTCTCGGACCGGATCGATGTCGTCGTCGGCACGATGAGCAAGGCTCTCGGCAGCATCGGTGGGTTCATCCTGTGCGACAAGCCGGTCGAGCGCGAACTCCGCTACATGGCGCCCACGTACACGAGCTCGCGTGGGTCTGCCCCTGCCGTCGCCGGTGCCACGCTGGCGTCGCTGGACCAGCTCGAGTCGCGGGGCACGGAGCTGCGTCAGCGCCTCGAGGCCAACACCGCGCTCGTCACCGACAGTCTGCGGGGCGCCGGATTCAACCTGTTGAAGACCAATAGCCATATCGTTCCCGTGGTCATCGGCGACGAGGACAAGACGGTCGACGTGGTCAACTGGCTGATGGACAACGGGATCATGGTAGCGACCTTCACCTATCCCCATGTGCCGATGGGTTCCGGCCGGCTCCGTGTCGGGGTGTCGAGCCGGCACAGCACCGCAGACTGCGAGGTCCTCGTGGACACCTTGATCAAGGCGAAGCAGACGTTCAAGTTCTGACCCGGCCGAGGTCGGTCCCGTACGGCGGTGAGCCGACATCTCGGCATCCGATCCAGCCGGCAGATCGCGACGATGCCTACGCCGTCGTCGAAAATCCACGGGGATGGAATGATGTTCGAGTTCACTGCGGAGCAGATTGCGCTTCGCGACAGTACGGAGCGGTTCGCTCAGGCCGAGCTGAACGACGAGATCCTGAAGAACGACGCCGATGGAACCTTCGCCCGCGCCGCGTGGCAGCGATGCGCCAAGATCGGATTGCTGGGCATGCCGATCCCCGCAGTCTACGGAGGCTCGCCGACCGATGCAGTCACCACGATGGTCGCCTTGGAAGCGCTCGGCTACGGCTGCCGGGACAACGGCCTGATCTTCTCCCTCAACGCCCACCTGTGGGCCGGTGCCTCGCCGATCGTCAAGTTCGGCACGGAGGCACAACGGGAGCGCTACCTTCCCGCCATGTGCGCCGGCGAGATCATCGCAGCCCACGGCATGTCGGAGCCCGGCTCAGGATCCGACGCCTTCGCGTTGAGCACGACCGCGGTACGGCGCGGCGACCGATACCTGATCAACGGCTCCAAGACGTTCATCACCAACGCGCCCGTGGCCGACGTGTTTCTCGTCTTCGCGACGTCCGATCGCAAGCGGGGATTCGCCGGTGTCAGCGCGTTCTTGATCGACCGCGACACCCCTGGGCTGAGGGTGGGCGAAGCCATCACGAAGATGGGTTTGCGGACGTCACCGATGTCCGAGGTCTACTTCGACGACTGCGAAGTACCCGCGGCGAACCTGCTTGGCCCCGAGGGCGCAGGCGCGGCGATCTTCAACTGGACGATGGAGCGTGAGCGCAGCTTCATTCTCGCACCGGCGCTCGGAACGATGCGTCGCGACCTCGAACGGTGCATCGCCTACGCACGCAGCCGCAAGCAGTTCGGCCGCTCCATCTCCGCCAACCAGGCGGTCTCGCACCGGCTCGTCGACATGAAGCTCCGTCTGGACTCCTCCTGGTTGCTGTTGTACCGGCTGGGCCGGACCATCGACAGCGGGCGACCGACGGGCCTGGAGGCGGCCCTGGCCAAGCTGTCCGTCAGCGAGAACTTCGTCCAGTCGGGTCTCGACGCGATTCAGGTACACGGGGCGTACGGATACACGGCGGAATACGAGGTCGAGCGGGATCTTCGTGACGCCCTGGCGGGCCGCCTCTACTCCGGTACCAGCGAGATCCAGCGCAACCTCGCCGCACGCCACCTTGGCCTGCACTGAGCTCTCTTGTTTGCACCTCGAAAGGACAAGACCGTGACCAGCGACATCAAGAACGAGGTACGCCACTTCATCATCGAAGAGCTGGAGTGGCCCGGCGACAGCGACCAACTGGGCGACGGTGTCTCCCTCATCGACGAGGGCGTCCTGGACTCGCTGAACCTCCTGGAGCTCGCGCACTTCCTGCAGAGCCACTACCGGATTCGTGTCGAGGACATCGATGTGGTGGCGCAGAACTTCGAGACCCTCGACGCCATCGAGGCGTTCGTGGCGAGCCGCCTGCCGACGAGCTCATCTCCGGTGGCGCAGTGACCGCAGTCATCCACGGCCTGCTGCGCGCCGCAGCGGCGACTCATCCGGACAGGACCGCGCTGGTCGACGGCTCCCGCCGCTATTCGTACCGTGAGCTGGACGTCTGGTCCGACTACCTCGCCGGCGCGCTGTTGCGGTCCGGGGTCCGGAGAGGGGACCGCGTCGGCATACACATCGACAAGTCGGCCGAAGCTGTAGCGGCGATCTATGGAGTGCTCAAGGCGGGCGCCTGCTACGTCCCGCTGGATCCCGGCGCTCCGGCATCGCGGCTCGAGCTCATCGCCAAGGACTCGGCGATGACGGCCCTCCTCACCGACGGAAGGCGGCTGGCCGCAGCCGACGCCTTCCACCACCGGTCCCCGGATCTGCATACGGTCATCGACCTCGATGACAGCGCCCAGCGCGCAACCCGACAGGACACTGCGCCGGTGGAGATTCCCGAGAACTCCGACGATCTCGCCTACATCCTCTACACCTCTGGGTCGACCGGGCAGCCCAAGGGCGTCACGCTGACCCACGGAAATGGACTCGCCTTCATCAACTGGGCCGCCGAAGAGTTCGCCCTCACCCCCGACGACCGGCTCTCGAGCCACGCGCCGTTGCACTTCGACCTCTCCACGTTCGACCTCTTCGCGGCGGCCGCTTCCGCCGCAACCCTCGTACTCGTGCCCACCCGGGCGTCAGTGTTCATCCCGGAACTCGTCGAGTTCGTGCGGGAGCAGAAGATCACGGTGTGGTACTCCGTGCCGACGGCCCTCACCATGCTCGTGCGCCGCGGCAACCTGGAACGCGGCTGCTTCCCCGACCTTCGAGTCGTGCTCTTCGCGGGCGAGGTGATGCCCACCGCATCACTGCGCGCACTCATGAACGTGGTTCCCCGCGCGCGTTTCGTGAATTTGTACGGTCCCACCGAGACGAACGTGTGCACCTGGCACGAGGTGCAGCAGATCCCCGAGCGCGACGACGAGCCGATCCCGATCGGCCGGGGCATCAGCCAGGTGACCACAAGAATTGTGGCGGACGACGGATCACCGGTCGGCCCGGGCGAAGTGGGCGAGCTGCTGGTCGAGGGACCGACGGTCATGCGGGGGTACTGGAACGACGAGGCGCGCACGGCGCGGGTCCTCATACCGCCGACGGAGACCGGCTCGTTCGCCACTTATCGCACCGGCGACATGGTTCGCGCCGATGAAGCGGGCGTCCTGCAATTCATCGGCCGGCGGGACCACCAGATCAAGAGCCGCGGTCACCGCATCGAGCTGGGTGAGATCGAATTGGCGCTCCAGGCACACCCGGCGGTGGTGGAGTGTGCCGTCATCGCGGTCCCCGACGAGCAGGTGACCAACCTGCTCTGGGCTTACGTCGTGGTCGATCGCGCCCTGAACGCGGCAGAGCTGATCCGGCACTGCCGGGAGAAGCTACCGAAATACATGACCCCGGACCGCCTGGAATTCCTCCAGGAACTGCCCAAGACATCAACCGGCAAGAATGACAGGAACGCGCTGGAAACCATGCTCACCAACGGCGGTCCGCGAGATGTCGGGTCGGCAGGGTAGAGACCGGCCAGCGAGCCATAGAGGGAGTAAGTGAGATGGCGGAAGCACTCCAGGAGCTCAAGGCTCCGATTGTCGTCGAAAATGTTCTGGCTCGATACATAGCGCACGTCCGAGCGGCCCTGCAGGCATTGCAGGATCGGACCAGGGACCAGCAGAACCTCCCCTTCGTTCCGATGGCGGGACTGCCCGACGACGGAACGTTGGACAAGTTCTTCTCGCTGTCCGGCGTCGCCGTCCACGACCTGGGAGAGTTCGGCGGCAAGCATCTGACGCTGATGGACCTGATGCGCAATCCGCGCACCCGTACGACGAAGACCTATCCGTCCCTGGTGCTGGTCGCCCGTGCCATCCAGCACATTCACCAGACGGGCGAGCGGGTGATGATCGTCACCCCGTCGTCGGCGAACAAGGCCACGGCCCTGCGCGACGCCGTCCTCTGGGCGATCGAGTGTGGACTCGTGTCTGCCGTTCAACTCCAGATCCTGTCTGTCGTGCCGTGGTCGTCGCGCGAGAAGTTGTGGTCGTCGGCCCTGAGCGACGACCCGGCTCTGGCTCGTCGCAACCCTGTGACGACGTATGACGGCCCGGAGACCGGACACGTCAAGGTACTGGCCCACGAGCTCGTCAAGAACCACGCCGCCAAGATCTGGAGCGACCACGGCGTACGCCTCTGGTATACCATGGACATCGAGAACTACATGGTCGCCGACGTGGTACGGGCGCACGTAGAGCACGAGTTCCTGCGCGCCACTCCCGGCCAGGCGCGACTGCACGCCCACGCCGTGTCGAGCGCATTCGGGCTCCTCGGGCACAACCGTGGTCTCCAGCAGCTCGCCGCGACGGGTGACGTGGATCCGGCCGCCTCACGCTACTTTCTCGTGCAGCACCTCGGTACGCCCGACATGGTGCTCAGTCTCTACTCCGGCGACACCTCCCGTG
The DNA here is from genome assembly GCF_003751945.1 of Couchioplanes caeruleus. NCBI lineage: Bacteria > Bacillati > Actinomycetota > Actinomycetes > Micromonosporales > Micromonosporaceae > Couchioplanes > Couchioplanes caeruleus. The sequence goes on along the minus strand of NZ_RJKL01000001.1, from coordinate 4,709,358 downwards.
CCGGCCTGCCGGAGTACGTCTACGACGAGAGCCAGGGCGTCTACCGGCAGGACAGGGATCCGCACTTCCCGTTCACCACGTTCGCCACGGACGAGGTACTGGATCCGACGTTCTACACCCGCCGGCCTGTCACCTCCGGGGTGATGAACGACATCATCCGCCAGCGCGGGGGTGGCGGAATCGTCGTCTCGCTGCAGGAATGCCTGGGCCGCTACGGGCAGGTGAGCGCGCTGCTCGATCGGGCGGGGGTGCGAGTGCCGGCCGACCCCCGTCAGTTGCGCGAGTGGTCTCTGATGATCGGGATGACCGGCGTCCTCAATGCGGTCGATCGCGGACTCGTGTCGGAGGACGAGATCGTCGTGCACGGTAGCGGCAGCTACAGCTCCGCGGACTACAAGCCGATCACCGAGGACAGGCTGCTCGCTGCGAACGACGTCGACAGGCTGGCCCGCGTTGCCGAGGAGGCCGCACGGGGAAGTTCATGGTGAAGGTGGCCCGACTGCCGAGCGGTGCGCTCCGCTGGCTCTACCTGGCCACCTTCCTGACGGCGACCGGCGGTGGTGGCTGGTTCGTCTGCTGGACGATCTTCGCGACCACCTCGATCGGATTGTCCGCCTGGCAGTTCGGGGCAGGCGTCACAGTGGCCGGCATAGTGGGGCTTTCGGCCAGCGTTCCGCTCGGATACCTCGCCGACCGCGTGGGCGTCAACAAGGTGCTCGCCTTGCTGCTGGTCGTTCAGGGTGTGACGCTCGCCGGCTATGCGCTGGTGGACTCCCTCTGGTCGTTCATCCTGGTCAGTTGCTTCTTCGTCATGGCGGAGCGGTCGGTGCCCGCGATGCGCATCGCGCTGGTCTGCGGCCTGACCGACGACGATGACCGCATGCACCACCTCGCCTCGCTGCGCGTCACGCAGAGTGGCGGGGCCGCGCTCGGGGCCGGCGTGGGAACCCTCGTGCTGTACCTGAACACCCGCCCGGCGTTTCTCGCTCTGCTGTTCCTCTACGGTGCGCTGACGCTGATCTCCGCCGCGGTGGTGCAGCGACTGCCCGCCGTCCCGTCGCTGCGGGATCGCGGCGAGAAGCGCAAGGCGATGGTCGTGAGCGACCGGCCGTTCCTCGTGGCGACGGTGTTGTTCGGGATACTCGCTCTCAACTGGGGCATGCTCGCCGTCGGCGTCCCCCTCTGGGTGGTGCACCACACGGACGCGCCCACGTGGACCGTCGGCGTCATGCTCGCCCTGAACACGGTCGGCATTCTGCTGTTCCAGAAGCGCGTGGGAGCCTCCAGCGCCACGCTCGACGGTGCCGCGCGCAACGCGGTGCTCTGCGTGATTCCCCTGACCGCCTCTTGTCTGTTGTTCGCGGCTTCCGCGGGCGGCTCGGGAGTCACCGCCGCGATGATCCTGATCGCCGCGGCCGCCGTACACACCGTCGGCGAGTTGATGTTCGTGGCCAGTAGCTGGGGCGTCGCGGTCGGGCTCACACCGCAGGAGGCACACGGCGAATACCAGAGCGTGTTCAACTCCGGATTCACCATCGCCGAGATGGCGGCACCGCTGGTGATGTCCGCGCTGGTCGTCAGCGTAGGAGCCGGCGGCTGGCTCGTCCTGGCCGCACTGTTCATCGCCGGAGGGGTTCCCATGCGAACGGTGTCGAACTGGGCCCGGAGACACCCGCTCCGGACAGCCGCCTCGCCGATTCCCCAGACGTCGGAGCAGACGTGAACGCGCATGCGAACGTCTGGCAGCGCATGGTCGCGAGATCGTCGTTCGCCTGGGACTACAGCGAACGCCCGGCCGCGAAGGCGGCACGGATCGTGCTCGACACCCGGCTGCGCCGGCTCACGTCTGCGGTTTCCACCCCGCGCGACTCCGGGCCCAGCCTCGGCTATGCCGGCATACCGGACGGCGTGACGAAGATCTTGCAGATGCTCGAGCGTCAGCGGGAACGCATGGGCTCCGGCGCGGCGGACCTGGATCGCGCCGCCGTCACGGCGGCGGATGTCTTCCGCCGGCACGAACTCCCTCGAGCCGATCTCGTCGCGGTCGTCGGGACCAGGAGCCAACTGACGGCACTGCCACGCCGAGCGTCGCTCGTGCTGCCCTACCGGTTGCACGCGGTGGTCGACAGTTCGGTGGGCTGGCAGGCCCGCATGTCCAAGGGCGAGCGGCAATGGTGCAAGACGCAGTGCACACGGCGCGGGCTGCGGATGACGACGGTCACCGACGATGCCGCCTTCGACTTCTTCTACGACCGGATGCACGTGCCGACGATGCGCAGCAGGCACGGTGCACGCGCGCGCAGCGAGAACCGCATTCGTGCGTACGAGTGCCTGTTCAAGCGCGGCCACCTGTTGCTCGTCATGCAGGACGACAGTCCCGTGGCCGGCGCCCTGGCGACCGTTTCCGGCGACGACACCACCCTGACCCCTCGGCTCGGCGGACTCCTGGACGGGTCGGCGGAGCTGCACGAGTCAGGCCTGCTCCGTCTCATGTCGTATCTGATCGTCGACTGGGCCGAGCGGAACACCATATCCACGGTCGACTTCAGCGGCCTCGAGGCCTGGATCGCCAACGGTCTGTACGGATACAAGCGCCGCCTGGCACCCCGGTTGGAACGGCCGGCGGACTATCGAGGACAGCTCGAGGTCTGGTGGCACGCCCGTCGTGACACCCCACAGGTCCGCGACTTCCTGGTACGCAACCCCGTGCTCGAAGAGGCGGGCGGCGGCCGGCTCCGGGCCGTCTACTTTCACGATGCTCAGCGCCCGGTCCGTGACGACATTCCGCACACCTGCCTGAATGTCGACGATCGTCGCTCGATTCACCTCGACGATTTTCTTGCCGGAGTGCCGACCGGCCGGCCCTCCTCCGCAATGCCCGCCCCTGCCGGAGAGAACTGACATGGAATATACGGATATCTGTTTGGGCACGCTCATCATGCCCGAACACGCAGGGAAACGGGGAGCCGATGTCTGGAGACACCTCGACGACGCCGGTTTCGCTCATGGCTGGACCTTCGACCATCTCTCTTGGCGGACCCTCCGGGACGGGCCGTGGTTCGACGCCATGACGACCCTGGCGGCGGCCGCGATGGTGACCAGTCGAATGGCGCTGGGGACGCTCGTGTCCAACCCCAACTTCCGCCACCCCGTGGTTCTCGCGAAGGAGGCCATGACGCTGGATCATCTCAGCGCGGGCCGTCTGGTGCTCGGACTCGGCGGGGGTGCACAGGGCCCGGACAACGCGGCGATCGGCGATCGGCACGACCGGTCGCCCGCCGAACGCTGTGCCCGCTTCCAGGAGTTCGTCGAGCTGACCGATCGCCTTCTCCGCCATCCGGTCACCCACCACAGCGGCGAGTTCTATCAGGTGGAGGACGCGCGGATGATTCCAGGCTGCGTCCGGAATCCCCGGCTGCCGTTCGCCGTGGCCGCCGCGGGCGTGCGCGCGATGCGCGTTGCGGCTGAGCACGGTCAATGGTGGGTCACGAACGGTCCCGTCCACGGCGCCGAACAGCTCGGCGAAGAGCGGTTCTTCGAGGTGCTCGCGCAGCAGATCGGACGGTTCCGTGACGTGTGCGCCGAGGCCGGCCGGCCGTTCGGCGACGTCCGCCGGCTCGTATATCTCAGCAGGGCACTGCCGCACCTCGCCGACAGTCCGCAGAATCTCGTGGATGTCCTGAGCCGCTGCGCCGAACTGGGATTCACCGACGCGGTGGTCGCCTATCCACGGAGCACCGGAATCTTTTCGGGAGACCCACGCCACCTGCAGAGCGTGGCGGCAGACATTGCATCTCACAAGTCGGACTAGACCGAGGAAATCCTTATGTGTGGAATCGCCGGCTGGGTTGACCATTCACGAGACATAAGCACCGAGCACGCCATCGTCGCGGCGATGTCGGAGACCATGTGCCTGCGGGGACCCGACGACGCCGGCGTGTGGGTGGATGGAAACGTCGCGCTGTGTCATCGGCGCCTGGCGATCATCGACATCGCCGGTGGCCGCCAGCCCATGCACGCGGTGGCAGGAGTCGAGGAGAAGCCGGTGGTTCTCGTCTACACCGGCGAGGTCTACAACTACCGGGAGCTGCGGGCCGAGCTCGCCTCGCTGGGACATTCGTTCGGGACCCGCTCGGACACGGAGGTGGTGCTTCGCGCCTATCTTCAGTGGGGCGCGGCCTCAGCGACCCGGCTCCGCGGCATGTTCGCCTACGCGGTCTGGGACGGCCGGGAGCGGGAACTGATCCTGGTCCGTGACCGCCTCGGGGTGAAGCCCCTGTACTACGCTCCGCAGCCCGCCGGTTTGTTGTTCGCCTCGGAGCCGAAGGGCATTCTGGCACACCCGTCCTACCGCGCCGCGGTCGATGAGAGCAGCCTCAACCTCCTCCTCGAACCCCGGCTCGCGCTCCCGGGCGAGACACCGTACCGCGGGATGAACACCGTCAAGCCCGGTCACTACGTGCGCGTCGGCCGTGACGGAGTCCGCGAACACGAGTACTGGCGGATCCCCGCGCGCGAGCACCACGACGACCTGCCCACCACTGTCGGGCGCATCCGTGAGCTGCTCGGCGACGTGGTCGAGCAACAGATGTTCGCCGACGTCCCGGTAGCGACCATGTTGTCGGGAGGGCTCGACTCCAGTGCCATCACCGCGCTCGGGGCCCGATATACGAAGCGTCACGGCCTCGGCCCCCTCAGCACGTTCTCCGTGCAGTTCAAGGGCGAGGAGAACGATTTCCATCCCACCGTCCTCAGGCCGGAGCGCGACGCACCGTACGCCAAGCTCGCGGCCGAGTATCTCGGGACCTCGCACACCGCGGTCGAGGTCGATTCCCATGATGTTCTGGCTGCGCGCTCAGCCGCGCTGAGGGCGCGCGATCTGCCCAGCTACGGCCAGTTCGACACTTCGATGTACCTGCTCTTCAAGGCGATGCGGGAGAACTACACGGCGGCCCTCTCGGGGGAGGCCGCCGACGAACTGTTCGGGGGCTATCCCTGGTTCCACGACCCCGCCGTGGTGTGGCGGGACCGGTTCCCCTGGCTGGGGGACGCTCCGCGGCTCGCCGACTGCCTGAACAGCGACATCCGAGCTCGCCTGAATCCCGCCGACAACGAGCACGACCGGTACCGCACGCTGCGCGCCCGTGTGCCGCGGCTCGACGGCGAGTCGGAACTGGACGCCCGCATGCGCGAGGTCCTGTTCTTCAGCCTTCAGGGGCCCTTGGCGGCACTCCTGGATCGCAAGGATCGCATGAGTATGGCCGTCGGCCTGGAGGTGCGCGTCCCGTTCTGTGACCACGAGCTCCTGGAGTACGTCTACAACATCCCGTGGACGATGAAGACATCCGACGGCCGCGAGAAGAGCCTCCTTCGATCGGCGATGGCGGACCTCCTCCCGCAAGAGATCCTGTACCGGCCCAAGAACGCCTATCCCGCCTTGCACGCGCACCATCACGATGCGCTCGTGCGTGACGAGATCCTCGCCATGCTGAAGGATCCGGACTCCCCGCTGGCGCCCGCGTTGGACACCGACCGCGTGCGGGAGTTCGTCGACGACGAGAAGGCGACCATGACGCACGTCAACACCATCCACCTCGTACAGCCGCTGCTGGAGATCGACCGGTGGATGAGGACCTATCACCTGAACATCTCGTGAATCGACGAATGGACGACACGTGGGACAGAATCTTGTACTTCCGGACCGCCTGCTCGACGACAAAAAGCGGGAGATCCTTCGGGAAGCGGCGCGTGAGTGCCACGTCAGTGGAGACGTCAGCCCGCTGGCTCTGACCGCCTTGCGTGAAGCGGGCGTTCTGGCGATCTCCGTCCCGCGGGAATACGGTGGCCTGGGATACACGCCGCGAGAGGTCAACGCCGTCGTCGAGGACATCGCAGCGGTCAACCCGTCGATGGCCATCGTCGCCTACCTGCACTGTGCGGTCGCCGCCCGCCTGGACGCCTATGGCACCGAGGACCAGAAACAACGCTGGTTCGCCCGGATCGTCGAACAGCAGTGGCTGGCCGCTTCCGCGTGGAGCGAGGTCGGTTCATCCGCGGACAAACGGTCGTTGAGCACCATCGCCACGCCTCAACCCGATGGCGGCTACCGGCTGACCGGCGGGAAGACCTTCTCGACCGGCGCCACCGTCGCCGACTTCTTCATCGTGCTGGCCCAGTTGCCGGCGCAGACGCAGGCAACCACGGCCGAGACGTCCGGGTACGGCCGGAGCAACCAGCTGATCGTCCTGGTGCCGCGGGAGAACGAGGGAGTCGAGGTGCCGGCGCAGGCCCTGCCGATGGGCGGCATGCGCGGTTCCGGAACCGGAATGGTGAGGTTCACCGAGGTCCGTGTCTCCCCCGCCGATGTGCTCTGTGCCGGCGAGCTGACCCCGCAGGTCATTCAGTTGCCTCATCGCCTGGGTCTCACCCTCGGCGCCGTCAGTGTCGGCACCGCACGGGCCGCCCGAGACATCTTGACGACGCATCTCAGGGAGAAGGGGCTTGCCGACGATCTCGAGTCCAAGCGTCAACTGGCTCGCTTGTCGCTGGAGATCCGAGCGGCGTCCGCCATGGTCGGTGCGCTCGGTGACGGCGCGCCGCACGAGGCGGCCGACTTCGCCTACTCGGTGAAAGTGTTCGCCTCGTCGACCGGTCAGGCCGTCTGCTCTGCGGTCCGGGGGTCGTTGGGCAGCGCCGGTTACATGCAGCACCACCCGATCAATCAGGTGGCCCTGGACGCCGATGCCATTCCGCACATGGGACCACCGAATCATCTTTGCATCGATCTGATCGCAAACTGCCTGTAATGTCCGCTCGCACCCCAGGAGTATCGATGTACCGGGTTGAGATCAACTCACACCACCGACAGATCATCGATCAGCTCGTCGACGACATGGATCACGCCTTCCCGGACCTCGAGTCCGAGGAGTTCCTGTCCCACGTACCCCTCTACGCGCAAGATCTCCCGCGCGATCTGCGCAAGGGGCTCATGCACTTCCGGCAGGCCGAACCGAGCGGTGCCTGCCTGGTCAGCGGGTACACCATCGACGACGAGGCCATCGGACCCACGCCGGCGCACTGGGCGGACGCGAGAAACGCGCCGAGCACGCGCCGTCAGGAGATCGCCTTCTCGCTGATCTCGGCGTTGCTGGGAGACGTCATCGCATGGGCATCACAGCAGGACGGTGCTGTCGTCAACGACGTGTTGCCCATCGCGGGCCGCGAATACGCACAGGCCGGCTCCGGCAGCAAGAAGAAGCTGGAATGGCACACCGAGGACGCCTTCCACCCGTGCCGAGCCGACTACATCGGCCTCATGTGCATGAGGAACCACGACCGCATCGAGACCACGATGGCGTTCATCGACGACGTGAAGCTCTCCGACGGAGACGTCGAGATCCTGCGCGAGGCTCGCTTCCCCATCCGTCCGGACGACTCCCACTCGCCGGCCCAACGCAAGAACGAAGAGCTCGATCCGGATGTGGAGAGGCTGACGCGTCAGACCTACTCGTGGATCGAGGCGCTCAATGAGAACCCTGACGAGATCGCGGTTCTCTTCGGCGACAAGGCCTCACCGTACCTGCGCGTAGACCCCTACTTCATCGCCATTCCCGACCACGACGAGGCCGCGAAGGCCGCGCTGCACGCGCTCGTCCAGGGCCTCGACAGGGCGCTGACCTCGTATGCCCTGAAGCCGGGCGAAATCATCTACATCGACAACTACAAGACGGTTCACGGACGCAATCCCTTCACGCCCAGGTTCGACGGAACGGACCGCTGGCTCAAGCGGCTCAACCTGGTCCGGGACCTTCGCAAGTCGCGTGCCGCCCGGCTGACGCCCTCTTCCCACACCATCTACTGAAGGACCGACAGATGTGGAAAGTCCAGGACGCCGATGCGCTCTCCTGGTTCGATGTGCCGCAAGGATCCAGAACCGACCTTCCCGCACAAGAGATCAGCCGGATCCTCCGAGAGGAGCTGGCCGGGCTGCCACGTGACCAGCGACCGATTCCGCTCGAGCCGTTCCTGCTGCCGCGCGCGGCGTACGCGGAACTGCTGGAGGCGACCAGCAGCCTGCTGGCCCTGCTGCACAAGGCGGCATTCCGGGTCGGCTCCAACCGGCTCGAGCGCATGGAACTGCTCAGCGTGGCGCAGGAGGACTGCCCCGCGTTCGGCGACGACGAAGACTTCGAGATCCGGCACGCCGCGGACATGAGCCGGGCCGACGTCGTCATCACGGAAAACGGACCGCGGTTTCTGGAATTCAACGTGGGCGGAGCGTTCGAGGGGCTCATCGACTTCCAGACGCATTTGGACGGCTGGACCCGGGTCAGGGAACGGGCGGGACAGCCGGCGTTCGTGGCGGTCGACCCGTTCCCGGCGTTCGCCGCGACGATCCGCAACGCCTGCGAGGAGCTCGGCATTCCACCGGCGGTCGTCCTCGCGGGCACGCGCCTCATGGAGGGCCGAGCCGCCGCCCGGCTGCACTACCAGCGCAAGACAGCGCAGCTTCGACGTCATGGTGTCGCCGCAGAGCACTATGAGTTCGCGGATCTTCTCCGAGGGATCGGTCTGCCCGGTCCCCTGACGAAGAAGTTGGGCATCTTCGACTTCACCACCAGAGACGCGGCGGCGGAAGGGTACGACGTCAGCCCCGTGTGGACCGCGCTGAGTCAGGGCTTCACCCTGGTCCCCTCGCAGAGCTCGTGGTTCCTGCACTCCAAGAAGCTGCTCGCGCTGGTGTCCGAGGGATTCCCGTGGATGACGGACACCGAGCGCGCGCTGGTGGACCGGTACGTCCCGTGGACCCGAGTGCTGACCCCCGGTCAGGTGATCTGGCGCGACCGCCCACGCGACCTTCCGGAGCTGGTGATCGCGGAGCAAGAGCACATGGTGCTGAAGAGCGCGACCGGCGACGGCGGCAACCAGGTCGCCTTCGGCGCGACGACGACGCCCGGTGCCTGGCGGGCGATGGTGGCCGAGGCCCTGACGGCGGGAAAGTACGTCGTGCAGGAACGCGTCACGCCGAAGCCCTACCCCGTCGACGTCATGACAGCGGGCGGCACCGTCTACCACATGAACGCGACAGCGGTGGTGAGCCCCTTCTGCTTCGGTGGAGTCCCCTCCGGCTGCCTGGTGAAATGCATGCAATGCGACGAGCCGGGAGTGGTGAGCTTGAGCCGAGGCGCAACGACGAGTTGCCTGCTCGCCGAAGCGTGACCGCCGTCCACAGGGGCTCACACCCCGGCCACTGTCCCTGACTCCGGTCCCGGGCGGCTGCTGGAGGGGTCCCGTCGATCCGGCCGGCCCTGCCCTGCTCCAGCAGCCCGATTGTGAGAGGCCCATGATTCACCTCCTGCGGCTACCCTGCCGACATGGGCACTGACGAGGTCGAGGCCGATGAACGGCCGCCGAGTTCACGGGAGGTCGACTCCTCCACTCAGACCGTCCGAATAGGCGGCGATTGGTTCCTCGGCGACAAGTCGGTGTGGGACGCGGCGCACATGGCCCTCGTCTGGCTTGGTGGTGCCGTCTCCACAGGCGTGGTCGGCAACGCTGCGTACGACGCGCTGGAAGGAATCCTTCGCCGCTTACGGCGCGCCGAGCCGGACGAGCAGGCCGCCATCGGTCACGCCGACGCCGTGTCGTTGGCGCAGATCGCCGTGATGCAGCGCTTCGACGAGCTGGGGCTCCAGGCGCTCGCCGATGGCGACATCACCGGTGTGGAGGCGCGCCAGCCTTACACAGGCCGATGGTGGGTCTATCTTTCCGGCCCGCGCATGAGCATCAAGGTAGACATCGTGGGCTACGAGCCGAAACGCGAAGCCCTCCAGACCACGGTGTCGCTGCTGCGCCATCCCGCCATCGACGAGGCGCGGCGTACGGCGTGGGGAACAGACGACGCGCTCCGCGTGGCCGTGCCCGCCGACAGCGAGAACACGAAGCACATCGCAAAGCCCGGACCCGACCCGCACCCCCACGCTTGATCGCCGCGGCCAGCACCTGGCCCGCGCATGCGGGCCGGCGCGGGGTAAAGCAGCGCCGCGCCCGCGGCCATCTGTCACACGAGATGTCACCGACCAAGTCCTCGATCCAGGTAGATGTCGCTCAACCGACGAAACGGACGGCGGCGCAGGCGACGAACTCGCCACCTGTGCCGGATGAACAGGGCGCCGTTCGCCTGCCAATCGGAGCGGGTGTCAGATTCACCTGGTGACGCCGCCGCCATAGGCACCGACTCGGGGACCGGGTCGCACCGACATCATCCCGCGGTCGTCGCATCACCGGGTCGCGGCCGTGGTTCCCGACCGTGTGGTTGTGGCCGCGGACGGTTGCCGGCCTTGTCGTGCGGAGGGATACTCGGCGCAGTGAGAGGGGAGTATTCCCTCGCGCCGTTGTCGTCAACACGGAGCCCCCGGTGCCCGGCAACGGCGGCCGAGTAATCCTCGGCGGAAGAGACCTCTGCGTGTTCACCTTTGGCTAAGGGCGTCATTGAGCCTTATTCATGACGTTCTGGCCCCAAGGATCATGGAGACGGGACTGCGGTCCCACCTCTGAGAACCGGCCACACCGGGGCAGCGCGGAACTCAGCTTTACCAGTGTCAGTCACTGGTCGAGCTGAACCGTGCCCGTGATCCGCTCGATCAGTGTTCGAGCGTGAGGTGTGGTTCATGGAGCTGTCCGAGTGGGTGGGCCTTGCCACCGCCGCCCTTGGTGCTGTTGCGGCGGTAGCGCAGATGGCAGTCACGGTTCTTCAGCAGAAGCGGGACCGTCGGACTCCGACGCGTGACGAGCACGAGGAACGACCGAGGAAGCTCGACGACGCGAACCGTGACCATCAGTAGATGGCCGAAGGTCGGAACCCAACAGGGGCCCGATTGCTATGACGTTCCGGTGTCGGCGGCCTTGGGGTGGGGTCCCTCCCACCCAATGGTCGCCGTCCCCGGCCGTCGACGCGGCCGGTGCGGGAGTCCGTCTCGCTGACGGTGTCGCTGACCTCGGGAACCGCCTCGGTGTCGTCGTCGGTACCGGGGTCGGTGATGTCGTCGTCGGTCGTGGTGCCACCGGTACGGTCCGTGCGACCGTCACGTCGAGCCGCATCGCCCGCACGTTGCCCAGCGGGTCGGCGCCCACCGTTTCACCGTACGGGTATCGCAACACACCGCTGGTCAAGGTGATGGTGGTCCGGGCGCCCCGGTGTCGGGTGCACGTAGGGGGTTCCCTTCCGTACGCGGCATCCGCTTGGCGTGGTGGTCAACCGGTCCTCGGCGTGGCCTGACCGATGATTTTCCGCGCCGTGCTGGTCTGTACGCCGAATACGATTCACGGGAGGCTGACGCCATGCGGAAACTGGCCTTTGGCATGAACGTGAGCCTGGACGGCTACATTGCCGCGCCCGGCGACGACCTCGGCTGGAGCGTGCCGAGCGACGAGCTGTTCCAGTGGTGGTCCGACCGGGTCGGGGCGACCGGCCTGGCGCTGTATGGGCGCAAACTGTGGGAGACGATGAGTTCCCACTGGCCGACCGCCGACCAGCAGCCCGGCGCCACGCCGGCGGAGATCGAGTTCGCCCGCCGTTGGCGGGACATGCCGAAGGTGGTGTTCTCCTCCAGAATCAGCACGGTCGACTGGAACACCCGCCTGGTCACCGGCGACGCGGTCACCGAGATCACCCGGCTCAAGGCCGAGGATGGCGGCCCCATGGACATCGGCGGCGCCACACTCGCCGCAGCGGCGATGCGGGCCGGGCTGATCGACGAGTACGTGCTGGCCACCGCGCCGGTCTTGGTGGGCAGCGGCACGCCGTTCTTTACGGCCCTGGACAACTGGGTGAACCTGACCCTGGTGGAGACCCGGACGTTCCCCGACGGCGTGATCCTGACCAGGTACGAGACCAGGCACTGAGTGCCGGCGCGATGCCTCACGGGCGAAGGCGGCGCTCCACCTCTGCAATCCGCACAATCCCAGCGGCCACCCTGGACCGTGTCGCCCCTGGCGGACGGTAATACGGAAATTTCATGCCCGCGACCTGAGCCGCGTTCAGGTCGCGTTCTCCGTCGTGGTCCCGGGCTTCGTGTGGAGCACCTCGCGGGCCTGATTCGCGGCGCGGGCGATGCTCTCGGAGACGAAGTCAACGAAGCGGGCGATGTTCTCCAGGCGCGCAGCGGCCGGGGTGCCGGGGCCGAGAATGCCCACGCCCTGCCGGGCGACCTTGCCCAGATGAGCGGTGGACCGGGCACTGGCCATCGTGGACTGGTAAAGGACGTCGTCGTCGACGACGTAGCGTTCCCGGCGTCGTTCGTCGCGTTCGCGGCGGACCAGGCCCTGACTTTCCAGGAACGCGATCGCCTTGGAGACGGACGCCGGGCTGACCTGTAGGCGCCCGGCGAGTTCGGCGGCGGTCAGGCTGCCGGTATCGGTGACGTAGAGGCCGGTCAGCGTCCGGGCCGTCATTTTGGGCAGGCCCAACTGCATGAAGACGGTGGCGAACGTCTCCTCGTACTCCCGCACGGCCTCGGCATCGCGCCCGTGGGTCTGCGGCGGCGCGTCGGGCTGCCCCCGGGTGGCCTTTCTGCGGTGTCGGGCGCGGCGTTCGGTGGCGTGCTGAGCGAGGTCGGCACGGTAGGCGGTGGGACCGCCGTTGCGCATGATCTCCCGGGTCACCGTCGAGGTCGGACGGCTGATGCGTCGGCCGATTTCCGCGTACGGCAGGCCGTCGGCCAGCCCCAGGCTGATCTCTTGGCGCTCGCGCTGGGTGAGCCTGCCCCCTGGCATGTGATCTCCTTCGCGGTCCGTGCTGCTGCCCAGCATAGCGTTTATACCGCAACCATTGCAACGAGCGGCGGCCTTCCGTTGCGTTGCATCTCTAGCTGTTGCAATGAAAAAAGGCGCCTCACCTGCTGCTATGTCTAGTTCGTGCAACCTCGTTGTTGCGAGCTTTAGAAAGGCAACGTAGCGTTTCCGGCATCAGAAACGAACTCGAAGGAGTCTTGAAATGCAGAAGTTCAACACCCTCGCCCCGATCTCCGCCGTTCTCGACATCCCCGCCGGGCGTATCCAGTTCATCGCCGCCGACCGGGCCGACACCACGGTCGAGATCCGCCCCGCGGACGCCTCCAAGAGCCGCGACGTGAAGGCCGCGGAGCGTGTCGGGGTCACCTTCGACGACGGCGTCCTGCGCATCGAGACGCCCGAGAGCACCAACCGCATCTCCGGGTCTTCCGGATCCGTCGAGGTCACGGTTCAGTTGCCTACCGGCTCGCGGATCGACGCCAAGGCGGCCAGCGCCGAGTTCCGGGGGGTCGGCCGACTGGGCGACGTCACCTTCGAGGGCGCCGGCGGCTCGGTCAAGCTCGACGAGACCGCGAGCGCCCGGCTGACGCTGCAGGCCGGCGACATCTCCGTCGGCCGCCTCGGCGGACCCGCGGAGATTACCACTCAGAAGGGCCACCTGCGCATCGCCGAGGCCGTAACCGGCACCGTCACCCTGAGCACCCAGTACGGCGACATCTCGGTCGGCGCCGCCCGCGAAGCGTCCGCGTCGTTGGACGCGGGCACCAGCTTCGGCCGCGTCCACAACGCACTCAAAAACACCGAAGGCGCCGCCGCCGGCCTCAACATCCACGCGACCACTGCCCACGGCGACATCACCGCCCGCAGCCTCTGAGGAGCCCCGTCATGACGAACCGGACCAGTACCGGCCAGGATCGCCCCGAACTACAGAAGGCCGTCGAGGCCTTCGTCGACGCCGGCTTCGCTGGGCTTCACGTACGCGTCCACGACGACCACGGCGAATGGTTGGGCAGCGCCGGCGTACGTGAGCTGGGCGGGAGCGCCAGCCCGCCGGCCGACGGCCGGTTCTGGGCGGGCAGCGTCGCCAAGTCGTTCACGGCCACCGTGGTCCTGCAACTGGTGGCCGAGGGCCGGCTGGGACTGGACGCCTCGGTGGCCAGCCACCTTCCCGGCCTGGAGTTGGACGAGCGGATCACGGTGCGGATGCTGCTGCAGCACACCAGCGGTTTGTTCAACTACACCGGCGAGTACTACCCCGACGGGACAGTCGCACCAGGAATTCCGGCCACCGGCAAGGAGTGGGTGGACACCCGGCTACACACGTACCAACCGCGGGAACTGGTTGAGCTGGCGCTTGCCAAGCCGGCACGGTTCGAGCCCGGGACCGATTGGAGCTACTCCAACACCAACTACACCCTGGCCGCACTGCTGATCGAGCAGGTCACCGGCACCACCTACGGCGAGCAGATGCAACGGCGCATCCTGCAGCCGCTCGGAGTGCGGGACACCGTGTTGGATGGCAACGCCACCGATCTGCCCGAGCCGCACGCACACGGCTACTACCGCTACCAGGACGGCGACGAATGGAAGGTGGTCGACGTATCCCGGCAGAACCTCTCGATGCTTCCCGCGGCCGGTGGCGCGATCTCGACCACGCGCGACCTGCATACCTTTTTCGCCGCGCTCAACGCGGGCAAGCTCTTACCGGCCCCGCTCCTGGCCGAGATGCGCAAGCCCGCGGGTCCGATCAACTACGGCCTCGGAGTGTTCGTGCAGGATCTGGGTGCGGACCACGGCACCGTCTACCACCACAACGGCGGTGCGCCGGGTGGCTTCGGGGCACTGATGTACAGCACGCCCGACGGCAGTAAGACCCTGACCGCCGGCCTGACCACCGGGGACGCCGAGGTCAACCCCTCCGAGGCGCTCGCGCCGGCCTTGGACAGCCTCGTCAGGGCGGTGTTCTGCGGCGAGCACGCCGCGCGCTGACCGAGCGCGCGGACCGCCCGGGCGGCGTACTGCGACACCAGGTCGCGGCACGCCGCCCTTCGGTATCTCCGGGGCGTTCGCGACGAGGGACCAATCCGGACAGCCCGGCCGCCAGCAGGAAGACGGCCGCCACGGCCAGCCACGCCGGGCCGTACCCCAGGTGGTCGGCGATCGCGCCGAACGAAACCGGACCGATGACGAAGCCGACGAAGAAGCCGAGGGACAGCAGGGCCGAAGCGGGCCCGAGGGGACCGGTTCGCCGGTCGCGTACGACGAGGACCATCGCCACCGCGTTCGCACCGACCGCCGTGACCCCCACGCCCGCCACCCCGGCAAAGAGCGCTATCGGCCCCAGCTCGGCGCCGGCCCAGATCAGGACGGCCGATACGGCGGCGCCGACAGCAAGCTTGCCCAGCAGCGGGCTCAGCAACGAGAGTGCCGCCGAGCGGCGCGACCAGATCAACCGGGCTGCCACGCCGGCGACGCCGAGCACCGCGATCGACGCGGTAGCCACACCCGCGCCCAGACCCAGATGGTCCCGGCCATATAGCGGGGTGAACGTCGCCACCGCGGACACCCCGCAGCCCTCAGCGGTGAGGAACAACATCAACAGTGCCAGATAGCGATTCGGGCGGGCCGGGCGCCAACTGAAGGAGTGTGCGACCCGGGGTCGAGCGGCCACCGATCGAGCCGTGGCCGCCAGCGCGAAAACCGCGAGCGGCGCCCCGACCAGGAAGGCCGCCCGCCAGCCCGCGAGCTGGGTGAGCAGCGGCGCGGTCAGGCCGACGACCAGGGCGGACATCTGAACGGCGGCCTGCTTGCGGCCCACCGCGGCCGCCCGGTCCGCGGGGTGGAAGTACTCGGTGATCGCCAGGTTCGTGGCCGGGTTGGACATCGCCTGACACACGCCGCACAGCGCCATGGCAGCGACCAGCCCGAGCTGACCGGCGGCCGCCCCGACCAGCACGAACGCCGCTGTGGCGAGGGTGAACAGGACGAGCAGCGCGGCCCGGGCACCGAGTCGGGCGACCACGCCGCCGGACCACAACGACAGCACCGCGGCGGCGCCGAAGACGATCGCGGGCAGGGCACCCAGGCCCGAACGGGACACGTGGAAGGCCGAGGTCAATTCCGCGCCGACCGCGCCGACCGAGTAGAGCACCGAGGACGGCAGTGCCATTGCCAGGATCAACACCAGATACAGTCCACCGGTTCCTCGCTCGGGCTGCGCCGACACAGGAAACCCCGGCCGGGCGCCTGCCATCACGCACGGTCCGATGATCGTTCCGGTACCGGAGGCGCCGGCCGCTGAACGCTGCCCCATCACGGTCACCTGCTTCCGGGGGTGGTGGCGCGGCGCGCTCACAGCCGGACCGCTGTGGCGCGTGATCGCACCGCGCACCAACCGTAATCAGCCGGTCAGCGCGCCGTACACCCCTGACTCCCGCGGTAGGAGGGCCCCCTAGAAAGTGATCGTCTTACCGGCGTCGTACCCCATCCGCACCCATCTAGCTGGCCCGAAGCCACCGCTTTGCCGGCTCACGGCTCGACGGCGCCGTCCGCAATGCCCGGGTGATGGCCGCGCGTACCGCCGCTCTGGCCGCGCCGTCGAGGTCCGTGGCCGACCCGACGCCCCACACGTGCCGCTCGCCGATCTCGCAGTCCGCGTACACGACCACGTCGTCACGCTCGGTGTTGGCCGCGCCGAAGCCGATCCTGCGTACCTCGTCTACCCGCATGCCCCAGGAAGCCAGGTGGGCACCGAGGTCGCCGAGCGAGTCGGTGCGGCTGCCGTCCATCACAAAGTCGTCGCCCTGTACGTGCAGGACCGTCGGCACGAGGGTACGGAACGCGACCGGCACGGTGACGAAACGAGGCGTGGCGTACTCGGTGATGAACATCTCGACGATCTCGTCCGGCTGGATCTCCCGGCCCCACTCGTCGGCCGCCTGCTGAACCGCCGCGGCGAACTCGATCCGTAGCGCTCGGGGAAGCTCCAGGCCCTGCTGCGAGCCGAGCACGTAGGCCACCCCGCCCTTGCCGGACTGACTGTTGATCCGCACCAACGACTCGTAGGTCCGGCCGACATCCCGCGGATCCAGCGGCAGGTACGGCACCTCCCAGGGCATGGTGGCGGAATCGGCGCCGTCCGCAATCGCCCGCGCGCGCGCGTCGAAGCCCTTCTTGATCGCATCCTGGTGCGATCCGGAGAACGCGGTGTAGACCATGTCGCCGCCGTACGGATGCCGCGGGTGCACCGGAATCTCGTTGCACCACTCCACGATCCGCCGGATCCGGTTCAGGTCGCCGAAATCCAGCCCCGGGTCGACGCCGTGGGTCAGCAGGTTGAGCCCGAGCGTGACGAGACACACGTTGCCCGCCCGCTCGCCGTTGCCGAACAGGCAACCCTCCACCCGCTCCGCGCCGGCCAGGACAGCGAGTTCGGCGGAGGCGACGCCGGTCCCCCGGTCATTGTGTGGGTGGACCGAGAGACAGACGTGCTCACGCCGGGACAGGTTGCGGTCCAGCCATTCGATCCGGTCCGCGAACACGTTCGGGGTGGTGCGCTCCACGGTGGTGGGTAAGTTCAAGGTGATCGGCCGACCCGGCCCCGGCTGCCAGACGTCCATGACGGCCTCGCAGACCTCGAGGGAGAAGTCCAGCTCGGTGTCGACGAACATCTCCGGCGAGTACTGGAAGCCGAAGTCGCCACCGCCGATGACCCGCTCGGCGTACTTCATGTACTGCCGCGTCCCCCGCACCGCGAGGTCCTTGCACTCCGCCCGGGTCATCCCGAAAACCATCCGCCGGAACTGCGGAGACGTCGCGTTGTACAGGTGAACGGTGGCGCAGCGCGCACCGGCCAGGCTCTCCACGGTCCGCTCGATGAGCTCGTCGCGTGCCTGCACCAGCACCGAAATGCGGACATCATCAGGAATGAGATCGCGCTCGATGAGCATACGCAGGAAGTCGTGGTCGTCCTGGCTGGCCACCGGGAAGCCGACCTCGATCTCGGTGAAGCCCATCTCAACGAGAAGGTTGAACATGGCCAGCTTGCGATCCGGCGACATCGGGTTCACCAGTGACTGATTGCCGTCGCGCAGATCGGTGCTCAGCCATCGCGGCGCAGTCACCATGGTCCGGGACGGCCAGGCACGGTTCGGGAGGTCCACGGTCTCGGGCTGGGCGTAGCGACCTGACGTCGATGGGTTGCTCCTCACGGTCATTCCTCTCTCAGCCGGTGTCGGGTCAGGCCCGATCGCCGAAGTACAACGAATACGAGTACGGGGTAAGCAGAACCTGGACCTGACGGGCGTACGGTTCTGCACGCACCCGGAAAGGGATGACAATCTCCGCGTACGCGGCGCTGAAGCCGAGCCCCGAGAAGTAGAGGTCGCTGTCGACGACGACCCGGTACAGCCCCGGCGCGAGTTGCCCCTCGACGAAGCTGGCGATAGTGCCGTTCTCGACGGTCGCCGCGTTCGCGACCGTCGACCATCGGCCCTCCACCGAGCGCTCGAGCCGAGCGTGTAGGCCAGCCGCCGGCTTTCCGTAGATGCCGTCGAGGGCCTGCAATGAGACATACATGTAGAGCACCTCCCTGTCAGAGCTCACACGGCAACAACACGGACCGCCGTGCCCGGTCGGGCGGACCGGCCTGTTCGGTTGTCGATGCTCAGCCGAGCACCTATCAAGGTCCCCACCACAGCGCTATCCCTCGGGCTTCCATCCGTTATCGCCCGCCGCGATAATGGAACAGGTAGCGGCGATGGCGAATCCGTTGCGCGGCGATAAGGAATCGATGCGGCTCGTCGATAGCGTTCTGCTCAACACGGCGAGGAGCGACAGGCTCAGCCGAAATCCCGAGCAGAGAGTGTGGTAATCCTATGCGTAAGACCGTTCGCAACGCGGTTGTCAACGTTGGCTTTGTTCTTGCCGTTGCGAGCGGCGCGGTCGCAACGATCAGCACCCTGACGACTCACCCCACGAAGGCGACGACGGTTGCCAACGTCCAGGCCGACTCGGCTTTGGCCCCGGCCCCGACGCCGACCACCTTTTCTGAAGACAGCACGATCTGGGGCTGATGGCTGTCGCCGAGCGCGCCACATGCCAGCACTCGACGAACCGGAGCAGAATCCTTACGGTATGTTGGGCGGCCAGCGGCCGCCCAACATACCGAGCAAGGAAGACGATTCAGCCAGTGACGCGCACGAGGGTTCCACTACTTGGACGCGCGGATGAGCCCATCAAAATCCTGGCGGATCTCCGGCGCCAATGCTGATCCAGCATTAGCTAACTCCGACAGCCACTTTATCCAACTGATCCTTTGCGGCATATGCGTCACTCAACAAGCCCAACAGCCGCGCTTCCAATTGCGGCGTGGAGATAGCTCGGAACAGGCCGAGTGAACGATGCAGGTAGAGCACGGCTCGCGGCGGGTCGCCTTCCGCCATGGCCAGCTCACCTAGCACCATGGAAACCTGAGCCTCCATAAGCCGCTCTCCTGCTCCGCAAGCCAGCTCCAGCGCCTCGCGCAGTGCCTCCCCGCTCGCCGCGAAGGCCCCCGCACGCAATTGCGCGGTGCCCAGCCCGTGCAGCGCGAAGGCCTGCCCTACCGAGTCGCCCAACTCACGGACGATGGACAGCGCCTGTTCGAAGACATCGATCGCAGCCTTCAACTCATTCGCTCTCAGCTGAGTATCACCGAGTCGGTGGAGCACCTGTGCCTCCACTCGGCGGCTCCCCGCCCTCCGGGCACAGTCCAACGCCTCCGGCAGTAGCTCTCGGGCTGCGTTCAAGTCACCCTGCTCGAGCTTGATGTGCGCCAGGCTATGCAGCACGAACGCCACCGCGACTAGGTCGCCCATCTTTCGGAACGACACCAGTGCCCGACTGTAATTTTCAACGGCTTCCGCATAGCGGCCGGTGAGCCGGTTCACCATGCCCACGTACCGGTTGACCAGAGCGACGCCTTGCTCGTCCTGCGATCGGTCGAACTTCTCGCCGGCGGCCTGTAGCACCTGCAGCGCGTCCGCATATCGCTGCTCCCGGATCTGCAGCGCGCCAAGCGAGTACAGCATCACCGCGTGTCCGCGTCCGTCGCCGGCCTGCTGGGCAGCCTCCAGCGCGATCTGATGGGTCTCACGCCAGTCACTCAGGTAGATCCGGGACTCGAACAGGGTGACCGCGATCAGTGCCAGGCTCCAACAGTGCGTGACCAAGCCCGCCCGCGCAGCCTGACGGACCGCCGCGACGAGGGTGAGCCGTTCGCGCTCGAACCAGGGAATCGGCGGGTCGACGAGCTGGCGTACATGCCGGGCAGGCAACTCGTGCAGCGAGGCGTCGCTGCGCAGACGCAGGTAATCGCCGCCGTAGACCCCGCGGTGCGCCTCCTCGCCCAGGAACAGCAACGCGCCCAGGACCCGGCGCAACGCCTCCGCGCGCTCCTCGGCCACTTCCTCGGCGAACAGCCGCTCGCGGGCGAAGACCCGGATAAGGTCGTGCAGGCGGTACTGGGCATTGACGCCGCGCCCGGTGCCGCTGACCTCGACGAGCTGGGCATCCGCCAGGTCGTCGAGCAGGTCCTGGGCGTCATCGACATCGATGTCCAGCAGGGCTGCGGCGACCCAGCCCGAGATGTGCGGGAAGTCCACGACCGTGAGTAGGCGGAACAACCGCCGCGCGGCGTCGTCGAGGTGGTCGTAGGTCAGCGAGATGCTCGCCCGGATACCCATCCCGCTGTGCTTGAGCTCGTCGAGCCGTCGGGCCTCGTTGGCCAGCCGGTCCACCAGATGGTCGACACTCCAGTGTGGGCGAGCGGCCAGCCGCGCTCCGGCGATCCGCAGGGCGAGCGGCAGGTGTCCGCAGAGTTCGGCGAGTTCGGCCGTGGAATCCAGTTCGGATTGCACCCGCTCGGTGCCGGCGATCCGGGAGAGCAGCTCCACGGATTGTTCGGCGCTGAACAGGTCGACGTGGACGTGCAGCGCGCTCGGCAGACCGCCCAGCCGGCCCCGGCTGGTGATGAGTACCGCGGATTGCGACGTGCCCGGGATGATGGGCCGCACCTGACTCTCCCCGCCGACGTTGTCCAGCACCACGAGCATCCGGCGATCAGCCAGGAGGGCGCGATACAGCTCGGCGCGCTCTTCCAACAGCTCCGGCATCTGGGTGCCCGGTACGCCCAGGGCGCGCAGGAAACGTTCCAGCACCCGCATGGGGCCGATCTGCTCCGGACGGCGGCCGTGCAGGTCGGCGAAGAGCTGTCCGTCCGGGTATCGCTCAGCCAAGCGATGCGCGGCGTGCACCGCGAGCGTCGTCTTACCGATGCCCGGCTTGCCGACCATCACGACGACGGGTACAGCGAACCGGGAACTGTTGTCGGTGGCGACCTCGAACTGCATCCGGATCGCTTCGATCTGCTGGCTGCGCCCGGTGAAGTCGCCGATGTCGGTCGGCAGCAGGCAGGGCACCGGCGATACTCCCGGGCCGGCGCTCGGGACGCCCGAGACCGGCACGCCAGAGACCGCCGGGCCGGCGGCGGGTACGCCGGAGATCGGGGACACCTTGCCGACGGCGGGCGCACCGTACGGCGGGGGGACCGACGGCGCGCTCGGCTCGGACGCCGGCTGCTCGACCGACTCGCGGCTCGTCGTCGCCACGGGAGCCGACACCGTCGGCGCGGCCCGCAGCGGAGCGCTGGCCTGCTCGGGCAGGGCGAGCTGTGGATCGTCGGTGAGCACGGCATGCTCCAGCCGGCGCAGTTCCTCGCTCGGCTCCAGCCCCAGCTCTTCGATGAAGAGCCGGCGCGCCGACCGGTACGTCTCCAGCGCCTCGGCCTGCCGCCCGGAGCGGTAGAGCGCGAGCATGAGGTGCTCGCGCAGCCGCCCGCGCAGCGGGTGCTCGTCGACCAGCGCAATCAGCTCGTCGATCAGCTCACGATGCCGGCCGAGCCGCAGTTCGAGCTCGACGCACTCCTCGGTGACCGCCAGGCGGCGTTCCCCCAGCCGGTCGGCCGCCTGGCGGACTACCCGGCTCTCCAGCCCATCGAGCGCCGGTCCACGCCACAGCCCCAGGGCCGTGCGGTACTGGGTGACGGATTCGTCAAGCCGGCGGAACTCACGGAGTTGGCGCGCCTGGGTCAGTGCATCCTCGAACTGGTGAAGGTCGAGACCGCCCGACGGCAGATGTAGGGAGTAACCCTGACTGCGCGTGCCGATGGCATCGGGATAGCCATTTTCGGTGAACCGCCTCCGCAAGGCCGAAATGCAAATCTGAACCTGCACTCGTGACGTCGACGGCAGATCGTCGCCGTAGAGCGCCTCCATGAGCCGGGTCACCCGGATCACCCGGTTCGCCTCTAGAGCCAGTGTGCCCAGGATGATCTGCTGCCGCTGCGCGCCGAGTTCGAGCGGACGGTCTCCGATAACAACTTCGAGTGCTCCCAGGACCAGGACCTGCACATGCGCCTCCCCCGTTGAGGGTAACGCGACCTGGGGCCCCCGATGCGCCCATGAGCCGGCTGAGCTCGCCAAGGCGTGCCCAGCCGATTAGTCAACGAGTACCCTCGTCGGATCGAAGATTATGTGATCGTCAGTCGACGGCGCCACCCAAAGGGCATGCGGTGGACCAAACGTTCGCACATGAAGAGCTGGCCACGCAGTCACTTGTGGAGCGTCTCCACCGATGATATATAGAGCACTATCGACGGTATGGCGGAACGGGATGCACGTTACCGTGCGTCAACGGATACTCGAGTGTGCGACGGCCCCGTCGATACCGCAACAGGAACGACGATCGCGGTCAGGATCAGCCCGTGGTCCACCAGCCACCGCCCGGTGAATCCGGTGACTCGTTTGCCGTCCACCCGGGGACCGGTCACCAGGAGTCGCGCCTCGAAGTCGCCCGCCAACGCGCCGGCCGAGCCGGGCCGCATCGTGACCACCGCATCCTCGAAGTCCAGCCATCGACGCGCCAGCGGAAACCACGACTTGTAGACGGACTCCTTCGCAGAGAACAGCATGCGGTCCCAGCGGATCTCCGGTCGGGCCTCGAGCAGCTCGGCGACGTGAATGCGTTCGTCGGGCAGCGCCACGGCCTCGAGCACACCGTTGGTCAGCGGTTCGTTGGGCTCGGCGTCAATCCCTACGGTGGTGACTCTCGAGGACGGCGCGACGACCACCCCTCGGTATCCCGCACAGTGCGTGATGGCGCCGACCACACCCGAGGGCCACAGCGGCTCTCTTGACTCTCCGGACAGAATCGGCGTCGGTGGCACGCCGATCCGGGCTAGTGCCAGGCGGGCGCAGTGCCGGGCCGTGATGAACTCTCGCCGCCGCTTCTCGACCGACGAACCGATGATCTGCTCCTCGCCCGGGAGCAACACCGCGTCCGGCGGATCGTCGAATGTGTCGACCGCCGCCACGTCGGCAGGAAGGATGGCCTCGATCATAATCTCCCCGCGATGGCTGAGTGTGTCGCCGCAGAGTCGGCACCGGAAATGCTGACTGTTGTGCTGATTGCATGCTAGGAGTCGGCGACCGCGAGCGATATCCGCGAGCGGTCGTTCTCGGGCTTGAATCCGCACGGTAGGGAGGTTCCTCCCCACCGCAGGGGCCGCATCGCCGCGCCGAAGCCGGCAAAATGGGCGGCCCGGACTCCAGCGAAGTCCGGGCCGCCCGCCCAAGGAGACGGGGGACCCCTCAGGTTGTCGGGATGAGGCTCGCATCCAAATTGGTGGGCAGGTCGCCGCGGCGCTTGACGTTCAGCTTGCGATACGTACGGGTGAGATGCTGCTCGACGGTGCTCGTAGTGATGTAGAGCTTTTCGGCGATTTCCCGGTTCGTGTAGCCGACCGCGGCCAACGCGGCCACCCGGCGTTCGGCGTCGCTGAGCGCCACGGCCGGGTCCTCCGGCGCTAAGGCCTCCGCCGGAACACCGAATTCCTCATCGTCGTCCAGGCCCAGCGCCCGGATCAGCGGCACGGCCGCGCAGGAGTCGGCCAGCGCCCGGGCTCGCTGCCCGATAGCTCCGGCCCGACGCGACTCACCGACCGCGAGATAGGCCTGCGCCAGGTCAGCCAGCGTGCGAGCCAGCTCGTACTGGTCGCCGCTGCGCTGCAGCAGGTCGGCCGACTGCCGCAGCAGCATGGGCCGGTGCCGCATCTGTTCGGTAGCGGCCAGTAGCCGCAGTGCAACGCCCCGCGCCCGCGTCATCTGCCCCGTGCACTTTTCCAGGTGTGTCTCAACGAGCTTGCGCGCCTGCGACGGGCGGTCCATCCGCAGATAGGCCTCCGCCGCATCGGAACGCCAGGCGACCAGGCCGGGAGCGTCGGCGCCCCAGGCCGTCATGAGGTCACCGCACCGCAGGAAGTCCCGCAGGGCCAGGTTGGGGTGTTCGGTGGCGAGGCTGTACCGCCCTCGTGCCTGCAGGTAGTGCAGGCCGTAGCGGGTCTCGAACATCGCAGCCGGCACCGGCTGGTCCAGCCATTCACGGACGTCGTCGAACTCGCCCATCGCCACCGCGGCGTTGATCAGCAAGGACAGCGGATGACCGATCGCCACACCCCAGCTGGCCGGCGGCATGATCTCCAGCGCCGTACGGGCATAGCGGAACGTCGTGGGCAGGGCGCCCATCCGCAACGCAACCTCGGCCCGGACCACCGCGAGACGCGCCTGCCGGCTCGGTGCCCGGCGGGTATACGCCTCCTCGACGAACAGGTCACACCAGCCCGCGGCCTTGTCGGCATGGCCGGAATAGGTGAGCGCCAGCAACGCGCTCTCCACGGTGTCCAGCGACATCTCGTCGAGGCGCGATCCACGTAGAATCCGCTCCAGCGTCTCGCTGAGGTCCGGACCGGGGCTGGTGCTGATCGCCATGGCGAGGGCCCGAGCCGCAGCCAGCCGACGGCTTTCCGACACAGTCGACACATTGGCGGTGACCGTGGGCAGGTGCGCGGCGACCGGGGCGTACGTGCAGCGCAACCAGGGCCGGGCAACCGCCAACTCGGCGGCGGTGTCGGCGTCCATCTCGCCACCGGGGGCCACGAGGCGGCCCAGCACGTGTTCCGCCTCGCGGAACTGGCCGTGCCAGAGCAGCGCCTTGATCAGCACGATCGCGTCGCTGCCGCGTAGCACACCCTTCTGCAGTGCCCCGGACAGCTCGGGCAGGTAGTCGGCCGACGTGCTCGGATTGATCCGCCATTCGGCGCGTACCAGCGTGGCCATGATGCGAAGCCGAGCCTGGTCCTCGGCGCAGACCTTCCAGGCCAGCTTGAGATAGCGGACCGCGGCCTCGACGCGCCCCTCCCGCAACGCCTGGCGGGCGGCGTCCTCCAGCACGGTGAACGCCCAGGTCTCCTGCACGCCGGTGGCGTTGACCAGGTGCTCGGCCACGACTCGGGGTGAGGCGCCCCGGCCGTATGCCAACACCGCCGCACGCCGATGCAACTCGGATCGCCGATCCTGCCGCACGTCGTTGAGCACGGCCGCGCACGCCGCCGGATGGCGGAACGACCGCATACCGAGGACGCCGGCCGTGGTGAGCGCACGAACGGCTTGCGCCACCCGCGGCGCGTCCAGCCCGATAAGCCGGTTCAGGTTCTCCGGATCCGCATCGTCCAGTACCGCGATGCCCCGAATCACCTCGAGCAACCGTTCGTCACCCCGGTACAGGCACGACATCAGCGCCGAGCCAAAGCCGTCTCCCACGAAACCCTCGTCCGGTTCGCGACCGGTCTCGGTGGCCACCCGGCGGAAGTCGCTGAGTAGACCCTCGATCAACACCGGGTTGCCGCCGCTGAGCTCGTGCCAGTGGTCGGCGAACCGCTCGGCCACCTCGACGCCGGCGTGCGCCTCGAGGTAGCGTCGGACACCCGCGCCGGTCAGCGGTCCCAGGTCGATGCGCGCGCCGTTACCCGGCCGTACCAGCTCGGTGTGCCAGCTCGACTCAGTGTCGATGCCGAACGTACTCCTGGTGAAGACCACGAGGATTCTGGCCGAGCGGGACCGACGCACCAGGTAGGAGAGGCAAATCAACGATTCCCGGTCCGCGTGCTGGGCGTCGTCGATGAGAAGCGCCAGCGGGCAGCGCTCGGCCAATTCCAGCAGCACCGTGCAGAGGCCGTGAATGATCTGCGCGTCCAGTCGGCCCTCGCCCTGGTCGGCGCCGGGGAGCGTGGCCCTGGTGCCCTCGAGCAACAGCTCCATCGCTCGCTGCCGGTCCTCGGCAACCAGCGGCGCGTCGTGGAAGAGCTGGCTCAGCAGGGCGAGCGGTAGCGCGCGCTCGTCCGCCGAGCCGGTCGCGGTCACCGCCAGCGCGCCCTGCTCCATGGACCGTTCGGCGAGCGCCGCGAGAAGTTCGCTCTTACCCGTCGCAACGGTGCCGGTGACCAGTGCCAGTCGACCCCGGCCGGCGATCGCGTCGGCCAGAAGCTCATCCAGGCGCGTCGCCGCCTCGTCCCGCTCAATCAATTTCATCATGGCGCTCCTGTCGAATCCCCCGAACCCCGACCTCCATCCGGAACCACGCCGGCCGGGAGGCGACCGGATATCCCGGCACCTGATAGCACTGTCGGGCACGCCGCTATCGAGCCGCCTTCGCGTCCTTATCGCGCTGCTCCGGGCCGGCGGTCAAGCCGTGCGGTGCCTTGCAGGCGTCCGCGCCGGAGGGTGACCGGGTGCGTCGCGAATCCCGCCGGAGAGCGGCACCGGCCGGGGCGCCAGCAGTTCGGCGCCGCGGATAGCGAGTTCCGTCTCGCCGCTGGCCATCGCCCGCGCCAGCAGCGGGCCGGCGATGTCCTCGTCGGGGGCGGCGTCCGTGTCGAGCAGCACGATCCGGTCCGGGTTCGCGGCCTGGGCCGCGCGCACCAGTTCCCAGACGGGGGCGACGGCGAGGTCGGCGTGGTCGTGCTCGCCGACCGATACGGCCCGGCGGGTCACCAGGACGAGCCGCGACTCGACCAGGTCCGGCCGGGCGAGCCAGCCCTCGACCAGACGCCGCGCCGCAACCGTGTTCTCCTGACCGCGGGCGGGTGTCGTTCCCGCCGCCGCGGGCTCGACCCCGGCGACGATGGCGGGCGGAGCGCAGTCGGCCTCGATCAGCTCCAGGTCGTCGGGGCCGTAGATGTGCACAACTTCCGGGTCGACGACGGGGCCGATGGTGGTCATCGGCGACCACTGCACCGCGAACAGCGCGCTCTCCCCGATCTGGGCGTCCGGCCCGCGGCCGGACGCCGGCCGGGTGGCCAGCGAAGCGACCGTCAGTACCGGTTGCCCGGTGTGGTCGGCGGCTGTGATGCCGATCCGGTCCGCGGCGGGGTACGTGAGGCGGACCCGGAGCCTGATCGCACCGGCAGCGCGCAGGACGACCGTGTTCCAGGCTACCGGGAAGGCAACAGCTTCGGCGCCGGCGCCGAGCAGCCCGACCTGCAGGACGGCGTCGAGCAGGGCGGGGTGAATCCCGAAGGCCGCCGGATCGCCGTGGGCGGCGTCGGGCAGCTCGACCTCGGCGTACAGGTCGTCGCGGTATCGCCAGGCAGCACGCAGGCCCGAACCGGAGCGGCTACCGACAGCGCGCAGCCGTTCGTGGCCTCCGTCGACGGCCAGTGGCGTCGCTTCCGGGGGCGGCCACTCGCCGAGGTCGTCCGCTGCCGCAAGATCGCTGGCGGTGAGCTCTCCGCTCGCGTGGCGCATCCACACCGCGTCGGCCGCGCCCTCCGGTCGTGACCAGATCCGCACCGGCCGGGTTCCGGCGCCGGTCCGCTCACCCACCACGACCTGCAGTTGGACGGCGCCGTGGGCGGGAACGGCCAGCGGCACCTCGTGTACCAGGCGGGCCAGCACCGGGAAGCCGATCTCGGCTCCGGCACGCAGCGCCAGGTCGACGTGGGCGGTGCCGGGCAGCAGCACGGTGTCGGACACGCGATGGTCGGTCAGCCAGGGGTGGGTCTCCGGCGCGAGGCGCCCGGCGAGGATGACGCCGCCGGTCTCCGGAGCGGAAATGGCGACGGTGAGCAACGGGTGATCGAGCCGAGTGAGACCGCCGGCGTCCAGCCTGGCCATCTGGGCGGAGAGTCGTTCTCCGAGATCCCGGCCGCCGCGGTGGATATCGTCGAGAGGTCCCGTGTCTTCGTTCATCCCTGCCGCCCTCCCTCGCCCGTGGGCGTCTCCGAGTCCATGGTGGATCGATGCGCGGCCCGGCAGTACCCCTTAACCGACCAGCGCCCCCTTATCCCAGCCAAACGGTCATCTCAAGCTATAAGTCGGCAAACGGCCGGCTGGCACTGGGGTCCAGGCGGTTCCGATGACCAGCCGGGTTGATGCCGTCCCGCCGCGGCAGCACGACCGGCGGGCCGACGTGGCCCGGCAGGAGCTGACGGTCAGGCCGCGTCGCGCAGCAGTAGCCGCTGGGGTCGTGGAGGTGCCACCGAGACGCCGCCCAGCGCCTGCTCCAGCGCAGCGACGAAGGCGTCGGCCTGCGCCGCCGTCAGGATCAGCGGTGGCGCGAGCCGGATCACGCCAGGCCGGACGGCATCGACGAGGAAGCCGGCCGCGCGCAGCCGGTCCGTCACCGGCACGGCGACCGGCTCCGCCAGCACGATGCCCAGCAGCAGCCCGGCGCCGCGCACCCCGGCGACCAGCGGGTGCGCCAGCGCCTCGATGCCGCCGCGCAGCTGGCCGCCGACCCGCTTGACGTGATCGAGCAGGCCCTTGCCGGCGATGGTCCGGATCACGGCGAGCCCGGCCGCGTAGTCGACCGGATCGCCGCCGGACGCCGCCGCGGGGGCGGTCCGGTGGGTGAGCAGGTCCGCGGCCGGCCCGAACGCCAGGCAGGCCCCGAGCGGCAGGCCGCCGCCGGACCCCACGGCGAGGGTGACGACGTCCGGCTCGACGCCCTCGCTCTGATAGTGGAACCAGTACCCGGTCCGCCCGAGGCCGGTCCCCACCTCGTCGAGCACCAGCAACGCTCCCGCCGCCGTACAGATCTCCCGGGCCGCCGCGAGGTAGCCGGGCGGCGGCACGACCACACCGCTCCCGCCCTGGATCGGCTCCAGGACCACCGCCGCCGTGGCGCCGCCGACCGCAGCACGCAGCGCCTCGACATCCCCGAACGGCACCGGCGTGACATCGTCCGGCAGCGCCCGGGACGGGTCACCCTCCCCCGACCGGCCGGTCCGCGGCGGTGGGCCCGCCGCCGGACCGGTCAACGACCCGGCCGCCGTGACCACCTGGGAGCGTCCGGTGCGCCGGCAAGCCTCGACCGCCGTCTCGTTCGCCGCCGCGCCCGAGTCGGTGAACAGCACCCGCCCACGGCCGGTCAGGGCGAGCAACAACTCGGCCAGGAGCACGGCCGGCCCGGCCCCGCCGCGGCCGGCGGCGTGCCCGGGAGCGGCCGCCTGCGCGGACACCGCGGCCACGACTGCCGGGTGAGCATGGCCCAGGACGTTCGCCGCGGCGCCGCCGAGCAGGTCGAGGTAGTCGCGGCCGGCGTCGTCGGTCACGACCGCGCCGACGCCCTCGACCAGGCGCGGGCCGGGAGCGCCGCGGTCTCCCGCCGGCGTGCGCGGCCGGCACCCGGTCAGCGGTTCCCGGCTGCCGCCGTCATCCCGGAGTCTCATACCGGCCTCCGCGGATGCAGACCTGCGCCATGGCGGTCAGCAGCCGGGTCTCCTCGGTCCTGAGGTAGAAGTGCCCGCCGGGGAACACCCGGAGCCGGAAGGGACCGCGCGTGACGTCCGCCCACCCGCGCATCTGTTCCCGCCCGACCGCGGCGTCGCTCTCTCCGGCGTAGCCGAACACCGGGCAGTCGAGCGCGGGCCGTGGGCCGCCCCGATAGTCGTTGACCAACTCCAGGTCCGCGCGGATGGCCGGCAGCGCGAACTCCCGCAGTTCCAGGTCGGCGAAGACCTCGGTACGGCTCTCGTCCTGACGCACGATCGCCGCGATGATCTCGTCGTCGGTGGCGTCGAAGCGTGGCTGATCCACCAGCGCCTTCGGCGGCAGCCGCGCGGATACGCACAGCGCGACCGGCGGACGCCCCCGTTGGTGCAGGCGGACGGCCACCTCGTAGGCCACCGACGCGCCCATGCTGTGGCCGAACAGCACCAACCGGTGCCCGGCCTGCTCGTCGAGCGCATCGGCGACGTCGTCCGCGAGCGCCTCCAAACTGGACGGCGACGGCTCACCGATCCGGTCCTCCCGACCCGGGTACCGGACGGCGAGCACGCCGACGTCCGCCGGCAGACCCGCGGGCCAGGTGCGGTACGCGCTGGCCCAGCCGCCAGCGTGGGGAAAGCAGACGAGCTTCGTCGTACACCCTTCGCCATCACGGAAGCGACGTAACCACCGGTCTCGCACC
Source organism: Couchioplanes caeruleus (assembly GCF_003751945.1). NCBI lineage: Bacteria > Bacillati > Actinomycetota > Actinomycetes > Micromonosporales > Micromonosporaceae > Couchioplanes > Couchioplanes caeruleus. Next base: position 4,679,223 of record NZ_RJKL01000001.1, on the reverse strand, counting down.
CGAGTTCTCATCGAACACCCTCCTTTACACGCCCGCCGCGGAAGGCCGTGCGCGACCCGCCTAGCGGATGCCGCCCGCGGCTTGGGCGAACATGGACCGCTTGGTGCTCAGGCCGGCGCCCCGGGCGACGATCGAATCGGTGATCTCGCCGCTGCGCACGGCGATGTTGGACAGCAGCGAGGAGCTCAGGCCGTGCGTGTGCTCGGTGCCGCCTTGCAGGTAGATGCCGCTGGAGAGGTACGGCGTGGTGGCGATGCGGTAGTCGCGTTCCATCCGGAACCGGCCGGCCTCGTCGCGCAGGCAGTGCTGGTCGAGGTCGCGCAGCAGCTTGGTGGGTTCCATCGAGTGGTAGCCGGTCGCGCAGACGAGCGCGTCCACCTCGAGCTCGCGCGTCTCGCCGCCGGGGCCGACTCGCAGCGAGACGCGGGTCTCGGGGCCGGCGCGCTTGACGTCGACGACCCTTGTCAGATTGAGGAAGTGCAGCCGCTGGACGCCGCGCACCTCGTCGTCGTACGTCCTGCGGTAGAGGTCGCGGATCACCTCGTCGTCGACGACCGAGTAGTTCGTGTTGCGGTGGTACCGCCAGAACGCCTCGCGCGTCTGCTCGGAGCCGAAGTAGTAGTCGTCAACGGCTCCGGGGTCGAAAATCTGATTGGCGAAGGGGGTGTCGTCCGCGACGGAGTAGCCGTAGGACGGGATGATCGCCGAGACCTCGGCGTGCGGCAGTTGGTCGTACAGGAACCTGGTGATCTCTGCGGCGCTCTGACCCGCACCGACCACCGCGACCCGGCGCAGGCTCGCGGGGTCCATGCAGTGGAACTTGTGCAGGAACTCCGAGCTGTGCCAGACCCGCTCGTCGCTCTCGACCCCGTCGAGCATCCGCGGGACCAGGCCCGTCGAGATCACCACGTTCCGTGCCTCGACCACGCGGTCGACCTGGCCGGTGGCACCCGCCACCACGGTCAGCCGCAGCCGGTCCGGCGCCTCCCCGGTGGCGTCCTGCACCGGCTGGATCGAGGTCACCTCCGAGCCGTACGAGACATGTCCGGCCACCTGCGACTGCGCCCACTCCAGATACTGGTGGAACTCCTGACGGGTCGGGAAGAAGTCCTGGTTGTTGACGAACTGCGGGAGGCGCCCCGACGCGTGCAGGAAGGAGATGAAGCTGAAGCGCGAAGTCGGGTTACGGAAGGTCACCAGGTCCTTGAGGAAGGAGATCTGCATGGTCGTCGACGGCAGCAGCATGTTGCGGTGCCAGCCGAAACGGTGCTGACGCTCGAAGAAGTGACTGCTGAGCCCACTCTCCGACCCATCCAGCCCGCGCTCCTGCAGGGCGATAGCAAGCGCCAGGTTGGACGGGCCGAATCCGATGCCGACCACATCGTAGGTCTCGTTTTCACGATCAATCATGAATAATTTCTCCCGCCGGGATGGCCGCACGATGCGCTGTTCGCAGGTTGGCCGGCAATAGTGGCTTGCGAGGATCCCCGGCACGAAGTTGCCGGCCGGGGATCCCTCGCGTCAGTGAGCGAAATCTGGTACGGGGAGTAACGGAAGATTGACGGCGAGCGGCCTTGATGACCCTTCTCGCTGCTGGTTCGTCAACGGGTGCAGGACGACTCGGACACCACGGTCGCACCGCCGGCCGCGGCCCCCAGATTGACCACCGCCCGCACGGTGAGGGCTTTCTTGCCGGTCTTGGTGAGCGTCGTGGTCAGCGAGATCGAGGAACCGTCCGACTGGACCAGGGCGCCGCTCGCGGTCAGCGCGGCGCCGACCCAGCCGGGAGACGTCTGCGCACCGCGCTGTCCGGAGTCGTCGAAACGGTCCACGGTGAAGTACTTGTGCTGAGCGTCCCAGCCCCAGATGTACTCGGCCGAGGCGATCGGGGTGCCGTTCATGCTGTTCGTCTCCTGCCAGCGCATGAAGTTCCCGTTGAGGATGAACTTCGCGGTGGAGGTCGTGGCGAACGCCTTCTTGCTGCCGTCCGGGGCGGTGATCGACCCGGAGCAGTTCCAGGAGCCGATCAGCGAGCTCAACGGCTGCATCCCGGCGGCCGGAGCCACCCGTCGGGCCGACCCACCGAACGGCTCGGTGGCGTGGGCGACGGCGGGGCCGACCACCACGGCGGCGAGCAGCGCCACCCCTGCGACGGCCACTCCGGTAACCATGTTCTTCGATGTCATCTGCATTCCTTCTAGATTCGGCGGCATCGTGGATTCGATGTCGCTGTAGTTGTTCCGAATGAGCGGTCGCGAGCCGGGGCTCAGACGACCGCGCCGCCCTTGGTCCGCCGGCGCAGGGCAGGCCTGCTCGACTGGGCGAGGTTTTCCCGGCGCTCCGACAGGCCGGCGATGGTGCGCGCGGCGAACAGCGTGCGGATGGAGACCTCCAGCTTCAGTTCCGCGCGGATCAGCCCGACCAGCCTGATCGCCCGCAGCGAGTTGCCGCCGAGGTCGAAGAAGTCCTCGTCGATGCCGACTCGGCCCAGCTCGAGCACCTCGGCGAAGAGCTTCGCCAGCACCTGCTCGGTACGGTTGCGCGGCGCCCGGTACCGCCCGTCGGGAAGCTTGGGCTCCGGCAGCCTGGACCGGTCCACGCGCCCGCCGGCCGTGACCGGCAGCCGGTCAAGCACCACGAACGCCGAGGGCAGCAGCGACTCCTGCACCCGAGCGGCGGCGAACCGGCTCAGCTCCTCGTGGGAAAGCTCGGCGCGGGGGTCGGGGGCACCCGCGTCGGCGGCGCCGCTGCCCGGCACCGGGACCACGTACGCCACCAGGCGCTGCTGCCCGGCGCCGTCTTCTCGGACGACCACCAGTGACTGCGCCAGCCTGGGGTGCGCGGACAGCGCCTCTTCGACGTGGCCCGTGTCGACCTCGACCCCGCGGATCCGCGGCCGGGCACCGGCGCGGCCTACATACTCCAGCCGGCCGTCGGCACCCCACCGCACGCGGTCCCCGGTGCGGTACATGACCGCACCGGCCGGGCCGAACGGACAGGCGACGAACCGCTGCGCGGTGTGCAAGGGCAGCCCGGCATAGCCGCGCGCGACGGCGGGCCCGGCCACGTATAGCTCGCCGGCCACGCCGGCCGGGACCGGCGCCAGCCCCGGACCCAGCACGTAGCGGGCGGTGCCGTCGGTCAGCCCACCGGCCGCGGCGTCGGGCGCCTGCTCGTCGGCGGCCCAGCCGCGAGCCGGGATGAGCGCGGTCGTGTCCACCGGGCCGTGTCCGTTGACGATCGACAGCCCCGGGCAGGCCTCACGGATGCGTTGCAGCGCGGCCCGGGGCACCTGGTCGGCCCCGGTCCACACCTCACTCAACCCCACCAGGGCGTCGGGGCGCTGCGCCGCCACGGCCGACAGCACACCGGCGGGGAGCCAAGCCAGGGAGATCCGGTGGTCGGCCCGCAGTGCGACGAGCGCGTCGCCGTCCAGTTCCTCCTGCGCAGCCACGACGACCTGGCCGCCGCGCAGCAGCGGCAGCCACAGTTCGAGGGCGAGCGCGTCGCCGGCTGCAGAGGTGTGCCACAGCACGGTGCCGGGGCCCTCCTGCGGCCAGTGCCGATCCAGGACGTACCGCGCCAGGTTCCGGTGGGTGACCACGACGCCCGTGATGGCATCGGCCGGATCGCAGCCGTACGTGACGGCGAGCGCGTTGCCGGGATGCAGCGGGGCCGGCTCGCCGGTGTCGCCGGTGTTGTCCAGCCGCAGGTCTTCGTACACGATCGCCGGCAGCTGCGCGTCTGCCGGCAGCTGCGCGGCCGTCGCGATCTCGACCAACAGCGCCTGCGCGCCGGCCGCCCTCGCCCGGGTCTCGATCTTCTCCGCCGGCAGGCCGGGGTCGATCGGGAGGTAGGCCCCGCCCGCCTTAACCACGCCCAGCAGCGCGACGGCCAGGTCTACGGACCGAGGCATCGCCACCGCCACGACCGTCTCCGGCCCGATGCGCCTGCGGCGCAGCGCCGCGGCCAGGCGGCTGGACCGCTCGTCGAGTGCCCGGTAGGAGATCGCCGAGTCGCCGGACACGATCGCGACGGCCGCGGGGTCCCGGGCCACCTGCTGGGCGAACAGCTCCGGGATCGTCGAGCCTGGCGCGAGCGTGCGGTCCGGCGTCGCCAGCAGCCGGGCCCGCTCGGCGCCGCCGAGCACGTCCAACGCGCCGATCGGCCGTCCGGCGTCCGCCACCACGGCCCGGACGTACGCGATCAGGTCCTCGCCGATCAGGCGCAGCTGCGCCCGGGAGTACAGGCTCGCGGGCGCGTCGAGGCGGATGAACAGGTCGCTGTCGGCGGTTCCGTCGGTGTAGACGCCGATCGAGAGCTCGTTGAAGCTGCCGGTCGTCGCCCCGGAGTAGCGCGCCGGGTGGCCGCCGAAGTGCAGCTGGTCGACGAACTCGATGACGTTCACGACGGCGCCGAAGCTCCCGCGCTCGCTGGGAGCCGTTCCACTCGCGCGCTGGATCTCCGAGTAGTGGCAGAGGGTGTGCCCGGCGACCTCGAAGGTCTCGTCGACGATCGCGTCGGCCAGCTCGGCGACGGTCGCGCCGAGCGGGACTCGGATCCGTACCGGCACCACGTTCACGGCCAGGCCGGGGGTCGTGCCGGCCGCCCCGGCCCGGTTGCCGGTGGCCAGGGAGAGCAGAAACTCCGGGAGATCACAGCGGTGCCGCAGGAACGCCGCCGTGGCCGTGGTCAGCATCGTCGACATCCACACGCCCATCGACGCCGCGGCCGCGGTCCAGGCGTCGGCCTCCGCCCGCGGGACGGTCAGCGTCCGGGCGGACATACCGATCGCACCGGCCACCTCGGCCCAGCGGTCCGCGTCGCTCATCGGCGCGGTGAGTTCGTCGTGCATCGCCTCCGGGACGACGACCTGGGGAATCTGCGCCGCCGGGAGCGCTTCCTTCAGGTAGTCGCGCCAGAACTCGATGTCCTCGCCGGACTTCTCCGAGGCGAGGTACTGCGTCGACATGGCCGCGAACGACCCGACGTCCCAGGAGTGCGGCAGCTGCGCAACATCTTGCCCCTGCACGAGTGCCGTGTACACCTCGGCGAGGCGCCGCGAGAGCAGGCCGCCGGCGCCGAAGCCGTCCGCGATGACGTGGTGGTAGGCGATCACCAGCAGCGACCGGTCAGCGGCGAGCTTGACCGTGCCCAGCCGAAACAGCAGGTCCCGCGCCAGGTCGAACGGCCGGCGCACCAGGTCGGTCAGGGCCTCCCGAGCGGCCTGCTCGGGATCCGGAGCGTCGCTGAGGTCGAGGAAGAACGGCCGCCAGTCCCCCAGCTCCCGGGGCACCAGCCGCAGCCCCTCCCCTTCGTCGACGAAATTGACGCGCAGGACCTCCGCCTCGTCTAGCACGCGCAGGAATGCGGACTCCATGGCCGCCGCGTCCAGCTCACCGGCCACGTCCCACATGGTCAGCGCGTGGTTCAGCGTGTCGGACGCCATTCCGTCCGCCAGCCACAGTCCTTTATGTGCGGGAGACGCATCGAAAGAGCGCACACAGATCACCCCTCAGCAACAGCGCGGGAATTAAAGAAATTCGCCAGTCACTTCCCATTTTCCGGGATGTGAATCGGCTATACAAGGCATCTTGCGAGCGAGCGGTTAAAAGCTCGCGGCGAACCTACACTCGTCCCGCCGGCGGGACGAGCCGCCGGCGCTGAATGAACCCAGAATCCGCGAATTCTATTGCGAATCGCGGGCGCTTATGGAGGAGACGATATGTCCGGCGACCATTCGCGGCGACGGGTGCCGCAGCGCCAGGTTGGGCCTGAGTTTGAGCCCGGTAGACGTGGTGAGGCGTTTACTGAGCTCCATGGAGAGCATCGAGTCGAACCCGATTTCCTTGAACCTCTGATCCGGATTGATGGCCGCGCCGGAGGGCTGCCCCAGGACGACGGCGACCTTGTCGAGCACGTGCGCCAGGACGAGCGCTGTCGCATCTTCCTCGGGGAGGGTGCCGATCCGGTCGCGGAGGGGAGCCTGGGGCTCGTCGTCCGCGGGAGGCTCCGCCGTCGGCACGTCCGGCACGGCCGCGTGGCGGGTGGAGTTCACCCAGTACCGCCGCCGCTGGAACGCGTACGTCGGAAGGTCCACCCGGCGACTCGATGAGAAGAGGGCGGTCCAGTCCACCGACCCGCCCCGCACGTACAGCTGGGCGAGGGAACCGGCCAGGGCCTCGACTTCCCCCCGGTCGCGACGGGTCGAGGACAGGACCAGGGCGTCGTCGCGGTCCTCCACGATCTCCAGCACCGGAACGGTCAGCACCGGATGCGGGCTCATTTCGATGAAGACGCGGAACCCGTCCTCGACCGAACGCCGGACCGCGGGTTCGAAGAGCACCTCCTCGCGCAAGTTGTCGTACCAGTACTTCGCGTTCATTTCCGCGGTGTCAATCCGGTCGCCGTACAGCGTCGAGTAGAGCGTGGTCCGCGAGGTGACCGGCGCGACATCGGCGAGTGCACCGACCACCTCGTCGCGCACCCGGGTCACCTGATGGGAATGGGAGGCGTAGTCGACAGAGATTCTTCGTGCCTGAAATTCGTCGGCCTTCATCGCAGCGATGAATTCGTCGAGCGCGGCCGGCTCGCCGGACACCACCACCGAGCGGGGGCCGTTGACGACCGCTACGCTCACCCTGTCCCGCCACGGGGCCAGCCGCTGTGCCACGACATCCGCGGGAGCCGCGACCGAGCCCATCCCGCCGTGGCCGATCAGGGCCACCAGCGCCTGGCTGCGGAGCGCCACGATCTTGGTGGCGTCCCGCAGCGACAGAGCGCCGCAGACATGGGCCGCCGCTATCTCGCCTTGACTGTGCCCGACCACCGCCGCCGGTTCGACGCCCAGCGACCGCCACAGCGCGGCCATGGCGACCATCACGGAGAAGAGCGCCGGCTGCACCACGTCCACCCGGTCCAACGTGGGCGCCCCGGCGACGCCCCGCAGGACGTCCAGCAACGACCAGTCCACCCACTCGGCCATCGCCGCCGCGCACTCGTCGAAGGCCTGCGCGAACGCCGGGAAGGCCTCGTACATCTGCCGACCCATGCCGACCCACTGCGAGCCCTGACCGGGGAACACGAAGACGACACCACCTGGGTTCCCGGCGACGCCGCGGACCGCACCGGGAAAGTCCGCACCGTCGCGCAGCGCCGCCAAGGCTCCCAGCAACTCGTCCCGGTCGCGGCCCAGCGCCACCGCTCGGTGGTCGAACCGCGTGCGGTGGGCGACCAGCGACGAGGCGATGCCGGCAATGTCCGCGCCCGGATCGGCGGCGACGAAGTCGTGCAGCCTGCCGGCCTGCTGCGCCAGGGCGGCCTCGCTCTTGCCCGACACCACCCACGGCACCAGTCCGCCAAGTACGCCGACGTCCGCGTCATGGGTGCCCGGCTCCGGGTCCGGAGCCTCCTCCAGGATCACGTGGGCGTTGGTGCCGCTGACGCCGAACGACGACACCGCGGCCCGCCGCGGCCCGTCCGCCCGGCTCCACTCACGCCCCTCGACGAGCAGTTCCACCGCGCCGGACGACCAGTCCACGTGCCCCGAGGGCGCACCGACGTGCAGCGTCTTCGGCAGGTGCCGGTGGCGCATGGCCAGCACGGCCTTGATGACACCGGCAACGCCGGCCGCGGCCTGAGCGTGGCCGATGTTGGACTTCAGCGAACCGAGCCAGAGCGGCCGGTCTGCCGACCGATCCCGCCCGTACGTGGCGAGCAGCGCGCCGGCCTCGATGGGGTCGCCCAGCACGGTTCCGGTCCCGTGGGCTTCCAGCAGGTCCACCTCGGCCGCGGGCACTCCCGCACTGGCCAGGGCCTTCCGGATCACCTTCTCCTGTGCGCGTCCGTTGGGAGCGGTCAACCCGTTGCTGGCCCCGTCCTGATTCACCGCGGAACCGCGCAGCACGGCCAGCACCGGGTGGCCGTTGCGGCGGGCGTCGGAGAGCCGCTCCAGCAGCAGCACGCCCACCCCCTCGGCCCAGCCCGTCCCGTCGGCCCCGTCCGCGAAGGACTTGCACCGGCCGTCGGCTGCCAGCCCGCGCTGCCGGGAGAACTCCACGAAGATCTCGGGCGTCGACATCACCAGCGCCCCACCGGCCAGCGCAAGCGAGCACTCCCCCGCGCGCAGCGACTGCGCCGCCAGGTGCAGCGCCACCAGCGACGACGAGCACGCCGTGTCGACCGACACCGCCGGGCCGGTCAGACCGAGCTCGTACGCCACCCGTCCGGAGGCGACGCTCAGCGTGCTGCCCTGCAGCAGGTAGCCCTCCAGGTCGCCCTTCGGGGCCTCCAGGAAGCGTGACCCGTACTCGGACGAGCTCACCCCGGTAAAGACGCCGACCTCGGCCCCGCGTACCTCGCCGGGCACGATGCCCGCCCGCTCGAACGCCTCCCAAGACGTCTCCAGCAGCAGGCGCTGCTGCGGATCGACGGCCAGCGCCTCGCGCGGGCTGATACCGAAGAATTCGGCGTCGAAGCCGGCCACGTCGGTGAGGAACCCGCCATGGCGCACGTACGAGCTGCCGGCGGTGTCGGGGTCCGGGTGATAGATGTCGTGCCAGCCGCGGTCCTCGGGGAACTCGGCCACGACGTCCCGGCCGTCGCGGATCACCTCCCACAGTTCCTCGGGCGACGACACGCCGCCCGGATAGCGGCAGGCCATCGCCACCACCGCGATCGGCTCGGCGCGGCCGGCCTTGAGCGCGTCGTTCTCCTGCCGGAGGCGGTCGCGCTCCTCCAGCAGCGCGCGAAGTGCCCGCTGGACGCGGTCCCCGCCGGCGGCGCCGCGGTCCGTGGTGTCGCTCATGTCAGTTGCCCCTCTCGTCCAGAGCCAGCTCGAGGAGCGCCTCCAGGTCCATGTCGGCCAATTCCTCCAGATCGGTGTCGGCCGCGGCCTCTCCGCCAGCCTCCGGCCGGTCCGGCTCGGCGCAGGCCAGGATGCGTTCGAGAACGCCCGCGCTGCGCAGGCGGTCGATCGAGACCGTCCGCAGCACCTCACGGATCGCCACGTCCTCGGCCGTGCCGGGTTCCGGGGCCGGGCGCAGCAGGTCGTGGATGTGCCGGCCCAACTCGTCCGGGGTCGGGTAGCTGAAGACGAGGGTCGAAGCCAAGCGCAGCCCGGTCGCGGCCGACAGGCGGTTGCACAGCTCGACCGAGGTGAGGGAGTCGAAGCCGAGCACGGTGAACGCTTGATCGGCGTCGATGACAGCGCCGGCCGGATACCCGAGCACGACGGCGACCTGCTCGCAGACCCAGTCCCGCACGGCCGCTTGCGCCTCGTCCGCGGCCAGGCCGGCCAGCCGGTCGAGCAGCCCGGGTGCGCCGCCGTCCTGAGCCGCACGGGCGCCGTTGCGCGCCGGCCGGCCGGCGCCGACGAGCTCGCGCAGCAGCAGCGGCACTTCGCCGGCGGGCCTGCCGCGCAGCGCGACCGTGTCGATCCGCGCCGGGACGAGCACCGGCTTGCCGAGCGTGCGGGCCTCGTCGAAGAGGGCCAGCGCCCGGGGCGTCGGCAGCGGGGCGACGCCCATCCGCCGCAGCCGGGAGAGGTCCGCCTGGTCCAGGTTTTCGGTCATGCCGCTGCTCTGCTCCCACCAGCCCCAACACAGCGAGGTGGCGACCAGGCCGGCAGCCCGGCGGGACGCCGCCAGGCCGTCCAGGAAGCCGTTGGCCGCGGCGTAGTTGGCCTGCCCCGCGGTGCCCAGCGTGCCCGCCAGGGCGGAGAACTGGACGAACGCCGACAGGGCCCGGTCCTTAGTCAACTCGTGCAGGTGCACCGCACCGTCGACCTTGGCGCGCAGCACCCGGTCGAAGCTCTCGCCGGTCAGCGACTCGACGGTGCCGTCCGCCAGCACGCCCGCCGCGTGCACGACCGCCGTCAGCGGGTACCGGCCGGGCAGGCCGGTCAGCAGGTCCGCCACGGCGTCCCGGTCGGCGACGTCGCACGCCACTATCCGGACCTGCGCACCCGCGCCTTCCAGGTCCGCGACGAGCTCGGCCGCCCCGTCGGCCGCCGGGCCCCGGCGGCTCGACAGCAGCAGGCTGCGCACGCCGTGTTCGGCGACGAGGTGCCGCGCCACGAGGGAGCCCACTCCCCCAGTGCCGCCGGTGACCAGCACGGTGCCGCCGCCGAGGCCGTCGCCGACCTCGAGGACGAGCTTGCCGACGTGACGGCCCTGGCTCATCTCGCGGAACGTCCTGCGCGCGTCGCGGACGTCGCGCACGGCGACCGGGTTCAGCCGTACCCGACCGTCGGCGAAGAGCTTCATGACCTCGACGAACATGTCCCGGATCGCGTCCGGGCCCGCCTCGTAGAGGTCGAAGGCCGCGTAGTCGACGCCGGGCTGCGCGGCCGCCACCTGGCGGGGATCCCGGATGTCGGTCTTGCCCATCTCGATGAAGTTGCCGCCCCGGGGAAGCAGCCGCAGCGAGGCGTCGACGAAGTCGTGGGCGAGGGAGTTCAGGACGACGTCCATCCCCCGGCCGTCCGTCGCGTCCGCGAACTTCTGCGCGAAGTGGAGATCGCGCGACGAGGCCAGGTGCTTGTCGTCGAGTCCCAGGCCGCGCAGCGTGGGCCACTTGGCCGGGCTCGCGGTGGCATAGACCTCCGCGCCGACGTGCCGGGCCAACTGAACCGCGGCCATGCCGACGCCGCCGGCGCCGGCGTGGATAAGGATGCGCTGCCCCTTGGCGAGCTTGGTGACGTGGAAGAGCGCGTAGTAGGCGGTGAGGAAGACGCTGGGCACCGATGCCGCCTCGGCGAAGGTCCATCCGTCGGGGACGGCGGTGAGCAGGCGGTGATCCGCCACGGCCACCCGGCCGAACGCCCCGGGGAAGATCCCCAGCACCCGGTCGCCCGGCGCGAAACCGGTCACGTCGTCGGCCACTTCCAGCACGACCCCGGCGCCCTCGCTGCCGAGCCCGGCGTCGAAGGCGGTCCGCTCCACCAGCCCTAGGGCGATGGTGACGTCCCGGAAGTTCAGGCCGGCGGCCTGCACGGCGATCCGGACCTCGCCGCTGTTCAGGGGTGCCAGCACCTCGGGGCACGGTTGCCAGGTCAGGTTCTCCAGCGTTCCCGCGTTCGAGACACCCAGCCGGTGCGCACCCTGCGGCGGCGACTCGAGCTGGTGGTCCGCGGGTGTTGCCGGCGCCAGGCGGGGCACGAGGTGCCCGCCGCCGCGCAGCGCCAGCTGCTCCTCGCCGCCGGCAAGCACGGCCGGGAAGCAGGCCCAGGACGCCGCGTCGTCGTCGATGTCCACGATCCGGAACCGGCCCGGGTGCTCCGTCTGGGCGGACCGGATCAGGCCCCACACCGACGCGCCGGGCAGGCTGTCGACGCCCTCTGCGACGTCGGTGTCGACGGCCCGCCGGGTGAGCGCCACCAGCGTGGAACCGGCCAGCCGCTCCTCAGTGAGCAGGCGCCGGATCACGGCGTGCACGCTCTTGTTCGCGCCGGCCACCCGCGCCGGCAGATCGGTGCCGCCCGCGAGGTCGTCCACGCAGACTACGAGGTGCTCGGGGGCGCCGGTCTCGAGGGCCGCCTCGACGGACTCGTGCACGGCGACGTCTTCGCCGCCGGCCTCGCGCAGCCGGGCGGCCAGGCCGTCGCGGGCGCCCAGGATTGCCCACCGTCCGCGGTAGGGTTCCCGCTCGCCCGGCTGGGCCGGGCGCCACCGCAGCTCGAACAACGACTGCTCGGGGCCGCCGGGAACCAAGCGCACCTGCTCGGCGTTGACCGGCCGGAACGTCAGCGCATCGACGGAGGCCACCTCGCGGCCGAGCTCATCGGCGATGACCACCGAGAAGACCCCTTCGGCGACCGGGGTGAGCCGGACCCGGACGGTCGGCCCGCAGGCCTCGGCGAGCCGCACCCCGGACCAGGCGAACGGCATCCAGCCCTGCTCGCCTTGCACCTCGATGGCGCGGCCGGCCACCAGCGCGTGCAGCACGGTGTCCAGCAACGCCGGGTGCAGCCCGAATCCGCCGCCGGTCGAGGTCGACGCGACGTCCGGCAGCGTGGCGCCGGCGAACAGCTCGGCACCGTCCTGCCACACCTCGCGGAGCCCGCGGAAGGCCGGACCGTAATCGAACCCGCCCTCCGCGAGGGAGTCGTACAGGCCGTGCAGCGGCAGCGGCGTCGCCCCGACCGGCGGCCACTGCGCGGCGAAACCGGTGGCCGGCGGCGGGGCGGCCGGCGCCAGGCGCCCGATCGCGTGGCGGGTCCAGCCCGCCGCCGTGTCGTCGCCGTGACGCGAGTACACCGTCAGGGCGCGGCGTCCGGTCTCGTCGGGCGCGCCGGCGACGATGCGCACCTGCACGTCCGCCGCCTCGGGAAGGATCAGCGGAACCTCCAGGGAGAGCTCCTCGACCGCGGCGCACCGGAGCCGGTCGCCGACCCACAGCGCCAGGTCCAGGTACGCCGTCGCCGGGACGACGACCCTGCCGTACACCATGTGGTCGGCGAGCCACTCGTGGCTGCGCACGGACCAGCGGGCGCAGAACATCACCTCGTCGCTGCCGGGGTGCTCGACCACGGCGCCGAGCAGCGGGTGGTCCGGCGCCGCCAGGCCCGCCGTCGCCACGTCCGCCGGCCCCGTCCCGGCCAGGAAGTCCAGCCAGTACCGCTGACGCTGGAACGCGTACGTCGGCAGGTCCACCCGCCGGCGCGGCCCGAAGTACGCCTCCCAGTCCACGAGCCCGCCGTGCACGTGCAGCCGCGCCAGCGCGTCGGTCAGCGCCTCAGCCGCCGGGCGACCCCGGCGCGCCGCTGACAACACCAGCGCGTCGGTCACGCCGGCGCCAGCGAAGGCGTCCTTGGTGATGCTCGCCAGCGTCGATCCCGGGCCCACCTCGAAGAAGACCACAGCGCCGGCGGCGCGGGCGCACTCCACCGCGTCGAAGAAGCGCACGGGCTCGCGCACGTGGTTCACCCAGTGCTCGACGGAGGTCAGCTCCGCGAGCGTGGCCTCCCGGCCGAGCCGGGTGGAGACGATCGGGATCGCCATCGTGCCCGGGGCAAGCTCGTGCAGCGCGTCGGCGAACTCCTCCAGGATCGGGTCCATGAGCGACGAGTGGAACGCGTGGCCGACGTCGAGCAGCTTTGTCGACAGGCCGTCGGTGACGAGCCGGTCCCGCAGGTCGTGGACCTGGTCGCGGGGGCCCGCAACCACCACCGAGTCCGGGCCGTTGACGGCTGCGACGCCGACGCGGTCATGCCGGTCGAGCAGCGCGCCGACCTTGTCCTCGCCGGCGCGCACCGCCAGCATGGCGCCGCGCTCGCGGACCGTCTGCATGATCCGCCCCCGGGCGGCCACCAGCCGGGTGGCGTCGTCCAGGTCAAGGACGCCGGACACGTGCGCGGCGGCGATCTCGCCGACCGAGTGGCCGATCAGGTAGCTGGGTCGCGGACCGTACCGCGTGATCAGCTTGTACAGGCCGACCTGCAAGGCGAACAGGGCCGGCTGCGCGATGTCCGTCCGATCGAGATCGGCGGGCTCCTCGGCGAGCAGCAGGGGCTTGAGGGCGAAGGGCAGGTGCGCGTCGAATCGGGTGCAGATCTCGTCCAGGTCCCGCGCAAAGTCCGGATAGGCCGCGCACAGCTCCCGCGCCACCCCGGCCCATCGCGACCCCTGGCCGGGGAAGAGGTATGCCACGCCGCCGGGCTCCTCGACGGTGCCGCGCACGACGCCGGCGGTCTCCACGCCGTCGATCAGCGAGGCCAGGCCGCTCAGCAGCTCGTCCCGGCTGCGGCCGAGGACGGCGGCGCGGTGCTCGAACTGCGTGCGCGTCGACACCAGCGAATGCCCGATGTCGGCGACGTCGGCCACCGGCGAACCAGCAACATAGTCACGCAGCCGCACCGCCTGCGCCCGCAACGCCGACCCCGAACGCGCCGACAACACCCACGGCACCACACCACCGGCCACCGCCTGACCAGCCACAGCAACCGGCTCCTCGCCCGGCGCCTCCTCCACGATCACATGCGCATTCGTCCCACTGGCCCCGAAGGCCGACACACCGGCACGCCGCGGCCGACCCCCAACACCCGCCCACGCCCGCGCCTCGGTCAGCAACTCCACCGACCCCGCCGACCAATCCACATGCGACGACGGCCGATCCACATGCAACGTCCGCGGCAACACCCCGTGCCGCAACGCCATCACCATCTTGATCACACCAGCGACACCCGCCGCCGCCTGCGTATGACCGATATTCGACTTCAACGACCCCAACCACAACGGAGCCCCGGACTCTCGACCCTGCCCATACGTGGCCAGCAACGCCTGCGCCTCGATCGGATCACCCAACCGGGTCCCCGTCCCATGCGCCTCCACCACATCCACATCAGCGGCCCGCAACCCCGCATCCGCCAACGCCGCCCGAATCACCCGCTGCTGCGCCAGCCCGCTAGGGGCGGTCAAACCATTCGACGCCCCATCCTGATTAACCGCCGAACCCCGCAACACCGCCCAAACCCGCCGACCATGACGCCGCGCATCCGACAACCGCTCAAGAACCAGAACCCCAGCACCCTCCGAAAACCCCGTACCGTCCGCCGCATCCGCGAACGCCTTACAACGCCCGTCCACCGACAGACCCCGCTGGCGTGCGAACTCCCGGTACACCTGCGGCGTCGCCGTGACCGTGACGCCGCCGGCCAGGGCCAGATCGCATTCGCCCTGCCGCAGCGAGCGCATCGCCTGGTGCACCGTCACCAGCGACGACGAGCACGCCGTGTCGGTCGACACCGCCGGACCCTCCAGGCCCAGCGCGTACGAGACCCGGCCCGAGGCGATGCTGGCCAGGGAACCGATCTGCGCGTACCCCGAGATGACCTCGGGGGTGGCGAAGTGGTTGCCGTACCCGAAGTAGGCGAGGCCGGCGAAGACGCCGGTGCGGCTACCGCGCAGGCTGCGCGGGTCGATGCCGGCGCGTTCCAGGGACTCCCACGAGATCTCCAGGAGCAACCGCTGCTGGGGGTCGGCGGCGAGCGCCTCGCGCGGGTTGATGCCGAAGAACTCGGCGTCGAAGTCGCCCGCGTCGGGCAGGAAGCCGCCCGTGCGCGTATAGCAGGTGCCTGGCCGGTCGGGATCCGGGTCGTACAGGCTTTCCAGATCCCAGTTGCGGTCGGTCGGGAAGTCGGACATGACGTCCGCGCCCGCGTGCACCAGTTCCCAGAGCGCCTCCGGCGTCACCGCGCCGCCCGGGTACCGGCAGGCGACGCCCACCACCGCGATCGGCTCGCCGGCGGCCTCGGTGAGCTCGCGCAGCCGCTTGCGGGTCTCCATCAGCTCGATCGATGTGCGCTTGAGATAGTCCAGGACATCGGCGTTGTTGTCGTTGGTCATCGTTCTTCCCTTGCGAGCTCTTGGTCCAGCAGCGAGAGGAGCTCTCCCGCCGAGGCCGAACTGATCCGATCGACGATGCCGGCCGGCGGTGTCGCGGCGGCCGTCGCGGCGACCCGTCCGCGCAGCTCACCCAGCAGGGCGGAGATGGTCGCCTGCTCCTCGGGCGCAAGCTCGCGACAGGCGTCGTCGAGCCGGCTGCCCAGTGCCGCGATCTCCTTCGTCAGCCGGTCGAGCGCGGATCCGGCGCCGGCGTCCGGGGTGATCTGGGTAAGCAGGAACTTCGTCAGCGCCCGTGGGTTCGGATGGTCGAAGACCATCGTGGCGGGCAGCTTCCGGCCGAGGATCGCCGACAGCTTGTTCCGCAGCTCCAGCGCGGTGAGCGAGTCGATGCCCAGTTCCTTGAAGGTCGCGCCGGCGCCGGTCGTGCTGGCGTCGGGGTGGCCCAGGACGATCGCTGTCTGCGTCCGGACGGCGGCCAGCAACGCCGCCTCCGCCTCGGCCGGCGGCAGCGACCTGAGTCGCGGCGTTAGTCCTGCCTCGGGAGATTCCTGGGTCGCCGGGCCGGCGTCCCCGGCAGGCGTGGCGAGCAGGCCGCGCAGCAGCGGCGAGGTCAGCCGGCCGGCGCCGGGTGTGCCGGGACCCGGCAGCTGCAGGCGCGCGGGCACCAGCACAGCCTGGTCGCGGCCGAGTGCCGCGTCGAAGAGCGCGAGCCCCTCGCTCGAGGCCAGCGGGAGTACGCCCTGCCGGCGCAGGCGGTTCACGTCCGCGTCGCCGAGGCCGGCGACCAGCTCGCTGCGCTGCGCCCAGAACCCCCAGCACAGCGAGTGGGCGGGCAGCCCCTCGGCCCGGCGGGACTGCGCCAGGCCGTTGAGGAAGGCGTTGGCCGCCGCGTAGTTGGCCTGCCCGGCCGTACCAAGCACGCCGGCGACCGACGAGAAGAGCACGAACGCGGACAGGTCCAGATGCTTGGTCAGCTCGTGCAGATGCCAGGCACCGCGCACCTTCGGCGCCAGTACCGCATCGACCCGCTCCTCGGTCAGCGCCTCGACGACACCATCGTCCAGGACGCCCGCGCAGTGGACCACCGCCCGCAGCGGGTGCTCGGGCGGCACCGCCGCGATCAGCCCGGCGACGGACTCGCGGTCGGTGATGTCGCAGGCCACCACCTCGATCTGTGCCCCCGCCCGGGTCAGCTCCTCCCGCAGGCCGGCCGCGGCGGGCGCACCCGGCCCCCGGCGGCTGGTCAGCAGCAGCCGGCTCACTCCGTGCCGCCGGACCAGGTGCCGGGCCAGCATCGCACCGAGCCCGCTGGTGCCTCCGGTGATCAGCACGGTCCCGTGCCCGAGGGCGGGACCGTGCGTTTCGGACGGCGCGTCCGCGGGGACCAGGCGCGGCGTGCTCACGAGGCCGGACCGGATCCGGATCTGTGCCTCGCCGGTCTCGGCCGCGGACGGGACGCAGGCCCACGAGGCGGCCTCGTCGTCGGTGTCCACGAGCGTGATCCGGCCCGGGTTCTCGGTCTGCACGCTGCGCATGAATCCCCAGATGGCGGCCGCGACGAGGTCGGGGCGCACGTCCGGGTCGCCGGGGAAGGCGTCGCGCGTCACGACGACCAGCCGGGACTCAGCACACCGGTCGTCGGCGAGCCAGTCCCGGGTCCACCGGAGCACCCGGTGGAGATGGTGTTCGACGGCGGCCGGAGTGTCGGCGGCCGCGTCGACCATGCGGCCGACCGGGATGATGACGACGGGCGGCACACCGGTACCGGAGGCGGCGAGTCTCCCGAAGCCGGCGAGGGTCGCCTCTGACGGCTCCAGCACCACGTGGCGCCCGGCCGAGGGCTCGGCGGGAACGGGGCCGGGCACCCAGTCCACCTGGAACAGCAGGGTGGGCTGGTGGTCCGGCACGGGCGCGGCGGCGGTGTCGTACGGCGTGTCCAGCCAGTAGCGCTGCCGCTGGAAGGCGTAGGTCGGCAGCTCGACCCACCGGCCGTCCCGGCCGGGGAACGCCGTGCTCCAGGAGACCGGCAGGCCCGCCACGAAGGCCTCGGCCACCGACCGGAGCAGGCGCTCGAGCCCGCCTTCGTCGCGGCGCAGCGTGCCGACGACCGTGGCGGTGGCGTCCACGCCGTCCAGGGTCTGTTCCATGCCGAGCGTCAGGACCGGGTGGGCGGACGCCTCGACGAAGAAGCGGAAGCCGTCCCCGGCGAGGGCGCGGGTCGCCTCGTCGAAGCGGACCGTGTGCCGCAGGTTGGCATACCAGTAGTCGGCGTCCAGTCGGGTGGTGTCCAGCCAGTCGGCCGTGACGGTCGAGAAGAACGGGATCGCGGACGGTCGCGGGGTGAGTCCCGCCAGCACCCGGGCCAGCTCGTCGCGGATGTCCTCCACGTGCGCGGAGTGCGAGGCGTAGTCCACCGGAACGCGGCGGGCCCGCACCCCATCGGCCTCGCACGCGGCCAGCAGCGCTTCCAGGGCGGCACCGTCGCCGGCAACCACCACCGACGCGGGCCCGTTGACAGCGGCGATCGCCAGCCCCGGCGTCAGGCGCGTCCGCACCTCGTCCGCCGGCAGGGCGACCGACACCATTCCCCCGCGGCCCGACAGCGCCAGGACCGCCTTCGACCGCAGCGCGACCACCCTCGCCCCGTCCTGCAGGCTCAGCGCGCCGGCGACGCAGGCGGCGGCGATTTCGCCCTGCGAGTGGCCGACCACGGCCGCGGGCTCGACCCCGTACGAGCGCCACGCCTCGGCCAGCGACACCATCACGGCCCAGAGCACCGGCTGCACGACGTCCACCCGCTCCAACGCCTCGGCGTCGCCGAGGACGTCGAAGAGCGACCATTCGACGTACGGCGCCAGCGCGTCGGCGCACTCGCGCATGCGCCGGGCGAAGGCGGGAGAAGCGGCGCACAGCTCGCGCCCCATGCCCACCCATTGCGAGCCCTGGCCCGGGAAGACGAACGCGATCCGGCCGCCCGGCGTCGCGGTTCCGGTCACCGTCGTGGACGGGCCGCTCTCGTCGGCCGCGGCGGCCGCGGTGAGCCCGGCGAGCAGGCCAGCGCGGTCGGCACCCAGGATGACGGCGCGGTGCTCGAACTGCGTGCGCGTCGACACCAGCGAATGCCCGATGTCGGCGACGTCGGCCACCGGCGAACCAGCAACATAGTCACGCAGCCGCACCGCCTGCGCCCGCAACGCCGACCCCGAACGCGCCGACAACACCCACGGCACCACACCACCGGCCACCGCCTGACCAGCCACAGCAACCGGCTCCTCGCCCGGCGCCTCCTCCACGATCACATGCGCATTCGTCCCACTGATCCCGAAGGCCGACACACCGGCACGCCGCGGCCGACCCCCAACACCCGCCCACGCCCGCGCCTCGGTCAGCAACTCCACCGACCCCGCCGACCAATCCACATGCGACGACGGCCGATCCACATGCAACGTCCGCGGCAACACCCCGTGCCGCAACGCCATCACCATCTTGATCACACCAGCGACACCCGCCGCCGCCTGCGTATGACCGATATTCGACTTCAACGACCCCAACCACAACGGAGCCCCGGACTCTCGACCCTGCCCATACGTGGCCAGCAACGCCTGCGCCTCGATCGGATCACCCAACCGGGTCCCCGTCCCATGCGCCTCCACCACATCCACATCAGCGGCCCGCAACCCCGCATCCGCCAACGCCGCCCGAATCACCCGCTGCTGCGCCAGCCCGCTAGGGGCGGTCAAACCATTCGACGCCCCATCCTGATTAACCGCCGAACCCCGCAACACCGCCCAAACCCGCCGACCATGACGCCGCGCATCCGACAACCGCTCAAGAACCAGAACCCCAGCACCCTCCGAAAACCCCGTACCGTCCGCCGCATCCGCGAACGCCTTACAACGCCCGTCCACCGACAGACCCCGCTGGCGGCCGAGTTCGACGAGCACACCCGGCGTCGGCATCGCGGACACCCCGCCGGCCAGGGCCAGGGTGCACTCGCCCGCGCGCAGGGACCGCACGGCCTGGTGGATGGCGGCGAGCGACGACGAGCACGCCGTGTCGATCGACACCGCCGGACCCTCCAGGCCGAGCACGTACGCCACCCGGCCGGAGGCCACGCTGGTGTAGGTGCCGGTGAGGGCGTATCCCTCGACCTCGGCGGCCGCGCCGCCACCCATCCGCGGGCCGTAGTCGACGGCGTAGAGGCCGGTGAAGACGCCGGTGTTCGTGCCACGCAGCCCGGCCGGGTCGATGCCGGCCCGTTCCAGCGCCTCCCACGAGGTCTCCAGCATCAACCGCTGCTGCGGGTCCATCGCCCGCGCCTCGCGCGGGCTGATTCCGAAGAACGGCGCGTCGAAGTCGGCGAGGTCGGGCAGGAAGCCGCCGGAGCGCGGGTAGGTCGTCGCGGCCGGACCGCGCTCCGGGCCGGAATGCGCCGCCAGGTCCCACCCGCGGTCCAGCGGGAGGTCGCTCATGGCGTCCACGCCGCCGGACACGATGCCCCACAGGTCTTCGGGGGAGGCGACGCCGCCCGGGAAGCGGCATCCCACGCCCACGATCGCGATGGGTTCGCGAGCGGACTCCTCCAACTCCCGAACCCGGTCGCGCAGGCCCTGCGCGTCGCTTACGGCACGGCGCAAGTAGGACCGGAGCTTGTCGAGATCCTCCACCAGGTCTCCCCCATAACTGTGACGAACAAGAACGAATGTGGCTACACGTATCCGCGGTCGATCAGCGCGTACAACTCGTCGTCGGCGCGGTCACCGAGGCTCGGCGCCTCGACCGGGGCATCGGGCTCCGGCGGCTCGAGGAGGGCGAAGACGTGTCGCGCGAGCGCCTGCGGGGTGGGGTAGGTGAACGCGACAGTGGCGGGGAGCCGCACCCCGGTCACCGCGGCGAGCCGGTTGCGCAGCCCCACCGCCAGCGACGAGTCAAGCCCCAGATCCTTGAAGGTGTCGGCCGACCTCGCCTCGAGGGCGACCTCCGTCACCCCCGCGTCCTTCGCGCTCAGCATCGCCGCCGTTTCCGCGCACACCAGGCGCAGGACGGACGATTCCGTCGTGAAGGCCGGCCCGTTGCCCGGCGCGGAACCGCGCGTGGTGCCGGCGTCCTCGGCCGCGGTCAACCAGTACCGCTTCCGCTGGAAGGGGTAGGTCGGCAGGGTGATCCGGCGCGGCTGTAGGCCGCGCAGCGTCGCGGTCCAGTCGACGGGCAGGCCGCGCACGGACAGCTCGGCCAGGCCGGCGAGTACCTTGTCCAACCCGCCGTCGTCCCGGTTGAGCGTGCTCACCACCACGGGCGAGGCGGCCAGCGCGTCGGCGGTCTCCGCCATCGGCACCTGGAGCACCGGCCGGGGGCTGACCTCCACGAAGACGGCGCCGGCCTCGGCCATCAGATGTTCGACGACCTCGGCGAAACGCACCGGCGAGCGCATGTTGGCGTACCAGTGCGCGCTGTCGAGCCCGCGAGTGTCGAAGAGCCCGCCGGTAACCGTGGAATAGAACCTGACCGCCGACTCCCTTGAGGTGACGCCCGCGATCTGCGCGAGCAGCGGTTCCCGCAGCGGCTCCAGGTAGTGGGAGTGGCCGGCCAGGTCGACCTTGACGCGCCGGACCCGGATGCCCTCGCCGGCAGCCAGCGCGGCGAACTCGTCCAGCGCCGGCTCATCCCCGGAGATCACCACCGACGCCGGCCCGTTCTGCGCGGCGACCGTCAGCCGCCCCGGCCATCGCGCCAACCGGTCCCGCACCCAGTCCAGGGGTGCGGACACCGCGCTCATCCCGCCGCTGCCCGACAGCCCGGCCAGTACCTTGCTGCGCACCGCGACAATCCGCGCGGCGTCGGCGAGCGAGATCGCGCCCGCTGCGTACGCCGCGGCGATTTCACCCTGCGAGTGCCCCACCACGGCGTCGGGCACCACGCCGAGCGAACGCCACAGTCGCGCCAGCGACACCATCATCGCGAACAGTGCCGGCTGGACGACGTCCGTCCGGTCCAGCGACGCGGCCGACTCGGCGCCGGTCACCACGTCTACCAGCGACCAGTCCAGCAACGGCCCGAAGGCCTGCGCGCAGTCGTCGATGGCGCGGGCGAAGACCTCGGACTCCGCGTAGAGCTGCCGTCCCATGCCCAGCCACTGCGAGCCCTGGCCGGGGAAGACGAAGACGATCGGGCCCACCGGCCCGGCAGCCACCCCGCGCACCGCCTGCGCCGAACTCTGCCCCGTCGCGATCAGGTCGAGGCCGTCCAGCGCCGCCGCGCGCCCGTCGCTCAGCACGACCGCCCGGTGCTCGAACAGGGTCCGCGTCGAGGTCAGGGAGTGTGCCACGTCGGCCGGCGAGAGCGACGGGTCCGCGGCGACGAACTCCCGCAGCCGGGCGGCCTGCGCCTGCAGTGCCTGCGCCGACCGTGCCGAGAGCACCCACGGCAGCGTCCTCGGAACCTCCGCGGCGGCCAGGGCCTCGTCCGCCCGGGGCGCGGGGGCCTCTTCCAGGATCACGTGCGCGGTGGTGCCGCCCATGCCGAACGCCGACACGCCGGCCCGCCGGGGCCGGCCGGGCGAGCCCGGCCAGGGCCGGGCGACGCGGAGGACCTCGAAGTCGCGCGGGAAGTCGGCGATCGCGGTGTTCGGCGAATCGAAGTTCAGGCTCGGGACCAGGCGGGCCCGGTCCACGCAGAGCGCCGCCTTCACGAAGCCGGCGATGCCCGCGGCCGGCTCCAAGTGCCCGACGTTGGTCTTCACCGACCCGATCGTCAGCCGGCGGCTGCGGCCGGTCTTCTCGAAGACCTCGCGCAGGCCGGCTATCTCCGCCGGGTCGCCCAGCCGGGTACCGGTGCCGTGGGCCTCGACGTAGTCGACGTCTTCGAAGGCAATGCCCCCGCGGCGCAGCGCGGCCAGCGTCGCCGCGGCCTGTCCGCCGGGGCTCGGGTCCGGCATGCGGCTGGAGGCTCCGCCGCTGCTGACTCCCCAGCCACGAACCACCGCGTAGATGTGGTCACCGTCGGCGACGGCGAGGTCGAGTCGCTTCAGGACGACGAACGCCCCGCCCTCGCCCCGGACGAAGCCGTTGGCCCGGTCGTCGAAGGTGAAGCAGCGGCCGTCGGGCGACAGCGCGCCGAGATTGGCCAGGGCGAGGCCCGCCTCCGGATCGGTGATCAGGTGTACGCCGCCGGCGATCGCCACGTCGACCGCGCCGCTGCGGATCCGGTCGCACGTCAGCGCCAGCGACACGAGCGAGGAGGACTGGCCGGAGTCCGCGCAGAAGCTCATGCCGCGAACGTCGAAGAGGCTCGAGATCCGGTTCGCGATCAGGGCACCGCTCGACCCGAGCGCAGCGTAGTGGTCGTCCCGGTCGCTGCCGGAGAGCTTGCGCAGCAGGTCGTACCCGGAGGGCGCGGTGCTGACCACGACATCGATCTCGCGGCCCGCGAGCGCTGCCGCCGGGAGGCGGGCGTCCTCGACGGCCTCCCAGGCAAGTTCGAGCCCCAGCCGCTGCGTGGGGTCCATGGCCGCCGCCTCCGCGGCGCCCACGCCGAAGAATGCCGCGTCGAATCCGTCGATGGATTCGAGGAACGACCCCGTCTGAACGGTGGCGGCGTCCGGGTGCGGCGAGGCGTTCGCACCGGTGTCGCGGTGCGCGGGGAATTGTCCGACGGTCGACTCGCCGTCAACGAGCAGGCGCCAGAACTCCGTCAAGTTGTGCACACCAGGAAAGCGGCACGACATCCCGACGACCGCGATATCGGCTTCTGCCCTATCCATGTGAGATTCCTCCCGTGCCTCGGCATGCGACCCAGGTCTGCCGCCGCCGTCACCGCCAATTGGTCAACAAATTCCGAAGCTCGTCCGGCGCGCCCATGAAGTCGTAGTGGCCGCCGGGAATGACCCGGCAGTCGACCGAGCCGGAGTACTGACGCCAGCCCGCGAGTTCGTCGAGGCTGACCTCGGGGTCGTCGCGCCAGTGCACGACGACGATGGGACACGGGACCGTGACCGGCTCCGCCCTCCGGTACCGCGCCGCGGCGGCGTGGTCGTCGAGCAGCACCGAGAGACCCATGTCGATCATGTCCGGCTGCGGCTCGAGCCCCCGGCCGCGCAGGAACGCCGCCACCTCCCGGCGCAGTTCCGGCTCGCTCATCGCGAGCATCCGGTCGCGGGACGCGTCGTGCGGCGCGGGCTGGCCGGACACGAAGAGGCACTCCGGCGTGGGCAGTCCCCGTTCGGCGAGCCGCAGCACGGTCTCGAACGCGGGCAGCGCACCGGCGCAGTGCCCGAAGAACGCGTACGGCCTGTCGAGCGCCGGCAGCAGCGATTCGACCAGGCTGTCGGCGAGGTTCTCGTAGGTTCCGTAGTGCGGATGGGCCAGCCGGTTCTCGCGGCCGGGGAACTGCACCGGGCAGACCTCGACGTCGTCCAGCGCGACCGGCCAGGCGCTGAAGGCCGAGGCCCCGGAGCCCGAGAAGGGGAAGCAGAAGATCCGGGCCGGGAGGTCGGCGCCCGGCGGCCGGACGAACCACGGCGAGGCGGCGGCAACGGAGGCGGTCATGGCGTCCGTCGCTTCTGGGCGACGATGGGCAGGTGGGTCATCCCGGCGATGAAGTACGACCGCAGATGCTCAACTTCGCCGGCGAGCTCGATCGCGGTGAATCGCTGGAGCAGCTCCTCGAAAAAGATGCGCAGGGTCAGCCGGGCCAGCGGGGCGCCGATGCAGAAGTGCGCGCCGAACCCGAATGCGACCTGGCGCTTCGCGCCGGTACGGGCGATGTCGAACACGTGCGGGTCGGGGAACTGGAACTCGTCCCGGTTGGCCGATCCGATCCACGCGACGACCGCGCCGCGGGCCGGGATCGTGCCCCCGCCGATGTCGGTGTCGTTCACCGCGTACCGCATGAAGTTGCAGGCGGCCGACGTCCAGCGCAGCCCCTCCTCGACCAGGTTCGGCACCAGCGACGGGTCGGCCTGCGCCCGGGCAAACTGCTCGGGTCGCTCGATGAGCGCCTGCACCGTGCCGGAGACGGTGTGCGGCGTCGTCACGTTGGCGCCGAGGAGAATGCTGTAGCCGTCGAGGGCGATCTCCTCGTCGGTCAGCGGCGCGTCTCCCGCGCGGGCGGTCAGGAGGTGGTCGAGCAGGCTTCCATCGTTGTCCCCGGTCGCCCGCCGCCGCCGGACCCAATCGGTGACGTAGGTGATGAGCTCGTGGTGCGATATCGCCAGTGTGGCGGCCTCGCTGCCGTGCTGGAAATGCGGGTCCGAGGGAGCCGTCACCATCGCGGTCAGCTGCACCAGCTCCGCCCAGTCCCGCTCGGGGATCCCCAGTAGCGGACCGGTGACCATCGCGGGGAGCAGCAGGGCCTGTTCGGCCAGGTCGAAGGTCTCGCCGTCGAGCAACGGCTCGAGGAAGCCCACGATCGCCCGGCGGATCCGGTCCTCCCAGGACCGCACCGCTCGCGCGGTGAGGTTGGTACCGATGGCCCGGCGGACCTGGGTGTGCCGCGGCGGGTCGGTCGAGGTGAGCAGCTTGCCCGCCGCCACGTCGTCCACGCCGAGGTGGGTGACGACCGTGCCGCGCTCGGAGGTGAACTCCCGGTGGTCGCCGAGGACCCGGCAGACATCCTCATAGCGGGTCACCGACCAGAACTCCCGGCCGTCGGGCAGAACCTGGTGGTGCAGGGGCGCCTTCGCCCGCATCACGTCCCAGACGGTGTGCGGATCGCCGGAGGTGTACAGGTCCAGGTCGAACAGGTCGACGGTGTCCAGGTCGATATCGCGGGCGGGGCCCGGCGTCAACCTCACGCCCCTGCCCTCCCCTGATCGATCAGCTCGGCCACCTTGGCCGGCGTCTGCGCCAGATAGAAGGCGCGCACGGACAGCCGTACGCCGTAGTCCTGCGCCAGCCGGTCGATGATTTTGATGCCGGACAGCGAGTTGCCGCCGACCGCGAAGAAGTCGTCATTCGCCCCGACCGCCTTGCCGCCGAGGTATTCCGACCACACATCCGCGATCTCCTGCGCCAGCGACACCGGCACGGCCGGCAGTTCCGTGATCACGCCGCCGCCACCATTCTGGTGGTCCGCCCGCGGTGACGATTCCATTCTTGACCTCCGCTTGCTCCGCCGGCGGGGATTGCCCGTCCGGGTCCTTTCCGGCCCCTTGCGGGCCGCCACCGTCAACGCCGCCATTCGGCTTGAAGAATGTGCCGGTCAGGAAGCCGTCCGCCCGGCGAGACAATTCCTCGGTGGCCGGATCGAGTGTGGCGTCGATTCCCGCTCGCGCACACCGTTCCGGCCGCTTCAAGGGGGTTCGGCCCGCGAAGTGGGGTCGGGCCGGGCGCCCTTAGCCCACGAACGTCCCGCCGGCGGGACAGCACAAGGTGGAGGCCGGTTCGCCGGTCCCGGCGCCGGCGTCGGTTGTGTCGTGATCCATGGTGCGTGACCGTGACGGTGGTTCCACCACATCAGGCAGTGACATGAAGGGAACGACGTGGAAAGCAGCGGCGTGGATGCGGACGTGGTGATCGCGGGTGCCGGGCCTACCGGCCTGATGCTCGCCTGCGAACTTCGCCTGGCGGGTGCCGATGTCCTGGTGGTCGAACGGCTCGCCGGACGCACGGGCGAGTCCCGGGCCGGCGGGATGCACTCGCGCACCCTGGAGGTGCTGGACCAGCGCGGCATTCTCGGGCGCTTTCTGGCAATCGGGGATCCACAGCCGGTGGGCCACTTCTCGGGGCTCTATCTGGAGTTCGACGAGTCCGAGTCCCGGTACCCCTATCCGCTGATGATCCTGCAGTCGGACATCGAGCGGCTGCTCGAGGAATGGGCGGTGGAGCTCGGCGTACGGATTCGGTGGTCGTCCGAGGTGACCGGAATGCGTCAGGACGGCTCGGGGGTGACCGTCGAGCTGGGCACGGCGCCGGGGAAGACTCGCACGCTGCGTGCCCGCTATCTCGTCGGCTGCGACGGCGGACGCAGCGCCGTCCGCAAGTTGTCGGACATCGACTTCCCGGGCACCCCGGCGACGATGACCGCGCTGATCGGCGACGTCGAGCTCCCGGATCTGCCCGAGGACTACGTCTGGGTACGGCGCAGCCCGACCGGTGACTACTCGGCGATCGCCTTCGAGCCGGGCTGGTACCGGGTGATCACCTCCGAGTACGACCGCGTCGCGGACCGCGACGAACCGGTCACGTTCGAGCAGCTCCGCGAGTCGCTGGTGAGGGTCGCGGGCACCGACTTCGGCATGCACAGCCCGCGGTGGGTCTCGCGGTTCAGCGACGCCGCTCGACAGGCCGCCCAGTACCGCAAGGGCCGGGTGCTCCTGGCGGGCGACGCGGCGCACATCCACTTCCCGGCCGGTGGGCAAGGCCTGAACATGGGCATGCAGGACGCGGTCAACCTCGGCTGGAAGCTCGCCGCGGTGGTGGCGGGCAGCGCCCCGGAGGCTCTTCTGGACACCTACCACAGCGAGCGTCACCCGGTAGGCGAGCGCGTTCTGCACAACACCCGGGCGCAGTCGGCGCTCGCCCGCCCCGGCGCCCAGACGGATGCGCTGCGCGACGTGTTCGGCTCGCTCATGGAGTTCGACGACGTCAACCGGCAGCTGCGCGGCATGCTCACCGCGCTGACCGTTCGCTATCAGGTCGGCGGTGACCATCCGCTGGCCGGCCGCCGGGTGCCCGACGCCGAACTCAAGACGAGCGACGGCGCCACCCGCGTCTACGAGCTGCTGCACGCCGCCCGTCCCGTGCTGCTCGACCTGCGCGGCAGCGCCGACCTCGCCGCGGCGGCCGCCGGCTGGGCCGATCGGGTCGACCTCGTCGAGGCCGCTGGCGAGGACGACTACTGGATCGTCCCGGACCTCGACGAGATCCCCGCTCCCGCCGCACTGCTCATTCGCCCGGACGGCCACGTCGCCTGGGCGGCGGACGCCGGCGACCCGCTCGACGTCTCCGCGGTCCGAGCCGCCCTCACCACCTGGTTCGGCCCCGCCCGACAGGACTGACCAGCGCCCGGGTACGCCACAGGGGCCTTGAGGATCGCGATCCTCAAGGCCCCTTCACACCGGCACTACGCCGCCGGGAGGCTCCCCGCGAGCTCGCGACCGCGGGCAGACACCTGCTCGATGATGTCCAGGATCTCCCGCCCCTGGTCGACCAGGTACATGTGGTCGCCCGGGAACTCCACATAGCTGAAGTCGCCGGTGGTCGCCGTCTGCCACTGCCGGGCCTCCGCGGCGGTCACCAGCCCGTCCGAGTCGCCCCGCAGCGAGCAGACCGGCACCGACACCGGCTCGTCGACGCTCGGCACGTACGCCTCGTGCATCTCGCAGTCGGCTTGCAGCGCGGGAAGAATCAGCTCGCGCATCTCCGGGTGGTCCAGCGCCTCGTGACGAAAACCTGCGAACTCCTCGACCCGGGCGAGGAACTCCCCGTCCGGCAGGCCCGCCGCCCGTCGCTCCCGCTGGGTCCAGGGGCCGGGCGAGCCGCTGACGATCAGCCGCTCGACCGGCACGCCGCGCGCGGTGAGCAGGTGCACCAACTCGTACGCAAGGACCGCGCCGAGGCTGTGCCCGAACAGCACCGTCGGCGTCCTCGGGCCGAGGTCGGCGACGATGTCGTCGATCACGCCCCTGGCCGCCTCGACGACGTTGCGGAACGGTTCCTCCAGGATCCGGCGTTCCCGGCCCGGCAAGTCGACCGAGGTCACTCGCCACCGGCCGGCGGCCAGCTCGCGCCACGGGTGGAAGAACGAGGAGCCCGCT
The DNA here is from genome assembly GCF_003751945.1 of Couchioplanes caeruleus. Taxonomy (NCBI): domain Bacteria; kingdom Bacillati; phylum Actinomycetota; class Actinomycetes; order Micromonosporales; family Micromonosporaceae; genus Couchioplanes; species Couchioplanes caeruleus. The sequence continues at coordinate 4,651,125 of NZ_RJKL01000001.1, read as the reverse complement.
CCGGCGAACGGCACACACAGCAGCGCGGTCGGCTCCCCGTTCCCGACAGTTCCGGTCACTCCGATCAACCCCAATCATTCCTGCGACGGTTCGTGACAACGTGACGGCTCATGCCGCCAGCTTGCGGTTGATGACCTCGAAGATCTCGGTCACCGGCCCGGGCATGTTCATTTCGTCGTGCGTGGCGTGAACGTCGTGCACCTCGAGGGAGCCGAGAACGTACGGCCGCCAGAGATGGCCGTACACGTCGTCCTTGAGCGTGGCGCTGAAGAAGAGCATGTCGCCGCGGTAGACCGGCGACTCGAAGGTCCTCATCCGGGAGACGTTGTTGGCCAGGACCCTCGCCATGCTGTCCAAGAGGTCCTGCTGACTGTCGATGCCGATGTACTGGCCGAAGAAGTCTTCCAGCTCTTCCCGGTAGTCGGCCTGAGTCTTGTCGGCCCGCGTCTCGTGGAAACCGTGGCCGCCGGGACTGGAATCGAGCACGGCCACCAGGGCGACTCGATGACCGAGCCGGTCGAGCTTCGCCGCAACGGCCTGCACCAGCGTGCCGCCGTAGGACCAGCCTATGAGATGGAACGGCCCCTCCGGCTGGATCTTCAGCATCTCGCTGACGTAGTCGTCGACCATTTCGTCAACCGATCCCGCCACCTCCTCCCGGCCGTCCGAGCCACGAGACTGCAGGGCGTAGGCGGGCCGGTCCGACACGTGCGTCACGAAGCTGAAGTACGTCCAGCCGAGTCCGCCGCCGCCGTGGAAGAACCACAGCGGCTCCTTACCGGTGCCGGGATCGGTGTTCAACGGCAGCACGACGGCGAACGGGTTGCCGCTCTCCACCGGAATGCCGCCGATCATGGCCAGCGAGGCCAACTCCGCCACCGTGGGGTACTTGATGATCGTCCGGAGGGGCATGTCGACACCGAACTCCTTGCGGATCCGCACGCTGAGCCGGGTGGCCAGTAGCGAATGCCCACCGAGCTGGAAGAAGCTCTCGTTGATGCCGACCGACTCCCGACCGAGCAACTCACCGAACAGGGCACACAGTTTCGCCTCATGGGCGTCGCGTGGCTCCTGTCTGACCGTGGTGTCCGCGTGCCCCGAGGGCAGGGCACGCCGGTCGAGCTTGCCGTTCGGCGTCAGCGGAATCGCCGGCAGCGGAATCACCACGGACGGCACCATGTAGTCCGGGAGCCGCTTACGCAGATACTCGGGCAGCTCGGCGAGGAGCGCCGCGGCGTCGCCGTCCGGCGCGACAGCGGACTCGGGCACCACGTAACCGACGATGCGTCTATCGCTGCCGTGGTCGTCGCGGACCACGACGACGGCCTGCGCCACACCGGGGTGTCCCTGGAGCACGTACTCGATCTCGCCCAGCTCTATCCGGAAGCCCCGGATCTTCACCTGGAAGTCGGTCCGCCCGATGTACTCCAGCCGGTCGTCGCGGTCCCACCGCACCAGGTCGCCGGTGCGGTACATCCGCACCCCGCCGGGGCCGAACGGGCACGCCACGAAGCGCTCCGCGGATAGGTCCGGCCGGCGGTGGTACCCCCGGGCCACGCCGTCGCCGGCGATGTACAGCTCGCCCGCCACCCCGCGCGGAACCGGCCGCAGTCGCGCGTCGAGCACGTACACCTGGGTGTTCCCGATCGGTGCGCCGATCGCGGGCACGCCCGCCCCAGCCTTCACCGATGCCATGGTCGACCAGATCGTCGTCTCGGTCGGGCCGTACCAGTTGGCCACCTCGGCCGCCTGCTCGGCCAGCGTCTCGGCCAGCCGTACCGGGAGCGCCTCGCCGCCGACCATGATTCGCAGGCCCTCGGCGGCGTCCGGCCGGCTCGTCAACAGCATCTGCCAGAACGCCGGGGTGGCCTGCACCACGGTGACCCGATGGCGCCGCATCAGCGGCACCAGCGTCGCCGGATCGGTGACCGCATCCTTGCCCGCCACCACCATCGCCGCTCCGGAGATCAGCGGGAGGTACAGCTCGGTCCCCGCGATGTCGAAGGAGATCGTGGTGCTGAACAGCATCCGGTCGGCCGGCGACAACGGGTGCCGCCGCAGTGTCGTGGCGAGGTAGTTGGCCAGCGCGCCACGGGAGACCGATACCCCCTTGGGCTTGCCGGTCGACCCCGACGTGTAGATCACGTACGCCGCGTTCTCCGGCCACACGGCTACCTCCGGCACCGCATCCGGATATCCCGAGCAGTCCACCGCGGACAGCAGTTCGCCGTCGAGCACCAGCACCGGCTGCGCGTGGTCGAGGACGTAGTCGATGCGGGACTGGGGGTAATCCGGATCGATCGGAACATAGGCGCCGCCGGCCTTCAGCACGGCCAGCAGCGCCACCACGAGGTCCGCCGACCGGGGCAGACACACGGCGACCAGCGTCTCCGGCCGTACACCGCGGTCGATCAGCCAGTGCGCCAGGCGGTTCGACCGCGCGTCCAGCTCCCGATAGGTGAGCGACTCGTCCCCGTCAATGACGGCCGGCGCCTCCGGCTCGGACCGCACCTGCCGGTCCAGCGCTGCCAGCAGGCCCTGCTCCAGCGCCGGCTCGACGGTGTCGTTCACCTCCTCGAGCAACCACGCCCGCTCCGCCGCGCTCAGCACCTCGACGTCCCCGACGCGAATACTCGGGTCGGCGACCACCTGCTCCAGAACGCGTTCGAACCGCGCCGCCATGCCCTTGACCGTCTCCCGGTCGAACAGCTCAGTCGCGTAGGAAATGTCGCCGCGCAGCGTCCCCGACTCGTCGGTGATCATGCTGAAGTACAGGTCGGCCTGGGTGGTCGAGGTAATGGCCTGGCGGAACTCCACGCCGAGGCCGGGCAGTTCCAGGTTCGACTTCTCGAAGTTCTGCCAGGCGGAGATCACCTGAAACAGCGGCTGGTACGACGTGGACCGGTCCGGGTTGATCGCCTCGACCAGCACCTCGAACGGCAGGTCTTGATGCTCGTACGCGGCCAGTGCCTTGTCGCGCACCTGGGCGAGCAGGGCGGCGAAGGAAGGTTCTCCCGAAAGGTCCATCCGCACCACGACCGTGTTCGAGAACAGACCGATCAGGTCGGCCAGCGCCTCGTCGGTACGTCCGGCGATCGGGGTGCCGATCGTCAGGTCGTCGCCGGCGCCGAGCTTGCGCAGCAGCACCGCCACCGCGGCTTGGGTGACCATCGACATGGTCGTGCCGGCCTCCGCGGCCAGCTTCTCCAGCCCGGCCGCGACCTCCGGCTGCACCGCGAAGCCGACCGTGTCACCCTGCGAACTCGCCTCCACCGGCCGGGGCCGGTCGAGCGGCAGGTCGAGCGGCTGCGGCACGCCGGCCAGTTCCTCGCGCCAGTACTCGACCTGGGCCGCGGCCAGACTGTCCGGATCGTCCAGGTCGCCGAGCACCTCACGCTGCCAGAGCGTGTAGTCCTTGTACTGCACGGGCAGCGGCTCCCAGGCCGGTGCCCGGCCGTCCCGGCGGGCGCTGTACGCGGTGGCGAGATCCCGCGCCAGCGGCGCCGACGAGCTACCGTCCGTCGCGATGTGGTGGATGGCCAGGACGAGGACGTGCTCTTCGGGGGAGCAGCGCAACAGCGTTGCCCGGAACGGGATCTCGGTGGCGAGGTCGAACCGGTAGCCGACCGCCTCCTCGGCCACCGCGGACACGTCCTCCGGCGCCACGTCGATCACCGGAACCCGTAGCGCTGCCTCGGCGATCGGCAGGATCCGCTGGCCGAGCTCGCCGGCGTCGTCCATCACGTACGTGGTGCGCAGGATCTCGTGCCGCTCGACCACATCCCGGAGCGCCGCGACGAGGGCGGCCTCGTCCAGCCGCCCGGTCAGCCGGAACGACCCGGTCAGGTTCCAGGTCTCCGACCCGCCCTCCATCTGGTGCAGGATCCACATGCGGCGCTGTTCGAAGGACAGCGGAATCATATGTCTACTCCTCTACGAGCATCTTGCGCAGGCTGGGACGACGAGGCGCGGCTGATTCCCCGGCCCACTCGGCGAGCGCGGCCACGGTCGGCAGGTCGAAGATCTTGCGGATGGGTATCTCAATGCCCATCTCGGCGCGGGCGCGACTGATCAGCCGCGTGGCGAGCAGGGAGTGCCCGCCGAGGTCGAAGAAGCCGTCGTCGATACCGACCCGGTCCACGTCGAGCACCTCGGCGAACAGCCGCGCCAGGGTGCCCTCGCGGGCGGTGCGGGGAGCGCGGTACTCGGTACGGGCGTACGCCGGTTCGGGCAGGGCGGCCCGGTCCAGCTTGCCGTTCGGAGCGAGCGGTAGCTGGTCGAGGACGACGACGGCGGACGGCACCATGAAGTCCGGCAGCCGCTGCGCGGTGAAAGCCTGCAGCGCCCGCGCTTCCAGGGTGGCGCCCGTGGCGGCGACGACGTAGGCGACCAGTTGCCGGGCTCCACCGGATTGCTCGCGAGTGATGACGACGGCCTGGGCGATGCCGGGGTGGGCGGCGAGCGCGGCCTCGACCTCGGCCGGCTCGATGCGGAAGCCGCGCACTTTGACCTGCGCGTCGCGGCGGCCCAGGTACTCCAGCCGGCCGCCCCCGTCGACGCGGGCCAGGTCGCCGGTGCGGTACATGCGCGCGCCGGGCGGGCCGAACGGGTCGGCCACGAAACGCTCAGCGGTCAGCCCACCGCGGCGGTAGTAGCCGCGGCCGATGTTTCCGCCGACGTACAGCTCGCCGACGGCTCCCGGCGGCACCGGAGCCATTCCCGGGCCGAGGACGTACGCCCGCATGTTGCCGAGCGGGGTACCGATGGGCACGGTGCCCGTACCGGCCGGGAGCTCACGGTCCACGGTGAAGGTGGTGGCGTAGAACGACTCGGTCTGCCCGTACGCGTTCACGACCCGCACGCCGGGCAAGGCGGCCCGCGTCTTCTCGACGAGCGAGGCCGAGAGCGCCTCGCCGGCGAACACGACGGTCTCCACGCCGGTCCCGCCGGAGATCTCCTTGACCAGTTCGGCGAAGGCGGACGGGACGGTGGAGACGACGCTGCCGCTCCAGCCCGCCCGCTCGCCCAGGACCAGGACGTCGCGGACCAGCTCGACGACGCCGCCGACAGCCAGCGTCGTGAAAATTTCGAACGCCGACACGTCGAAGTTCACCGAGGTGCCGGCGAGCAGCCGCTTGCCCGGCGCCATGCCCACGCGGTCGGCGAGCCGCAGCACGCCGTTGACCACGTTCGCGTGGGTGATGGCGACGCCCTTGGGCCGGCCAGTGGAGCCGGAGGTGTACATCACGTAGGCCAGCTGCTGTGCCTGCAGCCGCACGCCGGGGCCGGCGTGCTCGCCGGACAGGTCCAGCGTGTCGAGGAGGACGTCCGGTGCGTCGTGCTCCGGCAGCACCGCGACCGTCGCAGAGTCCGTCAGGACCAGGCGCGGACGCGCCTCGGCGAAGACGGCGGCGAGGCGGTGGCTGGGGTACTTGGGGTCGACCGGCAGGTACGCGCCGCCCGCCTTGAGGACCGCGAGCAGCGCGACCACCAGGTCCGCCGACCGCGGCAGCGATACCGCGACAACCGACTCCGGGCCGACGCCGCGGCCGGCCAGTTCGTGCGCCAGCCGGTCTGCCCGGGCGTTCACCTGGCGGTAGGTGAGCGATGCGCCCTCGGCGACCACGGCAACCGCGTCCGGGGTCCGCGCGGCCTGTGCCTCGACGAGCCCGGCGACCGTCATGTCCGAAGTCGGCTCGGCCGTGTCGTTGAAGTTGGCGAGCAGCCGGTGGCGTTCGGCCGGATCCAGGACATCGACCTGCGCGACCGTCAGGCCGGGGTCGGTCGCCAGTTGTCGCAGGACGCGCCCGAGGCGGGCCGCGAACACTTCCACCGTGTCACGGCCGAAGACGCCTGGCGCGTACTGGAAGAGGAGCTGGAGCTGCGGATCGGCCGCCGCCATCAGGGTCAGCGGGTAGTTGGTGGCCGTGGACGGGCGCAGGCCGGTGAAGGCGATCCCGTCCGCGGCATCGGCGGCGGCGTCGAGGCCGTCCCGGTCGACGGGGTAGGACTCGAAGACGACCAACGTGTCGAAGAGGGACGGCAGGCCGGCAGCCTGCTGAATCTCCGTTAGCCCGTAGTAGTGGTGGTCCAGCAGACCGGCCTGCCGGCCCTGCAGCCGGGTGAGGACCTCGGCGACGGTGTCACCGGGCGCGTACGTGACGCGTACGGGAAGGGTGTTGATGAACATCCCGACCATCGCGTCGACGTCCGGCACGGTGGGCGGGCGCCCGGAGACGGTCGCCCCGAACACCACGTCCTGGCGGCCGGTGAGCTGGCCGAGCAGTAGCGCCCAGGCGCCCTGGACCAGCGTGTTGACGGTGACGCCCCATTCGGCCGCGCGCCGAACCAGGGCGCGTGCCTCGCCGGGCTCGAGCGCGATGTCGACCTGGTCGACGCCCTGCTCGCCCACGCCGTCCGAGCCGGGAGCGAGCAAGGTCGGCTCCTCGACCCCGTCGAGCTCGGCCGCCCACACCCGCCCGGACTCCTTCTCGTCCTGCCGAGCGCGCCAGGACAGGAACTCGCCGAAGTCGCGGGGTGCGGGCAGCCGGGCCGGGTCACCGTCCGAGGCGTAGAGCAGCAACAGGTCCCGCATCAGCAAGGGCATGGACCAGCCGTCGATCAGCACGTGGTGGGCGGTCAGCACCAGTTCGGCGCGGCCGGGCTCGAGGATGGCGAGGGCCATCCGGATCAGCGGCGGGTCGGCCACGTCGAAGTGGACGTCCCGGTCCCGGGCGAGAAACGCCTCGAACGCCTCGGTCCGCGCCGGCTCGTCGGCCGCGGTCAGGTCGAGGTACTGCCACGGCAGGGTCACCGTTCGCGGCACCACCTGCACCACCTCGCCGTCCGCTCGGTCGACGAACGCCGCACGCAGGCTGGCGTGCTGCCCCACCAGCGCCTGCGCGGCCCGGTGCATCCGCTCCGGGTCGACCGCGCCGGACAGGTGGAACACCAGCTGCATGTGGTACGCGTCGAACGACGACCCGGCCAGCATCGTGTGGAACAGCATCCCCGACTGCACCGGTGTCGCCGGCCAGGCCGCGGCAAGCGCGCCGAAGCGGGCCTCCCAGCCGTCGATCTCGTCCTGGCATACCGGGACAAGGGGCGCGTCGCTCGGGGTCAGCCCGCCGGCGCCAGGGGCGGTGGCGTGCCGCGCCAGGGCGGTCAGCGCCTGCACCCACAGCCCGGCCAGCTCGGTCACCTCGTCGCGGCCGAGCACGCCGGTGGGGAAGCCGAAGTAGGCGGTCAGCTCGTCGCCGGCGGCCGTGCTCGTGGCCACCGCGTTGATCTCCAGTGCCGACAGCGCCGGCATGTCCGCGTCCGGCGCGGCGATCAGGTCCCGGTACGCGGGATCCGGCGCCCAGCCCAGGCCGCGCAGCTCCTCGGGGATGTCCGCGTCGGAGGAGCGGCCCAGGTAGTTGAAGCCGATCTGCGGTTCGCGCGCCCCGGCGAGCGCGGCGGCGGTCTGCGGGTTGAGGTGACGCAGCAGGCCGTAGCCCATGCCGTTGTCCGGCACGGCCCGCAACTGCTCCTTGACGGCCTTGATCGCCCGTCCGGCGGCCGGGCCACCCGCGAACGCGTTCGTCACGTCGACACCCGCGAGGTCCAGGCGCACCGGGAACATTGCGGTGAACCAGCCGACGGTGCTCGACAGGTCGGCACCGGACACCAGGTGCTCCTCACGGCCGTGTCCTTCCAGCCGGACCAGCGTCGAGGTCCCGGACTCGCCCCGCGTCCGGCGCCACTGCGCCAGCGCCAGCGCCAGCCCGGTCAACAGCCCGTCGTCGACACCGCCGCGGAACACCGCGGGCAGGGTGGTCAGCAAGGTTTCCGTGACGTCCGCCGGAACCTGGATGCGCACGGTGTCCACGGTGGCCGCGACATCGCGAGCCGGGTCCAGCGCCCGGGCGCCCAGCACGGGCTCGTCCGCCCGGAGGATCTCCTGCCAGACGGGCAGTTCCGCCGCCCGCTGCGCGGCGGCCGCCTCGTCGGCCAGCGCGTGCGTCCAGCGCCGCAGCGAGGTGCCCGCCGCGGCCGGCTGCGGGGTGCGGTCGCCGCGGATCCGCTGCCAGGCGGCCACCAGGTCCGGCACCAGGATCCGCCACGACACCCCGTCGACGACCAGGTGGTGCAGCACGATCAGCAGCCGGTCCGCGTCCGTGTCGTGGGTGAACCGGACGAACTGCGCCATGACGCCCGTGTCCGGGTCCAGCCGGTCAGCGGCCGAGTCCAGCTCGGCCTGCACGTCGGCGCCGTCCAGGCGGACTTCCCGCAGCAGCGCCCCGGCGTCCACGCTGCCGGCCGGCGCCATGACCAGGCCCGGCCGTGCCCGGTCAAGCCGGGATCGCAGCACGTCGTGCCGGTCCAGCATGGCCTGCAGCGTCGCGACCAGTCCCGCGCGGTCGATGCCGGTGGGCAGGGTGAGCAGCGCGGACATGCAGAACCGCCCGATGCCGCCGCCCAGCGCGAGAACGTGCGCCGCCGTCGGGGGCAGCGGAGCCCAGCCCACACCGCCGCCCGGCAGCTCGGCCAGGACCACGCGGTCCTCGTCCGTCCGGGCGTCGACCAGCTCGGCGAGCCGGGCAACCGTACGGTGCTCGAAGATCTCCCGCGTGCTGACGACCACGCCGCGCGCCTTGGCCCGCGCCACGACCTGAATGGAGCGGATGCTGTCCCCGCCGCTGGTGAAGAAGTCGTCGTCGATGCCCACCTGCCCGGCGCCGAGAACGTCCGCGTACACCTCGGCCAGCACCTGCTCCGTCGCGTTGCGCGGCGCCCGGTGCTCGGCGCCGGCGAACTCCGGCACGGGCAACGCGGCCCGGTCCAGCTTGCCGTTCGCGGTCAGCGGCAGCCGGTCCAGCACCACGAGGACGGCCGGCACCATGTAGTCCGGCAGCCGCTCGGCCACGAACGAGCGCAGGTCCGCCGTCGACACGCCGGCGCCCGGCTCGGCGTCGGCCGCGGTGCCCGCCGGCGCCACATAGCCGACGAGCCGCGCGTGTCCGGTGTGGTCCTCACATACGGTGACCGCTGCCCGGCCGACCGCGGGATGCCGGGTGAGGACCGTCTCGATCTCGGTCGGCTCGACCCGGATGCCGTTGACCTTCGCCTGGGTGTCGGTGCGTCCCGCGTAGTGCAGCCGGCCCTCGTCGTCCCACCGGGCCAGGTCGCCGGTGCGGTACATGCGCGCGCCGTCCGGACCGAAGGGGCAGGCGACGAACCGCTCCGCGGTCGACCGGCCGCTGCGGTGATAGCCGCGGGCGAGCAGGCCGCCGACGTACAGTTCGCCGATCACGCCGGGCGCGACCGGGGTGAGTTCCGGCCCCAGAACGTAGGTGCGCATGTTGGCCAGGGGCCGTCCGACCGGTATCGCCGCGCTACCGTCCGGCTGCTGCGGGAGCGTGAGCGTGGTGGCGTAGAAGCTTTCCGTCTGCCCGTAGGCGTTGACGACACGGACGCCGGGCAGGGCGCGGCGAACCTCGCTGACCAGCTCGGCCGAGAGCGCCTCACCGGCGAAGACGACGGTTTCCACGTCGAGCTCGAGGCGGTCCGGGCCGTCGGTGGCGATCTGGTCGAGCAGGGCGGAGAACACCGTGGGTACGGCGCTGACGGTGGTGCCCGACCAGCTGCCGCGCTCGGCGAGTTCGAGGACGTCGCGGACGATGTCGACGCTCGCGCCCGCGGTCAGCGCGGTGAAGATCTCGAAGACCGATACGTCGAAGTTCACCGATGTCGCGGCCAGCATCCGGGATCCCGCGCCGACCTGCACCGTCCGGCGCAGCTGCCGTACGCCGTTGACCACGCCGGCGTGGGTGACGGCGACACCCTTGGGCGTGCCGGTCGACCCGGTCGTGAACATGACGTAGGCCAGGTGGTCCGGCTTGGCGCCGGCATTCGGGAGCTCCCGTGCCGGGCCGTCGAGGGGCACGTCGCCGAGGTGCAGCACCGGCACCGGGCAGACGCCCACCACCGCCGCCGTCTCGTCGTCGGTCAGCACCAGGGACGGCTCCGCCGTGTCGAGCAGCAGGCCGATCCGCGCCGCCGGGTAGGCGGGGTCGATCGGCAGGTAGGCACCGCCGGCCTTGAGCACGCCCAGCAGCGCGACCACCAGGTCCACCGACCGCGGCAGCGCCACGGCGACCAGGACGTCCGGCCCGACACCGCGCTCGCGCAGGACCGCGGCCAGCCGGCCCGCGCGGACGTCGAGTTCCCGGTACGACAACGCGGTCTGCCCGCACACCACGGATGTCGCGTCCGGCGTCCGCGCCACCTGAGCGGCGACCAGCTCCACCAGCGTCGCGTCCCGCGCCGGTGCCGTCGCCCGGTTCGGCTCGGCCAGCCGCTCTCGTTCGGCGCCGGTGAGCACGTCCACCGCACCGAGTCGCGCCGCGGGGTCGGCTACCACCTGCCGCAGCACGCGGACGTAACGCTCAGCCAGGCTCTCGGCCGTGGCGGGGTCGAACAGTTCGGTTGCGTACTCCAGCCGCCCGTAGGCACCGCCGGACGGGGCCGGGACGATGTTGAAGAACAGGTCGAACTTCGCCGTGCCGGTGCCGGCCGGGACCGGCGTGACCCGCAGCCCCGGGATCTCGAGCGGCGACCACTCGAACTGCCAGGCCAGCATCACCTGGAACAGGGGCTGGTAGGCGGTGGTCCGGTCCGGGCTCAGCAGCTCCACCAGCCGCTCGAACGGAACATCCTGGTTGTCGTACGCGGCCAGCGCCCGGTCGCGGACCTGCGTCAGCAGATCCCCGAACGCCGGGTTCCCCGCCAGGCCGACGCGCAGCACCCAGGTGTTGGCGAAGAACCCGATCAGATCGTCGAGCTGCTCGTCGGCGCGCCCCTCGATCGGGCTGCCGATCGTCAGGTCGTTGCCCGCGCCCAGGTGATGCAGGAGCACCGCCAGTGCGGCCTGCGCGACCATCGGCGCCGTGGCACCGTGCTGCGCGGCCAGCTTGGCGATCCCGGTCAGCAGGTCCGCATCCAGCTCGAAGTCGACGTGGCCGCCGTGGTGGTCGGCCGCCGTCGGCCGCGCCCGGTCCAGCGGCAGCTGCACCGGCTGCGGCACGCCGGCGAGTTCCTCGCGCCAGTAGTCCAGCTGTGCCGCGGCGATGCTGCCCGGGTCGTCCTCGTCGCCGAGCAGCTGCCGCTGCCACAGCGTGTAGTCCTTGTACTGCACCGCGAGGGGCGCCCACTGCGGCGGGCGGCCCTGCTGGCGGGCCGCGTACGCCTGCAGCAGATCCCGCAGGAACGGGGCCATCGAGGCCCCGTCCGCGGCGATGTGGTGGAACACGAACACCAGCACGTGCTCCTGCGGGGAGACGCGCAGAACGGTGGTCCGCAGCGGCATCTGCGTGTCGAGCTCGAAGCCCTCGCACGCGGCCTGCTGGGTCGCGCCCTCCACCGCGTCCGCGACCACGTCGACCACCCGGAACTCGGGGACCGCCTGCTCGGCGGGCAGGATCCGCTGCTCCGGAGTGCCGTCCGCGTCCTCCACGATCAGGGTGCGCAGGCTCTCGTGGCGGGCGACGATGTCGGTGATGGCCGCGGCCAGCGCCGCCGTGTCCAGCGGCCCCGCCAGGCGTAGGACGAACGGAATGTTGTAGGTCGCGGAGGGACCCTCCAGGCGGTTGAGGAACCACAGCCGGCGCTGGGCGAAGGACAACGGGATCATCGAGGCACTCCTACACGCTCATCGGGCGCAGCTGGGGTCGCAGCTGGGGGCGGTCTGACCTGGACAGCTGCTCGATCTGCGCCGCCAGCTGGGTGACGGTCGGGCCGCGGAAGACCATGGTGACCTTCACGTCGACGCCGAGCTCCTTGCGAATCCGGCCGATCAGGCGAGTGGCAAGCAAGGAGTGGCCGCCATGTTCGAAGAAGTCGGCGTCGACACCGACCCCGTCCACCCCGAGCAGCTCGGCGAAGAGCCGGCAGAGGACCTCTTCGGTGTGGTTGCGCGGTTCCCGCCCGGTCCCGGTGACCGGACGTTCCGGCGCGGGAAGCGCATGGCGATCGAGCTTTCCGCTCCGCGTCAGCGGGAGCTCGGCGAGCGCCACGATCGCCGACGGGACCATGTACTCCGGCAGGTGTTCCCGGGCCTGCTCGGTCAGGGCCGCGCAGTCCAGCTCCGCCGGGTCCGCGACGCCCTTGGCCGGCACCACGTATGCGACGAGCCGCTGGTCGCCGGCGCGGTCCTCGCGCAGCACGACCACCGCGGTGCTGACGTCCGGGGAGGCGGTCAGCGCCTGCTCGATCTCGCCCAACTCGATGCGGAAGCCGCGGACCTTGACCTGGAAGTCGGAGCGTCCGATGTACTCGACCTGGCCGTCGGCGTTCCACCGCACCACGTCTCCGGTGCGGTACATCCGGCTGCCCGGCGCCCCGAAGGGGCAGGCCACGAACCGGCCGGCGGTCAGCCCGGTCCGGCCGAGGTAGCCACGGGCCAGCCCGACGCCGGCTAGGTAGAGCTCACCGGTGACTCCGGGCGCGACCGGGCGCAGCGCCGCGTCCAACACGTAGACCTGGGTGTTCCACACCGGCGCGCCGATCGGCACTCGGTCCGCGCCCGGCACGTGCTGCCACGCGGTGACCTCCACGGCGGCCTCGGTCGGGCCGTACAGGTTGTGCACCCCGCAGCCGGGGAGCACCTCGGTCGCCCGGTTGGCCAGCGCGGCGGGGAACGCCTCGCCCGCGACCTCGATCCAGCGCAGGCTGTCGCACTCCTTGGCCGCGGGCTCGGCGACGAACGCCTCCAGCAGCGAGGGTACGAAGTCCGCACCGGTCACCCGCTCCCGCTGGATCAGGTCGGCGAGGTACGCCGGGTCCCGGCGCCCGTCCGGACGCGCGATCACGATGGCGGCCCCGACCTGCAGCGGTGCGAACAGCTCCGGCACCGACACGTCGAAGCTCGCGGTGGTGCTCAGCAGCACGCGGTCCTCGGCACCGACGCCGAAGTGCGCCAGGCCCCACTTGAGCCGGTTCATGATCGCCCGATGGGCCACCTGCACGCCCTTGGGGCCGCCGGTGGAGCCCGAGGTGTAGATGACGTACGCGGCGTTGTCCGGCGACAGCGTGCGCTGCGGGTTCGCGACCGGATAACCGGACACGTCGGGCAGCGTCGCGTCGAGGACCAGCAGTGGCTTCGCGCCGTCGAGCACCTGCCGCACCCGGTCCTCGGGAAGCTCGGTGTCCAGCGGTAGGTAGGCCGCGCCCGCCTTCACCACGGCGTAGATCGCCACCAGCAGCTCCACCGACCGGGGGATCCGCACCGCGACCAGCCGCTCGGGTCCGGCGCCCTGCTCGATCAGCCAGTGCGCCAGCTGGTTGGCGCGCCGGTTGAACTCGCCGTACGTCAGCGTCTCGTGCTCACCGATCAACGCCGGCCGCTGCGGGTCGCGCTCGACCTGAGACTCGAACGCGCCGGGCAGGGTGTCCGCGGCCACCGGGTGCGCCGTGTCGTTGACCTCGCGTACCAACCAGTCCCGTTCCTGCTCCGACAGCACCTGCACGGCGCCGACGGGGATTGCCGGGTCCTCGAGCACCTGCTCCAGCACCCGGACGAGCCGCCCGGCGATCACCTCGGCCGCGGCGCGGTGGAAGAGGTTGTTCTGGTAGTCGAGGGAGAGCCGCAGGTACGGGTCGGAGGAGTTGAGGGTCAGCGGGTAGTGCGAGCCCGCGAACGGGCGGATGCCGTCGATGGTGAAGCCGGCCGCGTCGTTCGCCTCGACGATGCCTTCACGGTCGATGGGATAGTTCTCGAACACGACGATCGTGTCGAAAAGGGCGGGCAATCCGACGCCGCGCTGAATATCGGCCAGCCCGTAGTAGTGGTGGTCGAGCAGCGCGACCTGCCGGTTCTGCAGCTCGGTGACGACCTCGCCGATGCTGGCGTCCGGCCGGCAGAACACCCTGGTCGGCAGGGTGTTGATGAACAGTCCGACCATCTCGTCCGACCCCGACACGTCCGCGGGACGGCCGTTGACCGCGGCGCCGAACACCACGTCGTCGTTACCGGTCAGCTTCGAGAGCAGGATCGCCCATGCCCCCTGCAACAGAGTGTTCAGGGTGACCCCGAGCTCCGCGGCGCGCCGCGCGAGCTCCCGACCCTGATCGATCGAGAACGGCACTTCCACGCGCCCGAGAGCGGACGCTTCGCTGGTGGCTGGGGCGTCCGGGGCCATGAGGGTCGGCTGGTCGAACCCGGCAAGCTCGGCCTTCCACCGGGCGGCCGACGCCTCGCGGTCCTGGGTGGACAGCCAGGCCAGGTAGTCGCCGTAGCCGCGAATCGCGGGGAGCTCGCGGGCCTCGGCGTACATCTGGACCAGTTCCTTGATCACCAGTGGCGACGACCAGCCGTCGAAGAGGGTGTGGTGGGCGGTGATGACGAGCTTGGCCCGCTCCGGTCCGCAGGTGAGCAGGGCCAGGCGGAACAGCGGCGGCCGGGTGGGGTCGAGCCGGTCGGCCCGGTCCTCGGCCAGGAACGCGTCCACCGCGGCGTTCTGCTCCGCGTCGTCCTGGCCGGTCAGGTCGATGTGCCGCCAGGGCAGGTCGACGTGTTCCGGCACGACCTGAACGGGGTCGCCGCCGGCCGTCGACAGGAACGCCGAGCGCAGGTTGGGATACCGGCGCAGGAGCGCCTCCCCGGCCGCCCGGACCCGCGCGGGGTCGACGTGTCCCGACAGGTGCAGCAGGAACTGCATGTGGTAGACGTCGAAGGCGCCGTCCGCGAGCGCGGCCTGGAACTGGATGCCGGACTGGCCCGGTGCCTGCGGCCATACCTCGGCCAGCCGGCCGTAGCGCCGCTCCCAGTCCTCGATCTCGTCCTGCCGCACCGCGATCAGCGGGGCGTCCGAGGGGGTGAGACCCCCGATCGGAGCGCGGGCGGCGTACGCCGTCATGCCCCGCAACACGTCGACCCACAGGTCGGCCAGCTCGCCGACCCGATCGCGGGACAACAGCCCGGAAGGGAACATGAAGACCGTCTGCAGCACCGTGCCGTCAGCGGAATCCACGGCGACGGAGTTGACCTCGAGCGTGGACAGCGCGGGCAGGTCCGGGTCGGGCATCGCGATCAGCTCGGTGGACCAGGACGCCGGCACCCACCCGTGCGCGCGCAGGTGCTCCGGCACGTCAGCGTCGGAGATCCGGCCGAGGTAGTTGAAGCCGATCTGGGGCGCCGGATAGTCGGCGAGTTGCTCGGCGGTCTCCGGGTTCAGGTAGCGCAGCAATCCGTAGCCGAGACCCTTGTCGGGCACCTGGCGAAGCTGCTCCTTGACCAGCTTGATGGCTGCCCCGGCCGCCGAGCCGCCGGCCAGCACGTCGGCCACATCCACGCCGGGTAGAGCGATCCGGGCCGGATACATGCTGGTGAACCAGCCGATGGTGCGGGACAGGTCGGCCCCGGGGACCACGTCCTCCTCGCGACCGTGACCCTCCAGACGCACCACGGTGGGCGCCTGGGCGCCGCGCCACCGGTCCACCGCCAGAGCGAGCGCGGCGAGCAGCACGTCGGTCCCGGTGGCCCGGAACGCCGCCGGCAGCTTGGTCAGCACGGCGTCGGTGACCTCGGCGGGCAGCCGCAGCCGCAGAGTGTCGACGGTACCCATCACGTCCACCGACGGGTCGAACGCTCGCTCGCCCAACGGCAGATCCGGCACCTCGAGCAGGTCACGCCAGTAGGTCAGCTCGGACTCCCGCTCGGGGGAGAGCGCCTCGGCCGCCAGGGCTGAGGCCCAGCGGCGCGCCGACGTGCCCCCCGGGGGCAGTTCGACCGGACGCCCGGAGGAGACCTGCTGCCACGCCTCGGCGAGGTCCGACATGAGGATGCGCCAGGAGACGCCGTCCACCACCAGGTGGTGCAGCACGATCAGCAACCGGCCGGCGCCGGACGGCGCGGCGAACCAGACGAAGGCCGCCATGGTCCCGGCCTCCGGGTCGAGCCGTCCGACCGCGGCGTCCAGCTCCGCTTCCGCCGCCGCCAGAGAGGACGGCTCGGCCCACCGGCCGTCGCAGGCAACCGAATGGATCAGGTCCAAGGCTCGTACGCTGCCGCGCGGCCGGACGTCAAGGGTGAGATCGTCGCCGCGTACGAGCCGCGCACGCAGCAGGTCGTGCCGGTCGAGGAGGGCGTCCAGCGTCGCGGCCAGCCCGCTCGCGTCGATGCCGACCGGCAGTTCCAGCGCCATCGCCATGGCGAACCGGTTAATCGATCCCCCATGCTCGAACACCTGCCGCGCCACCGGCGGCAGCGCCATCGGGCCGAGACCGCCGCCCTCGTCCTCGACGAGCCCGGGCACCGGGTGCTGGCGGGCGGCGGCCAGCCCGGCCAGCCGCGCCGCGGTGCGGCATTCGAAGATTTCCCGAGTGGTGACGTGCAGGCCACGCGCCCGCGCCCGCGCCACGACCTGGATCGACCGCAGGCTGTCCCCACCGATCGCGAAGAAGTCGTCGTCGACGCCGACCCGGTCGACGCCGAGCACATCCGCGTAGGCGGTCGCGATGACGGCCTCGGCCTCGGTGCGCGGCTCCCGGTAGGTCTCGCCCAGGAACTCCGGCGCGGGCAGTGCCGAGCGGTCCAGCTTGCCCGTGGGTCCCAGCGGGAGCCGGCTCAGCGCGACGAAGGCCGACGGCACCATATAGTCGGGCAAGCGAGCCGCGACGAACTTGCGCAACTCGCCCGCCGAGGCTCCCGACTGCACGTCAACGTCGCCGATGCCGCCGGCGCCGTCGTCACCCACGGCCCCCTCGCCGGTGTGCACCACGTAGGCGACGAGCCGCCGCCCGCCCGCGGGCACCTCGCGGCTGATCACCACAGCCTCGCTGATGCCGGGGTGCTGCGTGCACGCCGCCTCGACCTCGGCCGTCTCGATGCGGAAGCCTCGAACCTTCACCTGGCTGTCGTCGCGCCCGACGCACTCCAGATGCCCGTCAGCGTTCCAGCGCGCCAGGTCACCGGTGCGGTACATCCGCTCGCCGGCCGGGCCGAACGGGTCGGCCACGTAACGTTCGGCGGTCAGGCCGGGACGGCCGTGGTAGCCACGTCCGAGGGAGGTGCCGGCCACGTACAGCTCGCCGAGCACGCCCGGCGCAACGGGGACGAGGCCCGGGCCGAGCACGTACACACGCATGTTCCCCAGCGGCGTACCGATCGACGCGACATCGCTGTGCGTCCACTCCGCGGCGGCCGGCAGCGAGAGCGCGGTGGCGTAGAAGCTTTCGCTCTGCCCGTACGCGTTCACGATCTGCGCATCGGGGAGCGCCTCGCGCACCTGCCGCACCAGCCGAGCCGGGAGGACCTCACCGGCGAAGACGACCGAGCGGATGTTGGGCGCCTTGGCCATCTGGCCGACCAGCTCGCCGAGGACCGACGGGACCCCGCTGACCACGTGCCCATCCCAGCTGTCGCGTTCGCCGAGTGCCAGCGCGTCGGGCACCAACTCGGCCGTACCGCCGGTGGACAGGGTCGTCAGCAGCTCGAAGACCGACACGTCGAAGTTGACCGAGGTGGCGGCCAGCATGTGCCACCCGGCCGGTGCGTCGAGGCGGCGGGCCAGCTCCCGTACCCCGTTGACGACGTTGCGATGGGTGATCGCGACGCCCTTCGGCTTGCCCGTGGAGCCGGAGGTGTACATGACGTACGCGAGGTTGTCGGGAGCCGGCGGCGCCATCGAGGCCGTCGCGTCCTGCGCGTTCCACTGCCCGAAGTAGTCGAGGTTGATGACCGAGATGTCGTCGCCGGGCAGCCTGCGCGCCGTCTCGGTGTCGGTGACGGCGAAGCGTGGCCGCGCCTCGGCCAGCATCCCCACGGCCCGGGCGCCCAGATACCGCTCGTCCATCGGCAGGTACGCGGCCCCGGACTTGAGGATGCCGAGGAGGCCGACCACCAGGTCCTCGGTGCGCGGCACCGCCAGCACGACCAGGTCCTCGGGCTCGACCCCCCGCCGAGCCAGTTCCCGCGCGAGACGGTTCGTCCGGTCGTCGAGCTCGCGGTAGGTCAGCGTGCGGCCGGCACACATGACCGCCACGGCGTCGGGCGTCCGGGCCGCCTGGGCCTCGAACAGCTCCGGGATCGTCTGCTCGACCACCGCCGTGTCGGTGTCGGCGAACCGTGCGAGCAACCGCTCCCGCTCCGCCGCGTCGAGCACGTCGACGCCGTTGATGTGGCGGTCCGGGTCGGCGACGAGGCGGCTCAGCACGCGCGTGAAGCGGGCCGCAAGGTCCTCGACCGTGTCCCGGTCGAACAGGGCGGTGGCGTACTCCAGCCGGACCCCGGCCCCACCGGAACCGTTCGGGATGATGTTGAAGAACAGGTCGAACTTGGCCGTAGCGGTGTCGAGCGTCTCGGACTCGACCTCGAGGTCGGCGAAGGCGAGCTCACCCAGGGGCTCCTGCCAGGCGAGCATCACCTGGAAGAAGGGGTGGTACGCGGTGGAGCGGTCGGGGTTCAGCAGCTCCACGAGCCGTTCGAACGGCAGGTCCTGGTTGTCGTAGGCGCCGAGGGAGCGGTCCCGCACCCGATCGAGCAACTGCCGGAAGTTCGGGTTGCCGCTGAGGTCCACCCGCAGCACCCAGGTGTTGACGAAGAACCCGACGAGGTCCCGCAGCTCCTCGTCGATGCGACCCGCGATGGGCGCGCCGATAGGCACGTCATCGCCGCACCCGAGGTGGTGCAGGAGCACCGCCAGCGCCGCATGCATGACCATCGACACCGTGATGTCCTGCTCGGCGACCAGCTTCCGCACCGCCTCCAGCAGGTCCGGCTCGATCGAGAACTCCACCAGATCGCCCTGGGAGCTCGCCACCCGCGGACGGAGGCGGTCCGTCGGCAGGGCCAGCGGCTGCACCAGGTCGGCCAGCGTCTCGCGCCAGTAGGCCAGTTGCCGGGCCGCCAGACTGTCCGGATCGGACTCGTCGCCGAGTATCTCCTGTTGCCACAGCGTGTAGTCCGCGTACTGGATCGCCAGCGGCTCCCAGCCCGGGGCCTGACCAGCGCGACGCGACGCGTACGCCGTACTGAGATCACGCAGCAGCGGTCCGAGGGATTCGCCGTCCAGTGCGATGTGGTGCACGACCAGCACGAGCGTGTGCTCGCGCGGTCCGGTGCGCAGCAGCCGGGCACGGATCGGCATGTCTGCGGCGAGGTCGAAGGTCTGCTTGGCGACCGCGTCGACCGCCGCCGGTCGGTCGCTCTCCGCGACGTCAGCGACCGTCAGGTCGAACGGCTCGGTCCCGGGCGGCAGGACCTGCTGGTACGGGACGCCGTCGTCGCCCTCCGCGATCACGGTACGGAGGACCTCGTGCCGCTCGACGACATCGCGGAGCGCAGCCCGCAGTGCATCGACGTCTAGCTCACCGGTCAACCGCAGGGCGAAAGCGCCGTTATATGTCGGTGACGGGCCTTCGAACCGGTCCACAAACCACAACCGGCGCTGCGCGAAGGACAACGGAATCATCGTGTCTCCAATATCGGCAAACCTGGGAACGGACCTTGCGTCAGCTCTGGTCGAGCAGGGTCAGGAGTTCCTCGTTGTAGAAGTCGTCGATGGCAATCGCTCCCGACAGAGTCGAGAAGTATCGGTCGATGTACTCCTGATGACCGACCAACTTCCGGAGCATGTCGGTCCGCCCCTCGGGCTTGAGCTCAGCCACGTTGAGGGCACCTTGGTAATGGTTGAGGGCCTCATTGCTCAGGTTGTTCTCGTAACGCCGTAGCGCCGTGCTGAGCGCGCGGTCGTCGTGCAGCCGGTCCCCGATGTAATCGGTGAGCGTCTGCGCCTGGACGAAAGCCTCGGTGATGCCGCGAGCGGTGATGGAGTCCTTGTGGTTGACCGCGTCGCCCACCAGTACCCAGCCGGACCCGTATGCCTTACGGAAGTAGTTCTCCTGGTGTCCGGTGCCGTAGAGCTGCTCCACGCGCTCACCGGACTGCATCCGCTCCCAAAGCTCGGGTGCCGTCGTGCGAAAGGTCTCGAGGTAGAAGGGCTCGATCCCCTTGCGGACCTCGTTGAAGTCGGCCTGCGGGAAGTACGTCATGAGCAGGGTGAGGTCATTGTTGGTGGGCAGGACGCCGATCCATCGCCCCGGCCGCTCGTACAGCTCGAAGTCGGCCGGCACCCCGGCCCAGTAGCTGTAGTAGACACAGGTGAGCCGCGCATGCTCGATGACGTTCGGCGCGCCGACCTTGCGGGCGACCAGCGAGCGCATGCCGTCCGCGCCGACCACCAGGCGGGCACGCTCGGTCGCCTGCACACCGCCGGGCGTCGTGTACTTCACTCCGACGACCCGGTCGTCCTCGTACACCAGGTCGTTGACCGCGCAACCCTGCCGGAAGTCGACGCCGGCCTCCACGGCGCCCTCCGCGAGCAGGGGGTCGAGCACGAACCGCCGAGGGGCGTACGTGGTCCGCAGCCCATCCATCGGCAGGGAGAACCCCTCGACGCGGACCCCGGCCGCCTCGTACACCTGGCGGGTGATGGGCTGCGCGTCGGTGGCGCGCAGCTTGTCCAGCAGCCCCCACCGGTTAAGCAGCGCCACGCCCTGCATGTGCAAGTAATGCGAGGAGAGCGTGTCCTGCGGGAAGTTTGCTTTCTCCAGGAGCAGGACTCGGTATCCCTGCCGCGCGAATAGCATGGCCGTCGGCGAACCCGCACAACGGGCACCTATGACAATGACGTCGTACATGGCGCCTCTCTTAACCAGGCAGTTTCATTAATCAGGGTCGGCCCAGAAGAGGCCATGTGAGGTATGCCCTCTCACCGCGGGTCCGGAAAAACGTCCGCTGCCGGGCACAAAACTGATGTTAATCGGCCGGGCGAGCCGGGTATATATGCCCGAGACGTGCTGCCGCGGTGTTGTCCCGCCAGCGGGACAACACCGCGTGTGCCGCTACCGAGCTACCGGCTGCAGTGATTCGATGTACGCGGAGACGGACGCCACAGTGGGGTTCCGGAAAAGCTGGTCCACTGGCACCTCGACGCCCAGTTCCACCATGAAGGCGCGCTGAATCTTCGCCATTATCACCGACTGGCCGCCCAGCGCGAAGAAGTCGTCGTCGAACGCCAGGTCATTGCGCTGCAGCTCGCGGCACCAGATGGCGTGCACCTTTTCGGCAATCATCACAGTCCTTTCGTCGGTCATCGCGTCACCACATCGGCGCGCAGCTCGTCGAGCAGCGCCGCGCGGTCGACCTTTCCGTGCGGGCTCAACGGCAGTCGGGCGATGGTGCGGAACCGGGCCGGCACCATGTTGCGCGGCAGCGACTCGAGGAGCCGGGCGCGCACGTCGTTCTCCGCGAGCTCCTCGCCGATGGGCACCAGGAAGGCCGTCAGCTCCGACTCCCCGGAGTCCGTCCGCGCGACCACCACCGCGGCCTGCCGGACGCCGGGCAGCCGGCCCAGCGCCCGCTCGATGTCGTGCGGATCGATGCGCATCCCTCGCACCTTCACCTGGGTGTCCATCCGGCCCAGGACGATGAGCTCGCCGGCCTCGTCGATGTACCCCCGGTCGCCCGTGCGGTAGATCCGCACCGGGGCGCCGTCGGCCTCGATCGTGGTGAAGCGCGCCGACTCGGGACCCGATCCGTTGAGGTAGCCCGCGCCTACGCTCGACCCGGCGATGCAAATCTCACCGTGCTCGGCCGCTCCCACGCCGCGCAGATGCTCGTCGAGGAGGTGGATGTCGGTGTTGTAGGCCGGACGGCCGACCGGCGCGACGTCGTGCTCGCCGCTGCGGTAGCCGGCCAGGTCGTACGAGGTCGCGACGTCCGCACACTCGGCGACGCCGTACTGGTGCAGCAGAGTGCATCTGTTTCCCGGGCGCCGGGCCCAGTCCAGGACCCGCTCCACGTGCAGCGGTTCCCCGCCGAAGAGCACGTAGTCCAACCGGCTGAGCGCGTCGCCGCCGGACGCCGTCTCCCAGTCCACCAGGACGTAGAGCGTGGACGAGGCGCAGTGCACGACGCGGATGTCGTGCTCGCGCAGCATCCGGTAGGCCATCGCGGCGTCGAAGTTCCGGCTCGCCATCAGGTACTGGGTGGCACCGCAGAACAGCGGCGCCATCAGGCTGCGCTGCGAGAGGTCGAAGCCGAACGCGCTCACCACGAGGTTGTTCGATCCGCGGTCTAGGCCGTATTCGAGGGCCAGCCAGTTCAGCAGGTTGAACCAGTTTCGGTGCCGCACCGCGGTCAGTTTCGGGGTACCGGTCGAACCCGAGGTGAAGACCGCATAGCACAGGTCGTCCCCGGTCACCGCGACGTCGGGGCCGGTTACCGGGAGCGCCGCCAGCTCGGCGCCGAGCTGCGCGAGGTCGATGACGGCGGCGGTCGCGGACTCCACCAGCCCGGCCGTGGCGGGGGCGGCGACGATCACGGCAAGGTCGGGAATCTGTCCCAGCAGTAGCCGCAGTCGCGCCTCCGGATAAGCCGGGTCGAGCGGCACGTAAGCAGCGCCGGCCTTGAGGGTGCCCAGAATGGCGACCACCATGTCGATCGAGTAGTCGAGGCAGACGCCGACCTTCGCGCCTCGTCCGTGCCCGCGCCGGGCGAGGAAGTGCGCGAACTGGTTGGCCCTCGCGTCCAGCTCCCGATAGGACAGGCGCCGCCCGCCGCAGTGCACGGCGATCGCGTCCGGGGTGGCTTCGGCGTGCGCCTCGAATCGCCGGTGAACGACCGGCGCCGCAGGCAGGGGGACTCGTTTTCCCGCAAGAATCATGAAGCTACTCCGATGTGACGGGTGACGGCCGGCCAGGCTGTCCGGCCACCACGGAAGGGGACTTTCCGGCGTCGTCAGGCGACGCGCCGGTCAGCGGCGTCGAGCACCTGGGTGACCCATGCGTCCACGGAGAGACCGTGCGCGGCCGCCACCTTCGAGTAGCAGTCGAGTTGGCTCGCGGACAGCTCGATGGTGAGCTTGGTGGTCGACCGCCGGCGTTTCTCGGCACCGGCCGACTCGGCCAGCTGCGGGACCCCCTTGAACTGTTCGCCGTCGGCGACGGCCGGCACCGCCTCCTGGCTCCGCTCGGCCAGGCTGGCGCGGACCGCCTTACGGAGCTCGTTGCGCGACCACTTCTGCTGCTCGGCCTTGCGGAGCCAGTAGTCCTGCTCCGCCGGCGCGAGGCGGGCCAGCTCGGCGTGGTGGGCAAAGCTGAGGCTGTCCCGGCGGCGGTGCTCCTCGAACCTCCGGGCCACCCACGCGTAGTTGCGCAGGGTCTGGTAGTCCAGCCCGGTCCGCTCGATCGCCTCCCGGTAGCGCCGCCACCCGTAGGCGGCCTCGCCGAAGATCAGCCAGTCAGCGAGCCACCAGGCCGACGAGTTGGAGAGCTCACGCAGGCTGGACCCGATCTGCTCCCAGGACCGCTCGGACAGGTTCTTCGGGAAGACCATTCCGGACTTGCGCACCGTCGCCTGTTTCCCGACGAACGACACCACGAGATCGCGTGGTGTGGACTCGCCGCCCGCGCTCACCGGTCCAGCCCGGTATTCGTCCATGGTTTTCACGTTGATCCCCCATTAATGGTGAAACCAGAGGCCTGCCGGGGTGGCGCCGGTCGATCGAGCACCCCCGGCCGACCGACGCCCTATTTGGCCTCGGCCAGCCTGCTCATGTAGTCCGCAACTTCGCGATGCCTGCCGGGCGTCTCCTGGAAATTCCGGCACACCCGCTCCCGTGTCTCGCTGCTCTGTTCCTGGCTGAGCTTGAAAATGGCCGCTGCTCGGGTGACCGTGAAGCGGAACGCGCCCACAGCCGGAAGGATCTTGCGGAAGTGGCCGATTGACTCAGCCATGTCCCAGCCGTAGCCGAAGTCGGCCTCCAGGGCTCCTGCGGTGGAGCGCACCACCGAGAGCGTCTCCTCGGCGGACTCGATCGGCTCAAGCACGCCGCGCACCTGCGCCGCCGTGTAGTTCCAGGTGGGAGCCGCGGGAACGGGCGGGTACAGCGCCGGCGAAACGTAACCGTGCGGGCCGGCGAAGCTGAGCACCGCGGGCATTCCCGGCCGCAGCGCCTTCCACTGGGGATTCCCGCGGTTCATGTGCCCGAGCAACGTCATTCCGGTCAGATCCGTCGACTCCTCGGCCGGCAGCCCCGGATCCGGAATCACCGGCAGGTGCGTACCGAAAGGCCCATCCGCATCGGTGCCGTTGGTCATCAGCAACGCGAGTGGATTTCGCCGCATCAACTCGAAGATCCACTGCGCTTCCGGCTCTCGGTACATACCAGGCACGAACATGGTGTTCCACTCCTCCGCGAGATCCACCGATGGTCAGTTCGCCGCCATGGCGTCCCGCAGACTCCGCGGCCGCAGGTCGGTCCAGTTCTGCTCGACGTACTCCAGGCACTTGGCCCGGACGTCCTCGCCGAAGGCGATCCGCCAGCCGGCCGGCACCTCGGCGAAGGCTGGCCACAGGGAGTGCTGGTCCTCGTCGTTGACCACGACGTAGAAGCGGCCGTCCTCGTCATCGAAGGGGTTCGTGCTCATGTGCCACCGTCCTCACAGCGTCAGTGAATGCTTCGGGATTCAAATGCGACATGACCTGGTCGCGGCTTGCCGTTCGGCGTCGCCCTATCGGGAGGACGGGCACTTACGGCCGCCATAGCAATTCGGGAGCCATCGTAAGGCCCGACCGCCGACGTCAGTCAAGGTCAATAAGACCCCTGACAGCCAGGCGTTCACCCCGATCGGATCCCGGGAATCCCCTCCCCCTTCGCAAGATCAGTTCACCACCCCTAACTCCGCTTCCCGACCCTTATACGGGTGCCTCCGACCTCGACACCGCACCAAATCGGAATACGCTGAGTACTCGGCAGGAGCCGCCCGAAGACCACGGCTGGAAGGGAGGTCGAGTGCCCGATTAGGGGTACACGCACACGCCGTCGCGGGCCTATCCTCCCAACGTCACCACACCGGACCATTCGGCTTCATCCGCATCCCGCCAGGGAGACGTTTTCGCCAGCATCTGGCGTTGACAGTCCCGGGCCCGCCGGGAGAGTGCGATTTTCGAATGGACCAACGGTGGACGGGTGAATCCGATATCGGCATCGGGTCGACCGCGTTTGAGTCCGGCAAGGATGGTGGAGAAATGAAAAACTCAGCAATTTCGGTTTCGGGGCTACGCAAAACATACGGCGACAAGAAGGTGCTCGACGGCATCGACTTCGACGTCGCCGCCGGATCGATCTTTTCCCTGCTCGGCCCGAACGGGGCGGGCAAGACCACGACCGTGAACATCCTGACGACGCTGCTGCGCGCCGACGCCGGGACGGTGTACGTCGCCGGGCACGACGTGGCCACGGCGACCAAGCGGGTACGCGCGTCCATCGGCGTGACCGGCCAGTTCGCCGCGGTGGACGAGCTGCTGTCAGGCCGGGAGAACCTGCGCCTAGTGGCCGACCTCAAGCACGTGCGCTCCGGCGACAAGGTGGTCACGCGACTGCTGGAGCGGTTCGACCTGGTGGAGTCGGCCGACAAGCTCGCCGCGACCTACTCCGGCGGCATGCGCCGCAAGCTCGACCTGGCGATGACCCTGATCGGAAACCCGGAGATCATCTTCCTGGACGAGCCGACGACGGGCCTCGACCCGCGCAGCCGGCGCACCATGTGGGGCATCGTCCGCGAACTGGTCGCCGAGGGCACCACGATCTTCCTCACCACCCAATACCTTGAGGAGGCCGACCAGCTCGCCGACCAGATCGCCGTGCTCAACCAGGGCCGGCTGGTCGCCCAAGGCACGCCCGAGCAGCTCAAGCGCCAGGTCCCCGGCGCGCACCTGCATCTGCGCTTCGCCGATCTGCACGACCTCGCGGCGGCGGCTGCCGTCGTGGAGGGGTCCACCCGGGACGACGAGGAACTGGCCCTGCGCGTGCCGCACAACGGTGAGCCGCGGTCGCTGCTGACCGTGCTGAACCGGCTGGACGAGCAGATGATCAACCTGCAGGAGTTCTCCGTACGGACTCCCGACCTCGACGACGTCTTCCTGTCCCTGACCGAAACCAGCAACAACCACCGGAATGAGGAGGCGATCGCACGATGAGCGCTGTCGCGACGTCGTTGGGCGACTCGGCCGTCATGCTGCGCCGAAACTTCAAACACACCCTGCGCAATCCCACCACGGTGTTCAACGCGATCCTGTTCCCGATCGTGATCATGTTGATGTTCGTCAAGGTGTTCGGGGGCGCGTTCAGCGTCGGCTCGAGCTACATCGACTATGCGACGCCGGGCATGCTCGTGATGGCGATCAGCTACGGGCTGGGTGCCACCGCCACGGCGGTGAATTCCGACATGACCAAGGGCATCATCAACCGTTTCAAGGTCATGGACGTCTCTCGAGGGGCCATGCTGACCGGACACGTCGTCGTGACCACGCTGCGCTGCCTGGTGGCCTGCGGCGTCATCGTCGGGGTCGCCTTCGCGCTGGGCTTCCGCCCCGCCGCAGGCCCCGGCGACTGGCTCGCCGCGATCGGCGTCGTCCTGCTGCTCAGCTTCGCGGCCGGCTGGCTGACCGTCGCGATGGGACTGGCCGCGAAGACCGTGGAGTCGGCGGGCCTCGCCACCGTTCCGCTGATCATGCTGCCGTTCCTGAGCAGCGCGTTCGTGCCCGCGGATTCGATGGGAGCCGGCGTCCGGCAGTTCGCGGAGTACCAGCCGTTCACCCCGATCATCGAGACGCTGCGCGGGCTGCTGATGGGCAACGCGTCGACGTCCAGCGCGCTCGCGGCCGTCGCCTGGTGCCTCGGGCTGGCCCTGATCGGCTACGTGTGGTCGATCTCCAGCTTCAACAAGCAGGCCTGACCGGCCGGCGAACGCCTCCGCGCCGTCTCGGCGAGCTCCCGCCGCCAAGCCACCCGATCCGCTCGTCTCGGCCTCGTCTCGGCGAGCCCCCTCCCCCCGGCCGGGACGACGCCGGACGATCCGCTCGTCCCGGCGAAGGCCGACGGACGAGCACGACACCCGCCCCCACCCACCTGGATGTGATCATGACTGAGAACCCCGTCGAAATCATCGATCTGCACAAGTCATTCGGTTCCGTCAAGGCGCTCAACGGCCTTCATCTGACCGTCCGCCCCGGTGAGGTCGCCGGATTCCTCGGACCCAACGGCGCCGGGAAGTCGACCACGATCCGGGTGCTCCTCGGGCTGCAGCGCGCCGACTCCGGCACCGCCCGGCTCTTCGGCGGCGACGCCTGGCGCGACGCCGTGGCCCTGCATCGCCGGCTCGCCTATGTTCCCGGCGACGTGAGCCTGTGGCCCAACCTCACCGGCGGCGAGGCGATCGACTACCTCACCCGGCTGCACGAGCCGTCGGCAGATCGGGCCGGACGCGAGAAGCGCAAGGCGGCCCTGCTCGAGCACTTCGAGCTGGACCCGACCAAGAAGGCGCGGACGTACTCGAAGGGCAACCGCCAGAAGGTGGCGCTCGTGGCCGCCTTCCTGGTCGACCCCGACCTCTACATCTTCGACGAGCCGACCTCGGGCCTGGACCCGCTGATGGAGGCGGTCTTCACCGAGCACGTCCAGCAGGTCAAGAATGCGGGGAAGGCGGTGCTGCTCTCCTCACACATCCTCAGCGAGGTCGAGAAGCTCTGCGACACCGTCACCATCATCAGGAGCGGCCGCACGGTCGAGTCGGGCACGCTCGCCGAGCTGCGCCACCTGACCCGCACCACCGTCAGCGCCCTGGTCACGCAGGATCCGGCGGCCCTCACCCGGCTCGCCGGCGTCCATGACGTCGTCACCACCGCCGGCGGCGACGTCACCAAGGTGGAGCTCTCCGTCGACAATGCCCGGATGGGCGCCGTCCTGACCGCGCTGACCGAGCTGGACGTGCGCGGCCTCACGGCCACCCCGCCGTCGCTGGAGGAGCTGTTCATGCGGCACTACGGCGGGGACCAGGCCACCGCCGCGCACCGCAGCCTCGAGGCGGTGTCCTGATGAGCACGCTGCCCATCGGCGCCGTCCGGCAGGTGCCGGCCGCGCGCGTCGCACCGGCCGCCACGCTGGCGGGCACCGGCTACCTCCTGCGCTTCATGCTCCGGCGCAACCGGGTCCGGCTGACGGTCTGGTCCGGTTCGCTCGTCGCATTCTGCGGTTACTACGTCGTCGCGATCGGTGCGGTCTACCCCGGCGCCGCCGAACGGCAGAACCGGGCCGCATCGATCGCGAACGCCGGCGGCACGCTGCTGGCAGGACCGGGCTACGGGCTCGAGCACTACACGATCGGCGCGATGTTCGCGAACGAGATGTCGCTGTGGCTGATGGCGCTGCTGGCGACGATGAACATCCTCCTGATCGCGCGTAACACCCGCGCCGAGGAGGCGAGCGGCCGCACCGAGCTCGTGCGCGCCCTGCCCGTCGGGCGGCACGCGGGGAGCGTGGCGGCGTTCCTGGTGGTGATGATTGCCGACGCCGCGTTCGCCGTGTTCGGCAGTGCGCTGCTGATCAGTGCCGGAAAGCTGGCCCCGGCGGACACCGCCACGATGATGGCCGGCATCATGCTGACGGCGCTGGTCTTCGCCGGCGTCACGACGGTGGCCAGCCAGCTGACCGTGCACAGCCGCGGCGCCAGCGGCCTCGCCTTCGCGGCGCTCGCCGCGGCGGTCCTGATCCGCGGCATCGGTGACATCGAGCAGCGCCACGGCAGCTGGCTCTCGTGGCTCTCGCCCATCGCCTGGGCCCAGCAGACGCGGGCGTACGTCGACGTCCGCCTCTGGCCGCTCGGTCTGAGCGTGCTGGCGATCCTTGCCGCGCTGGCGCTCGGGGCCGCCCTGGCCTCCCGGCGCGACCTCGGGTCCGCCCTCCTGCGCGGCCGGACCGGGCGCGCCGACGCCGCGCCGTCGCTGACCGGGCCGTTCGCTCTCGTTCTGCGCCAGCAGCGGGGCGCGCTGCTGTGGTGGCTCGTGGGGTGCGTGGCGATGTTCGGCCCGGCCGGGCTGTTCCTCGGCGCGGACTCCGCCGCCTCCCTCAAGTCGATCGCCGATCAGAACTCGCTCACCTCGACGATCTTCGGCGCGGATCCCGTAGCGGCGTTCCTGGCCATCATGATGCTGCACAATGCGCTCGCCGTGGCCGTGTTCACGACGGCGGCGGTGCTGCGGATGAAGCCGGAGGAGGACGAGGGCCGCCTCGGGCTCGGCCTGTCGCGGGCGGCGTCGAGGACGGGCGCGCTGCTCGCCCACCTGTCAGTCGCCGGGATCGGCGCGCTCGTCCTGCTGTTCCTCGGCGGCGCGCTGCCGCTCTGGGCCGGCGCGTCGGCCTCTGGCGGCAGCACCAGCCTGCTGGTCCTTCTGAAGAGCGCCGGAGCGTTCGCGCTCGGCGTCGCCGTGCTGATCACTTTCACGGCGGCGCTCTATGCGTGGATGCCCAGAGCGAGCCCGCTCGCGTGGGTACTGTGCGCGCTCGTCGTCGTGGAGCGGTTCTTCGGTGCGGTGCTTCACCTGCCCGCCGTGGTCAAGATGCTCTCGCCGTTCTGGTGGGTCGGCAGCTATCCGAAGGCTCCCCTCGTCCCGGCACACCTGATCGGCCTCGGCGCAGCGGCGACCGTGCTCCTGGTTCTGGCCGTCGCCGGCTTCCGACGGCGCGACATCACCGCCGGCTGAGTACCGGGCCGGCCACGCTACGCGGGCGAGGACGCCTGTGTGGCGGCAACGGATCGCGGCTGCGTGCGTCCCGCGGGGCCTGGCTACCCGCCGCGGTAGCCAGGCCCCGCGGGACGCACTACGCACGTAGCCGAATGCCGGGTGCCGCCGCGGTTGCGGCCCGAGGGAAGGACCCCCTAGACACCCCCGACTTTCCGGCACCGCGAGGAAAGGGGTGCCTCCGGCACGAGGGCCGCACCTAGTGTCACGACGCCGACATCGGCTGCCGCGGTCCTCACCCGGCTGCCGCGGTCCTCACCCGGCTGCCGCGGTCCTCACCCGGCCGCAGCGGCGGCCGGACCGCAAGACGGGCACCGGGCCCCCGACCGGGGCCCCTGCATCCGTCCACAGCAAACGCTGTTGGCGGCACCGTTGCCGTCCCAGGAGGTCCTTTGTGAATGCCGATTTCGCCGAGGCGATCGTCGCCGCGCCCGGCGCCGAGGCGGTCGCCGCGCTGCCGGTCCCGGAGTATTACCGGGCGGCCGTGCTGCTCGAAGACGACCAGCACATGTTCGACGGCATCCCGGTCGCCGACCGGGAGCCGGCCAAGGCCCTGCATCTGCGCGACGTGCCGACCCCGGAGCCGGGGCCCGGTGAGGCGCTGATCGCCGTGATGGCCAGCGCGGTCAACTACAACACCGTGTGGAGTGCGCTGTTCACCCCGGTGCCCACATTCAGCTTCCTGCGTCGATACGCCCGCACCGGTGGGCTCGCGGCCCGGCACGCCCAGCCGTACCACGTCATCGGATCGGACCTGGCCGGCATCGTGCTACGCACCGGCCCGGGCGTGCAGCGCTGGAACCCGGGCGACCGCGTCGTCGCTCACTGCCTCTCGGTGGAGCTGCAGCACCCGGACGGCCACGACGACAGCATGCTCGACCCGGAGCAGCGCATCTGGGGATACGAGACGAACTTCGGCGGGCTGGCCGACCTGGCGCTGGTGAAGGCGAACCAGCTCATGCCGAAGGCGGCACACCTGACGTGGGAGGAGGCCGCGTCGCCCGGCCTGGTGAACTCGACTGTCTACCGGCAGCTGGTGTCGAACCACGGAGCGGGCATGCGCCTCGGCGACAACGTGCTCATCTGGGGCGCGGCCGGCGGGCTCGGCTCGTTCGCCGTCCAGTACGCGCTGAGCAGCGGCGCCAACCCGATCTGCGTGGTCTCCAGCGCGGAGAAGGCCGAGGTGTGCCGGCGCGTGGGCGCGGAGGCGATCATCGACCGGGAGGCCGAGGGCTACCGCTTCTGGCGCGACGAGCTCACCCAGGACCCGCGCGAGTGGCGCCGGTTCGGCCAGCGAATCCGCGAGCTAACCGGCGGCGAGGACGCCGACATCGTCTTCGAGCACCCCGGGCGCGAGACGTTCGGCGCTTCCGTCTACGTCGCCCGCCGCGGCGGCACGATCGTCACGTGCGCCTCGACCAGCGGCTACGAGCACCAGTTCGACAATCGTCACCTGTGGATGAACCTCAAGCGGATCGTCGGCACACACTTCGCCAATTACCGCGAGGCATGGCAGGCCAACCGGCTCGTCATGCGTGGCCGCATCCACCCGACGCTGTCGCTGACCTACCCGCTCAACGAGGTCGGCCAGGCCGTTGACCACCTGCACCGCAACCGGCACCAGGGCAAGGTCGGCGTGCTGTGCCTGGCGCCGAACGAGGGCGGCGGCGTAGAGGACCCGCAGATGAGGGAGCGCCACCTGGCGGCGATCAATCGCTTCCGCCCGAAGGCCGGGTGGTCGGCGTGAACGGACCCGATCCACGCTGGGTCCAGCGTTACCACCCCGGGCCGGCGGCCGGCGTCACGCTGGTCTGCCTGCCGCACGCGGGCGGTTCGGCCAGCTTCTTCTACCCGGTCTCGGCGGCGCTGGCCGGCTCGATCGACGTCGTGGCCGTGCAGTACCCGGGGCGTCAGGATCGCCATGACGAGCCCCAGGTCAGCAGCATCTCCACCCTCGCCGCAGCCGTGGCCGAACAGGTGGCCGCCCTCGGCCCGCGACCCGTCGCGCTCTTCGGGCACAGCATGGGCGCACTCGTGGGCTATGAGACCGCGCTGCTTCTGGAGCGCACCGGCCAGGCGCCGGCGCACCTCTTCGCGTCCGGACGGCGGGCCCCGTCGACGGCCCGGCCGGAGGCGGTCCACCGGCTCGGCGACGACGCGCTCGTCGCCCACGTGCGGGAACTGGACGGCGACACCGGTGTGGCCGACGCGCTGGAGGATCCCGACGTGCGCGCCATGGCGCTGCCCGCGCTCCGAGCGGACTACCGCGCCGTTGAGACCTATCCGGTCGCTTCCGGTCCGCCGCTGCGCTGCCCGATCACCGTCTTCACCGGGCGCGACGACCCGGTGGTCACCGCTGCCGAGGCGGCCGCGTGGGGCGGTCACACCCTCGGCACCTTCGCGTGCCTGACCTTCCCGGGCCGCCACTTTTTCGTGACCACGCATCGCGACGCGATCCTGTCCGAGATCCAACGCCGCCTCACACTGGTGCCGAGCACGGTCGGCTGACAACGAGGCGCGCGATCGGGGTGCGCCGTAGTTCCGCGCCTTGACGCCACAGTCGCGGCCGCCACGGATGCGGTACGGACCGGTTCCTACCAACCGAGCGACGAGGCCACGACGCCCGGAATGGCCCTGCCGGGACCGTCCTGGCGGGGCCAACCGGAACCCGTCGTGGCCAGCCGATGCCCAGCTCAAGGCCCTCTACCAGCGTTGAGCGCCCTCTGCATGATGGCTCCAGGTACCAGGAACGGCCTGCGCATCGAGATCCTCGACGGGGTGTCCGTGCCGTACGTGGAGCTGACCCTCGCGATGATGCGTGAGTTCGGCGCCTCCGTGTCGCGCCAGGGTTCGCGGATCACCATCGCGCCGGGTACCTATCAGGCGCGGGAGTACGTCATCGAGCCGGATGCGTCCACCGCTTCGTACTTCTTCGCCGCGGCGGCGGTCACCGGCAACACCGTGACGGTGCTCGGCCTCGGCCGCCATTCGAGGCAGGGCGATCTCCGTTTCGCCACCGAGGTCCTCCCCGCGATGGGCTGCGATGTCACGGTCGCCGACGGACCGGTCCGGATCACCGACGTGGCGAACTGCCGGGTCAAGGAGTCCGACCGGATCGACGCAATGTCCTCGGCACTGGGCGCGTGTGGGATCGCCACCGGCACCGGGCCCGATTGGCTGGAGATCATCCCCGGCCTTCTCCGGGCGGCAACGGTAGGGACCCGGGCCGATCACCGCATCGCGATGAGCATGAGCGTGCTCGGTATCCGTACCCCGGGCATCCGTTTCGACGACCCGGCCTGCGTGAGCAAGACCTTCCCCGGCTTCTATTCGGCGTTCGCCGGCCTCCAGGAGGCCTGGCAGCGCGGCTGACCGGAGCCTCAGCCCACTGCTCAGGCATCCGGCTCCGACCCGGCCACGACGATCCGGTCGATCAGGGCGGAGACGTCCGCCGCGGACAGAATCATGCCGGGCGACACCGTCGTCCCGGTGCGCTGGGTGAGCTCGCGGGCCGCCGCGATCAGCGAATGCCCGCCCAAATCGAAGAAGTTGTCCGGGCGGACCGGCTGCCGGACCAGCTCACTCAGGAACTGCCGTACGACGCGGTCGGCCTCCACAGGGGACAGGCCCGCTCGAAGCACGGGAAGCTGCAATGCCCGGAACTCGGGGTCGGCCACCAGTTCCTCCGGGGTGCCTCCGAGCTGCGTGACCGCGCTCCACAACTCCTCGTCGTGGGCCAGGCGAAGCGGGCTGACCGGCGCGTTCGCCGCGGAACCTGGGAAAGCACGAGCAGCCCACGGCACGCGGCTGCCGCCGTGGCGCTGAGCTCCATCACGATCCGGTAGGCGAGCCAGGCGCCGTAGCACTGCCCGACGACGACAAGGCGCAGACTGCGCTGCGCGACCATGCTCCCGACGTGGTCGGCCCACGGCACTGGCCATGCCGGCAACGGTCCACGCAGGGTTCTCGCCCAACCCCCGTCCGCGCCCGGCCAGCGGGGCCGGTCCGCGCACAGGTTGACATTGGGGGCCAGCGCCAGCAGCGGCTCGACCGCCCACGCCTGAACGACCGGTCCGGCATACACCGGATGATCATACGGGACTGTCAGCCGCCTGGCTGCCGCCGCGCAAGTGCCGCACCACTTAAGTGGCGAGCCGATGGCGTAGGCGCTGGGGTGCAGGCGGCGCGAGAGGGTGTGGGCCCTTGAGATGCTCTGCCGCGATTTGCACATTCGACCAAGCCGCCGGATGCAGCGTCCGGTATCTCCCACCACGTGTACGAATCTGTAATGCCGCGAAAGGCCCGACCGCACCAGGTTAAGGAGGCTCAACTTCATGGCGTTAAGAAAAGTCTTGATCTCGGTCATTGGCGGAGTGGCGCTCGTGCTTTCCGTTGTGTCACCGGCGCAAGCCGCTGACACCGATCAACAGGTCGAGCAGGTGACATCGCATGCCAGCCTCAGCGAGAAATCCGAGAGGATGCTGGCTCAGCTGACGATGCAGAACGTCAAGACCGGCGCGACGATCCGCCCCTTCACCGACCCGCCCGGCGGCGGATGCCGGCTCCCCACTCATCTCCACACCATCGCCTCGTACACCAACCATGCCCTGACCTCGGTGGCCGCGGACTACGACGCCCAGGTCGTCTGTACGGCGACCGCGCCGGATCAGAACTGGGCAGCGATCCTCGTTACGGTACAGCTATGGAAAGATCTCCAGCTGAGGGACGAAGGAGCGACGCTGAACTGCGTAAACTGTCTAGTCTCTCCGGTCTCCAGGGACGTAAGTGGCTGCGCTGGAGTGATCTGCGCCGGCTCCTGGTATGGGGGGAATTTGTATGCCCTGAAGACGCCCGCCGGCTGGATATGGAACACTCCGCCGTCTGGATGCATCATTTTGCCGCCCGCACCATCCCGATGGATTGAGTGCACCGTCCTCACGGGCGTTATTTCCATTCCGGCCTCGAGTTAGCCCCAGCCTCGCGCTGGGAAGGGCTCGCCGGTCGTCCGGCGGGCCCTCCCGCAGCACACGGGGTTGTCGGCGGACCGGCCGTCCACCATTGCTCGGCCGCACCTGCCCTGGCTGTCCCCCATCACTGGGACATCGATATTCGCTGCGTTAGCCTGGTTTCGTACAACGAAAGGACGCGAACGTCGCCGCCTTGGAGTTTTGACGTGGACATACAGCGGTTAGCGCAGCTCGTGACCACCGCCCTGCTGACTGGGGTAACGTCCCCTGCGCCCGATCAACCGGCGGTCACCGAGGCGGTGCAGTCGTTGCGTGACGCGGTCGCCCGGCTCAGCGGCGACCCGTTCGCGCACACTCTGATGGCGAAGCTGCGTACCCTGCACGTCACCTCGGCGCAGGCCGAGCCGTGGCGGGTCCGCGTCCGCTTCATGGTCGATAGCTTGTCCGAGGCAGCCCTACTCGCGCTCGGACCGCAGGCGAAGGCAGCTTTGGTGCTCACTCAGCCGTCGGGAACGGCCGCAGACCGGTCCTTGGACGACGCCGTCACCGCCGAGTGGGAACAGACCGCGGCGGGCAGTGAGGAACTGCGCCATCTCCCCACCGAACTTGTGACGGCGGGGTCGGACGCCGCGTCACCACCGCGACCCGCGGATGCCAACGCCGTCACTCGTGTCGGCCTAGCGCTCTCCCAGCCCTCAGCTCGGCACGTTGCCGGGATCGTCGCCATCGAGGAGGGAATGACCGCCGACCTGGAGCGGCGCCAGGGAGCCGACCACCCCGATTCTCTGGCCGCCAGGGTCAGGCTAGCCCACCTCTATCGATGGGCGGGACGCGACAGCGACGCGATCGAGACCATGCAGCGGGTGGCCACCAGTCGTGAACGCCTGCTCGGCAGCGACCACGCCGACACCCTGGCCGCGAGATCGACGCTGCGGAGCTGGCAGGACTGCTGAGTCCTCGATCCACCGAGGTGGTCGGCGCTGGGCCGGTTCTAGAGGACGTTTCATTACTATGCGTACGGTGGAACCACCGCCTAATTGGCGGTTCAGGCTGCGGCCTCAGCGGCCCCGTGGCTTCTCCCGCGTCTGCTGCGCGCCAAGCTGCGGCGGCGTCGTGTCGTACATCAACGGCCGGCACCGGGTGCAGGCGATGCTCGACGCTGGCGTACGCCGCACTGTTATCGGCCGCTGGCACAAGCCCGGCGGCGACCGTTGATCGAGCCCGACGACGTGCGTCGACGAGGAGCAGATCGAGGCGGTTCGCTATCCCGGGTCGGGCCCCAGGTAGGAAAGATCCTCCGCCTGCTTGCCGTGCAGGTCATCCGATCTGCTCGCCCGGCCGGGGGGCGGAGCCGTCGCCGGGCACTCGGCGTCCAGATGCACAGTGAGGCCGTCGCCGAAGCGGCGCGGCACGGTTCGGCTGGTTCGGATGACGGTCAGCGCCGAGACGACGGCGGCCGCCGCGGCGTGCAGTTCGTCCACGTCGTCGGCGGCCAGGCGCGCCCGGATCACGACCCCGCTCCGGTGGAGGGCGGCTTCCTGGTCGGCTTCGGCCGGGTCTCCACCCGGCAGCAGAATCTTGAGCACAGATCCGCGCGACTACCGATACGCTGTGTTGCACGCGGCGGCGCCCGACTTCCCAGATCCCGGCGCAGCGCCTCGATCGCCCGCACGGTCTGGCTGGTCACCGTTCCGGGCGTGCAGCCCAGAACCTGCGCGGTCTGTTCCACGCTGAGGTCACCGAGGAAGCGCAGGGTCACGACGGCGCGCTGACGCGCCCCGAGCCGGCGCAGCGCCGGCAGCAGCCGCGCCCGGTCCTCCACGGCGGTGTTACGATCCGGTGCCGGCATGACATCGGTCATCCCGGGCAGCGCCACCTCGCGACTCCAATACGCGCGACGACGCTCGGTCAGGAAACTGCGCAGCACGACCCGGTGGGCATACGCACCCAACTCTGCGCGTCGATGCAGCCGGTCCCAGCGCTGGTGAATCTTCAAGAGCGCCACCTGCACGAGATCGTCAGCCTCGTGCCAGTCACCGCAGATGTCGTACGCCTGACGGCGCAACCAACGCCGGATCACCCGGGCGAATACCTCGAATTCCACCTCGTTCGGATCGCTGGACATGAGCCGTCCCCGCTTCCCTCTATGATCGGGCGCCCGATGCAGCACGCCCGGGCCGCCGAGTCGTGTACGCCTGTAAAGCTCATCGGCTTTGCGCGATGTCTAGCGCAACCGTGATTTGCATGGGCGGCCTTATCGGCGCAGTAGGAGACCCGACTTCGCTCCAGGGTGTCGGAGAGGCCAGCATGTCAGCCGCATTCATTAACTTCTATAGGTAGATCTACGTATTTGTCGTTTATGTAATGCATATCGGATGCTGCGCTGCGCCGCAGAGTCAACAGCACGAGGCTCCGGCAACTGTGCCCAACCGGCAGCCACGCACTTTCGCGGTCGCTGATCTTCGCTTTCTTCGCCGTACCCTGCTCGGCCGGCGTGCAGGGGCCGATCTGGTCCAGGTCGAGGTCGACCAGTTCCTCGCGGCGTAGCCGGCCCTTGAGGACCAACGTTCGGAGAAGTCCATCCGTTGGGTACGCCGATCCGCGACGTCGAAGGGGGTCCAGACCAGCCCTGGGCCAAAAGGCCGCGTTCACTCAGTTGGGAGAGGCGATCGACGCAGCCAACGCGAGCTGTCCCAGCTCTTGCTTGTGGTCAACAATGAACTGGGCGCCATCCGGCAGGAGTGGCTCGAGCGGTACCGGCTGTTCGACCGTCAGCTTGCGGAGACCGTCAGTCGCATCGACATTGAGAACAAGGGGGCCTCGTCGCGCTGAGGACTCGACTGGTCGAGCTACAGACGGAGAAGGCGAAGCTCGACGCACAGCGGGTCCAGCTCAACGACGAGCACCTGCCGAGCCTGGACAAGGCCATGGAGTATCGGGAGGAGCTGATCTCCGAGCTGCTGGAGGCACCCAAGGCACGACGGCGGCGGCGCGACGAACGGATCATGGCCGGCTTACCCGCGGTCTGCGCATCTGCCGTTCATCCCGCGCATCTGCAGCCAACACCTGTCGAGGTGAGGTTCGGAGATCGTGTCGCACGGCACCTGGCCGTAGGGCACGTTCGACGGTCGAGGAGCATTTGGTCCATAACCGGCCCATCAACGCCAAAGGGGTCCGCACTACCCCGACGACTCCCATGAGTGGCATCATCAGCGCGGAGCGTTATCGCGTTGATGAACGGGGAGCGAGGCGGATCCACCATTCGCGAATCCGGTGCC
This sequence comes from Couchioplanes caeruleus, assembly GCF_003751945.1. Lineage (NCBI taxonomy): Bacteria > Bacillati > Actinomycetota > Actinomycetes > Micromonosporales > Micromonosporaceae > Couchioplanes > Couchioplanes caeruleus. Next base: position 4,613,257 of record NZ_RJKL01000001.1, on the reverse strand, counting down.
GTAGACCCAATAAGGCCAGGTCAACGCCGCAACGAGCAGCTCTGCACGTGGGACAAAGACATGGCCCACACATGACCCACAACGCAAAAGCGCTACAGAGGTTGAAAGGCTGAGGTTCGAGTCGTCACGGTGGCTCGGGGTCGAGGGTCATGCCGGTGCCGGCGAAGAAGCCAGCGAGGAGATCGGTTTGTTGCTGGCAGGCGCGTAGCCGACGTTTGACGAGGTCGGCGAGGTGGTCGACGCCGCGGGCGGCGGTGTTGGTCAGGCCGCGTTTCATCCACCGCCAGACGCCCTCGGCCGGGTTGAGGTCCGGGGCGTAGGCGGGTAACCGGATCACGGTCAGCCACCTCCGGGCCGTGATCAGTTCCCGGATCCGGACGCTGACGTGGGTGTTCAGGTTGTCCCAGATCAGCACGATCGGTGCCCGCAAGCGTTGGTGGGCCTGATCGAGGAAGGCGATGTAGTCGTCCTCGCTGAAACTGCCACGCTCACCTTTGCGGTTTCGGTGCAGCCTCGTGCGCCACATCAACCGGCCGCGGTGTCCGGGCTTGAGGCAGACCAGCCCGGCAATCGAGACCCGCCCGGAGCCCTTGCCGGAGACCTCGACCACGGGAGTGTGCCCGCGCCGGGCCCAGGTCTTGGCCACCGGCGGCCGCATCACCTGGCCCGCCTCGTCCTGGAAACAGATCCCCGCGCCCTGAGCCGCCGCTAACCTCTTACCGACGGCCACCGCCGGCGATGCCACGTAGCGATCGCCTGAGGGTCGCGTTCGATCGCCCGACGAGTGGGAACCTGCTGGCTGTAGCCGATGCGGTGCAGCAGATACGACACTCCGCGCAGCGTGTAGGTGATCTCGAAGCGACGCTCGATCAGCTCCGCGACCCTGGCGAGGGTCCAGCGGGCGTCGTCCCAGCCGTGCACGACCGGGCCGTCATCGAGCATCTCGATCAACTGTTTCTGCTGGTCGCCGGAGAGTTTGCAGTCCGAGCCGCCAGGGCCGGCCGACGCCAGAGCCGCCGTCCCGCCGGCCGTCCACCGTCGACGCCACTGGCGTACTGATTTCTCGGAAACTCGCAGCTCAGACGCAATCTGCGCGGTCGTTTGGGATTCGGCGAACATGGCCGCAGCCTGGATCCGAACCTTCTCACGCCGGACCCGGGCTGCCGCGTTCATGCCACCACCAGCCGGATACCTCATCCCTTCGGCCTACCGAACCCATCGAGATCTATCACGCCGCCACGCCGAGAACCTCAGCTATTCAACCTCTGTAGCGTTCTTCCTGGTCAAGCTTTACTTCTCGTCGCGCGCCCAAAGGGACTCGAACCCCTAACCTTCTGTTACCAACCGTCACGGCAAGTAGCTTGTCATTGGTCACCAAATCTAGTCGCTGACCAGCGAAGATGCGCCGCTCGCTCGATCGACACTTGTCGCTTCTAGTCGGTGCTTGGCGGGGGTTTCGGGGGGTAAGCGGGGGCATGGATCCGCCCCTGGCACGGATCCGGTTAATGCCGCCGACCCGGTCGGCGTAGAGCCCCTGCCGTCGGCAGGGGCTAAGGAACTGAATGCAGGCCAACGCGGCGGCGAACGGATCCTTGCCTGAGCCCTGCTACGGCGGATGACAGCCCGCCGGTGAACGAACCGGCCGAGGAGTCGACGGCGTAGAACCAGAGCAGGACGCCTCCTATTCGGGCATCAACCGCCACGGCTGCCCGGCGTCCGGTCCGTCGGGCTGGCGCAGGTAGTCACGGTCAAGTCGAGGACCTGCTAACCCAGCGTGCGGTCCGGGACGGCGGAGGGGCCGGTGAGGATCGCGCCGAGCGCGCCACTGCGCGCAGATGTCACGGCGGTACGCATCGAGCACCGCTGCCTTCGCCGCTTCAGCCTCGGCGGCGCGATCGTCGCCGCGCTCGATCTCGACACCTACGCGGCGGCGGGCCGCCTCCGTGGTGAGTAGGTCCCCATCTCCGACCACAGCGAGCATCTGCGCTGAACCCGTCCGGAGTCCAGGTGGCACGTCAGGTCGTACGCGACCAGGTGGGCCGCGGCCCAGTCGGACCGAGCCCTATCACGATGTCGAGATGCAGGACCATCAGAGGCACCGGCGGCTGCCCGAAGGCGTGGCTGGGATCGCTGCCCTGCACGCATTGGTTGGGCTATTCGCGGCTGAGGGCGAGGTCCGGCACAGCGGCGTCGGCGAAAGCGCTATTCGCTCGGCTCCTGACCAGAGACTGTGAAATTCGAGAAGGACGCAGCGAAGCCCTCGCGTTCCGGGGAGCAGCACATGACGCCCACCTGCACAGTGCTGGGAAGATTCAAGTAGCCGAGCCGGACCAGTTTCCACGACCCGTCGGTGTCTAGGCATTGCACTCGGAGTGCGGTTTCGTGCCTGGTCAGGCGGAGGCGAAGTGATCCTGCGTAGTGCGGCCACGGTGCCATCGACCAGTCCGAGAACCCGCGGGTGATCACGGTGCTGACGTGCGTGGTGCCGTCGACGTACTCTATTCCTGCCCGGAGCCAATTTCGCGCGTCGACTCGGAGCATCAGGCCCGAGTGGTCGTGCGCTTCTTGGTACTCGCCGGAGAGAGTCACTTCCATGATGAAGTTCCCGCTGACCTCTTGGCGGTAGAAGTGTCCGCTGTCGCGAGTAACGCCGTAGTACGTCTGTCGCCAGAAGTCTGTGTTTGCATCAGTGACCGCGCGGATGTTCCGTCCCTCGTCGGACCAAGTAGCAGGCTCGTTGAGCCACCGCCTTGCGGACATCGGCTTCCTCCTATCGGCAGCTATTCGGGCAGAGGTTTCCCGCCCTAATGGTGTGTGTTCGAGGGGTACTGTGCGGCGTGCCAGTCCTGGATAGGCTTCGACGTACTCTGTAGACGCCTCGCCTCGTCAAGGCCGGAAGACCTCGAACGACACGCCGTACTCGCAGCCCAGACGGGCTCCAGCCAGGCGGGCCAGCGTGGCCAGGAAACGTTCGGAGTCCGCCGAAGGCCAGCCGAGAGCTCCCAGGTATTCCTCGTGAGCGTGCAGTGAACGTACCCCCGTCTGGAAGGTGGTCGTCACGTCCACGCCGTGGGCTGACTGCGGCGAATTGACGGCCCAAACCTGTCGTACCTTGCCCCACGGACGCAGGCCCTCGTCCAATTGCTCGGTGAAGACCCAGCGGTTGCCGGCGTCGCGGACGGCGTCAAGCACGGAGCGCCCGGTTGCGATGTGATCCGCCTGGTTGAGGGTCGTGCCGTTCCATGTTTCGCGGAGGTTGTTGGTGATGACGATGTCCGGTTGATGTCTGCGGATGGCGGCGGCCAAGACACGGCGAAGTGCCACGCCATGTTCGAGTAAGCCGTCGGACTGGCCCAGAAACTCGATGGTCTGGACGCCGACAAGCGCTGCCGCGGCGCGCTGCTCCGCCTCGCGTACCTGTCGGGTGCGGGCAGGTTCCATGCTGCTGATTCCGGCCTCACCGCTCGTCACCAGACTGTAGATGACTTCTTTGCCTTGCTCGGTCCATCGGGCGACTGCCGCGCCGGCTCCGAACTCCAGATCATCGGGATGCGCGACGATGGCCAGAGCTCGCTGCCAGTCCTCCGGAAGTGGCTCCAGGCGGCCGTGATCGTTGGGCTGCGTCACTGCTTCCTCCATTAAGGTAGTCAACGCCGGCGTGATGGACGCGCCGTGAACGGGGCTGAATCCAGCGCCGGTGGCCTGCCACGACCTCGTCCAAGAGCTGGTCCGGTGGTTTGCCGACCCAGACGCCGGTCAGCCGTCGACGCCGGAGCGGGCATCGCCAGAACATCGCCTCTGTCTGCACGATGCCCGCCAGCGGCATCCCTACTTGGCGATCACCAGGTCCACGGCTTGGACCAGGTGATCCGAATTGCCCTCGGGGTCAAGACTCCGGAACTTGTCCACCGTGATGTCGTTGCGAATCAGGTACCAGTCGTTCCGCCACAGCATGGGAAGCTGACCCCCCACACGCCAAGTGGCTGGGTAGAGCCTCCCGCTGTACCGCGCCGCATCGCGTGTGACATCCAGAAGGCCGCGAATGTCCCCCATGGCCGGGCTCGTGTTGAAGTCGCCAGCCACGATCAGGGGATTGGGATTTGCCACCACGTCCTCGGTCAATGCCTCGAACTCCTCGTGCCGGATGACGTGCCGGCGCTCGATCTCCTTGTAGAAGTCACGCGTGAACCAATTCTGCTCAATGATGATCTGAATGGGCATGTGCACGTTGTAGGTCGAAAGCACCCGATCGCCTACCTTAACGTTCACCATCAACTCGTAGGGTGGCGGCGGAAGGGCGAGAGTGGAACTGGTGTCGGGATTGACGACCCTGTGGTCCATCACCGGCAGGCGAGTGAGCGTTAGAAGCGTTCCGGCCGTAAAAGCGCGATATTCCGGGAAGACCCTACCGACATCCGACAGATCCGTTACGGGTAGTGCCAGCTCTCCGACACGTGTCATATGCTCCTGCAGCAAATAGACATCGGCGTCCAGAGCGCGGAGATATTTGAGCATGGACTCCTTGTCGCGCGGATCCGATAGTGTTCCCTCCCGCAGCTGGCCCCAGTAATCGGTATTCATCTGCACGACGCGCACAGGATGGCCCTCTGCGGCCGGCGCATCGCGTGGGAGAAGGGCCGCGAAGTTGATGCCCGATGAAGGCACAGTGATGGTGAAGGAGACAACGGCAAGTGCCAGGACGGAAATCCGGAACCGCTTGAGAAGGGCCGCCGCGATCATCAGAAGCGCCGGAGCGACGGCGAACATGATCGGCGGCATCAGCCCCGGAAGCACCCAAAACCAGACCCTGCCCGTCAGCAGTTCCTGTAGGACCGCGAAGACGAGCCAGAGTATCGCCATCGCGAAGACGGAGGCAGACAGCCGCCTCCTCCAGCGGCCGGCAGGTCGCGGCTTCGACGACTTCCACCGGCCCACAGCTCGCGCCATCCGCGATCTCCAGGGATCGGCAGTGCGCACTTCCTCGGAGACAGCCATCAGAACACCACCTTGGCCAGGCCGAGGACGCCCTGCTTCCACGGCTCACGGCTGGTTTTCCCGGCCTTGACCACCGCCTGCTCCGAGGACTTCTGGCTCTGCCACCAGCGGAATGTACGAATGATCGTGTCCTGGTTGGAGTGCTTCGGCGCGAAGCCCAAGACCTTTTCGGCTCGCGCCGTGCTGACATAGGCATCGCGGCTGAGCTTGTAGATCAGGCGCTTGTAGACGGGTGACACGCCCAGCATCTCCAGTGCGCGCAGTGCTCCGATAGCAGGCTTCGCCGGAAGGGAAATGACTCTTTTACCGTGACCCGCGGCATCCAGTACGGCCTGGAAATCGTCGTGCAACGTGGTGAACTCGGTCGCGGCCACGTTGAACTCGGAGTTCACCGACGCATCCGGCAGACGGAGGACCGTACTCACTACCTCGACAAGATCATCGACGTCCAGCATCTGGCTGCGGAAGTGACCACCGCCCATCAGCGGGAAGTGGTGGCCTTCGTCGGCCCACTCGAAGAGCATCGAGAAGATACCGAGCCGGTGCGGCCCGAGGAACGTCTTGGGGCGCAGAATGGGAATACACATGCCCTTGTCGCGGTAGTCTTCGCAGATCAACTCGGCGTCGATCTTGGCGCAGTTGTAAGGGTCGACGCGTTCGCGCGGATAATCCTCGGTCGTCGGGACGACATCCGGCAGACCGTAGACCGCCGATGACGAGACGTGAACGACTCGCTCGATACGCGCGGCGTGACAAGCGGCCAGCACCGTTCTCGTGCCCTCGACCGAGATCGAACGGATCTGCTGCGGCTTGTAGCTCGGCAGGGCGGCGGCGGCGTGGACCACCATGTCGGCCCCGGAGATCGCGGAGCGGACGATGTCCGCGTCGCGGATGTCTCCGATGATCTGCTGGTAGTTCGTATACTCGGGAACGAACGTCAAATCAAGACTCGTGACGCGGTGGCCTTCCTTGACCAGGCGCTGGATGAGATTACGGCCCAGAACGCCCGCGCCACCCGTAATAGCAATATGCATTCCTGTGTTTCCTTCGGTCTACTTCGTATCGCCGGAGCCCGCGCGTGCCCGCTGCCCGGCCGGGAGGATAGGCGGAGAGTGATGCAGGCTCTAGGCCTTCATCAGGCGCGAGAACAGGCTCTCGTATCGGTCGATGCAGCCTTCCGCGCCGTAGAGGTCGCGAGCCAGCTGTGCGAGGCGGTGCTTCTCGTCCGCGGGGAAGTCGCGCAACTCGACGAGAGCCGTCGCGATCGCATGCACGTCCCTGGGTCTGGTCAGGCGTCCGAATCCGGTCTGCTGGATGGGTACCCGGCCACCGGGCAGGTCGGAGCCGACGACCGGCAGACCGCACATCATGGCCTCTGCCTGGACGATGCCGAAGGACTCGGCCACCGATGTCAGGGCGAAGGTGTCGATGGAAGCGTAGAAGTCTCTGGTTCCGGCGCGGTCGAGGAGGCCCAGGAAGACGACGCGGTCATCGCCGGCGATCAGGCGGCGCAGTTCCCCGATATTGCTGCCGCCGGCAACGGTGTCGTACTCGCCGGCAAGGAGGAGGCGATCGTGCGAACCGGCGACGCGCAGGAAAGCCTGGATGAGGTACTCGATACCCTTGTCCGGCACGATGCGCCCCATGAATCCCACGTGGTGACCGGGCCCGCTGCGGTAGGTCGGAGCGCCGCCGCGCGGGTCGAGACAAGGGGCGGGAATGGCGGACCACTCACCCCTGGCGATATCCGGCCACACGTTGGAGTGGCGTGCCTGATCCTCGCTGTTGACGACTACGTGGGTGGAATGACGTATGGCGCTCCGTACGGACATGTTGACGCCCTGGATCTGGATGCGATTCATCAACGACGGCTTGAGCCACAGGTCGATGTGGTGGGTCGACACGACGGGTGTGTCCCGCACCAGCCACGTAATCGGGGCGGACTCCAGCATCGGCAGGTGCAGATGCAGGATCTTGGATCTGGCCGCTATCCGCCGTACCAGGGGCACGAAGCCTGGACTGACCGGGCCGCGCCCGATCCGGAACATGATGGGTGCGCGAAAGACATGCACTCCCTCGAGCACTTCGTGACGCGGGATCGACGCCTCGTGTTGGGTGGTCACGACTGCCACGCGCCAGCCACGCTTGGCCAGGCCCTCGGCGACGATGCGGGCGGTTTCGGTCAAGCCCGAGACGTACGGAGCGTAGTAGTTCAGCACGACCGTTACGTCGAAGTCCTCGGACGTCATGACGTGTTCCTTTCGAGGTGCAGCGTGGACCGCGTGAGACGTAGAACCAGGGCGGACAGGCTCGCGCCGATCACGTCTCCCGCCACGATCAGTGCGCGGCTGAGCAGCGCCAGCATTGCGGCATCTGCCGGTGCCAGTTGTGTGGCGAGTATGAATAGGAGAGCTCCATCGCGGACCCCGACCGCGCCCGGTAGCACCGCGAAAGCGAGGCCGAAGATCGTGGACAGCGCATAGGCGGAAATGAGGAAGACAGCGCCGCCTCCCGTATCGCCGCCGAGGACGGCCAGATGCACTCCGGTCAACCCCGCTGCCCCGGCCAGCAGAAGTGTGGCCTGAGCGAAAGGTAGAGGCGGAGGCAGCCCGGCCCTCGTCCAGAGCTTCAAGACGATGGGCCGGCGCCGCGCCCGGTAACCGAGGATTAGGACCAGGCCGACCAGAAGGCACCCGGCTACGATCCAGCGCTTATCGCTCCCGTCCTCCGCGAGGGCGAAGGCCGCCGGCAGACCCAACAGGCCTGCGGACAGACAACCGGCGAGGGCGGCTCCCACGAAGATCTGCACCAGCATGGCGGGACTGGAGCCGTGCCTGCCCAACAGCCGTTGCTGGACCACGAAGGTCAGAACTCCACCCGGTGTGTATTTTCCGACTGCTGAGCGCAGATACACGAGGATCCCTTGTAGCGGGGTCACGCCGGGTAGTCTCCGAGCACAGAGCCGCTGCCAAGCCCAGGCCCCCGGCAGCAGACCGATGACAATCGTCGCCATCGCAGCCAGGATCGTCTGCGTCTCGAACTCTGCGGCAGCCTGGCGGATCGCCGTTCGGTACTCGAAGAAATACATTCCGATGCAGATGAGCGCCACTATGTTCAGGGCCCACCTGAGAACCGTCAGTACGTTTTTCAGCCGCGGACCGGTGGTCAGGCGGATCACGTCACCCCACCCACTGCACATCGGCCAGTTCGGCCAAGCGCAGTGCGATCAGGGCGACCGCCCACAGCACGGCCGTGCCGACGATGGGCCGGTCCCGGACGAGCAGGCGGGCCGGCTCCGCACCGCCGCCGACAACGAAGACCACCTGCAGATAGCGGAAGATCAGCAGCACTGCGAACGGGGCCGAGAACATCATGGCGGCCCGCCCGTACTCCGAGGCCAGATCGCTGTGGAAGAGCGTCATCGTGGCCATGAGAACGATCCCGGAGTTCAGCAGGATGAGGTGGTCCAAGAGCTGGACCGAGTATGCACCGAGCGCAGGACGATGACCGTCGTCGCTGGTCTGGAGCATCTCGTGCCGGCGCTTCCCGAGGCTGAGCAGCAGGCTGCCGGTGAAGACGGTCAATGCCAGCCAGCCCGAGAGGGAGAACCCGAGAACGACACATCCTGCGACTGCGCGGAGAACGAATCCGCACGACACAATCAGCACGTCGAGGAGGGGGACGTTCTTGAGGCCACACGAGTAAGCGACGTTGAGCACCAGGTAGATGTATGCCGGCCAGGCGGCTCGCGTGGGGCCGGCAAGCGTGAGTACCAGCAGTGCGGCGGCGAGTGCCATCGCCAGGACGATCGCCTCCGCCGGGGACACTTCTCCCGAGGCGATCGGTCGGTGCCGCTTGACCGGGTGCGCCTGGTCGCGACGCCGATCTGCGTAGTCGTTGAGCACGTAGACCATCGCGGACGCGAGGATGAACAGGCAGGTGATCCAGGCCAGCCGGAGGTATCCGGCCAACGGAAGCACCGGGTCGGACAGCAGAGCCAACGGAACGGCGATCAGATTCTTCGACCACTGACCTGGCCGGATGAGCGCCAGCAGGGCTCGCCAGTGCGGGCGGTGTGCAGTGTCGGGAACAAGGGCGTCGGTAGCTGGCATGGAGGTATGAGTGATCATTTTGGATTACCCCCGTGACTTTGACGAACAGAGACCGGCGATGCCGGATCGATTTTTACTACGTGGCGCTTACGCCGGATTCGGCCGGGCCGAGCCGAAATCAGATTGGGTCAGCGTTCATTCCATCCCGAGATTTCCGTGAGGAACGTGTAGGGATAATCGGGAGTCACCGGCTCACTGACCTTGTCGAGAATCTCCGTGGCGGCGGGATCGAGGTGGAGGTTCGCAGCCTGGAGACTGGTGCGGAGCTGGTCAGCTGTGCGGGCGCCGACCAGGGCAGCGGTGATGCCCGGCCGGTCCATGACCCATGCCAGCGCGGCGTGCGTCGAGGTGAGGCCGTGCTGGGCCGCGACCTCGGCGAGCGTCTCGACGATGCGCCAGTTTCGCTCGGTGCCCCGCCGGGAGAACGCCTCCAGACCCCGGTTCGGGTCGTCGCCCAGCCGGCTGCCCGACGGCGCGCCGGCGTCGCGGCGGTACTTGCCGGTCAGCCAGCCCGCCGCCAGAGGGCCCCATACCATGGTGCCCATATTGAGCGCCTGGACGGCCGGCAGCTGCTCCCACTCGGGCTCTCGCACGAGCAGGCTGTACTGCGGCTGAAGCGATACCGGTGCGGCACCCCCGGACCGCAGCATCTCCGCATGCAACAATGCCGTCTGCCAACCAGCGAAGTTGCTGACTCCGACGTGGGCCACCTTGCCTGCCGCAGTGGCCTCGACGGCGAATTCGGCGAACTCCTCCAGGGGGACCCGGGGGTCGGGCCCGTGCGCCTGGTAGATGTCGATGCGTTCGACGCCGAGCCGCCGCAGGCTGGCATCCAGCGCCCGGTGCAGATATGCCCGGCTCAGACCCGCACCCGGCTGGCCGGTCACCGGGAATCGACCCTTGGAAGCGATCACCAGGTCCTTGCGGTGCTCCGGGCGATCCCGCATCCAGCGGCCCAGGATCTCCTCGCTGCGGCCGTCGACGTAGACGTCGGCGTTGTCGATCAGCGTGCCGCCCGCTTCGACGAAGGCGTCGAGAATCGCATATGCCGCGCCCTCGTCGGCCTCCTGCCCGAACGTCATGCAGCCCAGCGCCAGCCGCGACACCATCGGTCCGTCAGCACCAAGTTTGCGTAGTTCCATCGTTACATCACCTTCGCTTGAGTGAGAGCCTGTTGATTCGCGCAGATCTATTGCCGCCAGGAACTGCAGCGACCTACCTCGCGGGCCGGAGGATGCGACGGATCCAGAGCCGCAGACCGCTCGGTTCCCGAGAGGCGGCACCGGAGCGCTTCTTCGGTACGCTCTGGTCCGTGACGATCGGCGCTGTCGGAGAGGCGGAGTCGACGTGCTGACGAGTGACCTGCATCGCACGGACGGCGGCGGCGGGGTCGAAGTGCATCAGTACCTCTCGAGTGCTCGTAGAGCCACGGACCGATGGGGACGGTGCCCGCCGTCAGCCTTGGCGGGGCTCACAACGCCGATCAGGTTGCTGCCGGGGCCGGCGGACGGCCGTGAGGTCCGGCGTAGACGTGAGGCGGTCATCACTCGTGCGGGGAGGGGCCGCGTCGGCCCGCTGATCGATGGCGTTGTCTGTCCACGTCTGTAGGCTAAGTTCGATCATGATCGTTTGATCACCACTTCGTCACCACGGGTGGCGGACGGGAGTAGGGGGTGGCCAAGCAGTGGAGTTCCGGGTCCTCGGGCCTTTGCAGGTTCATGGCGACGACGGGCCACTGCCCGTACGGGGCCCCCGGCAACAGAGGATCCTCGCCCTGCTCCTGCTGAATCACGACCGGCTCGTACCGCTGGATCAGCTCATCAAGGCCGTGTGGGACGACAATCCGCCGGCCACCGCCGGGACTCAGGTTCGCAATCGCGTGTCCGACCTGCGCCGCACCTGGGCCGCCGCGGTACCGCGACCCGACGACCTTCTCGTCACCGAAGGCAGCGGATATCTGCTGCGGCTGAGTGGCCACACGCTGGACCTGGTGGAGTATGAACGTCAGGTCACCGCGGCGCGGGAAGCGATGCGCACGGATGATCGACCCGCCGCGCTGCGGCTCCTGCGCTCAGCCCTCTCCCAGTGGCGCGGACCGGCGTTCGCTGGCGTCGGAGGCGGCCTGATCGATGCGGCGTCTGCCCGGTGGGAAGAGCACCGGCTGTCCGTACTGGAGGAGTGCCTCGGCCATGAGCTCGCGCTGGGCCGGCACCAGCACATCGTGGACGAGGTGGCGGCGCTCGCTGAGGCGCAGCCATTCCGGGAGCGCTTCATCCATCACTTGATGTTGGCGCTCTATCGGTCGGGCCGGCAGACGGACGCGCTGGCCAGCTATCAGAAGCACACCGATCTGCTGCGTGACGAGCTCGGACTGGATCCAGGTCCGGAGCTGCGCAAGCTCCATGAGGCGATCCTGCGCCGGTCCTCCGACATCGACACCCCCACGACGAAGCCGGCTCAGGAGCCATCGCCCCCGGCCATTGAGCTGCCGTCACCGGCCGAGCACCAGGACGACCCGCCTCCGTCTGATGCCCGCCCGGCGACCGTCCTGACCCGGCCGGCCGAGCTACCCGCAGATGTCATGGACTTCTCCGGCCGGGTACGCGAGATAGCAGCACTGGACAAGCTCCTCGCGGAGGGTCAGGAGCGACGCCGGGGAGTGCAGATCATCGCGGTCACCGGTACGGCGGGCGTCGGCAAGACGGCGCTCACCGTTCACTGGGCGCATCGGGTGGCCGACCGTTTCCCGGACGGTCAGTTGCACGTCAATCTCCGGGGCCATGCTCAGGGCCCGTCGGTGCGTCCCATCGAGGCGCTCGCCACGATGCTCCGAGCGCTGGGCGTCAACGCCGAGCAGATACCGATCGAGCTGGACGACGCCGCTCGACTGTTCCGGTCGCTGCTGGCCGGACGGCAAGTCCTGCTGATGCTCGACAACGCGGTGTCAGCCGACCAGGTACGCCCTCTGCTGCCCGGCACGTCCGGCAGCGTCGTGCTCGTCACCAGCCGCGACCGCTTGACGGGGCTGGTGGCCAGCCATGGCGCGCGCCGCCTCGCCCTGGATCCGCTGGGGACGCCGGAGGCGCTCGAGCTGCTCAGGCAAATCCTGGGCGATTCACGGATGGACAGCGACCCGCAGGCGACGGAGCGCCTGGTGCAGGCGTGTGCCTCACTGCCCCTGGCGCTGCGAATCGCCGCGGCGAACCTCGACAGCGAGCCGCACCGGTCCATCGCCGAATACGCTGCCGAACTCCGCGACGGCGATCGGCTGGCCACACTGCGCGTGGACGGTGACTCGCAGGCGGTGCAAACCGTCTTCGACGCCTCCTACACAGCCCTGCCCGCCGACATGAAGAACCTCTTCCGGCTACTCGGTCTGGCACCCGGACCCGACATATCCGCAGCCGCGATGGCGCAGATGGCAGGAATGGAGACTGACCAGGCGGCGCGGATTTTCAACGGGCTGGCGGCCGCCCATTTGATCCACGGAAGCGGCAGCAGGCGGTTCACCACACATGACCTGCTGCGTCTGTACGCCAGGCAGCGCGCCGAAGCAGAAGAGCCTGTCGAAGCCCGCGACGCGGCGATCGGCGCCCTGTTCGACTGGTACATGGACCACGCGCGTGCGGCGGCCCAGGTGCTTCATCCACACATGATGCGGTTAGCGGACCAGGAACTACCACCGCCTTCCACACGCTTCGAGGACCATGACGCTGCGATCTCCTGGCTCGATGACGAGCGTCCCAACCTGGTTGCCGTCGTCGCCGCTGCGGCCGCCCATGGGAAGCCGAGCACGGCCTGGCGCCTGGCCGACGTCCTACGCGGGTACTTCTGGCTCAAGGGTCACATCGTGGACTGGCTGCATACCGCTCAGGCAGGTGTGACAGCGGCGAGTGCGCACGATGACCTTCGCGGGAAGGCTGCGGCGCATGTCAGCCTGGGCTTCGCCCACTACAGTCGGGGCCGGTGCCAGCAAGCCATCGAGCATTACCGGGCCGCATTGGAGTGCAGCCGCCGGGCCGGATGGGAGGCCGGCCAGGCCACCGCGCTCGGCAACATCGGTCTCGCACTCACCACCGCCGGTGATCTGCGGTCAGCGATCGAGGCGCTCCACCCGGCGGCAGACATCGATCGGCGGCTGGGCCGCAGATCCGGCCTCGCGACCACGCTGTGCGCGCTGGGGCAGGTGAGCGCCCGACTCGGCCATGCCCAACAGGCAGTGCACTACCTCAGGGAAGCGTTGTCTCTGTACCAGGAAACGGATTCGCTGAGCGGCCAAGCGATGGCCCTTGGCGGTCTCGCACACGCACTTTGCCTACTCGGACGGCATGAGGAAGCAGCCCCGCTCGCTACCCGCTCGCTGGACATCTATCGCAAGGCGGGCGATGCCGACGGCACCGCTGCCACCATGGACCTGCTCGCGCGCGTCCACCATCGTGCGGGCCGACACCACGAAGCGCTCGACCAAGCGGTGGCGGCGCTGGAGCTGGTCGAGCAGACTGACCGCAAACGCCAGGCACCGCCGCTGCTCAACACACTTGGCCGAGTGCACCTGGCACTCGGTGATGTGGCGAAGGCCAGGCATTACCACGAGCGGGCCTTGACCGCTGTCGAGCCGATCGAGTCGCTGTTCCACGAACTGGAAGCGTACGCAGGTTTGGCCAGCACGCTGCGGGCACTCGGCAGTCTCGACGCGGCACTTGACCATGCCTCACGAGCGCTCGAACTAGCTCAGCGTGCCGGCTACCGTTTGACTGAAGGTGAGGTACTTCGCACGCTCGCTGACATCCACCTCGAAATTGGGAATCATGCCGAGGCCGAGGCATGCGTCCAGCAGGCGCTGCAGCTCGCCGAGCAGGAAAATCAAGAATTTGCCGCCGACGACGCAGGAAGCGTAAAGGACGCCGCATGACCGCTGGGAAAGGACGGGAGCCGATCCGGCGGTGGCAGTCTGGACCGCCGACCAGCCTGTCGAGTTCCTCAGCTCGGTCAACGACAACCCGCAAGTGGCTCGGCGGCCTCCGGGAACCAGGCCGCGGAGAGCTGTGCGGGCGAGGTGGAGTGACATCAACCTTGACCGCGGCGTACTCACCATCGCACGCAACCGCACCACCGTCGGCTACCAGGTGGTCACGGCGACCCGAAAAACCGCGGCCAGGCGGCGCCATGGACAAACGTGGAAGCGGGCCGCAGCCGTGCACCCTTCCGACTACCGAAGGCATGGACGCCAAGATCGTCGCGGCCAAAATTGGAGTTTCAGATAGGCGTGAGCTGCGCGAACAGACTTCGAAGGCGCAACCCTGCAGAACGCTGATAAGAGTTGACAACATCCTGTTACCGACCGTTACGGACAGCGACTTGCCACTGGTCGTCAACCTTCACCACTGAGCTGCTGGAACACCCTCAATCCCTGGTCACTGTTCGTCGCTGATAGTCAGCGCTTCGCAGGGGTTTTCGGGGGGTAAACGGGGGGTGTCCCTACGGGTTTCGCCAAGCGGCGAGGGCGCACCGGGTCGCCCCCATTGACCTTCAAGTCACTCGTGTACACATAGATGAACGTGACGTCTCCCGCGGGTGGGTTCGCGCAGTCTGCGAGCATGATCCTCCCATCGCCCGAGATAAGCTTTACGCTCTGGTCCGCCAGGATCTGCGCCGCGCCAGGGTATGAATTAGTCCTCCACCAGCGACGTCAGGTGCTCGGTGTCGGCATTCGCGGGATACCCGGTCACGACCAAGCCAGCGATACCGGCTAGCGCCGCAGCCGCCAGCCACTTATTGGAGAAGATGCGCATGTTGCTGTCCTTCGCGGTCAGTCGCGAGGACGAATGAGATTGAATCGAACAAATAGGCGCCGGTCCCGATAGCGGCGGCGTAGAGTACCAGTGCCTTGACGCGGCTCTCGACCAGCAGACACTCCCGGAGCGGCAACCTGGGTGACCGGCGCCCGGATTGACGCCGATCATCAGGCAGCAGGCCTACAGACAGCCCAGTTCGCGGCCGTCAAGCTATCGATTGATGCTTCGATAGATCGTCGCCTGTGACGGCAACCGTGACGGCAATATCTACCAACAACAACGAACAGCACGACCAACGAACACGTTCCGTAATCCCGAGGTCCGATGCCTTGCCGGACGGAATTGTCAATTCTGCGCGGCTCACCCTAATTCAAGGATCAAATCTCCACCGAAAGATTTGACTAGGATCGGACGACCATCCAACACAATTCGCACCTCGACCAGCATCCCCGCATCATTAAGACGCGGAACTACCTCGCCCACCGCTTTTCCCGCCCCGGCAAATCCTTCTATCGCCGTAAGAGTTCTATTCTCAACGGGCCACAGATATTCAGGCACGACAGCATCTGACCTCAGCTCAGCCATGAGCCTCCAGTCCGTCCAAACCGTCAGGGCTAGAGATTGCTCGTCGGAGAATACAAACTGGACCGCCTCAAGCAAATCGTCGGCGTCAGCTATCCTCACAACCTCCGATACAATTCGACCGCGCAGGTCAAGGGCATCGAGGCCTTCAGCCAGCACCGTCATCGAAGTCGCCTCCATGACTAATTGCACCCACAAGCAATCCGGGTAGCTCCATTGAACCATCCATTTCCACTTGCACCTGGAAACATAGTGACGAAAGTGCCGTCGCCACGCGCAACTAGAAGATCCTCATCTTTCCTGTAGAACCAGTAATCGGTTCCACCGCCGTTTTCCGGATTCCATGGACCACGACGCACCTCATCGTGACTGCTCCGCACCTCGCTAATCCGATTCCGGAACCAATCTCTCGCGGATGCGTCACTCGGATTGAGTCCGTAGTCCTTGGAATGCTTACCCCACTTCTTTCCGAAGTTGTCCATCCCGCTCAACTCCGGTCCACACCCAGAGTTATGCACGAGAACCGGTGTTGTGCCGGCGAGCACATAGTACGTGTGGATGTTGGAGACGGTGAGGTCATACATCGTCTGGACGCCGTCATGCGTCTGGACGTCGGTGACGTGTACCTGCTCAGCGCTTGTCGTTCGCAGTTCGGTTTGGGGTCGAAGATCTTTGGCTTCGGTCCACTCTTTCGTTGATTGGCTCCAGAATAGGTGGTTCTGGATGGTGTGAATGCTGCCGCGTCGCCCGGCGCTGTCTTGGGTTTGGACGTCTGCCAGATGGGTGTCTTGGTTGCGGTGGACCGCGATGACCGTCTCGGGCCGGGTGGTTCCGGTGGCGGGGTCGGTTGCCGTGACCATGTCGCCGGTGCGGATGTCGATGATGGGCTTGGTGGTTCCGTCGGCGAGCAGGACACGGGTTTCCGGGGAAAAGCTGTTGCCGCTCTTCAGGCAGCCCTTGGCCAGGTCGTCGAGTCCCTGGACGACGGGGTTGTCGCCGAGGTTACGTAGGGTCTCTTCGACCTTATTGATGCCCCTCACCGCGATGGCGTTGGACATGACCTTGAGTTCGTCGGCACTGAAGGTGATCTTCAGTTTGCCGCCGAGGCCCGCGGTGAGTTGCACGATGCGGGCGGTGGTCGCAGCGCCGAGTTGTTTGATGGCGTTGAGGATGCCGCCCTCGCCGAATTTGGCGATGCCGGCGATGAGGTCCCGTGAAGAAAGTTTGGCGATGGCCTTGCTGGTGG
This sequence comes from Couchioplanes caeruleus, assembly GCF_003751945.1. Taxonomy (NCBI): domain Bacteria; kingdom Bacillati; phylum Actinomycetota; class Actinomycetes; order Micromonosporales; family Micromonosporaceae; genus Couchioplanes; species Couchioplanes caeruleus. The sequence goes on along the minus strand of NZ_RJKL01000001.1, from coordinate 4,596,527 downwards.
CCTTCGATGCTCCCGAGGTCGCGAGTTTCGCGATGGCGCCGGTGCCGTCGGTGAAGGCGATGGTGACGACGTCGAAGATCGTTTCACCGAGCGCGTACTGCCAGTTTTTCTTCCAGTCGTCCCAGTGCAGGATCTGTTTGGGGTCTTTGACCAGCTCGGCCATGCCGCGGGCCAAGGTCATGCAGCTCTGTGCGATTCGCGGCATGGAGGACACCTCGGGCACGTCCCACGCGACTTCGGGACCCAGAGCCGGATGCCGAGCGGTCCTACGGCCCGGCGGACACCTGGTGATCACCGCCCGCCCGTACCGGCGCCATGGCGAACTCGTCGACATCCCCGGCATGGTCGTCTCCGCCGGAGAAGCCGCCGGGCTGGAACTGGTCGAGGAATGCGTCGCTCTGATGGCCGGCGTCCGCAACGGAGTCCTCGTACCCCGGGCCTCCTTCTTCCAGCAGAAAAACGTCCGCGACGCCATCGCCGCCGGAGACCCGCAATGGCTGACCCAGCACGAGGACGTCATCGTCCTTCGGCTCGGCCAGAATTCCGGAAGTTTCCGCGAACCCAGGTGCTCTCACGGGGAACTGGAGGCCCCTGGAGCTCCATCTTCGCATGTCGGCCCTTGTGTTCCGGTTGAAGCCGAGGAGTCGACGTCGTGAGTGGTCGGAAGGGGAATCCGGGCGCCGACGGTTGCGAGTTCGGAGCGGATCACTTCCAGCAGCCGGCCGATCCAGTTGTTGCCTCGTTTGCCGTTGGCAGACCAGTAGGCAGAGTCGAAGTCGACGTAGACGATTCGGGCGTCGCCACTGGCGCGCAGGGTCTGTGCCATCTGGGTGTGCTGGGTGTACTTAGCGCGCAGCAGAGCGGTCATGACCGCCAGGCGGGCCGTGGCCCAGTCGGTGCGGCGGGGTGCCTGCTCGGCGAGTTTACCGGCGTCGTATCGGCGCGGTGCAGCGGTGATCTGCTCGTGCCAGCCGGGGTCGGGGGTCGACAGCGCCCAGTACGCGTGCGTGACGCTGGGGTAGGTGTTGGCGCCGATGGTGATGACCGCCGGGTAGTCGTTCTGCAGGACCTCAACGCCGGGCGGATCCGGCCATCCGCGGGGGTAGACCGTTTTCGGGATGGTCAGCGTGGGCTGCTGAGGGTGCTCGGGGCCATCGGCTGGGATCCGCGTCGCCCGTGTCTCGATCGCGATCTCGCGCTCGCGGAAATACGCCACTGCCTCGGCCAGCTTCTGCTCTGTGACGACTGGGCCGTTCGGCCAGCCATGCAGTTGTTTGCCGAGGTCGGTGATCAGGATCCGCAGTGGAGCGTCTTTGCGGTCCATGTCGCCGAGGGCGTAGGTGCGCAGGTGTTCGGGGATCGCCAGATAGCGCTCCCGGACGGTGCGCCGGTTGTTTTCGGTGGGGTCGGCCAGGTAGGTCGTTACTGCTTGCAGACAGCGGCCGGTGGAGTCGGGTCGGTCGTTGAGCCGGTCGACTTCATCGGCGACCTCACCGAGGAGCATCTCGGCGTTGATGGCGGAGTCGGGCTCGGTGAATCGCCAGCCCGCCAGATGGTGTGCCGATGCCCATGCGCCGTCTTCGAGGGTGGTGGCGACCCGGCCGCAGCGCAGTTGTTCGGCCAGCCCGTCGAGGTCGGTAAGTCCGCCAGTGCCGCAGTCGATCGCGCCGTCGGCGTAGATGATCAGGTCGGTCAGGAAGTACGTGTTCATGTTGCGGGTGAAGATGTGCCGCCAGGTGCCTTCGATGCGTTGGCCGGCCACATCGCGGTAGGTGCGGCGATATCTAGTCACCGGCGAACCGTAGTCCTACCACCGCTGGAAACTCGTTCCGCCCTCGTGCGCTGCTCACGGCGATGGCTCGGGGAGGCGAGCCGCCTGAGGTTCGCCGATAAGTTCTCGTGCGTTGGCGGCCCAGCGGATGGCGGCGCCTTCGCTGAATCCGAAGACGGCCACCAGGTGCAGCGGATCTGCGCCGGTGGCGACGGCTTCTTCGAGCTGGCGGTCGATGCGCAGTCGTTCGAGGGTGCCGGGCAGGCCGCGCAGGTTCAGGATCCAGCGTGGCGTGGACCGGGGTGTGACCCAGGGCGCTGACGTGGCTGACGAGCAGGTGCGGGTTGGCGGTGTTCGGCCAGCGTTGCTGGCGGTGGGTGAGCCAGTCGAGCAGCACCTGGGCGGTGAGGTCGTCGAGCGGGCGGCTGTTGCCGGCGATGGTGATGCGGCGGGCGGTGAGGTCGACGTCGTCGAGGTGCAGGGCGCGGATTTGTCCGGGCCGTGCGGCGTGGACGGCGGCGAGTACCACGCAGAGCCGGGCTTGGATGGTGGTAGCGGCGGTGACGCTGGCGGTGATGTCGTCCGGCTTGAGCAGCGGCCAGATCAGGTCGGGCACTTTGACGCCGCGGATGCCGTGGGTCGGGTTCCGGAAGAGCAGTTTGTGGGTCTTGGCCCATCGGAACAGTCCGCGCAGCGCGGTCGTCGCGGTTTCCCGTCCTCGGCCTTGCAACGTGGTGAGGTAGGCGATGACGTCGTCGCGGGTGACCTCTCGCAGGTGGTCCCGCTGGAGCCAGAAGGCCGCGGCGTCGGCGGCGACACGCAGGTAGACGCGGACCGTGCTTTCGTGGCGGGGGCGGCTGCGCGGGCTGCCGTCGAACAGCACTCGGCCCCAGCGGTGCAGGTCTCGTCGCCACGCGTCGGGCAAGTCGGCGAGCTTGGCGGTCATCCAGCCCTCAAGGTTGGCGGGCCGGTCATCGTCGACGACGTCCATGGTCGTGAGGATCTCGATGACGTAGTCGAGGTTGATGTAGTGCCGCCGGGCGGTGAGGGCGGCGATGTCGCTGACGCGGATGCGGTCGGGTTCGCGGTGCTCGGCGAGCAGCTTGACGAGGACACGTTGCATGGCGCTTCGCGCGACCGGTTGCCAGCCGCGGGCCTCGGCGGTGGTGTGGGCCAGGTGCAGCGCCCAGGCCAGCCACGGGTTGTCCGGTGGCGGCCCGGCGCGCAGGTCGACGGTGACGCGCCGGTAGTCGCGCGGACCCGACGGCAGCAGTGGTTCCTCGGTCCAGGCGCTGGGCGGTCGCCCGGCAGGCGGTGGCGGCTGTTTGGCCGGTCGCCCCTTGGCGCCGTAACGGCGGGGAGCTGCGCGTGGAAGCGCTTGGCGGCGGTCGCTGATGGCCAGGAACAGTTGCTGCCAGCGGATGCCGGTCAGGTAGGGGGCCAACACCACGGCGGAGCGGGCGACAGACGCCCACCGTCGGCGGTCGTCGCGGGCCTGACACCAGCACAACCGGCAGTAGCCCTTCCTCAACCGCTGCCGGCGCTCGCAGGCTCGGCAGGTGTCGACGAGGTTGCCGTCGCGCGGGTTGGCGAACTGGTAGCAGGCGATGCAGACACCTTGGGCGAAGGTCAGGCCCCAGGCGAAGCAGGCTGCGCAGCTGGTGACGGTTCGCGGCACGAGGGTGCCGTCATGGTCACGGGCTCCCACCGATCAGCGCGGCGGCAGCGAGCGGCCGTCACGGCGGCGTGGCACGACCCGTCGGATGTCGCTCGCGACGGTCGCGTCGGCGGCGGGCTTGCCAGCAGCGTCCTGCCCCGGCCGGGTCACGGTGTCCGGTTCGGCGATGAGCAGGTCCCCGACCTGGCAGTCCAAGGCCACGCAGATGACGTCGAGGTCGCTGAGCTTGAGCGTCATGGGCTGACCGGACCACAGCCCGGACATCTTCCCGGCGGAGATCACCAGTCCGTGCTCGGCGAACCGCTGCTGCACAGCGCGCCATACTGCAGCAGTTCGCCCCAGCGCAGTAGACCCCGGCATCGCAACCATCTCGGTGGCGATCTGCCGTGCCGATGCTGCCTGGTGCTCGCGGCGTGGGTGACGCGCCGTGAGGTATGGCTGCCTCGGGTCACGGCGGTGTGGCCGTCGGCCAGGACGATCCGTACGGCCTCGGCCAGCTCGGGGCCGAGTGGCCGGCAGACGGTGGCCATTCACGGCTGCAGGACGTCACGGTGGATGCCGAACAGGTCGGCCCAAACCTTGGGCCATTGCGGCGACCAGCCGGTGATCGGGCGGGCGGCGTTCGCGTACAGGATCAGTTCCTGTTCCCTCGCCGACCGCGACCTGCTGCTCTGGCAGGGCTTGACGATGGTGCCGCCCGGCGACGACAGTTGCCGCGCCGACAGCGCCCGCGCCGCCGCCTGGCCGGAAGCTGACCGCATCACCGACCGCGGTGACGTTCGGCGCACTCAACTGCCGATGTGAGTGCCTTCCCGCGCTCGTCCGAACAACAACTTCGATAGTCACTCCAACACCCATGCGGAATTCGCTATCCTACATGACAACCTGAGCGCTCCGCAGATTTCCGAGTATTCACTGCCCAAATCTAAGGCGCTCGGTCGATGCAACCGAATATGGGCTAAAGACCTACTCACAAGGGTGTGCGGTGGACAGCTCCGTACCGCGCCATGAGCGGCGCAGCAAGTATTCGAAGAAGTCGGATGATACCCGTACCGAGTTTCGTCGTGACCGGGATCGACTAATCTACTCTCAAGCCTTCCGGCGCTTGGCAGGAATTACGCAGGTCGTCGCGCCCCAGGAGGGTCAGACTCTTCATAATCGGCTGATCCACAGCATCAAGGTGGGTCAGGTTTCAAGGGGAATCGCGGAGCACCTAGCTGAGTCAGGTTTTAAAGAAGCGAAGCCATTTCTTGATCCAGACGTTGCGGAATTTGCTGGGATGGCGCACGATCTCGGCCATCCGCCGTTTGGCCATGCGGCCGAAAAGGAACTTCAAGAACTGATGAGCAGCCTCAACACGGACTCATTCGAGGGCAACGCTCAAACGTTTCGGATACTTAGCCGTCTCTGCGGTTCATATGATGGCAGGTCGTATGGCTTGGATCTCACGCGGGCGAGTCTCCAGGCAACCCTAAAGTATCCCTACTTCCGAATCGTTGACCACCGCGAAGCGGGTAGAAAATGGAGTGTATATCGAGGTGATCGAGACGCATTCGAGTGGTGCTGCGGAGAAGCGTTTGTCAGCCAGATCGACGCTACCGCCGTGTTGCCGCCATCGAACCTGGAAGCACAGGTCATGGACTGGGCCGACGACATCACCTATGCGGTCCATGACATCGAAGACTTCGCTCGGATAGATGTAGTTCCACTCGATGAAATGATTACAGAGGGTGAAGCGTGGGCATGCTTCTCTGATTGGATGAGAAGTAAGTGGAACATGTTGGGTTGGCAGAATGCAGACCAAGCATTAGAGGGAGCTCTAGCCTGCCTCCAAGCCCACCTTCCGATCGAGCAGTATCGCCGTCGGGTCGAGCGCGACCGCCTACTGTCAGGCTTCGTGGCGAACATGGTTCACGACTGCATTGTGCAGACTAAGTTGAAAGAATCAGGTGCCGCACGGGGTTTTTGGGGATTGAAGCTTAAAGCGGGCAGGGAAGCTGGCTCTTGGGAGCTTATAAGGCCTCCTCAATTAAAGCTCTCCGTAAAGGCCTTGAAGGAGATGGTTTGGTACTTTGTGATTGATGGCCCAGGGCTTAAATCTTCCCAGGTCGGTCAACGAAGAGCCGTCCGAACAATCTACGAGTACTTCCTGGAAGAGGCTACCCGAATAACTCAAGGGTTTTCCCATGTAAACCTCCCTCCGGCAACACAGCGATCCGCCCTCGTCTTGAAGAAGAAAGGAGTTCCGATTGATGCGCCTCGAATAGCGTGTGATGCGCTTTGTGAGCTGAGCGAACTTCAGGCGTCCCGCCTTTATTCGCGACTGATGGGCGTGCATCTTGGACAGTCGGACCTATTCAGCGAACCGCAGGAGGTTGGATGGTTCCATCGTTGATTACGGTGCGATGGTGTACTCAACTGCCCCGCTGTACTCGTAGGCTCTGTCGAGCTGGTCACGATCGGTGATCGGTAGTCGGCCACCAGAACACGGAGCGGCTGAGTGGATACCTGAGCCGGCCCTCTCGATTACATGCATGGGTCCCTGTCGGCGACCTAGAGCCGCTGGAGACCGGCCTCGGTGATCAGGGCGACCACCGTCTCCTGACCGTCGGCATACCCGGCCCAGGCGTCGGTGCGAAAGTTGGCCGCGCTGAGCCTGCTGTCATCTACTGGAATTCCCTGTACCCAGGCAGCAGGCCAGGACGAGAATTGGCGTACCTCAACCAACTCGCGCGCCGCCAGAGAGGCCAGCCCTGGGCCGAGAAGTGCAGCCACCTCCTCCTTCGTTGGAGGGGCGCCGACTACGGACCTGACGAAGTCTTCAGCGATCTCCCACAGTGGTCGCGGAGTACCTAATTCCAGCGGCGCGAGCACCAAGTACTCAGCGTTGTCCAACCCATCGAGGTAGGCCATGTCATTATTATTGCTTGCTCGCACGGGGACGCCCGCGGTCGTCAGCCAGACGTCGCTTGATCGGGTGCGCTCATCTGCCGCCGTCCGCGCGCGGTCCCCGATGCGTGTAGCCGGGCACTACGTTGGGGTGACCGCACCAGGAACGCCTTGTGTGCGGTTCGCTGACGACGAGACTGGCGCCATGGGCGAACAGATGGTGGTGCTTGACGCCGACCTGTTACTCCAACGGGCTACCGAACTGTCCGGGTGGAGTCTGCAACAGCCGCCTGCGGCGGAGTTCGACGCTCTTGCGCCAGCCGACCGCCGGGCCTGGGTGTGGGACAGCGGCACGCGCAGCGGCCGGTGTTGCGTTCTGCGGCGCCCGGATCCGCGCGTCGTCGTTCCCACCGGTCTCCGGCTTCCGCGCGGCATGGCCGAGGACATGACTCTCGCCGAGTTGCCGTTGGAGTGCTGGCAGCCGCTGCTGTTGCTCAACCTCAGGGTCTGCTCAAGGCCTTCTATAAGCCTTGCACAACGCTGACTAGAGTTGACAACCTTCTGTTACCGAACGTCACGACAAGTAACTTGTCAACGGTTGCCGAAGCTCGTCTTTGACCTGCGCAGATCCACCCGTCGATCGATCAACACTTGTCGCTGCTGGCCGATACTTGACGGGGGTTTTCGGGGGGTAAGCGGGGGGCCATAGATCCGTCCCGGCACGGCTCGGCCTCTGAACGCCGACCCGTTCGATGCCGATGCACCACTGGGTCCAATCCCACGTGATCCGGCCTGGCCGCCGCCACGCCCACGTGGGGCCACGCCTGCCCCCAGGGGAATGTTCCTGCCCTCGCGGCAAGGTAGGCGCGCTAACGTGCCCGGCGGCTGCGGACGTGTTCGACCGGGCTCAAATCAGCCCGTGACGGCGAGTGCGCCCACCCACGCCATGTCAAGTGAACGGGCGGTAGCTCAGCGCCTGATCAACGACTTCCTCGTCAGAGAGGCTCGGATCCCGGAAGAACATCAGGTCGGATACGTGCGGGCACCGCGTAATCCGCTCAAGCTCAACTAGAGGACCGTCGGTCTCGCTGTCGGGCAGATTCGGGTCGCGAAGGAGCCTAACTAGCTCCAGCGCTCGCTCCCGCACATCGCCGCCGATTTCCATCGCTACCCATTTCCATAGTGGTAGTTCGGAGACAGAATCTGTGAGTGGAATAGTGGAGTCACCACGACTATGTTGTCCATATCATACACGCCTCCGCCGTGCTGAATCGGCTGCACATGGTGCAGGACGTAATTCCGGCCGCCACCGTACTGCTGCGAGGTAGCGACGAACGGCGAGTTGCCGGCCTTCATCCTGGCGACATTCTGAGCGGAGAAGCCCGCGCCGAGTTCGCTGTCGTTTCCGACCGCCTTCCAGAATTGCTGACGGAAGTCATCGAAACTCTTGAAGGTTCGGCCGTGCAGTTGTGCGGCGATTTGACCCGGGATTCGACCTGCATTGCCATGCGTTCCTTGCAGCCAGTCGGCTCCCCTCGCAGGTGCCGCGACCCTACCGCCAGCGATTCCCGGCGAATTTCGCAGATCGGTTGCAGTGCCTCCACAGATTGCAGCTGCAGCGCCGACATTGTGCACTAGTACCGGATGACCACCGGCGATTACATAGTACGTGTGGAGGTCGGCGACGGTGAGGTTGTACATCGTCCGCCCGCCGGCGAAGCTCCGGACTGAGGTCACTCGAAGGCGCTTACCGGCGGTGGTGTGCACTGCGTCGCCATCGAGGTCCGCGGCGTTGGTCCACTGCCGTGTGGTCGCGTTCCAGAAAGGGTGTTCCTGAGTGGTGTGGATTGTGCTACGGCGGCCGGAGCTGTCTTCGACGGTAACGTCAGCAAGTGCGGTGTCATAGTTGCGGTGCAGTTCGGTGACAGTCCGCGCGGCGGTCAGGCGAGCAACGGGATCGGTGGCTCGAACCTGATCGCCGGTGCGGATGTCGGCGATCGCCTTTCGGGTGCCGTCGGCGAGCAGGACCGGCGTCTCAGGGCTGAAGCTGTTCCCGGTCAGGCAGCCCTCGGCCAGTTCCTTCAGCCTGGGTGCCGCCGGCAGGTCACCGAGGTCTCGCAGGTTCTTCTCCACGGCGTCGATGCCATGGATTTCTACGGCCTTGAGGAAGTCACCGACCTCATCGGGGCTGAAGTCGAGCTTGAGTTTGGTGTTGACCTTCAGGTCGATCAGCCGGGCTACGTTGACGGTGCCCAGCTTCGCGATGGCGGTCGCCACCGACTCCTTGCCGAACAGCAGCGAGGCCGCGGTGAGGTCGTCCTTGAGCAGCTTTCCATCGATCTTGCCAGCCTTGATGAACTTGCCGGCCGCTCCCGCAGCCGGAATAAGCAGGGAACCGGTGTCAATGAGCGTTCCACCGAGGGCTCGCTGCCAATTTTCCTTCCACTCGTCCAGGTGCAGAACGGACCAGGGGTTGCTGAAGAAACCCAGGGCGCCCTGAATGATGGCTTCGCAAGCCCTCTCCGGATTGGGCAGGAAGGTCACGTCGGGGACGTAGAACGAGTCGCCGGCGGGGGCGTTCGGGCCTGCCACGCAGTTGCCGAGCGTCCACAGGCTGTTGGCGTTGCCAATCAGCGTGTCCATCGCGCCCTTGGCGATGTCCCCGCCGACCGGCAACTTGCTCATCGCCTTGTCGCTCTGCGTCTTCAGCCAGCGCAGCCATTCGGTTTCCTTGGCCTGCTGCTCGGCGTTGTATGCCTCCCACATCGCCTTTCCGAGATTCTTGGGCATGGCCCCGATCTGCTTGGCGATGCCGTGGATGGCGTTGACCATGTTGGTGGCGCTGCGGCCCATCGCCTCGGCGTTGTCGGCGAACTTGTCGGCGTTGTCAGCGGCCGCCTGCGCCGTACGGCCGAAGGCACGCGCGGAGTTGTATGCCTGGCGAGCGGTGGCCGCGTCGTTGCCTGCTTCAGCAGCCATCCGATCTGCCGCCCGCGAATACCATCTGGCCCGCTGATCAGCTTCGGCGGCGTCGTCCGCAGCTTTGATGGCGGCCTTGGCCTCTTTAGCGGCGCCATGGGCTGCCTTGATGGCAACCTCGCTGGCCTTGACCGCGCGGACGGCGGCCTCCGCCGCTTGGTGGGCCGCGAGGTGGGCGGGCTTCACCTGAGCTTGAGCCTTCTCCGCCTGCTTGGCGGCATGCAAAGCGGCCGCTGCGGCGTCCTGGGCATGTTTCTGCGCGCTGGCGCTCTGCTCTGCGCCGATGGTTAACGCGTTGCTCGCGATGGCAGCGGCCATGGCGGCGTCATTGTCGGTCTCGGCGTAGGCGGCTGCCGCGTCGATCGCTGTGACAGCCGGATCGGCTATGCCAACCGCAGCGGTCCGTGCATCCAGCGCTGCTCGTCCGGCAACGCGGGACTGGAACGACGCGATGGCGGCCTGGCGGATCGAATCCTGCGCGGAGCGTTCGGTCATCTGAGCGTCGGACTTGGCGGCCGAAGCCCGGTTCATGGCAGCGCGGGCCTTGTTCACCGCGGCGCTCGCGAGAGCGTTGGCGCGCTGCGCGTCCTCGATGGCCTTGTTCGCGGCGGTGGCCGCCGCGATCGCGTCCTGGTGCGCCTGCGCGGCCTGCGAGGCGGCGGCTCGCGCCTCGGCTGCCGCCGCGGCGGCGGCGGCCGCGGCCTGCCCGGCGGCGACGGAGGCCGCGTCAACGGCGGAGGCCGCTCCCTCGGCCTCGCGCTGTGCCTGATTGGCGGCGGACCGGACGACGTTGGCGTCGGTCCTGAGCTGCTCGGCGTAGTGCCGGATCTGTGCCTGTTCCGCCGGGCCCGGGCAGCCGTTGCCTGACGGCCGGTCCGGGTTCTTGCAGTTGACCTCCATCGCAAGCTTGCGCGCCTCGGCCGCCTGCGCTTCGAGTTCCTTGGAGTTGGCGTTGCGGTAGGAGTTCTGGGCTCGCTTGAGGATGTCTCGAGCCTGCTCCGCCTTCTTGGTGAATCGGTCACGGGCAGCGACGGCCTCGTCGTAGAGCGGCTTCGCCTTTGCATGCTTGGCTTTGGCGGCATCCTGCTGCGCGACTGCGCGGATCGCCGCGTCGCGAGCACGCAGCTGCTCGGAGACTGCGATCGCGGTCCACCGGCGGGCCTCGTCGCGCTGCTGCCGTGCCCCGTTGTAGTGCTGTTCCGCCTGCTCGGCATGGTCCCAGGCGTCCCGGGCCTTCTGCTCGGCACGCGAGCGCTGTTCGCGGGCGTCCTTTTCGGCGGCCTGGGCGGCAGCGGCGAGCTTTTCGGCCTGGACGGCCAGCTTCTCGGCGGCGGCCTGCTCGCGCTCGGCAGCTTGGCGGTACTTGACGGCGTTATTGGCCTGGACCGTGGCGTTGCGGTCGGCGTCGAGGGTCTTCGCGGCGGCTTCCGTGGCTTCGGCGGCGTGGCAGGCGGTCTGCGCCGCCTGCTTGGCGGCGGTGGCGGCGTCGGCCTGCGCCTGGATCACCTGTGCCCAGTCGACACCGTGGGAGAGTCCGGTCTTGACCAGGGTCTGCGCGGCGGTGCCGGCGACATTGGCCTGTGCGGTGACCTGGTCCGCGCGCCGGGTGGTGGTGGCTAGTTCGGTGCAGGCGTCGGCGCGCAGCTTGGTCAGCTCCGCGGTGCGAGTCTTACCACCGGCCTTGCGGATCGGGATGTCGGCGGCATAGATACCGTCGGCTTGCTTCGCGTACTTGTTGACCAAGGCCATTGAGTTGGACGCCACCGTCAGGTGCCCTGTGGCGGCCACGCTGGCCGTGATGATCTGCTTTTGTGCGGTGGCCGCCTGGGTAGCGCGCTGCGCGAGGTCGGTCAGGTCGTTGACCGCTTTGGTCCGCGCGGCCAGGGCATCCTTGATCTGCTTCTGCGCCTCCGCGTCGTGCTGGCTGGCGACCTTGTATCCGTTGTTATAGAACTCCGCGATCACGGCCGGGTCTTCGCTCTCCAGCGCATGCCGCCCGGCGTTCTGCACTTCGTAGCCGCCTTGCGCGACGATCTGCTCGACCCGTGCCTTGATCGTCTTCGCTTGCTCCGCGGCGTTGATCACCTCTTGGGCGTCTGCAGCTTCCGCAGCGGCGTACCCGATCTTGACGAAGTCGGCAATCTTCGTGTCATTCTTGGTGGCAAGAACCGCCGCAGCGCGCTCACGAACGATCGGCCCACCGGTCTCGGCCCATTTCTTGACCAGGATTCGGTTTTCGGCCGCCTCGACCTTCTTGCGGTTGTCGGCGGCCTTGCGGTAGGCGGGCAACCCTTTGTCGAGGAAGTCCTTGATCTTCGCTGGGTCGTTGGTTTCCAGCGCTGCCTTGGCCGCAGCGCGTACCTCGGGGTCCTCGTCGTAGTCGGCGAGATCCTGCGCCAGCATCCGATCCAGGTGGTTCTCATCCACCGGCGGATCCGCCTGCAGAGCCCCTCGCGGCTGCGCCGCTAACCGCTCCAGCACTTGAGCCGCCGTCAATGTCGGTGACTCACCGGGTGAAGCCGGCATGGCCGTCGTCACCGGTGCGGCGAACGCGCTTTGGGGTACGACGGTCAAGGCTGCAAGGGTGGCAACGGCGGCGGTCAGGACTCGACGTCGCATCGACGGCGGCAGCAGGAAACGCACAGAGTTGTTCCTTGTATCTCGCAGGTGGGATGCACGAAGGTCGCGTTGGGTGCGGCGGCGCGTGTGACCGGCCGCGATCCGAGGGCGTCAGACCACCGGTGTAGTGGGAGCGGCTGCTGCCGGCTTTCCCAGGGCGGGAATCGCGGTGGCGTTTGCCCGAGTGGTCTCTGCCAACTTGGTCCACTCGCGGGTCTGTTCCTGGGCCAAGGCGAGTTCGTCGGTCCACGCCTGTCCGGTGATGGTGGCCCGCTGGGCAATGCCCGGCCAGTCCTGCTGAGTGGTAGCGGCGGTCGCGAACTCGCGCACCTTGCTCCACGCCTGCGCCTGCCCGGCCGCCAACTGCTCGTTGGCGTGCCACTTCTGTTTGGCGTCCGCGGCGACTTCGGCCGCGGTGTTCCATGCCGTACGCGCTTCCTCGGCGGCCTTCTCCTTCGCCGCGCCGGACGCACCGTTATATGCCTGCTGAGCTTCCTCAGCCGCGGTGACCAGCTGGTCGATCTCATGGCGGAACCGCACTTGCTGCTCCGCTACTGCCAACCGATATGCCTGGATGTCACAGTCGGCGGCGCTGGCCCATGAGTACTTGAAGAACTCGGCGATGTCGTTGTCAGTGCCCAACTTGACGGTTCGTTGCGCGGCGGCCTTCACCCAGGCACCCGAGGCGTTGACGGCAAGGTCGGCCACGTACTGCCTGTCCAGTTCGGCCTGCTTCTTCGCCTGCACGACGGGGGCGCGTTTCGCGTCCAGCGCTTGCGCCTCGGCCAGGCCGGTCCGCACGTAGCGGTCCTTCTCGTCGAGCGTGCCGTGCTGTGCCCGCTTAGCCGTCATGTTCACGTGCGGCGAGGTGGCCGGGGTGGACGTCGCGATCGCCCGAGAGATGATCAGGTCGTTGCGGGCGGCGTTCTTCGCCGCCCGGGTCCGCGCCGATTCGTATCCGCCGCCCGGAGCCAGGAAGGCTTTGATCGCGTTCGGCAGGTCGCTGACCAGCGCCGACCGGGCGGCTGAGCGCACTTCCCAGCGGGGGTCGTTGAGCCAGAGCCGGCGTACCAACGCCCGGTAGCGATCATCGGCCGCAGAACCGACGTCGCTGGCCGCCAGTACGACGGTCGGCGTCGCGACAACCGCCGATGCCGTTGCCACACCGGCCAGCGCCACCGCAGCCGCAGCCGCAGCGATCGGTCGACAGCGCCACCAGACAGCCGCCATGACAAACCCCCGTAGAGAAAGACCCGCCCGCGACCCGACGGTCGAGGCATCCGATCCCCGACCCGGGCCGAAGATCAGGGCCGAAGTCGGAAGAGATCGAGGGCCATAGTCTTACCAGGGACCTCACAGCCACCAACGGTTGCCGCGGAGCCTTTCCGGCTAGATTGACCGATATGGACCTGGTTTCGGGCTGGCAATCGGGAAATAGATCACACCCCAGACGGTGAACCCTTACCGTTGCCGTCTCACGGCGGAGCTCGGTCGCATGACGTGGGTCATGGTGACAGCGGTGGCGGTGGTGCCCTACATTGCCGAAGGTCATTTCACGGGGATGCCTCGGACAGCAGTGTCTGTTCAGGATAGTGGCGGGATCTGTGCGCTGGCGCACGGCCGCTGCGTCACAACTTGCCGGAGGCCGGTGCAATCGCCGCCGTCGGCATCGGACTTGGACCCGGCGCCCTGCAGCGTGGGCCGCCGGGACACCGCCACCGATACTGCCTGAGCTTTTCCTCGGCATCCCTCCATGTGCAGCGAACCGAGTCTTGGGAGCACCCGAGTGTCTTCACGCAGATCCGCCGTCGGCCTGGCGGCCGTCGGCCTCGTCACCACGCTGATGGCGTCCGGTACCGGTCAGCCGGCTCTGGCGGCGGCCACGCCCGTCACGGCTTCGATCACCACCGCTGTTTCGGCGTTGTTCGCCGATCCGACGAACCGGGCCACCGAGGACGAGAAGATCAAGGCGGCCGGAGCGCTCGGCCTCAACCCGGGTGTCGACATGCTGGTGCTCGACGACCAGGCGTTCGTACTGTCGCTCTGGCGCCAAGCCAAGGACGGCAGCTTCGTCAAGGCCGAGGCCCTGCGCGCGTACGACACGGCCGACGCCGACGCCGCGTACGAGTTCATCACGGCCGGTGTCTTCACCGCCGCGGCCGACGACGCCAGGGCCGAGATCGCCGAAGCGAACGCCCGGGCGCTGCGCCGCTCGGTCGCGGTCATCGTCAAGCTCGACCCCGCCGACACCACGCTCGTCGAGCAGAAGGACCGCGACTTCATCTTCAGCGTCTTCCAGCGGGTCAAGGAAGGCAGTCACGTGTGGACCGCGGCCAAGGCCGCGATCGCCGACGGCACCGACCAAGACGACTGGACCGCGTTCCTGCGCACCGGCGCAGCCGCCGCAGCCGAAAAGGACCTGCAAGAAGAGATCAAGAACAAGACCGAGGCGGAGGCGGCCCGGCTGCGTGCCGAGCAGCTGGCCAACGCGAAGACGTCGCTGCTGCAAATGCTGCTACTGCCCGTGACCAACGAGCTGGTCAACGCGCCGAACCGCCAGTTCGTGCTGTACATCCACAACAACGCCCAGGGCGCCGAGGTGCGCCTCGCCTCGCAGGTCGCGCTGAACGCACCGGATGCCAAGCTGGACCAGGCGCTGAAAGACTTCATCTTCACCGGCGGCGCCAAGGCCAACAAGCTCGACGAGGACGTCGCGGCCAAGAGAGAGCTGGAAAACCTCCGCAAGCAGGTCACCAAGATCCGCGACGACGCGAAGAACGACGTGCTCGCCCGCCACGTCTTGGCGGCGGCGGAGAAGGCGCTGGCCGACAACACCTTCGTCGCCCTGCAGAAGTTCCTCCTCAAGGGCCACCAGGACGCCAGGTTGCAGGACAACGCGGTCAGGGCCCAGCGCACGTGGGACTTCACCGGGGACAAGAAGCCGGACATCCTCGCCGCCGAAGCCGCCACCGGCGCCCTCTGGCTCTACCAGGGCAACGGCGACGGTACGTTCCAAGAGGGACGTACCAAAATCGGCAGCGGCTGGAACAAGCACACCGCCATCTTCTCGCCCGGTGACTTCAGCGGCGACGGGTTCGCCGACGTGCTGGTGCGCAACACCGCCGGCGAGCTACTGCTGTACCGCGGTAACGGCAAGGGTGGCTGGCTCAACGGCACCGCCCCCGAGAAAATCGGCTCCGGCTGGAACAAGCACACCGCGATCCTGTCCCCCGGAGACTTCACCGGCGACGGGTTCGCCGACGTGCTCGTGCGCAACACCGCCGGCGAACTACTGCTCTACCGCGGCAACGGCAAGGGCGCCTGGCTCAACGGCACCGCCCCCGACAAAATCGGCTCCGGCTGGAACAAGCACACCGCGATCCTGTCGCCCGGAGACTTCACCGGTGACAACTTCTCGGACGTGATTATTCGGAACGCCGCCGGCGAACTGCTGCTGTACCGCGGCGACGGCAAGGGCGGCTGGCTCAACGGCACCGCCCCCGACAAAATCGGCTCCGGCTGGAACCAATGGAACATGATCTTCTCGCCCGGTGACTGGACCATGGACGGCTACCCCGACATCATCGTCCGCAACACCGCCGGCGAACTACGCCTCTACCGCGGCAACGGCAAGGGCGGCTGGATCGACCCAGCATCCAACCTCCTGATCCGCCGCTCCGGCTGGAACCAGTTCAGCTTCATCCTCTGACCGACTCCACAGCGTTGCCCGGCTCCCTCACAAGAGCCGGGCAACGCCGCCTTTCCTATGGTTCGACCCGAGAACCAGCCGCACCTGGGAGATGGAGCCCGCGCAACGCTGACAAGAGTCGACAACCTTCTGATCCGTAGTTAGAACGATGCCCCATCCGAGGAAGCACAACGAAGGACCAGTTCGCTGTGGGTTTGCCCCCTTACGCACGGCTATGTAAGGGGCATTTCAGCGCCGATGGAAATCATGAACGTCCGCGCCAATCCGCGGCCGTGCTGGTTTAGTCGCGTCCGTGGCGAAACTGTCGCGAACATCCGAGCACCACTGGAGCACCACGTGGGGCTCGGCCACCCACCCGGGTGAGCGCCGATTGGCACCACCCCCGCCTAGAAGACTCAGATCTCGGCGTCTCAGCGGACCCAAGTCCGGCCCGCCTTGGAGACTACCCAGCAAGCCTTGCGCGCGCCGCCACTCGGACCAGTGCAGCGGGCGGTCGACGACGGGGGGCGAGCTAAGGGGTGATCCGGTCGCGTTCGTGTTCTTCAGCGAACCGTCGGCTTGCGCGGTTTCGCCGGCGAGGTCGAGCGCTTTGATGAGTTGCACGACGAGTAGGCCGAGGCGATGGTTCTCCGCCTCGGCGGCCATGTTGCTAGGAGCAGTAAGGCAGGATTGGCCTATGTACCCGGTAACCCTCACCGGCCGCGACGTCACTCTGCGGGAGTTCCGCACCGATGACGTAGCTGCCTCGTTGGCCATCGTCGGCGACGACCAGGTCACCCAGTGGCTCGCCTTCGACAGGCACGACCAGGCCGCCACTCGAGCGATGATCGACGGAGTCGTAAAGCGAGCGCAGGACGACCCGCGTACCGAGTACTATCTCGCCGCCACAGCCCCCGACGACGAGCTGATCGGCTTTGCCCGTCTCGGACTTTCCGGCGTCAAAGCAGCGAAACTAGGCTATGCCATCCGTGCCGACCGCTGGGGCAAGGGCTACGCTACCGACGTAGCTCGGCAAATGGTCACCTTCGCCTTCGAGCAACTGGGCTTGCATCGAGTCTCCGCGGCCATCGGCCCGGGCAATGCCGCCT
The DNA here is from genome assembly GCF_003751945.1 of Couchioplanes caeruleus. Taxonomy (NCBI): domain Bacteria; kingdom Bacillati; phylum Actinomycetota; class Actinomycetes; order Micromonosporales; family Micromonosporaceae; genus Couchioplanes; species Couchioplanes caeruleus. The sequence goes on along the minus strand of NZ_RJKL01000001.1, from coordinate 4,579,794 downwards.
CCATCGCCGTTGTCCACAAGCTCGGCATGCGATACGAAGGCCGCCTGCGAGACCATGTCCTCACCAAAGGTACCTGGCGAGACTCGCTTCTGTACTCGGTACTCGTACAGGAGTGGACGGCCTGACGCGGGGGCGTCATATCCCTCCACCGTCCGGTTTCACGAACAACTGATCGCCGCACAGCGGGTCTAAGTGCCCGTCTGGAAACCGTTTCAGGGTCGGTGATGGCGTGCCAGGCGGCGGCTCATGATGATGATCATTGACCATTGCACGATCGCGGCGTGATGTTCGGGTAGGCGTTCGTAGTCACGTACGGTGCGTCGGCATCGGCTGATCCAGGACAGAGTCCGTTCCACCACCCAGCGCCGGGGTAGAACGTGGAAGCCGAACTGTCCGGCGAATTTCGCGACGATCGTGACGGTGACGCCGAGTGCGGCGGCGAAGTCGACCAGCGTGCCGCTGTAGCCACTGTCGGCCCAGGTCATCGTCACCTTTCGGCAGACGGTGTGTACGGCCCAGAGCAGGACGCGGCCGGCTTGGCGGTCCTGCACCGAGGCGGCGCTGACCGCGACGACGAGCAGCAGCCCGATGGTGTCCACGGCGATGTGGCGTTTACGGCCGTTGACCCTCTTGCCGGCGTCGTAGCCGCGGCTGGCCCGGGCGACGGTCTCGGCCGCGCGCACCGACTGTGAGTCGATGATGGCTGCGCTCGGCTCGGGTTCGCGGCCGGCTGCGGTGCGGACCTGGTCGCGCAGGGTGTTGTGCAGGCGGTTGACGGTGCCGTCGGTGCTCCAGCGGGCGTGGTAGTCGTAGACGGTCTGCCAGGGCGGGAAATCGGCGGGTAAGGCCCGCCAGACGCAGCCGTTGTGGGCGAGGTAGCGGATCGCGTCGACGATGTCGCGGCGTGAATGCACCGGCCGGCGCCCGCCGCGACGGCTCGGCTGTCCAGCCGGGATCAGCGGGGCGATGACCTGCCATTCCGCGTCGCTGGTGTCCGACGGATAAAGACGGGCACGGTTGCTGGGCAGGTGATCGGCGGACACGACAGAGGCGGTGGATGCGCCGGCGCCACCGACCAGGTAGAAAGTCATACAGGGCCTTGAGGGATCGAGCGTGTTTGGTGTGGTTACCTGCGCTTCTACCTCAAGGCCCTACCCATGTCATTCAGACGCGCCGCACCGCCTACCCATCGACAGACCCAAGTTTCCAGACGGGCACTAAGCGCCGTCTGTCTAGATTGGCGGCATGAGTGCTGAAACGGTTTCCCTGGCGTTGCGTCGCGCGGGGCGGTGGGACGAAGCTCTTGCGTGCGCTGCTCCGGCGGATCGTGCCGAGATCCTGGTGGATCGCCACTGGTGGCAGCTCGACGACCCGGCCGAGGCGCACGAGGCGGTCGCCGAACTCGCGTCATCCGATCCGGTACGGTCCGGCTACCTGGATGCGCAGCTGCGCTACGTTCGCCTGCTGTTCGCCCGCAGCCCGCAGGCCGACGACGCATCGCGCGCCCGCAACGCCTTCGCCGCCGCGACCGCCGATCTGCGCTTAGCCGGTTGGGCGACATTCTGGCTCGGCGTTCTGGCCGAGAACATCGACCGCAAGTCGGACGAAGCCACGGTCGCGTATCACCGCGCCCAGGATAGGGCCGTTGCGCAAGGTGACGCGCTGCTCGAGTCTTACACGGCCCGCCACATCGGGGCTCACCTGCTGAAAGAGCGCCGCGACGAGGGGCTTCGCCTGCTACGCCGCTCCTATCATCTGCGAGCCACGCTCGGAGCCAGACCGCAAACCGCCGCTGCCGCCCTCGCTCTCGCCCTCGAATTGCGCGTCGGTCCGGAAGCCGACCAGTTGCGCGAGACGGCGTCTCTCACCGCCCGTGACCTGCGCTTGACCTGGTTGCTGGATGCCCTCTCGCCCTGCCCGCCTCCCGCGTGATGCCCGCCGGCGCACGCTGTGGTCGGACACTGCGCGTGCACATTCCATCGAATCGGACCAAGACGGCAAAATGTGCGCGTATGAGGTTTCAGCGCCGCGTAGCTGATCAACGACATGCGCCATGCCGCAGACAACGAGGTCAGGCGGTCCGCGTCCCGGACTATAGGACCTGACGGGGTGTCTCGACAGCCCGCGCCGGTGGCTTCGTCGGGAGGGGCACCTGGCTGGGCTGGAGTGCGAAGCTGCACTGAGGAGCAGCGTGCTGGCAGGGCTGACCCGACAGGTGGCCACGCAACGCCATGTAGTGATGCACCCGAGGGCGACCACCGGCTGGGGATCACCCTCGGATGCGCGGAGGGCTCAGGGTATTGGTTGCTCGAGTGTCTTCTTCCAGCCGGCGACGAGAGCGTCGACTCTGGTGCCGTCCAGCGCCTCGGTGTCGTAGTCAATCCAGCCGATGATGCGGTCTCCGCGGTCGTCGAGGTTGAGGACCAGGTCGAAACCGGTGGGCTCAGGCATGTCGAGGTCGAGGATCAGAGTGGCCTCCGGGCCGTCGGGGCCGAGCACCCAGGAGCGCGGGCCCGGCGGCTGGAGGGTAACGATCATCCGAGCCAGGGGTGGACGGCCGGGGACTCGCTGCACGCCAAGCCGGGCCAGAAGCTCGGGCAACGCGGTGCTGTGATGTGCCGCCGCGGCGGCCACCTCGCCGTCCACTTGGCCGACAAGGACGCAGAAGTTCTCTGCCTGGGTCGGCAGGGGCAGCACCAAAGTGTTCAGGAGAAGCCCAACGCAGCTAAGACTCTCGGTGGTCTTGCGTGTGGCGAACGGAACGGCGACGCCTACCTCGCTGGCGTTGAATTGTGCGGTCCAGGCGGCGAGGAGCACGGCAAATGGCGTGGCGTGTGCCCTATCTGCCCAGGAGCGCACCGATGCGACCTGTTCGATGGTCAGGGTGACTGCTTTTCGCCGCAGGCGAGGCTCGCCCCGCAGCTGCTCGTGTGCCGCTCCCCAGTCGAGCGCGGGCGCGGCTGCCAGGTGGCTCAGCCGGGTCTCCCAGTAATCCAGATCCGCTTTGCGGGTCTCGTCGTCGGGCTCGGGCAGCTGCCAGCACTGCACGGCGGGAGTGAGAGCCCGCTCCGGATCTGTGTACAGCGCCGCGAACTCGTCGCAGAGCACGGCGAACGACCAGCCGTCGGCGGAGGCGTGGTGCACACGGAGGAGGAGCCGGTGATGTTCGGGCGCGAGCCGGATGATGTCGACGGTGAGGTTCGCCACCGTGCCGAAGTCGTAGCCCTGGGTCGCCCGATGTCGGCGCAGCGCCGTCATCTCCGGCTCTCCGGCGGCTTCACGGTGCACAATCTCCGGATCCGCCCCTGCAGTGAAATCCTGCTGAAGATAGTGCTCACCGAAGTCGTAGCGGGTCCGCAGGGCCGCATGGCGGTTCGTCAGCGTCCGGACTGCCCGTTCCGCGCGGGCAGCATCGAAGGGTCCCCGCACGTCAAGCTCCACCATCGCCCACTGTGTCTGATTCCCTTCGGCCAGCAGCTGGTCGATGAAGATCTGCTGTTGCATGGCGGAGAGTGGGAGCGGGCCGGCAGGCGGCGACACCGCTTCCCGGTTGATCCGCGGCGCACGGGCGACCACCTCGCGGAACTGCTCCAGCGACGTCGCCGCCATCACCTCATCGATGCGCACCAGCACCCGGAACTCCGAAGCGATCCGGGCTGCGATCCGCGCGGCGGCGAGGGAGTCGACGCCTGCCGCGCGCAGGTCCGCGCCCGAACCGGCGGCGGCGCTGGTGGCGAGACCCAGCTCGGCGCGGCAGATGCTCTCCAGGCCGGCGCCGCCGGCGTCACCGACGTGGGCCGTCTCCAGGAGCTTGGCCCGGTCGATCTTGCCACTCGGCGTGGTGGGCAGGACCCGGACGACCAGGACGCGGCTGGGCACCAGGTGTGCCGGCACCCGGGCGGCTAGCTCCTCGCGGGACGCGCCGCCCCGGTCCGCGCCCAGGCCGCCGGTCACGAAACCGATCAGGCGGCCATGGTCGGCCACCACCGCGGCCTCCCGGACGCCGTCGAGGGCGAGCAGCTCACGCTCCACCTCGGCCGGCTCCACCCGGACGCCGTTGACCTTAACCTGGTCGTCGTCGCGGCCCAGGTAGTGCAGGACGCCGTCGCGTTCCTCGACGACGTCACCGGTGGCGTACATCGAATCCGTACCATCGGGCGTGGAGCGGAACCGCTGCCGGGTCAGATCTTCGCGCCCGATGTATCCGCGCGCCACAGGCGTGCCGGAGACGTGCAGCTCCCCCGGCTGTCCCGGCGGGACAGGCACGCCGTCCGGGCCGAGCACGTGCAGTCCCGCACCGGCGACGCTGGTGCCGATCGGCGGCAGCAACGGCCAGGACGCCGGTTCCGCCGGCAGCCGATATCGGGTCACCACGTGGGTCTCGGTGGGTCCGTACTGGTTGATCAGGTGGCATCCGGAGAGCCGGGCGAAGAGCCGCTTGATCCGGTCGTCGCAGCGCAGCGCCTCACCGGCCGTGATGATCTCGCGGAGCGCCGGTGGCGAATCCGGCAGGTCGTCGGCGAAGAGCGCCAGCGTCTGCAGCGCGACGTACGGCAGAAAAAGCCGGGCGACCCGGTGCCGGACGAGCAGCCCCCAGAGCCGGATCGGATCCCGGCGTTCCTCGTCGTCGAGGCAGAGCAGGCAGCCGCCGGAGGCCAGAGTCGCGAAGATCTCCTGGAACGACACATCGAACGAGATCGGCGCGAACTGGGTGGTCACGTCGCCGGGACCGGCTACCGAGTCGGCGAGCTGCCAGCGGACCAGGCCGGCCAGGGCGCCGTGGGTCTGCATTACGCCCTTGGGCCGACCGGTCGACCCGGACGTGAACATCACATAGCCTAGGTTCTCCGGGCCGATCGCGGGCTCCGGGCCGGCCGTCGTCGGAGGCTCGCCCGGCGCCCACCGTCCGTCCGCGTCGCGCAGGTCGTTGAGCGGAACCAGCTCGCGGTCGCCGAGGATGGGCCCGGCACTGTCGCGGTGCCCCACGATCAGCCGGGCGCCGGCCTGCTCCAGCATGTAGTGCAGCCGGGCGGCCGGATAACCGGTATCCAGCGGCAGGTACGCGCCGCCGGCCCGCAGGATCCCAAGCACCCCGACTACCAGCTCCGGGGAGCGGCGCGCGCACAGCCCGACGACGTCGTCTGGACGCACGCCGCCGCCGCGCAGCCGCTCGGCGACCAGTTCCGCTCCGTCCCAAAGCTGCTGGTAGGTCAGCGCCTCGTCCCGCCAGGCGATCGCCTGCTGCTCGGGCGCCCGGCGCACCTGTGCCCGGACGAGATCGACGACGCTGCCGAATCGCTCAGACATGGCGCTCCATCCGGACGGTGATCCCGGATGCCGGGTCGGCGGAGATCTTCTCGCGCAGGTAGGACAGGACCAATCCGTTGCGGCCGGTGTCCATGTAGCGGAACGTCACCCTCTGGCACCCGTGGTCGGCGGCCAACCGCAAGATCCGGCTCATCACCTCGTCTTCGACGCCCTTGCCGAGCACCGGGCAGGACACCAGGAGCAGGTCGACGACGCATTCGCGGCCGTCGTATCGCAGCCGGACCGCGGCGCCCAAGCCGTAGTCGCCCAGCCGATCCCGCACGTCCGCGAGCAGGATCTCCGTGGACCTGTCGGCGATCGCCTCGCCGAGCGCCTGTTCGGTGTGCGTGCCCCCGAGCGCGAAGTCCTTCGTGCGCAGCAACATCTCCAACACCTCCGGCACGGCTTCCTGGTCCGCGGCGCGCCATTGCACCCGGACGTCCAGCCCCGCGATGTACTCCTCGACGGAGAGTGACCGGGACGGCTGCGCCGCGGCGATCTCCATCCCGCCGTCCTGGTTGTCCACGGCCGGAGGCAGGGAGTCGTACAGACCGGCGGCGGCCACCTGGGCCGGCCACAGATCGGTACTGTCCGCCAGGCGGAGCGCGCGTGATGCCAGCTGCCGAGCAAGCGGTTCGGCCGCGGTCAGCACCACCATCTGCTCGGCGGCCAGGCCCAGGACCGACGCGACGTCCCGAAGCTGCTCCTCCACCGGCCGCTCGTCCAGAACCACGTCGTCGACCAGCTCCATCCAGTCGTCGCTGAGGGCAGACCGGACTGCGGCCCACAGTTCCCCCCGGTCCACGGTGCCGCGCAGGGCGACCCGCGCACCGGTGCGGCGCAGCTCGGTCAGCACCGGCTGGAGCGACTCCGAACCGGCCTCCGTCCCCGCAAGCAGGCTGTCCGCGTCGATCACGATGCCGCTTCGCGGTGGCGCGTATCGCAACCGCAGCAGCCTGGTGATCTGGCCGGCGAGCTCGGCGAAGACGTCGTCGGTATAGGGCACCTTGGCGAACCGGAAGAGCGCCGGGTGGTGGGCGTGCCGGCTGCCCACTGTACGGACCGCGGCCTCGCAGTCGGCCAGGTAGACGTTCGGATGCCCGGACAGCCGCCGGCGCAGCGCCTGCCGGACCGTGGCGGCGACGGCCTCGGCACCGTGCGGCGAGCCGTGGTCGGCCACGCCGTACGGCCGGGTCTCGGGCACGGCGGGCAGGACGAAGACCAGGCAGCTGCGCCACCGTTCGGCGGCGCCGAGCGCGGTGTCGGCCAGGAAGAGCAGGTCCCGGGCGTACGTCTCCGGGTCCGGCGAGCCGGCTAGCGGCGCCCGGCTCCATAGCTCCTCGAAGCGCGGCGCGACGACCAGCACGTCCGGCGCCAGCCGGGCAACCTCGCCGTCGTCGTCAAGGCACTGCTGGACGATCTGGTTGAACGGTCCGACGGTGGGCGCTGCGGTCAGGCCGACGTCATGCAGGCCGACGCCCAGATACGGCACGATCGGGTCCACGGTGTAGCTGGCCAGCATGGCCACCGTAAGCACGGCGGGCTCGCGGCGGACCGCCGGCCAGCGCCGGCGCAGCTCTGCGGTCGTCGTCATCCGGCATCGCCGCGTTCCAGATGCTCCGGCGCTTCCAGGCGGGCACGCAGCCGTTGGAGGAACGTGACGGCGTCGCGGCCGTTGACGATCCGGTGGTCGTAGGCGAGGCCCATGTGCACGACTTGCCGCGCCACCAGATTGCCCGCGCCGTCGAGCGTCGGCTCGGTCAGCACGCCGCCGAGCGACACCATGCAGGTGTGGCCGGGGAACACGATCGGGCGGGCGAATACGACGGCGTCGTCGTTGTTCAGCGAGACCACGATGACGGCGTCGGCGAAATCCTGCTCGGTGAGCGTGTTGCGCAGCCCCTTGATCCGGAAGTCCATCAGGATGTCGACGATCTCGGGAATAGAGCGCTGCCCTGCGTCGCGCACGACCGGGATGAACAGGCCGGTGCCGACGTCCACGGTTACGCCGACGTGCGCGGCGGCGGCCGGTTCGACGTGGGCCTGGTCGACCGCCCTGGCGAAGAAGAGCGGGAACTCCTCGTGCAGGCCGGCCACTGCCTTGATCAGCAGTTCGGGAAGGCCGACCGGCGCGCCGACCCGCTCGGCGAGGGTGGCGGCGGTGCTCAGAGCCCGGCCGACGTCCACCCTCATCAATGTGAACGCCGCGGGGATGGTGCGGTGGGACTCGCTGACCACCGCGCCGATGGCCTGCTGCCGCCGGCTGATCGGCAGGAGGCGGGATTTGTTCGCGGGCAGCTCGCCCTCGATCAGCCGTTCCACGTCGGAGCGCCGGATCAACGACTTGCCGAGGGCACGCAGCCGGTCGGCCGAGATGCCGTGCTCGGCGGCGAACGCCCGGGCCGACTCGGTCATGGTCGGCTCGGCCGCGGTGTTCGACGCGGCCTCTTGCTTTCCGGCTTGTTCCTCACCGGCCAGGTAGCTCTGCCGGTCTGGTTCGCTCGCGAACAGCCGGCCGATGACGTCGCCGGGTCCGCACTCCGCCTTCTCCGGCTTGAGCCGGTGCAGCACGCCCTCGCCCTCGACGATCAGGTCCTGCGTGGCCTTGGACGTCTCGATGACCGCCACGGCGTCACCGGACCCCACCTGCTCACCGTCGTCGAACAGCCATTCGACCAGGATGTAGCTCTCGTCGTTGTTGTTGAACTTGGGTACGACCAGGTCCGTCACGCGCATGCCTCCCGCAACGTGTCGTAGACCGTGTTCTCTTGGACGAGAACGCGGTGTTCCAGGTGAGCGGCGGTCGGAATGATCGAGTCCGCCGAGTTGACCAGCCGGATCGGGTGGCGCAGCATGCCCCAGAGCCGCGAGTAGAGCGACTGCGCGACCTCGCTGCCCCATGTGCCCCCGGCGACGCTCTCCTCGGCCACGATGATGTGCTCGGCCCGGGCCAGGATCGGCAGCAGCGGCTCTACGTCGAACGGGTACAGCCGAGAGGGCACCAGCAGCAGGCCGGGGATCTCCTCCTGCAGGAACAGCGTGCGCATCGCGCCCATGACCCGGTGTGCGAGCCCGCCGGGAGCGATCACGACGTACCGGAAGTCGTCGGGGTCCTCGATGTGGACGCGGGCAACGCTTGGATCGCCAATCAGGTCGTAGCGCAGCACATCGTCGATGTGGCCGTCCGCGTACATGGGCCGGGTATAGAGGATCTTGTCCTCGAAGAAGACGGCCGGCTCGCCGTGGTCCAGCATCCGTCGGAACACCGTGGCGTTGTCGTGGAACGGCGACATCTCGTACAGGGAGAGGTTCGGCACGCCGATGAAGTGCTTCTGCGGGCTCTGACTGTGGGTCGGGCCGTATCCCCGGTTGCCGCCCACCGGGCAGCGCACCACCAGCCGCAGCGGGACGCGTTGGCCGTACATCGACACGGATTTGCTGGCGAAGTTGACGATCTGGTCGAAGCAGAGGGCGATGAAGTCGCCGAACATGACCTCCACGATGGCGCGATCCCCGGCGAGCGCGAGACCGCCGGCGACGCCCATGATCCCGCTCTCGCTGAGCGGGGTGGGCAGCACCCTGTTCGGGTGCTTGTCCGACAGCCCCTTGGTGACCTTGAAGGCGCCGCCGTACGGGTCGGCGATGTCCTCACCGAGCAGGTACAGGTCCGGACAGGCCTCGAACAACGTGTGCAACGCGGCGTTCAGATCCTCGGCTACCCGCATCACTGCTCCCAGGTGGACAGCGGACGGGCGGTGACGTCGGCGACGACCTCGGCGACGCGGCGGCTCTGCACCGCGGAGATCCGGTCGAACTGCTCCGGGAACCGCGCGGCGTAGACAGGGTGCCAGTCGTGCTCCTCGGCCTCGCGGATCAGCTCGGGCGCCCGGTTGTCGTCGCCCTTGCTGTGCGGGCCCAGCCGGTAGGTGTCGAACTCCAGCACGAGCGGACGGTTCTGGTGGCGCGTCTCGGCCACCAGCGGTACCAGATCGGCGCGGATCGCCTCGACGTCGACGCCGGTGATCCGGTGGTGCCGGATCCCGAAGGCGCGCGCCCGGTCCGCGATCGTGCCAGACATCTGCCGCTCGGTCGGCGTGGACTGCGCGATCCGGTTGTTCTCCACCACGACCACCAGGGGCAGGCGCCACAGCTGGGCCATGTTGAGCGCCTCGTACACGGAGCCCTCGCCCCAGGTGCCGTCGCCGATGTACGCCAGCGCCAGCAACGGCTGCCCGCCGCGTTCGAGGTGCATCGCCGTGCCGACCGCGATCGGCAGGCTCTGGCCCTGCACCCCGGTGGACATGTACGTCCCCCGCAGGATGTGCTGGCTGCCGCCGACGCCGTTGCAGATCGCGCCCTCGCGTCCCATGATCTCTGCCAGCAGGCCGGCCGGGTCGTCGTAGCGGGCGAGGTAGTGGCCGTGGCCCCGGTGGTTGCTGAACACGTAGTCGCGCTCGTCCAGCAACGGCCGCAGGACGACCGGGATGTACTCCTGGCCGAGGCAGGTGTGCGTGGTGCCGTTGAGCTTGCCCTGGTCGAACAAGTCGAGCAGGGCCAGTTCGAAGTGCCGGATAAGCAACAGCAGGCCGAGGTCCTCGTCGGCGAGCGGGGATACTCCGCCCGCCGTCACCCCCCGATTCCCGACGATCACGTCCATCAGGCCAGCGCCTCCTCGTCGACACCGGTGCCCTTGTCGGCCAGGGCGCGGCGCACATCACCGACTGACTTGAAGCCGCGGATCTCCTGGGACGAGAAGGAGACGCCGTACGCCGCCTCCAGCGCCACGACCAGCTGGATGTGCCGCAGGCTGGTCCAGTTCTCCAGGGTCGCCGGCGTCGCCTCGTCAACCACGTCGGCGGGGTCGACCTCGAACACGTCCGCCACCACGTCAGCGAGCCGCATCGTGCGCTCCTTCCATGTGCTCACGAAGGCTGCGCGGACGCATGTCGCGCCACACCTCGTCGATGTACGTCAGGCACCGGTCCTTGGTGCCCGAGACCCCGACCTCGTGCCAGCCCGGCGGGGTTTCCTTGAACTCGTGCCAGATCGAGTACTGCTCCTCGTCGTTGCGCACGACCTTGTACATGAGGTCCATCTCAATGCCTTTCCGCTACGTGGATGGGCGGTTCGTCGACCGCTGCCGCCCGCTCGGACGGAGTGGCGTCATGGTCGGGGATCCGGGACTCCACCAGCCGTACTGTCGGAGACAGGGCGCCAGCGACGACCACAAGGACCCCGAGCACTCCGGTGATCACGCAGAGCAGCGCCATGCCCGCACCGGGCCCGGTGCCGACCAGACCACCGAACGTCCCGGCCAGGGAACCGCCGGAGCGCATTGCCGGCTCTAGGAAGTAGTCGGCGAGCGGACCGGCGATGCCGAGTGCGATCGGCACGGCCAGATTCTCGATCAGTTGACGCGCGGCAAACACCCGGCCCTGCAGCTCGGGGCTGACCTTCTCCTGCCAGATCGCCTGCCCGTAGCCGTCGATGAAGGGCACGCAGAGCCAGGCGAAGAACCAGGCGGCCGACCAGACGAACAGCGAGTCACCGACACCGAGCAGCACCCGGCCGAACAGGCCAAAGGCAAGGGCCGCCAGCAGGAGGCGCAACATCTTCTGCCGCGTCGGGCGCAGCACGCCGAGCAGGGCCCCCCCGAGCACCCCGCCGATCGCGCCGACCGACAGCACGACGCCGACCTGGGCCTCGGCGTTGCCGGTGCGGGCCATCACCATCGGGGTCAGCAGTACCCAGCCCATAGCGGCGAACAGGCCGACGGCGAACAGGATGCCCTGCAGCCCGAGCAGGCCGGGGCGGCGCAGGATGTAGGCGAAGCCCAACACCGAGTCGCGCCACATGCTCGGCGTCTCCTCGTGCTCGCTGACCGGGCGCGGCGGGATCCGTACCATGAAGACCGTGACCACGGCGAGCGCGTACGAGATCGCGTCCACCAGGAGGACGACCTCGATGTTCGTCGCCGCCAGCAGGGCACCCGCGGCGGCCGGGGCGAAGATGGCGGGGACCGAGCGGGCCAGCGACAGCATCGCGTTCGCCCGCGGATAGTGGTCCTTCTCCATCATCAGCGAGATCGTCGCCGAGTACGCCGGTAGCTGGAACGCGAGCAGCGCACCGGTCACCACGTTGACCACGTACAGGTGCCAGACGGAGACCGACCCGGTCAGGTACAGGGCCAGTAGCAGCGCGGTCACGATCGCCGAACCCGCGTCGCTGAGCAGGATCGTCAACCGGCGGCTCCACCGGTCAATCAAGGAACCAGCGATGGGGCTGAACACCACCGTGGCCGCGAACGCGAAGAAGGTCATGAGCGCCAGGTCGGAGGCGTGGCCGGTCGCCTGCCAGATCCAGATGCTCAGGGCGAAGTTCGTCATCCGCGTACCGAGTGTGGACAGCACCTGGCCGACCCACAGAACGGAGAACGCGGCCATGCCGGATGGCTGACGCCATTTCATACGACCTGCTCCTTTTGATCGATTGCAACGGGCTGTCCGCCCCGAACCGGGTCCGTCTCGTTGTCGGCCGTTCCAAGAACCGTCCGGAGTCGATCGAGCAGCTCGCCGAGCAGCCACTCAGCAGTAGATCCACGATGGACGGCCAGACTGAAGTTGAGGTCGATTCGCAGCCGCCGGTTCACCAGCGCCGGCACGACGTCGATCAGGTAGGGCCACCTGCCGTTGTCGTCCTGCGGCGACCCGAAGTCACTCTCCGGGACGGAGAACAGCTCGGACCCGTCCGGCATGCCGGCGAAGCTGAAGTCCCCCATGAAGTTGAAGGTCACCTGGGGCGGGGGCAGGGCCGCCAGCCGGTCGCTCGGGGCGGCGCCTGCCTGGCCGTAGCGGAGCAGCCCATACCCGATACCGTTCTCCGGCACCCGCTCCAGTTGTCGGCCCACCTCGGCGAGCCGTGCGTCGCCGAGGCCCGTACCCGGCACGCTCAGCCGAAGGGGGTAGTACACCTGGAACCAGCCGACGGTCCGGGTGAGGTCGACCCCGTCGAACAGATCCGCCCGCCCGTGGCCGGCGACGGCCATCGTGCACTCCCGGCCGCCGGTCCAGTCGGTGAGCACGGTCGCCAGGACCGCAACCATGAGGTCGCTCAGCTTGCTGCCGCGCGCCCGGGCGACGCGGCGCAACGCGTCTGTCTCGGCCTTGCTCAGCGCTCCCTGGAGAGTTCGGATGCTGCCGAAGGTGGGTTGTCCGCCGGGATGATCAACCGGGATTCCGGTGCCGGCCCCGCTCTGTTCCACCCAGAACGGCAGTTCGTCACGCAGCCGTCCGGACTGCGCGTACTCGTCCAGACGTCGCGCCCAGTCCCGGTACGAGGTCGTCTTGGCGGGCAGCCGGGCCGGCCGGCCGGCCGCCAGTTGCCGGCAGATCGTCTGAAGGTCGTCGAGCAGGACACCACGGGACATGGCGTCCACCACAAGGTGGTGGTTGACGAGGAGCAGCCTGTCCGGCTCGTCCGGGCCGAGCCGGAAGTGCACCGCCCGCACCGCTGGGCCGTCGGTGAGATTCAGTCCGGCCTGTTCCCGTGCGGCGATCGCGACCAGCTGGGCGTCCCGGTCCGGCCCGGCCGGTCCGGTCAGGTCGTGGCTGGTGAACGGCACGGTGCCGACGGCGCCGAACTCCTGCCGCCAGCTGTCGCCGTCTCGGGCGAACCGCGCGCGCAGTGCGTCGTGGTGGCCCGCCAGCTGGATAAGCGCCGCCCGCAGGTGCTCCGGCTCGACCGGTTCTCGCAGGGACAGGTAGTACGGGTGGTTGAAATGACCCGGGTGCGTCAGCGTCGGGGCGATCTCGTCGAGGAACCAGCGCTGGGGCGGAGTCAGCGGCACCGCGCCGACGACCGGGCCCTGCTCCGCCGGCTGGTACTCGGCGTTCTCCGTGCCCGGTGCGCCGGAGGCGAGCGCGGCGATGGTGGGATTCGCCATCAGCTGACGCGGCGCGATCGCGATGCCATGCCGGTTGGCCTGGGAGACCACCTGGATCGCGACCATGGAGTCGCCGCCGAGATCGAAGAAGCCGTCTTCGACGCCGACCCGGTCGGCGTGCAGCAGCTGCGCCCAGACCTCGGCCAGGATCCGTTCCGCTTCGGTGCGCGGCGCCACATACCGGGTGCCGGCGACCTTGGGGGCACCGGCCGACCGCAGGGTCACCCGCGCGTCGGCCAGTTCAGCGCTGACCCCGGCCACCATCGCCAGCGACAGCCGACACTCGCCGCGCTCCAGTTCGTCCGCGGGCGGATCGAAGATCCAGTTGTGGTCGGCGAAGCCGCTCCCCGTATCGTCTGGCAGCGTCAGAACATACGCCTCCGGCCAGCGCTGGCGCGCCTCGTCGGCGGTCCGGCCGTCGATCGCGAGTACCGCGGTTGATGCCAGGCCGGAAGACTCCACGCCGTCCGGATCGAACACGATGTCCCGGCCATAGCGGCGCTGCCGGTGCAGGAATCGCCGCAGCCAGCCGACGGCCGCCTCAGCACCCGCCTCCACGACAATCGTGCGCAGGGCCGGCCCGTGCCACCGGCACACCTCCCGGGCGATGACGGTCCCCAGCGCGGCAAAGAACTCCGGGGTGTACGGGATGTGCCCCAGCTCGTCCGCGCGGGGATCGCCCACGTCGGTCACGCCATACCGCTCAGCGAGCTCGTCCAGGCGCAAGACGCGGCTGCCGGGATGCCGGGCGGTGAGCCGGTCCAGCCGGTCGGTCAGCCCGGTGAGCAGCCCGGACCACGGCGGCCGCCGGTACCTCTCGGAGGCCGGGCAGACGCCGATCAGCAGTGGCGCCGCAGAGCGGGCCCGGAACACCTCCACGGCGGCAACCAGGTCGTATAGCGCCCGTTCCAGCACCGACACGGCGGCCGCCTGCGGCAGAGCCTCCTGGAAGCGCAGCCAGTCCTCCCAGCGCAGCAGCACCACGTCGAGGCCATCGTTCGTCGCGCCGAGGACTCCGTCGGAGTCCAGCAGCTGCTGGAAGACCTGGGCATACGGACCAAAGCGCACCTCGACCGGCATGTCCAGCTCTCCGAGGCAGTGCTGGAGCGCCCCCTGCAGCGGGTCGGCGGTGAACGAGGCGGCGACCGCGACCGGTACCGGCGGTCCCTGCGACACGTCGGTCCGCGCCTGCGCCGGCCGGTGATCCGGCACGACGAAGGACGACCCAAGGTCGAGTTCGGACAGCGGTTGGTCCGGCTCGGCCAGGCCCGTGGTGACCAGCGCCTCCAAGGCGGCCAGGAGTCGTCGCGCCGTCTCCGGGTCGTACAGGTCGGTGCGGTAGTCGAGCGTCATGTGCAGGTCGCCACCCTGCCAGTACAAGGTCAGGAACAGGTCAAAGTCGGTGCCGGCGGACGGCACGTCCAAGGACCGCAGCGGGCGCCCGGCCAGGACCGGCACGCTCTCCGGCAGGTCGACGAAGTTGAACAGGCACTGGAAGACCGGGTGGTACGCCGGGTCGCGCGGCGGCTGGACGGCCTCCACGATCGAGGCGAACGGCAGCTCCTGATGGGCGTACGCGTCCACCACCGTCGCGTGCACCCGGCGGATCAGCTCCCGGAACGTCGGCTCGCCGGTCAGCTGTAGCCGCAGCGGCAGGATGTCGGCGAAGTAGCCGATCAGGCCCTCCAGCTCGGGCCGGTGCCGGGCCGCGATCGGCGAGCCGAGCACCATGTCGTCCTGGTCGCTGTAGCGCTGGAGCAGCCCGGCGAAACCCGCGAGCAGCGTGCTGAACAGGGTGGCCGACTCGCCGCTCGCGAGATCTCGCAGGGCCGGGCCGAGGCCCGGGGCGAAGGCGTGCCCTGCCCGGCCCGCGTGATCCGAGCGCACGGCCGGGCGCGGCCGGTCGGTCGGCAGCGCGAGCAGCGGCGGAGCGTCGGCGAGCCGGGACCGCCAGTAGGCGACGTGCGGCTCCGCCGCGGCGTTGCCGAGCCAGGCCCGTTGCCAGGCCGCGAAGTCGGCGAACTGCACCGGCAGGGGCGGCAGCCCGGCCGGGCTCGCCCCGGTCAGCTCCTCGTACAGCGCGGCAAGCTCCCGCAGGAAGATGTCCCACGACCAGTTGTCCGAGACGATGTGGTGGATCGTCACCAGCAGGTGGTATTCGTCCGGCTCGAGGATCAACGCCTGGACCCGCAGCAGGGGGCCCCGGGCCAGGTCGAAGTGGTGGTCGGCATGCCGCAGCAGTAGTTCCCGGGCGGAGTTGGCCCGCTCGGCCGCCGGCACGCCGGTGAGGTCCACCTCGGGCAGCCAGCAGTCCAGGTGGTCGTGCACTTCCAGATACGGCACCCCGTCCACGTCCCGGAAGGTGGTACGAAGGATCTCGTGCCGCTCGACCAGGCGGGCCACGGCAGTCCGCAGCGCCGCCAGGTCCAGCGGCCCGGACAGCGCCGCCGCGAAGGTGATGTTGTGCCGACCGGGGTCATCACCGATCTGGGCCGCGGTCCACAGCCGCTGCTGCGTCGATGACGGCACCAGATCGCCGTTGCGCGGCACGACCGGGATCGGATCGTCGCTGTGGCCCTGCTCGGCGAGAATCGCGGCGAGCCGTTCGACGGTCGGTCCGGCGAAGAAAGCGTGCAGAGGAACAGCCGTGCCGAACTCGGCATGGACCCGGGACAGCAGCCGCGTGGCCAGCAGCGAGTGCCCACCCAGCGCGAAGAAGTCGCTGTGCGCCCCGATCTCGTGGTCCGGCAGCAGCTCGCGCCACAGCCCGGCCAGCCGCTCCTCGGTACGGGTCCGGGGCGCGACCAGGGGACCGTCGGTGGCCGGTCCGGCCGGTTCGGCCGGCCGGGACCGCTCGGCGATGACCTCCGCATCGGTGAGCTGGGTGGCCAGGTACGCGACCCGCGCCGAATCCGGCCTGGCCGCCGTCGGGCCCGGTTCGGCCGGCGGGTCCAGGAGCCAGACGTGGTCCAGGTAGCGGGCCAGGCGCCGGCTCGGCACGGGCACCGTCAGCGCCACCGCGCCTGGGAACCGGGCGAGTGTCGTGGCGCAAGCGCGCGGGTCGGTGGAGAGCACTACGCAGCCAGCGGGTTCGATTTCCGTCAGCTTGGCGGGGTCGCCCACCATGACACGGCGGCCGTACCGCTCCTGCTGAAGGATGAATCGTCGGACCACCGCCGCAACCTCCGGGTCGGAGCCGTCGCCCGGACCGGCCGGGTCGAGCACGACGGTGTGCACCGGCGCCGTCCATCGGCCGGCCAGGCGGCGGACCACCTGGGTGCCGAGCACCGCGAAGAACGACGTCGAGTACGGCACGTGACCGAGCGCGTCGGCCTGTGCGTCGTGCACCTGACCGGCCGGATAACGCTGGGTCCATCTGTCCGGCAGCATCGCCGTGACGCCGAGCTCGCGGCACAGGCGGCTCAGCCGGTCGTCGAGTTGGGCGAACAACGCAGTCCACGGATGCCGCTCGTACGCCTCGGACGGCGGGCATACGCCGACGATGAGCGGCGCATCCGACCGGTCCCGGTACGTCCGGAGACCCGCCGCGAGGTCGGTCGCCGCCCGGTCGAGCACGGTGGCCGCCTCGGCAGTCGGCATCTTGTCGTGGTGCCGGAGCCAGTCCTCCCATCGCAACAGGCAGACCGTGGCGTCGTCGTCGCCGCTGGCGAGCAGGTGGGGAACGACCTGGCCGTACGGCGCGATCCGCAGGTCGACGGGCATCCGGAGGAAGCGCAGCCAGAAGTCGGCCGGCTCCCGTACCGGGTCCGCGGTAAACGAAGCGGCGATGCTCACTCGGCGTCGGCGCAGGCTCCCGACCCGGCTGAGCGGCCGGTCCGGATGGGTGGCGAACTCGTCCAGGGCGGACCGTAGGCAGTCGACCAGGCCATCGACCGTGCCAGGCAGATAGAGGTCGGCATCGTACGAGGCGAGACCCTCCAGCGCACCGTCCCGGCGGGTGAGCGTGAAGAACAGGTCGAAGTCGGTCAGCCCGTTGTCGACGTTCTCCAGCGTGAACGTCACCGGGCCTGCCTGACGCGGCTCCTCCGAGATGCCGGCAACGCTGAACATGGTCTGGAACAGCGGGTTGACGGCGGGATCCCGCGGCGGCGCGACCTCCTCGACCACCCGGGTGTACGGGGCGTCCTGGTGGGCGTACGCGTCGGCGATCGCGCGATGCGCCCGTTCGGCGACTACTCGCAGAGCCGGGTCGCCGGAGAGGTCCAGGCGCAGGACCAGGGTATTGGCGAAGCAGCCGATCAGCGGCTCGAGGCCGGCCCGCATGCGTCCGCCGACCGGCGTGCCGATCAGCAGCTCATCCTGCCCGGTGGCCTGGCGAAGCACGGCGGCGAAGGCGGCGAGCGCCGCGGCGTTGAGGGTCACTCCGGCCTGCCGGGCGAACGTCTCGACCCGGCCGGTCAGCTCCGCGTCGAGCCGGAACGGCCGCTGGGCGCCCCTGTTTCGCCGCACCGCCTGCCGCGGCCGGTCGGTCGGGAGGGTGGAGAGCAGCGGCGCCCCGGTCAGCCGGCGTTTCCAGTGCGCCAGATGCCCGGCCATCGCCGGCCCGTCGAGCAGGTCGCGTTCCTCTGCTGCCCACTCGGTGAACTGCACAGGGAGGGCTGGCACCTGTGCCGGGACGCCGGTGACCGCTGCCTTGTAGTGCGCAGCCAGCTCGTCGACAAAGACCGAGGTGGACCAGCCGTCAAAGACGATGTGGTGAACCGCGACGAGCAGCAGGTGGTCGGCGCCGAGCACGAGTAGCCGGACACTCAGCAGCGGCCCGTCGGCGAGCGCGAATCGCTGCCGGGCGTGCTCGGCGGCCAGCCGGGAGGATTCCGCGGCCCGCTCCGGCGAAGGCAGATGGCCGAGGTCGGTGACCGGCACCGGCATCTCGAGTACCGCGCGCACCACCTGGCCAGGCCGGCCCTCGGTCACCGGGAAGGCGGTCCGCAGCGCCGCGTGCCGCCTGACTACGTCCCGGATTGCCCGCTTCAGCGCCTCCCGGTCGAGGGATCCGGTGATGCGCAGCGCGAACGGGATGTTGTACGCCGGGTTGCCCGGGTCGAGCTGATCGAGGAACCAGAGCCGTTCCTGGGCGTGGGACAGCGGAAACGTCCGGTCGCCGGCGGGCTGGGGTTCTCGCTGACGCAGCCGACGCAGCAGGGAGGTCCGCTGTGCCGGGGTGAGTTGGGCGAGCTGTTCGCCGAGGCTTGCGGTCATGACGGACGGGACTCCTCACTGCCGCGGAGCAGGTCCAGCTCGGCCTGAAGTTCGTCGGGGGCAACCATCTCCAGCTCGGCCAGCAGCTCGCTCAGGTCCACCGCGGCGGCGGCCTGTATCCGGTCCACCTCGGCGGCGAGCAGGGCGATGGTTGGCATCTCGAAGACGGCCGCCGGGGCGAGCTGGACGCCCAACTCGTCATGGATCCGGGCCACGATCTGGGTGACCAGCAGCGAGTGGCCGCCGAGCTCGAAGAAGTCGTCGTGCGGTCCGACGCCGGGGATGCCGAGCAGCCGCTGCCAGATCTCGGTGATCCGGACCAGCGTCTCCTGGGCATCGGCCGTGGCGGGTGCGGCCACGGGCGCAACGTCGGCCGCGGTCGCGACGGGCGGCGCCGAGGGCAGGTCGACCCAGTGCCGTTGCCGGGCGAACGGATAGCCGGGCAGCGAGATCCGGCGGCGCCCGGGGGCGAGGGCGTCGGCGTTGAGGGTGACACCGGACGTCCACAGCCGGCCGGCCGCGGCGGCCAGCGCGGCGGTGTCGGCGCGCTGCTCGGTGACCCGCGGCAACGAATTCACCGCTGTATGCCCGCTGGCGCCCAGATCGTGCCGGCGTGCCAGACCGGTCAGGGTGGCGCCCGGCCCGACCTCCAGCAGGACCTGCTCCGGCGTGCCGAGCAGGGCGCGTACGCCTTCGCTGAACTGTACCGGCTGCCGCAGCTGGCGGGCCCAGTACCGGGGTTCGGTCGCCTGGTCGGCGGTGATCGGCGCGCCGGTGACGTTGGAGACAAAGGGAATCCGCGGAGGTCGCAGCCGTACCGTCGACACCAGGTCGGCGAACTCGTCGAGGATCGGATCCATCATGGGCGAGTGGAACGCGTGTGAGGTGTGCAGCCGCCGGTGTGCCAGGCCCATCCGGGTTAGCTCCGCCTCGGCTCGTTCGATGTCGGCCACCGGACCGGAGAGGACGCTGAGGTCCGGACCGTTGCTCACCGACAGGGCAAGTTCCCCGCCGAGGGCGTCGGCGAGCGCGGCGGCTTCTTCGGCGGAGAGGGCGACCGAAAGCATGGCGCCGGCGGGCATCCTTTGCATCAGTCGGCCCCGCGCCGTCACCAGCCGCAACGCCTCGGGCAGGTCCATGGTGGAGGCGAGGCAGGCGGCCACGTATTCGCCGACGCTGTGCCCCAGCATCGCCCGCGGCGTGATGCCCCACCCCAGCCAGAGCCGGGCCAGCGCGTACTCGACGGCGAACAGCGCGGGCTGGGTCCAGCAGGTCTGTGCCAGCCGATCGCCGGCGCCGGTGTCCCGGTCGCGCAGCACGTCGCGGAGGTCGGCGTCGAGGTGCGGGCGCAGGAGCTCCGCGCACTCGTCGAGATGGCGCCGGAACGCCGGCTCGTGGTCGTAGAGGCCGGTCGCCATCCCGGGGTACTGCGAGCCCTGGCCGGGGAAGAGGAACACCACGTCGCGCCCGTCGGTTTGCGCCACGCCGGCGGCTGCCGGCGCGCCGGCACGCAGCCGCTGAGCCGCCTCCGCCGGGTCGGCGGCCACCACGGCCATTCGGTACGGGAACGGGCGACGGCCCGCCATCAGCGTGTACGCGACGTCGCCCAGCGCAATGTCAGGCTGCGCGCCGAGGTGGCGGCTCAGCCGGTCCGCCGCCTCGGCCAGCGCCGCCTCGGTCTGGGCCGACAGGAGCAGCACCTCGTGCGGCCGGGTGGGCTCGGCGGGCACCGGAGCGGGCGGTTGTTCGAGCACCACATGGGCGTTGGTTCCCCCCATGCTGAACGAGCTGACGCCGGCGCGCCGCGGGTGATCGTTCTGTCGCCACGGCCGCGGCTCGGTGGGAACGTGGAACGGCGTGGAGCCGAGGTCCAGCTCCGGGTTCGGCGCGGTGAAGTACGGGCTGGGCGGCAGCAGTCCCTCCCGGACGGCGAGCACGGCCTTCACGAAGCCGGCCACGCCCGCCGCCGCATCCAGGTGACCGATGACGGTCTTGACCGAGCCGAGCGCGCACCATCCGGTCCCGTCCGGCGCGCCCGCGCGGAAGGCCTGGCTCAGCGCGGCGACCTCGATGGGATCGCCGAGCGGGGTGCCGGTGCCGTGCGCCTCGACATACCCGATGGTGGCCGGGTCGACGTCAGCCACCTCGTGTGCGGCGCGCACCACGGCGGCCTGGCCGTCGATCCCCGGCGCGGTGAAGCCGATCCGGCCGCGGCCGTCGTTGTTGATCGCACTGCCCCGAATGACGGCGTGCACCGTGTCGCCGTCTCGGAGCGCGTCAGCGAGCGGCTTGAGCACCACGACGCCGACGCCGTTGCCGCCGACCGTGCCCTGCGCCTCGGCGTCGAAGGCCCGGCAGTGGCCGTCCGGAGAGAGGATTCCGCCCTCCTGGTACCGGTAGCCGCCGGTCTGCGGCAGCCGGATCGAGACACCACCGGCGAGGGCGATGTCGCAGTCGCGGCTAACCAGCGCCTGTGCCGCCAGGTGGATGGCGACCAGCGACGTCGAGCAGCCGGTCTGCACGGTCACCGCCGGGCCACGCAGGTCCATGTGATACGCGACGCGGGTAGCGAGGGTGTCCTTGTCGTTGCTCAGGACCAGCTCGTGCTCGCTGAGCTCGGCGGTAAGCTGCTCGTCGGCGAGCAGATGTCGCAGCAGGTAGGTACTCAGGCTTGCCCCGGCGTAGACCCCGACCAGGGCGTCATCGGGCTCTCCGCCGTAGCCGGCGTCCTCCAAGGCGTGCCATGCGCACTCCAGGAACACCCGTTGTTGTGGGTCGAGCACGGCGGCGTCTCGGGGCGTGTAGCCGAAGAAGCTCGCGTCGAAGAGTTCGGCGCCGTCCATGGCGCCTCCCACCGGCACGTGATCCGGCCGCCGTCGCTCAGTCTCGTCGACGCCGGCCGCGGTCAGCTCCTCGGTGGAGAACCTCCGGATCGAGTCTGTGCCGGTGCGGATCAGCCGCCAGTAGTCGTCGATGCTCTCGGCACCCGCGAAGCGACCGGCCATGCCGATGACCGCTATCTCCAGTCCGCTCCAGTCGCTCATCTGTTCACTCTCCGTCTGTTCCTGTCCGTCGGCGGCGCGACCGCTCTGCCAGCGCGCGCCTGCCCTCGGCCCGCAACGCCGACCGGTCTGCGCCGGCCGTGCCCCCGGTGACCGCGCCGTCCGTCGGGCCGACCGCGGAGAGGTTCGCCGCGAGGTCGTGCACCGTCGGGTGGCGGAAGAGCGTCAGCGTGGTGAGGCGGGTGCGGAGCCGCTGTTCCAGCCGGGCCCGGACCTTGGTGATGAGCAGCGAGTTGCCGCCCAGGTCGAAGAAGTTGTCGTGCCGACCGACGCGGCGAACGCCGAGCACCTCCTGCCAGATCTCGGCGATGCCGCGCTCGAGGTCGGTGTCCGGCGGCGTGGTCGCGGTCTCTTCCGGCACGGCGAGGTCGATGCGGGCCAGCGCCGCGTAGTCGACCTTTCCGTTCGGTGTCTGCGGGATCCCGTCGACCACGACGAAGTGCGCCGGGATCATGTACTCCGGCAGGACCTCTCGCAGCGCGCGGCGCAGCGTCACCGGGTCGGACGCGGCGCCCTGCTCCGGCACCAGATAGGCCACCAGCCTTACATCGGCGGGGCCACATTCGCGGGTGGCCACCAGGCTGGTACGCACGCCGGCCAGTTGGGAAAGCACCACCTGGATCTCTCCGAGCTCGATCCGGAGGCCACGGATCTTGACCTGGCCGTCGGCACGGCGCACGAACTCCAGCTGAGCGTCCGCCCGGTACCGGACGATGTCCCCGGTCCGGTAGAGGCGCGCTCCGGGCTTCCCACTGAACGGATCGGGCACGAATCGCTCCGCGGTCAGTCCGGGCCGTTGCAGGTAGCCGCGGGCCAGGCCGATGCCCCCGATGTACAGCTCACCCGGCACGCCGACCGGGGTGGGCTGCATCCATTCGTCGAGGACGTACACGTCGTAGTTGGGCAGCGGGCATCCGATCGAGATGCGGTGTTCGGTGCGGAACAGGCGGGTCATCGTGGTGATGACACTCGCCTCGGTCGGCCCGTACGCATTGAATAGCGCCCGCCCGGCCGACCATGAGCCCACGAGCTCCGGCGGGCATGCCTCGCCGCCCAGCACCAGGGTGCGCACCCCGGGCACGTCGGTCGGATCCATGAGCGCGGCCGCGGTGGGCGGCAACAGCACCATGGTGATCGCGTTCCGGCGTAGCGTCTCCACCAGGTCGGGGCCGGGCTGCAGCTGTTCCCGGGGCGCGAACACCAGCTCCGCGCCGGAGGTGAGGCAGAGCGTGAGGTCGTAGACGGAGGCGTCGAAGGCGAACGAGGCGAACTGCAGGATCCGGTCGCCTCGGGTGGGCGCGAGCACTGCGCTGATCGCGTTGACCAGGTTCCGCAGCCCCCGGTGCGGGATCATCACGCCCTTCGGACGGCCGGTGGAGCCCGAGGTGTAGATGACGTAGGCCAGGTTCGCGGGGCCGGTGGTGCGAGGCGGCCGCCCGGACGGGCCGGCGTCCAGACCTGGCGTCGTGTCCAGGCAGAGCGTGGTCACGCCATCCGGGAGCCGGTCGGCTAGGTCGGTACGGGTCAGCACGAGCTCGACGCGGGCGTCCTTGACGATGAACTGCAGGCGGTCCTGCGGATTGGCCGGGTCCAGCGGAAGGTACGCGGCACCGGACTTCCAGATCGCCAGCGTGCAGACTGCGAGATCGACCGACCGGTCCAGCAGGATACCGACGATCCTTTCCGGGCCCAGGCCGCGGGCGCTCAGGTGATGCGCCAGCCGATTGGCCGCCTCGTCCAGTTGCCGGTACGTCAGCCGGGTGGCCCCGCACGACACCGCGATCGCGTCGGGCTGAAGGTCGGCCCGCTCCTCGATCAGCTCGTACGCAAGCCGGTCGTCGGGCACGGCCAGGGCGGTGTCGTTGCACCCGTACAGCAGTTGCCGCTCCTCCTCGGCGGAGAGCAGCGGGACGGTGGCGACCGGCGAGTCCGGATCGGCCGTCGTCGCCTCGAGCAGGCGTTGCAGGTGGCCGAGCGCGGCGGCCATGCTCTCCTCGTCGAACAGGGCGCTGTCGTATTCCAGCCAGCCCCGCAGCGAGTGCGGCCCGCGGCTGAATGACAGCGACAGGTCGAATTTCGCCGTCTCACTGTGGCTCGGTATCCATTGCACCGACAGACCCGGCAGCCGCAACTGCTCCAGTTGCTCGTCGTGCAGCGCGCAGACCACCTGGAAGAGGGGGTGGTGCGCGGCGTCCGAGTTGCGGCGCAGCCGGTCGACCAAGATCTCGAATGGCAGCTCCTGGTGGACCTGCGCGGTGAGGACGGTCTCCGCGACCTGGCGGACCAGCTGCCGGAAGGTCGTGGCCGGCATGATCCGGCACCGCATCGGCAGCATGTTGACGAAGAACCCGACGACGTCTTCCGTCGCCATCCGGGTGCGGTTGGCCACCGGCGCGCCGACGACGATGTCGTCCTGGCCGGTGTAGCGGTGCAGCAGCACGGCGAAGCCGGCCAGCAGCACAGCGAAGGGCGTGGTCTGCTCGCGTTGCGCGAAGTCGGTGATCCGGTCCGCCAAGCCGGCCGGCCAGGTGAACCGCTTGATACCGCCACGCATCTGCGGCAGTGCCGGACGCGGCCGGTCGGCCGGCAGCTCGATCACCGACGGGGCGCCGGCGAGCTGCTCGGTCCAGTAGCTGGCCAGCTCGTCGGACACCTCGCTGGTAAGCCAGTCGCGCTGCCAGCGCGCGAAGTCCACATACCGGGTGGCGGGCAGGTCCGAGACCGCGGGGCCGGTGCCGAGCTCGGCGCGGTAGCCGCTCTCCAGGTCGCCGAAGAACACCTGCATGCTCCACCCGTCACAGACGATGTGGTGCATGGTGAACAGCAGCACCGCGTCGTCCGGGTCGAACCGAATCACACGCATCCGCAGCAGCGGCCCGGTGTACAGGTCGAACGGGAGGACCGCCTCCTCGGCCGCACGGTCGGCGGCGAACGACTGCCTTTCGTCGGCGCCGACCACCTCGGGGTGGTCGTCGATCCGGAACGCCGGCGCCAGTTCCGGGAGCACCGCTTGCCAGGGTTCGCCGTCGGTGGCGAAGTAGACCGTACGCAGCGACTCGTGCCGGCGGGTCAGGCCCTGCAGGGCGCGTTCCAGGGCGGAGACGTCCAGCGGGCCGACGACGCGGAACGCGTACGGCACGTTGTAGGCGGCCGTCCTCGGATGCAGCTCGGTGAGGACCCAGAGGCGGCGTTGCGCGTACGACAGTGGGTGGATGTCGTAGTCGGCGCCACGCTCGGCCAGTAGCGCCCCTAGCGCCGCGCCCTGCTCGGCCGCGAGCGCGCGCAGCCGGTCCTGTTCGGTGCTCACGCCGCCGCCCCCCGGTTCGGCTGCTCGAAGGCGGCGAGGAGGTCGGCGACACTGCCTCGGGCGTTGTTCGCGGGGCGGGCCGGTCCGGCGGCCGCGGCCCGGTCCGGCTCGGCGGCGAGACCGTCCACGGCGGCGGCAAAAGCGGCGAGCGTCTGATGGTCGAAGAGCAGCCGCAGCGGCACCTGCGCGCCGACCGCGGCGGACACCCGGATGACCACCTGGGTGGCCTTCAGCGAGTGGCCGCCCAGCTCGAAGAAGCTGTCCTGCCGGCCGACCTCGGTCCCGCCGAGCACCTCCCGCCAGACGTCTGCGATCATCCGCTCACTCGGCGTGCCGGGCGCGCTCACGTCCGCCCGATCCCGGAACTGGCCCGTGGGGTCGGGCAGCGCCCGCATGTCGAGCTTGCCGTTGGCGGTCAGCGGCAGTGCAGGCAGCGAGACGAGCAGGTGGGGAACCAGGTAGTCCGGCAGCTCGTCGCTCAGGCGGGCGCGCACCACCTCGGTGGTCACCTCCGGCTCCGCCGGGACGACATAGCCGACGAGGTGCGTGTCGCCGGCAGTGTCGTGCCAGGGCTGGACGGTTGCGTGGCGCACCAGCCCGGTCCGGAGCAGGCAGTCCTCGATCTCGCCGGGCTCGATGCGGAAGCCCCGGACCTTGAGCTGCCGGTCGAAGCGGCCGAGTACCTCCACCGTGCCGTCGGGCCGATGGCGGGCCCGGTCGCCGGTCCGGTACAGCCGGCGTCCCGGGACGCCGCCGAGGTGGTCGGGGACGAACCGGTCCGCGGTCAGCCCGGGGCGGTTCACGTACCCGCGAGCGACCCCGTCGCCGCCGATGTGCAGCTCGCCCTCCACACCAGCGGGCACCGGCTCGAGGGACTCATCGAGTACGTACATCGTCGTGTTGCTCAGGGGCCGCCCGATCGGCACGACGGTGTCGCCGGGACCGAGGCCGTGGCATTCGTGCGCGGCTGCGAACGTCGTGGTCTCGGTCGGGCCGTACCCGTTGACCGTCCGCTGCGGGGCGCCGTGCGCGAGCAGCGCACGCAGGGCGTGCGGGTCGGCCTGCTCGCCGCCGAAAACGAAGCACCGCAGACCGTCGAGCGCCGCCGGACGGTCCCTGGCCACCTGCATGCCGAGCGAGGTGGTGAGGAACAAGATGTCGATGCCCTCGCCGCGGATCCGTTCTCCCAGGCGGGCGGGGTCCAGGATGCCATCCCTCGAGATGCCGACCAGCTGGGCGCCGTTGAGCAGCGCACCCCAGACCTCGAAGGTCGCCGCGTCGAAGGAGATGTTGGAGCACTGGGCCACCGAGTCACCCGGGCGGAAGTCCACATAATCCACGCCGCGAACCAGCCGGATCACGTTGCGGTGCGTCACCGCCACGCCCTTGGGCCGGCCGGTCGACCCGGACGTGTACATGATGTAGGCGAGGTGGTCCGGATGTGCCGAGTGGGCGGGACTGCCGAGCGGCGCGGCGGTGATGGCCGGGGCCACCTCGTCGAGGTCAACCAGGCGCACTGCGGTTCCGGCGAGCCGCTCGGCCGTCGTCGAGCGCACCAGCACCACCTGTACGCCGGAGTCCTCGGCCATGTAGGCCAGCCGGTCGACCGGGTAGTCGGGGTCGAGCGGCACGTACGCTGCGGCGAGCTTCACCGCCGCCAGCGCCCCGACCACCCAGTCCGCCCCGTAGCCGAGGCAGAGACCGACCCGGGCCTCGGCGCCCACACCGAGCTGGGCCAGGGCGTGGGACAGCTGGTTGGCCCGCTCGTCGAGTTCCCGGTAGCTGAGCGTGTCGTCACCGAACCGCAGCGCCGGTGCGTCCGGCGAACGGTCGGCCTGCTCCTCGAACAGGGCGGCGAGCGAGCCGTCCCGCGGGTACGCGACGGCGGTGTCGTTCCAGGCCAGCACCATCCGCTCGTGTTCGGCACCGGACAGCAGAAGTTGATCCCGCGTTGTGGACACTGTACGTACCCCCTCATCTCGTGGGCGGTGTGCTTGAAGGTCAAGGAATCCCGGGCGCGAGCACGTCACGGACCCGGCTGGCGAGGGCATGCTCCGCTGTGTGCAGGTAGAAGTGGCCGCCGGGCAGGACGTTCAGGTCGAAGTCGCCGTCGGTGTGTCGGTCCCACGCGGCCACGTGCTCGACCGGCACCAGGGCGTCGTCCGATCCGGCGAACGCGGTCACCGGCATCGGCAGTGGCGGCGCCGGCCGATAGGCGTACGACTCACAGGCCCGCAGGTCGCCTCGGATCGACGGAAGCAGGAGCGCCATCAGCTCCCGGTCGGCCAGTGCCTCGGCCGGCATCCCGCCGGCAGCGGCCAGCCACCGCAGCAGCTCCTCGTCCGGAAGCGTATGCCGGGGCGCCTGCGCACTCCAGAGTGGAAGGTGTGGGGCCGGGAACGCGGAGACCAGCAGCCGCTGCGGCGGCGGTTCGCCCAAGTCGCACAGCCGCCGGGCCACCTCGTACGCGATCAACGCCCCCATGCTGTGCCCGAGGATCGCGAACGGCGGCTCGATCGTGTCGCCGATGGCGGTAGCCAGCGCCGGCACAATCTCGGCGAGCGACTCCGGTACAGGTTCGCCGAACCTACGCTCGCGCCCTGGAAGCTGGACGGCCCAGACCTCGACGTCTGGCGCGAGGCGGTCGGCGAGCGAACGGTACATCGACGGCGTGCCACCCGCGGACGGCACCGCGATCAGGCGTGCCCGGACGTTTGCGGCGCGCATCGGAGCGGCCAGCCACAACGAACCCGGCGCCTCGCTCCCCACGTGAGCCGCCGCCCGGAGTCCCGACGATGTCACTTCGAGGCACCGCCGTTCGCGCGGTCATATCGAATCCTGGCCATGGCTAGGATGGTGCCAACGGTAGGTCTCCATAGTGGTACGTAGATCCATACATCACGGCGGGGGTATGGCGAGCACCGGAGGATACATGCTGCTCTTTCGCGTCCTGGGACCCCTCGAGGTCAGGGGACCAACGGGCTCAGTGGTGACGATCGCCGGCCGCAAGCAGCGGATGTTGCTGCTTGCGCTGCTGACACACGCCAACGATTGGGTGAGCAGCCGGCGCCTCGCCGAGATCCTGTGGTCCGCGACTCCGCCGCGCTCGGCCATGGCCAACCTGAAGACGTACGTCTGGGGGCTGCGCCAGACACTGCCGGCCACGTCCACCGGCGCCGACCGCATCGAGGGCCGCCGCAGCGAGTACCGCATCGTGGCCGACAAATCCGAGCTGGACCTGTTCCGCTTCACCGACCTGGTCGCCCGCGGTCGCGAGGCGGACGGCCGGGGCGACCTCGCCACCGCCGGAAAGCTGCTGCAGGAGGCGGTCGAGCTGTGGCGCGGCCCGTTCGCCGAAGGTCTCGACGGCACCGACGCGCTCTTCCCGGAAAGCGGTCGCCTGACCGAGGACCGCTGGACCGCCACGGAGGAGTGGATCGACGCTCTCCTGCGCCTCGGTCAGCACACCGAGGTGCTCCGAATCATTCGTGGACTTCTGGCGGACCAGCCGCTGCGGGAGCGCCTGTGGCACCAGATGATGCTTGCCTTGTACCGGTCCGGACGCCGCGCCGAGTCGCTTGCCGCCTACCATGACCTGTACGAAACCCTGGACCGTGAACTCGGCATCAGCCCCGGCCCGGATGTCCAGCAGCTGCACCAGCGGATCCTGCGAGACGATCCGGCGCTGCTGCAGGCGCGGCCCGCACGGGACGATCCACCGGCGCGCGGGCCGCAGCATTTGGTGCCGAGCCATCTTCCCCCGGACCTTGCGTCGTTCACCGGGCGCCTGCCCGAACTCGGTTACATCGTCGGCGCTTGGACGCGCGACGAGACGGACCAGCCGGCGCAGAGCGTCGTGTGCGCGATCGACGGCATGGCGGGAGTCGGGAAGACGACCCTCGCCGTGCACGCGGCACACCAGATGCTCCCCTGGTTCCCCGACGGCCAGTTCTTCCTCGACCTGCACGGGTACACGCCAGACACCCGACCAGTCGATCCGAGCGACGCGCTCGACCGCCTGCTGCGGGCTCTCGGCCTGACGAGCCAGCAGATCCCGAATGAGTTGGAGGACCGGTCCGCGCTGTTCCGCAGCATGCTGCGTGGGCGCCGGATGCTTCTCCTGTTGGACAACGCCGCCGACGAGCGGCAGGTCGCCCCCCTGCTGCCGGCCAATCCGGGATGCTTCGTCCTGATCACCGGTCGGCGGCAGATGACCGGCCTGGACGACCTCCGCTCGGTCTCGCTCGCAGTCCTTCCCCTTGCCGATGCGGTGGCGCTGTTCAGCCGCGCCTCCGGCGACCAGCGGCCGGTCCGCGAGCCTGAGGCGGTCCAGGAGGTGGTTGAGCTCTGCGACCGGCTGCCCCTGGCGATCCGGGTCGCCGCCGCCCGGCTGCAGGCCCGTCCCACCTGGGCGGTCTCCCATCTGGCCGACCGGCTGCGGGACTTCCAGCACCGGCTGACTGAGCTGGAGAGCGGCCCGCGCAGCGTCACGGCCGCTCTGCAGGTGTCCTATGCCCATCTCAGCGGCGACCAGAAGCGGATGTTCCGGCTGCTAGGCGTGCATCCGGGGCCGGACCTCACGGCAGCCGCCGCAGCGGCGCTGATCGACCGGCCGCTGCGCGAGGCGGACCGCCTCCTCCAGGCGCTGGTCGACATGCACCTGCTCTGGCAGGACAACGGGCAGCGGTACCGGATGCACGACCTGATCCGTCAGCACGCCCGCCAGCTGGCCGAGAGCGAGGAGTCGGCGCCGAGCCAGCGGGACGCTATCGGACGGCTGCTCGACTACTGGGTCCACGTGGGTGGCGAGGCGCGCGCCCGGACCAGGTCTGGGCGGAGCCATCCGGTGGCACATCCCGGGTATCTACCCCACCAGTACGCGCCTCGCTTCACCACTCCGGAGCAGGCGATGGACTGGCTGACTGAGGAACGCCGCAATCTGCTGGCCGGAGTCCGCTATGCAGCGCGCCGGTCGCTGCACCAGCACACGTCAAACATAGCCCGGGCCCTACGCACGGTGTTCTACATGCGCGGCGAGGTCGACGACTGGATGGCGATCGAGAAGCTCGCGGTGGAGGCGAGCCGCCGGCTGGACGATCCGCTCACCTTGGCCGAGTCCCTGCAGAGCCTAGGAATGGCCTACTGGGCGGTCGGCGACAACGACGCTACGCTGGGCCATCTCGACGAGGCGCTGGAGACCCTGCGCCGGGCGGGGGACCTCAGCGGCGAGGCCGAAGTGTTGATCACCATCGGCATGGTGCTGATCCGGATGGGCCGCCCGCGAGAGGCACTCGCCCGCGAACGCAAGGCGCTGCGAATCAGTGGGCAGGTGAAGGATCTGCACACTGAGGCGCGGGCGAGGATGATCCTCGGCCTGACTTTTTGGCGGCTCGGTGACTATCCGGCGGCGCTCGACAACGCCAGCCGTTCGCTGACGATCTACACCGAGCGCGGCAGCAAGAGGTGGCAGGCCGACGCGCTGAACGTCGCCGGGATCGTGTATGCGCGGCTCGCAGACGACGACAAGGCCGTCGATCACGCCAAGCGGGCGCTGGCCCTGTCCTTGGAGACCGGGTACCACCGTGGTTCGGCCTGGGGGCTGAACCTGCTCGGTTCCATCCGCGTACGGCAGCAACGGCACAAGGAGGCGCTCGACCACCTCCGGCGCGCGACAAGGTACGCCCGCGACTGCAGTGACCAGCGCATCGAGGCGCACTCGCTGAGTCTTATCGGTATCGTCCTGGCCGAACTCGGCGACCACCGTGCGGCGCTGGAGTGCCAGGAGCAGGCGTTCGCCCTCTGCCGGCACTCCGGCGACCTCGGACTTGAGTGCGAGATCCACAATGAGGCCGGCGCGGCGCAGCGGCTGATGGGCGACGGCGAGTCCGCCCTAAATCACCACCGGCTGGCGCTGGAAATGTCGGACGAGGTCGGTGACCCCTATGAGGCCGCGAGGGCACTGGAAGGTGCGGCACATGCCCTCCACTCGCTCGGCAACACCGCTGCGGCCGACGAACGGCTCCGTCGGGCGAAGGAGAAGTACACCGAGCTATCCGTGCCGGCGGCCTGGTCTAGGCCTAGTACCGCCGCGCGGTAACCGCTTCGCGACACCTGCGCCGGGACGCTTGGTCCGAGGCCTTTTCTGAGAAGCCAATCCAGCGTGGACTCCATCGCCGACTCGCTGCCGGACCGACCATCCCACGGCATGTACGGACAGGCCTTCGACTCCGATCCCTCATTCGATGGAACGGCACCCGATGACGACTACTCGATCGTCATGGCCGCCACGATGGGCAAAGCCGAGCCGGTGCCGCAGACAGCCTTTCGACACGCGAGCAACCGCCGAGCGACGCAACCCACATGGTGGGAAGATCAGTCTGGAGCATGGGACACAAAAATGGCCGCGATCAGCGTTTCCGCTGGTCACGGCCATTTTGTTGTTGTGCGCCCGAAGGGACTCGAACCCCTAACCTTCTGATCCGTAGTCAGATGCTCTATCCATTGAGCTACGGGCGCTCGGTGCTTCGCCAGCATACACACCGGCTCGACACGCGGAGACTCCGGGATTCGAACCCGGGAGGGGGTATAAGCCCCCAACCGCATTAGCAGTGCGGCGCCATAGACCAGACTAGGCGAAGTCTCCCCGGCAGCCTTCAGGCCACCGACCGGTCGAGGATACCGGACGGTCCGAGGCTCCGGCAAAGAGGTCCCCTCCGCGCGCCGCGTCCGGGCCGCTGAGTCTTTCCATCGGTGAAACCGCCGCGGCCAGGATAGGCTGCGACGGCATGGAGGAGAACCAGCCGCCCCCGCGCCGCGCGCGGACGCCTCGGCCCGCGTTCAGCACGCCTGAACGGGCCGAGTCCTCCTCGCCGCCTGCCCACAAACCCCGCCAGTCGCCGCCCTCGGTGACTTTTCGGCCGCCGGCTGCGGACGAATCTTCGGGTACGGGCACACGACCCCCAGAAGCAGACGCGCCCCCCAGCCCCCACGGCCCCACCCCGCCCCGGTCCCGCCCCGCCGGCGAGCAAGTCCCGTCCGCCCGCAAACGCGCCCCGGCCAAGAAGGGACCCGCGAAGAAGGCGGCTCCCGCCTCGGCCGAGCCGACCGTGACGAAGGCCACCCCTATGAAGAACGTGCCCGGCAAGAAGGCGCCCGCCAAGAAGGTCGCCGCCGCCAGGGAGACCGCATCCCGGAAAGCGGTCGCCCAGGAGAGTGCCCCGCCCGCGGTGGCCGACCCGCAAGGAAGCGCCACGAGCGGCACGCAAGGAAGCGCCACGAGCGGGGGGCCCCGCGAGGCGAGTCCCGCCAAGAAGGCCGCACCGGTCAAGCGCGCCGCCGCCAAGAAGACGGCGCCGCTCAAGAAGGCCGTCAAGGCGGCGGCTTCGGAGATCGCACCGGCCGTCGTCGAGCCGGACATGACCACCGTCCCGGACGAGCCCACCCCCTCGCCCGAAGAGCGGGCGGCGACAAGCGGCCGGGAGACGGCAATCCGGCAGGCCTCAGCGAGTGGTCGGGCCGCGGTTACCGGCCAAGCCGCCGCAGAGCAGCAGGCCACGGCGGACGTGCGCGCTACCTCCCGCGATCTGGCCGGGGGGACAACCCCGGCTGCCGAGCCCCCGGCTACGGCCCCGGGGCAGCCGGGGGCTGTCGCCCCCGTGGCATCGACCTTCCCGCCCCGGGCGAAGGAATCGACGGACACCGCGTCCGTCAGGCCGGCGACCGATATCCGGGACGCCCCCGCGGAACAACGGACCGAGGCGTGGGCGCGGCTCCTGGCCGACCCGGGCCACTCACCCGAGCTGCTCGCCCTCGCCGCCGTGCAGACCATCGGCCCGCGTGCCGCGGCGTGGGCCGAGCGCATCCGCACCGCCTACCCCTCCGCGACTCCCGACGCGATCGCCCGCCTCGCGGTCGCCCGATTCACCCGCTTCGGCAGCGTGAGCAGCGTCCTCGCCGCGGTCGCCGGTTCGTACGCCCCGCTTGCCCTGCTCGGTTCCGCGGCGTTGACCCACGCCGAGCTGACCCTGCACGTGGCCGCCGCGTACGGGATCGACCCGGCGGATCCGGCGCGTGCCGTGGACCTGTTGCTGATCGCGCACGTGCACCCGGAGCGGGAGGATGCCGAGGCGGCACTGGCGGCGGCCCAGGAGCACAGCTACGAGGGTCCCGCCCTGGATGCGGCCTGGCGGCTGGGTCGCATGGTCGCCGCTCAGGCGGGCGGCTGGGCGGCGTTGCGGGCCGTGGACCGGCTCTTCCCCGGCACCAGCCTCCTTGCCGCGGTGCTGGCCAGCCGTGCGGGAGCCGCCACCAGCGGCACTCGGGCCATCCTCTACTACCGGACCGCGCGCGACCGACCAAGCCCACTAGCCTGAGCGCCACCGACGAAGCCCGCTGGTCGAGCGCCACCGACGGAGCCCACTCCCCGCGCGCCACCGACCAAGCCCACTAGCCCGAGCGCCACCGACCGAAGCCCACTCCCCGCGCGCCACCGCCATAGGCCGGTTGGCCACAGAGCCGCGGAAAGCAATCGACGGACGGCCTAATCCGTACGGGTGGCCTCGAGTCAAGGCACATCCACACCTTTCCGGGCAAGCGACGCGCCGACTGTCGGCAATTGTGCGGTCTAAGTCGCACTTAGGGTGCGATGCGTTACCTTCCGGGCTCCGCACCCTAAGGGCATGGGAGACCTCGCACGTTTGCTCAAGGAGAGCTGGAGCCTCGTCGAGGAGCATCAGGACAAGGTCGCCGGCTATTTCTACGCGCGCATCTTCCTGTCGCACCCGGATCTGCGGGATCTGTTCCCCGTGCACATGGACGTTCAGCGTGCGCGCCTGCTCGGGGCCATCGTCACGGCGGTGCAGACGCTCGAGGATCCGGAGCGGTTCGACGACTACCTGCGCGGCTTGGGCCGTGATCACCGGAAGTTCCACGTGGAACCGGAGCACTACGAGGTCGTCGGGGGGGCTTTGATCGAGGCCATGCGGCATTTCGCCGGGGAGCAGTGGGGCATCGAGTACGACCAGGCATGGGCCGACGCGTACGCGGTCATCGCCTCCAAGATGTTGGCCGGCGCCGAGGCCGACACCAATCCGCCGTACTGGTACGCCGAGGTCATCGCCCACGAGCGCCGCGGCAACGACATCGCCGTCTTCACCGTGATGCCGTTGCAGCCGCTGGAGTTTCGCGCGGGCCAGTACCTCAGCCTGGAGTGTCCGCGCTTCCAGCCTCGGCTGTGGCGCACCTATTCACCGGCCAACGCGCCTCGGCGCGACAACACCCTGGAGTTCCACGTACGCGCGATCGGCGCCGGCTGGGTCTCCAGTGCGCTGGTCCGCCGCCTGGAGGTCGGCGACATGGTCCGGCTCGCCGCGCCGATGGGCTCCATGAATCTGGACCGGCGCTCGACCCGGGACGCCGTGTTCGTCGCGGGCGGCACCGGACTGGCCCCGATCAAGTCCCTGCTCGAGGAGCTGACCCGGTACAACCGCACCCGCTGGGTGCACGTGTTCTTCGGCGCCCGCAACCGTGACGACCTGTACGACCTGGCCGAACTCAACCGCCTGGCCGCGCGCTATCCCTGGCTCTCGGTGGTCACGGCGTGCAGCGACGACCCCACCTTCCCCGGCGAGCAAGGCAACATCTCCGACGTCGTCGGCCGCTACGGCCCCTGGAAAGAGCACGATTTCTTCGTCTCCGGCTCGGGCCCGATGGTCAAGGCGACCCTCAAGACCCTGGCCGAGCTGCAGGTTCCCTCCATCCGCATCAAGTACGACAGCTTCTCCGACGCCTAATAGATCCACGGGCGGCCGCTCTGGCCGTACTCCTCCACCGGCACCAGCGTGGCGTCCGTCGCCATCCGGTCCACGTACAGCCGGCCCTCCAGATGGTCGATCTCGTGGCTGACCAGGCGGGCCATCGCCCGCTCGAAGGAGGTGATCACCCTCGTCCCGTCGTACCGGGCGTGTTCCACGTCGACCCGCAGCGGCCGGATGACCAACCCGCGGTAGTCGAAGAAGGACAGGCAGCCCTCGTACTGCTCGTCGGCATCGCCGGACTCGTCGACGACGCGGGGGTTCAGCAGGATCACGGGTTCGGCGCCGCGCTCGGGCGGGCGTACCACGGCGGCGGCGACCGGCATGCCGATCTGCGGTGCGGCCAGCCCGACCCCCTTGCTGAAGTCGTGCACGGTCTCGAGGCGGTCCAAGGTGGCGCGCAGAGCGTCGACGGCCTCGCGGGCGTCCGCCTCCTCGCGCGGCAACTGGAAATGCCGGGCACGCTGGCGCAGGAGGTCCGCGCCGCGCTGCACGATGCCTAGTCCGCGCATACGCTGGCTCGCTCTCAGCTCGTGGCCGTTCTGGTCGGCCAGGGGCTGTCCGTCAGCGTGGTTCCGCACGGGACCACGCGCCGCCGGCATCCGCACCGGCCCGTGTTCCCCCACGCTCTGCCCCGGGCCGTCTGCGGTTGCCGCAACGGCACCCCGCCCGGCCGAGACCGTCATCCCCTCCCAGTACGCCGGCCCGTGCACACCGTCGTGGGAGGACCACACGCGCGCCCCGTCCTGGGAGGACAGGGCGGACGACGGCGGCGCCACGACGGAGAGCGCGGCGGCGTCTCCCACCCCCGGTGCGGACTCCCCACGGAACCGCCACTCCAGGCGGTAGCGCGCGTTGAGCAGTGGCGCGTCGGTCGACCATTCGAAGACGGCACGCTCGGCGTCGTTGTGACGTTCAAGCGGCGTCCGCACGGGTACCTCAGCGGCCAGGGACGTCTCCACACCCCACACCTGCGGCTCGAACTCGACCGGGAAGTCCAGCCGTACGGTGAGATTGCGGGTGGGCAGACGCACGGCCCGCTGGAACCACTGGCCCCATTTCTCCTCGCCGACCGTGTAGGCGTACTCGATCGTCGTCCGTTCTCCCGGATAGAGAGGGAACTGGCCGTGATCGTTCGCGAACAGCAGCCAGACCTCCTTCGCCGCGTCCCGGTCGAGCTTGAGTCTCCAGTGCATCGGTTCGGCCGCCCCGCCCTCGCCGGCGACGGCGCTCAGGTCCATCTCCTCGAAGCTGAGCGGGTGCTGCCGGTGATGCCGGTTGGAGCCGGCCGGGTCGTGCGGGTAGCGGTCCACCGCGATCTTGACCAGATACCGCGTGACCGGCTCGACGCCGGCGTTGTAGAGCGCGCGTCGGATCCGGCAGCGGTACGCCCCCTGGATGTACGTGAGCTCGGCAACTTCTTGTTCGACGATGAGCCCGGTGCCGGGCGGCATCCACTGGACCGGCACGGGAGGGTCGCGGTGCAGCGCCGCGCCGCGGGCGTGACGCAGTTCGTCGTACTCCTGGAATCGCTGCCAGATCGCGCCCCCCGCGGCCAGGACCGCTTCCGCGCGCCGGGCGAAGTCTTCGGTGGGTTTGTGCCGGCGTCCCTCGACATGGCTGACGTAGGAGGGGTCGAAGCCCATCCGGGCGGCGAGCTGCTTCTTTGTCATCCCGCGTTCGACCCGCCATTGCGCAAGCGCCGACACGAACTGGTCGGCGGCCCTCTCGACAGGCGAGGTGGTCATCACGGATGTCCCCTTTGCGACAGGAATTTCAGTGTCCACGTCTTCCGGTGTCCGCATGGGGCAAGTAGCGCGTTGCCGACAGATGCCTTGACGAAAGCGGCAACGCCGCAACGCTCCGTTAGGTCACCCTTGCTCGGGGTATTGGTCCGAAGAACACCTGTCTGTGACCCGGATTCCCGGCGGCCCGGAGGCATGGTTAGGCTAGCCTTAATAAGGTACGGTGGGTCGTCCTGACAGGTGAGGGCCCTCTGCGGCGACGGGCGAGGTGACAGCGGTGATCCGGCAGATGACGTTCTGCTCCCACCGGACTGGCGGCCGCCCGTGACCACCGCTCTCGACCGCACGCTCGCCGGGCGCTCCGCCTTCGCCGAGCGTCCCCTCGCCCCGGTCACCGCGACCCTGCGGGCGATGTTCGGTACGTCCACGGAGCTGCCGGGCCTGGCCCCCGACCTGCTCGTGGCCGACCCGACCGGCTGGCGGCCGGCCGCCGAGCTGACCGGCCACGCCCTGGACACCCTGCTCGATTCCTCCCGGCAGCGCTGGCAGGCTCAGCCGCATGCGGCCGCCGCCCTGGCCTGGAAGGCGTACACCTACTGGCTCGCGCTGCCGGCGGTGCTGGGCTGGGCCTCGGCCCGGCGCGTGCCGCTGCTGACCGGCGCCGACGTGCTGATGCACTTCGACGACCCCCGCCCGCTGGTGACGCTCGGCCTGCACCCGGACATCACGGTGGCGGTGCTGCCGTCGGACCCGCTGGCCCTGAGCGGCCTGCCCGAGGTCCGGGTGGTCCCGACCGAGGCGGCCCTGCTCGAGGAGCTGCGCCGCTCACTGCTCGACGAGCACCTGACTCCCCTGCTCGACGCCATCCACGGCAAGGTCCGGCTCGGCACGCGCACGCTGCTCGGCTCGCTGGCCTCCGGGGTCGCGTACGCCGTCCTGCGCGCCGCGGACGTGCTGCCGGGTTCGTCGGCCGGGAACATCGCCACCCTGCTGGGCGCCCTCGGCGTCGAGGATCTCATCGAGCTGGTCCCGGGTCACGCGGGACGGCTGGACGTGCAGCGCAAGACCTGCTGCCTGGCGTTCACCCTGCCCAAGCCGAAGATCTGCATGGGCTGCTGCATCCAGCAGCACTGAGGCACGGCCCCGCCTCTCGCGGCGTCCCGGCCCCGAGGGCTCAGCCCAGTATCGTCTTGGGGTCGTCGACGAGATTGCGTACGTCCCAGACCCACGCGCCCCCGGTCCACGTCGGCTGGAAGCCGAGCAGCTTCGTCATGGCGCGCAGCATGTCCATGTCACGCTCCTGCGGCGTGAGCACGATCGCTCCGGCCTTCCAGAAGCGCAGGTCCGCCAGCGTCATCTCGCGGCGCGTCGGCGTGATCTCCGGGGTCGGGTTGCCCTGCTTGATGGAGCTCATCAGGCCGCTCGTCGGGCGCCACGGCGGCGCGAACAGCGCCGTGCGGTCGGTCGGGTCGAGCGGGTTCTGGTTGGGCAGCAGGGCGTACGCGCTGGCGATCCGCATGTCGTGCCCGGTGTAGGCGCTCCACCGCAGCGGGTCCGGGTAGTTGGGGTCGGGCAGCGGCAGGGTCACCAGCGTGTGGTCATCGTCGATGTACTGACGCCAGGCGCCCGAGGTGACGAACTCCGGCACCGGCTCCATGTGGGCGGTCCGCAGCGGGGTGGGCGCCAGCGGCACCAGCGCCATCGCCACCGCGGTGATCATCCCGGCCCGGACCAGGCCGCGGGCCGAGGGCTGCGCCTTCATCAGGTCCGAGGCCTTCTGGCAGCCGAGCGCGAGGACGATGGCGATCATCGGGGCGATCGCCATGGCCCAGCGGGTGGGCACGGCGGAGCTCAGGATGGGCACGCTGTGCAGCACCGACCAAAGGCCGGGGACCTCGGTGGGCACGCCGTTCAACTGGATGCGCGGGCCCAGGGACATCGCGCCGAAGAACACGGCGAGGCCGGCCAGGGTGACCACCGCGGCGTTGCGGCGCATCCACGCCACCAGGCCGAAGAAGAGGATGACCAGGCCCCACCCGAAGAACGCGTTCTCCTCGGCGGCATTCTGCGCGAGCTTGGCGGCGGTCAGGCTGTTGCCGGCGATGGAGCGCTGCGCGTAAGCGGTGAAAGAGCCGAGGTCCGCACCGAAATAACGAACCAGCTCGGAAAGACCGTGGTAGCTCTGCGGCCCGAAGAATTGCACGCTGAGTGGATAGGCGAGCACCGCCAGCGTCGCCACGGCGGTGACGCCGAGCGCGCGCAGGAAGGGGATCACCTCGGTACGGCGGCGCCGGGTGGCGGCCATGACCGCGCAGAAGATGCCGAGGCCGACCGCCGTCATGAAGAGGATCTCGAGGTTGATGAACGCCTGCCAGACCAGCAGGCCCGCGAGGACCAGTCCCTTGCGTACGGCGTGGCCGGGCGTGCGCAGGGCCAGCGTGCGCCAGATGATCAGCGGCACCAGGAACTGCGAGACGATGTTGGGGTGCCCGCCGGCGTGCGAGATCATGCTCGGCGCGAAGGCGGCGAACAGCGCGCCTACCCAGGCGGCCAGCCGCGAGGTCACGAACTGGCGCGACAGCACCAGATACCACGAGATGCCGGTGAGCGCCAAGGCGAGGGTGAGAAACGCGTTGAACGCCACATGCGGACCGAACATCACAGTGACCGGCGTCATCGGCAGGGAAACGGCCAGCACCGAGGTGTTGGCCATCATGTTCACCCCATCGGGGTAATTCATGCGATCGGAGAAGAACGGATAAACGCCATCGGTGACCACGCGGGCACCGTGCGCCAGCATCCACTCAAAGAATGCGTGATCCTGTGGATCATCACGCAACTCATGATCAAGATTCAGCCACAACGGCGCGGTGACGAAGAGCGCTACACCAATGAAGGTGGTAATCGCGAGCACATCTCGCCACGTGAGAGAGCGCCACCAGCGCGGCCGCGGCGCGGCCGCAGGCCCCGCCTCGACCTCCGTGCGATCTGCGGGTATGACGGTGATCGGCGCGGCGGCTACCTCGGTTTCGAGGGCGATGAGCTCCGCATCCAGGTCTTCGGCGGCGACCCCGGGATCCGGCGGCAGAACGTTCCCACCGGGCGAGTGGCCTGTCGAGTCAATACCCGTAATCGTCATAGCATCGGCGAGCCTAACGGAGGTTGGTAACGGTGTTGTGACGGGCGGCCCAGGCGTGATGCACCCGATATGCGGCTGCGTTTTACCGCACCTTGACCTACGTGGTGCATGATGGGTAACGGCCCCGGGCACCCCCGGGTCAACGTCTCAATCAGGCAAAAATAGAGCGGTCACCCCCCGCTCAACTTTCGGTTGCGCGCAGCGGATGCTTAACTCTTCCGGTCCCGCTGTCAGCTCGGATCGGCAAGACGAGGGAACCTTACTTATGGCAGACATCACTGGAGACCAGAGGATCCAGTCCGAAGTGCTCGAGGGCCTCGCCATGGCCGTGAACCACCGTCGCTGGTTCGTCGAGCTAGCTCTCCCGTACCTGGGGGAGAACCCAATCGAGATCGGAAGCGGTCTCGGCGACTACGCCCTGGAGTGGGCGGAGCGCGTCCCGCGCTTCACCGCCACGGAGGCGGACCCGGATCGGCTCGTGCAGCTCAAGGAGCGCCTGGCCGACCACCCCAACATCGACGTGCGGCAGATGCTGCTCCCGGCGTCCGACGCCGCGGGTGAATACAGCGCCGCGGTGTCCTACAACGTGCTGGAGCACATCGAGGACCACGTCGGCGCGCTGCGCAGCATGGCGGAGCTGGTGCGCCCGGGCGGACGGATCATCCTGATCGTCCCGGCGTTCATGTTCGCGATGAGCCAGGTCGACATCGCGACCGGCCACATCCGCCGCTACACCAAGAAGACGATGCGGGCCGC
This sequence comes from Couchioplanes caeruleus, assembly GCF_003751945.1. Taxonomy (NCBI): domain Bacteria; kingdom Bacillati; phylum Actinomycetota; class Actinomycetes; order Micromonosporales; family Micromonosporaceae; genus Couchioplanes; species Couchioplanes caeruleus. The sequence goes on along the minus strand of NZ_RJKL01000001.1, from coordinate 4,539,504 downwards.
CATGACCGAGGCCGGCCTCACCATCGAGAAGCTGCACTACGCGAACGCGCTCGGCCTCATCGGCTACTACACCGCGACGAGCATCTTCAAGCTGGCCCCGAAGGAGGGCCCGATGGTGAAGATCTACGACAGCCTGGTGCTTCCCGTCACCAAGGCCGCCGAGAGCCTCGTGAAGCCGCCGTTCGGCCAGTCGGTCTTCGTGGTCGCCAAGGTTCCCGGCTGACCCACGCGCACGGGAAAGCCCGCCCGGTCCCAGGACCCGGCGGGCTTTCCCGTGTCGCGGACGCTCAGCCCCTGACCTGATACGTCGGGCGGATCGTCGCCCGCGCCAGCGTGTGAAAGGCCAGGTTGAAGCCGACGTACGCCGGAGTCGCGTCCTCCCCGACCTCCAGGCGGTCCACGTCGAGGGCGTGCACCGCGAAGACGTACCGGTGCGCCCGGTCACCCGGAGGTGGTGCGGCACCGCCGTACCCTGCCTCGCCGTAGTCGGTGCGGATGCTGAAGGCGCCATCCGGCAGCGGGTCGACGCCACGAGGCAGCTCGGTGACCGAGGCCGGCAGGTTCACCACCACCCAGTGCCAGAACCCGCTGCCCGTGGGTGCGTCCGGGTCGAAGCAGGTCACCACGAAGCCTCGGGTCTCGGCCGGGAAGCCGGACCAGGAGAGCTGCGGAGAGAGGTTCTTGCCACCGACGCTGGGGTGCGCGTACAGCTCGTCGAGTGGCTGCCCGTCGGTGACGTCCGTGCTGGTCACCGCGAAGGAAGGAACCGGCGGGAGGATGTCGTACGGATCCGGTGCTTCGGCGCGCTCCAAGCTCATGGTCGATCGCCCTTCCGACTACGGATGGATTCAGACTGCCCCCGACGACCTCAAAATATCCGAGTGACGTGTCACACAGCTTTCGGTTCTGTCACGCCACGCTGGCGCCCGGGGAAGAAACGCACAGCTAGTGCGCGGTCCCGGGCTTGACCGGGGCGATAGTTGTGTCAGACATCCGACCGGGTTCGAGCGGCTGAGATCCCCGTGCCCGGTGGTGATCGGTCGCTGAGCGCAGCCGGTGGCCAGCAAGTCGGCACCTGTCCGCGGACAGGTGCCGACTGCTGCGTAGGGCCGAACCGTCGTCCTGGTCGCGAAGCCGGTGAGACGAATCGATCGTGCGCGCCACCTGCCACCGCGAACCGTCCAGCGTCAGCCGCCGGCCCCGGACCCGGTGGCCCCGGACCCGGCGGCCCCGGACCGGGCGGCCCCGGACCCGGCGGCCCCGGATTGCGTGCCGCGCGGTGCCGTCGTCGGCGTAGCCGAGCGCGCGCCCACGTCGACTCGGCGGGCGCGCATCTCGGTCAGAACCGCTCGATATGCAGCCCGGCGTAGAGCTTGCGATACACCACCCCGGTTCGCGGGTTGCCGGCGTCGATCATCATTCCGCGCCCCATGTACACGCCCACATGACCGCGTCCGACGACCAGATCACCGGGACGCGCCGCGGCTCGAGAGACGATGCGTGCCCGCGCCGCCTGACCGTTCGAGGAGTGCGGCAAGCGCAGGCCGGCTCGGGCGTACGCGGTCTTCGTGAAGCCGGAGCAGTCGAACGCGTGCGGGCCCTCCCCGCCGCGGGCGTAGCGCTTGCCGAGCTGGGACCGGGCGAAGGTGACGACCGACGCCATCCGCGCGGCCGAACCGACGGCGCGCTGCCCGACGGCCGCAGCCCGGTGGGTCACCCGGGGCCGGACGGCGGCTCGCTTGGCCGTCTGAGCGGCGCTTCGCTGGGCCCTCAGGGCGGCCGCTCGTTGGGCCCTCCGGGTGGCGGCTCGCTGGGCGGTGGCTCGCTGGACGGCCCTCTGGGCGGCGCTCCGGACGGCCCTCTGGGCGGCTAAGCGGCGCTCCGCCTCGGCCATACGCTGGGCGATCCCCATCGTCACCTCCGCGAGGGGACGGGGCTCCTCGTCCGCCCGTACCGTCGGAATCTGGCCGTGAACCGATGCTGCAGCAGGGCGGGTGACCGACCGGCGGGCCGCGGTTCGTGAGGCGGCGCGGTAGCCGTTGCGGGCTTCCAGGAAGGGCGTCACCGCCGCGATCGGATTGAGGGGAATCTGCGCTTCAGCAGGTGCGGCGGGTTCGAGGGCCGGTGTGCTCACGGCCAGCGCCAGGGCGCCGGCGGCCAGCACACGGCCGGTGGACGGACGGGACAGTAGGGCCTCCGAACTCGGCCCGGGGCACTCACGCGAATCCCAAGGCACGCGGAAGGTCCGCCGTGCCGGTGTCGGCCGTGGAACGGCGACAAAGGGAACCCGGGCGTTTATTGGGTAATTCCGCCGACCATGCCAACACACATTCGACGCCGCGAGAGGCGGAACCGGAAAATTCCATCCAGGTCCGGCGTCGATTTCCGCCTCTACCGGGCTCTGGCAGCTCAATGTCACCTGTCGTCACCCTCGCCACGGAGCCAGGCGGTCGGCGGCAATGTGGACCGGTCCGGTCGCGATCGCGCGCTCACCACCCGTCCTACTTGGCCGCCCCACCCGAGATAGATGATCGGGAATACTCGGCGTCATGGCAATCTCACTGCTGGACGACATCCGCGCTCTGACCCCGGCCATCCGCAAGTTGGCGCCACAGATCGAACAGGACCGGAACGTACCGTCGACAGTCATCGACCAGCTCGCCAGCCTCGGCGTCTTCAAACTCGCGGTCCCGAAGGAGTACGGCGGTTCCGAGGCGGAACCGGCCCTTCTCGTGGACGTCTTCGAGGAACTCGGACGAGCCGACGGATCGACGGGCTGGTGCGCCATGGTCGGCGCCGCGACCGGGATGACGCTGGCGTACCTGCCTCCCGCCACGGCCGGTGAGCTGTTGCGCGACCCCCGGTTCCTCATCGCCGGCGTCGCCGCACCGATGGGCCGGGCGACGCCGGTCGAGGGCGGATTCCGGCTGAGCGGGCGATGGGCGTTCGCGAGCGCCTGCCGGCACGCGACCCATCTGGTCGGCGGCATGGTCACGCCCGAGGGCGTACGCCAGGCCGTGCTGGATCCCGCCGATCTGACCATTCACGACACCTGGGATGTCGCCGGCCTGCGCGGAACGGGCAGCCACGACTTCACGGCCGACGGAATCCTCGTGCCCGCCGATCGGACGTTCACCCTGGCCGCACCGCCGGTCCAGAAAGGACCGTTGTACGCCTTCCCCGCCCTGTCGCTGCTGGCCCTCGGCATCGGTGCGGTGTCGCTGGGCGTCGCGCGGGCGGCAATCGAGGACTTCGGCGAGCTGGCCCGGAACAAGCGCAACCCGCTCGGCGGCGAGGCGATCGCGGCGAAACCCGCCGTCCGGGTTGCCATCGCGGAGGCGACGGCGCTGCACGGGGCCGGACTCGCATATCTGCGGCACGCTGTCAACGACACGGCAGCGTCGGCGGCCACGCCCGAGACGGACGCTCCGCGCCGGGCACGGCTGCGGCTCGCCATCTCCACCGCCACCCGCAACGCGGCGCGAGCGGTCGACCTCCTCTACAACGCCGCCGGAGGAAGCGCCGTGTACGAATCCAGCCCGCTGCAACGCCACTTCCGGGATGTCCACGTCGCCACCCAGCACGCCATGGTCTCCGGCGACGTCACCGAAACGGCGGGCGCGGTTCTGCTCGGCCTCGCCGACTCGGTGCCGACCACGCGACTCTGACCCGCACCCGCCGCCGCGGCGTCCCTTTCCAGAGCCCGGCCTCTCCCCCCGCGGAGCGACCCGGACCGCCGCGGCGGCGGTCCTTCGCGGTCTCAGCGCGCGTAGGGCCGGACCGCGCGGGCATCCCGTAGGGCATGGGCCCACCAGGCGAGCCGGTCCAGCATCCGCTCCGCCGCGACGACGCTCTCCGCATCGGTCGGACGGCCCTGCGCATCGAAGCACCGGCGGCCGCCGTGGAAGCTCACCGTGTCGCGCACCGTGACGGCGTGCAACTCGGCGAAGACCGGGCGCAGGTGTTCGACCGCGCGCAGGCCGCCCGACAATCCGCCGTACGAAACGAAGGCGACGGGCTTGGCCACCCACTCGGCATTGTGGTCGTCGATCGTGGCCTTGAGCGGAGCGGGGAAGCTGTGGTTGTACTCGGGGGTGACGACGACGAAGGCGTCGGCCAGCCCCAACTGCTTGGTGACGGTGCCGCTCCCCATCTCGGCCACATCGACGGTTTCGGCCTCCAGATCGCGGCGCCTACCGATCTCGGCGGCTACCCAGGCGGCGACGGTGGGACCGAACCGGCCCTCGCGGGCACTGCCGATGATGACTGCGACACGTAGCGGCGTGATATCCATGCCGGCGACGCTAAAATCTCAACCTCGGTTGAGGTCAACAACAAGTCCGTCGCGGATGCTCGAGCCGTTCGATCCGATGGCCCCTGGTGGGCCGGTCTTGCCGCGGTGGTCGTTGGCCTCCGCGGCGACGTTGCCCCTCATGTCCGCCGCGAATCAGGGGAGTAGAACGATTTTGCCGAGGTGGTCGCTGGCCTCCATCAGGCGGTGGGCTTCCGCGGCGTCCCGCATGGCGACGGTACGGTCGATGATCGGTCGGATCGCGCCGGCGTCGACGAGAGGCCAGACCATGTCGTGGACGCCTCGGACGATGCGGGACTTGTCCTTGACCGGGCGGGCACGCAGGGTCGTGGCGATGATCGAACCACGCTTCGCCATCAAGGCGCCGAAGTCGAGCTCGCCCTTGCGGCCGCCCTGCAGGCCGATGGTCACGATGCGGCCGCCGGCGGCAAGCGCGGCGATGTTCCTCGACAGGTATCTCGCCCCGATGATGTCGAGGATCACGTCGGCGCCGTGGCCCTCGGTGAAGTCGCGGGTGGCCTCGACGAAGTCGGTGCCCGTGTAGTCGACGGCGAGGTCGGCCCCAAGCGCCAGGAGCTGCTCGTGCTTCTGCTCGCGCGCGGTCACGACGACCGTCGCACCCAGGGCCTTGCCCAGTTGGATCGCGAAGGTGCCGATTCCACCGCCGCCGCCGTGCACGAGCAGTGTCTTGCCCTTGCGCAGACGGGCGATGTCGACCACATTCGACCAGACCGTGCAGGCCACCTCCGGCAACGCCGCGGCTTCCTGGAGCGACAGGCCCTGCGGAACCGGCAGCAACTGACCCGCCGGCACGGCGACCCGCTCGGCGTAGCCCCCGCCGGCCAGCAGCGCGCAGACCCGCTCGCCGATGTGGTGCCCGGTCACCTCCGGACCGACCGCCGTGATCACCCCGGAACACTCGAGCCCGGGATAGGGTGGAGCGCCCGGCGGCGGCGGATAGTGGCCCTGCCGCTGCATGACGTCCGCACGGTTGACGGCCGCGGCCGTGACCTCGACGACAACCTCACCCGGCCCCGGCTCAGGATCCGGCACCTCGGTCCAGACGAGCGCCTCGGGCCCACCCGGCTCCTCGATCACGATGGCGTGCATGCCGACAGCTTGCCCGACGGGTCTGACAAGAAACGAGATGGCGGCGCCAAGACCAGCGACCGGCGACCGGCAGTCGGCCGGTCAGACGCACGACCGGTGTCCGTTCCGCGGCACGTGCGTCGATCTGGCAGACTGAGTGCCGTCACTCGGGAGGGCTCGCCTAGTGGCCGATGGCGCCGGTCTTGAAAACCGGTGAGGCGTTCCGCGTCTCCGTGGGTTCGAATCCCACGCCCTCCGCTCGTGATCACGGCAAAGGCACCGCCGACCTGCGCGAACGCAGACCGGCGGGGCCTTGCTTGTCGATCGAGGTGGTCTCACTGAGTCCCGGTTGATCTCGCTCCGGCTGACCCGTCACGGCAAATACGCGGCAACGATCGGACGGCCTACCCGAGCTGGCCGACAGTCGCCAGTAGTTCGAGGGCTTGAGCCGGGCTGATGACCGATCTCCGATCATCCACGCTCGATGCTCAGGTGCGGGCCGAACGATCCGTTCCGGGCGTTGCATTCCTGCCCGCCAACATCAGAGCCGGTACCGAGCCCGTCCTGACGGGTGCCTCCCGGGAACAGCGATGCTCCGGCTACAGAGGTTGAAAGGCTGAGGTTCGAGTCGTCACGGTGGCTCGGGGTCGAGGGTCATGCCGGTGCCGGCGAAGAAGCCAGCGAGGAGATCGGTTTGTTGCTGGCAGGCGCGTAGCCGACGTTTGACGAGGTCGGCGAGGTGGTCGACGCCGCGGGCGGCGGTGTTGGTCAGGCCGCGTTTCATCCACCGCCAGACGCCCTCGGCCGGGTTGAGGTCCGGGGCGTAGGCGGGTAACCGGATCACGGTCAGCCACCTCCGGGCCGTGATCAGTTCCCGGATCCGGACGCTGACGTGGGTGTTCAGGTTGTCCCAGATCAGCACGATCGGTGCCCGCAAGCGTTGGTGGGCCTGATCGAGGAAGGCGATGTAGTCGTCCTCGCTGAAACTGCCACGCTCACCTTTGCGGTTTCGGTGCAGCCTCGTGCGCCACATCAACCGGCCGCGGTGTCCGGGCTTGAGGCAGACCAGCCCGGCAATCGAGACCCGCCCGGAGCCCTTGCCGGAGACCTCGACCACGGGAGTGTGCCCGCGCCGGGCCCAGGTCTTGGCCACCGGCGGCCGCATCACCTGGCCCGCCTCGTCCTGGAAACAGATCCCCGCGCCCTGAGCCGCCGCTAACCTCTTACCGACGGCCACCGCCGGCGATGCCACGTAGCGATCGCCTGAGGGTCGCGTTCGATCGCCCGACGAGTGGGAACCTGCTGGCTGTAGCCGATGCGGTGCAGCAGATACGACACTCCGCGCAGCGTGTAGGTGATCTCGAAGCGACACTCGATCAGCTCCGCGACCCTGGCGAGGGTCCAGCGGGCGTCGTCCCAGCCGTGCACGACCGGGCCGTCATCGAGCATCTCGATCAACTGTTTCTGCTGGTCGCCGGAGAGTTTGCAGTCCGAGCCGCCAGGGCCGGCCGACGCCAGAGCCGCCGTCCCGCCGGCCGTCCACCGTCGACGCCACTGGCGTACTGATTTCTCGGAAACTCGCAGCTCAGACGCAATCTGCGCGGTCGTTTGGGATTCGGCGAACATGGCCGCAGCCTGGATCCGAACCTTCTCACGCCGGACCCGGGCTGCCGCGTTCATGCCACCACCAGCCGGATACCTCATCCCTTCGGCCTACCGAACCCATCGAGATCTATCACGCCGCCACGCCGACGAACCTCAGCTATTCAACCTCTGTAGTGCGGTGTCCACGAACCTTCGCCGGGTCCACGAGGCGGCCGGATCAGGGCTGATTCCAAGCGCCAACCCGGTCAACGTTGGTGGGTCATCGCACACTAGATCTAGCTGGCGGCGCACCTCGTCCCAGCGGGACGGCGTGAGCTGCCACGCGTCCACGTCAAGGCGTGCGCCGACGCAGACCATGTACGGCGTTGCGGCCATCCACCGCTGGTCGCAGGCGTAGAGGCTGCCGCCGCGGCAGCCACGACGGCCCGGAACTCCGCGATCTGGCCGGATCCGAATGCGACACGGAGCATTGGGCCCGGACATTCACCTCTCGCCCCGCCGATCGGGGGAATGAATGTGTTTTACGAAGCCGTATGGTGGCCCACGTCATCGTCAGGGAGAGTGGTAATGCGGCTTTCAACAAGACTCAAGCAATTAGTCCGTATCGGTGCGGTCGGCGCCCTGCTGGGAACCTCGCTAGTGGTAGGACAGGCCGGTCCCGCTTCGGCCGGCGATTGCGATACCTACGGCTGCGGCGGAAGGGTCCGGAATACCTCGTCCAGCCCCATTTGGGTAACGAACTGCTGGTCCGGCTTCTCGGATTCCTACTACGGAACCTACCCGCCGTGTACGACAAACGGCTTCACCAAGTCCGCCGCAAACGCTTTCTACAGCCTGTCCGGGAACGGCTACACCCCGGATGAACTCGGGCGTTGGTACTACGACACAGATGCGTTCCTGGCGCGCCACGGATGCCTCACCACCGGCTATTTCTCCTCGGGGAGATCGATCCGTGAGGACCGGCGAGGGCCAGGGCTAGGAGACCGCTGGAGGCGGGTGTACGCCCAGGAAACCGCCTTCATCACCGGCATCGACTGCACGCCGGAGGAAGGTTTCGGCTCAACACCGCAAACCGGGATCGGCACCGCACCCTGGGAAGACGGGTTCGGCACAGCGCCGAGTGGCGGTGGCACGGATTCCGGCTCGGGCACCGGTACGACCATACCGAGCCCCGAAACCATCCCGGCGGCCTTCCAGGCCAACACCGGCTTCTTGTATACCCGCAGCGGCGCAGGCGCCATGTTCGACACCCGCTACGGCATGATGAACGGCACGAGCCCCGCCACTTCGGGTGGGCAGACCGCGTTCCAGGCCAACACCGGCTTCCTCTACACCCGCAACACCAACGGCGTCACGCTCGACACCGGCTACGGGATGATGAACGGCACCAGCCCCGCCATCTCCGGCGGCCAGATCGCCTTCCAGGCCAACACCACCATGCTCTACACCCGCAACATGAACAATGGCGCCACCCAGAACCTGCAGCTGGGCATGATGCGTGGCACCAGCCCGTCCATCGCGGGTGCCACCAGCCGGTGGCGGATCGCGTTCCAGGCCAACACCGGCTTTCTCTACACCCGGGACTCCTCCGGCGCGGTCGTGAACACCGGCTACGGCATGATGGCCGGCACCAGCCCGTCCATTACCGCCCTGCCGAGCGGCGGCTACGCCATCGCCTTCCAAGCCAACACCGGCATGCTCTGGACCATCGACGGCAACGGCCGCGCCACGGACACCCGCTACGGGATGATGAACGGCACCAGCCCGGCGATCAGCGCCACCGACACTGGATTCACCACGGCGTTCCAGGCCAATACCGGCTTCCTCTGGGTCCGCACCAGCGGCGGCGTCGCCAAGGACACCGGCTTGGGGATGATGCGCGGCACGAGCCCAGCCATCCGCGGCTACCGGATCGTGTTCCAAGCGAACACCGGCTTCCTCTGGGTCCGCGACGGCGAAAGCGCCACCGACACCCGGTACGGGATGATGGCCGGCACCAACCCGGCCGTCTGACCCGGGGCCGCACGGTGCCGCCCCCGCCGGATCCTTTCCGGCGGGGGCGGCTGCGTCTGCAGACGAACAGCTCGGTGACGACCTCGCCGAATACGCGACGGCGGGCCTGTCAAACAAGTTGGTGTAACAGCGGCTAGAGAACATGAATGGTTGAGGTTGGCCGACGTGGTTGCGTGACGCGGGTCGGTGGTCGGACTCTGCTGGTGGGATGCTGTATCCAGACGGTGGCGGGTTGACCGATGCGGCGCGGGCTCGGCGGCAGGTGGTCTAGCTGTAGCAGGCTTAATCTGGTCTCGACGGGCGCGGCCACGCCGGTCTACGGCCGTCTTCTGCGCCGTTCCTCTGCGGCGAGAGCGTCGACGACATCGACGCGCTCAGCCTCGACGAGCTCCGGGATGAGCATACGAGGGCCTAGGGATGTTGCCCGGCTGGCCGTCGGGGCACCCGGACGGCCGAGCCCATAACGGCGACAGCGCTCGTTCTGGGCACTCCCGGCACGGGTACGGCAACCGGGCTCTGCTCGATGCCGTCTGCCCAGCTCAGGAGACATACACCTCCCGGCCTTGAAAACCGGTGAGGCGTGCCGCGTCCGTTGGTTCGAATCCCACGCCCTCCGCTCCTGACCCGCGGATACGCAGGTCAACCCCATCGTTCACTGGCGTGAACGGCCCACCCAGGGCTGACAGCACCGGCGCCCGGACGACCGCACCGGGGACGCGCCGCGAATGACACTCCCCGCCAGTGCCCGGACATAGCCTTTGGCCGCCGTCGGTACCTAGCGGACAGCGCTAAGGCGCCCGAGTCGACAGGGTTGGCCCATATTGTTCAGCGTTTCTCGCTACTGCACACTCATCGTTCGCCGAACGCTCGCGCCCGGGCGCGCATCTGTCGCTGTTCTCGCGAGGTGGCGGGTCGGCGCTGAACCGGTCAGGAGGACAAGCAGTAAATGTCGCCGGCGTTGGCTTCGTGCGGCAGCGCCTGGACGTAGGCCGCCATCTGCTCGACCGACACCCATTGCTCGAATTCCATCCTCATTGTCTCTCCCATAGAGACGTTGAAGGAACTGAAATCCAGTGACTTTGCCTGGTCGAGGCACCTCAGAGCCGATGCTCTCTCAATCGTCGTGAACTCGAACGACAACGCCGGCAGAGTTCGACTCAGGCCGGCGAGGACTGAATCTTCGAAACCTTCGACGTCAATCTTGACAAAAGCGGGCGCTCCATAGGTCTCGATAAGAGCATCAAGAGTAGTGGAAGTGACCTCGAGCTCGTCATCCCACACCTCGTCCCGCCATCCCGGCGCGCCGTCCGCGGCCTTCACGAAGTCCGGCGACGCGGTGGAGACCGTGGGGTTCGTCGAATTCACATAAAAGCGCACGCTTCCTTCCGAAGCTCCACACACCGCCTCAACCAGGGTCACATCCTCATCGCCAGCATAGATATCCCGGATAGCTCTGATGCAGAGTGGTTGCGGCTCTACGGCCACCACTCGGCCGCCGAGCCGACGGAAGCTGCCGATGCGGTCGCCGACATGTGCACCGATGTCGAAGACGAGATCGCCCGACCGGACGAACTCTGCGTAAAAGGAATCCATAGCTGCATCATGAGCCGCATTGTTATAGTAATAGTCGAGCGACCGGTGGATGGATGACGCTCCGGGGTCGGCACGGAGTGACTCCACGGCATCACGATTGAGTCCCATTTCTCGACTATACATCACGCTGAAGAGACGCCGCGGCATTGGTTTATCCGGTGCGGGCGTACACGCAGACAACTATTCAGCACCGCCTGTTTCCGCTTTCCTCTTTTGTTGCCGTCGGGGGCGTGCAGCCATTACCATCACGAGCACGGCACGGTCGGCTCGGTGCAGGCGACTCTCGATCCGGCCGATCACAATATCGCGGGGCCGACTGCCTGAAGGCCCGATCCGCCAGTGTCGACACCCGGTCCATTATTTGCGTTTGCTACCTTCCCGGCTCGCGCATCCTTCCGCCGCAAGGCCTCCTGACGCCACAACCACCGTACGTCAACGCCAAACGACCAAGAGAGCGCAGCAAGCGTGAGCGCAACGCAGAACTGAGCCATGGTCGCAGGGAGCAATGCCGTACTTGTGACAACCAGTACTGCACCCTGCGAGGCGGCCACGACTTTTCGCGACAGTCGAGGGGGAAGCCGGGCATTCAGCCACGGCGTCACCCTGGCAGCGAATGCAAAGAAGTAGCGAAAGAGGCCCATGGCGACAGCCCACCATCCAAGGTGGGTGGCGACGTAGATGCTCAGCACGACGGCTAAGACAGAGTCAGCCTCCATGTCGAAACGCGCTCCGAAGCGGGATGCCGTTCCGGTGCGGCGCGCAACCTGGCCGTCGCCCGCATCGAGGACCAGGGACACGACAGCGAGAGCGACCAGCGCAAGGTGATGCACGCTCCCGGCGATGGCGTCGGCTACCAGGGAGGCGACACCCCCCGTCAGGATGAGACGACCAAACGTGATGCTGTCCGCCGGTCCCCAGCGACGGACATCGGGCTGGTTCAGTGCGCGGTTGAGCAGCACCCACGTGCAGGCCGTGAACCCTAGACCAACGAGTGATCCGATCAGGCCGAGCCCGACGGTCACCCACAGCGACACGAGCAGCGCCACCTGCACGATGGCACCCAGCGTTGGCGGGTGAACACGCCAACTTGTCTCGCGTCGTGCGAGAACCGTCATCTTTCCTCCTGAAGCCTGCTCACACCTGGGTGTCGCCCTCCACCAACACGTTTGCCAACCTCGCAAGGTTCAAACGGAGGGAAAGCAAACCGGCAGTTCGCACAAGCGGGATCCTTCGGGTCAGAGCAAAGATTCGTCGGAAAATGGGAATTCTTCGGCGATGAAATGGACTGGGCGAGCCGTTCGGTGCGGGACCGGGAAATCACCAACGGAAGTCGACTCCGTCTGTTCCCAGGTTGATCAGGAGGCCGGTGTGCGTGTAGAAATTCATCGCCGAGAACAGCGCGAACGCGACACCGGACACGGTCCATGCCCAGTACATGATCGGCCAGGCGACGCGGCTGGTGGGGCGGATCGCGAACGGGAAGGCGAGGCAGCCGACCGCGGCGAGGCCGTACAGGACGATGGCGAAGAACAGGTTCTCGACCATCGGCCAGTCGTGCAGCAGGCCGGTGATGGGCTCTTCGGCCGGTGCTGAGGAGACCGCGTCGAAGCGGACGATCGCGGCGGCGCACCAGGCGAGGACGATGCCGAGCCAGAAGACCACCCAGCTCGCCGGCGACAGTGCGGTCCGCAGCCGCTCCGGGTCGAGGGGGTCGCCGGAGCGGGCGAGGTGCCAGGCCGCGGTGAGCAGCAGCACGCCCAGGATCAGCGTCGGCTCGCCGAAGATCGTGTCGATGTAGTCCTTGGCCGGGGCCAGGGGATGCCACACCGTCATGACGAAGCCCAGGCTGGTGAGGATGGCACCGAGGGCGCCGAAGGTCGCGGCCCATCCTCCGGCGGCCCGCTGCGGGCTGACGAGGAGCAGCGGTGGGTGGTCGCCGCGGACGACTGCCCAGAAGCGAGGGACGAGCATGAGGGCGATCCCGGCGGCAACGCCCATGGTCGTGTTGAACATGATCAGTCGCATCGGATGCTCCCAAGGGTGGTGCACGGGATGGTCAAGTTGGGGAGCGGATCGAGCTGACCCTCACTAGTAGTGCTGTGTCTCGCCGTTCCTCACGGTCAACGACGCGAATACATCCTTCGCGTTCTCGTCCAGGTCATCGGTGTGCTGTCGCGCCTCGGCGGTGTCCATCAACCCACGACACCAACATCAGCATCTGCCTGTCACCGTCACCCACCCGGACGTGACGGAGCATTACCAGGTCGAGCTATCCGGGGGCAGGGCGGATGGTGCACCGCTCAACATCCGCTCCCAGCGGCCAAGCTCGCCCTTGGGCCAGTGGTCGAGCGGATGCCGGACGGCGCGGTGTCGAGGTCGTGGCCGCGCTACAGGTCATGCGCGCAGCACCGGGCCCGGTACACGCCCGGTTTCGGCCGTGGAAGCCGTACGAGCTTGTGGGCGGACGATCAGCTATCTGCACGGGATGTCGTCGACGATGGTGACGGCTGCCTCGTCCAAGAGTTCGTACTTCGCCGGCAGGTGGACATAGCTTTTCAGTTCCGCGGATGCGCGATGGTATTCGGCCGTGGCATCGCCTTCGGTGCCGATGACCCGCAATTGGAATGTCTTTCCCTTGGCTCCCGGATCGCCAATTTGCTGTGCTCTGAAATTCCAGTCGGTAGCGTCGGGTGATCTGAGGGCGATCTCGCCGAGGAGGTAATAGAGCTCGCCTGTGGCCGGACCCTTCACAAGAAGCCAGGCGGCCCGGTCGCCTTCGAGACCGGACACGGTCCCGCTGATCGGGGTACACAGGGGAGTGTCACCACCGTCCGGAACGACGATCCTTGCCGTCGGCTTTCCGGCCGCTTCGCCGGCGGGAGGTGTCGTTGCCTTTACGGTTGGCTGGGACGGTTTCGTCGTCGGCTCCGGAGACACGGACGGGGGCGGAGCGGAGTTGACGGGCGAAGGAATCGGTTCCGCGGGTGAGCAACTCAGAACCACACACGCGGCGCGCTTGATGTCGTCGTAGGTGACAGTACTGTCGGTCAAGTCGCGGCCGAGGCCAAGAACTGCGGCGATGGTGCCGACGGCCGTCAGTACCAATGCCATTTTCTCCAGGCGGCGACGTCGTGTTGCGGACGCGTCCGTCTCGCCGCGGCTCTCCGTCAGTCGGTCCTGCTCTGCCACCACGCCGTCCTCCATATAGGAAGGTCCCGAGGGGGATACGAACCGGCAGGACTTCTGGTTCAATGCGCGTCGCCGCGGGTTCGGGTCCACGCCCTCCGCTCCTGACTATGGAGAAGGCCCCGCTGACCTGCGCGAACGCAGAGCAACGGGGCCCGGACGTCCATCGTTACGAAGCGACGATGCCCCCGCCGTGCCAGCCGCCCTGGCCGTCGCCACCGCGGTTCAGCCAGGCCTGCACCGCGCCGTTGGCGTCGACGGCCAGGTAGTCGTCCTTGCCGTCACCATCGAAGTCCGCCCACCGGACAGTGGCGGTTTCGGGGTCGGCACCCTGGTTCAGCGGCCATTTGTTGCGGATCGCGGACCACTGCTGGCTATCAGCGTTGGTGAGCTGCCCCGCGACGGCGGCGGCGCCGTTGTCACGACTGCCGTCTCGGACTGTGATGGCCTGGTTGCTGTGCTCGTTGACCCAGATGTAGTTGCTGCCGGCCTTACGGTGGGAGAAGTGCTGATCCGGCCGGCCATCGCAGGTGCGCAGTACGAACGTGCTGTCGCTTCCCGGGCTGACGCACTTGGTGCGGTCTTCGGCGTTGATGATGGAGTCAGCAACTGCTCGGTGACCGGCAGGCCGACGCGGTTCGCGGCGAATTGCCTGGCGGCCTTGGCCCCGGGGCGGCTGCCTTCTCCTCTTCGGTCTTCTTCGTGTCGGCGGCGATGCGGTCGTCGGTGTCCTCTTTGGCCGCCGCGGCGAGGCCGGTAGCGATGAACTGTTGCTGCTGTTCCGGGGTGCCGCCGCGGGCGGCGCTGGCGGCGGCCTTCACCTTCGGCCACTTGGGATCGTCGGTGACGCGTTCCCAGATCAGCCGGATGAAGGTGGCGTCGGTGCCGTTCAGCAGCTCAGCGTCGGCGACGATGTCGATCGCGGCGGCGGCCGTGGTGCGGGCCAGGTCGCTGTGGCGTTTGGCGTCGGCTTCGCGCTTCTCCCGCGCGGTGTCGCGGTCGAACGCGGCGAATACGCCGGTCACGATGAACTCATAGCAGGCCTGGTCGGCTTCCTGCGGTGCGCTGCTGAAGGCCTGTTCGGCGGCGGTGCGTACCTCGAGGTGGTCAGGCTTGTTCTTGACGTGGTTCCAGATCGCGATGACGAAGTCCCGGTCGGCGAGCTCGACGAGGGCGGAGTCGTCGCCGCGGCCGAACTTGATGGCGACGGCCAGTTTCTCGTCATAGCCGGCCTGGCTGGCGCCGGTCTCGGCGGCCAGCACGCGGGCACCGTTCAGAGCGGTCGAGGTCTGGGCGTACGCGGCCGTCACGGACGCGTCAAGATCTTCAAGCGTCGACGTGATCTTGATCAATGTCGGGCCCGGCAGGCTTGCATATCCCGGTCGGACCCGAAGCGCTCACGCCGGCCGACCCGCACAGCGCCGAGCCCGAAAGGCGCGTTCGTCGTTTAGGCAATACCACCGAGTTGTACCTTTTTCCTATGGAAGAGGAAAGCGTCGGAGCCCTGTGGTTGACGCTGGTGGCGGAGGCGCTGTTCACCGCCGTGTTCCTCCGCCTGCTGGTCGGCTACCTGCGCAGACGCGACGGGTTGCACCGCGACGTGGTGGTGATGTTCTCCGCCATGGCGGTGCTGTTCGTTCTCGCCGTGCTGAGCCAGGTGGTCGGCGAGCCTCCGCGGCCGGTCGAGGTGGCGGCATCCGTACTGCTGCTCGGACAGCCGTTCCTGACCCTGCGCGTGGCGCGGCGGGTCGGGCCGGTTCCGGCCGCGGTGTACTGGTCGGCATTTGCGGGATGGCTCGTCAGTGCCGTACTGCTCGCCATCGGAGGCGAGGCCCTGAGTTCCTCGGCCGTGCTGCTCGTGGTGGCCGTGTTCGTGGTTACGGAGATCGTCGCCGCGTGGTTCCTGACCCGTCTGGCCATGGCACGCGCCGGAGCGGCGCGGACCCGGTTGTGGCTGGCGGCGGCGGCCACCGCGTTGTTCGCGGTGGCGATCCTGCTTGCCGGGGCCGGCTCCGGCGACCCGGAGGCCGCGCAGCGCGCGCGGCAGGCCGCGCGGCTGATCGCCGTGGTGTCCGCGGCCGGCTACCTGATGGCGTTCGCGCCCCCGGCGTGGGCACGGCGAGCGTGGTCGAACCGGGCCGCCTACGACGTGGTGCGTCAACTGTTGCAGGCGCCGCCGGACGCTCCCGCGTCACAAATCTGGCAGTGCTATGCCGAGGCGGTACGCCGGGCCACGTCCTCGGGCGGCGTGGTCGTGCTCATCTCCGCCGGCGATGGGCCTCTCGAGGAGGTCGCACGGGTCGGTGTGCCCGGCCGGCCGGACGGGGCCCACACGACGGCCGCCCGCGCCGAGCTGCTCGGGTTCAGCGGCAGCGCCAGCGTCGACGACCGTCGACGACCGCCCCCGGCGGAGGCGCTGGAATATGCGCGAGCCGGCGGACTGCACTTCGTCACCGTGGCACCGCTGCGGCTGCCGACCGGCGCCGCGGTCCTGCTGCTGCTCAACACCCACCGCAACCTGTTCACCGACGACGACGTGCAACTGCTCGGGGAGCTCGCCGGCCAGGCTGCCGCGCTGGGGCAGCGCGCGGAACTGCTCACCGACCGTGAACGGCTCACCGGCGAACTGTCCGCCTCGGTCTCCGCCCTGACGGTCGCGAGCAAGGCCAAGAGCGACTTCATGGCGAACATGAGCCACGAACTGCGGACCCCACTGAACGCGATCATCGGTTTCAGCGACCTGATGCGCACCGAACCGGCCGCGGACGGACAGACGAGCGTGCCCACGGAGTGGATCGGCCACATCCATTCCAGCGGCAAGCATCTGCTCAACCTCATCAACGAGGTCCTCGACCTAGCCAAGATTGAATCCGGCAACGTCCAGCTCCGGTGCCAGCCGGTGGACGTGCAGGAGGCGATCAATGAGGTCATCACGACCCTGGAGGCGCTCTCTCAGCGCAAGCAACTGGACATCACCGTGGCCGTGTCACCGCTGCGCGCCCACGCGGACCGGACGCGACTGCGCCAGATCGTGACGAACCTGCTGTCCAACGCGATCAAGTTCACCCCCGAGCAGGGCAAGATCTTCGTCGCGGCGCGCCGCGTCGGCCATGACGTCGCGATCAGCGTGGCCGACACCGGACCCGGCATCGCCGCCGAGGACCAGCAGCGCGCCTTCGAGGAATTCCAGCAGGTCGGCGGGGAGCACCACCGCGCCGGCGGGACCGGCCTGGGACTCGCGCTGACCCGCCGCCTCGTGCACGCGCACGGCGGACGCATCGAGCTGGTCTCGCAAGCGGGCCACGGCGCGAAGTTCACCGTCTATCTGCCGACCGCCGGCACTCCCGCCGCCGTCGAGGCCGGCGGCGCCCGCGGCGGGGTACTGGTCATCGAGGATGATCCGGCCGCGGCGGAACTGCTCTCCACTCCCCTGCGGCGGGCCGGCTACCACGTCACCGTCGCGGCCAGCGGCGAACAGGGACTGGCCACCGCCCGCGCGAACGATCCCGAGGCCATCCTGCTCGACATCGAGTTGCCCGACATCGACGGCTGGCAGGTCCTGGCCGGCCTCAAGCGCGACGAGCGGCTCCGGCACGTTCCCGTACTCATCGTGAGCGTTCACGACGACGCTGCCGTCGGAGTGGCGCTCGGAGCCGTCGACTACTTCGTCAAACCCGTCGACCGCACCACCTTGCTGACCTGGATGGCGCGCCACGGTCTCGTCCCGCCGGGCGGCGACGAGCGTCTGCAGGTCCTGGCGATCGACGACGACGCGCAGGGCCTGGAGCTCATCGACGCCACACTCAGCGCCGAAGGCATCCAGGTCACCACCGCCGCCAGCGGCGTCGACGGTCTCGCGGCGGCCCGGAGCCGCCCCTTCGACCTGATCATCTGCGACCTGATCATGCCGGGCCTGGACGGCTTCGATGTCATCGCTGCTCTGCACGAGGACCCGGCAACCCGAGGCATCCCCGTGGTCGTGCTCACCGCGCACATCCTCAGCGAGGCCGACAGGAACCGCCTCAGCGGAAAGGTCATCGCCATCGCCGGCAAGACCGACACCGCCGAGGGCCTCGCGGAGATGGCCCGTACCGTCGGCGAGCTGACCGGCCTGACGATCAGGTCGAACATGGTCGTCGCCTGAACGCCCCACGGCGATCCATCAGCATGCTCGGACGTACCACACCGGGGAGAAGTCGAAGTTGTCGACGGACTCGACCGGGGTGCTGGTGCGAATCACCCGGTAGTTGCGGTCGAGGAACTGGGCCTGCGCCCCGCCCGTGTTGTTGTTCTTGAAGGAGCCGACGCCGTTCCAGTTGTTCAGGCTGTAGGTCCGGCAGTGGTACAGGTTGAACTTGATGCCGTTCTGCCACCCTTGGGTGTACAGGCAGAAGAAGCCCGTCGCGCAGCCGGCGTCGTTGGCGTCGACACCCGACACGCCGCTCACGGTGGCATTCGCATTGTCGTGGGGACCGGCGATGGCAGCGCCCGGCGTGACGACGAGCGCCGTCGCCAGGGCGGCAACAGCGATTGCGACGCGCTTGAGGTTCATGGTCACTCCCTTGCTGAAAGACTTGCTTGTCGACCGGCTTGGAGCCTGCGCAAGCAGACAAGGAAGAACAACCTGGAAGGTTCGAGGTTGTCAGGCGAGCGCCTTGATCTCGACCGGGATGCCGTTCAGCACGCTGTTCCCCGAAAGCGGATCGGTCGCGTACTCGTCGGTCAGCACGTTGCTGTTCACCCCCGGCCGCTCCGCGGCGACCGACATGCGGGTGCCCGGCAGGCCGTGGCCCCAGCCGTGCGGCAGGCTCACGACGCCGGGCATCACCTTGTCGGTGACCTCGACCCGCACCGCCACCGTGCCCGCTCGTGACATCACCTCGGCCTCGTCGCCGTCGGTGAGGGCGAACCGTTCCGCGTCCTTCGGGTGCATGTGGAGGGTGCACCGGTCCCGGCCCTTCACGAGCGCCGGAACGTTGTGCATCCAGCTGTTGTTGGAGCGCAGGTGGCGTCGGCCGACCAGGACGAGGTCGTCGCGCCGCCGCGGGAGAGCCTCGCTCAGCCGGGACACGTCGGCGGCGATCGCTGGGTGGCACAGCTCGATCGTGCCGCTCGGGGTCTGGAGGATCTCCGGGATCCTCGGCTGCAGCGGTCCGAGGTCGATGCCATGCGGGTTGGCCAGGAGGCGGGCCAGGGAGAGGCCGTCGGGCCGGGCACCGAACTGGTCCCCGTACGCGCCGGTGCGCAATGCGACGTCGAGCAGGCGCTCGGCCGGATGGTCTCCGTCGACCAGCTTCCGGAGGTCTGCGGACGCGGCCTTCTGCAGCATCTCCTGCAGCATGTGCTCGTGCAGCTCCGCGGGGTCGGCATCGGCGCCCTTGCCGGTGACGATGAGCGTGAGCCGCGCGAGGATGTCGCACTCGTCCATCTCCGCCGGGTCCGGCGGAAGCACCGGTGGCGAGTACGCCGCGAAGTTGCGCACCGCGAGCCCCAGGAACGAGAAGTCGTAGTGTCCCTTGCGGGTGGCGTCGGAGGGCGGCAGGACGACGTCGGCATGCCGGGTCGTCTCATTGAGGTACGGGTCGACGCTCACCATGAACTCGAGCCCGCCGAGTGCCCGGTCCAGCCGCCCGCTGTTCGGTGTCGAGAGCACGGGGTTGCCGGCCACCGTGACGAACGCACGCACCTGCCCGTCGCCCGGCGTCTCCATCTCGTCCGCGAGAGTGGCGACCGGCAGCTCGCCCCTGACCTCGGGCAGCCCGCGGACCCGACTCTGCCACCGGCCGACGCGGAAGCCCTTCCCACCCGGCTGCGGCCGCGTACGCAGGTGCGCCGCGAGCGGGAACATGGCCCCACCGGGGCGGTCGAGGTTGCCGGTGAGCACGTTGACGACGTCGACGAGCCAGTTGGTCAGCGTGCCGAACTCGACCGTGCAGGTGCCGATCCGTCCGTACACGGCCGCCGTGGGTGCGGCCGCGAGCTCCCGCGCGAGCCCGCGGATGCGATCCGCCGGTACGGCGCAGGCGGCGGTCACCACCTCGGGCGCGAAGGCGCGGGCCAGCTCGCGCACCGCCTCGACGCCCGTCACGTGGCCGGCGAGCCGCCCGAGATCGGTCAGCCCCTCCTCGAACAGCGTGTGGACGATCCCGAAGAGCAGGTACGCGTCGGTGCCCGGCCGGATGAAGAGGTGCTCGTCGGCGTGCTCGGCGGTGCGGGTGCGTCGCGGGTCGACCACCACGAACCGGCCGCCGCGGGCCTGGATCGCCTTGAGCCGGCCAGGGAAGTCGGCCGCGGTGGCGAGGCTGCCGTTGGACTCCCACGGATTGGCGCCGAGTACCAGAAGAAGATCGGTACGGTCCACATCGGGCACCGGAATGGCCAGCGGATTGCCGTAGAGGTAGCCGCATGCAACGTGCTTGGGCATCTGGTCGACGGTGCTGGCGCTGAAGATGTTGCGGCTGCCGACGGCACGCAGCAGCGGCGATACGTAGAGACCGCCCGCCATGGTGTGCACGTTGGGATTGCCGAGATACAGCGCGACGGCGTCGGGGCCATGACGTTCGAGGATCGGGCGCAGCCCCGCCTCGACGGCCTCGAACGCCTCGTCCCAGCCGACCTCCTCGTGGCGGTCGCCGCGCCGCACGAGCGGGCGGCGCAGCCGGTCCGGGTCGGCGGTCAACTGTCCGAGGGTGGCGCCCTTCGGGCAGATGAAGCCGCCGCTGAAGACGTGCCGCTGGTCGCCGCGGGCGGAGACGATCCGGTCGCCGGTCACGGTGAGTTCGAGGCCGCAGGCGGCCTCGCACAGCGGGCAGGTCCGGTACGCCGTACGCGTCGTGTCGTCCGTCACGAGCCACCAGCCTTCCGGCCGCGCCACCGCGGCCCTCGGTTGCTACCGGCGAGTATCACATCCCGATCGACGCGCGGCCACGGTCTGGCACGAAGAACAGCGCGTCTTTTCCGGGTGTGCCGGCGGCCAGGGGTACCGCCCGCACCCCGCTCGCCGGGCTCTGCACCAGGCACGTGTCTTTGCCCGTACAGAGCGTGTAGGCCGTGCCCGACCGGCGGATGCGGAACACCTGACCGTTCTTTGCGGCGTCGCAGGGCGCCGCGGTGACGGCGCCGGCCTTACCCACCTCGATGCAGGACGCCTTGCCGCCGGTGCGCAGGCGGGCCGTGCGGATGCGGTAGCGGTCGCCGTCGGCCTTGGTGAGGACGAAGAGGGCGCGGTCGCCGAAGTCGTCGGTGAGCTCGATCCAGCCGGTCTCGCCCACCGCCAGCGTCGCCGCGCTGCCGACGGGAAGCAACAGCACTTCCCGGTCGCCGCGGAAGACATCCTGGGCGGACGGTGACGGTGACGCCGCCGCGGACGAGGTCGGTGAAGGCGCGGGCTTCCGCGCGTCACAGGCTTGCTGGGTGAGCAGGATGCCCAGGAGTGCCGCACAAACGCGTGCCATGCCTCCGGTGTCGTGCACAGGCGCCTCCCTCGACCACGGCCCCCGGACTGCATGATCTGCCGCCTTGGTCGATGCGTGGTGGGAAAAGGTCCTGATGCCGGCCAGGGGTGCCCGAAAGAGACGGCATGGGCAAGACCGGCGAGGCAGACGTCCGGGCTCTCCGGTTCAGGGCGGGTTGATGATCATTTGGGGTCCTTCGCCACGCTCGGCGAGCTGGTCCCGCGGGTTGATCAGTTTGCAGCGCTGCAGCGACAGACAGCCGCATCCGATGCACCCGGTCAGCTCGTCGCGCAGCCGTTCCATGACGGCGATGCGTTCTTCGAGCTTGCGTCGCCACCGCGCGGACAGCCGGGCCCAGTCCGCCTTGGTGGGCGTCCGGTTCTCCGGCAGCGCGGCGAGCGCCACCCGGATCTCCTGCAGGGACACCCCGACCTGCTGCGCGATCTTGATGAACGCCACCCGGCGCAGTTCGTGGCGCTCGTATCGGCGCTGGTTGCCGCCCGTACGGGTCGAGCGGATCAGGCCCTCGCGCTCGTAGTAGCGCAGCGCCGACGGGGCCACGCCGCTGCGGGCCGCCATGTCGCCGATGGTGAGAAGCTCCACAGGCGCCTTCCTTGAGTTGAAGTGAAGTTTAGGTTGCAGGCTACGGACATGACCGCGACAGCCATCAGATCAGATCCCCTCGGACTGCTGCTGACCAGGATCACCGGCGACCACAAGCACGCGCCCAGCGCGTACTCGACGCTCGACGTGTTGTGGGTGCTCTACGACCGCATCCTGCGCGTCTCGCCCGGGACCGCCGACGAGCCCGACCGCGACCGCTTCCTGCTCTCCAAGGGACACGGTCCCGCCGCCTACTACGCCGTCCTCGCGGCCAAGGGTTTCATTCCCGAGGAATGGCTCGACGACCTCGGCAGCAGCACCAGCCACCTCGGCCATCACCCCGACCGCGTGCTGATCCCGGGGGTGGAGATCGGGACCGGATCGCTGGGTCACGGTCTCGGACTCGCCGTCGGCACCGCGATGGGCCTGCGAGCACAGGGGTACGACGAAGCGCACACGTTCGTGCTCCTCGGCGACGCCGAGCTGGACGAGGGATCGAACCACGAGGCCATCGCGTACGCGGCGGCGACCGGGCTGCCCCTGACCGCGATCGTCATCGACAACCGGTCCGCCACCCACGGCCGGCCGGGCGGGATCGCGAGCCACTTCGTCGGCTGGACGGTGTCCTCGGTGGATGGGCACGACCGCGACGCGCTGGAGGTCGCGTTGAGGCCGGACGTACGGCCGCGCCGGCCGCACGTCGTCATCGCCACCGTCGCACCGAAGGGACACTGACATGCGAGAGACGTTCGTCGCCACCACGACCGCCCTCCTGCAGGAGGACCCGCGGACCGCCCTCGTCCTCGCCGACATCTCGGCCGCCGCCTTCGCGCCGGCGCTGCGGCGCCACCCCGACCGGGTGATCAACGTCGGGATCCGCGAGCAGCTCATGACGGGCGTCGCGGGCGGGCTCGCGCTCACCGGGATGCGACCGTACGTGCATTCGTACGCGCCGTTCGTCGTGGACCGGGCGTACGAGCAGATCAAGCTCGACCTCGGCCACCAGGACGCCGGCGCCGTGCTGGTGAGCATCGGCGCCTCGTACGACGCGTCGGCCGAGGGCTACACGCACCAGTCGCCGGGAGACGTCGCGCTGCTCGACACCCTCGAGGGCTGGACGGTGCACGTACCCGGTCATCCGGACGAGGTGCCGGACCTGCTCCGTGCGGCCGCGCGGCACGACGACCGGGTATACGTCCGCCTGTCCACGCAGCAGAACCGGCATGCCTATCCGGGCGTGGACCTTAAGGTGATCCGCCGCGGTCCGGTCGGCGGGGCGGTCGTGCTGGCCGTCGGACCGATGCTCGACGCCGTCCTCGCCACCGGCCTGGACGTCACGGTGGCCTACACCAACACGCCACGGCCGCTCGACACCGCACGACTGCGCGAACTGGTCACCGCCGAGATCGTCGTCGTGGAGCCGTACCTTGAGGGAACGTCCAGCCGGATCGTCTCCGCGGCGCTGTCGGCCGTACCCCACCGGGAGTTGCACCTCGGGGTGGGCCGGGCCGAGCAGCGGCGCTACGGCTCACCGGCCGACCACGCCCGCTGGCACGGTCTCGACCCGGCCGGCTTGCGCGCCTCCATCAGCGCCTTCACAAGCCGGGACTAGGCGGCGATGCTCAGACTGCGGCGGTCGCGGAAGACGTGCCTGAGCAGGGCGTCGAAGTGCCAGACGCGGTCCGGCTCGCCGACACGCATGCGGAAGCGCTCGCGGACGCCGTCCACGGCGGTGGCCGCGACCTCGACGGCGGACTGGCGCAGGTCCGGGTTCCAGGTCACGTCGCTCAGGTGGCGCAGGTTCGCGTTGAGGTGCAGCCGCAGCCGGTGCAGCACCCGGGTCTCCTGGGTGATCACCAGCCGGCGGTACGTCAGCAGCAGCAGGAAGTCGCCGGCCAGCGGACGATCCGGGTTGACGCACCGGGTGACGAGCACCGTCGTGTCGTCCGGCTCCACGCAGCGGCGGAAGATCGGCATGTGCCGGCTCACGGTGGGGATGGCGACCCCGGCCTCGGCCGCGGCGGGAAGGAACGTACGGGAGAACACGTCCATGTGCGTTCAACGCGTGACGGAAAGGGAAAGGCGCGGGGCCGTCACGATGAATATCGAATTACAGAATCTCGACCACCGTGGCGTTCGCCATTCCGCCTCCCTCGCACATGGTCTGCAGGCCGTAGCGGATGTCGTTCTGCCTCATGTGGTGCAGCATCGTGGTCATGATGCGGGCGCCGGATGCGCCGAGCGGGTGACCGAGGGCGATCGCGCCGCCGCGCGGGTTGAGCCGGGACGGGTCGGCGCCGGTCTCCGCCAGCCAGGCCAGCGGTACGGGTGCGAACGCCTCGTTCACCTCGTACACGCCGATGTCGCCGAGGGTGAGACCCGACTTGGCGAGCGCCTTCGCGGTGGCCGGGATGGGCGCGGTCAGCATGATCACCGGATCGTCGGCGGCGACGACGGCGGTGTGGATCCGCGCCAGCGGCCGCAGGCCGTGGGCGGCCGCCCAGCGTGACGTGGTGACGGCGAGCGCGGCGGCGCCGTCGGAGATCTGCGAGGCGGAGCCCGCCGTGACGACGCCGTCGGGCTTGAACGGGGTCTTCAGCTCGGCCAGCTTCTCGAGCGTGGTGTCGCGGCGGATGCCCTCGTCGCGCCCGATGTCGCCGACCGGCGCGATCTCGGCGTCGAACTCGCCCGCGTCCTGCGCCTTGCCCGCCGCGGCGTGGCTGGCCAGCGCGTACTCGTCGAGCTGCTGGCGGGAGAAGCCCCAGCGCTCGGCGATCATCTCGGCGCCGACGCCCTGGTTGAAGACGGCGTTGCCGTATCGCTGCTTGACCGTGTCGCCGTAGGGATCCGCACCGGCGGCGCTGGAACCCATCGGCACCCGGCTCATCGACTCGACGCCGCCGGCGACCACCAGGTCGGCCTGCCCGGAGAGCACGGTCGCGGCCGCGAAGTGCAGGGCCTGCTGGCTGGAGCCGCACTGCCGGTCCATGGTCGTGGCCGGCACCGCTTCGGGCCAGCCGGCCCCGAGCACGGCGTGGCGACCGATGTTCCACGACTGCTCGCCGACCTGGGAGACGCATCCCCAGAACACGTCCTCGACATCGGCCGGGTCGAGCCCCGACCGCTCCGCCAGGGCGCGCAGCACTCCGGCCGAAAGATCGACCGGGTGCACGCCCGCAAGCCCGCCGTTTCGCCGTCCCACGGGGGTCCGCACCGCCCCGACGATCACCGCATCTCGCATACCGCCGACGTTACGCGAGACTGCGATAGTTGTGACCATGGCACCTCACCAGTGGCGCGTGAAGCCCGCCCTGCCCGCGGTCAAACTCCTCGGCGCGGCGGCCCTGATCGCCCTGGTGGCGGCGTTCGGAAGACGGGATCCTGTGCAGTGGGTGCTGGTAGTCGTGGCCGGTCTCGGCCTGGCCGCCTGGGGGTTCCGTGACCTGATTCACCCCGTCCGGCTGGCGGCGGACATCACCGGCGTCACCGTGGCCGTGGGCTTCGCCGGGCGACGTCACCTGCCGTGGTCGCGGATCGAGCGGATCAGGGTCGACCGCCGCGCCCGCCGCGGGATCCGCAGCGAACTGCTGGAGATCGACGCGGGGGAGAGCCTGCATCTTTTCGGCGCTCCCGAGCTGGGCGCGGCACCGGAGGACGTGGCGCGGGCCCTCCAGCAGCTCTCAGAGCAGAGCCAAGGTGCGGTAGATCGCGATCATCAGTAGGAGGACGAACACCGTCGCCAGCCCGGCGCCCTGCACGAGGTTGCGCTTCGCCCGCGGCGCGTACGCCAGGATCGCCGCGACGACGGCGCCGGTGAGGAGGCCGCCGAGGTGGCCCGCGATCGAGACGCCGGTGACCGCGAAGGTGAAGATCACGTTGATGACGATCACGGGGAGGATCGGGGCGACGCTCAGCTTGAGGCGCTTGAGCAGCACGAAGATGGCCGCCATCAGGCCGAAGACCGCGGTGGAGGCGCCGGCCGTGCTCTGGTTGGGCGGCGAGAAGACGTACGCCGCGACGTTGCCGCCGAGCCCGGCGAGCGCGTAGAGGCCGACGAAGCGCAGCGGTCCGAGCGCCCGTTCGAGGTCGCGGCCGAGGATCCACAGTGCGTACATGTTCATCAGCAGATGCAGCACGCCGTAGTGCAGGAACATGGCCGTGATCAGGCGATACCACTCGCCGTTGCCGGCGATGCCGTGCACGTCGACGTCGCCGGCCGGGCCGTAGACCGCGCCGCCGAGGACGGCGCCCCACCGAGTCAGCGGGGTGTCGCTGCCGAGGAGGCCGCCCCAGCCGCCGCCGGCGACGGCGTTCGCGCCTCCGGACATGATGGAGGCGATCATGACGAACACATTGATGCCGACGAGGACCTTCGTGGCCGTGCCGGAACGGCCGGCCGCGCTCCCGCCGAAGGCGGTGCGGGCCGACCGCTGAGTGCGCCGCCCCTCGGCGACGCATTCCGGGCACTGGTGGCCGACCGAGGCCTCGTTCATGCAGTCCGGGCAGATCGGCCGCTCACAGCGGGCGCACCGGACATAGGTCTCCTTCGACGGGTGTCGGTAACAGACCGGAACCGTCACCGGAGACTCACTCATGTGTCAGAGACTAACCGGCGACCCGATCGATCTCGACGCGCTCGATGACGACGTCCTCGCGCGGACGGTCGCCGGGGCCCGTCGGCGTGGTGGCGATCGAGTCCACGACCTTGGCGGACTGCTCGTCGGCGACCTGGCCGAAGATGGTGTGCCGCCGGTTGAGGTGGGGGGTCGGGCTGACCGTGATGAAGAACTGCGAGCCGTTCGTACCCGGGCCGGCGTTCGCCATGGCGAGCAGGTACGGACGGTCGAACTGCAGCTCCGGGTGGAACTCGTCGGCGAACTGGAAGCCCGGGCCGCCGCGGCCGGTGCCCGTCGGGTCACCCATCTGGATCATGAAGTTGGCGATGACCCGGTGCGAGATGGTCCCGTCGTAGTACGGGCCGCTGCCCTTCTGGCCGGTCCGCGGGTCGGTGTAGTCCTTGGTGCCCTCCGCAAGCTCCACGAAGTTGCGCACGGTGGCCGGCGCGTGGTCCGGGAAGAGCTGGAGCCGGATCGGACCGTGGTTGGTGTGCAGGGTGGCGTAAAGCTTCTCAGCCACGGGTACTCCTAACGGGTGTCGCGGTCGCCGGTCCGCTGGCGTAGGGACCGGCGCTGGACAGTTCTTTGCAGTTCGGATCCTGCCCCATGTGTCAGAACCGGGTACGCGGGGGTACCCAAGAGGGCAGCATGGACCCGGGAGAGAACCACAGGAGGTGCACTGGTGTTCGCAACTATGCGACGTAAGAACCGCAACGCGAAGATGAAGAGCGAGCTCGGCCAGAGCGTTGATCACTTCAAGCGTGCGGCCTCGCTCGCCGCCCAGGAGACCAGCGCCACCGTGGGGCCCAAGATCGCCGCCGCGCGTGACCGCGTCCAGCCGGCGGCCAGCAAGGCGAAGGGCGCGGCGACCAGCGGCTGGGACAGCGCCATCGCGACGCTCGGGCCCCTGATGGCCGCGGCGAGCGACAACGCCAAGCAGACCGGCAGGAAGACGGCGAAGGCCAACCAGAAGGCCGCCAAGTCGAGCAGGAAGAACGCCAAGAAGCTGGAGAAGAAGGCCAGCAAGGCGACCGGCAGGAAGAGCAGCGGCGGCAGGCTGGTGAAGCTCGCGCTCGCCGGCGCCGCGATCGGCGCGGCGGGAGCCTACGTGATGCGCAAGCGGCGCGCCGACCAGTGGGACGAGTACGACCCGACCCGCCCGCTGAGCAGCACCACCGGAGCCGACGACGCGGCGTTCGAGCCCGGCGACCTGTCCGGCCAGTCGGGCTTCGTCACGCCGGCCGGCAGCTCCGAACCGGCCGTCGGCGCGGTCGGTTCCGACCCTGCGTTGATGCCCGACAGCAAGAAGATCTGACCCCTCGGTTCGCCACCGTACGGCGGGCGGGCTCCCCGGCACGGGAGTTCGCCCGCCGTCGTGCGTGTCCGTCAGTCGTTGCGCGCGGCGTTGGCCTCGCCGGCGCGTACCGGATCGAGGGAGGGTCCCTGCGGCAGCAGGGCGGCCAACTGGCCCGGGACGGCCTGGGGTTCGACGCCGCCGTAGCCGAGCTTGGCCAGCACGTCGCGGCCGGCCAGGGGGTAACGGCGCCCGGTGTCGGTGACGATGCTGACCGTGCCGCTGCCGGCGGGAGCGTTCGGCGAGGCGACGGAGACCACCACGGCGCCCTTGCCCCGCGGCACGTGCACCCGGTCGGCGCGGACGCCGCCCGGCACGGCCGGCTCACCCGCCACCGCGGCGCCCTCGGGCAGGACCGGGCCGATCCGGACGACGACGCCGCCGTTCGCGGCACCGTCGTAGGTCAGGCAGACGCTGTCCGGGCCGTTGAGCAGTACGGGCACGGCGGGCGGCAGGCCGGCCGCGTTCGCGTCGGCGACGAGCTGCGTCCCCGGGCCGGAGCGGGGCATGTTGCCGTAGGTGGTGGTCGAGATCGCGGTGGGGGCCGACGCCCCCGGCTCGGCCTGCATCAGGCTGGCCTGCACCTCGGTGAGGTCGGCCACGCCGTCCTCGAGCACGACACCCCACTGGTCGGGCGTGTTGCCCTCGCTCTCGACACGCAGGAGCTGCCCCACGTCGAGATCGGGCCCGGCCTCGGAGCGCGCGCCGAGGTCGCCGAGCGAGGGCGGTCCGAGGTCGGGACCGATCGGGACCGCGTTGATCCAGGCCGCGGCGACCGGCAGGGCTTCCTGGTTCCACCGGAACCGGACCCGGATCTGCTGGAGGCGCTCGGGAGGGACGCGGAAGCGCTTGTTGTTGTAGACCAGGAAAGTCCGGTCGGAGGTGTCGGTGACCAGCAGGCCCCGGAGCTGGTCGGGCGGGGTGTCCGCGCGCGGCACGGGCAGCTCGGTGCCGCCGCCGACGCCGTCGCCGATCGACAGCACGCTCTGCGGCGCGTCGGAGCCGCCCTGCGCCTGCGGTGCCTGCGAGCACACCGTCCAGACGTTCTTGAGCAGGCCGCCCTTGGCCGGCGGCAGCGAGTCGGGCGCGTCCGGAATGCCCAGCGGCTCGCCGAGCGGGACCTTGGCGAGGCTCTCGCGGGAGGCGTTCTTCAGCTCGGGGGTGGGGGAGTTGGCGATCAGCATCCCGGAGACGTAGTTGAGCACCGGGTGCATCTTCTCGTCGGACTTCAGGTAGACGTAGCGCGCGCCGGTGCCCTTCTCGAGGAAGACCACCGCGTCGTTTCTCGGGTCGACCGTGCTGCGGCCCGTGAGCAGGCCGTAGAGAGCGGCGCCACCGACCGCGAGCGCGGCCACGACGACGCCGACCAGCACCGTGGTGCCGGCCTTGCGCAGCGGGGAGCGGTGGGGATCGGGGTCATGGGTGACGAGTGCGGCCACCACTCGCTGCTGCGCGTACTGGTACGAGTGCAGCTGATCCTGCCGAGACGGCACGCGACTTCCCTCCCCGCGATGACCTCGCCACTCTAGAGGCCGGGCACCCGCTACAACCAACCGTTGCGGCGGAAGGCACGGTAGAGCAGCACGGAGATCAGCAGCATCACCGTGATCACGCCCGGATAGCCGTACTGCCAGCCGAGCTCCGGCATGTGCTCGAAGTTCATCCCGTAGACGCCGGCGAACGCGGTCCAGATGGCCGAGATGCCGGCCCAGGCGGCGATCTTGCGCATGTCGTTGTTCTGGTCGACGGTCACCTGCGCCAGGCGCGCCTGCAGGATCGAGTTCAGCAGGTCGTCGTAGGAGGAGACTTGTTCGACCGTACGCGTCAAATGGTCCTGCACGTCCCGGAAGTAGCGCCGCATCTCCTTGGGCACCAGCCGGCTCTGCGGTGCGGTGATGGTCGCGAGCGGGCGCTGCAGCGGGACGACCGCCCGGCGGAACTCCACGATCTCGCGCTTCATCTGGTAGATCGCCTGCACCGGGCTGCCGGTGTCCCGCGAGAAGGCGCCCTCCTCGAGGATGTCGAGGTCCGCCTCGACCTGGTCGGCCACCTCGACGTACGCGTCCACGACCCGGTCGGTGACCGCGTACGCGACCGCCCACGGCCCCTGCGCCAGCAGGTCTCCCCGCGCCTCCATGTCGGCCCGGACCGGCGCGAGCCGGGTGGCGTCCCCATGCCGGACGGTGATCACGAACCGGTCGCCGACGAAGATCATCACCTGGCCGGTCTCGACGACCTGCGACGTCTCGGTGAGTTCGCCGTGCGGCACGTAGCGGGCGGTGCGCAACACCAGGAAGTGCACAGCGCCGAACTGCTCGAGCTTGGGCCGCTGCTCGGCCTTGACCGCGTCCTCGACGGCGAGCTCGTGCAGGTTGTAGATGCGGGCGATCGCGGACATCTCGTCCTGCGACGGCTCGTGCAGCCCGAGCCAGACGAAGGCGTTGTCCCGGTTGCAGGCCTCGTGCAGGGCCTCGTCCGGGGAGAACTCGCCGGGCTCCCGCTTGCCGTCGACGTAGACGCCGCAGTCGACGACCGCGCTGCCGAGGAATTGCTCGCTCGGCGCGGGAACCGGCTCGTCGGTGGTGCCGAGGAACCGGTTCATCGCCCTGACGGGTGCGGTCCACGCCCGCGACAGCGACCTGTTCACGCCGGTCGTCCGAATGCGGCGCAGGCTGCTCTCGCTCATGACTGCCTCCCCCAGGGTGATCCGCCCGAACCTCGGCGACGGGCCTGCCCGAGGTTACGCCCGCGAAGGTGCCCCGTTCGCAGCCCACTTACGCCGCACGGGTAGGTGGAGGGTGGCGCCGGGCGGACCGGCCGCATTCCGGGGGGTGAGGGTGCGAGCGGCCCGCCCGGCGCCGGGGGCGGGGTAAAGGTCATCGCGTCACACCGCATGCTCGCGCGCTTGACGCCGCAAGCATTGTGGGCCGAATGCCGGTCCCGGGGGAAACCCGGAACCGGCAGGACGGCCCAACTGTCAGAAATCCGACAGTCGGGCAGGTATCAGGCGCGGACCTCGGCGATCGCCTCGGCCAGCCGTCGGACGCCCTCGTCGATCTGGTCGACGGTCACCGCGGAGAAGGCCAGACGGACGGAGTGCTTGCCGCCATCGAGCAGGAAGTCGCTGCCCTTGACGATGGCCACACCCTTCTTCATGGCCGCAGGGAACAGCGCGTCCACGTCCACGTCGTCCGGCAGGTCCACCCAGAGGAAGTAGCCGCCGTCCGGCTCGGTGAAGGTCGCACCCGGGATGTGCGTACGGATCGAG
Source organism: Couchioplanes caeruleus (assembly GCF_003751945.1). Classification (NCBI taxonomy): domain Bacteria; kingdom Bacillati; phylum Actinomycetota; class Actinomycetes; order Micromonosporales; family Micromonosporaceae; genus Couchioplanes; species Couchioplanes caeruleus. Next base: position 4,508,411 of record NZ_RJKL01000001.1, on the reverse strand, counting down.
GCGGCCAGCACCTGCGCCCGCTCCGCCAGGGCCGCGCTCACCGTTCGGATCGAGCGGTCGATGTCGCCGGAGACGCAGAACTGGTGCACGATCGCCTCGGACACCATGCCGGGCGAGATGTAGAGGTTGGTGGCCTTCTTGGCGATCGCGTCGATGAGCGCGGCCGGGCCGACGAGATAGCCGACGCGGACACCCGGGCACACGGTCTTGGTGAAGCTCGACGCGTGCACGACCGAGTTGTTCTCGTCCATCGAGAGCATCGAGGGCAGCGCCTCGCCGCGGAACCGGATGTCCACGTACGGGTCGTCCTCGAAGATCACGAAGCCGTACTCGGCGGCGAGGGCGAGCAGTGCCCGCCGCTTTTCCAGCGAAAGGGTGACACCCGCCGGGTTCTGGTAGTTCGGAATGATGTGCGCGAGCTTCGGGCGCAGGCCGTTCTCCAGCAGGCCGCGCAGCTCGTCGACGTCTATGCCGTTCGGCTGGATGGTGACCTGGTGCACCTTGCCGCCGAGGTTCTGCAGGTTCAGCAGGGTGCGGTCGTACGTCGGCTTCTCGACGATCACGTCGTCACCGGCCTGGACCAGGTGGTTGAAGAGGAACGCGTCCGCCTGCAACGAGCCGTTGGTGACGATGACCTGCTCCGGGGCGACCCCGTGCTTCTCCGCGATCCACTTCCGCAGCGGAACGTAACCGACGGACGTGCCGTAGGCGGTCACCCCGGCCGGGTCGGCGTCGAAGGCCCGCGCGGCGGCGGCCTTCAGGCCCGCCACGTCGACGATGTCCAGGGACGGGGCGCCCCGGGCGAATGAGATCAGCTGCTCAGCGGTCATGCGCACAAGCTTACGAGCAGGCTCTATATCATTTTTCGGCGTGTGCCTTGACCCCTTGCGCGTCGCCGGTGCTCTCGTCGTGGACGACGAGGGCCGCATGTTCTTTCAGCGACGCTCCGCCGAACGCAAGCTTTTCCCGAACACCTGGGACATCGTGGGCGGCCACGTGGAACCCGGCGAAACGGTCACCGAGGCGCTGGCGCGGGAGTTGTTCGAGGAAACCGGCTGGCGCCTCGCCGCCGTCCTGGGGATCGCCGGCGAGCACACGTGGACCGGCGACGACGGAGTCGACCGCCGTGAAACGGATTTCCTCGTCCGCGTCGAGGGCGACCTGTCCCGGCCCAGACTGGAGGAGGGCAAGCACACGGAGTGCCGCTGGCTCGGCCCGGACGAACTGGCGGTGCTGGACGAGAATCGGGAGCTGGACGACGGGATCATCCGCCGGATCGCCGAGGAGGGCTTCGCGGTCCTGCGCACTCTCGGTGTATGAGCGCACGGTTATCCTCGGCAGGCACCCTCCTCGACCCGGAAGGACCACCATGATCGGTCTGGTACTCGCCGCCGGCGCCGGACGCAGGCTGCGTCCGTACACGGACACGCTGCCGAAGGCGCTCGTCCCCGTGGACGGGGAGACCACGATCATGGACATCTCGCTGCGCAACCTCGCGGCCGCGGGGCTCACCGACGTGACGGTCGTCGTCGGCTACTGCGCCGGCGCGGTCGAGGAGCGCAAGGACGCCTTCGAGCGCAAGTACGGCGTGAAGATCAGCCTCGTGCACAACGACAAGGCCGAGGAGTGGAACAACGCGTACTCGCTGTGGCTGGCGCGTGACCACTTCGCCCAGGGTGCACTGCTGGTCAACGGCGACACCGTGCACCCGGTCAGCATCGAGCACACCCTGCTGGCCCAGCGGGGGCCCGGCATCCTGCTGGCCGTCGACAACGTCAAGAAGCTGGCCGACGAGGAGATGAAGACGGTCTTCTCGGCCGACGGCCGGCTCACGAAGATCACGAAGCTGATGGATCCGGCCGACGCCTTCGGCGAATACATCGGCGCCACGGTCATCGAGGCCTCCGCGGCCGCCGAGCTGGCCGACTCGCTCAAGACCACCTGGGAGCGCAACCCCGACCTGTACTACGAGGACGGCTACCAGGAGTACGCCAACCGCGGCGGCGAGATCCGCGCGGCGACCATCGGCGACGTCCCGTGGGTCGAGGTGGACAACCACGAGGACCTGGCCAAGGCCCGGGACATCGCATGCCGTTACTAGCCCGCAGCGTCCAGACCCCCCTGCACATCGACGTACGCCGGGGGGCGGTCGCGGATCTGGGCACCATCCTGGCCGACGGGCGCATCTCCTCCGGCGGCGATGTCGCGGTGGTGGTGGGGCCCGGCCAGGGCGAGAAGATCGCCGAGCTGATCCGGCCGACGCTGGACTCTGCCGACGTCTTCACCACCAGCGGCGGCACGCTGGACGCTGCGCTGGAGCTGAGCGCCAAGTTGCGCACCCGCACCTACGACGCGGTCGTCGGCGTCGGCGGCGGCAAGACCATCGACGCGGCGAAGTATGCGGCGAACCGCTGGGGCATGCCGATGGTCTCGGTGGCGACCAGCCTCGCTCACGACGGCATCGCCTCCCCGGTCGCGAGCCTGATCAACGACGGCATCAAGGGCTCCTACGGGGTGCACATCCCCTACGCCGTCATCGTCGACCTGGACTTCGTCGAAAACGGCCCGGAACGGGTCAACCGCGCCGGCATCGGCGACGTGATCAGCAACATCAGCGCCCTGGCCGACTGGGACCTGGGCCGCGAGGTGCGCGGCGAGCCGGTCGACGGCCTGGCCGCCTCGCTGTCGCGCGTCGGCGCCGAGGCGATGCTGACCATGCCGGGCGACATGCACGACGACGCCTTCGTCACGGTCCTCGCCGAAACCCTGATCTCGAGCGGCCTGGCCATGGCGGTGTGCGGCAGCAGCCGGCCGTGCAGCGGCGGGTGCCACGAGATCATCCACGCCACCGACACCCTGTTCCCAGGCACCGGCTCGCATGGGGAGCTGGCGGGGTTGGGGGCGTTGTTCTGCACGTTCCTGCGGGGGGACGAGCGGCGTTTCGCGCAGATGTCGGACTGCCTGGCCCGCCATCAGCTCCCGCGGACACCGGCCGACGTCGGCCTGGAGCCGCAGCAGTTCGTCGAGGTGGTGCAGTTCGCCCCGAGGACCAGGCCGGACCGCTACACGATTCTCGAGCACCTCGCCCTGTCCCGGGACGAGATCAGCAGGAAGCTGGCCGAATATGTCGACGCCGTCGCCGACCGCTGACCCCCGAGGCTCCGCCCCGATCCCCGGCCGCGGCCAGGCCGCGGGCGGGTCCGGAGTCAGCCGTCAGAACGCCGGTCAACCCGGAGACGCCGGCGGACCCGCCGGCGCCGGGGGCGCCGCACCACCGGGAGGCCCGGACCCGACCCGGGTGGCGGGCGGCGCCCCGCCGTCGGGCGGACCGCATGCGACGACGGCTCCGGGAGCGGCGCCGACCGCCGCCGACTACTACGCCGTCAACCGCGGCGGCGGGCTGTTCAGTGAGGCGATCAGCCAGCGCATCGGCGCCCGGATCGCGGTGTTCGCCCATAAGCGCCGCCTCGCGCCCACCGTGCTCACGGTGGCCAACCTGGGGCTGAGCTGCCTCGTGTCGTTCGTCGTCGTCGCGGCGGCGGGCCCGGTGGCCGAGGACCACGTGTGGGCCTGGCCGGTCGGCCTGCTCGCCCTGGTCGGCTGGCAGTTCGCGTACGCCCTGGACTGCGCGGACGGCCAGCTTGCCCGCGTCACCGGGCAGACCAGCCCGGCCGGTGGCAGGGTCGACGTCCTCTGCGACGTGGCGGCGCAGGTCGCCCTGGTGGCGGCCCTGGCCGCGACCGCCGAGGCGCAGGTTCCGGCGACCCCGGCCTGGCTTCTCGCCGCGTTCGCGGGCACCTGGATGGTCAACCTGGTCACCTCGGTCATGCAGACCGGGTCGCAGGCGGCCAGCATGGTCACCAGCCGGTCGCTGCCGGTCCGCCTGGTCAAGCTGGTTCGCGACTACGGCGCCGTGATCGCGCTGGCCGGGGTGGTCCTCACCGTCGCACCGCAGGCAAGCATCTGGGTCATCGGCGCGTTCACCCTGGTCAACGGGGCGTTCCTGGCGGCCAGCATCGCCTTCTCGGGCCGCGAGTCCCTCCGCGGCTGACCGCACGCGCGCCAGGTTGATCGCGGTGGCAAACTCGTGAGCGGAGTGATCCGCTACCGGCTGAGGCCGTTGTAGACGTCGATGAGCTGCTTGGTGACCACGTCGGGGTGGAAGGCCCGCAGGTAGCGGTCCCGGGCCGCCGCGGCGAAGCTCCCCGCCTCCGCGCGCGCGACCGGCAGCGCTGCGGCCAGCGCCTCGGGCTCCGGCCGCACCGCCCACCCGGCAGGAGCCGTCGCGCTCTCGCCGGCGGGGCCGGGCAGATCGCTCTCGCCGGCGGGGCCGCGGAGGTCTCTTCCGCCGGCCGGGCCGCGCAGATCTTCCTCGCCGGCGAGGCCGAGCAGATAGGGGATGCCGCCGACGTCGGTGCCGAGCACCGGGCGACCGGCGGCCATCGCCTCGAGGATGACCGTGGGCAGCACGTCGTTCCAGGTCGGTACGGCCACGATCACCGCGGCGTCGCGCCGGGCCGCCGCCATGCCTCCGGCGTCGAGGGCGCCGAGGTAGGTCACGTCGTCGCGCTCGGCGGCGGCGCGCTCGGCCAGCGGGCGCAGATCGCCGTCGCCGGCGATGCGGAGCGGCCCGAGGGCGCCGTCGGGGTGCCGCCGCCAGGCGTCGAGGAGCAGGGCGAGACCCTTCTCCGGGGACAGGCGGGCGGCGTACAGGAAACCGTCTCCCAGCGGTGCCGGCTCTCCGGGGTCCGGCAGCCCGTTGGGTTTGACCACGATGCGGTCGTCCGGAATGCCGTAGTCGGCGAGGTGCGCGGCGATCTGCCCGGTGAGCGCGATGTAGCGGTCCACGGACTTCCACGTCGAGCGGTGCACGGCCAGCGTGGTCGCCATCAGCGCGCTCTGTGCCGCCGACCCGCGGTAGCACCTGTGCCGGATCGCCGGCCACCCGAGCGCCTTGCCCCGGCAGTCGGTGCAGTTGTGCCCGTCGCGGAAGTACAGCCCCGAGGCGCAGACCTGCCGGTAGTTGTGGACGGTTTGGACGACCGGCACGCCGTGCGCGTGCGCGGTGCGCACCACCCAGGGCGACAGCAGCGGGTACGGGTTGTGCAAATGGATCAGGTCCGGCTTCTCCCGCCGCAACAGTTCGGCGAGGTCCCGTTGCGCCGCCCGGCCGTAGATGGGCGACACCGGCAGCAGCGCCTTCTGGACGGCCGGCAGGTCGCCGATCGAGTCGGAGGCGCGCTGGAACGGCAGCACGTCGACGCCCGCCGCGGTGAGCTGGGCGATCTCCGTGTCGACGATGACGTTCTCCCCCGAGGGGATGGCCTCGCGATACCGGTTGTGCGCAACGACGACCTTCACGGCGACAAACGCTACCGTGGTGACGTGCCTGAGTTGCCCGAGGTCGAGGCGCTCGCCGCATATCTGCGGGAGCGTGCGGTCGGCCATGTCGTGGAGCGCTTCGAGGTGTCCTCGTTCAGCGCCCTGAAAACGTACGACCCGGCGCCGAGCACGGTCGCGGGTCTGCCGGTCACCGGCGCCGGCCGGCACGGCAAGTTCCTCGACGTGTCGCTCGGGGACGATCTGCATCTGGTGGTGCACCTCGCCCGGGCGGGGTGGCTGCACTATCGCGACTCCTTCAAGTCGCCCGCGCCACTCAAGCCCGGCAGCGGGCCGATCGCGCTGCGGGTGCGCCTCGACGACGGCTCCGGCTTCGACCTGACGGAAGCCGGCACGCAGAAGTCGCTGGCCGCCTATCTCGTGCGCGACCCGGCCGAGGTGCCGGGCGTGTCGCGGCTGGGCCCGGACGCGCTGGCGGTGAGCCGCGACGAGTTCGCCGAGCGCATCCGCGGCCGCAACGGGCAGATCAAGGGCGTGCTCACCGACCAGGAGGTGCTCGCCGGGATCGGCAACGCCTACTCCGACGAGATCCTGCACGTCGCGAAGATGTCGCCGTTCGCGCTGACCGGCAAGCTGACCGACGAGCAGATCACCACGCTGTACGAGGCCACCCGGCAGGTCGAGACCGACGCGGTGGCCCGGTCGGTGGGGCAGAAGGCGGCCGAGCTCAAGGGCGAGAAGCGGGCCGGGATGCGGGTGCACGCGCGCACCGGCCTGCCCTGCCCGGTGTGCGGCGACACAGTCCGAGAGGTCTCGTTCGCGGACAAGAGCCTTCAGTACTGCCCCACCTGCCAGACGGGTGGTAAGCCACTGGCCGATCGACGGCTCTCCAAGTTAATTCGGTAGTAACACAGCGTAAGCGGGTGGTTTCCGGGGGGAAAGCGACCACAACGTCCCCTTCTACTACGTCGTTCCATCGGTATAGTGGCCCGGTCCCACGCTTCGTCCGCGATGCAGAGGGGACCGGCCCCGCCGGAACCCCACGGGGCCGTGGCGGTGCGTAATGTTCTCGGTGTGGGCGGTACGTGATGCGGGAGGACAAAAGCGAGGTGACCACGAGCCTCCAACGCCCGGCGACGAGCCCCAGCAAGAGCCGGAGCGGCATGCCGTACGACAGCTTTGAGTGGCAGCAGGAGCCGCCGAACAACGGCGTGCCCCGGTCCGTGTGGACGCGGTCGCACCGCAGACTGTCGCGCTGGCATCGGCCGTACACGGCGATCCTGGTCGTTCTCGATCTTCTCTCCGCGGTGCTCGCGAGCGCGCTCGCCGTCACCTTCATCGAGCAGGCCGGCTCGGGCTTCCAGGGCCACGAGGGTGCCTTCTACGCGTTCGCGTTCGCCGCCCTGCCGCTCGGGTGGTTGATCATCCTCTGGGGCCACGGCAGCTACGACCGCCGCTATCTCGGGCTGGGCAGCGAGGAGTTCAAGCGGGTCGTCCGCGCCTTCGTCACGGTGGTGGCCAGCGTGTCACTGCTGGCCTTCGGCACGAAGACCGAGCTGTCGCGGGTCACGATCGCGTACGTCTCGGTGGCCGCCCTGGTCTTCATCCTGTTCTGCCGCTACTCGGCCCGGCAGATCCTGCACGTGGCGCGCCGCAAGACCGGCCACGGCGCGCACCGGATGATCCTGATGGGCACGCTGCCCGAGGCCCTCGAGGTCTACACCGCGGTCACCCGCAGCCCCGCCGCCGGCCTGATCCCCGTCGCCATCCACATCACCGACGGCTTCGCGGCCACCCGAGGCATCGAGACCCCGGTTCCCGTGTACGCCGCCCGCGACGTGCTCGCCCTCGTGCGGGAGGTCGGCGCCGACACGATCGCGGTCTGCGGCTCGGCCAGCGCGGAGCCGGGCGAGCTGCGCCGCCTGGCCTGGCAGCTCGAGGGCACCGGCGTCGACCTGGTGGTCGCGCCGCAGCTCACCGACATCGCCGGCCCGCGAGTGCACATCCGCCCGATCGAGGGCCTGCCGCTGCTGCACGTGGAGGAGCCCACCCTCTCCGGGCCGGGCTGGCTGGCGAAGAACCTGCTGGACCGGGTGGCCGCCTTCTTCGGCCTACTCGCGCTCTCCCCGGTGCTGGCCCTGATCGCGCTCGGCATCCGGCTGTCCGACCCCGGTCCGGTGTTCTTCCGGCAGCCGCGGGTCGGCCACGAGGGCCGGACGTTCCGGGTCTGGAAGTTCCGCACCATGTACGTCGACGCCGAGGAGCGCAAGGCCAGCCTGGAGGAGCTCAACGACTCCGACGGCATGCTCTTCAAGATGAAGAACGACCCGCGCATCTTCTCCTTCGGCAACAAGCTGCGGGCGACCTCGCTGGACGAGCTGCCGCAGCTCATCAACGTGCTGAAGGGCGAGATGTCGCTGGTCGGGCCGCGCCCGCTGCCCGCCGACGACGGCGACTACCTCGGCGACGTGCGCCGCCGGCTGCTGGTCCGGCCCGGAATAACAGGTCTGTGGCAGGTGTCGGGGCGCTCCGACCTGTCGTGGGACGAGGCGGTCCGCCTCGACCTGTACTACGTCGACAACTGGTCGCTGACCTACGACCTGAGCATCCTGTGGCGCACGATCGGCGTGGTCCTCAAGCGCAAGGGTGCCTATTAGTCACGGCCCCACCTGGCGCTCCGCGGGTGTTGCGGTCAGGATGCGTGCGTGAGCGGTCAGGCCGGAAGCGTCCTCGCGGTCGTCGTCGTGCTCGCGGCCCTGACCGGGGCCGTCGTGGCGGTGCTCCGCCTGCGGGCTCGGCGGGGGATCGCCACGCCTGGTCAGCGGGCCACGTACGAGGTGCTCCACGCCGCATCCCTCGCCGCCGAACCCCTGCGCAGCGGCCTCACCTCCGCGTCGGCCGGCAAGGCCGTGCGGCACCTGCGCCGGCTGGTCGGCGCACCCGGGCTGATCGTCAGCGACGGCGAGGGCTGCCTGGCCTCCGACGGCCGGGGAAGCCACCACACCGACCAGTTCGTGGCCGCGGCCGGGCGCGCGGTCACCGGCAACCGGTCGATCGTACTGGGGACCAAGGACCTGCCCTGCGACCGGATCGACTGCGTCGTGCGCGGCGCCGTCGTGACACCGCTGACCGGCACCGACGGGCAGGCGCTCGGCGCGCTGGTGGCGGTGGCCGACGACCAGCCGGCGCCGGGACTCGTGCAGGCGACCATGGAGACCGCACGGTGGGCCGGCTCGCAGGTCGCCCTGGCGGAGCTGGACTCGTCCCGGGAACGACTGGCCCGCGCCGAGGTACGCGCGCTGCGCGCCCAGATCAGCCCGCACTTCATCTACAACGCGCTGACCGCGATCGCGTCGTTCGTACGTACGGATCCCGAGCGGGCCCGGGAGTTGATCCTGGAGTTCGCCGAGTTCACCCGCTACTCGTTCCGGGCGCACGGGGAGTTCACCACGCTCGCCGAGGAGCTGCGGTCGATCGACCGCTACCTGACCATCGAGCGCGCCCGCTTCGGCGACCGGCTGCAGGTCCGGCTCCAGATCGCGCCGGAGGTGCTGCCCGTCGGGCTGCCGTTCCTGTGCCTGCAACCCCTGGTGGAGAACGCCGTACGGCACGGCCTGTCGCGCAAGCCGGGCGTCGGTATGGTGAGCATCGAGGCGCGGGACGCCGGGGCCGAGTGCCACATCACGGTGGAGGACGACGGCGTCGGCATGGATCCGGCGGCGCTGGCCGAGGGGGTGGCCGAGGCCGCGAACGGCGACGGCGACGACGCGGGCCGGCACGTGGGTCTCTCCAACGTGGACGAGCGGCTGCGCTCGGTCTTCGGCGACCATTTCGGCCTGGTGGTGGAGACGGCGCCGGGCGCGGGGACGAAGGTGAGCATGCGGGTGCCGAAATTCCATCCAGGGGTTCGGGCATGAGTCTCGTCGTGCCGGCCGTCGCGACCCGCCTGAGGCGCCGGCCTCGGGAGGTCCGGGCATGAGTCTCGTCGTGCTGGCCGTGGATGACGAGCCGCCCGCGCTGGATGAGCTCGCGTATCTGCTCAATGCCGACGGCCGGGTGGCGTATGTGCACCGCGCCGGGGACGCCACCGAGGCTCTGCGGGTCCTGCGGGATGTCGAGGTCGACGCCGTCTTCCTGGACATCCGCATGCCCGGCCTGGACGGCATGGAGCTCGCCAGGGTCTTGCGCCGCTTCGCCCGTCCGCCGGCGATCGTGTTCGTGACGGCGTACGACGACGGCGCGGTGGACGCCTTCGCCCTGGGCGTCACCGACTACGTCCGCAAGCCGGTGCGTGCCGAACGCCTCGGTGAGTCGCTGCGCCGGGTCGCCGGCCTGCGCGCGGCCCGGCCCGTACCCACGCAGCGGCATGAGGAGCCGAGCATCCCGATCGAGCTGGCCGGCACCACCCGCATGCTGCCGCGGTCGTCGGTGCGCTGGGTGGAGGCGCAGGGCGACTACGCCCGGCTGCACACCGCCGACGCCTCCCACCTGGTCCGGGTCTCTCTGGCGACGCTCGCCGAGCGCTGGGCGGATGCCGGATTCGTGCGTATCCACAGGTCGTACCTGGTGCAGTTGCGGCTGGTCGCCGAGCTGCGGCTCACCCCGTCGGGCTATGTGGTGATCGTCGACGGCGCGGAGCTGCCGGTGAGCCGCCGTCACACGCGCGAGCTCAAGGACAAGCTCATCCGCGCCGCGAAGAACGACTGGACCCGCTGAATCCACAGCGTTATCCACAGACCCCGCCGCGTTGTCCCCAGAGTTATCCACAGGCATCCGATCTTCACAAGGTATCCACAACTCCACCCCCCTCCCTGCACGGCTGGTCAATAGGCTGCTGAGCGCGGGTCGGTCCGGTGCGCCACGGGGATGCACCGGGCCTGCCCCGATCAGCACGGGCATGGCAGGCCAGGTTCAGGGGGGTCGGGATGGAGAGCACGGCGAGGCAGACCGAGCGCCGGGTGCTCGTCGTCGAGGACGAGCCGACGATCGCCGAGGCCGTCGCCGCCCGGCTGCGCGCCGAGGGGTTCGTCGTTCATCTCGCCGGCGACGGCCCCGGCGCCGTCGAGGCCGCCCGCCGGATCCGGCCCGACGCCATCGTCCTCGACGTCATGCTGCCGGGATTCGACGGTCTCGAGGTGTGCCGCCGCATCCAGGCCGAGCAGCCCGTGCCCATCCTGATGCTGACGGCCCGCGACGACGAGACGGACCTGCTGGTCGGCCTCGCGGTCGGCGCCGACGACTACCTGACCAAGCCGTTCTCCATGCGGGAGCTGACCGCCCGGGTGCACGCCCTCGTGCGCCGGGCGACCCGGGCGGCCGCGCCGGCACCCGAGCCCGAGATGCTGCGCGTCGGCGATCTGGAGATCAATCTCGCCGAGCGTCGCGTGCATCGGGGCGGCGCCGAGGCCCACCTCACCCCGACCGAGTTCGATCTGCTGGTCCATCTGGCCGGCCGGCCGCGGACGGTCCTGCCCCGCGAGCGCCTGCTCGCCGACGTCTGGGGCTGGGCGGACGCCTCCGGAACGAGGACCGTGGACAGTCACGTCAAAGGTCTGCGCCGCAAGCTCGGCGCCGACCTCATCCGCACCGTGCACGGTGTCGGGTACGCCCTGGAGATCGACCGATGAACCTGCTGAGGCGGATGCTCGGCTGGCTGCCCCGACCGCTCGACCCGGTGCGTTCGATCAAGGCGAAGCTGTCCCTGGCGCTGGGCCTCGCCGGCGGGGTGGGCCTGCTGATCTTCTGGTGGAGCATCGACTGGATGCCGGTCGAGCTCTCCTGGTTCGCGATCGCGGTCGCGCTCGGCCTGGTGACGCTCCAGGTCATGGCCCACGGCGCGACGGTGCCGCTGCGGGAGATGACCGCCGCCGCCAGAGCGATGGCCCGCGGCGACTACACCCGCCGGGTGCGCGCGACGTCGCGCGACGAGGTCGGTGAGCTCGCCGCGGCGTTCAACCAGATGGCCGCCGACCTGGCCGCCGCCGACCAGCAGCGGCGCGAACTGATCGCCAACGTCTCCCACGAGCTGCGGACGCCGATCACCGCGCTGCGCGGCCTGCTGGAGAACATCGTCGACGGCGTCTCCCGCGCCGAGCCGGAAACGATGCGAACGGCGCTCACCCAGACCGAGCGCCTGGGTCGCCTCGTCGCCGAGCTACTCGACCTGTCCCGCCTGGACGCGGGCGTGGTGCCGATGGCCCACGACCCGATCGAGTTGCGGGAGTTCCTCGACGGCGTGGTCCGCGAGGCCCGGGTGAACGCCGACGGGGCCGGCCACGACGTGCGGTTCGAGCTGACCGTCCCGCGGATCAGCCTCACCGGCGACCGCGAGCGACTCCACCAGGTCTTCGCCAATCTGCTCGACAACGCCACCCGGCACAGCCCGCCGGGCGGCACGGTGACGGTCCACGCGGAGCGCCAGGACGACCACGTCCTGATCGCCGTGACCGACGAGGGGGAGGGCATCCCGCCCGCCGACCGGGAACGGGTCTTCGAACGCTTCACCCGCGGTGTTCGGGCCCAGGACGGCGGCACCGGCCTGGGGCTGGCCATCGCCCACTGGGTGGTCCAGCTACACCGGGGCACGATCGCCGTCACGGACCCCCCGGCCGGGAGAGCACACCCCGGCTGCCACATCCACGTTTCGCTTCCCCTTCACCCGGCCTGATCCGCAGGAGACGACGCATGCCCACGAACACCCCACCCCCGAAGCAGCCGGCTCAACCCAGCGCGAGAACCCCGGCGGACCAGCCGGCTCGAGCTCGTCCGGCGACGCCTTCGGGGCCGCCTGCTCAGTCCCGTCCGACCGGCGCCGAGCAGTCCGCGCTCCCGGCCGGGGCTGTGCGGCCGGGTCCGGTCGTGGCGCCGCTCTTCGGGCCGTGGGCCGACGCCTCCCTCTTCGGCAGGCGCTGGCCGGGTCCCGGCCGCCCCGCTTCCACCGCGGCCGGCGCCGCCATCCTGGCGGCCGCCGTCGTCGCGGCGCTCGCCGTGCCGCTGGACCGTCCCGGCGTCGGGTGGTCGGTCGCCGCCATCGCGGGGGTCGCCGCCCTGATCGTCGCGCGGGTCCTGTCGGCGAGGCCTGGACCCACCGCACCCCAGCCGCTGGTGACCTGGCATCCCCGGACCCTGGGCAACGCCCGCTTCCTCTGGTCGGCGGCGACGGTCGCGCTGCTCGCCGTCGGCACCTTCCGCGCCGCGGGATGGCTGTTCCTGCTCTGCCTCGTCACGGCGGCCGTCACCGGCATCCTCGCCGTCACGGGCGGCCGGTCGGCACGGGGCATGGTGCTGGCGGTGCTCCTCGCTCCGGTTGCCGGATTGCGGGCGCTGCCCTGGCTCACCCACGGCCTGACCACACAACGGCGCGGTGCGGGCCGGTCGCGGCTCGTCGCGACCATCGCGGTGTCGGTGCTCCTGCTCATCGTCTTCGGCTCGCTGTTCGCCTCCGCGGATGCGGCATTCGCCCGCATCGTCACCGCGGTCGTTCCCGACATCGACGCCGAGACGGTCACCCGGTGGATCTTCGTATTCGCGGTAACGACCTTCGCCCTCGGCGGCGCCGCGTTCCTGCGGGCCGCACCGCCCGACCTCGGATCGTCCGAGGGGGCCCGCCGCCGCGTGACCCGCCTCGAATGGGCGATCCCGTTGTCCCTGCTCGTCCTGCTCTTCGCGCTCTTCGTCGGGGTGCAACTGACCGTCCTCTTCGGAGGCTCGCGCCACGTTGTCGCCGAGGGCCTCACCTACGCCGAATACGCCCGCAGTGGCTTCTGGCAGTTGCTCGTCGTGACCGGCCTGACCCTGCCCGTGCTGGCCGGCGCGGCCCGGTGGGCGCCGCGCGACACGCATGCCGACCGGGTGCTGATCCGCGCGGTCCTCGGCACGCTGGCCGTGCTCACCCTCGTCATCGTGGCGTCGGCGCTGCACCGCATGGACCTCTACGCCGACACGTACGGGCTCACGCGCCTGCGCGTCCTGGTGGCCCTCTGCGAGCTCTGGCTGGGCGCCGTCTTCCTGCTCATTCTCGGTGCGGGCGTGCGCCTGCGGGCGGCATGGTTGCCCCGCACCGTGGTGGCCGCGGGTGTCCTGGCCCTGCTCGGCCTCGCCGCCGCCAACCCCGACCGGGTCATCGCCGACCACAACGTCACCCGGTACGAGAAGACCGGAAAGATCGACACCTCATACCTGTCACAACTCTCCGCGGACGCGGTGCCGGCGCTCGACCGTCTCCCCGCGTCCTCGCGCGACTGTGCACTGGGTCCGATCGCCCTGGACCTGAACATCGACTCGGACGACTGGCGAGGCTGGAACCTCGGCCGCCATCAGGCTCGCGACCTGCTGGCGAAGAAGCCGGTCGTGGTCAACCGTGGGTGCACGGGCTCCGTACCGACGAACCGGTGAGATTGTCTTGACTTTGCCGCCGGAGCGGCAAGACTGCCGGTCATGAACGACGACCCGGGAGCAGCGGGCAAACCGCCCCGCACCCGGGTCGTGCTCGGCGAGGCCGCGGCCCGCCGCAAACGTTCCATTCCCGTCCGTCGCGCAACCCCCGACCCGGGCCGAAACGCCATCCCGGAACCGGACCGGGGCGGACGCAGGGAATCGTCGGCCGCCAACGCGAAGCACGTGGGTGACCACGCCCGGCGGCCGCTCACCGATTCGGACCGGCCTGGTGGAGCGGATCCAGGCCGGCTCACGGAAGCAGATCCGGGCCGGCCCGGGGGAGCGGACGCAGACCGGCCCGGGGGAACGGACGCAGACCGGCTCGCGGGAACGGATGCAGGCCAGGGCTGGGGCGCGGACCCGGGCTGGCGCAGGAGAGCGGATCCGGGCCGGCTCGGGGCGGCAGACCCGGCTTGGCGGACGGCCTATGATCCGGCTCGGGCCGATCTGGCTGAGCAGACGCCTGTCGGCGAGGCGCTGGTGAAGGGCCTGGTCCGGGCCCAGCTCGCGCTGGCGATCCGGCTGAGCCTGGTCGTCGCGGCCGGGCTGGGTGCGTTGCCGCTGCTCTTCGCGGTGGCTCCCGCCGTCGGACAGGTCAAGCTTCTGGGCGTGAACCTGCCGTGGCTGCTGCTCGGGTTCCTCTCCTTCCCGTTCCTGGTCGCGGTGGGCTGGGCGTACGTGCGCTGGGCCGAACGCAACGAGCAGGACTTCACCGCCGTCATCCGCAGGCCCGAGGCGTGAACCCGTACGTCGTGCCCGGCCTGGTCGTGGTCGTCCTGGTCACGGTCGGCATTGGCGCGTACGGGCTGCGGTTCGCCCGGACCACCTCGGACTTCCTCGTCGCCTCCCGGTCGGTGAGCCCGGCCTGGAACGCCGCCGCGATCGGTGGCGAGTACCTCTCCGCCGCCTCTTTCCTCGGGGTCGCCGGGCTCGTCCTGCGGTACGGCGTCGACGTCCTCTGGTATCCGGTCGGCTTCGCGGCCGGCTACCTGGCCCTGCTGTTGTTCGTCGCGGCCCCGCTGCGCCGCTCCGGCGCCTTCACGCTGCCCGACTTCTGCCAGGTCCGGCTGCGTTCGCCGCTGCTGCGCCGCCTGGCGACCGTCTTCGTCGTCTTCATCGGCTGCCTCTACCTGGTGCCGCAGCTCCAGGGTGCGGGCCTCACGTTCACGACGGTCACCGGCGGCCGGTACGAGTGGGGGGCGCTACTGGTCGGACTCGTCGTCACCGCCAACGTCGCCCTCGGCGGGATGCGGGCCATCACCTTCGTGCAGGCATTTCAGTACTGGCTCAAGCTCACGGCTCTGGCCGTACCCGTCATCTTCCTGGCATTGCAGTGGCAGTCGGACGGCCGCCCAACGGTCACGCCGCCGGCCGGTCCGGTCTTCTCGGCGGCGACGACCGTCGTGATCGAGCAGGACGCCCTGCTGGACGGCGTGGTCCGGGTGCACAAGGGCGACGAGCTGACCTTCGCCCCGGGCGATCCGGTGCCCCGGGTCAGCTCGGTCGACGACAACCGCGGCGCGGCCTGGCTGCTGCCGGGCGGCGACGCCGGTCTCTTCGCGACGTATTCGCTGATCCTGGCGACGTTCCTGGGCACCATGGGATTGCCGCACGTATTGGTGCGTTTCTACACCAATCCGGACGGTGCATCGGCCCGCCGTACGACCCTGGTCGTGCTGGCCCTGGTCGGCCTCTTCTATCTGCTGCCGACCGTGTACGGCGTCCTCGGACGCATCTACACGCCGCAGTTGCTCATGACCGGGCGCACGGATGCCGTGGTGCTGCTGCTGCCGGAGGCCGCGCTGGGCGGGGGACACCTGGGCCAATTCCTCGGCGCCCTGGTGACCGCGGGTGCCCTGGCGGCGTTCCTGTCCACGTCGTCGGGCCTGCTGACCAGCGTCGCCGGGGTGGTCTTCACCGACATCCTGCACGCCGATCGGGGCGGGTCGGTGCGGGACTTCCGCGTTGCCACGGTGCTGGCGGCCGTCGTACCGCTGGCCTTGTCGGTCCATGTGGCCGACATGGACGTGTCGCGGGTCGTGGGGTTGGCGTTCGCGGTGGCCGCCTCGAGCTTCTGCCCGCTGTTGGTGCTGGGCATCTGGTGGCGCGGGTTGACCGACGTCGGCGCGGCGGCCGGGATCGTGATCGGCGGCGGCGCGGCGATGGCGGCGGTGCTACTGACAGTGATGGGGCCGCCGCTGAGCGGCTGGTCGGGCGAATTGATCGGGCAGCCCGCCGCCTGGACCGTGCCGCTGGCATTTACTGTCATGGTGGGCGGATCTTTGCTGACAAAACGCCGCATACCGCAGGGCGTCGGCGCCACCATGCTCCGCCTCCACGCACCCGAATCGCTGCGGCTCTGATTTTTTAGGAAAGTTTTCTGAACCGTTCGGTGCCGACCCTCCGTACATACCGATGCTGCTACGGGGCAGCTCGTCGAACGAGAAGGAGCGGTGCATGTACCGGAGAAGCAGAATAACCGGCCGGACCCGCAAGGTGCTGATCGGTGTCACCGCCGCGGCCCTCGCCGGCGGCGCCTTCGCTGTCAGCACGGGATTGAGTAGCGCGGGCGAGAGCTGCGCCGGACTCGACACTGCCCTGCAGAACAACCTCAACTTCATCGCCGGGCAGCAGGCCAATCCGGACGCTCAGTCCGAGGGGCGGATCGCGAACCGGCAGGCCGTGGTCGACCTGATCAACCAGCGTCGCCAGGCCGCGGGCTGCACCGGCGACGTCCAGGCTCAGCCGCCGGCCCAGGGCAACGGCCAGGGCCAGGGCCAGGGCCAAGGCCAAGGTCAAGGGCAGGGCCAAGACCAAGGCCAGGGACAGCAGGGCGGCGCCGGCGAGGTCGTCTGCAAGGGCTCGACGGTGACCCTGTCCGGCGAGGGCGGCGCCCCGGCGGCGTCGAGCGGTGACTTCCCGATCGGCACCACCCTCAAGGTGACCAACCTGGACAACAACAAGAGCACCACCGTCAAGGTGGCGAGCACGTCCGGGAGCTGCGTCCTGCTGAACAACGCCGCCTTCGAGCAGGTACGCGAGCAGGGCAAGAACCTCATTCGCCGCGCCGTGATCGAGCGCGTGGGCGGCAACGACCAGGGCCAGGGTCAGGGTCAGGGTCAGGGTCAGAACCAGCAGGGTCAGGGTCAGAACCAGGGCCAGGGCAACGGACAAGCTCAGGGCAACGGTCAGGGACAGCAGGGCGGCGCCGGCGAGGTCGTCTGCAAGGGCTCGACGGTGACCGTGTCCGGCGAGGGCGGCGCCCCGGCGGCGTCGAGCGGTGACTTCCCGATCGGCACCACCCTCAAGGTGACCAACCTGGACAACAACAAGAGCACCACCGTCAAGGTGGCGAGCACGTCCGGGAGCTGCGTCCTGCTGAACAACGCCGCCTTCGAGCAGGTACGCGAGGCGGGCAAATTCCTCATTCGCCGCGCCGTGATCGAACGCGTCGGTTAGGACCCCGTAACGCTGCGATGAAGCGGCCCGGACCATCCATGGGGGTGGCCCGGGCCGCTTCGTACCACTAGGTTCTGCGGTTATGTCCGTCCCCCACCAGCGCTCGCATGCCGAACCCGCGCTGGCGTTGCACGGGCTGGTAAAGCGATTCGATACAAAGGTCGCGGTTGCCGGAATTGATCTGGAAGTCCCGGCGGGATCCTTCTTCGGCCTGCTCGGCCCGAACGGCGCCGGCAAGACCACGACACTGTCCATGGCGGTCGGCCTACTGCGGCCCGACGCGGGACAGGCCCGGATCCTCGGGGCCGACGTGTGGACCGACCCGGTCGCGGCCAAGGCCCGGATCGGCGTCCTGCCCGACGGCGTACGCCTCTTCGACCGGCTGACCGGCACCGAACTGCTCGCGTACCACGGGCTGCTGCGCGGCATGGACGCCGGCGAGGTCGACCGGCGTAGCAACGAGCTGATGGACGTGCTGGAGCTGGGCACCGGCAACCGCACGCTGGTGGTCGACTACTCCGCCGGCATGAAGAAGAAGATCGGCCTCGCCTGCGCGCTGCTGCACGCGCCGCGGCTGCTGGTGCTGGACGAGCCGTTCGAGGCCGTCGACCCGGTCTCCGCCGCCCTGATCCGCGACATCCTGCACCGGTACGTGACCGGCGGCGGCACCGTGGTCTTCTCGAGCCACGTCATGGCGGTCGTCGAGCGGCTCTGCAGCCACGTCGCGATCATGGCGGACGGCGCCATCCGGGTGCGCGGCATCCTGGCCGAGGTCCGCGGCGAGCGCTCGCTGGAAGACGTGTTCGTCGAGGTGGTCGGCGGGCGTACCGCGACCGGCTCGGAACTCGCGTGGCTGTGAGGGTTCGCCACTTCGTCCGGCTGAAGCTGCGACTGACCGCCAACGGCCTGCGCGCGCAGAGCTGGCGCATGGTTCTGTTCGTGCTCGGCGTGGTGTTCGCCGTCTTCGGGGCAGTCGCCGGATACGCCGCCTTCAGCCTGCCGGGGATGATCGAGGAGCAACGCGCGGCCGAGATCGTCATGCCGCTCGGCGGTGCGCTGATCGTCCTGGGCTGGATGTTCCTGCCGCTGCTGTTCTTCGGCGTGGACGAGTCGCTCGACCCGGCCCGGTTCGCGCTCCTGCCGCTGCGCCGCACCGCGTTGATCAAGGGTCTGCTGGTGGCGTCGCTGGTCGGCCTGCCTGCCCTGGCCACGTTCGCCGGCACCCTCGGCATGGTGCACACGGCGGCCCGGCTCGGCGGCCCGGCCGCGGCGCTGACCGAACTGGTCGGGGTGGCGACCGGACTGCTCCTCTGCGCGGCGATCAGCCGGGCGGTGACCAGCGCCTTCTCCACCGCGTTGCGCAGCCGCCGGGCCAGGGACCTGGCGACGGTGCTACTCGCCGCCACCGCGGCGCTGATCGGACCGCTCCAGTTCGCCGCGATCGCCGCGGCAGAATGCGCCGACTGGGGCCTGGTCGGCACGGTCGCCGACGTGGTCGGATGGACGCCGCTGGGCGCGCCGTACAGCCTGGGCATCGACGTGGCGGCGGGCCGCGCCTGGGCCGTACCCGTCAAGTTCGTCGTGGTGGCGGCATCGATCGGCCTGCTGCTGTGGTGGTGGTCCGCGACGGCGGAGCGGGCCATGCTGGGCGCGGCGGGCAGCGGACGGCAACGGGTGGCGTCGCGGCGCGGCCCGGTGGCCGAACTCGTCCCGCGCTGGCTGCCCGCCACCCGCTTCGGCGCGCTGACCGCGCGCGAGATGCGCTACTGGTGGCGCGAGACCCGGCGGCGCACGAGCCTGATCATCTTCGCCGAGGTCGGCGTCTTCCTGCCCGTGTTCGTGACGGTGGCCGGCGATTCCACCACCGCGCCGACCGGCACGCTGGCCTTCGTCAGCGCGCTCGCGGCGGTCACCCTGGCCAACCAGTTCGGCTTCGAGGGCAGCGCCTACGCGGCCAACGTCGTGGCCGGCGTCCCGGGGCGCGTCGAGCTGGCGTCGCGGGCCGCCGGGTTCTCCGTGTACGCCGGGCCGTCCCTGCTGACGATCACCGTGCTGGTGGGCGTGCTGACGGGCCGGCCGGCGGAGATCCCCGCCCTGCTCGGCACCGTCGCGGCCGCCTACGGGGTCGGGCTCGCGATCGTCCTGCCCATGTCGGTACGCGCGGCGTTCCCACTGCCCGACACCACCAACCCGTTCGCCATGTCCTCCGGCGGCGGCATGGCGAAGGGACTGCTGAGCCTCGCAGCGCTGGTCGGCGCGGCGCTCGCCACCGCGCCGCTGCATCTGGGCCCGGGGCTGATCGGCGACGCCTGGCTCTGGCTAGGGCTCCCGGTGGGAGTGGCGTACGGCGCGGCGGCGTACATGATCGGGCTCCGCCTGGCCGGCCCCCTGCTGGACAGGCGGGCGCCCGAACTGCTGGCCACGGTGAGCGCCGCTCAGTAGACCGTGCTCATCGCCTCCCGCACCTCCCCCAGGGTCTGATCCGCGATCGCGTTCGCGCGGGCGTTGCCCGTGCGGAGCACGGAGCGGACTAAACCCGGATCCTTCGCGTACGCCGCCCGCCGCTCCCGCAGCGGAGCCAGGAACTCGTTCACCGCCTCGGTGACCATGCGCTTGAGCGCGGCAGCCCCTGCACCTCCGATCTCGGCGGCGACGTCGTGCGGATCCCGGCCCAGGCAGAGGGCGGCGAGGTGCACGAGCCCGGAGACGCCCGGCCGGCGCTCCGGGTCGTACGTGATGTGCCGGTCGGCGTCGGTGGTCGCCGCCCTGACCAGCCGCGCGGTCTCGTCCGGGGTGGCGGACAGCGCGATCGCGTTGTCACGACTCTTACTCATCTTCCAGCCGTCGGTGCCGGCCAGCACCGGGGCCGTGCTGAGCAACCCCTCCGGCACCGGGAAGACCTGTCCATAGCGCTCGTTGAAGCGCCGGGCGACCGTCCGCGTGACCTCGACGTGCGGCAACTGGTCCTGCCCGACCGGCACGAGATTCCCCTTGCAGAAGAGGATGTCCGCGGCCTGATTCACCGGGTAGGTGAACATCAACCCGCTGACCGAGCGCTGCCGCGCGTGCAGGATCTCGTCCTTGACGGTGGGGTTCCGCTGCAGCTCGGGCACGGTGACCAGGCTCAGGAAAGGCAGCAGCAACTGGTTGAGGGCGGGCACGGCGCTGTGCGCGAAGACCGTGGCCCGCTCCGGGTCCAGCCCGGCGGCCAGATAGTCCAGCACCAGAGCGTCGACGGTCTCCACGAGCCGGTCCGCCACGTCCCGGTCGGTCAGCACCTGGTAGTCCGCGACGATCACGAACATGTCGACACCGCTTCGCTGCAGCTCGATCCGGTTGCGCAGGGTGCCGAAGTAGTGGCCGAGGTGCAGTGGGCCGGTGGGCCGGTCGCCGGTGAGCACACGGAATTCGCCCGGGGCCGCGGCGATCCGGTCCTCGAGCGGGGCGGTCATGGTGATCATCTCTGTCTCCTCAGGGACGCCGGACGGCCCCGCGGAAACAAAGAACGGGCCGTCCGAACGGACGGCCCGAGCGCGATGGGGTAGCCGTCCCTAGGACGACCACCAGCTCTGTACGCGCGCGGTATTCACGTCGGCCAGCGTACCCCGCGGCAGAATGTTTCACGTGAATCCTGAACCCGGAGGCCGCATCCACTCCACCGATCCCTTCGCCACCCCGGATCAGGACAAGTCACCGATACGACGGCTGCGGGGCCGGTTGGCCGCCCCCGTCACGCTCTGGACGGCTCCCGGGCCGGCCGGGCTCACCGTTTCCTCCATGGTCGTCGCCGACGGCGATCCCGGACGGGTGCTCGGCCTGGTCGACGAGGAGAGCGACTTCTTCGACGCGGTCCGGGCCGCCAAGCGGTTCGCCGTCACCCCGCTCGGCCCCGGCGACCAGCAGCTCGCCGACAAGTTCGCCGGGCTCATGCCGGCACCCGGTGGGCTCTTCGCGAGCGGCGACTGGGTCGACACCTCCTTCGGCCCGGTTCCCGCACGGGCCGGGACCTGGGCGGGTTGCCTTTTCGACGCGGAACGCCCGTACGGATGGGCGATGCTAGTCGAGGCCACCATCGAGAGCGTGGTCTTCGGCGACGCTGCCGGCCCGGAGCCGTTGCTGCACTTCCGCGGCCGTTACCGGCGGCTCGACCGATAGGCGCATCCCGGCAGCCGCTCGGCGCACCCGCCGACCGGCGCCCTTTTCCTCTCGCTTCCCGTTCGTACGGTGCTCGGAGACCTGTTCCCCCACATACAAGGTGGTGAGCCCGTTGACGACCGATGCGACCCCGGCCGAGAGATACCTGGAGGTCCAGCGCTCCGCCGAGTTCTCCGCGCTGCGCCGGAAACTGCGCACCTTCATCTTCCCGATGACGATCGCGTTCTTTCTCTGGTACGCGCTGTACGTGCTGTTGTCCGCGTACGCCCGCGGTTTCATGTCCGTCAAGCTCGTCGGCAACATCAACGTCGCGCTGCTGTTCGGCCTGCTGCAGTTCGTCTCGACGTTCCTGATCGCCTGGTACTACTCGCGCTACGCCGCTCGGGAACTCGACCCGATCGCCGACCGGATCGGCAACGAGCTCGCCGGCACGACCATTTCCCCCGCCCGTGAGCCGGATGACACCACCACGGACACGGAGGCGACGAAGTGATCGGGTCCCACGTCCTGCACGCGGCCGAGGCGTCGACCTCGACGAGCCGCACCCTGACCATCACGCTCTTCCTGGTCTTCGTCGCGATCACCCTGGGCATCACCGTCTGGGCCAGCCGCCAGACCAAGACGGCCACCGACTTCTACGCCGGCGGACGCCAGTTCTCCGGCTTCCAGAACGGCATGGCGATCGGCGGCGACTACATGTCGGCCGCGTCCTTCCTGGGCATCGCGGGCCTCATCGCCCTGTACGGCTACGACGGCTTCCTCTACTCGATCGGCTTCCTCGTGGCGTGGCTGGTCGCGTTGCTGCTGGTCGCGGAGTTCCTGCGCAACTCGGGCCGGTACACGATGGCCGACGTACTGGCGTTCCGGATGCGCCAGCGCCCGGTCCGCACGGCCGCGTCCGTCTCCACCATCGTCGTGTCGATCTTCTATCTGATCGCGCAGATGGTCGGCGCGGGTGCGCTGGTGAGCCTGCTGCTGGGCATCAAGGACGACACCACCTTCCTCGGCATGGACGCCGGCACCGCCAAGGTGGCCACGATCATCCTCGTGGGCGCGCTGATGATCGTGTACGTGGTGGTCGGCGGCATGAAGGGCACCACGTACGTGCAGATCGTCAAGGCGTTCATGCTGATGACCGGCGCCCTCGTGATGACCCTGCTGGTGCTGGCGCACTACAAGTTCAACCTGTCGGCGCTGCTCGGTGATGCCGCCGAACGCTCCGGCAAGGGCGCGGCGTTCCTGGAGCCCGGCCTGCGGTACGGCGTCGAGACGGCCAGTGCCTCGACGACCTTCTACAGCAAGATGGACCTGCTCTCGCTGGGTATCGCGCTGGTGCTGGGCACGGCCGGCCTGCCGCACATCCTCACCCGCTTCTACACGGTGCCGACCAGCCGTATCGCCCGCAAGAGCGTGCTCTGGGCGATCGGCATCATCGGCACCTTCTACCTGTTCACCCTGGCGCTGGGCTTCGGCGCGGCGGCCCTCGTCGGCGGCACGGCGATCACCGCGCAGGACAAGGCGGGCAACACGGCCGCGCCGCAGCTCGCTCAGGCGCTCGGCATCGACTACCTCGGCGGCGAGACCGGCGGCGCGGTACTGCTCGCGATCATCGCGGCGGTCGCCTTCGCCACGATCCTGGCGGTGGTGGCCGGCCTGACCCTGGCGTCGTCGTCGAGCGTGGCGCACGACTTCTACGCCAGCGTGATCAAGCGCGGCCAGGCGGGAGAGCGCGACGAGGTGCGGGTGGCCCGCATCTCCGCCTTCGTGATCGGCGCGATCTCGATCGTGTTGTCGATCTTCGCGCAGAGTCTCAACGTGGCGTTCCTCGTGGCGCTGGCCTTCGCGGTGGCGGCGTCGGCCAACCTGCCGGCGATCCTCTACAGCCTCTTCTGGAAGCGGTTCAACACGTCCGGGGCGCTGTGGTCGATCTACGGCGGCCTGGGTGCCGCGGTGGTGCTGGTGTTCTTCTCACCGGTGGTCTCCGGCTCGCAGACGGCCATGTTCCCTGCCTCGGACTGGAAGTGGTTCCCGCTCTCCAACCCGGGCATCATCTCGATCCCGTTCGGCTTCCTGTGCGGCTGGATCGGCACGGTGATCTCGAAGGAGAGTGACGCCGACAAGTACGCCGAGCTCGAGGTCCGGTCGCTGACCGGACACGGCGCGCACTGACGACAGCACGAACGAAACCGGGCCGGCGCGCGAAAGCGTGCCGGCCCCTTTCGCCTAGAGTGGCCTCATGTCAGTGCAGCAGCGGTTTGGCGAAGGACACCGGATTCTGGTCAGCGGCGGGGCGGGCTTCGTGCCGTCGCACGTCGTGGACGCCCTCCTCGCCCGCGGCTGCACCATCGTCGCCCTCGACAACTTCGTCACCGGCACGAAGGACAACGTCGCCCACCTCGCCGCCGAGCCGCGGTTCACCCTCATCGAGGCGGACGTCGCCGAGGGCCTGCCGGCCCATCCGGCGCTGGTCGAGCGCTTCGACGCGATCCTGCACATGGCGTCGCCGGCGAGCCCCACCGACTTCGCCAAGCTGCCGGTGGAGATCCTGAAGGTCGGTTCGGCCGGCACGCTGGCGCTGCTCGACCGCGCGGTCGCCGACTCGGCCCGCTTCCTGATGGCCTCCACCTCCGAGGCGTACGGCGACCCTGCCGTGCACCCGCAGCCGGAGAGCTACTGGGGCAACGTCAACCCGATCGGCGTCCGCGCCGTCTACGACGAGGCGAAGCGCTTCTCCGAGGCCGCCACGATGGCGTACCACCGGTTCCACGGCCTCGACACGGCCATCGTGCGGATCTTCAACACGTACGGTCCCCGCATGCGGCCGGACGACGGCCGGGCCATCCCGACCTTCATCTCGCAGGCCCTGCGCGGCGCGCCGATCACCGTGCACGGCACCGGCGCGCAGACCCGGTCCATCACCTACGTCGACGACCTGGTCCGCGGGATCCTGCTGCTGCTCGACTCGCGCGAGACCGGCCCGATCAACTGTGGCACCGAGCACGAGGTGACCATGCTGGAGCTGGCCGAGCTGATCGTGAAGCTGGCCGGCAGCGAGTCCCGGATCGAGCTGGTCGAGCGCACGGCCGACGATCCGGAGAAGCGCCGACCCGACCTCACGCTGGCCCGCACTCTGCTCGGCTACGAGCCGCGGATCGCGCCGGAGGAGGGGCTCCGCCGCACGATCGAGTTCTTCGGACAATGAGCAATTAGTCGCAGTAGTGAACGTTTTACGAACGGTAATGTCTCCTCCGTTCGTGCCGAGCCGGTGTCGATGCGCGCTTTGCCTGGATGCGGTTACGTAACCTGAAGGCATGTCTGCGATCTCGTCCCCTTGGGGTAACCCCGCCGGCCGGGCTTGGTCACCGGGTCCGGCGGGCATGCCGGGCGCCATGAACCGAGCCTCGGTACCCGGCTCCTCCGGCCGCGTGGGCACCAGCCGTCCCGGGACCGGCCGCGCCTATGGCGAGCGGCCCGCCGGAGACCCGTGGTCCGAGGGCGGTCGCAGCTACGGCGGCGGCGCCCGGTCCGGCGGCCGGACGTACGGCGACGGCCTCGACGACTATCCGGGCGGCGCCGGCGGCGGACCGGGCGGACCGCCGCGGGGACCGGGTGGCCGGCCGGGCGGGCGGCCGTACAAGGGCAGGCGAAAGCCACGCTGGGGCCGTATCGCCATGGTGGCGGGTGCGGCGATCATCGTGATCGGCCTGTTCGCGGGCATCTCGCTCTACGGCTACGCCAACGGGCTGAACAAAGACCTCAAGCGCACGGATGCGTTCTCCGAGCTCACCAACGGTCGGCCCGCCAAGACGGTCGACGGCGCGCTCAACCTCCTGCTGGTCGGCAGCGACTCGCGGGACCCGGACGCCATCAAGGAGTCGTCCAGCGCCTGGCGCGCGGACACGATGATCATCATGCACATCCCGGCGAACCATAAGTCGGCGCAGCTCGTCTCGATTCCCCGGGACCTGTGGGTGCAGGTGCCCGAGTCCAACAACGCCGACTGCAACACCGGCAGCCGCGCCAAGATCAACGCAGCCTTCGCCTTCGGCGGGCTGCCCCGGGCGGTCCGGACCGTCGAGTGCCTCACCGACGTGCATCTGGACCACGTGCTCGCGATCGACTTCGGCGGTTTCAAGGAGGTTACCGACGCGCTCGGCGGCGTCGACCTCAAGGTCGAGCAGAGCATCACGTCGATCCACAAGCCGTACCGGAAGTTCACCAAGGGAACGATGCACATGGACGGCGCCCAGGCCCTCGACTGGATCCGTCAGCGCAAGCAGTTCCCCCGCGGTGACTTCGCCCGGATGCAGCACCAGCAGGAGTTCCTCAAGGCGCTGATGGACAAGGCCGCCAGCAGCGGGACGCTGACGAACCCGGCGAAGCTGAACAGCTTCCTCAAGGCGGTCACCAACGCGATCACCGCCGACAAGGACTTCTCGCTGACCGACATGGCGCTGCAGTTCCGCAACCTTCGTGGCAACAACCTCAAGTTCTTCACCAGCCCCAACAAGGGCAGCGAGACCATCGAGGGACAAAGCGTGGTGGTTTCCGACCGGGAGAATGCTCTCGCTTTGTACAAGGCGATGGCTGCCGACAAGATGGATGAGTGGATGGCGGCGAACGGCAAGAAGTCGTCGAACCAGGCGGGCGGCTGAACCCTCCGATTCGGTCAGACGGCGCGGGTCGGCGATATTTCGCCACCCGCGCCGTCGTTGTCTGACGGTTCGTGCATCTCCTCGGCACCGAACGAGGTATCGCACGAGATCGAAGTTGAACGTACAGTGACTTCCGCCGTCGGCCCGAGCGCTTGGAGAACGCATGACCGTCCAGACCACCCGGCGTCCTTCCCCGCCGGATCGGGATGGCGGCCGTGGCATCCAGCGCACCGCTCCGCGGCCGCTCGCCCCGGCCTTGCCGGCCACCAAGGGGCGCAAGGATCCGCTCTGGGCCAAGATGACGATCGTCTTCGGCGCGGTGCTGATGATGGCCGGCGGCGCCGGCATCGCAGGCACCAACTGGCTGGTCAAGAGTGCGACCAGCAACGTGACCAAGGGCAACCTGCTCGGCGGCAACGAGAAGAGGAAGGTCGACGGCGGCGGCGATCTCAAGGGCCCGATCGACATCCTGCTCATGGGCGTCGACGCCCGAAAGCGGTGGGCCGTCGACGACCTGCGTGCCGACACGATCATCGTGCTGCACATCCCGGCCAGCCATGACCAGGCCTATCTCGTGTCGATTCCGCGGGACACCGCGATGAAGGCGCCGGCGTTCTCCCCGTCGAGGTACCCGGGCGGCACCGCCAAGGCCACCGAGGTGTTCTTCCACGGCGCGCAGAACGGCGGAGGATGGACCGGCGGCGCCCAGTTGCTGGCGCAGACCATCAAAGAGAACACCGGAATGACCTTCGACGGCGCGGCGATCATCGACTTCAACGGCTTCAAGAGCGTCATCGACGCGCTCGACGGCGTGAAGATGTGCGTCGACCAGCGGGTGAAGTCCCACCACATGAAGCTCGTGGACGGCAAGCCGATGTACCTCGCCGAGGCCCGCAAGGCCGGCGGCACGAAGCAGGAGATCTGGCACGAGAAGGGCTGCCGAGAGATGGAGGGCTGGGAGGCCCTGGACTTCGCCCGCCAGCGGTACGGCCTCAAGCACGGCGACTACGACCGCCAGCGCCACCAGCAGCAGCTCATCAAGGCGATGGCCAAGAAGGCGGCGAGCAGCGGCATCCTGACCAACCCGGTCAAGGTCAACAGCCTGATCAAGGCGGCCGGCAAGGCGTTCGTCCTGGACACGGGCAACGTCCCGGTCGCGGACTTCATCTTCGGCCTCAAGGGTGTGGCGGCGAACGACATGGTGCTGCTGCGCACCAACAACGGCACCTTCGCGGGCGACGGCAACGGCTACGAGACGATCAAGCCCAAGAGCATGGAGATGTACGAGGCGGTCCGCCGGGACAAGCTCTCCGAATTCATCCTCGCCAACCCGGACGTCGTGGCGAACGAGAAGTAGTTCTACCCTGGGGATCGTGTTCGGACCACAGGTACCCAGCGTGACGCCATCCCAGGTCGAGCCCCAGGCCTTCCTGCTCGACGTGCGCGAACCCGACGAATGGCAGGCCGGCCACGCGCCGGACGCCCACCACATGCCGATGATGGAGGTCCCGGCGCGGGTCGCCGAGATCCCGAACGACACCCAGGTCGTGGTGGTCTGCCGCTCCGGCGGGCGCTCCGGTCAGGTCGTCTCCTACCTCATGGGCAACGGCTGGGACAACGTCCGCAACCTCGACGGCGGCATGCAGGCCTGGGCCGCGGCCGGGCACGACGTCGTCAGCGAGAACGGTCAGCCGGCCCGCGTGCTGTGAGACCCGGGCGGCCGCTGGTCTTCGCGCATCGGGGCGGCGCGGACGCGCTCCCCGAGCACACGCTCGCCGCATACCTGCGGGCACTCGACGAGGGTGCCGACGGCGTGGAATGCGACGTGCGGCTGACCCGCGACGGGCATCTGGTCTGCGTCCACGACCGCAAGCTCGACCGGACCAGCAACGGCACCGGGCGGGTCAGCGCCAAGACGCTCGCCGAGTTGGACGCGCTCGACTTCGGCTCCTGGCACGCGTCGGCGGCGACGCTGGAGGAGCCCCTGGAGGACCACACCCGGCTGCTCACCCTCGACGGGCTGCTGGAGGCGCTGCGCGGCTGCGGACGCCAGGTTCGGCTGCTGATCGAGACGAAACACCCCTCGCGGTACGGCGCCGAGGTCGAGCGCCGGCTGGTCCGGGCGCTGCACCGGCACGGGCTCGCGGAGCCGGCGCCGGCGTCACCCGTACAAGTGACGGTCATGTCTTTCGCCGCGCTGGCCCTGCGCCGGATCCGCAACCTCACGCCCCGCATTCCGACCGTCTACTTGCTGGAGATCCTTCCCCCGGGCGTGGGGCGGGGCCGGCTGCCGTTCGGCGCCCGTATCGCGGGACCCGGCATCGGTCTGGTCCGGGCCCGTCCGGGCCTGATACCCGCGCTGCGGGCCGCGGGTCTGCAGACGTACGTGTGGACCGTCAACGACGACCGTGATCTCGAGGCCGTGGTGGCGCAGGGAGCGGACGGGATCATCACCGACCGGCCGCGTTTCGTGATCGACCGGCTCGCCGACGCACCAGAGGTGTGACGCCAGCCACTGTCGCCCGATAATCGGCAAGATCCACGCGTATCGGTATGCCCAAACGGCGGTAAGCGAGGCACACTCGCAGACATGCCGGACCGACCCGACTATTCCGCGCTGACGCGGGGGCAGATCGCGCTCCTCGAGCGGATCAGCACGGGTGACACCGGCCTCGCCATGCTCGGGCGGCTCGTCCGGCTCGCCCAGGACGTCCTCGGCGCGCTCGGCGCCGGCTTCGCCGAGTACGGCCCCGGCCACGGGCGGGTCATCGCCTGCGCCGGCCGCTGCGCCGGCGCCCTCGGCAGGCGGGTCACCGTGCCGGAGGCCGACCGGACCCAGTTCCTCCCGCTGGACGCCCTCGACGACGCGATCGCCGGCCGAGGCGACGGCACGGACATCCGGTACGTGCTCGGCACACCGTGCGCGGTGGGCGACGCGGTCGTCGGCGCGCTGTACGTCTCCTACGGCGAAGGCGGCGAACCGGGCCCCGAGCACCACGCCGTTCTCGAACTCCTCGCCGCCACCGCCGGCCACCTCTACGGCAGACAGGCGGGCTTCCCCGTGCACGGCGACGGCCCGGTGGTGGCCGCCCTCGCCGACGGCCTCGCGGTCGTCGACCGCGATCGCGTCGTCCAGCTCTGGAACCCCGCCGCGGAACGGCTCACCGGGCGCACGGCCGCCGAGGCGCTGCACCACGAGCTGCCCTTCCCGGTGCCCCCGCCCGGCCAGGTCCTGGTCCATCACCTCCCATCGGGTCGCCGGCTCAAGGTCACCGCAGGCGACCTCCCGCGCACCCCGGCCATGCGCGTCGTGACGTTCCGAGACTCCACCGACCAGGACCGCCGGCACGAGGACCGCGACCTCTTCGTCGCGGTCACCAGCCACGAGCTGCGCACCCCGGTCACCGTGATCAAGGGGTACGCCGACACGCTGACGAACCACTGGGACTCCCTCGGCGACCAGGGGCGCCAGGACGCCGTCCGCGCGATCGGCGCCCGGGCCGGGGAACTGGCCCGCCTGGTGGACCGGCTGCTCTCGGCCACCAGCGAGGACGGCGAGGTGGGCGGCGCGCCACCCGGTCCCTTCGACCTGGCGGACGCGCTGCGCGCCGCGGCCGCCGCCCTCCCCGCCGGCCTGCGCCGCCGCCTGGTCCTGGAGAACCTGCCGGGCGACCTCCCCAAGGCGTTCGGCGACCGCGACTCGCTCGCCACGATCCTCACCGAGCTCGCCACGAACGCCGACAAGTACTCGCCCGCCGAGACCGAGGTGACGGTGACCGCGGCGGGCGACGAGAGCACCGTGACGTTCCGGGTCGCGGACCGGGGCATCGGCATCCGGCCCGAGCATGTCGAGCGCGCGTTCGAGCGCTACTGGCAGGGGACCGCCGGCGCGGGTGCGGGGCTGGGGCTCTATCTCGTCCGCCGGATCGTCGAGCGGCAGCACGGCTGGGTGTCGCTGCGCCCGCGCCAGGGTGGCGGCACCGTCGCGGAGGTGCGCTTCCCCCGCGCCTGAGCCTCCGACGGCCGTCGACGATCTTCGGCGGTGTGCGCTTTCCCGCGCCTGGCCACCGACTTTCCATGATCGATGTGAACACGGGCGGGCCGCGTACCCCGGATCCGCCGGGCACCGCCTAGGCTGGGTCGCCGTGAGCAAGCGTCGAAAGAACCCCCGAGCCGCCGCCGACGCGGCGCCCAAGCGCCAGAAGGTGCGTGACATCTTCGTCGCCCGGCCGTTCGAGGGCCTGGCCGACGAGACCGAATGGATCGCCCTGCGCGAGTTGGTCCCGGCCGCCTCCGCGCCGCTGACCCTCAAACCCGAGATCATCGAGGAGTACGGCGACCGCCCGGTCACCCTCTCCACGGTCCTGCCGATGGCCTGGCCCGCGATGACCCGCCAGGACGGCCGCGTCTTCGTCGGACTCCAGCGCCACATCCAGTCCGGCGACGTCTCCCGCGACATCGCCGAGGCGGTCCTGTGCGCGCTGCGTACCCCGCCGGGCGGGACCGTGGCCGTGCCGGCCCTGCCCGGCGAGGGTCCCCGCCTGCAGGACATCCTCGTGGACGGGCCGCTCGACATCGAGATGCACGAGGGCTTCGAATACTGGCTCGACGCCGAGCAGGCCGAGGACGCCGGCGTGAAGGCATCCCTCGAGCGCGCGAACGCCTCCATCTACCCGACCGTACGGCTGGCGGCGGCGCACGCGGCGTACTGGTGCCGGGTGCCGGACAAGGCACATGTCCGCTGGGTCCTGCCGGAGGCGGAAGACGCGGCCCTGGACGCGCTCGCCCGACTCTCCGCCGCGGGTGATCTGCTGCTGGGCGAGGGCACCAAGTTCGCCGGAATGTTCCGTGCCCACGGGCTGCTGGTGCCGGTCTGGGACGTGCCCGGGGAGCCCGAGGGCGCCGACTGGGAAGCCCCGCTCGCGGACTTCGCCAAGCGCTACACGGACACGCTGGCCGAGACCGGCCCGCTGGACAGTGCGGCCCGCCGCGCCAAGCAGGGCCTCGTCGGCCGCCAGCTCACGCTCAGATGATCCGGCCGTAACCAGAGTCGCACTGCGCCCGTCGTGGTGGAGGGCGCCGCAGCGGACAAGGCGCCCTTAGCCGTGGTCCGTTTCGGTGTCCTCCACCACCGCGTCCAGGGGCGCAGTGCCCGCCGAGCCGGAGGCGAGGCCATCAGCTCAGCTCGGCGAGGCCATCAGCTCCGTGCGCGCTCCACGGGGCAGGACATGCAGCGGGGACCGCCGCGGCCCGAGCCCAGCTCCGAGCCGCTGATCGCGATGACCTCGATGCCGGCCCGTTCGAGCTGGGCGTTCGTCTCGACGTTGCGCTCGTACGCGACGCACAGCCGCGGCGCGAGCGCCAGGGTGTTGTTGCCGTCGTCCCACTGCTCGCGCTCGGCGGTGACCGGGTCCAGGCCGGTGTCGATGATGCGCAGCCGGTCGATGCCCATCGCCTCCGCGGCGGCGACCAGGAACGGACGGGCCGCGCCCACCACCGGCTCACCGTCCGAACCCAGGGTCACCGGGTACGCCTGCAGCGTGTCGGCGATGTTCGGATACATCACGACGGCATCCACGTCGACCATCGTGCAGACGGTGTCGAGGTGCATCGTGGCGCGCTCCTGCGCGATCGGGACCGCCAGGATGGTGTGGGCCAGTCCGGCACCGAACACCCGGCGGGCGAGCCGTTCGGCGCCGGCCGGGGTCGTCCGTTCGCCGACCCCGATCGCCAGCACGTTCGGGGCCAGCAGCAGCACGTCGCCGCCCTCGACGTGCTCGAGGCCGGGTGTGTAGAGCAGCTCCGTGCCGGCGAACCGGGGGTGGTGGGTGTAGATCGCTCGGGTCAGCGTGGTCTCCCGCCCGCGCGCGGGCATGGCGAGGCTGGTGACGGCTACTCGGTCGCGTACCCACACCGACGAGTCGCGGGTGAAGAGCAGGTTGGGTAGCGGGTCGATGACGAAGTCGTGCCGGTCCATGAGCTCGTAGACCAGGCCGCCGGTCCGGCCCGGGCCGGGCTTGACCTCCTCGTGGGCCAGTCCCGCCATGAGGACGTGGGCCAGTTCCACCGGGCCGAGGTCGGCGAGATGCGCCGTGACGCGTTCCCGGAGGGCGTCGCCCAGCCGGTGACTCTCCAGGACGCCCCGGGTCAGTTCTTCCCGCGCCTCGGCGACCGCGAGGGTCTCCTCCAGGAGCTTGCCGAGATAGAGCACCTCGACGCCGCGGTCCCGCAAGGCCTGGGCGAACTTGTCGTGCTCCTCCTGCGCCCGTCCCACCCAGGGGATGCCGTCGAAGAGCAGGGAATCGTTGTTGCGCGGAGTCAGCCGGGCCAGCTCCGCACCGGGCCGGTGCAGCATGACGGTGGCGAGCCGGGCGACTTCACTGTCGACATAAGGAGGCACGGGTCGAGCCTATGACCTTCGGGCACGGGGCGGGCGGCGAGACCATTTTGTCCTTACTGTCCGCATCCATGCTGTGACGTTGCGCCAAGATCCGGGACATGGATGCGCCACTGCTAAGGCCACGCTAACTTGAGTGAGGACGTTTCGGATCCCAGGGGAGTCCTAGGTCGCGTGATGCACCATACGGAAAAAGAGCTTGTGCGTGAATGCGGCATTCATCCCCACTCATTCCGCTTTCTTTCCGGTGCGATGGCTTGCTTGAGTACCGGGTCAGACACTTACCGTAGTGGAAAGAGAGCCCGATGGACCTTTTGCCGGAGGTCGCAGTGACTGTCTTCCCCGCACGCCCCGCCCTGCCCGTGCCCCATCGCCCGCATCCCCCCGCCATCGACCCTCGCCGCACCGCCCCGCCCTCAGCTCTCGAGCCGGTCCGCCCCAGTCCCGTCGAATGGGCCCGCCGCCGCCGTGCCGAACGGGAGGCCCGACGCCTCGAGGCCGCCGGCGCCCGTGCGCTGACCCGCCTCGACCGCCTCGGGCCCGCCTGGCACATCGTCGACTGGCCCCGTACCGACTCACCGGGCTATGAGCACGACCCCAGCGACGACCGGGCCGGCTTCCTCGCCATCGGCCCGGGCGGCGTCTACGCCGTGACGGTCGCCGACCACGGTCGCGCCCGTGTCCTCATCGCCGGCGACGTGGTGCAGATCAACGGCAAGCGTCCCGGGTACGTCGCGGAGGCGCGCCGAGACGCCCGCCGCGCCGGACGCGCCATGAGCTCCGCCGTCGGCCTGCCCGTGCCGGTGACGCCCGTGCTGGCCTTCGTCGGATCCGGCGTGATCAGCGTCCACGGCCTGCCGAAGGACTGCCTGGTCGCCACCCACAAGGAGCTCGACCGTCTCCTGATCGCCGGCGGTGCCCGCATCTCGCCGGCCACCGCGGGCAAACTCTCCGCGGTGGCGCAACACCCGGCCACCTGGACGAACGCTCCGTACCGCCCGGAGGGGGACTATCGCTGGTACACAGGCGACCAAACGGCCGCTGACAAGCGGTCAGCCCACCGGTAACGTTCCTCCCAGTGCAGAGCTCGCGGTCGCGGGTCGACGCGAGCGACGCCGGCCGGACGCGCGAGGTGTGAGGCCATAGGTCTGGCGGACCTCGCCGATCCGGCCGGAGTCAGGTCCGCCGGACGGCACGGATATCAGGGAGGTGCGGGTGGCGCACGTCGAGCTCTCACTCTCGGGAGCGTTCGTGCCCCAGGCACGGACGCCGGACGAATCGGAGTTCGTCTCGAACATCGACCGCTGGGCGGCAACGGTCTGGCAGGCCGTCGAGCCCTGCCTGGTGATCGACGTCAGCGCCACCGTCGTCGCGGTGTCCCCCTCCGCGAGTGACCTGCTCGGCCTCGGCAAGGGCGCGGACGTGGTCGGCCGCCCCCTGCTCGGCGGCGAGGGGGCCCTCCGCCTCATCGACTTCACCGCCGGCGGCGGCGACCTGGCCGAACCGGAGATCGAGAAGATTCCGCCCCTGCTGGCGCTGACGTCGGAGCAACTCACCCGGGGCCTGATGCGCATCCAGCCACCGGCCGACGACCGGCACGTCACGGTCGACGCCATCGCCACGCCGATCCTGGAGAACGGCCGGGTCGTGGCCTCCCTGACCTTCTTCTCCGCGATCCGCTACTGACCGCCCTGTCACGGGGTCGTTCGTGTGGTAATTAACGCACCGGTAACCCATTGGGATGACCGGGGTCTTGACCGTAGTGTGCCCTTATGCTCGATCTCGACCTGCTCCCGGAGGAGTACGCAGTGTGCCGGCTGCCTGCCGGAACCGCCCTGCCCGCCTCCCTGAGCAGCGGTCCGGACGACAAGGGCGTCATCTCGGTGACCTGGGCACCGGACGAGATCTCCATCATCTGCCCCGCCACCCGCGTCCCCGAGGCCGCAACCGTCGAGGCCGCCTGGCGATGCCTGCGCGTCGTGGGCCCCCTGGACCTCGCCCTGACCGGCGTGCTCGCATCCCTGGTCGGGCCGCTCGCCGACGCCCGCGTGAACATCATCGCCTTCTCGACCTTCGACACCGACTACCTGCTGGTGCCCCGGGTCCGCCTCACCGAGGCCGTGGACACCCTCACCGCCGCGGGCCACCGAGTCGCGGTCTGACCAAGACCCCGCGCGCCCTGACCAAGACCACCGCGCGCCCTGACCAAGACCACCGCGCGCCCTGACCAAGACCACCGCGCGCCCTGACCAAGACCACCGCGCGCTCTGACCGGAGACCACCACAGCGCCCGCCGACCACGGTTTGCGAACCGGCTTGTGTCACGGCCGCCGTGCACAGCGGCGCCACGCGGTCGACAAGCGGCGAGATCCCTTTTCCGGCGGTGGAAGACCTACCATGGGCGGGTGCCGGAGGATGGTCGCCGCCGGGCCCGGGCGTTGCTGGTGCCGGTCGCGGGCGGGATGGTGCTGCTGAGCGGGTGTGGTGCGCCGCCCGCGCCTCCGGTGAGCGCGCCTCCTTTAGGAACGGCGGGTGCCGGGGTCGCCCCGTCGAGTTCCGCGCTTCCGGGCGTGCTGCCGACAATGCCGTCCCCGCCGGTCACGGGCGGGCTACCGCCTGCCGGATTGCCCACCGGAGCACCGCCGCCGGCGGGATACCCCACTGCCGGTGTGCCGCCGCGGCCGTACCCGCCTCCTGCCCCTGGCGCGACCACCACGCCCGCGACGGGCACGCCCTCACCTGCGCCCAAGTGCACTGCCGGGCCGAGCGCTGCGCAGATTGTCGCCGTGGTGCGGGGGACCGCCGGGATTCCCGATCGGGCGCTCACGGTGATCGACGGGCCGTTTTGCTCTGGGAAGTGGCAATTCTCCACGATCGAGATCGTCCCTCGCAGCGGCGAGCAGAAGCCCGAACCTCTGTTCGTGGTGACCACCGGAAAGCCCTCCGCGCTGCAGTTGGTGGAGGTCGGCACCGACGTGTGTACCAAGCGCGTGCGAAGCGACGCTCCCCCCGGGATCCGCGTCCGCGCCTGCGGCGTCTGACGCGGGCCGCCGACGGGCGCAGCGCGCCGCACCCCCGACGGATGAACCGCCGGGGATCGTGGGGCCTTAGGGTGGGGGAATGCCCGGTACGCCACCCACCCGATTCGTGTATCTGGGGCCCGAGGGGACCTTCACCGAGCAGGCGCTGCGGACGATTCCCGCTGCTGAGCGCGGCATCCGGACCCCGGCCCGCAGTGTTCCCGAGGCGCTCGAGGCCGTACGGGCCGGCGAGGCCGATGCCGCGCTGGTGCCATTGGAGAATTCCGTCGGCGGAGCCGTTCCGGTGACCTTGGACGAGCTGGGCACCGGCAGCCCGCTGGTCATCACCCGGGAGGTGGTGCTGCCGGTCGAGTTCGTGCTGGCCTCCGCGTCGCTGACACCGCTGGCCGCGATCCGTACGGTGGCCGCGCACCCGCAGGCGTCCGCGCAGTGCCGCAGTTGGCTGCGGGCGAATCTCACCGACGCCGTCGTCGTGGACGTGTTGTCCAATGCCGCCGCCGCCATCGCCGCTGCGGAGGGGGAGGTGGACGCCGCGATCTGTGCGCCGATCGGGGTGCCGCGCAACAGCCTGACCACACTCGCCGAGAAGATCGCCGACCACGCGGATGCGGTGACGCGGTTCGCTCTGCTATCCCGGCCCGCGCCGCCCGCGCCGCCCAGTGGGGACGATGTGACCTCGCTGGCCGTGATGATCTCCCATGACCGGGTCGGCGCGCTGCTGTCGGTGCTCACCGAGCTGGCCGTCCGGGGTATCAACCTGTCCCGGATCGAGTCCCGGCCCACCGGGGAACAGCTCGGCGTCTACGTCTTCTTCCTGGACTGCACCGGCCACGTCGCCGAGCCCCGCCTGGGCGAGGCGCTCCAGGGGCTGCGCCGGATCTGCGCGGAGGTCCGGTTCCTCGGCTCCTACCCGCGCCACCGCTGGTCCAAGCGCGCCCAGGAAGAGCCGGCACCGTCACAACCGGGCCTGACGAACAAGGACTTCGCCGACAGCGCCGCCTGGCTGACCCGCCTCCGCGCCGGCGAGCCCTACTAGACGCTGAGCCGACGGCGAGCCGCCGAGCCCTACTGTTCGTGGGTCTTCGAAGGGTGACCACTCACGCAGAATGAAGGGTCCGGAGATCCGCTCATGAGCCGCTAGGCGATTGGATCTCCGGGCCCGGCCTCGGCGTGAGCGACGGCCTGCACCACCCACCGAGCTACGACATGAAGCCGTTGAACTTGATCTTTATCAGTGTCCCAGCAGGTTGCCGATGATGCCGCCCTGCTGCTGCTGGCCCTGCGCCGCGCCGGCGAGGCCGCCCGGCGGTTCCTCCGACGGCTGGACCACGACGAACCCCTGGCCGGCGAAGCTCATCGTGAAACGCTCGCCGGTGGTGCGGCCCAGCAGCGTGCCAAGGCCCAACTGCTCGGCGCGGTGGTAGCCGGTCTGCAGGTTGGCCGACCAGCAGATCGCCGCCTGCGGGTCGACGTAGGTGGGCTGGTCGACGGTCAGCACCACCGGCGTGCCCTTGGTGGTCACCGCGATGCGGCCGTAGCCGGAGAAGACGCAGTTGAACAGGCCGGCGTTGGAGAGCGCGCCGGCGCCCTGCACCATCTTGATGTCGTAGTTGAGGGTCGAGTCGAAGGCGAGGACGTTCGCCCCGTTGATCGACAGCCCGTCGCCCGGTTCGAGGTCGATGAGGTGGATGTCGGCGGCGTTCTCCGCCAGGAAGACGTCGCCGTGGCCGCTGACCTTCATCAGGGGTACGCCCTCGCCGGTCAGCTTCTGCTTGAGGAACTTGCCGAGGCCGCCCGAGCCGAGCGCTTCGAACTGGACCTGGCCCTGGTAAGCGACCATCGAGCCGACGCGGGCCATGAACTCACCGTTCAGCTCCGCCTTGAGCAGCTTGGAGTTCTGGAGTCGCAGGCCCGGCTGCGCCGACTCCTTCTCCAGGTTTTCGGCCGAGAACAGTTCGCTGCGCATGAAGGTCCTCCTGTAGGCGTTGACTCTCAGAGAGTAAGGCCGGTTGGCAACCTTTATCCCCAGCCCAGCGCATGTAGCCGCTCGTCGTCGATGCCGAAGTGGTGAGCGATCTCGTGCACCACCGTGATCGCGACTTCCTCGACGACGTCGTCCTCGGTGTCGCAGACGTCGAGAGTCGGGAGGCGATAAATGGTGATCCGGTCGGGCAGCACACCGGCGTAGTCCCACCCGCGGCGCGTGAGGTCGGTGCCCTCGTAGAGGCCTAGCAGATCCAGGGTGCCGTCCGGCGGGAGGTCCTCGACCAGGATGACCACGTTGTTCATCATCCTGAGCAGTTCGGGCGGGACCTCGTCGAGGGCCTCGCCGACGAGTTCTTCGAAGCGTTCACGGCTCATCTCGACCGGCACGCCGCCCATTGTGCTCCACCCGCCCGGGAGCGGGTGGAGCACGCGGGAGCCCCGCCTCAGGACAGGGTGGCGGTCAGGGTGATCTGTGCGCCCGGGGAGAGCAGGCGGGAAATCGGGCAGTTCTCCTTGGCGGCTTCGGCGATCTTGGAGAAGGTGCCGGCGTCCACGTTGGGGACGTCGCCCACCGTCTCCAGCTCGATGCGGGTGACGCTGAAGCCGGCGTCGGTCTTGTCCATGTGGACCTTGGCGGTGGTCTCGACCGAGGTGGGGGTGAAGCCTTCGTCGGCGAGAGCCTTCGAGAACGCCATCGAGAAGCAGCCGGCGTGCGCGGCGCCGATCAGCTCCTCGGGGTTGGTTCCCTCGCCCTCTTCGAAGCGGGACTTGAAGGAGTAGTTCCCCTCGTAACCGCCCTTGCCGGTCTTGACGGTTCCCGAGCCCTCGGTGAGGTTGCCCGACCAGCGGGCGGAAGCAGTGCGAATAGGCATGGCTTGACGCTAGTCCATACCGGGCGGCATATCGGGGTGAGAACCGATCGGCGACGCCGGTAGGCTCGTCAATCGTGATTGACCTGCGACTGCTGCGCGAAGATCCCGAGCCGTTCCGTGCCAGCCAGCGGCTGCGCGGCGAGTCCACCGAGAAGGTGGACGAGCTGCTGCGCGCCGACGAGGAGCGGCGGGCGGCCACCCAGCGCTTCGAGTCGATCCGGGCCGAGCAGAAGTCCCTCGGCAAGCAGGTCGCGAAGGCCTCCGGCGACGAACGCGCTGCCCTGCTCACGCGCACCAAGGAGCTGGCCGCCGAGGTGAAGGCGGCCGAGGCCGCCGCGGGCGAGGCCGACGAGACCCTGCGCCGCGCCCAGATGGCCCTGCCCAACCTGGTGCAGGACGGCGTACCGGCGGGCGGCGAGGACGACTTCGTCGTGCTCCGTGAGGTCGGCGACCTGCCGGCGATCGACAAGCCGCGGGACCATCTCGAGATCGGCGAGGCGCTCGGTGCGATCGACACCGAGCGGGGAGCGAAGGTGTCGGGCTCGCGGTTCTACTTCCTCACCGGCGTCGGCGCCCTGCTCCAGCTCGGCATGCTGCAGATGGCCATCGCCCAGGCGGTCGAGCACGGCTTCACCCCGTCGATCACGCCGTCGCTGGTCCGCCCCGACGCGATGGAGGGCACCGGCTTCCTCGGCAGCCACGCGAGCGAGGTCTACCGGCTCGAGGCCGACGACCTCTACCTCGTGGGTACGTCGGAGGTGCCGCTGGCGGCATACCACGCAGGCGAGATCCTCGACCTGGACGGCGGCCCGAAGCGGTTCGCGGGATGGTCGTCGTGCTACCGCCGGGAGGCCGGGTCGCACGGCAAGGACGTCCGCGGGATCCTGCGCGTCCACCAGTTCGACAAGGTGGAGATGTTCTCCTACTGCAAGCCCGAGGAAGCCGAGGCGGAGCACCGCAAGCTCCTCGCCATGGAGGAGGAGATGCTCGCCAAGGTCGAGATCCCCTACCGGGTGATCGACGTGGCCGCCGGCGACCTGGGGTCGAGCGCCTCGCGCAAGTTCGACTGCGAGGCCTGGGTGCCGTCGCAGGGCCGCTACCGCGAGGTGACGTCGACGTCGAACTGCACCACGTTCCAGGCCCGGCGGCTGAACATCCGCTACCGCGACGCCGACGGCCGGCCGCAGACCGCGGCGACGCTCAACGGCACGCTCGCCACGACCCGCTGGCTGATTCCGATCCTGGAGAACCACCAACAGCCGGACGGATCCGTCCGCGTGCCCAAGGCGCTCCAGCCGTATCTGGGCGGCCGGGACGTGCTCGAACCCATCCGGTAAGGGGCAATACACCGATCGGCTACCAGAAGTCATGGCCGCTGGTAGCCGGTCCGGTGTAACGTTTTCCTTCCGCCCTCCGCGGGGGTTCGCCACCCTCGGAGGTTCAGATGGCCCACCCCGGTCTCCCGAAGCTCATCGCGACCGACCTCGACGGCACCCTCGTCCGCAGCGACGACACCGTGTCCGCGTACACCCATGAGGTCCTGGACCGGGTCCGGGCCGCGGGTATCCGCATCGTCGGCGCCACCGGCCGGGGGCCGCGGCTCACCGAGCTCACCCGCAACGACATCCGCGCCGCCGACTTCCTCGTGCTTGCGCAGGGCGGCTGGGTCATCGACCAGAACGAGGGGACTCTGCTCAGGAACGCCCGCCTGCCCGGCCGC
Organism: Couchioplanes caeruleus; assembly: GCF_003751945.1. Classification (NCBI taxonomy): domain Bacteria; kingdom Bacillati; phylum Actinomycetota; class Actinomycetes; order Micromonosporales; family Micromonosporaceae; genus Couchioplanes; species Couchioplanes caeruleus. Next base: position 4,468,350 of record NZ_RJKL01000001.1, on the reverse strand, counting down.
GACCTGGCGGTCGTCCTACAGGATCTCGAGGCCGAGGTCGGGCCGCTCTCCGTCATGGTGGAGGCCCTGGAGCACGACGACGCCCCGCTCTGGGGTGACTACGACCCGACCTGGCGCTTCCCCGTCACGGTGGAGCCGCGGACCCGGGACGAGTGCCTCACCGGCGACGTGATCAAGGCGTTCGCCCGCTCGTTCGACCGGCACGTCGACGACCTGCTCGCCGCGGCGCAGCGCATCGTGGCGCCGCACGTGGCGACGGTCACCCAAGCCGGCCAGAACTACCTCGAGATCTGCCCGCCGGAGGTGGACAAGGGCACCGGGCTGGCCGTAGTTGCGCAGGCCGTCGGCGTCGACCCGGCGGACGTGCTGGTTTTCGGGGACATGCCCAACGACCTGCCCATGTTCGCCTGGGCCGGCTGGCGCCGGGTCGCCGTGAGCAACGCCCACCCCACGCTGCTGGCGGTGGCCGACGAGGTGACCCTCAGCAACGACGAGGATGGGGTGGCGGTCTATCTCGACCGGCTACTGTCGCAGTGATGCATTCCCCATTCCGCCTCGTCGCCTCGGACATCGACGGCACTCTGATCCGTGACGACGGCACGCTCAGTTCCCGTACCATCGACGTTCTCGACCGGCTCCGAGACCGCGGCGTGCCGGCCGTGCTCGTCACCGGCCGGCCGGTGCGCTGGCTGCGCCAGCTTTACGACCAGATGGCCGAACCGCTGCCGGCGATCTGCGCCAACGGCGCCGTGGTCTACGACCCCGACACCGACGAGATCCTGCGGGCCGCCCCGCTCTCCGTCGAGCTGCTGCTCGACGTGACCAAGCGGCTGCGCGAGGCCGTGCCCGACGTCGCCCTGGCCGTCGAGGTCGAAAACGGCAGAAGCTTCTGGTACGAGGAAAACTGGCCCCTGCGCTGGGACGTCGAGCACCAGGCGGTACGGATGCTGAGCACGCCCGAAGAGCTCACCACGGCACCGGCGGTGAAGCTGCTGGCCCGCTCCGCGCAGCACGGACCGGACGAGTTCGCCGAGCTGGTCAGCCGCACGCTGGGCGAGCTGGCCGAGGCGACCCACTCGTCCTCGTCCGCACTGGTGGAGATCTCGGCGGCGGGCGTGACCAAGGCCGCCGGCCTGGCCTGGCTCTGCGAGCGCGAGGGCATCGACGCCGCGGAGGTCGTCGCCTTCGGTGACATGCCGAACGACCTGCCCCTGCTGGCATGGGCAGGCCGTTCCGTGGCGATGGGCAACGCCCATCCCGCCGTCAAGGAGGTCGCCGACGAGGTGGCGCTCACCAACGACGAGGACGGGGTCGCGGCGTACCTGGAGCGGTTGTACGGGCTATAGGTACTGCCCGGTCGGGCCGGTGCCGTCGCCGCCCTGACCCGGCATGCCGGGGATGACGCCGTGCGGGCCCATGGGCAGCGCCGGACGGCCCTGGCCGCCGCGCATCTGCTCGAGCTGCAGCCGGGCCGCCATCTGCTGGGCGACCAGCGCCGCCTGGATGCCGTGGAAGAGACCCTCCAGCCAGCCGACGAGCTGAGCCTGGGCGATCCGCAGCTCCGCCTCGCTGGGCGGGGTCTCGGAGTCGAACGGCAGTGACAGCCGCTCCAGCTCCTCCTGCAACTCCGGCGCCAGGCCGTCCTCCAGCTCCTTGATCGAGCGCTGGTGGATCTCCCGCAGCCGGCCCCGGCTCGCCTCGTCGAGTGGGGCGGCCCGGACCTCCTCGAGCAGTTGCTTGATCATGCTGCCGATCCGCATGACCTTGGCGGGCTGCTCGATCAGATTGCCCGGCTCCTCGGCCTTCATCGTGCCGTCGGACTCCACCGTGCCCATGGGGCGGCCGTCGGGGCCCACCACGATGACGGAGCCGTCTTCCTGCTTGTCTGCGGTGTGGGTGTCGTCGCTCATGCGATCCATCTTGCCTCGCAGGAACCACCCGCCCGCACCAGGCCCTGCCCTAAGGGCGCAGTTCGGCGACCGCGCACTTGATGCTGCCGCCGCCGCGCTTGAGTTCGCTCAGCTCGACGTAGACCGGGGTGTAGCCGGCCGCGCGCACCTTCTCGCCCAGCGCCGTCGACTCGTGGTTGAGGATGACGTGGCGCCCGTCACTGACGAGGTTGAGGGCGAAGGCCTCGGCGTCGGCCCGGTCGGCGATGACCGCGTCCGGGAAGAGCTGGGCGAGGACCTGCTGCGAGGACTCCGAGAAGGCCTCCGGGAAGTACGTGACGTTGCGGTCGTCGAGCGCCGCGAGGGCCACGTCGAGGTGGTAGTACGCCGGGTCGACCAGCTTCAGGGAGATCACCGGGCGGCCCAGGACCTCCTGCGCCTCGGTGTGCGCGGCCGGGTCCGTACGGAAGCCGTGGCCGGCCAGGATCAGGCCGCCGTGCGCCTCCGGCACGTAGGCGAAGTCGCCCTCGCCCTCGTTGACGTGCTCCGGGTCGGCGAAGGTCCACGGCCCGCCGACGTAGAACTGCCGGTGGGCGGCGGCTTCCGCGGCGCGCTGCGGGTACTTGAAGCGCGCGCCGTAGACCTTGCCGTCGACCGAGAAGGCGCCGTTGGCGGCGTACACCATGTCGGGCAGGGCCGGTACGGCGTCGAGGACGTGCACGGTGTGGCCGAGGTCGGTCAGGGTGTCCTTGAGCATCTGCCACTGCTTGAGCGCGAGAGCGGGATCAACCGGGACAGTCGTGTCCATCCAGGGATTGATCGCGTACTCGACCGTGAAGTGCTCAGGGGGACACATGAGGTATGTCCTGATTCGCGGCAAGCGCTCCGTGTGGCTCATGCAGTAAAGGGTAGGTACCCTGGGACGACCGAAAAAGCTCAATCCCTTGCTCGTCGGAGGCGAATCGTTGCAGATGGACGCCGTTGACAAGCGAATCATTGCGCTGCTCATCGCCGACGCCCGCGCCTCCTATGCTGAGATCGGTGCGAAGGTCTCGCTGTCCGCCCCGGCGGTCAAGCGGCGGGTCGACCGGCTCCGCACCAGCGGCGTCATCAAGGGATTCACGACCGTCATCGAACCGGCCGCCGTCGGATGGACCACCGAGGCCTTCGTCGAGCTGTTCTGCACCGGCCGCACCACGCCCGCTCAGATCACCGTCGCCACCCGGCGGCATCCCGAGGTGGTCGGCGCGTACACGGTCTCGGGGCAGGCCGACGCGCTCGTGCATCTGCGGGCCTCCGACATCGGGCACCTCGAGCAGGCCCTCGAACGGCTGCGGGCCGAACCGTTCGTCACCTCGACCCGCAGCATGGTCGTGCTCTCCCGGCTCGTCGAGACGCCGACACCGGTGCCCACGACGAATTAGCCGGAACCCGGGACGGTCACGCTGCGTCCCACCCCCATGTCGCGCCGCTCACTGCTCTGTGCCGCCGTCGCCCTCGCGCTCCCGCTCAGCGGATGCACGGCGAAATCGTCGCCTCCCACTCCGCCGCCGCCCGTACCGGGGCCGATGCGGCTGGTCGCCTTCGACTCGTGCGAACAGCTCGAGGCGGATCTGAAGCGGGCGGCCAAGGCCAGCGTCGGACCGTACGGGCTGCCGGGTTCCGCCGCGATGCCCGAGACGATGCCGTTCGGCTCCCGGACCATGGCCGACAGCGCCGGTGTGGCCGCCAAGGCTCCGGGCGCCCCACCGGAATACTCGGGCACGAACAACCACGAACGGGACGCCGACGAGCCGGACATCGTGAAGACCGACGGGCGCCGGATCGTCACGGTCGACCGGGGCGCCCTGCGCGTGGTGGACGCGGCCACCCGTACGCAAACCGGCAAGCTGGACCTGCAACTGCGGCAAGGCGGCGGCCCGCTCGAACTGCTCCTCGCCGGCGACGTGGCACTCGTCCTGGTCCCGGGTGGCTGGATGGGCTATGCGCCCGACTCCAGGATGATGCCAGCCGCTACGAAGCCCGAGCTGATCTCCGTCGACATCTCCGGGCCACCACGGATCGTCAGCCGGTACCGGACCGAGGGCAATCTGGTCGACGCCCGCCTCACCGGCAGCACCGCCCGCATCGTCCTGCGCTCGAACCCGCGCATCACGTTCCCGGAGCAGCCGGCCGCGTGGGACGACGACGAGCGGATCAAGGCCCAGCGGAAGGTGATCGACCGGGCCTCCGTCGCGGCCTGGCTGCCGTCCTGGGAAGTCACCACCGGCGGCACGACGTCGAAGGGCGCCACGGACTGCGGGCGGGTCAGCCGGCCGTCGGACTACTCCGGCGGCTCGCTGCTCAGTGTGCTGACGTTCGACCTGACCAAGCCCGTCCTCGGCAGCGGCGACGCGGTCACGGTCGCCGCCGACGGCGACACCGTCTATGCCACTGCGAGCAGCCTCTACCTCGCCGGCGACCAGCGCTGGCGGCTCAACTGGGCCGGCGGCCGGGCCGGGAGGCCCGCCCGGCAGGAGACCGAGCTCTATCGCTTCACCCTCAACGGCAACCAACCCCCCGTGTACGCGGGAGCCGGCACCGTCACCGGCTTCCTGATCAATCAGTACGCGATGTCCGAATGGGACGGACACCTCCGCGTGGCCACCACGAACGAACAGGCCGGACAGTCGGCCGTACGCGTGCTGCGAGTCGACGACGACAAGCTGGTGCAGACCGGGATGGTGGACGGCCTCGGCAAGGGCGAGCGGATCTACTCCGTACGCTTCATCGGCCCGCGCGGCTACGTCGTGACGTTCCGCCAGACGGACCCGCTCTACAGCCTGGACCTCGGCGATCCTGCCAAGCCGAAAGTCACCGGCGAACTGAAGATCACGGGGTACTCGGCACATCTCCAGCCGGCCGGCGACGGCAGGCTCATCGGCGTCGGGCAGGAGGCCGACACCGACGGCCGCATCCAGGGCACCCAGGTCTCGCTCTTCGACGTCTCCGACCCGGCCGAGCCGCGACGGCTCGCGCAGCACCACATCGCCGGAGGCCACTCCGAGGCGGAATGGGACCCGCACGCGCTGCTCTGGTGGCCGGCGACGAACCTGCTCGTCGTACCCGTGTCCTCGGTCTCGTTCGACGGCGGCGGGGGCACCGGCGGCGCGCTGGCGTTGCGGGTCAGCGACACCGGCGTACGGGAGATCGCGACGCTGCGGCAGGCGATGGTCCGCCGCTCGCTGGTGATCGGGGACACGCTGTGGACGCTCTCCGACGGCGGCCTTCAGGCGTCACGGCTGTCCACGATGGAGAAGCTCGCCTGGCTGCCGGCCGTCTAGGCCCGCTGTCTGGACCCGCTGTCTGGACCCGCCATCTGGACCCGCCATCTGGGCCCGCCGTCGGTCCTGGCCTTTGGTCGGCGGCCTTCGCGGGGGCTTTGATCGGGGGCCTTCGGTCGTCGGTTTAGAGGTACATCCCCGTGCGGTGGTCGTCGCCGTCGGCGGGGGCGGACTTCGCCGGGGCGGGCTTGTCGCCCTCGCCGAAGAAGCGCTTGCCGCCGAACTCGCCGTGCAGCCGGTCGTCGAGCTCGTCGGCGAGGCCGGTCATGACCTGGACGGCCAGCATCAGGTGGGTGGCCTGAAAGTTACGGCCGAAGACGGGGATCGAGGCCCAGACGGTGTCCTGCGCGCAGTAGAGCCGGCCGATCGGCATGCGATTGGTGAGCTCGGACAGCTTCACGTAAAGCTGCTCGGTCGGCTCGACCTCGGTCAGGATCGGCGAGAAGACGTCGACCAGCGGCGGGTTGTCCCGTACCCGGACGAACACCATCGCCGAGCCGGCCCGGATGCCGATGTCGCCGTCGGTGTCGACCTGGAGCTGGTCGACGGTGGTCTTGGACATGGTCGCGACCACCGTACGGACCCGCTCCTCGAGCGGGACGACCTCGTCGGCGGCGTTGGCCAGCGCCTCGGAGAGCACGCCGTCCTCGTCGAGGTCGTCGAGGCTGAGCTCCTCGTCGATCGACGGCTCATGCCGGGCGGTGGCCAGCGGCGCCGTCTCGATCGGCTCCTCCTCCTCGTCGTGCACGAGGTAGACCAGGAACGCCGGGTGCGGGGCGCCGTACACGTCACGCAGCGTCCGCGAAACGATCGTGGCCAACTGCTTGGCGGCATCGGTGGTGGTACGCAGCCCGAACGAGTCACCCGAACCGGCCAGCACCCCCGGCGGCGACCAGCCCAGCGCCACCAGGTCGGCGACCGACGAGCGATCCATCCGGAACCCCTCGGGCAGAGCGGCGTTTCCGACCGCGAGCGCCTCGATGACGTCGTCGGGCAGCACCCGGATACTCACCGAGTACACGGCGGTGCCGGTGCCGGACGCGGTGGGATCGAGGGTGAGGTCGACATGTGCGCCCGCGCTGAGGGTAGGCAGCAGCACGGCGAGCGCCGCGGCGAATTCCCGCCACGCCTCGGTCACCTTGGCCCGCAGATCGGCCGTGGTCGGCTCGTCGAGCAGGACGCCCTCGGGCTGATCAGGAGTGTTCTCCGCCGTCATGATCGTCACCTCCGCCCCGTCACCCTATCGAGCCGCCGGACCGCCCCACGGCCGCGTCTCATTCCCGACCCGTCTTTCACAGCCGTTCGGCGCTGGGTTTGGCGCCGACCGGGGCTTCATGGTTGCCGGCTCGCGCTTGACTGCCCGCCGGACTGTCACCGGCTCGCGCTTCAGGGCCACCGCATGGCGCTTCAGCCTCGCCGCCTGGCATTTCACCCTCTGCGGCCTGGCGCTTTTCGCCGCCTGCCGCTTCACCGGCGCCGTCTCGAAGCCTCTTCTCTGAGCGGTTTCGGAGCTCGCCTCCCATCCTTCACCGATCGTTGGGGGGCCAATTCTTGGCCAGTTCGCTCAGGCGGGCGGCGACGTCGGCGGGGTCGGCGCCGCGGCCCACGGCGAGTCCCATCAGGTAGGCCGAGATCGGCGCACCAGGGCGCACGACGTTGTGGGCGACGTCCCGAGCCAGGTCCAGCACCAGCGCCGTCGCGGATGAGCCCTGATCCGTTGCCGGCGCCACATCGGCAGCGCTCAGACCCAGCTCCGCCACCGCCGCCTTGATCCACTCGTCGAGGACGTTCATCGGAGCCGCACCCCGCCGGTCCGCAGGCCATCGCCATCGCCGGTGCCACGGAAAGCATTCAACAGATGTCTTCCTCGGCATCGTTCGTGCCGCGGAGCAACGTTCACCGGACCCACTCCTCGGCGGTCCGCAGGTCGTCATCGGTGTCGCAGTCGAACCAGGGCGGCGGGCCAGGCCGCCGCCAGGAAACCTCGATGAAGCGGAGATGCTCCAGCAGCGCGTGCATCGAGGCACCGTGCAGACCCCCACGCTCCTCGGCGAGCTTGCTGACGGCGTCCCGCAGCGCGTTCGTACGCCACACTCCGCACAACGCCTGCCGTCGGCCCTCCGCGTCCCGGTAGACCGCACCCTCCAGCGGCGCGGACTCGACGGTGAGTCGCAGCACGTCGATCGCCTCACCGGTCAGCAACGGCAAGTCGGCGGCGAGCAACGCGGTGAAACTGACGTCCCGCGGCACGAGCGCCAGCCCTGCCGCCGTGGCCGCCACGGGCCCACCGCCTCGGGGCTCCTCACTCGTGGAGGCCACCTCGACGGGCAGGTCAGGAGGCACCCGGCCGACCACGACCTGAGGATCGGCGTCATGCACCGCGGCAAGCACACGAGTCAGCATCGACTGCCCGGCCACCGGGATGGCAGCCTTGTCCGCCCCACCCATCCGACGCGCCGCACCGCCGGCCAGCACCACCGCCGCGAATCCCCCCACGTACGTACCGTATCCCGCCGAGCCCGCGAGCGTGACCGCGCGGAGCCCGACAACCCGGAGAAGGCGTGCGGATCGACTTCGTCAGCGACCGGAAATCCGGAGCAGTTCGCGGCCTTTCTCCCTGATCAGCCATCGATGACGGCGCTGTGGCCTCCGCACCGGGTGGCGTTCGAGCTGCCGGAATCGCGAGTCGAGGCCGGACGAGTCGTCGAAGAGCGCCGCCCGACCCGCCCGGGCCGGACTCGCCGGAGGCCGTCCGCCGAGCCCGGCCACGCCGCAGACCGACAGACCACGCATGCACGGCGGGCCGTTACGCGCCGAACGCGGCGGCGGATCGGGCCGCGCCCGCACCGCACGCCGAGACGGAACCCGTCGCACCGCCGGTCGACGGATCCGTCGCGTTGTAGGCCGGCGGAATCCGTCACGCGGCAGGCGTCAGCCGAACCTCTCACGCCACAGAAGCCAGCGGCACCCGTCAGGCCGCAGGGGCGAGCGCACCCGTCACGCCGCAGCAGTCAGCCCAACCCGGCACGCCGCAGACCGACGAATCGATCGCGTCGTAGGTCGATGAGGTGGGCGGCATCGCAGGCTGTTGGGCCCAGGCCTTGCCGCGGCGATCGATGCGGCAGGGGAGACCCTAGGCTGGCGGCATGGCGCGGACGACGAACCGGCGACCCGTGACGAAGATCGACCTGGACGCGCCCGGGGGACCGAGTCGGCGGCCCGACGACCTCGCCGCCGAGGAGCCGCTGGAGATCCGGCTGCGCAGGAAGCCGCTCGCCGTCACCATGCGCACGCCTGGCCAGGACATCGACCTCGCAATGGGATTCCTGCTCAGCGAGGGCATCATCCAGATCCCCTCCGACGTCGTCACCGCTCAGCTATGCGCGGGCACCGACGCGCCGAACACCTACAACGTGGTCGACGTCGTGCTGGGCGATCACGTTCCGCCGCCGGTGACGGATCCGAGCCGCGGTTTCTACACGACCAGTTCGTGCGGCGTGTGCGGAAAGGCCGGCATCGACGCCGTCCGCACCCGGTCGCGTTTCGATGTGAGCGCCGACGAGGTGTCCGTCGCCGCGCGGACCCTGAGCGAGCTTCCCGGCAAGCTGCGCGCCGCTCAGCGGACATTCGACCGTACGGGCGGACTACACGCGGCCGGCCTTTTCGACGCGAACGGGGAGCTGGCAGTGCTCCGCGAGGACGTCGGACGGCACAACGCGGTCGACAAGGTCATCGGATGGGCGCTGCGCGAGGACCGCCTGCCGCTGTCCGGACACGTACTGCTCGTGTCGGGACGGGCAAGCTTCGAACTGACCCAGAAGGCCTGGATGGCGGGAATCCCGGTGCTCGCGGCGGTCTCCGCGCCCAGCACTCTTGCGGCGGAGTTGGCGGACGAGGCAGGAATGACCCTCGTCGGCTTCCTCCGAGGCAGGTCGATGAACGTCTACGCGGGCTCGCACCGGGTAACCGCCTGAGTCCGCTGAGTCTGCGGCCCGCCTTCATCCAAGTCACGCGGTCCAGAGATCCACGGCCGCAAGCTCCGGAACCCGGTCGTCCCGACCGGGGACGTCCACGCCGACCGGGCCGACGCGCTGAGGCAAGACTGAGCCGACCCCACATCGCGCGCTGTCGGCACGGAACGGCAGGAGACCGGGCGACTCTGAGCCGGACGGCCTCGACAGCCTCATCGCCGGCGGCGAACGGTACGACGTCCAGCCGTGCCGCCAGAGGTGGTCCTGTGGCCGGCCGTCCATGCCGGTCGGCCGCATGACCTCGCCTCGGTGCGGACTGTCCTTGTCTTACGCGGGGTGAAGTCTGGCTCGCGAAAGCTGGGTCCAGCCATCTCGCCCTCCGCACCCGCCCCGCCTCTATCCGACTCCATCCTCTGATTTGCCTTGCCCCCTGACGGCGTCCTCTGCTCGGCCTCGGCCCCTGACGGCGTCCCCTGCCCGGGCTCGGCCCCTGACGGCGTCCCCTGCTCGGCCTCGCCCCCTCGCAACGCCTTCTGGTCCGCCTCGGCCCCTGGCGATGTCCTCTGAACTGCCTCGGTCGGTAGCGTCCCGTGGTCTACCTCGTCGAGCTGCTCCGTCGTCCGGATTGCCGGATCGCTAGGGCTCACCGTCGCAACTGTCGCGACGCTAGTCGGCTTCGGCGGTCGGTCGGGCTCACCACTGCCTGCTTCATGCGCCCGGGCGTGCGGGGGCGTCTCGTGCTCGTTCGCGACCCCCTCGTGCTCGTTCGCAGCCGCCTCGTGCTCGTTCGCGACCCCCTCGTGCTCGTTCGCGACCGCCTCGTGCTCGTTATGGCTGGGACGACTGTCACCCGACTCGGCAAGGTGGCCTTCCTCCTCGGCGCAGGCGTAACCAGGCTCCTTCGGCGCGGGCCTGCCCGTCGGAGTCGGCCAGCCGGCTACTGCTGAAGGTGGGACAGCCGCGTACAGCGTGGCATTCATCGTCTCGGCCAGCGCGTAGTGCGGGTCGGCCTCCCGGGCACGCTCCACCGCGATGGCGGCCAGGGCGCCTCGGCTGGCGCGCCACGCGATGAAGGCGAGCAGCGATGCCGGCGCCGGAACCCGCTGAGGGGCGACCCGGCGTACTACGTCCGACCAGAGGGCAATCTGCCAGCCGTCCGTGCCGCTGCGGATCCAGGCATAGTCGCGCACCGGAATCGAGGTAAGCAGATAGCCGAGCCAGGCCACCTCGTCGTCAGACAGCCGACCACCCGAGCGGTAGCGCCGCTCCGCGGAACGCACCGCCGTCCGGCCAGCCCGCAGGATCAGACGCTCGGACCGGCATCGTTCCTCGGCCGAGAGCACCGTCCCGCCGTCGTGCGGCAGCGGCGCCTGCGGAAGCCCGCCGTCGTCCGGCAGCGGCGCCTGCGGAAGAAGGTCGAGCAGCCGGGACAGCGCTCGCTCGTCCGCCGAATCCATGGCCTCGCGATCCGGTCCGGTCACCGGCGCGAGCTGTGCTTCCAGATCCTTGCGGCTGGGCAAGGCGACCGCTCCCGCGAAGGTCGCCTCCGCCGCCACCACGCTGTCCGGCGGATCGCATGGCCTTCCGTCCTCGGGACAGCAGGTCTGCTTGGTGCACCGGTACGACCAGTAACGGCCGTCGGCCACACGGAACTCGTCGATGATGTGCAGGCCCGCGCTCGTCAGAGCTTGGGACAAGTGGAGGAGCGATGGTGTGACGCGGTCGCTGTCGCCGTACCCGATGAGGGCTATGGCTTCGGGCCACTGCTCGACGATGAGCGAGGCGAGGTGCAGGACCCGCGCCTGGGCCTCGAGGTCGGGAACGCCGGGCTCCGGCAGGTCGATGCGGGCCGCGAACGCGAGCTTGGCACCCGTCACCGCGGCGACGACCAGGCTGTCCGCCGGATGAAACCCGATCAGGAACGGCACCGCCGCGATCAGATCGGCGGGGGTGCGCACTTTCAGCTTCGTCATGGCGAGCAGATTGGCCGAGAACGGCCGAGGGCCGCGTGCCAGAAGCCGCAGCCTGTGGACAACCCTGCGCTGTGGATAACCGGGACGACGGATCGGCTCGCATGCCATGCTGCCGATCCGTCGGAAGCACCGCCGGCGCGGCTCGCTTCCCGCCCGTCGAGACTTAGGAGCGGAATTGAAGTTCGTGCAGCTCCAGGCCTTCCTGCTGCCAGTCGTGTGGATGGCGATCGAGATCCATCGTCAACTCGATCGAGGACACGACGTCGTAGCCGGCCGCATGCAGGCTGCGGATGGCGTCCACGTTGCGGGAGGAAGGGGAAATCGTCAGAGCCTGCATGTTGCGCTTCTTGGCTTCCTGCGCAACATGCCGCAGCAGCTTGCGGCCGACGCCTTTGTGCCGGTGCGAGGAGGTCACCACCACCGGTTCGACCTCACCCGCGCGCCCCCGGATGATGAGGCCCACCAGGCCGATCACCCCGTCGTCGGCGTGGTCGGCGACCCAGAGACCGCCGAGGTCAAGGCGGGTCAGGTACTCCTCGAAGCCGGCTCCGCCGTCATCGGACGGATCGCCGTACATCTGGTTGTGCTGAGCCGTCAATTCCGCCCACAGGCGCCGGCCGGCACTGTGGTCGCTCGGCCGGTACGAACGCACAGCGACAGGTGTCATGCCGACATTTTGACTCCGATTCGGGCACGCCGTAACCCGAAGTGGAAGATAAGGCGGTGGATCTGCCGTATCTGCGCACGCACCCGCAGCATCTCCCGACATTTCTGACTCATCAGCGGATTCGGGAGACACCCGTCGGAGGCGGTGATGTCTGCCGGGCATCGCGCCTGACCTTGGACGATGGCTCGTCGCTGTTCGCGAAGACGTGGCCTGCGGGCGAGCCACCCGAGCACTTTTTCGCGACCGAGGCTGCGGGGCTGAATTGGCTGCGCGAGGCCGGCACGGTGCCGGTTCCCGAGGTCATCGTCGCGCTCGACAAGATGCTCGCACTCGAATGGGTGGACTCCGGTCCGCCGACGCGGGCGGGCGCCGAGCGGTTCGGCCGTGAACTGGCCGACCTTCACCGGGCCGGCGCGGAGAGCTTCGGGGCCGCGTGGACCGGGTTCATCGGGCCGCTGCCCCAGGACAACACGCCATCGGCGGGTCCGTGGGGGGAGTGGTTCGCGGAACGGCGGATGCGTCCGTACCTGAAGATCTCGGCTGACCGCGGTGCGCTCTCTGGGACCGATGTCACGCTGGTCGAGCGCGTTCTTTCCGGGATCGAGACGTACGGCGGGAAGGAACCTCCCGCCCGTATCCACGGGGACTTGTGGCCGGGAAACGTGCTGTGGGGAGCGGACGGGCGGATCTGGCTCGTGGACCCCGCCGCTCATGGCGGGCATCGCGAGACCGACCTGGCGCAGTTGGCGTTGTTCGGCGGGGTGGCGCACCTGGACGCGGTCATCTCGGCGTATGACGAGGTCTGGCCGTTGGGGGAGGGGTGGCGCGAGCGGGTCGCTCTGCATCAGCTTCATCTGTTGCTGGTGCATACGGCGGCGTTCGGGAAGCAATACCGCGAGGCCGTGCGCGCGGCGGCGGGCGCGTTGCTCGGACATTAGAGATGAGATTGAAGCCTGCGTCACCGATGGCCGATGTCCATAGGCACGTCGCGGGGACCTCGCCGTAGGGCTGTCCGCGGAGGGCCCGTCCTGAGCACGAGGCGCCATGCGCAGGGCGGAGATGCCGTGAGCCTCGGGCAGGCGGCGGCACGGGCATGCGGCGACGCTCAGCGGAAGCCGAGCGAGGCGGCACGCGCATGCACCACCGCTCCGCGCAGGCCAGACGAGGCCGGCACGCGCATGCGGCGAAGCTCAGCGCCAAGGTCTCGCGGGGAGAGGGCGGCGGGTCGCCAGGCCCGGCGGGTCGCCAGCGCCGCATACCCGATCAGCAAGCCGGGCGAGGCGGCAGGGAAAGGTGAACGGCTCTCGGCGCCGGACAGGGAAGGCAGGGCCGCCTGGCGTGGGTGGTGAGTTGCCATTTGGAGCGCAAAGGAGCCGGTGTGACCTGGTGCTTGGGCGGTTTGGGCGCGGCCCTCGCCACACGGCAAGAGGGCGAATCGGCGCGTGGCGGGGCGTGCGGTGTATCGCAGTGCGGTACAGGCGACGCCAAATGTCGTATGCAAGCGCTACGTTCGACCAGTGACCGAGCTTGCCGTGCCCATCGTGCCGCCGCGGGATCCCGTGCGTGGGAGTGGGTTGCTTGCTGACCGGTTCGGGCGCGTCGCCACGGATCTTCGGGTGTCGTTGACCGATCGGTGCAATCTGCGGTGCACCTATTGCATGCCCGAGGAGGGGCTCGCATGGATGCCGCGGGAGCAGCAGCTCAGCGATGAGGAGGTGGGGCGGCTCATCCGGATCGCGGTCGAGCGGCTGGGCGTGACCGAGGTGCGGTTCACCGGCGGTGAGCCGCTCATCCGGCGGGGGCTCGTGGGCATCGTGGCGGCCGCCGCAGCGCTTCGGCCGCGGCCGAAACTCTCGATCACCACGAACGGCATCGGCCTCGAGCGTCTTGCGGGGCCATTGCGGGACGCCGGCCTGGGTCGGGTGAATGTATCGCTCGACACGCTGTCTCCGGCTCGGTTCGAGCAGCTCACACATCGTGATCGCCATGCCGACGTGCTCAAGGGGTTGGCCGGCGCGGCGGCCGCCGGGCTTACTCCAGTGAAGATCAACACCGTGTTGATGCGGGGCATCAATGACGACGAGGCGCCGGGACTGCTGCGGTTCGCGCTGGATCACGGGTACCAGTTGAGGTTCATCGAGCAGATGCCGCTCGACGCCCAGCATCGGTGGGAGCGGCGCGAGATGGTCACTGCGGCGGCGATTCTGGAGGCGCTGGAGCCCTTCGGGCTTCAGGCGGATCCGGTTTCACGTGGAACAGCGCCGGCCGAGACCTGGCTTGTGCCGGGCTACCTCGATGCGGCGGGCAATCCGGCTCGGGTCGGAGTCATCGGCAGCGTCACCAGGCCTTTCTGCGGCGATTGCGATCGCACTCGGTTGACCGCCGATGGACAGGTGCGTAACTGCTTGTTCGCCACAGGCGAGACGGACCTGCGTGGGCTCGTCCGCGGCAACGCCTCGGACGACGAGATCGCCGACGCCTGGCGTGCCGCCATGTGGGGCAAGAGGGCCGGCCACGGGATCGACGACCCCTCATTCCTGCAGCCCTCCCGTCCGATGTCCGCGATCGGCGGGTGAACATGGACACGACCGCTCCGCCTGTCCTGGTCCGTTACTTCGCCGGCGCGCGGGCGGCCGCCGGGAATACCCGTGAAGAAACCGTCTCGGCCTCCTCGCTCGACCACCTCACCGTCCTGCTGAGCGAACGCCACGGCGAGCGGCTCGCCCTCGTCCTCAAGACCGCCAGCTTCCTGGTCGACGGTCTCGCCTGTCATGATCGTCAGGTGGCTCTTCCCGCCGGGGCGACCGTCGATGTCCTGCCACCGTTCGCGGGGGGTTGAGCTTGATCGGGTTCGTCGGGCTGATCATCGTCGTCGTCGGCCTGATCCACCTCTACCTCTGGAAGCGCCTCGTTCGCGATCCGTTCCGCAAGGGCCGTGCCCGCCGTGCCGGCGGCATCGCCGCCGTTCTGCTGGCGATCCTCGTGCCTGCGACTCTGATCGGTGTCCGGACCGGCTCCGCGAAGTGGCTCGCGTGGCCCGGTTACCTCTGGGTCGCGCTGATGTTCTACCTACTGGTAGTCCTCGCGGTCCTGGAGATACCGCGCCTCGTCGCCAACCTCTGGCTCCGCTCGAAGGCCGCAACACCCGAGGCCGGCGCAACACCCGAGGCCGGCGCAACACCCGAGGCCGGCGCAACACCCGAAGCCGGGACGGCAACTCCGGACAGCGCGGTGAGCGGTCCCGGCACCAGCGGCTCCTCCCATGAGAACGTCGACACCACCAGCGATCCCGCACGCGGGAACACCACCACGACCAGAAAGGCCGCCCGCGAGAACGCGACCACGAGCGGCGCCGTTGGCCCCGAGAACGCGACCACGGCCAGCGCCGGCAACGCGACCAGCGCCCACAGCCCTGAGGACACGACCAGCGGCTACGCCGGCGGGAACACTGCCTCGGAGGACGGGGCGGCCGGGATCGAGCGGCGGTTGCTGCTTGCGCGTGGTGCCGCCATCTTCGCCGGGCTCACCGCCGCGGGTCTTACCGGTTACGGCGTCAAGACCGCGCTCGGTGGCCCTCAGCTCGACCGGGTGCAGATTCCCTTGGCCAAGCTGCCGCGCGCCATGGATGGCACCCGGCTCGCCGTGGTGTCCGACATCCATCTCGGGCCGCTGACCGGGGTACGGCACGCCGAGCGGATCGTTCGGCTGATCAACTCGGTCGACGCCGACATCGTCTGCGTGGTGGGGGACCTGGTCGACGGGTCCGTGGGTGAACTCGGACGGTTCGCGGCGCCGCTGGCCGGGATTCGGTCGCGACGGGGTGCGTATTTCGTCACGGGTAACCATGAGTACTATTCCGGCTACTCGGAGTGGGTCACTGAGGTGGCTCGGCTCGGGATCCGGCCGTTGCGTAATGAGCGGCTCGAGGTGGCGGGGCTGGACCTGGCCGGGGTGAACGATCTCGGTGGCGAGGCCGTGGGCGACGGCCCCGACTTCGAGCGGGCGCTCGGTGACCGGGATCCCGCGCGGCCGGTCGTCCTCATGGCGCACCAACCCATCGCCGCTAAGGACGCCGCTCCGTTCGGGGTCGATCTCCAGGTCTCCGGGCATACGCATGGCGGACAGATGGCTCCCTTCAACCTGCTGGTCAAGCTGGAACAGCCGGTGGTGAGCGGGCTCGGCAAGGTCGACGGGGTGCCGGTGTATGTGACCAACGGCGCCGGCTTCTGGGGGCCGCCGGTCCGGGTGGGGGCGCCGCCGCAGGTCACCGTCATCGAGCTCCGCACCCCCTAGATCCAGCCAAGCCGACAAGGCCAGCCACGCTCAGGCCAGCCACGCTCAGGCCAGCCACGCTCAGGCCAGCCGGGAAAGGGCCACCGGGAAAGGGCCAGCCGAGGAAGGCCGGACGAAGAGGACAGGGCGGAGAGGTCCGGACCGGCCTGAAGCCTGGCGCCGTTACTCAGTGCGACCGCCGTACCTCTTGGAAGTGAATCTCAGAACGATCCGCCGAGCCACAGCAGCGACCTCCCCAGGAATCAATCGTGGATCGGTTATGTCACTTCGCGCGTGGCGGCTTCTGACGCGCGGCGCGCCCATGACAGGATGCAGCGTGCCCTCGGACAGCGCAGGGTCCTCGGTTGCCGCGGACACGGACGTCGCGGACACGTACGTCGCGGATCTCCACATCCACTCTCGGTATTCGCGTGCCTGCAGCCGTGACCTCACCCTTCCCAACCTGGCCTGGTGGGCCCGCCGTAAGGGCATCGCCCTGCTGGGCACCGGTGACTTCACCCATCCCGCCTGGTTCGACCACCTGCGGGAGAACCTGCGTCCCGACACCGCTCCCGGCCTCTTCCGGCTGAGCCCCGAGGCCGAGCAGGACGTCACCCGCCGCCTTCCCGGCACGCTGCAGGGCACCAGCCCCGCCCGGTTCATGCTCAGTGTCGAGATCTCCACGATCTACAAGCGCGATGACCGTACGCGGAAGGTGCACCACCTCGTCTACCTGCCCGACCTCGACGCCGCCGCGCGCTTCAACGCCGCGCTGGGGCGGATCGGGAACCTGACCGCCGACGGCCGGCCCATTCTCGGGCTCGACTCGCGGGATCTGCTGGAGATCGTGCTGGAGGCCAGCCCGGACGGCTATCTGGTGCCGGCGCACATCTGGACGCCCTGGTTCTCGGCGCTCGGCTCCAAGTCCGGCTTCGACGCGATCGCCGACTGCTACGCCGACCTCGCCGAGCACATCACCGCCGTCGAGACCGGGCTCTCCTCCGACCCGGAGATGAACTTGCGGGTCTCCAGCCTCGACCGCTACCGGCTGGTCTCCAACTCGGATGCGCACTCGCCCGCCGCGCTCGCCCGGGAGGCCACGCTCTTCACCGGCACGCCGGACTACTTTGCGGTCAAGCAGGGAGAAAGCCTCGCCGGCACGATCGAGTTCTTCCCGGAGGAGGGCAAGTACCACGCCGACGGGCATCGGGCGTGCGGGGTGAACTGGGAGCCGGCGCGTACCCGCCAGGCCGGTGGCCGTTGCCCCGAGTGCGGCAAGCCGCTGACCGTCGGCGTGCTGAGCCGGGTCGAGGACCTGGCCGACCGCGACACCGCACCCGCCCGGCCGCAGACCGTCGAGCATCTCATCCAGCTCGCCGAGATCGTCGGCGAGATCAACGGTATGGGTCCGAAGTCCAAGACCGTCGAGGGGCAGTTGAACCACCTGGTGGCGGCCCTCGGTCCCGAGCTGGACATCCTGCGCAAGGTGCCGGTCGACGAGATCGGTCGGCACGGCGGGGAGAACCTGCGGGAGGCGATCACCCGGTTGCGGCGTGGCGACGTGCGGCGCATCGCGGGCTACGACGGCGAGTACGGCGTCATCACCCTCTTCGAGCCGGGTGAGCTGCGCACCAAGCAGAACGCCCCGCAGGCCGAGACCCTGTTCGACATGGTGCCGGTGCCGGTGCCGCAGCAGCGCAGGACCGAGCCGGCCATCGGGCGCGCGCCCGTGCCGAAGGCCGAGCCGGTCCGGAAGAAGGCGCCGCCGATCCAGCCGCCGGCGTCGCCGCACGAGCCGTTCGAGCCGATGCTCGCCGGCATGGAGGAGGTCGGCACCGGGCTGCTCGACCGGCTGGACGCGATGCAGCGGGTGGCCGCGTCGGCGCCCGGGGGACCGCTGCTCATCGTGGCGGGGCCGGGCACCGGCAAGACGCGGACGCTGACCCACCGGATCGCGTACCTGTGTGCCGAGATGAATGTCTTTCCGCACCGCTGCCTGGCGATCACCTTCACCCGGCGGGCGGCCGAGGAGATGCGGGCCCGGCTCGACGCGCTGATGGGCGATGTCGCCGAGGACATCACCGTCGGCACCTTCCACTCGGTCGGCCTGACCATCCTGCGGGAGAACGCGAAGGCGGCCGGGCTGGGCGCCGGGTGGCGGATCGCCGACGACGCCGAGCGGGCGGCGGCCCGGGAGCAGGCGGGGGACGACGACGCGGCGTACACGAAGCTGCTGCGTCAGCAGGATCTGGTCGATCTCGACGACCTGCTCACGGTGCCGGTGGCGCTGCTGCGCGACGATACCGCGCTGGTCGAGAAGTACCGGCGGCAGTGGCAGTGGATCTTCGTGGACGAGTACCAGGACGTCGACGACACCCAGTACGAGCTGCTGCGGCTGCTGAGCCCCGCGGACGGCAACCTGTGCGCGATCGGCGACCCCGACCAGGCGATCTACTCCTTCCGGGGCGCGGACGTCGGCTACTTCCTGCGCTTCGCCGAGGACTTCACCGATGCCCGGCTGGTGCGGCTCACCCGCAACTACCGCTCTTCCGCGCCGATCCTCGCCGCCGCGGTGCAGGCGATCGCGCCGACCTCGCTGGTCAGCGGCCGGCGGCTGGATCCGGCCCGGGTCAATCCGGAGTCGCCGCTGGTCGGGCGGTACTTCGCCGCCAGCGTGGCGGACGAGGCCGATTTCGTCGTGCGTACGGTGGACGAACTGGTCGGTGGGCTGTCGCACCGCTCGCTCGACTCGGGCCGGGTGGACTCGCGCGCGGTGACTCCGCAGACGCTGTCCTTCTCGGACATCGCGGTGCTCTACCGCACCGACTCGCAGGCCCAGGCCGTGGTGGACGCGCTGTCGCGTGCGGGCGTACCCGTGCAGAAGCGCTCGCACAACCGGCTGCGGGACCGCCCGGGGGTGCAGGTGATCGCGCGGGAGCTGCGTCACGCGGACGGCCCGGCCGGTTCGCTCGCGACGCGCGTCAGGGCCGGCGCGACGCTGCTGGCCCAGCGGTATGCCGCGCCGACGCTCGACGCCGAGCAGCTCGCCCCGGAGGACATCTGGACGGCGGCCGACCTGCTCATTCCGCTAGCCCAACGGCTCGGCGACGACCTGCCGCGCTTCCTGCAGGAGATCGCCACCGGCGCGGAGGTGGACGCCCTGGATCCGCGGGCGGAGGCGGTCAACCTGCTCACCCTGCACGCGGCGAAGGGCCTCGAGTTCCCGGTGGTGTTCCTCGTCGGTTGCGAGGACGGGCTGCTGCCACTGCGCTGGCCGGGCACGACGCCGTCGGACGACGACACCGCCGAGGAGCGCCGGCTCTTCTTCGTGGGCCTCACGCGGGCGCAGGACCGGCTCTACATCAGCCACGCGGCCCGGCGCTTCCGGCACGGCCGCGAGCGGGAGCAGTCGCCGACGCCGTTCCTGGACGCGATCGACGCGGGCCTGTTCGAGCGCATGGGCGACACCGTCCCGGCGCGCCCGAAGGACCGGCAGTTGCGCCTGCTCTAGGCGAGCGTCACGCCGATCAGGGCTCCGGCCAGGAGGGCCGGTCCGAACGGCAGCGCGGTGTCTCGGGTCGCGCGGCGGGTGAGCAGCAGGGCGAGCGCCACCGGGCCGTTGATGAGGTGCGCCGCCGCCAGGCCGGCCGCCACCGCCGGCCACCCGGCGAAGCCGAGGACGAAGCCCAGGACGGTCGCCAGCTTGACGTCGCCCAGGCCCAGGCCGCGGCCGGGCAGCAGAGCGATGATCAGGTACGCCGCCCCGCACAGCACCGCCGCCACCCCGGCCCGTCCGAGCCGCTCCGGCTCCCCGGCGATCAGCGCCCCGGCGCCGAGCGGGAGCGCCGTGCCGGCCGCGAGCGCGGCCACCAGCGGGTCGGGCAGGCGCCGGCAGCGTAGGTCGATCATCGCGAGCAGGAGGCCGAGGACCGCGGCCGGCAGCAGGACCGGCAGCAGCAAGGTCGGGCCGATCGTGACACCGAGGAGGGTAGCCGTCAGCGCACCGACGAGGACTGTCCAGACCGGTCGGCCGGCGCAGGCGCAGGTCGCTCCGGCGCGTACCCAATCGGGGTAGGGCTCGGCGCAGTCGGCGCAGGTGGACCGCGGCGGTGTGCCTCGCGGCACCGCGAGACGGTCCGCGACGCGGGGGAGGAAGGCGGCCGTGGCCGCGCCGAAGACGGCCGCGCAGACGGTCACCGCATCGGACATGGGGCGCAACGGTATCCGCGGTGAAGGCGGTCCCGCGCGTCTTGTTGCCGACAGTCGCGGACCGCGACCTCCTGCCCGGGCCGTTGAGCATGGGTAGGCGCGCTTGGCGCGGGAGGGAGCGCCACGACTGTCCACGCTACGGTGGCGTACAGCGAATCCCGCCTGGAGGAAATCCCGATGTCGCAGAACGGCCCGTACCCCGGCCAGGGCTGGCCGCCGACCGGCGGCTCGTCGGGGTCCGACGAGCCGTACACGGAACCGTCCGATCCCTGGGGTGAGGCGGAGACCGCCGCGTCGCCCGGTTGGGGTGAACAGTCGACGTCGGTGCCGTCCTACCCGCAGCCGTCCTACCCCGGCACGCCGCCGCCGGCCTGGCAGCAGCAGCAGCCGCCGCAGTTGCCGCTGCCGAAGAAGCGGCGTAACGCGCCGATCGTCGCTCTGGTCGTGGTGCTGGGCCTGCTGATCTGCGGTGGGCTGGGCACGACCGCCGTGCTCGTGTCCCGGGCCGAGAAGCCGGTTGTGGGGCAGAGTCCGACCGTGCCGGCCGCCACGGCGACCAGTCAGGTCGCGGCTCCGGAGCCGAAGACCAGTGAGGACGCCCGCTTCGTCCGCAAGGGCCAGTGCGTCCGCAACCAGGGCAACGCCGACGACCGTCCGGATCTGAAGATCGTCGAGTGTGCGAGCGGTACCTACGAGGTGCTCAAGCGGGTCGACGGCCGTACGACCGGCGAGGCGGACGCCGAGGACAAGTGCGGAAAGGTCGCCAAGTACACCAAGTGGTACTTCTACGACAGCGAGCTGGACAGCCTCGACTTCGTGCTCTGTCTCCGCGAGTATGGGGCCGACTAGCGCTTTCTAGCTAATTCGCTAGAGAGCTTGATACGGTGCTATCCGTGGATCCGGTCCGGAACCCGTACGCACCCGGCGCCGGCCAGCGCCCACCCGAACTGGCCGGACGCGGCCGCGAGCTGGACGCCTTCGACGTCGTCCTGGAACGGGTGGCCCGCGGCCGGCCCGAGCGCAGCCTCGTCCTCACCGGCCTGCGCGGCGTCGGCAAGACGGTGCTGCTCAACACCCTGCGGTCGGCGGCGATCGGCCGGCTCTGGGGCACCGGGAAGATCGAGGCACGGCCGGACCAGTCGCTGCGCCGTCCGGTCTCGGCCGCCCTGCACATGGCGATCCGGGAGCTGACCCCGCACCACCGCAATCCCGACCGGGTCGACGAGGTGCTCGCGGTACTCAAGGCGTTCGCCTTGCGCGCCAACGACGCGAACGCCAAGCTGCGCGACCGGTGGACGCCCGGCATCGACGTGCCGGCGGCGCGGGGCCGCGCCGACTCCGGCGACATCGAGATCGATCTGGTCGAGCTCTTCACCGACGCCGCGTCGCTGGCCACCGACGTCGGCACGGGCATCGCCCTGTTCATCGACGAGATGCAGGACCTCGGCCCGGCGGACGTGTCCGCGCTCTGCGCCGCCTGTCACGAGCTGTCGCAGCTCGGCGCGCCGCTGATCGTGGTCGGCGCCGGCCTGCCGCACCTGCCCGCCGTGCTGTCCGCCGCGAAGTCGTATTCCGAGCGGCTGTTCCGCTACCAGCGCATCGACCGGCTCGACCGCATCGCGGCGGACCTGGCGCTGTGCGCCCCGGCGGCACGCGAGGACGTCGATTACGACGCCGAGGCGCTGGACCTGCTCTACGAGAAGTCGGGCGGATATCCGTACTTCGTCCAGGCGTACGGAAAGGCGACGTGGGACCACGCGCCGACCTCCCCGGTGACCGCCGAGGACGTCCGGGTCGCCGCGCCGGAGGCCGAGGCCGAGCTCGCCGTGGGCTTCTTCGGCTCCCGCTTCGAGCGCGCGACCCCGGCGGAACGGGAGTACATGCGGGCGATGGCGGCGCTGTCCGGCGAGGGTGGCCACGACATGGACGCGGCGGTGCCCACCTCGGACATCGCGGCGTCGCTCTCCCGCCGACCGGCGAGCCTGTCACCCGCGCGGGACGCCTTGATCAAGAAGGGGCTCATCTACTCGGGAGAGCGCGGCACGGTCGCGTTCACGGTGCCGCACTTCGGCCGCTACCTGCGTACTCAGCCTTAGAGCTCGTGCCAGGGCGCCGGGTAGCGGGCCTCGACGTCCCTCAGGACCAGGAGCTGCCAGGCGTCGCCGAGGCCGGACCACGGGCTGTGGATTCCGTACGGCGCCGCCGGCACGAACCCGAAACGCCGGTAGTAGGCGGGATCGCCGAGCACTAGCACGAGCCGCTCGCCGGCGGCGGTAGCCAGCCGGAGTCCCTGGGAGATCACCGCCGCACCGAGGCCGCGCCGCTGCTCGCTCGGCAGCACGGCGACCGGTCCGAGGGCCAGCGCCGGCTCCGCGCCCACCGTGATCCGGCTGAGCAGGGCGTACGCGACAACCCGACCCTCCTCCTCGGCAAGCACGGACATGCCGGGCAGCCACGCGTCGGTGTCCCGGAGGCTGTCGACCAGCCGCGCTTCCGCGTCGGTCTCGAAGGCCGCGGTCAGCACCGCCCAGACGGGACCGGCGTCGCCCGGGCGCTCGACTCGAAGATTCATGTAGGCACCCTAGTCAGCCACGAGTTGGGCATCGGACAACGCGGGTATAACGGTGCTATGAAGCCCGTACGCGCCGCCGCCCGTGCCATGCTCGGTGCCATCTTCGTCGTCAGCGGAGCCCGCATCGTGCTCAACCCCGACTCCAAGGTCGCCACCGCCAAGCGGGTGACCGACAAGGTCGGACCGATGATCGAGAAGCTGGATCCGCGCCTGCCGAGCGACGCGCGCGCCCTGGTCCGGCTCAAGGCCGGCAGCGACGTCGCCGCCGGGCTGCTGCTGGCCACCGGACGGTTCACCCGCCCGGCCGCCGCGGTGCTCGCCGCCGGGCTGGTCCCGACCACCGTCGCGGGGCACTCGTTCTGGACCATGCCGCAGCCCGAGCGCGAGCAGCACCAGATCCACTTCCTCAAGAACCTGGGGCTGCTCGGCGGCCTGCTGCTCGCGGCGGTCGACACCCAGGGCAAGCCCGGCCTCAAGTACCGGACCACGCACGCGATCGGTCGCTCGCAGCGCTCGGTGAGTCACGCGGTCGAACGCTCGCAGCGGTCCGCGCGGCGGGCGATGCGGACGGCGAGGCGCGAGGCGAAGATCGCCGCCCTCTCTGCCACCGCCGCCCGCAAGCTGCCCGGATAGCCGCCTGCGGGGCCCGCCCGGCGGATGCATCCCACATCAAGAGCTCAATCACCAAACGGGCCGTCCCGGCGTTAAGCACGCAGAGCACCGAGCGGATGAGCCACGGGGGGTGGGGCATGCCCGCGATGACACCGGCGCGCCCCGCGACCTCCCGGTCCGTCATGGTCGCCCTCGCCTGCCTCGGCCTGCTGGCCGCGATGACCACGATCGCCCAACGGTACGGGTTCAGCGGACTCGCCCTCGACCGCGAGGCCGCGATGAGCTGGCTGGGCGACGACTGGCTGTACGCGTACCGCGCCGCCGGCAGCCACCTCGGCACCGCCCTGCCGCCGTTCGCCGCGCTGCTCGTCGCGCCCGCCGCGCTCCTGCCGCTCGCCGTCGCGGGGTGGTCGCTCGCCCTCGCCGGGGTCGCCGCACTCGCCCTGGCCCTGATCGTGCTGGCCGGCCCGGTCGCCCGCCGCTACGGCCGCCGGCCGTGGCCGGTGGTGCTCGCGGCCGGCGCCCTGGCGCTGACCGCCGAGCCGGTCCGTGCCGCGCTCGGCCTCGGCACGCTGGATCTGCTGGCCTTCGGTCTCCTCACCGCCGACATCGTGGCGCTGCGCCGCAGTGCGTGGGCCCGCAGCCGGGCGCGCTGGTGGCCCTCGGGAGCGGCACCGGAACCGTGGCCGCGCCGCATGTGGACCGATGGCGGCTGGGCCGGGGCGGGCGTGGGGCTCGCGACGGCGCTGACGGTGAGCCCGGTCCTCTTCCTCGCGTACCTCGCCGTCACCAGGCAGTGGCGGGCGGCGCTGACCGCCGTCGGCACGGCCGTCACGGCCGCGGTGACCGCCGCGCTGATCGCGCGGCATGAGACGGCGGCCTGGTTCGGCGAGGTGCTGTGGCGCATCGACCGGACCGGACCGGTGGATGCTCCGGCCAACCAGTCCCTGGCCGGCGTGCTCGCCCGGCTGTACGACTCGGCCACCACGCCGGTCCTGCTCTGGTTCTCGTTCTCGCTGCTGCTGGTCGCGGTCGGGCTGATCCGCGCCCGGTCGGCGCACGCCGACGGGGACGAGATCACGGCCTTCACCCTGGTCGGGCTGACCGCGGCGATCGTCGGCCCGGTCACCGACACGCACGAGCTGGTGTGGCTGTTGCCGGCCGTGCTGGTCCTCGTCGACGCGGCCGCCCGGCGGCGCGCCTCGGCGCGGCGCTCGCTGCCGGGCCGTCCGCGGCATCCCGGCGCCGGCCTGGCCGTGGCCGCCGGGTCGGTCTACCTGCTGGTGGTGCTCGCGCCGATGGGCAGCTTCGCCGACCCGGTGTCGCGCAACTCCTACGCGCTGGCCCTGATCCTGCTGGTCAACGCCCTGCCGTGGCGGCCCGGAGCGGCGCCGGCCGTGCCGGTCGACCGCTGGGAGCGCCGTCGCGCGAGCCGCCGGGCGATGACCATCCCCCCGCCACGGGAGCCCCTCGTCAGGGGCAGTTGACCCATTCCTCGGTGCCGTCGGTGAAGACCTGGCGCTTCCAGATCGGCAGCCGGGCCTTCGCCTCGTCGACCAGCCGGGCGCAGGCCGCGAACGCCGCCGCCCGATGCGCCGTACTCACCGCGGCCACCAGCGCCACGTCGCCGATCCGCAGGGTGCCCACCCGGTGGGAGACGGCGACCGCGTACACGTCCGGGTCGGCGGCGATCTCGTCCGCCACCTCGCGAAGCACCGCGGCGGCGCTCGGATGTCCCTCGTACTCGAGCAGCGTCACGCCCCGGCCGTGATCGTGGTCGCGGACGACGCCCTGGAAGGAGACGACCGCGCCCGCCCGGGGATCGGCGACGGCCCTCTCGTGCGCCGCCAGGTCCAGGGCGACGTCGCCGACCTCGGCGATCCGTACGGTGTCCAAACTGGTCATGGGCGTTCTCCGGGCGACAGCGGCAGGGGCAGGAACGGGACGAGGTCGCCGGCCGCGGCCCGCTGCTCCGGGCGGACGACGACGAAGCCGTGCGCCCGGGCCAGGCCCCGCAGCATGGCCGAGCCGGCATGCCCGACCGCCGTGGCCCGCCGGCCGTCGGCGTCCAGGACCGCGAGCGCCAGGTGGGTGAAGCCGCCACGACCCGGGACGTCCGCGGTCAGCTCCACCCGCGGGAGCGCCGGCAGCTCACGTCCGTGCAGGCCGGCGAGGAGCGGTGCCACCAGGGACACCAGCGCGATGACCGCGGACTGCGGGTTGCCCGGTAGCCCGGCGAGGAACCGCGGGCGTCCGTCGGGGCCGGTCAGGCGGGCGAGCAGCATCGGAAAACCCGGGCGCACGGCGACCGTGTTCACCACGTACTCGGCGCCGAGGGCGGCGAGGGCGGGATGAAGGTGATCGACGGGACCGTGCATGGTGCCGCCCGTGGTGCAGACCACGTCGGCGACGGACAGCCCGTGCCGGATCGCCTCGACGTGGGCGTCGAGGGTGTCGCGCACCGGGCCCTGGATCGCGCCGGGGTCCACTGTGGCCCCGGCGCGGCGCAACCAGGCCGGGACCAGGGGGCTCAACGAGTCACGGACCCGCCCCTCGCCCGGCGGTCCACTGGTCAACAGCTCGTCGCCGAAGACGAGAAGCGCGGCGCGGGGCGTCGGGCGTACGGGAACCGTGTCGTAGCCGCAGGTGGCCGCCATGCCGAGCACCGCGGGGTCGACCGGCGTGCCGGCCGGCAGCAGTTCCTCGCCCCTCCGCGCCTCCTCGCCGGGTAGGCGCCACTCCGGCTGGGGGCGCGGTGTCCCGGCGACCAGGCCTTCGGCGTCCCTCGTGGACTCCTCGACCCGGACCAGCGCCTCGGCACCCTGCGGGACCATGGCGCCGGTGGCGATCTCGACGCAGGTGCCGTCCTCGGCGAGCGGCCGAGGCGTGCCGCCGGCCAGGACCCGGCCGACCGGTCGCCACGGCGCACTGCCGCGCACCGCCCATCCGTCGATGCTCGAGGTCGGGAAGGCAGGCAGATCGGTGAGGGCCACCAGAGGCTCCGCGAGCGTACGACCGTCCGCGGCGCTCAGCGGCACCGACTCCGCCGGTCCCGCCGCCGCCCGGCCCGCCTCGTACACCAGGGTGCGAGCCTTGTCCCAGTCGATCGGCATGCTCTGCGCGCTCATCGGTGCAGCCTATGGTCGCCGCCGCGGATCTGCTCCACCGCATGGGCCAGGATCGGGCCCAGCACGGCCAGCCCGTCGCGGGCGCCGCCGGTGGACCCCGGCAGGTTGACGATCAGCGTGCGGCCGGAGACCCCGGCGAGCCCCCGGGACAGCGCGGCGGCCGGCACCTTGTCCCGGCTGTACGCGCGGATCGCCTCGGCGATGCCGGGAACCTCGAAGTCGAGCAGCGGACGGGTTGCCTCGGGCGTCCGGTCGGTGGGCGTGACGCCGGTACCGCCGCTGGTCAGCACGACGTCGATCCCGTCGGCGAGCGCCGCGCGCAGCGCCTCGGCGACCGGCGGTCCGTCGCTCACCACGACCGGCGCCGGATCGACCTGGCACCCGAGATCGGCGAGACCCGCGACGAGCAGAGGTCCGCTGGTGTCCTGGTAGACGCCGGCGGCGGCCCGGTTGGAGGCGACGATCACCCGGGCGCGGATCACGGGCGGTCCTCCGGGCGTACCCACTCTCCGGTCTTGCCGCCCTCTTTGCGCAGGACCCGGATGGCCTCGATGCTCGCCGCCGGGTCGACGGCCTTGACCATGTCGATCAGGGCGAGCCCGGCCGTGGCCACCGCGGTGAGCGCCTCCATCTCGACACCCGTGCGGTCGGCGGTCTTCGTGGTGGCGACGATGTCCACCCCGGTGTCGGTGATCGCGAGGTCCACCGTGACGCTGTGCAGCCCGATCGGGTGACACAGCGGCACCAGATCGGGTGTCCGTTTAGCGCCCAGGATTCCGGCGAGGCGGGCGACGGCGAGGGCGTCGCCCTTGGGGAGGCCGTCGCCGCGCAGCAGGGCTACGACCTCCGGCGTGGTGACCAGCCGGCCGGCGGCGACGGCCCGGCGGACGGTCACGGTTTTCGCCGATACGTCGACCATCCGGGCCGCCCCGTCGGCGTCGACATGAGTCATTTTCGCTGCGTTCGTCACAAGGGCCAGAGTATCCACCGACGGGATGGTCTTCACATTCGCCGCGCCCGGCATGGGCAGCCCGTCAGCGCACCTCTACTTTCCGTAGCCATTTGGTTTCGCAATCCGTTCTACGCGGTGAATTGGTCCATAGCACGCTTTAGGTTTTCGGCCCCTTCATCCGAAGAGTCGTAACATTCGTTACCGATAGCGACGCCGGCAGCAGGACATTCCAGGTGTTTGATAGTCGCTGAAACAGGGGACGCGCCGAATGCGGAGCGTCAGCATTCCGTCACAGATTTGGTATAAAGCGCTCCAACCTAGCAATTCATGAAACGACCGACAAATCATTCTTCCGCAAGCGCCGTTCGGTTCCTAATCTGTTGCCTACGAAACGGAACCGAGATGGAGCTGGATTCACTCGGAGTCGATCGCACGGGGGAACGGTTCTCCATTCCTGAAAACGGAGGTTCGCGATGCGTGAGTACGACTGGGGCTGAGCCAGACCCGCAAGATCGATACCGAGCGACAATCAGGCATTGACAGGTTGTGCGGGCAACGGGGGACCATGGGAGACATGGGGTGTCCGCAGTGAACGACGCGAAGACCGACAAGCAGCTCCGGCTGTATGTCGGTCTAGTCGCGTTTGCGGGTTCCGGCTGCCTGCTCGTCTCGGCGAGATCGGCGCCGGCGGTGCCGTCGGGCAAACTGCTCTTCCTCGCCGCGTTGACGGTCATCATCGCCGCCGCCAGCGGGCCGGTCATCAAACTGCGGGTACGGTCGGACAATCGGGTGTTCCCCGCGACCTCGGGCTCGATCCTGCTCGCCGTCGCGACCGTGCCCCTTCCCTGGGCGATCATTTGCACCGCGCTCGGCGCCCTCGCATCCAAAGTCTTTCTCCGGCAGCCCATAAAGGTCACCTTCAACGTCGCCAAGGACGTCGTCGCTGCGACGGCCGCAGCCTCGGTCGCTTTCGTGATCGGTATCCGGCCCGCCGCGGATCTCGAGATCCGCGCTTCCGGCGTTCCCATGTTGATCCTCGGCCTCGTCGGGGCGGCATTGGCGTATGCGATCGTGGACGATCTCCTCGGCAGCACGGTGATGCATCTGGCGACGCGTACCCCCTGGCGGCAGGCGCTTCGCCACAACCGGGACGTGGTGATGCGGATCCGGAGCGTCAATGTCGTGCTGGCGCTGGGCACTGTGCTGGTGGTGGAGCAGGAGGAGCTGCTCATCCTGACCATGGTGCCGACCGTGCTCGCGCTGCAGCTCGCGGCCAAGAACAGGATTCGCCAGCGGGCGGATCAGGAGGCGTGGCGCCGCCTCGCCGGGACCACCGACCGGCTCAACGTCACCGACCTGGCCGCCGTGCTGCACGCCGCGGTGACCCTCGCACCGGAGCTGTTCTCCGCCGACGAGGCCGAGATCGAGCTACGCGGCGAAGACCGCCTGGTCCGCGGTTCCGCCGGGCACCTTCGCTACGAGGGAACGGTGACCGGCGCGCCCGCCCGCGACGGGTCGATGATCGAGGCCGAGCTCGACGGACCGGACGGCCCGGCGGGAACCCTGCGCCTGCGGTTCCGCAAGCCCGTCAAGCTGAACGAGTCCGAGCGGTACAAGCTGCAGACCTTCGCTTCGTCGCTGTCCACCGCGGTCGGCAACGCCCGCGCCTACGCCGAGCTCAAGCGGATCAACGCGGAGAACGCGTACGCCGCCACCCACGACCCGCTGACCGGCCTGGCCAACCGCCGCGAGCTGCTCGACCAGGCGAACCAGATCTTCGCCCGGCGGGCACCCGAGGGCATGTTCGCCATGCTGCTCATCGACCTCAATCACTTCAAGGAGGTCAACGACACCCTCGGGCACACCGCCGGTGACGAGGTGCTGCGCGAGGTGGCCCGCCGGCTCGAGGACGCCACCCGCCCCGGCGACCTGGTCGCCCGGCTCGGCGGCGACGAGTTCGCCGTGCTGCTGACCGGCCTGCCCGCCCCGGCCGTCGCCACCCACCGCGCCGCCGACATGCTCGCGATCCTCGAGCAGCCCATCGAGGTCGACGGCATGCAGCTCACGGTCGAGGCGGCCGGCGGCATCGCCCTGGCGCCCGGCAGCGGAGGCGTGAGCGAATTGATGCGCCGCGCCGACGTCGCCATGTACCAGGCGAAACGCAGCGGGCAACGCACCGCGACCTACGCACACGCCCGCGACACCGCCGACGTCGGCCGGCTCGTGCTCGGCGGCGAGTTGACCCGGGCGGTGACCCACCGGGAATTCGTCGTCGACTACCAGCCGATCGTCGACCTGGGCAGCGGCGAGGTCGTCTCCGCGGAGACCCTCGCCCGCTGGCACCACCCCGAGCACGGCGACCTCACCCCGATGCAGTTCCTGGACACCGTCGAGCGCTCCGGGCAGCTCCCCGCGTTCGTCGACGCCGTACTGGAACAGGCGCTGACCTCGGTCGGCGCCTGGCGCGAGGCCGGCTTCGATCTGCCCGTGGCCGTCAACGTCTCGCCGCGCAGCCTGCTCGACCCGACGTTCCCGGCCGCGGTCCTGGCCCGGCTCGCGGCCCACGCCGTACCGGCCGACCGGCTCGTGCTGGAGCTCGCCGAGACACTGACCCTCAGCCAGCTCGAGGTGGTCGAGCGGGCGCTCACCGAGTTGCGCGACGCCGGCGTCCGGCTGGCCCTGGACGACTTCGGCACCGGCGTCTCGTCGCTGTCGGTGCTTTCCCGGATCCCGGTGCACCAGTTGAAGGTCGACCGGGAATTCGTGGTCGCCGTCGAGACCTCGCCCGAGGCGGCCGCGGTCGTCCGTTCCACCGTCGACCTCGCCCGCAGCCTGCACCTCACCGTGGTCGCCGAGGGTGTGGAGAGCGAGCCCCAGCGGCACGCGCTGTGGGAGCTGGGCTGCGTCGCGGGCCAGGGTCACCTCTTCGCCCGCCCGATGCGGGCCGGCCGGTTGCTGGCCACGCTGCAGCGCGGCTCGGACGGCAAGCCGGGGTTCCTCGCCAGTCCGCTGCACAAGACCGGCTCGGTCGTCCGGATGCCGCGCCGCCGAAACCCGAGATCGCCTCTGCCACACTTGCCTGCGTGAGTGTGCTCGCCCGCCTGAACCGGGCCGCCGACGGCCTCGCGGGCGACGTCCTGCTCTACGGGCTGTCCGCCGTGTTCGCCCTGGTCACCGCCCTCACCTCGACGCTGCTACCGCACCGCGCGTGGGGCGCCGTCGCGGCGTGGGGCTATCTCGCCGCGTTCCTGCTCGCCGTCGTCCAGCTCGTGCGGCGCCGGCCCGCCCTGCGGATGGCGCTGACCTGGGTCACCTGGGGCGCGGCGGCCCTGCTGCCACTGCTCGTGCAGGCGGTGCAACGCGCGGGCGGCCGCACCGACCGGGCCCAGGAAGAAGTGCTCGTGGCCGAGCACATGGGTGAGCGGCTCGCGCACACCGGCACGCCGTACCTCGGGCCGGAGGCGATCGGCGCGTTGCCGCCGGGGGAACAGTTGCTGGGCTATGCCCCGTACCAGCCGGGGATGGCCGTCTTCGGCCTGCCTCGGGCCGCCTTCGGCGACGCCTGGATCACCGACGCGCGGATCTGGTTCGCGCTGGTCACGGCGGCGGCGCTGGTGGCCGCGGTACGCCTGGCGGGCCCCGGCCCGGTCCGCGCGGTGCAGTTCGCGACCGTCCTGCCGATCTGTGCCCTGACCCTGGCCACCGGCGGCGACGACCTGCCTGTTCTCGCCCTCTGCCTGCTCGCGCTGGCCTGCTGCGCGGCCGGCCGGTTCGGTGCCGCCGGTCTCGCGGTCGGGGCGGCGGCCGCGCTCAAGCTCTTCGCCCTTCCGGTCGTGGCGGTGCTGCTCGTGCTCGCCTTCACCACGGGCAACCTCCGCCGGTTCCTGCCCGGTGCGCTCGGGCTGCCCGTCCTCGCGCTGGTGCCGGCCTTCCTGGTCGACGGCGACGCGTTCGTCGAAAACGTCATCCGCTTTCCGCTCGGGCACGGCATCGTGACGAGCCCGGCGCAGTCGCCGTTCCCCGGCTACCTGATCGCCCAGACGCTGCCGGGCGGACGGTACGTCGCGGCCGGCCTGCTGGTCGCGGCCGCGGTGACGATCGCCGTGCTGCTCGTACGGCGCCCGCCGGCGACGGCGGCGACCGCGGCGCTCTTCTGCGGGTGGGGCCTGCTGACCGCGATCCTGCTGATGCCGACCACCCGCTTCGGCTACCTGCTCTACCCGCTGGCCCTGCTCGCCTGGTCCTCCGCGCTGGTATTCAGCAGACCCACAGGAACAACGGCACCACGGAGTGACCCGGCCTTGTACCGTTTGTGAGATGCAGATGACCTGTCCCAAGTGTCACGGCGATATGCGGGTGTACGAGCGAAGCGGCGTCACCATCGACCAGTGCACCGAGTGCCGCGGCATCTTCCTCGACCGTGGCGAGCTGGAGAAGCTCTTCGAGGCCGAGGCCAACTGGAACAACCGCCAGGCGCCGGCAGGCGCCCCGCCGCGGCCGGCCCAGGCCCCCGGCGCGCCCGCCCCGGGCGGATACGCGGCCCCGCCGCCCCCGCCGGCTCCCGGCGGTGGCTACGCCGCGCCGCCCCCGCCGCCGCCCGGCTACGGCCACGGCCAGCCCGCCTACCCACCGGCCGCGGCGGCGTACGGCGCCCCGCAGTACGGACGCCCCGGCTATCACGGTCACTACCGGCAGGGCCACGGTCACCACGGCCACTACCGGCGCCGCAAGAGCTTCCTCAACGAGCTCTTCGACTGATCCACGCCGCGCGCGACGGCGGCCGGCGTGCCGGGCTCAAGCCTTTCGCCCCGGCCGCCACGCGCGACGCTGCCCGGTCCGGCATCACCGACCTGCTCGGCTGATCACCAGGTGCCGTCGTCGCGGACGCGCTCGGCGGGGCCGTCGCCGGTGAGCAGGCTGATCAGCCCCTCGTCCAGGTCCTCGCCGAGATACCACTCGCCGCCCTGATCCAGCGCGAACAGCCGGCCGCGCTCGTCGATCGCCACGATCGCGTCGCCCCTCGCCTCCACGCCGAGCGGGAACAGCGGCGCGCCGAGCACCTCGGCGAACTCCCCGAGCGTGTCCGCCGTGTGCGCCGCCGCGGACGGTTCGAGAGCCAGCCAGCGGACCTGGCGGCGGATCCCCGGAGTCCGCAGGCCGCAGAAGATCCCGGGGAAGTCCATGATCGCGGCGCGGGCCGCCGGAGACGGCCGGTGCCGGTGCCGGCGGCCGGTGATCGCGACGACGTCGGCGATGATGCCGTCGGCGAGCGCCTCCGCCACCATCCGGTGCGTCGGCCGCCAGCCGGCGTCCGCCAACGCACCGGCCATCCGGTCCGGGAAGCGGCCCGGTTGCGCCACATTCTCCGAGTACGGC
Organism: Couchioplanes caeruleus; assembly: GCF_003751945.1. NCBI lineage: Bacteria > Bacillati > Actinomycetota > Actinomycetes > Micromonosporales > Micromonosporaceae > Couchioplanes > Couchioplanes caeruleus. The sequence goes on along the minus strand of NZ_RJKL01000001.1, from coordinate 4,435,406 downwards.
CGGAGCGGCTCGATGAACGCCAGGTGCGGCCACGGCAGCACCGCGAGGTCGACCAGCGTGACCAGGCAGGACTCGCACGGACGGGCCGGCGTCCCCGCGAGCGGATCGCCCTGCTCCCGCACCAGGAACGCCTGGAACTCGGCCGCGCGAAGCCACTCGCGAGCCTCGTCCGGGGTCAAGGGCGCGGAGCGTGCGCGGTCCGCTTCGTAGAGCGCGTCCGACACCACGATCAGCTCGGCGTGCCGCTCGGTGCCGCGTACCCGTGCTCCCGGCTCGATCGCGCGCAGCCGGTCCGCGACCAGCGGATGGTGGTCGAGGCGTTGATCGCCCTTGGCGCCGCGGGCGATGAAGACCCGGCCGTCCACAGTGAGGTGTGCGGCCGTGGTGGGCGCCGGCCGGCGTCGCACCCCGCGGCGCAGCTCGACCTCGGGATCCGCGGTCCGGCGCCGGGCGGCCACATCGGGCCGCCGCTGCCGGTAGAGCTCGGCGACGACGGCGACGGACACACCCGGGTACGTCGACAGGGCACCGGTCTCGCGGTCGATCACCGTACGCACGCCGTCACCGGGAACCGGCAGGACGAACGACGGCTGCATCGTCCAGACCACGAAGCCCAGCTCGAACTCGCTGACCATGGGCTTGCACTCGTACCCGCGGCGCTCGGACTCGCCACGTGCCCACCCGGCGGCGATCTCCTCGGCCTCGGCCAGCGTGATCATCGCGCCTCCTCGTGTGCCAACCGAAATTACCGGACCACGTGGCGTCCCGTCTGCCGCTAAGGTCGAAGGTTGTCGATAGATGCGAGGAGGCACGACGGTGGCGCAGACTGCGGACCGCGACGGCAACCGAGCCCTGCGAGCGCGCCTCGACGACGTCTACGGCCAATACCAGCGGCTGCGGTCCGATCTGGACCAGATTCAGCGGCGCCTCACCGACCTGCGGGCCACCGCCGAATCGGCGGACGGATTGATCCGAGCGACCGTGGGCCCCCGCGGCCAGCTCGTCGACCTGCATCTCGACCGCCACATCCACCGCGACCTCGACCCCACCGAACTGAGCCGCGAGATCGTGGCAACCACGGCCGCCGCCGCGGCCAAGGCGACCGCCGAGATCGAACGCCTGATGGCCGGCTACCTGCCCGCCGACTCGGGACCGATGCGGTTCCTCCGCGACGACGACCTCGGTTCCCTGCTCAGCCGGCAGGACGCGGCAGTGCGGGAGGCGGGAAGGGACGGTGAATGAGCTGTGGCTGGATCCCGCGCAGGCGGCCGGAGGAGGCCGAGACCTGGCAGCGGCGGGACGGCACCTCGGCTCGCAGCACGCTGAGGCCGGGTCCGAGGTGGCGGAGATGAGCGCCGCCCGGCCATGGGGCACCGACGACATCGGTCGGGCCTTCGAGCGCAATTACCGCCCGATCGAGCAGCAGGTGCTGCAGGCCTGGGAAAGGCTCGGCGCCTACCTCGAGGGGCTCGGCGACGCGTCGGTCCAGGCCGTCCGCGAGTTGCGGCACACAGACGAGGCCGCATCGGTACGCGTGGAGCAGTCGTACGGGAAACGGTCGTGACTGTTCTTCCCAGCCCGGTTCCGCATCCGCTCGACTACTGCCCGTTCGATGTGCCCGGGTGGGCGTACGAAGCGCTCGAATGGGTCGTCGGCTTCGACTGGCCGGAGGGAGACGAGAAGGCGACCTGGGATGTCGCGGACCGGTGGTATGCCATCGCGGGCCTGCTCGCGATTCCACGGGAGGAGGCGTACGACGCGGCCGGCCGAGTGATCGCGGGCTTCGGCGGTGCCGGGGTGAGCGGGGTCGCGGAGGCCTTCATGGGTGCGTGGGGCCGGGTCGCGGCGGGGGAGGAGGCGCCCCTGGAGGGGCTGGTACAGATTGCGGACGAGCTGGGCAGGCTCGTCGAGGAGTGCGGCTGCGACATCGAGGGAGCGAAACTCGAAGCGTGGGTCGAGATCGGCCTGTTCCTCATCGAGCTGATCGGCATGGCGGTCGCGGTCACCCTGACGCTGGGCGCGGCCACCCCGGCCGCGGGCGGCCTGATCGCGGCGACCCGCCTCGCAATCCAGCAGATCTTCAGACGCCTCGTCGAGCGGCTCGGCCGAAAGACGATCAGGAAGACGCTCAAGGAGACGGCCGAGCGCGCGGTTACCCAGATGACGACCAAGGAAGGCCTTCGGCGGCTGGGCCGTGAGGGACTGACCGAGGGCCTCGACGAGATGCGTGAGGAGCTGGCGACCAACGCCGGCATCCAGCTCTACCAGAACACGACAGGGCGAGCGGACGGCCTGGATCTCCAGGATCTGAGCACGTCGGCGGCCGGAGGCTTCGCGGGCGGCTTCGCCGCCTCCGGCGCCGGGATCGGGCGCGGCTCCCGCACTGGCATCACGCGCGGAACGAGCGCGGAGGTGCTGGGCGAGTTCGGCGCGGCGGCGGTCAATGGAGAACTGCCGGACCTGGAGGGCCTGGCGAAGTCGGCCAGCTCAGGAGCGGCGGGGACGGCCATGGAGTCGGCGGGCTCCGGCTTGACCGCATCGCTGCAAGGTCGATTGGCCGGGATGGAAGCCCTGGATCTACCTCGACTGTCCGACACGGATCCGCTTCAGCTCTCTCAGTCCGTCAACCCGGCTACTTCACCGCCCTCCTCGTCACCGCCCTCCTCGTCACCGCCCTCCTCGTCAACGGCTTCCTCCTCGCCGCCGTCCTCGTTGCCGCCCCCACTACCCTCCGCCACGGAGTTTCCGTCCCCGTCCACTACTTCCGACGCACCGTCGCCCCCACCTTCGTCCGCCGTGGTGCCTTCACCTCCGCCACCGCCGGCCACGACACCGGCACCTCCCCCACCGCCGGCTACGACACCGGCACCTCCGCCACCGCCGGCCACGACACCCTCGCCTCCGCCACCGTCCCCCATGGAACCTTCTCCGCCCCCACCTCCGGGCACGGCACCTGTCTCTCCGCCACTTACGCAGTCCTCGCCGCTTCCGTTGGCATCGCCGGAAGGTTCGTCTTGGGACAATCCGGCCTCGTTGCCGGTCGCCGGTCCGACGTCGAGCGGTGTCCCCGAGGCGCGCAGCGGTCCAGAACTATCCGCGAGCACGCCGTCGACCTACTCGCCACTACCGCTGCGAGATCCTCATGGATCTCCCATACCTCCGGCAACAGACGGAGGTATCGGACCCCTCCCGCAGGACCGAACTGACGGATCTGCGAACGGAACCAATACGTCCCCCTTGCGGGCCGACACCAGCGCGTCTCCAACGCAGGCCGACACCAGCGCGTCTCCGTCGCGGGCCGACACCAGCGCGTCTGCGTCGCGGGACGGAAGCGGGGTTGGCACGCCGCGGCGGCCCGTCCCTCCGGGAGCGGCCTTCGGTTGGGCTCCCGGTTCGGACCGCCAGAGCTCAATGGACCGTGCTGTGGGCGTACCCGCAGATTTTGCCGCGGCCATGGGGCCCGGGGTGAGCGATCCGGGGGTACCTTCGCCGGAGGAGAGCCGTTACTTTGAGTTTGCACGACTGCAGCGGGCCGCCTACGCGCAGTTTCGTCGGCAGGATGCGATCGATGCGCTCGGCCAGAAGGCCGAGAGCGCCCGGCGCCGAGCCCGCCGCGCCCGGCGGTCCGCCCGGATCGCCAGATTCGTCAAGTTCGACTCCGGCCTGGCGCAGTTCTTCCATGCGGACTGGGCGGCGGCCACCATGGACGCCGACCGGGCCGAGGCGCAGCGCGAGGATCTGCGAAACGCTCGCCCTCCAGCGGCGGAGTCCGTCACCACCGTCGAGCCCCAGGACTGGCACCGAGCCAACCGTGACAGCGGCCATTTAGCACCCGGCGGCCTCTCGTTCGGTAACCGGTCCAGACTTACGGGCAGTGACCGTCCGCCCTCGATCGACCGCACGCGCCGCTACGGCGCATGGGCCGGCCTGCGGGCACCGCTCGCCCGCCACCAGCTCGATCTGGAGAACGCCGTTCCCCGCGACGTTGGCGGCGACCCGGTCCGAACCGCCGATCCGCGTACGCCGTACTTCCGCCTGATCAACGACGGCGGCCCGGCGGCCGACCCGACACGCGCAATCAACTGCCAGGACTGCGTGCTGTCCTTTTTCGACACCTACATGCACGGCCGTCCGCGAGTCTCGGCACCGCGCACCTTCGACGCATACCGGGACGGGGACCCGCAAAGGCCACAGTACGGCGAAGAGATCGGCTGCGAGCGCATCGAACACGCCACCGGCGGCCGGCTCCAGTCCGTGTGCCCGCCGGTCGACCCGCACGACCCACCGGCCGCGCGCCAGCAGGTGGAACAGGCACTGGTCGCCGTCTCCGCGCAACTACTCGCCGGCGGCCACGGCTCTTTCGCCTTCCTGATCAACGCCTGGGAAGGCGGCGCCGCCCACGCCTGGGCCGCGGTGAACCAAAACGGCGAAATCCTGTTCGTCGACCCGCAATCGGGCCTGATCGCCCCACCCGGCACCAGCTTGTACGGCCACTACGGCGCTCCCCACCCCGGCAATGTCATCGCCATCGACGCATTGGTAGTCAACGGCGCCGGAGCACCAATGCCCTTCCCCACCCACCCGGACGGCCTGTGGCGCCCGGGCCGGACAACGTTGGAACCGGCACCAATGCACCATCCGTCGGTCCCTCGCCCGCAATCGCGACCGGCCCCCGAGCCCTCACCGCGCCCGTCACCCGAACCTTCGCACCGCCCAGCGTCGCAGCCGCCACCCGAACCTTCGCACGGCCCGGCACCGCAGCCACCACCCGAACCTTCGCCGCAGCCTTCACCCGAACCCCCACCCCCGGAGCCCGGACCGTCGCTACCCACCCCGGCAACGCCCACGCCGGCACCGGACCCACCCACACCGGCTCCGGCGCCGATCGAGCCCCGCATCCCGGCCCCACGCCGCCCGGTCGACCACAGCACCGACGCCACAGACCTACCACCGCAGACAATCAATGCCCTGAACCCAACGGGCACTCCAGATCCCACAGCGCGAGCCGCCGAACACAAGCTCCTGGCCAGCCTCACACCGTCCCAGCGCGAAGCCTTGCAACACGCGGTCCGCGAAGCGGAGGCAGTAGCCCAGACAGAACTGACAAGAATGCACACCCTCGCCGACGAAGTGGGCGGCCAAGTGGTGGACGAGCAACACCGAGTCAAGTCGCTGCCATCCCTCGCCCGAAAGTTCGCGAAGCGCGAGGCCACCCGGGCCACCGACATTGAGCGGTTCCTCCGGACGTCGAACGATCGGGTGCGCTTCTCCATACAGATTCCCGAGCTCGATTACGCCCAGGCTCTCCGCCGCCTACTCACCCGCCTTGGCAGTCAGGGATACCAAATCCTCGAGGTGGCTAGCTTCTGGGGCGAAGGCCGAGGTCGCCACAATGGCCTGAATGTCACCATGACCAATCCGGACGGTTTCCGGATGGAACTCCAAGTTCCCACCGGGAAGTCACGTCGCGTCGGCAAGCTGACCCATGACCTCTACGAGATCGTGCGTCTCAGCTCGGAAGACGTCACGGGAATCGAGCGGGTCGAGGCTTTCTTGGCCATCCTAAGCATCAACAAGTTGCACGGGATGGCCGCACACCAACCCACCAGCCTCGACGTGGTGGAGGAGATCTTCCATGTCGACACGTCACTGGAGCGATGGGCGACGCGCAGCGCCGGCCGAGAACCATGGATCGAATACCGTAGGGCCCTAGCGTCAGACGACATGACACTCCATGAGGCATTGCACCATTGGAACCTCGACCCGCGAGACATACCGGGCATAGAAAGGTTGGATACAGCCGATGAGCGAGCCGACCTTCGCATACCGAGCATTCCTCGAGTCAGCAGGATCGAAGGAGGTGACGAGCCTCATCGCCTTTCGGAGCCGGGCGACGGAACCACTCAGAGCGGTGATGTGGCACGCAGCGCGGAAGCAGTGGATATACGCCCCCGCGCTGGCGGCGGGTCTCCTGTTCGACGATTCATACGCAGACGAGTCGACGAGTGTCGACCGGGCAGCGGCGGAGGATCTGGCGCGGGAGCAGTTGCACACGGAGCTTCCGAGTCCGGAGAGACTGGAAGCGATGTGTGAGGAAGGGGCACGGATGGGCTGGTCCTACGGCCCGCCCCGGGAGTAGCCACCGCACCGAGAAGCGTTCGATGCGCACGATCCGACAGGACGGCCAAAGGTAGGAAGCGCCTTAGACGATGGCCATGTCGACGAAGCGGGACAGGTGGAGTTGTGCTGCCACCGTCACCGTGTCTGTCGGTCCGTTACGGTGCTTTGCCACGATGAAGTCCGCTTCGCCGGCTCGCGGTGATTCCTTGTCGTAGTAGTCGTCGCGGTGCAGGAGCAGGACCACGTCCGCGTCCTGCTCGATGGAGCCAGATTCTCGCAGGTCGGACAACTGGGGGCGCTTGTCCGTACGTTGTTCGGGGCCTCGGTTCAGCTGGCTCACCGCGATCACCGGGCATTCGATCTCCTTGGCGAGGAGCTTCAGACCCCGGGACAGGTCGGCGACCTCCTGCTGGCGGCTTTCCGTGCGCTTGGGGGAGGTCATGAGCTGGAGATAGTCGATCACCAGGAGCTTCAGGTCATGGCGCTGCTTGAGGCGGCGGGCCTTGGCTCGGATCTCCATCAGGTTCATGCTCGGGGTGTCGTCGACGAAGATGGGTGCCTCGCTGATCTCGCCCATGCGGCGGGCGAGTTTGGTCCAGTCGTCGTCGGAGAGTTGGCCGGAGCGCAGGGTGTGCAGGGGCACCCGGGCCTCCGCGGACAGCAGGCGCATCACCATCTCGATCTTGCTCATTTCGAGGGAGAAGATGGCGCTGGCGCAGTTGCTGCGGATGGCCGCGTTGCGGGCGAAGTCCATGCTGACCGTCGACTTACCCAGACCGGGACGGCCCGCGACGATGATCAGCTGGCCGGGGTGGAGACCGTTGAGGAGCCGATCGAGATCGGAGAAGCCGGTGGGTACGCCGGTCATCACGCCGCCCTGGGCGCCCACGGCCTCGATCTCGTCGAGGGTGGGCTGGAGCATGTCGCCGAGCGCCGCGAAGTCCTCGCTGACCCGCTTCTCCGTGACGTCGTAGATGGCCTGCTGGGCGAGGTCGACGATGTCGTCGACGTCCCTGCCACCGTTGCCGCCGGTGCCGTACCCCAGTTGCACGATCTTGGTGCCCGCCTCGACGAGCCGGCGCAGCACGGCGCGCTCCGAGACGATGCGGGCGTAATACGACGCGTTGGCCGCGGTGGGCACACTCTCGATCAGGGTGTGCAGGTACGGCACTCCGCCGACGCGCTGCAGGTCACCGGAGTCGGCGAGCGCCGCCGCGACCGTGACGCCGTCAGCGGGTTCGCCCCTGCCGTACAGGTCGAGAATGATGTCGAAGATCGTGGCGTGCACCGGGCGGTAGAAGTCCGGGGTTTTGAGGATCTCCACGACGTCGGCGATGGCGTCCTTCGACAGCAACATGCCGCCGAGCACGCTCTGCTCGGCGGCGATGTCCTGGGGCGGCGTCTTGTCGAACCCGCCCTCGGCCGGTGGTGGGGCGCCGCCGCCGGGAGGCCTGCCGCCGGTGGACGGTCGCCCGCCGGCAGCCTGCGGGCGGGACTCGGGCCGTGCGTCATCGGTGATCGACACTCCGACCTCCCCCTCCTCGGTACCTCACGCCATTGCCACCCCGTCCGTGCCGGTCGGGGCGGTACTCCTGCCGGGCCGAGCTCGGCGCACCCCGCCGAGTCGGCGCGGCCGCCGCGGACCTCACGCCCATCCGAGCAATCCACCCACAAGCCATCCATCCGCCCGGAGCCGGCTAGTCCGCCGCCAAGCCGACCACCCCCACCCCAGAGCCGGCTAGTCGGCCGCCGAACCGACCAGCCCGCCCGAGCCGGACATCCCACCCGGGAGAAGGCCCGCCCGCTTAAGACCGCGGCCCGAAGCAGCCCGAACCACCCGAGCGGCTTCGATGCCGTTCAGCCCGTCGGAACCCCCAACCAGTCGATCAAACATCCTGGGTACGACACTTTCGGGTGAGCGCAGCCCCGGCCGGGTGACCCGATCACGGGCCCCGCCGGCGCCGGCAGTTTCCGGCCGAATCGGCCCGGGGACGCGGTCCGGCGCGGGTAACCATACGAACCCGCACGTCATCGGCCCAAGCAGCCCGGTGGACGAGCCTCGGGACAACCTGTGGACAACGCCTCCGGTTCTGTGTGCGGCCCTGTGCACAGCCTGTGTATAACGCCTGGGGAAGCCTCCGGACGTACCGTTCTGACCAGCACTTTTGCCATCCCCACCGTGTGGAGAGAACAAAAAGGTGCCGCTCGTGACGAAGCCATCGCCCCAGGGCGTTGCAGATCCGCTGAACGCACGTCACGCTTTTCAGGTGGACCAACGGGAGTGGGACTTCGGCGCCCGCCTGCCGCGCGAGAGGAGCGGTGCGGACCCTTGGTCAACCTCGAACGGCCCGGAAAGTCCTGATTCGTCCCAGCCTGTGGAACCCGGTGCGGTCGTCTGGGGCACGGGATCGGTCGCCGACACCGGCAGCATGCAGCCCATTCCCGAGGCAGTCGCCTGGTCGCTGCGCGCCGAGGCCTGGGCGCAGAACGAGGACCAAGCGGTCGAAAGGTCCAGTTCGGGCACGGTGAGCCGGTGGTCCGACGTCGCGGCGACCGGGCGTCCGGCGATTCCCGCCGATGGCGTCGGCTGGCGTACGTCGACCTCCGAGTGGCGTGCCACCAGCGACACCGCCCGCTGGAGGCAGACGACCGAGTGGCGATCCGCCTCGGGGACCCACGGCTGGCGCCAGACGACCGAAGCGTGGCAAGCCGGCGACAGCGAGAACTTCCGCCCGCCGGTCGACCCGCCGTCCTCCAGCTTGCCGGCCATCTCCGGCACCGCCTGGCCCACGCCGGAGACCATCGACCAGCCGTCCAGCACCCCGCCGACCTCGGCCGTTCCCGGCTGGCAGCAGTCCACGACCGACGCACCCCCGAGCTGGCAGCAGACATCCGCACCGGACACACCGTCCTGGCAGCAACGCCCCGCCGACGCCGCCCCCAACGGGCAGCAGCGCCCCGCCGACGCCGCGCCGAGCTGGCAGCAACGCCCCACCGACGCGCCGAGCTGGCAGCAACGCCCCGCCGACGCCGTGCCGAGCTGGCAGCAGCAGCAAGCCGGCGAGGCCTGGCAGCGCGGCGAGGACGGGCCCTCGTGGCAACAACGTCCCGCGGACGCCGCCCCGTCCTGGCAGCAAGGAGCGGATGCCGCCCCGTCCTGGCAGCAAGGACAGGCGCCGACCGAACCGGCAGCACCCTGGCAGCAGCGCCCCGCCGACGCCCCCCCGAGCCGGCAGCGCGACGACCGGCCCTCGTGGCAGCAGTTCGCCACGCCGTCGGCGGCTCCTCCGTGGGAAACCTCAGCGCCGTCCCCGCAGCCGGCCGACGCACCCCGGCCCCGCACGGGCCGCCCCTCCTGGGACAGCCCTCCAAGCTGGCAGCAGTTCGCCGGCTCCAGCCGGTCCGAGTCCATCGGGCCCCGCGAGACGGGCGACTGGCAAACCGGGTCCACCGGGCCGCGCGAGACGGGCGACTGGCAAACCGGCCGATCTGCGCGGAGCGGCGCCCCGGGCTGGGAGACGGACCCGCCGGGGAGCAACGGCGCGCCCCGGTGGCAGACTCCCGCCGATCGACCGGGAGAAAGCTCGCCCAACCGGCAAAACACGCAGCTTCCCGTGGAGCCGGTCTCGTACGCCGGTAGCTGGTCCGACGACGGCCGCCACCTTGTCCGCGAGGACGACCGCGCCCAATGGCGCCGCGAGTCGGCCGCCGGCCAAGCGGGCCACCGCCGGGCCGGCGAACCCGGATCCCGTACGAGCGGAGGTACGGGCTGGGCGGACCGCTCGGACGCCGACAACTGGGCCGGTCACACCGACACGGGCAGCATCCCGAGGTTCCCGGACCCCGCGACCGACAGTTGGCGCACCAGCTCGACCACGAACGGCTGGCAGGGCGCACCTACGACGGACAGTTGGCGCACCGCCAACCCGGCCGCCGACAACTGGCGCAGCGGCGACCAGGCCGGCGCTGGCACCTGGAGCGGCGACCAGGCCGGCGACAACACCTGGCGCAGCGGCGACCAAGCAGGCGGGGATAGCTGGCGCAGCGGCGACGAAGCGGGCGGGGATAGCTGGCGCAGCGGCGACCAGGGCACCGGTGACGGCCGGCGCAGGGACGACCGGACGAACGGCGCGGAGGCGCGCGACGGATGGCGGGACACCGGTTCCCGGCGTCGGGACGCCGAGATGCCGCCGCCGGCCGACCCGTGGGACCACGGCGCCGCCGAGACAGGTGTCATCCCGCTTCCGCTCCAGCCGCGTGAGGGCGACACGGGTGCCTGGCGGAACCGTACGGACACGGGCTCATGGCAGCGCGAGACCGACGCGGACCGGGAGCAGCGCGGCGACGGCCGGCGCAGCCGGGCGGATCGCAGCGACACCGGTTCCTGGCAGCGCGAGGCCGAATCAGGCCCCGGATCATGGCAGCGCGACGACCGGCGCTCCGACGCCGGCTCCCGTGCAAGACGGCGCGACCTCGACCCCAGCGAGGGCCGTGGCGACGCCGGGCCGGGCGAGAGGTGGCGTGGCGAGGGGCGGCGGGACGACGGTCCCGGCGACAACAGCGGGTCGTGGCGGCGTGACGCCGACAGCCGGGACGGCGGCGCACGGCGACGGGACGCCGACCCTGGCGATGGCACCGGCGGCTGGCGACGTGATCCCGAGGGCGGGCGCGGCCGCCGCTCTGGACGCCCGCGCGGCCCGGAAGCCCAGCGTGAGCCGCGCCGCGGCCTGGACGCCCAGCGAGGCGCGGGCATGCCTCGCCGCGAGGGCGGCGCGGCATACGCCCGCAGGCGCGAACCCGACACCAGTTGGCAGCGCGAGCTGGAGTCCGGCCAGTGGCACCGCGACCCGGAGTCGGACGTCTGGCTCCGGGACTCCGACACCGGTCAGTGGCACCGTGCCGAGGTCGACGAAGACGAAGACGACGAGGACGATCGGGACGACGAGAGGCCACGCCGGCGGTCCCGCAGTGGCGGCGTGCCGGGCGGGCCGCTGGCGATCGAGAGTGGAAAGCGCCGCGAGGACGAACCCGGCCGACGGCGCGGAGCCGCGGACAATGAGGACGACGACCCTCGTCGGCAGGGCGGCGGTCGCCGGCGGGCTTCCGAGGGCCCACTGCAGCTCGGCGCCCGCGCGGAAGCCCCGCTCGACCCGGAGGTGTACCGCCGCGACGACAACCGCCCGGTCTCGGCGCCCTCCGAACGCTGGGACGACGACCGCCCGACCTCGGGGCTTCCCGGACGCTCAGACGACCGTCCGACCTCGGCACCCCCCGGACGCTGGGACGACGACCGACGGGCCTCGGCACCTCCCGCGCCCGGAGACGACGACCGGCCGGTGTCGGCGGCCCCTGCGGCCTGGCATCGGGAAGCCGCGCCCTCGGACGACGATCCCGTTTCGGCGCCGCCGGCCGGCCGGCGACAGGGTGGCGGCCCGGGCGCGGCCCGTCCGGTGTCCGCCAGGCCCTCAGGCAGGCGCGGCCCGGACCACGACGACGAGCGCACCTCGGAGCCCGACGAGCGCAGCCCTCGCCCCGTCGACGAGCGCGGCCGCGACCGCGGCGGCGAGCGAGGATACGGCGGTGGGCAGCGCCGAGGGCTCGGCGCGGCTCCGGAACCTGGCGCGTGGCGTGCCGAGGCACAGGCGACGGCCCGCACCGACTCGTGGCGCAGCAAGCTGCGGGCGGAGCAGGGCGGCCAGGAGGCTTACGGCGAGGGACTGACGGAGATCCGGCAGTCCGAGCCGACAGCGTCATGGCGGGACCAGCCGGCACGCGGCGGGGCCAGCTACCGCGAGGGCAGCTCGGGGGACTGGCGGAGCGAACTCAAGGCCGAGAGCAACCTCGCCGACGGTGAGTCACGGCGCTTCGGGACGAGCGACTTCGTGCGGTTCCGGCCGCCGTCGAAAGACGGGGCCTCGGCGTCGGTCAAGGTGCCGGTCGCCAACTCGGCCTCCGAGGGCATCACCGAGGTCATCCAGCGTACGGGCGCAAACTGGCAGAACCCCCCGGACACCGAATGGCCGCCGCGAGGCGCGGTGATGGCCAGCTCCGCGGGGACGTACGAGCGGCGCCCCGTCAAGACGTTCGCGGCGACCACCGCCCGGCAGAGCGACCTGCTGGAGCCGGAGGAGGAGTTCGAGGAGGAAAGCGGCGGTCCGCTGGCGGCGGTCGGTTACACCGTCGTCTGGTACGGCGTGCCGGTCGTTCTCTTCGTGCTCTACATGCTGGTGCTCAACGGCAACCAGCGGGCGCACGCCCTGGGCACCCTCGCGGACGCGGCGCCGCAGTTCAGCCTGTCGCTGGTGCTGAGCATGCTGGTCGCGGTCGGCCTGCGCTGGGCGAGCGGCTCGTGGAAGGCGGCGAGCGTGGGCCTGGCGGCGGCGGTCGTGGGCGGCGGCCTCGCCACGGTGTTGACGTCGGCGATCACCGGCCAATCCCTCAGCTAACGAGCAAATCCCGACCCGCCACCAAGCAAGACCCGAAGCCCGGGCTCACAAACGGCCGGGCGGACGAGCAGCCCGCGCACAAGCCACCTAAGCGCACAGCCGCCGGGCAGACGAACAGCTCCCGCGCACAAAGCCGCCCAAGCCCCCAAGCAGCCAACCCACACGAGCCGCCGAGGGTGCACAAGCAGCCCAGGCGGACAGGCCCGGCGCCCCGGCACGATGCTGTCGTCACGACGGGCGGGTGGATCGAGTCCTGAGGCATCCGGCCACGGCTCGGGAGACGGGGTTGTGGCGCCGTACATGAAAAAAGCGCGTCACCCCCGGAGAGGGTGACGCGCTTTTCTAGAGCTGGTGTTACTTGGCGGCCACGACGTTCACGGGGAACTTCGCGGTCACCTCGGGGTGGAGCTTGACCTGGACCGTGTACGAGCCCGTGGTCTTGATGTGGCCGGGCAGCTCGAGGCGGCGCCGGTCGAGGGACGGACCGCCGGCGGCCTTGACCGCGTCGGCGATCTCGGTCGGGGTGATCGAGCCGAACAGGCGGCCGCCGTTGCCGGAGCGCGCGGTCAGCGTCACCTTGAGGCCCTCGAGCTGGCCCTTGACCTCGGTGGCCTGGCCCAGGTCGCGGATCTCGCGGGCCTCGCGGGCCCGCTTGATGACCGTGACCTGCTTCTCGGCGCCCTTGCTCCACTGGATCGCGAAGCCCTGCGGCAGCAGGTAGTTGCGGCCGTAGCCGTTCTTGACCTCGACGATGTCGCCGGGGGTGCCGAGGCCCGACACCTCGTGGGTGAGGATGATCTTCATCTCGGTGCCTCCCCTCAGCGCGCCGTGGCCGTGTACGGCAGGAGCGCCATCTCGCGGGCGTTCTTGACCGCGCGGGCGATCTGCCGCTGCTGCTGGGACGTCACACCGGTGACGCGGCGGGCACGGATCTTGCCGCGGTCGGAGATGAACTTCCGCAGCAGAGCGGTGTCCTTGTAATCGATGTAGGTGATCCCGTCCTTGTCGAGCGGGTTCACCTTCTTCTTCGGCTTGCGCAGTGCCGCAGCCTTCGCCATTGCTCTAACTCCTGAACTCAAGAAAGCCCGTTACGGGGCTCAGAAAGGTGGCTCGTCGTCGAAAGAGGAGCTGCCGCCGCCACCGCCGGAGCGGTTGCCGCCGGAGGCCGGGGCCGCCGTCGCCCACGGGTCGTCGAAGGAGGAGTTGTTGTTGCCGCCTCCGCCGCCACCGCTGGGCTGCCGGTTGCCACCACCGCCGCCGAAGCCGCCTCCGCCGCCACCGGACCGGCTCATCTTCTGCACCTTCGCCGTGGCGTAGCGCAGGGACGGGCCGATCTCGTCGACCTCGAGCTCGTAGACGGTGCGCTTCTCGCCCTCGCGGGTCTCGTAAGACCGCTGGCGCAGCCGGCCCTGCACGATCACCCGAGCGCCACGCTGCAGCGACTCGGCGACGTGCTCGGCGGCGTCACGCCAGATGTTGCACGCGAGGAAGAGTGGCTCGCCGTCTTTCCACTCGCCCGACTGCCGGTCCAAGGTCCGCGGCGTCGACGCGATGCGGAACTTGGCGACCGCCGCACCCGAAGGGGTGAAGCGCAGCTCAGGGTCGTCGGTCAGGTTGCCGACGACCGTGATGGTGGTTTCTCCTGCCATGATCTTCTCCTCGCCGCTTCTCTCGTTCGCAGAAGGCTCTCAGAGCCCTACGACAAAAACGAGGGTCAGCGGGTCTCCGGCCGGATGACCTTGGTACGCAGGACGGACTCGTTCAGCTTGAGCTGACGGTCCAGCTCCGCCACCGCCTCGGGCGTGGCCTGCAGGTCCGCGACGGCGTAGATGCCCTCGGACTTCTTGTTGATCTCGAACGCGAGCCGGCGCCGGCCCCACACGTCGAGCTTCTCCACCGAGCCACCCGCGTTGCGGATCACGTTCAGGAACGTCTCGAGCGACGGGGCGACGGTGCGCTCCTCGAGCGAGGGGTCGAGGATCACCATGAGTTCGTAATGACGCAAGACGTCTCACCTCCTATGGGCTGAACGGCCACGGTCTCTCCGTGGCAGGAGGTCTTGTGTCGATCGCAGAAAGAAACCGTGGGCGGTCGTCCCACGGCGGGCTACTGCGAACCGAGCCAGCATACCCGCGCCGAGCTGGGCAACCAAAAAGAGAGCCCCGTCCGTGGACGGGGCTCTCTTCACCGAAAGCCGCGGGGCGTCCGGTCCGCATTCGCTGGGTGGGACCTGGGGAGGAACGACCACACCGATGAGGTTGGAACGGCCGCCCCGCGGAGCTTGTGCCGATGAGTCTACGCGACAGTTGCCCGAGATGCACGTTGCGACACGATTGCCCGAATTGCCCCTACTGTGACGCCGAGCACTGCGATCGCCGCGACCAGCGCGAGCAGCCCGATCGGCCGCGAATCGGACATGGGTCGCATCGCCGCCACCGGCTCCGCCGCGGCGATCTCCGTCGCCGGCCCGGCCACGTGGGCAGGCACGGCCTCGGTCGTCGCCCCCAGATCCGCCGACGGTACGCCGGGAAGCAGCGTCTTGTCCCCACCCGGCGGCATTCCGGGCGCGGCGCCTCCCGCCGTGTCCTGCATGGTGGTGATCTTTGTCCGCGCCGCGTGACCGCCCAGGGGCATCGATCCGGCCTGGAAGCCGGCAGGACCGGTAGCCGCCGCCGGACGCGCGTCGGGCCGCAGGACGACCGGGCCGGCCGCGCCGGGCGCCGCCGGGTGCTCCGTGGCGGGGAAGCCGCCGCCCGGTTGCGACTGCCCGCCGCCGGAGGTGGGCGCCGAGCCCGGCCCGGACGGCGCCGCGGTGCTGCCGCCGGTGGCCCCGTCCGAAGGCGACGGAATCGGGTCGGGCGTCGCCGGGGAGGTGGACGGCGTGGCCGTGACCAGCACGGGTGTTGCCTGGTCGGTGATCGCACAGCTCGGGTCGAGCATCACCGCCGTCGTCCCGCGCCGGAACACCACCTCGGTGGAGCCCTCGTCCGGGATGGATCCCTGTTTTGCGCCGTTGAGTAGCAGGTTGGCGCCGTGACCGGTGCGGTTGACCATCCGTACGGTGCTCTCCGCCGGCACGGTCATCGAACCCACCGACGGCGTGGACTTGCAGGACAGACCCAGCACCCCACCGCCCTCGAAGACGACCTGCCGGCCGGTCTCGCCCGCCTGCTCGGCGTTCGCCGTACCCGTCGTGACGATCGCCGCGCCCAGCAGGAACCCGCCTAACACGCTCGCTGTCACCCGGTGTCGGACTTGCCGCGACATGCCACCATCCTCAAGCTTTCGGGTGCAATACCCTCGAATAACGACGCCTTGTTCGGCGCGGTGACGCACTCGGTGGCCGCTCCGCGACAATGGGTGAGCGTCATACCCGCGTCGTAGGCTCGTTTCCATGCGCATCGGAGCCCATGTCGACCCCACCGACCCCCTCGCCGCAGCCGCCGCCCGCGGCGCCGAGGCCGTCCAGTTCTTCCTGGCCGACCCGCAGGGTTGGAAGGCCCCGGCAGCCCGCGCCGACACCGAGGCGCTCAAGGCGTCCGACGTGGACATCTACGTCCACGCGCCCTACGTGATCAACGTGGCGACGCTGAACAACCGCATCCGCATCCCGAGCCGGAAGCTGCTGCTCACGCACGCCCGCGCGGCCGCCGAGATCGGTGCCCGCGCGCTGATCGTCCATGGTGGTCACGTCAACGCCGGCGACGACCTGGCCGTCGGTTTCGACAATTGGCGCAAAACCTTTGCGTACGCGGAGAAGGAAGGCGGCCTACCCCTCCCGGTCCTGATCGAGAACACCGCCGGTGGGGACAACGCGATGGCCCGCCGCTTCGACAACCTCGCCCGCCTCTGGGACGCGGTCGGCGAGTTCGGCGCGGGATTCTGCCTGGACACCTGCCACGCCCACGCCGGCGGCGAGGAGCTGCTGGACATCGTGGACAGGGTCAAGTCCATCACCGGCCGCATCGACCTGATCCACGCCAACGATTCCAAGGACGCTTTCGACTCGGGACGGGACCGCCACGACAACCTCGGAAATGGCAAGATCGACCCAGAGCTGGTCGTAGCGGCGATCCGGGCGGCGGGCGCCCCGGCAATCGTCGAGACCCCCGGAGGGGTCGAGGGCCAGTCCGCGGACATCGCTCTGTTGCGGGAACGGGCAGGCAGCTAACCAGCGGCACGAGGGAGCGGGATGACGACCGAGCGGTCGCGGGTCGAAGCCCCTGGGAAAGCAACATCTCCCAGGGACGGCGAACCCACCACACCCGACATCGAGAAGCCAGCCGCCCCCGACAGCGCCCCCGCAGGCGGAACTGGGAACCCGGCCGGGACTGGGGCAAGTGGAGCGGTGGCCGGCGGAGGAAGGCGTGGAACCGGGACCGGCGAGGCGGAGGCCGGGACCGGCGAGGCGGAGGCTGGAGTCGCCGGGGTCGAGGAGCGGATGGCGGATCGGCCCAGGCTCCGGCGGTGGGCCGGGTTGCGTCGCGGCCGCAGCGGGAGGGCGATCAACCCGGTGGAGATGGGACGAGGCCTCCGGCCCGCCGTGCCACCTCATTCCTCCGGCACCGCTGGTCAGGCGACCACCGCCGACGGGCACGTGACCATCTCTGACGGCGAGACCGTCGACAAGTCGGCGGCTGCCAACGCCACCGCCACCGCCGACGGCACCGCACCCGTTGACTCAGCCCTGCCCGCCGGCTCGACCACGCTCGCAGATTCGCCCGCATCCGGTGGCTCGGTCGCACTGGCCGAGC
The DNA here is from genome assembly GCF_003751945.1 of Couchioplanes caeruleus. Taxonomy (NCBI): domain Bacteria; kingdom Bacillati; phylum Actinomycetota; class Actinomycetes; order Micromonosporales; family Micromonosporaceae; genus Couchioplanes; species Couchioplanes caeruleus. The sequence continues at coordinate 4,418,086 of NZ_RJKL01000001.1, read as the reverse complement.
CGGCCACGCTCGGTGATTCGGCGCGGGGCGGGTCCGTCGCGCCGGGCGGGCGCTTCGGGCGCCGGAAGGGTGCGCTGCCGACGGCTCGTCCTCCCGGTGCACCGCCGGATCCTTGGACCGCCTTCGCTCAGACCCCCGACCGCCGGCCGGGCCGCATCCGTGGCGCCCTCCGCGCCGTCGGACGCGCGCTCATCCACGAGTACGCCCTGGTCATCTACGGTGGGCTGGTGCTGGCCGTGGTGCTGACCTGGCCGACACTGCGCTATCCGATGTACACCGTCCCGCAGGACGTCTGGGATCCGTCGCGGCAGGCGTGGCAAGTGTCCTGGGCAGGGCATGTGCTCCTCAACGAGCCCGCGCGCTTGTGGCAGGCCAACGCGTTCTTCCCGGAGCGCTACAGTTTCGCGTTCGGCGACAGCCTGCTGGGCTATGCGCCCGCCGGCATGCTCGGCAGCGGCCCGCTCGCCGCCGTACTGAGGTACAACATCCTGTTCGTGCTCGCCCACGCGCTGCTCGCGATCGGCGGGTATGCGCTGGTCCGGCAGCTCGGCGCCGGGCGGACGGGCGCGGTGGTCGGGGCGGTCGCCTTCGCCTACGCACCGTGGCGACTCGCCCAGGAGGGGCACCTCGACATCGTGTCCGCCGGTGGAATCCCGCTGGCCCTGGCGATGCTGGCGCGGGGACACGGCTGGTCCCTGCGGTACGGCTTCCGCCCCGCTCGGCGGCACGCCGGATGGGCGGCGGCCGGATGGATCGTCGCTACGTGGCAGATCAGCCTCGGGTTCTCGCTCGGACTGCCGTTCGCCTACGTGCTCGGCTGCCTCATCGTGATCGTCGCGTGCAGCGTGCTCCTGCGTCAGCTCGGACGACTACTACGCCGACTACGACTCCGCCGATCGCCGAAGCCAGAAGCTGCACCAGCCCCAGAACCGGGACCAGCACCAGCACCAGCGCCAGCGCCAGCGCCAGCGCCAGCGCCAGCGCCAGCGCCAGCGCCACAACCAGGATCAACGTCAACACCGACGCCGGTCGCCGCATCAGCGCCACAGCCGGAGCCGGCGTCGGCTCCGATCTCGGGATCGGTGGCGACCTCGGGATCGGTGCCGGAGCCGGCGGCCGTGCGCGGGTTCGGGTGGCGGTTGCTGGTCACCGACCTGCTCGGGGTTCTGATCCTCGCGGGCGTCGGGGCGCTCATCGCGATTCCCTACCTCCGGGTGGCGGACACCGCGCCGGCGGGCAGAGAGATCGCGTTCTTCTCGCCGCCGATCCACAGCCTGCTCATCGGACCGGCGGAGTCGCGGATCTGGGGTGCGCCGCACGCCGTCGCCCGGGAGGCCCTGGTGTGGCCCGCCGAGATGACCCTGCTGCCGGGCTTCGTGCTGTATGCCCTCGCCCTGGTGGGGCTGGTCTTCTCGGTCTGGCGCGTGTGGCAACGGCTGGTCCTGCTCGCCGCCGTGCTGGTCAGCGCCGCCCTCACTCTCGGCACGACATTCTTCGACGGGCGCTGGAGCTATCTGCCGCTCTTCGGGCAGCTTCCGGCGTCCTTCGGCGTTCGCATCCCCGGTCGGCTCATGCTCTGGGTCACGCTGTTCCTGGCGATCCTGGCCGCGGGGGCGGTGGCCGAGTTCGTCCGCCGTGCCGAGAACCTGGCGGCTTCCCGGGTGCCGCCTCGGCCGGGCCCGTGGCTTCGGCTGGCGACGCTCGTACCGTTGCTGCTGGTGCTGGTCGAGGGATGGAATGCGACCGCCCATCCGGTGGTTCCGGCCCAGCCCGCGGCGATGCGTACGGTGACCGGCCCGATGCTTGTCCTGCCTACCGCCGCGTTGACCGACCACACCGTCATGCTGTGGTCGACCAGCCGCTTCCAGGCGATCGCCAACGGTGGCGGCGGTTTCGCGCCGGGGCGCCAGGCGGAGCTGCGCCGTTCGGTGGCGAGCTTCCCGGATGCGACCAGCGTGCAATATCTCCGCTCGCTGGGCATCGGAACGGTGCTTCTGCTCCGGACCCAGGCCTCCGGCACACCGTGGGATCGCGCGGGCGACCGGACGGTGGACGCACTCGGCATCACCCGCGAGGACCTCGACGACAACTCGGTCCTGTTCCGCCTGAACTGAAGCGGGCAAGCGCCACCCCACAGGCATCAACGCCCGAAGCGAAGCCACCCCTGAAACAGGCGACCGTCACCCCCACACGCATCAACGCCCCAAGCGAAGCCACCCCTGAAACGGGCAAACGCCAGAGACAGCCGAATGGCACCTCCACGGAGGGCGGCCCAAGGAACGGGCGAACGTCATCCCACCGGCGTCGGTGCTGCGGGCGGCCGGTTCTCCGATGGAGACGGCTCGCGGGGATCCGCGATGAAGGTCTTGCGCAGAGTGGTGATCCACCAAGCGTCGGGCGCACCGGCGAAGACGCCGCCGTCCGGGTCGTCCGGGTAGGTGTGGCGGACCACGTCGAGTTCGGGCCGCCAGATCTCGCGGATCACCAGCGTGCACAGGACCACGAGTGTGATCAGCCGCAGGCTCGAGGCCAGCACGAACGTGCCCTCGGGGATCACCGGCTTGCCGCCCGCGCCGAGCAGTTCGGCGTAGAAGGCGGCGAAGTAGCCGATCTCCGCGACCGTCCAGGGAATGATCGCGCCCCAGCGCGGGCGGGCCAGCACGACCAGCGGCAGGAGCCAGAGGACGTACTGCTGCGACCACACCTTGCTGAAGATGAGGAAGGCGGCGACCACGAGGAAGACGAGCTGGGCCAGGCGGGGGCGGCGGGGGGGCGAGCAGGCAGAGGATTCCGATGCCGGCGCACGCGAGGATCGTCAGGGCGTACGACAGGTTGTTGAGGGCTGGGATGTTGTCGCTGAGCCACTGGAACGGGCCCTTGTCGCCCGCGCCGGTGTTCCATTTGCCGTCGAGGTAGCGGCCGATGTACCAGAGCGTGCCCCAGTCGATCGGCCGGGTGTCGTTGAGCTCGAAGAAGCGGCTCCAGCTCGTCGGGTAGAGGACGGCGACGGGCAGGTTGGTGGCCAGCCAGGCCAGCACCGCCGTGCCGGTGGCGTACAGGAAGGCTCGCATCCGCTGCGAGCGCAGGGCCAGGACGAACAGCGGCCCGAGGATGAACAGGGGCCAGAGTTTGGCGGCGCCGCCGAGGCCGAGCAGGAGTCCGGCGATCAGCGGCTGCCGCCGGGCCCAGGCGTAGAGGCCGAACATGGCCAGCGCGATGGCGAGCAGGTCCCAGTTGACCGTCGCGGTGACCAGCAGGATGGGGGAGAGGGCGAAGATCGCGGCGTCCCACGGCCGGCGGCGGCGCAGCGCGAGCAGCACCGCGGCGGACGCCACGGCGAGGATAGAGAGGACCAGCGCGTTGGCGTTGTAGAACCACCGGCCCTGGTTGATCTCCGGGAACCGGTCGCCCAGCGCGTGCACCGGCAGGCCGAGCGCGCCCATGAAGTAGCCGGTGACGACCGGATACTCGACCGGGTGGTCGCGGTAGGGGACCTTGCCCTCGTTCAGCCCTTCCGCGTAGTAGAGCGCCAGCACATCGGTGTAGCAGAAGCGCGTGTACTGGACGTTCTTCTGCCAGTCACCGTCCTGGCAGGGCGACTTCTGCACCCAACTTGCGGCCAGGGTCAGGCAGACCAGCGCGAGGATGATGCGCTGCGCCGTCCAGAAGCGGCCGCGGCGGGACAGCGGCGGGACGGCGTGCTCGCCGACCGGCCCGCCGATCGCCTGGGAGAGGCCGCGGATGAACCCGTCGGAAGCGGCGGGTAGATCAGTCCGGTCGGTCGCAGGCGTTGGCGCGCTCATGACTCCGCATCATGCCGCATCCACCCGTTCCGTGGTCTTTCAGCACAGCGACACACGTGGTCTTTCCGCACAGCGACGCACGTGGACTTTTCGGCGCAACGAGATCCAACGGGAAAGGCCCGTCGCCGGGCGACGGGCTTTCCCACCATGTCTCGGGCGACGGATCAGCCTCCGCCGTCCACCCGGTCCGCGTCGACCTGGCCTCCGCCGGTGCCGGTGTCATTCCCTTCCCCATCGGGGAAGGTGATGGTTCCACCGTTGCCCGGTCCGCCGTTGTCCTGGCCGTCGCCGTCGTTCTGGCCGTCGCCGTCGTTCTGGCCACCGCCGTTGTTCTGGCCACCGTTGCCCGGGCACAGCGCGGGCAGGGTCGTACAGATCGGGTTCTGGCCCTGGCCCGGGTTGGGCGGGAGGTTGATCTCCGGCGGCGCCACCGGCTTCTTGCCGTTGGCGGCTTCGTGGTTCGGGTCGCCGGTCTCGACGCGAGGCGGGAACCGCTCCTGATCCATGTCCTTGGCCTCGGCCACGGCGTTGATGAACTTCTCCCAGATCTTCGCCGGGGTGCCGGAGCCGAACATCTCGCCGCCGTTGGGCTCTTTGAGCTTCACCTTGTTGCCGGCGCCGCCGACCCACACGGTGGCGGCGAGCTGCGGGATGCCGCCGACGTACCAGCAGTCACCGCTGCCGCCGTCGAACTCCCAGGTGCCACTCTTGGCCATCGACTGACGGCCGCCGTCCAGGTTGTTCCCCGACTGACCGGGAATCTTCGCCATGACCGCCGAGAGGTTCGACATGTGGTCCGGCTCGAAGACCTTCTTCGGCTTGGCCTTCGCCTGCCAGACAGTCTCCTTCTTCCCCGTCTTCTGGCTGACGGCCTGCACCTTCTCGATGAAGTGGGCGTCGTTGCGCACACCCTGGTTGACGATCGTCGCCACGCCCTGGGCGTGCTCCAGCGGTGAGACGTGGTACTGGCCGAAGGCGACCTCGTTGTCGAAGTAGCCCTTCTGCTTCCAGGTCGAGGCGTCGGTCTTGGTCAGGTCGACGGGATCGCCTTCGTCCGGCCACAGGTGCTCGAGACCCGCGTCCCGGGCCGCCTCGATCACCTTGTCGCGGCCGATTTCGTCCGCGATCCAGTAGAACGGGAAGTTGTACGAGTTGATGGTCGAGGTCTCGAGATCGCAGGACTCGATTCTTCCGCGGCAGATATCGCCCGGCGTTCGGCCGGCATTACTGATCTCTGTCCCGTTCGCGCGCTTCTTCGTGCCGTCCCAGGTGGTCTTGAAGGAGATGTTCTCCCGGAGGGCGGCGGCGAGGGTGTAGATCTTCGCCGACGAGCCGGGCGACTGCCCGCGACCGCTGAAGCCGGTGCCGTCGCCGTTCACGTAGCTGCCGTAGTCGGTGCCGGTGGGGTTGTCGCCGCCGTAGTAGCCGAGCACGCGCCCCGTCTTCGGGTCGATGCCGATGACCGCGGCCTGGACCTTCTTCTTGTTCTGCTTGTTCATGGGGGACGACTCGCTGTCGTGCGAGCCGGCCTCCTCCGCGGCCTTCTGCACCTCGGGGTCGATCGTCGTGGTGACCGTGTAGCCGCCGCGCTTGAACTCGGTCTCGGAGATGCGCAGCGCCCGCAGCTCGGCCTTGACGTGGCGCATGATCATGCCGACCGGCTTGTCGTCGGCGCAGGTCTTGCACCGGGTGTCCTTCAACGGCTGGATCTTCGGGTACTTACGCGCGGCGGACACCTCGGGAGTGATCCACCCCTCCTCGAGCATGTTGTTCAGCGTGTAGTCCCAGCGGTCCTTGGCAGCCTGGAAGTTCTCTCTCGGGTTGTACCCCTTGTGACCCGTGTTGGGGTCTGCCTCCGGCTGCTTGATGATCGACGCCAGCACCGCGGCCTCGTACGGCGTGATCGCGTTCTTGCTGCCCGGAGCCGTCAGCACGGACTTTTTGAAGTAGTTCTGGGCCGCCGCCTCGATGCCGTAACTGCCGTCACCGAGGTAGATGTAGTTCAGGTACCTGCCCAGGATGTCCTCTTTTTCGTACCTGTCCTCGAGCTTGCGGGCGATGACCGCCTCGCGGAGCTTGCGGTTGACGTCGATGCCCTTGAGGTCCGCGGCATAGCGGGCGTACTGCTGGGTGATGGTCGACGCGCCCTGCAGATCGTCGCTGACGAAGTTGTTCCAGGCGGCGCGGACGATGCCCTTCATGTCGATGCCGTTGTGCCGGTAGAAGTTCTTGTCCTCGGCGGCGACCACGGCGTGCTTGACGATCGGGTTGATCTTCCCTTCCGGGACGATCGTGCGGTTCTGGTCGCCGAGCTGCGCCAGCGTCTTGCCGTTGGCAAAGAGGATGACGTTGTTCTGCACCTCTTGGCGATCGGCCGGCAGCTCGACGTCGTCGAAGAACCACGTCCCGCCGACGACGCCGACGCCGAGCAGGATGACCAGCACGGCCGCCGCGGCGGTCAGGATGTTCGTCCGGCGGCGCTTCTTGGCGACCTTGGTGAGGATCTTCTGGGCTTCGCCCCGGCGGCCGTGCGGCTCGTCGGGGCCCGCGCCGAGCGGGGAGGGAGACACCGGCCGGACCGCGGCCCGGGCGACGGAGGCCCGGCCCGGCGCACCGACGGATGCGGAGGCGCCCACCCGGGCGGAGCCCACGGGTGCGGCGCCCACGGAGGCGCGGCCACCCACCGAGGCCCGGCCGCTGCCCACCGAGGCGCGGCCGCCCACCGAGGCGGAGCCCACGGATGCGGCGCCGCTCACCGCGGCGCGTCCTCCTGCCTGGCGACGGTACGCGTCGGGCGGGGGTCGATCGTCGTAGCCGGACGGGTCGTCGTCAGGCGTGGAAGCAGCGGACGGCCCGGGCACTCTGGCCCGGGCTCGTGCAGACTGCGAGTCGCCGTACGAGTTCATTCGGTTACACCTACCGGTCGCGGTGGCGCGCCCGGAGAGCCCTGGAGGGGCTCCCGTCGGCAGTGCCACGAGCGGACATTTTGGGCTGCATCCCCGCAGCCGCCCTGACGGATGTCGAAAATGACCGATCGCGGCGCTGGATGCCCGTGTCGGTCGGGGTCGTCTCCACGTTATCGACGTTGAGAGCCATCACTGTCGACCCTCCCGGCGCAGCGACGACCCTGTCTCGCGGTGGCGGCCCGAGGCGGACGAGGCGGCGAGCGCCGCGCCCTGGAGTGGTTCGTCGGGGTTGAGCGCGTCCCTGCCGAGCAGATACTGCTCGGTCAGGTGGTTCCACGCGCAGGTCTGGCACACCTCGACCACGAAGACCTGGAACTCACGCAGTGTCATCGCCAGGACCGGCAGCTCGGCGAGCTTGCGGGCCTGGCCGGCGGACTGCTTCAGCTCGTCACCATAGATGTAGTGCACCAGGGTGAGGTTGTCGCGGCGGCACACCGGGCAGCGCTCGTCGGTCGGCTCGCCGTGGAACCTGGCTGCGTTTTTCAGGTACGGCGAGGCATCGCAGACTTCGAGCGTTCCGATCTTGCCGTTGTGCAGGTCACGCAGCAGCGCTCGCTTCTGTAGCGAGTAGTCGACGATCTGCCGCTGCGTGCGCATGGCGAAGAGAGTACGCGGTCGGCACCCGAACGGCGACCGCCACTACACAGCGTGGCGCAGCGACCGCGAGTCATCACCGGCCGCACCTCGGCGAAGCGGGGCCAGGCGGGCATCCCGGGCAAGCAGCGCCACACCGCCTTGCCATCCTTCGCGGCCCGATCTACGGTGACGATGTATCGGCCCGATACATCGTCTCAAAGGAGGTGGCCGCGATGCTCGAACTGGCGATCCTCGGCCTTCTCCAAGAGGCCCCGATGCACGGGTACGAGCTGCGCAAAGAGCTCGCCACCAAGCTCGGCACCATCCGTGCGGCCATCAGCTACGGCACTCTGTACCCGACGCTGAAGCGCCTGCACGCCGCCGGCTGGATCAGCGAACAGGCCACCGAGACCGACATCGTCCCGCCGATGACGAGCAAACGGGGCCGGGTTGTCTACAAGATCACTGCCGAGGGCAAAGAACGGTTCGCCGACCTGCTGGCCCAGGCCGGTCCCGAGACGTACGACGACGCGGGCTTCGGCGTGCACTTCACCTTCTTCTCCCGGACCGACCGGGCGACCCGGCTGCGCATCCTCGAGGGCCGCCGGCGTCGGATCGAGGAGCGCCGGGAGGGCCTGCGGGACATGCTGTCGCGCGCCGGGGACCGGCTCGACGCGTACACGCTGGAATTGCAGCGACACGGACTGGACGCCTGCGAGCGCGAGGTTCGCTGGCTGGAGGAGCTCATCACCAACGAGCGCTCCGGCCGTACTCCCTCCGCCGCCGAACAGGCGGCGGATGCACCCCCCGTAATACCGGCTCCGCACCAGGACCGGCCGTGATGAACAAGGAGGCAAACGCGATGGGCTCCGTCCGCGTCGCCATCGTCGGTGTGGGTAACTGCGCCTCGTCCCTCGTGCAGGGCGTGGAGTACTACCGGAACGCCGACCCCAACGACCGCGTTCCGGGTCTCATGCACGTGACCTTCGGCGACTACCACGTCTCCGACGTGAAGTTCGTCGCGGCGTTCGATGTGGACGCCAAGAAGGTCGGCATGGACCTGTCCGAGGCGATCGTCGCCAGCGAGAACAACACCATCAAGCTGACCGACGTGCCGCCGACCGGCGTCACCGTCCAGCGTGGACCGACGTTCGACGGCCTCGGCACGTACTACCGGGAGATCATCGAGGAGTCGTCGGCCGAGCCCGTCGACGTGGTCCAGGCGCTCAAGGACGCCCAGGTCGACGTCGTGGTGTGCTACCTGCCGGTGGGCTCCGAGGAGGCCGCCAAGTTCTACGCGCAGGCCGCGATCGACGCCGGCTGCGCGTTCGTCAACGCCCTGCCCGTCTTCATCGCCTCGGACCCGGCCTGGGCGCAGAAGTTCACCGACGCGGGCCTGCCGATCGTCGGCGACGACATCAAGAGCCAGGTCGGTGCGACGATCGTGCACCGCGCGCTCGCCAAGCTGTTCGAGGACCGCGGCGTCGAGCTGCTGCGCACGTACCAGCTCAACTTCGGCGGCAACATGGACTTCATGAACATGCTGGAGCGCAACCGCCTGGTCTCCAAGAAGATCTCGAAGACCCAGTCGGTCACCAGCCAGATCCCCCACGAGATGTCGAAGAGCGACGTGCACATCGGCCCGTCGGACCATGTGCCGTGGCTCGACGACCGCAAGTGGGCCTACATCCGGCTCGAGGGTCGCAGCTTCGGCGACACCCCGCTGAACGCCGAGCTCAAGCTCGAGGTGTGGGACTCGCCGAACTCGGCCGGCGTGATCATCGACGCGGTGCGCGCGGCGAAGATCGCCAAGGACCGCGGCATCGGCGGCCCGATCCTCTCGGCCAGCTCCTACTTCATGAAGAGCCCGCCGGTGCAGTACAACGACCACGACGCCCACGCGGCCGTCGAGGCCTTCATCAAGGGCGAGATCGAGCGCTGACCAGCTCGCTGGAATGAGAGGCCGGGCCGCCCAGCGGTCCGGCCTCTGTCAGCTCCAGGCCCGTTCGAGCGCCACGCGGGCCTCCAGCTCGAGCAGTTGCCGCTTGCGCGGCAACCCGCCCCCGAAGCCGACCAGCTTGCCGCCCGCACCGACCACCCGGTGGCACGGCACGATCACCGGCACGGGGTTGCGGTTGCACGCCGTCCCGACCGCCCGTGCCGCCCCCGGATCGCCGAGCGCCGTCGCGACAGCCCCATAGGTGCGCATCTCGCCGTACGGAATGCGGGCGATCTCGCCCCACACCGCGCGCTCGAACTCCGACCCGCCGCGCATCTCGACCGGCACGGTGAAGTCGGTCAGCGTCCCGGCGAAGTATGCGGCGAGCTCGGCCACGACCGGATGGGAGCCGCCCGTCCACGTGGAGGACGCGGCGAAGCGGACGCCGATCACCGTCCCGGCGTCGAGCTCCACGCCGAGCGGGCCGATGGGTGAGTCCACGAGAAGCCGCACCAGAGGATTGTGCTCCCCGGGTACGACAACTACGAGATGTGGCCGTGCTCCCGGGCCCAGCGCAGCAGCTCCGCCTCGGCCTCGTCGCGGTCGAGCGGGCCGCGGTCCAGCCGCAGCTCCTTCAGGTGCCGCCAGGCCTGACCCACGATCGGACCGGGTGGCACGCCGAGCAGCTCCATGATCGCGTTGCCGTCGAGGTCGGGCCGGACGCGGGCCAGATCCTCCTCGGCCTGGATGCGGGCGATCCGCTCCTCGAGCGCGTCGTAGTCCGCGGCCAGCGCCGCCGCCTTGCGCCGGTTGCGGGTGGTGCAGTCCGACCGGGTCAGCTTGTGCAGGCGGGGGAGCAGGTCGCCGGCGTCGGTCACGTAGCGCCGGACGGCGGAATCGGTCCACTCGCCCCGGCCGTACCCGTAGAAGCGCAGGTGCAGCGCGACCAGCTCGACCACCGCGGAGATCACGTCCTTGGGGTACCTCATGGCCTTCATCCGCTGCTTGGTCAGGCGCGCGCCGACCACCTCGTGGTGGTGGAAGCTGACCCGGCCGTCGCGGCCCACCGCCTTGGTCGCGGGCTTGCCGACGTCGTGCATGAGCGCCGCCATGCGCAGGATGAAGTCCGGGCCGCCGTCACCCTCGAGGCGCACGGCGTTGGAGACCACGATCAGCGTGTGCTCGTAGACGTCCTTGTGCTGGGCGTGCTCGTCGATCTCCAGCTTCAGGCCGGAGATCTCGGGGATGAAGCGGTCGGCGAGCCCGGTGTCGACCAGCAGGCGCAGGCCGCCCACGGGATCCTGACCGGACAGCAGCTTGGTGAACTCGTCGCGGATCCGCTCGGCGGTGATCCGGTCCAGATCCGCCGCCATAGCGCGCATAGCGGACAGAACGGCCGGATCCACAGTGAACCCCAGCTTCGCGGCGAATCGGGCGGCTCGCAGCATCCGAAGTGGATCGTCGCCGAACGACTCCTCGGGCCGCGCGGGCGTCCTGATCACGCCGGCGGCCAGATCCTCCAGGCCGCCGTGGGGGTCGGTGAAGACGTGCCCCGGCAGGCTCACCGCCATCGCGTTGATCGTGAAGTCGCGTCGGCGCAGGTCGTCGAGGAGGTTGTCGCCGTACTCGACGACCGGGTTGCGGGTGACGCCGTCGTACGCCTCGGCGCGGTACGTGGTGATCTCCAGCCGCAGGCCGTTCTTCTGGATGCCGATCGTGCCGAACTCGCGGCCGGTCTCCCAGATCGCGTCGGCCCAGCTCTTGACCAGCTCGAGCGTCTGCTCGGGGCGCGCGTCGGTGCAGAAGTCGAGGTCGTCGCCGAGGCGGCCGAGCAGCGCATCGCGCACCGATCCGCCGACGAGGTGCAGCTCATGGCCGGCGGCGCCGAAGCGGCGCCCCAGCTCGTCGGCGACGGGAGAGACCCGGAGCAACTCCTGGACGGCGTTGCGTTGGGCCGTATTCAAGACTGACATCAGGCGACCAGAGTATCCAGCCAGTCGGGCGGCGGTCGTGGCGGTCCCCAAGGGCAGCGGGCAGGATGGGCGTCGTGCCCGTTACCGAGGCGCTGCGCCGCCTCAGCGAGGACCCCGGATTCTGGGCGCTCCTGCGGGCCGAGACCGGCGCGGCCGAAGATCCCGAGCCCGCCGAGCTGCGCGTCTCGCTGCCGGTCACCGGCGGGTACGGCCTCGTGCTCGATCTCGACCTAGTCACCGGCGAGCAGACGCTGGGCCTGCGCGAACCGGCGACCAGCGAACCGGTGCAGCTCGGCTGGGCGGCGCCCGGCCGACCGTGGCCCGCGGCGCTGCGCTGGCACGAGCTCGAGCTCTGCGCCCGGGTGATCGCGCTGGAGGACCCGACGCTGCCGCACCCCGGCCTGGTCGTGGCGCTGCTGGGCCCGTTCGCGCCGGTCACCGCCGAGGATGACGGGACCACGGTTGCGGCGGTGCGCGAGGCGGCGTACCGGTCGCTGCGCCGCGACGTGCCGCCGCCCGCGCCGACCGGCCCGGAGCAGACACCGCTGCCGCTGTTCGCGGACGCCGACTGGTGGCCGCGCCCGCCCGCGCCCTCCCCGCAGGTCCTCGACGAGGCCGCGATCGCGGCCTACACGCTCCCGGCGCCCGCGCATCTCCAGGTCCGCGGCGGCGCGCGCTTCCCGCACGAAGGGCTTTCCGAGCTGGTACGCCGCGCAGCGGGCCGACTGTCCCGCCTCCCCGAGGAGCAGTGGTACGCCGGGGTCCGCCCGCTCGCCCGGAACATGGCCGACACCGGCGATCTGCGTCCCGTCGGCACGCTGCTCGGGAAGCTGACCGAGGCCGGCTGCGACCACCCCACCGTGCTGGACGCGCTGAGCGAGCCCCTCGTCCCGCTCGAGGCCTGCTGGATGGTCGAGACGCTCGCCGGGGTGGCACCCGGCACGCTGGTGCGCCACCACGTGTGACCGGCACCGTTCGCCGCGGGACCAGCCTGGCTAGGGTGGCTTCTGTGTCCGTACCCCTGGGGAGGTCTTGGTGAGCGGCGGCCTGTACCGCAGCGCCCACGCCGCGCCCGACGGTGAGCCGGAGCCGTCCGACGGCGCCAAGCTGATCTCCGTCGACGGCACGGGCGTCCTCCCCACCGCGGCCGCCGACCAGGCACTGCCCCCCGAAATCATCCCGCCCACGAACGCCGGACCGACCGGCGGCACTGTCTACGGCAGGGGTAGCAGTAACAGCGGCGGCAGCGGCAGCAGCAGCGGCACTGTCTACGGCAGCAGCGCGACCGCCCGGACCGAGGGCACCGCACCCGGTGCGGACCCGGCCGGCGCACCGCGGGAACGCCCCGCCGAGGAGAGCCGCAGCACGGCCGGCAACAGCGTCATCATGGCGGCCGGCAGCCTGGTCAGCCGCCTCATCGGCTTCGTCCGCAACATGCTCATCGGGATGACGCTCGGCAAGGCGATCGGCGACCCGTACACCAGCGCCCAGTTCCTGCCGATGCAGGTCTACGAGATGCTGCTCGGCGGCGTCCTGTCCAGCGTCCTGATCCCGCTGCTGGTACGCCGCAGCAAGGCCGACCCGGACGGCGGCGAGCTCTTCACCCAACGGCTGCTGACCCTGGCGGTGGTGGCGCTCGGCGCGGCGACGGCGCTGGTCACCGTGGCCGCCCCGGTGATCACCGCCGTCCAGTCCAGCTCCCGGGCGCCCGCCGGGTACCAGGACCTGGTCACCTCGCTGTCGTACCTCATGCTCCCGATCATCTTCTTCACCGGATTGTCGGCGCTGATCGGCGCGGTGCTCAACGTGCGCGGACACTTCGCCGCGCCGATGTGGGCGCCGATCCTCAACAACCTCGTCGTCATCGCCACCTGCGGCGCGTTCATCCTGTTCTTCGGTACGGCGGACGGCCTGACCCCGGAGGAGATGACGCCCGGGCGGATCGCCCTGATCGGTGGCGGGACCCTGCTCGGCATGGTGGTGCAGGCGGCCGGTCTGGTGCCCGCCCTGCGCAAGGTGGGCTTCACCTGGGGCTGGCGCTGGAACCCCCGGGCGCTCGGCCTCGGCGAGGTCGGCGGCCTGGCCGGCTGGATGCTGGTGTACGTCGGCGTCAACCAGATCTCGGTCTTCCTCGTCGCCCGGGTGCTGAGCGGCATCGGCGGCGACGGCAAGGCGAGCCTTCTGGCGTACAACAACGTCTTCCTGCTGACGATGATGGCGCACGGCATCATCGGCGTGTCCGTGATGACCGCCCTGCTGCCGAAGATGAGCGCAGCCGCCGCCGAGGGCCGGTACGCCGATGTCAGCGCCGACCTCAGCCGCGGCATCCGGCTCACCACGACCGCCCTGGCCCCGATCTGCGTCGTCTACGGCGTGCTCGGGGTGCCGATCTCGGTCACCCTGTTCCAGGGCGGCGCGCTCAGCTACGACCAGGCCTTCGCCACCGGCGGGGTGCTCGCCGTCGCGGCGTTCACGGTGATTCCGCTGTCGGTCAGCTACCTGTGCACCTATGCCTTCTATGCGCTGCAGGGCAACCGTACGGTCGCACTGATCAACGTGCCGGTGGTGGCGTTGCGGATCGTGGGCTACCTGATCGTCGCCGAGGCGCTCGGGCAGTCGCTCACGGCGGCGGGCATGACCGGCGCGAACGCGGTCTCCTACCTGGTCTCGGCGCTGATCTCGCTGACCGTGCTGCGCCGCCGGATCGGCCGGCTGAACCTCGGGTCCGTCGCCGCCGCCCTGCTGAAGGTGCTGGCCGCCGCGGCGGTCGCGACCGCGGCCGGCCTGCTGGTCGTCAAGGTGCTGCCGGGGGGCGACACGCCCGAACGCCCCGCGGCGGCGCTGCAGGTCGTGATCGGTGGTGGGGTGGTCATGCTGGCCTACCTCGGGGCGGCCCTGCTGCTCAAGGTCCGCGAGGTGCATCAGGTCATCGGGATGGTGCGTCGCAAAATCGGGCGCTGATCGCTGTGGACAACGCTGTGGATAACCCACTGAACAGCCGAATCCGCCACGCCGACCGGCCCGGACCACGCCCGTGTACGGCCTCGGACGGGTGCCCGGCGCGGGGATGACCTGTGGGACCTGGGGCGTGGGCGGGTAAGGTCGGGGGCAACACGTGCGGACCACCGAGGGAGGTCGGGTGACCCAGGTCGGCGAAGGCCACGAGACCGCGGCCGACGAGGCCGGACCGGTCATGACCTTCGGTGCGCCCACCGTCGGAGAGATCCTGGCCGAGCGCTACCAGCTCGAGGAGCACGTCAACAACGACAGTGCGGGACGCCAGGTCTGGCGGGGCATCGACGTCATCCTCCGGCGGCCTGTCGCGGTCGTGCTCCGGTATCCGGGCGGCGAGTCCGCCGCCGAGATGCTCCAGGCGGCGGTCGACGCGAGCCGCGTGATCCACCCCAATCTGGTCGGCGTCTACGACGCCATCGACGAGGGCACCCGAGCCTATGTGGTCCGCGAATGGGTCGACGGCGAGGCGCTGCGCGAGTTCGTCTCGCGGGAAGGCCCCCTCGACCCGGCGCGCGCCACGGCGATCGCGCACTCCATCGTCGATGCACTCGCCGCCGTGCACGCCACCGGCATGGTCCACGGCAACGTGCACCCCGGCACGACCCTGATCGCCGACGACGGCCGGGTGGTGCTGGCCGACGCCCGGGCCGACTCCGCCGACAGCATCGAGTCGGACATCCGCGCGGTCGGTGGCATCCTCTACTACTCGCTGACCGGGCGCTGGCCGCATGCGGAGGCCGGCACCTCGGCGCTGCCCGACGCCATGCGCGACGGCGACGGCGCCGCCTCCACGCCCCGGCAGATCCGCGCCGGCGTCCCGGCGTATCTCGACGATCTGACCATGGACCTGCTCGACAAGGGCATCACGGCCCCCGAGGCCGATGCGCTCACCGCCGAGCTGGCCCGCCTCGACGCCGCCGACGAGGAGTACGAGGAGGCCGGGCCGCTGCGCTTCACCCAGGGCACCGCGGCCGAGCCGGTCCGCAGCACCCGCCAGATCGTCGTGGGCGTCGCGGCTCTGGTCGTCATCGCGCTGATCGGCCTCGTCTTCGGCATCCGGGCGATCAGCAACTCCGGCAAGGAGCAGGCGCCCGGAAGCACCCAGGCCAACACCGCGCCGCAGGGCGGCACTCAGGGCAACGGTGACGGGGGCGGCCCGGGTTCCGGCCCGCAGGGTGCACTCAAGAAGATCGCGCTGACCGAGAGCATGGTCCGCATCGTCGACCCGCCCAACGGCGAGGGCAACGACTCCGGCGAGGCCAAGTTCACCGTCGACGAGGACAAGGAGACGGGCTGGGAGACGCAGCGCTTCCGGAGCTCCGACTTCGGCAACCTCAAGGACGGCATGGGCGTGCTGATCAACCTGGGCTCGCCGCGCCACGTCAGCGAGATCCGGGTCGAGGCCTCGGCGCCGGGCGTCGCCATGGACATCCGGACGGGCCCGAACGACCCCGGCGACACCAGGTCGGGCGACGACCAGATCGTCAAGACCTACAAGAAGATCGGCGACGAGGACACCCCCAAGACCACCGGCACCAAGGCGATCTTCCCCGTGTCCGACGGCACCCAGACCTTCCAGTACCTGCTGGTCTTCCTCAGCGACCTGCCGCCGGCCGACGACGGCGAGGGCGGCTTCAAGGTCGAGGTGACCGACATCCAGGTGTACGCCGCCGACTGATCCGAGCCGGATCGTCCACGAAGCCCTCCACCGGCATCCGCGGTGGAGGGCTTTTCCGTGCCGGCGCCCTCGCAGTGACCGCGACGCGGCGGGTATCGCCCCGGCGGGCAGCGCGAGGCCGACGCACCTCGGCTACATTGCTGGCGTGACTTCCGGCGACGCACTCGGTGCCGCGCACGGCTCTGCCCCGGCCGACGCCGAGCTGTTGCGTGCCCACGTCGACGGCGATCCCCACGCCTTCACCGAGCTGGTACGGCGCCACCGCGACCGCCTCTGGGCCGTCGCCCTGCGCACGATCGGTGACCGTGAGGAGGCCGCCGACGCCGTCCAGGACGCGTTGTTGTCCGCGCACCGGAGCGCGGCCCGCTTCCGGGGAGACTCCGCCGTCACCACGTGGCTGCACCGCATCGTGGTGAACGCGTGCCTCGACCGGATGCGGCGTCGCCAGGCCCACCCGACCGTGCCCTTGCCGGACGGTACGCACACCGACGACGGCGGGCTCGGCAGCCGCCCGGAACCGGCCGCGCCGGCGCAGGACCACGACACCGCGCTTGTGGTCCGGGCCGCGCTGGCCGCACTCCCGCCGGAGCAGCGCGCCGCGCTCGTGCTCGTCGACGTGCAGGGCTACCCGGTCGTCGAGGCGGCCGAGATCCTGGGCGTCGCGGAGGGCACGATCAAGAGCAGGTGCGCCCGCGGCCGAGCCCGCATGGCGCTGGCCCTGGGACACCTGCGAACGGGAGCCGAGCCGAATGCTTCCGGGAAGCGGGGATCGAGCGGTTCGATGAACAACTCGTTCTTCGAAAAGTCTGCGGGAGAAGACGGTCACGGTGGGAACCCCGGCAGTCCGGGGCGCGTCTCATCGGGGTCGGGTGCGACGGTGCCGCTCCCGGGTTCGAGGCCGCTTCCGGCCTCCGGTGACAGAGGAGAGCAGGCGTGACCGGGGCAGAGTTCAGCGAGGTCGACTTCGACCTGCTGGCCGACTATGTCGGTGGCGCGCTGGACGGCACCCCGGACGAGGCCGTGGTCTCCGCCCTGATCGTGGGGCATCCGGCCTGGCGCCGCGCGCACGCCGAGCTGTCCGGCGCCGCCGAGGCCATGACCGCCGCGCTCGGGGCGTGGGGCGCCGAGCCGGAGCCGATGCCGGCCGACGTCGCCACCCGACTGGACGTGGCGCTGGCCGCGGCGAACAGCAGCATCGAAGCAGGCGCGGCGGCCAACAGCATCAACGCAGGCACGGCGACGAACGGCGTCGACGCAAGCGCGGCGGACAGCAGCGTCGAGGCGAGCGCGACGGCCGGCGACGGCCTGATAGCCGTGGGTGCCGACGCCGGGTCCGGGGGCGCGGAGGTCGGCGGTGTCACTTCCGGGGCCGACCGCGTGGAGCCGGGTGGCGACGGTGTTGCTCCTGTCCGGCGCCTGGTCGCCGTACAAGATGGGGATGAGCGAGCCACGGCGACCCGGAAGCGGGCCCGGCGGATGAGGTGGGCCGCGCCGATCGGGATCGCCGCCGGTCTGGTGGCGTTCCTGGGGTTCGGCATCCCGCAGTTCGGTGGCGGGGAGACGCAGGAGGCGAGCACGTCGGCGGGTTCGGCGGCCGATCAGGCGGCGCCTCAGTCGGAGGCGTTCGGGTTGCCGGCCGGACCGGCTCGGATGCTGGCCAGCGGCATCGACTACACCGCGGCGACGCTCCCGCAGGCCGCGCCGTTGACCGGCCCGGAGGACGCCGCGGCAACCGTCGTGCCGCAACCTCCCGGCACACAGGGCGTCACGCCACCGTCCGGCGCGGCGCAGTCCGGTGCTTCACAGCCCGTCGGGCCGGCGGTCGACGCGTCGCAGAAAGTACGCGGCATGACGGAGGAGCCCCGGTCCGGCGTGATGATCAGCGGTGACGACCCGCTCCAGCGCCTGCGGGTGCAGGAGGCGCTGCTGGCCTGCATCGATGCGATCGGCGTGGCCAACCGGGCCGGGGCGATCACCGCGCAGGGCATCGACTATGCGCGCTTCGAGGGGGCCCCGGCGCTGGTCGTGCGGTTCACCGCGGGCAACGGGACGTGGGTCTGGGCAGCCGGGGCCGACTGCGGCACGCCCGGTTCCGGCGCCGACAAGCTCGGGGCCGTGAAGGTAGGCTGACCCGACGCCCGTCCGTCGTGAGGACCCCCACTATGCCGGGGCCCACAGGAGTATGACGTGCGGGAATGTTGCTCTCCTACGATGACGTTCTAGCGTGCGATGTCGCCGGGGCACCGGCGAACCCCAGACTGAGGAGTCGGCAGTGGACGAGGTCCGGAACCTGATCATCATCGGCTCGGGACCGTCCGGCTACACCGCGGCGCTGTATGCGGCCAGGGCGAACCTCAAGCCACTGGTCATCGAGGGTGTGCAGTCGGGCGGCGCGCTCATGACCACCACCGAGGTGGAGAACTTCCCCGGTCACCCCGAGGGCATCATGGGCCCGGAGCTCATGGACAACATGCGCAAGCAGGCCGAGCGGTTCGGCGCCGAGTTCATCACCGACGACGCGACCCGCGTCGAGCTGGGTGACAAGCCGACCGAGGCCGGCACCGAGGGCCTCAAGACGGTCTGGGTCGGCGACAAGCAGTACTTCGCCCGTGCGGTGATCCTGTCCACCGGTTCGGCGTGGCGGCCGCTGGGCGTGCCCGGCGAGCAGGAGCTGCTCGGTCACGGCGTCTCGTCGTGCGCGACCTGTGACGGTTTCTTCTTCCGCGGCCAGCACATCATCGTGGTCGGCGGCGGCGACTCCGCCATGGAGGAGGCGACGTTCCTGACCCGCTTCGCCGAGAGCGTCACGATCGTGCACCGGCGCGACTCGTTCCGGGCCAGCAAGGTCATGCAGAAGCGGGCCCTCGACAACCCGAAGATCAAGGTCGAGTGGAACTCCACGGTCGAGGAGATCCTCGGCGACGACGGCAAGGTCGTCGGCGCCCGCCTTCGCGATGTGAACACGGGGGAGACCAAGGTTCTCGACGTCACCGGCGTGTTCGTCGCCATCGGTCACGACCCCCGCAGCGAGCTGTTCAAGGGCCAGATCGAGCTGGACGACGAGGGCTACGTCAAGGTCGACCACCCGAGCACCCGGACGAACCTTCCCGGCGTGTTCGCCGCCGGTGACCTCGTCGACCACACCTACCGTCAGGCCATCACGGCGTCCGGGACCGGCTGCGCGGCCGCGCTGGACGCCGAGCGCTTCATCGCATCGTTCATCGAGCTGTAGTTCGTCAAGCTGTAGACCTGGAGGTCCTAGTGGGAGCAACCAAGGCCGTCACCGACGCCACCTTCGCGAGTGACGTGCTGCAGTCGGACAAGGTGGTGCTTGTCGACTTCTGGGCCGAATGGTGCGCACCGTGTAAGAAGGTCGACCCGCTGCTCGCCGAGATCGCCACCGAAATGGGTGACAAGGTGGAGATCGTCAAGCTCAACATCGACGAGAACCCGGAGACGGCCCGCGCCTACCGGGTGATGTCGGTGCCGACGCTGACCCTCTTCAAGGGCGGCGAACCGGTGAACTCCGTGGCCGGCGCCAAGCCCAAGGGCGCCCTGGTGAACTTCATCGAATCCGCCCTCTGAGCAGCAATTCCCCAACGCCCCGCGTCCCGGTCGGATGCGGGGCGTTGCCCGTCGGAGGACGACGCACGGAGCCGGCATCGACGCCGGGCCGCCCGGAACCCCGCGGGGTACGCTCCGGGGGTTGCCCTCTTCACCTTCCCCACTTCTAGGGAGCCGCGCGTGCGCTCGATCCGACGTGGAGACACCGGGCCGGCCGTCGAGGAGATCCGGTCGATCCTGGTGGGGCTCGACCTGCTGGAGATCGGCGGCACCGAGTTCGACGACGCGACCGAAACCGCCGTACGAGCCTTCCAGCAGAGCCGCGGGCTCAGCGCCGACGGCGTCGTCGACACCGAGACCTGGACGGCGCTGGACGGTGCGCGCTGGAAGCTCGGCGCACGCACGCTGTTCCACTCCGTGCCGACGTCACTGGTCGGCGAGGACGTCCGGGCCCTGCAGGAACGGTTGCTCGAGATGGGCTTCGACACCGGGCGGGCGGACGCCATCTACGGCCCGCGTACGGCCCGGGCGGTCGCCCAGTTCCAGCGGGAGGTCGGCCTGACGCCGGACGGCTCGTGCGGGCCGCAGACCATGAAGGCGCTGCGCCGGCTCGGCCGCAAGGTCGTCGGCGGGCGACCCAACTGGCTGCGGGAGGCCGAGGCGTTCCGGCAGTCCGGTTCCAGCCTCGTCGGCAAGACCATCGTCATCGACCCCGGCCACGGCGGCGAGAAGGACCCGGGGATCGTCGTGCCCGACGGGCAGTTGCGCTGGACCGAGGCCGACCTCGTGTTCGACATCGCCGCCCGCCTCGAGGGCCGGCTCGGCGCCGCCGGCATGCGCGTGCACCTGACCCGCGGCCCCAAGCCGGCCCAGACCATGTCCGGTCAGGAGCGGGCGACGCTGGCCAACAGCCTCGGCGCGGACCTGCTGATCTCCCTGCATCTCGAGGGGCAGGAGTCGCCGGCGGCGGACGGGGTCTCGACCTATCACTTCGGCACCGGCACGGGCGCCACCTCGACGGTGGGGGAGCGGCTGGCCAACCTGGTCCAGCGGGAGATCGTCGTCCGCACCGGCATGCGGGACTGCCGTACCCATGCCAAGACCTGGGAGCTGCTGCGGCTCACCCAGATGCCGGCCGTCCACGTCGAGATGGGTTACCTCACCTCCCCGGTGGACCGGGAGCGGCTGGTGGATCCCCTCTTCCGGGACCAGCTCGTCGAGGCGATCCTCGCGGCGGTGCAGCGGATGTACTACCCGGTCGAGGCGGACGTGCCCACGGGCTCGATCGACGTGCGGCAGCTCCGGCTCGCCCTGGCGTCCCGCAACAACCCCTAGCCCTCCGTGGAGGTCGTCGCGGTCACCGGGCGGACCGGGCGGAGCAGCGTTTCCGGGCTCATCGAGCCGAGCAGCTTCTCCAGCGCGTACTCGACGTCCGACTTCCACGACAGGGCCGTCCGCAACTCCAGTCGCAGCCGCGGATAGCGCGGATGCGGGCGCACGGTCTTGAAGCCCACCGACAGGAAGAAGTCGACCGGCGCGACGCAGCCTTCCTCGCCCTCGCCGGCCTCGCCGAACTTCGCGTCGCCGAAGGCCTCGATCGCCTTCACGCCCCGCTTCGTCAGATCGCGCGCCACGCCCTGCACGAGCATCCGGCCCAGCCCGCCTCCGGCGAACGCGGCGACCACGTGCGCGGTCATCAGCAGGGCCGCGTCGGCGCTGACCGGCGAGGTGGGGAAGGCCATCGACCGGGGCACGTACGCCGGCGGGGCGAACATGACGAACCCGGCCGGCATCCCGTCGACGTACGCGAGCTTGCCGCAGGATCCCCACTCCAACAGCGTCTGGGAAACCCACGCCTCCTTCTCGAGGCCGGGGTCGCCGGTGGCGCACGCCCGCTCGGCGGAGACCGGATCCAGCTCCCAGTAGACACAGCCCCGGCACGGCCGGGGCAGGTCTTCGAGCGTGTCGAGGGTCAGGTTGACCAGCCGTCGCGACATGGGCGGGACCCCTTGAGATCGGTGAGCTTTCCGGACTCGCGGCACGGTCCTGATCACGTGCTTGTCCGCGCCCCCGGTCGGATCCTACGCCGCAATCGCCTTGAACGGGAGCGGATCGGACTCCATCGGGTGTGCCACGCTCGAAGCATCACACATAACATTGACGCATGACTGGCACAACTCAAGACGACTACACAGATCGCTATGCGCGCCGCGTCCGAGGGATGACGACCTCGGAGATCCGCGCCCTCTTCGCCGTCGCCAGCCGTCCGGAGGTGGTGTCGCTCGCCGGCGGGTCGCCGTACATCGCCGCGCTGCCGCTCGACGCGGTCGGCGAGATGATGGGACGGCTCGCGTCCGAGCTCGGCACGACCAGCCTCCAGTACGGCATCGGCCAGGGGACGATCGAGCTCCGCGAACGCATCTGCGAGGTGATGGCGCTCTCCGGCATCGACGCCTCCACCGGCGCGTCCCCCGACGACGTGGTGGTGACCGTCGGCGGCCAGCAGGCGCTCGACCTGGTCGCACGGCTCTTCCTGGACCCGGGCGACGTGGTGCTCGCCGAAGGCCCGACGTACGTCGGCGCACTCGGCGTGTTCCAGGCCGCCCAGGCACAGGTGCGGCACATGGCCATGGATGCCGACGGCCTCATTCCCGAGGCACTCGAGGCGGCCATCGCGGAAGCGGGCGGCCGCGCCAAGTTCCTCTACACGATCCCGACCTTCCAGAACCCGGCCGGTGTCACCCTCACCGACGAGCGGCGCGAGCGGATCCTCGACATCTGCGAGCGGCACCGGCTGCTGGTGATCGAGGACGACCCGTACGGAACGCTCAGCTTCGAGGGTGAGGCGCCGCGGCCGCTGCGCGCCCGCCGTCGCGACGGCATCCTCTACCTCAGCACGTTCTCCAAGACCTTCGCGCCGGGGCTGCGGGTGGGCTGGATCCTGGCTCCCCATGCCGTACGGGAGAAGCTCGTCATGGCCAGCGAGGCGAACATCCTGTGCCCGAGCGCGTTCGCCCAGGGCGCCGTCACGCAGTATCTGTCGACCATGCCGTGGCGCCAGCAGATCAAGACGTACCGCGAGGTCTACCGTGAACGTCGCGACGCCCTGCTCGACGCCCTCGCCGATCTGATGCCGGCGGGCACCACCTGGACGCGCCCCGGCGGCGGCCTCTTCGTGTGGGCCACCCTCCCCGAGGGCCTCGACTCGAAGGCGATGATGCCGCGCGCGATCGCCGCCCGCGTGGCCTACGTGCCGGGCACCGGGTTCTATGCGGACGGCACCGGCGGCGGCAACATGCGGCTCAACTTCTCCTTCCCACCGCCTTCGCGGATCCGCGAAGGCGTCCGCCGGCTCGCGGGCGTGATGGAGCAAGAACTCGCCATGCGAGCCGTCTTCGGCCCGACCACCCCCCACCGCCGTCGTGGCCCGGCCGCCGCGGACGCTCCCGGCCCCGACTTGGCATGATCACTCCCATGGGTACGTCCACAGAACCGCACATCCTCGTCCTCGCCGGCGGCCTGTCCTACGAACGCGACGTGTCGCTGCGCTCGGGCCGCCGGGTCCTGGACGCATTGCGAGCCGTCGGCATGTCCGCGGAGATGCGCGACGCAGACGTGACCCTGCTGCCGACACTCCGGGACGACCCCCCGGACGCGGTGGTGATCGCCCTCCACGGGGCGACCGGTGAGGACGGGTCACTGCGAGGGGTCCTAGACCTGTGCGAGGTGCCGTACGTCGGTTGCACGGCGGCGGCATCCAGGCTCGCCTGGGACAAGCCGTCGGCCAAGTCGATGCTGCGCGAGCAAGGCATCCGCACCCCCGACTGGGTGGCGTTGCCGCACGACCGCTTCTCGGAGCTGGGTGCGGTCGCGGTCCTGGACCGGATCGCCGACCGCCTCGGCCTACCGCTGATGGTGAAGCCCGCCCAGGGCGGCTCGGGCCTCGGAGCCTCCGTCGTCCGCGAGGCAGCCGACCTCCCGGCGGCGATGGTGGGCTGCTTCGCGTACGACTCGACGGCGCTGGTCGAGAAGTACGTGTCGGGGATGGACGTGGCGGTGTCGGTGCTGGACCTGGGGGAGGGGCCGTTCGCCCTGCCGCCGGTCGAGATCGTGCCGAAGAACGGGGTGTACGACTATGCCGCGCGGTACACGGCCGGTCTGACCACGTGGCACACCCCGGCACGACTCCCGGAACCGGTAGCCGAGGCGGTGGCATCGACGGCGCTGGCGGCGCACCGGGCCTTGGGGCTGCGGGATCTTTCGCGGGTGGATCTCATCGTGGATGCGGAGGGTGTACCGCATGTCCTGGAGGTCAACGTGTCGCCGGGGATGACGGAGACGTCGCTGTTGCCGTTGGCTGTGCAAGCCGGCGGTTTGGATTTCGGGAAGGTGCTCGGGACGTTGGTGGGGCGGGCGGTTGCTCGCGGAAGCGGCTGACCCTGGCGCTTGCGCCTGACTCGCCGATCGTCACCGCGCCCTGTTCGCCGGGCGATGCCGGCTTGTCCTGCCCGGGGTCGTCTCTGGAGCCCTGACCCGTTGACCGCCGTGACGCCCTGCCCCTTATCCCTGCGAGTCACGGCCGCCTGTCGTTGACGACCATCGCGCCGGTTGCCCTCACCGACGCTTCACCGTCCCCGGCGCGGTCGACGCTCTCACTTCCCTTGCCCGTTGTCTGGGCCGCCTCCTCCTCATCCTCGGCACGGCCGCCCTCGTCATCTGTCCCGACCGCCAATTCATCATCCTCGGCGCGACCGTCGTTCCGACCGTCCTTGCTCTCGGTCTCGACATCCGCTTCCTCGCCTACGGCGCAGCCTTCGTTCCGAGCGAGACTGACCTCTGCGCCGACCACCGCTTCATCGCCTGCGGCGCAGCCGTCATTCCGGCCGGGCTCGGACTCAGTCCCCACCACCGCTTCATCGCCTGCGACCCTTCGCAGGCCCCTAGCGATGTCGTCTGCCGAATCGGCCGTCGGCTCAGCCTCGGGACCCTCCAGCGGAGAGGCGTTCACGGACTCGCTGAACGTGGCCGGCGACTGCCAATGGATGTGCGGAGGCTCGGCAATCGCGCGGCCGCCGAAGTCCGCAAGCCATGCCGCGACGAGGGCAAGGTCCTCCCGCCATCTCTCCTCTGGGACGACGGGCAGGATGTCGTTCCAGAGCGAGAGAAAGCCGCCCCGCAGTTGAAGACGCCCCTGGGGCCGCGCCAGGAACCGTACGTGGAGGTGCGCCGATCCGTCCCCAGACCACTCCACGCCCACCCGGGCGACTCCGTCGAGAGAGCGGATCGCCCGCTCGAGGCGGACGGTCATAACGCCGAGCTCGGCGGCGAGGAGATTGGGAAGGTCTCCGAGGTTGAGGTGCGACCTGCATTCAAGGACGAGGACCATCGGCAGTCCGGACGGTCGATCCGCGGTCCGAACACGCCAGCGCTCACTGACCCAGACGCAGGCCTCATCGGAGGTGTTGCAGGCGACGCAGTCGGCGGCATCCTCGCCGTCACGCGGATGCTCGAGGTCCACGGGCGGATCGAGCTGCTTGACCCACATGTCGCCCTCGAACGGGAAGGAGGGCCATGAAGTGAGGTCGGGAGGCCGGGAGGGGTTCTCTGACACGTGCCGACCCTAGTGCAGAGACGACACACTGTCCCGGGTCAATTTGTAGCCGATCCCGAAGCCCCGCCATCCCCAGAGTCAGGCAGGCCGCAGAAGTAGACATCCATCACCAGAAGCGCGGGGAGCGAAGTCCCCAAAGTTATCCACAGAAGTTATCCACAGCCCGCCCGGTTTCACGGGAAACGCCTTGTGACAGGCGTGCCGGCCCTGTGGATACCGCCGTGGACAACCAGCAGCCCATCGGCGTTGTTTCACGTGAAACGCCCAGCCCTGGATCGTCAACAAGTCCTGCACACACCTTGTGGATACTGCAGCCCACCAATCCCTCGCCTCCGCACGCCGCCTCCCCGCCGCTTGGCCCACCTGCGCGGCACATGCCATCAGAACACCGTCATCACGGCGGGGAGCCGGCCGATCAGCGGCTCCGAGAAGCTTCTGCTTCACACCGGGCCCGCCCCGCCGGCCCGTCTGAAACCAGCCCTTACCGGCCTGCCTGGGAAACCCAGCCGCCGCCTCCTGGCTCGGGCCCGTCGGCTCCGACTCTCCGTCCTTGGCCACGCGCTGCTGAGCCACCTTTGAGCCACCTCCCTGTCCCCGCGTCGACCCCTCGCCCTAGGTCTTGCCGTTCGACTCTTCCCGTTGAGACTCCGGTCAGGGCCTCTGGCGAGGAGGAGTGGTTGCGGTAGGCCCGTTCGACCGCGGCCGAGCTCGCCTTCGAACCGGACTAGGGTCCCGTCGCCGAGTCCTACCACCTCAACTCTCGAGGGATGATTCCGTCGACGGTTTCACGTGAAACCCGGCTCCCGGCTCCCGGCTCCCGGCTCCCGGCTCCCGGCTCCCGGCTCCCGGCTCCCGGCTCCCGGCTCCCGGCTCCCGGCTCCCGGCTCCCGGCTCCCGGCTCCCGGCTCCCGGCTCCCGGCTCCCGGCTCCCGGCTCCCGGCTCCCGGCTCCCGGCTCCCGGGCTCCCGGCTCCCGGCTCCCGGCTCCGATGGAGGATCCCTCGTTGGGCACGAGCGAGAAAGTGGCATCCCGGAGCTTGCCGCCGACACGGCGACGCCTTGGTCGTCGGTGCCGTTTCACGTGGAACACCGCCAGCAAGACGCAGTGCGCGAAGGCGCATAGCCGCGCCCCCTAGCCATCCCGGCCGGGAGCACCCAAGCCCACCACCTCCGCCGCCGAACCCGTGAAGAGTGGCTGCACCGAACATTCCGTTCTAAGCGCGTCGGTTTCACGTGAAACGAGATCCCCGGTCTCCGGTCTCCGGTCTCCGGTCTCCGGCCTCCGGCCTCCGGTTTCCGGTTTCCGGGAGAGGATGCCAGATCGGCGTTTCACGTGAAACGACCGCACCGCCGATTGCAGCGATCGCGGGACGCCCGGAACCCCCAAGTCACACGTACTTGGGGGTTGGGATTCACCCGTCCCACGCACTCAGGACCGGCGCCAGCACCGCGCCGCCGACCGCTCGACCCATTTCGACACGGTCAGGTAATAGCGCTGCGGCGCCAGCCGGATCGAATCCGGCTGGCGGCCGAGTCGGGGTCGGCGTTGATCCGGACCCGGCGGATGGCGGCCACGAGGGCGGCTCTCGGTACCCAGAGGCCGTGTTTGTTCTCCAGGGCGGGCGGCAGAGGAATCTTGCGAAGCACGGTCGAGTCTTCTGTGAGCGGCGAAGCTCAATGAGGCCCGCGGCACAGCCGCGAACCGCTGGACACCCACCCCTGCGCGGCACGGGCCAGGAAGGCTCCGCGCGGTACCGGCCGGAAGCGCACCCGCGGAAAGGGTTCGGCCCTTGCGCGGACAAAAGAGAGCTCGGCGCCAGGCACGGGCCCAAAGACGGCTCGGTGCGGAGTCGGCACAGAAGAGAGCTCGGCCCCGGGCACGGACTGAAAGCGGGCTCTGCGTGGATACCGGCTTGAAGAGGGCGCGGTGCCGGCATGGGCTGAAGCGAGCTCGTGCGGGGCTCAGTCTCCATGAAGGGTCAGCCGACCTACAACGCCGGCCGAATCTGGTGCCTACTCCGAACTAATGCGGCCGCGCATCCGCTTCAAAGACTGTCCGTACGGGATAGGGACATCGGCTTCGAGAACGCACCGCTGGGAACGCCAAGGGCATTCATCCCGCGCGTGGGCCGATCCCGTGGACACGGGCAAGGCAGGCGGTGCGACAGAGGTCGAGGGATCAAAGTCCCAAGCGGAGCGGCCGCTCACACACACTTCCTACGGCTGCAGCCTTACTCCGCCCTATGCCCACACCCCACACCCCACACCCCACACCCCACGCCAACGCCACCGCCACCGCCACCGCCACCGCCACCGCCAACGCGATCACTTCTCACGTTGCATCGCAAGTCAGGTCTGATTTCCGGGTCGGGCCCCAAAACAGGCCAATTCCGGCGTCGAGATTTCGGTCGTTCGAGAAATCTCGGTGGACTGAAATCCCAGGAGAATCGTTCTGACAGAACCGATTTAGGCGGAGCCCGCCCGGTCTGGCCGTCTCATGGAAGGTGGAGTCAGCTCTCGCAGCGAGCCTCGACCTTCGAGGGCAGACCTTCCACCCAAGTGAGCCGCTCGCTCAGGGCAACTCTTTGGTACTCCAAGATCGATTCACAGAGCGAGCGCGTCGACGGGCGACTGCCGGGAGATTGCTGGATATGAAGAAGGCACGTGATCCGCCGAATCACGTGCCTGTCCGTTCGTCATCGCGTAGCGCCGCCGACCGGCGGCTGATCGTCCTCGTTGCGCTTTCCGAGAAGTCCTCCTGATCGGTTCCGAACCGACCGGACTTCGTCAGTCCGCGGATCCAGCGCCGCCCTCGTCCTCGACGCCGATCATTCCGACGATTCGCTCCAGATCGTCCACCGTCGCGAACTCGATCGTGATCTTGCCCTTGTTGCGGCCGATGTCGACCTTCACCCGAGTATCGAATCGATCCGAGAGCCGGTCCGCGAGATCGTTCAGTGCCGGGGCGTGAACCTTGGCCCGGCGAGCCGGTGCGGACTTCTTCACCGGCCCGTCCGCGATGGCGAGCGACACCAGTTCTTCTGTGGCTCGTACGGAAAGACCCTCGGCCACGATGCGAAGCGCGAGTTGCTCCTGGGCGTCGCTGTCTTCCAGGCCCAGCAGTGCCCGGGCGTGGCCGGCCGACAGCACGCCGGCCGCGACGCGCCGCTGCACCGGTGCCGGGAGGTTGAGAAGCCGTATGGTGTTCGAGATCTGCGGACGGCTGCGTCCGATCCGGCGGGCGAGTTCCTCGTGAGTCGCGCCGAACTCGTCGAGGAGCTGCTGGTATGCCGCCGCTTCTTCCAGCGGGTTGAGGTTGGCGCGGTGGATGTTCTCGAGCAGCGCGTCCCGAAGCATCGCGTCGTCGCGGGTCTCGCGGACGATCGCGGGGATCGTTTCCTTACCCACCGCCTGGGCGGCGCGCCAGCGGCGCTCGCCCATGACCAGCTCGTAGCTGCCGTCGCCGATGTCGCGGACGACGATCGGCTGGAGGAAGCCGACCTCCTGGATCGAGGTCTTCAGCTCCTCGAGCGCCTCTTCATCGAAGACGTGACGCGGTTGCTTCGGGTTCGGCACGATCGCGGTGACGGCGAGCTCCGCGAAGCGCGCTCCCGGCACAGGGGCCAGGCCGTCGTCTACCGGCTCCGGCTCAGGTACGGCGGGAGCTGGCGTCGGCGTCGGATCCGAGGCCTGCACCTGCTCCGCGGATGCCGAAAACTGGGTTGGAGCCGGCGCGGCAGGTGGCGGCGGCGTGTCGTCGACAACCGCCGTACTGGCCGGCGGCGCAGTGGGGATCAGTGCCCCCAAGCCACGACCGAGGCCACCCCGTGGACGGTTCTTCATGCCGTGCCTCCCGTGTTGACCCCGCGCATAGCGATCTCCAGAGCAGCCTCGAAGTAGCTCGTGGCGCCCCGCGAACCCGGATCGTAGGTCATCACGGACTGGCCATAGCTCGGTGCCTCCGATACCCGTACGTTGCGGGGAATCACCGCCTCGAGCACCTTCGCACCAAAGTGGTTCCGCACGTCCTGCTCGACCGCGTCCGCCAGGCGCGTTCGACGGTCGTACATGGTCAGCAGAATCGTAGAAACGTCCAGGACCGGGTTGAGGTGCTGCCGGACCAGGTTGATGTTGTTGATGAGCTGGTTCAGGCCTTCCAGCGCGTAGTACTCGCACTGGATCGGAATGAGAACCTCCTGCGCCGCGCACAGAGCGTTGACCGTCAGAAGACCCAGCGACGGCGGGCAGTCGATGAAGACGTAGTCGAACTTCTCCGGATGCGCGGCGATCGCCCGAGCCAGCCGCGACTCACGGGCAACAACCGAAACGAGTTCGATCTCCGCGCCCGCCAGGTCGATGGTGGCGGGTACGCAGAACAGGTTGGGGATGCCCTCGACAGGCTGCGCCACCTCAGCGAGCGGCACGTTGTCGATCAAGCAGTCGTAGACGTCGGGCACACCGGCGTGGTGCGGCACGTTCAGGCCGGTGGAGGCGTTGCCCTGAGGGTCGAGGTCGACGACGAGCACCCGATTTCCGTGCAGCGCGAGGGCCACGGCCAGGTTCACCGTCGTGGTCGTCTTGCCGACGCCACCCTTCTGGTTCGCTACGCAGAGGACGCGCGGTTGGTCCGGCCGCGGCATGGTGATCTCGCCGCTCGGATTGAGGATCTGCACAGCTCGCAACGCTTCCATGGCGAGCGGCGGATCGTCCTCATCCCGACCCGGCGTTTCACGTGAAACATGCTCGCCTGGCGCAGCGTCGCCGGACTGGTGCTCCGTTGCCGCCGCGGCCGGAGCGCCCGAGGCGGGGGCGAAGGAAGGAGAGGCCGACGAGGTGGGGGCGAAGGAGGGAGCCGAGGTGGGGGAGGCCGGAGACGACGATCCCGGTTCACCCGAGCCAGCGGAGGTCACGTAAGGATCAGACGCCGGCTCACCCGACACCGACGTCGCGGGCGAACCAGATACCGATGTCGCGGGCGAACCAGATACCGGCGAGCCAGACATCGCAGCCGCTCCGGGCGATCCATACACCGGGGCACCAGAGACCGCCGCCGTTCCGGGCGATCCCGACACCGGAGCACCTGACGCCGTCGGCGTCCCGGGCGATCCGGCGGGCGCGCCCGACATCACGGGAGATCCCGATACCGGCGCATCCGACACAGACGCGGGACTCGGCGAAGAAGAGATGGGCCGCCCTGCGTAATCCTCACCGGACCTCACCGGCACCGCCGCAGCCGACGGTACGGACGCAGAGCCGGAGATCGGAGCGGCGGGCGGGCCGGATCGAGGCACGGGAGCGGGGCGTCGCGGCTCGGAGGAACCGGCTTCGGGGTTGCTCACGGGCGTGCCATAGACCTGCCCGCCGTTGCCGGTACGCGGCTGAGGCACGCCTTGATCCCCACTGTTGAAGCTCACACTCAGGCTTCCGCTCCGCTCAGGCCCGGCTTGTGGATCGGTTTCACGTGAAACACCGTCCCAGCCGGGGTCACCGTCAGGGCCCCTGCCATACTCATGCACCGTTTTATCCCTGCCTGGTTGGATTGAGTCGGCACCGCGAGCGTGCGGTCCGGCAGGAAACGGAGGCGCAACCGCGCTCACCGTCCGGTCCACACTATCGACGCGCGGCCAGCCTACGGCCGCCGGGCGAGCGTTGCCACGGTTGTCCGCCACTTGAGTCGAGACCGACAGGATTGGGGACGCCTCGAAGGTCATGAATCCGGGTGCGAGACATAGCTTGGCGCCGTACTCCCGGACTCGATCGGGCCAACCGAGTCCGGAAGGCGACCGACGAGCGGGGGACAGGGCCAGCTCCGAGGGCTGTTGATCGATGCGCGATGACACGAGCCCGGAGGAGGGACCGGGACCGATTTCGGACACGATCGCCGGCGAAGGCTGAGCGAGCTCATCACGTGAAACACGACGCTGCGCCGGCTCATCCCTCGGTCGGGAAGGTGACCCATCAGCCTCCATCAAAGGCCATCCTGTCGGCGCGGCCGATGACAGCGCACCCGCCGAGGAGGACGACGAACGCGACGCAGGCAGAACTACACCAAGCCCAGCACCGCCAGACCCGGCACCGCCAGACCCGGCACCGCCAGACCCGGCACCACCAGACCCGGCACCGCCAGACCCGGCACCACCAGACCCGGCACCACCAGGCCCACTGCCACCGGATGCAACACGAACCACGGAAGTAGCGACAGGCGGGGCATCGACCGGAGGCGCCTGCGGCTGGGAGGAAGCCGCCCGCGGTGACGGTCGTGGGAGTTTCCCGGATCGTTTCCGCGCGCCCCGCCTGGCCATCTATCTCCTCCGCGATCTCCTCTTCCCGGAGCCGCGCCCGCCGGCGTCGCCGGCGGAGCGGCCCGGGGCGGCCGCCCGCTTGGACGACCTCGGCCGTGATGCCACGACGTCGCGTTCCCGCACGATCTCCACGACCGTGGAGGGCGGGTCGATCAGACCGGCCCCGCAGAGCCGGACGACCGGCTCACCTCCGCCGAGACGGGCGACCGCCTCGCGGTGCTCCGCCACCTCTTCGTCGGCCGAGGCGCCCTTGAGCGCCAGCAGCCGGCCGCCGACGGCGGCGAGGGGCAGGCACCAACCGGCCAGCCGGTCCAGCGGCGCCACGGCGCGGGCGGTGACGACATCGGCGGGGGCGGGGGGTCCACCGGCGAGGTCTTCCGCTCGTCCCCGGACGACCGACACGGTCGCGTCGAGGCCGAGCGCTGTCACCGCTTCGGACAGGAAAGCGGTACGTCGTGCCAGCGGCTCGACCAGCGTGATCGTGAGATCGGGCCGGGCCACTGCCAGCACGATACCGGGCAAACCGGCACCAGACCCCAGGTCAATCACCGAAGCGCCGATAGGGATGATCTCCGACATGACACCGCAGTTGATCAGGTGTCGTTCCCACAGCCGTGGCGCTTCCCGGGGGCCGATCAAACCCCGGACCACGCCGTCGGTGGCGAGGAGCTCGGCAAACCGGCCCGCCAGTGCAAGCCTCTCGCCGAAGACGGCCTCGGCGGCAGCCCGATGCTCCGCCGGAGGATCCATCACGCCCTCCGCGACGGCACGACGCTCAGCCGGAGAATCGATCACGCTCTCGTCAGAAGAAGAAGAAGAAGAAGAAGAAGAAGCGGAAGACGAAAACGGCCCGGGCACCGAAGCACCCGAGCCGCCATCCCCCGCCTCGAAGCGGGACTCAGTCATGACGCCCGTTCACTCAGCCGGCCGGACGATGATGCGCCGATTCGGCTCCACGCCCTCCGACTCGCTCTCCACGCCCGCGATCGCGTTCACCACGTCATGTACGCACTTGCGCTCGAAGGCCGACATCGGCTCGAGCCGTACGGTCTCGCCGTGCTCCTTGACCTTCTCGACCGCGTTCCGGGCGACCGCCGTCAGCTCCTTGCGGCGGGTCGCGCGGTAACCGCCGATGTCCAGCAGCAGACGGCTGGGTGACCCGGTCGCGCGGAAGATGGCCAGGCGGGTCAGCTCCTGCAGCGCCTCCAGCGTCGCGCCGCGCTGGCCGACGAGCGGCTGTAGCCGGCCGCCGACGACCTCGACCATCGGCCGGCCGCCCGACACGAGCTCGTCGATGTCGCCGTCGTAGTCGAGGATGTCGAGCAGACCCTCCACGTAGTCGGCGGCGATCTCGCTCTGCCGGAACAGGTCGGAGTCGGAGGCTACGCTCTCCGACTTCTTGGTCTCCTCCGTACCGGTCGACTCCGCGGTGGCGGCGGTCGTCTCCTCGGCGCTGGGAGTGCTGGTGTCGGTCACGGTCTCATCTCCGTACTCTCGGGCCGGACCTGCTCGGTCCGCTGTTTCCCGTGCCGACGTCGTCCGTCGCCGGCACGGGGAGGTCTTTGTCGCCGCCCGCCGGGGCCGCGCGCGGGCAGGCCGGTGGCCAGGCCGCTGCTGCGTTCCGCCGGCGAGGGCGGAACGGCGAAGTCATCCCTTGGGTTTGCTGGCGGGCCTGGCGCCCTTCTTCGGGTTGACCGGCTTGGCGCCGGGCTTGGGTGCGAGCGCCTTGGTGTCGACGACCGGGCTCTGCGGCTCCGGCTCGGCCTGCTTGCGACCGAACAGGCCGCGGGTGGCGGGCTGCACCGGGTTCTTCGCACCGCTCTTGCCGGCGGCGCCGCTCGCGGGGCGCGCGGAGGAGCCGGTCTTGGCGTTCGCCATCGGCGGCGGCGGGAACTTGCGAAGCACCCACTGCTGCTGGGCCAGGCTGAACAGGTTGTTGACGACCCAGTAGATGACCACGCCGATGGGGAAGAGCGCGCCGGAGATGAGCAGCGACGCCGGAATGCCGTACAGCATCAGACGCTGGATCATCTTCTGCTGCGGGTCCTCGGCCCAGCCGGTCTTGAGGATCATCTGGCGGCTGGTGAGGTAGGTGGTCGCCATCATGATGAGGACCAGCACACCAGCGATGATCTTCACCGTGACGCCGTTGGAGGCGCCGAGCTGGGCCAGGTCGCTGTCGGAGTGACCGAACTGGCCCGGCAGCGGCGCTGTGAACAGCGCAGCCTCCGCCGCGCTCCTGAACTGTTCCTCGGTCCAGCCGTACAGGGTCTTCAGGTCGTTGTTCGGGCTGAGCCGGCGCAGGACGTGGAAGAGACCGAGGAAGACGGGGATCTGCAGGAACATCGGAAGGCAGCCCATGAGCGGGTTCGCCTTCTCGGTGCGGTACAGCTCCATCATTTCTTTCTGGAGCGTCTCGCGGTCACCCTTGTGCTTCTCCTGCAGTTCCTTGACCTTGGGCTGCAGCGCCTGCATCGCCCGCTGGGACTTGATCTGCTTGACGAAGACCGGGAACAGGATGACGCGCAGCGTCACCACCAGGAAGACGATCGCGAGAATCCACGACCAGTTGGTGCCCAGCACCCGGTCCTCGGAGATGCCGATGCTGTCCCACAGGGCATGCCAGCGCAGGAGGATCCACGAAATGGCGTAGTAGATCCAGTCGAGACTCAATTCATGCTCCAGTCACATCGGCAGGACGGTGACGGATCGGGTCGGGCACCGGGTCGAACCCGCCAGGGTGGAAAGGGTGGCAGCGCAGCAGCCGCCAGATCGCCAAGCCGGTCCCGTGGAGCGCGCCGTGCTTCGCGAGCGCCTCCTGGGCGTACGCGCTGCACGAGGGGTAGAACCGGCAGCGAGCCGGCAGAGCCGGGCTCACATACCGACGGTACGCGACGACCGCCGCCGTCAGCAGCCGGGCGAGCGGTGTCATCGCCGCCGCCGGGGTGAGCGCGCGGCGGCGAGGGCGGAGTCGAGGTCTGTGCCGAGGGTCTCGGAC
Source organism: Couchioplanes caeruleus (assembly GCF_003751945.1). Classification (NCBI taxonomy): domain Bacteria; kingdom Bacillati; phylum Actinomycetota; class Actinomycetes; order Micromonosporales; family Micromonosporaceae; genus Couchioplanes; species Couchioplanes caeruleus. The sequence goes on along the minus strand of NZ_RJKL01000001.1, from coordinate 4,383,662 downwards.
GAGGCGGTCGCGGCGGCCGGCAGCGCGCGCACGACGAGCGACGTCCCCGGGGGTAGCGCGCTCAGCCGCGGGCGGACCAGGTGACGCAGCCTCCGGCGGACCTTGTTGCGTACCACCGCGTTGCCCACCGCCTTGGACACGACAAAGCCGGCGCGCGCCTCGGAGGCTTGCGCCGGCTCATCGACGAGCAGATGGACGACCACGGTCCCGCGACCGGCGCGGCGGCCACCGCGAACCGCTGCGGCGAACTCGGTGCTACGCCGCAGCCGTTGCGAAGCGGCCAGCACGACTACCTGGCATCCGACCCGGCCCGCGTCGGCTCAGGCCGACAGCTTGCCGCGGCCCTTGGAACGGCGGGAGGCGAGGATGGCGCGGCCGGCCCGGGTGCGCATGCGCAGCCGGAAACCGTGGGTCTTGGCGCGCCGGCGGTTGTTCGGCTGGTAGGTGCGCTTGCTCACGTCAGAACTCCGTCTTCGTACTACGGCCAGGGGGCATCAGCTGCAAGACGCCACTCTAGCAGAGCGCGGCGGAGCAACCGCTCGACCCTACGCAGGGGCTCCGCGGCGGTCAACCATCCGACGGGCGGCGCGCCGACGCCGACGGCGACGCCCGTCACTCACGCCGGTCGTTGCGCGTACGGAATGAATCTTTTCGTGCCAGGACGGGCCCGAGGTGGGTACCGCCGGTTGATGCGGACCCAGCCGCGCTGTTAGCGTGCCCGTTTGCTGGTCTTCAGCGCTGTTCGCCAACCGCCTTCGCCGGGAACCCGAGAGGAACCGACGCGGCGGTGAATCGTTCGGCACGGTGAGCCTGTTTTCCCGCGCCAGCACAGGCTCCGGGAAGTCTGCCGACCATCCGGCCGGGGAGCGACCGCCGACGAGTGCACAGGTTGTGGATAACCTGTGGACAGCCGGTGGCGCCGTGCATGTTCAGCACGTTGAATGTGCTGGGTTGGGGGGAGCCGGTCCGTCGCCCGTACGGGTGACGGCGGGCAAGGGCGGAAGCCGAACAAGGCCACCGGGCCGGTGGCGATGGGGGTGGCGCGGCGGTGGCCGATACGGTCGACCTTGGCGGGGTCTGGGCTGCGGCGACGGACGAGCTGGCGGACGAGATCGCGTCCGCGCAGCAGCGTGCGTACCTGCGCCTGACCCGCCTGCGCGCCATCGTTGAGGACACCGCGCTGCTCTCCGTGCCGGACACCTATACCCGGGACGTGATCGAGTCCCGGCTGCGGCTCGCGATCACCGAGGCACTCTCGCGCCGGCTCGGCCGCCCGATCCAGGTCGCGGTGACCGTCCGCCCGCCCGAGGACGGCTCCGGCCGCCCCGGCACCGTCTACGGCAACCCGCCGCCCGAGCCGTCGACGCCGCCGCCGGCCCATTACTCCGAGGCCCCGCCCCCGCCGTACCCGGATCGTTATCCACAGCCCACCGCCTACAGCGACCCGTACGAGCAGGAGGAAGCCCCGACCGGGTCGGCGCAGGCGCCGTTCACCCGCGGCGTGCCGGCGGCGCGCGACGGTCAGGACGCGCTCTTCGCGGCGCCGCTGCCGATGGGGCAGCCCGAGCCGGCCAAATCCGCCCTCGCCGAGGAGAAGAAGGCGAAGGCCGAGCCGCCGCGGCAGCTTCCGCACTTCGGTGACGTCCCGAACGAGGCCGGCGGGCACCGGATGGCCACCGAGCCGGCTCAGTTACGCGAGAACCAGCGCCGCCCGGACGACCGCCCCGCCCTCGTGGGCCAGGACCGCCGCGACGACACCCTGCAGATGCGCCACGGCGGCGACAACGGCCCCGGCCGCACCCCGGTCGACATGCGCGGCGCCCAGCCCGGCGCCCGCCCCGGCGGCAACGACGGCAACCGGCTCAACCCGAAGTACATGTTCGAGACGTTCGTCATCGGATCGTCCAACCGCTTCGCCCACGCGGCGGCGGTCGCGGTCGCCGAGTCGCCGGCGAAGGCGTACAACCCGCTGTTCATCTACGGCAGCTCGGGGCTGGGCAAGACCCACCTGCTGCACGCGATCGGCCACTACGCGACGACGCTCGGGCACGCGCGCAGTGTGCGCTACGTCTCCACCGAGGAATTCACCAACGACTTCATCAACAGCCTGCGCGACGACAAGACCCAGGCCTTCCAGCGCCGCTACCGCGACGTCGACATCCTGCTGATCGACGACATCCAGTTCCTGGAGAACCGCGAGCGGACGCAGGAGGAGTTTTTCCACACCTTCAATACGCTGCACAACGCCAACAAGCAGATCGTGATCAGCTCGGACCGCTCCCCGCGCCAGCTCGCCACCCTCGAAGACCGCATGCGCACCCGCTTCGAGTGGGGCCTGCTCGCCGACATCCAGCCGCCCGACCTGGAGACGCGCATCGCGATCCTCCAGAAGAAGGCCGCCCAGGAGCGCATGTACGCCCCGGACGACGTTCTGGAATTCATCGCCAGCCGCGTCTCCAACTCCATCCGCGAACTCGAGGGCGCACTCATCCGGGTGACCGCGTTCGCCAGCCTCACCCGCAGCTCGGTCCAGCTCTCCCTCGCCGAGGAAGTCCTGCGCGACTTCATGCCCGACGGCGCCGGTCCGGAAATCACCGCCGACCAGATCATGGTCTCCACCGCGGACTACTTCGGCGTCAGCCTCGAAGACCTCCGCGGCCACTCCCGCTCCCGCGTCCTGGTCAACGCCCGCCAGGTCGCGATGTACCTCTGCCGCGAACTGACAGACCTGTCCCTACCCCGCATCGGCCAGGCCTTCGGCGGCCGCGACCACACTACGGTCATGCACGCCGACCGCAAGATCCGCCAACACATGGCAGAGCGGCGCTCCCTCTACAACCAGATCGCGGAACTGACAAACCGCATCAAACAAAACACCTGAACCGGGCGCCCGCAAACCGTCAGACCCGGGCCTTCTCCGTCAGACCAGGAAGCCTTCTCCGTCAGACCAGGAAGCCTTCTCCGTCAGACCAGGAGCATTCCTCGTCGGACCAAGCGCGGAACCTCTTCGCTAAACCCCGCTCCCAAGCCCTCGATGACGCCGTCGCCGGACCCGTCCGGCATCGCGACCTGTCCGCCACTGCGACCTTCCAGCCTCGCAAGCAGTGTGGGATCGCGAGCAATCTGGCGTTGCAGCGTGGGCCTGGGAGGGCAGCGACATCCGCGGCTCGCCCGGGCTTCGGAAGCCCGTCCGGGATCGACTTCTCCACAGGCCCGACACCTCGCCGACATCCTGAGCGTCCGGGCTCTTCCCTGGTCAGAGCCGTGCCGTTCCCGACCGGAGCATCAGTCATCCACAGGGCCACCGGGCGATACCCGGGCGAACCCCGGTCGGGTGCCCCGCCACGCCGCTCTGGGGTGCCGGTTCGGTCCGCACGCGTCGCTCATGCACAGGGCCGGTTTGTCAACGTCGGGACGTGACTGTTTCGTGCCAACGTTTTCCACACTAATCCACAGCTCTTCACAGGCTTCATCCCCAACAGTGGACAACCGGCGAGGGCGCTCCTCACAGATGTGGAGAAGTCCTGGGGAAATCGATGTGGACAGACACGGAGCGTCATAACTGTCCCCACACCCTGTGGACGAGTGTGGATTTCCTGTTGAAGGTTCTGGGGACGACGAGCCGGCGACGTCCCGACGTTATCCCCAGGCCGGGGGACAAACCCCGTGGATATCCGGTGGATAACCGGTGGACGACGGTGGACAACCGCCGCCGGCTCGGCGTCTGTGGACACAGACCGGGGTTTGTACCCCGGTTGCCCACATGTGAATCACCGGTGGATAACCCTCTGAGCTGCACAGACGTGAGTTCTCCACACTGTGCACAGGCCCGATGATTACGACTGATATCTCTCTCGGAAAATCTAAAAGGCAATCATCAGCGTTGGGGAAGGTGTGGACGAGCCGCTCGCGGCCCGATCCACCCCTGGCTCGGGCAACCCCGCACCGGGGGCCGGGCGGACGAGGCACCCACCCGCGCCATAGAGTTCAGTGGGCTCATCAGCACATCCGAAGTTTCCCCAACTGGTACGTCGAGGAAAGTGACGCGGAGGGCATGGCATGAAGTTCCGGGTGGAGCGAGACGCACTCGCCGACGCGGTGGCGTGGACGGCCAAGAGCCTCCCCAGTCGGCCGTCGGTGCCGGTTCTCGCCGGCGTCATGCTGCGCGTGACCGACGGCAGGCTGCACGTCTCCGGTTTCGACTACGAGGTCTCCAGCCAGGTGAGCGTGGAGGTGCAGGCCGACGCCGACGGCGCCGCGCTGGTCTCCGGCCGCCTGCTTGCCGAGATCACCAAGGCGCTGCCGGCCAAGCCGGTGGACATCGCCGCCGTCGGCTCGCACCTGGAGCTGGTCTGCGGCAGCGCCCGATTCACCCTTCCGGTGATGCCCGTGGAGGACTATCCGACGCTGCCGGAGATGCCGTCCAGCGCCGGCACCGTCGACGCGCAGGCCTTCGCCGTCGCCGTCGCCCAGGTGGCTGTCGCCGCGGGCCGTGACGAGACACTGCCGATGATGACCGGCGTACGGATCGAGCTGAACGGCTCGACGATGGCGATGCTGGCGACCGACCGCTACCGGCTGGCCATGCGCGAGCTGGAGTGGAACCCGGACGACCCGGAGATCAGCCTCAACGCGCTGGTGCCGGCGAAGACCCTCAACGACACGGCCAAGGCCCTCGGCCCGATCGGTGGCGCGGTCACCCTCGCGCTCGCCCAGGGCAACGCCGGCGAGGGCATGATCGGCTTCGCGGGCGGGACCCGGCGCACGACCAGCCGCCTGCTCGACGGTGCCAACTACCCGCCGGTCCGTTCCCTCTTCCCGGCGAGTCACAACGCCGAGGCCCGGGTCGGCGTGGCCGCGCTGGTCGAGGTGGTCCGCCGCGTCGCCCTGGTCGCCGAGCGCACCACGCCGGTGCTGCTCAGCTTCGGCGAGGACGGGCTGGTGGTCGAGGCCGGCGGCACCGAGGAGGCGCGCGCCAGCGAGGCCATGGAGGCCACCTTCACCGGCGAACCGCTGACGATCGGCTTCAACCCGCAGTACCTCATCGACGGCCTGCAGAATCTCGGTGCCCCCACCGCGGTCCTGTCGTTCGTCGACGCCTTCAAGCCCGCCGTGATCTCCCCCGCGACGGACGAGGGCGAAATCGTGCCCGGATACCGCTATCTGATCATGCCCATCCGGGTAACTCGCTGATACTGGGCTAAGAGACACACACCTAGGGGGAATCATGCAGCTCGGCCTTATCGGTCTAGGCCGGATGGGCGGCAACATGCGCGATCGCCTGCGCGCCGCCGGCCAGGAGGTGGTCGGCTACGACCACCACAAGGAGACCACCGACGTCGCCAGCCTCGACGAGCTTGTCGACAAGCTCGCCGCGCCCCGGGTGGTGTGGACGATGGTCCCCGCCGGCCAGATCACCGAGAAGACGATCGACGAGCTCGCCGAGCTGCTCTCCGAAGGCGACATCATCATCGACGGCGGCAACTCCAAGTTCACCGACGACGCGCCGCGGGCCGAGCGGCTCAAGGCCAAGGGCATCAACTATCTCGATGTCGGCGTCTCGGGCGGCATCTGGGGCAACACCAACGGGTACGCGCTCATGGTCGGCGGCGACGCCGAGATCGTGGCGCACTGCCAGCCGATCTTCGACGCCCTGAAGCCGGCCGGCCAGTTCGGCTTCGCGCACGCCGGCCCGCACGGCGCCGGCCACTACTCCAAGATGGTCCACAACGGCATCGAGTACGGCCTGATGCACGCGTACGCCGAGGGCTACGAGATCCTCGAGGCCTCGGAGCTGGTCCAGAACGTCCCCGCCGTGATCAAGAGCTGGCGCGAGGGCTCGGTCGTCAAGTCCTGGCTGCTCGACCTGCTGGACCGCGCGCTCGACGAGGACCCGCAGCTGGCCAACCTCAAGGGTTACGCCGAGGACACCGGCGAGGGCCGCTGGACGGTCGACGAGGCCGTGCGCCTGGCCGTACCCGCCAATGTGATCGCGGCGTCACTGTTCGCCCGTTTCCAGTCCCGCCAGGAGGACTCGCCGGCCATGAAGGCCGTCGCCGCGTTGCGCAACCAGTTCGGCGGCCACGCCGTCAAGCGCTGATTCATGTACGTGCGCCGGGTCGAGCTGACCGATTTCCGTTCGTACGAGCGGGTGGCGGTCGACCTCGACCCGGGCGTCGCGGTGCTCGTCGGCCAGAACGGCATGGGCAAGACCAACCTTGTCGAGGCCCTGGGGTACGTGGCCACTCTGGACAGTCATCGGGTGGCCACCGACGCGCCGCTGGTCCGCGCCGGCGCCACCGCGGCGGTGATCCGCTGCGCGATCGTCCACGAAGGACGCGAGCTGCTGGTCGAGCTGGAGATCGTCCCCGGCAAGGCGAACCGGGCGCGGCTCAACCGTTCCCCCGTACGCCGGTCCCGGGAGGTCCTGGGCGCTCTGCGCATGGTGCTCTTCGCGCCGGAGGATCTCGAGCTGGTGCGCGGTGACCCGTCCGAACGGCGCCGCTACCTCGACGAGCTGCTCGTGGCGCGCCAGCCGCGGTATGCCGGGGTCCGCGCCGACTACGACCGGGTGGTCAAGCAGCGCAACGCCCTGCTGCGTACGGCGTACCTGACGCGCAAGGTCGGCGGCACCCGTGGTCAGGACCTGTCGACGCTCGCGGTCTGGGACCAGCATCTCGCGCATCACGGGGCCGAGCTGCTGGCCGGCCGGCTCGAGCTGGTCGCGGCGCTCGGCCCGCACCTGACGAAGGCATACGACGCGGTGGCGGCCGGGCGGTCGTCGGCGACCATCGCGTACGCGTCGCGTCTCGGCGACGGCCTGGCCCCGGACCGCCCGGCGCTGGAGGCGGCCCTGCTCGCTTCGCTCGCCGACCGGCGTCAGGCGGAGACCGAGCGCGGGGTGACCCTCGTCGGCCCGCACCGCGACGACCTCACGCTGACGCTCGGCGACCTGCCGGCCAAGGGGTACGCGAGCCACGGCGAGTCCTGGTCGTTCGCGCTGGCGCTGCGGCTGGCGGCGTACGACCTGCTCCGCACCGACGGCATCGAACCCGTCCTGATCCTCGACGACGTCTTCGCCGAGCTGGACGCCGGCCGCCGTGAGCGTCTCGCCGCCCTGGTCTCGGACGCCACCCAGTTGCTGGTCACCTGCGCGGTGGCGCAGGATGTGCCGACGGCCCTCCAGGGCGCCCGCTACGACGTCGGAGCAGGAACGGTGACCCGTGTCTGAGGAAACCGCCGAGAAGGGCGCAGGGGCCGCCTCAGGGCCGGCGGAGGGTCAGACGGGTCCGCAGCTCGCCCGGGCGGTGCTCGACGCGGCCCTGGCGAAGCGCCGTTCCGCGCAACAGGCGCCGCGCCGCCGTACGGTCGCATCGGAGGGAGAGGGCCGACGACTGCGCGGCTATTCGGGCCCGGGCCCGGACCCGCGCGATCCGCAGCTCTTCGGCGCGGTCCTCGAACGGATCATGAAGCAGCGCGGCTGGCAGCAGCCCAAGGCGGAGGCCACCGTCTTCGGCGCCTGGGAGAAGGTCGTCGGCCCGGACATCGCCAAGCACAGCAATCCGGTCAAGCTCGACGGCGGCGTGCTGACGGTCGAGGCGGAGTCCACGGCCTGGGCCACCCAGTTGCGCCTGCTGGCCGCGACCCTGCTGCGCAGCATCGCCGCCGAGGTCGGCCACAACGTGGTCACCAGGCTCAACATCCACGGCCCGGCAGCACCCTCGTGGAACAGAGGCCCGCGTCGCGTCCAGGGACGAGGTCCCCGCGACACCTACGGGTGACTCCTAGTAATCGGCGAATACCGCATAGCCGCGGTCGGCGCAGCGGCGGTAGAAGCCGGCCAGGATCGCCAGTTCGGTGCGGGCGAAGCTCCAGTGCGGCGCGTTCCCCGCGTCGTCGCGCAGGGCCGCCAGGCGCTGCTCCAACCACCGGAGCTGCTGCTCGGCGAGGCGCCCCGCGGCCACCGCCGCCCGCATCACCTCGGCCACGCTGTCGAAGGTCACCAGGTCCCCGTACGGCTGGTGGCCCTCCACGAAACGCTCCAGGCCGCCGGCGATCCAGGCGCAGCCGTCGGGGTCGATGACCGGGTCCTCGTCCTCGGCCGCGGCGTCGGTCGCGTACAGGACGCCCTCGAGCCCGAGGAGCAGGTCGACGAGCTCGGTGTACGCGGTCGCCCGTACCGTGCCGGTCTTGGCGATGTGCAGGGCGAGCGCGCCGGTGGGCGCGGCGATGTCCGGCGCGTCCGCGACGGCGCCGAAGTCGACGAACTCCGCCGGGGCGACCGGGTCGTAGAACCGGTTCGTCCGCGGCCAGTGCACGGCGACGTTGTCCAGCCCCTTGTCGTGCGCCATGGGGCTCCCACCTCTCCTCGACTGCCGGCTGCGGATCCGCCCGGTGGGATCGCTGCCGCGCGGTTGCGGACCGCCCGGCCGTGCACCGGCCCGCGCGGGCGAGGTTACGACACTCCCGTCCGCCGGTGTGAGGCAGTGTCGCAGCGCGTGGCGCCGAGGCGGCGCCGACGCGCTCAGGCGGGTATCCGCCGGATGGTGCACCGTTGCACGGAGGGCTCCGGCCGTGTAGGGGGACTCGTGGGAACGGCCCTCCGGGGCGCTACGGCAATCTGAGGCGCCCGTACGAGGGTGCCGGACCCTCGATAACTCGCTCGGACGGAGTAGAATCGCCGGAGACCGGGAAAGTGCGACACGTGCCGAACTCCCCACCGCGGCGAGCCCTCGTCACGCTACGCGTTTTTCCAGCCGATCACGATCCGCGGGACGACCGCGGCGACCGGCGCGCTCGGCTCCACCGGTGGTCCGCCTCGTTCTCGCGGCTCGCTCGTCCGTGGTCCGCCGTGCCCGCCGGCTGCCCGTCCGTTCCCGCCAACCCCGTGACCGGGCCCGCGCGGGACCGGTGCGAGAAAGTGGCCGAGGGTGGCAGAGAAGAAGCAGGAATACGGTGCCGAGTCCATCACCGTGCTCGAAGGCCTCGAGGCGGTTCGCAAGCGTCCCGGTATGTACATCGGTTCGACCGGCGAGCGCGGCCTGCACCACCTGGTCTGGGAGGTTGTGGACAACGCGGTCGACGAGGCGCTCGCGGGCCACTGCGACACCATCGACGTGGTCCTGCTGGCCGATGGTGGCGTCTCGGTCACCGACAACGGCCGTGGCTTCCCGGTCGATCTGCACCCCAAGCTGAAGAAGCCGGGCGTCGAGGTCGCGCTCACCGTCCTGCACGCGGGCGGCAAGTTCGACGGCAAGGCGTACGCGGTCTCCGGCGGTCTGCACGGCGTCGGCGTCTCCGTGGTGAACGCGCTGTCCACCAGGATGGCCGTGGAGATCCACAAGTCCGGCAATGTCTACCGGCAGAAGTACAACGCCTCCAAGCCCGGCCCGCTGGAGAAGGGCGAGGCGACCGACACCACCGGCTCGACCGTCCAGTTCTGGCCGGACCCGACGATCTTCGAGACGGTCGAGTTCGACTTCCAGACGATCTACCGCCGGATCCAGGAGATGGCCTTCCTCAACAAGGGGCTGACCATCAACCTCGTCGACGAGCGGCCGGTGTCGCTCGACGAGGAGGGGAACCCCCGCCGGGTCACTTTCATGTACGAGAACGGCATCGCCGACTTCGTCCGTCACCTGAACCACACGAAGAGCCCGATCCACAAGTCCGTGATCGAGTTCGAGGCCGAGGCCAACGACGAGGGCATGGCTCTCGAGATCGCCATGCAGTGGAACGAGTCGTACGGCGAGTCGGTCTACACCTTCGCCAATACGATCAACACCCACGAGGGCGGCACCCACGAGGAGGGCTTCCGGGCCGCACTGACGAGCATCGTCAACCGGTACGGCGCGGAGAAGAAGTTCCTCAAGAGCGACGAGAAGCTCTCCGGCGAGGACATCCGCGAGGGCCTCGCCGCGATCATCTCGGTGAAGCTGGCGAACCCGCAGTTCGAGGGTCAGACCAAGACCAAGCTCGGCAACACCGACATGAAGGGCTTCGTGCAGAAGGTCGCCAACGAGCAGATCGCCGACTGGTTCGACCGGAACCCCGCGGACGCGAAGCAGATCATCACCAAGGCGTCGCAGGCGGCCCGGGCCCGGATCGCCGCGCAGCAGGCCCGCAAGCTGGCCCGGCGCAAGTCGCTGCTGGAGTCGGGTTCGATGCCGGGCAAGCTGGCGGACTGCCAGTCGACCGACCCGCGGGTCTCCGAGTTGTTCATCGTGGAGGGCGACTCGGCCGGCGGCTCGGCCAAGCAGGGCCGCGACAGCCAGATCCAGGCGATCCTGCCGATCCGCGGCAAGATCCTCAACGTGGAGAAGGCCCGGATCGACCGGGTGCTGAAGAACAACGAGGTGCAGTCGCTGATCACGGCGCTGGGCACCGGCATCCACGACGAGTTCGACATCGCCAAGCTGCGCTACCACAAGGTCGTGCTGATGGCCGACGCGGACGTGGACGGCCAGCACATCCAGACGCTGCTGCTGACCCTGCTGTTCCGTTTCATGCGGCCGCTGGTCGAGGTGGGCCACGTCTACCTGGCCGCCCCGCCGCTTTACAAGATCAAGTGGAACAAGCGCGGTGACGACGCCCAGTATGCGTACTCCGACCGGGAACGTGACGGTCTGATCGCGCTGCGCCAGCAGAAGAAGCCGAACGCCAAGCCGGACGACATCCAGCGCTTCAAGGGTCTCGGCGAGATGAACTTCCACGAGCTGTGGGACACGACCATGGACCCGGCCACCCGCACCCTGCGTCAGGTGACCCTCGACGACGCTGCGACGGCGGACGAGCTGTTCAGCGTCCTCATGGGTGAGGACGTGGAGGCCCGCCGCTCGTTCATCCAGCGCAACGCCAAGGACGTGCGCTTCCTGGACATCTGATCCGCCAGGTGAGCGGTGCCCACAAGTGCCGCTCACCTCGGGTTATGCACAGCGTTCCACTGCTTTCCACAGCGTTATCCACAGCGAAATGCGTAGCTCGGACCCGTTTGTCGGGTTTCGACCGTAAGTAAGGGTTAACTGTGACGGATACTCCCGAGATCCCCGCCGAGGAGCCGCAGGACGACACCGGCGGCGGCGTGGGCCAGCGCGTCGAACCGGTCGGCCTCGAGGTCGAGATGCAGCGGTCGTACCTCGACTACGCGATGAGCGTGATCGTCGGTCGCGCCCTGCCGGACGTGCGTGACGGCCTCAAGCCGGTGCACCGCAAGATCCTCTATGCGATGTACGACTCGGGCTTCCGCCCGGACCGCGGCTACGTCAAGTGCGCCCGCGTCGTCGGCGACGTCATGGGTAACTACCATCCGCACGGCGACTCGTCGATCTACGACGCCCTCGTCCGGATGGGGCAGCCATGGTCGCTGCGCTACCCGCTGATCGACGGCAACGGCAACTTCGGCTCGCCGGGTAACGACCCGCCGGCCGCCATGCGCTACACCGAGTCGAAGCTTTCGCCGCTCGCCATGGAGATGCTGCGGGACATCGACGAGGACACCGTCGACATGCAGGACAACTACGACGGCCGGGCCAAGGAGCCCACAATCCTGCCGGCGCGGTTCCCCAACCTGCTCGTCAACGGCTCTGAGGGCATCGCGGTCGGCATGGCGACCAAGATCCCGCCGCACAACCTGCGCGAGATCGCCGGGGCCGTGCAGTGGTGCCTCGACAACCCCGAGGTCGACGAGGCCACGACGCTCGATGCGCTGCTGGAGATCGTCAAGGGTCCCGACTTCCCGACCAAGGGCCTGATCGTCGGCCAGTCGGCGATCCAGGACGCCTACCGCACCGGCCGTGGCTCAATCCGCATGCGGGCCGTGGTCGAGGTCGAGGAGGATCAGCGCGGCCGACCCTGCCTGGTCGTCACCGAGCTGCCGTACCAGGTGAACCCGGATAATCTCGCCGAGCGCGTAGCGGAGCTGGTCAAAGAGGGCAAGCTCACCGGCATCGCCGACATCCGGGACGAATCTTCCGGGCGTACGGGCATGCGCCTGATCTTGGTATTGAAGCGTGACGCGGTCGCGAAGGTCGTGCTCAACAACCTCTACAAGCACACCCAGCTCCAGGAGACGTTCGGCGCCAACATGCTGGCGCTCGTCGACGGCGTGCCCCGGACCCTCAACCTGGCGCAGTTCATCCGCTACTACGTCGAGCACCAGATCGAGGTCATCCGCCGGCGGACCGCCTTCCGCCTGCGCAAGGCCGAGGAGCGCGCGCACATCCTGCGCGGCCTGGTCAAGGCCCTCGACGCGCTCGACGAGGTCATCGCCCTGATCCGTCGCTCGCCGACGGTCGAGGATGCCCGGCAGGGCCTCATCCAGCTTCTCGAGATCGACCAGGTGCAGTCGCAGGCGATCCTGGACATGCAGCTCCGGCGCCTCGCGGCCCTCGAACGGCAGAAGATCATCGACGAGCTCGCGAGCATCGAGATCGAGATCGCCGACCTCAAGGACATCCTCGCCAAGCCGGAGCGGCAGCGGGCGATCGTGTCCGAGGAGCTCGCCGAGATCGTCAGCCGCTTCGGCGACGACCGGCGTACCCAGATCATCCCGTTCGACGGCGAGGTCTCGATGGAGGACCTCATCGCGCGCGAGGACGTTGTGGTAACGATCACAAGGACCGGGTACGCCAAGCGCACCAAGGTCGACCTCTACCGCTCGCAGAAGCGTGGCGGCAAGGGCGTGAGCGGCGCATCGCTGCGTCAGGACGACATCGTCAGCCACTTCTTCGTGATCTCGACCCACTCGTGGATCCTGTTCTTCACGAACAAGGGTCGGGTCTACCGCGCGAAGGCCTACGAGCTGCCCGAGGCCAACCGCGTGGCCAAGGGCCAGCACGTCGCCAACCTGCTCGCCTTCCAGCCCGACGAGCACATCGCCCAGGTCATCCAGATTCCGAACTATCAGGTGGAGCCGTACCTTGTGCTCGCCACCAAGAATGGTCTCGTGAAGAAGACCCGGCTCGAGGAATTTGACTCCAACCGCAGCGGTGGCATCATCGCCATCAACCTGCGGGAGGATGACGAGTTGGTGGGTGCCGCGCTGGCCGCATCGGAGAACGACCTGCTCCTGGTGTCGAAGAAGGCCCAGGCGATCCGGTTCAACGCGACCGACGAGGCGCTGCGGCCGATGGGCCGGGCCACGTCCGGCGTGATCGGCATGCGCTTCGGCGACAACGACGAGCTGCTCGCGATGGAGGTGGTTCGTGAGGGCATGGACGTTTTGGTCGCTACCGACGGCGGGTATGCCAAGCGGACGCCGATCGAGGAGTACCCCGTACAGGGGCGGGGTGGTAAGGGCGTGCTGACCGCGAAAATCACGGAGCGTCGTGGTGGCCTGGTCGGAGCGCTCGTGATCAGCCCGGAGGATGAGCTGTTTGCCATCACCAGCAATGGTGGTGTCATCCGGACTCCCGTGAAGCCTGTACGGCGCACGCGGGATCGGAACACAATGGGGGTCAAGCTCATGGACCTCCCAGAAGGTGTAACCATCGTGGCGCTTGCTCGTAATGCCGACGAGCCTGACGAACAGGACTAGTTGATGCCGGAGACACAGGCGAAGTCGGGAGGTTCGGGGGCCTCGGCGACTCCCGTCGATGAGGAGCCGAAGAAGGACGGCGCCGCATCGAACGGGCGAGACGCCGCGGGCCGCGCCGCGGTCCCCGCGGAATCCCCGTCCCCGCCGAAGTTCACCCGCGCCCCGGGCATGGCCCCGCCGCCGGGGGAGCCGAGTGCCGACGACGACGGCCAGACCGACGGCAAGCGCCCGGCCGCCTCCGCGGCGGCCAAGGGCTCGGCGAAGGGCTCGGCCACTGTGCCCATCGTCACCAAGGGCAAGGGCGGCGGGGCTCCGGCACAGCCGGCCCAGTCCGGCCGCGCGGGAGTGACACCGCCCCCGGCCAAGCCCGCCACGGTCCCGCAGCGCCCCGGCACGACCGCCAAGGTCCCACCCGCCGCCGGTACCGGCACCGGCGCGGCGCCCGCGGCCGGCGCCGCTGCGGTCGGCGCGGCCCGGGTCTCCGAGGCCGTCCGCACGGCGCGTTCGCCCGTCACGTCGGCCGGCCGCGGCCCGCGTCGGGCCCGGCTGAACCTCAAGCGGATCGATCCGTGGTCCGTGATGAAGTTCGCCTTCGCCGTCTCCGTGGTCCTGTTCATCGTCGTGGTCGTGGCCACCTCGGTGCTGTACCTCGCCTTGGACGCCATGGGCGTGTGGAAAGAGGTGAACACCAGCCTGCAGAGCCTGGTGAACGCCAGCGGCGGCACCGGAGCCACCAGCGGCGGCTTCCGCATCACGGCCTGGGGCGTCATCGGCACGTCGATGCTCATCGGGGCGGTCAACGTGGTGCTCTTCACCGCACTGGCCACCCTCGGAGCGTTCATCTACAACGTCTGCGCCGACCTGGTGGGCGGCGTCGAGCTGACGCTCGCCGAACGGGATTGACCGGACACGTACGCAGGCAGCGGCCGCCACCCTCCGGGGAGGCGGCCGCTCTCTTTGTCCCGGAGATCCGCCGCCCTCAAGTGATCGGGACACGAGATCCGGCGCGGCGGGCGCCCCCGATTTGAGCCACCGGATGCGGGTGCGGTAACCTTCGTGTCGCTGTCATGGGGCTATAGCTCAGTCGGTTAGAGCGCAGAGCTGATAACTCTGAGGTCGCTGGTTCGATTCCAGCTAGCCCCACCGTGCACGTCCTCCGCCGCAGATCAAAAGGGGACCCGGCAATGCTGAAGAAGCTCCTGATCGTCGCCGGCATCGTCGGCGCAGCCGCCCTGGTCGTCAAGAGGGTCAAGGCCTCCAGCGACGAGCGCGCCCTCTGGCACGAGGCCACCACGGCGCCCGACCTGCGCTGACCCCTGTAGTTCCAGGGGCCCTAGCTCAACTGGCAGAGCACCGCCTTTGCAAGGCGGGGGTTAGGGGTTCAAGTCCCCTGGGCTCCACTCTTCTCACCTCTGACCTGCGCAAACGCAAGTCCAAGAGCGCCTGGCCCACTTCGGGCCCACATCAGCCGCAGCGCCACCGCCTGGCGGTCACTGACTTCAGCACCTCACCGACGACTCCACGGCGGCGCTCGAGCGTGGCCAGAAGTGCACGTAGGTCTCCAAGGTGATCCGAAGCGTGGAGTGCCGCAGCGCCCGCTGGACCTCCTTCGGGTCCGCATGGCTCGTGATCAGCGTGGTGCGAAGAAGTGGCGCAGCGCGGGGAATCCGCTGAGTGTCGAAGAGAACGGAACCCTGTCGCTGAGCCTTGAGGGGCAAGGAACCGCAACGCGGCCGGTGAGCCTTGCTGCGGGTCGCGTGAGGGGCCGTCTCAGCGGTGGAGCCAGGCCAGCAGGTCCGTGGAAGCCAGCTCGGACGCTCGTGTCTCGTAGCGCGCGAACTCCTCGTCGCTCAGCAACTCCCGCCCCGAGCCCAAGCCGCCCCGTCGGAAGAAGGCGGCGCGGTCCTTCAAGATGCCGACCGGGTCGGGGGCAAGCTGGTCCGCCCGGGCCCTCATCTGGGCGAACTCGGCGGCATCGACGAGGACCGGCCAGCGCTCCTCGGGCACCTCGACGCCGAGCCGGTCCGCGAGCCGACGCATCTCGCCGCCGAGATCGCTCACGAGGTCGGCGTAGTGCACCAGGACGACGGCGGGATCGTTGCGGCGCCGCCAAGCGTCGGAGAGATGCCACATCACGCCGGGCAGGGAATCCAGAGCGTCGGCCGGGGCCACGTCCCGTTCGATCCAGGCGATCAGGGAGTCGTGCAGCGAACGGGGTGACCCGGCCGGGGCGGGTCCGACGGAGGTGCCCAGAAGCTCGGCCATCCGGCCGCGGTCGAGGTTGTCGCCCTGGTGGAAGAGGGAAACCGCCATGTCGAGCGGATGCCTGGCCACCACGACGTAGGTGGCAC
The DNA here is from genome assembly GCF_003751945.1 of Couchioplanes caeruleus. Lineage (NCBI taxonomy): Bacteria > Bacillati > Actinomycetota > Actinomycetes > Micromonosporales > Micromonosporaceae > Couchioplanes > Couchioplanes caeruleus. The sequence goes on along the minus strand of NZ_RJKL01000001.1, from coordinate 4,367,777 downwards.
GGGCATCCCGCGGGATGCCGTCCAAGGGAGTGTGGGTCTTGATGAAGCGCCGGTGCGGCTGGGCTTCCAGGCGTGCGAATACGTCGTCGCGAGGGAGGACGAGCCAGTCCAGCCAGGGGGAAAGCTCCGAGAGCGGGGCCGGCAGCTCGGGATCCTGGAACACGAGCAGGGCGCAGATCATCTGAGCCCAGGTCGTGCCGCTCTTCGACCTGGTGCTGATCACGATGTCGCCCTCACGGAACGGGAAGCCGTCCCAGCGGGCGCTGTCCTCGTCAGGGGAGCGGTAGCGCATTCGGGTCAACTTAGAAGAACCTGAACCGCGTTGCCATGGAATAAGGCACCTCGGAGATCGAGCGGGTTTCGTCGGTGGTTGCTGGCCCTTCGAGTGAAGTCGTGCCGGCGTGAGTAGCCTTCATTCGTGAGTGGACGGAGACGAGCCGCGGCCATCATCGTCCGGGATGGGCGCGTACTGATGGTGCATGAGCGGAGTCGGCGCGACGGGGGCCGGGAGTGGTGGACGCTGCCCGGCGGTGGGATCGACCCCGGCGAGACGGCGGAGGATGCGGTACGCCGCGAGGTGCTGGAAGAGGTGGGCCTCGTGGTGAAGGAGGCACGCTACCTGCAGGACTTCCCGTATCCCTCGGGGATGACCTCGGTCTTCGCCTGCACCGTGGGCGATGGAGAGCCGCAGTTGGGACCGCACGTGACCGGGCCGGAGCCGATCGGGCTGTACTGGGTGCCGCTGCCGGACGTCGGTCCCGGCGGCGCCGATCTCGTGCCCGTCTTTCCGATGATCGTGGCCGTGCGGTTGGAGTGAGAAGCCCGCCGAGGGCGGCTGCGCGGTGGAGTGAGAAGCCCGCCGAGGGTGCCGTGCCGTGGGAGTGGGAAGGCGCCGACAGTGGCCGTGCGGTGGGAGCGGGAAGCTGCGGGCGGTCGCGGTGACGCAGCTCAGCCGGGTTCAGCAGCCGCCGGGACTTCCGCGGTTGGTGTGGCGATGCGGGAGATCGTGCGGCGGCGTTCCGTGACGAAGTAGGCGGTGCTGAGCGCGTACCCGAGGGTTAGCAGGAGTCCGACGGCTCGGACCGGTAGTGGCACGGCGGCCAGGACCGTGCCGGTCAGGGCGAGCACCGACCAGGCCGTCAGCAGAATGGTGTTGATCGTGTCCGGGGCGGTCCAGCTCACGGTGTGCCGGCGCGCCTGGCGCTGGATCTCGGTCAGGAGGGCGTGGCCCAGCCCGGTCGCGAGCATGCCGAGCAGGATGGTGGAGAAGATCGAGTGGGCGCCGCCGGCGACGGCCGCGATCGCGGTGCCGCCGACGAGTACGGCGAGGCCGCTGACGGTGCCGACCCTTGCGCCGCGTCTCTCCCTCACATTCCCTGACGGTCGGCAAGATCGCGCCATGGCTGAGCGGACGGCGCTTTCACGATCCGGCGACGGCTTCGAGGTTCAGGATCGTGTCGGCGTGGACCGTGTGCGCGTCGCGTACCAACGGAGTCGTTGATGTTGGCAGCTTGCCCCGAACGAGGCGGTTGTTGCCGGTGATGTGGATGTCGCGGCGGGTGACTGCGGTTAGGCCGCGGCGATCGGGGGGAGGATGACGGCGTGATCGGAACTCTGAGACTCGAACCCGCGCTCTCCCGGCTCGATCTGCTCGCTCCACCCGTGGCGGCCGCGCTCGAGGTGTGGCCGGCGGAGGCGCCCATCGACGGCGACCAGGTGCTGGTCGCGCCGATCGATGCGGAGCTGGCGGATACCGCCGCGTTTTGCGAGGCGTACGCGGTGGGGCTCGAGCAGTCGGCCAACTGTGTGATCGTGGCAGGCCGGCGCGGCGACGTGACCCGCTATGCGGCGTGCGTCGTGCTGGCCACGACCCGGGCCGACGTCAACGGGATCGTGCGGCGGCAGTTGGACGTGCGCAAGGCCAGCTTCGCGCCCATGGCGGAGGCGGTGCGGCTGACCGGCATGGAGTACGGCGGAATCACCCCGATCGGGCTGCCGAAGGACTGGCCGGTGCTGGTCGATGCCCGCGTGGTCGCGATGCCCCATGTCATCGTCGGCTCGGGGGTGCGGCACAGCAAGATTGCCATCGCGGGTCCGGCGCTGGGGGCGTTGCCCGGAGCCGAGGTGATGGAAGGGTTGGCGCGGGAGGTCTAGCCGGTCCCCAAGGTGTTAATGGCTGGACGGCGACGGACGCGGCTGATTCCCTCGGTGGGTGGAGATTCGGGCGATGCGTGTCGATGATCTAGAGGGCGTCCGGGGAATCGAGTCACGGGCCGGCGCGCTGTTCCACGACGTCGGCATGCCCGACATCGCGGCGCATCCGGTGCCGCCGGCCGGTGCGCTGGCGCGGTTCGTGCACGCCGGCAGGAGCTGGGTCGTCGCCGGGGACGCCGATGCGCCGGTCGCCTTCGTGCTTGTCGAGCTGGTGGACGGGCTCGCGCACATCGAGCAGGTCAGTGTCGACCCTCCGTACGCTCGGAATGGTCTTGGTCGCGACCTGATCGACCACGTGGGTCGTTGGGCTGCCGCCCGCGATCTCCCCGCCTTGACCCTGACAACGTTTTGCAGCGTGCCGTGGAACGGGCCGTACTACTCGCGGCTGGGCTTCGTCGAGTTGACGGCGGAGGAGCGGGGTCCGGAGTTGGCGCGGCTGATGGAACGGGAGGCCGAGCACGGGCTGGATCCGGTGGAACGAATCTCCATGTGTCGACCCGTGGGGACGGGCGTGAGGCATGTTTCACGTGGAACGTCATTGAGTGGCGTCGACGCCCTCCCGGCGGGCGATCTCCTCCAGAGCTGACTGGAGAACCGACGCCTCCTGGGCTCCCTGCACCACGTACTTCCGGTCGATCACGAACGTCGGGACGCTGATGATGCCGAGGTCGCGCGCCTCCGCGAGGTCGGCGTTGACGGCATCCGTACCCGCCGGAGACGCCAGGTAGTCGAGCGCGGCCCGCTCATCCAGCCCGACGGATCCCGCCAGGCGTGCCAGGGTCGCGTGCGAGCCGATGTCCTCGCCCTCGGCGAAGTGTGCCCGCTGTAGCGTCTCGATCATCATCAGCTGCAGATCCTGCCCGGCGGCCCACGCGATGAGCCGATGCGCGTCGAAGGTGTTGGCGTTGACGGCGCGGGCGAAGTCGAGGGTCAGCCCGTCACCCGCGGCCACCGCGGTCACATGAGCGAACATCTCCTCGGCGCGCTGGACCCCGCCGAACTTGGCGGCAAGGGCCTGCTTGAGCGGCACCGGCTCGGGGACCGGCGACGCATCCAACTGGTACGCGCGGAAGGTCACGGTCACGTCGCCCCCGAAGCCCCGCATCGCCGCCTCGAGCCGGTGCTTGCCCAGGTAGCACCACGGGCAGATGACGTCGGACCAGACCTCGACGTTCACGCGCGGGTCCCCTCCTGCTCGCGGATCTGGCGTTTGAGCCTCGCCAGGATCGCCGTACCGCCTCGGATGCGCAGTGGGCTGATCGCCGTGGCGAGCCCCATCCGACTGTAGAGATCCTCCGGAACCGCAAGGATCTCCGAGGCCGACGCCCCTTCCAGGCCCTCCGCGAGAATGCCGGCGAACGCCCGCGTCGTCGGCGCCTCCGGCGGGCAGTCGAACCACGCCTTCACGGTGTCGTCTGGCTGCACCTCGGCACGCAGGAAGAACGGTGTCTGGCACTCCGGCACCTGCTCCATGCCCTCGTGCGCCTTGAGTCCTTCGGGCAGCGGCGGCACGGCATCGGAGAACTCCAACAGCATTTCGAGTACGACCTCACGCGGCGCGGAGGCGAACTCGTCGACGATGTCGGCCAGCTTCTCAGGCATGTCACTCACGGTTGCGACCCTACGCGCCGGAAACCGCTCCCGCCGGTTCCGCCGAGCTCATCCACCGTGCCTGGTGGTGGTGTGCTTCCGCTCGGTGGGGAATCGCGGCCGGATGTGCGGTGGGGCATCAGGCAAGGTGCGGGGTGAGGTCATCGCCGGACGCACGGATGGGGACGCTGCCGGATCGCGGGCGGGACTGCTGCTGCCGGGCGTCTGGGGGGGCCGGTCGCTCAGGCCGGTGCCGAGGTGGGCATGAGTGCTACGTCGCTGAGGCTGATGATGCCGACCACCTTGCGGTCGGCGTCGCAGACGAGCAGCCGGCGAACTCCACGTTCGCGCATCGCCTCGACCGCGTCCTCCACAGTGGTCGTCTGCTCCACCATGATGAGCTCGAGCGACGCGATGGTTGCCAAGGTCGTCGTGCGGGGTGGAAGACCTTCCGCAAGCGCGCGCACCACGATGTCGTGATCTGTGACCAGGCCGGCCATCGTCGGTCCGTTGGTCACCACCACATCGCCGATGCCTTGATCCCGCATGACCTGCGCGGCCTCGTCGAGCGTCGTGTCGCCCGGCAGGTAGACGACCTTCCGGGTCATCACGTCCGCCACTGCCGTCCTCGCCACGGCTGTACCTCCCCGCGTTCTTCCCCGCCCGTCACGCAGGCGGGTACCCGGCCGTCGCACCGATTACACCCGATGGCCCACGCCGCGAACACCCTGAACTCACCCTGATAGCGGCGCCGGACAGGCCTCATTCGCGCCGCGTCGGGGGATGAGCTCGAGGCCGTTAGGAAAGTGCCACGCGTTGACCTTCGTACGTGAGTTGTCGTCCCGGTCCGGGAAGCGAGCTCGATGCCATCGAGCTCACTTCCCGGGACGTCGGTCACCGGTTCATCAGTCACCCTCAGAGGGCGACACGGTGTGGCGGTCGCCGGGTTCGTCGGTCACCTCGGAGAGGGGACGGTGGGGGCGCCGGTTCGTCGGTCACCTCGGAGGAGGGAACGGTGGGGCGGTCAGCGGCTCATCGGTCACCTCGACGGGCGAGACGGTGCGGCGGTCACCAGTTCTCCGGTCACCTCCGCGAGCGGGAGGTCGCGGCGTTCGCCTGTGCGGCGGTTGCGGAGTTCCGCGTACCCGTCGGAGAGGCGGCGGCCGACCACGACGCAGCGGGGGATGCCGATCAGCTCGGCGTCGGTGAACTTCACGCCGGCCGAGACGTTGCGCCGGTCGTCGACCAGCACCCGCAGGCCCGCCCCGGCCAGCTCGGCGGCCAGCGTCAAAGCCGCCTCGATCTGGCCCTCCTTGCCCGCGCCGACGACGTGCACGTCCGCCGGTGCCACCTCGTCGGGCCAGACGATGCCACGGTCGTCGTGGTGCTGCTCCACGATCGAGGCGACGGCGCGGGAGACGCCGATGCCGTAGGAGCCCATGGTGGGACGTACCGGCTTGCCGTCGGCGCCGAGCACGTCGACCTTGAACACGTCCGTGTAGCGGCGGCCGAGCTGGAAGATGTGGGCGATCTCGATGCCGCGGCGCATGGTGAGCTCGCCGGTGCCGCATTCGGGGCAGGGATCGCCGGCGCGGACCTCGGCCGCCTCGATCGCGCCGTCGGGGGTGAAGTCGCGGCCGGCGACCACCGAGGTGGCGTGGCGGCCGGGCTCGTTGGCGCCGGTCAGCCAGGCCGTGCCGGGGGCGATGCGGGGGTCGGCAAGGTAGCGGACCTTGATGCCCTGGGGGCCGATGTAGCCGCGGACCAGGTCGGGGCGCGAGGCGAAGTCGTCGAACATGGTGGCGGTGGACGGGCTCAGCACCGCGTCCAACCGCTTGAGATCCACCTCGCGGTCGCCGGGAACGCCGATGACGAGGAGCTCGTCCTCCTTGCCCGGGTGGTGGACCGTGACCACGACGTTCTTGAGGGTGTCGGCGGCCGTCCAGTCCGTGCGGCCGTCGAAGGCGCGGGCGTTCGCAAGGTCGACCAGCGAGGCGATCGTCGGGGTGTCGGGAGTGTCGTGCACGGTCAGCGGGCCGTGCTCGCGGTCGTCGGCGGGAGGCACCGGGGTGACCACGGCCTCGGTGTTCGCCGCGTAGTCGCACCCGGTGCAGCCGACGAAGGTGTCCTCGCCCACCTCGGCCGCGGCCAGGAACTCCTCCGAGGCGGAGCCGCCCATGGCACCCGACATGGCGGACACGATGGTGTGCTCCAGGCCGAGGCGTTCGAAGATGCGCTGATAGGCCGCGCGATGCTTCCCGTACGCCTCGATCAGGCCTTCCTCCGAGAGGTCGAACGAGTAGGCGTCCTTCATCAGGAACTCGCGGCCCCGCAGCAGCCCGGCGCGCGGGCGTGCCTCGTCGCGGAACTTCGTCTGCACCTGGAAGAGGATCAGCGGGAAGTCACGATAGGAGCTGGTCATGTCCTGCACGAGCAGCGTGAACATCTCCTCGTGCGTGGGCGCGAGCAGGTGGTCCGCGCCGCGCCGGTCCTTCAGCGTGAAGATGCCGTCGCCGTATTCGGTCCAGCGGCCGCTGAGGTCGTAGGCCTCGCGCGTCAGGAGCGACGGGAAGCCGACCTCCTGGCCGCCGATGGCGGACATCTCCTCGCGGATGATCCGCGTCACCTGGTCGAGCACCAACTTGCCGAGCGGAAGCCACGTGTAACCGCCCGGCGCTGCGCGACGGATGTAACCGGCACGCAGGAGGAGCCGATGGCTCGGCACCTCCGCCTCGACCGGCTCCTCGCGAAGGGTCTTGAGCAGCATCGTGGACATTCGCAGCACCATGACCGTGATCGTAGGGAGCCGTTCCGACAGAAACACCCGGTTATCCACAGGCCCGTCGATGTCGTCATCGTCACGTCCCATCGGACAGCCCGCAGTGGAAAACTCGGGTGGGTCCGGCCAGGAAGCAGGCGTTCAGGAGGTGCCATGGCCTGGAAGAACTTCGTCGCGATGGGTGACAGCTTCACCGAGGGCATGGATGACAGCTATCCCGACGGCACCTATCGCGGGTGGGCCGACCTGGTGGCCGCGCGCCTGGCCGTCGAGGCCGGCCCCGATTTCGGGTACGCGAACCTCGCCGTGCGCGGCAAGCTCCTCGACCAGATCATCGGCGAGCAGCTCGAGCCCGCCCTCGCGATGCAACCGAGCCTCGTCAGCCTCGCCGCGGGCGGCAACGACGTGCTGCGGCGCAAGGTGGATCCCTGGGCCTTGGTGGAGAAGCTCGACTCCGTGGTCGGCCGGATGCGGGCGACCGGCGCCGACGTGATCCTCTTCCGGTTCGCCGACGTCACCGCGGTCCTGCCCGGCCAGCGCATCGTCGGCCCCCGCGCCGCCGCGCTCAACGACGGAGTCGGGCAGATCGCCGAGCGCCACGGCGCTCACTTGATCGATCTGTTCGCCGACAAGACCTTCCACAACCCGTTGATGTGGAGCGCCGACCGCCTGCACATGTCGGCCGCCGGGCATCGCCGCGTCGCCGGGCACGTGCTGAAGGCGCTCGGCGTCGGCGTCAAGGAGGAGTGGTTGCTCGTCCCGCCGATGCCTGCGCCCACCCCATGGCTCCTGGCCCGCGGCGCCGACCTGCGCTGGGCCGGGCAGCATCTGGCGCCCTGGATCAAGCGACGTCTGGCCGGTGCCTCGTCGGGCGACGCCGTCACGGCGAAGCGTCCCGAGCTCACCCCCGTCAAGGCGATAGCGTGAACGCCATGCCCGTTGCGAACGATCCGGCGCCGTCCCTACAGGCGTACGCCCATCCCGACAAACTGGTCACCACCGAGTGGCTCGCCGCCCACCTCGACACCCCCGGCCTCGTGATCGTCGAGTCGGACGAGGACGTGCTGCTCTACGACACCGGGCACATCCCGGGTGCGGTGAAGGTCGACTGGCATCTCGAGCTGAACGACCAGCTCACCCGCGACTATCTCGACCCGGAGGCCTTCGCGGCGCTCTGCGAGGCCAAGGGCATCGGCCGGGACGACACGGTCGTGTTCTACGGCGACAATTTCAACTGGTGGGCCGCGTACGCCCTCTGGGTCTTCAGCCTCTTCGGGCACCGCGACGTCCGGCTGCTCGACGGCGGCCGGCAGAAGTGGGTGGCCGAGGGCCGCGAGATCACCCGGGAGAAGACCGTACGCCCGCCGGCGACGTACCCGGTGCCGATTCGTGAGGACGGCCCGATCCGCGCGTTCCGCGACCAGGTCATGGGGCACATCTCGGCCGGGCGTCCCCTGGTCGACGTCCGGTCCCCGCAGGAGTACACCGGCGAGCTGACGCACATGGAGGCATACCCGCAGGAGGGTGCGCTGCGCGGTGGCCACATCCCGGGAGCCGTCAGCAAGCCGTGGAAGTCGGCTGCCAATGAGGACGGCTCCTTCAAGCCCGCCGACGAGCTCGCCAAGATCTACCGCGACGAGCTGGGTCTGGAGACCGGCGACGACATCATCGCCTACTGCCGGATCGGTGAGCGGTCCAGCCACACCTGGTTCGTGCTGCGCCATCTGCTCGGTTATCCACAGGTCCGCAACTACGACGGTTCGTGGACCGAATGGGGCAACCTGGTGCGCGCGCCGATCGTCAAGGGATCGGAGCCCGGCGGGCTCGCCTGACCTTCCGCCGCCCCCACCGGCCCTCGGCGGGTCGGCTCCGAGGGCGGCCGCGGCGGTCGAGCTCGGGAGCCGAGTTCCGGCGGGGCAGGTCTGAGGTTGGCCGCGGTGGTCGAGCTCGGGAGCCGAGCCGCGGCGGTCAGCTCGGTGCGCGAGCTCCGCGGGATGGGCCGTGCCGGCTGGCGGCGTGAAGGAACGCTGTCGGCTGGGCTGCGGTGGGGAACGTTGGGGGCCGGCCCGGGGGAGAAGGCCGGGTCAGCGGCAGAGCTATGCGTTGCGGCCGCGTCCGTCCCGGCGCGTCGCGGTCTCTCGGGCGTGTCCGCCAGCCGGGCGCGGGCGCCCGGTCGGAGGCGTTCACGCGACCGGTGGGTATCCGGAGCCGTGACGCTGTGTTTCTCAGCACAAACCGCGGAACGTCATACAAATCATCACCGCCCGGCGAGCCGCCCGGCGCGACCAGCGGGGACGCCGCTCAACCCCGGTGAAGCGAGCCGCGAGCCGACCGGCATCGGACGGAAGTGCCTGAACGGCCGTTAAGGGGAGGGCTTGACAGCGGGTTAGAGTTGCCAGGTGACGGTAGATCAGCAGCAGCGTCCCGGACCGCCGGCTCCGCGCCGGCGTTCGCGCCGGGACGAGATCCTGGAGATCGCGGTCGGCCTCTTCGCCGCCCGGGGATATCACGGTGTGTCGATGGATGACATCGGCTCGGCGGCAGGTGTCACCGGCCCGGCGCTCTACCACCACTTCGCGGGCAAAGAGGCCATGCTGGTGGCTGCCCTCATCCCGGTGAGCGAGAGCCTGCTGCACGGCGGCAAGGACCGCGTCGCCCGCCATCCGGACGATGCGCGGGCCGCGCTCGCCGACCTGATCGAGTTCCACGTCGAGTTCGCACTGGCCCACCCGGCGGTCATCGCTCTGCACCTGCATGAGCTGGACCGGCTGCCCGAGGAGCCGCGCCGGCAGATTCGCCGCCTCCAGCGCCTCTATGTCGAGGAGTGGGTCGCCGTGCTCGCCACGCTGCGCCCTGAGCTCGATGCGGCCGAGGCCCGCGTGCTCGCCCACTCCGCCTTCGGCCTGATGAATTCGACGCCATTCCTCGGCGGCGAGGTGGACCGGCGCCGGCGGGCGGTCCTGCTGCGAGAGGCCACCGTGCACGCCCTGATCGGCCGCTGACCAAGCCCAATCCCCGTGGGGTGAGTGGAACGGCCGAAGGCCCGGAACGCGAGAACGCCGAGCAAGGCCGGAACGCCAGCCGGGAACGCCAAGCAAGAGCAAGGCCGGGAACGCCAGCGCGGCCGGGAACGCCAAGCAAGAGCAAGGCGGAGAAGGCCGGGAACGGCGAGCACGGCCGAGGAAGGCCGAGGCGGAGCAAGGCCACGGAAGGCCGACCCACCTCGAGCTGTCACCAAGATTCCACCAGGTAGAGAGACCAAGAGAAAGAGCGAAATGATCGAGTCGCTGCTCATCGCCAACCGGGGCGAGATCGCCCGCCGGATCATCCGTACCGCCAAGCGGCTGGGGATCCGGTCGATCGCGGTCTACTCCGAGGCGGACGCGGGCATGCCGTTCGTCACCGAGGCGGACGAGGCGGTGTGCGTCGGACCGGCCAACCCGGCCGAGAGCTACCGCAACACCGAGGCCATCCTCGCCGCCGCGAAGTCCACCGGCGCGCAGGCCATCCACCCCGGCTACGGCTTCCTGAGCGAGAACGCCGACTTCGCCCGTACGGTCGAGGCCAACGGTCTGGTGTGGGTCGGACCGTCCGCCGATGCGATCACCGCGATGGGCGACAAGATCAATGCTCGGAACCTGATGGCCGCGGCCGGCGTGCCGGTCGCGCCCGGCACACAGGACCCGGCGGCCTCCGTGGAGGCGGCGATCGAGGCCGCGACCGGGATCGGCTACCCGGTGATGGTCAAGGCGGCCGCGGGCGGCGGTGGCATGGGCATGGCCGTCGCGAACGACGAGGCAGGCCTGCGCACCGAGTACGACAAGGTCCGCGGGTTCGCCGAGCGCATGTTCGGCGACGGCTCGGTGCTCATCGAGCGCTACTTCCCGCGGGTACGCCACGTCGAGGTGCAGATCCTGGGTCTGGCGGACGGCCGCGTGATCGCCCTCAGCGAGCGTGAGTGCTCGGTGCAGCGGCGCAACCAGAAGCTGGTCGAGGAGGCGCCGAGCCCGGCGGTCGGCCCCGAGCTGCGCGCGCGTTTCCTGGCCGCGGCGGTGAAGGCCGGTGAGGCCGTCAGCTACCGCAACGCCGGCACCGTCGAGTGCCTGCTCGACCCCTCTACCGGCGAGTTCTTCTTCCTGGAGATGAACACGCGGCTGCAGGTCGAGCACCCGATCACCGAGCTCATCCACGGCATCGACCTGGTCGAGCAGCAGTTGCGGATCGCCTCCGGCGAGGCGCCCACCTTCGACGTGGACGCGCTCACGACGACCGGGCACGCGATCGAGCTCCGGGTCAACGCCGAGGACCCCAAGCGGTTCCTGCCGGGTCCCGGCAAGGTCAGCGCCTGGGTGGAGCCGACCGGCGAGGGCGTCCGGGTGGACTCCGGCTACGCGGCCGACACCACGGTGACGCCGTTCTACGACTCGCTGATGGCGAAGCTGATCGTCTTCGGCGCCGACCGGGCGGACGCGATCGCCAAGGCGCGGACCGCGGTGGCCGGGTTCGAGATCGCCGGGCCCAAGAACAACCTGCCGTTCTTCGCCGAGCTGCTGGAGAACGACGAGTTCCTGTCCGGCGACTATGACACGGGCATCGTGTCCCGGATGCGCTGACGAGGGGGATACAGACATGACGACGGCGGTCTCGATCCGGGAAGTGGCTCCCCGCGACGGGCTCCAGAACGAGGAACCCATCCCGACCGACGACAAGGTGCGGCTGATCGACGCGCTCTCGCGGACGGGTGTGAAGCGGATCGAGGCCGTCTCTTTCGTCCACCCCAAGGCCATCCCGCAGATGGCCGACGCCGACGAGGTATGGGCGCGGGCCTGGCACAATCCGGACATTCGGTATTCCGCGCTCATCCCCAACACCCGCGGCGCCGAGCGGGCGATTAAGGCCGGTTTCGGGGAGATCGAGGTTGTGGTCTCCGCCAGCGACACGCACAACCGCCGCAACCTCAATCGCTCCACCGAGGAGTCGCTCGACGACATCGCCGGGCTCATTCCGCTGGTCCATGAGGCCGGGGCGACGCTCGAGGTGATCGTCGCCACCAGCTTCGGCTGTCCGTTCGAGGGGGACATCGACCCCGACCGGGTCGCGGCCATGGTCGAGCGGGTCCGCGCCGACGGCGCGGACCGCGTCGCGTTCGGCGACACCACCGGCATGGCGACCCCGCGCCGGGTCCGTGACCTGCTTTCGGCCGTACGCCCGGAGCTGCTCCACTTCCACAACACCCGGGGTACGGGGCTGGCGAACGTCCTGACCGCCCTGGAGCTCGGCGTGACCGAGTTCGACGCGAGCGTCGGCGGAATCGGCGGGTGCCCGTACGCGCCCGGCGCCTCCGGGAACATCGCGACCGAGGAGGTCGTGCACATGCTTGAGGACATGGGCATCGCCACCGGCATCGATCTGGAATCCCTGATCAACGTGGCCGAGATGGCCGAAGGTCTGCTGGGTCGCACGCTCCCGTCGGGCGTTCTTCGGGCCGGACCGCGTACCAGATTGGTTTGATCACCGGACCCATTCCTGAGAATCCGCCGGAAAACGTCCGATCGATTTTCTCCATTCGCCCGCGTGACCCTGACTGTGTCGCTTCGTTACCAATATCGAGTGGCCGATCAATCGGCCGCCGGTCACGAGTCGACGACGAGGGGCGGGACCAATGACGGGGTGGGGGGTCGAGCGCAGGCCGCGCCCGGCACGCCGTCCGTCGGCCGTCTTGTCCACCGGCTCCGCGCTCATGCCGCCCCACAGCCAGGGGGCGGAGCGGCGACGGGGACGGTCCGGATCCCGATGGGGTCTGCGCGCACTGGTCGTCGGCGGTCTCGCCGGCGCGGCCTGGTTGCTCTCCGGAGCCGCCGCCCACGCCACCGACCATGATCCGGCGACCGATGTGCTCTCGGCCGGTTCGTCGCTGCTCGGCGCCGTGGTTCACGGCGGCGGAGCGGACGCGCCGGTGGCCGACCGGATCCTCAAGACGGCCGTGAAGCCGTGGGAGTCCGGCGGCGATCGCACCGGGGCTCACTTCGGTGAGCTGCTCCCGCAGCCGGTGCGCGACCTCGGCACGGCGGCCACGATCCACGGGGTTGTGGGCGCGGTCGGCGAGGTCACCCAGGTCGGCAAGGACACGGGCTCCGCCCTGGGCGGGGTCGACCGTGTCGTCCGGGGCATCACCGCCCCAGTTCGCCTTACCGGCGAGGCGGTGGACACCGGTCCGCTCGCCCCGGTGACCGCTCCGGTGACCGATCTGCTGCATGACGTGGCGGAGCCGGAGCCGGCGGCACCGCAGCGGGAACGTCCGGAGCCGGGCGCGGGCACCACAAAGCCTGCCACCGTGCCCACGGATCCGGCCGTCACGGCACCGGCGTCCGGCAGGCCGGGCGCGGACGTGGCCGCGGGCGAGCAGAAGTCCGCACCGGTCCTCACGACGGACCTGGTGTGGCACAAGGTGGGAAAGACCGTCACGGCCGCTGTGCCGACGACGGTCCGCGAAACACCCGGTGGTGATGGACCCGCACCGCTGCGGGTCGACCCCGGGGCAGCGAACGGGATCCCGGCCTCCGGATCGGGAACCTTGACGGACGGTGGTCCCTCCGCGGCCGTCCTTCCGTCAGCGGTCGCGGACAGCACGACGGCTTGCCGCCGGCTGCCGATCGCGGCCGATGTCGAGGTCCGGCGCGATGACGCCGAGGCACCGACCGTCTCACCTGACTAGTGGCGGCACGCCGGGCGCAGGAGCGCCCCAGGCGATGAGGCCCGATTCCTGGAACCGTTTGCGAACAAGCGGCGAATCATCACCAGGCCCGGGCCGTCACATGACCGCGAGCGAAAGCGCCGGTACGCGGATGAGGGTTGTTCACGACCTCCCTCGAATTGCGCGAAAGCGTAATTCGGACGGATGTTCTCCACCGTCGTGAACCATTCTCACTGGGCGCATGTCGACGAGCGGGGTCAGGGCAGCCGATAAACAGCCAGGGCACCGCTGCGCCCGGAAGCACCATTCAACTGAATACGCGACTCACCATTTCTGACAATTTCCGAAAGGCTCTTCTCTCCATGAAGACTTGGGTTCGTAAGACTCTGAGCGTCGGTGTCCTGGCCGCGGGCGCCCTGCTGCTGGCCCCGGCCGCCGCGCACGCCGACCAGAACAGCTCCGGCAACGTCGGCGTCGCCAACGGCACGCAGGTGCTGACCAAGGTGGCCGTGCCGCTGAACGTGGTCGGCAACTCGATCGGTGTCGCCGGTGAGTCGAACGCCGCGGGCCAGGGCATCAACTGGGTCGAGAGCGGCAAGCACGGCAAGGGTGGCAAGTACTCCCAGAACAGCCACGGCAACGTGGGCGTGCTGAACGGTACGCAGATCCTCGTCCCGGTCACCGTGCCGGTGAACGTGGTGGGCAACGCGGTCTCCGTCCTCGGCGTGGCGAACGCGGCCGGCACCGGCGTCAACAAGACCGAGAGCACCAGGACCGAGCACACCAAGGTCGACCAGGACTCGTCCGGCAACGTCGGCATCGCCAACGGCACCCAGATCGCCGCGCCGATCGACGTGCCGATCAACGTCTGCGGCAACTCGCTGGCGGTCCTGGGCCTGGCCAACTCGCAGGCTGCCTGCATGAACGGCGGTCGGCACACCGAGGGCATCCGGCAGGACAGCTCCGGCAACATCGGTGCCCTCAACGGCACGCAGATCGCGCTCCCGATCCACGTCCCGCTGAACGTGACCGGCAACGCGGTCTCCGTCCTGGGCGTGGCGAACGCGGCCGGCGCCTCGCAGAACGAGTCGGGCCACCAGGGCGGCGGCATCAAGCAGGACAGCAACGGCAACGTCGGCCTGCTGAACGGCACGCAGATCGCCGCCCCGATCACCGTTCCGATCAACATCTGCGGCAACGCGCTCGCCGTGCTCGGTGTGGCCGACGCGGCGGCTGCCTGCTCGAACGGCACCGGCGGCAACAACGGCGGCCACCACGACGACGACGACAACGACGGTGACGGCGGCAACGACGGCGACAACGACGGCGGCTACCCCGGCGACGACGATGACGTCGCCGGCGACGGTGGCGCGGTGGGCAACGACGACGACGCCTACGGCGACGCGCCGCGCAAGGCCCACAAGGCCGAGGCCACGGCGGTCGACGGCCTCACCCAGAGCCTGAGCAACGCGGGTGGCGTCAACCTGGGCGGCCTCGAGGTCTCGAAGCTGCTCAAGTAACACCCGAGCGGGACCCGGGTCACGCCGGTCCCGGGCGTGGCCCGAGCGGCGCCATCCGGCGCCGAGCAGGGAAGAAACCGGTGCTCCTCCACAGCACCGGCACCATCGGACGGGAGTTCTCGCAGCCGCGGGGGCTCCCGTTCGCGTCTGGTCCCAGAGTCTGGAATGCGCTAGCCTAACGATCGTTCAGGACGCAACGAGGGGGCCACGTGGCATTCGACGAGGAAGCGCTGGCGCAGGCGCGCAAGCGGGCGGCCGCGGGCGGCGCGGAGAAGTACCACGCCGCGAACGCCGCGAAGGGCAAGCTCTTCGCCCGGGAGCGGATCGCCCTGCTCGTCGACGACGGCTCCTTCGTCGAGGACGGGCTCTTCGCCAACAGCCTGGCCGAAGGACTTCCGGCGGACGGCGTGATCACCGGAAATGCCCGGATCGACGGGCGCGATGTGTGCATCATGGCGAACGACTCGACCGTGAAGGCGGGGTCGTGGGGCGCCCGTACGGTCGAGAAGATCATCCGCATCATCGAGCGGGCGTACGCGACCGGCGTACCCATGGTCTATCTCGTCGACTCGGCGGGCGCGCGCATCACCGACCAGGTCGACCTCTTCCCGGGCCGGCGCGGAGCCGGCAAGATCTTCCACAACCAGGTCAAGGCCTCCGGGTCGATCCCGCAGGTGTGCGCCCTGTTCGGGCCGTCCGCCGCGGGCGGCGCCTACATCCCGGCCTTCTGCGACGTGGTCGCCATGGTCGAGGGCAACGCCAGCATGTACCTCGGCTCCGACCGCATGGTCGAGATGGTCACGGGGGAGAAGACGACCCTCGAGGCGATGGGCGGCGCGCGGGTGCACTGCGCCGAGTCGGGCGTCGGGCATTTCCTCTGCAAGACCGAGCAGGAGGCCCTGGACGCCGTCCGCTCGTACCTGTCGTATCTGCCGTCGAACTACACGCAGCAGCCGCCGGCCGCGGAGGCGGGCGCACCGGCCAAAGTGGATCTCGGCGCGCTGGTCCCGGAGAGTGAGCGGCAGGCGTTCGACATGCGCCGCTACATCAAGGGCATCGTCGACAAGGACTCGTTCTTCGAGATCCAGGCGCTGTGGGCCAAGGAGCTGACGGTCGGCTTCGCCCGGCTGGACGGCGAGGTCATCGGGGTCGTCGGCAACAACTCGATGTTCAAGGGCGGCGTGCTCTTCGTCGACTCGGCCGACAAGGCCAGCCGCTTCGTGCAGCTCTGCGACGCCTTCAACGTGCCGCTGCTCTTCCTTTCCGACGTGCCCGGCTTCATGGTCGGCTCGGCCGTGGAGAAGCAGGGCATCATCCGCCACGGCGCCAAGATGATCACCGCGATCTCCGAGGCGACCGTGCCCAAGATCTGCGTCGTGGTCCGTAAGGCGTACGGCGCCGGCCTGTACGCGATGGCCGGTCCCGGCTTCGAGCCGGACGCGACGATCGCCCTGCCCACCGCCAAGATCGCGGTGATGGGTGCGGAGGCGGCCGTGAACGCCGTCTACGCCAACAAGATCGCGGCGCTGCCCGAGGAGGACCGCGCCGCCTTCATCGCCGAGCGCCGCGCCGAGTACGAGCGCGACATCGACATTCTGCGGCTCGCCAGCGAGCTCGTGATCGACGCCATCGTCGAGCCGGGTGACCTGCGCGCCGAGCTCGTCCGGCGGTACAGCGCCGCCCGCGGCAAGGACCGCGCCTTCTCCCGTCGCCGCCACGGCGTCACCCCTGTCTAGTTCCACCGTCTCGAAGGGACACGCCATGGTCGACTTCCGGCTCAGCGAGGAGCAGGAGGCACTGCGCGACAGCGTCCGGGATTTCGCCCGCGAGCAGGTCGCGCCCGTGATCGCCGAGCACTATGAGCACAAGACCTTCCCGTACGACGTGATCCGGCAGATGGGCAAGATGGGCCTCTTCGGCCTGCCCTTCGCCGAGGAGCACGGCGGCATGGGCGGCGACTACTTCGCGCTCTGCCTGGCCCTCGAGGAGCTGGCGCGGGTCGACAGCAGCGTCGCGATCACCCTGGAGGCGGCCGTCTCGCTGGGTGCCATGCCGATCTACCGCTTCGGTACGGACGAACAGAAGGCCCGCTGGCTCCCGCAGCTCTGCAGCGGCGAGGCCCTGGCCGCGTTCGGTCTCACCGAGCCGGGAACGGGCTCGGACGCCGCCGGGACGACCACGCGCGCCGTGCTGGACGAGTCCACCGGCGAATGGGTGATCAACGGCTCGAAGGCCTTCATCACCAACTCGGGCACCGACATCACCAACCTGGTGACCGTCATGGCGGTGACCGGGACGCGGCCGGACGGCTCGAAGGAGCTGTCCACCATCATCGTGCCGTCGGGCACCCCCGGCTTCACGGTCGCGCCCGGATATTCCAAGGTCGGCTGGTGCGCGTCCGACACGCACGAGCTCGCGTTCGACGACGTCCGCGTGCCGGCGGCGAATCTGCTCGGCGAGCGGGGCCGGGGCTTCGCCCAGTTCCTGCGCATCCTCGACGAGGGACGGATCGCGATCGCGGCCCTCTCCACCGGCCTGGCCCAGGGCTGCGTCGACGAGTCGGTGAAGTACGCCAGGGAGCGCCACGCGTTCGGCCAGCCGATCGGCAACTACCAGGCCGTCCAGTTCATGATCGCGGACATGGAGATGCGGGCGTACACCGCGCGGCTCGGCTACTACGACGCGGCGGCCCGCATGCTCGCCGGCGAGGACTTCAAGCGGTACGCGGCCGCCGCCAAGCTGAACGCCAGCAACGCCGCCATGGAGAACAGCCGGTGGGCCACCCAGGTGCACGGCGGCTACGGCTTCATGAACGAGTCCGCGGTGGGACGCTTCTACCGCGACGCCAAGATCCTCGAAGTCGGCGAGGGCACCTCCGAGGTGCAGCGCATGCTGATCGCCCGGGGGCTCGGACTGTAGAACGTGGACTCCGCGGCAGAGCTTGGACTCCGCGGCAGAACCGCGGCAAAACCGGCGGCGGTTGCGTCGGTTTGTCGACAAACGGGGACGTGAACTCGGCATTCATCGCCATGTCTGCCTAGGTTCGTCTTCATGACGTCCGATCACGGGGCGGACCAGGAAGGTCCGGGATTCGACGCCGTGCTGCGCAGTTACCGGCTGCGGGCGACGTTGACCCAGGAGGAGCTCGCGGCCCGAGCGGCGGTCGGGGTGCGTACGGTCCGCGACCTGGAGCGTGGCCGGGCCTCCCGGCCGCAGCGCACCACGGCGGAGCTGCTCGCCGCCGCGCTGGGTCTGGCCGGTGCCGACCGGCTCGCCTTCCTCGCCGCCGCTCGCGGGCACTCCTCACGAACGCAACCTCCGCCGCGCTACGTGCGGCTGCCGCCGGCGAGCGACCTGATCGGCCGGGACGACGAAGTGACCCAGTTGGTCACCCGACTGTCCCGGCCGCCGGGCGACGGGTCCCGCGGCATCACGCTCGTCGGCCTGGCCGGGGTCGGCAAGACCAGCCTGGCACTGACCGTCTCGCATCGGGTGACGCAGGCCTATCCGGGCGGCGTCGCCGGCGTCGTGGTCACCGACGGGTCGACCGCGGGTGAGGTGCTCGGCGGCGTCGCCGCGGTCTTCGGGGTCGGCCGCCCCGACGACCTCGCTCCCCGCTTCGCCGGACGCTCGGCACTACTGCTCATCGACGCCGTCGACCGTGCGCCCGAGGCGCTCGCCGAGGCCCTCGGCCGGCTCCTGACCCAGCATCCGACGCTGCGCTTCCTCGCCACCGGGCGCCATCCCATCGGCCTGCCCTCCGAACGCGTCCAGCCGGTGGCTCCGCTGGTCGCTCCGCCCGAGGCCGCCGGGACAACCCTCGCGGAGGCGGCCGGTTACCCGGCCGTGGCGCTCTTCCTCGACCGGCTCGCCCAGGTCCGTGGCACACCCGTCGATCCGGACGAGGTGGGCCCGCTGGTCGCGCTCGTCCGCCGCCTCGGCGGTCTGCCCATCGCCCTCGAGCTGGCGGCGGCCCGCGGGCGGGTGCTGACCGTCGCGGAGATCCTCGATCGGTACGGCGACCGCGTGCTCGACCTCTCCGGCCGCCCGGCCGACGGTGGCGTGGTCGGCGCCCGCGACCTGGAGGGCCGCCCCACGGACACCGGCGTCGTCTCGGTCCGCGACGCGGTGGCGGCCAGTTACCGCCTGCTCTCGATCGCCGAGCGGAAGGCGCTGCACCGCCTCGCGACGTTCCGCAACCGGTGGTCGCTGGACCTGGCCGAGAAGATCATCGACCGCGACCCGACGGTCGACGTGGTGCATCTTCTGGACCGCTTCCTCGAGCTCGGCCTGCTCAGCGCCCGCGGCGCCCGCGCCTTCCGGTTCCGGCTGCTCGACGTGGTGGGGGACTACGCCTGCGAGCAGGCGGCGGCCCTGGGTGACCTCCCGTCGGCGCGCCGACGCCACGCCGAGGTGATGGCCGACCTGGCGCTGTCCATCGCCCCGGACCTCAAGGGCGCCCATCTCGCGGAGGCCGCCGCCCGCCTCGACGACGTCTCGGGCGATCTGGGTGCGGCTCTCACGTACGCGGCCAAGGAGGACCCGCACACGGCCCTGCACCTAGCGGCCTGCCTGCCGCGCTGGTGGCGGTTCCGCGGTCGGGACGTGACCGGCAGGCAGTGGCTGCGGCGGCTGCTGGCCGACCCGCGTACGGCGGACGCCGACCCGGCGATCCGGGCCTGGGCCAAGGTGGGGCTGGCACAACTCGCGCTGGAACACGGCTCCGGCGCCGAGGAGATCGGCTCGGCGCAGGCGGCCCTGACCGAGTTTGCCGCGCTCGGCGACGTGGCGGGCCAGCTCATGGCCCACACCCAGCTCGCCGCGCTGTGGATGACGGCGCACGGCTACGACCGGGCGCGTGCCCACGGCGAGGCGGCGCTCGAACTGGCCCGGCGCAGCGGCCGGATCCGCGACATGGCGGTCGCCGAGAACAATCTGACCTGGCACGAGATCCGCGAGGGAAACCTGCCTGCGGCCCGTGCCCGGCTGGCCGAGGTCGACAAGCTGGCCGGCCGCTGCGGCGAGCACCGGCTCCGGGCGGTCGCCGTGGCCAACCTCGCCGAGGTGGAGCGGCTAGACGGCCGGTGTGACGAGGCCGCCCGGCTGGGCCGGCACGCGATCGCGGAACTGGAGGACGTCGGTGACCCGGGTCACCGACGCCGCGTCCTGGCCACGATCGGGCTGGCCTTGGCGGAGGCCGGCCGCACGCGGGAGACCGAGGGCGTTCTGGCCGAGCTGCGGCCGGCGGACGCGGGCGCGCCGGCGGACGGCCCGGTGGCCGTGGTCGAGGGGGCGCTGGCTCTGCTGCGGGGAGACGAGCGGAAGGCGGCCGAGCTCTTCGAGGTCGCGGCGGCGGCGTACGAGGGCGGACACGACCCTCGCGACACGGTGGAGGCGGTGGTGGGTCTCATCCGGTGCACGCGGGAGGCCGAGAAGCGGGCCAAGATGGTGCACCGGCTGCATGAGATGTGCCGTACGAGTGGAATCGCCCTGCTGCCCCGGGACCTGAAGCTGATCGGCGCGTCGGCGGAGTGAGGGGTGTTCCGCGCCGCGGCCACCGTGGCGTGGACGACCGGCGCTTTCCGTGCCCCCCACAACGCCGGTCGTCGCATCGCCCCGGTAACGCGGCGTGAACGATGACTCCCCCGATGTTCCCGCCCTGCCTCGGCCGCGCCGCGTCCCCCTTGCGGAGATCACCCTAGCGGGATAGACCTGCGGAAATGCGTAGATAGACGGGTTTCGACCCCGGGTGGTGGCGGTTCTGCCGGTACTTCTGCCGGTTACCACCCGGTGTTCACAAGCAGGTAGTCAGCACCTCACCCTACGTAGCGCAGCCGCCTTTCAGTGGGCGGCTGGAGCCGGTTCGGGGTCGGTGGTGCCGGCCGTCGCGCACGGGTTCACCGCATCGCGGATGGTGCGCAGCGACTCGGTGAACTCGGTGAGCTGCGCGGGCGAGAGCTGGCCGATGAACCACCGCTGCATGAGCTCGAGGTGGCCCGGCAGGACCTCGTCCAGGCGGGCGAGACCGGCGTCGGTGATCACCGCGTACGAGCTGCGGCGGTCGCTGGGACAGGCCTCTCGCCGGACCAGGCCCTCGCGGTCCATGCGGTCCACGACGCGGGTGACGCCGCTGGTCGACAGGGAGGTCTGCCCGGCCAGGTCGGTCATCCGCAGCCGGTTCTGCGGGGAACGCGCGAGCCTCAGCAGCACCTCGAACTCGACCGAGGAGAGCCGGTGCTGCTCGAACTGGGCGGCGAAGCGGTTGGTCAGGCCGGTGAAGGCCTCGGCGAAGAGGCCGAAGGCCGTGAATCGGGGGTCGTCGAAGTTGATTCCCACGCCACCATGCTAACAGCGTTCGCTTGACAACGGGAATATTGCTGGGTTTATAGTTGCTCCGTCAGACAAATACTTGCTCAGCCTCCGAGAGGACACGTCATGACCGACACCGCCGCCACCGGTACCCGCGAGTTCCAGGGCCTCCAGATCCCCGCCGCCGGCACCTACGAGCTCGACGCCGCGCACAAGCGGGTCGGCTTCATGGTGCGCCACCTGATGGTCAGCAAGGTTCGCGGCAGCTTCGCCGAGGCCACCTCGACCATCACCATCGCCGAGAACCCGCTGGAGTCCTCGGTCTCCGCCTCCATCCAGACCGCCAGCGTGCACACCGGCCAGGCGGACCGTGACAACCACCTGCGCACGGGCGACTTCTTCGAGGCGGAGAAGTACCCGACCATGGACTTCCGCAGCACCGGCATCAAGTCGTTCGAGGGCAACGAGATCGTCCTCGACGGCGAGCTCACCATCAAGGACGTCACCAGGCCGGTCGAACTCCTCGTCGAGTTCGAGGGCGCGACCGTCAGCCCGTACGGTCAGCAGGTCTTCGGCTTCAGTGCCACCACCGAGATCGACCGCGAGGACTGGGGTCTGACCTACAACATGGCGCTGGAGTCCGGCGGCGTCATGATCGGCAAGAAGGTCAAGATCGAGATCGAGGGCGAGGCCATCCGGCAGGCCTGAGCCCCGCACCGGGGGCGGAAATGCCCGGAATTCTCCGCGCGGTTCCCGAACCTCCCGAGGCCTTTTCAGGAAAGCCTTCCGGGGAGGTCGGCACCTACGCGGATTCGCTGACGAGAGGCGCCACCGATGCGGGCGGCGCCTCTCGCGCGTCCGCGGCCCGGTTGATCGCTGCGTTGTGGCCGATGTGCGCCGCCCGGCGAGAGCATCCCGCCAGGTGGGCGATCGTCCGCGCCAGGCGGGTTCTCGGCGATGCGGGCCGTAACCGGTTTCGACGTCCCGGTGGTGTCCTGCTCCACCGCCGGACGCATCCGTTTCCTCGTGCACCGCCAACCCCTCCGACCAGCACTATCGCCTCCGCCGCACCACCCTGTGGCACTCCGCTGGCGATAGGAACCGGGGAGTGCGATGGTGGACCGAGCGCGTCCGCACGCTCACCCAGAGCTGATGAGTGTCCGTTTCGTCCCTGGCCACGGTTACCGGGCCCACATAACGTGAGAGCGTCACGCGAACGTGCCAGGAGGATCGATGGGTAAGGACCTCTCCGGTTCCGTCTTCTCCAACGAGGACCGGGTCCACTACCGGCAGAAGGTCCGACGTTGCCTGGACGTCCTCGCCCTGATGCTGGACCGCCGCGTCGCCTCCGCCGGCGAACGACCGCGCTCCCTCTGCGACGAACGACCCGGCCCGGTCCGGCACCAGTCCTCGGCCGAAGGCCTCCGCCCGGGCGGCGCCGATGGGCCGCGAGCCGGTGGCGACGCTGCGCATGCGGGATCACCGGGTCCGATCCCGTTCGACACCGACAGCCGGATGACCGGCCTCGAGATCGAGCTCAACCTCATGGACGCCGAGGCCGAACCGGCGATGCGCAACGCCGAGATCCTCGCCGACCTCGCCGACCCGATGTTCCAGACCGAACTGGGTCAGTTCAACCTCGAGCTCAACGCCCGGCCCCGGATGATCTGCGGCGACGGCTTCGCCGACTACGAGCGTGACCTGCTCGAAAGCCTCGCCCGCGCCGAGGAGCGGGCCCGCAAGTCCGACGCCACGATCGTGCTCATCGGCAGCCTGCCGACTCTCAAGCCGGACCATCTCGTCTTGGCGAACCTCTCGGCGAACGAGCGGTACCGCGCCCTCAACGACCAGATCGTCGGCGCCCGCGGCGAGCAGTTCAGTGTGGACATCCGCGGCGTCGAACGGCTGCAGACCGCCAACGACTCGATCGCACCCGAGGCGGCGTGCACGAGCGTGCAGTTCCACATGCAGGTTCCGCCGGACAGGTTCGCCGCGTACTGGAACGCCTCCCAGGCGGTGGCGGCGATCCAGGTCGCGATCGGGGCGAACTCCCCGTACCTGCATGGCCGTCGGCTCTGGGCCGAGACCCGGATCGCGCTGTTCGAGCAGGCCACCGACACCAGGCCGGAGGAGCTCAAGGCACAGGGAGTGCGCCCCCGCGTCTGGTTCGGCGAGCGATGGATCACCTCGGTGTTCGACCTTTTCGAGGAGAACGTCCGCTACTTTCCGCCGCTGCTGCCCATCCTCGACGAGGAGGACCCCATCGCGGCTCTTCAGCGCGGCGAGGTGCCGAGCCTCGGCGAACTGCGCCTGCACAATGGCACGGTCTACCGCTGGAACCGGCCGGTCTACGACGTCATGAACGGCCGCCCCCACCTCCGCGTCGAGAACAGGGTGCTGCCCGCCGGACCGACCGTCGTGGACATGCTGGCCAACGCGGCCTTCTACTACGGCCTGACCCGCCAGCTCGCCGAGGAGGAAAGGCCCATCTGGAGCCGCCTGCCGTTCCCGGCCGCCGAGGACAACTTCCACGCGGCGGCCCGCAGGGGGATGGAAACCACGATCCATTGGCCGGGTACGGGAGAACGCCCGGTAACCACCCTCGTCCGCGACATCCTCCTCCCCAAGGCACACCAGGGCCTGGCGAAGTTCGGCGTCGGCGCGGCGCACCGCGAACGCCTGCTCGGCATCATCGACGGCCGCTGCCGCACCGGCCGTAACGGCGCGACCTGGCAGACGGAGGCGGTGTGGCACGCCGAGCACCACAAGGGCCTCGACCGCTACGGCGCCCTCCACGACATGCTGCTGCGATACAGCACCCACCAGCAGACGAACGAGCCGGTCCACACCTGGCCGGCCGACTAGCCGAAATCGGCCGAGGGCTGTGACGCGAAGGCGGAAGCCCGCCTGTCACGTGCCTGGCCGGCTCTAAGCCGGACCGTCGTTCGGGTCCTCGGGCGCGGGCTTGGACCGTGACGCCGGCTTTGTTCCGCTCGCCCGCTTGGCGGGCGCCTTCCTGGCCGCCGAGGCCGACTTGCTCGGGCCCGCCGCGGGCCGCTTGGTATTCGCGGCCGGCGAAGGGGTGTCGCCGACGGTCGAGGGTGCGGTGCCGGGAACCGAGGGTGCGGCGCAGGATGCGCGAGGCGTCGGCCCCTCCGCCGTCGACGGATTGATCTTTACGACGTCGGGGCTGGCCGGCGGCCGAGCGACCGTTTCCCGCGAAGGTGCTGAGGCCCGCGAGGACGAAGGTGCTGAGGCCGGCGAGGGTGGAGCGCCCGAGGGCGGCGAAGGTGAAGGTGCGGTGGCCTGTGGGGACGATCGAGCGGACGCGGGCGCTTGTGCGCGCCCCGTCGCTACGGAAGCCGGGTCTCCGACCGGTCGCTCCGCCCCGTTTCGTCCGCGGCGCAGCCGACCCAGCAGCGACGGCTTCTGCCGCTCAGCAGACGGCCCGGCGATCTCCGCAGCGGCGGAGTCTTTGCCCGCCCGCGCGGCGATCTCAGATAAGGGCCCGCGCGATACTCCCGATTGTGCGGATTCCGCAGGCGCACCCGCCTGCGCGGACTTCGAAGGCGCGCCCGTACCTGCGGATCCCGGAGACGAGTCCGTCCGCGTGGATCCCGACGAGGTTCCCGTCTGTGCGGGACGGGCCGCGTCCCGGCCGGAGGTGAGTGCGGGGCGCTGCGCCGGAATGCCGGATGCAGCCGCGGTCCGGGCCGTGCGCCGGGTGGCGCGCCGCTGGGCGAGGGCGACCGTCGCCGCCGAGCCCGCGAGTCCGGCCAGGACGGCATACGGTGCCGTCAGGTAGGCGGAACCGAGCGGGCCGAGAGCCGGCGTGAACTGCGGTGCCAGGCAGAAGAAGGCGGCCGCGACCAACAGCGGGCCCACCGCGCCCGAGGAGGCCGCGCCCACGCCGAGGTTTCCGCGCCGGGCGGCGGGCCATGCCCCGGCGACGCCGAGGATGAAGGCCGCTAGCAGCGTGAGCAGCGCTTCTCGCCAATGGATGGTGCCACTGTCCGCCGCGACGAACTGCCAGCTCGACAGGTAGGTCGCCGTCGGCCGGTGCCAGAAGACGTCCGCCGCGACCGCCGCGACGGCCAAGGCCCAGAGCCAGCCGGCCGTGGCGATCAGGTTGGTCGCCGCCGGGTAGGAGACCACCGCCCAGTACGCGAGGACGAGTCCCACCAGAACCCCGATGACGGCGTACCCTCCGGCCACCGTCTCGGGGGAGAAGGTGTCCGCGCGTACGGAAGCTCGTGCGGGAAGCGCGATCAGCGCGACCGTCAGCAGGGCGCCGACCGCCGCGGACGCCGCCAGCGCGAAGCGCCAGGGTCCCCCGGCCGCCCGGCCGAGCCGTCCCGCGATGACCGCGCCGAACACGGTGGCGGTCGCCGCCGTCCAGGTCGCCCAGCCGAGGCTGCTCAGCCAGACGCTGCCGTCGGTTGTGACGCCCGTGGGCCAGACCACCACGCCCAGGCCGTATCCCAGACCGAGCTGGGCGGCGCCGGTCCCCGCGGCCACCCCGGCCGCGGCTCCCACCTGCGCTGTCCAGCCCCTAGCGGCCATGCGGGGCACTGTAGCCGTCGAGGACGATGCCTGCGAATCGATGAGCCAAGGCTTCAAGATTGGTTAAGTTGATTCTGAGGAACCGGCCGAGGGAAAGGTACGGCGATGTCCGACGACACCGGCGAGTTCTTCCCTTTCCGCGACGAAGCCTCCGGTGAGGGAGAAAAACACCCGGATGGGGGTCCCCGAAAGGGGGACGATTCAACACAGGGGATACCGCGGAAGCCGGCCGGACCGGACCGTACGGCGATGTTTCCGGCCGTCAACGATGCGACGGCCGTCCATCGCGGCGGCGACGATGATGTGACGAGCGTCTATCGCGCCGGTGGTGATGATGCGACGACCGTCTATCGGGCCGGCGGCGATGACGCCACCGCCGTCTATCCACCGGCGAGCGGTGGGGAGTGGGCGGACGACGATCAGATCTGGGCGGGTCGTGCCGGGGTGCGCCGGCCGCGGTCGGGCGCCGATGCCGCCGGGGACTGGGCTTTGGTGCCCGGCGATGAGCCGCAGGGCAGGTGGTGGATGCCCATCGTCGTGGGCCTGGTGGCGCTTCTGCTGCTCGGCACGCTGAGCTGGGGAGTCTGGCTGATCGCGCAGTCCACCCGCGACGATGAGGAGCAGGTGCCGGTCACCGTCCCGACGAGGTCGGCCACCCCGGCGAAGACGACGGAGCCGACCAGTCAGCCGCCGTCGACGGCGCCCACGACCGCGCAGCCGTCGAGCGATCCGCCCAGTTTGCCCAAGGATGTGGCCATTCCCGCGCTGCGCGGGCTGTCACTGGATGAGGCCAGGGGCGCACTGAACCGGAGCGGCCTGAGCTACCGCCTGCGGTACGTGACCAGCACGGAGGCCCCGCCCGGGACGGTGATCGACAGCGATCCGAGCGAGGGCCGCCAGGTGCCCGCCGACACGATCGTCAACCTGATCGTCGCGTCGGCACCGACCGCGACGACGGCATCGTCGACCAATCCGGACGGCGGCGCGGATCAGGGCGCCGACGAGGACTGACCAGGCGTTTCAGGCGATCCGGGTGCGGCCCGGCTCAGCGGTTGGCGCGCATGGCCCGGGCGGGGACGACGCCCGAGCTCATGCCCGGCTGTCGGCCGTTGCGGGTGCGGGGGTCGGGTGCCTTGCCGACCTGGCGAAGGCCACTCAACTGCACGAAGATCGATCGGCGCTCCACCGCGTCGCCCGAGGAGTTGAGCTCGTAGCCGTCCAGCCAGATCCAACCCTCGTACGTCGGCCAGTCGTGAACGCGGATGACCCGGAAAAGCATCGGCGCCGAGAATTGGACGCTCGCCGCCTTCGTCACGTGTATGACATCGCCGGACCGAGGAAGCACGTCAACTCCTGTCCTGAAACCAGTCTCGAGGCAAACACCGTTTTGCCGTTACCGAACACAGATGTTCCAGTGTGCCCGGCTCGTACGCCTTGGCAACGTCGAGGGGATGCCAATCCCACCACTGTGCCGGGCGCCGCCGTCGGTCCCCGCCAGGACCCCGCGACTTCGTGAAGTCCACGTAGGACATCGGTCGGAGCCGACTCCCGCGAGGGGCGGGTTGTCGGGCTGGCGTCGTCACCGGGGGCATTGAGTGACTTCCGCCATACCGAAAGATTGCACCACGCCTGGGATCGATGCAAGTTGCATGTCAGCCGTCCGTGACTAAGTGATCACTGTCGACGCTTGAAGGATCAAGAGATCAACAGAGAGACTGAGACCCGACAGGCATCGTACGGCGGAGCGCGTCGTCGTTCCCGCCGCACCTTCGGAGGTAAGCGTGAATCCGCGCCGCAGCCCCACTATCCGTCGTCGCCGACTCGGTGCTGAACTGCGCAGATACCGCGACGCCGCGGGCGTGACGATCGAGGTGGTCGCCGATCGGCTGGGCTGCTCACCGTCCAAAGTGTCCCGGATCGAGACCGGGCACACCAGCGCCACCCCGCGCGATGTCAAGGACATGTTGGACATTTACGGCATTAATGGCGCGGAATCCGACGAATTAGTGCAGATTTCACGGGAGGCGCGGCAAAAGGGATGGTGGCATCCCTTCAGCACGGTGCTGACCGGCGCTTATGTGGGGCTCGAGGCGGCGGCCAAGTCGATCCGGGCGTATGAGCAGCAGGTCGTGCCCGGACTTCTGCAGACCGACAGGTATGCAATTGCCATGATTCGGTCCGCCCGATTGGGTGACAGCGAACAGGAAATAGAGCAACGGGTACGAGTCCGAATGGCTCGCCAAGCGTTATTGATTCAGGACGATCCGATCGATCTTTGGGTGGTGCTCGATGAGGCGGTGCTGAGCCGGCCGGTCGGCGGCGACGAGGTCATGCGAGATCAATTGCTGCGATTGGCCGAGATGACCGAGCTGCCGAACGTGACCCTCCAGATCCTGCCGTTCGCGGTGGGCGCCCACGCCGGCATGGACGGCACCTTCGCGATCCTCGACTTCCCCGATGCCGAGGACCCGAATGTGGTGTTCGCCGAGAACGCGACGGGCGGTCTGTTCCTGGAGAAGACCGACGAACTCCGCAAGTACAACTCCATCTTCGACACCATCCAGGCGACGGCCCTCTCACCTGAGGAGTCCAAGAACATGATCGTAATGCTGGCAGAGGAGCCATTGTGGAAGTCGAGACCAAGGGTTTCCGGATCGATCTGAGCCGCGCGGAGTGGTTCAAGAGCACGCGCAGCGGCCCCAACTGCGACAACTGCGTCGAGGTGGCCTTCGTGGACGAGGCCATCGCCGTACGCGACTCGAAGAACCCGACGGGACCCGCATTGATCTTCACCGCGGAGGAATGGGACGCCTTCGTCGGCGGCGCCAAGGACGGCGAGTTCGACCTGTAGGCGGCCGAGCGCCGGGTTGTGGCCCTGCGGGGGGACGGCGCCGGACCGGCCGACGACCGCTCTCGCTCCGTCGGCGGAGCGTGGTCGCCGACCGGTTCGGCCCACCCGTAGCCCTCGCCGAGAGGGCACTCGTAGCCCTCGCCGAGAGGGCAGAGGGCATCCGCGGCATTTCGCCGTATTTGCACCGTCGCCCCTCGGGGGTCTCCTCGTTGAACGCCTTAAGCGCGGACCGGACCGCGCCGGCGTAACGCTGCTTTGCCCGTACGGCTGACCGTCCCCCTCGCGTGACGGTGCGGGCAGGGTCAACTCAACGAGCGAGGCAAGGCGAAAACAATGACGATGGGTTCCGACAATCTGAGCAACGGGACGTCGACCGCGCAGGACCGCTTCAGCGGCGGCGTCAGCGCGTACCGGCAGAACCGGCGCGAGGCCGCGCTCGCGGCCGAGAACGGCGACGGCGAACTGGTGTCGCGCAGCAGCGGGCCGAGCCTGTCCCCGTCGGGCCTGCCGACCCGTACCCCGATCGAACCGACCAGCGCGCTGGACCGTGCGGCGAAGCTGCCCTCGCTGGACATGCAGGGCCTCACCGAGCCGGTGTTCTCGCCGGGCGGCTGGGTCGACGCGGCACCCTCACAGTCGATGGCGGATCACCCGCTGCTGCGTGGTCTGCTGCTGGAGCTTCCGGTCCGGGGTGCGTTGCCGCCGTCCGAGTGGCTGGACCGCTGGTTCGAGGCGGCCCGCTCGATTCTCGAGCTGCTCTACGTGCAGGAAGCCAAGCGCCAGTAGCGCCGGCTAACCGACCATGACCTCCGGGGCGGCCGGCACCGGCGGTGAAACTTCGACCTCGGCCTTCGGCTGCGCCGTCGGCCGGGCGTGAAGCCGGCCATGGGACAGCGGCGCGAGCGCGGCCACGCTGAGCCGGCTGTGCCGCACGGCGTGGCGCGCCGTGAGCACGACCACGATCACGGCGGCCGCGGTGAGCGCTCCGCCGGTGACACCCGTTCCCGGCACCTCGATCACACCGGCCACCGATGCGACGCCGATCGTCGCTGCCAGGCCGGTCACCTGCAGCGGCGCGGCGACCAGCGGATGGGCGGCGGCGGCCAGCAGTGCCGGCGGCGCCGGCGCCAGCGGCGCCGTGGCGAACGCATTGACGCCGCGCCGGATGTGAGTGAGCCGCCGCGCGGTCACGGTCACCACCAGAAGCGCGGGTACGGCGGGGAGCAGCGCCGCCGCCGGCGCCGTGGACTCGCCCGGCGCCAGAACCGTCACCAGGAGCACGGCGACGAACACCGCGACCCCGGCACCGGCCATCATGGACAGCGCGCGGGTCCGTTGCCGGAGCGCGCGGGCCGTGTGTGCGCCCGGGAGCACGTCGGCGACCAGTCCGGCGGCGAGCCAGACCGCGGCGAGGGTGCCGGCCAGGATGAGGTCCGTCGTGGTGTTCACATCGACAGACTTCACCAGTCGCGCAACCCGCAAAACCGGGATATCACCGGATCGGCGTCCCTTAGGGGCATCGCCGTGACGTGGTGTTGTCGAGACGTTACGGCGCGTTCTCATTCCAATGGGCGAAGCGGACAATGCCCCCTGTTGCGGCCGTGATGCGTGTCCTAGTGTCGGGTGCCAAGACACCGGCGACGCAGAGGGACTCAGGCCAACCAGGGGCCGCACGCCGGAGGCGACGGGCACGACCTGGGGAGGTCGGCCGGGATCCCACCCGCGACGCGGCGGGGATCCCGGCACCGCCCGGTTCCACCCGGCCGCGGATGGGCCCTCAGACGGCGAAGGTCTGCACCGGCTCGCTCGTTCCGGCCGGCGGCGCGGCCTTCCACACGCCCGCCTTCTGCACGGCGAGCCGCGAGAGGTAGGCCGGGTTCAGCAGGAGGTAGCGCTTCCACAGCCGCTTGGGCTCGAGCCCGAGCCGCCACAGCCACTCCAGCGAGTACTTCTGCATCCACGGCGGCGGGTTCTTCAGCAGGCCCGCGTGGTAGTCGAAGGCCGCGCCCACCGCGAGCAGCGGCATGTCCAGCAACGGCCGCATCGCGTGCGCCCAGACCTCCTGGCGCGGGCAGCCGAGGCCGACCAGGACGATCCGAGCCCCCGACGCCTTGATCCGGTCGGCGATCTCGGCCTCTTCGCCGGGCCGGTTGCTGCGGAACTTGGAGGACTCGACGCCGGCGATCTTCAGCGCCGGAAACATCTTCTCCAGCGCGGGGATCAGTTTGTCCAGGGTGGATTCGGTTGACCCGTACAGGTAGACCGGCAGGCCCTCATCCGCGGCCTGACGCAGCACCCGCAGGGTGAGCTCCGGGCCGTAGACGCGGTCGCCGAGGCCGGCCCGGTGCAGGAGGTTGAGGGCGCCGCGGACGGGCTGGCCGTCCGGCGTCACGAGGTCGAACGAGTTGAGGCGGGCGTTGTGCGCTTTGTCCTGGACGCCGGTCATCACGCCGTGCACGGCGAGCGCGGTGACGGCGTAGTGCCGGCGCTCCCGGGCCGCCTCGATGATCCGGGCGGTGGCGGCCTCGTAGTCGACGGCGTCGACCAGGACGCCGAGGACGTTGCGCTTGCCCTGGTCGATCATGAAGCCGGAACCCACTTGTCGACGTTGGCCTCGTAGATCTCCTGCAGGATCATCGGTACGTCGTAGACCTGCTTCCACTCCGGGTAGTCGTCCTGGAAGGCGGCCATCGAACCGATCCACCACTGGTGGTCGCCGATGCGGTTGTCGTCCACGTACTCCGTGATCATCGGAGTGCCGCTGATCTTCTCCGCCAGGGCGAACGCCTCGAGGTTCGAGCAGTTCGAGTGCCGCCCACCGCCGAGGTTGTACACCTTCGCCGAGCCCGGATTGCGGAAGAACGCCTCGAACGCGCTCAGCACGTCGTGGCTGTGGATCGCGTCGCGGACCTGCTTGCCCTTGTAGCCGAAGATCCGGTACGTGCGCCGCTCCATGTTCGCCCGCATGACGTAGCCGAGGAAACCGTGCAGCTCGGTCGCGGAGTGGGCCGGCCCGGTGAGCGTGCCCCCGCGGAAGATCGCCGTCTTCATCCCGAAGTAACGGCCGTACTCCTGGGCCATCACATCGGCCGCGACCTTCGAGGCGCCGAAGATCGAGTGCAGACACGCATCGATCGACATGCCCTCGGTGATGCCGTCGTAGTACGGATGGGCCGGGTCGAGCTCCCACCGCGTCTCCTGCTCGACCAGCGGCAACCGGTTCGGGGTGTCCCCGTACACCTTGTTGGTGGAGCAGTGGATGAACGGCGCCTCGATGCAGTGCTCCCGCGTGTTCTGCAGCATCGTCAGCGTCCCACCGGCGTTGACATCGAAGTCCGTGTACGGATCCCGCACGGCCCAGTCATGCGACGGCTGTGCCGCTGCATGGATCACCACGGCGATGTCCTTGCCGTACCGCTGGAAGATCCGAGCCACCGCATCCCGGTCCCGGATGTCCACCCCGTGGTGCTCGTACGCCGATCCCAGCTCGGCGGTCAACCGCTGCACATTCCACGCCGTCGAAGCCTCGGCCCCGAAGAATTCCTGCCGCATGTCGTTGTCGATCCCGACAACATCAAGCCCCAGCCCGGCGAAGTGCCGCACCGCCTCGGACCCGATGAGCCCACCTGATCCGGTCACCAAAGCAACGGCCACGAGCGAACTCTCCAGAGGGTCTCGACACCAAAAAACCAGACGAGAGCATAACCCGCCCAACCCCACCCCCCAACGAACTCACCGCCAAGGCAAGAGCTCAGAGAGCACCCAGGGGACAAGGGAGCGGGGCAAGGGAACAAGGGGGCAAGGGGCGAAGCCCCAACCAAGCTCCCGAAGCCCGAATCAAGGGTGGCGCAGCCGCACGAGTCACCCAGAGTGACCAACCCCACCAAGGCGGCCACCGCACCGTGGGGCTTCCGGGGGCTCGGCCCCGGAGCAGATATGACGAGTGGCCCCAGGTCCGCGCGTTCTGCGGACAGGGACCACCCGGACACTCGTGGGGATGGGGGGAGTTGAACCCCCACGTCCTTTCGGACACACGGACCTGAACCGTGCGCGTCTGCCATTCCGCCACATCCCCGTGGCACTGCATCAGCCGGAACAGATTACGCTGTCCCTCGTTACATCGCGAGCAAGTACCGCCCGTGACGCCAGGGAAGATTAGCACGGCGTCAGGGGCCGCTATACGAGGGTCAGGAGCGACCGGTCGCTCGTCGCGAAGATGCGCAAGCGGCGGCCGGATACCATCATGTCCTCGGAACCCGAGGAGGAGCCGGTGAGCGTGCTGCAGCGCTTTGAGAAGCGGTTGGAAGGCCTGGTCGAGGGGGCCTTCGCGAAGGTGTTCAAGGGTGTCGTGCACCCAGTGGAGATTCTGAATGCCATGCAGCGGGAGGCCGAGGCACACAAGGCTATCCTCGCCGGTGGCCGGACTCTCGTGCCGAACCGTTACGTGATCGATCTTTCGCCGTACGACCACAGCAGGCTGGCGCCGTATGCCGCCGCGCTGGCGCAGGAGCTGGCGCAGTCGCAGGCGGAGTTCATCGGCGAGCAGGCCTGGACGGTGTACGGCGACGTCATCGTCGAGATCGAGCGCGGCGACGGGCTCGACACGGGCATGTTCCGGGTGACGGCGGAGGTGTACACCGGCGGCGAGGTCGCCCCGGTGCAGCAGCCGGCGTACGACGCCCAGCCCGCCTACTCGCCGTACGACCAGCAGCCGGGCGGATACCAGCACGGGCACAACGGTCGTAACGTCGGCCTGGTCTCGGGCGACGGGCGTACCTATCCGTTGCAGATGGGTTCGACCGTCATCGGCCGAGGTGACCAGGCGAACCTGCGTCTGCCGGATGTCGGCATCTCGCGCCGGCACGCCCGTCTGGACTACGACGGCAGCCAGGTGGTGCTGACCGATCTCGGTTCGACGAACGGCACCATGGTCAACGGCCAGCGGGTGTCGGCGGTGGCGCTCAACCCGGGCGACATGATCCAGTTGGGCACCACCACGTTGACGTTCCGAGTGGACGGCTAGCCACCTTGCCCGAATTCGTCCTCACCGTCGCCCGTTTCGGGTTCCTCATCCTGCTGTGGATCTTCGTGTTCACGGTGGTCGGGGTCATCCGGAAGGACCTTTTCGCCGGTGTCCGGTCCAAGAGCATCGTCGCCTCGCCCCGCGGGGTCGGCGGGGTGATGAGTCCTGGCCGGCCGGCGAAGGCGAAGCGGGGCAAGGCGGCGCGGCAGCTTGTCGTGACCGCCGGGCAGTTGGCCGGCACACGGATCACGCTCGGTGAGGCACAGATCACGATAGGGCGCGCCGAGGACTCGACGCTCGTCATCACCGACGACTTCGCGTCCGCCCGCCACGCCCGGCTCGTACCCCGTGACGGACAGTGGTTCGTCGAGGATCTCGGCTCGACGAACGGGACCTATCTCGATCGGGGTAAGGTCTCCGGACCTACTCCCGTCCCCCTTGGCGTGCCGATCCGGATCGGCCGCACTTCTCTCGAGTTACGGCCATGACCCTGACCCTGCGCTACGCCGCCCAGAGTGACCGCGGTCTGATCCGAGACGGAAACCAGGATTCCGTCTACGCCGGACCGCGGCTGCTCGCCGTCGCCGACGGCATGGGCGGCATGGCCGCCGGTGACGTCGCGAGCAACATCGTCATCGCCGCCATGGCCCCGCTGGATGAGGACGTGCCGGGCGATGCCCTCGTCGACGCCCTGCGCCACGCGGTCGGTGCGGCCAACCAGCAGCTCCGGGACACCGTCGACGCCAATCCCCACCTGGAGGGGATGGGCACGACGCTGACCGCCGTGTTGTTCTCCGGCAGCAAGATCGGCATGGTGCACATCGGGGACTCCCGTGCCTACATGCTGCGCCAGGGTGAGTTCTCACAGATCACCAAGGACGACACGTACGTCCAGATGCTCGTGGACGAGGGCCGGATCAGCCCGGAGGAGGCGAGCAGCCACCCGCAACGCTCCCTGCTCACCCGGGCTCTCGACGGCCGCGACATCGACCCGGAGTATTCGGTCCGCCAGGTGCTCAAGGGCGACCGCTACCTGATCTGCAGCGACGGTCTTTCCGGCGTGGTCAGCGCGGAGACGATCGGCGAGAGCATGCGGGACATCGCGGATCCGCAGGTCTGCGTGGAGCGTCTGGTGCAGCTCGCGCTGCGCGGCGGCGGCCCCGACAACATCACCGTCGTGGTCGCCGACGCGACCGACGCGGACATCGTCGAGCAGGCGCCCATCGTCGGTGGCGCGGCCGCCCGGGACCGTGGCAACGCGACCGTGGCCGACAGTTCCAGCGCGGCGGCGCGTGCGGCCGCGCTGCAGTCGCCGCCCCGGCCGGCGCAGCCCGAGAACGCGGCGTACGAGCGAGACGAGCCGGAGCCGCCCAAACGGCACCCCGTCCGCACGGCCGTCGTCGTCCTGCTGCTCCTCGCCTTCCTGGGCGGCGGCCTCTGGACAGGCTGGAAGTACACCCAGGAGCAGTACTACGTCGGCGCCACGGACGAGGGACAGCTCGCGATCTTCCAGGGCGTGCCCGGACAGATCGCAGGCCTCGACCTCTCCAGTGTCCACGAGACCAGCACCGCCCGCCTGGACGACCTCACCACGGTCGCGCAGGACCGGGTCAAGCAGGGCATCCACGCCGACAGCAAGCCCGACGCCCAGCGCCGGCTGCTCGAGCTGACCAGCGAGGACGCGTCCAACCCGAACCTCAAACCGGTGTGCGCGCCGAGCACTGCACCGCCCACGCTCACTCCGACGGCGAACCCTCCGGTTCCGTCCGCCAAACCCTCGGCTCCCGTCCGTGGCACCACCCCGTCGGTACCCGCTCTCGCGCCTGCCACCACGCCGGACGCCCAGCCCTCGGCCTCGACCCAACCGGTCACCAGCGACCCGGTCGGGTGCCGGCCCGTGGACTGAGCGACCCGCCCGACCGAAGTCTGGGGATCACCTCTTGACCGCGCCCGCCCTCCCGGCTCCCACACCCGCACCCACGGGTGAGATGCCGCGCATCCCGGGCTCGAGCACGAGGCGCAACGCGGAGCTCGGTCTGCTGCTGTTCGCGATGGTGATCGTGGCGATCTTCGCCGCCACCGTCGAGGCCAGTCAGCTCGACACGCTCACCTCCTCATTCTGGGTGCCGCCCGCGCTGCTCGGGATCCTTTTCGTCGGGTTGCACTTCGTCGTGCGCTTCACCGCGGCGCACGCGGACCCGATCCTGATCCCGACGGTGGCGCTGATCAACGGCCTGGGCGTCGCGTTCCTGCGCCGGCTCGACCTGGGCCGGGCGATCGTCCTGAAGGAGCCGATCCCGGGCGTCTTCGGCGGCACCGGCGGCAAGCAGCTCATGTGGACGCTGCTGGCGCTGATCCTGGCCTCGGTGCTGCTGCTCGTCGTCCGCGATCACAAGGTCGTCTCGCGGTACGCGTACACGTTGGGCCTGATCGGTATCGTCCTGGTGATGCTGCCGGCGGTCCTGCCGGCGTCCATCTCCGAGATCAACGGCGCCCGCCTCTGGATCAAGGTGGGCGGCGTCTCGATCCAGCCGGGTGAGTTCGCCAAGCTGGCGCTGGTCTCCTTCTTCGCCTACTACCTGGTCCGCAAGCGCGAGGTGCTCTCGCTGGCCAGCCGCCGGTTCCTCGGCATCGACTTCCCCCGCGGCCGCGACCTGGGCCCGGTCGTCACCGTCTGGCTGCTCTCGCTGCTGGTTCTCGTCTTCGAGAAGGACCTCGGCACGGCGCTGCTGTACTTCGGGCTGTTCGTGGTGACCCTCTACGTCGCCACCGAGCGCGCGAGCTGGCTGATCATCGGCCTGGTGATGTTCTTCGGCGGCGTCTACGTGGCGTACCTGCTGGGTGCGTCGGTGGGCGGGCCCTTCGCCAACTTCTACGACCGGGCGTCGGTGTGGCTCGACCCGTTCAACTCGGAGTTCTACTACCGCGAGTTCGGCAGCAGCTTCCAGCTCGTCCAGGGGCTGCTCGGCCTCGGCACGGGTGGGATGTTCGGCACCGGCCCGGGCTCCGGGTCGCCGCTCCTGGTCCCCGAGGTGCGCACCGACTTCATCTTCGCCGGCATGGGCGAGGAGATCGGCCTCTTCGGCCTCTCCGCCCTGCTCATCTGCTACCTGCTGATCGTCGAGCGCGGCCTGCGCGCGGCTCTGGGCGTACGCGACTCGTTCGGCAAGCTGGTGGCCGGCGGCCTGGCGTTCACGCTCGGGTTGCAGGTCTTCGTCATCCTGGGTGGTATCACCGGTTTGATCCCGCTGACCGGTCAGACCACGCCGTTCCTGTCCGCCGGAGGCTCGTCGCTGATGGCGAACTGGCTGCTCGTCGCGATGCTGCTGCGGATCTCGGACGCCGCCCGCAGGCCCGCGACGGGTGGACCCGCGGCGCAGCCCACCGGGCCGAAGCAACCGCCCGTCCAGTTGCACGGCGCCATGACGGAGGTGATCAAGCCGTGAACGCACCCCTGCGCAAGGCCGGCGTGGTCATCCTCGTCCTCTTCGGTCTGCTCTTCGCCAACCTCAACTGGGTCCAGGCCTACAAGGCGGACGACTACCGCACCAGCGACTACAACGGCCGCGTGCAGGTCGCCGAGTACGAGGTGCCGCGCGGGGTGATCGAGGCCGGCAAGCAGCCGCTGGCCCAGAGCAAGGCCACCGACGGCGCCCTCAAGTACCTGCGGGTGTACCCGGAGAAGGAGTTGTACGCGCCGGTCATCGGATACAAGCCGGTCAACATCGGCGAGGTCGGCATCGAGCGCAGCGAGAACGACTTCCTCTCCGGCGCCAGCGACAAGCTCCTCGCCGACCGGATCAGCGCCATGTTCACCGGCGAGCAGCCCGGCGGCGGCAACGTCGTGCTGTCGCTGATCCCGAAGGCGCAGGAAGTCGCCTGGAAGCAGCTCACCAAGAATAAGTCCGGGGCGACGAAGGGTTCCGCGGTCGCGATCGACCCGCGGACGGGCGCCATCCAGGCGATGGTGTCGATGCCGAGCTTCGATCCCAACCCGCTGGCCTCCCATGACAACAAGGCGGCGACGGCGGCCTACAACGAGCTCGACAAGGACAAGGACAAGCCGCTGCTCAACCGGGCGACGTCCGAGAACTATCCGCCCGGCTCGGTCATGAAGGTCATCATGGCGTCGCTGGCGCTGAAGAACGGCTACCAGCAGGACACCGCGATCCCGGCCAGCGCTTCCTACACCGCGCCGGGTGCGGGCAAGCCGATCAAGAACGCTGCGCCCAGCGTGTGTCCCGAAGCCCAGGTGACCCTCAAGCAGGCGCTCACCGAGAGCTGCAACACCGGCTTCGCCCGCCTCGGCGTCAAGCTCGGCGGGGACAAGGTCAAGCAGGAGGCCCAGGAGTGGGGCTTCGAGCAGGACGACCTGTCCATCGGCAACCTGAAGGGCGGCGGGCTGCCCGTGGCGGCCAGCCGCATGGGTGAGATGCAGAACCCGGACGGCAGCACCGACCAGGCGGCTCTCGCCCAGTCGTCGATCGGGCAGAACGAGGTCCGGATGACCAGCGTCCTGGGCGCGATGATGGCGGCCACCGTCGCCAACGGCGGCCAGCAGATGCGGCCGCACCTCGTGAAGCAGCTGCTGAGCGCCGACCGGCGGGCGATCTACAACGCCAACCCGGAGACACTGCGGACGCCGATCAGCGACGACGTCGCCAGCGACCTCAAGGACATGATGGTCAGCGTCGTCGAGAACGGCACCGGCACGCAGGCGAGGATCGACGGGTTCGAGGTCGGCGGCAAGACGGGTACGGCGGAGAACGGCGAGGGCGAGGACCCGCACGGCTGGTTCATCGGCTTCGCCTTCGACGACAAGGGTCAGCCGGTCTCCGCGGTCTGCGTCATGATGGAGCGGGTTCCCGCCGCCCACGGCAGCTCCGAGGCCGCCCGGATCGGCGGGCTCATCATGAAGGCCGCTGCCGGCGGGGGAGGGGACTGAGATGATCAGCCCTGGGGTGACCCTCGGTGGCCGGTACCGCCTGGACGAGCGGATCGCCGGCGGCGGCATGGGTGACGTGTGGCGTGGCACCGACGAGGTGCTCGGCCGTACGGTCGCCGTGAAGATCCTGCTGCCCGCCCTGCTGGACGAGCCCGGCTTCGCCGAGCGTTTCCGCGGCGAGGCCCGGACCATGGCCACCATCAACCACCCCGGCGTGGTGGACGTCTACGACTACGGCAGCGACCAGCAGCTCGCCTTCCTGGTGATGGAGTACGTCGAGGGCGACGCGCTGTCGCGGACCCTCAGCCGGGTGGGCCGCCTCACCCCGGCGCGCACCATGGCCCTCGTCGCCCAGGCGGCGGACGCGCTGCAGGCCGCGCACGCGAACGGGATCGTGCACCGCGACGTCAAGCCCGGAAACCTGCTGGTACGCCCGAACGGCACGCTGGTGCTCACCGACTTCGGCATCGCCCGATCGGCGCTCGTCGGGCAGCTCACCGTGGCCGGGTCGGTCCTGGGCACCGCCTCCTACATCTCTCCCGAGCAGGCCTCCGGCGCCGTCGCCACGGCGGCCTCCGACGTGTACGCGCTCGGCGTCGTCGCGTACCAGTGCCTCTCCGGGCACCGACCGTTCGACGGTGCGACGCCGATCGAGATCGCGATGAAGCACGTCCGGGACAACCCGCGGCCGTTGCCGGCCGACATCCCGCCCGCCGTACGCGCGATCGTCGACCGGGCGATGGCCAAGGATCCGGGCGCCCGCTGGCCCACGGCGTCCGCGATGGCCTCGGTGGCGCGGCAGGCGGCCTCCTCGTTGACCACTCAGGTGCATCAGCCGGCGGTCAACGGCTCCGCTCCGGTCAGCCGCCCGCTGTCGGGCGGGCCCGCGCCGAACCGGCCGCACTCCGGCGGTGCGGCGGTGCCCCACCGGCCGCATTCGGGCGCGCCGACTCCCGGCTCTCCCGCACATCCGAATTCCGGACAGGCGCGACCGCCGTATCCGCCCGTGCCCCGGCCGGTGTCGGGTGGGCAGGGCGCGCGGGGCGCGGCTTCCGTGCCGTCGGTGCAGCAGCCGTACCGGCACCCGTCGGCGCCGCCGATGCAGCATCCGCAGGCGACGCCCGGCAATCAGTCCGACAGTTCGGGCGGGCGGCAGGTCCTGATCGTGCTGGCGGTCGTTCTCGCCCTGCTGGTTCTGCTCTGCGCCGGGGTGATTTCCTTCCTGCTGAAGTCGGGGAACCCCACCGCTGCCGGCACCGTCGAACCATGTGCGGCGGCACCGTCGTACCGTCTTACGAAGCAGGTTTGTGTTCCGCACATTCCGAATCCCGCGACCGAAGGACGACAGACGCTATGACGGCGCAGGCCCGCCTGCTGGGTGGCAGGTATCAGGTCGGCGAGCTGCTCGGTTACGGCGGCATGGCCGAGGTGCATCGTGGCCGTGACCTCCGGCTCGGTCGTGACGTGGCGATCAAGATGCTGCGGTCCGACCTCGCCCGGGATGCCACCTTCCAGGAGCGGTTCCGGCGGGAGGCGCAGAATTCCGCGGCTCTGAACCACCCCGCGATCGTCGCGGTCTACGACACCGGCGAGGAGACGTCGTCCACCGGTGAGAAGCAGCCGTTCATCGTCATGGAGTTCGTCAACGGGCGCACCCTCAAGGAGGTGCTCGCGGCCGAGCAGCGGATCCAGCCGCGCCGCGCCCTCGAGATGATCGCCGACATCTGCGCCGCCCTGGAGTTCAGCCACCGGCACGGCATCATCCACCGCGACATCAAGCCCGGGAACGTGATGATCACGCAGAACGGGCAGGTCAAGGTCATGGACTTCGGCATCGCCCGGGCCCTGGCCAGCGGCGCCACCACCATGACGCAGACCAGCGCCGTCATCGGCACGGCCCAGTATCTCTCCCCGGAACAGGCCCGCGGCGAGTCCGTCGACGCCCGTTCCGACGTGTACGCGGCCGGCTGTGTCCTCTTCGAGCTCCTCGTCGGCCACCCGCCCTTCGTCGGCGACAGTCCGGTCAGCGTGGCGTACCAGCACGTCCGCGAGGACCCCAAGGCACCCAGCGACATCAACCGCGAGGTGTCCCCGGACATCGACGCGATCGTCCTGAAGGCGCTGGCCAAGAATCCGCTGAACCGCTACCAGAGCGCGCAGGAGATGCGCGCGGACGCGCTGCGCGCCGTCTCCGGCCGTCCCGTCATGGCGACCCCGGTGATGAACGAGGCCGAGACCATGGCGATGAGCGGCCCGATGGGCCAGGCGCCGACCGCGATGACCCGCCCGATCCCGGCCGCGGCGACCGGCCCCGGCGGCCCGCAGCCGCCGGAGCGCAAGACGTCGTCGTGGGTGATGGCGGTGCTGGCGGCCCTCGGCGTCCTCGCCGTGGTCGCCCTCGGCATCGGCCTCGCCATCTCCAACCGCGACAAGGAGTCGGACGCGCCGCCTCCGCAGGCGATCGTCCCGGCGGTGACCAAGATGTCGGAGGAGGACGCGAAGGTCGCGCTGAAGCAGGCGGGCTTCACGAACGTCGTCACCGGCACGCCGAAGACGACGAACGACTGCAAAGACACGGTCGTGGAGCAGATTCCACCGGCGAAAAGCTCGCTGAGGATCGATCAGCAGATCACCCTCATCATGTGCCAGAGTCCGAAGAAGGTCACCGTTCCGAGAAATCTGGTGGGAGGCCAGCAGGACGCCGCCGAGACGGCCCTGAGGAAAGAGGGGCTGGTGCCGGTCATCGAGTACTTCGACGACGATGCCCGCGAGGGAGCAGTGATCTTCGTCGAGTCCGAGGGCAAGGAAGTCAATCCCGGCACGAAGATCACGGTGCGGGTGTCCAAGGGCAACCTGGTCGAGGTCCCCGACGTGCTGGGTAAGGACGAGTCGGGGGCCAGGGCGCTTCTCGAGGACCGTGGTTTCACCAACATCAAGGTGGAACCGACGAACGAGGACGGTGCCGTGCCGGGCAAGGTGTTCAGGCAGACGCCGGCCGGCAAGGAGAAGCGGCCGACGTCGTCGGCGATCACTCTCTTCGTCGGTGCCCCGGACACGCCCGACCCGAGCGGCTCCCAGTCGCCCGACCCGGACGTCCCGCCCGGCGGCGGCGACGCCGGCGGCACCGGCACGGGCATCGGGGACATCATCGGCAACTAGGGAGTCTCTCGCGAGAGACTCCCTAGGGGTCAGGCCGTGGCGAAGGCGGACCGCCGGCGGGTCTCCACCTCGGCCGCCAGCTCGGGGGCCCGCAGCAGGGCCTCCGGGAGGCCGCACGCCGCCAGCCAGTTGGCCAGCATGGTGTGGCCGCCCTCGGTGAGCACCGACTCGGGGTGGAACTGGACGCCCTCGATCGGCAGCGAGCGGTGGCGCATCGCCATCACCACGCCGGACTCCGTCCAGCCGGTCGCCTCGAGCTCCTCGGGCAGGGTCTCCGGCACCACCGCCAGCGAGTGGTAGCGGGTCGCGGT
Organism: Couchioplanes caeruleus; assembly: GCF_003751945.1. Taxonomy (NCBI): domain Bacteria; kingdom Bacillati; phylum Actinomycetota; class Actinomycetes; order Micromonosporales; family Micromonosporaceae; genus Couchioplanes; species Couchioplanes caeruleus. The sequence continues at coordinate 4,325,819 of NZ_RJKL01000001.1, read as the reverse complement.
GAACGGGTCGGGCAGTCCGGCCAGGACGCCCTCGCCCTTGTGCCGCACCGACGACGTCTTGCCGTGCAGCAGCTCGGGGGCGCGGGTCACCGTGGCGCCGAACGCGGCGCCGATCGCCTGGTGGCCGAGGCAGACGCCGAACATGGGCAGCTTGCCGGCGTACTCGCGGATCACGTCCATGGTGATCCCGGCTCGCTCGGGCGTGCCCGGGCCGGGGGAGAGCAGAATCCCCGCGGCGCCGAAGCCGCCGACCTCGGCGACCGAGATCTCGTCGTTGCGGCGCACCTCGCACTCGGCGCCGAGCTGGCCGAGATACTGCACCAGGTTGAAGACGAACGAGTCGTAGTTGTCGATCACCAGGATGCGCACGCGGGACACCTAACTCGCGGACGGTTCGGGATTGTTCGTGTGCAGGTCGTACGGGATCTCGTCCGGTCCGAGGTCGGCGCCGCCGCCGGGCACCGGACCCTGCTGCTCCGTGCCGGTGCCGACCTGCACGTCGTCGAAGGGCAGCAGCGGCGTCGCCCACGGGAAGACGACGTACCAGAGCAGCGCGCCGGCGGTCAGGGCCAGCACGAGCGAGCCGGTCAGCTTGCCCCACAGGCCGAAGGGGAGTTTGCGCCAGATCCAGGCGTACACGGGCCCTCCCTACGCCTTCATCTCGGCGGGCTTGCCGGCGTCGGGCAGCGTGGGATCCCGCTTCAGGCTGTCCACCAGCTCCGCGTGCACGATGAGCCGCTCATAGTTGTTGTACTTCGGGTTGCACGTGGTGAGCGTCAGCATCGCCTTGGTGGCCTTCTTGCCGGGCTGGCCGGGCACCGGCGCGACCACCTCGACCTGGTTCGGTTTGACGACCTCGCTGGCGGTGACCTTGTAGACGTACCAGTTGTTGCGGGTCTCGACGCCGATCACGTCGCCGGTCTTGAGCTCGTCCAGGCGCCAGAAGATCTTGCGGATGCGGTGCCCGGCGACCGAGAAGTTGCCGATCCTGCCGGGCTGGGCCGTGTCCGGGTAGTGGCCGGGCGCGTACCGGATGTCCTGCGGGCGTACGCCGTCGACGACGACCCACTTCATGTCGAACTTGGGAATGTAGAGACGTCCCACCAGGCCCTTGCCCGGTGCCGCGGGAGCCTTCGCGGTCGGCCCGGCGCTCGGCGCCACCGTGGGGTCGTTCCACTGCTCGTCGAGCTGGGTGGCGAGGGTGTCCTGCTCGTTCTCGACCTTGGCGGAGTTGCCGAACACCTCGTAGCCGGCGAAAAGCAGCACGACCAGGCCGAAAGTGATCATCAGCTCGCCGGTGACGCGGATGCCGGTCCGGATCCGCGAGCCGAGCGTGGGCCGGGTCAGCTCGGAATACACGCTCTTGTAGCCGTCACCTGTCTGTTCGGGCCGCAGCTTGACGACTCGCTCGCCACGCTTCGGCTGGGCCTCCTCGGCCGCCGTCGCGGCTTGGGGTGTTTTCACGGGTACGGAGGAGGGCAAGCGGGCAGCCACGTCGGGGGCCCGGAGCACCGCGGTCGCGGCGGGATCCTGCGCGCCGCCGCTGAAGCCCTGCGCGCCCGTGGAAGTGACGCCCTGGGCGCCTGCGGCGGTGATGCCCTGGACGACGCCGTTCGCCTGGGCGGGCACCCGCCGCTGCCGGCCGTCGTTCCGGTCGTCCGCCGGTCGCTGCGGGGCCTCGTTGCGCGGCCGGGGGGCGGCATCGCCCGGATCGTCATGGCGTCTCGGCCGGACGACAGCCTCCTGCCGAGCGCCGGCGCTCGGTGCCGCATCCGCCTCGGGGACTCCGCGCCGGCGGTTTGCGCCTACCGAAGGTGTCGTGGCCCGGGCCGCGGCCCGGGCCACGACCGGGTCGGTGTGGGGAACGGCCGGACCGCCCAGTCCGATCGGTGGCTCCAGCGGACCTCCCGGCACGCCGTCCGGGGACGCGTCCGTGATGCGGGGGATGAACGCCGTCTGTGCGTCGCCGTCCGGTGCGCGGTGCCGACCCGAGTTCGCCCAGCTCTCGGGGGTATCCGGCGGCACCATCACTCGATGACCTCGGCGGATCGGAGGTCACTCGACCCGTCGTAAGCCCCCACAGTCACGTTCCTCTCGACGGTTTCCGTGTAGCCGAGGCCGAAGTCGGCGACGGCGTCGCGGAATTGCTGGACTCCCTCTGCGGACTCCAACGCCCGACGCAGCGCCGTGGGTTCGCCGATTGCCGTGATCTTGAAGGGCGGCGAGAAGACCTGGCCGTGTAGTAGCAGCGTGTTGCCCACACAGCGTACCGCGCTTGTGGAGATGACGCGGACATCCATGATTGACATTGCCTCGGCCCCACCAGCCCAGAGGGCGTTCACCACCGCCTGGACGTCACCCTGGTGGACGACCAGATCGTCGTTCTGCGGTGCGTTCGTGCCGCCGTCGGTGGTACGCCGGGAGGAGTCGTTGAGCGTCACCGTGACGCCGGGACCGCGCAGTCCGGTGAACCCCGCCGGTTCCCGCATGCCGTCGGCGCGCTGGCGGGCCTCCTTCACCGGCTCGTCGACGTCGGCGAGCCGGGCGGCGTCCTCGTCGACCGCCGCGCGCAGCGTCCCGGCCTGCCGCTCGCGGGCCTCCAGGCGTACCCGCTTGTCCGCGATGAGCTGGGCGAGCTGCGGCCGGCGATCGTCGCGCAGGGCCGTTCCGTCGGCGGTGGTGGCGGAGGTGGTGAAGAGCAGACCCGCCGCGAGCGCGATCAGCGGGACGCCCACCGACCAGCCGCGTTGCCGCTGACCCCGCCGTCGCGGCCGAAGTCCGCCGAGGGCTCGGCGCAGGACAAGTCGCCACGAGGGCGTCCCCGTGGTGTACTCCACGTCGGTCTTCCTCTCGTGCTGGTCCGAAAAACCCACCGGCGGGTGCTTGCGTGCGCGCCGGCTTGACTACGCTAGCTGTCGAACAGTATTCGCCACGGGCAGCGTTCGGGGTCCCCGGAGCCGCTCAGGGGTGGGTTGTTCACCACTTGTCGCCCTCAGGAGAGCGCCGTGCCGAAGTCACAGGTTCGCAAGAAGAAGGTCTACACGCCGCCGACGGATGTCCGTCCCGCAGTGGCGGCCGCGTCCAAGAAGCCGAGTCCGGTCTGGGTGCCTTTCTCGGCGGTCTTCTTGATCGTGTTCGGCATCGCCTGGTTGGTGGTCTACTACCTCTCGGAGCAGCAGTATCCGGTCGAGGCCTGGCGCTTCTGGAACCTGGCCATCGGCTTCGGTTGCATGGTCGCCTCTCTGGGAATCCTCTCTCGCTGGCGATAGCCACCGTAAAGTCTGCTTTGATCCGATCGCGCACCCCCAAGGCGAGTCCTGCCTGCGGGGTGCGCTTTCGGCTGAGGTGACGCCGGACAGTCGCCGGACGCCGGGTGAGACGAACTCAACCGTCATGCCCGCATGCAGATTGATTACCCGTGGGTAACATAGGTCGGCACCACCGACCGAGGAGGCACAAGGCAGATGGGCATCGCGCAGATCGTCGCCACCGTCCTGGCGGGCGCCGTTACCGTCGTGGCGGTCGCCCTGGCGGTGCGGGCGGTCATCTCCATGACCGCGGTGATCCGTCAGGGTCAGCCGGACCCGTCGCGTTTCGACAACAAGGGCACCCGGACCCGGACCATGCTCATCGAGACGCTGGGCCACACCCGGATGCTCAAGTGGGGCGTGGTCGGCGCGGCGCACTGGTTCGTGATGGTCTCCTTCATGATCCTGTTCCTGCTGGTGCTCGAGGCGTACTTCGAGATCGTGGATCCGGAGGGCGGCCTTCCCCTCGTCGGCCACTGGGTGGTCTACGGCCTGGTCACCGAGTGGATCGGCATCCTCGGCCTGGCCGGCATCCTGGTGCTGATCGTGATCCGCCAGCTCCACAAGCCCGGGCGCCGCAAGCTGTCGCGCTTCACCGGCTCCACGATGTGGCAGGCGTACTTCGTCGAGGCCGTCATCGTCGGCGTCCTGATCTGCGGCTTCCTGATCCGCGGCTTCAAGGTCGCCAACGACCACTTCGAGTACCCGGCCTGGGCCACCCCGCTCAGCCACGGCGTCGGCGCGCTGCTGCCCGCCGCGAAGGACGGCCCCACCTGGGTCGGCCTGGTCAAGGTCTGCATCTCCATGGGCTGGCTGATCACCATCGCCCTCAACGTGACGATGGGCGTCGCCTGGCACCGTTTCCTGGCCTTCTTCAACATCTTCTTCAAGCGCAGTCCGGAGAAGCCGGCCGGCTCCGGCCTCGGTGCGCTGAAGCCGATGATGAGCGACGGCAAGCCCCTCGACTTCGAGGAGGCGGACCCCGAGAAGGACCAGTTCGGCGTCGCCCAGGTCGAGCAGTTCACCTGGAAGGGCCTGCTGGACTTCTCCACGTGTACGGAGTGCGGCCGCTGCCAGTCGCAGTGCCCGGCCTGGAACACGGCGAAGCCGCTGTCGCCCAAGCTGCTGGTGCTGTCGCTGCGCGACCACGCGTACGCGAAGGCGCCCTATCTGCTCGCCGGCGGTGGCAAGGACCTGACGGGCGAGGAGAAGGGGACCGAGGAGCAGCTCAAGGGCGTCGACGTGCTGGCGCTCGCTGAGGCCGACCGGCCGTTGATCGGCGGCGTCGACGAGAACGGCATCATCGACCCCGACGTGCTGTGGAGCTGCACCACCTGCGGTGCCTGCGTCGAGCAGTGCCCGGTGGACATCGAGCATGTCGACCACATCGTCGACATGCGCCGCTACCAGGTGCTGATCGAGTCGAACTTCCCGGCCGAGGCCGGCGTCATGCTGCGCAACCTGGAGAACAAGGGCAACCCCTGGGGCGCGCCGCAGAACACCCGCGAGGACTGGACCAAGGGCCTCGACTTCGAGATCAAGCGGGTCGGCGAGGCCGACTTCGAGTACCTGTTCTGGGTCGGTTGCGCCGGCGCCTTCGAGGACCGCGCCAAGAAGACGACCCGGGCGGTCGCCACGCTGCTGCACGAGGCCGGCGTCGACTTCGCCATCCTCGGCGAGGGCGAGACCTGCTCCGGCGACCCGGCCCGCCGCATCGGCAACGAGTTCATCTTCCAGATGCTGGCCCAGCAGAACGTGGAGACGCTGCAGGAGGCCGAGGTCAAGAAGATCGTCGCGACCTGCCCGCACTGCTTCAACACCCTCGGCAACGAGTACGAGCAGCTCGGCCTCAAGGTCGAGGTCGTGCACCACACCCAGTTGCTGGCCCACCTGGTCGCCGAGGGCAAGCTCACCCCGGTGCAGCCGGTGGACGGCGGGGTCACCTATCACGACCCCTGCTACCTGGGCCGGCACAACCGGGTCTTCGAGGCGCCCCGCGAGGTCCTCGGCAGCGCCATCGAGGGCGGCCTCACCGAGATGCCGCGCAACTCGGAACGCTCCTTCTGCTGCGGCGCCGGCGGCGCCCGCATGTGGATGGAGGAGAAGATCGGCAAGCGGATCAACGTGGAGCGCACCGAGGAGGCGCTGGCCACGGGCGCGAAGACCATCGCGGTCGGCTGCCCGTTCTGCTACACGATGATCGGCGACGGAGTCACCGGCAAGGGCGAGCAGGAGAACGTCGAGGTCGTCGACGTGGCCAGCGTGCTGCTGCGCAGCATCAAGGGCGACAAGGCGCAGGCTTAGGCCGACTCACGAGGATGCGAGGACGGCGGTCGTCGCCGCCATAGGGGACATGAGCGCCACGGCGGCTCCGGAGAGCCGTCGTCACGGCGGGCGAGCAACGCGAATTCCTCGGCGATGTTCATCCGTCCACGCCGACTCCGGCGCGCATCCGGGCACCGCGGACGCCGATGAGACGGGCGGTTCCGGCACAATGAGGGCCGAGGTGAACCGATCATGGACGGCCTGCTCCTGACCGCGGTGCTCCCGCTGGCTGCCTTCGCGCTGCTGACCGCAGGCAACGCGTTCTTCGTGGCCGCCGAGTTCGGGCTGGTCACCGTCGATCGGGTGGAGATCGACAAGCGCGCCGACGCGGGCGAACGCCGGGCCCGGACCGTACGCGACGCGCTGCACGAGCTCTCCTTCCAGCTCTCCGGCACGCAACTCGGCATCACGCTGACGGCCCTGCTGACCGGCTATCTCGCCGAGCCCGCGCTGTCCCGGCTCTTCACGCCGGCCATCGCGCCGATCGGCGGCCGGCACACCGACACCATCACCCACCTGCTCGCGCTGGTGCTGGCCACGCTGGTGTCGATGCTCTTCGGCGAGCTCGTACCGAAGAACGCCGCCCTGGCCCGCCCGATGAAGGTGGCACTGGCGACCGCGGCGCCGCTGCGTACCTTCTCGAAGCTCTTCAAATGGCTGATCAGCGCGCTGAACGGCTCCGCCAACTGGCTGGTCCGCCGCATGGGGATCGAGCCGCAGGAGGAGCTCGCCAGCGCCCGTTCCCCCGAGGAACTGGGGTTGCTCGCCGCGATCAGCGCCCGCGCGGGTGCCTTGCCGGACGAGACCGCGACGCTGCTGCGCCGCACCATCCGCTTCGGCGAGAAACGCGCGGCCAAGGCGATGACCCCGCGGGTCGACGTGGTCGGCCTCAAGACCACCGCGAGCGTCGCGGACCTCATCACGGTCGCGCGCGAGACCGGACACACCCGGTTCCCCGTGTACGAGTCGACGCTCGACCTCGTCATGGGCGTCGTCGGCGTGTCGGACGCGCTCGGGGTGGCGCCCGATCGCCGGGCTGCCACGCCGGTGTCGGCAGTGGCCCGCGAGCCGGTGTACGTCCCGGAGAGCCTCGGCCTGGACAAGGTCCTCGCGGCGCTGCGGGCCGCCGACGCGGACCTGGCGATCGTGGTCGACGAGTACGGCGGCACCGACGGCGTCGTCACCGTCGAGGACCTCATCGAGGAACTGGTCGGCGAGATCGCCGACGAGCATGACGTGGACGTGGTCGAGGCCGCCAGCGAGGAGCTGACCGCGCCCGACGGCGGACGGACGTTCCTCGTCGACGGCCTGCTGCGCGAGGACGAGCTCGCCGAGCAGACCGGCTTCCGGCTGCCCGAGGGACCGTACGAGACCCTCGCCGGCTTTCTGCTCGCACGCCTCGGTCACATCCCCAAGGCCGGCGAGTCGCTCGAGGAAGAGGGCTGGGAGTTCACCGTGATGCAGGTGGACCGGCACCGCATCGAACAGGTCCGCGTCGTCGCACCGCCGGAGCCCGCCGATGGCTGAGCTGCTGGTCACGGTGATACTGCTGCTGGGCAACGCGCTCTTCGTGGGCGGCGAGTTCGCGCTGATCGCGTCCCGGCGTACGGCCCTGGAGCCGCTCGCGGAGACGTCCCGCCCGGCGCGTTGGGCCCTGTCGGCGATGAACCAGATCCCGTTGATGATCGCGGGCGCGCAGCTCGGCATCACGATCTGCTCCCTGGGCCTCGGCGCGATCGCCGAGCCGGCGCTCGCGCACCTGATCGAGGGCCCGCTCACGACGGCGGGCCTGCCGGAGAAGGCGATCCACCCGGTCGCGTTCGTCCTGGCCCTCGGCGTCGTGGTCTTCCTGCACACCGTCGTCGGCGAGATGGTGCCCAAGAACATCACGCTGGCCGGCCCGGAGCGCTCGGCGCTGATCCTGGGCCCGTTCATGCTCGCCTTCTGTACGGCGACCCGCCCGGTCCTGACGGCGATGCGCTGGGCGTCGCGCATGGTGCTGGCCCTGTGGAAGATCGAGGCGACGGACGCGGTCAAGACGGTGTTCACCGCCGAGGAGCTCGCGGGCATGGTCACCCAGGCACGGTCGGAGGGGCTGCTCGGCACGGAACAGTACGAGCGCATCCACGCGGCGCTGGGCCTCAGCGAACGGACGGCGGCCGACACCCTGCGGCCGTGGTCCGGGGTGACGACGGTGGCGGACGACGCTTCGCCGGCCACGATCGAGGCCGTGGCGACCCGCAGCGGGCGGTCCCGGTTCCCGGTCGTGCAACGCGAGTCGAGGCGCGTGCTGGGCTTCGTACACGTCAAGGACGTCCTGGGTTACGCGGGCGCGCAGCGCCGCCTGCCCATCCCGGCGGAGATCATCCGGCCGTTGGCCGTGGTGCCGCCGGACCGCAACCTGGCCGATCTGCTGCTCACGATGCGCCGGGACCGGCGCCACATCGTGCTGGTCAGCGACGGCCGGCGCCCGCTAGGGGTGATCGCCCTGGACGACGTGCTGCACGCGGTGATCGGAGAAGCCGCGGCTCCGCGTGCCTGACCAACCGGGCAGGTGGTTGCGGGTGCAAGAAGTATTTGGGCCATTCGGCGGACCCTCTTTGGGGTGGTTTACGCCACTTTTGCGCCGCCCCGGAGTTTGAGACCACCACTTTTCCCCGAGTTTCGGACAATAACCGCATGTTCGACACTCGCCGGTCATGGATCAGCCCGCTCGGCGCGCTCACGGCCACCGCCGTCTTCGGCGCGGGCCTGCTGGCCGTCGCCCACTTCGCCCAGCGCAGCGACGCCGCCCCCCGGCTCACGCCACTGATCATGCCCCGCCCGTCGGGGGGCGTCCTGACGCCCGCCGCCTTCGGCTTTGCGGCACCCGCGCAGGCGGGAAAGATCGGCGTTGCGGCGACCCCGGTCACCATCCGCTACACCTTCGACGGCGGCGTCACGGCACCGATCACCGACGTACGCGGCGGCTTCGAACTGCGGCCCCTGGGCCAGAACGGCGGCACGCTCAGCCTCGTCCCGCAGGGCGCGGGCCTGGCGGTGCAATACCCGGATCGCTGCACCCTGCTGCGCGAGCGCGAATGCCCCCGGGCGATCCTCGAGGGCGTCCGCGACGACAGCCTCAACCCCGGCACCCGCCCGATGCGCTACGGCGCGTCGGTGCTGATGACCCACAGCGACCTCGCGGACGGCGCCAACGTCCTCCAGAAGGGGTACTCGGTCGGCGGCATCAGCCAGTTCAAGCTCCAGGTCGACCACCGGCAGGGCCACCCGAGCTGCGTGATCGCCGGCCGCAACCGCATCTACCGCGCGGAGCCCCTGATCGACGTGGCCGACGGCACCTGGCACCAGTTGGTCTGCACCCGTACGGCCGACCGCCTCGAACTCGCCGTCGACGGCGTACGTCGCGCATCGGTGCCCGTGCCGCCGCGCCTGTCGATCGCCAACGCCGAACCGCTGCGCGTGGGCGGCAAGGGCACCAACAACGGCAACGACCAGTACGCCGGCCAGATCGACAACGTCTTCCTGTCGATCGACTGACCCTGGCGCTCGTCACAGGACTCGCCCGGCCGCAGGGCCGGGCGAGGATCCGTCGGTGCCGTCAGGCGTTGGGGTTGAGCAGGACCCGGCCGAGCTGGTTGGAGCAGGTGCCCCACTTGTTGCTGTTCGTGATCTTCAAAACGTAGGCCCGCGCCGGGTCGAGACCGGTGAAGCTCTGCGTCCGGGGAGCGGTCCAGTTGCTCGAGGTGTACGTAGTCGTGGAGACGACCTTGTTGTCCGCGACCCGGACGAGCTCGGCCGTGCTGGTGAAGCTCATCTTGGGGTTGTCCTTGTCGTCCTGCGTCGCCCCGCCGGTCGGACCGCCCAGGTAGCCCTTCCACTGCGGCGGGGAGTAGGTGAAGGTCGCCTTGGTCGGGTCACTCGACCGCACCGCCTTCGCCTTGATCACCGCGGTGGGCGCCAGGGACTTCTCGATGATGTACCGGCTGGTCCCCTGCCCCTGCGCGTCCCGCGAGGCAACTGTGATCCGGTACCGCGAGCACTTGTTCGGCGTCGACACCGTCAACTGGTGCGTCCCGCCGGCGTTCAGCTTCTGGGTGGCCGCGACAACGTACAGCCGGGTGATAGTGCCATCGCTGACCGTCACCTGGTAGTTCGTGGCCCCGGCGACGGGCTTCCAGTAGACCAACGTCTCAGCGGCCTTCACGTGCGACCGCACATTCATCAGGCCCATCGGCGGACCCGGCACGTGCGTCGCCGCGGAAGCCGCTTGCGGAGCCACCAGGGTGGTGGCGACCATCGCCATACCCAGGACCGCGACCAGGCGTGCCAGCTTCATCTCTGTGTTCCTCCACCTTGCGTTCGTGACTCGAGAACCTTGACACCGCACCCTCAAGCCAGCCGCAAGACGACATGAGCGTTCCCGCAACCCCGCCGAGAGACTCCGCGGACATCAACTCTGAGTGACCGATCCCGGCCTCTTCGCAGTGGCGACTCGCATGATCACACTCAACAGAGCGTGAGGATCACTGAGTGTCACATCGAAGGGGCCGCAGCCGGCTCTGCATCCCGTGATCTGGCCGGGCCGGGGTATCCATAGGTAGCGGTCTCGGTTAGTGTCCCGGGTCGAGCAGTCTCGGCCATGCTGCGGAACGCGGAGGGGCACATTCATGGACGGGCTACCAGCATCCCGGCTCGGCCGACCGACCAGGCGCAGCGTGTTGGCCGCCGGCGTGGCCGGGGCGGGCGTGCTGCTCGTTGCGGGGGCCGCCGGACAGGGACAGGCCGCGCACGCCGCCTCGGCCCGCCGGAACCTCACCTTCAACACCCTCGGGCGTACCGGCGAGCGACTTCCGGCGATCGGGCTGGCCGCCACGGTGAACGTCGACAAGCACCCCGCGGCACAGCGGGCACATCTGCGGGACGTTCTGAAGGTGTACTGGGAGGCCGGCGGCCGGGTGGTCGACACCTCTCGGCTGAACGGCGACTCCGAACTCCTGTTCAGCGAGGTCGCCACCGATCTCGGCATCACCAGCGGCATGTTCTTGACCCATAACCTCCGGCCGGCCGCCGGAGACCTGAACGAGGGCCGCGTGTCGCGTCAGTTGCAGGCCTCCAAGGAACGGCTGCGCCGGAACCAGATCGACGTGCTCCAGGTGGGCGACCTGACCGACGCCGAGGCTGTGGTGCCGATGCTGGGCCGGTGGAAGAACGAAGGAAGGGTCCGTTACGTCGGCGTCAGTCACCGCGAGACCCAGTACTATCCGGCCATCGAAGTGCTGATGCGGAACTTCGAAGTCGACGTCGTCCAGGTTCGGTACTCGATCCTCACCCGGTCGGCCGAGGAGCACGTCCTGCCGCTCGCCGCGGAACGTGGCATCCCCGTCATCGCCACCATGCCGTTGGAGACGGGCCGCCTCCACAAGCTGGTCGAGGGCCGTCAGGTGCCGGGCTGGGCGAGCGACTTCGGCGCTACGACCTGGGCCCAGTTCTTCCTGAAGTACGTCCTGGCTCACCCGGCCGTCACGGTCGTCCTCCCGTCCACCGGCAACCCGGCACACGTGAAAGAGAACATGAAAGCCCTGCGAGGACCCCTTCCCGACGACGACCAGCGTGCGCGGATGGTGGAGCACCTCGCAGGGCTCGGCGGCTTCACTCAGCTCGAGGAAGACGCGGCGGGTTCCCTTACTGCATGACCTCGCCGACGGTCAGCACCGGCATGCCTCGGGAGTTGATGGCCCGCATGATTGCCGCGAAGTCGTCCTTGTGACATTCGGCGTCGTTCGTCGGGGTGGTGGTGACGACGCGGTGGAAGCACAGGATGAGCCAGCCGCCGGAGAGCTGCGCGCGGTCGAGCAATCCGCCCGGACCGGTCAGGTTGGCGGGGTTCGACTGGCCGGGGGCGATTGAACTGATCCCCGTGACGGACCGGAGCCGGTGCGGCATCGGCGGCGGCGTGGACTCGCGGTTGTCGGCGGAGATGATGGACCGGCCGGTGGAGAAGTAGCGCGCCACGATCTCCTCGACGCTCACCCCGTCCGTCGTCTTTCCGAACCGCCCGCCCGGGTAGGCGAACGAGTCACTGTGGAAACCGTTGTTGACCATCCACGCCCGGAGGTTTCCCGCGTCGGCGTCGACCTTGTCCGCGGTCACACCGTCGTACCGTGCCGCGTGCGCGGCGCCCTGGTAGGCATGTCCGGCGACCTCCCACCCGGACAGGTTCTGCGCCGCCTTCAACTGGGCCAGGTTGTACCGCCCGGCCGTACCGATCTGGTCGGCGATCGTGTACGTGGTCCCGCGGAACCCGTAGGTGTCCATCGCCGGGCGCGCGTTGTCGAAGACATCCGACCAGGAGTCGTCGAAGGTGATCGACACCAATCCCTTCGGATAGTCCACCGACGTGTCCTCGACGAGTTCGACCGACTGCAGCCGGACCGTGACGGGACCGGTGCCGGCGTCGAGCACCTGGAACCGGAGGTCGGTGAACCCGGTCCTCGTGGACGGGACACGGGCGGCCGAGAGAGACATGCTTCCGCCGGCGGAAAGGACGTCACCCCACTGCAGGGTGATCAGCACCCACTCGCCGGATTGCACCCAGTTCTGGGTATTCGTATGGGTGTGTACCCGCCACCGGAAGTAGTTGGCCAGGCCGGCCGTACCGACGTAGAAGTTGATGTGCCGCAGCTTGGAGACATCCGAGACCTTGAACATCAGGCGGATAGCCTTGCCGGTCAGGTTGAGCGCCTGGCCCCCGAACTTCTGGATGTTGGCCTGGTCCACCGTCGCCCCGTTGGCGGTGGCACGCCCGGCCGTGGTGACCGAGACCGACTGCGTGCCCCGCACGAACTCGGTGGCGTCATTGAGGTTCGACGACCCCACGTTGCCGCCCGTGACGCTCCAGTCATGACCGGTCTGGAAATTCTGCGTCCACTTTGCCGGAGCCCACTTAGGGACCGATCGCGGTGCGATGATCGGCATTGAGAACAGTCCTCCACGCTCGGTTGATCCGCGGACGCCATCGACACACGTCCGACAAACGGCGTCACGCTACCCGACGATCTTGCCGATCGACACAGCCGAACGCGCCCCGAACCATCCCACCATCGGCTCAAGGAACTCGACCCCCAAGGAACAAGCAACGCAGTACGTGAGCCGAAGCCAGAGTGACCACTTCCTCGAGCAACCACCGCAAGGTGGGGTCTGGTTCTGAGGGCTGACCACCGCACCGTGGGGTCTGGGGGCTCGGCCCCCAGGCAAACATGCGAAAAGGCCCGGTCCTCCCCAGCGCCGGCCCGCCCGGTGTCGTGCCGTGCCAGGGCATCCCGCGCGAACGAGGTTGAGGCGAATCGCCAACGCCGTGGCCGCAGCGTGGATAACGTGAAGTCGATTCACCGCTTCCAGCTCCCCCGGTTGGTGCCCATTCCGACGACGATGGGGAGCCCGTGTCAATGCGTCCGTATGCCCATGACCTGGAGCGCCGCCCGTGGCGGTGACTTGGACGGGCTACGGGTCGGTGGCGCACGAGGCGCTACGCCGGACGGTGGCGGACGCTAAGGACGGTGACCTGCTGACGCCGGTGACCGTGCTGGTGCCGACGAATCTCGCGGGCGTGCTGGCGCGCCGTTCCCTCGCCGGTGGTGTCCACGGCCGGCCGGGGATCGCCGGCCTGGCAGTACTCACGGTCGATCGTCTGGCCGAGCAGGTCGCGGCTGCAGCCCTGGTGGGGGCCGGTCGCCGTCCCGCGACCGAGGCCGTGCTCGCCGCCGCGTGGCGGCGGGCCCTCGCCGAGGAGCCAGGGCTGTTCGCGCCGGTAGCGCAGCATCCGACGACTGTTCGGGCGCTTGCCGCAGCGCATCGCCAGCTACGGGAAGTCGATGAGGCGGGTCTGTCGGCGATTAGCGCCAACGGTGGCCCGATTGCGGCGAACCTTGTCCGCCTGCACCACCGAGTCGTCACCACCCTCGCGGCAGGTTGGTACGACGTTTCCGACCTGCGCCGCGCCGCCACCGAGGCGCTGGGTCGAAATCCTAGGGTCGCCGACGAGATCGGTACGGTCGTCTTCTTCCTTCCCGACGAGCTGCCGCCAGGGGCCGTCGCGTTCCTGGCCCAGCTGGCGTCCGTTACCGACCTGCATGTCGTCGCAGCCCGCACCGGTGACACCCGCGTCGACGCCACCACCATGTCGTCGCTCCGATGGCTTGGCCCGGCGGCGCGCATGGCAGAGTTCCCTCCGCCGATCGCGGCCGGGGTGCTGCACGCGTCGGACGCCGATGACGAGGTCCGCTGCGTTATCCGGCTGCTCACCGGCGCACTGCAGCAGGCTCCCGCGCACCGGGTGGCGGTGCTCTACGGTTCCGCCTCCCCGTATGCGCGGCTGCTCGCGGAGCATCTCGACGCGGCCGGGATAGCCTGGAACGGCACCGGCGTCCGCCCAACCATCGAGCGCAGCCTGGCCCGGGCGTTCCTGGATTTGCTGGCACTGCCGGAGCACGGCTGGCGCCGCGACGAGGTGATGGCGGTACTCGCGTCCGCGCCGGTACGCGACGCCGCGGGCCGACGGGTTCCGGCGGCGCGCTGGGAGCGGATCTCCCGGTCAGCGGGGGTGGTGGCCGGCGATGACTGGGACATCCGGCTCAAGGCGTACGCCACCCAGGAGCGCCTGGCGGCCGGCACCGAACGGGCATGCGAGGCCCCTCGGCAAGAGGTGATTTCACGCCGGGAGAGCGACGCCGATATCGCCGACGCCCTGCGGCAGTTCGTCGGTGAGTTGCGCGAGCGGCTGCACGAGGGGGAAAGCCTGACCGCCTGGCCGGCGTTGTCGGCCTGGGCACAGCGCACCTACGGCGCCCTGGTCGGCAACCTTGATGCCGAGGCGTGGCTGCCCGAGGACGAGCTACGCGCCGCGGACAAGGTAGCCCGTTCGCTGGCCGGCATGGCCGGGCTCGGGGCGGTAGCGGCGGCCGCCGACCTGACCGCGCTGCGGCTGACCCTGGAGCTGGAGCTCGCGGCGGACCTTCCCCGCCACGGCCGCTTCGGCGAGGGAGTCCTGGTGGCGCCGCTGTCGGCGGCGGTCGGCCTGGACGTCGACATCGTCTACGTTCTCGGGCTAGCCGAGGAACTGGTGCCCGGACGGCTCGGCACCGACGCCCTGCTCCCCGATGAGGTACGCGCGTTGACCGGTGGACAGTTGCCGCTGCTACGCGACCGCGTCGACCGGCAGCACCGGCACCTGCTCGCGGCACTGGCCGCCGCACCCGAGGTGGTCGTATCGTTCCCGCGCGGCGACCTACGGCAGAGCACCACACGATTGCCGTCGCGGTGGCTGCTGCCGACCCTTCGCAGCCGCTCCGGCAACGGAAGCGTCGACGCCACGCGTTGGCAGTCGGCGCGCGGCGACTTCCTGGTTGGCTCGCCGTCGTTCGCGGCCAGCCTCACCGGCTCCGACGAGCTCGCGACACTGCAGGAATGGCGGACCCGGGCCGCCGTGGCCGCCCACACCCGCGACATCCCGCTCGAGCAGACCCTGCCCGGCGACGACGTGGTGGCAGCAGCGCTGGACATGCGGCGCGGCCACGCAAGCGACCGGCTCACCCGCTTCGACGGCGACCTCGCCGGGCTCGACGTGCCCGACCCGACCGCCGGGGCGGTGCTCTCTCCGACCGCGCTGGAGGCGTGGACTCGCTGCCCACACCGGTACTTCGCCGCCCGACTACTGCGGGTCTCCCCGGTGGAATCGCCCGAGGAACTGCTGCACATCAGCCCCCTGGAAGTGGGCAACCTCATGCACCTAGCCCTGGACCGGTTCTTCGCCGCCCAGGCCGAGGCCGGCGCCGTCCCGGCCGGCAACACTCCTTGGAGCGACGCCCAGCGGGCCGACCTGCAGCGTATCGCCAGTGAGGTCGCCGCTGAGCTGGCCGTGCGCGGGGTGACCGGGCACCGGCTGCTGTGGCGGCAGGAACTGACCCGCATCCTGGCCGACCTCAACCTGTTCCTCGACGACGACGAGCAGTTACGCGCCGCGACCGGCCGCGGCCAGGTCCGCTCCGAGCTGGCCTTCGGTATGCGCGGCGCACTCCCGGTCGAGGTAGCGCTGCATGACGGCCGCACCGTATTCCTGCGCGGAAGCGCCGACCGCGTCGACCGCGCCGGTGACGCGATCGTGGTGGTCGACTACAAGACCGGCAGCAGCCGCAGCTTCGCCGACCTCGACCAGACCGACCCCACCGCGCGCGGCACGAAACTGCAACTACCCGTGTACGGCTACGCCGCCCGCGCCGCCCTCGACGCACCCCAGGCCGCGGTCACGGCTGAGTACTGGTTCCTGCGCAAGGACCGAGGCCGGCGCATCGCCCTCGTCCTTGACGAACCCACCGAACACACCTTCGCCGAGACACTCGGGGTCATCGTCGACGGGATCGCGGCCGGGCTGTTCCCGCACCGGCCACCGGACGAGGACGGCTGGGGCGGCCACGTCGAATGCCCTTACTGTGACCCGGACGGCCTCGGCGTCGCCGAACTGCGCACCCGGTGGTCCCACAAACGATCCGACCCTCGGCTGGCCGCCTACCTGTCCCTGATCGACCCGGACGTGACCAGGTGACCGCACCGTTGGGCGACGCCGACGCGCGCCACCGCATCACGGACCGCCTCGACGAAACCCTGTTCGTGGAGGCCGGCGCCGGCTCCGGCAAAACCAAGTCGTTGGTCGACCGCGTCGTCGCCACCGTGCTCAGTGGCATCCCGCTACCGCAGGTCGCCGCGGTCACGTTCACCGAGAAGGCCGCCGCCGAACTGCGCGACCGGCTCCGGGTCGCCTTCGAAGCCCACGCCGCGACCGCCGCGCCCGACGCCCGCTGCGCCGGCGAGGCCGTGGACGACCTGGATAAGGCGGCGATCGGGACCCTGCACTCGTTCGCCCAGCGCATCCTGGGCGAACACCCCATCGAGGCCGGGCTGCCGCCGCTGGTGGAGATCCTCGACGAGGTGACCTCAGGGGTGGCGTTCGACAACCGCTGGACCACCCTGCGCGCCGACCTGCTCGACGACCCGGAGCTGGCCGACACCCTGCTACTGGCCATGGCCGCCGGAATGCGCCTGGACGACCTGCGCGCCTTGACCATGGCGTTCACCGCCAATTGGGACCTCATCACCGACCGGGTCCTCGCCGCCCCCGGCGATCCCCCGCCGCCGGTGGACGTGGACACCCTCCTCACCGAGGCCGAACGCATCCTCGTGCTTCGCGCGCACTGCCGCGCCGACGACGACAAGATGCTCGCTCGCCTGGAGCATCTGGCCGACTGGGCACGGCAACTCGCCGCCGCACCTGACGAGGCGGCCCGGCTCACCGTGCTCGGTCTCGCGCTGGGCGGCGCCTGGCGGCACGGCCGCGCCGGCAACTGGCGCCCCGTCGACCTCGACGAACTGCGCGGCGCCTGCCGCGACTTGGCGACCGCCGCCACCAGCCTGCGCGACCGGGTCCTGGAGGCGACGCTGCGCCGCCTCGCGCACCGCATCGGCCGCGCCACCCTCGACGACGCCGCCGCCCGCCGGGCCGAGGGCCGCCTCGAATTCCACGACCTGCTCGTCCTCGCCCGCGACCTACTACGCCACCCCCAGCACGGCGCGACGGTGCGGACCTCGCTCCAGCAGCGCTACCGGCGGCTGCTGCTCGACGAGTTCCAGGACACCGACCCCATCCAGGTCGAGCTGGCCGTGCGCATCGCCGGTGGCGCCGACGCCGACGCCACCGACTGGACCGACGTCCACGTGCCGGCCGGCAGCCTGTTCGTCGTCGGCGACCCCAAACAGTCGATCTACCGATTCCGCCGCGCCGACATCGCCACCTACCTGCGCGCCCGACAACACCTCGGCGCTCCCGTCGTGCTGGACACCAACTTCCGCACCGGCGCACCGATCCTCGACTGGATCAACACCACCTTCGGCACCCTCATCGTCGCCGAACCCGGCTCCCAACCGGCCTACCGCCCGCTGAACGCCGTCCGCCCGACACCCCCGACCGGACCGCCGGTCATCACCCTCGGCGCCCAACCCCACGGCGACGACCCGGACGCCGATGAGCTGCGCACCCGCGAGGCGGCCGACGTCGCCGCCACTATCCAAACGATCCTGGCCGAGCGGTGGCAGGTCTCCGACGGCGACGGCTGGCGCGACGCCGGACTCCGCGACATCGCCGTCCTCGTCCCCGCCCGCACCAGCCTGCCCCACCTGGAAACCGCCCTCGATGCCGCCGGCATCGGCTACCACTCCGCCGCCAGCTCCCTGGTCTACCGCACCCGCGAGGTCCGCGACCTGCTGACCGCCGCCCGCGCCGCCGACGACCCCAGCGACGCCCTCGCCTTGCTCACCGCCCTGCGAACACCGCTGTTCGGCTGCGGCGACGACGACCTCTACACCTGGCGGCGGGCCGGCGGCCGCGTCCATTTGCTCGCCCCGGCACCGACCACCCTCGCGGACGACCATCCGGTCGGCAGAGCGATCGCCTATCTGCGCCGGCTGCACGACGACCGCGCCTGGCTCGCCCCCAGCGAAGTCCTTACCCGTTTGATCGACGACCGGCGCATGTACGAGGTCGCCGCCGCTTCCCCGCACGCCCGAGATATCTGGCGCAGGCTGCGCTTCGTCGTCGACCAGGCCCGCGCCTTCACCGACGCCGAACACGCCAGCCTGCGCGGCTACCTGAGCTGGGCCGCCCGCCAGGCCAGCGAGACCGCCCGCGTCGCCGAGGCCATCCTCCCCGAGACCGACACCGACACCATCCGCATCATGACCATCCACGCCGCCAAAGGCTTGGAGTTCGGCATCGTCGTCGTCTCTGGCATGACGAGCCGGGCCGGCGGCGCCCGCGCCGGTGTCGAGGTGCTCTGGCCCCGCACCGGCGGCTACGAAGTGCGCCTGCGCAAAGAATTGCAAACCACCGCGTTCGAGGCCGCCAAACCCCTCGACGAACAGATGGGCCACCACGAACGCCTGCGCCTGCTCTACGTCGCCTGCACCCGCGCCCGCGACCACCTCGTCGTCTCCCTGCACCGCAAGACCCGCACCGCACCCCGCACCCCAGGCGGGTTCACCAGCGCCGAACTGCTCGCCGACGCCGCCCCACCCGCACCCGACCTCACGCCGACCACGACCGCCGACGGCCACCGCCCAACGCCCCCGGCCGTGACACCACCACCGCCGTACGACCAGTGGCATGACCGAATCAGCCAGGCGCAGACAGCCGCAGCACGCCCCTCCGCCGTCAGCGCCTCCCACCTGGAAGGCACGCACACCACCGTCCGCCCGGCCGAGGCCGACCGGCTCGGCGAACCCCGCGACCCAGGCCTGGCGAAGAACCCCCGCGACCTCGAACTACCACCGTGGAACAAGGGCCGCTACGGCACCGCCATCGGCCGCGCCGTCCATGGCGTTTTGCAATCGGTCGACCTGGCTACCGGCTCCGGGTTGCAGGACGCTGTAGCCGCCCAGGCCCTCGCCGAAGGCGTCGCCGACCACACCGAACTCGTCACCCAGCTCGCCCACGCCGCCCTTGACTCCGACGTCGTGCAGCAGGCAGCCACCCGACCCCATTGGCGCGAGACCTACGTCGGCACCACCCTCGGCGACCGCATCCTCGAAGGCATCATCGACCTGCTCTACCGCGACGACGACGGCCTGGTCATCGTCGACTACAAGACCGACGCCGTACCCACCGCAGCGTTCGACGCACGCATCGACTACTACCGGCCCCAGATGGCCGCGTACGCCACCGCTGTGCACGTCGCCACCGGGGAGACGGTCGCCCGTTGCATCCTGCTCTTCCTCACCCCGTACGGCGCCCATCCGCAGCCGGTGACGGACCTCGCCGAGGCCGCCGCCCAGATACGCCACACGGTCCAGTACGAGTCCGCCATGACTTCCTGACAACTTGTCACTGAGGACGTACTGAGATGGCGTAAGAGCAAACCTGTTCAGCCGCACTTCCGGTCAGCCTGAAATTCTTCCTGTGGGGCCGTGGCGCAGAAATCTATTGGGAGGCGCTGGTCCAACTCGCGAATCTTCGCCTCGGCGAGGTCCAGGTACTGCTGGGAGACGTCCACGCCGATCACGCGCCGACCGAGCGTGAGCGCAGCCACGGCAGTGTTGCCGGACCCGATGAAGGGATCGAGGACGATGTCGTTCGCATTGGTCGAGATCGCAATGCAACGTCCGGGCAGCGCCAGCGGAAACTGTGCCCCGTGTCCGTCGCCCCCGGACGAAACGGGAATCACCCAGACGTCGGAGAGCTTGTCGCCCTCGTATAGTGCGTTGCGTCCGCCGAGGTTGGCACCTAGCCTGCGGTATGCGCCCTTGTCGAACTTTGGTGCGCGCTGGGTCGAGAGGTGCAGCACGTACTCAAGGTTGCGGCTCACGCGGGAGTTCTGGGGCTCAGGCAAGCTGTTGATCTTCGCCCACGTGATGATGCTCTTGGTGTAGTACCCGATGCGACTAGCTCGCTCTGCGACCAGAGCCGGGATACCGCACTGCTCGCCATCTTTGATGTAGGAATGGCCGGCGCTGTAGCGGTGGTGCTCGTGGTCCCCCCACTTCATCCGGTTCCGGCCGTCCATGGCCTGGAGTGCTTCGTAGGCGTTGCTACGAATCTGGGTCCGCGTCATGTAGGTGTCCATAAGGTTCCACCAGACCGACGCTGACTCCGTCAGCACTGGGCGCAGCCGATGCAGAATCTCGATCGTATGCCGGATGAAACCCTCTGGCGTCTGTTCGTGGCCGAAGGCGCACTCTTCGCCATCTGCCCAGCGCACGAGGCAGGCGTCCTTGTAGATACGCATGCCCCAGTACGGCGTCGAGGTCACGACGCACTGGACGCTAGCCTTGGGCAGCGCGCCAACGACCTGCAGGAAGTCGCCGTTGATGAGGTCCCACTTTTGGTCCTGGGGGAACTCGATCGAGCGCACGCTGGCGTCGAGCTCAGACAGCAGATAGTCCAGAACGCGGCTACGAGGAACGAAGGTTTCCGAAAATGCGTCCTGGTCGAGGAGCTCGAGGACCTCGTCGACCGTGAGCTTCCTCTTGTTGCCGAAGATCCGTCGGATGAATGACTCGGCCATCCCCACGACGGGTGCCACGTCCTCGACGGGGAGCGTCTCGGGTCGCCCCTGGTAGGACTTGCGGTCCAACTTCGCGATGGCGGTACGCGGGTAGATGTTCGGCAGCTCGGGGGTCGTCGGCTGAGGCACACGCCTCCGCCGTTGTGGGGCAGGGGGGAGGCCTTCGGTGCTCATGCCGCGAACTCTAGAGCCCGCCTCCGACAGGAGGGGTGGCGGCTCACCGATTTGATCCTAAGAGCACTGATCACGGGTTCAGTCCGTCACCCCGCGCCTACCTAGCGCGACGAGATCTGGCAACATGCACCTGACATCTGGCTGCTGCCCGAGAGGATCCTGCTGGGATGCGACTCAGCGCTGAGGCGATGAACGCGGCGCTCGCCGACTTCCAGGGACTCAACTACCAGACGAAGGTGGCGTCGGCGTACGACGTGTTCCTTACCATGAAGTGGGTCGGTGCGAACGGCGATGGCCAGGACCCGTGGCATGTGGTTCCAAGGGCTGTGGATGAACTTTTCGGCGTCTTCCCGAATCACAAACTCGGTCGGCTCCGCCCATGTCGTTACGACTGGTTAAAGCTCGAGGACTCTGGGCGAAAGACGGTCTGGAACAACAACACCCGTGCGGTCAAGCTTTCGACGTCACTGCTCGTGAACAACGACATACGGAACGGTCTGCTCCCGAACGCTTCCACGATCCTCGGACCGGCGCTACCTCCTCAGCGTCCTTCCTGGCAATCCTTGGCTGTGCTCGTGCTGCGCAACAATGACTTCGCGCCAGGAGACGACTGGGCGACGGCACAGATGGAGTTGCTCAACAGGCTCGGAATGACTCAGGCCGAGCTATCGCACATCACCTCGCCTCAGTCCCTTGGGGTCCCGCTGCTCGGCGCCATTGAATGGGACGAAACCACGATCCCCGAGGCACTCCAGCCCCCAGAGGCCGTGGTCGTGCAAGCGCCCGCAGCGCAGCAAACGCCGACTCCCGGAGCCCAGGTGGCTCTCCCGGCCGCCGCCGCAGTCTCGATCAGCGTGGATGCGCGAGTCGAGCGCATGCTTCGCCTCGCACTCAAGACGACGTCCTCGATCCTCCTGGTTGGCCCGCCCGGCACCGGGAAGGGAACACTTCTCAAGTGGGTGTTGGGTGAGGTCGCCGCTACCCCAGAGCGCTACGGCTTCGAGGCCGGCTTCGATCCCAACCCGCTCTGGCGCACGCCAGATGAGAGCTGGACGGCGTTCGACCTCATCGGCGGCATGGCCCCCAATCCCGACGGAGTACTCACTTGGTCGTCGGGCGCCCTCCTGAACGCCATCGAGGACAATCGGTGGCTCATTCTCGACGAGACCAACCGTGGCGACATGGATAAGATCATGGGACCACTAATGACGTGGCTTTCGGACCAGGAAGTCGAAGTCGGCCGCTCCGCGGCTCACGAGGGCCAGCCCCAGCACGTGGGGTGGGGCGTTGGGCGCCAGTCGACAGTAGATGAGAACGCCGACGTTCGCCGCTATCTCGCGGGCACGGAATTTCGCCTGCTCGGAACCTACAACCCCCAGGACGCACAGCGAGTCTTCCGTTTCGGTCAGGCACTCTCTCGCCGCTTCGTCGTCATTCCGGTTCCAGCGATTCGACCGGGACAATTTACCCAGCTGCTCGAGGAGTCGTTTCCTGATCTCGGCGCGGACGCGGTCGCCGCGATTTCGGGCCTTTACTCAGCACACCTGGCGGACGACAGCACCGCGCTTGGACCGGCAGTATTTCTTAGAATGGCCAAGTACCTGCTTGCCGGGCTGTCGACGATAGCGCCTCACGCTACGGCCCCTACGGGGCCAGCCGACCCAGAGGAGGAAGCACCGGAGGCTGAGGAGACGCCGCTTCTCGCGGAGCTCCTCGCTGAGGCCTACGTCATGGGCATCGGCCGGTACCTGGCCGGCTTCGACGACCGCACCTTCGATGCGCTCGGCGAACGGATCGTCAACGATGAAGCCGCGCTACCACAGGGACAGTGGACATGGGTGAGCTCGCAACGGAACGTCCTGAGCTGACGGCTCTGACCCTTCCACGGCGTGGCCTAGAAGTGCTGCTCCGCGGATGGAACAGCGACGGCCAACTCTTTGACGCGCTAAGCGCTGTCACGGGCGTCGAGATGGACGTGCATTGGTCCGCGACAGCCATTGAGCGGCGAGCGGCACGTGTCCTGCTAGAGAAGATGGAAAGTGCCCTTCTCCTCCTCCCGGATAACGAGGCGACGTGGCGCGAGAATTTGCCGGTTATGACGACGTCGGCTCGGGAGGTGTCGAGTCGCCCGCTCCGGCCCATAGACTGGGCAACGACAGGCAGGCGCTATGGCTGGCCACCGAAGGCATTCGTCGGGCATCCTCGGTCGCGGGTCAAGGACGAAAGCGCACTGCAGGCGCTGGCGTGGACAGCGCGACACCTCGAGCGAATGGTGCGGGACGTGCGCACCGCTGCCCCGCTCCTCGTCGGTCGCATCGAGCGTCCTGTATTTACCATGATCGAAGTGGTGAAGACCGATCTAGCCGATGTCGAGGCGCTCTGCCCGGACCGTCTCGATCTCCGCTCGCTCGCCAGCTCTGGTCGCCCCTGGTCCACACTTGCCATGGTGGCGGCGTCACTCCTGCGAGCCCAAACCGACCTAGACTTCCTCGCGTTCGAGCTCATAGAGCCGGATCCCGAGCTGGAATGGCGTCTCTTCCACCTCTCGGTCTTGGGAGAGGTACTCGCGGCTGTTCGGTCGCTCGGAGGGCGCGTCTTATGGAGAGCGCCCCTGAGCGCAGGTGAGTCGTCAGGACCCCAATTCGAACTCAGGATCGGGCCCCATGTCTGGGACCTGTGGTTCGAGGCCTCGGGGGCGGCCCGTCACTACCGGGTGGCATCGCCGTACAAGGCAGCAACGGCGGGCGTGAGTAGGAACCAGAGGGCCATCGGGGCAGACATCATGCTGTGCCTGCCTGGTAAACGTGCCCTGATGCTGGAATGCAAGTGGAGTGGTCACGGAAGCTATGTGGGTCGAGACGGTTATCACCAGGCGTCGTCGTACCTGGTCGAGGCGCGATCAGGGATCGCTGACGAGGCGTGGTCCTTCGTCATAGGACCCGAAGAGGTCGTGAGAAGCCAAAGCGAGACCGTGTTGGATTGGCCGGGTGGGGCTGCCGTCGTGGGTGCCGGCAGCATCAACCATGTCCGAGGTCTAGTGCGCTTACTGATTGTCGATTCTCTATGACATTTCTATTCGAACGGGTGGCCTATGCAACGGGCGACCACGGTTTGTGCCGAGCCCGGGGGATATGCCGCCTCTGAACCATCCCGTCCACCACGAAGAACCCGTTGGGGGTCACCAGGTCCCCGAGCGTCGCGGACATGGCGAGCCGGGCCGTGGCGCCGCGTACGGCGGCCGGGCGGGGCAGCGCGTCACCGCGTCCGGCCACCGTCGTCGCACCGATGGGGCCGACGGTCTACCACCATGACTGCGAGCCGGGCCGCTGGTAGGTCTCGTGGGGTGAGTCTCATGAGTTCGCCGGCCACGACGGACGCCGTGAGGCGGGCACCGGTAGGGGCAGAGCTTGAAGTGCTAGTGTGCTGCGCCGGAAATTCGCCTGATAAGTCGGTGTAGGGTGGGTTGATGGCACGTACCGGGCGCCCGACTGCACCGCTGGTGTTGACCGATGAGGAACGCGCGACGTTGACCCGGTGGTCGCGTCGGGCGAAGTCTTCGCAGGCCCTCGCTGTGCGATCGAGGATCATCCTGGCGTGCGCCGAAGGTGCCGCGAACACTGATGTAGCAACGGCTCTGGGCGTACACCTGTCCACTGCGGGTAAGTGGCGGCGGCGGTTCCTGGCCGAACGTCTCGACGGTTTGATCGATGAACAACGTCCGGGCCGGCCGCCGTCGATCGCCCTGGACAAGGTCGAAGAAGTCGTCGTCGCCACCCTGGAACAGACACCGCGTAACGCCACTCACTGGTCACGCGCGTCGATGGCGGAGAAGTCCGGGCTGTCGAAGTCGACGATCGGCCGGATCTGGCGCGACTTCGGCCTCAAGCCGCACCGGGCTGAGACGTTCAAACTGTCCACCGACCCGCAGTTCATCGAGAAAGTCGTCGACGTCGTCGGCCTCTACCATCATCCGCCCGAACGAGCCGTGGTGCTGTGCGTGGACGAGAAGTCCCAGATCCAGGCCCTCAACCGCTCCCAGCCGGTCCTGCCGATGATGCCCGGCATGCCCGAACGCCGCACCCACGACTACCACCGCAACGGCATCACCAGCCTGTTCGCCGCGTTCGACACCGCCGACGGCACCGTCATCAGCGAACTGCACCGCCAGCACCGCGCGACCGAGTTCAAACAGTTCCTGATCACCATCGACAAGACCGTCCCGGCCGACCTGGACGTGCACCTGATCTGCGACAACTACGGCACCCACAAAACCCCCGCCATCCGGGCCTGGCTGACGAAACATCCCCGCTTCCACATGCACTTCACCCCGACCGGCTCGTCCTGGATCAACCAGGTCGAACGCTGGTTCGGCTTCCTCGCCGACCAGAAGATCCGCCGCGGCACCCACAACAGCGTCCAGGCCCTGGAAGCCGACATCCGGTCCTGGATCGCCGACTGGAACAGCAATCCGCGACCGTTCATCTGGACCAAGACCGCCGAAGAGATCCTCGAATCACTCGCCCGATTTTGTAGGCGAATTTCCGGCGCAGCACACTAGTAGGAGTGGTACCTCTCATCAGTCGGTTCCGTTCCACCAGTCCTCCTCCGCGTGCGTGACGTGCGCGTACGACATGTCATAGGGGGTGTTCACCGGCGTGTTCGTCGCCGTGAGCCGCCTCGTGAGGCGTCATCTGAGGGCTCATCAGTGACCGCTCGGGGTGCAGCGCGAAGTCGTTCGGTTCCAGCGGCGGCTGCACCATCGCCGCATTGGCCTGCTCTTCCTCGTCGGCCAGCGGCGCCGTGCTGGCGACGCCGAGCAGCTCCCGCCGGTCCTTGTGGGACAGGCTGGTGTGCCTGCGCGCTGCCTTGCGCAACGCAGCGGAGCGGCCCTTCTGCGCCGGCGGCGGAGGCTCGGTGTCAGCGGTCGCCGGTGGCACCACCCGGCCTCCTGCGACCGGCCGCAGCGGGGGCTGCCCGAGGTCCCGCTCCACCACATGCGGCACGGAGCAGCGTCGCTGCACATCCAAGCCGGCGTCGACATCGCCGTCATCTCCAAGCGGCTCGGTCACTCCGGGATCAGCCTGACCAGCGACACCTACGGACACCTGATCGAAACGGTGGACAAGACGGCGGCGGAAGCGGCGGCGACGGTCGTTCCGTGCCGTCTCAGGTGGGGTATAAAACCCCGCTCTCCAGCAAATCCCTAGCAAAAACGGCCCGGCCATCGAAATCTCCCGATGGCCGGGCCGTTTCTTAGTGCTGTGACCTGCGGTGGAACTGTGGAGCGGGTGACGGGAATCGAACCCGCACTGTCAGCTTGGGAAGCTGATGTTCTGCCATTGAACTACACCCGCGAGCGGCCCCACTGTACCCGATTCGCGGGCGTTGTGGCGGAGCCGCCCTGTGTAGGTGCCGGCCGGACGTGGCGCGGCCCAGTTCCCTCCTGGCCTGGCAGCGCCCCGCGAACGCAGATCGCGGTGTCCGGCCGGCGCCTACGCACTGGTGGTGGCCCGGGTGAGGTCCTGGAGAAAGACGCCGGCGGCCTGCAGGCTGCCGCCGTTCTCACGGCTGGGTGATCGGCCCGTCACGGATGCACGCTCCTTCTCGGATGGACGTGAACGATCCTCCTCGGGCTCGCGGGGCCGGTCCTTGTCAGGCGCGTGGGACCGCCCGCTGCCGGCGAAGGCCGGGTGTGGCGGTCGACCGATGGCGGGCGGCGTGGAGGCGTCGCCGCGCAGGTGGACGTGGAGTGAGGCTGCCGCGGGAGAGGTCGCCGCCGGCTCGGTGCGGTTGGCGGCGGCCGCGGGCGGGCAGGGGGCGACGACATCGGCGTGGCCGATGGCGACTGCCGGTGGTGGGGCCGGGTGGGGTTTCGCGGGGTCGACCGTGGGTGTCGCCAGGGTCGCCGTCGTGGCTGAGGTCGCGGTGGCCGTCGGTGCCGAAGCGAGCCACTTGAGGGTGATTGGCGGATATCGAAGGGTCATCGCCAGTGGTAGGGCGCCGGCGGGACCGTGGCGTCGGAGCATGGCTGTGTCGATGGAGAGCTCGAACAGGCGCCAGTCGATGCGGGGTGAGGCGCGCAGGGCGTCGGCGAGCCGGCTGACGGTGGCGTGGTCGGTGACGGGGTGGGCGTGACCGGTCAGGTACGCCTCGTCGTCGCTTTCCTCCGGTGGATAGGAGTGGAGGGCGTACCGGCCGTCGCGTTCCAGGTCGTGGCGTTTCGGCGAGTCGACGATGAAGCAGTAGAGGCCCTCGTCGGTGATCACCGGCGAGACCGGGTGCACGCGCGGGCCGCCGTCCGGGCGCACGGTGGCGAGGTAGCCCATGCCCGGGCCGTACTGCTGGAACAGCGCACGGATGGCCGCGGCGAGGTCGGGCTCGGCGGCGGCGAATTCGGACCAGGAAGCCATGGCGACATCATATAGAACATATGTACGAGACGACCACTCGACACGCCGTAGAGTGCAGGTCGGTATGGTGTGCCGATGCTGCTCTCCGACCGTGACCTGGTGTCCGAGATCAAGTCGGGCAACCTCGCACTCGAGCCCTTCGAGCCGGAGCTGATGCAGCCGTCCAGCATCGACGTGCGACTGGACCGCTACTTCCGGGTGTTCAACAACCACCTCTACACCCACATCGACCCGGCCGAGCAACAGGACGAGCTCACCGCCGAGGTCGAGGTCGGCGATGGCGAGCCGTTCGTGCTGCACCCGGGCGAGTTCGTGTTGGCGTCGACGCTCGAGGTGATCACTCTCGGCGACCAGCTCGCGGGCCGGCTGGAGGGCAAGAGCAGCCTGGGCCGGCTCGGCCTGCTGACGCACTCGACGGCCGGGTTCATCGACCCGGGCTTTTCGGGGCATGTCACCCTGGAGCTGTCCAATGTGGCGAATCTCCCGATCAAGCTGTGGCCGGGAATGAAGATCGGTCAGCTCTGCATCTTCCGCCTGTCCGGCCCGGCCGAGCATCCGTACGGCTCCGCGGTCTACGGCTCGCGCTACCAGGGCCAGCGGGGGCCCACGCCCAGCCGCAGCTCGTACAACTTCCGCACCTGGCCCACCAGCTAACGCCGAGGGAAACCGCGATGTACCTGATGATCTCGACGTACCTGGCCCCGCTCGACGAGGTGGACCGGGCCCGGGACGACCATCTGGCCTTCGTGGCGGGCCTGGAGCAGCGGGGCCTGGTGGTCTCGGCCGGCCGGCAGGACCCCGCGGTCGGCGGCGTGGTGCTGCTCGGCGTCGACACCGAGGCTGAGGCCCGCGAGCTGATGGCCGACGACCCGTACGTGCTGCGTGGCCTGGCCGAGTACGCCGCGATCGGGTGGACCCCCACCCGCGGCATCCTGGCCGACTGGCGCCGGCCCGCCTGATCGCCCGGCCCGATCAGCCGAGGGCCGAGCGGGCGCGGGCCACCTACGCTGCTCACATGATGATCGCAGGGATGGTGGGAGTAGTGGTTCTCGCCGCCGCGCTGGTGGCCGTCGTGGGGCGCCGTAGCAGCGCACCCAGCGGGATGCGGGGCGGCCCCGGCCCGGCCAGCCGAGCCGTGGGCTTCGGCCACTACGACAATGGGTCGAACGGCACCTACTGAGGCGCACGGCACGGCCACCGATAACGAACGCGGCCCGGCCGCGGCGCCGCCGCCCGGCCGGTCGGACGCAGCGGCGGCGGCGGTAAAGCTCGCCGACCTCGCCGACGATGGGCCGGTCAGGCGCGGCGGCGGTAGAGCTTGCCGACTTCGCCGACGATGGGCCGGTCAGGCGCGGCGGCGGTAGAGCTTGCCGACTTCGCCGACGATGGGCCGGTCAGGCGCGGCGGGAGTGGAACTTGCCGACCTCGCCGACGATCGTGTTGATCAGCAGCGTGTTGAGCAGGACGCCGGCCGCCACGCTCAGCCACAGCATCGCCGTGGCGGTCCAGCCCTCGCCGAGCAGGGCGACGGGCGCAAAGATCACCGAGACCGGAGCGGTCAGACCGATCAGGTACACCGCCGCGAAGGACGGTTCGTGGTCGCCGGTAGCGAGGTTGGAGCCCAGCAGGATGGCCGCGGCCATCGCGACGGCGAACAGATAGCCCCGCGTGACCCAGTTGCCGAAGAAGAATCTGGTCATGCGGACCATCCTGGTGAGCCGCGTACGCCCGCTCCTGAGTAGCGCTACCTAGCCACCACCGGGTGCGCTGCTCAGATCGACGCCGGTGAGCAGACCGCGGATGCCGAGCTCGGCGGCGACCGGCGGCGGGCACTCGTCCACGATCACGGCCGTGCCGACCACGGTGGCGCCCAGGGTGGACGCGAGGACGTGCAGGCCCCGCGCCTGGGATCCGGTCACGGCCCAGTCGTCAACCACGAGGACGCGGTCGTCCACGCCGATCAGGTGGGTGCGTACGCCGAGGTGCTGGGCGTCGCCGCGGTGGTCGGCCGGGACCTCCGCCCAGGTCATGGGTTCGGCGATGGGCCGGCGGGCACCCGCGCGGTACGCCTCCACGAAGCCCACCCCGAGCGCGCGTGCCACGAGCGGGCCCAGTATGAATCCGGTCACCTCAGGCGAGACCACGACGGTCGGCCGGGCGTCCGGGAAGAGGCCGGCCAGGCCCGCGCCGAGGCCGTCCAGGATCCGGGCGTCGCGCCACCAGCCCGAGCGGTCGCTGACGAGCAGACCGCTGCCCGGTTCGGGCTCCGTCCAGCGGAACCCGGCACGCAGAAGATCACGCAGGTCCGATGTCACGCGGAGATGGTGTCACCGCGGTGCGGGGGGCGGACCACCGAGTGGACATAACGCGGTCAGACTAGGGGTCAACTTGATGCAGCCGCTGGTCTCGATCAGGCATGCTGTTCGGCGTAACCATGCCTAAGTTGCCGTCGGGCCGTCGCCCGCTCAGTCCCGGATCCCGCGCCGGTCTCGGCGCGGCCCTCGTGCTGCTCGCCGCGGTGTCGGGGTTGGAGCTGACGGACGGCGAAGAGGCCAATTTCGTCGGACTCTTCGCGGCCGTGCCGTTCCTGGCGGCGGTCTT
Organism: Couchioplanes caeruleus; assembly: GCF_003751945.1. Taxonomy (NCBI): domain Bacteria; kingdom Bacillati; phylum Actinomycetota; class Actinomycetes; order Micromonosporales; family Micromonosporaceae; genus Couchioplanes; species Couchioplanes caeruleus. The sequence continues at coordinate 4,295,894 of NZ_RJKL01000001.1, read as the reverse complement.
CGCGTACTGGCGGGCGGTGCTGGCCGTGGGCGGGCTCGCCACCATCGCCGGCCTGATCTTCGCGACCGCGAACGGCTCGTTCGGGTCGGTCGGAATGATCAATGTGCTGGGTCTGGTGCTCGCCACCGGCATCGCCGCCACGGTGGCGACGATCCGGCAGCGACAGGCCACCCGGATCGCCGAGTTGCTGCGGCTCGCCGCGGTGGCCCAGCAGGCGGTGCTGCGCCCGCTGGGTCCGAAGGTCGGCGCGCTGGCCGTCGCGGGTCGCTACATCTCGGCGTCGGCCGCCGCGGACATCGGTGGAGATCTCTACGAGGCCCTCGACACCCCGTACGGGGTCCGCATCATCATCGGCGACGTCCGGGGCAAGGGCCTCGACGCGGTGCGGCTGGCCAGCATCGTGCTGGGGTCGTACCGGCACGTCGCGTACGAGCGGGCCGACCTGCGCGCCATCGTCGCCGACCTGGACCGGGCCGTGGCCCGCAGCGTGGGCGACGAGGACTTCGTGACCGCCGCCCTGGTCGAGGAGCGCGGCGGCACACTGACCATCGTCAACTGTGGACATCCGGCTCCGCTGCTGCTGCGCCGCGGGCAGGTCATCGCCCTCGAGCCGCCGGCGCCCGCGCCCCCGCTGGGTTTCATGCCGGTCGCTCAGCCCCGGGTGGAGCGGTTGGAGCCGGGCGACCGGTTGCTGCTCTTCACCGACGGCCTGGGCGAGGCCCGCCGCGACGGCGAGTTCTTCCCGACGGCCGACCGGGCCTGGCGGCTGCTGGGACACGGTACGGTCGGCGACGGCCTGGCCTCGCTGGAAACCGCCCTCGTCGACTGGGTGCACGGGCAACTGGACGACGACATCGCCCTGGTGCTGCTCGAGTACGCCGGGTCCGACGGCGGGCCGGCCGTACCGATGCCTAGCTGGGAGGTCGGCGCGGCCGGCAGCTAGCCGGCCGGCGGCGCCTACTTCGCGGAGGCCTCCTCGGCGCATGCCGGCGGCGTGACAGCCGGTTCTGCGTCGGCCTCATTCGCCGGGCCGGGGATCACCGCGACGCGGGCGGCGATCGGCTCGGGCTGACGGTGCCGCCCGATGTAGTGGCGGGGCTGGTCGGCCTGGCGCGGCTCGGGAATAAGGCTCTTGATCGTGGTGAACATAAAGACCTCCCCGGGTCTATGTACGTCCTGCGCGTACACCCGGAGCAACGACGCGGCGCAGGCGTCGATACGTGCCCGCGCCGCGACGGCCGCCAAATGACCGAACGGCTGTCAGCCCTCCCACCCGATCGGAGACGTTTGACCCCCAACACGACGGACAACCGGCCGCGCGGCTCAATTCGGGCCTCCGGCACCCGATTGATCGGCAGTGACTTGTCGGAGCTACCGATGGGTAATACAGTGGTGGTTACTGACGGGTAACTCGCGTCCGGAGAGCGGGGCCAAGAACACATGACTCACTACAAGAGCAATCTGCGCGACCTGGAGTTCAACCTCTTCGAGGTCTTCGGGGCGGATCGCGCGTTCGGCCAGGCGCCGTTCGACGGCATCGACGCCGACACCGCACGCGACGTGCTGGCGGAGGTGAACCGGCTCGCCCGCGAGGACCTCGCGGCCAGCTACACCGACGCGGACCGCAACCCCCCGAAGTTCGACCCGGCGACTCACACCGCGCCGCTGCCCGAGTCGTTCAAGAAGTCGTACGCCGCCTTCATGGCGTCCGAGTTCTGGCGCCTCGACCTCCCCGAGCACCTCGGTGGCACCTTCGCGCCGCGGGCGCTCTGGTGGGCCATCGCCGAGCAGATTCTCGGCGCCAACGCCCCCATCTGGATGTACTCCTCCGGTCCCTCCTTCGCGCACGTCGTCGAGGTCGAGGGCACCGAGGAGCAGAAGAGGTGGGCGAAGCTCTTCGTCGACAAGCAGTGGGGTTCGACGATGGTGCTGACCGAGCCCGACGCGGGCTCCGACGTCGGTGCCGGCCGGGCCCGGGCCATCCCGCAGGCGGACGGCTCCTGGCACATCGAAGGCGTCAAGCGCTTCATCACCTCGGGTGAGCACGACCTCAGCGACAACATCATCCACTACGTGCTCGCCCGCCCCGTGGGCGTCGAGGGCGTCGGCGGCCCGGGCACCAAGGGCCTGTCGCTGTTCATCGTGCCGAAGTTCCACTTCGACGCGGAGACCGGCGAGCTGGGCGAGCGCAACGGCGTCTACGCCACGAACGTCGAGCACAAGATGGGCCTCAAGGTCTCGAACACGTGCGAGATCACGATGGGCGAGCACGGCACCCCGGCGAAGGGCTGGCTGCTCGGCGAGGTGCACGACGGCATCCGGCAGATGTTCATGATCATCGAGTATGCCCGGATGATGGTCGGCACGAAGGCGATCGCCACCCTCTCGACGGGTTACCTGAACGCGCTGGAGTACGCGAAGAACCGCGTCCAGGGCGCCGACCTGACCGAGAGCTCGAACAAGGCCGCCCCGCGCGTCACGATCACCCACCACCCCGACGTACGCCGCTCGCTGATGCTGCAGAAGTCGTACGCGGAGGGTCTGCGCTCCCTGGTCATCTACACCGCGACCTGGCAGGACAAGGTCGCCATCGCGCAGGCGGCGGGCGATGACAAGGCGGCCAAGACGGCGGCCCGGGTCAACGACTTCCTGCTCCCGCTGGTCAAGGGCGTGGGTTCGGAACGGGCGTACGAGCTGCTCGGCCACGAGTCGCTGCAGACCTTCGGCGGCTCCGGCTTCCTGCAGGACTACCCGCTCGAGCAGTACGTCCGCGACGCCAAGATCGACACCCTGTACGAGGGCACGACGGCGATCCAGAGCCTCGATCTGATCTTCCGCAAGATCGTGAAGGACAACGGCCGCGCGCTCGCCACGGTCGCCGGCGAGATGCAGGAGTTCATCGAGAGCGAGGCCGGCAACGGTCAGCTCAAGGAGGAGCGACTGGCGCTGGGCAAGGCGCTCGGCGAGCTCCAGGCCATCCTCGGCGTGCAGATGGGCTGGCTCCAGGCGGTCCAGGGCGGCGAGTCCCGCGAGCTCTACAAGGTGGGCCTGACCTCGCGGCGGGTGCTGCTGGCGCTCGGCGACGTGGTCGTCTCCTGGCTGCTGCTGCGCGGCGCCGAGGTGGCGCTGAAGAAGCTCGGCACCGAGCTGAGCGCGTCGGACAAGTCCTTCTACGAGGGCAAGGTGGCCGCGGCCCGGTTCTTCACCCGGGAGATCCTGCCCCGGATCGGCGCGGACCGCCGGATCATCGAGAACACCACGCTCGACCTGATGGACCTCCCCGAAGAGGCCTTCTGAGCTTCGCTCTCCCCTGAGGGCGTAAAAGGCTTCGCTCTCTCCTGAAGACGGAAAACCGGCGGACAAGGATGTCCGCCGGTTTTTCGTATGCTCAGCCGCGGGCGGTGTGCGTCGTCACGAGCGGCATCGAGCCCGGCTCGGTGGTCGACCACCAGCCTCCCGCCCGGTGTACGGCGACCCCGGACGTCGCCAGGCCCTCGCGGAGCGACGTCGTGCCGTCCGCGAGCAGAATGGACACATCGGACACGGTGGGGTTGTGCGCCACGACCAGTACGGTTCCGATCGAGTCCGGCACGGCCCTCAGCAGGTCGATCATCTCGGTGCGTCCGCCGTCGTAGAGGCCGTCCTCGTAGCGGACCTCCGGCGCGGGGCTCGTGTCGTCCCGGCCCAGTGCCACCGCCACGCCATGCCAGGTCTGCCGGGTACGCGTCGCGGACGAGCACAACACCAGCCCGGGGCGCAGACCCTCCGCGGCCAGCCACGCCCCCGCCGCGCCCGCGTCCCGGCGGCCGCGATCGGTCAGTTGGCGTTCGAAGTCGGTCAGCTCACCGGGATGTTCCGCCTTGGAGTGGCGCATCAGGACGAGGGTACGTGCGGTCATGGGAAGAGCATGACTGATTGAGCCCCGGGCCGGATGGGTAGACACACGCATCGACAAATTGCCGCGGCTCGGAGCGGCAGCACGAGCCAGGGAGGTCCACGATGGGCATCGGCGGAAGCATCTTTCTCCTGGCGCTGGGGGCGATCCTCGCGTTCGCCGTCAACGCCGAGATCAGCGGTCTCGACATCAACGTGGTCGGCTACGTACTCATGCTGGCCGGCCTGATCGGCTTGATCGTCACGCTCTGGTACTGGAACAGCCGGCGCCGGCCCGCCACCGTGGTCGAGCGTCCGGTGGTCCGCGACGACGCCGCCTACCGCGACGGTCATGTCGTCGAGGAGTACCGCCAGACCACGCGGCAGCAGCCCCCGCCGCCGCCGTCCTACGGTGCGTGACCGCTTCTACGCATAGAGCGCGAAGTAGATGGCGATGTGGTGGCAGATCGCCGCGATCAGGGTGCAGGCGTGAAAGAACTCGTGGTGACCGAATACGGTCGGCCACGGGTTCGGCCTGCGCAGTGCGTAGAACACCGCACCGGCGCTGTAGATCAGGCCGCCGGCGGCGAGCAGGACCAGATCGGCGACGCCACCGTTGCGGGTGATGTCCGGCAGGATCGCGACCGCGCCCCAGCCGAGGGCCAGATAGAGCGGCGCACCCACCCAGCGGGGCAGGTGCGGCCAGATGCTCTTGAGAGCGACGCCTCCGATGGCGCCGGCCCAGATCAGGCTCAGCATCACCGTGGCCTTCCCGCTGTGCAGCAGCAGGATGCAGAACGGCGTGTACGTCCCCGCGATGAAGATGAAGATCATCGAGTGGTCCATCCGCCGCATGATCTGGTAACCGCGCTCGCTCCAGATCCGGCGGTGGTACAGCGCGCTGATGCCGAACAGCCCGCACACGGTCAGGCTGTAGACGAGGCAGCTCAGAAAGGGCGAGACCCCCGGTCGCGAGGCGGCGATCGAGCACAGTACGACGCCGCAGACGAGCGCGACGTAGAACGCGTACTGGTGCAGCCGGCCGCGCATCCGCGGCTTGCCGAGGTCGGCCGGCTTCATCCGGAACGGAGTCGAAGTCGTCACAAGCTCCAGGTTACGGCACCGTAGGTTACTAGCAAGTAGTAGCGAGATGGCCAACGGCTGTGACCGCCGCGGTTCAGGCGTCCAGCCCGCGGAGAATCAGCGGCAGGCGGTCGGGGCCGGTCGGGTCGACCACGACCGGGACGCCCCAGTCCTGCCGGGTGAGATGGCAGGCCGCGTGCTCGACGTCGGCATCGCAGGTGGCGGCCTGCGCGACAACCTGCAGGATCCCCTGGGGTACGGCCGGATTGAGCACCAGCCGCCGCGAGAGGGCGGTGCCGGTGCCCTCGCCCTCCAGCAGCAGTTCCGGCGGCGCCGCCGAGACGACCAGGCGCGTCGACGGGCCGTACGTCGTGTCGAGCTTCTGACCCGGGGCCGGCGTGAAGACCACGTCCAGGGTGACCTCGCCCGGCGCCAGCGGCGACGGCGGCCGTTCGGTGCGGTGACGCTCGCCCTCGACCGTCTTGACCGTGCCCGGCGCCAAGCGGACGAGGCGGTGCGCGCCCGACTCGACCACGAACACGTCCCCGGCACGGGTGACGAGGACGTCGCTCGGCTCGGCCAGACCGGAATCGACGGTGGACATCTCGTCGGTCGCCGGGTCATAGCGGCGTACCGCACCGTTGTAGGTGTCCGCGACCAGCACCGACCCGTCCGGAAGCGCGCCGACGCCCAGCGGGTGCTGCAACAGCGCCTCCTTGCCGGCGCCGTCGACGTGACCGAAATCGAAGAGCCCCTGACCGGCCGCGGTGTGTAGTTCACCGGCCTCGATCCAGCGCAGCGCGGACGTCTCGCTGTCGGCGATCCAGAGCTTCTCCCCGTACGCGGACAAGCCGGACGGTTGCGCCATCCAGACATCCGGGATCGGGCCGTCCCGCAGCGACTCGACCGTCGTGCCGGCGTAGACGCCCGTGTCGCCGCTCGCCGGGTCGAACCACCAGAGCTGGTGGATGCCGGCCATCGCGACGACGACCCGGTCGGAGAACCAGGCGACGTCCCACGGCGACGACAGCGAGACACCGTCGTCGTCCACGGACCGCCACTGACGGCCGGTGCCGGCGAGCGTCCGCACCTCGCCGGACTCCAGATCGACGCCGCGCAGCAGGTGGTTGACGGTGTCCGCGACGACGACCGTCCGGCCGTCGGGAAGCAGGCAGAGTCCCTGGGGCTCGGAGAAGCTCGCCCGGTCGGCCGGGCCGTCGGCGCGGCCGCGCTCGCCGGTGCCGATCCGGCGTACCAGGGCGTCGCCGTCCGGGGTCAGCTCGGCCACCGAATGCCGCGCCGAGTCGGAGACCAGCAGGTTGCCGCTGGGCAGCTCGATGACCTTGCCGGGGAATCGCAGCAGCGTGTCATCCGCCGTCGCGGCGACGTACGGCCCGTCGCCGCGGCGCAGGGTGCCCTTGGCCTCGTGGGTGGCGATGAGTTCGTCGAGCAGCCTGCTCAGCCCCTCGGCGTGACCTTCGCCGGCCATCGAGGCGACGACGTATCCCTCGGGGTCGATGACGCTCAGGGTGGGCCAGGCCTTCGCGGCGTACTGCTGCCACATCACCATGTCGGCGTCGTCGAGGACGGGGTGATGCACGCCGTACCGCTCCACGGCGGCGGCCAGGGCAACGGGGTCGCGCTCATGCTCGAACTTCGGCGAGTGCACTCCGATGACGACGAGGGCGTCGCCGTACTTCTCTTCCAGGGGACGTAGCTCGTCGAGGACGTGCAGGCAGTTGATGCAGCAGAAGGTCCAGAAGTCGAGCACCACGAGCCGTCCCCGAAGGTCGGCGAGCGTCAACTCCCTGCCACCGGTGTTCAGCCAGCCTCGGCCCCGAAACTCGGGCGCCCGCACGCGCGCAGTCATGATCCCATCGTGCCTGACGGGCAGAGCCGGACCCGCCCCGAACACAGTGGGGCTCGGCACACGACGATCGTCAGCTTCGGCGCTTCAGGCAGAGGACCTGGGTCTTGTTGTCCTTGGTCGGGTTCAACACGTAGGGCTGGCCCGGGTCCGAGCACTTCTCCTTCGCGTCGACGACGGCCGTCACCTCGTAGGCGTCCGCGTCGCTGCACTTGGCGGTCACCGCCTGGGTGCCGTCCCGCTTGACGCAGTCGCCGGTGCTCACGGAGAAGCCGCCGGTGTCCGAACCCCGGGCGATCAGCCAGGTGATGCCGAACGTCAGCCCGACCAGCAGGCCGGCGCCGAGGATGACACCGAGGAGCACCGGCAGCATCCGTACGTGCGTGGTCTCGGGCTTGGCCACCTCGGTGGTCGGCACATCCGGCTGGAACGAGTTGAACCGGTCCTGGTCGTCGTCCTGGTCCGCGCTGCCCGGCCAGCTCGCCGTCGTCTCGGCGTCGGGCGGCATGACCGTGGCCCGGCTGGCCGCACCCGTCTGCGGCCGCTCCCCGAAGGGCTGCGTGGAATCCGCTGCTGCCGGCCGAGGCCGTTCCCCGAACGGCGGGGTGGGACTCGGCGCCGCCGCGTAGGCGTTGGCTGTGGGCGGCCGTTCGCCGAAGGGCTGCGTGGAATCCTGCGCGGCGTCCCGCGGCGGCGCGGAGTGCATCGCCGAGGAGTAGGGCTGGTCCGGCCCGTGTCCGCGGCCCGCGACATCGGTCGTGTGCTCGCTGTAGTCCTGTGAGGTGGTACGGGCGGCGGCACTTCCCGGCATGGATCCGGGCTGGTCGGGATACCCGGGCTGCTCGGGATACCCGGGCCGTTCGGGGTACCCGGGACGGCCACGTCCCGCGATGTCCGTCGTGAACTCGCTGAACGCCGCGGCGCCGGGGCCGTCATGGGTGCCGCTCGCAGGTGGACCCGCAGCCGGCGCTCCCGGGAACAGCGAGCCCGCGGACGGCGAGCCCGGAGCCGGTGATCCCGGAGTGTACGAACCCGGAGCCGGTGATCCCGAAGTGAAGGAGCCCGGCGTCGGGGAGCCCGGGGCGTACGAGCCCGGGGCCGGGGAGCCCGGGGTGAACGAGCCCGGGGCCGGGGAGCCTGGAGTCGGCGCGAAGGGCTGGACGGGCGGCGAGACCCGGGCGCTGGCCGAGGCGCGTCCCGCTATCCGGCCGGACGGATCCCCGCCGGAGACGGGAGCCGCGCCGAACGGGCCGCCGGTGGGTGGCGTGGTCTCCGGCGGACCGGAGGGCGGGGTGCCGTAGGTTCCCGGCCGGTTCGGCGGAGGGCTGAAGCGATCCGGCGCCTGGTCGTCGAAGGCTCCCGAGGCGGGGCCGGCGCTGCCCGCACCGAACGGACGCTCACCGCTGCCCGTGCCGAACGGGCGGTCGTCGCTGCCGGCGTCGAAGGGGCGGTCACCGGGTTCGGTGCCGAAGGGGCGGTCGTCACCGTCGTTCCTGCCGAAGGGACGGTCGTCGCCGCTGCTGCCGAACGGGCGGTCGTCGCCGTCGTTCCTGCCGAAGGGGCGGTCACCGGGTCCGGTGTCGAAGGGGCGGTCGTCGCCGCTGCTGCCGAACGGGCGGTCGTCGGGCGTCTGGCCGAAGCCGTCGCTGACGGGGCGGGCGCCGCCGCCGTTGGGATCGGAGCCGGATCCGGACGTCGCCGCGGTGCCGAATTCCCGGCCGGCCGATGAGCCGGAGGCCGGTCGTTCGCCGAACGGGCGCTCGGTGGTGGGTGGACCGGTGGCGGACCGTGCGCCGAAGGGGTCGTCCTCGGCCGGGGAGCCGGCGGTGGGTCGGGCGCCGAAAAGGCCGTCGGCGGCCGGTGAGCCCGCCGTGGGGCGGGGGCCGAAGGGATTCTGCGTGGCCGATGCACCGGTGGCGGGCCGAGCGCCGAAGGGGCCGTCCGGGGGTGCCGCGCCGAACGTGCCCGGCCGGACCGTGCCGTCAGCGGCGCCGGACGTCGGTCGTGAGCCGTAGAGGCCGTCGGGGTTGTCCGAGCCGGCGCCGCCCGAGGTGGGTGCGGTGCCGAGGTTGCCGTCCGCCGGGGATTCGTCGTCGCGGTAGTCGGCGTTGTCCTGCTCGGGCGCCGAGGCGGGACGTCCGTAGACGCGGGACTGTGCCACGGGAGGCGGCGGCGGGAGCTCTTCCGGCTCCAAGGGTGCGACGCGGCTGGCTGCCGGCACCGATGCGCTCGCGGACACCGGGCGCGCCGAACCCTTCGCCGGGGTGGTGTGTTCCGCACCAGGCTCGGCGGCGGCATCGGAACGCTCGGCGGAGTCGCGGGGCTGCGGCACCGGGCCGGAGTCGCGGGGCTGCGGCACCGGGGCAGAGTCGCCTGCCTGAGAGGTGAACCCGGAGTCGCGGCCTTGAGGCGTGAACGCGGAGTCGCGGGCCTGAGGCAGGAACGCGGAGTCGCGGGCCTGAGGCAGGAACGCGGAGTCGCGGGGCTGGGGTGCCGATGCCGAGTCGCGGGGCTCGGTCGTGACGGGAGCGGCGCCGGTATTCAGCGAGGCGCCGCGCACACGTTGCGGGTAGCTCGGTGATTCCGGACGGGCCGCCTCCGGTGATTCGAAGGAAGCCCCGGGGACGCGCTGGGGGTATTGGGCCACGTTCTCCGGGCGGTCAGTCCGATGAAGAGGTGCGTCGTCCTCCGCGTCATTCCGTCCGAAACTTCCCGATTCGGATCGCTGAAGAGGGGCCGCCTCGCCGGCGTTCTGCTGGCGGGTGTCGAACGGCTGACGCGAGGATTCCGGCTGGCGGGTATCGAACGCCTGGTGTGGGGCTTCCGCCTGGCGGCTGTCGAAGGGCTGGCGTGCGGCTTCCGGTGGCGACGAGAACGACGGAGCACGGTCCGCGCGGCGGCCGAAGCCTCCGGTGTCACCCGAAGAGCTGCCTCGGAGCGGGAAGCTGGCGCCCTCGGGCGCTTGGCCGCGTACGGGAAAACCGACGCTCTCGGGTGACCCACCGCGGCCGGGACCGGTGCTGCGGGGCGGCGCACCCTCCGGAAGGTCGGTCAGCGTGGCGCCCGGAACGCGGATGCTCTGGTCGCCGAAGGCCGAGACGCCCGCCGGCCGGCCGGCTGACTGCTGGTCGTCGGCCGCCGCAGGAAGACGCCTCGGCATGTCGGCGGGTGCGTTCGACGCCGGCCGGGCGGGGGTGAAGCCGTTGAACTCGCCGACCGGGCCGGAGAGCGGACCTCCCGCGACGCCGGGGGAGCGCTGGGGGAGCTGGCCGCCCTGCGCCTGACGGTACGGGTGCGGCTCGAACGGATTGGCCTCGTCGGACGGCCGCGCGGGTGGCGGCGGCGCCCATGCCGAGTGCTGTTCGGCGTGGCCCGGAGGAGTCTGCGGGGCGGCGGGCGGCTGGTGAGCGGGAGGTTGCTGACCGCCGGCGGAGCCTCGCGCCTGGGAGTTGCGGGTGGGCAGGGCCGAGCCGTGTGACGGACTCTCGGAAGTCGACGCTTGCGGCAAATCGGGCGCGGAACCCCGCGCGGGGCCCGATGAGGAAGCGAACTGGGCGGCTCCGGGGCCGAACGCCGGACCTTGCGGCGACGCGGCCTGCCCGGCCGGCGGCACGGCGGGAACCACGAACGGCGAGCCGCCGTTCGGCGTCGCTTGCGGCGGCGGGGCGTAGGCACTGGGGAGCGAGCCCTGGGCGTGCGGATACGACGGACCCGGTTCGGACGCACCGGGCTGAGACGCGGCCGGCGGGAAGGCGCCGGGCTGGGAGGTGCCCGGCGAGAAGGCGCCAGGCTGGGAAGCACCGGGCTGGGAAGCGCCGGGCGGGGACACGTCTGGCGGGAACGCGCCCGGCAGGGAGGCATCCGGCGGGAACGCGCCCGCGGGAAGGCTCTCATTGCCGAACGGCTCGGTGCCGCCGCCCGACATGGCCCCCGGCCGGCGACCGGCTTGCTGGCCCTCGGACGTCATATCCGCCTCCTCCATGACTGTCGGCCGTGCCACCTTACGCACGGACGCGGCCGACTTGTAGAGCTGGGCGTGACCCTGGCCGCCGCCCTGGCCGGCCGAGCCGGGGCGGATGACCGTGCCCAACCGTACCGGTCGAGGCCGACTGTCGGAATCCCGGTGTACGCCGTCCGGAGCGGTTCACGTGCCAGGAGACCACCGAACGTGATCATGCACACGCCGCTCGGTGCCGAGACTACAGGCCTAGAGAATTGTCCTAAGAGTCGGACTTGTGCTGCGAGAATGCGACCGACCTCGACGGTCCTATCAGGAGAGGAGTTCGTTGTCCGTTCTGCGGCTCTGACCGTTACTGCCCGCCCAGGGCAAACAGCGACAACCTCCGCGAGGCGGTCTGCGGGCCATGGACGAGAGGAACATGACCGGATGCGACAAAGCCCCGACCGGCGTGCCGGTCGGGGCTTTGTGCGCGTCCTCGATCAGCGAGGTGATCGAGGACGCTGTGGGTTGGGGACGGAGGATGTCCCACTGAGGACACAACCCCTCGCTGGCGGGCGAGAAGGCGGTCCCGGAGTCGAGCAGCGGGCTGTCCGAGTCGAGCGAGCGACAAGCGGACGGCCCGCAGTCGAGCAGCGGGTCGCCCGAGTCGAGCGAGCGACATCGGGCGTCCCGGAGCCGGGCGGACGGGCGGTCGGCGAACGCGAGCGATCGGAGACCGGGCGTCGAGGCCCGTCGGGATCAGAAGACCCGCTGCTGGGCGAAGATGGCGATCTCGTTTCGCATGGACTGCGTCGGCGCCGTCTTCCACGCCCGGTCGATGGCACGGGCCTCGCGCTTGGCGAGCCGGCGGCTACGAATGCGGTCGAGGGTGCTCATGGCGGTACTCATCTCCCCTGGCCTTGTGGGCCTCGTTGGTGGTGGTCTGTGTTCCGGCCTTGAATCCATTTAACCGCGCCGGAGCACAGGCCACCAACGAATCATGGGGTGATCCCGCTTACCTACCTAAGAATCTAAGGTTGGGCGGTCGCCCTGCCGAATAACTACGTCCAGGAGAGCAGGGCGCCCTCCGGGTCCTCCAGGAAGCGGCCGATGTCGCGGAGGAACTTCGATCCGAGCTCGCCGTCCACGATCCGGTGGTCGAACGAGAGGCCCAGCGTGGTGACCTGGCGGATCTTGATCTTCCCCTTGTGCACCCACGGCATCGGGCGGATCGCGCCGAAGCACAGGATCGCCGACTCGCCCGGCGGCAGGATCGGCGTGCCCGTGTCGACGCCGAAGACCCCGACGTTCGTGATCGAGAAGGTGCCACCGGACATGTCGGCGGGCGGCGTCTTGCCCGACTTGGCCACCTGCACCAGGTCGTTCAGCGCCTCGGCCAGTTCCCGCAGGGTGAGCCGGCCGGCGTCCTTGACGTTCGGCACGATCAGCCCGCGGGGTGTCGCGGCCGCGATCCCCAGGTTGACGTAGTCCTTCACGACGATCTCGTTCGTCTGGCCCGCCCAGGTCGAGTTGATCATCGGGTGGCGCTTGACGGCCAGCAGTACCGCCTTGGCCACGAGGAGCAGCGGCGAGATCCGCACGTCGCGGAACTCGGGCCGGCTCTTGAGCCGCTCCAGCGACTTCATCGACCGCGTCACGTCGACGGTGAGGAACTCCGTGACGTGCGGTGCGGTGAAGGCCGACGCCACCATGTTCTCGGCCGTGAGCTTCCGGACGCCCTTGATCGGGATCCGCTGCTCGCGCGAGGCGTCGAACACCGCTGCCGCCGCGCCGTTGACGGGCGCGACAGCCGCGGGAGCGGTGATCTCCCGAGCGGCCGCGGCGTGCACGTCATCGCGCGTGACGGAACCCATCGGACCGCTTCCCACGAGGGAGAACAGGTCGACCCCGAGGTCCTTGGCGAGCTTGCGCACGGGCGGCTTGGCGAGCACCGGCCCGCCGGCCCGTCCCACGCCCGCCGGGGGCGGCGCGGCCACGGGAGCCGGCGCGGCCACGGGAGCGGGAGCCGCCGGCGCCACGGGAGCGGGCGCGACGGGAGCCGAAGCCACGGGAGCGGGCGGCGCTGCGGCCGTACCCGTGCGGGTCCGGCGCTTGGCAGCCACCGTGCGCGGGCCGTACCCCACCAGAATGGCCGTGCGCCCACCCGGCGCCGGACCACCGATCAGGCCGGGCTCGACCGCGCCCTCCTCGGGCGCGACCTCCACCGCGGCCAGCGACTCCGCCGACGGCACGGGCAGGTTCGGACCGGCGGCCGCACCGGAACCGGACGCGTCGTCGGGCAGCGGGCCCGCCGACGGGTCGGTGTCGATGGCGACGATCGGCGAGCCGACCTCCACGGTCGTTCCCGCCTCGTGGAAGATGCGGGTCACGACCCCGCCCCACTTGGCCGGGATCTCGACCGCGGCCTTGGCCGTCTCGACCTCGACGATCGGCTGGTTCAGCTCGATCGTGTCGCCGACCTTGACCAGCCAGGCGAGGATCTCGCCCTCGGTCAGGCCTTCGCCGAGGTCGGGCAGGGTGAATTCCTTGATCCGCGACATCGGCGTCACCAGCCGAAGGAGCGGTCGACGGCGTCCAGGACGCGGTCCAGGTCGGGGAGGTATTCCTCCTCGACGCGGGACGCCGGGTACGGCGTGTCGTAGCCCGTCACGCGCAGGACCGGCGCCTCGAGGGAGTAGAAGCACTCCTCCGTGATCCGGGCGGCGATCTCGGAGCCCAGGCCCAGGTTGCCCGGCGCCTCGTGGACGACCACGGCGCGGCCCGTCTTGCGAATCGACGCGTAGACCGGGTCCAGGTCGAGCGGGGAGAGCGTGCGCAGGTCGATGACCTCGAGGTTGCGACCGTCCTCCGCGGCGGCCGTGGCGGCGTCGAGGGCCACCCGGACCATCGGGCCGTAGGCGATCACCGTGGCGTCCGTGCCCTCGCGGGCCACCCGGGAGGCGTGCAGCGGGTACGCGCCGGCCAGGTCGATGTCGAGGTCGACCTCGCCCTTCTCCCAGTAGCGGCGCTTCGGCTCGAAGAACACGACGGGGTCGTCGGAGGCGATCGCCTGCTGGATCATCACGTACGCGTCCGTCGGGTTTGCGCAGGTCACGACCTTGAGGCCGGCGGTGTGCGCGAAGTACGCCTCGGGCGACTCGGAGTGGTGCTCGACCGCGCCGATGCCGCCGCCGTAAGGAATGCGGATGACGATCGGGATGCGGACCTTGCCCATCGAGCGGTAGTACATCTTCGCGACCTGGGCGACGATCTGGTTGTAGGCCGGGAAGACGAACCCGTCGAACTGGATCTCGCACACCGGCCGGTAGCCGCGGATGGCCAGGCCGACCGCGGTGCCGACGATGCCGGCCTCGGCCAGCGGGCTGTCGATGACCCGGTCCTCGCCGAAGTCCTTCTGCAGGCCGTCGGTGATCCGGAACACGCCGCCGAGCTTGCCGACGTCCTCGCCCATGATGACGACCTTGGAGTCGTTCTCGAGCGCGCGGCGCAGGCCGTGGTTGAGGGCCTTGCCGAGAGTGATCGTCTCAACCATCAGTGGGCGCTCCCCTCGAACGATGCCTGGTAATCGGCGAACTGCTTGCGCTGCGCGTCGACCTCGGGCGAACCGTTCGGGTAGACGTGGTCGAACATGGAGACCGGCTGCGGGTCCGGCATGGCGAGCACCCGCTCGCGCAGGTCGAGGGCCAGCGTCCGGGCGGCGTCATCGACCTCGCCGAAGAACGTGTCGTCGGCCAACTGCTGCTTGGTCAGGAACGCCTTCATGCGGCTGATCGGGTCCTTGGCCTTCCAGGACTCGACCTCGCTGGCGATGCGGTAACGCGTCGGGTCGTCGGAGCTGGTGTGCGCGCCCATCCGGTAGGTGTAGGCCTCGATCAACGTCGGGCCCTGCCCGTTGCGCGCGTTGTCCAGCGCCGCCCGGGTCACCGCGAAGGTGGCCAGCACGTCGTTGCCGTCGATGCGGATGCCGGGGAAGCCGAAGCCGTCGGCCCGTCGGTAGAGCGGGATGCGCGTCTGCCGCTCGAGCGGCTCGGAGATCGCGTACTGGTTGTTCTGGCAGAAGAAGACCATCGGTGCGTTGAACACGCCGGCCCAGACGAACGACTCGTTGACCTCGCCCTGGCTGGTGGCGCCGTCACCGAAGTACGCGATGACCGCCTCGCCGTCGGGGCTGCCGGTCTTGCCGTCCATGGTCACGCCCATGGCGTAGCCGGTCGCGTGCAGCGTCTGTGAGCCGATGACGATCGTGTAGCCGTTGAACTTGTACTTGTTCGCGTCCCAGCCGCCCTGGTCGACACCGCGGAACAGGCCGAACGGCATGATCGGGTCGATGCCACGCGTGTAGAGGACGCCGTGCTCCCGGTACGTCGGGAAGGCCATGTCCTGGGGGCGCAGCGCGCGCCCGGAGCCGACCTGCGCGGCCTCCTGGCCCAGCAGGCTGGCCCAGATGCCGAGCTCGCCCTGCCGCTGCAGGGCGGTCGCCTCGGCGTCGAGGCGTCGCACCGTGACGAGGTCCTTGTAGAGCTCGCGGTACTCGTCGTCGGTGAAGTCGACCGAGTACGTGGCGCCGTCCGCCGTGGTGACGCTATCGATCCGCTCCCCTTCGGGGGTGAGCAGTTGAACGAAACCGCCGGCCGGGGCGTCTGCCCCGACTTCGCTTTCGCCGTTCGCCATCCGTGTCTCCCTGTTTCATCTCTGCGCCCACGGCGGGTGTTGCCCGTCCGCGCGGCTGACCGCTGGTACGCCGCGCCTGGCCGGGTGAGGTTCCGCGCGGTTTGGTCGGCGGGTCTCGACCCGGCCGGGGAGTGACGGCCCCGACCGCGCCCCGCCGGTTGGCGAGGGGCGACGGCGGCGCCGTCGCACCCATCCTCGCAGAGAACGTGAGTGGCGCCACAGGTCAGGTCGATCACAGATCCGAAAAACCTAGCCGAGTAATCGTTGCCCAAATTTGTCCGAGTAAGCCGTTTTCGTACCGTCACTTCCGTCTGAACGGAGGATTTTCGCCGCTGCCGAACGGCACGTCCGTCGTTCTCCCCAGCAGCCGAGGGATCCATCTGGATCTTCAACTCTGGGGAGGGTGCCGGCCGTGTCGGAGCAGCCGAACGACGACGGGCTCGTGCCACCGATCAAGGTGCTGCGCAGGCGCCTCAATGGTGTCTACAGCGCGGAGGGCCTGACCGGACCGACCCGGCGATACGTGCTCCTCGTGGTCATGCTGGTGGGTCTCGCCTCGCTGCCGACCCTGGCGGCGATCACCGCCGGCTCCAATGAGCTGGCCGACGGCCGGACGACCGTCACCGACGTGCCGTTCATCCCGCCGGCCTCGGCCGGTCCGGTCCGCACCTCGCCGCCGGCCTCTGCCGGCACGGGCTCACCCTCCCCGGTCGGCCCGGCCCCGATCCAGGGCCAGGCCCAGAAGAGGAAGACCAAACCGCGCGGGTACGGCCACAGCGCCCCCAACGGCACCACCACCTCCAACAAGTCAGGCATCCCGAGCGGCGTGAAGAACCGGCCGTGGCCCGCGGGCCACGGGGTCGTCGAGAAGCCGAGCCGGCCCGGGAAGCCCTCCCGCCCCGAGCCGCCCGCCGGGTCGCAAGGTCCGACCTGGCCGGGGGCGCCGCCGGGGTGGCAGCCCGGGCCGACGTGGCCGGAGGAGCCGTATCAACCGGACGAATCTGACCACACCGACCCCGACGATTCCGATGACGGCGGTGACGCCGACGATCACGACGGACACGGCGGCGGCGGTCACGACGGACACGGCGGCGGCTATGGCTCCGGTCAGGGTGATCCGGATGGTTCGGAATCCCCGGCCCGGCCGCCGATGAAGCCGGCCCGTCCGCCGTGGTGCGCCGACCGGACCCACTGCTCGTCCCGGCCGTCGCACCACCACCGCCCCGACCGCTCGCCGCACAAGCACTGCGAGGACGTCAACCACCGTGCCCACTGGTCCCATCACCGGGCCGGCAACAGCCGAGTGATCACCGTCCACATCGAACCGGTCGGCCGCCACGGCCGCGGGGCGACCGTCACCGAACACCGGCGCGCCGAGCAGCCGAAACACCTTAAAAAGGTCGTCATTCATCGTTGGGCGCGCGCCGTCCGTACAGACAGCAGGAAGATCGTCAGCCATCGCCGGGCCGAGTCCGCCCGCACCGACAGCAGCCGGAGGTCGGCAGTGACCGAACGCCCGCAGAACCTCAAGACCGACCGTGCCCCGGGCCGGACCCACAATGGCCACCGCCACCAGTTGGTGGCGGACCAGGCGGACGGCACCCAGTTCGCCGCCCGTTCCTACCGGGGAAGTCACCGCGCGGAACGCATGCACCGGGCGGACGACAACCGCATCTCCCGCGTGGGCCGGCACCACGCCGACCCCGGTCACACCAACCGCTGGTGACTCAGGAGTCGTCGGTGAGGCGGTGGCGGTTGGTCTCGATCCAGGCGTCGATGGCCTCGGCGTCGTTCGGGTCGACGCCTTCGGAGATCAGTTGCGCCACCGCGGCCGTGGCCGGGCTGCGCTTCTCGCCGGTGGCGTAGAGGCGGGCGAACTCGGGGATCATCTCTTCGACCACCGCGTCCGTCTGCCCTGTGGCGGCCTCCGGCAGCCCCTTCATGCGCATCGCGTAGGCCGACCAGGCCCGCGTCACCCGGGGCAGCATCGCCGCATCGTCCATGTCCAGGACCGCGCGGCGGTGGACCCAGTCGAGCAGGAAGAGTCCCGCGACCGCCGGGCTCCAGCGCAGTGGATCCGTGTCCGGCAGGCTCGCGGCGTGGTCGAGCAGCAGGCTCAGGCAGAAGTGCAGTGAGGCCAGTTCGTCGTCGGCCGCGACGGCGTCGAGGCCGAACCGTGCGGCTTCGGGAGACGCCAGGAAATCGCGGAGCAGCCGCTCACGGTCCGGCCCGCTCAGCTCGGGCGGCTCCGGCAGCGGGGGAACCGTCGACGTCGGCAGCAGGGCCAGGCGCGCGGTGGCCAGCGCGCGGTCGGTCGCCAGGTTGCCCTCCCGGGGCAGGTCGCTCAGCTTGTCGGTCATCTCGAGATGGCGGCTGACCTCGCTGCGCAGCCGGCCCGGGTCCTCCTCGCGGAACCAGGTCAGCTCGTCGGTCGCGCACATCTCGCGGACCTGGCCGAGGATGCGGTCCGCGGGGCCGCCCACGAAGACGTCCTTGGTGATGCCGATGTTGTGGTCCACCAGGGCGACGACCGCGTGCTCCGGCCCGCCCTCCTCGGCGTCGTCGTAGGCGAAAGTGACCAGATAGGACGTCTGGTCGCCGTAGACGTCGCCGTACGCGTAGCAGCCCGTCGCGCGCACCCGGCCGAGCTGGTCCGTCCAGGGCGGGGCCTGGGCGCCGCCGCGGACCTCGGCCGCGCCCTCGGCCTCCGGCACGAGGGTCGCGAAGACCTGGCGGATCGTCGTCGCCGAGGCGGAGCGCCGGCGGATCGTGGTGGCGAGGAACTGGCCCACGAACTCTCGGACCGCTGCCGCACGGCCCGTCGCGGCGACCGAGTAGACGCTGCCCAGCAGGGCGGTGCCCAGCATCTCGGCGTCCAGGGCACAGTCGAGCTTCGCCACGTCGCGGGCCGCGTGCAGGACCGCGTCGTACGGATTCTGAGGTGCCGCCATGCCGCCGAGCCTACCGGTACCGCAGGCCGCGGGCTCTATTCCGATCGGACGACCGTCAGCGCCTCGCGGGCCTGCGCATACCCGTTGAGCACCTCGCGTACGGGCGCGACGACGTACTCGCGGCCGACCTCGGTGACCGATGCGCGCAGCCGCTGCTCGGCTCGGCGTCCCGCGCGTGTGGCCCCGGCGTTGACGAGCGGCCGCAGCAGCACGGCCAGCAGCAGCCCGAGGACGAGGCCGCCGAGCAGCAGCAGGGTGGGCAGCGGCACCTCTCCGACCTGGGGATTGTCGAATTTGGGCAGACCCAGGGCACGCACCGCGTATCCGGCCAGGAGCCAGCCGAGCCCGGCCACGGCGGCGATGGTGAGCAGCCATTGCAGCAGGCCGACGGCCGTCCACCAGAAGGGCTTGCGGCTCATGCCGAGGTCGGTCTTGGCGACCGCCCGGTCGAGGGCGTCGGGCAGGTCACCGAGCCGGGACCGGGCGGCCACGGTCAGCGCCGGCGCCCAGACGTCGGGGATCGGCGCGGCGGCTCGCGCGGCCACCGCGCGCACGGAGAGTCCGACCGCCGACTTCTGCGCGGCGTCGGCCTCCGGCAGCGAGGTCCGCGGGACGGGCGCGATCTCCTGGGCAGGCGCGTTCCCGGCAGGCTCATCCGCGACAGGCTTGTCCGAGGAGATGTGCAGTCGCTTGAGCGGGTCCGGCCGCAGCTTACGAACGCCACGGAGTAGCGGCCAGCCGGTGCTCGCTAGCGCCCGGTGCCGGTACGCGCCCGCGGTCGCCGCGGACACCGCCGGAACTCCCGCGGAGGCGGCGAGCGCGTCGGTGAGCTGCCGTACGGTCGCGCGGTCGATCTCGTCCTCGGCGGCGGGCGGCCCGATCGCGGCGCTGAGCTGCTCGGCGACCGTGTCGAGGTCACCGGCGAGCCGGCGCAGGGCGGCCTGCCGCTCGGCGACCGTCTTCTCCAGCGCCGAGCGCAGCTCGGTGAGCATCCCGGGCTGCTTCGCCGAGGTGGCCATGGCGGGCACGCCGGTCAGGCCGTCCTCGTCGAGCAACCGCTTGAGGTCGGCCAGGACGAGCTCGGTGTCGGCGGGCGAGAGCCGGTCGGCCTGGTTGAGCACCACGATCGTCACGTCGCCGTGCGAGCGGAACTGGCGCAGGTAGGCGTTGTGCAGGATGCGGTCGCCGTACTTCTGCGGGTCCACCACCCACACCACCTGGTCGACCAGGCCGAGCAGGCGGTCCACCTCGATCCGGTGGCCGTGTTCGACGGAGTCGAAGTCGGGAAGGTCGAGCAGCACGAGCCCGCGCAGCGCTGCCTCGTCGTCGCCGTCCAGGGCGCTCTCCCGGATGAACCGCTGCCGGGGGAGTACGCCGACCCAGTCGAGCAGCCGGTTGGCCGGCTCGAGCGGACCCCACACGCAGGCGTGGGCGACGCCGGTGGTCGGCCTGCGCACGCCCACCGGCGACAGCTTGAGCCGGGCGAGGGCGTTGAACAGGCTGGACTTTCCACTGCCCGTGCTGCCGGCCAGCGCGACCACCGTGTGGTCCTGTGAGAGCGAGAGCCGGCTGCCCGCGCGTTCGACCAGCGTGTGCGCGGCGACGAGATCGCTGTCCGGCAGGTACGGGTCGGTGACCCGCAGGAACCGCTGCAAGGCGTCGAGCCGCTCGGCGAGCTGCTGGGCGTCCACCCGGTCGTCGCCGGCCAGCGCGCGCTTGACCTTCTCGGCGAGGCTCATGACGGCGTTCCGGTCAACGCGAGTTCCTCCCTGGACTGCTTCACGTCGGCCGCGGCCCGCCGCAGGGCGGTACCCGGTTCGAGCTCGAGCCCGGCGGCGGCGGTGCGGTCCGTGAAGCGGGCCGCCTCGGCGTCGAGCAGCTCGTCGACCCGGGACACCAACTCCTCGCGGGCCCGGGCCGCCAGGGTGCGGATGGCCTGGTCGCCGAAGATCGCCTCGAGCACCTTCTGGGCGGCCACCGACGTGCCCGCCCCGACCGCCACCTCGGCGCCGGTGGGGATGAAGGCGGTGGAGGTGAAGACCGCGATCATCACCGCGAGGCCGACGCCGTTGACCGCGTACGCGGCGCCGCGAGCGACGAAGCGTTTGTCGGCGGCTTCGGTGCGGACCAGGTCGAGCACCCAGAGCTGCCAGTCACGCACGACGCGCTCGGCCCGTTGCGGCAGGTCCGGCGCGGGTCTCTGCAAGCCCGGCTCCAGCAGCTCGGCGCCGGCGGGATGGGCCTGCCACGCCCCAAAGGCCTGCTCGGCGGCGTCCGCGGCGACGCCGCGCACCAGCGTGACGAGCTGGGACTCCAACGCCAGTTGCAGGTTGCGTCCGGGCACCGGCCGGCCCGTGACCGCCGCGACCAGCCTGTCGCGGAGCTGGCCGATCCGCGACTCCAGCGTCCGCAAAAATTCGCCGGTGCCGATGAATTCCTGCCAGCGGGCGAGCACCTCACCGCGGAGCAGGCGTCCGTCCCGCAGGCCGTCCTGGAAGGTCCGTCGAGCGTGGCGATAGGCCGCCGTCACCCGCTCGTCCAGGGCCTTCGCCGCGACCGCCTGCTCGTCGGCGGCGGCGGCCAGGCCCTCGACGGCCGGGCCGAGCGCGGCGAGGGCGCCGTCGAGCGTCTGGCGCACGACGGCGGCCCGGGCGTCGGCGTCGGCCGCGAGCTGCGCGAACCAGTCGTGCAGCGGGCGGGTCTCGTCCTCGGGCAGCAGACCCTGACCGTCCAGGGTGGTCTCCGGAAGCACGAACAGCGGTGCGGCGCCCATGTCGTGCTCGGTGAGCATCTCGGCGAGGTGCGCGGAGACCTCACCCGCGGCCTCCTCCGGCACGCGATCCAGCACCAGCGCGATCACGGTGCCGCGCAGCCGGGCCGTCTTCAGCAACTCCCACGGTACGGCGTCCGCATAGCGCGCGGCGGTCGTGACGAACAGCCACAGATCCGCCGCGGCCAGCAGTTGCGCCGCGAGCTGCCGGTTGCGGTCGACGACCGAGTCGATGTCGGGTGCGTCGAGGAAGGCCAGGCCGGGTCCGAGCGCCGGG
The DNA here is from genome assembly GCF_003751945.1 of Couchioplanes caeruleus. Lineage (NCBI taxonomy): Bacteria > Bacillati > Actinomycetota > Actinomycetes > Micromonosporales > Micromonosporaceae > Couchioplanes > Couchioplanes caeruleus. Next base: position 4,274,441 of record NZ_RJKL01000001.1, on the reverse strand, counting down.
GCCGAGACCAGTTGCAGGGTCTCCGGGTGGGAGCCGGCCTCCGCGGTGCGCGTCAGGCCCGGCAGCAGCTCGCCCTTGCGGAACCACGAGGAGTCGTCGGGGTGGCTGACCAGCACCGGGGACCGGGTCGTGGGGCGCAGCACGCCCGCGGCGCTGACCGGGGCCCGGACCAGGCTGTTGACCAGCGTGGACTTGCCGGCACCGGTGGAACCCCCCACGACCACGAGCAGCGGCGCGTCGAGCCGCGCCAGGCGGGGCAGGAGATAGTCGTCGAGCTGCGACACCAGCGCGGCGCCGATCCGGCGGGCCTCCTCGGCGGAGGGCATGACCAGCGGGTACGTGGCGCCGCCGATCGCCGCCCGGAGCTGGGACAGCGCGGTGGCGAGGCGGCCCAGCGCCGGGGGCGGCTCGACGGGCTCCGGCAGCCCCGGGGGAGCGCTCTCCGTTGCCGTTTCGGGGGGAAGGTCGTCGAGCGTGGCCGGATTGGTCTGAGTGGTGACGACGTTGCCCGTGGTGGACGCCTTGACCGGCGGCCATTCCGGGGTGGCCGGCCCCTGTTCACGTGCAGCTCCGGCGTCCTCGGCGGGCGCCGCGGTGGCCTCAGGGGGCTCGGAGGGCACGGCAGTATCCCGCTCCTCCGGTTCGCCGTTCTCTGCCATGGATTCTGTCGGCGGCCCGTCGGCTACGGCGGGCGTGGCCGACGGACCGACCGCGTCACCGTGCGTCGTCACGGGTAAAGCGTGCCCGATCTATGCATCGCAGACAACAGGTACCCCACCCGTCGTGACCGGACAGGGACCTTCTTCCCGGAAGTTGGACCTTCTTCCCGGAAGTTGCGCCGGGTTGACTCAACTTCGGCTTGCGGTCTGGCCACGCCGTGGCATCATTGAGTCCGGTCCGCTCAACTTGTGGGCCCGCAATCGTGTAAGACAGCAGTAAGACGCCCGGTGAGAAGCGAGGAAGCGAACATGGCACGAGCGGTCGGCATCGACCTCGGCACCACGAACTCCTGCGTCAGCGTTCTGGAAGGAGGCGAGCCCACCGTCGTCGCCAACGCGGAGGGTGCCCGGACGACCCCGTCCATCGTCGCCTTCGCGCGCAACGGCGAGGTGCTCGTGGGCGAGGTCGCCAAGCGTCAGGCGGTGACCAACCCCGACCGGACCATCCGTTCGGTCAAGCGCGAGGTCGGCACCAACTGGTCGATCGACATCGACGGCAAGAAGTACACCCCGCAGGAGATCTCCGCGCGGGTGCTCATGAAGCTCAAGCGTGACTCCGAGGCCTACCTCGGCGAGACGGTCACCGACGCGGTCATCACCGTCCCGGCCTACTTCAACGACGCCCAGCGCCAGGCCACCAAGGAGGCCGGCGAGATCGCGGGCTTCAACGTCCTGCGCATCGTCAACGAGCCCACCGCGGCCGCGCTCGCCTACGGCCTGGACAAGGGCTCCAAGGAGCAGACCGTCCTGGTCTTCGACCTCGGCGGCGGCACCTTCGACGTCTCCCTCCTGGAGCTCGGCGAGGGCGTCATCGAGGTCAAGTCGACCTCCGGCGACAACCACCTCGGCGGCGACGACTGGGACCAGCGGATCATCGACCACCTGGTCAAGACCTTCCGCGGTGAGAACGGCATCGACCTGTCGCAGGACAAGATGGCGCTGCAGCGGCTCCGCGAGGCCGCCGAGAAGGCCAAGATCGAGCTGTCCGCGGCGACCACGACCAGCATCAACCTGCCGTACATCACGGCCGGCGCGTCGGGCCCGCTGCACCTGGACATGAACCTGTCCCGGGCCGAGTTCCAGCGCATGACGCAGGACCTGCTGGACCGGTGCAAGGCGCCGTTCGAGCAGGCGATCAAGGACGCCGGCGTCAAGGTGTCCGACGTCGACCATGTCATCCTGGTCGGCGGCTCGACCCGTATGCCGGCCGTGTCCGACCTGGTCAAGTCGCTGACCGGCCGCGAGGCCAACAAGGGCGTCAACCCGGACGAGGTCGTCGCCGTCGGCGCCGCCCTGCAGGCCGGCGTGCTCAAGGGCGAGGTCAAGGACGTCCTGCTGCTCGACGTGACCCCGCTGAGCCTGGGCATCGAGACCAAGGGCGGCATCTTCACCAAGCTGATCGAGCGCAACACCACGATCCCGACCAAGCGCTCCGAGGTCTTCACCACGGCCGACGACAACCAGCCGTCCGTGCTGATCCAGGTGTTCCAGGGCGAGCGGGAGATCGCGGCGTACAACAAGAAGCTCGGCACCTTCGAGCTGACCGGCCTGCCGCCGGCGCCGCGCAACGTGCCGCAGATCGAGGTCACCTTCGACATCGACGCCAACGGCATCGTGAACGTCCACGCGAAGGACCTGGGCACCGGCAAGGAGCAGAAGATGACGATCACCGGCGGCTCCGCGCTGCCGAAGGACGACATCGAGCGCATGATGCGCGACGCCCAGGACCACGCCGACGAGGACAAGAAGCGCAAGGAGGACGCGGAGACGCGCAACCTCGCCGAGCAGCTTCAGTGGCAGACCGAGAAGTTCCTGGCCGAAAGCGGCGACAAGCTGCCCGAGGACGCCAAGAACCAGATCAGCGAGGCGCTGGGCGACCTGCGCGGCGCGCTGGGCGGCAGCGACATCGAGAAGATCAAGACCGCCCACGAGAAGCTGGCCTCGGTTTCTCAGCAGGCCGGCTCCCTGCTCTACGCGCAGCAGCAGCAGGAGGGTGCGGAGGGTGCCCCCGGCCCCGACGGTGCCCAGGGCGCGTCCGCCGGTGCCGCCGGTGGCGCGGCCGGTGCGAGCGCCGGTCCGCAGGGCGGTGCCGACGACGTCGTGGACGCCGAGATCGTCGAGGACGACAAGAAGTGAGCCGGGCGGACGACGAGAACGACGGTCAGGCGACCGAGCGCGTCGTCATCCGCGATCGCCGCAAGATCGATGTGAAGGGTAAGGACACCACGGTGACCAAGGAGGCCGAGGAGTCCGCGGAGACCAGGGGCGGTGCGCACCGTGCCGCCGAGGAACCCGAGGACCAGGTGACCGCCACGCCGGGTCTCGGTGCGGAGCTGGCAGCTCTGCGTACCGAGCTGGAGGAGCGCACCCGCGACCTCCAGCGGGTGACCGCCGAGTACGCGAACTATCGCAAGCGTGTCGACCGGGATCGCAGCGCGGCGGCGGAGCAGACCACCGGTGCGGTGCTCACCGCCCTCTTGCCGGTGCTCGACGACCTCGACCGGGCCCGTGAGCACGGCGACCTGGTCGGGCCGTTCGCCACGGTGGCCGAGTCGCTGGGCGCCGTGGTCGGCAAGCTCGGCCTCGTCGCCTTCGGTGAGAAGGGCGACCCGTTCGACCCCACCCGCCACGAGGCGGTCGCGCACCTGACGTCGGCCGACGTCACCGAGCCGACCTGCGTCGAGGTCATGCGTCGCGGCTACATCCTGGGCGAGCGGCTGCTGCGGCCCGCGATGGTCGCGGTCGCCGACCCCGCGTGACGATGTCCCGTCCCGTCCACCGTCAGGTGGGCGGGACCCGTCGCATCCGTAGGAGGAGGTGGGCCGGATGAGTTCGAAGGACTGGCTGGAGAAGGACTTCTACGCCGTTCTCGGGGTGGGCAAATCCGCCTCCGCCGATGAGATCAAGAAGGCGTACCGGAAGCTGGCCCGGGAGAACCATCCCGACCACAACCCCGGCAACACCGACGCCGAGGAGCGGTTCAAGGCCGCCTCCGAGGCGTACGACGTGCTGTCCGACGACAAGAAGCGCAAAGAGTACGACGAGATGCGCTCGTTGTTCGGCTCCGGCGCGTTCCGCCGGGGCGCGCGGGCCGGCGGCAGTTCCCAGTTCGACCCCTCCGACCTGTTCGGCGGGTTCAGTGGGGCGGGCGCGGGCGGCGGCGGTGCCGGTGACCGGCGGTTCGGCGGCGCCGGCTTCTCGGACATCTTCAGCTCGATCTTCTCCGGCGGCGGCGCGGGTGGCGGTCCCCGCCGTGGCCCGCAGCGCGGCCGGGACGTCGAGGCCGAGGTGACGCTGGACTTCGCGCACGCGGTGCAGGGCACGACGCTGCCCCTCACCCTGCGCTCGCCCGGTGTCTGCGACATCTGCCACGGCAACGGCGCCAAGCCCGGCACCGTGCCGCGGACCTGTCCGCAGTGCCAGGGCTCGGGGCTGATCTCGCGCAACCAGGGTTCGTTCAGCTTCTCCGAGCCGTGCCGCGAGTGTCAGGGCGCGGGTTCCATCGTCGAGCAGAAGTGCCCGGAATGCCGCGGCACCGGCGGGGTCACCAAGAACCGCACGATCAACGTCCGCTTCCCGGCCGGGGTCGCCGACGGGCAGCGGATCCGGCTCAGCGGCCGGGGCGAGCCCGGCGAGCGCGGTGGTCCGGCCGGCGACCTGTACGTGCAGGTCCGGGTGCGCCCCGACGACCTGTTCGGGCGCGTCGGCGACGACATCACGATGACCGTGCCGATCACGTTCGCCGAGGCGGTGCTCGGCACCGACCTGCGAGTGCCCACCCTCGACGGCTCGGTGACGCTGCGGGTGCCGCCGGGCACGCCGAGCGGACGGAAGCTGCGGGCCCGGGGCAAGGGCGTGCAGCGCCGCGACGGTCAGGTCGGCGATCTGCTGGTCACGGTCGAGGTACAGGTGCCCACCGGCGTCTCGGACGAGGCCCGGGACGCGCTGGAACGGTTCGCCAAACTCACGCCGAACGCGGAACGCGGACGTATCGACGCCCGGCTGCGCCGGGGATAACCGGCGAGTCAGGAGCCTCCGGGAGGTGGCACATGTATGAAGAGATCAGCATCTCGATGGAGCAGGCCTCCGACGCGAAGGTCCTGATCATCTCCGTCGCCGCGCGGCTGGCCGGGATGCACCCGCAGACCCTGCGCCAATACGACCGGCTCGGCCTGGTGCAGCCCGGCCGGGCCGGTGGCGGTGGCCGGCGCTACAGCGAGCGCGACGTCGCCCTCCTGCGCGAGGTGCAGAAGTTGAGCCAGGAGGACGGCGTCAACCTGGCGGGCATCAAGCGGATCATCGGCCTCGAGCAGCTCGCCGGCGAGCTTCAGGAGCGGATCGCCGAACTGGAGTCCCAGCTCGACGCCGCATACCAGCGGATCGCCCAGCTCGAGGCCGTGGCGTCGTACCCGAGCCGCGACCTGGTCCGGCAGGAGCGCCCCTCGACCGCGCTGGTCGTGTGGCGCCCGCGCCGCTCAGGGCAGGGATGACCGTCCGGCCGCCGCGGTTCAGCGGCGGCCGAAGAGGGCCAGGCGGCGGGGATGGCGCACCAGGCCGCCCTCGATCCAGTCCTGGTAGTCGAAGAGCTCGGGGCGGGTCATCAGCACCCGGCAGTTGTGCGCCCAGATGGACATCGGCTCGTCGCCGACCTCCTCCGCCCGCTCCACGTACTTCTTCAGGCGGCGCTTGCGCTGCGAGGACGCGTTGGGACGCACCCCGTCCGCCGCGTAGATGTACATGCAGTGCTGGGCGAAGCGCCGGGCCGGGCACTGCCTGTCCATCGCCAGCTCGAACAGGGTCGGCGCGAGCACGTCACCCGCGATCAGCAGGTCCCAGTCCGACGGCATGGCGTCGAGCGGGACGGCCTCCGGGTGGTAGGCCCACGCTTGCAGCTCCTCCGGCCGTGGGTCGACCGGGTTGGCGAATCCGAAGAACGTCGACTCACGCACAGTCACGACGCCGCCCCATCACTCTGGATCATCCGCCTGTCCTCCTGAAGACTCAGGGCCCGCGCCTGCGCCGTGAGCTTCCTCGGATCAGGCGTGTCGCTGGTCACCCTGATAACTCGTTGTTGTCGCGGCGACACGTTAGCGCGTGAGATCGCCCCGGCGGAAGTGATGAGTTATCACTTTCGGATACCGGTCAGTAGCATTGCGCAGCCCAGAGGTTCCCTGGTCAGTCCGCTGCGGGCACCGGGCCGGCCGGTGGGCGCACCGGCATCCGCCGCCGGATGGCGGTCTTGAACCAGGAGTAATCAGGCAAACGGGCCAGGAGCGGCCCGCTTACCACCGTGATGAGGACGTACGCCGTCGCGAGCGGGGCCAGCTCGGGCTCCACGCCCGAGGCCACCGCCAGGCCGGCGATGACGATGGAGAACTCGCCCCGGGGCATGAGGGCGAGGCCGGCGCGTACCTGGCCCGGCAGGGCGATGCCACGGCGCCGGCCCCCGAAGACGCCGGTCAGGACCTTGGTCAGCATCGTCAGCGCGGCGAGGCCCAGTGCGGGCAGCAGCACCGGCGGCATGGCGGCGGGGTCGGTGGAGAGGCCGAAGAACACGAAGAACACCGCGGCGAAGAGGTCACGCAGCGGTGACAGCATCTGCACCGCGCTGTGCGCGACCTGGCCCGAGAGCGCGATGCCGACCAGGAACGCGCCCACGGCGGCGGAGACGTGCAGCTCCGCGGCCACCCCGGCGACGAACAGGGTCAGCCCCAGCACGCTGAGCAGTAGGGCCTCGGGGTCCTTCACCGACACGAAGTTCGAGATGGCGTTGCCGTAGCGGATCGCCACCACGAGGACCGCGACCACCGTGAGCACCGCGACGGCCAGGGCCTTCGCCCCGCCCAACAGCCCGGCCCCGGCCAGGACGGCGGTGACGAGGGGCAGGTAGAACGCCATCGCGAGATCCTCGATGACCAGCACCGACAGGATCACCGGGGTCTCGCGGTTACCCAGCCGGCCGAGATCCGCGAGTACCTTGGCGATCACGCCGGACGACGACACCCAGGTGATGCCCGCCAGCACCACCGCCGCCTCCCAGCCCCAGCCGAGCAGCAGAGCGAAGCCGGCGCCGGGCAGGGCGTTCAGCAGAGCGTCGATGAGCCCGGCAGGGGCCGCCGCGCGCAGGTTGCCGACGAGCTCGCTCGCCGAATACTCCAGGCCCAGCATCACCAGCAGCAGGATGACGCCGATCTCGGCGCCGACCTCGATGAACTGCTCGCTGGCCGAGAGCGGGACCAGGCCGCCGTGGCCGAACGCGAGCCCGGCGAGCAGGTAGAGCGGGATGGGCGACAGCCCGATGCGACGGCCGAGCCGCCCGAGCATGCCGAGCGCGAAGAGGAGCGCGCCGACCTCGATCAGAAGGATCGTCGTGCTGTGCACCGGCGCCTCAGTCGCCGGTGTCGCCGGCGAGGATGGCGGTGAGGCCACCCAGGCCGTCGCGGGTGCCGACGGCGACGACCACGTCGTTCGCCTCGAAGACGATTGACGGGCCGGGCGAGGGGATCACCTCACGGTCGCGCAGCACCGCCACGATCGATGCACCGGTGCGGGTGCGGGCCCGGGTGTCGCCCAGCCGGCGGCCGACGAAGGGTGAGCCGGCGGGCAGGGCGATCTGTTCGGTGAGCAGGCCCGCGGCCTGCTCCCGCAGGCCGGAGAGCTGGCCCAGCATGAGCGACGCGCCGAGCACGTCGGCCAGCGCCTCCGCCTCGTCGTCGGTCAGCGGTATCGAGGCGAGGCACGAGTCGGGGTCGTCCACGTCGTAGAGGACCAGGTCGCGGCGGCCGTTGCGGTGTGAGACCACGCCGACCGTACGCCCGGACGAGGTCACCAGATCGTGACGGACGCCGATGCCAGGAAGGGGAGTCTGCTCTACCCGTACACGCACACGGTCAACGGTAATGGTTGCGGGCTCGCGAGACCGGTGACGGGGCATGGACTCGCCGGCCTAGAGTTGAGTGGAATACGCTCAAGTCTCAGATCGCTGTACCACTCGGATGCTGCATCTCTTGGAAGATCCGATCAGGGGAGCAAATGAACGCCGAACGTCTAACCACCAAGAGCCGCGACGTCATCACGGGTGCGGTCGCCGACGCCAACCAGCGGGGGCACGCCACGGTCGAGCCGTGGCACCTGCTTCTCTCGCTGCTCGACACCGGCGGCTCCACCGCCCCGGCACTGCTGCGCGCGGCCGGTGCCAACCCCGCCGACGTGCGGCGCGCCGCCGCCCGGGCGGTCGAGCAGCAGCCCTCCGCGCGGGGGGCGAGCACCGCCGAGCCCAGCCTCTCGCGAGAGTTCGTCAACGCCATCGGCGAGGCCGAGCTGATCGCCAAGCCGCTCGGCGACGAGTACGTCTCCACCGAGCACCTCCTCGCCGGCCTGGCCCGGGTCGGCGGCGCCGTCGGCACGGCCCTGCGCGACGTGGGCGCCACCGAGGAGGCCCTGGTCGCCGCGTTCCCGTCGGTGCGCGGCGGCGAGCGCCGGATCACCAACCAGGACCCCGAGCAGACCTACAAGGCGCTGGAGAAGTACAGCGTCGACCTGACCGCGCTGGCCCGCGAAGGCAAGATCGACCCGGTCATCGGACGGGACGCGGAGATCCGCCGGGTGGTGCAGGTGCTGTCCCGGCGTACGAAGAACAACCCGGTTCTGATCGGTGAGCCCGGCGTCGGGAAGACGGCGATCGTGGAGGGCCTGGCGCAGCGCATCGTCGCCGGCGACGTCCCCGAGACGCTGCGCGACAAGAAGCTGGTCTCGCTCGACCTCGGCGCGATGGTCGCGGGCGCGCAATACCGCGGCCAGTTCGAGGAGCGCCTCAAGAGCGTCCTGGAGGAGATCCGCAACTCCAACGGCCAGGTCGTCACGTTCCTCGACGAGCTGCACACGGTCGTCGGCGCCGGCAAGGGCGAGGGCTCGATGGATGCCGGCAACATGCTCAAGCCCATGCTGGCCCGTGGTGAGCTGCGCATGGTCGGCGCGACCACGTTGGACGAATACCGCGAGCACATCGAGAAGGACCCGGCCCTGGAACGCCGCTTCCAGCCGGTCGTCGTCGGCGAACCCACCGTCGAGGACACCATCGGCATTCTGCGCGGCCTCAAGGGCCGCTACGAGGCCCACCACCGGGTGCAGATCACCGACGCGGCTCTGGTCGCGGCCGCGGCGCTCTCCGACCGTTACATCAGCGACCGGTTCCTGCCGGACAAGGCCATCGACCTGATCGACGAGGCCGCCTCCCGGCTGCGCATGGAGATCGACTCCCGCCCGGTCGAGCTGGACCAGCTCCAGCGGCAGGTCGACCGGATGCGGGTCGAGAAGCTGGCGCTGGAGAAGGAGACCGACCCGGCCTCGCTCGCCCGCCTCGAGCGGCTCGAGCGCGACCTCGCCGACCGCGAGGAGGAGCTGACCGCCCTCAACGCCCGCTGGGAGCGCGAGCGCGGGGGCCTCAACCGGGTCGGCGAGCTCAAGAAGCAGCTCGACGAGACCCGCGCAGAGCTGGAGCGGGCGCAGCGCGACGCCGACTGGGAGCGGGCGTCCCGCCTGCAGTACCAGGAGATCCCCGCGCTGGAGCGGGAGATCGAGAGCGCGTCGGCGGCGGAGGACGAGAAGACCGAGCCGCCGATGGTCAAGGAGGAGGTCGGCGCCGACGACATCGCCGAGGTCATCGCCTCGTGGACCGGCATCCCGGCCGGCCGGATGATGGAGGGCGAGACCGCCAAGCTGCTGCGCATGGAGGAGTCGCTGCAGGCCAAGGTGGTCGGCCAGGCCGAGGCCGTCGCGGCAGTCTCCGGCGCCGTACGCCGAGCCCGCGCGGGCGTCGCCGACCCCGACCGTCCCACCGGCAGCTTCCTGTTCCTCGGCCCCACCGGCGTCGGCAAGACCGAGCTGGCCAAGGCCCTGGCGGGCTTCCTCTTCGATGACGAGCGGGCCATGGTCCGCATCGACATGAGCGAGTACGGCGAGAAGCACTCCGTCGCCCGCCTCGTCGGTGCCCCGCCCGGGTATGTCGGCTACGAGGAGGGTGGCCAGCTCACCGAGGCGGTGCGGCGGCGGCCGTACAGCGTCGTGCTGCTGGACGAGGTGGAGAAGGCCCACCCGGACGTCTTCGACGTGTTGCTGCAGGTCCTCGACGACGGGCGGCTCACCGACGGGCAGGGCCGTACGGTCGACTTCCGCAACGCGATCCTGGTGCTCACCTCCAACCTGGGCTCGTCGGTCATCTCCGACTTCACCCTCGGCGAGGAGGAGCGGCGCGAGGAGGTCATGGCGACCGTGCGCGGGCACTTCAAGCCGGAGTTCCTCAACCGGCTGGACGACATCGTGGTGTTCCACGCGCTGACCGCGCAGGACCTCGCGGCCATCGTCGACATCCAGCTCGGCCGGCTGCGCAACCGGCTCGCCGACCGGCGGCTCAGCCTGGACGTCACCGAGGCGGCCGTGCAGTGGCTGGGTGAGCACGGGTACGACCCCATCTACGGTGCCCGGCCGCTGCGCCGCCTGGTGCAGTCGGCGATCGGCGACTCGCTGGCGAAGGCACTGCTCGCCGGGGAGATCGTCGACGGAGACACGGTCCTGGTCGACCTCAGCGATCAGAAGGACGGGTTGCGCGTCGCGCGAGCCTGAGCACGAAGAAAGGCCCCGAGCTTGCTCGGGGCCTTTCGCCGTCTTCTCTAGCTGGCTTTCGCCTCCCGCTGCCGGTAAGCGTGGGTCATGAGAATGTCCGTGAAGGCATGTTCGCCTTCCTCGGACCAGATCCTGATCCCGTCGCGGTGGAGCTGATACCGGACGTCTGTGTAGCGGGTCCTCGTGTCGTCATGGTGGACGACGGTCAAGGTGTCTGCGTGGGGCATGGGACTCACCGGTCCTTAAGGGTCTTGGGGCGGCCGCGGCATGGACACACGGCACGCGCGATCTAGGGTGCTCTGATCCGGTCTGTCTCGGCCCCGGCTATGGGTGAGCGGGGGCGGCGACTCGGTCGGGCACAGGACGACGCCGAGGGACTTTGGTGCCTGCGGCGCGCCACGAGATGGAAGTGTATGGGGCGGGATCGACTCCTGTCGCCCCTCAAACGAGCGACCTATTTCATCCGATTTCGTCCTACGTTGGGCGATGTTGCCACACATCCGGCGTCCCGTCCTCGGGTCCGCGGATCTGGCGTCAACCCGATACCGTGAGTGGATCTAGGAGGGAGCGCCGATGTATCCGGCAGCACCGGCACCGAGTTCACGTCCCACGGTCGTCACCGTCTCGTCGTACCTGCTGTACTTCAGCGCCGCCGCGTCCATCCTCAGCGCGGTGCTCTCACTGTTCACGGTCTCGACGATTTCGGACGTCTACCGAGACCTGTATGCGAACAGCAGCCAGGACGGTTTCGAATCCCTCGTCGTCGTCTCGATCGTCGTCGCGGTGGCCATCAACATCCTGATCGGCGCCGGCCTGGCAATCCTCGGGATCTTCAACAACCGGGGACGCCAGGGTTCCCGGGTCACCACCTGGGTGATCGGCGGCATCTTCCTCTGCTGCAACGGCTTCGGCCTGCTCAGCAACGCTGCCGGCAGCGGCATGAACTTCGACACCGGTTCCACCGGCGGGCCGAGCCAGCAGGAGGTGGACGAGCGGCTCGCCGAGGAGCTGCCGGGCTGGTTCACGCCGATCACGGTGACGCTGACCGTGCTGCTGGTGCTGGCGATGCTCGCAGCCCTGATCCTGCTGATGCTGCCGGCCGCGAACACGTACTTCCGCAAGCCGCAGTCGACCTGGGATCCGTCGATGCCGTTCCCCTACCCGTACCCCGGGCAGCCGGGATACCCGCAGCAGCCGGGCTACCCACAGCCGGGTTATCCGCAGCCGGGTTACCCCCAGCCGGGGTATCCGCAGACCGGGTATCCACAGGCCGGATATCCGCAGCAGCCTGGTTACCCGGGGCCGGGCGCATTCCCGGCTTATCCGAGCAGCCCCGAGCCGTCGACTCCGCCGCCTGCCGCGGGGGAGACTCCGCCGCACACCGGCACTGTCCCGGCAACGGATCCCTGGGGCGTGCCCTCAGCCGCCCCTGACGTCCCACAGCAACCCACGCCCTCCACCCGGTCCTCGCAGCCGGCCTCGGAGACTCCGGCCGGGACCGACCCGTCCGCGGGCTCATCGCAGTCGCCGTCTCAGCCGCCGTCCGGGTCGGAGTCGCCGTCCGGGTCGGAGTCGCCGTCTCAGCCGCCGTCCGGGTCGGAGTCGCCGTCCGGGTCGGACTCGTCGCCGGATCAGCCGGGTCGTCGGCCCACCGATCCGGCCTGACATCCGTTCACTCACGCGCCGCCGGGTAAGCCCGGCGGCGCGTGTCGCGTCCGGGTAGGTTCGTCCGCAACGGATCACCCGGGAGACCTCCATGACGTACGCAGCGCAGCCCCCGGTCGGGGCCGCCCCGCTACCCACGCCCGCCGCGACGCCGCGCCGGCCGGCATCGGTCGGCATCGCATCGGCCCTGCTGATCGTCATGGCGGTGGTGGGCCTCGCGTACGCGGTGGCGACACTTGCGACCGCTCCCGGCACGGTCGACCGGTTCCGCGACACCGCCGGCAACAGCGAGGACGTCGACGGCTTCGTCACCGTGCTGTGGATCGGTGCGGCCATGAGCGCGGTCCTGGCGGTCATCCTGTTCGCGCTGTACATCGTGCTCGCGATGGGACTGCGCCGCGGCAGCAACGGCTTCCGCATCGCGACCCTGGTGGTGTGCGCTCTCGGGCTGGTCGCAGGCTGTGCCTCGACGGTGACGGTGGCGCTCCAGCGCGATGGCGACTCGTCGCCGGGATCCCTCGGGCAGGCGCTGGTCGAGGCGTACCCGGATTCCTGGATCGCGCTCAACGTCGGGCTGGGTATCGCGCAGATGATCGGCTATGTGCTGGTGGGCGTGTTGCTGCTGGCCGCGCCCCGGGAGTTCTTCGGGCGGGCGCCGAAACCGGCGCCGGCGGATCCGTTCGCCGCGCCCGCCGGAGTGCCGGTCGGCTACGGAACCGTGCAGGGTGGATATCCGCCGCCGCCGACGTATGGTGCGCCGTATCCGGGAGGTCCACCGCCGTATGTGGGAGGGCCGGCCTCGCATCCGACGGGCCCGGCGCCGTTTTCCGCGGGCCCGGCGCCGTTTTCCGCGGGCCCGGCGTCGCATCCCGCGGGCCCGGCGCCGTATGCGGGAGGCCCGGCCCCAGCGACGCCGGCGCCTGTGGCGGGGGAACCGGACGGGCCGAGCCCGTGGGCAGCGCCGCCCCCCACGACGCCTACCGCACCGATGCCTTCATCTACCGCAGCCCATCCTCCGTCGACCGTTCCGTCGGCACCCCACGACCTTCCGCCGGGCGGCGTGGCGCCTTCCGAGGGTGCGGAGGGTTCAGGGCAGTGGCGGGATTCACCGTCGCCGGATCAATCCACGGGTGCCGCTGCGCCCGGCTCTACCGTCAATAACCCGGGAGAGTCCTCTCCGGACCCCCGGTCGAGCTGAAGAGGGACGCGATATAGACGGTTGTACGTCACCCGAACGGGTAGCGTTGTGCGACAAGGGTCTCTTTGCTGACGCTGTCCGGCCGGGCTTTCGCCGAGGACGGACAGATGTGGATGGATGACATCGGTGTCAGTCCGTACTCGGTTGATGACCGTCGTTGTCTCGGTCCTCGGGAGCCGAGGCTGCCAAAAGCGCTTTGAGCTGCATCTATGCCGATAGTCACGAGGTGGCTGGAGAGGGTTCAGTTAACAATATTTCCTGTTACCGGCTAGTTAACTACGTGCGTCAATCGTTCCTTTCCGCCCCGGCAGGGCAGATCGTTCCGGTTTTCGTCGAGCCAGTACCCTCGATGTCATGGAAGCCCACCACGACCTGCGTAAATTCATCACTGAATTGCCCGTCGCGCAGCGTTGTGCCGTGCTTTCATCGGGTCGTGAAGGCGACTGTGGCGCACAACCTCACCGTGTAACCGTGCCATACACGGTGGGTTCAGTGAGCGGGCGGCCGCTGGTCGGTCGGCGTACTGATCGCGAAATCGAAATGTGGGGTCCCTCACTCCCGGGGTGGGGATCGAGGAGCTCGACGGTGTTGGACAGCGACCAGACGGCGACTGAGGCGTTGCAGGAGGCAGAGACCGAAGTCGGTGTCGCGGGAATGGTGGATCGGGGTGCGGACGCTGCCGTGCGGGGGTGCCGGACAGACGTACCGATCGCCCTACCGTTCGATCGACTTCGGCCTTACGGCCTGAAAGTCAGCCGGTTCGTTCCTGCGCACATGCAGGAGAATCGATGCAGTTGGTGGAAGGATGGAGATCGTGGGAACTGCGTTGGCGGAAATGACAATGCCTCAGATCTCGCCGCTGGCCGGCGAGCCTATTGAACGTGCCGATGCGGAGCGGTTGGCCGGGGTGCTCAAGGCACTCGCGGATCCCGCCCGGCTTCGGCTGCTCAGCCTCATTCAGTCCGCTTCGGATGGCGAAGCGTGCGTCTGCGACCTCACCGCACCGCTGGGGTTGTCGCAGCCGACCGTGAGCCACCACCTGCGGATCCTGACCGAGGCGGGCCTGCTCGAGCGCGAGAAGCGCGGAGTGTGGGCCTACTACCGTCTGGTCCCGTCCGCGATCGCCACGATCGCGGACCTGCTCACCCCGCCGCGCAAGCGGGCCACGAAGAAGGCCCGCTGACGCCGGGCCGATTGCGGGGAAAGCCCGTCCTGACCGGACGGGCCTCGCGAGAGATCCGCTGACGGGACACCTGCCCACCAGGCCCGTACGGCGGTCTTCCAGGGACTTGACCGGTGTCGGCCGGATCGCGAAGGGTTCGTTTCTTCAGGGCGGACCAGGAAGCGATCGCGCCGGCGCCGGGCCATCGCGGGAGATGCCCGCTCCGACCTGACGGGCCACGGGCAGGCCCGCTCAGGGAGGGCGGGCGGCGCGCTCTCCAGGTGCTGCCCATCGGCTCCCAGCCCACCTGGGAGCGGGCCGACCGGCAGAAAAGAGCCGGCAACCGGCAGGAAGAGTGCCAAGCCGGTCCAGGCCGGTGGAAAGGCACACCGGTCGGCAGGGCAGCCCTGATACAACGACAGAAGTGGCAAGGCCGCCGGGCAACGGCGGACAGGTGCCTGGCGTCACCGATCATCGAGCGTGACGCCAGGCGGGACACCTCCATCAGGATCCACCCCCGAGGACCCGAGGAGTCAACGGTTGAACTACGTGCCCGGTGATCTGCGCGATCAGCTCGCGCATGTGGGCTACGACGTGGTCCAGGCCGGAATGGTCTGCGGATCGGGCGGAAACCTGTCCGCCCGCATCCCCGACGAGGACGCCTGCTGGGTGACCGCGAGCGGCGCCTGGCTGGATCGGCTGAGCCGGTCGTCGTTCGCGCCGGTGCGCATCGCCGACGGTTCACCCGCAAACCTGGGCACCGGCGGCGTGCCGGTGCCGCGGCTGACGCCAACGAGCGAGCTGGCGCTGCATCTGGCGCTCTATCGGGCGCGTCCGGACGTCAACGCGATCGTTCATCTGCATCCGCAGACGGCGTTGCTGCTGGATGCCCTGGGTGAGCACATCAGGATCGTGACCACGGATCACGCCTACTACCTGACGCGAGTGTCGACGGTGCCGTTCCGGCTGCCCGGAAGCGTCGAGGTGGCGGCACTGACCGCGGCGATGGCCGCCGACGGGACGAACTGCCTGGTCCTGAGCCAGCACGGCTGTGTCGTCATGGCGGACAGCGTGGAGCTCGCCCACAAACGGGCGCGCAACCTCGAGGAGGCCGCCCGGCTCACCTATCGGGCGCTCACCCTCGGTCGTCTGGACAGCCTCCGCGAAGTGCCGGAGGAGTTTCTGGATCGGCTGGCCGGCACCGAGCCGGTCACCGTCTGAGCGACGAATGCCGGCCCGGACGGGCCGGCCTGGTCCGCCTTCTCAGGCCAAGTGGCGCGGCCTCAGGACGAGACGCGCGGCCTCAAGGCGAGACGCGCGGCGTCAGGCCGAGTGACGCGGCCGGTGGTGCCCGTGGTCGTCCTCGCCGGCGTACCCGCGGTCTTGTCCGTGGCCGTCGCCCTGGCCGGGCCCGGCCTCATGGTGGTGGCCCGGGACATGGTGGGCCACTTCGTCCGCGAGGTGAGCCACTTCGTGGGCCACTTCGTCCGCGATGCCGACCACGCTGGCCGCCGCGACCACGCCGATCGCGGTCGCCGGACCCGCCGTCTCGGCAAGGCCCTTGACCGCGGCGCGCTTCTTCGCCTTCCGCTCGCGGATCACCTCGATGATGATCGGCAGGACGGAGATCAGGATGATCAGCGCCACAACCGGCAGGATGTAGCGGTCGATCTTGCCGCCGATGGCCTTGTAGATCCGGTCGGCCAGCAGGTAGCCGATCAGGATGATGCCGTCACACCACAGGATCGCGCCGACCACGTTCCAGAGGAAGAACTGCCGGGCCGGCATGCCGAGCGTGCCGGCGACCGGGTTCAGGAACGTACGGACGATCGGGATGAACCGGGCCAGTACCACCGCCTTCGCCGGGCCGAACTTCTCGAAGTAGTACTCCGCCTTCTCCACGTACTCCCGCTTGAACAGCTTGCTGTCCGGGCGGTCGAACATGCGGCGGCCGTACTTGGCGCCGAGGACGTGGCCGAGCTGGGCGCCGACGATCGCGCACAGGGGCGCGCCGATCAGCAGACCCATCAGGGACATCCGGGTGCCGTCGCCGAAGATCGAGTCGGCCACCGGCGACGCGGCCACGCCCGCCAGGAACAGCAGCGAATCCCCCGGAAAGAAGAAACCGACGAGAAGGCCGGTTTCCGCGAAGAGGATCACCCAAACGCCGATCAGCCCGAAGGTCTGCAGCAGGTCCTTCGGGTCCATCGGGTTCAGAGCAAGCTGCTCGGTGAGCGCACGGTAGGTCACGAGAAGGAAGGGTACCGGCCGCCGGCATGCCGAAACCTGTACGAATGCTGTGGATTACAGTCGGGGATCGACCGGCTCCGATTCCGCAGCCAGGATGGCGAAGACCAGCTCGTGGACGCGCCACAGCGGCGCACCCTCGGCCAGCCGGTCCAGCGCGGCCAGACCCAGCCCATGCTCACGCAGAGCCAGACTCCGCTTGCGGCCGAGCTGGCGCTGCCGGAGCCGGGAGAGCTGTTCGGGACGGGTGTACTCGGGGCCGTAGATGATCCGCAAATACTCCCTTCCACGGCATTTCACCCCCGGCTGCACCAGCCGTCCCTTGGCGTCGGTCGCGCCGAGCCCGGCGTACGGCTTGACGACCATGCCCTCACCACCCGCCGCGGTCAGCCCGAGCCACCAGTCGGTCGCCGCCCGTTCCGCCTCCGGATCGCCGAGGTCCACCACCATCCGCCGGGTCGGCGTGAACAGCTCCGGATCGGCCGCGACGAGCTTGTCCGCGATGCCCAGATGCCAGCCGTGGTCCTTGTCCTTGTGGCTGACACCGGGACCGGCGAGGACCGCGAAAGGCGCGAGGGTGACGGCGGTGTCGACGGGCCGTACATACGCCCGGTAGGCGGCCGAGTAGCCGGCGATCTCCGCCGACCGCAGCGCGATCCGTTCGCGCAGACCGCCCACGTCGAGCCCCCGGGCCGCGACGCGGTCGAGCACCGACAGGGCCGCCGGCAGCGCGGCCCGGCCCGCCGCCCCGACGCCCGCGTAGCGCTCGCGGATCAGGCCACCAGCCTTCGCCGACCACGGCAGCAGCTCGGTGTCGAGCAGCAGCCAGCCGTCCTCGAGCAGCCCCGCCCCGATCGCCGCGGCACGCGTCCGGGCCAGCAGCGCCCCGGTGCGGCCGGCGTCGAAGAACGGCCGTCCGGTGCGGGTCCAGATCGCGTCGCCCGCGCCGTCCTTCGAGATCCGTACGACCGCCCGCGAACCCATGTGCTTCTCCTCGCACACGACCGTGCCGACGCCGGCGGCCCGCAGGTCCGCGAACGCCGTCGACGGGTGCTCGAGGTAGCCATCGACCGTTGCGGTGGAGCAGGGCGCCATCGTCGGCGGTAGCCACACCAGCGTCTCCGGCGCCAGCGCGAAGCGGCTCATCACCTCGAGCGCCGCGGCGGCGTTCTCGGCGGCGACCGTGGTCCGGCCGTACCCGTAGCCGAGGTGGCGCCGGCCGGTGACGTCCGCGAGGTCCAGTCCCTCCTCCGGCCGGGTGGTCTCGGCGACCAGCGGCCGGGCCGGGGCGTAGTACTCCCGCGCTGCCGGGACGGATACGAGCTCGCGGGACGGCCAGCGCAGGGCGGTGAGCTTGCCGCCGAAGACGCAACCGGTGTCGAGGCAGATGGTGTTGTTGATCCACTCCGGGTCCGGCGTCGGGGTGTGGCCGTACACGACCGCCGCCGAGCCGCGGTAGTCGCGCGCCCAGGGGTAGCGGACCGGCAGGCCGTACTCGTCGGTCTCGCCGGTCGTCTCGCCGTAGAGCGCGAACGAGCGCACGCGGCCGGACGCGCGGCCGTGGTAAGCCTCCTTCAGGCCGGCGTGCGCGACCACGAGCTTGCCGCCGTCGAGCACATAGTGGCTGACCAGGCCGTCGATGAAGGTGCGCACCTCGGCCACGAACTCGGGAGTCTCCGCTTCGAGCTGGGCGAGTGTCTCCGGCAGGCCGTGGGTGAGCTGCACGTTGCGTCCGTTGAGCTTGCGCGCGAGCTTCTGCTCGTGGTTGCCCGGCACGCAGATCGCCGTACCGGCCTTGACCATGCCCATGACCAGGCGCAGCACCCCCGGGGAGTCGGGGCCGCGGTCGACCAGGTCGCCGACGAAGACCGCCGTGCGCCCCTGCGGATGCACGGCGTTGTCGCGGGTCACGGCATAGCCGAGCGTGGTCAGCAGGGTGTCCAGCTCGGCCCGGCAGCCGTGCACGTCGCCGATGATGTCGAACGGGCCGGTGAGCTCACGCTTGTCGTTGAACAGCTTCTCGTAGCGGATCGCGGCACCGGCGATCTCCTCGGCGCCGCGCAGCACGTGCACCTTGCGGAAGCCCTCCCGGGCGAGCTGGCCGAGGGAGCGGCGCAGGTCGCGGTGCATCCGGGTGAGGACCTGGCGGCCGAACGTACGGTCCTCGCGGGCCTGCGTACGCTCCCACGCCAGCGCCTCCGGCACGTCGAGCACCACGGCGACCGGCAGCACGTCGTGCTCCCGGGCGACCTTGACCAGCCCGGCCCGGGCGTGCGGCTGGAGGTTGGTGGCGTCCACGACGGTGAGCCGGCCCGCCTTGAGCCGCTTGGCCGCCACGTAGTGCAGCACGTCGAACGCATCGCCGGACGCCGACTGGTCGTTCTCGTCGTCGGCGACCAGGCCGCGGAAGTAGTCCGAGGAAAGCACCTGCGTCGGCGCGAAATGCTGCCGGGCGAAGGTGGACTTGCCGGATCCGGAGATGCCGACGAGCGCCACGAGCGCCAGCTCCGGGATGTCGATGTCGGTCATGCCGCCTCCTTCCGGGTGAAGATCGCCAACTGGGTGGGGGTTCCATGTCGTTCGTCGGTGTCCCCGACGCCGTGGAGCGTCACGTCGTAGCCGTGCGCGCTCGCCGTGCGGGCCGTCCAACCGGCGAACTCGGCGCGCGTCCACTCGAAGCGGTGGTCGCTGTGCCGCATGCCGGTCAGGCCCTCGTAGAGGACGTTGTATTCGGCGTTCGGCGTGGTCACGACCACCGTCGCGGGCCGGGCGTGGCCGAATACCGACGCCTCCAGCGCGGGCAGCCTCGGCGGGTCGAGGTGTTCGATCACTTCCATCAGCACCGCGGCGTCGTACCCCTTGAGCCGGTCGTCGCGATAGGTGAGCGCCGACTGCCAGAGGGTGACGCGGCCGCGCTGCCGCTCCGGGACGCGGTCCAGGTGCAGCCGGCGGTGGGCCAGCTCCAGGGCGCGCGCGGAGACGTCCGTGCCCACGATCTCGGTGTAGCGCTTGTCCTTGATCAGGGCACCGATCAGGGCACCGCCGCCGCAGCCGAGGTCGAGCACGCGGGCGGCACCGGAGTCGGCGAGCGCGGCCAGGACGGCCTCCCGGCGCTGCTCCGCGAGCGACTGCCGGCGTGGCACCGGCAACTCGGCGTCCTCGTCGGCGGCCGTGTCCACGGGGACGTCGACGGAGTCCGCGTCATCACCGTCGAGCCGCTCCAGGGCGCTCGCGGCCAGCGACCGGCGGTGCGCCAGGTAGCGGCGGGTGATCAGCACCTTCTCCGGGTGTCCCGCCAGCCAGCCCTCCCCGGCGCGGAGCAGCTTGTCGATCTCGTCGGGCGCGACCCAGTAGTGCTTGGCGTCGTCGAGGACGGGCAGCAGCACGTACAGATGGTTGAGCGCGGCCGCGACCGTGAGCTCACCCATCAGCCGC
Source organism: Couchioplanes caeruleus (assembly GCF_003751945.1). NCBI lineage: Bacteria > Bacillati > Actinomycetota > Actinomycetes > Micromonosporales > Micromonosporaceae > Couchioplanes > Couchioplanes caeruleus. The sequence goes on along the minus strand of NZ_RJKL01000001.1, from coordinate 4,254,394 downwards.
AGGTCGACGTAGCGGCTGTCGCCACCGAGCTCGGGCTCCAGCGGGATCGGCGCCGCCGTCACGGCCCAGCCGAGCGGCTCGAACAGGCGGGTGGCCAGCTCGGTCGTGCCCCGCAGCACGGGTACGTGGATCTCCAGCGGCAGGGGCGTGCCGACCAGTGCCGGGCGGTCCTTCGACTCCCCGCGCAGGGCGCTGCGGAAGACCTTGGCGAGCGCGCTCGCCACCAGGCTGGAGGCGGCGTACGGGCGGTCGTTGACGTACTGGCCCAAGGTGAACGACTCCGGCGCGGTCTGCTGTCGCCGGCCGCCGCGGGCGGCGCTGAGCCGCTCGGGGTCGACGTCGAGCAGGAGCGCGGCCGTGCACCGGTCGTCGGCGGCGTCCGGGAACAGGACGTGGGCCGTGCCGGTGGGGACGTCGAACGAGTGCACCTTGTCCGGGTGCTTGACCAGCAGGTAACCGAGGTCGGTCGCCGGCCGGTGGGTGGTCGTCACGGTGAGCAGCACCGACCGATGATCGCAGTGCCTGTCGGGCGGAGCGAGGCGATTTCGTGCTACTCAGCCGGCGCGGGGGGAGCAGCAGCGAGCGTCGGCCATGGTCGCGGTGACGCCCCGCGGCAGGGTCAGCCAGGTGAGCGTCTGAGTGTTGCGGAACAGCTCGGCGTAGAGGGTTCCCGGCCCCCGGTTGGTCAAGCCGATCCGGATCGTCGTGGTTCCTCCGGGTTCCAGCGTCACGGCCGGTGCGGAGGCGGCGAGGTCGGGCCGTTGCGGTCCTTTGACGACGAGCCCCGCCGAGCCCCAGTTGTTGTCCCCGCCGACGTCCACCTGCGGAACGCCGGCGGAGGCGGCCTGCGGCACCAGGGTGAGCGGCGCGCCGTGCCCCCGCTCGCCCCGAAACTCCCGGAAGACCACCTGCTGGTCCTCCCACAGCGAGGGGGTGGAACACGGTGCCCCGCAGGGTGCAGGGGGACTCGTCGGCGTCAGCCGCGCGACGACGATGTCGTCTGCGAAACCCCCGAACTGAAGCTCCACCAGGTCGGCGACCTCGGTCACGTCGATCGTGTACGCGATGCGGTGCGGGCGGGCCGGCAGCTCCGGCTGAGCCAGCACTCCGGAGAGGTTCGCCGTGTAAGTCTCGTCCTCGGTCTGGGGCGCGATCGTGATCGGGTCGAAGACCGTGTTCAGCCGTGGCGGCGCCGGAGCCGCATCGGACGGCGTCGGGGCCACGAGGGCGGCGAGAACCGCCGCCGTGATCAGGGTCCCAAGGCGGCAGAGGCGCATGATCGGAGCTAAGTGTCCGGACCATGCGATATGGGAGCTTTAGCGGTAGTCGTCCTCTAGTTCGACGATTCGGTTCTCTTCACTCGCGGCCCAGGCAGACGCTTCGGTCACCCTGGGCACTTCCGTGTCGTCGCGTTCGGCGTCGAGCCAGCCGGGTGCGGCCTCGGTGGCCTGTTCGGCCGCGTCCACCTCCGGCGTCTCCAGATCGGGTTCGTTGCTCGGGTACGTCATCGCCGACTCCTTTCCGCAGTCGCGGGCACCATCAATGGTGCCGCGTCCCCGATTGTCACGGTGCGTAAACCGGCACGCGATTTCCCCCACCCTCTCGGCTGCGCGATACTGCCTGCTGGAGCCCTCTCCCGTCAGCACGATCAAGGAGCGCACACCGATGCCCATCGCTTCCCCTGAGGTCTACGCCGAGATGCTCGACCGCGCCAAGTCCGGCGCGTTCGCGTACCCCGCGATCAACGTCACGTCCTCGCAGACCCTCAACGCCGCCCTCCAGGGCTTCGCGGAGGCAGGCAGCGACGGCATCATCCAGATCTCCACCGGTGGCGCCGAGTACGTCTCGGGCCCGACGGTGAAGAACATGGTCACGGGTGCGGTCGCCCTCGCCGAGTTCGCCACCGAGGTGGCCAAGCACTACCCGGTCAACATCGCGCTGCACACCGACCACTGCCCGAAGGACAAGCTCGACGGGTACGTACGCCCGCTGCTGGCCATCAGCAAGGAGCGCGTCGCCAACGGCAAGGCGCCGCTCTTCCAGTCGCACATGTGGGACGGCTCCGCGGTGCCGCTCGACGAGAACCTCCAGATCGCCGAGGAGCTGCTGGCCCTGGCGGCCGACGCCCACATCATCCTCGAGATCGAGGTCGGCGTCGTCGGCGGCGAGGAGGACGGCGTCTCGGCCGCGATCGACGACAAGCTCTACTCCACCGTCGAGGACGGCCTGGCCACCGCCGCCGCCCTGGGCCTGGGCGAGAAGGGCCGCTACATGACGGCCCTGACCTTCGGCAACGTGCACGGCGTCTACAAGCCGGGCAACGTCAAGCTGCGCCCGGAGATTCTCAAGGAGATCCAGGAGGCCGTCGGCGCCAAGTACGGCAAGGAGAAGCCGTTCGACCTGGTCTTCCACGGCGGCTCCGGCTCGCTGCTCTCGGAGATCCACGGCGCCCTCGACTACGGCGTGGTGAAGATGAACATCGACACCGACACGCAGTACGCGTTCACCCGCCCGGTGGCCGACCACATGCTGCGCAACTACGAGGGCGTCCTCAAGGTCGACGGCGAGGTCGGCAACAAGAAGATGTACGACCCGCGCGCCTGGGGCAAGCTGGCCGAGAACGGCCTTGCCAAGCGCGTCGTCGAGGCGTGCGAGCACCTGCGCTCGACGGGCACCACTCTCGCGAAGTAGCGACTCGTCGGTGGCCGGTCCCCGTACGTGGGGCCGGCCACCGTTGTGTTGCAAGGCCACGCCGAGGCGTGGGTACGATCGTCGTCCTCGGCTCACGGAGGCGGTGATCTTGCTCGGCATCGAGGGATACGAACCGGAGTGGCATTACGACGCCGGTGCCCTCGCCGCCGTCCACCGAGGACGCTTCTCGCAGCTCATCGGCCGCAGACTGCTGCACGGCTGGCTGATGTGGGACCTGTCGGCGCGGGGCTGGTTCGCCGACGGCCCGGTGATCCTCGGCTTCGGCGGCACCAACGTCGAGATCACCCACCGCAAGTTCGACGAGTGCGCCATCACCTGGGACCAGGTGGACATGAGCGCCCCCATCGACTGGTACGCGACCGGCATCCAGCTCGACTGGCGCGCCGACCCGCATGCGGCCCTGCGTCATGCCCGGGGCCGGATCCTGCGCGAGGTCAACATCGTCGAGCGCACCACCGTCGCGGAGTGGCGACCCCGCGTCCTGCACGCGGTCGAGTTCCTCTTCGAGGGGGCGCGGCTCGCGGTCTACAACGCGATGGACGAGAACGGGCTGACGGGCGTACCCGAAATGGACCTTCCGGTGTCTAGCTGGCGCCGGGTCCGCGTCGCTTGACCGTCAATCGCCGCCGCCGCCGCCGCCACCACCTCCGCCGCCGCCGCTGTCCGAGCTGCCGCCGCCGTCACCCCACGAGCCCCACCCGCCGTCGGTGGAGCTGACCCAGCCGTCACCGCGGTGGGAACGCCGCGACTTGCCCTTGTTGCGAGACGCCAGGGCCAGGGCCGCGATGAGGAGGACACCCACGAGGAACAAGACCATGATCTCCATGGCCGCAGTGTGACCTACCGGTGCCACACCGTGGCGAGTAATGGCTTTGTGCTGGTGGCGGCGCTGGGCTTCAATGCCAGGCATGGATCTCCGCAGCGTGGACCTCCGCGCCCTCAACTCGATGACGAAGTACCCGTCGATCCCGACCTACCACCTGCTGGACCCGCGCAACGGCGGGCTGCAGGAGGAGGCGGTCAGGTTCTCCGGCACGGTCATCGGCACCGAGAAGGTGGACGGCACCAACGCGCGGATCATCCAGGTGCCCGGTGGCGGCTGGCTGCTCGGCTCGCGGGAGGAGCTGCTGCACGCCCGGGGCGACCTCATCGCCAACCCGGCGCAGGGCATCGTCGCCGCGCTCAAGCCCGTCGCCGAGCGCCTCGCCCCGGTCACCGCCGACGAGATCCGGGTCTTCTACGTCGAGCTGTACGGCGGCAGGATCGGCGCCGCGGCGAAGCAGTACACGAGCGACCCGGCCACGTTCGGCTGGCGCCTGTTCGACGTGCTCGTCCAGCCGGACCCCGCCGAGCCGCTGGCCTGGCCGGCCGAGCGCATCGCGGCCTGGCGGGACGCGGGCGGACAGCCGTTCCTGCCCGAGAACGAGCTGGTCGCCGCCGCGGAGGAGGCCGGTCTCGAGCTCACGCCCCGGCTCTTCACCTGGGACGCCGCCGCGCTGCCGGTCGACCTCGAGAAGACGGACGCCTTCCTGCGCGAGCTGCTGCCGCACACCCGCGTGCCCCTCGACGACACGGCGGGCCGCGGCCCGGAGGGCATCGTGCTGCGCAGCCCCGACCGCGGTGTGATCGCCAAGGCTCGCTTCCAGGACTACGCCCGTACGCTCAAGCGGCGGGCGAAGCGCTGAGGGCCTCCATCGCCTCGTCCAGGGAGTCCGTCACCACGAGCAGGTGTGACTGGTCGCCGTGCGGTGACTTCGCCAGCAGGGGCCTGAGCAGGGCTTCCACCGGTAGGTCCGCCCAGTGCGCGACGCCGAGGAAGACAAAGGCTCCGGACGGTCCATCCGTACGGTAGAAGGTCTTCGTCGCGGCCTGGAACACCTCCTGCACGGTGCCGGCCCAACCCGGCGCGAACACGATCCCGCCGCGGGACAGCCGCAGGATCGAGTCCTCGCGGACCGCGTTGGAGAAGTACTTGCCGATCTGGCCCGCGAAGAGGTTCGCGGGCTCGTGGCCGTACAGCCAGGTCGGCAGCGCCAGACCGCCCAGGGTGAGATGCCCGACCACATCGCCCGCGGCGGCGGCCGGCGCCGGGAACTCGGCCCGGACGGCGAGCGCTGCCGCGGTAAACGGATCGTGATCCCGGAAGTCCGGGGCGGGCGCGAGCCGGTCGATCGCGAGGGACAGCTCGGCCTCGGTGCGGGTCGCGAAGTACGCGCCCAGGTTGGCCGCCTCCATCACGCCCGGCCCGCCGCCGGTCACGATGAGGCGGCCCGCCGCGGCCAGGCGGTGCGACAGGGTCGAGGCCATCCGGTACGCGGCGGAGCCCCGCGGCTCCGCATGCCCACCCATGATGCCGACCGCGCCCTGAGTGCCGTGCGCGTCGATCCACGCGGCGAGCGCCTTGCCGAGCGCGTTGTCGATGCCGGCGTCGTGCAACCGCTGCGAGATCGCCTCCCGCAGGTCCGGAGCCGCTCCGCCGTGATCGAGGAAATGCTGGTAGACCCGGGTATCGAACATCCCGGCGAAGCCGTCCTGGGCGAACCCGAAGGAGAGGTCCTCGGGCGTGTAGAGCAGGGCCGGATGCGTCGGATACGGCCGGGCGTCGAACGGCGGGATGAGGTGAGCGCCCCGCCGGATCAGGTCCACCTCCACCTCGGCCGAGGCCAGCTTGCACCCGACGAACAGCGTGCCGGACACGTCGACGTCGGTGAGGTCCGGCACGTCGAGATCGAGCCGCAACCCAAGAACGATCAGCCCCGCCAGCGACCGCTTGGCGAGATGCACCTCGAACTCGGCACGCGACTCCACCTCGAACTCGGTGGCGTCGAAAGGATGAGAAGGGTCCCCGAACATCCCCGTAGGGTAGCCACCGTGCGAAACGCCTCAGGATCTTTGTTCGGCCTGGCCTACGGGGATGCGCTGGGCAAGCCGACCGAGTTTCAGACGTACGAGTCCATCGTCGCGCGCTACGGTCCCGGCGGTCCTCGCGACCTCGAGGGCGATCCGGCACTGGTGACCGATGACACGCAGATGATGCTCGCGGTCGGAGAAGCGCTGGTCGAGGCGGACGCGATCACCCCCGACGCCTACGAACCGGTGCTGCGCCGGGCATTCCTCGACTGGGCGGCCAGCCCCGACAACAATCGAGCGCCGGGGATGACCTGCCTGCGAGCCTGCGCCGACCTGACCGACGGCCGGCCCTGGCAGCGTGCCTCCCAGCTTCACTCGAAGGGGTGCGGCGCGAACATGCGCGTCACACCGCTGGGCCTGATTCCGGGGCTGACCGAGGACCAGCGCGCCGGCGCCGCGCAGTTGCAGGCCGGGCTCACCCACGGGCATGCGACCGGGTTGGCGGCGAGTGAGGCGACCGCTTTCGCCGTACTCTGGCTCGCCGACGGTCTTGATCCACAAGAGCTGGTGGGCGCTCTGCGTGATCGCTGCAACGCCCAGCGCGGGACCTATCGGGAGGAATGGCTCGGCGATCTCTGGCAGCGGCCCGGAGTGGACAGCCCGGCGCAGTTCATCGCGGAGGGCTGGGACGAAACGGACGCCGCGCTCGCGCGGGTGGAGGCAGCGCTACGGCGCGGCACCCTCGAGGGCGACCCGTGCCTGGCGACCGGCGAGGGCTGGGTGGCCGAGGAGGCGCTGGCCACGGCCCTGTACTGCTACCTGATCTCGCCGGAGGAGCCGGTGGCGGTGCTCGGCCGGGGCGCGGCCACGTCCGGCGACTCGGACTCGATCGCGTGTCTGGCGGGAGCCTTCGCGGGCGCGGCGCTGGGGATGGCGGCGTGGCCGGACGAATGGCAGCATCGGATCGAGTACGCACAGCGGCTGCGTGCGCTGGGTGACGCCTGGTCCGGTTGAATAGGGGCATGCAGAATCTCCTTCCCGAGCCTCCGGCCACGTACCTGCCCGCCGACGAGGCGGCTGACACGGCGCTGGCCGAGGCAGCGAAGACCGGCACCGACGAGGCGTACAAGGAGGTGGCGGCGCGGTTCCCGGCGTACAGCGGGGGATGGGCGGCGCTGGCCCACAGTGCGCTGGCCGACAAGCAGCCCGTGACCGCGTACGCGTATGCCCGTACCGGCTACCACCGGGGCCTGGACGCACTGCGCCGTAGCGGCTGGAAGGGGCACGGGCCGGTGCCGTGGGCGCACGGGCCGAATCAGGGATTCCTGCGCTGTTTGCACAGCCTGTCGCTGGCGGCGGCGGAGATCGGTGAGGCGGACGAGGCCGCTCGTTGCGCCCAGTTCCTGCGCGACAGCGACCCGGCCGCCGCCGACGCCCTCGCCTGAGTTTCTTCCTTCCCGGCGGCGGTAGCCCGTCCTAGTGGCGGCCGTCTGTTTCAGGCGGCCGCCGCTACAGGCCTTCCGCGACTGCGGCGGCTATCTTCAGCCACGAGTCGCGGGTGCCGTTCGACAACTGTCCGTAGCGGATCGGCTCACCTGAGTCGATCAGCTTCTCGTAGGGTGCCAGCAGCACGGCCCGGGTCCGGGCGGCGAAGTGGCGCTGAATCGCCGGCAGGTCGATGTCCTTGCGGGTCGGCGGCATGGTGACCACGCTCACCGCCTGCCGAACCAGCCGCTGCCGCCCACTCTGCTCGAGATGGTCGAGCATGCGCGCGGCGGTCTCCGCGGAGTCGTTACGGGCCGACATCGTGATCACCAACTGGTCGGTGGCGTCCATGGCCGCCTGCCAGTTCTGGGCGCGCACGTTGTTCCCGGTGTCCACGAAGATCAGCTTGTAGAACCGGCTGACGATCTCCCGGATCTCGGCGAAGGCGCTGGCCGTGAGCATCTCGCCCGCCGTCGCGGACTCGTCGGACGCGAGCACGTCGAACATGCCCTCGCCCTGCGCCCGCACGTACTGCGACAGGTCGCCGACCCGCCCGTGCGACCCGCGGAACTGGTGCAGGTCCCGCATCATGTCGCGCACCGTACGGGCATGGAAGTCCTGCTGCGCCCGCATGCCGAGGGTGCCCTGGGTCTCATTGTTGTCCCAGGCCAGGACGTACCCGCCGCGCTTCTGTCCGAAGGTCATGGCGAGCAGCAGCACGGCGACGGTCTTGCCGGCGCCGCCCTTCGGGTTGACCACGGTGACCTGCCGCAGCCCGCCGAAGTTGCGCCGGACCATCTCGACATCCTGCTTGTATTCCTGCTCGCGCTTGCCGGGCGCGAGCCGTAGCAGGCCCATCGTGCCCTTCTGCACCATTGCGCGCGCACCCATGGTCGCCACCGGCTCGGCCGGCTTCGCCAGCCGCCGCCGTGCGAACTCCTCGGCGGTCGGCGTGCCATCGGAAACCCACGGCAGTTGCTGGTAAGGGTCCACCGGCGGCGGATTCTGCGCGGGCTGCTGCGGGGCGCTGCGCTGCGGGGCGCTGCGCTGCGGGGGCACGACGGCCGGCGGGTAGGGACCGGGCATCGTCGGCTGCACCTCGGCGGGCCAGGGCGCGGGCGATCCGGGCTGTGCCGGATCCGGCCGCCCCTGATGCATGCCGGGCTGGCCGGGGTGCGCGGCCGGCATGCCGTAAGGAGCGCCGAGCTGACCGTGCGGCGTGCCGGGGCCGTGCGGCGTGCCGGGGTGACCTGGGTGCGTGCCGGGGTGACCGGGGTGCGTGCCGGGCTGGCCGGGGTGCGTGCCGGGCTGGCCGGGACGGGCGCTGGCTTGGCCGTGCAGCGTGCCGGGGCCGGGGCCGGGGCCGGGGCCCGGGTGCGGGCCGCCTTGCTGGACGGGGTGCCGTTCGGGTGACGGGTTGCCTGGGAGGGGGCCGGGTGGAAGTCCCTGACTTGGCCCGGGACCAGGCGGGACGGCCTGGGGCGATGCGGATACCGGCGGCAGAGGGCCGGGCGGGGTCACCGGGGCCGGGATCGCTGACGTGGGACCTGGCTGGTGAGGAATCCGGGACAGGGTTGCGCCGTCCTGGGCGGGTTCCGCAGTCACCGGGCCGGGGCGGTATACCGCTCCGATGCTCTTCGGCTCGCCTCCGTCGCCGTCCTCGTCGCTCTGCCGCGACGAGACCGTCGGATAGAAGATGAGTGCCTCGGAAGACGGGACGCTCGCCCCGGACACGGGCCTGTTCGCCTCGGGCAAGGAGGTGCCGGCCCCGGACACGGGGTTGCTCACTGCGGGCAACGGGGTGCCGGACCCGGACCGCGGACCGTCAGCCCCGGATGTGGGGGCGGTTGCACCCGGCGTGGCCTGGGGGAAGGCGCGCAGGGGCGGCTGGGCCCACGGGGAGTCGGCGGCATGTGCCGGCTCGGGCGAGATCTGGTTTGCGCCGCTTTCGAGCCTTTTCGGCTCGATGGGCGGTCCCGGAGGCGGGATCGGCGAAACCGGACGGACGGGCGTGGGACGGTCCATCGGTCGATAGATGCCCGAGTCGCCCTGCTGTGCCGGTGCCGGTGCCGGCGTCAGAGTCGGAGGCGGAGTCGAAGCCTGCGCCGGAATCGGAGCTGTGACCGAGGCCCGAGCCTGCGCAGGGTCCTGAGCCGGGGCTGGGGCCTCGGCCGGCGGCGGGAGCGCTGGCGCCTGGGCCGGAGGTGGGGGGAAGGTCGGCGCCTGGGCCGGAGGCGGGGGGAATGCCCGGGCCGGCGGGAGCGGGAAGGCCGATTCCTGGGCCGGCGGGAGCGGGAAAGCCGGCGTCGCCTCGTGCGGCACCGGCTTGCCGCCGTGCACCGGGGCGCTCAGCTCCTCCGGCGGCCAGAACGGCTCGACGTCCCGGTCGGGCGGTGAGCCGTTCGTGCCCGGGACGTAGACGCGATCGGCGTTCTCGTCCTCCACGGATGCGTCCTCCCGTAATGCGTTTCGTACCTGCGTGCTATCCCAGACTCGCACAGAGGCTCATGCTGCGTACACCGCCCAGGCTCCGGGTTCGGTCCACCACGAGCGTTTGCGGCTCATGGTTCCGGCGACACCGTCGTCGAGGAACTGGAGTTCGCCGTCGCGGGGCAGGACGGCGACCGCCCGGCCGCGCGCACGACGCACCTCGACCCTTACCTTCGGCTTCTGGAAGCGTTTCTTGACCACTACCGGGACTGCTACCGCGACCTCGACCCGGCCGTCGGTCGGGTCGCCGTCGGCGAGCAGCCGGAGGCCATCGAACTCTGCGTAGGCCCCACCGTTACCGATCGCACATGCGAGGACGCCCTCGCCGCCGTCGGTCAGGACCGCGTCGTCGACCTCCACCCGCCCGCGCCACGGGACCGCCCGCCCGGCGTCGTCGACCCCGCCGACCAGTGCGCCGTCCACAGTGACCGATCCGCCGTCGTTGCGCAGCAGGTCGAGGCGGCGTACGCGGCCACCGAGCACCGCCGCCGCAACCTCAGCAGGCTCCCGGGGCAGACCTAGTTGGGCGGCCAGGTCGCCGGTGTGGCCCGGGTCGAGCGGCAGGATCGCCACGGGCGGCAGGTCCGGCACCGTACGGTTGGCCGCCAGGTCGCCGGGGCGTTTGCTGGGTGGTGGTGCGTACCGCCGGACCAGCCGGCGCACGACGGCCCGGAGTTGGCCGTCCGTGGCCGTGGCGACGACGAGCCGGACCTTGCTGTCCGGATCGGGCCAGGCGAGCCCGTCCGGCCGGGGCGCGGCGTCGAAGCGCGAGATCACGGCGTCGATGTCGGCATCCGAGGCGGCCACCACGACCTCCACTCGCGCTCCGGCCTCGGTGAGCGCGTCCGCGCACTTGAGCACCGGAACCCGGGGTGTGTCGCACGCCGCCGCCCCGGCCGGCCCGCAGCCCGCATCGTCCGGCCCGCTCCCTGTTCCCGCCGCCTCGCGAGCGCCGTCGGCCAGGCCGCTTTCCGTGCCCGAAGACTCGCGAGTCGCGTCAGGCAGACCGTCCTGCGAGTCCGCCGGGTCGGGGCCGGTCCCGCCCGGGCCGTCGCTCGTGCCGGCCGAGCCGCAGCCGCCGCAGGCCGCACCGCAGGCGCCGGCGGTCGAGCCGCCGCCCTCGGCCAGGCTGAGCAGGATCACGTCGTACACGGGTCAGGCCTCGCTCAGCACCGAGTGCCGCTCGATGACCTCTTCGCGGCCCGGGCCGACGCCCACCACGGAGATGCGCGCGCCGATCCGGCTCTCCACGAACTCCACGAAACGCTGGGCGTTCTCCGGCAGGTCGTCGAAGTTGCGGGCGCCGCTGATGTCCTTCTTCCAGCCCGGCAGGGTCTCGTAGATCGGTACGGCGTGGTGGAAGTCGGACTGGCTCACCGGCATCTCGTCGTGGCGCACGCCGTTGACGTCGTACGCGACGCAGACCTGGATCTCGTCCAATCCGTCGTAATTGTCCAACTTGGTCAGCACGAAGTCGGTGACGCCGTTGATGCGCTGCGCATACCGGCCCATCACCAGGTCGAGCCAGCCGATCCGGCGCGGGCGGCCGGTGGTGGTGCCGTACTCATGGCCGACGTCGCGCAGGTAGTCGCCGGTCGCGTCGTGGAGCTCGGTGGGGAACGGGCCCTCGCCGACCCGGCTGGTGAAGGCCTTGAGCACCGCCACGACCCGGTCGACCCGGGTTGGCGGGATGCCGGAACCCGTGCAGGCCCCGCCGGCCGTGGCGTTGGAACTGGTCACGAACGGGTACGTTCCGTGGTCGACGTCGAGCAGCGTCGCCTGGCCCGCCTCACAGAGCACGACCTTGCCGGCGTCGAGGGCCTGCGACAGCTCCAGCGCGGTGTCAGCGACCATCGGCCGCAGCCGCTCGGTGTACGACAGCAGCTCGGCGATGACCTCCTCCGGCTTGATGGCGTTGCGGTTGTAGATCTTCGACAGCACCTGGTTCTTGAACGACAGGGCCGCCTCGACCTTCTGCCGCAGGATCGACTCGTCGAAGAGGTCCTGGATGCGTACGCCCAGGCGGTTCATCTTGTCGGCGTAGGTCGGGCCGATGCCGCGGCCGGTCGTGCCGATCCGCCGTGCTCCGAGGAAACGCTCGCTGACCTTGTCGAGCGAACGGTTGTAGGACGCGATCACGTGGGCGTTGGCGCTGATCCGGAGCCGGGACGTGTCGATGCCGCGCGCCTCGAGCCCGTCGATCTCCTGGAACAGCACGGCGAGGTCGACCACCACGCCGTTGCCGATCACCGGGATCACGTCCGGGGTGAGGATGCCGCTGGGAAGCAGGTGCAGGGCGTACTTCTCGCCTTTGATCACCACGGTGTGCCCGGCGTTATTGCCGCCGTTGAACTTGACCACGTAATCCAGCCGGTCGCCCAGCAGGTCCGTCGCCTTGCCCTTGCCCTCGTCGCCCCACTGGGCGCCGACCAACACGATCACCGGCACTTGACTGACGCCTTCCGTTGAAACACGTCGTACACGGAGAGGCCCGGGTACTGCCGAAGTTTACGCGACCCCGTCCCGCGTCGCGGGCGGGTTGTCCACAGGCCGGACTGGTTATCCACAGCCTGCAGAAGTTATCCACAGGGGGTTAGCGCCGCGTCGCAGCGCGTGCACTGTGGAGCTGTGGACGACCGCGAGCGTGATCGGCGGCGGCCCGTAGGATCTGCGGCGTGCGCGTACTTCTGATCGGATCCGGCGGGCGCGAGCACGCCCTCGCCGTCGGCCTGGCCGCCGACCCCTCGGTGGAGGAGCTCGTCGCGGCCCCCGGCAACCCGGGCATCGCCTCGGTGGCAACACTGCGTGATGTCGTGGCTACAGACCCGGTGGCGGTGGCCGAGTTGGCCGTCGAGCTCGGCACCGACCTGGTCGTGATCGGCCCCGAGGCGCCGCTGGTGGCGGGCGTGGCCGACGCCGTGCGGGCCAAGGGCATCGCCTGCTTCGGCCCGAGCGCGGCCGCGGCCCGGCTGGAGGGCTCCAAGACGTTCGCCAAGGACGTCATGACCGCGGCCGGGGTGCCGACCGGGCGCTCCTACACCTGCGTCTCCGCCGAGGAGGTCACCGCCGCCCTCGAGGAGTTCGGTCCGCCCTATGTGGTGAAGAACGACGGGCTCGCCGCCGGCAAGGGCGTCGTGGTCACCGACTCGCTCGCCGAAGCACGCCGGCACGCGGAGGACTGCGGCCGGGTGGTCATCGAGGAGTTCCTGGACGGGCCCGAGGTCTCGCTGTTCGTGGTCACCGACGGGACGGCGGCGGTGCCGCTCATGCCCGCGCAGGACTTCAAGCGGGTCGGCGACGGCGACACCGGACCGAACACGGGCGGCATGGGGGCCTATGCGCCACTGCCCTGGGCCCCGGCCGACCTGGTCGAGCGGGTGATGGCCGAGACGGTGACCCCGACGCTCGCCGAGATGCGCGAGCGTGGGACGCCGTTCGCCGGCCTGCTCTACGTGGGGCTGGCGCTGACGAGCAAGGGCCCGAAGGTCATCGAGTTCAACGCGCGCTTCGGCGACCCGGAGACCCAGGTGGTGCTCGCGTTGCTGGCATCGCCGCTCGGCGGGCTGCTGCGGGCCGCGGCGACCGGCACGCTGGCCGACTTCCCGGCACTGCGCTGGCACGGGGGCGCCGCGGTGACGGTCGTGGTGGCCGGCCACAACTATCCGGGCACACCGCGCACTGGAGACGTGATCGAGGGCGGAGAGCGGCCCGGTGTCATCCACGCAGGGACGACCCGCCGGGAGGACGGCGCTCTGGTGTCGTCGGGCGGTCGCGTCCTCAGCGCGACGGCGACCGGTGCCGATCTCGCCGGAGCCCGCGCGGCGGCCTACGAGCTGGTGAACGGCATCACTCTGGAGGGCTCCCACCACCGCACCGACATCGCCCTCGCCGCGGTGGAAGGCCGCATCAAGGTCTGACCGGCGGCCGGCACATGCCGCCACGGGGAAAGCGCGACGCCGGCCCGGATTCGAGGATCTGGACCGGCGTCGGGAAAGGGCCGGTTCAGCCCTTCGGAATGTCGAAGAGCTTCGCTACCTGGGCCGCCAGGGCGAGGTCGCCCTTCGCCTTGATCTTGCCGGTCATGAACATCATCATCGGGTTGCCGTCGCCCGAGACGACCTTCAGGAACGTCACCGGGTCCATCGTCATGGCGAGCTTGGGCTCGCGGACGGGCTGGTTGGTCACGGTGCAGGCACCGTTCTCGATCACCGTCTCGTAGCTGTCGGTGCCACCGCCGGCGCCGCCGGTGATGTTCCAGTGGATAACCGCCTGGGTGGCGCCGGCCCGGTCCGCGCGGAACAGCGCGGGCATCCGGTTGAAGACCTCGTCGAGGACCTTGGTGCGGCTGTCCGAGCCCATGACCTCGGCAATCTTCGAGTCCGGGGTGGACTTCACCAGGGCGGCGAACTCCTTCGGACCGATCGAGGCGAGCGTCTCGGGGTTGAATTCAGTCATCGGTGACCTTTCGGGATGAGCGCCAGACCTACTCACGAGTAACCTTAGCGATAACCCGCGTTTAAGTGCAGTGTCTCAACCCCCCAATAACCGTTGGATAGTGAGCCCCGTCTCTCCTAGACTCCCCAACATGTCTTTGGGAGATGCGCAGGCCGCCCTGCGGGCCATGGCCCATCCGGTGCGGCTGCGCATTCTGTCGCTGCTCACCGGCTCGGCGCTCACCGCCGCGGACGTGGCGCGCGAGCTCGGCCTCACCCATGCCAACGCCAGCTACCACCTGCGCACCCTGCTGGCCGGCGGGCTGATCGTGCCGGACGGGGAGGAGCGGATCCGGGGTGGCGTCGCCAAGCGTTACCGCTACGACGCGGTCCGCGACCGGGAACGCGATCACAGCACCTACAAGGCCACCGGCGCGGATACCCAGCGGGCGCTCTTCGCCGCGCTCGCCAACGAGCTGATCCGGCGCACCGCCGAGGCCGACTGGTCCGTCGGCGGTGCGATGACCGACGCCGAGCTGTGGGTCGAGCCTGAGGTGTTCCGCGAGGTCCGCGATCGCATCAGCCAGGCGAGTCGCGACCTGCACGACGCGGCGCGTGCACCCCGCACCCCCGGCACCATCCGTACGAGCACCACGATCGCGATGTTCCGGATGGACGCGTCGTGAGCACCCTGGCACCCCTGCGTCACGTCCAGTTCCGTTACCTGCTCGCCGGCCGCACGGTCACCGCGCTCGGCAACGCCATCGCCCCGGTCGCACTCGCCTTCGCCGTGCTGGACCTGACCGGCTCGGCCGGCGATCTGGGCCTCGTCGTGGGCTCCCGGATGCTCGCGCACGTGCTCGTCCTGCTCGTCGCGGGCGCCCTGGCCGACCGTCTGCCCAAGAGCCTGCTCATGGTCGGGTCGGGCCTCGCCGCGGCGGTCACCCAGGGCGCGGTGGCGGCGCTGGTGCTGACGGGTACGGCGACGGTGCCGCTGCTGATCGCCCTCTCCGCGGTCAACGGCGCGGTAGCCGCCGTGGCCCTACCGGCCTCCTCGGCGATCCTGCCCCAGCTCGTCCCGGCCGAGCATCGCCAGCAGGCCAACGGTCTCAACCGGCTGGTGTTCAACGGTGCCTACATCGTCGGCGCTCCGGTCGGCGGCATCCTCGTGGCCACCACCGGCCCCGGCTGGGGCATCGCCGTCGACGCGCTGAGCTTCGTCTTCTCCGCCGCCTGCTTCGCGTTCCTCCGCACCGGCCCGGGCCGGGGCGCACGGCAGGCCGACGAGGAAGCGGCGGCGCGGAGGACCGGGATGGTGAGGGACCTTCGAGAGGGTTGGACCGAGTTCCGGTCCCGGACCTGGCTGTGGGTCATCGTGGCCGCCTTCTGCCTGATGAACGCCTGCCTCAGCGGCGGCATCAACGTGCTCGGCCCGCTGGTGGCCGACCAGACCGTCGGTCGTCAGGCGTGGGGCTTCGTGCTCGCCGCGCAGACCGCCGGCATGGTGCTCGGCGCGGTCGTGGCGATGCGGGTCCGGGCGCGGCGGTTGCTGCTCATCGGCGTGCTCTGCACCGGCTTCCAGGTGCTGCCGCTGCTCGCCCTCGGGATCGCCCCGCGCCTCGGCCTGCTGCTCGCCGCCGCGTTCGTCGCCGGGTTCACGATCGAGCAGTTCGTCGTCGCCTGGGAGACGAGCGTGCAGGAACATGTGCCCGCGGACCGGCTCGCCCGCGTGTACTCGTACGACATGGTCCGGTCCTTCGTCGCGATTCCGGTGGGTCAGGTCGCCGCCGGGCCGATCGCGGAGGCCGTCGGCGTCGCGCCGACGCTGGTCGGCGCCGCTTGCCTCGTCGCGCTCGCCGTGCTCGGCATGCTGAGCAGTCGCGAGGTTCGCGACCTGCGCCACGGCCGTCCACAGGGCGCTCCGAGCGCGGCGGAGCCCATGGAAGAATTGGCCGCGTGAGCATCCCGAATGTCCTCGCCAGCCGCTATGCCTCCGCCGATCTCGCCGGCCTCTGGTCGCCCGAGGAGAAGATCCGGATGGAGCGCCGGTTGTGGCTCGCCGTCCTGCGCGCCCAGCGCGACCTCGGCGTCGCGGTGCCCGACGGGGTCGTCGAGGCCTACGAGCGGGTGGTGGACGACGTCGACCTGCGCAGCATCGCCGAGCGTGAGCGGGTCACCCGCCACGACGTCAAGGCTCGCATCGAGGAGTTCAGCGCACTCGCCGGGCACGAGCATGTCCACAAGGGAATGACCTCGCGCGACCTCACCGAGAACGTCGAGCAGTTGCAGGTCCGCGCGTCGCTGGAGCTCGTCCGCGGTCGCGTCGTCACCGCCCTCGCGCGGCTCACCGAGCGTGCGCTCGAGCACAGCGACCTGGTCATGACGGGTCGTTCGCACAACGTCGCCGCGCAGGCCACC
This sequence comes from Couchioplanes caeruleus, assembly GCF_003751945.1. NCBI lineage: Bacteria > Bacillati > Actinomycetota > Actinomycetes > Micromonosporales > Micromonosporaceae > Couchioplanes > Couchioplanes caeruleus. The sequence continues at coordinate 4,238,006 of NZ_RJKL01000001.1, read as the reverse complement.
ACGCTGGGCAAGCGGTTCGCCAGCGCGGCGGAGGAGCTGCTGATCGCGTACGAGCGCCTCGACGATCTCATCGCGCGCTACCCGCTGCGTGGCATCAAGGGTCCCGTGGGCACGGCCGCCGACCAGCTCGACCTGCTCGACGGCGACGCGGAGAAGCTGGCGGAGCTGGAGCGCAAGGTCGCCCAGCACCTGGGCTTCGAGCGGGTGCTGACCAGCGTCGGCCAGGTCTACCCGCGCTCGCTGGACTTCGACGTGGTGTCCGCGCTGGCACAGGTCGTGGCCGCGCCGTCGTCGCTGGCCACCACGATCCGGCTCATGGTCGGCCAGGAGCTGGTCACCGAGGGCTTTAAGCCCGGCCAGGTGGGTTCCTCGGCGATGCCGCACAAGATGAACACCCGGTCCTCGGAGCGGGTCAACGGGCTCGCCGTCATCGTCCGCGGCTACCTCTCGATGATCGGCGAGCTGGCCGGCGACCAGTGGAACGAGGGCGACGTTTCCTGCTCGGTCGTGCGCCGGGTCGCCCTGCCGGACGCCTTCTTCGCCACCGACGGCCTGTTCCAGACTTTCCTGACCGTCCTCGACGAGTTCGGGGCATACCCGGCGGTGGTCGCCCGCGAGCTGGACCGGTTCCTCCCCTTCCTGGCGACCACGAAGATCCTGGTCGCGGCGGTGCGCAAGGGCGTGGGCCGGGAGGTCGCACACGAGGTCATCAAGGAGCACGCGGTCGGCATGGCACTGGCCATGCGCGAGAAGGGCGCCGCCGAGAACGACCTCTTCGACCGCCTCGCCGAGGACGGCCGGCTGGGCCTGTCCCGCGCCGAGATCGACGCCCTGGTCGCGGACCGCGCGGCCTTCGTGGGCGCCGCGCCCGCGCAGGTCCGTGCCGTAGCCGACCGGATCGCGCAGATCGTGGCGGCACACCCCGAGGCCGCGAGTTACCGGCCCGCCCCGATCCTCTGAGCGTTACCGGGCCCGCCCGGTCCTCCGAGAGTTACCGGCCCGCCCCGATCCTCTGGTCGGAGCGGGCCTCGGGGACGGCGAGGGGCCGTCCCCGAGGAATCCGTTCGGTGATACCCGTCAGACGCCGGCGACCGAGCGGATCCACGACCTGTTGTAGGCAACGCTGCCGTAGTACTGCCGGCTCACACCGTCTGCGGTCGAGGCCACGCCCACCTGGGCGCCGTTGTAGAACTGCGGGCCGCCCGAGTCGCCGCGCCACGCGGCGCCGTCGATGCCGGAGCTGCCGATCGCGCGCCCGCCGTACGCATCGGTCTGCCGGGTCGTGGTGACCTCGACGTCCGCGGTCTTCAGGATGGTCGACGCGTCGCAGCCGCTGTAGCAGGTCCGGCCCCAGCCGAAGAGCGAGTTCGTCGACCCCACCGGCGGATACGAGCTGGACAGGGACACGTAGCTCGTCGAGACCGAGCTGCTCAGCCGCATCAGCGCGAGGTCGTAGCGGGTCTTGACGGAGGTGACCGTGCGGGTCACGCCGCCCGAGGTCCGGTTCACGCTGCCGATGCGCACGGACATCGAGCCCTCGATGCAGTGGGCCGCGGTGAGCACGTAGTTCGGCGAGATGATCGTGCCGGAGCAGAAGAACTCGCCGTCACTGAAGACCGCGGCGGCCCACGGCGCCGAGGAGACCGCGCTGCCGCCGATGATGTGCTGTGGGCCGTCCGGGGCGGCACCGGCGGCGGTGGGGACGGCGAGGATGCCGGTCAGGGCGGTGGCCAGAGAGACGACAGCGGTGCGGATGCGCACGCCGGGCTCCTTCCGATTCCGTCGATGCCGAGTGGCATCGAGCTTGATCGAATGAACGTAGGGTGGCCATCGTTTTGCAACAACATTTCAATTGAGACCTATCACCGTGTGATGACACGGATATGACGAAAAGTCGTTGAACGGCTGCGGTAAGTGATCATCGGGTGGTAGAGATCACCATCCAGATCCCCAGCTCAGACCCGTTAGCGTCAAGCTGCCGACACCGGCCGATGGGTCGATCGGCGGCCGTACAGGGTAGGCTTTGGCCGCTCGCCCCTTAGAGGGCCACCCAACTGCGCGCCTATACAGTCAGGAGTGCCCGTGGCTCGCGTCGTCGTCGACGTCATGCTCAAGCCGGAGATCCTCGATCCGCAGGGCCAGGCGGTCGCCAACGCGCTGCCGCGCCTCGGCGTCAGCGAGGTCTCCTCCGTACGCATCGGACGCCGCATCGAGATCGAGTTCGCCGGTGAACCCGATCTCGACACCGCCCGCGAGATCGCCGACAAGCTGCTCGCCAACCCGGTCATCGAGGACTTCTCGATCCGGGTCGAGGAGCCGGCCGGCGACGCCGCCCAGATGAGCGCGTGACCATGCGGATCGGAGTCGTCACCTTCCCGGGTTCGCTCGACGACGGCGATGCCGCCCGCGCCGTCCGCATCGCCGGCGGTGAGGCCGTACACCTCTGGCACGGCGACCCGAACCTGCACGGCGTCGACGCCGTGGTGCTGCCCGGCGGCTTCTCCTACGGAGACGCCCTGCGCTGCGGAGCCATCGCCCGGTTTGCGCCGGTGATGGAGACCATCGCCGACGCCGCCCGCGGCGGCCTGCCCGTGCTGGGCATCTGCAACGGCTTCCAGATCCTGTGCGAGGCCCACCTGCTGCCCGGCGCGCTCACGCGCAACCAGCACCTGCACTTCCGCAACCGCGACCAGTATCTGCGCATCGGCGGCGCGGCGACGGCGTGGACCAACAACTTCGCCGACGGCCAGGAGATCCTCATCCCGGTCAAGAACGGCGAGGGCTGCTACGTGGCCGACGAGCGGACACTCGACGAGCTCGAGGCGGAGGGCCGGGTCGTGGCCCGCTACATCCGCGGCAACCCGAACGGCTCGCAGCGCGACATCGCCGCGATCACCAACGAGGCCGGCAACGTCGTCGGCATCATGCCGCATCCGGAACACGCGGTGGAGGCGCTCACCGGCCCGTCGCTCGACGGACTCGGCTTCTTCACCTCCGCCCTGCGGCACCTGGCCGGGACGGCCGCGGGCGGGCAGCTCACAGGGGGAGCCCACCGATGACCACCCAGCCCGACACCGCCACCAGCGGCGCGGTGGCGCCGAGCGCGGTGCCGACCCAGCCGCCCGCACGCAGCGGCTTCGCCGCGACCGACGTGCTGGTCGACGAGTTCGGATCGGTGGATACCGTCCAGCAGGCGTTCGACACCCCGGACGACCTCCAGCCGCACACCGAGCTGGGCCTCAAGGACGACGAGTACGACCGCATCCGGCAGATCCTCGGACGCCGCCCGACGGCGTCCGAGCTGGCGATGTACTCGATCATGTGGAGCGAGCACTGCTCGTACAAGTCGAGCAAGGTGCACCTGCGCCAGTTCGGCGAGAAGGCCCCGAAGAACACCCGGATGCTCGCCGGCATCGGTGAGAACGCCGGCGTGGTGCAGATCTCCGAGGAACTCGCCGTCACCTTCAAGGTCGAGTCGCACAACCATCCCAGCTACGTCGAGCCGTACCAGGGCGCGGCGACCGGCATCGGCGGCATCGTGCGCGACATCCTCGCCATGGGCGCCCGCCCGGTCGCGGTGATGGACCCGCTGCGCTTCGGCGCCGCGGACCACCCCGACACGGCCCGCGTGCTGCCCGGCGTCGTGGCCGGCATCGGCGGGTACGGCAACTGCCTCGGCCTGCCCAACATCGGCGGCGAGATCGTCTTCGACCCCTGCTACCAGGGAAACCCGCTGGTCAACGCGCTGTCCATCGGCGTGCTCCCGGTCGAGCGGCTGCAGCACAAGGAGGCGGCCGGCGTCGGCAACGTCGTCGTCCTGCTCGGCGCGCGTACGGGCCGTGACGGCATCGGCGGCGTCTCCGTGCTCGCCTCCGCCACCTTCGACGAGGGGGCCGAGCAGCGCCGCCCGTCGGTGCAGGTCGGCGACCCGTTCATGGAGAAGCTGCTCATCGAGAGCTGCCTCGAGCTGTACGACGCCGGCCTGGTCGTCGGCATCCAGGACCTCGGCGGCGCCGGCCTGACCTGCGCGCTCACCGAGACCGCCGCCGCGGCCGGCACCGGCATGCGGGTCTGGCTGGAGCGGGTGCCGCTGCGCGAGGCGTCGATGTCGCCCACCGAGATCCTGGCCAGCGAGTCGCAGGAGCGCATGCTCCTGATCGTCGCGCCGGAGAAGCTCGAACAGGTGCTCGCCGTCGCCGAGAAGTGGGGCGTCTGGGCCACCGCCATCGGCGAAGTCACCCCGAGCGAGGCTCCGGGCCAGCCCGGCCGCCTGGTGATTAGCTGGAACGACCACGTCGTCGTCGACGTGCCGCCCGGCTCGCTCGCCGACGACGGCCCGGTCTACGCGCGCCCGATAAGGGAGCCGGCCGACCTCATCCTGCTGCAGGCCGACCGCGCCGAGACGCTTCCACGTCCGGCGACGCCCGAGGAACTGCGCGAGACCGTGCTGCGCATGATCGCCTCGCCGAACCTGTGCGACAAGTCGTGGGTCACCGAGCAGTACGACCGGTACGTGCTCGGCAACACCGTGCTCTCCCAGCCCGAGGACGCCGGCGTGCTGCGCATCGACGAGCGCACCGGCCTCGGTGTCGCGCTCTCCGTCGACGGCAACGGCCGGTACGCGCGGCTCGACCCGTACGAGGGCGCCAAGCTGGGTCTCGCCGAGGCGTACCGGAACGTCGCGGTGACCGGCGCCGAGCCGATCGCCGTCACCGACTGCCTCAACTTCGGATCCCCCGAGGACCCGTCGGTGATGTGGCAGTTCGCCGAGGCCGTTCGCGGCCTCGCCGATGGCTGCCAGCAGCTCGGCATCCCGGTGACGGGCGGCAACGTCAGCTTCTACAACCAGACCGGCGCCGCCGCGATCCACCCGACCCCGGTGGTCGGCGTGCTCGGCGTCCTGCAGGACGTGGCGCGGCGCGTGCCGATGGGCTTCCCGCCGCCGCCGTCCACGGACGGCGACCTGCTGTTCCTGCTCGGCAGCACGGAATGCGAGCTGTCCGGCTCCGAGTGGGCGTGGGTCACCCACGGCCACCTCGGCGGCCGCCCGCCGAAGGTCGACCTGGCCCACGAGCAGCGGCTCGGCCGGCTCCTGGCCCAGGCCTCGGAGCGCGAGCACGTGGTGGCGGCGCACGACCTCTCGGACGGCGGCCTCTCGCAGGTCCTGGTCGAGTCCTGCCTGCGCCGCAACGTCGGCGCCCGCATCGCCCTCCCGGAGCACGAGGCGACGACCCCCTTCGTCTGGCTGTTCAGCGAGTCGGCGGGCCGGGTCCTGGTCGCGGTGCCCCGCGGTCACGACATGGCCTTCGTCGCCCTCGCGGCGGAGCACGGCGTGCCGTGCACCCCGATCGGCGTGACGACGAACGAGCCGGTCCTCGAGATCAAGCACCAGTTCACGATCGGCCTGGACGAGCTGCGCGAGGCGTTCACCTCGACGATGCGCAACCTCTTCGGTGGACCGGCCGAGCTCGGCCCGCTCCCGGCGTCGGCCGGCGACGAGCTGATCGCCGGCAACGAGCCGGTTGTGGGCGACGAGATCGAGACGGCCCGCTCGGTGACCCTGGAGATCAGCGAGCCGCTGTCCGCGCCGGCCTCGGCGGCTGACGGCCCTCGCGCCGAGGAGGCCTCCGCCGGCCCGGCGGCCGAGGTCGCGGAGATCCCTGCGGCGACCGAGCACGAGCAGGCCGCAAAGGACCCGGCGACGGAGTCACACGCCCAGGACGGCGAGCGCACGAACTCGGCGGCCTCGCCGGATGGCGCGACCAAGCCGCTGGCCTCTAAGCCGGACGTCGAGCCGGCACCGAGCACCAAGGCCACCGACGCGCCGAGTGCCAAGGCCACCGATGCCAGGGGCACCGACGCCGAGTCCGGCGACCCGGAGGTTAGGGCCTGACACCGGCGACAACCACGAAACGCCACGGCGAAGCATCGCCGTGGCGTTTCTGTTTCCTCGTAGCGAAGGCATGAAGGAAGGCCGGCCCTGTCATTTCCGACAGGACCGGCCCGCTTGTCTCTCGGCTCAGTCGCCGCTCAGCCGTCCATCCATTCGCCCGACCGGCGCTGCCCGGGGTGTGATCCCTCCGGGTGCTGCTCCCGCGGTGCACCGCCCCGCCCCTGGTCGCCGCCGTAGGAGCCGCCGCGCTGGTCGTAGCCGCCCTGGTCGCCGTAGCCGCCTTGCTGGCCGCCGCCGTAGGTGCCGCCGCCGCCATAGGTGCCACCCTGCGGTGCGCCACCGTAGGCGTTGCCACCCTGCGGTGGGCCACCATAGGCGTTGCCACCCTGCGGTGCGCCGGTGTAGGCGCTGCCACCCTGCGGTGCGCCACCATAAGCATTGCCAGCCTGGTCGCCGTCGTCGTAGCCGCCGCCGTAAGCACCGCCCTGGGCGCCGCCGCCATACGTGCCGTCGCCACCGTTCCCGCCTTGGCCACCGCCGTAGGTGCCGCCGCCTTGGCCACCGCCGTAGGTGCCGCCGCCCTGGGCGCCGCCGTAGGTGCCGCCGCCCTGAGCGCCGCCGTAGGTGCCGCCGCCCTGAGCGCCGCCGTAGGTGCCGCCGCCGGCCCGCGGTCCGTAGGCGTTGCCGCCGCCGGCCGGGGGACCGTAGGCGTTGCCGCTGTCGATGCCGCCGCCGGGGCCGTCCCAGGCGCCGTAACCGCCCTGGTCGCCGGGCTGCTGGCCGTAGCCGCCCTGGTCGGCGGCCTGCTGACCGTAGGCGCCGCCCTGATAGCCGCCGCCCTGGTGTGCACCGCCGCCCTGCTGGTCCCGGCCCGTGTAGTCGCCTCCGCCGGCGTAACCGTCGTCGTAGCCCTGGTTGCCGTAGCCACCGCGCTCGTCGAAGCCGTCCGCGGGGCGGTACATGCCGGTGGGCTCGTCGTAGCGCTGCTGGTCGCCGGCGCCCTGGCCGAAGCCACCCTGGTCGTCGTACCCGCCGTAGCCGTCGGCCTGGCGGTCGTCGTAGCCACCGCTCTGGGCGGGCACCGGCGCGCCGCCGTACTGGGTCGCCGTGCCGTACGCGCTTGCCGCTCCGGCCGCGCCCGCCATTCCGGCCGCGCCCATTCCGGCCGCGCCCATTCCAGCCGCGCCCGCCGTTCCGGCCGCCGGGGCGGCTCCCCAGCCGCCGGGGGCGTTGAACGCGCCGTTCTGCGGCAGCGGGGCGCCGTACGGGTCCGGGAACTCGTCGACCGGCTCCACCGGAGGCGTGCGGTGGATCATCGTCGGAGCGTCCACCATGGAGGGTGCGCCGGAGCGCGGCGCGACCATCGTCGCGTCGCCGCCACGGCCACCGGCCGCCGATGCCATGCGGGTCTCGTCCAGACCGCCATAGCGGCCCTGGTCCGGCGGCAGGGCACCGCCACCGCCCTTGATGCCCGCGTCGTCCGCCTCATCCGGGTTGTTCTTTCGGCGCATCACCACGAGGACGATGGCGCCGATGCCCGCCGCGACAAGCAGACCGCCGAGGATGATGAAGAGCAGCGAGCCCGAGCCCTCGTCCTCGCCCGCCGTCTTCTCCGCCTGGAAGGTGGTGGCGGTCTCCTCGGCGGCGGCCGTGGCCGGTTCGTCGGTCGCCTCGGTACTGGGCGTCGCCGTGGGGCTCGCCGCGGCCGACGGCGTGGCCGTGGTCGGCGCCGCCTTGAGCTTGATGATCAGCGAAAGGGTGACGGACTTGCCGGCACCGCCCTGCGCATTCGCCGTCGCGGTGTCGTAGCCCTCCTTCGTGGCGCCGACGACCAGCGGGCCCGTCGCGATGGGAGTGCTGTCGGACGACGTGAAGAAATAGCCGCCGTCGCCGTTGGTCGTCGCGTTGTACCTGCGGTTCTGGCTGTCGCCCAGCGCCACGATCGCGCCGGCGACGGCCTTGCCGTCCTGGTCCTTGACCTTGCCGCTGACCTGCCGGACCGTCTGGGGCTTGTCCGGGCCGCGCACGGTGACGGCGCGACCGGCGGTGCCGACATCGTTGCCGATCGTCGCGGTGATCTGCACCTGGACGCTCTTCGACCGTCCTGGCTCGACAGGTCCCGCGGTGAGCGTGGCCTTGAATACCTTGTCGTCTCCGGGCGGCACCGTGTCGTTGAAGTTGCACTGGCCGGAGCAGGTCATGCCGTCGGCCTGGATCTCCACCGCGACGCCGTCCGCGGCGCCGGGGGTGGGCGGGTTCCGGTTGGCGATGGTGAAAGTCAGTTCCGTCTTGCCCCCGGCGGGGATGTCACCGGACGACAGGCTGTTGATCGAAACCTGTGGTTCCACCGCGAGTGCCGCCGGAGGCGCGGCGACGAGGAGGCCACCGACCACAGCCAGGAACGCACCGGCCTGGACAGCCCGGGCTCGTAGGTGCGTTGTCACGTCCACCGCCTTCCGGTCGCGCGGTCCCCGGGCTGAGAAGGTGCCCTGGATTCCGCGACGAGTACACACCGTCGGCCACTATGCCCTGTCGGAGGTCGTCTGCGCGACCCAGGGCCGCCGGGTTGTGTCCATTCGCCGGGTCGTATTGTCCCGACGTGTCTCCTGCGCACAATAAATCCGAGTCGGTCGGCGCGGCGTTGGACGCGCTGGACGGCGGCGTCGAACCCGACCGTACGGTGCTCCGTGACGCTGTGCGAGCGCTCCTGTCCGAGCTGGCACGGACCGCCCCGGGCCGATCGGTGGAGGTCCGTATTCCACCTTTCGGTGCTATTCAGTGTGTCCCCGGTCCGAGGCACACCCGCGGCACACCGCCCAATGTGGTCGAGACCGATCCGCTGACCTGGCTTCTCGTCGCAACGGGCCGTCTGGGCTGGGCCGATGCGGTGGATTCCGGTCGCGTACGGGCGAGTGGAATACGCACCGATCTGGCTCCGTACCTCCCTGTGCACCCGAGCTGAAGCCTCGTCCCCTCGCGTACACTGGGCGGTCGGAACAGACCAGCAAGTCCGAGCAGATCAGCATGAGGGAGCAAGCGCGTGCCCCGAGGCGACGGCCGGTTGACCGACGATCTCGACCCACAGGACCGCGGACCCCAGGATGCCTGCGGCGTCTTCGGCGTCTGGGCCCCCGAGGAAGAGGTCGCAAAACTCACCTATTTCGGCCTCTTCGCACTGCAGCACCGGGGCCAGGAGGCCGCCGGCATCGCCGTCAGTGACGGCTCGGGTGTCGTGGTCTACAAGGATCTCGGCCTGGTCTCCCAGGTCTTCGACGAGCCGACCCTGGCGAGTCTGCGCGGCCACCTCGCCATCGGCCACACCCGTTACTCCACCACCGGCGGTTCCAACTGGGAGAACGCCCAGCCGACGATCCGTGCCACCACGGCGGGCACGACGATCGCGCTGGCGCACAACGGCAACCTCGTCAACACGGCGGAGCTGGCCCGCGAGGTCGCCGAGCGTGGGCTCGAGGCCGACAGCGCCGCGACCTCGGACACCGCCCTGGTGACGACGCTGCTGGCCAGCCGCCCCGACCTGTCGGTCGAGGCCGCGGCCATGGAGGTGCTGCCGCGGCTGCGGGGCGCGTTCAGCTTCGTCTTCATGGACGAGAGCACCCTCTACGCGGCGCGTGACCCCCAGGGCGTGCGCCCGCTCGTGCTCGGCCGCATGGAACGCGGCTGGGCGGTGGCCAGCGAGACCGCCGCGCTCGACATCGTCGGAGCCAGCTTCGTGCGCGAGGTGGAGCCCGGCGAGATCCTCGCGATCGACGAGCACGGCCTGCGGTCGACCCGGTTCGCCGTGCCCGAGCCCAAGGGCTGCCTCTTCGAGTACGTGTACCTTGCCCGCCCGGACACCACGATCGCCGGCCGCAACATCTATGCCGCCCGGGTGGAGGTCGGCCGCCGCCTGGCGAAGGAGCATCCCGTCGAGGCCGACCTGGTCATCGGCGTGCCGGAGTCCGGCATCCCGGCCGCGATCGGATATGCGGAGGAGTCGGGCATTCCGTACAGCGCGGGCTTCATGAAGAACGCGTACGTGGGCCGCACCTTCATTCAGCCCTCGCAGACGATCCGCCAGCTCGGCATCCGGCTGAAGCTGAACCCGTTGCGCGAGGTCGTCCGCGGCAAGCGCATCGTCGTCATCGACGACTCGATCGTGCGCGGCAACACCCAGCGTGCTCAGATCCGCATGCTGCGTGAGGCCGGCGCGCTCGAGGTTCACGTCCGCATCTCCTCTCCGCCGGTCAAGTGGCCCTGCTTCTACGGCATCGACTTCGCCACCCGCGCCGAGCTCATCGCCAACGGCCTGGAGATCGACGGCATCCGCCGCTCGATCGGCGCGGACAGCCTGGGATACGTTTCGCTGGACGGTCTGGTTCAGTCGACCGAGCAGCCGAAGACACGACTCTGCATGGCCTGCTTCGATGGGCAGTATCCGATCGAGCTCCCGGCCGGCCACCTGATCGGCAAGCACCTGCTGGAAAGCGTCGGCAAGCGGGCCTCGATGCCCGATGCCTCGCCGGAGGCGGCCTCCGCGGCGGTGGCCGGACTCGAGCAGGAGTACGAGGATGAGCAGTACGCCGAGAGCGAGCGAGAACCGGCGCCACCGCTGGTCGGCAGCCCGGGCGGGGTCGACGCCCTGCACCGCCCGTAAGCTTCCGGGCCCGTACGGAACCATCGCACTACCGTCAGACGTCGAAACCAGCGGCCCAGCCGAGCACCACCACCAAAGGGGAGAACCGTGACGCACGTGTCCGAGCGCAGCAGTGCCGGATCGAACGGCGCCGAGGGCGGCGACCGTCAGCCGTGGTCGGCGGGTTCCAGCCGCAGCGTCCGCAAGCGCACGGTGACGTACGCGGACGCCGGCGTCTCGATCCACGCCGGTGAGCGCGCGGTCGAGTTGCTCAAGTCGAAGGTCAAGAAGACCACCCGCCCCGAGGTGATGGGTGACCTGGGCGGCTTCGCCGGGCTCTTCAAGCTCGACACCCAGAAGTACAAGAGCCCCATCCTCGCCTCGTCGACCGACGGCGTCGGCACGAAGCTGGTCATCGCCCAGCAGCTCGACATCCACGACACGATCGGCATCGACCTCGTCGCGATGGTGGTCGACGACCTGGTCGCCTGCGGCGCCGAGCCGCTCTTCCTGCTCGACTACATCGCCTGCGGTCAGGTCGTGCCGGACAAGGTCGCGGAGATCGGCGCCGGCATTGCCGACGGCTGCCGCTACGCCGGCTGCGCCCTGCTCGGTGGCGAGACGGCCGAGCACCCGGGCGTCCTGCGCCCGGACGAGTACGACGTCTCCGCGACCGGCGTCGGCGTGGTCGAGGAGAGCGAGATCCTCGGCGCCCACCGCGTCGAGATCGGCGACGCGGTCATCGCCATGCGCTCGTCGGGCCTGCACTCCAACGGCTATTCGCTGGTGCGCCACGTGCTGCTCGGCGCGGGCCGCATGCGCCTCGACACGGTCGTGGAGGACTTCGGCAAGCAGCGCACCCTCGGCGAGGAGCTGCTCACCCCGACCAAGATCTACGCCAAGGACTGCCTCGGCCTCATCGAGGAGACGGACGTCCGCGCGTTCTCCCACGTCACGGGCGGCGGCATCCCGGGCAACCTGGTCCGGATCCTGCCGGAGCACGTCGATGCGGTGGTGGACCGCTCGTCGTGGCGTCCGCAGTCGATCTTCGACCTGATCCAGGCGAAGGGCCGCATCGAGGACGTCGAGATGGAAGCCACCTTCAACATGGGCGTGGGCATGTTCGCGATCGTCTCCTCCGACGACGCCGACCGCGCCATGGCCTATCTGACCGGCCGGGGCGTCGAGGCCTGGCAGGTCGGCGAGATCATCGAGGGCACCGGACAGGTGCAGATGATGGGCCAGTACACCCGGGGCTGAGCAGGCGAAGAATGCGCCGGTGTCCCGCGGTGGGCACCGGCGCAGGCATGCCTGGCCGATCCGGCGCGACGACCACCGCCGGGTGACGCCGGGGGGCCTCGAATCGGAGGTTTCTCGCGCTTCGTATGGAATGATCCGCGTGTGTCGATGTAATGGTGCCCGTGGAACTTTCGGTCGTGGATGAGAGGGGCAGGGCAGACTCGGGTGGACATCGGCACTTAGCCTGGCCTGAGTCGACGACGGCGTGGACGGAGGTGGCCGTGGGACTTCCCTGGAGTGGCATGCGGGGGATCGCCCGGGTTCCCACCTACGTCGTCATGCAGCCCACTACTCTGTGCAACCTTGACTGTTCCTACTGCTACCTGCCGTTGCGGCGGGTGGACCGGAAGATGTCCGTCGAGGTCGCCGGCGCCGTTGCTGCTGGTGTGGACGACTGGGCCCGTACCGGAAGATTCTCGGTGGTGTGGCACGGCGGTGAACCGCTCGCCGCGGGCCGGGAGCATCTGGCCGCGTTGATGCGGCCTTTCGCCGCAGGCGTCGAGCACCACATACAGACCAACGCGACCCTGATCGACGACGCCTGGTGCGAGTTCTTCGCCGAGCACCGGGTGCGGGTCAGCGTGAGCGTCGACGGTCCCGAGACGCGTAACCGCGACCGCGTCACTCTGGGTGGCAAGCCGGCCTACGACCGGATCGTCCGCGGGGCGGACGCGCTGAAGCGGCACGGAATTCCGTTCTCGGCGCTGTGCGTGGTCGGCCGTCCCGCACCCGGGCTGGCGACCGAGCTCTACGAGTACTTCCTCGATCTCGGCTGCGACGTGCTCGGTATCAACGTCGAGGAGTTGGAAGGCGTCAACGTCCGCACCAACCGGCACCCCGAGCGGGACGTGACCGCCTTCTGGGCCGAGCTGGTCGGCGCCTGGCGCCGCGACCCCCGCATCCACCTGCGGGAGATCGAATGGTCGCTGCGCTACGCGGCGGCGGTCCTGGACGGCACCGCCGACGACGTGCTGCCCCGGCGCCTCGACCCGATACCAACGGTGGCCCACGACGGCAGCGTGGTGCTGCTCTCGCCCGAGCTGGCCGGCTTCTCGGACCCCCGCTACGGCGACTTCAGCAGCGGCAACGTGCTGACCACCCCGCTACCGGAGATCCTCGCCGGTGCGAGCGCGACGCCGTGGATCCGCGAGTTCCTCGACGGGGTGGAGGCCTGCCGGGTGCAGTGTCCCTACTTCGGCTTCTGCGGCGGAGCGCATGCGGCCAACCGCTACTTCGAGCAGGGCCGGTTCGACGTGACGACGACAGACCACTGCCGGAACAGCAAGATTCGCCTACTTGAGGGAGTGCTGGACCATGCCCGAGATCACGAGCCCACGGCCGTCTGATCGCGCGGAGACGGATCCCGTGACGGCCCGGGTGCGTGACACCCGAATGGGCCTGGCCGCCCTGATCGAGGAGGCCGAGGAGGCTCGGCAGCAGCGTGCCGAGTCGGACGGGTCGGCGGTGTGCGCCTGGAACCACTTCGAAAACATCCCGACCTTCTACAACTGGAACAATAGGCCGCGGTGATTTCTGGGCTCTTTATATAAGTACGGGCACAGTGAGGTCCCGTGGCACACCGCCCGGGCGCTGCCGTCCCGGCCCGGTCACGCCGCCGCCGGGCGAAGTGGTGGGTCACGCGGACGTAGGCGGGACGGTCGACCGCGCTGACGTCGCGGGCCCGTTCGGACATCGCCGACGTGCGTGCGGGACGCTCGGATCCCGCCGACGTGGCGGGACGCTCGGATCCCGCCGACGTGGCGGGACGCTCGGATCCCGCCGACGTGGCGGGACGCTTGGACACCGCTGACGTGGTGGTCGGCCTTGCCGCCGCCGGTGGGCTGGTGGGGCTCGGCGGCGTGGTGGGGTGGTCGGCCCTGACGGCGCGGCCGCGGCCCGGTCAATAGCGGCGGTGACTCCGGTGGGAGCGTACGCCGGGCATGACGAACGGGACATTGGCGTAGACCGATTCCGCACATGTCTCGGCACGGTGAGGTCGCAGTGCGAACCGCTGCCGGATGCGGGCCGCTGCCGGACGCGGGCGAACCGGTGCCCCGACGCAAGCGCCCTGCCGACGCGGGCCGCTGCCGGACGCGGGCGAGCCGCTTCCCGACCCGCGAGCGGGACGGGTAAGCCCAGGCCGGACGCGGGCGAGCCGCTTCCCGACCCGCGAGCGGGACGGGTAAGCCCAGGCCGGACGCGGGCGAGCCGCTTCCCGACCCGCGAGCGGGACGGGTAAGCCCAGGCCGGACGCGGGCGAGCCGCTGCCCTGACCCCCTGGGTGTGCCGGTGCCGCATCCGGGGAGCCGCTGCTGGTTCCGGGTGGGCGCCGGGGGCGTGCGGGGGGCCGGGGTGGCGGTGGCGTGGAGGGAGTCGGCTACGGGCCCGGCATGATGCCCGTGCGGTTAGCCCGCGCGGGCATCATGAACTGCCGGAACGACCGCGACACACGGGAGCACGCGGGAAGCCGCGTGCTCTGTGCAATACGGGTCAGCGCCTCGAAGGCGACCAGCTATCGTGCTCGTCGTCCGCATCGTCATCGTCATCGTCGTCGACGAAGTCATTGTCGTCGTCGACGAAGTGATGGTCGGACTTACCAGCACCCGCCAGTTCGCGCTGCAAGGCGGTGAGGTCGGTGTTCGGGGAGTGGTACTTCAACTCCCGGGCCACCTTTGTCTGCTTGGCCTTAGCACGGCCGCGCCCCATGGCTCGACCCCCTCGCACAGAATTCGGGGCAGCCCGAAGGCGGGCCCCGATGACGTCAGGCATCTCTCGTGGGTCTTACGGTACATGGACGATGCCGCCTTCGGCACCTCGGGTTACGTGTACCACCGTCGCGCGTCGCGGCCTGTCGTGGACGCGGCGCGCGACGGCGTACAAATCCGTCAACCCAGGTAGATGCTACGGAGCCGTCCGACTTCGGCCATACGGCGCTCGGCGAGACGGTCCGCGGCCACGGCCGGCGGCACACCCTCGTCGTCCGCGAGGCGCAGGATCTGTCCGGTGGTGTCGAAGATCTTGGTGGCCCGGAGCTTCGCGCGCTCGAAGTTGAAGCCCTCGATCTCGTCGGCCACCTGGATCACGCCGCCGGCGTTGACCACGTAGTCCGGCGTGTAGAGGATGCCGCGCTCCTCGAGGAGCTTCTCGATGCCCGGATGGGCGAGCTGGTTGTTCGCACCGCCGGTCACGATCTTGGCGCGCAGCACCGGCACCGTGTCGTCGTTGAGGGCGCCGCCCAGCGCGCAGGGCGCGTACACGTCGATGTCGCTGGTGATCAGCGCCTGGGTGTCCGGGACGAGATCGATCTGCGGGTACGTGGCCCGGGCCCACTCGAGCGCGGCGGCGTTGACGTCGGTGGCGACCACCGTGGCGCCGTCCTCGATCAGGTGACCCGCCAGGTACTTGCCGACCTTGCCGAGGCCGGCGATGCCCACCCGGCGGCCGGCCAGGGTCGGGCGGCCCCAGGTGTGCTCGGCGGCGGCGCGCATGCCCTGGAAGACACCCCAGGCGGTCAGGACGGACGAGTCGCCGGCGCCGCCGTGCTCCACGCTGCGGCCGGTCACGTAGCGGGTCTCGCGGGCGATGACATCCATGTCCGGCACATACGTGCCGACGTCACAGGCGGTGTAGTAACGGCCCTTCAGCGTCTCGACGAAGCGGCCGTACGCGCGCAGCAGCGCCTCCGACTTGTCCAGCGCCGGGTCGCCCCAGATCACCGCCTTGCCGCCGCCGAGGTCGAGGCCGGCCAGGGCGTTCTTGTACGCCATGCCGCGCGAGAGGTTGAGCACGTCGGTGACGGCCGCCTCCTCGCTCTCGTACGGGTAGAACCGGGTACCGCCCAGCGCGGGCCCGAGGGCCGTGGAGTAGATACCGATGATCGCCTTCAGGCCGGTGTGCCGGTCCTGACAGAAGACGACCTGCTCGTGCCCGACGGCATCGATGCCGTCGCTGCTTACGAACACGCCCATGACTGCTCTCTCCTGAGTGTGTTGGGGGTGTGCGCCCTCGTGGGACGCCCTGCCTGGTCCGGCGGGGTGTTGCCGGACATCCGCGAGCCTAGCCGTGCATGCTGCCACCCGATTTGGCCGCGCGCGAGAAGTCAATCGGCGGCGATTTCGTGAAAGGATCGCGCCGTGCCGTCACTGTTCGCGTCGTACCTGCGCGTTTATGAACCACTGACCGCCTTCGACCGGGACCGCCAGCTTTTCTGGCGGCGGTACGCGCGGGAGGGGCGAGCGTTGGGCCCGGTCGAGGGTCCGGTCCGGCAGCGCACCGCCGTGCTGGAGGCGCTCGGCGCCGGCTGGACTCGGCTGCCCGACCTCCCCGATGAAGCGTACGTGCTGGAGTGGGGCGACACGCTGCTGATCTGTCCCTGGAACCTGCGGCTGCGCGTGGCCGAGGCCGCGCTGAACGCCCGCGACGGGGTGCCGAGCGTCCTCGCGGACGCGTTCGTGCCCCCGGTGCTGGCCGGTCAGGCCAAGGCCGTCGTGGAGGACTGGCGCAGTGGGGCCAAGGTGCTCGAGCACGGGGTGCCCCGGGTGCACGAGCAGGTCGCCACGTGGGGTGTGCCGCTGCGCTGGTTCGTCTTCGTCGACCTGGACGAGCGGGAGATCAACCTCAACGGCGGCCGGCGCTCGCTGCGCTACCGCACCGAGATCTCGAAAGCTCGCCGGCGTGCGCACCGGGGGGTGTCGGTGCTGCGCAAGTCGCTGGGCGACGCGCCGATCACCGAGGCCGTCGAGGAGGGTACGCGCTGGCTCGAGGAGTTCCATCCGCGGTCGATCGTCGAGCTGGACTACGGCGGCCTGACCGGGCTGCTGCAGGACACCGATCTGCGCGACGACGATTCACCCGGATTGGTGGCCGCCGGTCTGTCGGCACTCTCGAGGGGTGACGCGGACGCCGCCACGGAGGCGTACGAGAAGCTCGTCGCCCGCTGGCGTGCGGTGCAATTGCTCGAGCGTTGCAACTGAGGCCCTGGGGGTAGCGCCATGACCAGCCGAAACGAGGACGAACCCGCCCGGATGGGCAGACGAGAGAGCGCTCTCTAGGCGAATACTCTTCGTGATCGCCCTCCCGCGAAGCGTGACTTTCGGTCCAAACAAGACACTTTCTGGCGTAGAAAACCCGTATAAATCGGTCATGCTTCAACCGTCTATCTAGGGACGTTCGGCCGTTCGGCCCATGTCGGACATCGGGGACTAGCCGGACCATGAGAGACGCACCGGCCGGCGGGACCCCGGCCGATGTCTTTAGGTACCTGTGGAGGAGTGACCGATGGCATCGCGTACGCATGATCCTGAGCCGCTACTAACCCCGGCCGAGGTGGCGTCGATGTTCCGCGTCGACCCGAAGACCGTCACCCGGTGGGCAAAGGCGGGGAAGCTCAGTGCAATTCGCACTCTGGGCGGACACCGTCGCTACCGGGAGTCGGAAGTTCGTGCCTTGCTGCAGGGGCAGATCCCCACGCAGCGCCAGGGCGACTGAACGCGGTCGAGGCGAAGGATCGATATAAGGGGCGAGCGCCGGGGAAGGCGATCGCCCCTTCTGCGTTCCTGGGATTCGACTCGAGGGCCGCCCTCGGTTCTCGGGTTTTGCTCGACGGCACAGAAACTCAGGACACCAGGATGGTCGTCGTGCCGTGCAGGCCGCGGCGCAGCCGGCTGCCCAGCAGGGTCAGGTAGCCCATCAGGCCGTACTTGCGCTTGAGGGCCTCGCCGACCCGTACCCGATCGGCCTCGCCGCCGATGCGCGCGGTCGCCTCGATCGCCTCGCCCGCCGGGTTGCCGCGCAGGTCGCAGGCGGCGACCGTGACGCGGCCGGAGTTGCGGATGCGCTTGAGCTTTCCGGTGCCCTTCGGCGTCCAGAAGGCCAGCCCCGAGCCGTCGGGGACCACCCAGAGCGGCGTCGCCACGGCCCGGCCGTCGCGCCGGAAGGTGGTCAGGAGGACGTACTTCTCGGTACCGAGTTGCTCCAGCGTCGGCATGGGTCAAGAGTAGTGACAATGGATCAGCCGACGCTCGGGGACGTGTTCGGAGAGATGATCCGGGACGCGTACGCGGTGCGCACCGGGATCGGGCCACGGCCGCTGGCCGGCGGGCGGGTGCCGCGGCCGGTCATCGAGATCATCGAGCGCGACGACGGCCTGATCAACGGTGCGCCCGCCGACCACTACCTCGCCGAGCCCGGCGAGTGGCAGCCGCATGACGTCCGCGCCCTGCGACTCTGCCGCGGTGCGGTGCTCGACGTCGGCTGCGGCGCCGGGCGTACGGCGCTCGCACTGCAGCGCCGCGGCATGGCCGTGACCGGGCTGGACACGTCACCGGGTGCCATCGAGGTCGCCCGTCTCCGAGGGCTGCGGGACACCGTCACCGCCACGGTCGACGACTATGCCCGGGCGCCGGCCCGCTACGACACCTTCCTGCTGCTGGGCAACAACCTCGGCCTGCTGGAGGGGCCCGGGCGCGCGCCGGCCTTCCTCGCCGCGCTCGCCGCGCTGGCCCGGCCGGGTGCCCGGATCGTCGCGCAGGGCACCGACCCGTACGGAACGACCGATCCGGTGCACGCCGGCTACCACCGGCGCAACCGGGAGCGGGGTCGCATCGGCGGCCAGCTCCGGCTCCGGCTGCGGTACCGGCTGCTGGCCACCGACTGGTTCGACTATCTGAACTGCTCCGTCGACGAGCTGGAGGAGTTGCTGCGCGGCACCGCCTGGCGGCTCAAATCCGTCGACACCCAGGACCGGCCTTACTACCTTGCGGTCATGGAGTTGCACACGTGACCACACTGACCCGAGAGCAGGTACGACTCAGCAAACGCCTGTCCATGCTGCTGCGCCACCGGCCCGAGGCGGCCGGTCTCACCCTGGACGCGAACGGCTGGGTGCCGGTCGCCGACCTGCTGGCCGCCCTGTCCATCGCCCGCGCCGACCTCGATGTGGTCGTCGCCGGCAACGACAAGGCCCGCTTCGCGATCGCCGCCGGCACCGACGGGGTCGAGCGGATCCGCGCGAACCAGGGGCACTCCCGGCGGGTGGACATCGACCTCGGCCTGCCGCCGGCGGAGCCGCCCGCGCTCCTGTTCCACGGCACGCCCCGGGAGAACCTGCCGTCGATCATGAAGGACGGGCTGCGGCCGCGGAGCCGCCATCACGTCCATCTCTCGCCGGACGTGCCGACCGCGCTCATCGTCGGGCGCCGCAGGTCGGCGGACGTGGCGATCCTTCAGGTCGAAGCCGCTGCGATGACGACGGAGGGCCACGTCTTCCACCGCAGCGACAACGGTGTCTGGCTCACCGCCGCCGTACCCGCGGGGTTTATCCGCGAACGATCCGCATAAACGGACAAAACACTCTCCATCGGGGGCCTGTACGCGGGGACCGTTAGCGTATGGGGATGGGAGGGGTTACGCGCAGTCAGCGGACGAACCTCCTCGGTGCTGTCAGCCTCGTCGCCGCCCTCGGTGGGCTCGCCTTCGGACTTCCCGCCCTCAACCACGCGCTGCCGGCCGACCGCCCGGTGCCGACGGATCGCCCGTACGAGATCGGGGGCGGGGTGAGCGTCGTGCCGCCGCCCGGCGCGCGCATCGACGTCACCGAGACCCGGCCGGCCGACGACTCCGGCACCGTTCTCTTCCGCCTCGGCCCGGTCCGCTACCTGGTCAGCGTCCAACCCTTCGACGGCACCCTGGACACCGCGGCCGCACGGCTGCGCCAGCGCATCACCGGCACGTCCGGCTACCAGGTCACCGGCACCGAGCTGACCGTCGCGACCGTGAGCGGCCTGGCCGGGGTCCAGGGAGGCTACAGCGGCCCCGGCCGCGGCGGCCGGTATGCGGTCTTCGTCGCCGACGGGCGCACCATCGAGGTCACGGTCAGCGGGGACGACCTCTACCTGGGCCGGACGCTACCGGCCATCGACGCCAGCACCGGCACCCTCCGGTACACGCCGGAGCAAGCCGGATGACCGCGGAGTCCCGGTTGCGCAGCGCCCGGTCCGCGCCCGTGCAGCCCGGTGCCGAGCCGGACCTCGGCCTGCTGCGCCGGCCCGCCTTCTGGATCGTGATCGCCGTCGTCCTGGCCGGCGCCGCCCGGACGTCCCTGATCGCGGCGCGATTCGCGCAGGCGTACCCGCTCGCCCTGATCACCGCGACGGCGCTCTTCGCCCTGCTCGCCGTGCCGTTCTGGTTCATCGTCTCCGAGCTCGACTTCCTCGAAAGGGAGCCGCCCGCCCTGCTGATCCTCGCCTTCGCCTGGGGCGCGCTGGTGTCGACGGCCGTCTCGATCCCGGGCAGCGCCGCGCTCGACGACCTGATGGCCAAGCTCGGCTCGCCCCACCTCGCCGCCGACTGGGGCGCCGCGCTGGCCGGCCCCACGGTCGAGGAGATCGCCAAGGCGCTCGGCGTGGTCGCCATCGTGCTCGTCGCCCGGGCACAGGTGAACAGCGTGCTGGACGGCGTCGTCTACGGCGCGATGGTCGGTCTCGGCTTCCAGATCGTCGAGGACATCGTGTATGCGATGGGCGCGGTCGCCCTGGCCGGCCGCGGCGACCACGTCGAGCCGGTCGTCACCACGTTCCTGCTGCGCGGTTTCGTGTCCGGGGTGTGGAGTCACACCCTCTTCGGTGCGCTGGCCGGTGCGGGCATCGGATATCTCGTCGTGCGCGCCGACCGGCTCGCGCGGGTCCGGATCGGCGTGGCCATGCTCGGCGTGCTGGGCGCCTGGGCGTCGCACGTGCTGTGGAACTCGCCGCTGCTGCGCGACGGGCTCGGCAACGGCGCCGTGGCGCTGCTGGCCGTACTCGTGCTCAAGGGTCTGCCGCCGTTGCTGTTGACCTGGCTCCTCGTGCGGTCCGCGCACGACCGCGAGGCGGACTACTACACCGCGCAGTTGGCGACGCTCGACGATCCCGAGCTCGTCACGCCCGCCGAGCTCGACGCCCTCCGGTCGGGGTCGCGGCGGGCCAGCGCACGGTGGCACGCCCGGGTCCGTGCCGGGTTGCGCGCCTGGGCCGCCGTACGCCGCCTGCAGCGCGCGCAGGCCCGGCTGGCGGTCGAGATCAGCCGCGGTACGCCGGATCTGAGCCGCCGGTGCCAGGAGGTCCGCCGGCACCGCCGCACGCTCGCCGGACTCGGCCATCCGGAGGCGGTCGTCCCGGCCGGCAAGGGGCCGTGGCGACGTACGGCCTCGGCCGCCTTCTCCACCGCCCTCGCCGTCGCCGTCCTCTGGGCCGCCGTCAGCACCCTGGGCGGGCGATGACCGGATCAGGCGGTCGGGGGAATGCCGCCGTCGCCGTCGACGATCGCGTCCGGGGTGCCGTCCTGGTCGAGGTCGACCATGGTGATGTCGACCTTGCCGTCGTTGTCGGTGTCGAACTGGAACAGGTCGGCCTTGCCGTCGCCGTCGGTGTCCGCGACCCACACGTCGGGCCGGCCGTCGCCGTTGGTGTCGGAGGCGAGCAGGTCGACGCGGTCGTCCCCGCGGGTCTCCACGATCTCCTGGGGCTCGCTCATGGCAATCTCCTCGCTCTGGTCCGGGCTCTGGGACCAACGTAGGACCCGGTTCCCACCCTCGCGACCCGTGAACCCAACTCGCCGGTAGCGTTGCCCCCCGTGACTTCAACTATGAACGGGCTGCACGGCGCCCTGGCCGAGCGGATGGGCATCCAGATCACCGAGGCGACTCCGGAGCGCGTCGTCGCCACCATGCCGGTCGACGGCAACACCCAGCCGTTCGGGCTGCTGCACGGCGGCGCCTCGTGCGTGCTGGCGGAAACACTCGGATCGGTCGGAGCGGTCCTGCACGGCGCGACCGTCGACCGTCCGTTCGCCGTCGGGGTGGACATCAACGCCACGCACCACAAGGCCGTGCGCTCCGGGGTCGTCACCGGCGTCGCCACTCCGGTGCACCGGGGCCGGACGGCGGTCACCTACGAGATCGTCATCACCGACGAGGACGGCGACCGGGCCTGCACCGCCCGGCTCACCTGCCTTTTGCGGGGCGCTTGAGAGGCGCTGGTTGACGAATCCGCGTACCTTTCTTGACGTGACCGACGTACCACAGCACGCACTGGACGACGCAACGCAGGTGCTGCACTGCGCGCTCAGCGGCGACAGCGACGCTGTGGTCGGCACGTTCGACGCGGTCGTGGACCGCTCGGGCGTGGTGGGCGCCTACGACGTGGCGTGGTGTCTCGCTGCGACGATGGTGGGACGCAACGTGCCCACGGGCGGCGCCTGGACCCTCGATTTCCCCGGGATCGACGACGCGCGCTACGACAAGCGGTGGGTGGCGCGGTTCGTCAGCGCGTACGTCAACGGCGACGTCCCGACCGGCGAGGCCCTCTTCGGCGCGGCCATCGCGGACGGCCAGCTCCCGGACTGCCTGCTCGCGCTGGCGGGTTCCACCGTGGCGACCCTTCGCCACCGCGCGGCATGACCGAGGATCCCCTTCTTTCCCGCGTCCGCAAGCTGCTCGCCAAGGCCGAGGATCCGGCCTGCACGCCGCCGGAGGCCGAGGCGTTCATGGCGAAGGCCGCCGAGCTCATCGCCAAGTACGGCATCGACCGGGCGCTGCTCGCCGGCGCCGATCCGGCACTCGACCCGGTCGGTGACCGGGTGGTGGCGGTGGAGCCGCCGTACTCCCGGGACAAGGCCGCGCTGCTCGGAGCCGTCGCCCTCGCGCTGCGCTGCAAGGCCGTTCATCTGGAGCGGCGCGGCACCGCCCGGGTGCATCTTTTCGGGCACGGCGCCGACTTGGAACGGGTGGAACTGCTCTTCACCTCGTTGCTGGTCCAGGCGGCCCACGGGCTGGCCGCGGCCGAGGTGCCCGGACACGACCACCCCGCGGCGTTCCGGCGATCCTGGCTGGCGGGCTTCACCGAGGCGATCCGGGCCCGGCTCACCGCCGCGGAACAGGCGGCGGTCGCCTCGGCGCCGGGCGCCGAGTTGGTCCTGGTCGACCGCACCGAGCTGGTCGAGCGCCGCCGCGACGAGACGTATCCGAGGCTCGCCCGGCCGGGTCCCCGCCGGCTGTCCGGGACCGGCCGGCGGCAGGGCTACGCCGCCGGCCGGTCCGCGGACCTGGC
This sequence comes from Couchioplanes caeruleus, assembly GCF_003751945.1. Classification (NCBI taxonomy): domain Bacteria; kingdom Bacillati; phylum Actinomycetota; class Actinomycetes; order Micromonosporales; family Micromonosporaceae; genus Couchioplanes; species Couchioplanes caeruleus. Next base: position 4,215,097 of record NZ_RJKL01000001.1, on the reverse strand, counting down.
CGGCGCTAGAGGCCTTCGCAATTCTTGAGGTAGAGCGCCTTGGCGTACTGCGCGGCGGCCGCTTCGTTGTACATCGACGCCTGGGACATGTACCAGCCGTTGTCGGCGAGCGCCTTCTTCGCCCGCGTGGTCCCGGACCACCGAATATCGGCATCCACTTCGGACAGGCCGCGGGCCTTGAAGTTGCGCCGCATCTGCACCTTGCCGACGCGGAAGTTCTCCGCGGCCTGCTCGGCCTCCCGCATGCACGCCATGGCCTTCTCACTGAGAGCCTCGGCGAGCGACCAGGCGGCCTGCTCCTCCGCGTTGCTGAATCTCGGCACGTGCTTCCTCCCGCGAACTCGGTTCCCGGTTAGCACTACGTAACACGTGCCGATTGCGCTAGGTCCCTGCAAGAAAGGTCAAACTGTCCCGATGTCGCCGGACCTCAGACGTCGAGCAGGTTGCCCGGCCCGGTCCAGCGTCGGACCACGCGGGTGCGGGTCTCGAGCTTGCCGTCCACCCGTACGCGATAGGTCTGCGGGACGTCCCGCAGCGTCAGCCAGGCGCGGACCCGGCGGTTGACGCCGTTGACCTGCACCGTGGTGGTGCGCAGCCGCCAGGTGCGGCACTCGGTGTGGTGGTCCGACCTGCCGCCGACGTTCACCTTCCGGAGCAGGCAGCGGACCGTGTTCTGCATCCTGTACGGGTTGTTCCCGGTGAAGCCCGAGGCGCCGAGGACGGGCGCCATGGCCCGGTACCAGTTCCAGGCCATCTTCGAGTAGCCGAACTCATTCGGGTGGCGCAGGTCGTGCAGGTCGATGCCGCTGACCGAGGACTGGTCGACGACCTTGATCCGGTCGTCCCGCTTCTCCGCCACGAGCTTGGGAATCAGACCGTTGTAGACCCGGCCGTCGGCGGCCTCGCGGGGCACGCGCGACATGGCGATCTGGGCGACGAAGATGTACGCCTCCGGTCGGGCCGCGCGGACCTTGTCGATCATCGCGGAGAGCTTGCGGGCGATGGCGTTCGGGTTGTGGCCCTCTTTGACGCTGTTGGTGCCGACATGCATCAGCACCACGTCCGGGCGGGCGGCGGCCAGCCAGCCGTCGAGCTGAGCCGACAGCTCGTCGATGTTCCAGCCGCCGTGGCCCTCGTGGTTGTTGTCGGAGCCGACGCCGTTGCGCTGAGAGCCCACGAAGTTGATCTGCACTCCGCCCTTGAGCAGCCGATCCGCCAGCGCCTTCCGGTACGAGTTGCCCGACGGTGCACCGGTGCCCTTGGTGATCGAGTCGCCGAGCGGCATGACCCGGAGGAGCTCGACGGCATTCGTCCGAGGCGCGCCGACGCTCGCGAGCGCGGGGCGCGCCGGCTCGGCGGAGGCAACCCGCGGCGATCCGGCGCTCGTCGTCAGGCCCGCGGCGAGCACGCCCGTCATGGCCATGACGCCCATCCGGCGGGCGCCGGACCAGCTCTGCCCCAGGACTCCCACTGTGCATCCCCCGATCGTCAGCGGCTCTCGCTGAACAGATCGGTCGTGACGGCACCTACACGATTTCCGACCGGTAGCCGTGGGTTGTGATCAAGGTGCGAGCGGGTATGGGGGCTATTCGAACAGCTCGAGGACCCCGGACACCTCGAGCACGCGGTGGACGAGCCCGTGGGCGTTGACGATCGACAGCTTCACTCCGGCGGCCCGCCCGGCGACGAACCCGTCGATGAGCGCGCCCATGGCCTCACTGTCGAGGAAGGTGACCCCGCCGAAGTCGACCACGATCGCCGCCGCGCCGTCCTCGTCGATGGCCTGCAGAAGCGTGGTCCGCAGCTCGTCCCGGGCGTTGATGTCGAACTCGCCGGCCAGCCGGACGGCACCCGCGTCCCGGGCGATCCGATAGCTGACGTCGCGGTCCATCATTCGTGATCATGATTCAGGCAGGGACCGGGAACTCGGCCCAGACGTGTTTGGTGTCGTCCTCGACGTACCAGCCGATCTCGAGCGAGAACTGCTTGGCGAATTGGAGCCCTAACCCGCCGTGCCCGAGCGGACGGCCCGCCTGGTATTCAGGCGGCGCGTCCGGCGAGTGATCGGCGACGTCCAGCACGAACCGGTCCCCGGCCCGCCCGAGCCGCACGATCGTCGGCGGCAACCCGTGCCGCAGGGCGTTGGTGGCCAGCTCGGTGGCGACCAGGACGACCTTCTCGGGAACCTCGTCGAGGGCTTCGCCCTCCGCGAGGACCTGCCCGGTGATGGCCTTGTGCAGGGAAGCCCGCAGGGTCCTCAACTGCGTGGGACTGTCCAGCACCCACCGCTGGATCTCGATCGTCCGGGGCGGAGACTGCGCGCTGATGAAGGCCATGCGGTCTTATGCCCACCGACGTGGCTCATCATGTACGCAGATGCCCCGATGTCCGTTTTCGGACCCCCGTTCCAATGGCACAGGTCATATCTCCTGATAAACGGACCTTCTCGGACGATAATGACCTCAACTGCGGTCTTCGAGAGGCGAGGTGTACGGGTGCCACAAAACGCGAAACACCTCACCGTGGGAAGCTTGATCAACCCTGAAGTCCAGGGGACCGAGTGGGAGACCCGGGTCGACGACCTGGAGGACGACATCCTGCTGATGCCTTCTCCGGCTCCGGAGCTGGAGGTCGGCACCCCGGCGGTCGGCGCCCAGATCGCGATCGCCTGGAATCGCCCCCCGCATCGCTACCGGGTGCGCACGGAGATGGTCGGCACCATCGGCGAACGCTGGCGGCTGCGCATCCTGGGCGAACCGGAGCCGGTCACCCGCCGGACCTTCTTCCGTGGCGGCGGTGGCGAAGCGGCGCTCCTCCGCCACGAGGAGGACACGCAGTGGCAGGTCGCGTCCGTCCATGACATCAGCGAGGCGGCACTGCGCTGCGCCGTCGACGAACTGCAGTTCGTCGAGGGTGACCCGATCCACGCGCGCGTGACCCTGGGCGACGGGCACTTCGAGGTGAGCGGGACGGTTCTCCTCACCCGGGAGGCGGACAAGCCGACCGAGGAGACCGCCGAGGTGGTCATCCTCTACACGCTGTCGGAATCCCAGGCCCAACAGGTGCGCCGCTATCTGCTCGAATGGCAGTTGGCCGAGCGGCGCCGCGCCAGCGCGGATGACGACTAGCGCTGTCGGTTGCGACGGCTTCCCGCTCTGCGGCGGGCAACCTGAGCTCAGTCGGAAGCGAGTCGGAATTCGCTTCGTATGACGCCGTATTCAGCGGGAACGACCCAGCAACTGAACCGCCTGCGACCAGATCCGTGACGCTGATTCCGAGATGCCGGCCGGCGGTGTGCCGATCGAGATCGTGCAGATGATCCTTGGGCACTCCTCGCCGGAGGTCACCCGCCGTGGGCGAACTGGCTCCGACAGCAGAACGCCCACCATACGTTTCCGCAGGTGGGCGACGCTCAAAGCCCGGCGAGAGGCTTGGTGGCCAGGGGCGGGGTCGAACCGCCGACCTTCCGATTTTCAGGCCGCGAGTGCGCTTGTTGGCTGATGCCGACCGTTGGCCAGTGACCTGCGCTGCCGCAGGTCAGGACGCATCCGCGTTGTCGCTGGTTGCTGTCTAGACCCATCCATTGTCAACGCTTGTGTGAGCAATCCGTGAGCAGTCCGCAAGGACCTTCCCGGGCGGTGTAGGTGCCGATTCGTTCGCGCACAGACGGCACTGGGCAGCACACCTACAGCCGATCGAGGGACAGCGCGGGTTGCGCACCCTGCCTAGACGCGTCGACTTCACCTTCGTCATCGACGACGGACCCGATCCCGTGCTGCAGGACTCTCCAACAGACGTGCGAGAATCAGCAACCATGGTCTTGGCAAGCGGTTCCCTTGGCGACCTTGTGAACTGGCTCCGTAGTAGCGGGCTAGAGATCGTCTTGTTCATCACCGGTTCGGTCCTTTTAGCCCGATATGTACGGTGGATGGCGTACCGGATCACTCGTCGCATCGACGTGACATCGTCGGCCGGCGACGGGCTAGTACGTTCTGAGAACGCCAAGCATAGCCACGTGCTTACACAGGTCATCACGTGGTCGATGATTGTGCTGATCTATTGCGTCACGGTGATCAGCGTAATCAGTAGGCTCGGCGTGCCCATTACCGGACTCGTGGCTCCCGCGGCAGTGGTCGGTGTAGCAGTAGGCTTCGGCGCGCAGCGGCTAGTACAGGACATTCTGGCTGGCCTTTTCATCATCGTCGAACGCCAGTACGGTTTTGGCGATGTCGTCCGGATCTCTGCGTTGGGTAAAGAAGACGGAATTTCCGGAACTGTCGAGGAAGTCAGCCTTCGAGTCACACGGCTCCGCACGGTCAGCGGCGAGGTGGTAATAGTAGCAAACGGGCAAATTGTGCAGGTAACCAATATGTCGAGAGACTGGGCCCGGGCGATCGTTGATGTTCCGGTGCCGTGGAGTGCAGATATCAATCTAGTTCGAGAAATTCTGCACCGGGTCAGCGAAGAGGTCACCGTCGATGACGATCTCGGTAAGCTGCTCTTGGATGCGCCGTCCGTAGTGGGTGTGGAGCGAATGGAGTTGGATACCTTGCATGTACGTGTGGTGGCTCGTACCTTGCCCGGCAAACAGTTCGAGGTTGGGCGAGAGTTGCGCGAACGAGTCGCCGTGGCCTTTCTGGCCGAGAATATCGCGGTCGCCCCGGGACTAGGCACTGCCGAGCCGATGGGAATGTCCTAATGCGTCGGCATTTGTTGAATGGGCACTTCCGTATCTCCACCCTAATTCTTGCGCTTATATTCGCGATTGCCTTGGTGACGTATTTCTTGGTGTAATGCAGGGTCCACGTCGCGGTTTCGAGCACCGCAACTTTGGCCTGCCGACAAGCATCGCCGCTTGCGCCATTTGCGGCTCAGCTCTTTGTTCACAATCCTAGCCCACCATCGCTGATGATCTACAACGCGGCTAAGCTGGGTTCATAGAACGCACGTTGACGGCGCCCAAACCACGTCATGTAAAACCGGTATGTCGAGGGATATTCTGTTGCCCCAGCCTAGCTCGGGCCCCCATTACCCGGACCGGCTCTCCCGGCTCGGGTACGTGGCGACCGATCATCGGAGGCTTGTGGTGAATGTGTCGCTGGACTTCCGTTACCTAAGGAGGCTACGTGAAAAACAACAATAACAGAAGTCTGTGGACCAAAGTCGCATTCTTTCTCAAGTTGGCACTCATGGCGTTCGTTGCCACCGCTGGATGGGCGGTCGGATCTCTTATAGGTCCAGCCGTTTTCGACAACCCTGCCACAGGACCAGTTCTTGGTTTGGCTATTGGCCTGAGTCTCGGTATAACTTTGCTTACTCTCGGCAGGACGAGGCAAAGAATATCCAGGCGCTGAGAGGTGTCTACACCAAGGAGCGGTGTTTCCGGCGTGACATGACGGGCTGAGGTCCGGCGAGGGGCACCGCAAGTGATGCGTCGAACGTGCGATTCCCCGGTAGAAGATCGAAGGTGACGGTGGAAGTGTCGTCGGAGTAGGCCCCCGCACGGCGCGCAGCTGGCCACGGGGACGGTCATCCAGGCTCGCTACCGCATGACACTTGCTCATCGGCACCGCTTTATCCAGCATCATCCGGTCCGCGCGGCATCTTCCTGCATCGTGCCGAATTAGTCCGTTGCTGCTGCTGAGAACAGTTCAGCCGATCGAACCATTCTCGGTCAAGCGCCAGGCAACGCGGACTCGCTAACCAGACCGATTCGAGCGCGGACAGTTGGCGTCCACAATCGCTCGAAAGGCAACGGAGTCACCATCTTGGAGGGCCGAGAGCGATCTTTCATTATCCAGTTTGTCTTGACCTTCGAGGAACGCGGTGAAGTATACAGTTTCCCTAACCTTCAGAATCTGCGCCAAGGCAATCTCTTTCCCCTCTGGGGCCATTTTCTCGAAGTATTGCCTTCCCCAACTGCAGAACCAGTAAAGAGTAGCGTCGCTGCGCCCAGTATTTAACCTGTAGGCACTAAGGCTATTCGACGATTCTTCCTCATACATTTTCCCTTCGGGCCATTTCCACCCTGGTGCAAGAGCCAGTTTGGAAGCTTCATCGCGATACTCCGCTTCCACCTGCTCCGAATTGATCCAGCCGGGTTCTAACTCCTCCCCTTGGGTTGGCGCATTACCGCAGCCTGAGTTCAAGATTATGAATATCGACGATGCGATTAGTTTCGCCAGCAAAGCTCGCCGCAAGGATTCAACCTGCCTTTTCACGTGAAAATGTGATGTTGAGCAGAATATGCATCTGCTCAACACCACAAGTCAAAATCCGCTACTACGAAGCTACTTGGTCCAACAGGCGTACCCACTGGTTTTGCTGCCGTTCGCCTTTACCCAGACGGCGCAAACGCGGTGGCCCGACGGCCAGTTCTCATTGATGTGCCACCACGGACCATCGTAGTCATCCCCGGGCAGGACCTCGACCGTGGGGCTAGTGCGCTTCTTGGTTCCCTGCTTGATTTCAAGGTATCCGGTATGCGAGTGGTCGCCGAGGTTCCTGTGCTTGCCTCTCACCTCGCCGACGTAGTTACCGAGCCGGCAGACCGCCAGCATGGTCCTGCCATTAAGCCCGCCGCCGGTAGTGGTGTTGTACCAGATGCAGCTCACGCGAGGTGCGGCGTTCGCCGGGGAAGGGGCCAGCCCCAAGGACAACACGGCGGTGATCGCCGCAAAGGAGGCGAGCAGGGTCCTGCGCATACAACTACCTTCTTTCAGAGTACGCCGTGGATGAAGAGGCTTGCGTAAGCAACGACGCGTATCCATTGCACGAAACAAGGAGCCCTTCTCCACCGGCGCTTGGTCAACTATCAGATCTCAGCCGCAGCGTCGGGCCTTCCGGCCTCCCTCATCAGGGCTTCTGATCCGGAACGGGACGGTATCAAACTTGATCTAGTCTATGGGGTCTTGCAAGACAGAAATCACATTGACCTAACGGAATGTGTGAATGCGGATTAGCGGGGATATTTGCCGATTCGGTCGGACCAGGGCGCGACGGTAGTCGCGCAGGATCTTGTAGGTCTTGAGCCGGGCCAGGGCATGTTCGAGCCGAGCCCGGACCTTGCGGTGCCGCGTGCTGTAGTCCTTCTTCCATGCCGCAGGTCGCTGCCGTCGCGGGGCTTGCGGTACGGCGTGGGGCGCCATCCCCCGACGCGGCGGCCGACGGCTACCTCATGGCGCTTGGCTGTGGCAACGAGGAGGGCCTACTTCCCCTCCTGGACGACGGACGCCAGGACGACCTGCTGAGGCAGGGGCGCGATTACCGACGCGCCATGGTGGCACGCAGCCGGCACCATCGAGGCTGGACTTTGGCACGTTGACTCCCGTTCCTCTGGCAGAGGGCGAAGCCGTTGTTGCCGTCGACGTCTCCGCCACTTGGTGGCCCACCGACGGCAGCGGCGTGTCGTACACCAGTGACGCGTTCGCCTGGCGAATCCGAGTGCGCGACAGTGATGGTTGGCGAGTATCTGAAGTCCAAGCGCCCGCGTGGTGTGGAGGCTATGTACGACTTGACGCCTGCCATCCATGAAAGCTCTGTCGCCTCGGTGGGGGCCACGGGGGTTGCCGCGAGCCGACGGTGGCCGCATCCGAGCCGCTTCCCCTAGCCTTGAGCCAACACACAAGCGCAAGGAGACCCGTGGAGAGCGCACGAATCTCAGGTGCCGGGTATCGCGAGATTGCCGAGACACTCCGGGACTCGATCAACAGCGGCGAGCTTGCTCCGGGTACGCAGCTTCCGGCCGAGATGGAGGTGTGTCGGCGCTGGGGCGTGTCTCGTGTGACGGCCCGCAGAGCGCTCGCCTCACTTGAGGCCGACGGCCTGGCGGACTCAATTCAAGGCCGCGGCCGGTTCGTGAAAGGCCCCGAGGGCACCAGAACGACCGGGAGTCGCGCAGAGGCCATCGCCGCAGAGATCCGCGGCGATGTCACTGCGGGACGCTTGTCACCCGGGGACCGGATCGCCAGCGAGGCCGCCCTCAGCGAGCGCCATGGCGTCGCACGCGGTACCGCTCGTGAGGCATTACTCATCCTCGACCGCGAGGGGTTGACCACGGTTGTCGCAGGCCGGGGGCGGTTCGTTGCAGCGCCCGATGAGCAGCTCCTCGACAATCGTGCAGAGGAAATCGCACGCGATCTACGTACGCAAATCGCCACCCAGCAGCTAGCACCAGGTGACTCTCTCGCTGGCGAGGGAGAGCTTGCGAGCGTATATGGCGCTGCTCGCGGCACGGTCAGGCGAGCGCTTGAGATGCTTGAGCTTGAAGGCATTGTGAATCGGGTTCCCGGCCGGAGCCGCGTCGTTGCCGACGTCAAGGAAACTCAGTGACCGACCGAACGCCGTTCAGTGCCGAATCAGCCGGAGAAGTCCTCAAGGATGCCTGCTCTGCAATCGGTGCAGACGCCACCACTGCGAAGCTCCTGCGCCTCGGTGAAAACGCCATTTTCATCCTCGACACCCCGGCGGTTGTCGTACGCATCGCCCGTGGACCGCGCTACGCGGCCGACGCGGAAAAAGAGGTTCGAGTAGCGAGTTGGCTGGCGCAAAACGGCATCAGCGCCGCTCGCCTGTTCTCCACCCCGCAACCCATCAACGTGGACGGTCATCCGGTCACGTTCTGGGAGGTCGTGCCAGATTCAGGCAGTAAAGTCCAGGCGGGCGAACTCGGTTCGGTGTTACGAGCGGTTCACGCGTGCCCGGTTCCAACTCAACTCGACCTTCCCGCCCTCAACATCTTTGGCCGGGTAGAGGGACGCATCGATGCTGCTAGCGGGATAGGCGGCGCCGTCCTGACGTTCTTGCGCAAGCGGTTGCACGACCTGGTGGATGCCTACGAACAGCTTGTATTCAATGGCGAGCCGGTCGCGTTGCACGGCGATGCGCACGTCAAGAACCTTATCCGTACGCCGGAGGGCGAGGCTGTCCTCATCGACTTCGAGGGGTTCTGTCTAGGCCCTCGCGAGGTTGATCTGGCAGTTACTGCTACTGAATACGAGATCGGTTGGCACAGCGACCGCGATTACGAGAACTTTTGCTCGACATATGGCATGGACGTTCGCTCGCGGCCCGGGTTCCAGATCCTTCGCGATGTCAATCTGCTCAAGATGACCACGTGGCTCATGCAGAATGTGCAGGAGTCACGCGAAGTCGCGGACGAGTTCGAACGGCGCCTTGAGGCGTTGCGATGTCCAGCCAAACTAGCTGGCTTGGCCTGGCAGCCGTTCTGATGCTGATCAGCTCGGCACCGCGCTGAGCGCCCCGTCGAACACCGCCAACGCCCGCGTTACGTCCGCATTCCTGCGATGGGGCATGAAGTCGACGTAGAGATCCCGAATGTAGCGCAGGTAGCGTTCGCTCTTGAGCGGCCCAGCCAGCTCGATCGCCTTGATGGCGATTTCCGCCGCCTGCTCGATGTCTGCGGCGTCGCCGTGCAGGCAGCTCACCGCGTGCACGAGTCGGATGAAGGCGTGCGTCCGGACGTAGCCGGGATCGGTCAACTCGATGGCACGCGACACGAACTCGACTGCCAGTCCGGGATTACGAAGATCGCGGAAACAGTGAGCCGCCTCGCCCGCAAGTTCTGCGTCGTCAAAGTACTCGATCCACGGCGGATCTTCGCAGAGCACGCGCTTGTCGAAGAGCTGCTCCGCTTCCCGGAGCGCTATGGCGCAGTTTCGGCCGTCGCCCGCGCCTGCGCGTGCGCGTGCCTCCATCGCGAGGAACATGGCCGTGACGGTAGGGGTCGCTGCCCCGCGGGCACCCTCCTGGGCAGCCCGCGCAAGCTGCGCCGCTTCGCTGAAGAATCCGAGGTAGTTGGCCTGATGGCTCATATTGGACAGGAGCCGACCCCCCATGACGCGGTCGTCTCCCGCCTGCGCCAGTCGAAGCCCCTGCACAAAATACCGCTGAGCGAGCCCGTGACGGCCGAGGTCGTAAGCAGTCCACCCGAGCAATTGGGCTGCTTCCGCTGCGGCTGAGAACAGCTTGCGCCCAACGGCCTCCGAGTAGGTGCCGTCGAGAAGTGGCAGTACGTCGTGCCGGAAGTACTGTGCGAGGGCCGATCGCGCGTGCCCTCCGCCGAACTGGAAGTCAAGCTGCATGAACAGCTTGATGGTTGAGCAGATGGCGGCAACCTCGGGCATCCCCACCCGCCTGCCGGTCGGGCTGGTCTGAAGTGGCTCCGGCCGACCCAACAACCACGCCATCAGCGGCGCGGTCCACGCAACGGACGTCGCGGCGGCCTTCTGCAGTTCGACCGAATCGGCGATGTCGTGTTCGGCCGTGCTGGCGAGGCCGCGGAGCGTCTCAGGAAGATCTTCGCTAAAGCTCAACGGCAGCAGGACTCCCGACTCGGAGACGAATCCGAGCGCCTCGGGAGTGACCAGCTCGCCGAACGCCTCGCTGAATACCTCGGCGACGACGGCCGCCGTACGCGGCCGAATGCCTCCGCCTTTGAGCCATCGCCCGACGTTGATGTGAGTGCAACTGATCTTGATGCCGAGGCGATCGGCGCGGGTCTGGATACGGAGCGCCAACCCCTTATTCGACCAGCCCGCACGTTGAATCGCCTGCGCCAGTAGGTCGTTCGACACCACGCCCCCTTCGCCTGATTCGCAGTCAATCGCGGCCAACGTGGCAGGTCAAGACCGTGCACCCCCAGGATGCACCCCCATGGGCATCGATGCACCCCCTCGATCACCCTGCCGATCCGCTTACGAACCGGCTTAGCTGGTCTCAGCGCCAGCGAGCGAGGAACCCGGGCAGTCGAACCGCAGTGCTTGACAGGGTTCAGGTATACGTGTTCTATGGTGCCTAGTACATGCATACAACCGAACAGGGTTGTCTCGGCGGGCGGATCGGATCTCCGCTTCGTCCATCCGGGCCACCGGGCATGGCTGCATCGGCGAGAACTCCATAGAGGCAGTGTTGACCGAACTGCGTAGTGCGAACCGGTCAGGTGCTCTACCTCCCGCTGGGAAGCGGGGAACGTTCCAGGCGGCACCAGCAGTACAGCGACAGGTCTAGGCCCCGCTCAGCGGCCAGCAGAACACTGGCTGTCCCGTATCCCGTCGGCATCGGCGGTGGGCACGCGATGAGGCGACCGGCGCAACCCCGGCGAGGTACGGCGGGTGGTGTGCGGCGGCGTGAGCGCGCGGTGGCGGACAAGTAGACCTAGCTCGACTCGAACGGCCTGCCCGAAGGCCGAGATCGACGCTTCCGGGCGGGCCGGCCCCCTATGTTGGCCGGTCCGCCGGGCGTTCCTCGTACCGCATTGCCTAGTTCTCCGATCGATTGCAAGGAGATCCACGTCATGGCTTCCCTCGCTTCGCTCGTCACCGTTTCCGCACGTCAGGGTGCCTGCTGGCGCCAGTGCAAGGGCTGCACGAACCTGGCGCCACTCGCGCCGGCCGAGACTCACTGCCGCGGCTGCCGCGCCGGGCACCGCCCGGTGAGCGCCCGCCGGACACTGCGGGCCGCCTGACCTGTTCCGGAAGGACTTCCGTTGACCATGGACGACTTTGACTCCGTTGAGCCGTCTGCCGCCGACCTCGCCGCGATCGAGCGTGAGGAATCGCTGATCTTCGCCGAGATCGAGGTGTTGACCGCCGAGATCGGCATCCTGGCCGCCGCCGACCGGGGCGGCCCGTCGCCGCTGGACTGGCGCCGCCTGCGCCGCGCGAATCGCCGCGTCATCCGCGCTGCCCTCGACCTGGCCGTGAAGCACCACGACGACGCGCGGGAGGTGGCCTGATGCACCTGCGCAAGCTGGGCGGCCTGGTGCTGCTGGCCTTCGCCGCGTTCTACGCGATCACCAACCCCACCGAAGCCGCCGACTTCATCCGCACCATCGCGTCGGGCATCGGCTCGTTCGCGTCTGAACTCGCCACTGGAGACAACTCATGACCACTGCAACCGGTCCGGGCCTCGTGAAGGACAAGCCCGTGAAGAAGCGTTACGCCGTCCGTTACCTGATCGTGAACGCCGCTGGCGACCTCCTCTGGAACGGCAACGCAGACATCACCAGCGACCCAATGCCGCTCGACGGCGACCTCGCGGAAGTAGCCCTCTGCCACGCCGTCACAGCGAACACCCTGCGTGCCGACTGCGACCGAAGAGGCATCGGTACCCCCGGCAGGGTGCTCATCACCGCCATGTGGGAGGTCGCCGGATGACCGCCGCCACGACGGGGGGCAGCGCCTATCCGCCGAACGTCAATGACCTGCTGCCGCGGGCCATCGAGTACGCCAAGCAGCTCGGCAAGGTGCCCTCGCGCAACATGCTGATGAAGCACTTGAAGGTCGGCGCGGACAAGGCCAAAGCGGTACGCGAAACCCTGCAACGGCTCGCCGAACGCGACCAGGACGCTACCGACCTGCACCTGCACATGGTGAGCCGAGGCAGCCTTGCGGAGGCGCCGCGGCTGCACCTAGCCCCCAACCCGGAGGCCGACTCGGACTCCGCCGATGACGCACCGGAAGACCTTGCGTCGGTGCTGCCGCTCACTGCCGCGCCCGAGGAGCCACAGCCGCCAGCAGCACCCGATTCGGTCCAGCCGGGTCCGCCCTCGGCGATCGCCGTGCGGCGCATCCCGGTGGCCCGCTACGGCATGGCCGCCTTGCTCACCGTGATTGGGGTGCTGTTGGCCGGGGTGATCGTCGCTCCGATCGCCTTGTCGAGTCAGGACATCATCGCGTGGGCCGCGAGCCCGACCGGGCTGGGCTTGTCCGGGCCGTGGCCGCTGATGACGTTCTTCGCCCTGGACGCCGCCGCCGCGGTATGCGTCGGCCTGGTCGTCTACTGCGCCTGGCGCGGCGAATCGGCGGGGGTGTTCGCGTGGCTGGTGTGGGCGTTCGCCGGCATGTCCGCCTACGCCAACTACTCCCACAGCGCCGGAAGTCCGGCACGTGACGCGGTGTGGTTCTTCCCCGCCATGAGCCTGGCCGGGCCGTTCCTGCTGGAAATCGTCGTACGACATGTGCGCCGCTGGGTGCAGGAAGGCACCGGTCGCCGTACCCGCCATCACGTGGCGTTCGGTCTGACTCGCTGGATCCCCGGCGTCGGCGCGCTGCGCGAGACCTACGGCGCGTGGCGGCTGGCCCGCCTCGACGGCATCGACGACGCCGACCAGGCCGTCTGGGAGTACCGGCGGCTGTGCCCGGATGGCTCCATCCGCGTGCTGTCCGCTCTGCGCGCCCGCGACCAGCTCTGAATTCGCCCGGCGGCACGACCCCACGGCTTCCCAACCAAGCGTCGTGCCGCCGGCCCCACCCCGTCAGCCCTCAAGGACCTTCGGGAGAGGTGCCCAGTATGTCCGAGCGTCACCTGCACATCCAGCACGCCGAGGTCATCGACCGCAACCGCCGTCAGCGTCTCGCCACGCAGGTCGAGGCGCAACGTCAGGCCGATCAGCGCCGCGAGGCTCAGGCCCGCCGCGCGCAGCGCGACGACGCCGACGAGTTCTGACCCGCGTCTTGGGGCGCGGCCCGGTGTGACGGGCCACGCCCCACCCTCCTTCTTCACCTTCTGCCCCGACCCTGTTGTGAAGGACGTGACCTGCCATGACCCGTTGCTGGGACGGCACACCCGAAACCCCCGCCGAGACCCGCTTCTTCAATCTGCGGGAGTCCGGCTACGACGGCCCGATCGACTCCGACGGCTACCGGGTGACCGACCCGGACGTCCTCGCCACGTTCGCCCGCATGGACGCCGTGTGCGCGGCCCGGATGGCTGACGAAGACGAGCAGTGAGCGGAGACGACGGATGCTGACTGGAAAAGCGCTCGCCCGGGTCATCGGTACCGGGCTCCTACTCACCGCCGCCGGGTGGATCCTTGCCGGCTATCCCGGCCGTCGTCTCGCCGGTGCCGGCCTCATCCTCCTCGGGCTGGCACTGACGGTGCTGCCGCGCTAGGGCTGCGCACCCGCGCGTCCAGTTCCGCCGGGCTGATCGGCCGCTTGGACCGCGCGTCGCGCCGCAACTCGGGAACGGCGTCGCGGTGGGACATCTTCCGCACCTCCTCGAGCTGGGCGATGCGCCGCAAGGCCACCGTCATCCGCCCCTCCCTGCGGGCCTTGTCCTGGTGGCAGCGGATGCGGGTCCCGGTCAGGCAGTTTGCGACGCCGCTGGCCCGGGTGGGCTGGCAGACTGTGCACACCTCCGGCGAGGAATCCACACTGCGCATCGGCATCCCCGGCACCGGCAAGACCGCTGAGATGGCCTGCCTGGTCCTCGACGCCCCCGGCGGGGTGGTCACCACCTCCACCGCCACTGACCTGTACGAGCTGACCGCCCGGCTGCGGGCGGCGCGCGGCCCGGTCGCGGTGTTCAACCCCGGCGGTCTCGGCGCCATCGTCTCCACGCTGCGCTGGTCACCGCTGAACGGCTGCACCGACCCGGCCACCGCCGCCCGCCGCGCCGCGGACCTGATGGGACCGGGAACGCCGGGCACCGAGGGGGAGCGGTGGGAGGCTCAGGCCCGTCGGGTGCTGGCGGTGTGGCTGCACGCCGCCGCCCTCGGCCGGCACCGGATGAGCGACGTGCAAGCCTGGATCGCCGACCCGCACGCCGCCAAGGCGACCATCTTGGCCGCGCTGCGGCACTCGCCTCGGCGTGAGCAGATGCGCCAGGCCGCCACTCAGTCGATCGACATGAGCCCGCGCACCCGTGACGGCATCATGCTCGCGATGGCCCCGGCCCTGGCATGGACCACTCTGCCCTGCGCGGCGGTCGCCGGAGACCCCGCCACCAACGATGGCGGGTTCCGCGTCGCGGACCTCACTGACCGGCGCGGCACCCTGTATCTGCTCGGCGACGACGACGGCACCGTCGGCCCCCTGGTCGGCGCGCTGGTCGCCGAGATCGCCTACCAAGCCCGGCACACCGCCGCGACCCGCCCAGCCGGGCGCCTCGACCCGGGCCTCGCGTTCGTGCTGGACGAGGTTGCCCTGGTCTGCCCGACACCGCTGGACCGGTGGATGGCCGAGCTGCGCAAACGCAACATCGTCATCCACGCCGCCTGCCAGGGCTACGGCCAGCTCCGCGACCGGTGGGGCAAGGACAAAGCCTCAATGATCCTCAACACTGCCGCCGCGGTGCTGGTCTACGGCGGCTGCAAAGACGCCGACGACCTGGCCGCGTTCACCACACTCGCCGGCGACCGCGAAGAAACCACCGAAACCCGCAACGCCGACGGCCGGGTCAGCTCCACCACGACACGGATCGTGCCGGTCATCTCACCCGCGATGCTCGCCGGCCTGCCCAACTTTCAAGCCCTGCTGATCCGCCGCGGCATGCCCGTCGCTCTCGCCCGCACCCCGATCGTCTGGAAACGCCGCGACGTACGCCGCGCCCGCCGCGGCCTCATCCGCGTCCCCGCCGACCTGCCCACCCCCGCCCGGCCGCTCACCGAACGCCTCGCCCGACTCATCCGCCGCCCCCACCACCCGGCCTGGTCTCCGGCTGATCCGCACCGCCACCGGCGCGCGGCCGACCCGAGAAGCCAGCCCACCCGCACCGCCGCCTAGTCACCATCCAGAAAGGACGTCTCGCATGCGCCTGTTCAGCGACGACACCCGCCGCGACCGCGAAACCCTCATCCAGGCCCGCCAGCACCTCGCCGAGGTCAGCGACCGCGACCGCTACGAATCCGACGACTACCTCGACGCCAACGACGCAGTCATCGACGCCGAACAGCCCCTCAAGTGGTGGCAGCGCCTCGACATCGACCTCGACCTGCACCACCGCCGCGACGACGGCGACGCGGACACCCCCGACTCGGCCCGGCGCCGTGCTGACGCCGACGAGTTCTGACCCCTCAGGAGAAGCGCTTGATGTTCAGCTATGAACACCTGACCGCCCGGCAACAAGCGATCTACGACGCCGCCGAACAGCAAGCCCCCGCCGAGGGCCGAGACACCCAAGACGTCCTGCTGGAGCACCCCGGCGACCTGGATGACAAGGCCCACGTCGCCGAGGTGTTCGGCGGCCCCGGCGCCGGAGCCGCACTGCGCGAGGCTGTGCACCGGCGGACCCTCGACCACGCCGCGCAGCGCAGCGACAGCGATGAGGACCTGCCGGTCGTGCGGCGCCTCGATGACGGGCGCACCGCGATCGTGCGCGCCATGTACGACGGGCGCAGCCTGCTCGAATACGCCGACGGCAGCCGCGAGATGGTGAGCGCCTGCGACACCCAGCAGGTCGGCCCCGACCCGGACGTCATGGCCACCGCCCAAGCGTTGCAGGACCGCGCCGACGCCGCCCGGACGGCGGCGGACCTGGACATGGACCCGGCCAGCGCCGCTGTCCGTCACCAGACCGCAAGCCAGCTCCAGCACGCAGCCGACGACCAGCGTGCCCGCGCGTTCGACTGGATGAAGCCCGCCGAGCGCCATGACAGCGACGAGTTCTAGCTGCGCCCGGCGGCGCGATCCCACGGCTTCCCACCAAGCGTCGCGCCGCCGGCCCACCCCGAAACCCCACCCGATCGACCTCGGGAGACACCTGATGCTGCCCCACCCGACCACACCCACCCGAACGCGCTGGCGGAGCCTGCTGCGCGGCTTACTGTCCCGGGTCCGGCCCCGTCGTCTGTGGTGGCTCGGCACCCCGTACCGGGTCACCATCGCCGCCGTCGCGGCCGGCGGGTACGTCCTGCAGATTCACCACACCCAGGGCGTCGAGTGGGTGGATCTGCCCCGACGTACCCGGGTCTGCGACCACCCTGACGAGCGCGAATTCGTGGCCACCGTTGCCGCCCTGGCCGAACGCGGGCTCGTCTGGGTCCTGCCCTGGCAGCTCGACGAACACGGCAACCTCACCGCCCCCGTCGTCCCACTCGTGCGAGAGGAGAACCGCCGATGACGACCCCACGCCCGGACCCGGACGACGTCGACCGGACCGCCGCCGAGAACGACGTCGCCGACGCTGAAGTCGTCGACCTGGACGCTGCCCGGTCGCGGCGCACCGGCATCACACCGCTGGACGACCCGAACGGCGCAGACCTCGACCTCGACGACACTGGCGCAGACGAGCCGGTGATGGTCGACAGCATCGCCGCGCAGCGCCGCCCGCGGTTTTCCCTCGCCGCGTTCCGCGATGCCGAGCGGGTGAACATCATCCCGTCGTGGCTGCGCTCGACCACGGAGTTCGGCAAGAACGCCGCTTGGGCGGCCGGGTTCGGCGCGCACACGCTGACTTTCCACAGCGTCCGGCTGCCGGTGTACGCCGTGAAGCTGACCGCGCGAGCGCCCCGCGGATTCGGCCGGGTGTGCAAGGGCTATAACCGGTGGCTGTGGGACCTGGAAGGTGAGCCGGTGCGCCAGTCCGTGGTCCGAGCGGCGATCAACAAGCCGGAAGAGGCCAAAACGTACGACCGGTTGACCAACAAGCGCGATCGGCGCGTCCGCTGGCGTGGCCTGATCACCATGTTCCTCGCGATCATGCTCACGGTGGCCATCGGCGCGTTGATGCTGGCCCCGGTCATCGCGCAGTACACGTGCCTCGTGGTGCTGGTCGCGGTGCTCGGCTACCTGGGCACCTCGGCAGACAAGCCGCTGTTGGGCACGGCCGTGGTGCGTCACGACGCCGCGCCGCTGACCTCCGTCGAGGTGTTCACTGCTCTGGCGGCGCTCAACATCAAAGGCATCAACGACGCCATCCGGCGCGGCGACGACGGCAGACGCTGGTTTCCCGCGCCGATCCAGCGCGAGACCGGCGTCGGCTGGCGCGCCGAGGTCGAGCTGCCGCGCGGCGTGACCGCCTCCACCGTCGTCGGGAAGCGCGAAGAACTGGCCGCCGCGCTGACCCGGCCGCTGGGCTGCGTGTGGCCGGAAGCCAACGCCGACGTTCACCCCGGGCGGCTGATCCTGTTCGTCGCCGACAAGGACATGAGCCGGGCCAAGCAGAAGCCGTTCCCGCTGCTCAAGTCCGGCACGGTGAACCTGTTCAAGGCCGTACCGTTCGGCACCGACCCGCGCGGCACGCTGGTCACCATCACCCTCATGTACGCGTCAATGATCATCGGTGCGTTGCCGCGATTCGGTAAGACGTTCGCACTCAGGTTGGCGCTGCTGCTGGCCTGCCTCGATCCGCGGTCGTGGATCCTGGCGTTCGACCTCAAAGGCACCGGCGACCTGTCGCCGCTGGAACCGGTCAGTCACGCCTACCGCGCCGGTGACGACGAGGAAGACATCGAGTACGTAGTGACCGCGCTGCGCGAAATCCACACCGAGATGCGCCGCCGGACCAAGGTGATCCGGGACCTGCCGCGCGACCTGTGCCCGGAGAACAAGGTCACCGACGAGCTGGCCTCCAACCGCAAACTCGGCCTGCACCCCATCGCGATCGGCATCGACGAGTGTCAGCGCGGCTTCGAACACCCGAAGTACGGCGCGGAAATCGAAGAGATCTGCGAGGACCTGATCCGCCGCGGCCCGGCCGTCGGGATCTTCCTGCTGCTGGCCACCCAGCGCCCGGACGCCAAAAGCCTGCCGACCGGCATCTCCGCCAACGCGGTGCTGCGGTTCTGCCTCAAAGTGATGGGTCAGACCGAGAACGACATGGTGCTGGGCACCTCGATGTACCGCAACGGCATCCGCGCCACGATGTTCTCCCGCCGTGACAAGGGCATCGGCTACCTGGCCGGCGAGGGCGACGAGCCGGTCATCGTCAAAACGTTCGAAATCGACGGCCCGGCCGCCGAGGCCATCGTCGCCCGCGCCCGCACGGCGCGGGAGCGCTACGGCAACCTCACCGGCCACGCCGCCGGGGTCGTACTCGACACCACCGCCGTGCGCCGAGACACCATCCTCGAAGACGTCGCCGCGGTCATGACCGACGCCGAGGCGAAGCTGTGGTCCACCGTGATCGTCAAGCGTCTCGCCGTGCTGCGCGGCGACGCCTACGCCGGATTCACCGCCGACCAGCTCCGCGAAGCCCTCAAACCCTGGGGCGTGCGGACCGGGCAGGTGTGGGGCAGCGACCCGGACACCGGCGAGACCGGCAACCGCAAAGGCATCACCCGCGCCCACGTCCTCGACGCACTCACCAAACGTGACCGCGACGCGGGCGGCAGCGGCCGGAAGTAGGCCACGTTTCGCCGCTAGGTCTAGCGCCCGGCATCGCTAGACCTAGCGGCACCGCTAGCGACACCAAGAATCCCTGGCCAGCGCCCTAACCCCTAGCGGCGCCAGCCCACGGTGCCCTCAAAACCGGCTCAGGAGGCTCCCGGATGGACCCCATCGCCCTGCTAGCTATCCTCGCCGCCCTCGGTTACGCAGCGTTCTACCTGATCATGTGCGCCGCGTTCCCGTTCGGCCACTGCCGCCGCCCCCGCTGCCAAGGCGGACGCCTCTACTCCCGCATCTACACCAAAGCCTTCCGCGACTGCCCCCGCTGCGAAGGCACCGGCCGGCGCGTCCGCATCGGCCGCCGCGTCTATGAATACCTGCGCGGCGAGTACAAGGCGGGCAACCGATGACCGCCCGCACCATGCGCCGCCACCACCGCACTGCCACCGCCCACACCGGCTGGTGTGCCGCCGATCACCGCTGCAACCTTGCCGAGCACCGCAGCCACGACATGGTGATCGACCTGCCCGACCACGGCCGCGCCGTCCTCACCCGCGTCCAAGGACCCGACGGCCGCCAACACGCCGAAATCCGCGCCCGCATCGTCCTGCACACCGAAGACACCGCCGCCCGCTGGCAACTGCGCACCGCCCTGGCCGGCCTACGGCAACTCCTCGGCCACGTCGCCATCCGCCCCGGCGTGATGCGAACCCCAGCCACCCGACACACCGCCATCACCACGGCACCCGCCACCCAGCCTCCGACCCGAAGGAACGCCGCATGACCTCGAACCAGCCCAGCCCGCGCAGCGACCACCAACGCTGGCAACCCACCGCACGATCCGCACACGGCCGCCACGTCCAGGCATCCCAGCACCGGCAAGCCCTCATCGAGGCCATCGCCGCACGCGGCCAGCAGCTCGGCATGGCCCCCGGACAGGTCAGCGCCGCCATCATCGCCGCCGACGACCAGCTCCGCGCTCACGGCTGGCACCCCGAGCAGTTCGCCTACGGCGACCCCATCGACGACTTCGTCACCGGCGCAGACGCCGACTACGACGAGTACTGACCCGATCCGGCACGGCACTGACCCTGCCGGAGGCAGCCCCCGATGACCAGCTCCGTCACGGCGGCCCTCGTCGTCGCCGTTCCCGCGAACGCACACGCGACCGGCTTCGTCGCCGCCGACCACCGCACCAGGAAGGCCGCCCGATGACCCTCACCGCCGCAACCCCCACCACCGACATGCACACCCCTGACGTGCCCGACCTCCGGGAACTCCGCACCACTGTCCTGCGTTTCCTGCTGGCCCTGACCGACGCCCACGGACTGCCCATGCCCGCCGACATCGGCCTGACCGACCACACCGAACGCGGCGGCTACCGCCACCTGGAGTTGCGCATGGACCGCAACGCCGCCCACGACTTCCACCGCTGGGCCGCCGTACTCGGCCTCACCGCGCAGCAACCGTCCGACTTCGACCTCGACACCACCCAACCCTGGCGAGCGCTCACCGCCAGCCAACACCACCCCGACGGCCCGTTCACCGGATGGGGGCTGATCGAGGTCTCCTGCTACCTCGACCTGCCGGCCCGCGCCCAGACCCGGGAGGGTGCCGCGTGACCGCCACAATCCGCGTCGGGGTGATCCCCGCCGTCGAGCACGGCACCGGGTTCGTCGCCGTCGCGGTGCGCTTCCCCGCCGCGCCGGTCGCGCACCGTGTCACCCGGCTGTTCCACCGCCCGGACGGCACCCAGGGCGGCATACCCGCCCGCTTCGACGGCACGGAACAGTGCCGCACCGAGATACGGCCCGCCTGCCGCCCGGACAGCGACCCGGGCGAACGGCTCTACGAACTGTCCGTCCCAACCGCGCTCGCCCGCGGCGCTACCGCATGCGGACACGACGACTGTTTCGGAGGTGCCGCATGAACATCCGCCTGATGGGGGACGGCAATCAGGTCGCCGCCGCCGTCGCCGTCCTGGAAACACTGCCCGGCCTGCGGATCGCCTCGGTGTCGCGGCCGTACGCCAACCGCCGCGACCCCGAACAGATGCGCATCTACCTCGACGTCGAGATCACCGCTGTAACGGTCGGTGGTGACCAACGCGCCGTCGAGGCCAACACCGGCGAAGCCAGCGATATCGCGGCATGACCGGCGCCGCCCCGGCCGCGCTGGTCTGCGCGGCCGGGTGCGGCATCGCTCTGCACCCAGCCGCCGCCGCGGGTGGGCACACCACGCACCCCGGATGCGACCCCACCGTGCCGTCCTCGGGCGGGCCGCACGTTTTCCGGTGGCTGTGCCTGGGCTGCGCTGCAAACGGCCCGGCTGATTCCGCCCGGCACGCCGCGAGTCTGATGCGAATGCACGACGTGTTCGCCTGCCCAGCCGCACCGTCGATCAGCGCCGAGGAACGCACCTTGCGCGTCGCCTGCCGCCGCGATCTCTCCCGCCGCTATCCCGGCCAGGCGCCGCCTTGGCCACCCGCCGATCGAGAAGGAGGGTTCTCATGCTCGACCCCGGCCCGCTGCGTGCCGCCGCCCTCGGCCACGCCGCCCGCGGGTGGCACGTCCTCCCGCTGCGCCCCGACAACCGACCCAGCGACCGGGACCATCCGAAGAAGCCCGCGTTCCCGGACCACGGCGCGGACCGCTGCTCCGGCACCGATCCGCGTTGTCGTGCCGGGCACACCGGGTGGGAGCCCCGGGCGACCTGCGACCCGGCCCGCATCCGGCGGGCGTGGCAGCACACCGCGTTCAACATCGGCATTGCCTGCGGCCCCTCCGGGCTTGTGGTGATCGACCTCGACGTCCGCAAACCCGGCCAGCAACCACCGCCGAAGTGGGCCGACATGAACCCTCGTCACGGCGCAGACGTGTTCGGGCTGCTCTGTGCCCAGCACACCGACGACGGCGCCCCCGACGTCTGGGATACCTACACCGTGGGCACGGCCAGCGGCGGCACCCACCTCTACTACCTGCACCCCGACGGGCTGCCGCTGCGCAACACCCAGGGCGAGCGCGGCGGCCTGGGCTGGCTGATCGACACCCGCGCCCACGGCGGCTACGTCGTCGCCGCCGGCTCCACCGCCGCCGAGCGGCCGTACCGGGTGCTGCACGACCGGCCGCCCGTCGTGCTACCCGCCTGGATCGCCGACTTGCTACGCCGGGCCGCACCGGCCGGGCCGCGCAAGGTCCAAGGCGACTTCTCCGCATACCGGCGCAGCGCGTACGTGCGCGGTGCGATCAATCGCACGCTTGACCACCTCGCCGCCGCTCCCGTCGGGGAACGTAACACCGCTCTTCTGGGCGGGGCCGTGTCCCTCGGCCAGCTCGCCGCCGGAGGCGCCCTGCACGAAGCAGAAGTGATCGAGGCGCTGACCCCGACCGCCTTGGCAATCGGGCTCTCCGAGCGGGAAACCGCCCGCACCATCCGCTCCGGGCTGCGCTACGGCGCCTGCAACCCGAGGAAAGTGGCATGACCGACGTCGACCAGCACGACCGCCGCCGGCCCCGGGTGAAAGTCGGCACTGGCCCGGAGACGATCCGCACCCTCAAGCGGGAGCTGACCGAGGGCTTGCTGCCCGACACCTACGTCTCCGACGGCGCGCTCACGCACATGGAAACCGTCTCGGGCGGCCTGGCCGGCGCCGCCGACGAGGACTCACCACTGCCGGTCGCCGCGAGCCCGCTCAACCCGGCCGGGCTCGCGGGACTGCTCGCGCAGCACGCGCACGTCTACCGCACCAAGTACCGCAAGAACGCAGGAGGCGAGATGGAACCCTACGACGAGGAATGCACCCCACCACGCGAAGTCCTGTCGGCGGTCCTTGCCGGCAAGACCTGGCCCGGCGTGCCCGCCCTACGGGCGATCATCGGCGCGCCGGTGCTGCGCCGCGACGGCACCCTGTTGCAGATACCCGGCTACGACCCCACGACCGGCCTCTACCTAGCGTCCAAGGTCGACCTGCCGCCCGTACCCGACCGGCCCAGCCCGCAGCAGGTGGCAGAGGCGCGGACGTTTCTGCTCGGCCGGTTCCTGCGCGACTTCCCGTGGGCGTCGGCGGCCGACCGGGCCAACTACGTCGCCCTGCTGGCCACGCCGATCCTGCGGCACTTCACCCGATCTCTGACCCCGTTCGGGATGATCGACGCGACCATGCCCGCGTCGGGTAAGAGCATTCTGACCGGCGGGCCGGGGATGCTCTACGGGCAGAAGATCCTCACCTGGCCCGACGAAGACGGCGAACTGCGCAAGTCGATCACCGCCGTGTTCGCCGAACAGGTCGGCGTGGTCATCTGGGACAACCTCGCGGAAGGCACCGTCATCGACTCCGCAGTCCTCGCCCAGTTGATCACTCAGCGGGAGTGGTCGGACCGGCAGCTCGGCGCGTCGCGCAACATCGCCAGCGTGAACGACCGGCTGTGGATGGCCACGGGCAACAACCTGCAAGTCGGCGGGGACATGGCCTCGCGCACCGTGCGGGTGCACCTGGATCCGAACATGCCGCACCCGGAGGCGCGGGATCAGTCCGGGTTCGGTATCCCGCACCTCGACCAGTGGATCACAAGCCCGGCTCATCAGATGACGGTGCTGTGGCACCTGCTGGTCATGGTTCTCGACTGGACCCGCCACGGGGCGCCCCGCGCCGCCGGGCTCTCCATGCGGCAGTTCACGCCATGGGCGCAAGCCCTCGGCGGGTTCCTCGCCCATCACGGCATCGGCGGGTTCCTGACCAACATCGCCGACGTGCGCGAGGTCGACGAGGACGCCACCCGCTGGCGCGGCTTCCTCTCCGCCTGGCACGAACGGCACGGCGCCTCTCCGGTCACCGCGGCCGAGCTACGCCGCAGCGCCGAACCGGTCCACCTCGGCACCGACCTGCATGACCCCTGGGACGGGCTGTTCATCACCACCAAGAGCGGCCGGCTTCCCAACGCCATCGTCCTCGGGCGCATGCTCACCGGGCAGAACGGCAGGTGGCGCGGCAACTACGTCATCCGCGCGGAGACCTCGGAACGCGGCGACCGCTCCGTGTTCCGCGTCGAGCACCACGACGGGTAACCCGAAACCGCTGAAACATCTCCGCATCTCCGCAAGCCACCCACCAAACGTCCCTCTACCAGGGACAACAGGCTGCGGAGATGCGCTCACACCGATCTCCGCACATCTCCGCATCTCCGCAACCCCACCCCTCCCAAGATCATGCGGAGATGCGGAGATGTGCGGAGATGGTTTTCAAGCATCTCCGCAGCTCAAAACCGCAGGTCAACCGCCCTGCTGCGGAGATGCGGAGATGTTTTAGCTAACCCACCCCGATTCGAAAGCCCGTGCACGCCGCCGCCTTGAGAGCCACGCGGGGACGTCGGCGTGTCCTCAGGTGCTTTCAGTGGGCCATTCCCAGCACAAGGAGAACCGCGTGACGACCACCGTCTTCCCGCTGACCAGTAACGAACCCGACAGCCGAACCGAATGGTTGACCCCACAGCCGCGCCCCGCGGCGACGTACACCGTGAAGGAAGTAGCCAAACTGCTTCGCCTCAGCCTCGGCGGCACCTACCAGGCCATCAGGGCAGGGGAGATCCCCGCCAAGCGCATCCGCGGCCGTTGGATCGTGCCGGTGACCCGATTCCATGCGTGGCTCGACGCCCAGGACGATGACCCGGCCGGGACCCAGCTCGCCGCATGACCATCCAGCCGCAGACCCTTGGCCGCCGGTATGTGCCAGCGGCCCCATCATCGCCATGAGAGGGGATCCGCTTGCGAGGCTCCGTCTTCAAGCGCTGCCAGTGCCGCGACGACAACGGCAAACGCATCAAGAACTGCCGCAAGCCCCACGGCTCGTGGTCGTACACAGTCGATGCCGGGACCGATCCCGCTACCGGCAAACGTCGACAGACCACCCGGGGCGGCTACAAAACCAAGACCGAGGCGGAGGACGCACTCACGGAAGAGTTGGGCAAGCTCAACGCCGGGACGTGGACCGACGACCGTCGGATGACGCTGGGCAAGTGGCTCGATCAGTGGGTGGAGAGCCTGATTGCGGCCAAGAAGTCGCCCAACACCATCAAGAACTACCGAGGGCATATCCGCGACGCATGGAAGCCGCATCTAGGTCACGTGCTGCTGCGCGATCTTCGACGCAGCCATATCGAGCAGGTGCTTGCCGACCTGGCGCTGCCGATCGAGGGGGAGCGCCCTACCGGCAACGTTGGTCGGCGGATTGAGCAGCGAACGCCGGCCACCATCGACGGGTACCGGCGTACCATCCGCGCTGCGCTCTCGGCAGCGAATCGCCGCGGACTGATCGCGGTCAACCCCGCAGTCGGGCGAATGGACTCGATTCCGGTGGCGGACACGATCGATGAGGATGACGAACCTGAGGTATGGCAGCCCGAGGAGACGGCCCGGTTTCTGGAACATGTGTTCGATGATCGGCTTTCGGCGCTCTATGAACTCGCTGCGTACGCTGGCCTGCGCCGGGCTGAGTTGTGCGGGCTGCGGTGGTCAGACATCGACGCGAACGGCGCCGGCCTTAGGGTGCGCCAGACGATCGTCTCCGTCACTCGTAAGCAGGTGACGCCTGAGCAGGCCACCTGCCCGGTGTGTAGTGAGATCCACGTGGGCCGTCTGTTCAAGGCACCCAAGTCGCGCAAGGGGCGCCGTTGGGTGCCGCTCGCCGCTCCTGCTCAGGAAGCCCTCTCCCGGCATCGAGGGGCCCAGGCGCAGGAGCGAGAGTTCTTCGGGGTCGACTACCAAGACCATGGCCTGGTCTTCTGCCGGGCGGATGGAACGCCGCTACGACCGGACCGCGTGACGGTCGAGTTCCGCCAGCACGTAGCGAACTGCGGCCTGCCGCCGTGCCCTCTGCACGACACCCGGCACGGCGCGTGCTCCCTGATGCTGGCCGGCGGTGTACCGATCGAGATCGTGCAGATGATCCTCGGGCACTCCTCGCCGGAAGTCACCCGGCGGGTCTATGCCCACTTGATGCGCTCCCAGACGGCCGCGCAAGTGGAAGCAGCGGCCAAGCTTCTGACGCATCACCGGCCCGCTCGCCGAGCTGCCGTGAGCAATCTGTGAGCAATCCGCACGATCGGAAGGCGGGCGCGGTGGGCGAGTCGGCGCCAACAGCAGAACGCCCACCATACGTTTCCGCAGGTGGGCGGTGCTCAAAGCCCGGCGAGAGGCTTGGTGGCCAGGGGCGGGGTCGAACCGCCGACCTTCCGATTTTCAGTCGGACGCTCGTACCAACTGAGCTACCTGGCCGTGCCGTGCGAGAAATCCGCGCGGCTGGGCACTGGCGGTCCTGACGGGACTTGAACCCGCGACCTCCGCCTTGACAGGGCGGCGAGCACTCCAACTGCTCCACAGGACCTTGCTGATGCTGCTCATTCTTACCACTTGCGCTTGCCCTGACCTAAGTCAGGTCCGTACCCCCAACGGGATTCGAACCCGTGCTACCGCCTTGAAAGGGCGGCGTCCTAGGCCACTAGACGATGAGGGCAACTCCGCCATCATTGCACATTCACAATTCCTGCGGTGTGGGCCCCAACCGGCCCCGCTTGAGGCTTGGAAAGCATACGTGATGGGCCGCCCATCATCCAAACCGGTATCCCCTTCGCCGCGCCGAACCCTCTGACCAGGGCAGACCGTCAGCGGGGGGCGGGGCATCCGCGGGCGGCCGCCGCCACCAGCCGGACCGCTTGGTCGAGGCTGTCCAGGCGCACGACACCCTCCGGCAGTCGATCGGCGGGCCATCCCGGCCCGGCGGCGGCAGCCAGCAGGGGGCCGTGGCCGGACGACAGCAGCCGCGTCCACTGCGTGGGGTCGCCCGTCTCGGCAAGCTGCGACCACAACACCACCGCCGCCGGTCCCGTGCGCGCGACCGCGTCCGTCAGTGCCTGCGGTGGCACCCGGGCACCCAGCAGTCGACTCGGGACGCCTGCCTCGGCCAGCGCCGCGGCGAGGGCCTCCAGCGGCAGCGTGTGCTGCTCCTCGTCCGCCGCGGCGAGCATGACCCGAGGGGCCTGGCTGCTGGGTGGCCTGGCCACGGAGCCCAGGACCTCGGTGATGGAGCGCGAGAGCAGGTGCTCGACCTCGATGAAACGCCGGGTGGCCGCGTAGCGGTCGCCGATGCCGATCAGGACGGGCATGATCACGTCGTGCCACGCGCCGATGACGCCGCGGCCGGCCACCGCGGTCTCGAGGATTTCCCGCAGGGCGGGCGCGTCGAGACGCATGGCGGCGCGGGCCAGGCCGCGGGCTGCGGGGCCGGCTCTTCCCGTACGGATGGTGTGCCCGCCGCCGTCGCGGGTCGTGACGGTGAGCCCGCCGCCCACCTCGGGCCAGACGACGTCGATGGGCATGGGCACGCGCCGGGCCCACGCCGCCGCCTCGGCCGGTGCGACGCCCTGGGCGGTGAGCCGGCGCATGACCTGCAGCCGCTCCAGGTCCTCATCGGTGTATCGCCGGTGCTGCCCGGGCAGGTGCTGGCTCGGCCCCAGCCCGTACCGCTGGTGCCAGGTGCGCAGCGTCGTGACGGCGACCCCCAGACGGCGCGCCACCGCCCCGGCCGTCAGGGCCTCATCGGCCACCCGACCGCTCCGCCTGGTCGTCGGGATGCAGGTGCCGCCGGAGCCGGTCGGTGACGCCGGGCAGCCAGGGGGCGTACACCCGGGGCTCGCGCTCTAGGGCGAGCTCCAGCTCGTCGAGCGGCGCCCACCGCACCTCGGCTACCTCGTCGGGATCGGCCAGCAGAGGCGCGTCGGCGTCCAGCCGGCCGAGCAGGACGTGGTCGTACTCGTATTCGACCCGTCCGGTGGTGGGGTCCTCCGCGTAGTACGAATACACTCCCACCTCGATCAGGTCGACGCCCTCGACTCCCACCTCCTCGGCGAGGCGGCGCTTGGCGGCGACGTCGAGCGGTTCGCCGGGCGCGGGATGCCCGCAGCACGTGTTGGCCCAGCGCAGCGGAAACCGGGTCTTGGCGGCCGCCCGCTGTTGCAGGAGCACCCGGCCCGAGGCGTCCTGCAGGAACACCGAGAAGGCGCGGTGCAGCAGCCCTGGGGCGCGGTGGGCCCGGTCCACGGTGGCCTCGCCGGTGATCGACCCGTCCTGGTCCACCAGCTCGACCAGATGGGCCTCGCGGGACCGCGTCCCGCCGATCTCCTCGTCCCGCAGCTCACTCATGCCGGCCTCCCACCATCTGCTCGGGCCCCTGGGTGGAGCCGGTTATCCGCGAGGCCGCCAGCTTCCCGGAAATCAACACCATCGGTACGCCGACACCCGGCTGCGTCCCGGAACCCGTGAACACCACGTTGGGTAGGGAGGGATGCAGATTCCCGGGCCGGAAGGGGCCCGTCTGCGTGAACGTGTGCGCGGACGCGAACGGTGTGCCGGCGGCCATGCCCTGCTCCGCCCAGTCGGCCGGCGTGATGATCCGCTCGACCTCGACGCCGTCTCGGAAGCCGACATATCCGCGCTGCTCCAGTACGCGGAGCAGCTCGTCCGCGTAGCGCCGGTCGAGACCTTTTCGCCAGGCGAGCGGCGCCGAGTCGAGGTGGGGCACCGGAGCGAGCACGTAGTAGCTCTGCCGTCCCGGCGGGGCGACGCCCGGGTCCGTGCGGCTGGGGTTGGTGACGAGCAGCGACGGGTCGCTCATCAGCAGGCCCTGGCGGATGACCTCGTCGAACGTGCCCTTCCACGCCGCCCCGAAGTGGATGTTGTGGTGCGCGATCCGGGAGTAGGCCCGGCCGGAGCCGAGGTGGAGCACCACGCACGAGGGGGAATACCGCAGCTTGCGCGGCCGCGCGGACGGCGGCAGCAGGTCGCGGAAGGCTACCGGTAGATCGGGATTGAGGACGACGACGTCGGCGGCGATGCGCTCGCCCGAGTCGGTGACTACGCCCGTCGCGCGTCCGCCGGCAGTCTCGACCCGGGCGACCGTCGTTGCGTAGCGGAACTCGACGCCGTGCTTCTCCGCGGCTCCGGCCAGCGCCTTCGGCACGGCATGCATGCCGCCTCGGGGAAAGAAGACCCCGGCGACCGCGTCGAGATACGCGATCACCGCGTAGATCGCGAGCGCGTCGTGCGGCGCCAGGCCCGCGTACATGGCCTGGAAGGAGAAGATCCGCCGGGTACGGGGATCGCGGAAGTACTGGTTGATCTTCGGCTGCAGCCGGCGGAAACCGCCCATGCCGAGCAGCTTGACGAGGCTGAGGTTGAGCAGGTCGAGCGGTGTGTCGAGATTGCGGTCGATGAAGTTGTCTCGTTCGAGGCGCCACAGTTTGCGGGCGAAGTCCACGAACCGGAGATAACCGTCGGCCTCCCTCGGCCCGCACACCCGGGAGATCTCCGCCGTCATCCGCACGGTGTCGGTCAGCACGTCCAGTGTGGATCCGTCCGGGTAGTGCGCCCGGTAGGCCGGGTCGAGGGGAGTCAACTCGAGCCAGTCGGACAGCTTCTCGCCGACGGCGGCGAGCGGCTCGGCGATCAGCTCCGGCATGGTCAGCACGGTGGGTCCGGTGTCGAACTCGTACCCGTCGACCGAGAGCCGCCCCGCCCGCCCACCCGGCACCGGCTCCCGCTCGACGACCGTCACCTGCCGGCCCGCGCCGGCGAGATGAAGAGCGCACGCCAAGCCGCCGAGCCCGGCCCCGACGACGACGACGCGATCGGTCGGCCCTGTCACTCGTCGCACGTCACCAGCTCCAAAACGGTCGAGGGGGAGTGAGCTCAGCGGCTCCGGGCGGTCGTCCGTGGCCCGATCCCATCATGCTGGCCGGTGGGTGGCGGTGGTGGCCAGCTCGGTCAGGGCGGCACGTGCGTCGTCGTGGACGGGTGCGTCGCGAAGGGCCGTGACGGCATGATCGACCCGCCGCCGGATCATCGCCTCGACCCGGGTCACGGCCCCGGTCTCCGCGATGATCTCCGCCTGCCGGGCGATCCGCTCGTCCGTCGCCGCGCGCGACGCCGGCGAGGCGGGTTCGGGCCCGCCGGAGCCGTCGGCGGGGTTGACGGCTCCGGCGGGAGTATGGGCCAGCGCGGCGCGCTGGGCGGGCGTGGCGAGCTGTCGTGCCAGCATCACCAGGACGGTCGGCTTGCCGGTGCGCAGGTCGTCCCCGGCCGGCTTGCCGGTCACGGCAGGATCGCCGTAGACCCCGAGCAGGTCGTCGCGGAGCTGGAACGCCTCGCCGATCGCGAGGCCGTACTCGTGGTAGGCGTCGTTGACCGCGGTCGTCCCCGGCCGCGCCGGTCCGGCGAGCGCGAGCCCGAAGAGCAGGGGACGCTGCACCGTGTAGCTCGCGGTCTTGTGCCGGGCGACGACCAGCGCCCGGTCGAGTGACCACTCCTGCGGCTCTGTTTCGCCCAGCACGTCGAGGTATTGGCCCGCGACCGCCTCCACGCGCATGCGGTCGTAACAAGCGCGCACCGCAAAGTGGGTGGCCGTGGTGAGCGCGGCCTGGGCCAGAAGCTGATCGGCCCAGACGAGGCAGAGGTCGCCGACCAGGATCGCCGAGGTGGCACCGAAGTGGTCCGGGTCGCCGAGCCTGCCGCCGTGACGATGCTGAGCGGCGAAGAGGCGATGTGCCGTCGGGCGGCCGCGCCGGGTGTCGGAGCCGTCCATCACGTCGTCGTGCACCAGCGCGAACGTGTGCATGAGCTCGAGTGCTGCCAGCGCCGGCAGCACCGGGTCGATCGGCTCGCGCCCGCCGATGACACCGCGCCAGCCCCAGTGGGCGAACGTCGGCCGGAGCCGCTTGCCGCCCGCGAGCACCAGGTCGCGGCTGGTGCGGGCGAACCGGCCGAGCGCCGGGTCGACGGCGTCGAAGGTGGCGATCTGACTGCTCAGAAACTCGGCCAGCGTTCCCTCGACCGCGGTCACCAGAGCGTCCGAGGGGCTCGGTTGACTGGGAATCCCGCAGCGGAGGCTTCCCACCAGCATGTCGTTGGCCACGACGAGGAGATTACCGTAAGCTGCGTGTTGCGTCGATTCCTGCGTCGATTCTCTTTCAGGAGGTCCGGTGGACACCGATCTGGCGGCGGCCTACGAACGCTGCCGTGAGCTGCACCGGAGCCATGGCCGCACCTATTTCCTCGCCACCCGCCTCTTGCCGGCGTGGAAGCGGCGGCATGTGCACGCTCTCTACGGCTTCACCCGCCACGCCGACGAGATCGTCGACCGCACCGAGGAGCTGCCGCCGGCCGAGCGTGCCGCCCGCCTGCGGGAGTGGTCGGACGGCTTCGTCGCCGGCCTGCGGGGCGAGCCGGTCGACGACCCGCTGCTGCCGGCGGTGCTGCACACGATCGCGGTCTTCGACCTGAGCATCGACGACTTCGACGCCTTCCTCCGCAGCATGGCCATGGATTTGACCGTCACCTCCTATGCCACCTACGACGACCTCCTCGCGTACATGGAGGGCTCGGCCGCGGTCATCGGCACGATGATGCTGCCGATCCTCGGGTCGAGCGATCCGGCCGCCGCCCGCGAGCCGGCCCGCCAGCTCGGGCTCGCCTTCCAGTTGACCAACTTCATCCGCGACGTCGGCGAGGACCTCGACCGCGGCCGTGTCTACCTCCCGGAGGCTCACCTGGCCGAATTCGGGGTCACCCGGGACGACCTGCGGCAGGCGCGGACGGCAAGACGTTCGACATCGGCCATCAAGGCGCTGATCAGGGCGGAGGTGGCCCGCGCCGACGAGCACTACGCCGCCGCCGCGCCCGGCATCCCGCTGCTGCTGCCCGGCTCACAGGCCTGCATGAGGACGGCCTTCCAGCTCTACGCCGGCATCCTCGACGAGGTGGCGGCCGCCGGCTTCGACGTCTTCGGCCGCCGGGCCACCGTGGCCGGGCGCCGCCGGGCCGGGGTGGCGATGCGGTCCCTGCTGACCCGGCCCGGCCGCCCGGTGCCCGCTCTGGTGCATTCCTGACATGCGTACGGTGATCGTGCTCTTCACCCGAGACCTCCGGGTGCACGACAATCCGGCGCTCGCCGCGGCCTGTGCCAACGCGGAACGCGTCGTGCCGCTCTTCGTCCTCGACCCGCACCTGCGAGCGTTCTCGCCCAACCGCTCCCGTTTTCTGCACCAGTGCCTGGCCGACCTTCGCGCGAGCCTGCGGGCGCGCGGCGCGGACCTGGTCGTCCGCGAGGGCGACCCGGTGGCCGAGACCGTCCGGCTCGCCGGCGAGGTGGAGGCGGACGGCATCGCTCTCGCTCAGGACGTCAGCGGCTACGCGCGGCGCCGCGAGGGTCGGCTGGCACGGGAATGCGAGCGGCACCGCATCTCACTGCGGCTCTTTCCCGGGACCACCGTGGTCCCGCCCGGCGAGGTTCGTCCGGCCGGTGGCCAGGGGCACTACAAGGTCTTCTCCCCGTACCACCGCGCCTGGGAGTCGGCGAAGTGGCGGGACGAGGTGGCCACGCCCGCCCGGATCCTGCTTCCGGACGACCTCGCCGCCGGCAGGCTGCCCGCACTCCCCGGCGGAGAATCGCCCCAGGCGGTGGCGGGCGGCGAGACCGAAGGGCTGCGGCGGCTGAAGGCCTGGCTGCGTCAGCTTGGGCCGTACGACGACCTGCACGACGACCTGGCGGCCGATGGCACCTCGCGGCTGAGCGCGTACCTTCGCTTCGGTTGTCTGTCGCCGTTGACCGTGGCGAACGCGGCGCGGGAGGTCGACGGTGCCGGACCCGCGGCGTTCGTCCGCCAGCTCGGCTGGCGCGACTTCTACTACCAGGTCACTCACGCCTTCCCGACGATCTCGACGGAGGCCTACCGCAAGGCCGGCGACACCGACTGGCGAGGCGACCCGGACGCGCTCGCGCACTGGCAGGACGGGCTCACCGGAGTTCCCGTGGTGGACGCCGGCATGCGGCAGTTGCGGGCCGAGGGCTGGATGCACAACCGGGCCCGGTTGATCACCGCCTCTTTCCTGACCAAGCATCTCGGCCTCGACTGGCGCGACGGCCTGAAGTGGTTCTTCCGCTGGCTCAACGACGGCGACGTCGCCAACAACTCGGGTAACTGGCAGTGGGTCGCCGGCACCGGCAACGACACGAAGCCCTACCGGCGCTTCAATCCCATCCGGCAGGCCGAGCGCTTCGACCATGACGGCGTGTACGTTCGTCGTTACGTACCGGAGTTGGCTTCGATCGCGGGCAAGGCCGTGCACCAACCCTGGCGCCTGCCGGATACGGTGCGGGCGAGGCTGGACTACCCGGGGCCGCTGGAGTCGCATCGCGACGAGGCGGTCTGGTTGCGGCCGTGAGGTTTCCGCCCGGCGTGCCGGACGGAAAGCGGGTCCTGCCGACCCGTTGCGTTCGTCCGTTGAAGGCCGGCAGGATCCGCGACCACCTGCCCACGGGGCCGGCGCCGAAACCTCAGTTCGGCAGCGCCCGCCGCGTGCCGTACCGGTGCACCGCGATGCCGGCGAAGGCCGGCGCCGTGCGGGTCGCCGCATCCTTCGGCCCGGTGCCGGTGTCGCGGTAACTCATGACCGTCACGGCGTTGACCCGCCGCAGCACCTCGTCCGCGAAGTTCCTGCCACCGATCTCGTACTCGCCGTACCAGAACGGCACGTCCGCTTCGAGGGGCAGCGTGC
This sequence comes from Couchioplanes caeruleus, assembly GCF_003751945.1. Lineage (NCBI taxonomy): Bacteria > Bacillati > Actinomycetota > Actinomycetes > Micromonosporales > Micromonosporaceae > Couchioplanes > Couchioplanes caeruleus. The sequence continues at coordinate 4,181,426 of NZ_RJKL01000001.1, read as the reverse complement.
TGCCGAGGCGGAGCCTGTCCAGCAGAGTCAGGAAGGCGGGGGTGAGCCCGACGCTGCCCGCGGACGATGCCGCGGGCAGCGCCAAGGCGGCGGTCATGAGGATGGCGGGTACCAGCCCGGCCCGCCATCGCCCCCTCACGACCGCCCCTACTCGGTGTTCCTCTTCCGCGGGGGTTCAGAATCGGACGCGGCCCGGCCTAGCTGAGCGATTCCACCGACGAGATCGAGGCGTCGATCGCCGTCACCCGGTCGAAGTCGCCGAGCCGCCGCGTGACATAGGCGATCGCGCGACCCCGGGCCGGATCCGCCCAGCCGGCGTTGCCGCCGAGGCCTCCCATGCCCCAGGTGCCGTCGCTCTCCCGCCGCACGCCCAGACCCCACGTGGTCTCCGCGCCGATGAAGCGGTCGAAGCCGGTGAACTGGGCCGTGGTCATCTGGTCCACCGACGAGCGGCTGAGCAGGCGGTGTCCGTCGAGTTCCCCGCCGTTCAGCAATCCGGCGTAGAAGCGTGCCACCGCCTCGGCGGTCGTGTGCAGGTTCACGGCCGGCACGACCGCGCGGCGCCACGCCTCGCCGTTGACCACGGTGAGGTCGCGCGCGCCCTCGGGGTTCGCCAGCGCTCGGGCACGCACCGACCCGGGCTCCAGGCGTTCCGGCATGTCGGGGTCGTCGTACTCCAGGTCGGCGCACCGGTCGAGGTCCGCGCCGGCCAGTCCGAACGCGAGGTCGAGCCGCCATGGCCCGGCGATCTCCTCCGCGACGAAGGGACCGGGGGCGCGGCCGGTGATGCGCCGGACGAGTTCTCCGAGCAGGTGCCCGTAGGTAAGTGCGTGCTCCGCCGCGACGGTGCCGGGGGGCCACTCGGGGCTCGCGGTCGCCAGGTCGCCGCAGAGCAGGTCCCAGTCGGCCCATGCCGCCGGCCCGCGCGGCACCGGAAACGTCACCAGGCCGGAGGTGTGGGTCAGCAGTTGTCGTACGGAAGTGTCGGTCCGGAACTCCGGCCAGTGCCGCGCGACCGGATCGTCGAGATCGAGCAGCCCCCGCTCGGCCAGCAGGAGAACCGCGGCGGCGATGACGGGCTTGCCCACCGAGTAGGCGTTGACCAGCGTCCGCGCATCCCACGGCCGGGTGCGGCCGGGATCGCGCCACCCCTCCCGCAGGTCCACGACCACGGTGCCGTGGCGCAGCACGCACAACGCCGAGCCACCGCTCGCATGCTGGGCGAACGCCTCCCGTACGGGCTCGTAGCCGGGGGCGACCCACCCCGTTGTCCACAGGTCTTCACACACGCCGCGCACCGTACCCGCGATCGGTGGAAAGCTGGCCCCATGGGTGAAGCAGAGCAGGTCGACATCGTCGTCATCGGTCTCGGCGTCGGCGGCGAGGAAGCCGCCGGCCGGCTCGCCGGGGCCGGGCTCTCGGTGATCGGCGTCGAGCACACACTGGTGGGCGGTGAGTGTCCCTACTGGGGATGCATCCCCACCAAGATGATGATCCGCGCCGGCAACGCGCTCGCCGAGGCCCGTCGGGTCCCCGGCATCGCCGGCGCCTCGCAGGTCCAGCCGGACTGGGCGCCGGTCGCCCGCCGGATCCGCGAGGAGGCCACCGACACCTGGGACGACAAGGTCGCCGTCGATCGCTTCACCGGCAAGGGCGGGCGGTTCGTCCGCGGCCGCGCCGCGATCACCGGCCCCGGTCGGGTCAGGGTCGGCGAGCAGGAGTTCCTCGCCCGCAGGGGCATCGTGGTCGCGACCGGCACCGCGGCGGTCATCCCTGCGATCGACGGCCTGGCCGGCACGCCCTTCTGGACGAACCGCGAGGCCGTCGAGGCCCAGACCCTGCCCGCCACCATGCTGGTCCTCGGCGGGGGCGCGATCGGCCTCGAGCTGTCGCAGGCCATGGCCCGTTTCGGGGTGGACATCACGATCATCGAAGGCGGCGACCGAGTCCTCGCGATGGAGGAGCCGGAGAGTTCCGAGACGGTGGCCGCCGCCCTCGCCGAGGACGGCATCACCACCCGCACCGGTGTACGAGCCCAGCGCGTCGACCACTCCGGCGATCTGTTCTCGCTCACCCTCTCCGATGGATCCACGGTGGCCGGGGAGCGCCTCCTCGTCGCCACCGGCCGTGCCGCCCGCCTCGACGGCCTCGGGCTGGACACCGTGGGCCTCGACCCGTCGGCCCGTTTCCTCACCACCGACGAGTGGATGCGCGCGGGCGACAAGATCTGGGCTGTCGGCGATGTGACCGGCAACGGTGCCTTCACCCACATGGCTATGTACGAGGCCGACGTCGCCGTCCGAGACATCCTCGGCCAGGGCGGCCCTCCGGCGGCCTACCACGCCAGACCGCGGGTGACCTTCACCGATCCGGAGATCGGGGCGGTGGGGCTGACCGAGAAGCAGGCACGGGAGGCGGGCATCGACGTGCGCGTCGGCTACTCCAGCCTGCCGTCGTCGTCGCGCGGCTTCATCCACGGCCCGGGCAATGCGGGCTTCATCAAGCTGATCGCCGACCGCTCCCGCGGGCTCCTCGTCGGCGCCACCAGCGCCGGGCCCAGCGGCGGCGAAGTGCTCGGAGCGTTGTCGGTGGCGGTCACGACTGCGGTGCCGATCGCCGCCCTGCAGGGCACCATCTGGGCCTACCCGACGTTCCATCGAGCGATCGGAGACGCGATGCGGCAGCTCTGAGACTGGTCCGTCCGCCGGTCCACCGACGACTCAGTGCTCGGCGTGGCGCACCAGCATGCGAAGGGCCGGGATGTCGGCCGCTCCCGCCACCGTCAGCGTCCGCTCGACCGGTTCGGTGCAGACCACGATCATCCGGCGCCGGCCGGGCAGATTCGCGGCCGTCCGCAGGATGACCGCGGCGGCGCCGGGGTCGAGGAAGCGCAACTGGTTCAGGTTGAGATGGACGTCCTGATCCAGCCGTACGGCCTCGGCCAGGGCGTCGCTGAGGGCGCCCGCGCGGGTGTGGTCGAGCTCGCCTGCCACCCGTACGCCGGGCGGCACATGCTGGCGGCAGATCCGCAGCAGCGGATCCTCGTGATAGACCGTGGCCGCGACCGTACGGGGATGGACGCGCGACGCGTATCCCAGCGTGACCGGGTCGAAGCTCTCGCGGTCGTACTCGCAGATGGCCGTGAACCGGCCGTCCTCGAAGAGCCGCCCCACCTCGGACTCGAACACGAGGAGCTGCTCCGCGTTGGCCTGAGGGCGTGCCGCCCAGCACATGTCCGCCGTGATCCGGAGCCCCCGGTGGCCGTCGGCCAGAGCCTGCCGCAGTTCGCGGGTGAGCAGCTCGACCATGGTCGTCGCGACCGGTGCGGCGGCGTCGCCCCAGAGCCGGTCGCTGGGCGTCACGCGGACGTCCGCACCGGCGTCGAGGCCGCGGTGCAGCAGGTCGGCGCGGAGGTCGTCGACGCTCACCGCGGACGTGAAGCAGATGACGCGGTCGCCCCGGTCCCGGCCCGCGGCCACGAACGCGGCCAGGATGTCGAGCCGCTCGTCCGGGTCGGAGAACGTCAGGCAGGCGTGGTCGCCCGGCCGGAGCCGGTCCACCGGTGTCGCGAGGGCCATGTGTCCTCCCATCTCGGAGCACCTACGTACCCGGATGGATCGGCGTGCATGCGAAGGAATGACCGCGCCCCGAGCGGGGTAACACCTTGGCATGGTGCGGCAGATGATCTCCCGGCTCGAGAAGACCACTGCCCTGGATGCGGTCAGCGACCGCCTCCAGAGCGCCGTCCAGGCCGTGGCCAGGCCCAAGCGGCTTCGCGACCTGCTGCACGGCACCTGGCTGGGACACCCGCTGCACCCCGTCCTCGTGCAAGTACCGGTCGGCGCGTTCATGAGCGCCGCGGTGTTGGACGCACTACCCGGCCAGCGGAAGGCGGCGACCACGCTCATCGCCGTCGGGACCGCCGCCGCGGCTCCGGCCATCGCCGCCGGCTGGGTCGACTGGTCCTCGCTCTCCCGGGACCAGCGCCGGATCGGCCTGATCCACGCGACGGCCAACGCCGTCGCTCTCGGCCTCTACGCCGGGTCGCTCGTCGCCCGTTCCTCCGGTCGGTGGGGGCGGGGCCGCCTCCTTGCGTACGCCGGGTTGAGCGTGGCCGGCGGTGGGGCCTACCTCGGCGGTCACCTGTCCTATGAGCAGGGCGCCGGAATGAACGTGGCCGCACCGGAGAAGCTGAGACTGCCCGCGGACTGGGCCGAGGTGGGGGAGGTCGCCTCACTTCCCGAGGGCCGTCCGACGGTACGGACCATCGACGGCGTACGGGTCCTGCTGTACCGGGTCGGCGACGACGTGACGGCCATGGTCGAGCAGTGCGGGCATCAGGGCGGCCCCCTGGGCGAGGGTGAGATCGAGGGCTCGGGTGCGGACGCCTGCGTCGTCTGTCCCTGGCACGGAAGCACCTTCCGGCTCACCGACGGAGTGGTCCAGCACGGGCCGGCGGCAGGGGATCAGCCCACGCTTCGTACGCGCATCAGGGACGGCGTCCTGTCGATCGCCACCCCCTGACCACCGTCTGCCCAGGTCAGCGCCGTGTGTTCGGCGACACGGGGGGCCGATTTGGCGCTGCGGGAACGACCGGGTAATGTTTTGCGAGCCGGCAGGGAAACGGGCGAGGCAAGCGGAACGACCTGAGAGATCAGGGAGATCGGCTACCGGCCGTCCTGCCAAATCCTTCGAACTTCGGGATCGTAGCGGTGCTGCCTTGCGCAGAGTCGCCCCGAGCCCGGGACGAAGGGTGCGCTAGGAACGAACGGCACGAACCGGGGAATACCGGTTGACAGGGCCTGAAGGACCTAGTAAAGTTGAACGAGTGCCCCGAGGGCGGGTCGCCAAGCAAGGCGGCAAGTTTCTCGGTGTGTGGTTGTTCTTTGAGAACTCAACAGGGTGCTTGATAAGCCAGTGCCAAGAATGATTTACCCGGCCAGGCGTTTTGATTGTCTGGTGGGATTCCTTTGGCAGCATTACATGTTGCCGGGATGGATTCACAACAAGGTTTTTGTTGGAGAGTTTGATCCTGGCTCAGGACGAACGCTGGCGGCGTGCTTAACACATGCAAGTCGAGCGGAAAGGCCCTTTCGGGGGTACTCGAGCGGCGAACGGGTGAGTAACACGTGAGCAACCTGCCCTGGACTTTGGGATAACCCTCGGAAACGGGGGCTAATACCGGATACGACACGCCTTCGCATGGGGTGCGTGTGGAAAGTTTTTTCGGTCTGGGATGGGCTCGCGGCCTATCAGCTTGTTGGTGGGGTGATGGCCTACCAAGGCGACGACGGGTAGCCGGCCTGAGAGGGCGACCGGCCACACTGGGACTGAGACACGGCCCAGACTCCTACGGGAGGCAGCAGTGGGGAATATTGCACAATGGGCGGAAGCCTGATGCAGCGACGCCGCGTGAGGGATGACGGCCTTCGGGTTGTAAACCTCTTTCAGCAGGGACGAAGCGTAAGTGACGGTACCTGCAGAAGAAGCGCCGGCCAACTACGTGCCAGCAGCCGCGGTAAGACGTAGGGCGCGAGCGTTGTCCGGATTTATTGGGCGTAAAGAGCTCGTAGGCGGCTTGTCGCGTCGACTGTGAAAACCCGCGGCTCAACCGCGGGCCTGCAGCCGATACGGGCAGGCTAGAGTTCGGTAGGGGAGACTGGAATTCCTGGTGTAGCGGTGAAATGCGCAGATATCAGGAGGAACACCGGTGGCGAAGGCGGGTCTCTGGGCCGATACTGACGCTGAGGAGCGAAAGCGTGGGGAGCGAACAGGATTAGATACCCTGGTAGTCCACGCTGTAAACGTTGGGCGCTAGGTGTGGGGGACCTCTCCGGTTCTCTGTGCCGCAGCTAACGCATTAAGCGCCCCGCCTGGGGAGTACGGCCGCAAGGCTAAAACTCAAAGGAATTGACGGGGGCCCGCACAAGCGGCGGAGCATGCGGATTAATTCGATGCAACGCGAAGAACCTTACCTGGGTTTGACATCACTCGAAAACTCGCAGAGATGCGGGGTCCTTCGGGGCGGGTGACAGGTGGTGCATGGCTGTCGTCAGCTCGTGTCGTGAGATGTTGGGTTAAGTCCCGCAACGAGCGCAACCCTCGTTCGATGTTGCCAGCGCGTTATGGCGGGGACTCATCGAAGACTGCCGGGGTCAACTCGGAGGAAGGTGGGGATGACGTCAAGTCATCATGCCCCTTATGTCCAGGGCTTCACGCATGCTACAATGGCCGGTACAAAGGGTTGCGATACCGTGAGGTGGAGCGAATCCCAAAAAGCCGGTCTCAGTTCGGATCGGGGTCTGCAACTCGACCCCGTGAAGTCGGAGTCGCTAGTAATCGCAGATCAGCAACGCTGCGGTGAATACGTTCCCGGGCCTTGTACACACCGCCCGTCACGTCACGAAAGTCGGCAACACCCGAAGCCGGTGGCCTAACCCCTTGTGGGAGGGAGCCGTCGAAGGTGGGGCTGGCGATTGGGACGAAGTCGTAACAAGGTAGCCGTACCGGAAGGTGCGGCTGGATCACCTCCTTTCTAAGGAGCAACTAGACCGCGAAAGTGGTCCAGTAGCCCGCACTGCCCGGATGTGGTGGTGGGGTGCTCACAGGCGGAGACACTGGCCAGTGTTTGTCGGCAACGGTCACCACGATCTAGTACAGCCTCGTTTTGCGGGGTGGGAACGACACGGTGATGCGGCTGGCGGAACATGATTAGCACCCTGTTGGGTCCTGAAAGAACAACCGTGGCGGTCGTGGACCGTGGGTTGTTGTTTCGGACTTCGCCAGGCATGACCTGGCTGCTCATACCGCTCGAAATATGTCGGCTGGTGCCGTGATCGGGGTTTGGTGGGTGGTCGTGTGGGTTGTGGGTTGGTTGTTGGTTGAGAATTGCACAGTGGACGCGAGCATCTTGTTTTCTGTGGTTAAGTTGTCAAGGGCGAACGGTGGATGCCTTGGCACCAGGAGCCGATGAAGGACGTGGGAGGCCGCGATAGGCCTGGGGGAGCTGTCAACCTAGCTGTGATCCCAGGGTGTCCGAATGGGGAAACCTAGCACGAGTCATGTCGTGTTACCGCTAGCTGAATTCATAGGCTAGTTGGGGGGAACGCGGGGAAGTGAAACATCTCAGTACCCGTAGGAAGAGAAAACAACAGTGATTCCGTGAGTAGTGGCGAGCGAAAGCGGATGGAGCCTAAACCGTGCGCGTGTGATACCTGTCAGGGGTTGCGTGTGCGGGGTTGTGAGACCCGCATGTCTGTGCTGACACGCAGGCGAGGAGTTACAAAGTTGCTGGTTAGTCGAACGACGTGGGAAAGTCGGCCGTAGACGGTGAGAGCCCGGTAGACGAAAATCTGTGACCTCCTTGTGGTGTTCTCGAGTAGCAGCGGACCCCTGTAATCTGCTGTGAATCTGCCAGGACCACCTGGTAAGGCTGAATACTTCCTGGTGACCGATAGCGGACAAGTACCGTGAGGGAATGGTGAAAAGTACCCCGGGAGGGGAGTGAAATAGTACCTGAAACCGTTCGCCTACAATCCGTCAGAGCCTTTCGGGGTGATGGCGTGCCTTTTGAAGAATGAGCCTGCGAGTTAGTGGCATGTGGCGAGGTTAACCCGTGGGGGGTAGCCGTAGCGAAAGCGAGTCTGAAGAGGGCGTCTGAGTCGCATGTTCTAGACCCGAAGCGGGGTGATCTAGCCATGGGCAGGTTGAAGCGTGGGTAAGACTGCGTGGAGGACCGAACCCACCAACGTTGAAAAGTTGGGGGATGACCTGTGGTTAGGGGTGAAAGGCCAATCAAACTCCGTGATAGCTGGTTCTCCCCGAAATGCATTTAGGTGCAGCGTCGCGTGTTTCTTGCCGGAGGTAGAGCACTGGATGGTCTAGGGGGCCTACAAGCTTACCGAAATCAGCCAAACTCCGAATGCCGGTAAGTGAGAGCGCGGCAGTGAGACTGCGGGGGATAAGCTTCGTAGTCGAGAGGGAAACAGCCCAGATCACCAGCTAAGGCCCCTAAGCGTGTGCTAAGTGGAAAAGGATGTGGGGTCGCATAGACAACCAGGAGGTTGGCTTAGAAGCAGCCATCCTTTAAAGAGTGCGTAATAGCTCACTGGTCAAGTGGTTCCGCGCCGACAATGTAGCGGGGCTCAAGCACACCGCCGAAGCTGTGGCACTCACACAATGACTCCGCCATGATCCTTGAGGTTGTGGTGCAGGTGTGTGGGTGGGTAGGGGAGCGTCGTGTAGCGGGTGAAGCGGCGGAGTGATCCAGCCGTGGACGCTACACGAGTGAGAATGCAGGCATGAGTAGCGAATGAAGGGTGAGAAACCCTTCCGCCGGATGACCAAGGGTTCCAGGGCCAGGCTAATCCGCCCTGGGTGAGTCGGGGCCTAAGGCGAGGCCGAGAGGCGTAGTCGATGGATAACGGGTTGATATTCCCGTACCCGCAAAGGAGCGCCCACGACGAACCTCACTGTGCTAACTGCTTGAAGTGCCGGCGGTCTTCGGACCTAAGGCATGGAGACCAGGACCCTGGTGGGTAGTAGTTGAGCGATGGGGTGACGCAGGAAGGTAGCTGATCCCGGCCGGTGGTTGTGCCGGGGTAAGCGTGTAGGCCGGACTATAGGCAAATCCGTAGTCCATGAGGCTGAGACGTGATGCCGAGCCGATTCAGGTGAAGTCAGTGATCCTATGCTGCCGAGAAAAGCCTCTAGCGATGTTCCGAGCGGCCCGTACCCCAAACCGACACAGGTGGTCAGGTAGAGAATACCGAGGCGACGGGCGAACTGTGGTTAAGGAACTCGGCAAATTGCCCCCGTAACTTAGGGAGAAGGGGGGCCGGACGCGTGAAGCCCCTTGCGGGTGGAGCGTGGTATGGCCGCAGAGAGCAGGGGGAAGCGACTGTTTACTAAAAACACAGGTCCATGCGAAGTCGTAAGACGATGTATATGGACTGACGCCTGCCCGGTGCTGGAACGTTAAGGGGACCTGTTAGCTCTTCGGGGCGAAGCGGAGAACTTAAGCGCCAGTAAACGGCGGTGGTAACTATAACCATCCTAAGGTAGCGAAATTCCTTGTCGGGTAAGTTCCGACCTGCACGAATGGCGTAACGACTTCCCCACTGTCTCAACCACAGGCCCGGCGAAATTGCAGTACGAGTAAAGATGCTCGTTACGCGCGGCAGGACGGAAAGACCCCGGGACCTTTACTATAGCTTGACATTGGTATCCGAATGTAATTGTGTAGGATAGGTGGGAGCCGGTGAAGCTCGGACGCCAGTTCGGGTGGAGGCAATCTTGAAATACCACTCTGTTGGATTTGGGTATCTAACTTGCGGCCCTGATCGGGTCGAGGGACAGTGTCTGGTGGGTAGTTTAACTGGGGCGGTTGCCTCCTAAAAGGTAACGGAGGCGCCCAAAGGTTCCCTCAGCCTGGTTGGCAATCAGGTGTTGAGTGTAAGTACATAAGGGAGCTTGACTGTGAGACTGACAGGTCGAGCAGGGACGAAAGTCGGGACTAGTGATCCGGCACTTGCGTGTGGAAGCGGTGTCGCTCAACGGATAAAAGGTACCCCGGGGATAACAGGCTGATCTTCCCCAAGAGTCCATATCGACGGGATGGTTTGGCACCTCGATGTCGGCTCGTCGCATCCTGGGGCTGTAGCAGGTCCCAAGGGTTGGGCTGTTCGCCCATTAAAGCGGTACGCGAGCTGGGTTTAGAACGTCGTGAGACAGTTCGGTCCCTATCCGCCGTGCGCGTTGGATACTTGAGAAGGGCTGTCCCTAGTACGAGAGGACCGGGACGGACGAACCTCTGGTGTGCCAGTTGTCCCGCCAGGGGCACGGCTGGTTAGCTACGTTCGGAAGGGATAACCGCTGAAAGCATCTAAGCGGGAAGCTCGCTTCGAGATGAGGTATCCCACCACCTTGAGTGGGTAAGGCCCCCAGCTAGACGACTGGGTTGATAGGCCGGAAATGTAAGCCAGGTAACTGGTTCAGTTGACCGGTACTAATAGGCCGAGGGCTTAACCACATCATATTTGATACTCTATGCGTCCACTGTGTGATTCACAGCAAACAACCACCCCTCACCCCCCTGGGTGATATTCCAGGGGGTTGCTGGTGAAGAGGTTGTTTCCGCTGATAGATGTTTCGGTGGTTATAGCGGAGGGGAAACGCCCGGTCTCATTCCGAACCCGGAAGCTAAGCCCTCCAGCGCCGATGGTACTGCACTCGGGAGGGTGTGGGAGAGTAGGACGCCGCCGGACTTAACGTGAAGAAACGCCCACCCCCTGGCCGGGGGTGGGCGTTTCTGCGTTTACCTGAAAGGTTTCCAGGCCGATCCCGGGTAGAAGGGGTCGGCCTTTCGCCATTTCTGGGAATCAACTTCCGCCGTCGAATCAGCGATGGACCCGGCTGGTGCGGTGGGCCGGGCGATCGCCGAGGTCAACCTGGCCGCCACCCCTGTACGCCCACCTCGGGCAGTTGTCGACGGCGGCGGGCACGCCCGCGCATTCGGCATCGCCACTGGATACCGGGGTGACGCAGGGCGTAGGTTGACCTTCCTGAAGGGACGCGCCGTGTAGGGAACCGAGGGGTCGGGTAATAGGTGGACATGATTGTCCGGGTGCTGCGGGCGGCCGTCCTGGCGGCTGCCCTTGCGTTGGGCGGGTGCTCGCTGGCCGACGACGGTGGGCGGGACTACAACCCGGCCCATCAGCCTGACTACGTCCTTCCCGCCCATGACGGCTCCTCGGATCCCGCGCCGCTACCGACGTGGCCGGGGTCCGGGACTGGCCTGGGACTCCCCGGGTTGGGCCAGGCCGCACCGAGCGAACCGGACCAGAGCGTCCGCGGCGGCACCGGGTACGCCGCCAAGCCGTACACCTTCCAGCTCGCCAGTGGCGCCGATGTCGTGCGGGTGAGCGTCGCCGACCTCGGCGGCGCGCTGTACGACGTCTCCACCCCGGGCGACTCGAAGGCGGCGCCGACCGTCGACGTTGACAAGGCGTCCGTGGTGGCCCGCCTGCGGAACACCGGAAAGGCCGGCCCCTCCCTCGTCACCGTGCTGCTCGCCCGGGACGTGCGGTGGCATGTGCGGCTCACCGGCGGCGCCAGCGACGAGGCCGTCGATCTCACCGGGGCGACGCTCGGCGGGGATGTCGAGCTCAGCGCCGGCACCAGCCGTGCCGAGGTGACCCTGCCGGCGGCCGCCGGTACGCAGAAGGTCGCCCTGAGCGGCGGTGCGAGCCTGCTCGAGGTTCGCCTCGGCGGCTCCGCGCCGGTGCGGGTCGCGGCTCGGGACGGGGCCGGAGATGTCAGGATCGATGGTCAGCCACAGGCCGGGGTCGCCGGAGGCTTCGTCTACGCCGCGCCCGGCTGGGAGACGGCCAAGGACCGGTTCGACATCGACGCCGCCGAGGGCGTCTCTTCCCTCACCGTCACCCACGGCTGACCGCCGCCACGGCGATCGTGGGAACGAGGGTTCGACGCATGTCTGGAGACGCTTCTCGATCGGCGTGGCCGGCGAGTGAATGAGCGGTGGCAACCGTCTGACCAAGGTCAGAGAAGCTGCTACCGTCAGAAGATGGACCAGGCCGAGCTGGTGCTGGAGTTCAACCGCAACTACACCCGGCGCATCGGGGACCTGACCGACCGGTATCTCGGACAGCGCCGCCCGCTGGGCGAGGCCCGGCTGCTCTTCGAGATCGGCGCGGGAGCCGAGGTGCGCGATCTCCGCATGCGGCTCGGGCTCGACTCCGGCTATCTGAGCCGGCTGCTGCATTCCCTGGAGGCCGAGGGCCTCGTCGAGGTCGCCGCGCGGCCGGACGATCGCCGGGTGCGAGTCGCCGAGCTGACCGATGCAGGGGTCCTTGAGTTGGCCGACCTGGACGCCCGTTCGCGGGAGGCGGTCGATGCGCTGCTCAACCCGCTCACCCCGGAGCAGCGGGAGCGGCTGATCGCCGCCCAGGAACAGGTATGGCGTCTGCTGCGGCTCGCCGCCGTGGACATCCAACGGCTCGACGACGCGTCGGGGATCGCGCGGGAGTGCCTGCTGACGTACGCGGCCGAGCTCGAGGACCGGTTCCCGGAGGGTTACGACGCCTCCACCCTGACACCGCCGGGGCAGTTGGCGCTGCTCGTGGCTTGGGAGGACGGTGGTGCGGTGGGCTGCGTGGCATGGCGGCGGCTCGGGCCGAAGACGGCCGAGGTGCGGCATCTCTGGGTCGGGCGGCGGGCTCGCGGCATCGGGCTGGGGCGCCGGCTGCTGCAGGAGATCGAGGCGGATGCGGCGGCGCACGGGTTCACGACGATCCGGCTCGGCACGCACCGGGCGCTGACGGAGGCGATCGAGCTGTACCGCAGCAGTGGGTACCGCGAGATCGAGCCCTACGACGGCTCGCCGTACAACCAGATGGCCTTCGAGAAGGGCGCCGCCTAGCCGGTCGACGCGTGGATCTACGGCGCCTTCTCGCACAATGCCTTGATCGGCATATCCGCGTCGGGAACGTGGCCGGGCGGCCACGGGGAGCCGTACAGCTCGGCCGACATCACCACGGTCATCCACGGCACCCACGGGCTGCGCAGCATCATCGGCTGGGCGCCCGCGAAGTAGAGGTTCACCGACCAGTCGAGGGGATTCGGCTGGATCAGGATCAGCGAGCGGAATTCGTACTCCTGTTCGCCGTTCCGGTCGCGCAGCACGAGTCGCTGGCTGGTGATGGTGGCGGCCTGCCGTCCCTCGTGGCGCCAGCCGGCCCGGGTCCGGGCGCAGTTGCCGTTGCTGGTGAAGAAGTAGCCGCCGCTGGCGAAGATGCCGCTCGAGTAGTCCACGTCTGCGGAGAAGTACGCGAGTACGTCGACGGGAAAGGCGCCGTACTCGTGCTCCTCCGGGCGGAGCGCGACGGTCGGCGTCACCGGAGCGGGGTGCCCGCCGCGGTGGACGAGGCGGGCGAGCAGAGACATGGAGCGCCATCCCGCGTCGGTCTGTTCCTTCGTGAAATCCCACGTCACCCTGGTCACGACACCCACCGTGACACGCTCCGCCGAGCCGCCACCAGTGCTTTCGCCCGGCCGTGCGGCGAATTGCCCGGAGCGCGGAGACCCCTCAGCCGAACGTCCGGTATGAACCCCCCACCGGATGCCACCCGGACGAAGGACAACCCGGCGAGTCGGCACCCGGAAGCCTCACCGCCTGGTAAGGCCGGTCGCGGCACAACACGCGCCGAAGGTGGAGTGCGACCCGCAGGGGCAGGGGTGGGCGTGCCGGACGACGCGAAGCCGCGGCGGCGCATAGGCGACGAAGGCCATGCCCAGCGGGTCCCTCGCCGAGCGCATGGCCTGCGCCACGGACTCCCGGCGGACCAGGAAGTTGTCGAGGAAATGCTGGCCGAAGCGGGCTCCCAGACTTTCGTCTGGACCGCCACATAGGAAACCGGCGCCAGGAGCAGGATCGGAAGCGGCAGGTTGCCGAGGTAGTCGAACAGGTCGGTCAGTGCGGACATGGTCAGCGCCCGCCCTGGACACCGCCGCGCTCGGTCAGCATCGGATGGGTGGCGTCACTCTCCTGGTTGTCGCCGAGGGCGGGCCTGCGTCCGTCCAGGAAGTACGCCAGGGTCCAGCCCTTCTTGCGCTGCGTCAGGATGAAGACCACGAGCAGCAGGAAGTACGTGGCGAAGCCGGCGAAGAGCCCGATTCCGTACGCCGCGAACAGGGTGGTCTGTTCGGGGAAGAGCGCCAGTATCGCGCCGCCGCCGACCGCGCCGACGAGGGACAGCAGGTCGAGCAGCTTGACCGAGCCGCGGTAGCGGTTGACGAAGTAGGTGTTCCAGCCGATGACGACGCCGAAGAAGAACGCGCCCCATTCGATGAAGGTCATGGATTATGGTTTGCGGCTCCGTATCCTTCGGACAATCCGTCATTCATCCCGTACTCTTAGTGATCTTCCTCGAGGAAGGCGAGAGTCGTCGACGCGAACAGCGGGGACAGGAACAGGTTGTAGTGGGTGAGGCCCGGCAGGATCGCCAGGGCGTGCCCGCCCTTGGGCCGGCCCTCACCGGTCCACCCGCCGTCGCGGAGCCCGCCGTCGAGCAGCTCGAAGATCTCCACGAAGTGGCTCGGCGGCACCAGGTCGGCGTCGGCGCCCATCACCAGCGTCGGCACCTGGAGGCCGCGCACCTCCTCGGTGAAGTCGAAGTCCTTCGCCATCGCCGCGCCGATCTTGTCGAGCAGCCGCGGGAAGTCCTCCGGCCGGGGAGCCACGCGCTGGTAGAGCTCGTACATCGGGGTGTCCTTCATGAACTCGGCCGCCGCGGCGCCGACCTGGCCCTGCTGTGCGAGGATTTCCGGGTACGTGGCGTCGCGTCGGATTCCGGCCGACGCGGTGACCAGGCGGCCCACCTTCTCCGGGTGGCGGATCGCGACCAGCAGCGCCACGCCGCCGCCGAGGGAGTAGCCGACCACGTCCGGGCGCTCCAGCCCGAGGTGGTCGATGAGGGCGGCGACGTCGTCGGCCATCGACCGGATGTCGAGCGGGCGGTCGATGTCGGCGGTCCGGCCGTGACCCTGCAGGTCGACCAGGACGACCTGGTGGTTCTCGCTGAAGGTGCCGATGAGCGGCCCGAACATCTCGCCCGAGCCGAGGCCGCCGTGCAGGAGGACCATCGGACGTCCCGTCCCGTAGGTCTCGTAGTAGAGGTTGATCCCGTTGACGTCCGCGTACCGGCCCGAGCCGGCGCTGTCGGCGGTCCACTGGGTGGCGGTCATGTCGACTCCTCGTGCGCTTCGTGCGATCTGACGTAGGGGTAGACCGGGTCCGCACCCCGAACTCATCGCTGAGTTCGGCTATTTTTTGCCCGTGGATGATGTGGCGCGGCTCGAGGCGTACCGGCCCGAGCTGACGGCGTACTGCTATCGCATGCTGGGTTCTGCCTTCGAGGCCGAGGACGCGGTGCAGGACGCCCTGCTCCGGGCCTGGCGCGGCCTCGACGGCTTCGAGGGGCGTTCCGCGCTGCGGTCCTGGCTCTACCGGATCGCGACGAACGTCTGCCTGACAATGCTGGACAGCGCCCAGCGGCGGGTCCGGCCGATGGACCTCGGACCGGCCGGGTCGGGCCGGTCGACCGGCGCGGGGGAGCCGCGACCGGAGGAGATCTGGGTGGGACCGGTGCCGGACACCCGGGTGCTGCCCGAGCGCGCCGACCCGGCGGACGTCGTCACCGTCCGCGAGTCGATCCGGCTGGCTTTCGTCGCCGCGCTGCAGCATCTGCCGCCGAAGCAGCGGGCCGTGCTGATCCTGCGCGAGGTTCTCGCCTGGTCGGCGCAGGAGGTGGCCGACCTGCTCGACACGTCGGTCGCCGGCGTCAACAGTGCCCTCCAGCGGGCCCGCGTCACGATCGCGGCCGCGGACACCGACGCCGATGTTCACCGGCCGCTCGACGACGAGCAGCGGACGCTGCTGACCCGCTACGTGACGGCGTTCGAGGCGTACGACCTGCGGGCGCTGACGACGCTGCTGCACGAGGACGCGACGCTGTCGATGCCGCCGCTGCCGCTGTGGCTGCGCGGCCACGACGACATCGCCGCCTGGATGTCCGGCACGGGCAGCGGGTGCCGCGGCTCCCGCCTCGTGCCGGTGGTGGCCAGCGGCCTTCCGGCCTTCGGCCAGTACCGGTCCTGCCTGGACGGCACCGGCCACGACCCCTGGGCGCTGATCGTCCTGGAGATCTCGGCCGGGCGGATCGCGGCGGTCAACAATTTCCTCGACACGGCCCGCCTGTTCCCGCTCTTCGGTCTGCCCGCCCACCTGGAGTAGGAGCGGCGGAACTCACATCATTGCGGTAGAGCAGAGGGCGACCGCGGAGCACGAGACCGCACGCGCTGTTCGGCGGCACGGGTCCGGTCAAGTCCTCGCGGTAGGCGGCCCGGCACACGTGCCGTAGCCCGTCATCGTCGCGATCAGCTCGTAGTTCTCCCGCAGCTCCACGTTGTGGAACGGAGACATCGGGCCGAGCAGCATGGCCTGCCGCGGGCTGAACAGGGCGTGCCAGAAATGGGGTCGGAGTCCGTGGACATGGTCACCGGGACGAGCTGATCCACGGGGTCGAGTGGCAGGTCCGGGTAGGAGGAGTCCGGCTCGCCGATGGGTTGGGCCCGGTAGCAGTGCTCCCCGTCCGGCAGCGTGCCGTCGAGTGGGCACATCTGCGAGTACAGCGGGTGGAAAGAGGACTCGGAACTGGTGCTGTAACGAAAATACTTGCGGCTCCCGTCGGGGAAGTGCACTGTCGCCATCCACGGACCCATGGACCGTAGGGTACGAAGGTCGCGTCCCTGTTCACGGAGTGAGGACGACTTTGCCGGCCGTGGTGCCGGACTCGGCCAGGCGCAGAGCCTCGGCGGCGCTGGTGAGCGGGAACCGGGCGCCGATCCGGGCGGTGATGTGCCGCTGCGCCATGGCGGTCAGGACCTGGGTGAGGTCCTGGCGCAGCCGGGCCTGGAAGCGCCGTCTGGCCAGGCCGCGGCCGGCCCAGATGTTGTAGAAGTAGGCGTGCCGACCGTTGGGCAGCGCGTTCCACGCCCACACCCTGCCCAGGACCTTGAGAACGGGAAGCTGCTTGGAGCCGGAGTCGTCGCGGGTGGCCGCGCTGCCGTAGGCGACCAGGGTCCCGCCCCGGGCGAGCAGCCGCCACGAGTCGGGCACGCTGGCGGGACCGAGGTGGTCGAAGACCGCGTCGACGCCGCCGGGTGCCAGCTCACGCACGGCGGTGGCCACGTCGGTGCGGTAGTCGATCGGGATGACGCCCAGCTCACGCAGGCTCTCGTGGTGGCGGGGGGAGGCGGTGCCGATGACCCGTACGCCGGCGAGCCGGGCCAACTGCACCAGCGTGGAGCCGACACCACCGTTGGCACCGTGCACCAGGATCGTCTGACTGGCCCGGATCCGGGCCTTGCGGTGCAGCATCTGCCAGGCGGTGATGCCGTTGACCACGACGGTCGACGCCTCCACGGGGTCGAGGCCGGCGGGCAGCGGCACCAGGTCGGCGGCATCCACGACCACGTGGCTGGCCCAGCCACCCACCTTGGTCAGTACGGCGACGCGCTCGCCCAGCCGGGCGGTGGCGTCGTCCCCGATCGCGTGGACGACGCCGACCAGGTCATAGCCCGGCACGAACGGGAACGGCGGCTGGTCGTAGTAGCGGCCCCGGCGCATCTGCTGCTCGGCGAAGGAGACCCCGGTGGCCTCCATCCGGACCACCACCTGTCCCGGGCCGGGGACCGGCACCGGCACCGTGCGCACCTGCAGTCCTTCGGGCTCCGCCACGCCGGGGAGCACGATCTCGGTCCGCTGCTCGGTCGTCTCGGTCATCGCCGTCATCTCCAGATCGCTACCGCCTCTCAGGAGTGTTAGAGGCTCTAACGGAAGTATTATGGGCTCACTGAGCGGTTGTCAACCGCGAAAGGAAGGGAAGGCGATGGCCGACGACGACAGGCTCATCTTCGGCACGCCGGTGCCGGGCTACTCCGCCCCGCCCGAGGCGACCACGATCGCCGACAGCCTCATGAGGGTCCTCGTCGAGGCGTTCGCCGGGGACGCCGCGCCCGCCGGCCGGGCGCTCACCTTCTGGACCCGGCTGCACGGCGTCGTCAGCCTCGAGATCGCCGGCCATTTCGCCGGCATGGACTTCGACCCGGCCCTGCACTACGCCGCGGAGACCTGTGGAGCGGTGGTGAAGGCCGGTGCCCGCCCTCGTCGATATGCGTCTGCGGGTCGGCCGCGGCGACTACGTGAGCATCGTGGGACCGTCCGGGTCGGGTAAGTCGACGTTGCTCGACATCCTCGGCCTGCTGGCCGCCGGCGCTCCGGCCGTCGGCGCCGTGGTGGGCCTGCTCGCGGGGCTCTACCCGGCCATGCGCGCCGCCCGCCCGTGCGAGCGCATGAGCTCGGCCTGTGCGGCCTCGACATATCGGGTGACCGCGGAGTTGTGGTAGATGCCTGCCGCGTCGGTGTCGATCCAGCCCACCCGGGTGCGGTGCACCCCGCGTGGGGTGTAGGCGTCGCTCACCGCGGCGTCCAGCGCAGATGCACCTGCTGGCCGGCCTGCTGCCGCAGGAGCGCCAGCCGCGGCGGGATCTTGTCGGTGCGCGACGTCGGCGGCTTGCGGCTGCCGGCCCGGAACTGGATCGGCCAGTCGGCACCCTCGCCCCGGTAGCCCTGCTCCGCCGCGGCGTGCAGCGTCCACTGGGGATCGTAGAGGTGGGTACGGCCCAGGGCGCACAGGTCCGCCCGGCCCGCCAGCAGGATGGAGTTGACGTCGTCGTAGGAGGAGATGGCACCCACGGCGATGACCTTGGCGCCCGCCGGCCCGGCGACGAGCTGGCGGATCCGGTCGGCGAACGGGGTCTGGTAGGAGCGGCCGTACGCCGGTTGCTCCTCCTCGGTGACCTGCCCGGAGGACACGTCGATGGCCGCCGCTCCGTGCTCGGCGAAGGCCCGGGCGATCTCGACGGCGTCGTGCTCGGTGTTGCCGTCGGGCACCCAGTCGGTCGCCGAGATGCGTACGGTCACCGGGATCTCGCCGGGCACGGCCGTGTGGACCGCGTCGAAGACCTCCAGGGGGAACCGCAGGCGGTTGGCCAGCGTGCCGCCGTACTCGTCGGTGCGCTTGTTCGCCACCGGCGAGAGGAAGGAGGACAGGAGATAGCCGTGCGCGGCGTGGACCTCGACCAGGTCGAAGCCCGCGTCGACGGCACGCCGGGCGGCGTCCACGAAATCGGCCACCACCTTGTCCAGGTCGGCGCGGCCGGCCTCGCGGGGTAGATGACAACCCTGACCGTACGGCAGCGCCGACGGGCCGATGACCTCCCAGTTGTCCTCGGCGAGGGGTCGGTCCATGCCGTCCCACATGAGCCCGGTGGAGCCCTTGCGCCCCGAGTGGCCGAGCTGGACGCCGATCTTCCCCGTCGTCCGGGTGTGCACGAAGTCGGTCACCCGCCGGTACGCGTCGCGCTGCTCGTCGTTCCACAGCCCGGTGCAGCCGGGGGTGATCCTGCCCTCCGGCGAGACGCAGACCATCTCGGTCATGACGAGCCCCGCGCCGCCGAGCGCCTTGGAACCGAGATGCACCAGGTGGAAGTCGTCGGGTACGCCGTCGGTCGCCGAGTACATGTCCATCGGCGACACGATGATCCGGTTCTTCAGGCGCAGCGGCCCGATGCCGACCGGCTGGAACATCGCGGGCACGACCTCGGTCGACCCCACCGCCTCGGCGAACGCCGCCTCGATGCGGTGGGCGAACTCCGCGTCGCGCTCCTTGAGGTTCTCGAAGGTGATGCGCCGGGAACGGGTCAGCAGGTTGAAGCAGAACTGGGCGGGGTCCTGCCCGGCGTACATGCCGATGTTCTCGAACCACTCGAGCGAGGCCTGCGCCGCGCGCTGGGTCGACTCCACCACCGGCTTGCGCTCGGTCTCGTACGCCTCGAGCGCGTCGGCGAGCGACGGCCGCTCGTGCAGGCACGCCGCCAGGGCGAGGGCGTCCTCCATCGCGAGCTTCGTGCCGGAGCCGATGGAGAAGTGCGCGGTGTGCGCGGCGTCCCCGAGGAGGACGACGTTGCGGTCGTGCCAGCGCCGGTTGCGTACGGTCGTGAAGTTGAGCCACTTCGAGTTGTTGGTGAGCACCTCGTGGCCGGCGAGCTCGCCGGCGAAGATCGCCTTGATCTTCTCGACGGCGTGCTCGTCGGAGGCGCCCGGCGGCAGCGCCACGCCCTCGGTGGCGTCGAATCCGGCGCGGCGCCAGACGTCCTCGTGCATCTCGACGATGAAGGTCGATCCGCTCGCGGAGTACGGGTACCCGTGGATCTGCATGGTGCCCCACTCCGTCTGCTTGACGAAGAACTGGAACGCCTCGAAGACCAGGTCGGTGCCCAGCCAGATGTACTTGTTCGCCCGGTGGTCGAGGGCCGGCGCGAAGGTGTCCGCGTACTTGGTCCGGATCCTCGAGTTGACGCCGTCGGCGGCCACCACCAGGTCGAACGACGTACGCAGCTCGTCGGCGTCGGGGGCCTCGGTCTCGTAGTGCACGGTCACGCCGAGGTCCGCGGCACGCCGCTGGAGCAGGTGCAGCAGGTCCTTGCGGCTCATCGCGGCGAAGCCCTGCCCGCCGACCGTGAAGCTGTGCCCGTCGACGTCGATGTCGATGTCGGTCCAGCGGGCGAAGCGGCGGGCCATCTCGTCGTGGATGACCGTGTCGGCGTTCTCGATGCCGCCCAGCGTCTCGTCGGAGAACACGACGCCGAAGCCGAAGGTGTCGTCGGGGGCGTTGCGTTCCCAGACGGTGATCTCGTGGCCCGGGTCGAGCTGCTTCATCAGGGCGGCGAAGTAGAGGCCTCCGGGGCCGCCGCCGGCGATGGCGATTCTCACGCGGATTCCTGCTCTCGTTCGACGTGCTGCCGCAGCACGTAGCGCTGCAGCTTGCCGCTGGGGTTGCGGGGGAGCGACGTGCAGAAGCGGACTTCGCGGGGATATTTGTACGGCGCCAACTGCTGCTTGACGTAGTCCTGGATCTCCTTGGCCTTCGCCGCGTCGCCCTCGACGCCGTCCACCAGCACGACGAAGGCGCACACGATAGAGCCCCGGTCGGCGTCGGGCTTGGCGACGACCGCGGACTCCGCCACGTCCGGGTGCGTGTTGACGGCCGACTCGACCTCCGGCCCGCCGATGTTGTAGCCCGACGAGACGATCATGTCGTCGGTCCGTGAGCAGTAGAAGAAGTAGCCGTCCTGGTCTCGGTAGAAGGTGTCGCCCGTGACGTTCCAGCCGTCGACGACGTAACCGGCCTGGCGCTCGTCGTCCAGGTAGCGGCAGCCGACCGGGCCGATCACGGCCAGCCTGCCCTCGGCGCCGGGTGGCAACTCCTTGCCGTCGGGTCCGAGGATCGTCGCCCGGAAGCCGGGCACCGGCTTGCCGGTCGCGCCGGGACGGATGTCGTCCCCGGCCGCGGAGATGAAGATGTGCAGCAGCTCGGTGGCGCCGATGCCGTCGATGATCTTCAGCCCGATGGCGGCCTCGGTCTCGTCCCGGACGCTGCGCGGAATGTGCTCTCCCGCGCTCACCGCCACGCGGAGGCCGCGCAGCTTCTCGATCTTTCCGGACTTCAGGATCTGCCGGTACGCCGTCGGCGCGGTGGCCAGCGCCGTGACCCCGTGCTCCGCGACGAGGTCCGCGAGCTGCGTCGGTGTCGCGCTTTCCACCAGGAACACACAGGCGCCCGCCCGGAACGGGAAGACCACGAGCATGCCGAGCCCGAAGGTGAACCCGAGCGGGGCCGTACAGGCGACGACGTCGTCGGGGGTGAGCTTGAGGACCTCCTGGCCGAACGTGGCGTCGATGGCCAGCAGGTCTCGGTGGAAATGTGTGGTGATCTTGGGAGTGCCGGTGCTGCCCGAGGTGGGCCCGAACAGGGCGACGTCGTCGGCGGCCGTCGCGACGGCCGCGAACCCGCCCGGCTTGGCGGCGCAGAGCGCGGTCAGATCGCCCTCGCCGGGGCCACCGAACGGCACCACCGCGAGGTCGAGGGCCCCGGAGTCGCGGACGGTCTCCACCTCCGCGGTGAACCGGTGGTCCACCAGCGCGATCGCCGGTCGTGCCTTGGACACCACCGGGGCGAGGTCGCGGGCGCGCAGCGCCGCCATCGTCGTGACGGCGATGCCCCCGGCTTTCAGCACGCCGAGCCAGCAGGCCACCATCCACGGGTTGTTGGGGGAGCGGAGCAGCACCCGGTTGCCGGGTTCGAGGCCGAGGTCCTCGACCAACACCTGGGCGACCTGGTCGGCATGCCGCTGGAGCTCCCCGTAGCTCCACGTCTCGCCCGAGTCGGTGCGGATCGCCGGTCGGTCGGGGCCGAAGGTGGCGACCGCGACGTCCACGAGCTCCGCGGCCGCGTTGAGGCGTTCCGGATACTGCAGCAGATCGGTGGTGAACTCGAGATGCGGCCACTGGTCGAACGGCGGCAGGTGGTCGCGGGCGAAGGTGTCGGTGTGGGCCGAGGGGGAGAGCTGCATCGGAAGTCCTTTCCAGGGGTGGGTCAGGACGCGCGGATCATGCCTTCCTGCACGACCGTGGCCAGGTGTTCTCCGTCGCGGGTGAAGAAGCTGCCCTGGCCGAGCCCGCGCCCCGAGCCGGCGGAGCCCGCCTGCTGCGCGTAGAGCAGCCAGTCGTCGAGGAGGCCCTCGCCGGGGACGCGGTGGAACCACATCGCGTGGTCCAGGCTCGCGGTGACCAGGCCGGGCCTCGCCCAGGGCAGGTCGAGCACGCGCAGCACCGGCTCGAGGATGGTGTAGTCGCAGACGTAGGCCAGGGCCGCCAGGTCGCGTTGGGTGCGGGTCAGGCCCTCGACCGGCCGCAGGGCGTCGTACGGCTTCACCCAGACGGCCTGGTGCGGCGCCCGTTCCCCGTCGACGGTCAGGTAGACCGGCCCGGGAAGATGCCGCATGTCGAAGCTGCGTCCGCCGCCCCAGTACGCCTTCGACTCCTCGGTCATCGTCCCGCCCTCGCGGGGCGCCAGGTATTCCGCCGAGGTGGGCAGCGTCTCGGGGCCGGGGACCTCGGGAGGCCGGACGGCGAAGGTGCCGGAGGGCTCGCCCTTGGCGAAGGAGGCGAGGGCGACGTACACCGGCTTGCCGGACTGGAAGGCGCGGACCTGCCGCGTGGCATAGCCGCGTCCGTCGCGCAGCACCTCCACCTCGTAGCGGACCTCCGCGCCGATGTCGGCCGGGCGCATGAAGTAGGAGTGCATGGAGTGCAGCGTCTTGCCGTCCTCCGGGCCCTCGGGAACGGTCCGCATGGCGGCCGCCGCGGCCGCGGCCACCAGGTCGCCGCCGTACGCCTTCGGCCAGGGGCAGGGCTGGGTGACCGCGGTGTAGGCCACGTCGAAGTGCTGCGGCTCGGCCTCCTTCAGGGTGATGGAGGCGCTGAAGATCTCCGAGGTCGGCGTCACGGGCGCTCGCTCCAGTCCCGCAGCGCCTCGTCCGCGACGTCGTCGAGGTTGACCACGATGTTGTCGGGGGTGCGCGTGGTCATCCAGGTGAGCGGGTTGTTGCGGTCCAGGTTGCACTCGACGTGCGGCATGTAGGGCGGGACGAAGACCCAGTCGCCCTCCGCCATGTCGATGTAGTCCTCGAACTTCGCTCCGAAGTAGATGCGCGCGCGGCCCGACAGGACGAATCCCCCGGTTTCCGCCTCGCCGTGGTGATGCGGGACCGACCGGAAGCCGGGCTCGTTGCTGACCTTGCCGAACCAGAGCCGTCGCGCCGGCGTGTGCTGGGGGCTCACGCCCGCGATGCGCGTGGCACCCGCCGACTGTCCGGTCAGCCCGGATTCGAGTCCTCCTCGGGTGACGACCGGAACGACCAGGCCGTTGGTGGCGTACATCGAGTTGTCCCCGTCGAGCGGGAAGTCACCCTCGGTCAGATGCATGTCGACTCCTAGTCCTTGACGACGATCCGGTTGCGCAGAACGCCGATGCCGGTGATCTCGGTTTCCAGGACGGCGCCGTCGGCGAGGTAAACCGGGGGCGTCATTCCCATTCCGACCCCTCCGGGCGTGCCGGTCAACACCAGGTCGCCGGGGCGCAGGCGGGTGAAGGTCGACACGTACGCGACCAGCGCGGCGGCGTCGAAGACCAGCGAGCTCGTGTCGCCGCGCTGACGCTCGACGCCGTCGACCCGGCAGACGACCTCGAGGCCCGCGGCCGGGTCGAGCGCGTCCGCGGTGACCACGACCGGGCCGATCGGCGTGGTGCGGTCCCACGCCTTGCCCTGGAACCACTGCAGGGTCCGCTTCTGCCAGTCGCGGACCGACACGTCGTTGGCGATCGTGTAACCCCAGATGGCGGCGGCGGCCTCGGCCCGGCCGGCGCCGCGGATCTCGGCGCCGACGACCACCGCCAGCTCGGCCTCCCAGTCCACGTGCAGCCCGGGTGGCAGCGCGATGTCGTCGGCCGGGCCGGTGAGGGTGTCGGCGTACTTGGCGAAGAGGGTCGGGTGGGCGGGCAGCTCCCGGCCCATCTCGAGGATGTGGTCGGCGTAGTTCAGGCCACAGCAGATCACCTTGCGCGGCGCGGGAAGGGGCAGCGCCATGCCGGCGGGCCGCACCGGCTCGCCGATCAGGCCGCTCACCGGCCGGTCGGAGAACTCGTCGAGATAGGCGGACAGATGCGGTGCGGGCAGCCGGCGCCACCCGTCGCCCGGGTCGACCGCGGCCGTCGTGCTGCCGTCCGCCGGGGTCACCGTCGCGAACCTCATGCGTCGCACTCCTCCAGGCCGGGTATGCAGTTTTTTTCACGCTCGTCAGCTAAAGTCAATAGTCTAGACCCGACGGAGGCCCGATGCTGCCCATTCCTGTCAATCCGGATGCCCTGCCCGCCCCCAGCGGTTACTCGCACGGCACTCTGGTCGGCAACACGCTGTATCTGGGCGGCCAGACCGCCCTGGACCGAGACATGAGGATCGTCGAGGGCGGCATCGTCGAGCAGTTCCGTCAGGCCTTCGGCAACGTCCTCACCACGCTGCGAGCGGCCGGAGGCCGGCCTGAGGACCTCGTCAACATCACGATCTACCTCACCGACATCCCCGACTACCAGGCGCACGGCAAGGAGATCGGCCGGGTCTGGCGCGAGCTTGCCGGGCCCGTCTATCCGGCCATGGCCGGCATCGGCTGCACCGCGCTGTGGCAGCCGGAGGCGCTGATCGAGATCCTGGGCGTCGCCGTGATCCCCGAGGAGCGGCTCGTCAGGCCGTGACCCCGCCCATCACCGAGCTCGCGAAGCGGTGCGCGGGCTCGGTGAGCCGCCCCCTCAGCTCGTCGAAGAGGGCGGCCGCGCGTACGCCGTTCCAGTCGCCCGGCAGGAGCTCCGGCGGCAGCCCCGGATCGAGGAACGGGAGCCGTCGCCACGCGGTCAGCGCCCGGACGTAGTCGTCGAACGCCTCCCCGTCGCCGCCCTCGGCGCCGCTCACCCAGCGCGCCAGCACCGGATCGAACGAGTCGAGGAACTCGCCGTAGAGCTTCTGCAGCCCTTCCAGGTCCCACCAGCGGCCCGCCAGCTCGGCGACATTCCCGGGCGCCGGGTAGTCGGCGTCGAACAGGTCCACGAACCCCGACAGCTCGTAGCGCTCCAGGACCTCCTCGGTCTCCCGGCGCAGGTGGCGAGGCGCGATCCACACGCCCGAGGCCACCGTGCCGAACCCCAGCCAGCTCAGCCGGGAGCGCAGCACGTGCCGCTGCTGGCGCTGGGACTCGGGAACGCTGAAGACCGCGAGCAGCCACCCGTCGGCCAGCTCGGCGCGCGGCCGGCCGAAGATCCGCTGGTCGCCCTCGTCCAGGATGCCCCGGGCCTGCTCGGACAGGCTGTATCCGGCCGAGCCGCCGACCTTGCGCGCCTCGAGCAGTCCCCGGCGCTTCAGTCGGGAGATCGCCGAGCGTGCCGACGGCGCATCGATCTTGAGCCGGTCCATCAACTGGATCAGCGCGGACACGCTGATCCAGCCGCCGGCCTCGCGCGCGTACAGGCCGTAGATCGTGACGATGAAGGCGCGGGGCCGGGTCGACCTCGGCTCCTCCTCGGTCGCACCGTCCGCCGTCGTCACGAGGTCACGATATCGCGGGCCCTTACAACCGTACGTACGTCTTGTTCGTGCGCCAGGCCGGCCGGCGGGTCGGCAACATGGTCGCGCCGCCGCTGCTCACCGGGCTGGTGATCGGCTGGGATGTACCCGGCTGGCATGAGCGATCCGCAAAGCGCCGGTTCCATCCGTGGCGGATCCTGCGACAATGGCCCGGTGTCACGCGATGGAGCCGGCGCCGGTCCGTCGTTCCCGGCGGTCCCGCCGGCGGGCGACCGGGTCGACTGGCGGGGCATCGTCATCCAGGGCGCGGGCGACCCGCCCGCGATCGTGAACCTCGCACCGGGCGACAGTGCGACGTTCGGCCGGGGCACCGCCGAGCTGCCGGTCGATCTTGCGCTGCCGGACGCCGGGGTGTCCCGCCTCGCGGGCGCGATCACCGCGGTGGAGGACCACTGGCTGATCAGCAACCTCAGCCGTCGCAACACGTACGTGGTCAGGAATCCCGAGGGCGGCGGCGAGTTCGTGAAGCTCGCCCCGCGTCGCCTCGACATGCCGGTGCCGTTCGAGTTCTCCCAGGTGTTCCTGCCCGGCCTGCAGGATTCATGCTCTTTCTACGTGTTCGCGTCGCAGCATCTTTACGCCGATCACCACGAGCGTCCCGACGGCACGGCCGACGCGACCCGGATGGCGTTCCCGCTGGACGAGACCGCGAAGTACTTCCTCGTGCTGGTGGCCCTCTGCGAGCCGCGGCTGCGCGACCCCTCGTCACCGGTGATCCGTACCGTTCCGGAGATTCTCGACCGCCTCGGCGGCACCTGCGATCTCACCCGATCGGCCGTGAACTTCCACATCGATTACCTCGCCCGCTCCAAGCTCAGGGTGAAGACGCCGAGGCTCACCGCCGACGGCGGAGAGGGCTCGAAGGCGGACTGGCAACGCGCGGCGTTGATCTCTCTGGCCCTTCAATTCGACCTGGTACGCGAGGAGCACCTGAGCCTCCTGCCCCGCTGATGAGCGCAAGCGGGTCAGGAACTACTTCGGCTGATAGGCATCGAGGTTCGCGCGCAACCGCGGCATGTACTCCCGCAGGGCCGGGCGGTCGGGCACGCCATTGGCCGCGCGAACCATCTCGGCGGAGGTGCGCCATGTCGCGACCAGGTTGATCCTCGGGTCTCCCGGGATGTCACGCAGCTCAGGCGCGAATCTGCAGAGGAAGTCGCCCACGTGCGGGATGGACATATCCGGCGGGAACGGTGGTTTCGGCACCACCTTCCGCTGTTCCGCCGGCAGGTAATACTGCAGGACGCTGGGCGTCCACCGGGCGATGCCGTACTCGTCCTTGCCGGGATCGTGCAGAGTGGGATCGAAGTTGCTCTCCGTCTTGAGAATGGCCGCCACCAGGTACGGCGTCACGGCGGGATAGCTCGGGCACTTCGTCCCGGCCGTCACGATGAGGTCGTAGTACTGGGGCGGGATGTCCATGTCCGTGCGGAAATACCGCTCGTATCCGCTCGCCGAACTCTTCGGCTCCGGGGTCGCACCGGCGCTCGCTTCCCAGGGCTTCCACACCGCGAGGGAAGCGATGCACGAGGCCACCGCGATGGATCCCACCGCGCCGGCCGTGCGCCGGTTGCGGGAGAAGCGCCGGATGATGCTCGAGGAGGCGACGGTTCTCGTATCCGTCGCCGAGTCCCCCTGGGCCGCGGCGCGTGCTCTTCTCGCCAGCTCCGCGGCGGTGTGTGCGGCGCGACCGGCATGATCCGGGGCCAGGCAGTCGGCGATGAACTGCTGCCACTGGGGAGGAATGGTGGCCGGCAGCGAGAGATTGCCGCGGCCCTCGGCATACGCGGAGGCCGCCGCCATGCGGGCGCGTGACGTCACGCCGGGGAACGGCAGGCGGCCGGAGAGAAGCTGACATGCGGTGACCCCAAGTGCCCAGATGTCCGCTGTCTGGCGTACGAGGGTGCCGTCGGGGGTGATGCCCTCGGCCCACCGTTCCGGTGGCATGTGATCGGCGGAACCGCCGGGCGGTAGATAGGCGTGCGTGCCGTTCAACTCGGCGGAGAGCCCGAAGTCGGCCAGCCGGACCGAGCCGTCCGCCATCAACAGGATGTTGCTCGGTTTCAGATCGCCGTGCACCCACCCGGACGCGTGCAGGTGGGCGAGGCCGGCACAGATCTCCTCGATGAGCCGGGGTGCATCGGCCAGCCCTCGACCGTCGGCGTCGGCCAGTGCCGCGGCCGTCGAGCGTTCGGCAAGCTCCATCGCGATCACCGTGGCCCCGTCGAGATCGGGAGTGCCGGGATCGTCGACCACATAGGTGCCCAGCACCGAGATCACGTGGGGATGGTCGAGCCGCCGGTGCGCGGAGAGTTCGCGGTCCGTCATGGCGGCGAGATGGGAAAGCTGACGTGGGGTCAGCGTGCCGGTCGGTAGGAACTTCAGCGCGGCGTGCCGCGGTCCCTCCGCCGCTCCTTCGTGCACCGCGGCATAGACGCTGCTCCAGCTCCCGCTGGCCAGTCCCCGCGTCACCTGCCACGGGCCGACGCGGTAGCCCGCGGCGACATGCACCGTCCAGTGCTGGTCGTCCATCGACGCTCCTCGGCTGTTGCCCTGCCTCGGCCGGAGGGGCCCGCCCCTCCTCGGTGGGAGAGGCCTGCCTCGGTGGGGAGAGGCCCGCCCTTCCTCGGCTGGAGAGCATGGCAAACGAGATCGTCGATGTCCAAAAGATCAACGACCTGCGGGATCGGAGCGACCTGGAAGAAGCGGCTCAGCCGGCTGCGTCGGTGGCCGATCCGTACCTTGACGCGGCCTATGGGAAGGGGTGCCGGTGACCGTTCGTAGCTGGAGTCTGCGGCTGGCGGCTGTGACGCTTATCCCTGTCGGGCTCGGCGGCTGCGCGGTGCCCGAGGTGCTCGGCGGCGCCGGCACCGAGGCGGCGGAGCCGGTGGCGGCCGAGCCGTCAGCCGGCTGGATCGTCGTGCAGGAGGGTGCGCGGCAGGAGGAGCCGGTTCCGGTGAAGGCGGCGCCGACGCCCACCGCGGTACCCACGCTCGCGCCCCCGGCCCCTGCCGAGTCGTCGTCGCCCGAAGATGCCGGCGAGCCGATGGATCCCCGCTGCAACGGCAGCCTCCAGCCCGGCAAGATCGCCGGGCTGGACGTGGTGGCCGGCGCGACGAGTGCCACCGTCCGGTGGTTCCACGCCAGTGACAAGAACGTGCGCACCTACCGCATCACGAGCATCCCCCAGCGACTGGTCTCCGGCCGGCAGGCTCCGCTGAAGTGGCAGGAGGTCAAGCCCGGCGACAAGTGCTCCCCGCTCTCCGCCACCATCACCGGACTGCGGCCCGGCACTCCGTACACGTTCTCGGTCGACGTCGTCCGTGCGACCTCCTGGCAGAACGGCAATCTCGCGGCCACCATCGCCCGGTCCGCCGTCGTCACCACCGCCACCTGACGTCAGGGATCCGGTGCCCTTGTAAGGCCTTGATACGGTTGCTAGAGCATTTAGCAACCGTGAGAGGCCCGTTGCCATGGTCCCGGCCGAGTCCGGTTTCAGCATCCTGTCCGACGACTTCGCCGCCGACCCCTACCGACATTTCCCGCGGCTGCGGGAGCAGTTGCCGGTGCACTACGAGCCCTCGATCAACAGTTACTTCGTCTCCCGTCATCACGACGTAAAGAGGGTGCTGACCGACCACGAAGGGTTCAGCACCGAGACGTTGCAGGAGCGCGCCGAGCCGGTGATGCGCGGGCCGGTCCTCGCCCAGATGACCGGGGCCGAGCACACCGCCAAGCGGAAGATCGTCGTCCGGGGCTTCACCGGGCAGGCCCTCCACGATCAGGTACGCGCCATCCACGCCAACGCCGCGGAGCTCATCGCGCCGTTCCTTCCCCAGGGCCGGGTGGACCTCGTCAACGACTTCGGCAAGCCCTTCGCCGTCCACGTGACGCTGGACGTCCTCGGCCTGGACAAGGCGGACTCGCGGCAGATCGCCGCCTGGCACAGCGGGATCGCCGAGTTCATCACCACCATCGCTCTCACCCCCGAACGCCGCCGGCATTGCATGACCTGCGCCGAGGAGCTGGAGGCCTATCTCGTCCCGATCATCGAGCAGCGGCGTCGCCGGCCCGGCGACGACCTCATCTCGATGCTGTGCACCGCCGAGTTCGACGGCATCGCCATGAGCAACCGCGAGATCATCGCGTTGGTCAACAACGTCCTGGTCGCCGCCGCCGAGCCCGCCGACAAGACCCTCGCGCTGCTCTTCAAGCACCTCATCGACCATCCCGCGCAGTTGGCCGAGGTCCGCCGGGATCCCGCCCTGCTACCCGCCGCGATCGCCGAGACCCTGCGCTACACGCCACCGGTCCAGCTCATCCCCCGGCAGGCGGAGCGGGACGCTGTGTTCGCGGGCGGCACCGTACCCGCGGGCGCCACCGTCTTCTGCATGATCGGCGCGGCCAACCGGGACCCCGAGGTCTTCGCCGCCCCGGACGCCTTCGACATGCACCGCCCGGACCTGGGCACCGCCCGCGCCTTCACCGCCGCCGCCCAGCACCTTGCCTTCGGTGCCGGGCTCCATCAGTGCGTCGGCACCGCCTTCGCCCGTGCCGAGATCGAGACCGTCGCCGCGATGCTCCTGCCCCTGCTCGACGAAGTGCGCTTCAGCGAGGGTTTCCGCTACCTGGAGGCCGGTCTGTACACTCGCGGCCCCGTATCTCTGAGCCTGGACTTCACTCCCGTTCCGCCATCCCCCTCCAGGAGACGGCAATGACGCCGACCGACATCGCCCGAGCCCTGAACGATCTGCTGTTCGATCCGATCCCCGACCTCGCCGAGGCCATCGACCGGCACTTCGCCCCGGGTTACCGCCAGCGCACCGACGGTGTCTGGAGCGACCGCACCGCCTTCGCCCAGCACATCACCCGCCTGCGCTCCGTCGTCCAGAGCGGACAGGTCGAGGTCCACGAAGAACTCCGCGACGGGCTGCGCTACGCCGATCGCCACACGGTCACGATCACTCAGCACAACGGCCGCACCTCCCGCACCGAGGTGTACCTCTTCGGCGAGTGCGCCCCCGACGGGCGTTTCCATCGCATCGAAGAGACCACTCGGCTGGTCTCCGGCCACTCGGAAGACGAGAACCTGGGACGCATCCGCTGAGATGGTGTCCCTGGGTGAGAGGCTGAGCAGTGCGCGGGCGCGCGCCTTCATCGGCCGGGAGACGGAGCTCAGACGCTTCGAGGAGGCGCTGAGCGGGGATCCGCAGGCGCCGTTCGCGTTCTATGTGTTCGGGCCCGGTGGCATCGGCAAGTCGGCGCTGCTGCGGCGGCTGACGGACCAGGCACGCTCCGCGGGACGCCCGTTCGTCGAGCTCGACGGCCGGTTCACCAGCCGGGACCCGGCCGACTTCGAGCGCGCGGCCGGCGGCTTCCTGGATGTTCCCGGCACGGTGCTGTTCCTGGACTCGTTCGAGCACTGTCAGTGGCTGGAAAGCTGGCTGTGGCAGCGGCTCCTTCCCCGCGCCGCGGCCGGTGCCCTCGTCGTACTGGCCGGCCGGATCCCGCCGCAGGCGCAATGGGCGGCCGATCCCGCCTGGGCCGGGGTTCTGCACGTCACCGAGCTTCAGCCGTTCTCCGAGGAACAGTCCCGGAGCCTGCTGACCGCGGCGCAGATCCGGCCCGAGCTGCGGGACCGGGTGCTCCGCTTCGCCGGCGGCAACCCGCTGGCCCTGTCGCTGGCGGCCGCCGCGGGAATGCCGGGCTGGAGCAGGGACGACATGCGGGCGCCCTCGGCCGACGTGCTGCGCACCCTGCTGGCCGGGTTGATCGGCGAGGTGCCGACGGCGGCCCACCGCCGCGCCCTCGAGGTCGCGGCGCAGGCGCACTCGACATCCGAGGAACTGCTCGCCGCGGTGCTGCCCGACGAGGATGCCCCCGAGCTCTTCTCCTGGCTGAGGGATCTGCCCTTCATGGAGGCCACCCATCGGGGGCTGCACCCGCACGACGCCGCGCGCGAGACGCTCGCCGCCGACCTGCGCTGGCGCGCACCCCACGCCTTCGTGGCGATGCGCGAGCGGTTGATGGAGGAGTATCTGCGCATTCTGCGTGAGGCACCCGAGGAGCGGGTCTGGACCGTCACGGACGAGCTCTTCTACCTCTTCCGCGAGGTGGAGAGCCTGGCCCGGGTGCGTACGTGGTCTCGCGACGAAGAGGTGCACGACCGTCCTCTGCACGAGGATGACATCGATGTCATCCTGGGCATGGCCGAGGAGACCGAGGGGCCCGAATCCGCCGAGCTGGTCCGCTACTGGATGGATCGCCAGCCGCAGGCGTTCAGCGTCTATCGTCTCGTCAGCACGGGCCGGACCGTCGCTTTCACCGCCCGGCTCGCCCTGTCGGCCCCGCCCGACCCCCAGGATCTTGTTACCGACCCCGTCGTGGCGGCGGCCTGGCGTCATGCGGACGCCACCGCGCCGGTGAGCCCGGGCGAACACATCGGCATCAGCCGATTCACGGTCTACCCCGAGCGATACCAGGTTCCCTCGCGGGTCATCGACCTGAGTAGTTCCCGGGCCCAGGCGGAGTCCGCCCGGGCCCGCGGTCGCGCGTACGGCTTCGCGGTCTGGCGCGACGCCGAGGCCTGGTCCGCGCGCGTCAAGGGCACCCTTGTGGACACCGGCGAGCGGCCGCGGGTCGGTGCCCACACGTACGGAGTGTTCGGCATCGACTGGCGGCGGATGCCCGTCGAGAACTGGCTACGCCGTTTCATCTCGGCCACCGACGTACCGTTGCAGTCCGGCCCGTCCGGAGTCTCGCGCAGCGCCTTCGACCAAGCCGTCCGCGAGGCCCTGGTGCACTGGCGCGATGCCGCCGCCTTCGCCGCCTGTGCCCTGATGCGCGTCCGCCTTGCGGCCGACCTCGCCGATCCCGTCGCGGAGCTGCGCGACCTGCTGCGCCAGGCCGTCGACGAACTGGCCCAGGATCCGCGCGGAGTGCGGGCCCGCGACGCCCTGACGGCGGGCTACTTCTCCGGTGCGCCCACGCAGGAGGCCGCCGCCCGCCGCCTCGGCTTGCCGTACGGTACCTATCGCCGCCACCTGCGCCACGGCCTTGACCTGCTCTGCGATGCCCTGTGGCAGTGGGAGCTGCACGGCGTCCGATAGGCCGGGTGGACAGGTGCGGACAGGACTGGACAGTCCTCGCCCTCGCCAGGCCTGGAGAGTGAACAGCGCTCGCCCACAGGCTGTGCGTCATGAACCTCCGACGCCCCCAGGGCAAGGCACGCCTCTCGCCGACGGTCGCGCTCACGGCGCTCGCCGCGGCGCAGTTCACCGTCATGCTCGCCACCTCGATCGTGAACGTGGCGCTGCCGCAGATCCGTGCCGGGGTGGGCCTGTCGGACGGCGGCATCACCTGGGTGGTCAACGCCTACGGCCTGGCGTTCGGGGCGCTGCTGCTGGCCGGAGGACGGGCGGCCGACCTGCTCGGCCGCCGCCGGGTGCTGATCGCCGGCCTCGCGCTGTTCGCGGGATCCTCCCTCGCGGCGGGGCTGGCCGCGTCCCCCGGCGTGCTGATCGCGGCCCGCGCCGTGCAGGGTATCGGCGCCGCCGCCATCGCCCCGGCCGCGCTCGCCCTGGCGATGGGCCTGTTCCCGTCCGGAGCCGGGCGCGGCAAGGCCCTCGGCGTCTGGGGCGCGGTCTCCGGCGCGGGCGGGGCCGGCGGCGTGCTGCTGGGCGGCGTACTCACCCAGGCGTGGGGCTGGTCCTGGGTCTTCCACTCCATCGCGCTCCTGTCGGCGCTGGTCATGGTCGCCGTGGTGGCGCTCGTACCAGAGGCTGCCGCGCAGAAGGCCGGGGGCTTCGACCTGCTGGGCACCGCCACCGTCACGCTCGCCCTCACCAGCCTGGTCTGGGGGCTGACGACCGCCCGCGGCGCCGGCTGGACGGACGCCACGGTGCTGGGCGCCCTCCTCGGCGCGGGTGCGCTGCTCGCCGCCTTCGCCGTGATCGAGCGTCGCCGCCCGGACGCCCTGATACCACCGCGGTTGTTCGCCACCGGCCGGGTCGCCGCGGGCAACCTGCTGATGGCACTGCTGGGATCCGTGTGGATCGCCTTGTTCTTCTTCCTGCCGCTCTACCAGCAACAGGTCCTCGGTATGAGCCCCCTGGCCACCGGGGCCGGGCAACTCCCGCTCGCCGTGGCCAACATGCTCGGTGCCGCCCTGACACCCGCCGTCGCCCGGCGCCTCGGCGGCACCGCGACCGTGACGCTGGCCCTGCTCACCGAGGCCGCCGGACTGCTGTGGCTGTCCCGGATGAGCACCGACGGGAGCTACCTCGTCGACGTCCTCGGTGCGAGCGTCCTGGTCGGACTCGGCCTCAGCGTCGCCTTCGTCCAGCTCACCGCCCTGTCCGTGGACGGCGTCCCCCCGCAGGACGCGGGCCTCGCCGGCGGGCTGGTGAACACCACCCGCCAGGTGGGCGGCGCGATCGGCCTCGCCGCGCTGGCCACCCTGGCCGGCTCCGTCACCGCCCAGGCATCCACCCACCAGCCCCCACTGGAGGCGCTCACCGCCGGATATCGAATCGCCTTCGCGGTGTCGGCCGCGGTCCTCGCCGTCACCGCACTCCTGGCCGTACCGCTCACCCGCCGCACCGGCCGGACCCGCGGCGCCCTGCCGCGCCGAACAGCCGCGACCACGACAGCCAACTGACTGCGCACAGAGGAGAGAAGATGACCAGCAAGCCGTACCTGACCGGCCACTACACCCCCGTCGCCGACGAGGTCACCGGCCTCGACCTCACCGTCGAGGGCACGCTGCCCCCCGAGCTGACCGGCCGCTTCATCCGCAACAGCCACAACCCCAAGCCCGGCGTCACCCCCACCCACTGGTTCAAGGGCAGCGGCATGGTTCACGGGATCCGCCTGCGGGAGGGCCGCGCCGAGTGGTACCGCAACCGCTGGGTGCACACTCCCGCCCTGGACGGCGCCCCGTACATGACCGAGCGCGGCCCGGACCTGGCCGCCAGCACCGCCGGCACCCACGTCATCGAGCACGCGGGACGGCTGCTCGCGCTCTGCGAGGCGAACCTGCCGTTCGAGCTCACCGCGGACCTGGAGACGGTCGGCGCCTTCGACTTCGACGGCAAGCTGCGCACCGCCATGACCGCGCACCCCAAGGAAGACCCGGTGACCGGCGAGCTGCACTTCTTCGGCTCGTCGCCGTTTCCGCCGTACCTGATGTACTACGTCTCCGACGCCAAGGGCGAGATCGTCCACAGCGCCGAGATCCCGGGAGCGACCGCCTCCCTCAAGCACGACTTCGCCATCACCCGCCGGCACGTGGTCTTCGTCGAAGGCAACGTCACCTTCGATCCCACCGAGCACTCCGGCATTCCGTACGCCTGGAGCGACCAGCAGCCGGCGCGCATCGGCGTCATGCCCCACGGCAGTGACGGCACCCGGCACATCCGCTGGTTCTCGATCGAGCCCGGCAACATGCTGCACGTCTCCAACGCGTACGAGGACAGCCAGGGCCGCATCGTCCTGGAAGGTCCCACCGTGGACCGCGAGGGTTTCCAGCTCTCCTGGAACTGGTGGGTCGGCGCGCCCGGGCGTGGCAGCGAGCCCAACGCCCGCTCGTACATCCGCCGCTGGATGATCGACCTGGCGGCCGGCACCGTCGACGAGCAGATCATCGACGACCTCGCGGTGGAGTTCCCGACCCTCAACGAGGACTACCTGGGCGCCGAGAACCGCTACGGATATGCGGTGTCCTTCCCGGACCAGGAGGGCTTCGGCGGCTACGGCGTCGTCAAGTACGACCGCACCACCGGCGCCCGCCGGATCCACCAGGTGGGCGACGCCCGGATGCCCAGCGAGGCGGTGTTCGTCCCCGCGGCCGGCGCCACCAACGAGGACGACGGTTACCTGCTCACCGTGATCTCCGACCTCAAGCAGGACTCCTCGCAGTTGCTGGTCCTGGACGCCGTCGGCCTCAACCGGGTCGCTACCGTCCACCTGCCGCGCCGGGTGACCGCCGGCATCCACGGCTCCTGGATCCCCGACAGCGAGCTGGACAACAACGAGAACTGACCCCGCGACGGGCGGCGCCGGATCCACAGGCCGGCCGCCGCCCGTTTCTCCTCACCGACCAACCACATTGGAGGCTTCCGCCATGTCCCTCGCCACCGCCGTTGCGCCGATCGCTCCCCGCGCCGGTCGTCCCCGCCGCCTGATCGAGATCGACAGCCGGGCGACGTACGTCAGCTTCGGGCTCGCCTATCTGGGCGGCCACGGTGCCGCCGCGGTCTCCCAGGGCGACACTCCTCTGCTCGACCTGCCCGGCTGGCTGCCGACGGCGCTGCTCGGCATCGGGCTGATAGTCGGCATCACCCAGGCCACCATCGCCTCGTCACGGGTCCAGCGCGCGGCCAGCGAGCCGGACGTCCTCGCCTGCAAGCTCCTCGGCGCCGGCTGGGTCATCGGCTTCATCGCCCTGTTCTTCGCCATCACCGCCCTGACGGCCCACCTCGGCATGCCGGAACTCCAGTCCATCCTGTGGCCGATCGGCTCCGGCCTCGTCGTCGGCCTGCTCTATCTCGCCGAGGGCGCCGTACGCCGCAATCTCATGCACTACGGCCTCGGCGCCTGGCTCGCCCTCATCTCGACCACGGCACTCTTCTTCGGCACTCCCGGCCTGTTCTGGATCCTCGCCATCGCCGGCGGCGGCGCCTACGCCGCCGCCGCGGTCCTCGAACAACGCCGCCTCATCTCACTCGCCGAGGTCAGTGCGTCTCGGATATCTCGGCGATGAAGGCGTAGGGATAGTCCGGCGTCGGCGGCTCGCTGACGGCGTCCAGGCGCTGCGTGGCGGCCGGGTCCAGGTGCAGGTCCGCGGCCGCCAGGCAGTCCCGCAACTGTCCGGCGGTGCGCGCGCCGACCAGCGCGGCGCTGACGCCGGGCCGGTCCATCACCCAGGCCAGTGCCGTCTGAGCCGGGGTGAAGCCGTGCTGATCGGCGACATCCAGCAGCGTCTCGACAATGCGCCAGGTCCGGTCGGTCCCGCGCCGGGAGAGCGCCTCCAGGCCCCGATCCGGATCGTCTCCGAGCCGGCTGTCGGACGGCAGCCCCTCTCCCCGCCGGTACTTGCCGGTCAGCCAGCCCGCGCCGAGCGGACCCCACACCATGGCACCCATGCC
Source organism: Couchioplanes caeruleus (assembly GCF_003751945.1). Lineage (NCBI taxonomy): Bacteria > Bacillati > Actinomycetota > Actinomycetes > Micromonosporales > Micromonosporaceae > Couchioplanes > Couchioplanes caeruleus. The sequence goes on along the minus strand of NZ_RJKL01000001.1, from coordinate 4,144,605 downwards.
GAGCGACTCCACAGCGGGCAGCAGCTCCCACTCCGGCTCCCGCACAAGCAAGCTGTACTGGGGTTGCAGCGATATCGGCGCTTCGACGCCGCGCCGGACACAGCCGGCATGGGCCAGGACGATCTGCCATCCGGTGAAGTTGCTCAGCCCGGAGTGAGTGATCTTCCCGGCACCGATCGCCTCTTCTGCGAACTGCGCGAATTCATCCAGAGGTACGCGAGGATCGGGGCCATGCGCCTGGTACACGTCGATCCGATCGAGACCCAGCCGGCGCAGACTGGCCTCCAGGGCCCGATGCAGGTATTCCCTGCTGAGTCCCGCGCCCGGCTGGCCGGTGATCGGGAACCGCGCCTTGGTGGCGATGACGAGACGGTCGCGCAGCTCCGGACGGGCCTTCAGCCATCGTCCGATGATCTCTTCACTGCGGCCGTCGCCGTAGACGTCCGCGGTGTCGATGAGGGTGCCGCCCGCCTCGACGAAGGCGTCGAGGATCGCGTGGGAGGCATGTTCGTCGGCCTCCTGCCCGAACGTCATCGCCCCCAGCGCAAGGCGTGAAATTTCTGGTCCTGCGGCGCCGAGCCTGCGAAGTTCCATTGATCAAGGTTAAAGGACCTGGGAGAGGAACCGGCGCAGCCGGGGGTGGGTGGCCCGCTCGAAGATCTCGGCCGGCGCGCCGGCCTCGAGCACGACACCCCGGTCCATGAAGGCCACGGTATCGGCGACCTCCCGAGCGAACCCCATCTCGTGGGTGACCACGACCATGGTCATACCCTCGGCCGCCAGGTCCGCCATCAGGCCCAGCACGCCCTTGACCAGTTCCGGGTCGAGTGCGGACGTGGCCTCGTCGAAGAGCATCACCTGCGGCTGCAACGCCAGGGCGCGGGCGATCGCGACGCGCTGCTGCTGCCCGCCGGACAGGTGGGCCGGCCGGGCGTCGGCCTTGGCGGCGAGCCCGACGAGCTCCAACTGGGCGCGGGCGATCGCCACCGCCTCGTCCTCGGAGAGCTTCTTGAGCCGGCGCAGCGCCAGAGTGATGTTGTGCAGCACGCTCATGTGGGGAAAGAGATTGAACTGCTGGAACACCATCCCGACCCGCTGCCGCAGCCGGTCCGGGCTTTCCCCCAGTACGCTGCGGCCGTCCAGCAGCACGTCACCGCGATCCGGCTCGATCAGGCGGTTGATGGTGCGCAACAGCGTCGACTTGCCGGAGCCGGACGGGCCGATGACACACGCGGTCTCCCCGCGGGCCACGTCGAGGTCCACGCCGCGCAGCACCCGGTTCGGCCCGAACGCCAGGTGGATGTCGCGGAGGCTCAGGCTGACCGAGGTGGTGGTGGCGGCCGTCATCGTTCATTCCCCTGTACTGCGCCGGACAGTGCCAGATCCGTGTCGTCGTCGTCCGTGGCCGGCGGCCGGCCGTGCCGCAGCCGTCGGTCGATCCAGTTGACGACGTGGGTCAGCGGCACGGTCAGCGCGAGATAGAAGAGCCCCGCCAGCAGCAGCGCGGACTCGTTGCCGGTCGTGGCGGCGTGGTCCTGGCCGATCCGGAACAGCTCCCGCTGGCTGGCCACCAGGCCGAGGAAGTAGACCAGGCTGGAGTCCTTGATCAGGGCGATCAACTGGTTCACCCAGGCCGGCAGGACCCGGCGGACCCCCTGCGGGATGATCACCAGCCGCATCGACTCGGACCAGGAGAAGCCCAGCGCCCGGGCCCCCTCGAGCTGGGCGGCCTCCACGGACTGGATGCCGGCCCGGAAGATCTCGCCGATGTATGCCGCCGCGATGAGCGACAACGCCAGGATCCCCAGCGGGTACGGGTTGGGCCCCCAGATCTCCATGCCGAGCGGTGCCAGCCCGACCCCGATCAACAGAATGGTCGCCGCGGCGGGGAGACCGCGGAACACGTCGGTGTAGACCCGGGCCGGCCAGCGCAACCAGCGGGTACGCGAGATGCCGGCGACCGCCAGCAGCAGGCCGAGCACCGAGCCGAGCAGGGCGGCGGAAACCGCCAGCACCAGCGTGTTGCGAAGCCCGACGGTCAGCATCTCGGGCAGCGCCGCCCGCATCGACGACCAGTCGAAGAAGGTCTCCCAGAGGGTGCTCATCCTTGTCAGGAGGTGGCCGAAGCCGACGTGCTCGGCGAAGCTGCGGCCTTTCCGCTGCCCGGCGTGAAACCGGCGGGAATCGGGCGGCCCGGGTAGTACTGCTCCTGGAGTCGCTTCCAGGTGCCGTCGGCGATGACCTCGTCGAGGCCCTTGTTCAGCGCCTCGCGCAGCGCGTTGTTGCCCTTCGCCACCGCGTACGCGGTCGGGGCGGGACTGAGCTGCTTGGCCGCCACCTTGATCTTGAAGCCGCTGTCCGCGGCCGACTTCTCGCCGATCTCCGCAGGCGCGATCCAGGCGTCGGCCGTGCCGGCCTTGAGCTGGTTGATGGCGCCGTTGTAGTCGGGCACCCGCACCGGGTCGAGGCCCTTGCCGGTGGCGTAGTCGTCCTGGACGGTTCCCTGCACGACCACGACCCGCTTGCCGCTGAGCTGGTCGAAGCTGGTGATGGTGGAGTTCGCCGGTACGTCGAGTCCGAAGTAGCCGAAGTCGTACCCGTTGCCGAAGTCGACCGTCTTCTTGCGCGCCTCGGTCACGGTGATCGAGGAACTGCCGACGTCGAACTTGCGGTTGTTGACCTGGGACAGCAGGGCGGAGAAGTCGGTGCCGACGAACTCCACCTTCAGACCGAGCTTGGCAGCGACCGCGGTGAGCAGGTCGTTGTCGAAGCCGGTGAACTTGCCGTCCTTCAGATAGACGTTCGGCGGCGCGTCGGTGAGCGTCCCGGTCCGCAGTACACCGGGCTGCTGTAGGCCGTACGGGTTGTCGGCCGAGCTGGACGCCGCGTCGCTGCAAGCGGTGAGCATGGTGGTGCCGAGGATCGCGGCAACGCCGAGGGCGGCGGCCCGGATGAGGGCAGGCAGAACTCGCACAGGGGTCTCCTGAGAAAGGGGCGTATCGAGAAAGAGGGGTGTGGGCGCGGTCTAGCGCGCAGCGCAGGGCCGACACACGGCGCTGCAGATCCGCATCATGTCGACGTGCCGGCGCCGGGTCAGGGCCGGTGCGCCAGAACTGCGGGAAGACATGGTTCTCCTAGGTCGGTAATGACCTGGGAACCAGGCCACGCTTGCACGGGAGCCTTGCTCCGGTGCCTGGTCTTCACCCGGGGCACCCCACCGCGGAGGAGGGTTGCCGGCCAGCAAGCCGGGGCTCGATGCTGGCGCTCATGACCTGGATTCGAGGCTAGCAGCCCCTCACGGTGGGTCGTCCAGCCGTTATGACAACGCTCACGCTCTGTCATAGGGGACTGAGCAGACGCTCCCAGCTCGCGTCGTCACGCTGGAAGACGCGGTCCTTCACCTGGGCGGGACGCACGCCCTGCGCGACCCGGTGGTGCCAGTCCTCGGCGAACCGCTCGGCCCCGACCACGTGCAGCTTCGCGGCATCCAGCCGGCCGCCGGCCCGGGCGGCGCGGTAGCCGTCGGCGATGCCGCTCAGCGCGGCGTCCAGCGCCGTCGTCAGCGCCCCGACCTCATCGGCTCCCCAGTCGGTGAAGGAAGCCACGGCGAACTCGTAGCTCCCCCGGATCGGACGGCAGGTCGCGTTGACGACCTCCAGGCCGGTGCGGTCCAGCGCGGTACGCAGCGCGCGGACGACGTGCGACTCGCGGAGCCGCTCGCCGGCCACATCGCTGAGGTTGCGACGCCCGGCGTACTCGACGCGGGGCACCCCGGCCACCCGGTCGACCACGCGCACCACGTCGCCCACGGCGTGCCGGTAGAGCCCGCCGACGTGGGTGAAGACGACGTGGTACTCCTGCCCCTCGGCGAGCTCCTCCATGAGCAGGGTCGCACTGTCCGGGCGCAGGTCCTCGTCGGCGGGGACGAACTCGTACAGGGCGGCCGGAACGATCAGGGAACCGGCCGTCGCGTGGCGGTCCAGGGCCACGGCGACGGGACCCTCGGACGCGGCGACCGGAGCCGGTAGGACGGTCACCCGGGGACCGAAGCTCTCCCGGAGCCGAGGCAGGTAGAGCGAGGCCAGCCCCGTCGTCCAGCAGAAGATGAGCTCCATGTTCGGCCAGACGTGAGCCGGCAGCAACGTGCCGTGGTATGCGGCGAGCCGCTCCAGCTCCGCGGCCCGGGCGCGGTTGGCGGCGCCGAACGGCCTCCCGTCGAGCGTGCCGTCGTGGAGATCCTTGACGATCCTCGGCAGCCACTGGGCGAGCTGGTACGGCAGTGCCGCCACCATGGCGGGGTTGATGCCGATGACGCAGCGCAGATCGGACTCGACGGCGAGCCGGAGTCGCGCGTAGGACCGGTCCCACTGGTGCTCGGTCCAGACCTCGGCGCTCAGCGTGGACCAGGGCGCCCGGGTGCCGGGCTCGGCCGCCAGATGCTCACCGAAGGCCGCGCCGAAGTCGACCTGGCTGGCCCCGGCGTGGGGTCGGCCCGAGGCGGTGGTGGCGAGGCGGGGGACCGGGTCGTGTTTGAGATTGAGAGTGGTGTCGTCGCGTTCCAGTACCCGCGGGAAGTGTTCGGCGAAGTTGGCCCAGGCCGCGTAGTAGAAGGGAAAGAAGCTATGCCGCATGAAGCTGCGGGTGATCGGAATCTTCTTGTTGTCGCCCGTACTGCCGCTGCTCATGAAGAACACGACCGGATCGTCGGCCGTGAGGACATGTGATTCGCCGTCGGCCGCCCGGTGGATCCACGGCGCCAGGGCGTCGTAGTCACGGATCGGCACGGCGGCGCGGAACTCGTCGACGTCGCGGATTGCGGCGAAGCCGTGCTCCACCCCGAAGGCCGTGCCGACGTTCTCGGTGAGCACGTGGGTGAGGGCGCGCCGCTGGTGAGAGACGGCATCCGCCAGCGCGGCGCGGAGCCCATCGCGTTCGGCGACGGTCCTACGCCGGTACTGGGCGACCCGCGCTGCGATTTCCGGATCGATGGCCACGATCACTCCTCACGATTCTCTCGACCTGACGGGCGATGTCGTCGACGTCGGCGGCGGTGCCGATCACGCTGGTCGGCACGTTCTGGACCTCCGCCAGCATGAGCCGGCGGAGATCGGCCTGGAAGCTGACGAACGCCTTCCGGCTCGGCCGGTCGCCGTAATGCTCGAAGCGGTTGACGGCGGCGCCGTTCCCGGAGCGCCGCCATGCGACGCCCGGGTCGGTGTCCAGATAGACGACCTCCCGCGGCGGCGGAAACGAACGCCACCAGGCGAAGATCTGTTCGTTGATCAGCCCACTCAGGCGGCACTTGGCCAAGATCTTGTAGTAGTAGGAGTCGACCACCACCGGGCCGGCCATGCCGCCGGCCAGCGCTTGATCGCGCAGGAAGACCACGGCGGTCTGCACGATGCTGAGGACGAAGTCGGCGGAATAGCGACGGCCCGCCTCCCTCAGCGCCTCCGTGAGGAATTCGGTGCGGAGCCGCGAGACCAGGGGAAAGCCGTCGCCGAGAAAGTCGTCGTCATAGGAGGCGACGCGCCAACCGGTGCGGCGCGCCAACGCGGACAGAACCGATGATTTGCCCGCATGGTCGGCACCGAGGAGCACCCAGAATTCCGAGCCGGGCATGAGCACCTCCGCAAGCGAAGCGAAATCGGCTCAGCGTATCGAGATCGGCGAATTCGTGATGTCCCCGCGACGGTCGGAGGTGCTCAGGCAGGTGTACGCGCGCAGGCGGTCAGGATCGGTGGTGTCCCGGTGCACCCGGATCATCGCCGCGGTCCGTAGGTCCGCGTCCGCCAGCTCCGGTACATGATCGATGACCAGCGCCGAACCCGGCCGGAGCAGGCCGCGGAGGAGCGCTTCGGCCAGCGTGTGGTTCAGGTGGACGAGATAGGCGGCGGTGCTCAGACCGGCTGTCGCCAGGCGCAGCCGGCAGGAGTGCGTTCCCACTTCGCCGACGGTCACCCGGGCCGGAACTCGCAGGGTGCCCGCCGGGAAGGCCTTGAGCAATCGGCGCAGCCCCGTGAAGTCCGCGGGCGGTGCTGGTCCGTACCAGGCGATCGTCTCGTCCGCGGCGAGGTGCGACGGAGGGAAGCGGTCCCGCAGGTTCACGGGATTGCCCGCCAGGAAAGCGGTGCGGGTCAAAGCGGCCAGCCAGTCCGCGCCCTCCTCGTCGGTCAGGCCCGCCGCGAAGCGCAACGCCGACTCCGCGAACGTTGTCACGTCGAATCGGCGCAGCACGGCGACGACGGTGTGGTCATGCTCCGGCTCGAGCGTGGCGGCATTGATTCCGGCTCGGATCAGCCGCTCGTGCAGGAGGGCGGCGAGGTGCTCCTGGGTCGCCATCAGCAGAAGACCGCCCGCGCAAGCTGCCGCACGGGCGGATTGCCACGGCTCAGCAGGGCCGAGGTGAGCCGGTACGGGTCGACGTAGTCCAGGTGGCCCATGCTGCGCCGCAGAACCCGGTCCATGCCGACCGGGTCGGCGGGGAAGCCGGCGGCGAGAAGCCGCCCGGCCCGGACGACCGACTGGCGCAGGAGATCCATCCGGAACGACTGCTGTACGCCGCGACCCAGCACCGCGATGAAGTACAACCGCAGGCCCAGCCGTACCGCGTCGGTGTCACCCGCATCCCGCACGGCGGCCAGCAGATCCGCGACGGTGTACCCCGCCCAGCCCCCATGGCGGCTGGAGCGGACGACGCCGTCGATCGGGACACGCTCCACCACCTCCCGGGAGATGACGCCACCCACCACTTCGAGAACCTTGGACAGGAGTACGTAGTCCGCGTGCAATTCCCGGTCGTACAGCAGGACGACACGGTCGTACTCTCCGGCCAGCGGCAGGAGATCCCGCAGAGCGCAAGCCAGGTAGTTCGGCTGCCCCTCGGCCGACACGATCCTGCGCAGCGGAACCCCGAACCGCGTGGCATCGAGATAGACAGGGCCGCCGTCGTTCCGAAGATCCAGGCACAGCCCATGCGCGGTGAGCAGGTGCAAGACCCCGGCCATTTCCAGTCCGGGCGGCTGAACGGCGGTCAACCCGGGATCGTGCAGCCCCAGGGCCGCATAATGACCGGCCCAGATCCGCAGCAATCGAGCGCTCACCGGATGCACCCACCCGGTCGCCTCCACCCGTTCCTCGTAGGACCGGAGTACGGCGTAGGAGGGAGGCGAGGCCCGTGCCTGATACCGCACATAATGCCTACCGATGGCCTCCTCGGTCAGCGACTCAGGATCCAAGGCCGGACATTCGCTATCCAGGTACGCCCAAAAGCCCAGCGTCTGCGCCGTGACGTTGTACGTCGTGAGGCTGTACCGATAATCGACGTCGGCCACCAGGGCGGTCGCCCGGCACAACACGTCGACCCACAACAGCCCTTTGACATGACTGGGCGTCAACGGCTTGGTCGGCGTCACGGTGACCGGCGCGACGAGCACCCGAGGCCGTGCGTACGTCGTCATGGTCTCCCTCTCGCCGAGCCGATCCACTCACGATCAACGATGAATGCTCCCGGCGTCCCGGCGCATCCCCTCGTCGTCCTGGAACGACGCAGATATCCGACGCATCGTCGTCACCGGTCAGCACGCCGATCATGGGCTATCGGCGATAGATGAGGATGGCGTGGCCGACGGTGTCGATGTGTGTGCTGCTGTCGAGTAGCTCTTGCAGCCGGCGCGGGCCGGTGGGGATGTCAGTTCCGGCGGGGATGCAGGTCTGGAGACGCAGGCAGGTGGTGGAGACCACGATGAGTCCGTGTACCTGGTCTGCTGGGACGGTGAGGGGATGCCGGGCGTTGATGCCGTAGTAGGTCGGCTCGCCGCGGCCCTCGTAGACCAGCCAGACCGGTTCGCCGGGGTACTTGTCGGCGAGTCGGTCGCCGAGTCGGGCGAGGTCCTGGCCCCAGTCGACGTTCGAGTCGGTGAGCTGCGTGTGGGTCCGGCTGGTGCCGCCGAACGCCTCGTTGGAGTAGGGCAGGTAGTAGGGAAAGGTCCGTAGCGATGGACTCGGGCGACCCCGCACTTGTCGCTCGCCGAGGCGGGTTCGCCGGTGAGCCGGGCCAGCTCCGCGCCGGTCTTGCCGTCGTCGACCACGACGTGGTCGATCTTCTCACTGACTCGCACGTCGATGGTGACGGCAGCCCCGGTCCGGACGTAGGAACCCGGGCGAGGCGAGATGTAAGCCACCGTCGGCGCCGCGGCGGCGGTGACCTCGTCCGCCGACGCCGGAACCGCGGTCGTAACACTGAGAAGGAGAGTGAAAAGCAGCGCAACCGCGGCTCTTCGCAAAGTGCTCAAGGTAAGCCCCCGCTGATCAAATCTGCGCGGCAGCCTATCCCCATTCATTCAACTGGGTCGATCTGATAGGCCGTGGGCGGGGACCGTCCGCAAAGGAGCGCGGCGAGCAGGGCGGCGGTCTGGGCCGCGTCAGCGTCCGCTTCGGAGGCCCTACCACCTCACCCGGACCGGAACGGACCTTCGCCGTCGACGATGCACACCTGCGTAACGCCGACCCGCCGGACTGGACGCCACCGTTCGCGCAACGCCTCCGCCGTCCGAAAACCTGAGCGGATCGATGCGACGCACGCCGCCTTACAGGCGCGGCTACCTCTCACTGGGCATGACACGTATCGCCATGGCGGCCAGGTCGAGAGCCGACGACAGTGAATCCCTTGCCATTTCGGGTATGCGCCCGATGCCTAGCCCGCTCGCGTTGATCAAACGCATGAGCTTCCCATGGTGTTCTGGACCGACCGCGCGGTGTTGATGGAGGTCGAGTGCTGCGTTCGCGTCTTCGCCCCGGAGCACATCGGTGACCAGCCGACTGATCGTGTTCTCGACGACGGCCGGCGGTACTTCAGTGGCGAGGTCGATGGCCGCGAGGCAGAGGCGGGTACGGAACACGGAGAGTCCGGGTGCCGAGGGGATTTCTAGTGACCGGCCGAGCAGTTCAGCCTGATCCGTCGGCCGATCAACGCCGGTGGTTTGTGCGTGCCAGTTCTGCAAGAGATCGCGTACCACCAGTTCCCAGGGCTGCTTGATGGTGGTTTCCCTGAGAAGGGCGGCGGCGGCAGCTCTGTCCCCTTGCATCGTGAGCGCTATGACCGCCACCTGCCGTCCCTCGTGCAGGGTGGGGCCGATTCCGTCGCAGCGGCGCACGTGGGCTAGGGCGTCGTCCCAGCGTCCGGCGACGGTGAGCGCGCGAGTCCCATCAGCAAGCATGATGTCGCGTAGCCAACTGATAGTTTGATCGCGCGCGAGGGGGTCTGTGGGTAGTTGCTCAGGACGCAGCTCAAGGCCATCGATGACGGCAGGGGCATGGCCATGGACCACCTGGTACAGGTCGGTGAGCAAGCTGTACGCGTCGTCTCCGTCGCCCGCTCTGATGCGCAGGCGGGCCAGGTTGACGACCGTTTCGAGGGCGATGCGGACGTTGGAGCCGTTCAGCGGAGCTTGGCTCAGGTAGAGGTTCACGTGGCGGTGGCACCAGGTGCGGGCGAGTTCTGGGTCTCCGCAGTCGGACGCGACGAGGGCCGCGCCGTTGAACGCCACGGACGCTTTGTTGAAGTCACGGTTCCGATGGGCGCTCTCGGCCATTTCTACAAGCCGAGCGACGCGTACGTCGAGCGGTATGGCCGGCGGGCGATTGCGGGCGACGAGGGGGAATCGGGCCGTGATGGTCGAGGCGAGGGGCAGGGTCATGGGTCCTCCTCTGCTGCGGGCGGTCGCCCGTTGACAACGCGGATGGCGATTCGGCCACGGTGATGCCTCGGCATAGGGCCACTCGTTCGGGGTTGCCGGGGTGGGGGCGGGCGTTCCCGCCGCGGCGGCATGACGGGGGTCAGAAGGACATCGTGAGGATGGTGTCGGGTCGACTGAAGTCGCCGGGCTCGCGCGGTCGGTTCCGGCCCGGTGGGCGGTGACGGTGGGCTGGTTGGTGCGGCCCGCCGTGTCCCACCGGTCGTCGAGCAGGCTGTTTGAGAAGAGTGACGAGCTGGTCGCGGAGCACGACGGCGCCGGCGGAGTTCGGGACGGTTTGGGCGGTTTTCACTGCTCTTATCTTACTGTGGGCCTGTCAAGAAGACGGTGTAACCCAGATTGTTGAGGAATACTTGCGGGCTGCGGCAAGTCGGCCTTTGAGGGCCATCTCGAAGGCGTTCCACGCTGGGCGCGGCAGGCGACCGCATCCTGGCCGGTCGGGCGCTCACCCTCGCCGCAGTCGGCGCTCCAGAGAAGGTCGCCGCTTTCCTCGATCAACTGGATCTCGGTGGCGGAATGGGCAAGGCCATGCCCTACGCCCCGGAAAGGAGGCCCTCCGGGATCAGTGCGGGAAGGCGTGTGGCGTCCGGGTCGCCGTGAGCTCGTCACGGAACTCTTCGATGTGCAGGGCGACCTGTCGCATGTCGAGGGTGTTCTCCAGCCGGTCCAGGTAGAGCGACCGGGCGGCCAAGGCGTCGAGTCGGACGGTGAAGTAGACGGCCATCAGCGGATTGACGAACAAGGTGCTGCCTCGCGTCCGCCGCGTGAACTGCACGTCGCCGGACGCGCCACGGGTGGCTGCCGCGATCCAGGTCCAGCAACTCAAGCTGGGTGAATGCCAGGTTGGCCAGGTGCACCTCGACGCCGAGGTCGGCCAAGGCCAGGGCCAAAAGGTAGGCCGGCATAGACATCGAAGCCGCCGCCGGCGCCGGCGCCGGCGACCAGGACACGACGAGATCCGCTCAACGCGGCGAACAGCGGAGGCGTCGACAACGAGTCTCTGCTGTCGCGCTTGCGGTCGTGCTGCGGGGGAAGGTGTGTCACCTCACCATGATCTTCAGATGGACCGCCCGCTCGCCAACGGATTTGGTACCGCATCGCGCGCGGGACGCACGGGTACACCGACCAGCGCGCAGCCTCGCCGCCCCTGTGAATTCGCCCCGCAGGTCGTCGATGACCTCAACGGTCGCCAAGCGGGTATCGCTTAGGATTACGTGCCTCGTCCAGGTACCCTGGCCGTCGCGGGCCGCTAGCTCAATGGCAGAGCTGAGGACTTTTAATCCTTAGGTTCGGGGTTCGAGTCCCCGGCGGCCCACCCTCTGACCTGCATGTTTAGTGACCTCGACTGTCGGCCGTGGATGGTGGGTGCTCACTGGGTGTCTCGAGGTGCCGCTGCTTTCGATGCTTCCTTCCACGGCGCCGAGTGGGTGTGGCCTGCCGTTCCGCAGTGCCGGGGCGGGTGGGCGGCTGTGGATTGCCGCGGGGGTGTGGTGGCGCCCCGCGGTGGCGGCCGGTCATCTTCTTGCGGGCGGCGCGGGCGGTGGTCAGGACGAGGCGGGCGGTGGCGCGGCGGCTTTGTGTTGGGCGGCGGGCAGCACGCTGGTGTAGGTGTCGGCGGTGAGCACGATGCTGGCCTGCCCGAGTTGGTCTTGGACGGTTTTGAGGTCGGCTCCGGCGGTGTGGGCGAGGCTGGCCGCGCCGTGGCGCAGGTCGTGCAGGCGTACGGGTGGCAGCCCAGCGGCGGCGATGAGTTGCTGGAGCCGGTGGGTGAAGACGTTCGGGTGGTAGGGGTGGCCGTCGGTATCGGTGAACACGTACCCGTCGGGCCGCCACGCCCGGCCGTCTGCGGTAGCGCGGCGGCGTTGGTCCTGCTGGTAGCGGCGGAGCAGGGTGACGGTGTGCGGGTCGAGGGCGACGGCGCGGCGGCTCGCCGTGGACTTGGGTGGGCCTTCGATGATGCGGTAGCCGACGGTGGTGCGCTGGTTGACGATCACCAGGTGGCCCCGGTCGAGGTCGACGTCGTGCCAGCGCAGTCCGGCGGCTTCGCCGCGGCGCAGCCCGCGTAGGGCGATGAGCCACCACAGCGGGTAGAGCGGGGTCGTCGGCGGCAAAGGTGAGGAACTCGGCGAGCTGCGTGGGGGTCCAGACCGCGACCGAGGGCCGAAGGCCGTCGGCGTGCCATTGCGCGACGCGGTGCTCGGTCCAGACGAGGGCGTGCGGGCGACCGCTGGTGGGTAGTTCGACGCGGCGGGCGGGGTTGTCGGTGATCAGGCCGTCGCGGATGGCGGTGTTGAGTGCGGCGCGCAGGGTGGCCCGGATGCGGTGCACGGTGGCGGGACTGCGGGGTCGCCCTGACGGGGTGGTCCCGGCGAGCAAGGTGGTGAACATGACGTCGAAGTGCTGGCCGGTCAATGCTGCTAGGCGCACGTCGCCGAGGGCGGGGATGAGGTGTTCCTCGACGTGGTACGTGTAGATGCGCAGCGTGGTGGGACGGATGCCGCGGCGGGTGGTCAGCCAGTGGCGCAGCCAGCGGGCGACGGTCCAGGACCGGCCGGCGCGTTGCTCGCGGGACAGGGCGAGGACCTCATCGCGGGCCCGGCGGGCGGCGGCTTGCGAGGGGAAGCCGCCGCGACGTATCTGTTCCGAACGACCCCACAAGTCCGGATTGCGGCAGCGGAAATGCCAGCTGCCGTGGCCGCGCTCGCTCAGCCGCGGGCAGGATCGGCGTGGAACTTGCCCAGTTCACCGCCATCTACGTGCTGTGCCAGGTGGGTGAGGTGGTGGTGACCTTCACTCCGTGGTCGCGGGTCGAACGCGCCGGATTCGGCAGTCTGGCGACCGTCGGCCTCGCCCTCGGCGTGCTCCTTGCCGTCCCTCAGTTCTGACCCACGGCAATCTCGCCTACTTCGGTGGCACCTTCCCGAAGCGGGCCGCCCTGGGGTAATGCTGCGTAGGGGGTAGTCGCATGAGTGATCTCGCCTCAACATTCCGCCGTGGGCGCCGGTTCGGCCAGTTCCCTGGTTACGGTGGTGCTCTGACTGCTCCAGCGGTGCGAAGGGGGTGCTCGGGGTGAGTGACCCACACGTGCAGCGTCCGCAGGGCGGCACGGCCACCGAAGTGTGGCGGGCGGTGCTGCTGATCACTGGACTAGTGCTGCTCTTGCTTGTGGCGGGCTACCTGTTCGTCTCCTACTTGTAAGCGGCAACCGCCGTTTGGCACACGGATGCCGGGTTACAGGCCCCGCCGAGATCCCGAGTCGCGGCCACCGTGACCATCGCCGGGAACGGTCAACGCGTGTCCCGGCGCAGGCGGCGGGTGCGTGGACCCCGGCTGGTTGACCGTTTGGTTACTCCACGGGTTTCGAGCGGGGGTCGGCGAACCAGGTTCGGGTGAACTGGCGTGCGCCGTCGAGGTCGAATGTCGTGCATTCGGCGGTGTCGTAGGCGTTGACGAGTTTGATGGGCTCGGCCTGGCCGTCGACGGCGCTGCCGACGACGCGTCCGGAGGCGGGGTCCTCGACGAACGCTTTCAGTTGGGCCACCTGCTCGGCGGGCAGGGTGGGCGGGTAGTGCACGATCACGAACCCGTCGCCGATGACGTGTCCGAAGGCGGTGTCCGGGGCTTTCTCGCCGGGTCCGAAGAAGTCCTTCATCGGGTGAACCCCGGACTGCGGATACGTCTCGGTGCGGGCGCGCAACTGGCAGTCGCCCATGCTGCTGACCTCGGCGGTGCTGGGCGGGTCGTCGCTGCCGGTCACGGCGAGGACGATGGTCGCGGCGCCTCCGGCGGCCAGCAGTGCCGCGTACGCGAGGTCGGGGTTGCGCAGCCGCTGCGGCAGCCGCGGCAGCCCGCGGCCGATGAGGACGAACACGCCGATGGCGAGGAGCTGGCCGAGCTCGACGCCGACGTTGAAGGCGACGACCCGGGCGAGTTGCCCGTCCGGGGGCAGACCGAGGGCCTGCAGGCGGGTGGACAGGCCGAGGCCGTGGATGAGCCCGAAGCCAAGCACCATCGCGGCGAACCACCGCCAGCGTTGCGGGCGTCCCATGAGCCCGATGACGGCGACGGCGACCAGGCTCAACGCGATGACCATGTCGACGAAGGTGGCGTTGACGCGCCATCCGGCGAGGGTGGCCGCGATCAGGGTGACGCTGTGCCCGAGGGCGAACAGCGAGATCATGGTGGCGGCGCGACGGCCGGTGCCGGTGACGATCAGGACGCCGGCGATGAACAGCAGGTGGTCCCAGCCGGCGATCATGTGGGTGAAACCGAGGGTGAGGAAGTCGGTGACGCTCTCCGCGCCCGCGCCGATGCCGTGCGCCGACGCCGGTGCGGGCGCACCGAGCAGCACGACGCAGCCGGTCACAGCGGCGGTGGCGAGGCGTGCGACGCGGCGTGGCGGCATGGCGGTCTCTCCCAGGTGTCACGGGTGTCGGTGCGTTAGTCGGCGGCGTGGGCCTGATAGTTCCCGCCGCTAAGGCGCAACCTATTGGCTGGCTGGCGGGTCGGCGCGTCGGTGGTGCGAGAGGGCGACGTGGTGGTGGTCGCCGGCATGGCGGGCCGGGTCGGTGTGCAGGGTGGCGCCGGACAGCCGAGGGATGGCGTGGGTGAGCTGGTGCTCGGCGTCCGCGGCGACCTCGTGAGCCTGTAGCAGGCTCAGGTGGTCGTCGACGACGAGGTTGGCCTCGGCGTGCAGGCGGTGGCCGATCCAGCGCATCCGAACCGCCGTGACATCCCGGACCCCGGGGATGGTGCGCAGGGTGGCCTCGGCCTGGTCGACCAGGTGCGGGTCGACGGCGTCCATGAGCCGGCGGTAGACCTCCCGGCCGGCGTCTTTGAGCACCATGGTGATGGCCAGCGTGATGGCCAGGCCGATCACCGGGTCGGCCCAAAGCCAGCCCAGCGCGACACCGCCGGCACCCAGCAGCACCGCCAGGGAGGTGAACCCGTCGGTGCGCGCGTGCAGGCCGTCGGCGACCAGCGCGGCCGAGCCGATCCGTCGCCCGACGGTGATCCGGTAGCGGGCGACCAGCTCGTTGCCGGCAAAGCCGATCAATCCGGCGGCGGCGACCCAGCCGAGATGGGTCACCGGCTGCGGGTTGAGCAGCCGCCGGATCGCCTCGTAGCCGGCGAAGGCGGCCGACGCGGCGATGGTCGCCACGATCAGGATGCCGGCCAGGTCCTCGGCGCGGCCGTAGCCGTACGTGTAGCGGCGATTGGCGGCACGGCGCCCGAGCACGAACGCGATGCCCAACGGGACGGCGGTGAGCGCGTCGGCCAGATTGTGCAGGGTGTCGCCAAGCAACGCCACGGAGCCGGACCACACCACCACGACCGCCTGCAGCCCGGCGGTGAGCCCGAGGATCAGCAGGGAGATCCACAACGCGCGCAGGCCCACCCGCGACGACTCCAGCACCGAGTCGATCTTGTCGGTGCTGTCATGCGAGTGCGGCCGCAACAGATGTACGAGCCGATGCCGTAACCCGCCCGCCGCGCCGGAATGTTCATGACCGTAGGCGTGGTGGTCGTGCTCGTGGGCTGGCACGCGGATGGGCCTCTCGTGACGGTTGCTCCTCGGCTGCCCGCAATCGGGCCTGTTGGTGCCACGATAGGCGCCGCACACCCTCGACGACTACCTTGCAAATGCCTCTGACCTGCAACAACACCAGCCTTGCAGGCCCGGCGAGGCCCGGCGGAAGTGCCGGAGGCTACGCGAAACCGGTGATGGTCAGCGCGCCGGCGGCGAGTGTCCCGGCGACGATCAGGCCGAGGTGGGACAGGCGCGGATCGCGCAACCGGGGCACACGGGTGCGCAGCACGTCGGCGGCGATGGCCATCAGCAGCAGCGCCGCCAGCTGGCCGATCTCGACGCCGACATTGAACGCCAGCACCCGCGGGACCTGCCCCTCGTCGGCGAGGCCAACGTCCTGCAGCCGGGTGGACAGGCCCACGCCGTGGATCAGACCGAAGGCGAGCACGACCGCAGCGAACCAGGTCCAGTCCTTCGGCCGGCCGACCAGCCCGACGACGCCGACGACGACCAGGCTCAGCGCCACCGCGATGTCGACGAGCACCGGGTTGACGTGCCAGTCCGCCACCGTGGCGGTGAACAAGGTGATGCTGTGCCCGCCCGCGAACACGCTGATCAACTTCACTGCGCGGCGCCGGGTGCCGGCCAGCAGCGCCACACCGCCGACGAACAGCAGATGGTCCCAGCCCAGTAGCATGTGCCGCACCCCGAGATTGACGAACCCGTACGCCGTCTCACTCGAGCCACCGACACCGTGCGCGAACGCCGCCGACGGCGCACCTAGCATCACCGCGACCGCGCACATGGTCACGGCGCACGCCTGGCGCCACTTCGCTGTCATCCGATTCTCCGCTGATCTTCCGGCGACCAGGTCGCAAGCCGGCTGGCCTCGTGAGGCATGTTCGCAGAAAGACTTCCATCAAGGTTCGGCGCTCCAACGCCCGGGCTTCCTTTCCGTGCGATGCAACCAGGGCCACAGGCAACCAGGGCCACAGCAACGGCACGGTTGTCGCGTGGCCCGATAACCGGGTGTTGCTGACCTGCCGGATACCGCGGGAATCGTCAGCGCCGCCGATCGCGGTGTGGCGCAGGGTGGAATGCCTCAGCGTCGCCCCGCTCGGCGACGGGTTATCTCGTGATCGGCCGAGGCGCGGACCCGTCAGCAGATCGACTGGATCGCCGGCGAGACCGGCGAAGTCGACGGTACGTCCGACGTTTGGCTGTTCAGAGCGGCGGCTCCGCCATCGATACCGGGGCACCCCCGGTACCTAGCACCTCGGTACCCGACGCTGATCGGTCGTCCTGACCCGAGTCTTCCCGTACGGCGGACGTGGCTTCACTTCCTGGTGGGGACCGCTGTCCGCTGACCAACGCGATGACTGCCACCTGCGAGTGGACCTCGACGTCGAGTCCGGCCGCGCTGCGGTGCAATGGTTGCCCACCAAGAATCGGCCATCGAACCGGGCGTTACGGCACACCACAGCCCGCTAACCGTCACCGAATGCACCGACGACCCACCCATCAAGATTCCCGCCGACCGCGCGCTCGTCACGCCAGGCGCCGTCATCCAGGCGATTCGTCAGTACATCCAAACGGGTCAGCGGCCAACAAACCTTTCCTGGAACGGCTGAAGTCGTAGGCGGCCGGCACCCCTACTTACCGATCTTGCTGTCAACGGTCGAGAAGTGAAACACCGCCACTAGCAAGAAGCGCATTGCCTACGCCTAGTGGATACTCCTCAAATGGGACAGGACGCCGACCGGCCGGCTCTGGTTCGGCTGCCCGCGGCGAGGGCTACACAAGCCGAGCTGAAGGCCAGGCAGGCCAAGCTGTTTGAGATGCTGGCGCGGACGGCCGACGCCATCGCGCGGACGGAAGAGGAACGCGCCGAGTTTTACGACAACGCGGCGGCCCACCTCCCGGGCGCGATCGAGCGTGCTGCGCGCGCCCGCCGCTTCGCGGAGGCGGAGAGAGCTTCAGCTTCGGCGTTCCGGAGTCATGAGCTGCCATCGGAAGAACTCCGGCACGTGGTCCGTGACTGCGGTGTGGGCGCTGACGATCAGTAGCGACTGAGTGGCCTTGGTGCTTAACCTGAGGGCTATTTTCAGCATGGGCTCGAGCCGACGACCAGCAGAGCTCGACGCCACGGCTTGACCGACGTTGTGCAGAGCAAATTCGGGATGCTCACCAGTCGGTAGCGCCGCGACGCCTGGTGGCGTGCTTGTCCCTCGTTCGAGCGAGTCTGACAAGTCGCGACCGTGCTAGCTGTGGTTGACCGCTCGACTGAAGCGGTCGACACTTTGGTCACCACATTGTCACGACGGTCCGGTTTGCTCTAGAGGGTCTTAGCTTCGCTTCACGCAAGGAGGCCTCTGTGGAGGCGCGTCCGCCGTACCTGTTCACGGGCGGGGTGCCAGATCCCCGAGTGCCGTGTCTGACGCTGGTCAGCGATGTCGACTCGGCGGTGATCGAGGTGGCAGTACATGGCCAGTGGGGGCGACGGCTCGCGGTCGACGCCTCCGCCGTGGTCCGCAAGTGCCTGGTGGAGCAGCCGCGAGCGGTGATCGTGGACCTGCACGACCTGGATGACGCATCCGGCGAGAGCATTCCCCTATGGCTGTCCGAGTATCGGGCCGCCATGAGGATGCAGCCGCCGGTGCAACTGGCGCTGTGCGTGCCCACGGGTACGACGGTGGAGCGTCGATTACGGCATGTGGGGTCGCACCGCTACCTGCCGATGTACGCCACCATGCCGCAGGCACGCGCTGCGGTGACCAGCAGAACCCCCCCTGGTCGACGTGGTACGCAGGCAGCTATCGCCGGACCTGTCCTCGGCGAGAGTGGCCCGGGACCTGGTACGGCAGGTGTGCCGGGCCTGGGATCTGGGGCAGGTGTTGCACCCGGCTCGCCTGGTCGTCTCGGAGCTCGTGGCCAACGCGGTGACGCACGCCCGCACCGAGATGCTGGTCAGCATCTCCCGACGCGGCGCCGGCCTGCACCTGTCGGTCAGCGACCGTGATCCACAACCGCCGCAGCTGGTCGACCCGGTCTCGTGGACCGTACGGGAGCCAGGCGATGACTGGGGTCAGGGACTGCACCTGGTGCACCGCTGTGCCGCCGCGTGGGGGTCCATGCCGACCACCGACGGGAAGGTGGTCTGGGCCACGGTCCGTCATCGCGAGGGAAGAACCGCATGACGGCGACTTAATCCTGAGCGGCTCTCCCCCGCCGGCGAACAGGCGGCGCCAGCGCCCTCCTGCCGCGTGTCCGTTGAGGGTTCGGCTAGCGGACGCACTTTCGGTCTACTGCTCGGGGTGTGCGTCGTGGATGAGCGTGGTGGCGACCTCGTAGGTTGCACGGCCGGTGGCTTGTGCTTGCTGGGCCAGCAGGGCGAACGCGTCGTCTGGACTGCACTGGGTACGGCTCATGACGATGTTCTTGGCGCGTTCTATGACCGCTCGGTGCTGCATCGTGGTGTGCCGGTGCTGCGATAGCGCCATGTGGGGGTCGTCGCCTACGGCAGGGGCCAGCAGGACGGCAGCACTGCCGGCGAAGCCTTGCGCGAGGCTCATCGCGTCGGTGTCGAAGGCGGCCGGGCGGCGGGCGTAGAGGTTCAGCGAGCCCGGGATGCCGTCGGGCAGCCGCAACCCGACTGAGGCGCAGCTCGCCGCTCCGGCTTCAACGGCCCGGCGGGTCCAGCGCGGCCACCGTGATTCGGTGGTCAGATCCGCGGCCGTCACCGTTGCGGCGCACGCCGCCGCGTCCAGGCAGGGACCCTGACCCTGCTCGTACTGCCATTCGTCCAGCAATAGGGCGAAGTTGCTCGTGACCACCGGGGTATGCGCGTAGTTGCCACGCAGCAACGTCACTGATATCTCGTCGGCTGCGCCGATCGTTTGCCGGCCTCGCTCGATGAGTGCGGCCAATGCGTCATCCAGGCTGGTCTCATCGAAGTTGCGCGCGTCCATCGGCTCACCAGATCGGCGATTGTCGGCCACTCATGCAGGCCGAGTCCCCCTCAGGCGCCATGCCAACCCTGCCGATTCGCCTGCGTTGCCGCGGCCCGCAGGCTCGTCGACGCGCTCGCCGCGGTCTTCCCTATCGGCGTGCCTTTCGCCCCGCGCGGCAGCGACCGCGAGCTGCCCCGTGGGGCCGTACCGAGATCGGCGCGCTCCTCGAGTGGCGCGAGGCTCTCGACGCGGTGATCGACACCCGCCGCACGTTCGGCCGCCGGCGGCCCAGTTAGCGTCACCGCGCCACCTGTGACGCTAAGACGCCCCTGGCGCGCATCCGTCGGATCCTCCGCTCGGCTTTTCCGTCCGACGATCCTGCGGCGAGAAGCGCCCACCCTTCGTGAGGGTGCGCTGGCGTTGCCGTACATCCTGCGCTTTCCGCGGTTACTGACGGTGTTGCAAGGGTCGGTGAACTTGACCGGGAGTCTTGCGGGCCTGAATCTTATGGGAGACGACCTGCCGAGGTCGCCGATTGCTGTCTGTTCGACGTACTTTCACCTGGCTCGCTTCGAGACCCGCGTGGATGGCGATCTGTCTAAGCGGTGCGCTGAGCGCAACCCGAACGATGTCCGCCCCGGTGGCTTCGTCTCCGGTCAGGTCGAGCTTGTCGACGCAGGTGCGCGCATCGCATTGATCCAGTGGGCCCTTCGGGGAGCTGGGCCGGCCGGCTGGGATGAGTCTGTCAAGCGCGCCGAGCCGAACAGGCGTACGATGAGCGCATCCCGGAACCGACGACATCCCGCTTTGAGGTGCCCGCCACACCGGCTCCATCCACTCAGGGATGTCATGTCCAACAATCTTGATCAGACTCGCACGCCGCCCGCCGGACCGCCGCCGAGTTCTGCAGGTCGCTCGCAGAACCTGACGATGCCGGACGCAACGTCACCGGCAGGCCGAGTACCGCGCACCCGCACCGGCGCCGCCTGGTCCGGCATATGCGTCGCGGCGCTGCTCTTCGTCGTGCTGATCGTCTTCATGCTGCAGAACACCCGCCACGTCGAAGTCACGTTCTTGTGGTTGCACGGCAGCCTGCCCCTGGCGCTGGCCCTGCTCATCGCCGGCGTCGGCGTCGGGATCGCCACCGCGGCGATCGGCACCGCGCGTATCGCCCAGTTGCGGCGGCTGTCGCGCCGCCGTTGAGCCGTGACGTCGCCGAACCGCACGCCTGCTCACGCCGAGCCGTCGACCTGCGCCGGCCCTGCGCCGGCTCGCTGCGGCGTCCGACGAGCCGGGCCATACCGACGCCTGGAAGGAACCCACCTACCGTGTCCATCAACGAACCTCGTACCTTGAGCGTCGCACCATCGCCGCGACTGATGCAGGAAGCCACGTCCTCCCGCACGACGCTGCTCGATGGAGGCTGGTGGCCGCAATCAAGCGACGCCTGCGCTGAACTTCCGTCGCTGATCGCGGCGATGGACAGCTCCCGAGGCCCTGTCACCCATGTGCTGTTGAACGCCGCCGAGTGGGATCTACCCACCCGGGCCGGATCACCGTCGAGGGCCGAGTTGTCCGCCTGGGCTGGTACACCTCCCAACCGGCCGGTCTGCTGACCCTGATCTGCGACTTCGGCAGAGACCGCTTCGACCTGCTGGTCGTGCCCGCGCAGGCCACAGCCGCCTGCGCCGCGACTGCGATGACCGCCGCGGCCACCACGGACAACCAGCAGCGCACGCCCGCGCTGCTCGCCGACATCGAATGCGGGAACTGACCACGAATAGGCGGCTGGTCAGGCGGCGTACCAGACAGCCCGGGTGCTCAGTGCCAGCCGGAGCCGCGCGAGCTTGGGCCGGGCGACAGAGTGCCTCCGACAGCACACCCGGTGAGGCACCGCACCGAGGACACACCACGATAGAAGCGGAGATTGAGATGACATCGAGGATGCAACAGATCAAGGCATTCCTGGCAGGCCCCCGAGGACGGCGTCTGGTCACGCGGGGACGTCGGGAAATGGCCAAGCCGCAGACCCAGCGCAAGCTCCGCGAACTAGCCAACAGGTTCAACCGCAAGCGGTGACTCCTGCGTCAATGGCAGCGGTGGCGGACATCGGATCCCGTGTTCTGGGCCATTGATTTGAGCGGACAAGGCTCGGGCGGGTCAGCACTCGCTGTTTGCAGCGCCTTTCCGCCCACTCGAGGTCGTGCCGCGGCGCACCGCCAGGTGCGCCTATCGCGCAGCAAGGCAGTTCTGGCCCGGCTCTGTCGAATTAGGGCCAATCTTGAGGCCGCACCAAGCGGCGCACCACGAGCCTTCCCTTGCGGACGCTCGGATCGGCCGACGCCCCGCGATCGCGGCATGACCAGCTTGTAGGAGCGGCGCCGGTCCGGCGTCAGGCGATCCCGTGACCCGCAAGCCCAACGGTGCGACTCTATGCTGCGGGGCGTGACCGACAGTGGAACCGCCGGTATGGATCTGAGCGAGGTGCTGCTCCAAGTGGAGAAGGCCGCACCTGTCGACGCCGTGGTGGCGGTGACTCGCAGCATCGGGACGCATCTCAGCGCGTTGTGGGTGTCATTTCTGGTCGCGGACATGAGTGGTCGTGCCCTGGTGCGGCTGTCACACGTCCCGATCGGTGCCGTGTCCGACGGACGCCAGCAGGACCGGGACGTCGCGATGGTGCTGCCCTTCGACGGCGGACCTCAGGAGCAGGCACTGCGGACACAGCGCGTGCTGGTCGAGGAGTGCGGTGACCTGTTCGTGGTGAGAGCCCCGGTAACACAACGCGGGGAAGCCATCGGACTGCTGGAGGTCGCTCTGCCTGCGGCGCCGTCAGAAGCCACCGTGCAAGCGGTGTCACGGACTGCACACACACTCGCTTTCGTCATCATCGCCAACCGCCGGCATACCGACCTGTTCGAGTGGGGACAACGCACCACTGCCTTCACGCTCGCTGCGGAAATTCAACGGCGGCTGTTGCCTGCATCGTTCGCCTGCGAGGCCGACTCGTTCACCCTGGCGGCATGGTTGGAACCGGCAGCCAGCATCGGTGGCGATACCTTCGACTACAGCATCGCCCGGGACCAGCTGCATCTGAGCATCACCGACGCGGTCGGCCACGGCGTTCAAAGCGCGTTGACCGCGACCCTGTGCGTCGGCAGCCTGCGTAACACCCGCCGCCGCGGCGGCACCCTGCTCGAACAGGCACAAGCCGCGAACGACGCGCTGCTCGACCACGCTCCGGGCGGGTTTACCTTCGCCACCGGCCTGCTCGGCCGCCTCGACCTGCGCACCGGGGTCCTCGCCGTCGTCAACGCCGGACACCCCATCCCTCTGCTGATCCGCGAAGCGACCGCCCAACCCGTGGCGCTACCGGCGAACCGGCCTTTCGGGGTGCTCCGTCACCGGGCCTACCTCGAGGCCGAAATCGTCTTGCAGCCCGGCGACCGGCTGGTGCTCGTCACCGACGGCATGTTGGAACGCGACGCGGCCGCCCTCGACCTGCCGGCGCGACTGCAGGACCTGAGCGCACTGCACGCCCGTGAAGTCGTCCGCGTCCTCGGCGACCTCGTCCTCGAGGCCGCCGGGCCCACTTTGCCGGACGATGCCTGCCTGCTGGTGCTCGACTGGCACGGCGGCCACGGCGACACCCGACACACCACTGCCGGCGCCGACCCCCACCGCGCCAGCACACCAATCAGCGCCGGAGCGCTCAGTACCCGTACGGCTTCGTAGCTGTTGTCCCGCGCGTGGGTCAGGGCCAGGCTGCCTGGCCGGCCCGGATACTGCGTGAGCCCGGCCTCGGTACATCAGCTGCCTGGAGCGCCTGAGCTGCCGGGTACGTCGCCTGACAGCCGGGCGTATTTCGTGGCCAGTTTCCGGCGTCGATGTCGGCGAGCAGCGCGGGCCGTTGCTTCGGTGCCCGCGACCGGTTCATCTGATGTCGCCGTGCTCGGCGCCTGAAGCGGTAAGCCGGTCAGCGCGCCGGTCGATGGCCTTTGCCTGGGGTGGTGACCTGATCGCCGAGGGAATGTAGCCGGGTGGTGGTGGCGGGGTCCGGTGACTCTTCGACGCTGCGGTGGAGAATGGCTTCGGCTACGTCGAGCTGCTCTGCGGTGCCGTGCATTGTGGCGGCGGTCCGTTGCCGGGTGGACATCTCGTCGTGCGAAGTCATTGGCGTAGCTGTATCCGGCCGGTGCGCGGCTGAAGGCCGTGGATCGAGCTTCTGACGTCCGGCCGCACGGTGAGCGCATCGGGGCCGGTAGGTGTCGCGGGCAGGTTGGTGGGATCGGAGGACGACAAACGGTCCCTCTCATGGTGGAGAAGGACCGTGAGGCGTCGGGGTTTCAGGCTGCGTCGGCTTGCTGTTGGCGTTGGTGGCTCTGGTGGAGCCGAAGGGCTTCTTCGAGTTGGTCTTCGAGGATGATGATGCGGCAGGCGGCTTCCAGGGCGGTGCCGTGGCCGACCATCTCCCGGGCCCTGGCGGCGAGGCGCAGCTGGTAGCGCGAGTAGCGGCGGTGCCCACCGGCCGAGCGGAACGGGGTGAACAGCTTCGCCAGCCCGTAGAGGCGTTCAGCGCGAGCCCGCCGGCGGTGTCAGACCCGAGCCGGCCGATCATGCTCTGGGGCGCTCGCGAGGCGGCTGGACCACAAAGCTGCATCTCGCCTGCGAGCAGGGCGGTAAGCCGTTGTCGATGCTGCTGACCGCGGGCCACCGGGGTGACAGCCCACAGTTTGCCGCGGTGCTGGCCGAAATTCGGGTGCCCCGCTGCGGGCCCGGCCGTCCATGAGTGCGGCCCGATCTGGTCCTGGCAGATCGGGCCTACACCTCTCGCGCGAACCGCGGCTACCTGCGCCGACGGGGAATCAGAGCGTGCATTCCGAGCAAGACCGACCAGGATGCCCACCGCCTGGCGAAAGGCTTCCGCGGCGGACGCCCACCCGCCTTCAACCCCCAGCTCTACCGGCAACGCCACGCCGTCGAGTGCGGCATCAACCGCCTCAAACGACACCGAGCCGTGGCCACCAGGTTCGACAAACTCGCCGTCCGCTACGAAGCCACCCTGCACATCACCGCCATCAACGAGTGGCTACACGCACTTCGAGACGCGCCCTAGTCCGGTCAACAAATGCGAGCGCGGATCGCGCGGCGTCGGGCGCGGTCGCTAGAGCTGGGTTTGCTGGCCATCGTGATGTCCTCCAACGGAGTTCCCACGCCCCTCCGCGAGTCACGGTGGAATGCATACGCAGCGTCGTCGACGACTTGTCCTCGGTCGCACAATCGTCGGCGGCGTGGGCGCCTATGATGATCGGCTCGGAGTCAGGCCAGCGTGATGGCCGAGATCAACGATGCGGCCCGCGAGTTCGAGTGCACAAGAGTTCGACAGCGACCTTCACCCGATAGGAGTGATCGACCCACAGTACCACCGCACCATCAGATGCCCGCACGGTCGCGGACCTGTCGCACCCGGCCGGCAGCACGCCTCGGCGTCCCTGTGCGGTCTCCGCCTTGCCGCAGATCGCGCACAGAGCCGGGTGGACCGACGGCGAGGAGCGGGCTGGTCGCTCCGTGGTCGCTCGGATGTTTCGTACCCCCACCGGACGCGGCCGGATCCCACCGGATTTCCGCATGGAATGGCTGTTCTCATTCACTCGGACGTACCTGGACGTAGCCGGACTCTGCCGGACCGTGCGAGAATATAGTCCGCTTTTCTGGCCGCATCGAGAATGGCATTCACCTATGGACTTTTAATCCTTGGGTTCGGGGTTCGAGTCCCCGGCGGCCCACCTTCTGACCTGCATGTCTAGCGGCCTCGTCTGTCGGCCGTGGATGCTGGGTGCTCGCTGGGTGCTCGCTGGGTGTCGCGCGGCGCCGCTGTTTGCGGTGCTTCTTTCCGTGGCGCCGAGTGGATGTGGCCTGCGGTTCCGCAGGGCCGGGGCGAGTGGGCGGCTGTGGATTGCCGCGTAGGTGTGTCGGCGCCAGTGGCGGCCGATCATTTTCTTGCGGGCTGCGCGGGCGGTGGCAAGTACGAGGCGGGCGGTGGCCGCGGCGGCTTTGTGTTGGCGAGACTGGCCGCGCCGTGACGCAGGTCGTGCAGCCGCACGGGTGGTAACCCGGCGGCGATCAGGTCCTGGAACCGGCTGGTGAAGACGTTCGGGTGATACGGGTTGCCGTCAGGGTTGGTGAACACGTAGCCGTGGGGCCGCCATACCCGGCCGTCGGCGGTGGCGCGGCGGCGTTGTTCCTGCTGGTATCGGCGTAGACCGCCACCGTCCCGGCCTTGTCCCGAACGATCTGCGCGGCCAGCGCAGCCGTCAACGCTTGGCCCTGCTACGCGGCATGAGGGCAAGAAGATGGCGGTCACGTCTTCTCCGAGATACCCCCAGGGGGTATTGTGAGTTTGTCGAAGGAGGTCGGTCATGAACCACTTCATTGATCACTCCGGCCACCCGCAGCAGCACGCTGGCCTCGCAGCTCCGCACGCCGGTCATGCTCATCACTCGGGTCCTGCGCCGACGGGCACGTCGTGGCGGATGGCGGCGCAGGCGACCCTGCACTGCTTGACCGGCTGCGCCATCGGGGAGGTGCTCGGCATGGTCATCGGTACCGCGCTGGGCTGGTCCGCTTGGCCGACGGTGGCCCTGGCGGTCGTGCTGGCGTTCGTGTTCGGCTACGCCCTGACCATGCGCGGCGTGCTGCGCGCCGGCGTCGACGTGCGCACCGCGCTGAAGGTTGCTTTGGCAGCGGACAGCATCTCCATCGCCGTCATGGAGATCTTGGACAACGCCGTCATGCTCGTCGTTCCTGGGGCCATGGAGGCCGGCCTCGCGAGCAGGGTGTTCTGGGCCTCGCTGGCGTTCGCGCTGGCCGTGGCGTTCGTGCTCACGGTCCCGATCAACCGGTGGCTGATCTCACGCGGCAAGGGTCACGCAGTGGTGCACCAGTACCACCACTGACCTGCACCCGGCGGGCGGCGGCCGTGCCTCCATGAGGGGGCCGGCTGCCGCCGCATGGATTGCTCTTCACCGTGTTGATCAGGTCGTCCGGGGTGACCGCACGCCGTCGGTTCAGCACGCGAAGTGCTGAATCCGCCGTGCGAGCAACCGATGGTAAGGCGAACGACTGCCGGATGGTCCGCATCGAACACGGGGAGGCGCGTGTATGTCCCTGTCGCGTGTCGTCAATGTCCTCGCCGGTGTGGCCGTGGCCGCCGGTGTGGCGGTCGGCGGCCATGCCTTCGATGTGCCCGCCGTGGTGGCGGCCGCCGTGACCGGTGTTCCTTCCGTGCCTGCCGCGGCGGAGGTTACCGTTGCGCCCAGTTCGAAGGTGCGCTCTTTCGTCGTCGTACAGGGGCCGAACGCGCCAGTGAAGAACGCTGCGACACAACTGCCGGCGGCTCCTCTTGTTACTGGGTCGCCGGTGACGTCGTGCGCCGCGACGGTCCGGCAACGCGCCGTCGAGACGGCGCTGGCCACGGTGCCTGCTTACTCCTCGGTTGTCGTCGACGGCCGGCAGTCTCAGGGTGACTGCGCCGTGATTCGCCGTTTTCAGCAGCGGTTCGGCATCGAGCCGGCCGCAGGGCAGGCCGACGCAACAACGGAGGACGTCGCGCGCCGAATCTCTGACAGCTTGACGACCGAAGCGCAGCAGCAGTGTGATGCGAGGGCCGGTGTCAGCGCCTGTGTCGACCTCACCCGGCAAACCGCCTGGGTAGTCCGCGACGGTGAGATCATCGTCGGGCCGACCATCGTGCGCACAGGCTTCCGGGGGCACGCCACGCCCGCCGGGACGTACCGGATCAACAAGCGTGAGCTTCGCGAGTGGTCCGATCCTTATGAGGTGTGGCTGCCGTATTGGCAGCGGTTCATCGGCGGCATCGGTTTTCACGAGACCACCACCTATATCCACGACGGCACACGGGGTTCTCACGGCTGCGTCAATCTGCTGCACTCCGACGCGGTCGCGATGTGGGATGCCCTTCAGTCGGGTGCCGTCGTGCACACCTTCGGTCGTCGCCCCGGTACCTGACACACCACCCCGGGGCGGCATCGCGGTGGCCATCCACGCCCCGGCTACGTCAATCGATGCCGCTGGTCCGCTCTTGACGACGGCGTCCGTAGCCGGTCATTCCGCGAGGCTTGAACACGGCCAACACCGTAGCGGTGAGCAGCACGGCCAGGCCGCCGATCGCGTGCACGATCGGCGACAGCCGGGCCTCACTGAACTGACCGCTGCTCAGCCCCGTCCTGGTGACCGTCGCGGCCAGGTGGCCGATCGGCGTCAACTGCAGCAGCAGGATGACCGTGGCGACGACAACAAGCAGGAACTTGATGAGCACCCAATAGTGGCGCAGCAGACCCCACTGCGTACCCAGCGACGACAGCAGACCAGTGAGGATCGACGCGAACGCCAGCGGCACGATCGCGTACCGCGCCGACAGATCCATGGCCACGTACGCGGCGCGCACAGTGTGGTCATCGCGGCTGCGCAGGCCGGCGACGGCCAACACCAGGAACACCGCGACCGCGCCGAACCAGCCCACCGACGACGAGACATGAGCCGTCAGGGCGGCGCGGCGAACACCCGGAGACAGCCTCATCACCGCGTGCCGGTACCGATGGTCGGACCCGTCGAGGGCAGAGGGCCGCCCATGGAGTGGTCGCCGGGCCCCAGCAGCTTGTGCAGCACGGCCGCCAGGATCAGCACGGCCAGCACGATGGCGAAGACCTTCACCCACCGCGGCGTTCGGTTCGAGGGGTCGCTGTTGTCGGCGCGCCGACCTGGTGGACTGCTCATGACTCTCCCGAGGACGGCGCGGGTCACTACTCTGACCAGACTTATCGAGACAACATGTCTACGTCAAGACGCCATGTCGCGATAGTGGCATTCCGTTCTACACTCGGTCGGTGCCCCGGCTGTGGAACGACACCATCGCGGCGCACCGCCAGACGGTGCGCGACGCGACGCTCGACGCCGCCGAGGCGCTGGTCGCCGAACGCGGCCTGGCGTCGGTCACGATGTCGCAGATCGCGCAGACCACCGGCATCGGCCGGGCGACGCTGTACAAGTACTTCCCCGACGTCGACGCGGTCCTGCTCGCCTGGCACGAACGGCAGGTGCACCGCCACCTGCACTCGCTGACCCAGGCCGGCGACGGCGGCGCCGACCCGGCCGGGCGGCTGCGGGCCGTCCTGCAGACCTATGCGGGGATCCGCCACCGGCAACCGGCCGGTGAGCTCGCTGCCGGGCTGCACCGCGGCGCGCACGTCGCACACGCCCACCAGCACCTGCGGGACTTCGTCACGAGCCTCATCCGCGACGCCGCCGCGGCCGGTGACGTGCGCAGCGACATCGCACCCGACGAACTCGCCGCCTACTGCCTGCATGCGCTCGGCGCCGCCGCCGGGCTCAGCGACGCGGCTGTGGCGCGGCTGGTCGCGGTCACCTATGACGGCCTGCGAGCGTGATCGCCGCGCCTCCTGCCAGGGCAGCGCCGGGTCGGCCGCGCTAGCGTGGACGGCGTGACGACGGCAGAATCGGCATCTCTCGGACATGCCGTCCGGTGGGCGGTCCTGCTCTGCACCCTGTTCGGGCTGGCCACGATGCACACGCTCGGTCACGCCAGCATGCCCATGGATTCCCACGACCACTCGGTCGTCGAGTCGAGTGCCGGGCATTCAGCGACAGGTGAGTCGTTCGTCGGCGTACACGAGAAAGCCGTTGCAGGGCCCTGCCCGGACGGCCACTGCGGCGGCCAGCACGGCGCCATGGCCGGCTGGAGCATCTGCCTGGCGATCCTGGGCGGCCTGGCGATCGCGGGCCTTTTTGCCGCGCTGTTACTGGCCCGGCCGAAGAGTCGGGCCCGCGGCCCCTCGCGCGTCGTCACCTCGTCGAGGGCATCCCGCGCGCCACCGTGGCGCGGGCAGGGATTACGGGTCGCGTCGCTGGCGGTACTGCGCATATAGAACTGCCTGCCCCGCATCGGCACCCGCCGTTGCCAGGGCGTTCGCGCGCACACCGACCTCGACATTCTTCGAAAGGTTCGACCCGCAATGATGCGATCTACTGCTCTGCCCACCGCCGTGCTGCGCCGCGGTCTGCTCGCCGGTGCTGCCGTCACGGCCACCCTGGTGCTCTCCGCCTGCGGAGGCGACAGCTCATCGTCCGGCACCGGAATGGACCACGGCGGCATGACGGCCACGAGCGCCGCGCCAGCCGCGAGCGCACCCTCGGCGAGCGCGACGTTCAACGACGCCGACGTGACGTTCGGCCAATCGATGATCCCGCACCACCAGCAGGCGATCGAGATGGCGGCGATGGCCGACGGCCGGGCCTCCGACGCCAAGGTGAAGGAACTCGCCGCCAAGGTCAAGGCCGCGCAGCAGCCGGAGATCGACACGATGAACCAGTGGCTGACCGCGTGGGGCAAGCCGGCCGCCATGCCCGGCATGAGCTCGGACGCGCACGGCACGGGCCACGAGTCGATGCCCGGCATGATGAGCGACGCTGACATGGACAAGCTGATGGACGCCAAGGGGGCGGCGTTCGACAAGCAGTTCCTCACCATGATGATCGCCCACCATGAGGGTGCCATCGAGATGGCCAAGCAGGAGACGGCGCAGGGCTCCAGTCCGGAGGCCAAGACGCTGGCCGAGAAGATCATCACCGATCAGCAGGCTGAGATCACCACGATGAAGGGCATCCTCGGCCAGCGGTAATGACACCCCGGCCGGGCGCCTTCGCCGAAGGTGCCCGGCCGTTTGCCGTGTCGGAAGGTTGCGTCGCGGACATACGCCTGGACGGCGGGGACAGGGTTTCACTGCTGCCGCCAAGGGGGCGGTAACTGCTCGTCGGCGTGCCGACCATTCCTCTCCTTGATACCCCTAGGGGGTATGGGTATAGTGGTGGCAGTTCACCGCTCGCTCTATCGACAGGAGACCGCCATGGCAACGACGAAGACCTACACCGTGACCGGCATGACCTGCTCGCACTGCGTCAACTCGGTCAGCTCCGAGATCACGCAGATCCCCGGCGTCACCGACGTCCACGTCGACCTGGCCGGCGGATCGGTCACCGTCATCAGCGAGCAGCCCGTCGACGATGCGGCCGTGGCCGCGGCCGTCGACGAGGCCGGATACGAACTAGCGAGGTAGTCATGCGCACCCCTGTCAAGATCGGTGGTTACGCGCTCGGGCTGGCGGCCGTGTTCGCGACCGCCCTCGGGCTCGGCCACGTCACCGGCGAACCCCCGGCCGTTCCCGCCGCGCATAGCGGTTCCGCCGGGCAGCACGACGCTGCAGCCGTGCCCCCGGAAGGGGGCGGTACGCACCTGCCGGGCGGTCTGCAAGTCACCCAGGACGGCTACCGCCTGAACCCGGTGACCGCCGCCCTGGCCACCGGTGGTGCGCAACCGTTCCGGTTCCAGATCATCGGCCCCGACGGCGCCCCGGTCACCAGTTACACCCGTAGCCACGACAAGGACCTGCACCTGATCGTGGTGCGCCGCGACCTGTCCGGGTTCCAGCACGTGCACCCGAGCCTGGACGGTGACGGCACCTGGTCGATCCCGCTGAAGGTCGCCGCCGCCGGGCAGTATCGCGTGTTCGCCGACTTCCAGCCCGCCGGCCGCGCCGAGGCGCTGACACTCGGCGTGGACGTGCCCGCGCCCGGGAACTATCAGCCCAGGACCCTGCCCGCGGCCTCGCGCACGGCGAGCGTCGACGGCTACACCGTCACCCTCGACGGCGACCTGAGCCCGGGCGCATCGTCGGAGCTCACCCTGAGCATCGCCCGAGACGGGGCATCGGTCACCGACCTGCAGCCGTACCTCGGCGCCTACGGTCATCTGGTGGCCCTGCGCGGCGGTGACCTGGCCTACCTGCACGTGCACCCGGACGGCGCACCCGGTGACGGCCGCACCGCGGCCGGACCGCAGATCCGCTTCTTCGCCGAAGTGCCCAGCGCAGGCACCTACCGGTTGTACCTGGACTTCCAGCACGACGGCCGGGTGCACACCGCCGAGTTCACCGCCACCGCAGGCCCGGCCCCCTCGGTGCCACCGCCGCCGGCTGAGGCGTCGAGCGCGCCGGGCCGGCACGGCGAACACACCCACGGGTAAGGAGAGCAGTCATGGCACCTGCGGCCAAGCCGTTGCCAACGGCACCGAACCAGATTGAACTGTCGATCGGCGGCATGACCTGCGCCTCCTGCGCCTCTCGGATCGAGAAGAAGCTCAACCGCCTGGACGGGGTCACCGCCACCGTCAACTACGCCACCGAAAAAGCCAGCGTCACCTACGCGGGCGCGGTGACCCCGGACGATCTGATCGCCACGGTGGAGAAGACCGGCTACACCGCCGCGCTGCCTCCGAAGCCAAAATCGGCGGAGGACCCGGCCGGGCAGGCGCAGCCGGTGGACGAGCTGCACAGCTTGCGGACTCGGCTGTGGACCTCGATCGTGCTCAGCGTGCCTGTGGTGCTGTTGGCGATGGTGCCGGCCTGGCAGTTCACCCACTGGCAGTGGCTGTCACTGACCTTGGCCGCACCGGTGGTGGTCTACGGCGGCCTGCCCTTCCACCGGGCCGCGCTCACGAACCTGCGTCACGGCGCCGCCACCATGGACACCTTGATCTCCATGGGCACCCTCGCCGCGTTCGGCTGGTCGCTGTGGGCGCTGTTCGTCGGCACCGCCGGCACTCCCGGCATGACCCACCCGTTCAGCCTCGACATCGGCCGTACCGACGGCGCCGGCGCCATCTATCTCGAGGCCGCGGCCGGGGTGACCACCTTCATCCTCGCCGGCCGCTACTTCGAAGGGCGGTC
Organism: Couchioplanes caeruleus; assembly: GCF_003751945.1. Taxonomy (NCBI): domain Bacteria; kingdom Bacillati; phylum Actinomycetota; class Actinomycetes; order Micromonosporales; family Micromonosporaceae; genus Couchioplanes; species Couchioplanes caeruleus. The sequence goes on along the minus strand of NZ_RJKL01000001.1, from coordinate 4,112,549 downwards.
CAAGCGCCGCGCCGGCGCGGCGCTGCGCGAGCTGCTGGAAATGGGCGCCAAAGACGTCGCCGTGCTCCGGGACGGCACGGAACGACGCATCCCCGTCGCCGAACTCGCCGTGGGGGACCGGTTCATGGTGCGCCCGGGGGAGAAGATCGCCACCGACGGGATCATCGAGGACGGCGCGTCGGCGATCGACGCGAGCATGCTCACCGGCGAATCCGTGCCCGTCGAGGTCGGTGCCGGCGACACCGTGGTCGGGGCGACCGTCAACGCTGGCGGGCGGCTGGTCGTGCGGGCCACCCGCGTCGGCGCCGACACCCAGCTCGCGCAGATGGCCACGCTGGTGGAACAGGCGCAGACCGGCAAAGCCGCCGTGCAGCGCCTCGCCGACCGGATCTCCGGGGTGTTCGTGCCGATCGTCATCGCCCTGGCCGTGGCCACGCTCGGCTGGTGGGTCGGCGCCGACGCCGGCTGGACGGCGGCGTTCACCGCCGCGGTCGCCGTGCTGATCATCGCTTGCCCGTGCGCGCTGGGTCTGGCCACCCCGACCGCGCTGCTGGTCGGCACCGGCCGCGGCGCCCAGCTCGGTGTGCTCATCAAGGGCCCGGAGGTGCTCGAGTCGACCCGCACGGTCGACACCGTCGTGCTCGACAAGACCGGCACCGTCACCACCGGACAGATGACCTTGATCGACACGCTGCCCGCCGACGGTCAGGATCTCGATGAGCTGCTGCGGCTGGCCGGTGCGGTCGAGGCCGCCTCGGAGCACCCGATCGCGCAGGCCGTGGCCCGCGCCGCCGCCGACACGATCGGCGACCTGCCGCCGGTGTCCGGCTTCGCCAACACCGAAGGGCTCGGCGTGCGCGGCACGGTCGACGGTCGTACCATGGTCGTCGGCCGTCTGCAGTTGCTGCGGCGGGAGAACTTCGCCGTCCCGGCCGAGCTGGAGCGCGCGCAGGCCGACGCGCAGGCGGCCGGGCGCACCGCGATCGCCGTCGGCTGGGACGGCGGCATGCGCGGCATCCTCGCGGTCGCCGACGTCGTCAAGCCGACCAGCCGCGACGCCGTCGCCGCGCTGCGCCGCCTCGGGCTGACGCCCGTGCTGCTCACCGGAGACAACGACATGGTCGCTCGGGCGGTCGCCGCCGAGGTCGGTATCGACGAGGTGATCGCCGAGGTCCTGCCGGCCGACAAGGTCGACGTCGTCAAGCGCCTGCAAGCCGATGGCAAGGTCGTCGCGATGGTCGGCGACGGCGTCAACGACGCCGCCGCGCTCGCTCAGGCCGACCTCGGGCTGGCCATGGGCACCGGCACGGACGTGGCCATCGAAGCCTCCGACCTGACCCTGGTTCGCGGAGACCTGATGGCCGCCGTCGACGCGATCCGCCTGTCGCGGCGCACGCTGCGCATCATCAAGAGCAACCTGTTCTGGGCCTTCGCCTACAACGTCGCCGCGCTGCCCTTGGCGGCCGCCGGATTGCTCAACCCCATGATCGCCGGCGCGGCGATGGCGTTCTCGTCGGTGTTCGTGGTCGCCAACAGCCTGCGGCTGCGCCGTTTCACCACCGCGCAGCACCTGTAGGAGTCGACGCAGGGCCGCCGCCGGGACCCGCCAGGCCCCGGTGGCGGCCGGGACCTGGCGGTGTCAGGAGCGGACCAGCCGGGCGATCGCCGCGGTCGCTTCCTTGACCTTCGCGTCGGCGTTGCCCTCCGCCGCTGCCTGCACCACGCAGTGCCGCAGGTGCTCCTCGAGCAGTCCGACGGCGACGGCCTGCAACGCCTTGGTCGCGGCGGAGATCTGCGTGAGCACGTCTATGCAGTACGTGTCATCGTCGACCATGCGCTGCAGCCCGCGGATCTGCCCCTCGACGCGTCGCAACCGCGCCAGCAGAGCCTGCTTGTCCGCGGAGTACCCGTGCGGTCCGGTCGGTGTCGCCTCGCCCATCCTCAGCAAGGTACCCGATACCGGTATGACCTCACCGCGGGCGCGAACACGCTGTTCAGCGACCGGCCCAAGCCGTCGAACCGCGATGAATGTCGTAGCCTGTGCCCGTGAGCAGTCCGCAGCCGGTATCCCGGCGAGGGCTTATGATCACGGGAGTGACCGCATGGTGCAGCAGATGCGGCGTCGGGCGAGCGGCTACGCCGCCGCGGCGCTGATCGGGTCCGTTCTTGTCCTGCCGGCGGCGAGTCCGGCGCTCGCGCACACCGGCATCAGCATCGACCCGGCGCGCGCGGGAGCCAAGAACGCCGTCGCCACGGTCAACGCCGAAGCCGAGTCCGACACCGCAGGCGTGACCAAGCTCCAGATATTCCTGCCCGTCGGGATCACCCCGGACGACGTCACGCAGGTCAGCTTGCCGAAGAAGTGGGCACTCACCAAGCAGCAAGACAGCTACACCGTCGAAGGCCCGGCGCTGGCGGTCGGCACCAACGCCGAACATAAGATTCGTATCCGGCAGCTGCCCACCTACGCGTCGGTCACGTTCAGAGTGCTGCAGACCTACAGCGACGGGCGCACCGACCGATGGATCGGGTTGCCGAACGCCGACGGCGCCGAATCGGAGAATCCCGCGCCGACGGTGAAACTCGCCGGCGGTTCCGGCGCCGCACCGACCGCCACACCGCCGCCGGTGGCATCGGCCTCGCCGCCAGCCGCGGCCACCACGCCCTCTTCGCCCGTAGCGCCGCCCTCCAGCGCCGCGGCCGCCGCTGCGACCGAACCGGCCGCGGACGAGTCGTCGGGCATGTCACCGGCCTGGTGGATCGCCGCCGCCGCGATGGTCGCAGCGCTCGTCGGCGCAGCGGCGATCCTCGCGCGCCGTCGCCGGTCGTCGGCCCGGTAGGTCGCCCCGCGCCAGGCTAGGCGCCGTCCCGGCGGCATCCGTTGCCGTCACCGCGTCGGCCGGGCCGAGCCGTCGGTGGTTGGGGCGAGGCGGGTGCCGGCCCGCAGGCCTGGTGTTACGAGGGTCTGGAAGATTCGGTCGGCCTCGTCCGGGGCCATCTGCGGCTGGTCGGTCAGCCACCATTGCAGGAGGGCCAGGTAGGCGCCGACGGTGTACCGGGCCTGGGCGTCGATGGGAATCCTCCCGGTGTCCGGGCTTCGCCTGTCGGTGAGTTCGTCACGGACGATGTCGATGAGCACCTGTTCGACCTGGCGCAGCACGGGTGTGCGACCGCCGCCGGCGAGCAGCGCCAGAAGCAGCCGGCGCTGCTGCTGGACGTGGCGCAGCAGGGGCAGGCTGAAACGCAGTCGATGCCCGGCGCTGGTTGTCGCGGTGCCCGGCTGCGCGACGATCGTACGGAGGTCGGCGAAATTGTCGCGGAGCAGGTCGTCCTTGTCGGTGTAGTGGTTGTAGAACGTGGATCGGCCGACATCGGCGCGGTCGATGATGTCCTGCACGGTCACCGCGTCGTAGCCGCGCTCGGCCATCAGGTCGAGCAGTGCCTCGCGCAGGGCGGCGCGGGTACGCCGTACCCGCCGGTCCGGTGTTGTGGCCATCGACACTTCCCGTTTCTGAACGATCGGGCTGCCGGTGTCTCGTTATGGACGGCGGCCCGGGTTTTGCCTCTTGCCGGGCCACGGCGGCCCGGCGACGATCCTGGACAGATGTTCATTAAAGAACATACCGTCTGACAGGAGGCCGCCCAGTGAGCGCTGAACTCACCACACCCACCATGTCACCGGTCCCGATCCAGGTCGGGCGGCGCCGGATCATCCCCCTCGTCGAGGCGGTCGGGCCCGCGCTGCCTGCCAAGGCCACCTACCCGCATCTGGCACCCGACCTGCTCGCCGCACTGCTGTCGGCCGCCGGCCCCACCTACACAGACCCGTCCGGCACCTTCCTGCGCATGGCCTCACAGGGATTCGCGATCCTCGGCGCCGACCGGGTGATCCTCGTCGACACCTGCCTCGGCGGCCCGAAACCGGCCCGCCCGCACCCCCGTCGAGGACTGGACTCCCGCTGGCTGTCCGCTTTGGAGCGTGCGGGCATCGCACCAGCCGACGTGGACACGGTCATCAACACCCACCTGCACCACGACCACATCGGCTGGAACACCACGCTGACCGACGGCCACCTGCGCCCGACCTTCCCGAACGCCCAGTACCTGATCACCCGACCCGAACTCGACCACGCCACCGCGACCACGCCCTCGGTCCCCGTCGCCGACAGCGTGCTGCCCGTCCAGGCCGCGGGGCAATTACTGCCGTGCCCACCCGACCACGACCTCGACGGAGAGGTCCGGCTCGTACCCGCACCCGGGCACACACCCGGACACGTCCTGGTCGAGGTGGCCAGCCAGGGACGACGGGCCCTGCTGGCCGGTGACCTGATCCACCACCCCCTGCAGTTGCGCCATCCTGACATCAGCACCGCACTGTGCATCGACCCCGTCCAGGCCGCCGCCAACCGCCGCGCGGTCCTCGACCGGTATGCCGACACCGACACCCTGCTGCTACCCAGCCACCTGCCCCTCGGCGGATTCCTCCGACGTGACGGCGACGGATACCGGCTCGCTCCCGCTACACACCTACGCCCGGAATCCCCGCCCGCGGTCGGCCAGGTAGGTCGCCACGCGGCGTACGGGTCCAGGTGAGGGGGCAACACAACGAGTTGCGCCCCCACCTGGGCTCGATCATCCGTGCTGCGGGCGTCAGATCATCCGGCGTACCACGTAGTTGCTGCTGTAGACCTTCTGCTTGCTGACGGTCTTGCCGGCGCGCGGCGAGGCCCACATGTAGCCGCCGCCCGCATAGATGGCGACGTGGGTGCCGTAGGACCCGGAGCGGAAGACGAGCAGATCGCCGGCCTTCTTGTTGCTCTTGCTGACCGCCTTGCCGTACCTCTGCTGCAAGTTCGCCTTGTGCGGCAGCTTCTTTCCTACTGCCTTCTTGTAGACGTACTGCGTGTAACCCGAGCAGTCGAAGCGCTTGGGGCCGGCTGCGCCGAACACGTAGGGCGCGCCCTTGTGCTTCCTGGCCTCAGCCAGGATCCTCGCGCCGTCGGTCCTGACGGTGATCTGGACGGGCGTGGTAGCCGCCGTGCCGTAGGTGGTGCGGAACCACCTCGTCACGTGGGGCCCGGTGCGGAACGCGACGACGCCGGACGTGTTGCGTTTGCGCTGCCAGGTCTTCCACTTGTTGCCATACTTGCCCTGGAGCAGGACGTAGCCGCCGACCAGCTTCTTGCCGGTCTTGGGGTCGATCAGCGTGGTGGTCACGCGGACCTTCGCACCTCGGCTGATCGTGCGCTTGTCGTAGGAGGCGGCGACGGCCGGCTTAACCGGCCGCGCCGCGGCGACCGTCGTGGTGACGGGAGCGGCAGCGGCTGCGGAGGCTGCCGGCGGTGCGACGAGCTGGCCGGCGCAGAGGCAGAGACCCAGGGACATTGCGACGGTTCCGGTGCCGGCGGACATGCGGCGGCCCCGGCTCGAACTGCGTTCGTGCACGGTAGAAGATTCCCTCCGGCACGCCTGCGAGGTTAGCTGTCGGGTTCGGGCGGGAAGGTGTGCCCGGTCGCCGGGTGGCGACTTCACCCCGAGGTCCGCCGGGCCAGACGACCCGGGCGCGGACCGGAAATGGGTCCCCCGTCCCTGCCCCCGTATGCCTTCATGGTTGTTCGCATACCTCGTGGTCGCACCCCCAGACCGGGGCAGGGCTCGGCGTGATCCAGGCGGTGCGAGCGGTGGGCGGTCGCTCACCGGCCCCTCCTGCCTATCCGATTTCCCGAGCCACTGCCGGGCCGCAGTCCGTCACGCTTCGTGTTTGGCATATCGGTGGCTGTCCGGTTGCAGCCTGTCCATGACGAAAACCGGCACGTTACGCATGCACCTGGTCACACGACGGTCAACATGGTGGGTGGGTCTGATCACAGAAAATGGCGTACCGGGCGCCGATCGCGGTGGGCGCTCAAGCTGAACAGATTCGCCATGAACCTCGCAGGCGGCTCAAGTTCTCACCGCAAAGCCGATGTCGGTCAAGTGTCCGATTGGCGGTCGCGACCCGCACGGCCCAGGCGTATCGGACGTGTGCGGGTCGTCGGTGCAGAAAGGTCGACCCGCGCTTCCACCACCACTCCGCGATCCCGGCAGTGATCATGCAGCGCCGTCACCTGACTCAGGTGGTCGACTTCGAGCACGATCTCGACGCCCGCCCCTCTAGGCAGCGGCGACTATGTCAGTCCGCGCCGCGGATCGGTCGTGCTCGGACTCGGGCCGGTGGCGAAACCGCCCGAGCACGGCGCCGGTCCCGGCTTCACTCGGCAGCGACTGGTCGCATGCTGCCGAGGCCTTGACGATGGATACCCCCGGGGGGTAACAATGACGGCCAACGCATATACCCCCCGGGGGTATTAAGGAGGAACGGTCATGTCCCGCAGTTCCCTACGCTGGTGGGCCCTCGCGCTCATCGCACTCGCCCAGTTCATGGTCATCATGGACACCTCGATCATCGGCGTGGCCCTGCCCCGTATGCGCGAAGACCTCGGGTTCACACCCGGCGAGCTGACCTGGGTCTTCAACGCCTACGTCGTCGCGTTCGGCGGCCTGCTGCTACTCGGCGGCCGACTCTCCGACCAGTTCGGCGCCCGCCGCGTCTTCGCCACCGGCTGGGCAGTGCTGCTGGCCGGTTCAGCCGCCGCCGGCCTGGCCGGCACCGTCGAGGTCGAGCTGGCCTCCCGTGCCGTGCAGGGTGCCGGCGCCGCCCTCATCGCCCCGTCCGCCCTGACCCTGCTCATCATGCTGTTCGGGGCCGAGCCCAAGGAACTCACCAAGGCCCTCGCCCTGTACGGCGCCGCCGCCCCCGCCGGCGGCACCGCCGGAGTGTTCCTCGGCGGCGTCATCACCGAGTACGTCAGCTGGCCGTGGGTGTTCTACCTCAACATCCCCATCGCCGCGCTCGCACTCATCGCCACCCCGGCGCTGATGCCCGCCGGCGGCGCCCGCCGCGGCAGCCTGGACGTGGCCGGCGCGCTGACCGTAACCGCGGGTCTGGCGGCCGCCGTCTACGCCATCGTCCGTGCCCCGGAAGTCGGCTGGGCATCCATGCAGACCTGGGGCGTGCTCGGCGGCGCCGCGGTGCTGCTGATCACCTTCCTCGCCGTCCAGGCCACCCGGCGTGAACCGCTGGTACGGCTGGGCATCTTCCGCAGCCCGAACCTCGGCGCCGCCAACCTCGCCCAGATGCTGCTCGGCGCGGCCTGGATCCCGATGTGGTTCTACCTCAACCTCTACCTGCAGCAGGTCCTCGGCTACAGCGCCTTCCCCGGCGGCGCCGCGCTGCTGCCGATGACCGTCCTCATCATGATCGGCATGATCGCGCTCGCACCCCGCACGATCGCCCGGTTCGGCCCCAAGACGATGATCGTCACCGGCCTCGCCGTGCTGGCCGCCGGCCTCGGCTGGCTCGCCCTGATCCGCCCGACCGGCAGCTACCTGATCGACGTACTGCCCGCCTCCCTGGTCGCCGCGCTCGGCATGGCCCTGGCCTTCATCCCCTCGCTGGGCACCGCCCTGTCCAGCGCCCGTCCCGAGGAAGGCGGCCTCGCCTCCGGCATCGTCAACACCAGCTATCAGGTCGGCTCCGCCCTCGGCCTGGCAGCCATGACGGCGCTCGCCGCCGCCCACGGCGCCGACCAGCTCGGCGACCCGCCCGCCCTCACCAACGGCTACTCCGCGGCACTGTTCGGCGCCGCCGGTATCGCCGCAGCGGCCGCCGCTCTGGCCGCCATCACCCTCAAGCGCAACACCACGCCGACCGCGGTGCAGGCCGAGACGGCGTCGACCACCCGATGACCCACGACGGATGTCCCCAGGTGCTCCGCTGAGCCGTCGACATTCCGCCTGGCTCAGCGGAGTACCGGACACAACTGACGGCACAGCAATCAAAGCAACCTGACTGCGGGTGCCGCTGGCTTGCGCGAGGCACCGGGTTGTCCCGCGGCGCTGGCTGAACTGGCGCGCCAACTGCGCACGACCGGGCTGAGCACCAACCTGAAGGTGACCCTCGGCATCGTCGCCGCCGCCCTAATCGCGGTGATCGCCATCGTCGTGGTCAACCGCAAGGGGCAGCGGGCGCCCGGTCGCCGTCCTGCCCTCGGATCGGTGCAGCCGCGTCGGCGGTGCACTCCAGCAGGTTCACCGCCGTTCATGATCGCCTCCTCCCGAGCTCTTGTACCTCGGGGATAGGGCCACCGTGGGTTGGTTCGCGCCGTAGAGGAACTCGTTTGCTACAGCCAAATCCACTCAGCAAATATGGAACAGGACATCCGACTCAAAGATCGCGTTGGGCGAGAGCGGGGTTCTGGCCAGGGATGTGTGATTGACCGGACTCGACGCCCTGCATGGGGCCAGGGTAAGCGAGCCCTATGTAAGTGGGAGAAACGGTGCTTCGGGTGAATACAGGCAGAATTGGTGGGTCATGCGCAGGGCTAGGGCGCGTGCCCACTTTCGAGCGGCCCTTACATGCAAGTTTCGGGAGGCGCGAGGGCGTTAGGGGCGGGATCGGCCGGGTATCCGCAGCGGCGTCACGGAGGTGGCTGCTGCCGCCGTCGGAGCCTCTGATGGGAAGGCGTCATGTCGAAGAATGCGAATCAGGACGAACTGCAAGCCGCGGCGCGAGACGCCAAGCGGCAAGGCATGAGCGCCAGTGAGGCGGGTGTCTCGCAGGGTGCCTCGAAGCAGATCGACCACCACACGGACAAGGAACGAAGTAAGGAGGGCACCCCGCGGGGTGGCAAGTCCTGAGCAGGCTGGGGACTTGCCGGTGAGGGCGGCACCGGAAGGCGCCGGGCCATCCGGCAGGTCCAGTGCGTGCGCCGCGCGGCGGTCTCGGGATGTTCGCCGAACCCGCACGCCGTTCGGCGGCGCACCCGCGCGGGCCGCCGCAGGGGCCACGGTGTCGTCGAAGACGTCGGGGCGAACATGGGGGTCAATACCGGAACGTCTCCGTCGCGTACATCTCCCGCGGGGGGTTCTGTTGGGCATAGCGCCGCCACGGTGAAACAGGGGCGTTCGTATCTCGACGACACCGTGGGGCTGGCGCTGCAGGGCTACTCCTGGCTGCCCGGCCTGTGGCGCCGCGCCGACACCGACGCCGCGGTGCACAGCCGCGTGATGGGCCAGCGGGCGGTGGCGTTACGCGGTCCGAGGGACGGAGCCACTCGGTGCGGCACCGCGCCGGTGCGCGGCGTTCAGGTCCAGCAGCATGAACGAGTCGATCAGCAGCCGGCCGGCCGCAGCCTGCGCTGCCACGACTCGCACCGCGTGTGCAGGATTGATCCGGATCGTTTTCGGGCAACCCGTTACCGCCTGACCGTACGGGCGGGCATGGAGGGGAGCCGAAATGTCGGACACCGACAGTTGGCGTCGGCGCTTGCCGCCGCGCAGCGCGCGCCGCGGCTGGCTGCACGACCACATGCTGACCATCGTGCTGGTCGGCCTCTTCCTGGCCTCCTGGGTGGGGCAGTTCGTCGCCCAGGTCGCCGAGGTCAGCAACGACGCCGCAGAGCACGGCCAGTCGTTCGAGTGGGCGCAGTTCTGGCCACAGTTCCTGTCCGCCACCTTCGAAAACTGGCAGAGCGAGTTCCTGCAACTGTTCAGCTTCGTCGCGCTGACCGCCTACCTGATCCACCGCAACAGCGCGGAAAGCGCCGACGGTGACGACGAGGTCAAGGCCATGCTCGAGGAACTGCTGGCCCGTACCGAACCCAGCGACCAGCAGGCAAACCGCATCCCGCCTGCCTGACCCCCGCGGCGCCGGCGATCGCCCCGCCTATCCCCGAGGCTGCACCCCGGCGTCCGGTTGTAGCGCTGGGGCAGCCTCGGCGTGCTATTCGTTCGACCCGGCTGTACTACACGCCGTCCGCGTCGGGATCGTACGGCGCGGGCGCGTCGGTGGCCGGCGGGACGTCCTGCGACGCGTACGGCTGCAGCCCCGCCTCGACGCGCTCCCGTTCGGTCCGTAGCTCCAGTTCGTCGTCATTCGGGCGTAGCGAGGCGCCGCCGTGCTCGCCGCGGTCGCGCGGCTGCCCCGGCACGTCCGTGTCGATGGGCTCGGTCGTCATGATGTCTCCCTTCCGTCGTCGCCGGAGCCGATCCGGCTGATCATCCCGAGGCATACCCGCCGGGGCCTGCGATAACCGTCCCGATCGTCGCGCCAGCCACGGCGCCGGAGTCGTGCACGATCGTGGCGCATCGAGGACTTTGACATCGGCATGCTGCGGGCGGCGTGGCGCACCGCGCCACGAGATGGCTACTGAGCTGCCCGGACGAAACCGGCCTTGCCGATGTGGGTCTCGACAGATGCGGGTGAGCGACACTGGTGACGTGCCGGAGTTTCGCTGTGACGTGGAACGGGTCGGCACGTCCCTTCCCCTTCGGGGCATCGGAGATCTGTCCGGCGTTTCCGCGCCGCGGATCCGCGCGGCCTTGATGAAGTGCCTGGTCGAGCTGCCTGCCCGACGCGATTGTGGTGGATCTTGCCGAGGTGACCGCTATCTCATGATCGCGGTGGGCGACGGGTCGGCGACCGACCCGAACACGGCGCGTGGGCGGATGCTCGTCGAAGCGATGTCGCGCCGCTGGGGCAGCCTGGCGACCGAGGGCGGCAAGGTGGTGTGGCAGCACTGGCCCGCCGCAACAGCTCCCCCTGAAGCGGCAGGGCGACGCTGCCGCCCTCTGACCCCGGGCCTCCGGGTCATCGACGTCCGGGCGGGCGATGCGAGGCACTCCTGGCGAGCAATTCCCGCCCGGGAGTGGGCATCTTCTGCCGCGACAGGAAGAGTGCGGGCGGGCGGCCGCGGAACCGCGAGTCGACCGTCGCCCGCCGCGGAAAAGCGGAGTTCGGTGACGCAGTAGTGGCCTGTTCAGCGGTTCGGATATGAGCTGAGGGTCGATCACCCTGCCGGCGGGCATGGCAGTGCCGTCCGCTCAACGCGAAGGCATTCCACATAGGTCTGTTGCGTCTTCGCTCACGTCATCCCCGGCCCGTTTCGACGGTGAGCAGGCGGCGGACCTGGTGCAGGAGGTCATCGTTGTTCATCGGTTTCGCCATGTAGGCGTCGGCGCCGGCGGCGGCCGCAGCGTCAGCGTCGGGATAGAGGTCGGCGGTGAGCATCAGGATTCGCGTGGCCTGGGTGCGGCCATCGGCACGCAGAGCCCGGCAGGCGTTGGGACCGTCGTCGTCGCGCAGATTCAAGACCACCATGTCCGGTTGTTCCCGCGAGGCGGTGTCGAGGACGGAAAGGGGATCCGACGCGGTGAGCACCTGATAGCCGGCGCGGCGGAACAGCCGAGCGAACGCGTCGCGGACGTCATCATCGTATTCGCCGATCAGGACGGTGGCCGTGGTGGGCACGTCTTCTCCTCAGCAGAGCGGTATGGCTCTTGCCCCCGGGCCGACGGTGAGTCCTCGAGCCGAGGTCGCGTTAAGCCGGATGAATCCGACTTTACCCCGTCTGTCAGTCTATGAGATTCTCCGGCCGACGCATGTGCATCGCGGCGAGCGGCGGGGGCGGCGGGTGTCGAGCTGAAGGTGATCCAGCACGATCTCGGTATTCCAGCGCGGTCACCGCCGCGGACACGTACTGGACGCTGTTCTCGCTAGTCGGACCACCGTGCGGTCGCCGCGACCGCCTACGGCTCGCCGACCGCCTGCGCGGCGGCGCCGTGGTCAGCGCGGGCCACCGGATCGTGTCCGCGGCCGTGCGCCAGGCTACGGCAGGTCGAACATGGCGGTCACTGGCACTAGCGGGCCGCGCCCTGCCGCCCGTCGCCTTCCGCTGCCCCCACCGCGCCACGCCGCGGACGCCGCGTCGCCGGGGTGGTAGCGCACTTCTGAGGCCGGTTCAGACGCCGGGGAGACCGGCGAGCCCCGCGATGAGCCCGAGCACCGCACAGATTCCCAGAACGCGCAGCACGGACCATTTCACCTTGAAGATGAGTACGGCTGCGATCAGCGCGATCACCACGGGTACGGGCCGGACAGTGTCCAGTTCGGGTATTTGCAGGTGCAGGGGTCCGGTGGTGACCGTCCCGGTGGTGCGGAAGAGCGTGTGTCCGGCGAAGTAGAGGCCGAGGTTGGCGATGACGCCGACGATGGCGGCCGTGATGCCGGTCAGGGCCGCCGACAGGGCGTGGTTGCCGCGCAGCCGCTCGACGTACGGCGCGCCGAGCAGGATGAACAGGAAGCAGGGTACGAAGGTGACCCAGGTGGTGAGCAGCGACGCGACGATGCCGGCGGTCCAGGGGTCCAGCGGACCCGGGTGGTGGTAGGCGCCGAGGAAGGCGACGAACTGCACCACCATGATCAGCGGGCCGGGGGTGGTCTCGGCCAGGGCGAGCCCGCGGACCATGTCGCCGGCCGACAGCCAGCCGTAGTGCTCGACCGCGCGCTGCGCGACGAAGGCCAGCACCGCGTACGCGCCGCCGAAGGTGACCACGGCGGTGCCGGAGAAGAACAGTCCCTGCTGGGTGTAGACGCTGTCGGCGCCGGTGGTGACGGCGACGAGCGCGACGGGTACGAACCAGGCCAGCAGACCGACGCCGAGGATGATGAGCGCGCGGCGTCCGGAGGGCTGCTCGTGGTGCAGCACGTCGTCGGAGATCAGCGGCTGCGGGCCGTCGGCGGCCGTGCCGTGGCCACCACCGGTGCTGACCAGCTCGGGCCGCCAGCGGTGCAGTGCCCAGCCGGCTACGGCCGCGACGGCGATCACGATGGGGAACGGCACGCCGAAGACGGCCAGCGCCACGAACGCCAGCACCGCGAAGCCGACGAGGACACGGTTGTTCAGCGCGCGCCCGGCAACGCGCCACACCGCCTGGGCGACGATCGCGACCACCGCGGGGGCGAGCCCGGCGAACAGCGCGGTGACCACCTTGGTGTCGCCGAAGCCGACGTAGACGGCCGACAGGGCGAGCAGGGCGACGACGCCGGGTAGCACGAACAGGGTGCCGGCGACCAGGCCGCCGCGCAGGCCGTTCAGCAGCCACCCGACGTAGATCGCCAGTTGCTGCGCCTCCGGACCGGGCAGCAGCATGCAGTAGTTGAGGGCGTGCAGGAAGCGGCGTTGGCCGATCCAGCGGCGCTCGTCGACCAGGTGGCGTTGCATGACGGCGATCTGCCCGGCCGGGCCGCCGAAGGTCTGCAACGAGATCGCGAACCAGGCCTTGACCGCGTCGCGGAACGGCACCACGTCGCTTGTAGCCGGTGCCGCGTCGGCGTCCCGCTGGGGATCGGTGGCAGTCATCCATGGACTCCGTGGGGTTGCGCGGGCATGTCTCAGGCTGGCGGGCGGTCGAGCGGCAGGTCGGGCACGGCGGAGGGATCGGCGACGAAGACGAACACGGCGTCCGCGTCGATGTGGCGGCGGATCAGCCAGATGCAGGCGGCACGGTCGATGTGGACTCCGGCCCGGGTCGCCCATTTCACGACTGCTCCTGTTCGGCCATCTGGGAAGGCGCGTTGTCGTCGGCCAAGGACTGCACTGTGGTCCGGGCGGCGTCGCGCTCGCGCGGAGGGAAGAAGTCCCTGCGCGCAATCCGGCGAAGTTCGTTGCGCAGTCGGCGTACCACGCGGGCACGCTCGGCGGGCGAACCGGCCGCCGAGGTCGTGGTGGCCTCGTCGATCACCGCCCGATACTCCGCGGCCCTGGCCTCACGCATGGCTGCGGCGATCTCCCTCTCCTGCGCGAGCGTGGCCGGCTCCGCCAGCCATACCGTGGCAGATCCGTGCGCCTCGCCGATCTCCTCGGCGATCCGGTCGAACTGCTCACGCGTCCGCGCGTCCGCAGGCAGCGCCACCAGGCCGTCACCCAGCCGGGCCACGCCGAGACGTTCCAGCTTGCGCCACACCGCGATACGAGGACTCGACGGTTCCCGGGGCATCCGATACGCGAGCAGCACCCACCGCCCCGCTCCCGGATCACTGGCCGCCACTTACCGCCCTTCCTGATCAGACTGATGTAACCATGGTTACTTCCGCAGGGCAACCGTGTGATCGGGGGGACCCCTTCCGCAACACCCATTGGCGGTTGCGCGGCGATCAGTTCATCGACGCGGGCGAAGCCCATGCTGGCGGTGACCACGTCATCGTTGCAGCGCGTCGCGACCACGTGCGGCTGGTCGTGTTCTTCCAGCCAGACCGGCAATGATTTCGACTGCCCGTAGGCCTCGCCCATCGTCACCCAGCCTGCCGGCACGCCCGCGTCGAAGACCCGCTGCGAGGGTCTCTTGGATGTCCATGATGTCGGCGCCGGAGGCCTTTGAGGAAGGTAGAGCGCGGCTTCGTCGAGGTCGACGTTCTGGTAGGACTGTCTGCCGCGCAGTCGCCCGCGATAAACCCGGTGACGTCCTTGGTCAGCTCCGCGAGGATGGCCGACGTGGAAGAGGTCGAGGTCGTCGTCGCTCACCAGGAGCGTGCGACACTGCGAGTCGGTGACGTGTTTCTGAAGATCGACGCTGATCAGACGCGTACCGACGTCGAGGTCGAAGCGATGGCCATGGCGCCGATTCCGACTCCGCAGGTCCTGTGGCGCAAACCGCCTGTGCTCGCCCTCGCCGCCCTCCCGGGAACGGCGCTCGGCTGCCTCGGCGAGCCGTCGACCGCGTCGCCGGCGGCGTGGTCCGCGGCGGGTGCCGCCGCACGGATGCTGCACGACGCGCCGCTGCCACCATGGCCCGGTCGGAGCAGCGACGAGATCGCATCGGACCTCGACGGCGAATGCGAGTGGCTCGCGGCGAACGGCGTCCTTCCCGCCGACGTGGTCACGCGCAACCGCCAGGTGGCCGAGGCCGCGCTCCGGCCGTGGAAACCGGTGTTCACGCACGGCGACCTGCAGATCACCCATGTTTTCGTCGACGGTGACGAGATCACCGGTGTGATCGACTGGTCCGAGGCGGCCCAGGGCGATGCCCTGTACGACCTCGCCATCCTGACCCTCGGGCACGAGGAGCACCTGGGCGACGTCATCGCCGGCTACGGCGCCGACGTCGACCTCGACGTGATCCGCGCCTGGTGGTCGTTGCGAAGCCTGCTGGCGGTCCGCTGGCTGGTCGAGCACGGCTTCGACCCGTCCTTGCCTGGCTGTGAGTTCGACGTCCTGAAGTCCCGGATGTGAAGCGCTGTCGGCCGTCTGACCCGCACCGCGGCGGTCGCGCTCGGCCGCGCTCTCCTTACGAACTGCCCGTGCCACAAAGTCGCATGAGTACCGAGCGTCTCTCCCGAGGATCGCGTCGACGACCGGCCTCCGTCGGCTGGCCTAGGTACTGTGAACGCTGCCTTGCCGTGGCAGAGACAGGTTCGATACGACGACGGGAGCACGGTCCATGTCATACGTACGACGCTTCGACCACGTCGGCATCACGGTCACAGATCTCGATGTCGTGACCGCCTTCTTCGTGGCGCTCGGCCTGGAGGTCGAGGGCAGGGCATTCGTCGAGGGCGAGTTCTTGGAGACGGTCTGCGGCATTCCCGACTCCCGCACCGAGATCGTCATGCTGAAGTCGCCCGACGACGGCGCCCGCCTGGAGCTCGCGCGCTTTGTGCGGCCCGACTCCGTGCCGGGCTCGCCGGCCGCCATGGCCAACGAGCTGGGATTGCGCAACGTGTCCTTCGAGGTAAACGACTTACAGGCCGCTGTCGACTGGGCGGCGAGCGAGGGCTACGGACTGGTCGGTGGCATCGGCGAGTACGAGGGCGCTTGGCGGATGGCCTACGTCCGGGGGCCGGAAGGGATCATCGTCTCGCTGGCCGAGCGCATCGGCTGAGCTCGCACCGCCCGAAGTCTCAGCGATGAATCCCATCCGTGGTCTCCGACGACTTCTCCGCCGGTGGTCCCGCCTTCGGCGCCGCCCGTCTAGGGCGCTACGGCCGGTGATCGCCGGATGCCCGTCAGGTGAATATGCCATTCGCCCTATCCCGGTCCCGGGGCGCCCGGCACTAGCTTCGCGTGCCATGACTGTGAAGTACGGCAAGCTCCACGCTGTCACCGCTCTGGCGATGGCCTCCTCTGTCCTGACCGGATGCGGAGGCACGGACGAGCCGGCACCGGCGGCACCGGCCGACGCGGCGGCGGTGAGCGTGCCGTCCGCGGACAGCCCGGCGGGGCAGAGCACACCGACCGAGGACGGCGCGGCGGAGGCGACAGCGCCCGCCGCCTGCAGCCTGCTCTCCATTGCGGAGATCAAGAAGCTGACCGGACTGGTCGTGTCGGTCCGTACGAACACACCGGACCGGTGCATCTGGGTCGTCGAGAAGCCGAAGGACAGCCACTACGGCGGCCTGACCATCGGCGTGGAGGGGTACGCCTCGGCGGAAGAGGCCAAGGAGCAGTTCAAGTGGTACGTCAAGGAGAAGGTGCCGGGCATCGGTGACGAGGCGTCGATCAGCGATTCGGGTGTCACCAGCCTGGCCGTCCTGGTCGGCGCGGCGAAGATCACGGTCACGGAGCAGAACCCGGCCATCACCCGGGAGGTTCTCCTCGAGCTCGGCCGTTCAGCAGCCCGCAACGCCGGCTAGGTGTGTGTCGAAGTCGCTGTAGGTCTGTAGCGGCCGGGCGAGTGGGGGCTCACCCGGCCGCCATCGACCCGGGAATGATCAGCTACGGCAGGTGCCGTCGGAATCGGTGTTGCCGCCGAGGTCGACGATGCGGGCCCAGACGGCACGGCAGTTCTGCGGGCCGTCGCTGCTGGTGTTGCCGGTGATGACGCTGCCCTGCAGGGTGACCCGTCCGGGTCCGAAGGGGTTCTCGGGGCCGGGAACGTAGCCGAGGGTGATGTTGATGCCGCCTCCGCCGTCCTCGGCGTAGTTGTCGGTCACTCGTGAGTCCACGACGGCCACTGTCTCCGTGCCTCGCACGTCGATTCCGCCGCCCAGGCCGGCGAGTTCGCCGGGGCGGGTGGGGTCGTACGGGTTGGTCACGCGGTTGCGGGTGATCGTCGAACGCTCGATCCGGCCTTTCCAGTCGAAGCGCAGGCCGCCCGCTTCTCCCGCCTCGTTGTCGTCGACCAGGCTGTCGCGCAGGGTGAAGGAGGTGAACGGGATGTTCTGCACCGCCCCGCCGAACCGGGCCCTGTTGCCGGTGAGGCGCACCCGCTCCATCGTCAGGTCGGAGGCGTTGAGCAGCCCTCCTCCGCCGTAGTAGTTGTACAGGGAGGCGACCGGAGCGGAGACGCCGCCGGTGATGGTGAGGTCGGTGATCGTGGCCGGGTTCAGCACCGTGAAGACGCGGTCGAGGCCCGCGCCGTCGATCACGGTGCGGTCCTGGCCGGCGCCGGTCACGGTGGTGGGCTTGAAGATTTTGAGGTTCCCGTGCGCGGCGTCGGCCAGGGTGTAGTCGGTGAATGCCCGGCCCAGCAGGGGTGGGATCGATAGGGCGAACCGGCCCGCGGGGATGACGATGGTCGAGCCCGGCGCCGTGTTCGCTTCCATGACCGCGGCACGCAGGGTGCACGCTCCGGCCTCGTCGGCGCATCGGCCGTCGCCCGGCCGGCGGTCCGGCGCGTCGAGAGTGCTGGTGACGTCGAGGCGCAGAGCCTCCTCGGTGGACGCTGCCGCGGCCGGCGGTGCCGCGGCGATGACGGCTGCCAACGTCGTTGCGAGGGTTATCGATGTCTTCATGCGGCGGGAAGTTACTGCCCGGCAGAGCGGACTTCTGTAGCGAACTTCACTAACGCCGATAACTTCGGATAACGGCATCTATCGCCATGAAGGTTGCGTAGTTCATCCTCGACGAAACGCGGAGCTTCAGTCGTGGAAGCGGCGGTCGAGAACTCCAAGGGCCATGCGGCCCCACGCGATGTTCTCGCGTTCGAAGCTGATCCCGCGCTGGAGGGTCAGGTAGGGGCCGATGCGGTTGCCGGTCTTCAGGAACTCCTCGTCGCCGCGGCCGCCGAGGATCTCCGCCAGGCGTGCCTCGTAGGTCTCCAGACGACGGGTACTGCACTCGATGCGGGACTCGATCGAGGAGCGGACGCTGGACACGTCGGCGTGCGCCAGCGCCTCGACCTGCACCAGCAGCTCATCGCGTACGGTCGTCGGCCGTGGCTCCTGCTTCGTGAACTCGTTGAGCGCGTCGCGTCCGGAGTCGGTCAGCGAGTAGAGCCGCTTGTCCGGGCGCTTCGGCTGGGCGACGACCCGCGCCGAGAGCAGTCCCTCCGACTCCATCTTCTCCAGCTCGCGGTAGAGCTGCTGCGAGGTGGCGGTCCAGAAGTTCGCGACCGAGACGTGGAACTGCTTGGCCAGCTCGTAGCCGGACGCCTCGCGGTTGATGAGGGCGGCGAGGACTGCGTTGCGAAGCGACACGGCCTCCAGATTACGAGGTGGTGAATCGGGCGCTGATCATCGCGCACGCTGCCGGTAGTCGGGTGACGTCTTGCTGCGGGCGGCGCGCTGGGCGATCCGGGTGTTCTTGAGGAGGAGCAGCCGGAGCTGTTCCCGCCTCTCCCGGGCGAAGGTCCGCCGGGCACTGCTGGTCACGGCGCCGTCGAGCAGTCGTTTGGCGGCGGCGACGGCGTCCGGGGACCGGGTGGCGAGCTGCCGCGCGAAGGCGGTGGCGGCGGCGACCGGATCGTCGTGCACCTCGGTGACGAGGCCGATGCGGGCCGCGTCGGCTCCGGAGATCTCCTCCGCGGTCATGGTGAGACGTTTGGCGACGTCGATGCCGACGACCTCGGAGAGGCTGCGCATCCCGGTCATGTCCGGGATGATGCCCCATTTGCCTTCGAGCACCGACCATCTGGAGTCCGGTGTCGCGAAGCGGAAGTCCGCGCCGAGCGCGATCTGCACGCCACCGCCGTAGCAGTGCCCGTGCACCGCGGCGATCACCGGGACGGGAACCCGCCGCCATGCCCAGCAGGCTTCCTGGAAGAGGTTGGTCCCGCGCCAGGGCGCGGGCACGAAGGCACCGACGATGCGGCGAGGAGTGCGCAGCACGGTCGGAAAGTCCAGGCCGGAACAGAACGACTCGCCCTCACCCGCGATGACGACCGCCCGCAGGGTACGGTCGCGGCGCAGCCACCGCGCCGTACGGACCAGCTCGTCGAGGATGTCCAGGGTGAGCGCGTTGAGCTTGTCCGGCCGGTTGAGGTGGACGTGCGCGACCGCGTCCTCGACCCGGGTCGTCACGAGCCTCGTCGACGGCTGTTTGCTGGTCATTGAATGCGCTCCTCGTGGTCAGAGCCGGACGGCGAGTCGTGGTCAGAGCGGGTGCGGCGAGGCGTGGTCGGAGCCGGACGGCGAGGCGTGGTCAGAGCACGGCGGCGGCGAGGTGTGGTCAGAGCCGGGCGGCGGCGAGGTGTGGTCAGAGCCGGGCGGCGAGCTCGGTCGCCTGCTTGATCGCGCGCTTTGCGTCCAGCTCGGCGGCGACGTCGGCGCCGCCGATGACGTGGACGGACACGCCCTGCCCGGTGAGCGGCTCGACGAGGTCGCGGACCGACTCCTGGCCGGCGCAGATCACGACCGTGTCGACGGCAAGGATCCGGGCCTCGCGCGGGGACTTCGGATCGCGGGCGTCTTGCGGCACGGTGATGTGCAGGCCGTCGTCGTCGATGCGGACGTACTCCACCCCTCGCAGCATGGTCACACCGGAGTCCTGCAGAGTGGCGCGGTGCACCCAGCCGGTGGTCTTGCCGAGCCCCTTGCCCAGCGATGTGGATTTGCGCTGCAGCAGGTGGACCTCGCGGCGGGGAGGCGCCACCGTCTTGGTGGTGAGGCCGCCTCGCTGCAACGCCGGATCGGTGACGCCCCAGCGTCGCATCCACTCCTCAGCCGGCTCGCCCGGCTCGTGCAGCAGGAACTCCGCGACGTCGAACCCGATCCCGCCGGCGCCGATGACGGCGACGCGGTCGCCCACGGCGGCCCGGTCGGAGATCACCTGCTGATAGGTGAGGACCTTCGGATGCGTCGTGCCGGGGATGCTCGGCACCCGGGGAGTCACCCCGGTCGCCACGATCACCTCGTCGAAACCGGTCAGGTCCGCCGCGGAGGCGCGTACGCCCAGATGGAGGGTGACGCCCCGGACCTCGATCATGTGCTCGTAGTAGGCGAGCGTGTGGGCGAAGTCCTCCTTGCCGGGGATTCGCGCGGCCAGACGGAACTGTCCGCCGATCCGGTCCGAGGCCTCGAAGAGTTCGACGCGGTGGCCGCGGCCGGCGAGCTCGACCGCCGCCGCCAGGCCGGCGGGACCGGCTCCGACCACCGCGATGCGCTTCGTGGTCCGGGTCGGTGCGAGCACGAGCTCCGTCTCGTACCCGGCCCGCGGGTTGAGCATGCAGGTGGCGCGCTTGTTCCGGAAGGTGTGGTCGAGGCACGCCTGGTTGCAGGCGATGCAGGTGATGATCTCCCGGTCCCGGCCCTCCGCCGCCTTGTTCACGAACTCGGGGTCGGCCAGCAGCGGCCGGGCCATCGAGATCAGGTCGGCGTCACCGGCGGCGAGCACCTGCTCGGCGATCTCGGGCCGGTTGATGCGGTTGGAGGCGATCACCGGTACGGACACCTCGCGGCGCAGCTTGCCGGTGACCCACGCGAAGGCGGCCGGCGGCACCGAGGTGACGATGGTCGGCACCCGGGCCTCGTGCCACCCGATCCCGGTGTTGAGGATCGACACGCCACGCTCCTGCAGCCCGCGCGCGAGCTCGACGGTCTCCTCCCAGGACTGGGCGTCGTCGACGAGGTCCAGGAGACTGATCCGGTACTGCACGATGAAGTCGTCGCCGACCAGGTCCCGGGTCCGCCGGACGATCTCCCAGGGGAAGTTCATCCGCTTGGTTGCGCTTCCGCCCCACTTGTCGGTGCGGTCGTTCGTCCGGACGGCGAGGAACTGATTGATCAGGTACCCCTCCGAGCCCATGATCTCGACGCCGTCGTACCCCGCCTGCCGGGCCAGGCTCGCGGCCCGCGCGAACGCGGTCGCCGTACGGTCGACCTCCCGCGTGCTCATGGCCCGCGGCCGGAACGGTGTGATCGGCGACTTGCGCCGCGACGCGCCGGTGCTGAACGGGTGGTACGAGTACCGCCCGGCGTGCAGCACCTGCAGGAGGATCTTCCCGTCGTGACGGTGTACGGCGTCGGTCACCACCCGGTGGGCGCGCGCGTGCCCGGGCGACGTCATCACGCTGCCGAACGGCGCCAGCCAACCCCGCCACGTCGGCGCAAACCCGCCGGTGACCATGAGGGCGACCCCGCCCTGCGCGCGCTCGGCGAAGAACGCGGCGAGCTTCGGCAGGTCCCGAGCCCGGTCCTCCAGCTTCGTGTGCATCGATCCCATCACCACGCGGTTGCGCAGCACCGTGTGACCGAGATCCAGCGGGCTCAGCAGGGTCGGATACCGGCTCTCAGGCCGTACGGGGGACGCGCTCACGTCGTCTGCCTCCTCGCCTCGGGCTCGCGGGACGGGGGCAGCATATACAACTAATCACCTATGCAACAGGTTGCATAGTGAGCTCGGCGCCGGGTCAGCGGCGCAGGAACCCGGCCAGCCGGCGGCTTCGCGCCACGCGAGCCTTCGACGCCCGGCGACGGCCGATGAAGACCGCGGCCACGGCGGCAACGGCGGCCAGGGCCGTCGCCGCCGCCGTCGCGGGACGACTGCGGACGGCTTGTTGCGCTTGTCGGGCCCGCCGCGGCGCTGACTCCCGTACGCGGGAAGCGCCGGAGACCGACCTGCTCTTGAGGCTCGACAGGGTGCCGCCGAGGCGGCTGGGGGTATCGGCGTCCGGAACCCCGGAGGTGGCGTACGAACTCGGCACCGTCTCGGCGATGTGGTTGGTCTTCATGTCGTTCCTCCTGGTCTGCATGCCGTCGTAGCCGCGTGCTTGCCCGGCCGTCGAACCCGGCTAACGTGACTAATGCGTTCATTCACGCCTTCGGGTCCGCGCGTGCACCATCCGAAGTCCGGTCGCGGTTCGGCCCGTCCGGCAGGGGTACACGACAAGGACGGGGACATTCATCGACGACGATTGAGGAGTCTGTGATGCAGCCCTTCGTGTTCGAGCCGTGGTCGTGGCGTGACCCCACCCTTCCGGGCGGCGGTGAGCGCACCTTCGACGCCGACAGCGGCAGCGCGGACGAGCGGGCCGGGACGGACCTGACCGGCTTCCATGTCGAGGCCACCGACGGCAGCATCGGCAAGATCGACGAGGCCACCTACGACGTGGGCAGCGCCTACCTGGTCGTGGACACCGGGCCTTGGATCTTCGGCCGCAAGGTTCTGCTGCCGGCCGGCACGGTGCAGCGGATCGACCACGCCGACCGCAAGGTGTTCGTCGACCGCACCAAGGACCAGATCAAGGATTCGCCCGAGTACGACAAGGACACCTTCGACACGCCGGAGTATCGCGAGCAGGTGGGCACCTACTACACCGGCAGCTACCGCGACAGGCCACCAGTGCAGTAACCCGCACCGCAGAGGTCGCTGGACGCCGCCGTCACCTGCGAAAGGTGACGGCGGCGTCGTATCGCTCCGGTCAGGCGGGGAGGATGGCGCAGGTTGTGGTGGCGTGGGCGTAGAGCTTGCCGTCCGTTGCGCCGATCACGCGGGCCTCGGCGGTTGCGGTGGTGCGGCCGACGTGGACGGCGTGTGCCTCCGCTCGCAGCCGTCCGGCCGTGAGGCCTCGGACCAGGTGGATGTTGAGCTGCACCGTCGTGTAGCCGCTTCCCGCGGGCAGCCGGCTGAGGACGGCGCTGCCGAGGGCCGAGTCGAGCAGGGTTGCCAGGTAGCCGCCGTGTACGGTGCCCATGGGGTTGTGGACGAACTCGCCCGCGTCGCCCTCGAAGACCGCCCTGCCGGGGCCCACCTCGACGAGGCCGAAGCGCAGGGTTGCCGTGATCGGCGGCGGTGGCACCTCGCCGGCGATGATGGCCTTCAGGAACTCCTCGCCCGTGCGGGCGGCGGGTGTCGTGGTCATGCCGCCGACGCTAACCGCGTCGGCGCGGTGATCCAGTACGGATTCCGTACTAGCATCGGCGGCGTGGGAGCCGGTTATGGGCAGTTCTGCGCCGTCGCCCGGGCGTTGGAGGTGCTCGGGGAACGCTGGACGCTGCTGGTGGTGCGCGAGTTGCTGCTCGGCGCCGGGCGGTTCTCGGAGCTTCAGCGAGGGCTGCCGCGGATCTCCCGGACGATGCTCACGCAGCGGCTGCGGGAGTTGGAGCGCGCCGGGCTCGTTCTGCGTACGGCGGGGGCCGGCGGTCCGGCGTACGCGCTGACCCCGGCCGGGCGGGCGCTGGAGCCGGTGCTGCGGGAGCTGGGCGCATGGGCGTACGAATGGGACCGGCGCGGCCTGCAGCCGGAGCACCTGGATCCCGAGATGCTGGTGTGGGACCTGCGGCGCCGGCTGCATCCGGACCGATTGCCGACGGCGCTGACGGTGGTTCAGTTGACCTTCCGGGTACGGCCGGAAGGGCCGTACTACCTGCACGCCCGACGGCCCGACGTCACGCTGTGCACGGACAGCGGCGGGCATCCGGTCGCCCTGCACGTCGATGCGGACCTGGAGGCGTTGACCCGCTTCTGGCTCGGGGAGCGGCAGTGGGGACAACTCTTGCGCGCGGAAGACGTCCGGCTCGCCGGTCCGGCGACCCTTCGCAGGGCCTTTCCCACCTGGTTCTCCGGCTACGCCCTCCGCCCGTGAAACGGCTACGCACTCTGCCCCGTGAAACGGCTACGCCCTCTGCCCCGTGAAACGGCTACGCCCTCTGCCCCGTGAAACGGCTATGCACTCCGTCAATGAACCTGCTCGGACGGGGTCGCGGCGACCTGATCCCGCGACCGTCGGAACGCCAGGACGGCCGCCAGTGCGAAGCCCAGGACCGCCGCGATGAGATGGCCGACGGTGGCGAAGTCCGGCACCGATCCGTCCCATTCGGCACCGCCGAGCGCCCAGCCGAGCACGAAGACCGCCCAGTGGAGGCGGCCCCAGCGGGGCAGGGCGAGCGTGCCGAGCGCCAGCACGGTCTGGGCGCCGTAGCTGATCCCGTAGTCCGAGGCCTGTCGCACTGCCTCCGGATACCAGCCGTTCCGCAGTCCGACGGTGATGACCACGGCGGTGAGCAGAGTGGCGACGACGTGCCCGCCGAGGAACACGGCCGCGGCGCGCGCCTTTCCCCACCGGCGCTCCGCCCAGGCCAGGAAGCCGCAGATCCCCAGGCCGACGGTGATCAGGCTGCCCACGAACTCGAGGGAGGCGACATCCGAGAGCGTGGTCTGGATGAACAGCACGCTGCCGAGCATCGCCGTCACCGGATGGTCCCGCAGGTTGTCCAGGTTGGTGCTGACGTAGCCCAACAGGGTGGTCGACCGATCGTCGGACAGCCCGTAGTAGACCCAGGGGTAACCGACCAGGAGCAGACAGACATAGCCAAAGGTCAAAGGCGCGCGGCGCGGATACTCCCGGACGGCGCGGAGCGGGCCCCGCAGGGACGCAAAGTTCATGGCTTGTCATTCAACTGTGCGCTGTCCAGGTTCGGTTCCAGGCGCGATCGGGTACAGCAGGCGCGGGAGGTGAGCGACGTGAAGTTCGTCTTGAAGAACACCAGCAATGGACAGGTCCGTTTCAATCTTGTCGCGGACAACGGTCAGGTCGTGGCCACGAGCGAGGCCTACACCCGCAAGACGTCCGCAATGGACACCATCGAATCGATCAAGCGGAGCACCGGCTCGGCGACCGTGGACGACCAGACCACCTAGTCGCCGCCGCGTCCCGAGCGCCGCGTCCCGGGCTCGGCGCTCGGGACGCGGCGGCAGCCGCCGAAAGGTGAAACATTGCGGTACTAGCGTCGAGCCACGTGGTCGTCGAACTGTTGTGGCTTCCGGTGCCCGTCCTGCTGTCGCTCTACTTCGCGTTCTTCGCCGCGTACAACTACGCGTACGCCGCGGGTGCGCTGCTGCGTCGCCGGCCGCGAACGGTGCCGCTGCGTACCGATGCGCGGGTCGCGGTCGTCATCGTCTCCTTCAACGAGCGCAAGGTGATCGCCGACACCGTGGCGGCGTGCGAGCGGCTGACCTTTCCGCACAAGACCATCGTCGTCGGTGACGACTCGAAGGACCCCGAGACCGTCGCGCTGCTGCGCCGGTTGGCCACCGAGCGGGATTGCGTACGGGTGCCCGGCGCCCGATACAACGACACCGACGTCGAACTGTGGGAGTCGGACGGGTTCGTCCTGTTCCACCGCTTCCACAACGCCGGCTTCAAGGCGGGCAACCTCAAGACCCTCGAGGGCTACCTGCGCGGACGCGGCTTCGACTACATGTACCTGCTGGACGCGGACTGGCGCCCGCAGGCCGACGCGCTCGAGCGCTGCCTGGAGGTCATCGAGGCCGACCCGGCCACCGCGTATGTGCAGGCCAAACGCCTGTACCACTACGGCCGCAGGGACCACTTCCAGCGTTGCCTGGCCATCAACGAGGAGGCCTGCTACCTGGTGGACCTGGCGGGCCGCCAGCAGCTCGGTCAGATGATCCTCTTCTCCGGCTGCTGCGCCCTGTTCGACCTGAGCGCGCTGTACGCCGTCGGCGGCTTCCAGGCCGGGCACCTCACCGAGGACATCGACCTGTCCAACCGGTTCTACCTGGCCGGCTACCGCGGGGTCTACCTGGAGGAGGTGGCCAACGTGGGCGAGGTGCCGCCCAACTACCAGGCGTTCCGCCGGCAGCAGGAGCGGTGGGCGATCGGCTCCGCCCGTACGTGTAAGGAATATTTTCTTCCGGTCCTGCGATCGGAGCTGGACCTGTGGACCAAGCTCAGCCTGCTGCGGCAGAACGCCTACTTCACCGCCGCGCTGGGCGTGGAGGCGTCGGTGCTGTGGAGCTTGCTGGTGGCGGTCGCCGCCGTGGTGGGCGCCGGCCGCGGCGGGGCGACGCCGACCTTCGACGGGCCGCTGCGCGTGGTGGCCTACACGCTGGTCCCGACCGCGCTGGTGGCGTTGTTGAGCTGCGTCCTGCCGCTGGTCGTGGGCGTGGTCAAGAAGCGCGACTGGATAAGTCTGCTCTACATCCCGGCAGCCTGCTGGATCGCGCTGTCCGTGGTCCACACCTACGCCATCGCGAACGTCAAGGGCTTCCGGAACCTGGCACAGACCTGGTTCGTCACGCCCAAGACCAACCGGCGGCGCGGCCCCGTGGCGGTGCGCGGCGCCCGCCGGATCCGGGCGCTCAACGGCGCGACCCTGCTGGCGCTCGCCGCCGCATACCTGGCCGCTTTCCGCGCCGACGCGGGCGCGACCGGTGCGGCGCTGGCGACGGTGTACGCGTTGGTGTGGATCCCGTCGTTGGTCATCGCGTCGCTGAAGAGCTGAGCGCCTCGTCACCAAAGGGGCCTGAGGCTCGCGGTGGTCATCTCCTCGGGGCGGCGGGAGAGGTCGAGCGTCGGCTCCTGATGTGCGGGCAGGTCGTGCAGGCGGGGAAACTCGCGGGTCCTGTCCCCCGTGGGGGACCACGCCGGCGTTGCGGGTGACACGGGGGTGACGGCGTCCGGTCGTGTCAGGAGTCGGGCAGCCAGAACGAGCAGGCCGAGGGCCGCGCCGATGAACACTCCGCCGGTGTTGTAGATCCAGTCTGCCGCCGAGGCGACCCGGACGCCGCTGACCGCCTGCCAGCCCTCGATGCCGAACGAGAGGGCGGCTCCCGCCGCGGCGGTCCACAGCGCGTGGCGGGTGGCGAGGGCGCCCGCCACCCCCAGCGGGATGAACAGCAGCAGGTTGGCCAGCCGCTCGTCGCTCGAGGCGAATGCCTGCATCTCGGCCTGGAAGGTCGCCGTGTGCAGGAACGAGCGTACGTACTCGGCGAGCCGGTAGACCGCGCCGTCCTGCCAGCCGGGGGCCTCCAGGGGCACGGTGAAGACCAGAATCGGTGCCAGTGCCAGCATCGCCGACAGCGTCCAGCCCGGTCGCCAGCGGAACAGCCGCGACACCGGCCAGAACAGCACACCAGCCGCGATGGCGCAGCAGAGCAGCAGTGCCACCGCGCCGGGACGGTCGAGCGCCAGGTTGAGCTGATACCTCATGCGGATCATCTTGGCCGGCGAGGCGTATGGCAGAAATAAATAGCCATAGGTAACATCCATTGTCATCAATGTCTGTCCGCGCGGCAGAGAGGATGGCCGGCATGGCTCCGGAACGCCAGGTACGGCGCGCGGCCGCCCGCCGCGAGGTGCTGCGTCTCGGTGGCGCCCTCGCCGCCGGCGGGTTGCTCGCGATGGCGACCGCCCGGAGTGCGGCCGCCGGCCCGGCCGCCACGCCGCCCGTGACCACCACCTTCACGGGGCACTCGCCGCCCGGGTTCGACCAGTGGGAATACGTGCCCTTCGAGGTGCCGGCCGGGGTGAACCGCATCTCGGTGCGCCGCTCGTACGAACCGTATGTTCTCGTTCCCGGTCTGCTCCAGAACGTGCTGGACATCGGGATCTTCGGCCCGGCCGGTTGGGGGCCCGGTGCCGAGGACGGCTTCCGGGGATGGTCCGGCGGCGCCCGCGACTCCTTCACTCTCTCCGCCTCCGACGCCACCCCCGGTTATCTGCCGGGCCGCATCGACCCGGGCCGGTGGGCGGTCGCCCTCGGCCCGATCGTCGCCAACCCGCGCGGCATGGACTGGCAGGTCGACGTCACGCTGGAATTCGGGCCGGAGGAGCCGGCGTTCGTGCCGGCGCCCGCGCCCACGCGCGCCGCCGGCCGGGGAGCGGCCTGGTATCGCGGGGACATGCACCTGCACACCGTGCATTCCGACGGCTCGGGCACCCAGGAGCAGACGGCCGCGGACGCCCGCGCCCGCGGTCTCGACTTCTTCGTCTCCACCGAGCACAACACCCGATCGGCGAACCTGACCTGGGGCCGCTACGCCCGCGACGACCTGCTCATCATCGGCGGCGAGGAGGTCACCACCCGGCACGGCCACTGGCTCGCCCTGGGTCTGCCCGCCGACCGCTGGGTGGACTGGCGGTACGCTCCCGGCGACGGGTTGTTCGCCGGCTACGCCGCGTCCGTACGCGCGGACGGCGGCCTCGTCGTGCCCGCGCATCCCAGCTCGCCGGGACCCGGCTCGACGTGGGAGTTCGGTCATGAGCACGTCGACGGCCTCGAGGTGTGGAACGGGCCGTGGACGATCGATGACGTCAATTCCGTACGGATCTGGGACAAACTGCTGCGCGACGGTCGCCGGTTGGCCGCGTTCGGCAACAGCGATGCGCACAGCCCGGCCGCCGTCGCGCATCCGCAGACGGTGGTGTACGCGCCCGAGCTGTCCCGGTCGGCGATCCTGGCGGCGCTGCGGGCGGGGCGCTCGTACCTCGCCGGGGCGTCCGCCGCCACGCTGGACCTGACCGCGGCCGCCGGGGAACGGGTCGCCGGCCCCGGGCAGTCGCTGGAGGTCGGCGACGACACCGTCGAGGTCACGGCGCGGGTCGGCGGGGTGCCCAGCTCCGTCGTCTCCCTGCACACCGCGACCGGCCAGGTGGCGACCGGCTTCGTCCCCGCCTCCGGCGCGGCCACGCTGACTTGGCGTACGCGCGGGAGCAGTGCCCGTTATATCCGCGTCGAGGTGCAGCGGCCGCGGCCCACGCCAACCACTCTGACCACCATGCTGTTGCTCAGCAACCCGGTCTGGCTGCACCGGTAGCGCCAGCCTGACCCACTCTCCCGAGATCAGGCCTGGGGGATGCGTCGGACGAGTCCGGTGCTGCGGCGTGCCCGCGCCGCGCGGAGTGTGCTTCTGGCCGCGGGCCGGCGTCGCCCCGATCGCGACGACGTTGCTGACCAGCCTCGCCGCCTACAGCCGCGAAGTGGTCGCCCGGCCCGATCGTGGTCGACCGCGCCGACTTCGCCGCCCGCTTCTCCGCCCAACGCCTCGGCGGGCTGGCTCATCGCGCCCGAGCTGGACGGCGCCGGCGTCGCCGACGTCACCCGGATCGCCGACGCCGCTACGGTGGTGGCCGTGAGAGAGGACGGGACGACGGTGGCCGACGAGGACATGCCGGGGTGCACGCTGACGGTGTGCCGCGACTGCTGCTGCGGCAGCCGCGTGAAGCATCCGGCGGTGGACCATGCGGCGCAGGTCGACCGGCTGCGAGAGCTGCTTCCCGCCGCACACCGGGTCCGCACGAGCCTGTGTCTGGACGTCTGCGCCCAGTCGAACGTCATGGTCGTGCAGCCGGCGCGCACCGCGCGGCGCCAGGGTGCACGGCCGGTGTGGTTCGGCCTGGTGCTCGACGACGCGATCGTCACCGACATCGCCGACTGGGTGCGCGCGGGCGGCCCGGGCGTCGCCGGCCTGCCCGCCACGCTCGCCCTGTCGGTCATCCCGGCGCCGGCCGCGGCGGGAGAGCGGTGACACACCCGGAACACACCATGTGGGGTTGTGGTTTTCCTCCTGCGCCCAGATATGGTGTGGCCCGTAGCTGGTTCGGCCGCGTCGTCACGGGGCCGAGGCAAGAGGGAACCCGGTGCAAATCCGGGACTGCCCCGCAGCGGTGAGTGGGAACGACCGCCGTCATACAGCACTGGGCCTCGGCCTGGGAAGCGACGGCCAGTAGGCGACTTCTGTCAGGCCCGCGAGTCCGAAGACCTGCCAGCGCGTCGCACGCCGGACGGTGTGCGGCGGTCGAAGGCCGCGCGGGACGGCCGACGCCGGATCTCCTCGGGCACTTGGTGCCGGGGCGGTGGTGTCTGCTCCCGCGTGTCCGGACGGCCATGGGCTCGCGAGGAGAGGGCATGACACTCACACCGGGAAAGACCGCGCTGCCGGAGCAGCGGCGGCACACGATGCGGGTCCGCAAACGCAACGGCGACCTGGCGCCGGTCGACGTCGACAGGATCGTGAAAGCGGTCGAGCGGTGGGCTGAGGACCTGGACGAGGTCGATCCGCTGCGGGTGGCGACGAGGACCATCAGCGGTCTGTACGACGGCGCCACCACGGCGGAGCTGGACAGGTTGTCGATCCAGACGGCGGCGGAGCTCATCGGCGAGGAGCCGCAGTATTCGAGGCTCGCGGCGCGGCTCCTGGCGGCCTTCGTGGACAAGGAGGTCCGCGGGCAGGGCGTCGAGAGCTTCAGTCAGTCGATCCGCCACGCACACACGCAGGGACTGATCGGCGACGAGACCGCGGCGTTCGTGGCCCGCCACGCCCGCGAGCTGGACGACGCGGTCGACCTCGACGGGGATCTGCGGTTCGAGTATTTCGGCCTGCGGACCGTCGCCGACCGTTATCTGCTGCGGCATCCGCAGTCGCGGCTGGTGGTGGAGACGCCGCAGTTCTGGCTGCTGCGGGTGGCGTGCGGGCTGTCCGGGACGCCCGGCGAGGCGATCGGCTTCTACCGGCTGATGTCCAGCCTGGCCTACCTGCCGAGTTCGCCGACGCTGTTCAACTCCGGTACCCGGCATACACAGATGTCGTCGTGCTTCCTGGTCGACTCGCCCCGCGACGAGCTCGACTCGATCTACGAGCGGTACCACCAGGTGGCGAAGCTGTCGAAGTTCTCCGGCGGCATCGGCATCTCCTGGTCTCGGGTCCGCGGCCGGGGTGCCCTGATCCGCGGCACCAACGGCAGGTCCAACGGCATCGTCCCGTTCCTGAAGACGCTCGACGCCGGCGTGGCCGCGGTCAACCAGGGTGGCCGGCGCAAGGGTGCGGCCTGCGTCTATCTCGAGCCATGGCATCCGGACATCGAGGAGTTCCTGGAGCTGCGCGACAACACGGGCGAGGACGCCCGCCGCACCCACAACCTCAACCTGGCCAACTGGATCCCCGACGAGTTCATGCGCCGGGTCGAGGCCGACGCCGAGTGGTCGCTGATCGACCCCACCGATGCCCCCGAACTGCCCGACCTGTTCGGCGAGGAGTTCGACGAGGCCTACCGGCGGGCGGAGAAGAAGGCGGTCAAGACCGTCAAGGCGCGGGAACTGTACGGACGCATGATGCGCACGCTCGCGCAGACCGGCAACGGCTGGATGACGTTCAAGGACCCGTCGAACCGGTTGTCCAATCAGACCGGTTCCCCGGGCAACACGATCCACCTGTCGAACCTGTGTACGGAGATCCTCGAGGTCAACTCCGACGCCGAGACGGCGGTCTGCAACCTCGGGTCGATCAACCTCGGTGCGCACGTGACCGCCGACGGCGGGGTGGAC
This sequence comes from Couchioplanes caeruleus, assembly GCF_003751945.1. NCBI lineage: Bacteria > Bacillati > Actinomycetota > Actinomycetes > Micromonosporales > Micromonosporaceae > Couchioplanes > Couchioplanes caeruleus. The sequence continues at coordinate 4,081,447 of NZ_RJKL01000001.1, read as the reverse complement.
TGGGAGCGGCTGCGCGCCACGGTCCGTACCGCGGTGGTGTTCCTGGATCGGGTCATCGACATCAACTACTACCCGGCCGAGCAGGCCGGGGTGTCGAACCCGCGGTGGCGGCCGGTCGGGCTCGGGCTGATGGGCTTGCAGGACGCGTTCTTCATGCTGCGGCTGCCGTTCGACTCGGCCGAGGCGAAGGAGCTGTCCACCCGGGTGCAGGAGGAGATCTTCCTGACCGCCCTGGAGACCTCCGCCGGCCTGGCGGAACGGTTCGGCGCGCACCCGGCGTACCCGGAAACCCGTGCCGCCAAGGGTGACCTGCACCCCTACCTGTGGGGAGCGGAGCCCGCGCAGACAGGCCGCTGGTCGCGGCTCAAGACCCGCGTCCAGGAGAGCGGGCTGCGCAACTCGCTGCTCGTGGCGATCGCGCCGACGGCGACGATCGCGTCCATCGCCGGCTGCTACGAGTGCATCGAGCCGCAGGTCTCCAATCTGTTCAAGCGCGAGACCATGTCGGGCGAGTTCCTCCAGGTCAACACCTATCTGGTACGCGAGCTCAAGGCCCGCGGCCTGTGGACGGCGCCGGTCCGCGACCGGATCAAGCGGGCCGAGGGCTCGGTGCAGCAGATCACCGAGCTGCCCGCCGAGGTGCGCGAGCTGTTCCGGACCGCGTGGGAGCTGCCGCAGCGGGCATTGATCGACCTGGCCGCGGCGCGGGCGCCGTACATCGATCAGTCGCAGTCGTTGAACCTGTTCTTGAGCGCACCGACCATCGGCAAGCTGTCGTCGATGTATCTCTACGCCTGGAAGTCGGGGCTGAAGACGAGCTATTACCTGCGCTCGCGCCCGGCGACGCGCATCCAGCAGGCGACGGTCGCGGTCACCCCCGCCGAGGTCTGCTCCCTGGAGAACCCCGAATCGTGTGAGGCCTGCCAGTGATGCTGCTCGATCCCGGAATGGACCTGACCCTGCGGCCGATGAAGTACCCGCACTTCTTCGACCGCTTCAAGGACGCCATCAAGAACACCTGGACCGTCGAGGAGGTCGACCTGCACTCCGACCTCGCCGACCTGGCCAAGCTGAGCCCCGCCGAGCAGCACCTCGTCTCGCGGTTGGTGGCGTTCTTCGCCACCGGGGACACCATCGTGGCGAACAACCTGGTGCTCAACCTCTACCAGCACGTCAACTCCCCGGAGGGCCGGCTCTATCTGTCCCGGCAGCTCTTCGAGGAGGCGGTGCACGTCCAGTTCTACCTGAACCTGCTGGACACGTACGTGCCCGACCTCGACGAGCGCGCGGCCGCGTTCGCCGCCGTCGACAACATCCCGTCGATCGCCCGCAAGGCCGAGTTCTGCTTCAAGTGGATCGACTCGGTCTTCGAGCTGCGTGCGCTCGTCTCCAAAGAGGACCGACGCGCGTTCCTGCTCAACCTCATCTGCTTCGCCGCGTGCATCGAGGGCCTGTTCTTCTACGGCGCTTTCGCGTACGTGTACTACCTGCGTTCCCGCGGCCTGCTGCACGGCCTCGCGTCCGGCACCAACTGGGTGTTCCGCGACGAGAGCATGCACATGGCGTTCGCGTTCGACGTGGTCGACCAGGTTCGGGCCGAGGAACCCGACCTGTTCGACGCCGAGATGGAGCGGCAGGTCCGCGACATGCTGACCGAGGCCGTCGAGTGCGAGGTCCAGTTCGCCGCCGACCTGCTCGAGCAGGGTGTCTCGGGGATGAGCCTGGCGGACATGCGCCAATACCTGCAGCACGTCGCCGACCGGCGGCTCGTCACGCTCGGCATCGCACCGGTGTACGGCAGCGGGAACCCGTTCGCCTTCATGGAGCTCCAGGACGTGCAGGAGCTGTCGAACTTCTTCGAGCGGCGGGTGTCGGCGTATCAGGTCGGCGTCTCCGGCACGGTGAGCTTCGACGACGACTTCTGACGGGCTGGAGGCGAGGACGTCGCCGATCCGACCAGTGCCTCGCGCAGGCCGGATCGGTCGACGCCGAGCGACCGGCTCGCCTCGGACAGCCGGTCGCGGACCGTGCCGCGCGTGGTGAACAGCAGTTGGGCGATCTCCGCGTCGCTGAGACCGCCGGCGGCAAGGCCGGCCAGATGCCGTCCGACCGGGTCCAACCGGTCCGCCGGGCGGTCGCGCCACCTCGGGCCCAGTGCCGTCCCGGCCAGGGCGAGAGTCTGCCGTACGCCGGAGAGCAGAGCCCGCGCGCCACATTGCCGGGCAAGGCCGGCGGCACTCCGCAGGTTGTCGAGTGCCGTCGCCCGCTGGCCCGCGCCGAGTTGGCAACGCCCCAGCTCGTAGCGGGCCCTGGCCTCCTCCAGCCGCGACGGCGACCGCTGGAGCTCGGTGACCGCCTCGGCGAGCAGGGCCAGCCCCTCATCGCCGCCGGTGACCACGCCGAGGCTGCGCAGGCTGACGCCGATGGCGCGGGGGGTGCCCCAGCGGCGGGCGAACACCAACTCCTCGGCGGCGAGTTCGCGGGCGGGGCCGGGCTGGTCCAGGGCGGCGTAGGCCAGGGCCGCCTGGGACCGCCACGGTGCGACGGCGGGGTTGACGATGCCGGCGGCCGCCTGGGCACTGCCGCATTCGAGCAGGGCCGCCAGTCCGCCCGCGAGGTCGCCGGCCGCCACCCGCAGCCGTCCCCGCATCAGCAGGAACCGGCCCCGGTCCCAGGCCGCGTCGGGCGCGTGCACGGTGCCGTGCCGGCGCAGAGTCTTCTCCGCGGCGGCCACGTCACCGAGCTCGATCTGCGCGTTCACGGCGAGTGCCACGAACGGCAGTACCGAGTAGCCGAGGTCGAGCGGCGTCAGCTCCAGGACCGTCTGCGCGACGTCGAGCGACGACATCACGTCGCCGCGCAGGCTCGCGATCGAGGCGCTGCCGAATCTCGAGATGATGGACAGATACGGTGAGCCGCTGGAGGCGGCCTGCTCGCCGATCTCGCGGAACCAGCCGGATGCCTCGGCGAGTCGGTCCGCCGTGAGCAGCCCGATCGCGGCCAGGGCGAACAGCACCCCGGCCGGGCCGTGCAGTTGCAGCCCGCCGTGCAGGGCGCGGCCGAGCAACTCGCCGGTCCGTTCGGCGCTGAGGTGCCCGGCGAGTCCGTCGAGCGACAGCGCGGCGAGCAGGGCCCGCTCCCCGGGGGTGTCACCGCGAGGCGGTGCGGCGGCGAGGTCGTGCAGGCGCGCCCGGACCACCGGGATGGTCGACACGTTCTCGTACGCGACCTGGATGAGCTGCGCCTGCAGCAGCAGCGCCAATTCGCGTCGCGCTGCCGGGGCGTCGGCGGCGTCGCCCAGCTCACGCACGGCTTCCTCGAGCACCGCCACCGCCTCGGGGCCGCGTCCGGCTACCAGAAGGGCGTTGGCGAGCAGGCCCGCGGTACGGCCGCGCTGTTCGGTGTCCGTCATCAACGTCAGAGAGTCGCGGAGGTGGCGGGCCGCCCCGGCGGGATTGTGGAACAACAGGTCGGTGCCGAGCGCGAGCAGCACCCGCATCCGCTGCGGTTTGTCGAGCGGCTCCCGCAGCGCGCGTCGCAGGAACCGCACGGCGACGTCCGGTGCCCCCCGGCCCCGAGCGAGCTGCGCCGCGTCCTGGAGCACCTCGGCCGGCCACCGGCCGTCCACATGGTCGGCGTGCATGAGGTGGCCGGCGACCACCTCGCTCGGAGCGCCCTCGTCGTAGCGCACCCGCGCCGCCCGGACGTGCGCGGCGGTCAGCTCGGCCGGGCTCATGGTGCTGAGCACGGCGGGGCGGACGAGGCGGTGGCGGAAGCGGGGCGGGTCCGCCGTACCCAGAACGCCGAGCGCCTCCAGCCGGCGCAACTGCTCCGCCAGGTCGAAGTCGCTCAGCTCGGCCACCGTGGCGAGGGTCGTGCGGCTCGCGTCGTCGCCGAGCACGGCGAGCGTAACGGCGACCCGCCGCGGCCGATCCGGTTCGCGGGCCAGCCGGTCCACGATGCCACGGGTGAGCGCCTGGGCGCCGTACTCGTGGACCTGGCCGGCGTTGTCCGCCGTCGGGCGCAGCCCGCTCTCGCCGATCGTCCGCAGCAGCTCGGCGAGGAACAGCGGGTTGCCGCCGGAAGCCTCGCGGCACGACTCGCAGAATCGGTCGTCGGCCTCGGCGCCCATCGCGGCCCGGACCATGCGGGCGACGCCGGTCCGGTCGAGTGGGCCCACCGTCAGGGTCCGGCAGCCTCCCTGCGACAGCAGCTCGGCGAGCTGCGGGTCGTCCTCGCCGGACCGGCGGGCCAGCACGAGCAGCACCGGCATCCCGGCCAGCCGGCGCCCCAGGTACGACAGCCAGCGCAGCGACGGCGGGTCGATCCGGTGCAGGTCGTCCACCACGAGGATCACCGGCCCGCGCTCGGTGAGGTTCACGAGCAGCCAGTACAGCGCGTGCAGCAGCAGGGCCGACGGCACCGGCGGAGTCGCCTCCGCCGGGGCCTGAAAGGCCAGGACCCGCAGGGCGAGCGCGGCCTGCCCGGCGAAGAGTGGTTCGCGCTCGGCCTCCGGAAGGGTTGATACCGGGTGGAGCAGCTGCCGTACCGCGGCGAACGCCCATCCCTGCTCGGACTCGGCGCAGGTGGCGCGCAGCACCGTCGTACCCCGGCCGCGCTCGCGTGCCGCCCACTCGTGCAGCAGGGCGCTCTTGCCGATGCCGTCCGGCCCCTCCACGCAGATCAGGCCGGGACTACCGGCGCGGGCCGCCGCCGCGAGCTCCTCCAGAGTGGAGAGCTCGACGGGGTGGTCCCGCACGACCGGATGGGTGGCGGCCGGCGCCGGTGCGGCCGGGGCCGGCTCGGAGCGCAGGATCCGCTGGTGCAGGTGCTGCAGCTCGGGGCCCGGTTCCACGCCGAGCGCCTCGACGAGTTCCTCCCGGAATCGCGGATAGAGGGCGAGCGCCTCGGCGTTGCGGCCGGACCGGTGCAGGGCCTGCATGAGCTGGCCGCGAAGCTTCTCGCGCAGCGGATGTTCGGCGATGAGGCCGTGCAGCTCCGGGATGACCTCGTCGTGCCGGCCGAGCCGGAGGTCCGCCTCGACGCGCCCCTCGACGGCCTGGATCCGCAGCTCCGCCAGGCGTCCGCCCTCGTCGCGGCGCAACACTTCGGACGGAACGTCCACGAGGGCCGTACCGCGCCAGAGCGACAGCGCGTCCCGCATCAGCGCGGCCGCGGCCGGCCAGTCGAGGGCGCGCGCGGCCGCGCGGCCGTCGTCACACCGCGTGGTGAACTGCCGCAGGTCCAGCTCGTCGTCCGTGACCTCGAAGAGGTAGCCGGGCGGCCGGGTGCGCAGCCGTGCCCCGGCCCGCTCGCCGAGGCACTTGCGGAGCCGCATCACGTGGTTGTGCAGCGCGCCCCGCGCCCTGCGGGGCGGCTGGTTCTCCCAGATCAACTCCGCCAGTTCGTCCGCCGGCACCACCGTGTTGGCCCGGAGCAGCAAAGTGGCGAGAAGGACCCGTTGCCGGGGGGCCGACACCGGTCGCGGCGATCCGGCTTCCTCGACCAGCAGCGTTCCTAACAGACCGAACCGCACGTCATCTCCTCCAGGAATCCGGCGTCCGCCGCGCGGGTGAGCGGGCGCGTGAGCGAGATGTGAGCGAACCGGGAGCGGAGCCTAGCAAGCTGCGGGCGGCGCGTGATTTTCGATGCGTGTGCGTGTGATCGGGGGGATGAAATGGTGGTAGGCGATCGTCCCGCCGTACGGGTGTTGGTCGTCGCCGCCGATCTGGTGCGCGGTGCCGGGCTGGCCTCGTTGCTGCGGCGGGCCGGCGGGATAGACGTGATCGGCGAGACCTGCGAGGAGTCGGCGGCGCTGCGGCAGGCGAGCGACGACCGGCCGGACGTGGTGGTGCTCGACGGTCCAAGTTGGTGGGCGGGCCGCGCCTGCGCCGCCGTGTCGGCCCACGGGCCCGTCCTGCTCGTCGGCGACCGGGCGCCGCGGCCGCACGCCGCGGGGCACCTGGTGGCCGGCGAGTTCTCCGTCGCCGAGTTGGCCGGCTCGGTGCGCCGGATCGCCGCGGGCCGCCGGAGCGCGCCTCCGAAGATCCCGACGACGACGCGGTTCGGACTGTCCCGGCGGGAGGGTGAGGTGATGGAGCACGTCCTGCGCGGGGTGGACAACGGTGAGATCGCCCAGCGGCTGTTCATCAGCGAGAAGACGGTGAAGAACCACGTCAATCACATCTTCCGCAAGCTGCGGGCGAGGACCCGCGCCGAGGCGATCGCCCGCTGGCTCGGCCTCGCCGTCACGTCCTGACCGCCCACACGGGCCGTCGATCAGCCCGGCCCGCTTCCCAGCCGGAACCAGACGCGTTTCCCTCCGCCGGGCAGTGACTCCGTGCCCCAGGCCGAGGCGAGCCGCTCGACGATTTCCAACCCGCGCCCGTTCTCGCTCTCCGCGTCGGCGATCCGTCGCGCCGGCGCCCGGTCGCTGGAGTCACCGACCTCGACCCGCAGCCCGTCCTCCAGCCGCAGCTCGACGACCACGTCCCCGGCCGTGTGCTGGATCGCGTTGGTGACCACCTCGTCCAGCAGCAGCAACGCGTCCTTCATGAGCGGCTGCTGATCCCAGACGGCGAGCAGGTCCGCCGCGAAGCGTCGCGCCGCCGACGCGCTGATCGGCTCTCCGCGGAAGCGGCGCTGTGCCCAGCGGTGTGCCGGCGGCGGGGTGTCGTTGGTGAGGCAGAGCACCGCGACGTCGTCGGTGCGGGGCCGTGGCCCGACCCGGCTGCTCAGCAAATGGTCGAGCACCGCCTCCGGGTCGCGGCTGGGCGCGGTGCGCAGTGCGGCGCACAGCTCGTCGAGGCCCTGGTCGATGGGGTGTCGGTGGTCCTCCACCAGGCCGTCGGTGTAGAGCACTAGGTTCGCCGACGCCGGCAGCAGAAACGTCGTCTCTGAATAGAAGGCCGTCCGGGTGACGCCGAGCGGAATGCCTCGGCGTAGGTTCAGCACCTCCGCCGTCTCTTCCGTACGCAGCACCGGCGGCGGATGCCCGGCGAGCACCGCGGTGGCCGTGCCCTCGGTGAGATGCAGCTCGAGGTAGCAGCACGTGGCGATGGCGTCGAGACGCAGGTCGTGCAGGAGCTGGTTGGCGTGGTGCAGCACACCGGACGGGGTGTGCCGTTCCGCCGCGTACGCCCGCAGCGCGTTGCGGACCTGGCCCATGGTGGCGGCGGCCGCGGCGCTGTGTCCGGCGATGTCGCCGATGACCACGCCGACGACGCCGTTGCCGAGCGCGATCACGTCGTACCAGTCGCCGCCGACGTCGGCGCCGTGGGTCCAGGGCAGGTAGCGGGCGGCGTGCCGCAGTCCGGGAACCTTCGGTAGCCCGGCGGGCAGGAGGGCTCGCTGCAATTCCGCCGCGATCGAGGTGCGGGTCTCGAACAGCAGGGCGCGTTGCAGCGCCTGCGCGCTGAGCCCGGCCAGTGCCGTCAGTGTGTCGCGCTCCTCGGCGTCGAAGACGCGCGGCTCGCTGTAGCCGACGACCAGCGTGCCGAGCACTTCCCCGGCCGTGGCGAGAGGCAGGAACGCCCAGGCCTTCCGCCCGCCGCGTGGCACGCGCGTGGCTTCGGGCTGCACCGCCTCGAACTCGTCGATCGACGTGAGGAACTGCGGCCGGCCCGTACGGGCGACCACAGTGGCCGGGTATGGATCGTCGAGCGGCAGCCGGCTCAGCCGCTCGACCACATCCGGCTCGTAACCGGCGTGGTAGTGCACCCGCAGGTGGTCGTCGTTCCGCAGCAACAGGGCGAGGCCCTGGCCACCGGCCGACGGGCGCAGCACCGCACCGATGGCGGCGTACACCTCGGCGGTGGTGCTCGCGGAGACCAGCGCGGTGGTGACCTTCTGCAGCGCGCCGGCGCGCGTGGCGGCCTGTTCGGCGCGGGCGACGCTGCGGATGAGCTCCTGCTGCTGGTCGACCTGCTCGGTGATCTCCCGGAACGACACCGCGACGAATCCGGCCCCGGCCCGGCCGATGTTGATCTCCCATACCTGCCCGACCCCGGGGTACGCCAGTTGCCGCCGGCACGGCTCCCCGGTGGTGGCGACGGTGCGGTACCGGTCGAACAGGCCGTCCTGCCAGCTCGACGGGGTCACCTCGCTGAGCCTGGCGCCGATGACGTCCTCGGTGTTGCGTCCGGCCAGTTTGGCGCCGATCTGGTTGACGTACTCGCAGACGAAGTCGGTGATCTCGCCGCGGTCGTCGGGTACCGCCCGCAGCAGCGTGAAGCCGTCGAAGGCGGCGTCGAGCATGTCGTAGAGCCGGCTGCCACCGGCGGACCGCGGCGCCACGGTGACCTGGCGCAGGTCGACGAAGCGCACCCCGAAGCCGTCGCCGTACGGGCCGATCGACAGCTCGAAGTGTCCGGTGATGGTGGCCCGGTCGTAGTAGACGGTGCGGGTCACCGGCTTGCGGGTCTCCACCACCGAGCGGTACAGCGGCAGTGTGCCGTTGTGGACGGTCTCGGGCCACAGCTCGCGGTAGCGCCCGCCGATCAGCTCGCACCTGCGGCGCCCGGTCAGCCGCAGTCCCACGTCGTTGATGTAGAGCAGCTCGAAGTCGACGATCTCCCCGTGCTCGCGGACGGCGCGGGCGAGCACCCATCCCTGCGGATCGTTGTCGAGCAGGGCGAGGAGCTCCGCGTCCACTCGCACCTCCTGCGTCTCAAAGGCCACTTGAGGCCCATCTTCTCCCGGAAGACGTGATCACGTCATTGCCCGACGTGGTGAGACGTATGGACGGTTGTCGGCAATGTCCGCACGATCCGCTTCGATGGCCCACTGTCCGACCTCACGGTCGGCAATCGAAGGTTGACCCGGCGTGCAAGGCTTGCCGATGTGCGCCGATAGTGCCCTGTGGGTTGCCGGCGCGGTGCAGCTCGGCCAACCCGCCACGGGCGAAGGGGAAACCGCTTCAGCCGGCCGGACGGGGACCGATGAGTCACGCGGAAGGAGGGCCGGCCCGTGGAGCGCAATATGAACGCCGAACAGTTGTCGGTCGCCTTGTTGGCGATCGAGGACCGCATGATGTGGGACGCGGCCGCCACCTTCCGTGCCGCCACGGAGCTGGAGCACCGGGCCGCCGAGCTGGGCGACGAGAGCCTGGTCGTCCGCGCCCGGCTCTGCCGGACCAACATGCGCCTGCGGATGGGCGAGCTCGCCGTCGCCGACCGGGAGATCCACGAGATCTACGCCTGGGCCGTCGAGCACGGCGATCGCATGCTGCTGGCGCGTGCCCACCTCGTCTGGGCCAACATCGACCGGCTGCTCGGCGACGCCGCCAAGTCGCTGGAGCACTCGCTGAGCTCGGTGGAGCTGCTCGACGACACCGCCACCGCGCACATGCAGGTGTGGCACGTGACCAAGCTGGCCGACGCGCTCGGCTTCGCCGCCTCCATGGACGACGCCCGCGTCCGGTACGCCCAGGCCATGGAGATCGCCCAGGCGCTGAACGAGCCGTGGCTGCACATGCAGGTGTTCAACAACCACGCCTACCTCGAACACATCACCGGTAACCCGGAGCGGGCCCACGAGGTGTCGCAGCGACTGCTGAGCCACGCCGAAGAGCATGGGTTCGAGGTCGACGCCGCGATCCTCGACACCGTGGCCGCCATCCACATCGCCAACGGCCGGTACGCCGAGGCCGAGCAGACCATGGAGCTGTGCCTCGCCCGGCACGAGACCGGCGAGCGGGACGACGCCGACGCACTCGCCGAATACCTGCTGACCCTGGCACAGGCACAGCGCGGACTAGGCGACACCGAGCTGGCCCAGCAGAGCCTGGACTCCTCCGAGGCGGAAGCGGTCCAGCGCGGGCTGCACGAGGTCCTGGTGCGCATCCGTCGCGAGCGGGCCGAGCTGCACGCCGCCCGCGGTGAGTATGCCGAGGCGTTCGCCATGCACAAGCAGTTCTTCGAGGCGCACGAGCAACTCCACTCGCAGCAGCAGGAGGCGCAGGCGCGCACCCGGCAGGCGATGTTCGAGACGGCCGAGGCCCGCGAGGAGGCCAAGCGCTTCCGGGAGCAGGCGCGGCGGGACGCGCTGACCGGGCTGCGCAACCGGCGCTACGTCGACGAGGAACTGCCCGCGCTCATCGCCTCCGACCCCCGGCTCGCCGTGGCGATCGTGGACCTCGACCACTTCAAGCGGATCAACGACCAGCTCTCGCACGACGTCGGCGACCAGGTGCTCGTCCAGGTGGCGAAGATCCTCGACACCGAGCTGTCGGCGTTCTGCCCGGACGGTTTCGTGGCCCGGTTGGGCGGCGAGGAGTTCCTGCTGGCGCTGCCGCACACGCCGCCGGCCGTCGCGGTCGCCCAGCTCGAGACGGTGCGCCGGGCGGTCGGTTCGTACTCCTGGGCGGGCATTTCCCAGGGACTGCCGGTGACGGTCAGCATCGGGGTCGCCGGAGTGTGCGAGGCCGCGCACCGCACCCAGCCCGGAGTGCTCTCGACGGCCGACCGCAACCTGTACGTGGCGAAGCGCGCCGGCCGCGACCGCGTGGTGGGCGGCACCGCCGGCGAGGAACCGGCGCTTGCCTACAGCGCCCGCGCCGCCTGACCGGCGACGCCACGGGCGCGGTCGGGACCGTCAGAGTCGAGCCGCGGCCTTTCGCGCCAGCTCGCGCATCGCCGAGTCGCTGGGAGCCTTCTTCCGCCAGATGTCGGTCAGCACGTCGCCCTTGCGGACCAGCACTCTCTTGCTGATCGACCCGTCTCCGTTGTCGGAGGCCACCATCAGCGCGTCGTCGCCGGCGAAGCCCTCGGCCGTGATCTCCATCGGCGACGACCGGTCTTGCGGGCAGTCGGGAATCCGCCTCCGGATGTCCTGCAGATACTTCGCAGCGTGGCCCTTGAGGTACAGGACGGTGCGTTGCTCCACGTACATGCTGTCCTGCTCGTCGTCGTTCCTGAGCGAGCGCCAACGTTGGGAGACCATCTTCGGTCGGAAGCCGTCGACGGAGCAGCCTTGGCTGTTGGCGCCGGCTTCGAAGATCCAGTCGCCGTGGTAGTCGCTGGGGGGAAGCACGGTGAATCCGGAACCCACGTCCTGCGGCTGCAACATCATCGCGGAAGTGATCTCGGTGATCGGCGGTGGCGACGACTTGGTGGTGGCCGGGGGCGGGGCGGCGGGCTTCGACGAGGAGTCGGCCGGTGTGGTCGGCGAAGTCGACGGCGGCAGTGACGGGACGGACGGCCGCGACGCCGACGGTGACGACGTGGCTGCGGGAGTCGTCACCGGGCCCTGGCGGACCTGAGCGACGGCGACGCCACCGGCCACCATGGAGACTACGGCGATGCCCGCCACCGCGACGGTCTGGCCGACGGTGCGGCGGCGAGCGCGCGCGCGTACCTCAGTCATGGAATCCCACCTGGTGTTCTCGGTTTCGGTGAACAGGGAGCGGAAGGCCTGGTCAGGCATGGGCGTACTCCTCGGATGCGTCCTCGTCGAGGAGGCCGGCGAGCGCGCGGCGGCCGCGCGCCAATCGGGTCTTGATCGTGTTGACCGGAATTCCGGTCTGCGCCGCCACCTCGGCGACGGAGAGGTCCATGAGGTGATGCATGGCGATGGCTTGACGTTCGGCCACGGACAGCCGCTTGAGCGCGGTGATCAGCGCCACCGTGTTCTCGCCCGGCGGATCGGCGTCCCGCCCGGTCCCGTGCCGCAGATAGGCGGTGACCCGGTTCCTCGCCTTGCGCCAGTGGTTCATGCACAGCCGATGCGCGACGGTGCGGACCCAGGCCTCGGGATCGTCGTAACCGGACACGGTGGACCAGCGCTGCCAGGCGCGGTCGTACGCCTCCTGCGCGGCGTCCTGTGCCTGCGCCCGGTCGCCGGTCATGGCATACAGATACGTGATCAGCCGATGTCTCGTGCCGGCGTAGAACTCCTCGAAGCCGATGTGTTCGGCCACCCCGTGTCCCCCTTCTGCGGTGCTCACTGACTGACACCCGCCAGCGCACCCCGAGGTTTCAAGAAATTTCGATCGAGGATCACACCACGCCCGTCGTCGATAGTGCTAACCTGTCGACAGCCGTGCCCTGGATGCCGGCGGCCCATGCCGCCCCCAGAGGCCTGTCACGCGGCCGTTTCGCTTCTCCTTCTCGCGCTCTTCCGACGCGCGTTTCCGCTGCTCCCCTGGAGTGCCCCCAATGGACAATTCCCGTAACTCCGGCGTCGACGTACCCGTGGACGCCCTCCTCGACCTCGTCGGCGATCAAGCCTGGCTGCGAGCCGACGGCTATCTGCCCGGCCCCGACGACATCCGCATCTCCATGGACCAGATCCGCCGGCTCGACCTGCGCCGCGGCGACCGGATCACCGGCACCGCCCGGGCCGACGGCCGCAAGCCCACCACCGTACGGGTGGACACGGTCAACGACCGCAAGCCGGGTCGCCGGCCCGACTTCTACAAGCTCACCCCGCTCTACCCGCAGGAGCGCCTGCGGCTGGAGACCGAGGCGCACATCCTGACCACGCGCGTCATCGACCTGGTGATGCCGCTCGGCAAGGGCCAGCGTGCCCTGATCGTCTCGCCGCCCAAGGCGGGCAAGACCACCATCCTGCACCAGGTGGCCGACGCGATCGCCCACAACAATCCCGAGTGCCACCTGATGGTCGTGCTGGTCGACGAGCGGCCCGAAGAGGTCACCGACATGCAGCGCTCGGTCAAGGGCGAGGTCATCGCGGCCACGTTCGACCGGCCGCCGCAGGACCACACCGCACTCGCCGAGCTGGCGATCGAGCGGGCCAAGCGCCTGGTCGAGCTGGGTCACGACGTCGTCGTGCTGCTCGACTCGATCACCCGGCTCGGCCGGGCGTACAACCTGATCGCGCCCGGCCGGGGGCGTACGCTCTCCGGCGGCATCGACTCGACCGCGTTGCACCCGCCGAAGCAGTTCCTGGGCGCGGCCCGCAACATCGAGGGCGGCGGCTCGCTGACCATCATCGCGACCGCGCTCGTGGAGAACGGGTCCGCCATGGACACCGTCATCTTCGAGGAGTTCAAGAGCACCGGCAACGCCGAGCTCAAGCTCGACCGCGGCCTGGCCCAGGCCCGCCTCTTCCCGGCCGTCGATCTCGCCGCCTCCGGCACCCGCCACGACGACAACCTGCTGGCCCCCGGCGAGCTGGCGGTCGCCGCCCAGATCCGCCGGGCCCTGAACGGTCAGGGCCGCGAGGGCCTGCACCACTTGCTGGAGCAGCTCCGGGGCACCGGCTCCAACCCCGAGTTCCTGCGCCGGGTGGCCCGCTCGCTGGCCGTCGCCGGTTGAGCGCGGTCCCGGCGGTCAGTAGACCCAGACCTTGGTCTTGAGCGGGATCTGGTCGCTGCCCCAGAGGTGGTTCATCGCCGAGACGGAGAGCCGGGCGCAGCCGTGCGATGCCGGGTACGGCGGCACGCTCGGGGCCCCGTGCACCGCGATTCCGCCGTTGAAGTACTTCGGGCGCCACAGCATGCCGAGGGGCGCGTTCCGCCAGCCGTCGATCTGGCGATAGACCTTGAACTTTCCGCTGGGCGTGGCCGCTATGGCCGTACCGCCGCTCGCGGTCTCGTAGCGCTCGTACGAGCCGGTCGACGTGTTGAAGATCTGGGTCACCTCGCCGTCGTCGACGAGCATGAGGAGTTGGCGCTTCTTGTTGATCTCGATGACCCGGCCGCTGTCGCTCTTCGCCTGGGGGCGTACGCCCTCGTCCAAGGCCTTGCGGGTCTTGGGCCCGACCACACCGTCACGGGTGAGGCCGGCCGCCTTCTGCAGGGCGAACACCGCCTGCCGGGTGAGCGAGCCGAAGGTGCCGTCCGCCTTGCCGTTCCAGTAGCCGAGCTTCGTCAGGCTCTGCTGCAGCGCGATGACCTCCTGCCCCTTGGCTCCGGTCTTGAGCTTTTCGGGCGCGGACGACGGTGCGGTCGTCGGGCCGGGCATGGTCGGTGCCGCCGAACCTGTCGGCGCCGGATTCGACGGTGGCGGTTCCGGCAGCGGCGTCGAGGGCGCGGTGGCGGGCGCGGAGGGTGCCGGCGCGGCCTGCTCCGGACCGCTCGTGTCGCAGCCGGCGAGTACCGCCGCGGTCGCGAGCGCCACGGCGTAGGTAATGGTCCTTCGCACCACGGCTCCCTCCATACCCGATGATCACACGCGAAAACTGTTCATGGTGGCGACTCGGGCGCCAAGGCCGACATTTGTCTGACGGCAAGCATATTCGTCACTGTCCCGGGTGATGATCGACGCGGTGTCAGGACGAGAATGCGCAGCGTAGAGCGGCTATCCCGGCCTGGTCGGGTGACCGGTGGATACGAGCGTGAAAAAGAGTCCAGTAGCCTTCGCTTATGTCATGGAAGGCGAGTCTGCGGCACGGCGTACGCGAGGCGCCCGCCGGCCTCGCCCTCCTGCAGGACCTCGTCAACACCCGGGCGACCATGTCATACGCCCCCGACCTGCTGGCGACGGCCGACGACGCCCAGCGCTGGGTGACCGACGCCCTCGCCACCTGGTCACGCGTCGCCGCCCTCCCCGCGCCCGTCCTGCTGCTCTCGTCGACCGACCTGCGTTCGCTGCGCCGGCTGCGCACCACGTTCGAGGGCGTCATCCTGGCCGGCAGCGGCCGGGGGCCGGAGCAGGACGGCTCGCTGCCGCCGGCGGACGTGCCGGTCACCCTGGTGCCCGACGCCGAGGGCTGGGTACGGATCGTGCCCTCCGGCCGCGGCACCCGGTGGCTGGCGTCCGCGCTCTGGGCCGAGGCGCTGATGGCCCAGCAGGCGGGGCTCTGGCCCCGGCTGAAGCTCTGCAACAACACCGAATGCCGGGCGGCGTTCTTCGACACGTCGCGAAACAACAGCGGAGTCTGGCACGACGTGAGCACCTGCGGCAATACCGCCAATCTGCGCGCTTTTCGCGAACGCAAGCGTCTGCTGGGCGGCTCCGGGGACCACTCCGACCCCTCGATTCCCCGCCCTGAGCTGCGTTGACGGCCAAAAGTCCGGTCATCCGCCGGGAACCAGGGGCCCGCGCGGAGCGACTATGGATGCATGGCGTGTGAGCGTTGGCGCGAAATGCTGTCCGCGCAACTGGACGGCGAGGACGATCCGGCCGATCGGGAACGGGTCGACGAGCATCTGGCCGGCTGTGCCGGCTGCCGCGAGTGGCTGGAGCGTGCCGCCGCGGTCAACCGGCTGACCCGTACGGCCCTGGTCGCGGACGTTCCGGATCTCAGCGACGCCATCCTCGCGGCCTTCGCCGCCGAGAAATCGGCGCAGGACGCCGGGGAGGCGACCGTAAGGGCGCGGGCCGGGCGTGGCCGGTGGAACTCCCTCGTGCGGGAATGGTTCGCCGTGACCCGGGCCGAGGCGCCTTCCGGTTCCCGCGCCGGCCACGCGCTCCCGTGGCGGGCGCGGATCGGCACGGTGCTCTACGTGGCCCTCGCGGCGGTCGGTGCGGTGCAGCTCATCCTCGGGCTGGCGCAGGTCGGCGGTGGGGCCGGAAGCCTGCACGTGCACTCCGGCATGGAAGCGACCCCCGGCCACCTGTGGCACGAGTCGGCGGCCTGGAACGTGGCGGTCGGCGCCGGTTTCCTCTTCATCGCGCTGCGGCGCAACCGGCCGACCGGCCTGGTGCCGATGCTGACCGCCTTCGTCGGGATGCTCCTGCTGCTGTCGGTCAACGACCTGTCGGCGGCCCGGGTCGACGCGACGCGGCTGGTCAGCCACGGCTTCGTGATCGCCGGTTACCTGATCGTGGTGGCGCTGTCCCGGGTGACCGCCGGCCCGGCCCGGCCGCCCGGCGACCGGGCGGGCATCGGCACCGGATGGCATCTCGCGCAGGACGACGCCGACGAGTCCGGCGCGGCGCCCCGGCAACCGAAGCTGCGGCTCGTGCCGCCGGGTCCGCTCACCGCCGCGCACGAGCCGGGCACGAACCGCCGGGCCGCCTGAGGAACGCCTCAGCGCTCGCGGGGGCGGACCGACAGCTCGCGCCAGTCGTCCATGCCGGTCAGCAGGGCGCGGACCATGTCGAGCGCCGCCTCCTCGCTGTCGTATTCGAAGAAGTGGGAGACGCCGTCGGCGCCGCCCGCGCGCTGCTCCACGTACCACTGGTTGCCGCTCGTCCGCAGGTACACGTCCTTGCGGGCGACACGTCCCCACCTGCCGTTCCACCAGTGCTTACGCTGTTCCATCCCCGCACTGTATCGAACATGTGTTCGAACAACGCGGGTCGGGTGATCTTTTTCAGCGCGGGGGTTCCCGGTGCCGGCCGAGGATGTCGTCCACCGCTCCGGGCGCGACCTGCTGGCGCACCAGGGCGTCGCGGATCTCGGTCAGCAGCTTGACCTCCTCGCTGGGCGCGGCGGGCGGCGGCTCCTCGCCCCGCTTGCGCCGCTCCGCCAGCTTGTTCAGCGGAAAGACGACGAGGAAGTAGACCACCGCGGCCGTCAGCAGGAACGTGATCACCGCGTTGAGGAACCCGGCGTAGTCGAAGATCACGCCCTCCCTCGGCTGCCACGTGCCGGGGTTCACGCCCGAGCCGCCGGCGATGAGCTGGATGAGGGGCTTGAGGAAGGAGGTGGTGAGGGCGGTCACGACCGAGGTGAAGGCGGCGCCGATGACAACGCCGACGGCGAGGTCGACGACGTTGCCGCGCATGATGAAGTCTTTGAAGCCTTTGAGCATCGAGTTCACGCGCACTCCTGCGAAGAGCCGAGGGGGTTCGAAGGCAGCAGTTTCCCGCGGCCGGTTCGCGACAAACTACGCCGGTCGGCCCTCACTCAGTCGAGCGCCGGCTCCTCGGCCGCCACGGCCTCGTCCACCGTCGGGTACGTGTGCAGCACCTCGACCAGCCCCGACACCTCGAGGATCCGCAGCACTCCCCGCTGCGGCGCGGCCAGCCGGACCACACCACCCGCGTCGTCGGTGCTGTTCTTGGCGCGGACGAAGACGGACAGGCCGGTGGAATCGCAGAACGAGACCTCGGCCAGGTCGAACACCAGCCGGATGCGGCCCTTCTCGAGCAGGTCGCTGATCTGGTCCTGGAGCTGAGGGGCGGTGGCCATGTCGAGCTCGCCGGCCACCGACACGACGACCACGTCGCCGCGCTGCTCTGTTTGTACCGTCAGGGACATTCAGGACCTCCCAGTTATGGCCAGAACGTTACTCCACGCTGCGGGGGATCCGCAGAATGGGCGACCGGCTGACCCCGGCATATTAGTTGGCCGATGACAAGTAAGAATCGGCCTCGATGGTAAAGTCCGCCCGAGCTGCCCGCACCCGGCGGCGAGCCGTCCGGCGGAGGTCACAGGAGGAAACGTGGCGTTGAGTTCGGGCGGGGTGGGCCGCTTCGCGGATCTGCTCCAGGGGCACGAAGACGCGATCGTGGCGTCCTGGACGGACGAGGTCGCCACCCAGATGCGCGGCCGTCTGAGCCGTGCCGAGCTCCAGCGGCAGACGCAGGAGTTGCAGAAAGGCTTCCAGGCGGCGCTCGCCGGCGGCGCGCAGGAGCTCGAGGACGACGCCGCGGCCGAGCTGCGGGCGCAGCTCAGCGAGCTCTCCGGCAGCCGGGCGCGGCAGGGTTTCACCGCCACAGAGACGGCGGTCAGCGTCTTCGCGCTCAAGGATGCCGCCCTCAGGGTCATCGGGGCGGGCGAGGGCACGGACGCGGCCACCCTGCGCGACTTCGTCGCCTTCTCCGCGTTCGTCGACCGCGCGGGCCTCTTCACCTTCGACACGTACACCCGTGCGCGTGAAGAACTCATCGCCGATCAGGCCGAACAGCTCCTCGAGCTCTCCACCCCGGTCGTGAAGCTGTGGGAGGGCGTCGTCGCGGTGCCGCTGGTCGGCACGCTCGACTCGGCCCGGGCCCAGGTGGTCATGGAGCGTCTGCTGCAGACCCTGGTGGACACCGGCTCGCCCTACGCGATCATCGACATCACCGGCGTGCCGGCGGTGGACACCCAGGTCGCCCAGCACATCCTCAAGACCGTCGTCGCGGCCCGGCTGATGGGCGCCGACTGCATCATCTCGGGCATCCGCCCGCAGATCGCCCAGACCATCGTGGCCCTCGGCATCGAGTTCGGCGACATCGCCACCAAGGCTTCCCTGGCCGACGCTCTGCGGCACGTGCTGCGCAAGAGCGGCGACAAGGTCGCCCAGAAGTCCGTACGCCGGGAGGAATGAGCCGATGGAACGCGTGCCGGTCCTGAAGATCGGCGATATCCTCCTGGTCTCCATCCAGACCGACATGGAGGACCAGGTCGCGCTGCAGTTGCAGGAGGACCTGGCCGCGCGGATCGTGGCGACCGGCTGCCACGGCGTGATCATCGACATCAGCGCACTGGACATCGTCGACTCGTTCGTCGGCCGCACGCTGGCCACCATCGCCTCGATCTCCCGGGTCCTGGACGCCGAGACGGTCGTCGTGGGCATGCGGCCTGCGGTCGCCATCACCCTGGTCGAGCTCGGGCTCTCCCTGCCGGGCATCCGGACGGCGCTCAACGTCGAGCTGGGCATGGCCATGCTCGCCAGGGAGCGCGCCGCGGACGACGACGAGCAGAACGACGACGCGGAGGAACCGGCGGTCACCCAGCCATGACCGCTGGGGGCGCCGAGCGGATCGCGGTCAGCTCCGACCAGGATGTGGTCCGGGTCCGTCAGCTCGTGCGTACGGTGGCCGTGGCGGTGAAGTTGTCCCTGGTGGACCAGACCAAGCTGGTGACCGCCGCGAGTGAGCTGGCTCGCAACACCCTCGTCTACGGTGGCGGCGGTACGGTCGAGGTGACCCGGGTGGAGAACGGGCGCCGGGCCGGTATCCGCATCGTTTTCGCCGATCAGGGTCCGGGAATTCCCGACCTCGACCAGGCTCTGACGGACGGCTTCACCACCGGCGGCGGTCTGGGCCTCGGGCTCAGCGGCGCCCGCCGGCTGGTCGACGAGTTCGACATCGACACGACGGTGGGCCGGGGCACGACCGTCAGCGTGACCAAATGGTGTCGATGAGCGGAGGCGCGGTGGCGTCGCTACCGGAAGGACTGCTCGACCAGGGAGTCTGGTTCCGGGTGGAAGCTGCCGGCACCGCCGCCGCCGTCCGGCGCACCGCGGAACGTCTTGCCGCCGAGCTGGGGATTCCGGAACGACGGATCGCCGACCTCTCGATCGTCGTCGCCGAGGCCGCCGGCAACCTCGTCAAGCACGCCGACGAGGGTGTGCTGCTCGTTCGCCCGACCCGCGCGAACGGCAACGCGGGCGTCGAGATCGTGGTGATCGACCGAGGTCCGGGCATGGCGGACGTGTCGCACGCTCTCGACGACGGGCACTCCACCGTCGGCACCCTGGGCATCGGCCTCGGCGCGATCGTGCGCCAGGCGAGCTGGTGCGACATGCACTCCGTGCCCGGCAAGGGCACGGTGCTCGTCGCCCAGGTGTGGCCGGAGAAGGCGCCGGAGCCGGCCTGGGCGGCCGGGCTCACCCGCCCGCTGACCGGCGAACCGGTCAGCGGCGACGCCTGCGCCGCCCGGGAGGTGGACGGCCGTCGCCAGGTCATGGTCTGCGACGGGCTCGGGCACGGGCGGCTGGCACACGCGGCCGCGCAGGAGGCCGTCCGCGTCTTTCACGGCGCGCCGGCGGCGGCACCGGCCGCGCTGCTGGACACTTTGCACCGTACGCTCGGGCACACCCGGGGTGCGGCCGTGGCCATCGCCGAGATCGACCCGCTGCGGCAGGTGGTCCGCTATGCGGGCCTGGGCAACATCGCCGGGACGGTCCTGACGCCGGACGCCCCGCGTCGCGGCATGGTGTCGCTGCCCGGCATCGCCGGGCACCAGAGACGACAGATCCGGGAGTACGACTACCCGCTGGCACCCGAGGCGGTGGTGCTCATGCACACCGACGGCGTGGTCGACCGCTGGAATCCGGCCGACTATCCCGGCCTGCTGATCCGTTCCCCGCAGGTCATCGCGGCGACCGTGCTCCGCGACGCCGGCACCCGCCGGGACGACGCGGGCGTGCTCGTGGCGCGGTCGTCATGAACCGCGAGCCGCTGATGCGGATGCGCATCCGGGTGGAGCAGGACGTCTTCGCCGTCCGCCAGCTCGGCCGCGAGGTGGCGCGCGAGGTCGGTTTCGAGGCTCAGGACCAGACCCGCCTCGCCACGGCGCTGAGCGAGGTGGGGCGCCTGCTGGTCGCGGCCGGGCGCGACGCGGACGTGGCGTTCACGACGACGGCCGACGGGGTACCTACGCTGCACGTGGAACTGGCGCACCCGGTTCCGGGCGACGGCGCCCGGCTGCGCCCGCAGCTGGCTCAGGTAACCCGCCTGGTCGACACTATGGAGGTAGGGGATGGAGAGACCGGTACGGTCGTGCGGATGTCTCGACGTCTGCCGCCGAGCTCGCCGGCCCTGAACCCCGACCGTATGGACGAGATCCGCGAGCGCCTCGCCGAACACGTGCCGGGCACGCCCTTCGACGAGCTGACGGTCCAGAACCAGCAGCTCATCGCGGCCCTGGACGAGGTACGCGCGCAACGAGACGACCTGGCCCGGCTCAACGTCGAGCTGGAGGAGACCAACAAGGGCGTGATGGCCCTCTACCACCAGCTCTCCGACGAGCTGGAGGAGACCAACCGGGGTGTGGTCGCGCTCTATGCCGAACTGGACGAGAAGTCCGTGCAGCTCCGCACGGCGAGCGAGGCGAAGAGCCGATTCCTGGCCAACGTCAGCCACGAGCTGCGCGCCCCGGTGACCGCGATCATCGGCCTGGGCCGCCTGCTCGCCGACGAGGCGTCCGACAAGCTCACCACGGAGCAGTCCCGGCAGGTCGAGCTGATCCGCGGGTCGGCCACGGATTTGCTGTCGCTGGTCAACGACCTGCTGGACCTCGCCAAGGCCGAGGCCGGCCGGATCGAGCCGCACTGGTCCGATGTGGATCTCAAGGCGGTCTTCGGGCAGTTGCGCGGCACGCTGCGCCCGCTCGCCACCCAGCCGGACGTCGACTTCGTCGTCGAGGAGCCGGCGGTGCCGCGGATGCGCTCCGACGAGGTGCTGCTCGCCCAGGTGCTGCGCAACCTGCTGACCAACGCGATCAAGTTCACCGAGGCCGGCTCGGTGCGCCTCGGCGTGGCCCGCGTCGGCGACAATGTCGAGTTCACGGTCGCGGACACCGGCGCCGGCATCCCGCCCGAGCTGCACGAACGCATCTTCGAGGAGTTCTACCAGGTGCCCGGCAGCCATGCCCTGAACGGCAAGGGGACCGGGCTGGGGCTGCCGTACGCCCGGCGCCTCGTCGGCATCCTCGGCGGGGCGATGCGGGTCTCCTCCGTCCCGGGTGCGGGCAGCACGTTCGTCGTCTCGCTGCCGGTGTCGCCATGACCCCGGCCACCGTCCTCGTCGTGGACGACAGCGCCACCAAGAGGTATCTCCTGGTGAGTTGGCTGACCCGCGCAGGGTTCACGGTGGTCGAGGCGGAGACTGGCTGTGCGGCCCTGTCCCTGCTCCGGGAGGCCGAGGTCGACCTGGTCGTGCTCGACGTGAAGCTGCCGGACCTCAGCGGCTTCGAGGTCTGCGAGCGGATCAAGACCGATTCCGCGTACGGGGTCCTGCCGGTCATCCACGTGTCGGCCCATGCGGTGGACGTGGTCGACCGGACCCAGGGACTGAACCGGGGCGCGGACGCGTACCTGGTCGAGCCGATCGAGCCGGACGAGCTGATCGCGACCGCCCAGGCGGTGCTGCGCTACTACCGGGCCCGCCAGCGCGCGGAGTCCCTGGCGGCGCGCATGATCAAGCTGGCCGAGACCACCCTGGCGATCAACTCGGCGTCGACGCTGACCGGGCTGTTGCAGGAGGCGGCGGACGGGGCCTACCAGATCTTCGGCGGTCCGGCCGTGGTGGTCGCGGAGACCGCCGACGGCGACGGCCTGGCGGCGGTCGCGAGTGCGGAGTCCGCCATGGTGCGGCCCTGGACGGTCGAGCACCACGAGACGGCGGCGGGTTCGACCGTGCGCACGGAACAGCCCGAGGCGTGGCGCCTGGCCGACTGGCCGGAGCGCGAGTCGGTCGCGGTGGCCTCGGCCAAGCTGCGCGGCGCGCGTAACCCGGTCTACGTGGCGGTGCCGGCCAGCTCGCAGACGCCGGGCTTCCCGGTGCTGCGCCAGCTCTCGCAGGCCGTCGCGGCCGCGGTGGAGGCCCAGCGCTCCTACGACGAGGAGCACCGCATCGCGGTCACCCTCCAGCGCAGCCTGCTGCAGAGCCGTCTGCCCGACGTCCAAGGCCTGGAACTCGCGGTCCGCTACGAGCCGGCGGGCGCACAGACCGAGGTGGGCGGCGACTTCTACGAGCTCACCATGCTGGACGGTCGCCTCCTGGTGGCCATCGGCGACGTGGCCGGCCACTCGCTGCACGCGGCGACGGTGATGGCGGAGCTGCGGCACGCGGTCCGCGCGTACGCCGTGGAGGGGCACCCGCCGGGAGCGGTCCTCGAACTGGTCAATCGCTTCATGCGCACGGTCCTGCCGATGGAGTCGGCGACGGTGTGCCTGCTCACGCTGGAGCCCGACACCGGCCGGGTCAGGCTCGCCAGCGCGGGCCACCTGCCGCCGCTGCTGCACGTCGAGGGCGCCGGGGCCAGTTTCCTCATACCGCACGGCCCGCTGCTGGGCATCAACGCGCCGCGGCCGGACGACCTGGAGTTCGTCCTCCCGCGAGGCGGCACCCTCGTGCTCTACACGGACGGGCTGATCGAGCGCCGGGACAGCGACATCGATGTCGGCTTCGCGGCGCTGGCGGAGTGCGCCGGGCACGTGGACCGGAGTCTGGACGCGTTCTGCCAACGGCTTCTGGTGCAGCTCGCGGGTGCGGGCGAGCAGGCGGACGACATCGCGGTGGTGGCGCTCCGGCGTACGTGACGCTTAGTAGCGTCATGATGGACTCATGGGCCGACGGCGGTGGCGGGCGGCGGCGTGGGGTGCGCTGACGGTGGTCGTCGTCGCGATTCTGGTGGCCGGCGGCGCGCGGCTCGGCGTCTGGCGCGCGCTCGCCGGCGACGACGCCGAGAAGCCGTGGGACTGGGTGGAGCGTCTCGGCTGGCTCACCGGGCTGCTGGGCCTACCGGTAACCGTCGTCCTCGGATTCCTGGCCCTGCGGCAGCACGGCGACCCCGGGGCGCCGGAGCGGTCCTCCTGGCGGCTGGTGCCGATGGCCCGCTGCCGTCCCGAGGAAGTCGGGGTGCACGCCGGGCGGCTGACCCCGTACGTGATCCGTGATCACGACCGCGACCTGCGCACGCGGCTGCGGGAGGCGGCCGCGACCGGCGGTCTCGTGGTCGTCGTCGGCGGCTCGTCCACAGGCAAGTCCCGCAGTCTGTACGAAGCCGTCCGGGAGCTGTTCGGCGACCGGCACCTGCTGCTCGCCGACGACGCGGAGGCGGTGCGCCGAGCCGGGCGCGCGCTGCCCGCTGGCGCGGTGGTGTGGCTCGACGACACCCCGTCGGTGCGGTTCCTCGGCGCCGGCGGCCTGAACCGCACGGACCTGCTGGCGCTCATGGGGGACGACCGGCGCGGCCGCCCGGTGGTGATCATCGTGGTCCTGTGGCCGGGGCCCTACCGGCAGATCGCCTCGGTGCCGCAGGCCGCGGAGCTCGACGGCGCCGCCGGCGACCCCTGGCGCGACGCGCGGCAGGTCCTCGGCTTGGCGGGGCACCGGGTGGTGCACGTGAGCGAGCACTTCAGCGCGGCCGAGCGGGCCCGGGCCCGGGAGGCGCTGCGCGGTCACGGCGATCCGCGGCTGGCGGACGCGCTCGACTCGCGGTACGGCGTGACCCAGCATCTGGCCGGCGCACCCGAGCTGATCAGTCACTGGGAACATGCGGCGACGCTGCAGCCGTACGCCGCGGCGGTCCTCACCGCGGCCGTGGACATCCGGCGGCTGGACGTCCGGGCCCCGCTGACCGGGGCGATGCTCCGCGCGGTCGCGCCGGCGTACCTGAGCGAGGACCATCTCGCGGAGGCTCCCGCCGACTGGTTCGACGTGGCGCTCGGCTATGCCACCCAGCGCCTGCGGGGCGGCATCCGTGCCCTGCATCCGCTGGCCGGCTCCGACATCGGCACGATCGCCGGCTACGAGCTGGCCGACTACCTGCACGACCACGGCGACGACGCGCGGTACTACACGATCGTGCCGCCGCCGGTCTGGGAGGTCTTGCCGAACCACCTGGCCGACCCCGAGGACATGGCCCGCCTCGCCGACGCCGCGCGCGACCGCGGGTTGTATCCGCTCGCCCGGATCCTCTATCGCCGGGCCGGCGCCCGCAGTGAGTACGCCGCCCGCGAGCTCGTGGATCTGGTCGAGGTCCAGGGCCGGGTGGAGGAGCTGAGGCAGCTCGCCGCGGGCGGCAACCGGTACGCGGCCGCACGGGTGGCGTGGCTCGACCGGCGCCGCCGGGAGACCGGCGAGGCGTTCGAGCGGATGGTGGACAACCCCGCTGTGGTCTTCACGGAGGAGGACCGCCGGGCGCTGGCCGAGATGCACCGCCACGAGCTGCGGCGGCTCGCCGACGCCGGCTACGAGCACGCCCAGATACTGGATGACCTCGTCCGGCACGGCCGCCGTGCCGAGGCCATCGCGTACGCGCGGCGGCTGTCCGACGCGGGGGACGGCTATGCCCGCGAGGAACTGGTCACCTTGCTGGCCGCGGAGCGGAGGACGGCCGAACTGCGCGAGCTGGCGGTGCGCGGAGACGGCTACGGCTGCCGCAGCTTCCTCGAGCTCGTCGACGCCGACCGGCGTGAGCACGAGGCCCGCCTGCTCGCCGCGGCGGGAAGCGAGTATGCGGGCTCCTGGCTGGTGGACCACCTGACCGCCCAGGGCCGCGAGAAGGACCTGCGGGTGCTGGCGAGCGAGGGTCACGTGTACGCCCGCCGCTGGCTGGTCGAGGCGCTGGCCGAGGAGGGCCGCGTCCGGGAGGCGCTGGCCGAGGCCACCCGGCTCGTGGCGGACGGTGACGAGTCGGCCGCCGCGATGGTCGCCGAGCTGCTCGCCGACCTGGGCCGGGAGGAGGAGCTTCAGGAGCAGATGCTCGCCGGGAACCCGTACGCGAGCGGCGAGCTGGCGGTGCTGCGGGCGCATCTCGGCCGCGAGGACGATCTGCGCGTGATGGCCCTGGCCGGCGACGGCGACGCCCGCTTCTGGCTGGCCGCGCTGCTGGCGTACCGGGGGCGGGAGGCCGAGTTGCGGGAGATGGCGGCGGCGGGCGACATCGAGGCGCGGACCAGCCTGGTCGGCATGCTGCTGGCGCAGGGGCGGCTGGACGACCTGCGCCGGATGGCGGCCGACGGCGACCGGGAGGCGGCGTACCTGCTCCGCAGCCGGGGGCACCGCGCCGCCTGACCACCCTGACAGAGGCCCGGCCGAGACCGGGCCTCCGGGTGATCAGGCCAGGCCGACCGTGTCCAGGATCCAGGCGATCACGAACGCCTCTTCCTTCCAGGAGTCGTAGCGGCCGCTGGGCCCGCCGTGGCCGGCGCCCATCTCGGTCTTGAGCAGGTACGAGCCGTCCGGCGCCGTCGCGCGCAGCCGGGCGATCCACTTGGCCGGCTCGTGGTAGAGCACGCGGGTGTCGTTGAGGCTGGTCACCGCCAGGATGGCCGGATACTTCACCTTCGCGACGTTCTCATAAGGGCTGTAGGCCTTCATGTACGAGTAGACGTCCGCGTTCTCCAGCGGATTGCCCCACTCCTCCCACTCCGTCACCGTCAGGGGCAGCGACGGGTCCAGGATGGAGGTGAGCGGGTCGACGAACGGCACCTGCGCCACGATGCCGGCGAACGCCTCCGGGGCCAGGTTGGCGACCGCACCCATCAGCAGCCCGCCCGCCGAACCGCCGCGGGCCACGATCCGATCCGGGCTCGTCCACGACGCCCGCACCAGGGACCGCGCGCAGGCCACGAAGTCGGTGAAGGTGTTCCGCTTGGACAGCAACTTGCCGTCCTCGTACCAGCGCCGGCCCATCTCGCCGCCGCCGCGGACGTGCGCGATCGCGTAGACCATGCCGCGGTCCAGCAGGGAGAGGCGGGCGATGGAGAAGTACGGGTCGATGCTGATCTCGTACGAGCCGTAGCCGTAGAGCAGCAGCGGCGCCGTGCCGTTGCGCGGGGTGCCCTTGCGCGCCACCACCGAGATCGGGATCTTCGTGCCGTCCTCGCCGACCGCCCACTCCCGGAACTGCTCGTACGCGTCCGGGTCGTAGCCGCCCAGCACCGGCTTGCGCTTGCGCAGCACCATCGCGCGGCTGATCAGGTCCACGTCGTACACCGAATCCGGCGTGATCATCGACGTGTAGGTGATCCGCACGATGTTGGTGTCGTACTCCGGGTTGCCGGAGAGCCCGACGCTGTAGAGCGGCTCGGGGAACGCCATGTCGTAGAAGTCGGTGCTGCCGTCGGCGATGACCCGCAGCCCGGTGAGCCCGTCGCGGCGCAGCGAGACGACGAGGTGGCGCTGGAACGCGTCGACGGACTCCAGCCGGATCCCCGGGGTGTGCGGGATCAGCTCCACCCAGTCCCCGGGGTTGTCCACCGACGTGTACGAGAGCGCGAAGTCCTCGGCGTTCTCGTTGTGCAGGATCAGGAACCGGTGCCCGTGGTGCTCGATCGAGTACTCGACGTTCTGGACCCGGTCGCGGATCACCGCCGGCTCGGCCGTGGGGCGGTCGGCCGCGATGACCCGTACCTCGGACGTGGTCTTGCTGTGGATGTCGATGACGATGAACTTCTCGCTGCGGCAGAGCTCGACGCCGACCCAGAACCGCTCGTCGGGCTCCTCGAAGACGATCACATCGTCCGTCGCGGGCTGCCCGACCACGTGCCGCCACACCCGGTGCGGCCGCCAGGCCTCGTCGACGGTGATGTAGAACAGCGTCGAGCCGTCCGCGGACCAGGCGCTGCCGTAGAAGGTGTCCGGGACCTCGTCGGCCAGCGTCTCGCCGGTGCGCAGGTCTTTGACCTTGAGCACGAAGCGCTCGTCGCCGTCGAAGTCCACGGAGTAGGCCAGCCGGCCGCCGTCCGGGGTGACGTCGAACGTGCCCAGCGCGAAGAAGTCCTTGCCCTCCGCGAGCTCGTTGCCGTCGAGCAGCACCTCCTCGCCCGGCAGCGGCGCGCCGTCACCCGTCGCGGGCGGGTCCACGTCGTCCGGGGCGGCCGCGACGCGGCACTGGATGCCGTACTGCCTGCCCTCGACCGTGCGCGTGTAATACCAGTAGCCGCCCTTGCGCTGCGGCACGGACAGATCCGTTTCCTGGGTGCGGCCCTTGATCTCTTCGAAGATCGTGCTCCGCAGGCCTCCGAGGTGTGCGGTGGCCCGCTGGGTCCAGGCGTTCTCCGCCTCCAGATAGGCGATCGTGTCCGGGTTCTCCTTCTCGGCGAGCCAGGCGAACTCGTCCGTGACGGTGTCGCCGTGGAACGTGCGCTCGGTCGGAACCTGGCGTACCGCGGGCGGGGTCGTGGGCATGTCGGTCGTCACGATTGTCCACGTTACCGGTGTGCAGGTCGCTGCCCCGGCCCCTGGGCTCATTAGAACATGTGTACGATGAACGAGGTGATGATCGCAGGGGTGACGGACGGCAGGGGAGAACGATGGGTATGGATCTGCCCGCCCGGGAGCCGCTGCTCCGGGCCCTGATCGACATCTGTGGCCCGGATTTCGCGCGGAGGGCACGCCGGTCCGACGCGGTGGCCGGACGCCCGGCCAGCTTCGTCGCGGTGCCGGCGACCGGCGACGCGGTCACGGACACCATGCGGCTGGCGGCCGACCGCGGCCTCGCGGTCGTCCCGCGCGGCGGCGGGTCCAAACTCGACTGGGGCAGCCCGCCTCCCGGCGTCGACCTGCTGCTCGACACCCGTCGCCTGGCAGGCATCCGGCACCACGACGTGGCGCTGATGACGGCCGAGATCAGCGCCGGCACGCCAGTCCGTGCGGCCCAGGCGGCCCTGGCCCTGCGCGGCCAGCGCCTGGCGGTCGACCCGCCCTCGCCGGCCGCGACCCTCGGCGGCATGCTCGCGCTCAACGAGACGGGCCCGCTGCGCCACCGCTTCGGCACGGCGGCCGACCAGGTCAACCACCTCACGTACACGACGAGAGACGGCCGGCAGCAGACGTCGGGCGGCTCGGGGCCAGCGGAGATCGACGGTGTGATCCTGTCGGCGCACGTGCGCCTGGAGCCCGTCCCGGCGGCCCGGCGCTGGGTGGCCGTGCCGGTGACCACCCCGCGCGACATCCACGACCTCGTCCGGGAAACGCTGACTCTGCGGCTGGCCCCGAGCGCGATCGAGATCGACCTTCCCGCGGCGCCGCAGCCCGGCGCGCTCGCGGTGCTGCTCGAGGGAGACCCGCCGGAGGTGGCAGATCGAGCGGCTCGCCTGCAGGGGGCGCTGGCTGCCCCGGCGGCACCCTCCCCGATGCCGCCGCTGTGGTGGGGCCGCTATCCGTTCGGCGGGTCGGACGTGGCGCTGCGCATCGAGGTCCCGACGGCGGATCTGCAGGCGGCGGTGTTCGCCCTGCGAGACGTGGCGGGCACGCCGGTGCCGGTGCGGGGCGCGGCAGGGCGAGGAGTGGTCCACGCGGCGCTGCCGGCGGCGCTGGGCTGGCAGCGCACGGAGCGCGTCCTGGACGCGCTCCGCGGAGTTCTCCTGGCCCGCGGCGGCCGCTGCATGGCGATCGCCGCCCCGCCGGAGATCAGCGCCGAACTCGACATGGCGAGCCGACAGGATCTCTTCTAGCCGAGGGGCTGCCCGCTCAGAGACGGCCGAGACGCTCGGCAGGCCGGTCGGGATGGTCCCAGGGGAGTCCCAGGGGGGCTGAGGAACTCGAGAGGAGGTCGGCGGCCATGTGGCGGCCGAGGTTCGCGAGCGTGCCCACCGCGTAGGACAAGTAGGCGAACTGGCCGATCTGCGTCACGTTCGTCAGAGCGAGCTGCTCGGCGGAGAGTCGTCGAGGCAGCAGCGGAGTGCCGGCCCCGAGCATGACCGGTGCGACGGCGAGGATGATCTCGTCCAGCAGCCCGGCATCGGCGAACTCGGCCACCAGGTCGCCGCCCCCGGCGAGCCAGACATTGCGGCCCTGGGCGGCCACCGTCATCGCCTCGTGGACGCGGCGCACATCCCCGCTGACCATGAAGATGTTGGCGTCCGGCACGAGGGGCAGCTCGCGGTGGGTGAAGACCCAGCAGGGCACGTCGCCGTACATGTCGTGCCAGTTCTCGGGCTCCTCGATGACGTTGTCGTTCGCCACCACCCACTCGTACGTCGTCGCCCCCATCGCGAACGCGCCGACGTTGGAGAAGAACGCCCCGAACGGATTGTCCGTCCCCTCATCGACCTCGAACAGCCAATCGAGCGAATTGCCCGAATCCGCGGTGAAGCCGTCGATGCTGGTCGCGGTGTAGTACTGAGTCTTCGCCACGACAAACACCATGCCATGACGCAGCCGACAAAAGGGTCGGATCGGCCCAGGACCACCGTCCGATCCAGGGCGGCCGCGGAACGGGTGCGGCGAGACGCTACCGTGCCCGCCGGGCCGGCCTTTCCTGCCCGTCGTACGGACAGGAGATGCGCATGACCAGCCGCAAGCAGTGGGTCCTCAGCGCCCTCGCCGTCCCCCTCGCGTTGTCGGCCGGCTATGTGCTCGCCGGCAACCGCCAGGCGCCGGTGCAGCAGAATCTCGATCGCCCGGCGACAACGCAGCAGAACCTCGGCACCCAGGCGGCGGCGCAGCGGAGAGTCGCCGCGCCGGGCAAGGTCGCCGAGTACCCGTCGATGACCGCGCTCCGCATGGTGGAGCAGAGCGGGACCGCCTACGACCTCAACTGGACGGTCACCCGCTCGCCGCTGATCGTGGTCGCACCCCACGGTGGCAACATCGAAGTGCGCACCAGCGAGATCGCCGCGGCGATCGCCGGCAATGACCACACCCAGTGCCAGTTCCGGGGCAAGCTGCCCGCCGGTCAGAACGCCCGGCTGCACGTCACCAGCGAGAACTGGGACGTCAAGGAGTGTCTGATCCTGATCGGTCAACGCACCCACGCCCTGTCGATCCACGGCACCGCCAAGGAGGGTAAGAAGGTCTACATCGGTGGCCGGGACACCACCACCGGTGCCGAGCTGGAGACCGCCCTTCGCACCGCCGGTTTCGACGTCGTGCGGCCCGCACCCGCCGACATCGGGGGCACGTCGCCCGACAACTTCGTCAACAAGGACGCCGACGGCGCGGGTGTCCAGTTCGAGCTGACGCGCGAGCTCCGCGACGAGCTTTTCCCCACGGAGGGCGGACCGATCTCGGCACGAGGGCAGAAGTTCGTCGACACTGTCCGCGGCGTCTACGCCCAGCCCTGAGGCGGCCTTCTCTCCGGCCATTGCCGGAGAGGGCCGAGGTGACCGCGGCCGGCACCGACCGGCGGAATCCGGACGAAGCCGGCGACTTGCGCCGACCGCGTCGTTCCGCCGGTGTTCACCGGGTCGGGGCGACCGCGTACGTCAGGTAGGCGAACGGTCCGTGCTGTTCCATCGAGGTCAGCGACAGGCGCGCCGAGGTCAGACGGCGTGGCAGGAGCGGCGCGCCGGCGCCCAGGGTCACCGGGGCCACGCCCAGGACGAGCTCGTCGAGCAGGCCGGCGTCGGCGAAGGCTCCGGCCAGCTCGCCGCCGCCGACCACCCATAGATTCTTGCCCTGTGCCGCCTCCGTCATGGCCTGGTGCACCGGGCGGACGTCGCCCTGGACGAAGGTGAGGTTGGCGCCGGGGATGCGGGGCAGGTCGCGGTGGGTGAAGACCCAGGCCGGGGTGTCGCCGTAGTAGTCCGCCCATTTGAGGGGCTGCTCGAGGAGGGCGTCGTGCTCGAGGATCCACTCGTAGGTCGTGGCGCCCATGGCGAAGGCGCCCACCTGGGCGAAGAAGGTCGCGAAGGGGTTGTCGTCGTCGCCGCCGTCGCCGACCTCGAACAGCCAGTCGAGGGAGTTGTGCTGGTCGGCGATGAAGCCGTCGATGCTCGTCGCGGTGTAGTACTGCGTCTTGGCCACGACGTCACCCTGCCACGGGGGTACGGCAACTTCAGGCGTCGTTGCGCAGCACCAGGATGGCGATGTCGTCGCGCGGTTCCTCGACCGAGAAATTGATCGTCGTGGAGCGCAGGCGGGCCGCCATCACGTCCGCGGGATAGCCGGCCAGGGGTGCCGCCGCGTCGCGCAGGCGTGCCGTGCCGAACAGTTCGCGGCCCCGGCGGCGTTCCGTCACGCCATCGGTGTAGAAGATCAGGGAGTCGCCCGCGTGCAGGCGTACGGCCGCGTCCGGGGAGGTGATGCTCTCCAGCAGGCCCAGGGCCGTGCCGCCCTCGCCCACGAACGACGTCTTGCCGTCCGCGCGGACCAGGACCGCGCGGTCGTGGCCGGCGAGATGCAGGCAGACGTCCAGCTCCGCGTCGTTGCGGGTCACCGAGGCCATGGCCAGGGTGCAGTAGCGTCCGCCGCCACGCTGGACCAGGGTGCGGTTGACCCGGTGGAGGACTTCCTTCATGGGCTTGCCGTCGTCGACCAGGATCCGGATGACGTCGCGGACCAGGCCCGTCACCGTCGCCGCCTGGACGCCCTTACCGGACACGTCGCCGACGACCACTATCCAGCCGCCGTCGGTGGGGACCACGTCGTAGAAGTCGCCGCCGACCTCCGAGCCGGTCGGTACGTACTCGGCCGCGAAGCCGACGCCGGGGACGTGCGGCAGGGCCGGGGGGAGCAGCGAGGCCTGCAGCGTACGGGCGACGCGGCGCCGCTCGTCGTGGATCCGCGCATTGTCGATGGCGAGCGCCGCCCGGCGGGCCACGTCCTCGAGGACGGCGACCTCGTCCACGTCGTGCCGGTGCCGCAGGTGGCGCCCGACCGCGAGGGTGCCGAGGCGCTGCCCCCGGGCGACCAGCGGCACCGCGAAGCCCTCCGACGGGTTGCCGAACATGACCTGCTGACCGAGCCGGGACGCCTCCTCCAGCCGGGCCAGGATCGAGTCGGGGCCGGTTTCGGAGAGGAAGCCGTACAGGTGGGAGACGGCCGATTCCTCGGCGTGCGTGGCCGCGGCGAGCTGGAGCCGCCCCCAGGTGTCGGTGGTGTGCACCGCGCACCACTGGCCCAGCCGGGGCACGACGAGCTGGGGGATCAGGGCCATGGTCAGGTTGACGTCCAGGGACTGGGCGAGCAGCTCGCTCGCCTCGGCCAGGAACGTGAGCCAGGTCTGCCGGCGCAGGTCGGTGCGGCGCAGCCGGTCGTTCTCGAGGTGCAGCGAGAGCCGTTCGGCGACGATCGCGGCCAGCGGCATCGCGTAGCCGTCGGGGGAGGAGTCCAGCTCCAGCTCACCCACGTACGGCCGCTGCACCGCGAGCGGCACCCGGATGGTCGCGGCGTCCGTACGCGGGGTCCGGCCGTGCCGGGCGAGGACCTGCCGGCCGGTGCCGTCGCCGCGGTCGAGCCGGAGCACCCCGCCGGTCGCGCCGGTGAGCCGGGCCAGCCGCGCCAGCAGGTCGGTGGCGAACTCGGCGAGCGCCTCCTCGGTCGGGCGCTCGGGGTCCGTCTGCAGCAGCGTGGTGAGCTCGCCGACGCTGGGAGCCGCATCTCCCTCGGTCACCGGCAGGGCGGTGGCCGGGGTCGCGCGGGTCTCGAGACGGAACCAGACGCCCTTGCCGGTGCCCTCGTGGACGGTGCCCCAGCGGCTCGCGAAGTGGTCCACGAGCAGGAGGCCCCGACCGCGCTCCGCAACCTCTCCGATGTCGGATTTGTCGTTGCGTGGGCCGACCGCGAGCTCCTCGACGGGACCGGGCGCGAAGTCGGTCACGGTCACGGTGAGCCCGCTCGGGTCGGCGGCGACCTCGATGTCGAGTTCGGTGCCGGCGTGCACGACGGCGTTGGTGGACAGCTCGGTGGTCAGCAGCAGCGCCTCATTGACCAGGCTGTCGAGCCCGGTCTCCTCGAGTACGGACCGCACCAGAGCGCGGGCGGCCGCCGGCGTACGCCGGTCGTTGGGCAGCCGGACACGGCGCACCAGCGCACCCGCCGCCCCTCCTTCCTCCACCGACACGCATGCATCCTCTCCTGTCGGTGGCGGTATGCACAAAGCCATCACTCGCAATGACCCGGCCGGGCGAGAGATGATGGAACGCCCCCAGACGGTGGACAGCGAGTGAGGACAGCATGACTGCGGCGAAAGAGGTCGGCGTCGGCGTGACCGACGAGACCGCCCTGCTCGGTGAGGTCGCCGACGCCCTGCGGCGGGTCCGCCGTGGTGATCTCAAGGTGCGCCTGGCCCGCCGGAGCGGGTCGTTCGGCGCACTCGTGGACGCATTCAACGAGGTCGTGTCGTTGCAGGAGCGGCAGAATCTCGACGTCCGGCGCATCAGTCGCACGGTGGGGCGCGAGGGGCGGCTGACCGATCGCCTCGACGAGGAGGGCCTCGACGGTGCCTGGGCCGACTCGGTGCGCTCGGTCAACTCGTTGATCGACGACCTGGCCCGGCCGACCACGGAGATCTCCCGGGTCATCGTCGCGGTTGCCGAGGGTGACCTCTCCCAGCACATGGCATTGGAGATGGACGGACGACCCCTGCGGGGTGAATTCCTGCGGATCGGCCGGACGGTGAACACGATGGTGGACCAGCTTTCGTCGTTCGCCAGCGAGGTGACGCGGGTGGCCCGTGAGGTGGGCACCGAGGGTGAGCTGGGCGGCCAGGCCGACGTCCGCGGCGTCGCCGGCACGTGGAAGGACCTCACCGATTCCGTCAATACGATGGCGTCCAACCTGACCCACCAGGTGCGGTCGATCTCGCAGGTCGCGACCGCGATGGCCCGCGGCGACCTGTCGCAGAAGATCACCGTGTCGGCCCGGGGCGAGGTCGCCGAGCTGGCCGACACGATGAACGGCGTGACGGACACGCTGCGGCTCTTCGCGGAGCAGGTGACCCGGGTGGCCCGCGAGGTGGGCACCGAGGGCAAGCTCGGCGGCCAGGCGGACGTGCCGAACGTGGCGGGCACCTGGAAGGACCTCACCGACTCGGTGAACTCCATGGCGTCCAACCTGACCAGTCAGGTCCGCAACATCGCCCAGGTCTCCACGGCGGTGGCCAAGGGCGACCTGTCCCAGAAGATCACGGTGGCCGCGCAGGGCGAGATCCTGGAGCTGAAGGACACCGTGAACACGATGGTGGACCAGCTCTCGTCGTTCGCCGACGAGGTGACGCGGGTGGCCCGCGAGGTCGGCACCGAGGGCCGGCTGGGCGGTCAGGCGCAGGTGCGCGGCGTCTCCGGCACCTGGCGGGATCTGACCGAGAACGTCAACCAGTTGGCGGCCAACCTCACCGACCAGGTCCGCAACATCTCGCAGGTGTCGACGGCGGTGGCCAAGGGCGATCTGTCGCAGAAGATCACGGTCGACGCCCGCGGCGAGATCGCGCAGCTCAAGAACACGATGAACACGATGGTCGACCAGCTCTCGTCGTTCGCCGACGAGGTCACCCGGGTGGCCCGCGAGGTCGGCTCGGAGGGCAAGCTCGGCGGCCAGGCGCAGGTCAAGGGCGTCTCCGGCACCTGGCGGGACCTGACCGACAACGTCAACTACATGGCGTCCAACCTGACCAGCCAGGTCCGCAACATCGCGTCCGTGACCACCGCGGTGGCCAAGGGCGATCTGTCGCAGAAGATCACCGTCGACGCCCGCGGCGAGATTCTCGAGCTGAAGTCGACGGTGAACACGATGGTGGATCAGCTCTCGTCGTTCGCCGACGAGGTGACGCGGGTGGCCCGCGAGGTCGGCACCGAGGGCAAGCTGGGTGGCCAGGCGCAGGTCCGCGGGGTGGCCGGCACCTGGCGGGACCTGACCGACAACGTCAACTCGATGGCGTCCAACCTGACCGCCCAGGTCCGCAACATCGCGCAGGTCTCGACCGCCGTCGCCCGCGGTGACCTGTCGCAGAAGATCACCGTCGACGCTCAGGGCGAGATTCTCGAGCTGAAGTCGACGGTGAACACGATGGTGGATCAGCTCTCGTCGTTCGCCGACGAGGTGACGCGGGTGGCCCGCGAGGTCGGCTCGGAGGGCAAGCTGGGTGGCCAGGCGCAGGTGCGCGGGGTGGCCGGCACCTGGCGGGACCTGACCGACAACGTCAACTACATGGCGTCCAACCTGACCGCCCAGGTTCGCAACATCGCCTCGGTGACGACGGCGGTGGCCAAGGGCGATCTGTCGCAGAAGATCACCGTCGACGCCCGCGGCGAGATCCTGGAGCTGAAGTCGACGGTCAACACGATGGTGGATCAGCTCTCGTCGTTCGCCAACGAGGTCACCCGGGTCGGCCGTGAGGTCGGCATCGAGGGCAAGCTCGGCGGTCAGGCCCAGGTCAAGGGCGTCTCGGGTACGTGGCGCGACCTCACCGACAACGTGAACCAGCTCGCCTCCACGCTGACCACCCAGCTCCGCGCGATCGCCGAGGTCTCCACCTCGGTGACCCGCGGCGACCTCACGCAGAGCGTCACCGTCGAGGCCCAGGGCGAGGTCGCGGAGCTCAAGGACAACATCAACCAGATGATCGTGACCCTGCGGGAGACCACCAAGACGAACGCCGAGCAGGGCTGGCTGGACTCCAACCTGGCCCGGATCGGCGGCCTGCTGCAGGGCCAGCGCGACCTGGGCGAGGTCTGCCGCATGATCATGACCGAGGTGACCCCGCTGGTCGACGCCCAGCTCGGCGCGTTCTTCCTTGTCGACAACGAGGAAGCGGTGATGCGGCTGCGGCTCGCGGCGTCGTACGGCTACGTCGCCCGCAACCACGAGGTGACGTTCGGCCCGGGCGAGGGACTCGTCGGGCAGGCGGCGGTGTCGCGCCGGACCATCCGCGTGCGCGCCACCCACGACGGCGTGCTGACCATGCGGTCCGGCCTGATGTCGATGCCACCGAGCGACCTCGTCGTGCTTCCGGTGCTGTTCGAGGGCGAGATGCTCGGCGTCATCGAGTTCGCATCGGTTGCCGCGTTCAGCGGGCTGCACCTGACCTTCCTCGAGCGCCTGGTCGCCACGATCGGCATCGCGCTCAACACCATCCAGGCCAACCGGCGTACGGAGGAACTGCTCGCCCAGTCGCAGCGGCTGGCGCGCGAGATGCAGGACCAGTCGGCCGAGCTCCAGCGCACCAACGCCGAGCTGGAGGACAAGGCGCAGTTGCTCAGCGAGCAGAAGGGCAACATCGAGACGAAGAACCGGGAGATCGAGCTGGCCCGGCTGGGGCTGGAGGAGAAGGCCCAGCAGCTCTCCCGGGCCTCGGCGTACAAGACGGAGTTCCTGGCGAACATGAGCCACGAGCTGCGGACACCGCTCAACTCCCTGCTGTTGCTCGCCCGCCTGCTGGCCGAGAACTCCGAGAAGAACCTGACGGAGAAGCAGATCGAGTTCGCCCGGACGATCCACAGCGCCGGCTCCGACCTGCTGTCGCTGATCGACGACATCCTCGACCTGAGCAAGATCGAGGCGGGCCGGATGGACGTCGACCCCGACGAGGTCGACTTCGAGGAGGTCCGTAGCTACGTCGAGCAGGCGTTCCGCCCGCAGACCGACGAGAAGGGCCTGGAGTTCCGGGTCGACGTCTCGCCGGAGCTGCCGCAGTCGATCGTCACGGACGCCCAGCGCCTCCAGCAGATCCTGCGCAACCTGCTCTCCAACGCGGTCAAGTTCACCGACACCGGCTCGGTCACATTGAGCATCTTCCCGGCGCCGCCGGACAGCGAGTTCGACATCCCGTCGCTGGCCGCCGCGGACCGGGTCGTGGCCCTCGCGGTGACCGACACCGGCATCGGCATCTCGGACGAGAAGCTCAGCCTCATCTTCGAGGCGTTCCAGCAGGCGGACGGCACGACCAGCCGCAAGTACGGCGGCACCGGCCTGGGCCTGTCCATCAGCCGCGAGTTCGCCGCCCTGCTCGGGGGCACGATCGTGGTCTCCTCGGTGCCGGGGGAGGGTTCCACGTTCACCCTCTACATGCCGGACGCGCTGGTTCCCGACAAGTTCCAGGTGACGGTGCCGCCACTACCGGTGGAGGCGGTGGTGCCGGCCCGGGCCGTGCTGCCGCCGCTGGACGTACCGCTGCTGGCATCCCAGCCGGGCGCGGACCATACGGTGACCCCGGCGAGCCGGCAGCTCGACGGCGCCACGGTGCTCATCGTCGACGACGATGTCCGCAACGTGTTCGCCTTGACCAGCGCGCTGGAGATGCACGGGCTCAACGTCCTCTACTCGGACAACGGCGTCGACGGGGTGCGGCTGCTCGCGGAACATCCCGAGGTGGACATCGTGCTGATGGACGCGATGATGCCGGACCAGGACGGGTACGAGACGACCCGGGGGATCCGCCGGAACCAGCGCTTCCGGGATCTGCCGGTAGTGTTCCTCACGGCGAAGGCGATGCCCGGCGACCGAGAGTCGGCGCTGGCGGCGGGGGCGAGTGACTACATCACCAAGCCCGTCGACCTGGACCGGCTCATCGAGCTGATGGCCCGATGGGTGAACGCGTCCGACCGCTCCGGGACGGAGAGTGAACGTGGCTGACCGCGCGAAGGCCCTTCTGGTCGACGACCGCCGTGACAACCTGCTCGCTCTGGAGGCGATACTCCAGGGCCTGCCCGTGCAGGCGGTTGCGGTGGAGAGCGGCGAGGCAGCGCTCAAGCAGCTCCTCGTCGACGACTTCGCGGTCATCCTGCTGGACGCCCAGATGCCCAACATGGACGGCTTCGAGACGGCGAGCCACATCAAGCGCCGGGAGCGCACCAGGCACGTCCCGATCCTGTTCCTGACCGCGGCGGACCGTGACGCACAGCTCGCGTTGCGTGGCTATGCGGTCGGTGCCGTGGACTACCTGACCAAGCCGTTCGACCCCTGGGTCCTGCGCGCCAAGGTCTCCATCTTCGTCGAGCTCTGGACCAAGACCCAGCAGCTCAAGGCCCAGGCCGACACCGTGCGCGAACGCGACGCCCAGTGGCAGCGGCTGACGGATCTGGTGGACGAGGCGGCGCGGAAGCTGCGCGCCGGCGGCGGCGACGCGCCGGCCGAGGCGCTGGAACTGCTCGAGAAGGCCCGCTGGGGAAACTGACGCCTCAGGCGGTCGACGAGATCATCAGGGCGGACCGCAGGCCCGTGATGTCCAGTACGCGCATCAGGAAGTCGCCGACGTTGGTGAGGGCCAGGACGGCCCGGGCGTGCTGGGCCTTGCGGCTGAGCACCACCAGCGTGCCGAGGCCCTGGGAGTCGCAGAACGTCACGCCCGCCATGTCGAGCTCGATGCGGGCCGGCGGCTCCTGTAGGACCTCGTTCACCATCGCCGACAGCCGCGCCACGGTCAGCACGTCGATCTCCCCGGCAAGGTGGAAAACCACCTCGTCGGGGGCGCGCTCAACGGCGATGGACAGCTCCGGTCGCTCCACCCCGCCACCCTATCGCGGGTGGTCGAATCCGGCCTGTTGGGCGCGATTTCGTGCGTCCCTCCGGCGGGTCTCCCAGTGATGTGAACAACCCTCGTACGGGGCTGGGCGGACGCCGCCCGGACCGCGCTGACAGAATAGGATCCGCCGTGACCACCTCATACCGCACCGCCGGCGCCCCGTACCCGCAGGACGCCCCGGTTTCCCAGGCCCTGTTCGACCGCGCCCAGGCCATCGTGCCCGGCGGGGTCAATTCACCCGTGCGTGCGTTCCGGGCCGTCGGCGGAGTGCCGCGGTTCATGGCGCACGGCGAAGGTCCGTGGATGGTCGACGCCGACGGGCGCCGCTACGTGGACCTGGTCTGCTCGTGGGGTCCGCTGATCCACGGGCAGGCGCACCCGGCGATCGTCGCCGCGGTGCAGGCCGCCGCCGCGCGCGGCACCAGCTTCGGCACGCCCACCGAGGGTGAGGTCGAGCTCGCCGAGGAGATCGTCCGCCGTACGCCGGTCGAGCAGGTGCGCCTGGTCAACTCCGGCACCGAGGCGACGATGACGGCGATCCGGCTGGCCCGCGGCTACACCGGCCGGTCGAAGATCGTGAAGTTCGCCGGCTGCTACCACGGGCACGTGGACGCCCTGCTCGCCGCCGCCGGCTCGGGCGTCGCGACGCTGGGCCTGCCCGATTCGCCCGGTGTGACCGGTGCGGCGGCGAGCGAGACCATCGTCGCGCCGTACAACGACGTCGCCGCGGTCGAGGCGATCTTCGCCGAGCGGGACGACATCGCCGCGATCATCACCGAGGCCGCGCCCGGCAACATGGGCGTGGTCGCGCCTCGCGACGGCTTCAACCGGCGGCTGGCCGAGATCGCGCACGCGAACGGCGCCCTGCTCATCGTCGACGAGGTCATGACCGGCTTCCGGGTCTCGGCGGGCGGCTGGGCCGGCCTCGAGCCCGTCGACGCCGACCTCTTCACGTACGGAAAGGTCATGGGTGGCGGCCTACCGGCCGCGGCCTTCGGCGGCCGGGCCGAGATCATGTCGCGGCTCGCCCCTGCGGGGCCGGTTTACCAGGCCGGCACGCTCTCCGGTAACCCGCTGGCCTGCGCCGCCGGGCTGACCAGCCTGCGCCTCGCCGACGCCGCCGTCTACCAGCGCCTCGACGAGCTCTCCGGCACGGTCGGCAAGCTCGCGTCGGAGGCGCTCGCCGCCGCCGGCGTCGCGCACCGGCTCTCGTACGCCGGCAACATGTTCTCGATCTTCTTCACCGATGCCGAGGTGGTCGACTACGACTCGGCGAAGACGCAGAACGCGGCCGCGT
Source organism: Couchioplanes caeruleus (assembly GCF_003751945.1). Classification (NCBI taxonomy): domain Bacteria; kingdom Bacillati; phylum Actinomycetota; class Actinomycetes; order Micromonosporales; family Micromonosporaceae; genus Couchioplanes; species Couchioplanes caeruleus. The sequence continues at coordinate 4,041,672 of NZ_RJKL01000001.1, read as the reverse complement.
TCAAGGCGTTCTTCCACGAGATGCTCAGCCGCGGCGTGTACCTGCCGCCGAGCGCGTTCGAGTCGTGGTTCGTGTCGACGGCGCTGAACGACGACGCCCTGGAGACGATCGGTGCGGCGCTGCCGGCGGCGGCACGGGCCGCCGCGGCAGCGGGAGATGACACATGAGCGAGCCGACCAAGACCACGGTGCACGTGCTGCGGCACGGCGAGGTCTACAATCCCGCCAAGATCCTCTACGGGCGTCTGCCCGACTTCCACCTCTCCGAGCTCGGCCGGCAGATGGCGAAGGCCGCCGCCGAGGTGCTCGCCGAGCGCGACGTCACGCACGTCGTGGCGAGTCCGCTGGAACGCGCCCAGGAGACCGCCGAGCCGTTCGCCGAGCGGTTCGGGCTGGAGACGGCGACCGACATCCGGCTCATCGAGAGCGCGAACTTCTTCGAGGGCAAGAAGGTCTCCGTCGGCGACGGCGCGTTCAGCAACCCCCGGCACTGGTGGGTGCTGCGCGACCCGATCACGCCGAGCTGGGGCGAGGCCTACCTCGTGATCGCCCAGCGGATGTTCGCCGCGGTCCAGGCCGCCCGGGTCGCCGCGGAGGGACACGAGGCCGTCTGCGTGTCGCATCAGCTACCGATCTGGACGCTGCGCCGCTACGTCGAGAAGAAGCGCCTCTGGCACGATCCCCGCCGCCGGCAGTGCGGGCTGGCGAGCCTCACCTCGTTCCGGTTCGAGGGCGCGAAGGTGGTCGGCATCGACTACTCCGAGCCGGCCGCCGCCCTGATCGCGATGTCGCCCGGCGCCGGGACCGCCAAGGGGGCATGACCGTGCGCCGGCTTCCCGCTGTCGTTCTCACCGCCGTCGTCACGGCCGGAGCGCTGACCGGCTGCGGCGAGCAGAGCTGGGAGAAGAAGTGCACCACGAACGCGGACAACGTCATCGAGTGCACCCCTGAGCAGCGGCCCGAGGCCCGCGAGGTGACCGGCGAGCTGCTCAGCGGCGGCACGTACGACGTGACCCAGGACCGCGGCAAGGTCGTGGTGGTCAACTTCTGGGGCTCCTGGTGCAATCCGTGCCGGGCCGAGGCGGACGACCTGGAGGGCACGTACCAGGCGACCAAGGCGAAGAACGTCACCTTCGTCGGGGTCAACTCGCGCGACGACCGGGACTCGGCGAAGGCGTTCGAGCGAGGCCGGGTGACGTACCCGAGCATCTTCGACCCGGATGGCAGCGTCGCGCTGAAGTTCGACGTCACCCAGGTCAGCACTCCGGCGACGCTGGTGCTCGACCGCCAGGGCCGGATCGCTGCCGGCATCCGCGGCGCGACCACCATCGGCGTCCTGCAGCCGGTAGTGGAGCGTATCGCCGCCGAGGTGAACGGCTGATGGGGGAGTCGTTCGCCGACACCGCCAGCAGCGGACCTCTCCTGCTGGCGATCGCGGCCGCGGCGGTGGCCGGACTGGTCAGCTTTCTGTCGCCGTGCGTCCTGCCCCTCATTCCGGGCTATCTGTCCTATGTGACCGGTCTGGCCGGTTCGGATCTGGACGCCACCCCGCAGGCCCGCGCCAAGGGGCGCATCCTTGCCGGGACCAGCCTGTTCGTGCTCGGGTTCGCGGTCGTCTTCTCGCTGTCGGCGGCGTTGGTGGCGAACGTCGGCAAGACGCTGCAGACCCACCGGCAGGCGCTGAACATCGTGCTCGGCGTCCTGATCATCCTGCTCGGTCTCGCCTTCCTGGGGCTCGTCCCCGGCATGCAGCGCGAGGTGCGGATCCATCGCCTGCCGAGCGCCGGGCTGCTCGGCGCGCCGGTCTTCGGGGCACTCTTCGCGATTTCCTGGATCCCGTGCGTGGGCCCGACCCTCGGCGCGGTCCTCGGCCTCGCCACGACGGCGGGACAGACCGACCGCGCGGTGACCCTCGCGTTGGCGTACAGCCTGGGTCTCGGTCTGCCGTTCGTGCTCTTCGGGCTCTTCTTCCGGCGGCTGCTCGGCGTCTTCAAGGCGGTCCGGCGCAACAGCCGGTGGGTCACCCGGATCGGCGGCGCACTGCTCATCGGCGTCGGCATCACGCTGGTCACGGGCGGCTGGGACACCTTCCTCATCTGGCTGCAGACCACGATCGCCTTCGACGGGACGCTGCTGTGACGGCCGTCGACGAACGTCTGGCGCCGGCCGCCGCGCCGCCGCCGCGCCGGCCGAACCGGCTCCGGGCCCTGCTGCGCAACTCGTGGCGCCAGCTCACCAGCATGCGTACGGCGCTCGTCCTGCTCTTCCTGCTCGCCGTCGCCGCGATCCCCGGCTCGGTGCTGCCGCAGCGCTCGGTCAACGCCGAGAACGTCGCCGGCTACTTCCGCGAGCATCCCGACCTGGCGCCGGTCCTGGACCGGCTCGGCGGCTTCGAGGTGTACGCGTCCCCCTGGTTCGCCGCCATCTACCTGCTGCTGTTCACCTCGCTGATCGGTTGTGTGGTGCCGCGGCTGCGGGACCACGTCCGCGCGCTGCGCACCGTTCCCCCGGATGCGCCCCGGCGGATGGAACGGCTGCCGCAGTTCGCGAAGGCGGAGGAGCGACCCGACGATCCGGCGGCCGCGGCGCAAGCCGCCGCGGCCGTGCTGCGCAAGCGCCGCTTCCGCACGGTCGTCCGGGAGGGTGGGGGCGGCATCACGGTCTCGGCCGAGAAGGGCCACCTCAAGGAGACCGGCAATCTGCTCTTCCACCTGGCCCTGCTCGCGGTGCTGATCGGGGTGGGTTTCGGCCACTGGTACGGCTGGCACGGCAACCGCCTCCTGGTGCAGGGCGCGGACCAGGGCTTCTGCAATTCGGTGACGCAGTACGACGAGTGGTCGCTCGGCCCCCGCGTCGAGGCCGCCGACCTGCCGTTCTTCTGCCTGCGGCTGAACAACTTCGAGGCCGCGTTCCAGGCGAGCGGCCAGCCGAAGGAATTCGAAGCCAGCGTCGAGGTGCAGGAGAAGCAGGACGGCGCATGGCGGCAGGCCCGGTTCACGGTCAACGACCCGCTGCGGCTGTCGCGGGCGAACATCCACCTGCTCGGCCACGGCTACGCGGTGGAACTGCGTTACACCGACCGGTACGGCGCCCAGCAGACCAAGATCGTCCCCTTCCTGCCCCGCGACGGCATGTTCACCAGCGAGGGCGTCGCCCAGTTCCCCGACGTCAACATCGACCCGAAGACGAACCGGCGCGAGGAGAACCTCCAGGTCGGCTTCGAGGGCGTCTATCTGCCCACGGTGGATCCGAGGGGCGGTCCGGCCTCGATCTTCCCGGACGAGAAGGACCCGGTGCTGTTCCTCAGCGCGTACCGGGGAAACCTCGGCCTCGACGCCGGCCTGCCCGGCTCGGTCTACGCCCTGGACCGCTCGCAGCTCGTCAACGGCAAGCTCAAGCAGGTCAGCGGCGAGCGGCCGCAGCGGCTCACGCCGGGACAGTCCTGGACCCTGGACGACGGCACCAAGCTGGAGTTCGTCGGCACCCGGCCGTTCGCGACGCTGGCGGTGCGCGCCGACCCGACCCAGTCGCTGGTGCTCGGCGGTGCGGTCCTGGGACTGATCGGGCTGATGCTCTCGCTGGCCGGGCACCGGCGGCGGCTGTGGTTCCGGATCACGCCGCGCGACGGCTCCGGTAGCTTGATGGAGGCCGGTGGCCTTCCCCGCACCGACTATCCGGGCTTCGACGAGGAGTTCGACCAGATCGTGGGGGCTGCCCGCGGTCGGAGTGAAGGGACGCCGTGATGGCGGAGTTGTCGAATCAGTTGATGGCCGTCACGGTCGTCGCCTACCTCGTCGCGATGGTCTGCTACGCGGCCGAGTACGCGTTCGGCGACAAGAGCCACATCGGGCGCGCGGCGGCCCGACCGGCCCGCCAGCTCGTCGGCGCGGGCGCCCCGGTCGTCGACGAACCCGCCGTGGCAGCGGTCGAGGAAGCCCCCCGACGCGACCGCGGCGTCCTGCTCGGACTCGCCGGCGTCGCCCTCACCTGGCTCGCCTTCGCGCTGCACATCGGCACGGTGGTCACCCGCGGTGTCGCGGCGGACCGCATGCCCTGGGGCAACATGTACGAGTTCATCCTGGCCGTCACCCTGGTCGGCTCCGCGGTGTGGCTGGGCGTGCTGACCCGCAAGCCGGGCGTACGCCACCTCGGGCTCTTCGCCGCGCTGGCGCTGGTCGTCATGCTCGGCGCGGCCGGGCTGATCGCATACACGCCGGTGGGTCCGCTGGTGCCGGCCCTGAACTCGTGGTGGTACATCATCCACGTCTCCACCATCATCCTGTCCAGCGGCATCCTGCTGGTCGGTGCGGTGCCGGCCACGATGTTCCTCATCCGCAGCGGGTACGACCGGGGGCGGCGCAGCTTCCCGTACACCCTCGGCGCGAAGGCCCCGGCCGCGGCGACGCTGGAGCGGCTGACCTTCCGCATGCACGCGTTCGCGTTCCCGCTCTTCACCTTCGGCGCGCTGATCGCCGGCCCGCTATGGGCGGAGGCGTCGTGGGGCCGCTACTGGGGTTGGGATCCCAAGGAGGTCTGGGCGTTCATCTCCTGGATCGTGTACGCCTGCTACCTGCACGCCCGCGCCACTCCCAGCGTCAAGCGCACGGTGGCGACGTGGATCGCCCTGCTCGGCTTCGCGACCATGCTGATGAACCTGTTCGGCGTGAACCTGTTCTTCGAAGGCCTGCACTCGTACGCGAACGCCGGCTAACCGCCGAGGACGTTCAGCAGGCTTGTCGCCCGGCTCGTCTCCGCGGGCTGGATGTCGCCGACGACGTCCGCCTCGCCCGACGGCTGCGGCGCCGGTGCGAGCGGCAGGCCGCCGCCGATGCCGCCACCCGGGCAGTCACCCGCGGTCCAGGTGTCGTAGTGGGTGATCCAGTCGAGGCAGAAGCCGCCGCCACGCTGCTGGGCCATGTCGCCGGTAAGGGTCTCCACGTCCTCGCGCCAGAAGCGGCCCTGGCCGCCGCCCGAGGGACGGAGCTGGACGTTGTCCACGGTCACCCGCGGGACGCGCAGCCGCGCCGCCCGGCCGGAGTCGACGTGCACCTCGACATACTGCTCGACGTAGGCGCTGGCGCCGATCGGCAGCTTCTGCGCGGTCAGCAGGTTCCAGCGGTTGTTCCACCACAGCCAGGCCTGCCAGACGTTGTCCGCGTCCGTGTGCAGGTCCAGCCAGACCTTGTCGCCCGGCTTGAGCCGGTACTGGTCGTAGAACTGCCAGGTCTTCGTGTTGGTGTTGAACGTGTAGATGTGCTGGCGACCCTGGCCGGCCCACCCGGTCTCGGCCCAGCCGGCCTCGAGCCACGCGATGCTGCCGCCGCCCATGTCGCGCTTGACCATGAAGCGGCCGGCGACGAAGTCGTAGGTGTTGCGCCGGATCCCGCCGTCGACCACGCCGATGCGTCCGGTGACGCCGCTCCACTCGCCGCCGGTGCCCGCGCCGAGGTGGTGGTACCCGCTCGGCGTGCTGGTCTCGCGCATCCGGTCCAGGCGTACGGCGGACTCGAGCACCCGGGTCGAGGCCTGGCAGGCCCCGCGCGAATCCCGGCTCGCCGGGCCGGTCGGCGCCGTCGTGGAGGCGCCGCCGGGCTCGCAGACCGGCAGCCGTCCGCCGCGGTGCGACGCCGCCGGAGCCGCGATCGCCACGCCGGCGACCAGTCCCGCCAGGGCACACCACCGTGCCACGCCCCGGAATCTCACGCTGCCACCGCCCCCGACCCGTGTGCGAATCAACCGCTGACTCAACGCCGGACGAGATCGCCGGGTGACGGGTGACAGACTGGGGGGCATGGCTGCGAAAGGCTTTCCGTTCCACGATCTGCAGAGCTTCATCTCGGGCCTGGAAGCGGCCGGTGAGCTGCGCCGGGTGCGCGTACCCGTCGATCCGACGCTGGAGATCAGCGAGATCGTGACCCGGACGGTCCGCGCCGGTGGCCCGGCCCTGCTCTTCGAGCGGCCCACCCGCGGTGAGATGCCGGTCGTCGTCAACCTCTTCGGTACGGAGAAGCGGATGGCGATGGCCCTCGGCGTCGAGACGCTGGACGAGGTCGGCGACCGGATCGGCGCGTTGCTCAAGCCCGAGCTGCCGGTCGGCTGGTCCGGCATCCGCGAGGGGATCGGCAAGGTGCTCCAGCTCAAGTCCGTGCCGCCGAAGAAGGTCAAGACGGCGCCCTGCCAGGAGGTCGTGCTCAAGGGCGACGAGGTCGATTTGGACCGGCTCCCCGGCCTGCGGGTGTGGCCGGGCGACGGCGGGATCTTCCACAACTACGGCCTGACCCACACGAAGGATCCCGACACGGGCAAGCGCAACCTGGGGCTCTACCGGCTGCAGCAGCACTCGAAGAACACGCTGGGCATGCACTGGCAGATCCACAAGGACTCGACCGCCCACCACGCGGTGGCCGAGCGCCGTGGCGAGCGGCTGCCCGTGGCCGTGGCGATCGGCTGTGACCCGGTGGTCAGCTACGCGGCCAGCGCGCCGCTGCCCAGCGACATCGACGAATACCTGTTCGCCGGGTTCCTGCGCGGCGAGCGGGTGGAGATGGTCGACTGCCTCACCGTGCCACTGCAGGTGCCCGCCCAGGCGCAGATCGTGCTCGAGGGCTATCTCGAGCCGGGGGAGCGTGCGCCCGAGGGCCCGTTCGGCGACCACACCGGCTTCTACACGCCGGTCGAGCCCTTCCCGGTGCTGCACATCGAGTGCATGACCATGCGCAAGAAGCCGATCTACCACTCGATCATCACGTCGAAGCCGCCGCAGGAGGACCACGGGCTCGGCAAGGCCACCGAGCGCATCTTCCTGCCGCTGCTGCGGATGATGGTCCCGGACATCGTCGACTACGACATGCCGGCGGCCGGCGTCTTCCACAACTGCGTGATCGTCTCGATCCGCAAGCGCTTCCCCAAGCACGCCCAGAAGGTCATGAGCTCGATCTGGGGCGCGCACCTGATGTCGCTCTCCAAGCTGATCGTGGTGGTGGACGAGGACTGCAACGTGCACGACTACCAGGAGGTCGCGTTCCGGGCCTTCGGCAACGTCGACTACGACCGCGACCTGGTGCTCACCCAGGGCCCGGTGGACCACCTGGACCACGCGTCCTACCAGCAGTTCTGGGGCGGCAAGGCGGGCATCGACGCCACCCGTAAGCTGCCCGCCGAGGGATACACCCGCGGCTGGCCGGAGGAGATGACCATGTCGAGCGAGGTGGTCGCCCTGGTGGACAAGCGGTGGAAGGAATACGGCATATGACGGCGGTGGCGTCCGCGCCGGAACAACCGGGCCGGATCAAGGCGTTCCTGCGGCTGGTCGCCATCGAGCACTCGGTGTTCGCGCTGCCGTTCGCGTACCTGTCCGCCGGGGTCGCGATGGACCGCGCGGGCGACGTGCGCTGGTGGGACCTGGTGCTCATCACGGTCGCGATGGTGGCCGGGCGGACGTTCGCCATGGCGGCCAACCGCATCCTCGACCGGAAGATCGACGCGCTGAACCCGCGGACGCAGAACCGGGAGCTGGTCACCGGCGCGGTGAGCCTGCGCACGGCCTGGACCGGCGCCGCCGTCTCCCTGGCCCTGCTCTTCCTCGCCGCGGGCCTGCTCAACCCGCTCTGCCTGCTGCTCTCGCCGCTCGCGGTGCTCCCGCTGATCGTCTATCCGTACGCGAAGCGCTTCACGAACTTCCCGCACTACGTGCTGGCGCTGGCGCAGTCGGTGGCGCCGGTCGGGGCCTGGCTCGCCGTCACCGGCACGTTCGACGGGTCCGGCCCGGCCTGGCTGCTCGGTGTGGCGGTGGGGTTGTGGATCGGTGGCTTCGACCTCATCTACGCCTGCCAGGACGCCGAGGTCGACCGGCGGATCGGGGTGCACTCCACCCCGGCGCGCTACGGCGTGCCCGCGGCCCTGCATCTTTCGACCGCCACGCACGTCGTGACGTTCGCGCTGTTCGTGTGGTTCGGTCAAGTGGTCGGCCTGGGCTGGCTGTGGTGGATCGGGCTGGCGCTGACCGCGGTGGCCTTCGCCTACCAGCACATGGTCGTGACGCCGAACGACCTGTCGAAGGTGAACCGGGCTTTCTTCACCGCCAACGGCTTCGTGGGTATCGCCCTGTTTGTCTTCGCCCTGCTCGACCTCGTGCTGCATCCTTAGTCGATGCGCACCCCGTGGATCGTCGGCGTCTCAGGCGCCTCCGGCACGCCCTACGCCCGGGCGGTGATCGGTGCCCTGCTCGATGCCGGCGAGGCCGTGGACCTGGTGATCTCGCGGGCCGCCCGGCTCACCCTGCTCGACGAGACCGGGGCGAGCGTCCGCGACGCGCACTGGAAGGACGACGTCGCCGCGTGGCTGGCGCGGGATCTGGGCCCGGCCGACCTCGCGTACTGGCCGGCCGGTGACCTGGCCGCCGGGCCGAGCAGCGGCTCCTACCCGGCCAAGGGCATGGCGGTCGTGCCGGCCAGCACGGCCGCCTGCGCGGGCATCGCGATCGGGCTCTCCAAGGATCTGCTCCAGCGCGCCGCCGAGGTCAACCTCAAGGAGCGCCGGCGTACGGTCGTCGTCCCGCGCGAAACCCCGGTGACCCGCAGCCATCTGGAGCACCTCATCGCCCTGCACGACGCCGGCGCGGTGGTCCTACCGGCGTCTCCCGGCTTCTACGGCTCCGGTGCCGACGCCACGGCGCGGCAGCTCGTGGACTTCGTGGCGGGCAAGGTGCTGGACGCCCTGGCCGTGCCGCACGACCTCTTCACCCGCTGGCGCGGTGAGCTGGGCGGCGGTCAGCGCAGCCCGTTGGGCGGGCCGTAGCCCGCGCCCGGGTTCGACGGGCCGGCGTTGCGTGGCCGGTTGGCGGCGTCGTCCTCGCGCATCTCCTCGACCACGCCGTCGCCCTCGAGCAGCGCGCGCACCTCCGACTCCCGGAACCGGCGGTGGCCACCCGGAGTGCGGATGCTGCCGATGCGTCCAGCGGCCGCCCATCGCGTAACGGTCTTGGGGTCGACCCGGAACAGCGCGGCAACCTCCCCTGGCGTCAGCAGTCGATCTCCTGTGTCCACGGCCCTCTCCCTGCGTCGTTGTGGAGCGCCGGTGGTCACGGTGCGTGTTCGGCGTGCTCGATCGGGACGTACAGCCATTAGAGCATCGGCAAAAACAGCAAGTCGCTGAAATGCGGAAAAAGCCCTGATTGCGACGTTGACCATTATCCTTGCTGGCTCGGGTGCTGGTGGCCCGCTACCGGGCGTGAACTACCCGGACGGGTCGCATTAACCTCTGAAGCCATGGACGCCATCGACCTGCGCCTGATCGACCTTCTGCGGGACAACGCCCGCTCCTCGTACGCCGAACTGGCCCGCCAGGTCGGCCTGTCCGCCCCCGCCGTGCATGAGCGGGTCGGCAAGCTGGAGGCGGCCGGGACGATCCGGGCCTACCGGGCCGAGATCGAGCCCGAGTCCATCGGGCTGGGCGTCACGGCGCTGATCGGCATCGTCGAGGACTCCGGCGCCGACACCGACGACGTCCTCGCCGCGCTGCGGGTCATGCCCGAGATCGAATCCTGCTACTTCATGGCGGGCGTCGAGTCGTACCAGCTCACCGTGCGGGTCGGCACCATCGCCGAGCTGGAGCAGCTCATCGTCCGGATCAACCGGACCGCCGGGGTGGCCTCGACGCGCACGGCCATCGCGCTCTCCACCAAGTGGGAGAATCGCCCCCAGCCGGGCCGCGACCCGGCGGTAGGTTGAGACATCATGGTTCAGCTCGACCGATGCGACTCGGCCCAGCGGGAATGGGCGAGCGACGCCATCGCCCGGGTCGAAGCCGACGCCAACCGCTCGGCGGACACCCACCTGCTGCCGTTCCCACTGCCTCCGGCCTGGGGCATCGACCTCTACCTCAAGGACGAGAGCTCCCACCCCACCGGATCGCTCAAGCACCGCCTGGCAAGGTCGCTCTTCCTGTACGCCCTCTGCAACGGCTGGGTCGGCCCGGACACCCCGGTCGTCGAGGCCTCCTCGGGCTCGACGGCGGTCAGCGAGGCGTACTTCGCCCGGATGCTGGGCCTGGAGTTCATCGCGGTCATGCCGGCGAGCACCTCGCACGAGAAGATCTCGCTGATCGAGTTCCAGGGCGGCAAGTGCCACCTCGTCGACGACCCGACCACGGTGGTCGCCGCGGCCCGCGCCCTCGCCGCCGAGCTCGGCGGGCACTTCATGGACCAGTTCACCTACGCCGAGCGGGCCACCGACTGGCGGGGCAACAACAACATCGCCGAGTCGATCTACGCGCAGCTCGCGCTGGAGCGGCACCCCGAGCCGGCCTGGATCGTGGTCGGCGCGGGCACCGGCGGCACCAGCGCCACCATCGGGCGGTACGCCCGCTACCGCCGCTTCGCCACCCGGCTGTGCGTCGTCGACCCGGAGGGATCGGCGTTCTGGCCCGCGTACCTGAGCCAGGACTGGGAGGTCTGCACCGGGCGCGGCTCGAGGATCGAGGGCATCGGGCGGCCCCGGGTGGAGCCGTCGTTCCAGCCCTCGGTGGTCGACCGCATGATCCACGTGCCGGACGCGGCGTCGCTGGCGGCCATGAGGGCGGGCTCGGCGGTGCTCGGCCGCCGCGTCGGCGGGTCCACGGGTACGAACCTGTGGGGCGCGTTCGCGGTGATCGCCGAGATGCTCGAGGCGGGCCGTACGGGCTCCGTGGTGACCCTCATCTGCGACGGCGGCGAGCGGTACGCCGACACGTACTACTCCGACGACTGGGTCCGCTCCCGTGGCATGACCCTGGAACCATCGCTGACCACCATCGATGCATTCCTGTCCACCGGGGTGTGGAGACCGCCGACGTGATCCCGGCCGCAACGGCCCCGACGGGTCACCGCGGCCGGAGCCGACCTGGGAGGATGAGGGCGCAAAAGGATTCACGTCCAAGGAGCGGCCCGGTGCCTCACGGCGACGACGTCACCACCCCGCCGGCCGTTGTGCCGTCGCCGCGGCTGCCGCATCCGGCCGACTCGGCGCCGCTCCCGCCGCTCCCGCCGCTCCCGGCACTTCCACCCTTTCCCGAGCCCGCCGAGCCGCGAAGCCGCGGCAAGCTCGTGCTGACGGGAGTGCTGGCCCTGTCCGCCGCCGTGGCCCTCGGCGTGGGTGCCGCCTTCATCGTCCATGACGAGCCGCTCGACGCCCCGGCGGAGGCCGCGGCGTCCATCGCCCCGGCCGCCCCCATCGAGCAGGCGAACGCGGTGCTCAGCCGGCAGGCGGCGGCCCTGCTGCGAGGCGATGAGAAGGCCTGGCTGGCCGCCGTCGATCCGCGGCAGCCCAAGCTCCTCGCCCGCTACAAGACGATGTTCCGGTCGCTGCGCGCGCTCGGCGTCAGCCATTTCCAGTACCAGACGTCCATCGCCAACGACAAGAGCGCCGCCGGCAGCCTCGGCATCTTCGCCGACGTCGCTTACTGCCTCGCCGGAGACAACTGCGTCAAGGAGAGGGGCGCCGACTCGGCCGGCCCGCCGATCATCGCCCAGACGCTCAAGCTCAAGACGGTCAAGGGTCAGTGGCACATCACCTCGGTCAACAACCAGCGGCGAGCCCTGGAGCACCAGCCGGTGCCCTGGGAGAACAACGCGCTGGCGACCGCCGAGGGCAAGCGCGTCACCCTCGTCGCACTGCAAGGCGAGAAGGACCTCCACCGGCTTCTGCCGATCGCCGAGCAGGCCGCCACGACCACCGACCGCTTCGCCGGCCTCGTCGGCAACCCGCAACAGCGTTACCGCATCTACCTGGCCGGCCGCAAGAACTGGAAGGTCTGGTACGGCGGCATCAAGGACCAGTGGGTCGTCGGCTACGCACTGCCGCGCAACGAGGCCGGCACCGACGTCGTGCTGAACCTGACCAAGCTGAGGAACGACGAGCGCCTCCTAGCCACCACCATCCGGCACGAGCTCGGCCACGTGGTGACGGTCGGCGGGGTGCGCCGCGGCACGCGGGACGGCACGAGCGCCATGTGGCTCAAGGAGGGCATCGCCGAATACATCGGCTGGCACCCACGACCGGCCACCGCGAGCTGGCGCCGCCAAGCGGTCCGCGACGCGGTGCACAGCAGCCGGCCACCCACGTCCATCGCGGTCGACGCCCTCGGCGAGAACGCCTCCGCCGAGGAGGGCGACGCGTTCTACGGCCTCGGCCACTTCGCCGCCGACTGCATGGCCAGGAAATACGGCGAGCGCGCCCTTTTCACCTTCGTCCGGCTCCATCTGCGCGAAAACCGCGAGCTCGACCCGGCCTCCCAGGAAGCCTTCGGTACGCCGTTCCAGGCCGTCGACAAGGCCTGCGTCGCCTGGATCCGCGACCGCGCCTAGCATCGGCGCTGGGCAAGGCCCGGATACTCGAGAACGAAACCGTCGTCGTCCACGGTCAGATCGGCGCTGAACGTCTCGTTGGCGAACCGCACCCGCCCGTCGCCCAGCGCGGTGTAGATCTGGTCCGCCTGCATCACCTCCAGGCTGGGCAGCAGCACCCACGCCACGCTGACCCGGTGTGCCACCCCGGGCTCGGACTTCGCCAGGCCCAGGCGGCGGATCGGCAGCGTGTTGGTCAGCGGAGAGCCGGTCAGATCCACGTCGTACGCGCCGACGAGAAGGTCGGGATCCTCGCTGCCGGGTAGCCCGGCACCGGGATGCCCGCCCGCGGTCAGCGCGGCGTCGAGGTCACCCTGCTCGGCGGTGGTCGCTTGCCAGCGACCGCCCTCGGCTGTCAGGCGCAACGTCCGGCTCCAACCGGCGCCCTCGGTGCCGACCTCGAGCGACGTGGTGATCCACGCCGGATCGGTCCCGATCTCGTACCGCGCGGTGTAGGGGATGGGATCGACCGCCAGCGCGACGCCGCGGGCGTGCAGGCCGCCGCGCGCATCGATCAGCGCATGCTCGGCGCCGGTGGTGTCCCGGCGCTCCCAGAACAACGAACCAGGCAGGACGGACATGCGTCTGGTGTACCCGCCCGCCGTCGCCGGAACCCCTTCCGGCTCTTCGCAGCTTTCCTCGCGCCGCTTTCCTCGGCCTTTTCCCCGTCCGCCCAGCTTTCCCGGCCCTGCTCGGCTTTCCCAAGGTCTTGCTGGGCTTTCCCCGGGTCTTGCGGGGCTTTCCCGGGGTTTGCTCGGTTTCTCGGCGCTCTGCCCGCCGCTTTCCGTGCTGTAACGACGGAGGGCCCCCGGCTGATGCCGGAGGCCCTCGTCAGATGCTGGTGCGATCAGTGCGTGTGCGCCGGACGGCCCTGGTAGCGGCCGTTGCCCGGCTCGCGCCGATCGTTGCGGCCGCTCTCGCGGCGGAAGCCGCCCGGACGGTCGCCGAAGTTGCGGGACGGGCGGTCACCGAAGCCCCGCTCACTACGCGGCCGGTCGCTGTACGAGTGCTCACCGCGGGGGCGGTCGCTGAACGAACGCTCGCCCTGGGGACGGTCGCCGAACGAACGCTCGCCCTGGGGACGGTCGCTGAAGGTCCGCTCGCCGCGGGGGCGGTCGCTGAAGGTCCGCTCGCCGCGGGGGCGGTCGCTGAAGGTCCGCTCGCCGCGGGGGCGGTCGCTGAACGTGCGCTCGCCGCGGGGGCGGTCGCCGAACGAGCGGTCGCGGTCACCGGAGGGCCGGTCGCCGTAGCTGCGCTCGCCGCGCGGGCGGTCGCCGTGGCCACGGTCGCCGCGCGGACGGTCGTAGCCGCCGCGTTGCGGGCGGTCGCCGAAGCGACGCGGACGGTCGCCCCGCTCCCGGCGCGGCTCCGGCTCGTCCTTCACCGGCACACCGCTGGGCTCGCGGGCCCCGGTGATCTCGGCCAGCTTCTCGTCGCCGAGCCGCACCCGGAACTCGCCCGGCGCGACGCCGGCCTTCTGCATCATCGCCTGCGTGCTGCGGCGCTGCTTCGGCAGGACCAGCGTCACCACCGCGCCCGACTCACCCGCGCGGGCCGTACGGCCGGCACGGTGCAGGTAGTCCTTCGGGTCCTTCGGCGGGTCGACGTGCACGACGAGCGAGATGCCGTCGACGTGGATGCCGCGGGCGGCGACGTCGGTGGCGACCAGCACGTTCGTGCGGCCTTCCTTGAACTCGGCCAGCGTGCGGGTGCGTACCCGCTGGGTCTTGCCGCCGTGCAGCGCACCGGCCCGCACGCCCACCGCGGCGAGCTGCTCGACCAGCCGGTCCACACCCATCTGTGTACGGGCGAAGACGATGGTCTTGCCCGCCCGGTTGGCGATCGACGCGGTGATCGGGAACTTGTCGTGCGGCGGGATCAGCAGCAGGTGGTGGTCCATGGTGGACACGCTCGCCTCGGCCGGGGCCGTGGAGTGCGTCACCGGGTCGGTCATGAACCGCTTGACCAGCGTGTCGACGTCGCCGTCGAGCGTCGCCGAGAAGAGCAGCCGCTGAGCGTCCGCCGGGGTCTTGGCGAGCAGCTCGGTGACCTCGGGCAGGAAGCCCATGTCGGCCATCTGGTCGGCCTCGTCGAGGACGGTCACCTCGACGCTGTCGAGCTTGCAGGCGCCCCGCTCGATCAGGTCACCCAGGCGGCCCGGGGTGGCGACGATCACCTCGACGCCACGGCGCAGCGCGTCCATCTGCCGGTCATACGGCACGCCGCCGACGGCGGTCTTGAGGAAGACGCCGACGGCCCGGCCGAGCGGCATCAGCGCGTCGGCGACCTGCATGGCCAGCTCGCGGGTCGGCACCAGGATCAGGGCCTTGGGGTGGTGCGGCAGCGCGCGGCCGCCCTGGGCGACGCGGGCCAGCACCGGCAGGCCGAACGCCAGGGTCTTGCCGGAGCCTGTCTGGCCGCGGCCGAGCACGTCGCGGCCGGAGAGCGCGTCCGGCATGGTCGCGGCCTGGATCTCGAACGGGGTGGTGATGCCCTCGCGCTTGAGCACGCGGACCAGCTCGGCGGGGAGGCCAAGGTCGGCGAAGCTCTTGCGCGCCTCGACGATCTCCACATCGGCGTCGGCGTCGTCGGCGGTCTCGCTCTGCGCCGTGGTCACGGCGTCGTCGGCGACCTCGCTCTGCGCGCTCATCACGGCGTCGGTGGCGGTGGTCTCAATCTCCGCGGTGGCCTTCTCGGCGTTCGGTGCGGCAGCCTGCGTGCCGGTCTCCGCGGTGGCCTTCTCGGTGGCCTGAGTGACGGTCTTCGCGTCGTCGGAGCTCGCCGGGTCCGCGGTCGCGGTGTCGGCGGTGGCGATGATCTCGACCTCGGCGGTCGTCGGATCCTGCTCCAGGACGGGGGTGTCGAAGACGGACGGGAACGTGCTGGGATCAGCGAAAGTGGTCAAGAGAACCTCTCTACGGGGGCGCATGCTCGCGAATGGCCCGCCGCGGCTGCCGGAAGCCTGCCGCTGAAATGCCCGCAAGAACGCCCGTGGCGTGCACCATGTGGGCACGCCAGGTCAATTACTGCCATCAGTGTACGGGTCAACGTCGCAGACACTGACCGCATTCCGCGCCGGTAGTGGGCAGGCTCACCCTGCGGCGCAACCTCGCCAGCTTAGGCGCGGGAGGGTTTCGGGGCAACTTATCCCTGGAAAACCCCGCCGATCATGTCGCTGAACGCGTCCCCGACGGTGAACAGGAAGAGCAGGCTCACCCCGACCAGGAACGCCAGGACAAGCAGCATGGCGACGATCACCTTGACGTTGCTGTTCCGCTGGGTCTCCGGGGCGTCGCGCCACCCTTGGGCCAGGATGTGGCCGGTCAGCGAACCCGAGTTCTCCACCGGGTTGGTCATGATCGGCATCGTCATGTCGGAGGGCGCGTAGTCCGCGAGCCCCCCGTACACGGTGCCCTCCCCACGCTGATGCGGCACGCCCTGTCCGGAACCCGACCCGTACGTCGAGGGGCGCGCGGACGGGCTACCCATGGACGATCCCGCTCCACCGAACGTCTGCCGCGTGCCGGCCGACGCGCCGACCCCGAACGAGGCGGGGGCATGTGAAGACCCCGTGGCCGCGAACGGCATGGTCGCGTCACTCGGACCGTGCAAGCCTCCCTGCACCGCACCCTGCGTCGCTCGTTGAGCCGCGAACGGGGTGGTGGCGTCGTTCTGTGCTGTTCCTTGGGCGGCGAACGGGGTGGTGGCGTCGTTCTGTGTCGTTCCTTGGGCGGCGAACGGGGTGGTGGCGTCGTTCTGTGCTGTTCCTTGGGCGGCGAACGGGGTGGTGGCGTCGTTCCGTGCTGTTCCTTGGGCGGCGAACGGGGTGGTGGCGTCGTTCTGCGTCGTCCCTTGGGCGGCGAACGGCGTGGTGGCGTCGCTCCGCGACAGTTCCTGCGTCGCGAACGGCATCGTCGAGTCGCTCTGCGCGGGCGACGTCGCGTGGCTGCTAGCCGGACCTGAGGTCGGAGGGACGGTGTAGGCCGGCAGGCCGTTCGTCGACGAACCACCGGGATTGACCGGCACGTTCGGCACCGCAATCTTCGCTGCCGGGGCGCTGGACGCTGCCGGGAATGTCGGCGGCGCGGGAAATGGTGTAGGCGGCGGTCCGGGAACCGGCGAGGGGCCGGGGCCCGGCGGCACCGGGTGAGGACTCGGACCCGGCGGCACCGGCGAGGGCCCCGGAGCCGGGGGCACGGGGTCCGGGCCAGGCGTCGGCGGCACAGGGTCTGGATTGGGCCCGGGCGGAACCGGACCCGGCGGAACGGGCGACGGCCCCGGCGAGGGAGCGGGCGACGGTCCCGGAGCGGGCGGCGCCGGCGAGGGAGTCGGGAACGGGACCGGCTCGGGACGGGTGGGCTTCGGCGGCTCGGGCTTGGCGGGCCGCGGCTCCGGAGTCGACGGCTCAGGCAGGTCAGGCTCCGGAGCCGCTGCCTCATCCGTCTCTGAGACCTCTGCGGCCTCAGTAGGCTCGGAGGCCTCCACCGTCGTGGCTTCCTCGGCGTTGGTCTTCTCGACCTTTGCTTTCTCCGCGGTCTCGACGCCTACGCCCGCCTTGATGTCACCAGGCTCGACGTCGCCCGCCTTGGTGCCACCAGGCTCGACGTCGCCCGCCTTGATGTCACCAGGCTTGATATCGCCGGCCCTGACCCCGTCGGCTCCCTCAGCCCCGTCGGCTCCCTCGGCCGCGTCGGCTCCCTCAGCCCCGTCGGCTCCCTCGGCCGCGTCGGCCGCGTCGGCCTTCACGGCTGTCTTGGCCGCCGCGGCGGGAGCTACCTCCGGCGCCTGCACCCGGGTTGCCTCGTCCTTCGCGGCTTCGACGGGCGCGGAGTCGTCGGCCGGCTTCTCCGGAGCGGGATTTTCGGTCGCACGCGTGCCGTAGACCTTGGCCTGACCACCCTTCCGCGCCGCGGCGCCGCGGTCGGCGGGCTCAGCCTGCGCGGAACCCGGCACGCTGGCCCGGGCGGCGTTCGAGCTCGGCGGCACCGACACCGGCCGCGACGAACCGCCGTCCACCGAGGCGGAACCCTGTGAGCGGCCGGACGAGGCAACGGAGGAAGTGCCGGACACGGATGCGGAACCCTTCGAGCTGTTACCTGATACGGATGCGGAACCTTGTGCGCCGGTCCCGCCTGACGCGGCGGTGGATTTGGCGGGGCTGACAGGGAAGAACGCCGAGCGGTTCGAGTGCACGGACGCCCGCCCAGCAGCGCCCCCGCTCACCGGCGCGGAGCTGGGAACAGGCGCGGAGCCGGAGACCGGGGCGGAGCTGGGAACGGACGCGGAGCCGGAGACCGGGGCGGAGCCGCTGACCGGCGCGGAGCTGGGAACGGAGCGGGAGGCGGAAACGGGCGCGGAGGCGGAAACGGGCGCGGAGGCGGAAACGGGCGCGGAGGCGGAAACGGGCGCGGAGGCGGAAACGGGCGCGGAGGCGGGAACCGATGCGGAGCCCGAGGCAGGGACGGGTGCGGATCCGGACACGGGCTTCGCAGCACCGGCCGGGGCGGCCCACAGCGCGCCCGCGGCCGGGGGTGGGGGGAGCTGGTACTCCTGATCTTGCGGCCCGGAGCCGACGGCGGGCGGCTGCGCAGCGGGCGGCCTGATGCCGTCGCTGGCCGGTGTCGCCTGCTGCTCGTCCATGGGTCCTCCCGATCGCCGCCACCCGCGTGCCGACGCCACCTATCGGACGCCGGGCAAGCCGGATGCCGGGCGCTCGTCACTACCGTGCCACATCAGCGCTCGTGAGCACACCCGGCGTCAACCGGTCGCGGTGTAAAGATCGGGTCTGAGCTCAGCCGTTACCGGATTGTTTCGCTTCGGCCGCCCTGGAAGCCGAGGCGGACGGGGTTACCGAGGCGGTGCCGGACGTCGCGGCGCCGGCCGAGGTCGACGCGGCGACAGGCTTGGACGTGCTGGCCGACGTCGTCGGGGACTTCGTCGAGCCTGCGGTGGCCGACGTGCTCGCGGTGGCGGACGTGCCCGCGGAGCCCGACGGCGGCTTGCCTCCCGCGGTCGTGCTCGCGGAGCCCGTCGGGGGCTTGGCTCCCGTGGAGGTGCCCGTCGAGCCTGACGGCGGCTTGGCTCCCGTGGACGTGCCCGCGGAGCCCGACGGCGGGTTGCTGCCTCCCGTGGGCGTCGACGGCCGGCCGGAGGTGGTCGGCGTGCCGGTGGTCGGTGTGCCGGTGCTCGGCGTGCCAGTGGACGGCGTGCCGGTGCTCGGCGTGCCGGTGCTCGGCGTGCCAGTGGACGGCGTGCCAGTGCTCGGGGTCGACGGCCGGCCCGTAGAGGGCTTGCCCGGAGTCGACGGCGTGCCGGGGTCGCTCGGCTTCGTCGGAGGCTTGGTGCCCGGCTTCGGCGTGGGCGAGTGGTCGCTCGGCTTCTCCGGGTCCGGCGCGCCCAGCTTCGGGCCCTCGACCTTGCCCTCGACCGAGCCGTAGATCCGGGTCGCCGCGAAAAGCTGGGTCCAGCGCATGGGGGTGAGCATCACGTCCATGCCGGCGCGCGGGGCTTCTACCATCATGCCCTTGCCGGCGTACATGGCCACGTGGTGGATGCTCGTCCAGCTTGGCGTCGAGTTGAAGAACAGCAGGTCGCCCGGGAGCAGTGAGTAACGGTCCACCGTCTTGTCGCGGGTCTGGAAATACTGGTCCTTCGCCACCCGGGTCAGCGGGAAGTTGCCCGCCGCGTCCGAGCGGTAGGCGTAATACATCAGCCCGGAGCAGTCGAACATGTCCGGGCCTTCCTCGGACCAGACGTACGGGTCGCCGCGCTGAGCCAGCGCGATCTGCAGGGCCGCGATCGCCCGCGGGTCCGCGCCCCGGCCCGCGTTCTCGCCCGCCAGGAAGCCCACCCCGGCCTGGGCGTCCCGCGCGGCCTGGGCGGCCTCGGCCGCCTTGATCTCCTCGGTGTGCTTCTGCTCGAGCTTCTGCTGGGCCGCGGTCTTCTTGTCGAGGACCGCCTTCTTCTTGGTGTGCTCGGCGGTGACCAGGTCGAGCTTCGCCCGCAGGCTTTGCTGCTCGGTTGTCGCCGTCGTGTACGCCGACTGCGCGATGCTCAGATGCCGGCTGGCGGCCTCCTGGGTCGACGACTCGCCACGCTGGATGCGAGCGAGGGCGTCGAGGTCGTTCAGGCCTGAGCCGGCGGTGCCCGGAGGCAACGCGGCCGCGTGGCGTACGGCATTGGCTGCCGCGGCCGCGACCGCCTGCTCGGCTGCCGTCACGGCCGACTGGCCTTGCAGGACCTTCTGGTCCGCGGTCGTGAGCTGGGTGCGGGTGAGACTGAGATCCTCGTCGAGCTTGGCGAGCTCCTCGCCCTTCTTGGCGATCTCGATGCGGCCCGCCTCGATCTTCCTCAGCAGCGGGCTGGTGGCACCGCCGGTGGCGACCGGAAGGGTGGACGCCGGGGTGGTGCTCGCGCTGGTGCCGGGCCGCTGCCCCGGCAGGGTGAGCGAGCCGGTGGCGATCGGGCGGGAACCGGCGTCGGGCACCGCGGCCGGCGCACCCGGAGGCGCCACCGGAACCGCGACGGCAGGGAGCGGGTTGAAGAGGGCGGCGATGACGGTGGCGGTCGCGGCGGAATAAGCGAGCGGGCGCCACCAGGGAAGCACCCCGCGGGCGGCGCGGCGCCGGTTCTGCCTCAACTTCGCCAATGCGCTCCCCGTTCGCGAACGGTCCCCGTCCGGCGACTGCCGTCCCTTAAAGGTCATACCGCAACACCTGCACCGGTGTCGATCCGTCTGAGATGGGAGGACCCTGAGAATCGTAATCCCATTCACGTGAGCTGCGCCGCGGGAGGACCACACGGGCGGAGTTCCCGTCAGGGGTAGGACGTACGCTCGACGCACGCGAACGTGAGAGGGGCCCAGATGGACGTCGGACTGAAGCGCGAGCTGGAGGCCAAGGTCTACGCCGGCGAGCGGCTGACGCGCGAGGACGGCATCGCCCTCTACGAGTCCGACGATCTCGCCTGGCTCGGGCGGCTGGCGCACCACAAGCGCACCGAGATGAACGGCGACCGGGTGATGTTCAACGTCAACCGGCACCTCAACCTCACGAACGTCTGTTCGGCGAGCTGTGCGTATTGCTCCTTTCAGCGCAAACCGGGCGAGAAGGATGCGTACACGATGCGCATCGACGAGGCTGTCCGCAAGGCCAAGGAGATGGAGGACGAGCAGCTCACCGAGTTGCACATCGTCAACGGCCTGCACCCGACGCTGCCCTGGCGCTACTACCCCAAGGTGCTGCGCGAGCTGAAGGCGGCACTGCCCAACGTCAAGCTCAAGTGCTTCACCGCGACTGAGGTGCAGTGGTTCGAGAAGATCAGCGGATTGCCCGCCACCGAGATCCTCGACGAGCTGATGGACGCCGGCCTCGAGTCGCTCACCGGCGGCGGCGCGGAGATCTTCGACTGGGAGGTCCGCCAGCACATCGTCGACCACGCCTGCCACTGGGAGGACTGGTCGCGGATCCACCGGCTGGCACACCAGAAGGGCATGAAGACCCCGGCGACCATGCTGTACGGGCACATCGAGGAGCCGCGGCACCGCGTCGACCACGTGATGCGCCTCCGTGAGCTCCAGGATGAGACGGGCGGGTTCGCGGTCTTCATCCCGCTCCGCTACCAGCACGACTTCGTCGACTCGGCGGACGGCAAGATCCGCAACCGCATCCAGGCGCAGACCACGATGGCGGCGCCGGCCGAGTCCCTGAAGACCTTCGCGGTGTCCCGGCTGATGTTCGACAACGTGCCGCACGTCAAGTGTTTCTGGGTCATGCACGGCCTGTCGGTCGCGCAGCTCTCGCTCAACTTCGGCGTCGACGATCTGGACGGCTCGGTGGTCGAATACAAGATCACGCACGACGCCGACTCCTACGGCACCCCGAACACCATGCACCGCGGCGACCTGCTCGACCTGATCTGGGACGCGGGCTTCCAGCCGGTCGAGCGCAACACCCGGTACGAGGTCGTCCGCGAATACGACAAGCCGACATCGCTGGCCGAGCGGCGCAGCGAGCCGCAGCAGGTCTGGGCGTAACGGCGGCGGGCCCGGCCTGGCCGGGGACCTGATCGAGGAGGTCCCTCGGCGCGGGCCGGGTTGGGTGCGAGCCGGGCCGGGTTGGGTGCGAGCCGGGCCGGGTTGGGTGCGAGCCGGCGCCGGGGCCTGGGGCGGGTGGGTGTGGGCTTCGATGGCTGGTCGGGGGCGCGTACCCTCGTGGTGTCATGGCGGAGACTCAGAGTGCGCGCCGTCCGCGCCGGGATGCGGACGGGCGGTTGGCGACCGTTCAGGACCTGGTGGGTGTGGCGCTGGCCGGGCTGGTGTCCGGACTGGTCGTCCTGCTGATCTTCGAGGGTGTCATGTCGCTGGTGCGGGTCTCCGAGTTCGGGGCCGCCAGCGGGTGGATCGCGCTCGTGCTGCCCGTGTGGCTGTTCACCGAGGAGTTCCGGGCGGCCCGTCACGGGGCGTTCCGGATCGTGGTCACCGCTCTGGGTGCGGGGTTCGGGGTCGCCGTCGGGATGACCCTGGCCGGGCTCGTCGCCCCGATCTTTCCCGCGCTGGTCAGTGGGGCGATCGGCGCCTTCGGTCTCACCGTGGTGTACTGCCTGGTCTGGTTCTACGGCCTGCGGTGGCTTAGCCACCGGGCGGGCTGACAGGAGTTCGTGATGAGTCCCGCCATCAAGTACACGCTCGGCCGTATCGGGCTGTTCGTCGTGGTCTTCGTGATGCTTCTGCCCGTGCCGCTGCACATCCTGGTCAAGGCGATGATCGCGCTGGTCGCCTCGGCGGCCTTCTCCTACTTCCTGCTGGCCAAGTGGCGTAACGAGATGGCCGAGCAACTAGGCGAGGCCGCACAGCGGCGCTCCGCGGAGAAGGCGCGGCTGCGCGCCGCCCTGGCCGGCGACGAGACCGCCGCCGCGGCCGGCGACCGGGCCGCCGCACCGGCGCAGCCCGGCAGGGCCGAAGCCGGCAAGGACGGTCCGGCGCAGACCGTCTGACGCGCCACGCCACGCAGCGGAAACGACGAGGATGAACTACGGGTTTCCGGACGTCATCACGTCGACGTAGGGGGCACATTGACATGGCCGTCAGGTGGCCAGCTCATTGCCAAACGTCGATCCCGGGTGATGCAGTGACGTCAGCCCGAACCCTCTGATACCCCCCGGAGGTCGTTCATGAGACGACGAGTCACCGGCCTGGTCGCGGCGGCTGCCGTCGGCCTTGCCCTGATCGCCGCTTCCGCCGCCACCGCGCCGCCCGCCACCGCGGAGCCGCGTGCCGACAGCTCGGCCCAGTACGAGATCCACGACGTGCGTACGCTCGCCCAGCGCAACACGATCGCCAGCACCGGCGTCGCCATCGACGCGGTGGAGCACGCGGTCGTCGAGGTCACCGCCACGCCCGGCGAGGTCAAGGCGCTACGGGCGCTCGGCTTCACCGTCAGGAAGATCGAGGTTGCCGCGGCGAGCGAGGGGGTGTCCACCCGGGACTTCCCCCAGCAGGACGCCGCGTACCACAACTACGCGGAGATGATCGCCGACGTCAACGCGGTCGTCGCGCGGTATCCGGCCATCGCGAGCAAGCGGGTGATCGGCAAGTCGTACCAGAACCGGGACATCGTCGCCGTGAAGATCTCCGACAACGTCGGCACGGACGAGAGCGAGCCCGAGGTCCTCTACGATGCCAACCACCACGCCCGTGAGCACCTGACCGTGGAGATGGCCCTCTACATCCTGCACCTCTACACGGACAACTATGCGAGCGACTCCCGGGTCCGCGACGTCGTGAACAGCCGGGAGATCTGGGTCATCCCGTCGGTCAACCCGGACGGCGCCGAGTACGACGTCGCCACCGGCAGTTACCGCTCGTGGCGTAAGAACCGGCAACCCAACAGCGGTTCTTCGTACGTGGGCACCGACCTGAACCGCAACTACGCCTACCACTGGGGCTGCTGTCGCGGTTCCTCGGGCAACCCCGCATCGGACACCTACCGCGGTCCCTCGGCGTTCTCGGCGCCCGAGACCCAAGCGATACGGGACTTCGTCAACGGACGCGTGGTGGGCGGCGTCCAGCAGATCAAGGCCGCCATCGACTTCCACTCGTACTCGGAGCTGGTGCTCTGGCCCTTCGGCTACACGACGGCGAACACCACCACCGGCATGAACGCCGACCAGTACAACACCTTCGCCACGCTGGGCCGGCAGATGGCCGCGACGAACGGCTACACGCCCGAACAATCCAGCGACCTTTACATCACCGATGGTGACTCGCTCGACTGGCTCTGGGGTACGCACCGGATCTTCGCGTACACCTTCGAGCTGTACCCGCGGAGTTCCTCCGGCGGCGGCTTCTACCCGCCTGACGAGGTCATCTCCCGCGAGACCAGCCGGAACAGGACCGCGGCGCTGATGATCGCCGAGGTGGCGGACTGCCCGTACAAGGTGATCGGCAAGGAATCCACGTACTGCTGACGGCGCCGGAGACTACCTGTCATGGCTCACCCGCCGTGACAGGTAGTTTTCCGTATCCGGCAGAACGGCCGGTGAGCCTGTGGGATAGCGTCAACCTGACCGCGTAGCAGCGAAGCCGGTGGGATTCCGGCGCTGTCCCGCAACTGTGAAGTCCTGTACCCCGGGCGTAGCCAGGTCGCCTGCACGCTGGTCGCGATTCCGCGCTCTCGCAGGAAGAGCGCTCGCGGGCCGGGCTCCGGCCGGCGAGCCCGGCAGGAGGTTCAGGATGAAACGGCTCATGACCGCCGCGGTCGCGGTGACCGCAATGCTGCTCGGCGGCTGCGGTGGTGGTGGCGACGCGGGCGGGAACGCGCAACCCGCGGCGAGCGCGAGCGGCGCCGCCTTCCCGGTGACGGCGGGCGGGGTGACGCTCGACAAGCGGCCCGAGCGGATCGTGTCGCTGGCACCGACCGCCACGGAGATGCTCTTCGCGATCGACGCCGGTAAGCAGGTCACGGCCGTCGACGACCAGTCGACCTATCCCGCCGAGGCGCCCCGGACCGACCTGTCGGGGTTCAAGCCCAACGCGGAGGCGATCGCGGCCAAGAACCCCGACCTCGTGGTGCTCTCCGACGATCTCAACAAGATCGTGGAGCAGCTCACCAAGCTGAAGATCCCCGTCCTGGTGACACCGGCGGCGAAGACCCTCGACGATTCGTACACCCAGATCGGTCAGCTCGGCGCGCTCACCGGGCATCCGGCGGAGGCGGCCGCGCTGGTCGAGCGGATGCGTACCCAGATCGACAAGATCGTCAAGGGTGTGCCGCCGCGGTCGGCGCCGCTGACGTACTACTACGAGCTCGATCCGACGTACTTCACCGTGACGTCGGAGACCTTCGTCGGCTCGATCTTCGCGCTCTTCGGCCTGAAGAACGTCGCCGACGGCGCCAAGACCGCCTATCCGCAGCTATCGCAGGAGGCGCTGATCGCTGCGGATCCCGACATGGTCTTCCTGGCGGACAGCAAGTGCTGCGCCCAGTCGCCGGAGACCGTGGCGAAGCGCAAGGGCTGGGCCGGGGTGACCGCGGTCAAGAACAAGCAGGTCGTGGCCCTGGACGACGACATCGCGTCGCGCTGGGGACCGCGAGTCGTCGACCTGGTCCAGTCGGTCGCGGACGCGGTGGCCAAGGCTCCGGCGGCGTGACTGTCCGGCCCGCCGGACTGCGGGCCGCCTGGTTCATCGGCGGCGTCGCCGCCGTCGTGGTCGCGCTGGTCGCCGGCGTCGCGGCCGGGCCGATCACCCTGCCACCCGGCGCGGTCGCGACCGAGCTGCTCAATCTCATTCCCGGGGTACGGCTGGACAGCGGCCTGACCGAGCGCGAGGTCGCCATCATCACCGAGCTGCGCCTGCCGCGGGTCGTGCTCGGCCTGCTGGTCGGCGCGCTTCTGGCCCTGGCCGGCGCCGCCTACCAGGGCGTGTTCCGCAATCCGCTCGCCGACCCGCACCTGCTCGGCATCGCGGCGGGTGCCGGGCTGGGCGTCACCGCGGTCATCACCTTGCGGGGCGGCACCGGCGACGTCACCGCCGACCTGCCGGTGGGCGTGCCTCTGGCGGCTTTCGTCGGCGCGATCGTCGCCGTGGTGCTGACCTATCTGCTCGGGGCGGCCGGGGGCCGGACCCGTACACCCGCGACCTTGATCCTTTCCGGTGTGGCGGTCTCCGCATTCCTGGCCGCCGCCCAGACGTTCCTCATGCAGCGGCACACCGAGTCGCTGCGCGAGGTGTACGCGTGGCTGCTCGGCCGGCTGGCCACCGCCGGTTGGCACGACGTGCTCGTCGTCCTGCCGTACGCGGCGGTCACGGGTTTGATCGTGCTGATCCACCGCCGCGAGCTGGACGTGCTGACGGTCGGCGACGAGGAGGCGACGAGCCTGGGTCTGCATCCCCAGCGGAGTCGCTATCTGCTGGTGGTCGCCGCATCGCTCGGCACCGCGGCGGCCGTGTCCGTGTCGGGCCTGATCGGCTTCGTCGGCATGATCGTGCCGCACACGGTGCGGCTGCTCGCCGGCCCGAGCTACCGGTCGATTTTGCCGCTGTCGGTGCTCTACGGCGGTGCCTTCCTCGCGCTGACCGACCTGGTGGCGCGGACCGTGGCGAGCCCGGCCGAGGTTCCGATCGGCGTGGTGACCGCGTTCTTCGGTGCGCCGTTCTTCGCCGTCGTGCTGCGCCGGACGCGCACATGATCGCCGTACGGGACCTGCGGATCCGCCTCGGCGGCGCGCTGATCGTCGACGGCGTCGAGCTCGACGTGGCCGACGGCGAGTGGGTGACGATCATCGGACCGAACGGCGCCGGCAAGTCGACCGTGCTGCGGGCGGTCGGCGGACTCGTCCCGTACGAGGGCTCGATCGCGCTCGGCGACACCGCCCTGGACCGGCTGACCCGCCGGGAGCGGGCCCGGACGCTCGCCACGGTCGCCCAGTCGCCGGTCGTGCCGCCGGCGATGCTGGTCTACGACTACGTGCTGCTCGGCCGCAGCCCCCACATCCCCCCGCTGGGCCGCGAGTCCGCCTCCGACCTGGCCCAGGTCGACGAGGTGCTGGCGGTGCTCGACCTGGAGGCCTTCGCCGGCCGCCGGCTGGAAACCCTCTCCGGCGGCGAGCGACAACGGGTCTTTCTCGCGCGGGCGCTGGCCCAGGAGGCGCGGATTCTGCTGCTGGACGAGCCGACCAGCGCGCTGGACATCGGTCACCAGCAGGAGGTTCTCGAGCTCGTCGACCGGCTGCGGGCCGAGCGCGGCCTGACCGTGCTCGCCACCATGCACGACCTGACGACGGCCGGTGAGTATGCCGACCGCATGGTGCTGCTCTCCGGCGGCCGGGTGGTGGCCAAGGGCACCGCCCGCGAGGTGCTCACCGCGGAGCTGCTGGCCCGGCACTACCGGGTGCGGGTCCGGGTGATCGACGGCGAGCACGGCCCGCTGGTCGTCCCGGTCAGGCGTTGACGTTCCGCGGCGGCAAGAGTCGGTCAGGCGTTGACGTTCCGCGGCGGCAAGAGTCGGTCAGGCGTTGACGCTCTGCAGGATCGAGAACGCCCCGCCCTGAGGATCCTGGAGGAGCGCGCAGCGGCCGATCGGCAGGTCCGTCGGCGCTCGGAGCACCGTGCCGCCGAGCGACCGGGCATACGCCGCAGCGCCGTCGCAGTCGATCACCGCGAAGTGCACCATCCAATGTGGCAGCAGATCGTCGGGGCACGTCTCGTCCATTTCCTTCATGCCCGCGATGGTGGCGCCGTCGAGCTCCCAGGAGAGGTACGGCCGCCCGCCCAGCTCGATCTCCCGGCCCAGCCACCCGAACACCGCCCCGTAGAACGCCGCGGATCCCTCCACATCCCGGGTGGCCAGCTCGTTCCAGGTCAGCGCGCCGGGCACGTCGAAGACGTCGGCGCCCCTCATGGAGCCCGGCTGCCACACGCTGAAGGGCGCGCCGGCCTGGTCGAGGAACGTGGCCATCCGGCCCTGGTACATCACGTCGAAGGGCGCCACCAGCACCTTGCCCCCGGCGGCCTCCACCCGGGCGGCGACCGCGTCGGCGTCGTCGGTGGCGAGGTACATGCTCCACGCCGTCGGCTGCCCCTCGCCGAACAACGGACCGGCGCCGGCGGCGGCGTGGCCGTCGAGCCGGAAGGTGGTGTAGCCGCCGTACTCCTCACCGGACACGTCGGCCTCCCAGCCGAACAACTCCGCGTAGAAGCGGGTCGCGTCCGGCAGGTCCGCTGTTCCCAGGTCGACCCAGGTCGGCACACCGGGCGGCGGATGGGGCATGACCTTCTCCTCGTGTGTCACGGCAGACGGCACATCGATCGTCGCACCGCTCTGCGAGTGGGCCGGTCATGAGTCGGAAGTCCAACTGAACCGCCGGCGGGTGGCCCACGACGCAATCCTGCTCCTACCCGGGTCGAACCCTTCAGCCAGGCGCACGTACGTCGCCCGTCGGTGGTTCAATGGCCGCTTCGTGTGAGCGGAGAACAGCGGGGAGCGTTCAAGTGCCACGGCCGGAGCGCGACTGGACACCGCTGGTGGGACGATCGAGCGCTTTGCGGCCGGGCTGCCGTGCGGCGGCGATCGGGCGGTGTGGGAGCAGCGGTGGCGGCCTCCGCCACCGACCTCGACGGCGATCCGGAACTCGACGCCGGCGCTGTCGCGGGCCGACGACGGATCCGCCATCGGCACGGCGACCGCAGTCAGTGCGGTCACCGCCCCGGTGCGCGCCACGCAAGTTGCGGCCACGGACGGCATTGACATGTTCATCAGCGCGCAGTGCCCGGACGACCTCGGCCAGGACCGGCCCTCCGGCCATCCCGACGCCTGGACCTGCATCTACCGGGCCGCCTCCGGGAAGAAGCCCGTGGTGCTGACCAAGGCGCCACCGCTGACCCAGAACCTCTCCTACTCCCGGTTCTCCGGCCGGTTGTGGGGTCTCAACGAGCGGATCAACACGACCCAGGGCGTCCGGACGGTGTTCTCGATCAAGGTGCCGGCCGCCGCGAGGCGCTAGACGGTCAGCGGCTCCGGCAACGGGGCCGAGTGGACCACCGAGAGCCGGGACACCGCGCGGGTCAGCACCACGTAAAGCCGGTGCAGGCCCCGCGGCTCCGCGGCGACGATCTCCGCGGGCTCGACGACGATCACGTGGTCGTACTCGAGGCCCTTGACGATCGTGGCCGGCACGACCGTGACGCGCGCCTCGGAGTCGACGTCGCCGGGCGTCGCGGCCGTCAGCCCCGCCGCGTCGAGGTGGCCGCGCAGCCGGTCCACCGCGGCGTCCGCCGCGATGACCGCGACCGAGCCCTCGTGCTCCAGCGCCGCGGTCACCTCGACCAGCGTCGCGGCGTCCAGTTCGGCGGGGTCGGCGAGACCCACGACGGTGAGGTCGCCGTCGCGACGCAGCGACACAGCCTCCGGTACGTCCACACCCAGCGCCGGGAGCAACCGGTTGGCAAGGGCCACCACCGCCGCGGGTACGCGGAAGCCGACCGTCAGCGGCACCACGGTGGCGTCCGGCTTGCCCAGATGCGTCAGCGTGTCCTGCCACTGGGCGGCCGCCCACGGCGCGGTGCCCTGGGCGAGGTCGCCGAGCAGCGTGATGGAGCCGTGCTCGCTGCGCCGCGCGATGGCGCGGGCCTGCATGGGTGAGAGGTCCTGCGCCTCGTCGACCACCACGTGCCCGAAGCTCGCCTCGCGCTCCAGCAGGCCCGCGGCCTCGTCGAGCAGCAGCAGGTCGGCGGCGCTGAACCGGGCCGACTTCGGGGTCTTGGGCGCCTTCGGCCACAGCAGCGCGGCCTGCTCGTCGGCGGTGAGGATGCCCTCGGCGGCGGACGCCAGCAGCGCCGCGTCGGTGAGCAGCGCGACGACCAGCGCCTCCGGGGTGACCGCGGGCCAGGACGCGTCGAGGAAGTCGCGGACCGGCGCCACCTTCGCCATCCTGCGCAGCCAGCCCTCGCCCGGCGAGTTGCCGGTGCGGTATTCCGACTGCCGCTGCAGCAGCCCGACGACACGGGCGCGGACCCGCTCGCGTCCCACCGCGTACGGCAGGTCCTCGCGCCGCGCCTCGTCGACGATGCGGCGCAGCGGCTCGGCGTCGATCCGCCACCGGTACGAGCCGTCCGACACCATGATCGGCTCGGTGGGCTTGGCCAGCCTGCTCCACAGCGCCCGGCGCAACACCTCGGCGAGGCGTACGTCGTGCTTCAGCAGGGTGGCCGCGTCACTGTCGGAACCCTTCACGGGTACGCGCGCCACCAGATCGTCCACGGTGGACTGCTGCACCTCGACCTCGCCCAATGCCGGCAGCACGGCCGAAATGTACGAGAGGAACGCGGCGTTCGGGCCGACGATCAGCACCCCGGAGCGCCGTAGCCGTTCGCGGTGCACGTACAGAAGGTAGGCGGCCCGGTGCAGCCCGACCGCCGTCTTGCCGGTGCCCGGAGCGCCCTGGACGCAGATCGAGTCCTCCAGGTCCGCCCGGACCAGCTCGTCCTGCTCGGGCTGGATGGTGGCGACGATGTCGCGCATCGGCCCGACGCGCGGCCGCTCGATCTCGGCGGTCAGGATCCGGCTGCTGGTGCCGAGCTCCTCACCGCGGTCGAGGTGCTCGTCCTCGAAGCTGGTCAGCTCACCCTTGACGAACCCGAACCGGCGGCGCGTCGACACCCCCCGCGGATCGCGCACGCTGGCCCGGTAGAACGACTGCGACAGCGGGGCCCGCCAGTCGAGCACCATGGGCTCCCCGGCGTCGTCGGTGACGTGTCGGCGCCCGATGTGGTACGCGGCGTCCTGGACGTCGAGTTTGCCGAAGAACAGCGGAGTGGTCGGATCGTCGGCAAGCTCGGCGACCCGGCGGGACAGGGCGCGCCCGAGCGTCTCTGCGGCGAACGAATCGCCGGCGACGTCGGCGGAGGAGGAGAAGAGCGACTCGGCCCGGCCGCGCATCCGGCTCAGGGCGTCCCGGGAAGCGGCGAGATGCCGCCGCTCCGCGGCCAGGTCGTCGTCGAGGTCGGCGTGGGCAGGCAGCGTCATCCGAGGAACCTTCCGGCGTCGGTGTTTGTGGTTCGGCTGACCTGGGCCGCCCGGCGCTCCGTCAGGGTGCGGTGTCGGCAGTGCCCGGTTGAGAACGCGCGCGGTCCCCGCGGGCGGCCCACCAGAGTACGCCCCGCCTTCCGTACCGACGACCGAATTAGCGATCCGGAGGTGAGATAGCTCCCTCTGGGCCGCGGGAGGCGTCTCGTCTCGTGCGTGCCGGAGATAGCGTCGGAGCATGAGTGACGACGCAGTGCGGCGCCCCCGGGTCGGGCATATCCAGTTTCTCAACTGCCTGCCCATCTACTGGGGTCTGATGCGTTCCGGCGCGCTGCTCGACGTCGACCTGCATAAGGACACCCCGGACCGGCTCAACGCCGCGCTCGTCGCCGGTGATCTCGACATCGGCCCGATCTCGCTCGTGGAATACCTGCGGCACGCCGACGAGCTGCTGCTGCTGCCCGATCTCGCGGTCGGCAGCGACGGCCCGGTGCTCTCCGTGCACCTCGTCTCGACCCGGCCCCTCGCCGAGCTGGACGGCCGTCCGGTCGCGCTCGGCTCGACGTCGCGCACCGGGGTCCTGCTGGCCCAGATGCTGCTCGCCGACCGGTACGGCGCGGATCCCGAGTACTTCCGTTGCCCGCCGGAGCTCAACGAGATGTTGCTGGAGGCCGACGCCGCCGTACTCATCGGTGACCCGGCCCTGCGTGCCCTCTATGAGGCGCCCGCGCTGGGGCTCGAGGTCACCGATCTGGCCCAGGCCTGGAAGGAGTGGACGGGCCTGCCGATGGTCTTCGCGGTCTGGGCGGTCCGCAAGGAGTTCGCCGCCGCGCATCCGGGTGTGGTCAAGGAAGTGCACGAGGCGTTCCTGCGCTCCCGCGACCTCTGCCTCGACGAGCTGGACGCCGTCGCGGAGGCGGCCGCCCGCTGGGAGCCGTTCGACGCCGCCACCCTCGCCACTTACTTCCGGGCGCTCGACTTCTCTCTGGGAGAGCGGCAGATCGCGGGGGTTCGCGAGTTCGCCCGCCGTGCCGCCGAGCGGGGCGAGGCGCCTCCGTTGACGGCCGACGGGCCGATCTTCGCCGAGGTGTAGGGCGTCACCGTGGACCGCCATCGAGGTGTGGGGCGTCACCGGGAGACCGCTACCGAGGTGTGGGGCTTCACCGGGGAACCGCTACCGAGGTGTGGGCGTCACCGGGGGACCACCACCGAGGCGTCGACGTCGACGACGCGTGCCAGCCCGGCCTGCGCCATCGTGTCCGCGAGGTTCTCGCGGCAGGCGTCCAGCAGGTCCCGGACGCCCTCGGCGCCGCCGGTGGCGAGCGCCCACAGCACCGGGCGGCCCAGCAGGACGGCTCGCGCGCCCAGCGCCAGCGCCGTCAGCACGTCGGCGCCGGTCCGGATGCCGCCGTCGACCAGGACCGGAACCCGGGCGCCGACCGCCTCGACGACCGGACCCAGGGCGCGCGCCGAGGCGACGACCCGATCGAGCTGACGCCCGCCGTGGTTGGACACGATCACCCCGGCCGCGCCGGCCGCCACGCAGGCGAGCGCGTCCTCCGGCCGCAACACCCCTTTGACGAGTACGGGCAGACCGGAGATCTCCGCCAGCCAGCCGACGGCATCCGGGCCGAGCGCCGGATCCTGCCGCCGCTCGAGCGGCCGGTTGCCCGGTGCGGCGGCGCCGGCCTCCGGCACCGCGGACCGGTGGACGTACGGCGCGTCGGCGGTGAGCACGACGGCCCGCGCCCCACGGGCGGCGGCGTCGCGCACCTGCGCCTCGGTCAGCGACCGGTCCCGGAGCACGTACGCCTGGAACCACCACCGGTCCGACTCGATGGGCAGCCCGGCCCGGGCCGAGTGCACCAGCAACGACCCGGCGGCGGCGACGCCTCGGGCGGTCGCCGCCTCGCCCTCGGGATGCGCGAGCGTGTGGAGCGCCGTGGGCCCGGCGAGGATGGGCGCGGCGACGGTCGTGCCGAACAGCGTGATCTCGGTGCTGATCCGCGAGACGTCCTGGAAGAGGCGGGGCAGGAGCCGCCAGTCGCGCCACGCGGCGGTGGCCTCGTCGCGGCTGATGCCCGCGCCGGCGCCGCCGCGGTAGTACTCGAACACGGCCGGCGGCAGGACGGCCCGCGCTCGCTCCTCCAGGTCCATTCCAGGATCAGTCCAGGATCTCGTCGAGGGCGGCGACGTCCTCCACGGTGAGCTGCCAGGCGCCGGCCGCGGCGTTCGCGCGCACCTGCTCGGGCGTGGTCGCGCCGGCGATCACGCTGGTCACCGCCGGACGCGCGGCGAGGCCCGCGATGGCCACGTCGAGCAGGGAGCGGTCGCGCTCCTTCCCGTACGCCGTCAGCGCCTCGATCGTGTCCCAGTCGGCGCCGTCGAGCCACCGCCGGTAGCGCTCGAGGGAGAGTCGCGTGCCCTCCGGAGGCTGCTGTCCCCGCTGGTACTTGCCGCTGAGCAGGCCGCTGTCGAGTGGGAAGAACGGCAGCAACCCGAGTCCGAACTGTTCGCAGGCGGGCACGACCTCGGTCTCCACCTCCCG
Organism: Couchioplanes caeruleus; assembly: GCF_003751945.1. Taxonomy (NCBI): domain Bacteria; kingdom Bacillati; phylum Actinomycetota; class Actinomycetes; order Micromonosporales; family Micromonosporaceae; genus Couchioplanes; species Couchioplanes caeruleus. Next base: position 4,008,723 of record NZ_RJKL01000001.1, on the reverse strand, counting down.
GTGCAGAAGGCTGTACTGGTTCTGCGCGCTGACGAAGGGCGTCCAGCCGGCGGTCCGCGCGGTCCAGTCGGCGTCGGCGATCTGCCAGCCGGCGAAGTTCGAGTTGCCCAGGTAGCGCACCTTGCCACCGCGTACCAGGTCGTCGAGCGCCGACAGCGTCTCGTCGATCGGGGTGGCCTCGTCGGGCTCGTGCAACTGATAGAGATCGATGTAGTCGGTGCCGAGCCGGCGCAGCGACGCCTCGACCGCCCGCACGATGTACCGCCGTGAGGCCCGGGCACCCCAGTCGTTGCCGTTGATGCCCTCCATGTCCATGCCGAACTTGGTGGCGAGCACGATCTCGTCCCGGCGCCCCTTGAGCGCCGCGCCGAGGCACTCCTCGGAACTGCCGTGCGGGGTGCCGTAGATGTCGGCGGTGTCGAAGAGGGTGATCCCGGCGTCGAAGGCCGCGTCGACGACGGCCCGGGTTCCGTCCAGGTCGAGCTTCCGGCCGAAATTGTTACAGCCGATGCCGACGACGGAGACGACGAGCCCGGACGTGCCGAGGCGGCGGTAGCTCATCTCGCTCATGCCCCGACCCTATGTCGCGGCTTGCGGGCACCATCCGCCGCGGGCTTCTTCGAACCGCCTGTTACATCATCGGTTATCTATTGACATGAGATGTTAACTATTTGATGCTGTGAGAGCGCTCTCTAGAAGCGCGGATCACCGCTTATCCCCGCCACCGGCGCCCCCCTCCGCCATCCCGCCACCCCGCCACCCCGCCATACCCGCCACCCGCGCCACCCCGCCATACCCGCCATCCCCGCATCGTCTCCGCTTCGTCCCCGAGGAGTTACCGTGCGTATCAAGAGAAAGCTGTCGCAGGCGCTCGCCGCGCTGGTCATAGCCGTGCCGGCGGCCGTCTCGGCCGCCGCACCGGCCCATGCCGTCGGCCCCGCCCTGCTGCCCGTCACCGTTACGAACAACACCGGCCGCGGCGAGGCCGTCCACCTGTACGTCATCGGCATCAACCTGAACACCAACCGCCTCGGGTACGTCACCAAGAGCGGCGCCTTCACTCCCTGGCCGGCCGGAAGCATTCCGCCGTCGCCGGCACCGGACGCCTCCATCGCCGGGCCCGGCAACGGGGGCGCGACGACGCTCCAATTCCCGCGCGGCTTCTCGGGGCGCGTCTACTTCTCCCTCGGCGAGAGGCTGAAGTTCTTCCTGACCCCGGACGGCCTGGTCCAACCGGCGCCGTGGGCCGCCGGCGACCCGAACCGGAACATTCTGTTCGACTGGAGCGAGTTCACCTACAACGACGCCGGGCTCTGGTTGAACAGCTCCCAGGTGGACATGTTCGCCGTACCGCACGCGGTGACCGTGACCGGCGCCAACGGCGTGACGGCGAAGACGGGCGAGCCGGTGAACAACGGCCGGAACGCCGTGATCAACGGCATCAAGGCGCAGCCGGGCTGGGGAAACACCGTGTACACCCGTCCCGACGGCACCGTCCTGCGCGTCCTGGCGCCGGGCAAGGCCGCGCAGGCGGGGTTGATGAGCGCCAACTACCTCGACTCGTACATCGCGTCGGCATGGAACGCGTACACCGGCAAGACGCTGACGGTCGTGCCGTTCGCGGACCAGCCGAACACGAGATACTTCGGGCGTACGTCCGGGAACGTCATGAACTTCACCAACTCGGCGGGACAGCGAGTGGCGTCGTTCAACAGGCCGTCGACGGCGTCGGTCTGGGGCTGCGACGGCGACCTGCCGGCCCCGAACGACCTGGTGGTGGGGCCGATCTCCCGCACTCTGTGCGCCGCGCTCAACCGCGGCACCCTGGGCACGATCGACACCCAACCGAGCACGAACGCCGCGCAGTTCTACCAGAACAGCCCGACGAACCAGTACGCGAAGATAATCCACCAGCACATGGCGGACGGTAAGGCGTACGCGTTCGCCTTCGACGACGTCGGCGCCTTCGAATCGCTGGTGCACAACGGCGATCCCCGCGCGGCCGGCCTGATCCTCACCCCGTTCGGCGCGGGCGGTCCCAACCCGCCCCCGCCGCCCGGCGCGGTTCCGGTGGTCAGCGACTGGCACGGCAAGTGCATCGACGTGCCCAGCGGAACCTTCGTCGACAGCGCACCGCTGCAGGGCTGGACCTGCAACGGATCCGGCGCTCAGAAGTGGACCTTCACCAACGGCACCCTCCAGGCCGGCGGCAAGTGCATGGACGTGGCGGCCGGGTCGACCGCGAACGGCGCGGCCGTGCAGCTCTACACCTGCAACGGCACGGGGGCCCAGCAGTTCGTCCTGTCGGCGGCGGGCGACCTGGTCAACCCGCAGGCGAACAAGTGCGTCGACATCAAGGACTGGAACTCCGGCGACGGAGCTCGCCTACAACTGTGGGAGTGCGCCGGCACGGCGAATCAGAAGTGGCACAAGGGCTGACAAGGAATCTCATCGATGGGCCCGCGTCGTGACGCGGGCCCATCGCTGGCGAAGAGCTTGCTATCGCGATACAGCATCCACTGTGCTGCGACGCGTGGAAGGCATGCCAAAGCGCAGGGTCCGCTGTGCTGCACCGTGCGTGAAAAGCTTGCCTAAGTGCAACATTGTCTCTGCTCCGTCACGTTGCGGGGACATCGTCGTGGCGATGCAGCATCCACTGTGCGGGGCCGTCCAAGGGCACTCATGTGCGACCCGCGTTCAACTCGCCGCGCTGACCTCCCATGACGGTCAGGCGCCGTTCACCAACCGGACATATGGGCTGATAATGGCTCACCGACGGGCGTTGGCTCGTCCACGAGAAGGGAACCCCATGCGCATTCATACGGCTCTCGCCCTGGCTGCGGCCGGCACCGCTGCCGCGATGTTCTTCGCTCCGCTGGCGCAGGCTGATGTGAACATCGGCAACGTCGACGTCACGGTGACCGAAGTCGCGTCGGGCAACACGTTCTTCGTGCTGCAGAACGTATCGGTAGATCAGGCGGCCCAGGTCTGCCAGGTGAACGTCGACGTGGTGACCGCGACTCTCCTGCGCGGCGACAGCGCGAAGTGCAACAGCAAGACCAACAACCACCAGAAGGCATGGATCAAGAAGCACTGAGCTGCGTGACCCGCTACTGAGGACGGCAATGCGCTTGCGCCCCGGATTCGCGTGTCAGCAGGCGAACCGGGGCGCTCAGCGATTGCGGATATCGCGGTTGACGCCGGGTCACACTCCGATTGAGACGCGGAATGCGCGAACCGTTGGCGCCTCCACGACGCGCGCCGGAGTGGAACGCGTGCACGGGATGGAAGGCCGTACGCGGGTTGTGGGACGCCGTGCGCGGGCGTGGAAAGAAGCGCGCGGGCCCCGGAAGGCCGCTACATCTGGCCTGCCGAGTGCGACCTCATGGCGCGGCTGGCCGGCCTGGTGCTGGAGCAGCGCGTCGCTGATTGGACCGGAGCGCCGTTTACGTCCGACAGCGAGAGCCACGTGTCAGTTTGGCGCAAGCCGCTTGACGACCATGAGGAAAGCTAGCCAGCTACGCCGCACAGCACGCTATCGGGATGCGCAGAGTCAACCGGTCTCCAACAGATGTTCGGATCGCCGTCACCGTGACGGCAATCCGAACGCTGCCAACGCGCTCCAATGAACCCACAGTCGCTCTAGCTGCAAGAACAGGTTGAGAGACAGCCACTTACCCTCGCCGGGATCCTGCACTAAACCAAACCATGATCCGCGAGACGGTCCCTAGGTGGGCGGGTTGGCGAGGTCTCGGTAGGCCGGGCGGAGCACGTCTGTCAGGGGAATGTGGCGGACTCGGATCGGTGGGGGATCCAGGACCCGGAGCAGGAGTTCCGGGGGTGCGGTCCGGCGGGCGGGCCGTTCGCGGAGGCGGCTCAGGGACGTGGCCGGCGTGTAGAAGTCGGTGAGGCGGCTTTCCAGCGGGGTTTCGTCGACGGCGAGCGGGTCGGTGGTGTCGTCGGCGGGCTCGGGGAGGCCGCGGAGGGCGGTCAGGACGTCGTCGCGGTTGCGGCCGCGCCAGGCGAGGACCAGGAAAGGGTCGTCGTCGAAGGCCTCGGCGAGCACGTAGAGGATCGCGGACACGTGCTTGCAAGGAATGCCCCAGTCGGGACACGTGCAGCGCATGTGCAGAGTGGACGGGAAGAGCGGCATGTCGATCTCGTCGAAGAGGTCGACGATCTCGTGCGGCATCTCGCCGGCGAGCAGCGCGGCGCGATAGATCGCTTGCGAACCCAGCGCCGCCAAAGCCAGCGTCCACTGTGCTTCGACATAGGCCGGAATCGTGATGGTTACCTGGTAGGGATCCGGGCGAGAGCCTTGGACGCGGCCGGCCACCACGCCGGGAGCGAGCTCGAAGTCGATGACCTGGCCCTTGCGGGCGTACGAGCGTCCGCGCGCGAGGCGGCCGGAAGCGCAGGTGCGTTCCAGGATGTCGACGAATCGGCGTGACCACCACTGCTCGCCGATCTTGCCGCGCTGGGCGCGCACGGCGATGCCCCCGTCGACGCGGATCGGCCCGCTGGTGTCGAACCAGCGTCCCTCGGGGTTGATCGGCATGTCAGCTCACCGCCACGGGGTCCAGGGCGAACAACTCGCGGAGCTGATCGGTGGAAAGGTCGGTGACCCAGTCCTCGCCCGCGCCGACCACTGTGGAGGCCAATGCCTTCTTGCGCTCGATCATGGCATCGATCTTCTCTTCGAGCGTTCCCGTGCAGATGAACTTGCGCACCTGCACGTTGCGTGACTGTCCAATGCGGAAGGCGCGGTCGGTGGCCTGGTCCTCCACCGCCGGATTCCACCACCGATCCACGTGGATGACGTGGTTGGCCGCCGTCAGGTTGAGGCCTGTGCCCGCGGCCTTGAGGGAAAGCAGGAACAACATCGGCTCCGCGTCCGCCTGGAAGCGCTCGACCAGCTCGTCACGCTTGCCCTTCGAAAGTCCACCATGGAGCCAGAGCACCGGTCGGTCGACGTGGGCGGCCAGATAGGGCTGGAGCATCGCGCCGAACTCGGCATACTGCGTGAAGATGAGTGCCTTGTCGCCCTCGTCGACGATCTCCTCGGTCAGCTCCTCGAGGCGGGCGAGCTTGCCGGATCGGCCCGGCAGGCGGGAGCCGTCCTTGAGGAGATGCGCGGGATGGTTACACACCTGCTTCAGCTTGGTCATCGCAGCGATCACGTTGCCGCGCCGCTGAATGCCCTCGCTGCCTTCGATCACCGCCATCATGTCCTCGACGACGGCCTGATAGAGCGTGGCCTGCTCGGCGGTGAGGGTGCACCACACCTTCATCTCGTTCTTCTCCGGGAGGTCGGAGATGATCGACTTGTCGGTCTTGAGGCGGCGCAGCACGAACGGACCGGTTGCCCGCTTGAGCGCCACCGTCGCGTCGGCGTCGCCACGCACCTCGATCGGCTCCTGGAATCGCTTGCGGAAGCGTTTCACCGGCCCGAGCAACCCGGGGTTGGCGAACTCCATGATGGACCACAGCTCCGCGAGATGGTTCTCCACGGGGGTTCCGGTGAGCGCGAGCCGCGTGCGCGCCGGAATCGCCCGCACCGCCTGCGCCTGCCGGGTGCCGCTGTTCTTGATGGCTTGCGCCTCGTCGCAGACCACCCGTCCCCAGTGGACATCCCGCAGGACGCCGAGGTCACGGAGTGCGGTGCCGTATGTCGTGACCACGACGTCCGCCTCGCGTACGGCGGTCAGGAACTCGTCGTCGCGCTTGCGCGTGCCGCCGTGATGCACATGCACCCGCAGCCGGGGGGCGAAGCGTGCCGCCTCCTTCTGCCAGTTGCTCACCAGAGACATTGGACAGATCAGCAGCGTCGGCGCCGGCTTCTGTCCCTCCGCCCGCTCGGTCAGCAGCAGCGACAGCGTCTGCGCGGTCTTGCCGAGGCCCATGTCGTCGGCCAGGATGCCCCCGAGCCCCAGCCGCGCGAGGAAGAAGAGCCAGGACAGACCCCGCTCCTGGTACGGCCGCAGCACTCCCTGGAAATCCGCGGGCGTGGCAATGGGCGTCAACCGCTGGGCCGCCTCTCCGGAGATGAGGTCGCCGAGCCGCCCGTCGGCGTCCACGTCGACGAGCGGCAGATCCTCGTCGCCCCCGTCGGCCACCTGCTGGAGCACCTCGCCGACCGTCAGCTCGCCCTCGCGCCGGCGGCTCACAGCCTTCAGTGCCGCCTTGAGCTGCCGGTCGTCGAGCTCGACCCACTGGCCGCGCACCCGCACGAGCGGAACCTTCAGCCGGGCCAGCTCGGCCAGCTCCTCGGCGCTGACCGTGCCGTCCCCGATGACCAGGTCGATCCGGAAGTCGACCAGCTCCTCCAGCCCGAACCCGGAGTCGGCGGCGGCCCGTCCCTTCGGCGACGTGCTCTTGGTGCGGGTGGTCAGCTTGAGCCCGACCGCCTTGCGTCCGGCCCAGGCCGGCAACTGCACGCCGAAGCCGGCCGCCTGGAGCAGAGGCGCCGCCTGCCTGAGGAACTCGTGTGCCTCCGTCGTGCTGAGCGCCATGCCCTGCGGCTGGGCCCCGAGCAGCGCCTCGTGCAGCGCGGGAAAGAGCCGGACCGCGCGGCCCAGGCCGGCCAGCAGCGTCTCGTCGGCCCGGCCGGTCAGGCCCGGCATGCGCGCGCCGGACCACAACTCCTCCGCGGGCAGATAGAGGCTCGGATCGTCGGCCGACTGCAGCGCGAACCCGAGCGCCCAGTCGTCCTCGCCCGGTACCGGCTCGACGAGCCGGAAGCTGACCCGAACCGGCCCGTTCGCGTCGTGCGCGGCGCGCAGCCAGCTCTCGAGAGGGCGGCTCAGCTCGGCCGCGTCGGCGGCGCTCGCTCCGGGCAGGGTGGGGTCGGCCGCGGTGAGGGCGGCGATCCACCGGTCGGGGAGCGGTGCCCTGAGCCCGGGCCGCATCCCGACGAGCAGCCTCTCGGGCATCAGCGTGCGCGCCGAGGCGTCGAGCAGGGCGTGCAGCGCGTCGCGGAGGGTGCGGGCCGCCCCCGCCTCCGGTTGCGCCGAGGCGCGGCAGACGGGCGGCATCGCCTCGGCGAACTCTCGGAAGGCCGCGGCGTCGGCGCCGGTCAGGACCGGCCGCCAGCGCGCGGTGTGCACACCCGCCTCGAGCACGAGCTGGGGCAGCATGCGGCCGCGGCGGGCCAGGTCGCAGGCGTGCCCGGCCAGGAGGGAGAGATAGCGCAGGGAAGCGGCCGCCGTCCACGGACCGTCCGGATCGGGCTCGGTGAGCGCGCCGAGCGCGCCGAGGGCCTGATCGCCCGGCAACACCAGCGCCGGCGTCTCCCACTGCGCCAGGCGCAGCCCCCGGGGCGGCGCCTCGCTGCCGGTTTCCGGTGAGGGCAGCGGACCCTTCGACGTGCCGGGAAGCCGCAGGGTCAGGACGGACTCGTCGGCCTTGGCGAGAGCGTCGCGGACGTCGTCGGAGGAACCGGTCAGGGCCGCCGAGAGGGCGGCGGCGGGGGCGGCGAAGGGATGCGGACGGCGTCGTGCCCGGGAGCTTGCGGTCAGGGGGAGGGCGGGGTCCTCCGCCCAGAGCACCAGCCGTCCCGGTGCGGACTCACCGGCGACCCAGACGCCATGTACGACGAGCAATGCGACTCCGATTTCGATCGACCCATCGAGATTAACGACCGGGGCGTCCCGGAGCTCACGGCGTGGCCCACTCGACCAGCTCGTAGACGATGCCGTTCGGGTCGGTGACCATGAACAGGCGCTCGCCCCAGGGCTCCTCTCTCGGGGGCAAAGTGATCGGCGCGCCCTCGGCCTGGAGGCGCTCGTGCTCGGCCGCGAGGTCGTCGACCACGAACGCGACGATGGTGCCGCAGGCAGGGCGATCGCGCAGCTCCTCGGGCAGGATCTCCAGGCCGCGTCGCAGGAAGATCACGTCCATCGCGGCGTCGTCCCGGCCGAGGGAAGCGAAGCCGTCGGCCGACATCCGCTCGGTGAAGCCGAAATGGGTGGCGAGAAACTTGCTGGAGGCGGGGACGTCGTCGACGGTGAGTGAGACGGCGGACGAAGAGATGCGCATGGTGCCTCCAGGGTCTGCGACTTTCTGGACGCCGTATAAGATACACCGTACAAGAAAGGATGGCAACTCCGTGGCGGAGGCGCGACGCACGATCGATTTGCTGTGGTTCGAGGAGCCGCAGAGCCGGCGTGGGCGCCGGAAGGGACTGACGCTGACTCAGGTCGTCGACGCCGCCATCGCGCTCGCCGACGCCGAGGGGCTCGACGCGGTCAGCATGCGGCGGGTGGCCCAGGAGCTCGGCGTGGTGCCCATGACGCTGTACACGTACGTACCCGACAAAGCGGCCCTTCTTGATCTCATGCTGGACGCGCTCTACCTGCGGATGCCGCGCTCGCGGGAGGAAGCGGCCGGCTGGCGCGAGCGGGTCGTGGCGGTGGCGGCGGAGAACCGCCGGCTCTACGACGAGCATCCGTGGGCCGCGGAGCTCTCGGCGAGCCGGCCGCCGCTCGGACCGGGCCTCATGGCGAAGTACGAGCACGAGCTCGGCGCTTTCCACGGCTCCGGGCTCAGCGAGGTGGAGACCGACTCCGCGCTGACCTTCCTGCTGGGATTCGTGCAGCACTCGTGCCGGGCGGCGGCCGAGGCGCGGGCGGTCGCCGAGCGTACCGATCAGACCGACGCGCAGTGGTGGGAGGAGAGCGGCCCGCTGCTGGAGAAGGTGTTCGACCGGCATCGTTACCCCCTGGCCGTGCAGGTGGGGGAGGCGGCGGGAGCCGAGCTGGGTGCGGCCTTCAACGCCGAGCACGCCTATGCGTTCGGGTTGGCGCGGGTGCTCGACGGACTTGCGGCGATCATCGAACCGAGCAGTGACCCTCGCCGCTGACCGTCGGTGGCGGGGGGACGTAGTCTTCGAGGCGTGACGGTGAACGCGGAGATCGACAGCATTCTGCAGCGGGGTGCCGACGGCGGGCGGATCACGCCCGACGAGGCCCTGCTGCTCTACACCGACGCGCCGTTCCACGCCCTGGGCGAGGCGGCGGACGCCGTCCGACGGCGGCGTTTCCCGGACGGCATCGTCACGTACCTGATCGATCGCAACATCAATTACACGAACGTCTGCGTCACCGCCTGCAAGTTCTGCGCCTTCTACCGCGCGCCGAAGCACAAAGAGGGCTGGTCACACCCGATGGAGGAGATCCTTCACCGGTGCGGCGAGGCCGTCGAGCTCGGCGCCACCCAGGTGATGTTGCAGGGCGGGCACCACCCCGACTATGGCGTCGAGTACTACGAGAACCTCTTCTCCTCGGTCAAGGCGGCCTACCCGCGGCTCGCCATCCACTCCATCGGGCCCAGCGAGATCCTGCACATGGCCAAGGTCTCCGGCGTCTCCATCGAGGATGCGGTCGTGCGGATCAAGGCCGCCGGGCTGGACTCCATCGCGGGCGCCGGCGCGGAGATGCTGCCCGAGCGCCCGCGCACCGCGATCGCCCCGCTGAAGGAGTCCGGCGCGCGCTGGCTGGAGGTCATGGCGGTCGCCCACCGCAACGGGCTGAGCTCCACCGCGACCATGATGATGGGTACGGGCGAGACCAACGCCGAACGCATCGAGCACATCCGGATGATCCGCGAGGTGCAGGACCTGGCCGTCGCCAACGGGTACGTGGACTCGCCCGTCGAGGCGGCCGGCGGCGTGGGCGGCTTCCGGGCGTTCATCCCGTGGACGTACCAGCCGGAGAACAACCACCTCAAGGGCCGCACCCAGGCGACCACCATGGAATACCTGCGGTTCATCGCGGTGTCCCGGCTGTTCTTCGACAACATCGCCCACCTGCAGGCCTCGTGGCTGACCACGGGCAAGGACGTCGGCCAACTGTCGCTGCATCTTGGCGTCGACGACCTCGGCTCGATCATGCTCGAGGAGAACGTCATCTCCTCGGCGGGCGCCCGGCACCGGTCGAACCTGCACGAGCTGATCTGGATGATCCGTACGGCGGGACGCATCCCCGCTCAGCGCGACACCCTCTACCGCCACCTCGCGGTGCACCGCACGGAGGCGGACGACCCCACCGACGAGCGCGTGGTCTCGCACTTCTCGTCCATCGCGCTGCCCGAGGGCGGTCGCAAGAACCTTCCGCTGGTCGACGCCGGCTGACCGCCGGGCGGTGCGTTGAGGGGTGTCGATGGGCCGTACGGCAGGCCCGATCGGCCGATCGGTCAGGTGCGGGTCAGTGGACCGGAGAGGTGCGGATTGCTCCTCGATAACGAGGCCCGCGTGTCTCTGGGCTGACGGTGTTCTCGCTGGTTACGGTGCCTGCGTAACAACCGGTAGCACCCGCAACACTCAAGCGTCGCCGAGGCCTCTGACCGCCGGCGGTGGGTTCGGACCCGACCGATGGCGGTCGTATATATAACGCACAAGGAACGGGCGGGATGGGTGACCATCCCGCCCGTTCTGTTTCGCTCGGTGAGAGAGTGGCAGCGTGACGCGCGCAGACCTGGACAAGCAGCCGCACGAGGTCGCCGAGATGTTCGACGGCGTGGCCGAGCGGTACGACCTCACCAACACCGTGCTCTCCTTCGGGCAGGACCGCGGCTGGCGCCGGGCGACCCGCACCGCGCTGGGCCTGCGGCCGGGGGAGCGGGTCCTGGACGTTGGCGCCGGCACCGGCGTATCGACCGAGGAGCTGGGCCGCTCCGGAGCCTTCGCGGTCGGCGCCGACCTCTCGACCGGCATGCTGCGGGCGGGGCGCCGGGTGCGCCGGGACGTTCCGCTGGTCGCCGGGGACGCGCTGCGGCTGCCGTTCGCCGACGAGGCCTTCGACGCCGTCACGATCTCCTTCGCGCTGCGCAACGTCGTCGACACCGACGCGGCGCTGCGCGAACTGGCGCGGGTCGTGCGGCCGGGCGGCCGGCTGGTGGTGTGCGAGTTCAGCAGCCCGACGAACGCTGCCTTCCGTACGGTCTACATGTCGTACCTGATGCGCAGCCTCCCGGCGGTGGCGCGCGGGGTCTCCAGCAACCCGGACGCGTACGTGTATCTCGCCGAGTCGATCCGGGCCTGGCCGGACCAGGAGGCACTCGCCGCCCGCATCGCCGGGGTCGGGCCGTGGGACCGGGTCGCCTGGCGCAATCTCAGCGGCGGCATCGTCGCCCTCCACCGCGCGACCAAGAGCTGAGCCGCCTCCGCCGCGCGACCAAGAGCTGAGCCGCTCCCGCGGCGTCACCAAAAGCTGAGCGGCGGTGGAAACCGAGAAGAGCTAAAAAAAGCTGTTCACCCGATTTCGTCCCGCCCGAGGTGTTAGCTCGGGGTATGACGACTATCGACCTTTTCGTCGACGACTCGGACATCGATGTCGCGATCGACGACCGGGACGAGGGCGAACGGCGGGCCCTGGAGCTGGCGAACCGCATCCGCGCGGTGGCCGCCCACGATCCCGGTCAGGCGCAGCGGCTGGTGGATGAGCTGATCGTGCAACTGGACCGGGTCCTGGGCGGTACGTTTCGGGAATACCTGGACGGAGTTACGCGAGAGGTCGCGGATCGGGCGCTCCGCGAGGCGGGCAGCGAAAGTTCGGCGGATCTTCCCTCGCCGGCAAATAGTTAGGGTTCCCTAACCCTAATCCGCTTCAATGCCGGTCTTAGACTCCGGACTGGGCTGGCTTGTGAACTGTTTCACGAGCCCGCGCGAGACGGAGGTGAGCCGTGAACGGGATCGTCGCCGACGAGGCGGACGTGATCGTGGTCGGAGCCGGGCCGGGTGGATCCGCCGCGGCCTACCACATGGCCAGGCACGGGTTGAGGGTACTGCTGCTCGAGAAGACCCAGTTCCCGCGGGAGAAGGTTTGTGGCGACGGCCTCACTCCGAGGGCGGTGCGGCAGCTCGTGCGCATGGGCGTCGACACGTCCGAGAAGGCCGGCTGGTTGCAGAACCGCGGCCTGCGGGTGATCGGCGGCGGCGTGCGCCTCGAGCTTGACTGGCCCGACCTCGCCAGCTTCCCCAACTACGGGCTCGTGCGCACCCGCCTCGACTTCGACGACATGCTCGCCCAGCGGGCCGTCGAAGCCGGCGCGCTGCTGCGCACCGGCGTCACGGTCACCGGTCCGGTGCTGGACGCCAACGGCCACGCCATCGGCGTGGAAGCCAAGGCGGGCCCCGGAAAGGAACCCGTCCAGTATCGAGCCCCGCTGGTCATCGCGGCGGACGGCGTGTCCGGCAAGCTGCCGCTCGCCATGGGACTCGCCAAGCGCGACGACCGGCCGATCGGCGTGGCCGTCCGGCGCTACTTCCACTCGCCGGCCCGAGCCGAGGACGACTACCTCGAGTCGTGGTTGGAGCTGCGCAGCGCGCAGGACCGCGATCGGCTGCTGCCCGGCTACGGCTGGATCTTCGGCCTCGGCGACGGCCGGGTCAATGTGGGCCTCGGCATCCTCAACTCGTCCAGCGCCTTCGGCAAGACGAACTACCGGGCGATGCTCACCGACTGGCTCGGCACGACGCCGGAGGACTGGGGGATGCGCGGCGAGGAGAACGCCGACGGGCCGATCCTGGGCGCCGCCCTGCCCATGGGCTTCAACCGGGTGCCGCACTACACGCGCGGCATGATGCTGGTCGGCGACTCGGGCGGCATGGTCAACCCCATGAACGGCGAGGGCATCGCGTACGCGATGGAGTCCGGCGAACTGGCCGCGGAGGTCGCCGTCCAGGCGCTCGCCCGGGCCGCCGGCCCCGACCGCGAGCGGGCCCTGCGCGCGTATCCGGCCGAGTTGAAGGTCCGCTTCGGCGGGTACTACCGGCTCGGCGGGGTGTTCGTGAAGCTCATCGGCAATCCGCAGATCATGCGGATCGCCACCAAGCACGGCATGCCGCATCCGACCCTGATGCGCTTCGTGCTCAAGCTGCTCGCCAATCTGACGGATCCGCGGGACGGAGACGCGATGGACCGCATCATCAACGGCCTGACAAAGGTTGCACCTGCGGTATGAGTATTCGCCGACCCCCGGTCGAAGCCCGGCGAATGCGCATTAATAGTGTGAAGCGGCTAACAGTCGAGCAGGAGAAGGCATGACGCTCAATCCTTACGTACCGATCATCGGGCTACTGATTCTCGGTGCGCTCTTCGCCCTGTTCTCGGTGTCGATCGCCCCGATCGTGGGCCCGAAGCGCTACAACCGCGCCAAGCTGGACGCGTACGAGTGCGGCATCGAACCGGCGCCCCAGCCCATCGGCGGTGGTCGCTTCCCGGTCAAGTTCTACCTGACCGCGATGCTCTTCATCATCTTCGACATCGAGACCATCTTCCTGTACCCGTGGGCCGTGTCCTTCGAGGCGCTCGGCCTGTTCGGCTTCATCGAGATGGTTCTCTTCATCGTCACCGTCTTCATCGCCTACACGTATGTATGGCGGCGTGGCGGCCTCAACTGGGACTGAGTGCTATGGGAATCGAAGAGAAACTCCCCAGCGGCATCCTGCTGACCTCGGTCGAGAAGCTTTCGAACTGGGCCCGCAAGTCGTCCTTCTGGGGCGCCACGTTCGGCCTCGCCTGCTGCGCCATCGAGATGATGGCCGCCGGTGGCCCGCATTACGACCTGGGCCGCTGGGGCATGGAGGTCTTCCGGGCCTCGCCCCGCCAGGCCGACCTGATGATCGTCGCGGGTCGGGTCAGCCAGAAGATGGCCCCCGTCGTCCGGCAGATCTACGACCAGATGCCGGAGCCCCGCTCGGTGATCTCGATGGGCGTGTGCGCCTCGTCCGGCGGCATGTTCAACAACTACGCGATCGTGCAGGGCGTCGACCACATCGTCCCGGTCGACATCTACCTGCCCGGCTGCCCGCCGCGGCCGGAGATGCTGATCGACGCGATCCTCAAGATGCGCGAGAAGGTCATGGCCCAGCCGCTCGGCCCGAACGGCCGCAAGATGCTGGAGGCCCGCAAGGAGCGCGGTGACGTGCCGATCGTGGCCCCCGGCGCGATGCCCTCGTCGTACCGGGTGGACAAGGCCCGGCGTGCCGAGTGGACGCAGGCCGTCAAGGAAGGCCGCGAGGAGCAGCTCCGCATCGAGAACTGGATGAAGCTGCAGCCGCATCTGCGGGAAGGTGGCAAGTGAGCGTGCACCCCGAGTCCGACGGCGGCGTACCGGTGACGCAGCCGACTGGCGCCAACCTCGGCGCTCCGGCGCAGACGCCGCCCAGCCCCGACAAGGGCATGTTCGGCATCATGGGCACCGGCGACGTGTCCGGCTTCGGTGGCCTGGTCCGCCGGCGTCCGACCACCGCGGACAGTCCCCGGCCGTTCGGCGGCTACTTCGACGAGGTGTACGACGCGCTGGAGGAGGCGTACCCAGGATTCTCCGACGCGATCGAGAAGGTCGTCGTCGACCGCGGCGAGCTGACCCTGCACATCGTGCCGGAGAGGATCGCCGAGGTCTGCCAGATCATGCGCGACGACGAGGCGCTGCGCTTCGAGCTCTGCTCCTCGGTCTCCGGGGTGGACTACCTCGGCTCCGACTCCCGCCGGCTGCACGTCGCCTACCACCTGACCTCGATGACCTACCGGCGCCGGGTGCGGCTCGAGGTCGCGGTCGCCGCGGACGGCAGCCTGCCGAGCGTGACCAGCGTCTACCCGACCGCCGACTGGCAGGAGCGGGAGACCTACGACATGTTCGGCGTGGTCTTCACCGGCCACCCCAACCTGACCCGGATCCTCATGCCGGACGACTGGGAGGGCTTCCCGCAGCGCAAGGACTACCCGCTCGGCGGCGTGCCCGTCGAGTACAAGGGCGCCGAAATTCCGCCTCCTGACCAGCGGAGGGTCTACCAATGACACAGTCGGGCTACGCCACCGAGCGCGAGACCACCGAGGGCCGCGTCTTCACGGTCACCGGCGGGGACTGGAACACCGTCACCGACAGCATCGATCCGCTCAGCAACGAGAAGATCGTCGTCAACATGGGTCCGCAGCACCCGTCCACCCACGGCGTGCTGCGGCTGGTGCTCGAGCTCGAGGGCGAGACGGTCACCGAGGCCCGGCCGGTCATCGGCTATCTGCACACCGGCATCGAGAAGAACCTCGAATACCGCAACTGGACCCAGGGCACGACCTTCGTGACCCGCGCCGACTACCTCGCGCCGCTGTTCAACGAGGCCGGGTACTGCCTGGCGGTCGAGAAGCTGCTGGGCATCGAGGACCAGATCACCGAGCGGGCCAACACCATCCGGGTGCTCTTCATGGAGCTCAACCGGATCTCGTCGCATCTCGTCTGGATCGCCACGACCGGCATGGAGCTCGGCGCGATCTCGATGATGCTGTACGGCTTCCGCGAGCGCGAGTACATCCTCGACATCTTCGAGGAGACCTCCGGCCTGCGGATGAACCACGCGTACTTCCGCCCGGGCGGCGTCGCGCAGGACATCCCCGAGTCGGCGGTCAAGAAGATCCGCGACTTCCTGACGTACCTGCCCAAGAAGCTCAAGGAGTACGAGGCCCTGCTCTCCGGCCAGGTGATCTGGCACGAGCGCACCCAGGGCGTCGCGGTCCTGGACGTGACGGGCTGCCTGTCGCTGGGCGTCACCGGCCCGGTGCTGCGCTCCGCCGGCCTGGCCTGGGACCTGCGCAAGACCATGCCGTACTGCGGGTACGAGAACTACGAGTTCGACGTGCCGACCGCGCAGACCGGCGACGTCTGGGGCCGCTACCTGGTCCGGATGGCGGAGATCCGCGAGTCCCTCAAGATCGTCGAGCAGGCGCTGGACCGGCTCAAGCCCGGCCCGATCATGGTCGCCGACAAGAAGATCGCCTGGCCCGCCCAGCTCGCGATCGGCGTCGACGGCATGGGCAACTCGCTCGAGCACGTCGCCAAGATCATGGGTCAGTCGATGGAGTCGCTGATCCACCACTTCAAGCTCGTGACCGAGGGCTTCCGGGTCCCTCCCGGCCAGGTCTACGTCGGCATCGAGCACCCGCGTGGCGAGCTCGGCGTGCACGCGGTGTCGGACGGCGGCACGCATCCTTACCGGGTGCACATGCGCGACCCGAGCTTCGTGAACCTCCAGGCCATCCCCGCGATGGCCGAGGGCGCCCTGCTGGCCGACGTCATCGCCGGCGGCGCCTCCCTGGACCCCGTGATGGGTGGGTGTGACCGCTAAATGTCCGATACCACGGTGGACTTCTCCCCGGCAGCCGCACCGCTCGCGGAGAAGCTCCTCGAGCAGGCGCGCGAGATCATCGCCCGCTACCCGGCGGGCCGCGAGCGCTCGGCGCTGCTGCCGCTGCTGCATCTCGTGCAGACCGTCGAGGGCCACGTCAGCCCCGACGGCGTCGCCTTCTGCGCCGAGGTCCTGGGCATCAACAAGGCCCAGGTCGGCGCGGTCGCCACCTTCTACACCATGTACAAGCGCCGCCCGACCGGTGAGTACCTGGTCAGCGTCTGCACCAACACGCTGTGCAACATGCTGGGCGGCCAGGAGATCTACGACGGCCTGACCGAGCATCTCGGTGTCGGGCACGACGAGACCACGGCCGATGGCAAGATCACGCTCGAGCACGCCGAGTGCCTCGCGGCGTGCGACTACGCGCCGGTCGTGACGGTCAACTACGACTTCACGATCGACCAGGCCACCCCGGAGGCGGCGGTCGGCATGGTCGAGAAGCTCCGCAGCGGCGAGCGGCCCGTCCCGAACCGCGGCGCGCGGGTGTGCTCGCTCAAGGAGATGCAGCTCCAGCTCGCCGGATTCGCCGACGAGCGCGACGGTGCGGTCGCCGACGGTCCCGCGGGCGCGCCGACGTTGCGCGGCGTGACGCTGGCCCAGCAACACGGAGTGGCGGTGCCGAACTTCAACATCGACACTCCGATCACGACCACCAGGCCGGCCCGCGACGAGTCCGCCAAGGCCGTCAAGGACCCGGCGCCGGCGGGCGCGCCCGCGGCCAAGTCCGAGGGAAAGATCGCCAGCGTGGCCAAGAAGGCGGCGGAGGCGGTCAAGACCGCGGCGGCCGCCGTCGTCGACAAGGCCGAGCACGTGGTCGAGCACCGCAAGGCCGGCGCGCCGGTCCAGGCCGGTGACGTCAAGGACCCCGAGGTACGCACCGCGGAGGTGCGCAACCCGGATGCGTCCACGCCCACTCCGAACCCGGCGAAGATCGACGCGGCGCAGGCGGGTCCGGCGGGCAACGCCCCGGCCGGCGACGGCAAGCCCGCCGGTGACGGCAAGCGCGGCACCAAGGAGAAGAAGTGACCCAGCCACGGCCTGAGGTGCTCCAGAAGCTCACCCCCGTCCTGACCAAGCGCTGGCTCTCGCCGGACGCCTGGAAGATCGAGACGTACGAGCGGCTCGACGGGTACGCCGCGGTCCGCAAAGCGCTCGACGTGCACCCGGACGACCTGATCCAGCTCGTCAAGGACTCCGGTCTGCGCGGCCGTGGCGGCGCGGGCTTCCCGACCGGTCTCAAGTGGGGCTTCATCCCGCAGGGCGACGGCAAGCCGCACTACCTCGTCATCAACGCCGACGAGGGTGAGCCCGGCACCTGCAAGGACCTGCCGCTGATGACGTACGACCCGCACTCGCTGATCGAGGGCGCGATCATCGCCTCCTACGCGATCCGCGCCAGCCGGGCGTACATCTACATCCGCGGCGAGGCAGTGCACGCCGCTCGCCGGCTGCGGCACGCGGTCAAGGAGGCCTACGCCAAGGGCTACCTCGGCGAGAACATCCTCGGCTCCGGGTTCGACCTGGATCTTGTGGTGCACAGCGGCGCGGGCGCGTACATCTGCGGCGAGGAGACGGCGCTGCTCGACTCGCTCGAGGGCTTCCGCGGCCAGCCCCGGCTGCGCCCGCCGTTCCCCGCGGTCGCCGGCCTCTACGCCAGCCCGACCGTCGTCAACAATGTGGGAACCATCGCCAGCGTGCCGTACATCGTGCTGGGCGGGGCCGACTGGTGGAAGAGCATGGGCACGGAGAAGTCGTCCGGCCCGATGATCTACTCGCTCTCCGGCAGGATCGCCAACCCGGGACAGTACGAGTGCGGCCTCGGCATCACGCTGCGCGAGCTGATCGAACTGGCGGGCGGCATGAAGCCCGGCCACAACCTGAAGTTCTGGACACCGGGCGGCTCCTCCACCCCGCTGCTGACGGCCGAGCACATCGACACCGCGATGGACTTCGAGGGAGTGGCGGCCGCGGGCTCGATCCTGGGCACCACGGCGATGCAGATCTTCTCCGACCAGGACTGCCCGGTGTACGCGACCTGGCGCTGGCTGGAGTTCTACCACCACGAGTCCTGTGGCAAGTGCACCCCGTGCCGCGAGGGCAACTACTGGATGGTGCGCACGTACCGCCGGATCCTCTCCGGCGAAGGCACCTACAAGGACCTGGACACCCTGCAGGACACCGCGGACAACATCTTCGGCCGCTCGTTCTGCGGCCTGGGCGACGGCGCGGCCACCCCGGTCATGTCCACGCTGAAGTTCTTCCGCCAGGACTACCTGGACTACATCGAGGGCCGGACCGCCCCGCGGCTGTCCGCCAAGGCCCTGGTAGGAGCGCACTGATGACCGACGTAGCCAAGAAAGCGGACGAGGTCACGCTCACCATCGACGGCGTCGAGGTCACCGCCGCCAAGGGTGAGCTGGTCATCCGGGTCGCCGAGCGGATGGGCACGGCGATCCCGCGGTTCTGCGACCACCCGCTGCTCGCCCCGGCGGGTGCCTGCCGGCAGTGCCTGGTCGAGGTGGAGGGCCAGCGCAAGCCGGTCGCCTCCTGCACCCAGACGGTCGCCGAGGGCATGGTCGTCAAGACCCAGCTCACCTCGGAGGTCGCTGCGAAGGCGCAGGGCGGCGTGATGGAGCTGCTGCTCGCCAATCACCCGCTCGACTGCCCGACCTGCGACAAGGGTGGCGAGTGCCCGCTGCAGAACCAGGCGATGACCAACGGCCGGTCGGACTCGCGGTTCCACGAGCACAAGCGCGAGTACGAGAAGCCGATCCACATCTCCAGCCAGGTGCTGCTGGACCGTGAGCGGTGCATCCTCTGCCAGCGCTGCACGCGGTTCTCCGAGGAGATCGCCGGCGACAAGTTCATCGACCTGATGGACCGCTCCTCCGGCGAGCAGATCAACGTCTACCGCGACGACTTCTTCGGCGGCCGGGGCACCGGCGACGGGCAGGTCGGCGAGGGCGAGGGCGACGTCGCCTTCAACTCGTACTTCTCCGGCAACACCATCCAGATCTGCCCGGTCGGCGCCCTCACCGGCGAGCAGTACAGGTTCCGCGCCCGCCCGTTCGACCTGGTCTCCACGCCGTCGACGTGCGAGCACTGCGCGGCGGGCTGCGCCATGCGGTCCGACCACCGCCGCGGCAAGGTGCTGCGCCGCCTGGCCGGCGACGACCCCGCGGTCAACGAGGAGTGGAACTGCGACAAGGGCCGGTGGGGCTTCCGCTACACCACCGCCTACGACCGCATCACGACTCCGATGGTGCGCGACGCCGGCACCGGCGAGCTCCGCGAGGCCTCCTGGTCCGAGGCGCTGCTGGCCGCGGCCGAGGGCCTGACGGCCGGCAGGGGCCGGGGCGTCGGCGTGCTCACCGGCGGCCGCCTGACGGTCGAGGATGCGTACGCGTACGCGAAGTTCGCCCGGGTGGCGCTCGGCACCAACGACATCGACTTCCGGGCGCGACCGCTGTCCGCTGAGGAGGCCGACTTCCTGGCCGCCTCGGTCGCGGGTGTCACCGACGTCACCTACTCCGACGTCGAGGACGCGCCGTCGGTGGTCATCGTCGGGCTGGAGCCCGAGGAGGAGTGCCCGATCCTCTTCCTCCGCCTGCGCAAGGGCCACGGGAAGAAGAAGCTGCGGGTCACGGCGGTCGCGCCGTTCCTGAGCCGGGGCTTCCAGAAGCTCGGCGCGACGCTGGTCAGCGCCGTGCCCGGCGACGAGGCACGGCTGCTCGACAGCGACGCCACGGTGGCCGCCGCTCTGGCGTCGCCCGGCTCCCTGCTGATCGTGGGGGAGCGGCTGGCGAGCGTGCCCGGCGGCTTCTCCGCCGCGGTGGCGCTGGCCGCGCGCACCGGTGCCCGGCTGGCCTGGGTGCCGCGGCGGGCGGGCGACCGCGGCGCCGTCGACGCGGGCTGCCTGCCCAACCTGCTGCCCGGGGGCCGCCCGGTCACCGACGCGGGAGCCCGGGCCGAGCTCGCCACCGCCTGGGACGTCGAGGCCGGCGCCCTGCCCGCCGCTGTCGGCCGCGACACGGACGCGATCGTCGCGGCCGCCGCGGACGGCACGCTCGGCGCCCTGCTGGTCGCCGGCGTCGACCCGGCCGACCTCGCCGACCCGCGCCTGGCCGAGCAGGCCCTGGACGCGGTGCCGTTCCTGGTCAGCGTCGAGCTGCGGCACAGCGCCGTCACCCGCCGCGCGGACGTTGTCCTGCCGGTCGCGCCGGCCGCCGAGAAGTCCGGCACCTTCATGGACTGGGAGGGCCGGCTCCGCACGTTCGGGACGGTCCTGCCGACCGGCGCGATGACCGACGGCCGGGTGCTGGAGGCCATCGCCGCGCTGATGGAAGTCCCGTCCAACCACCCCGCCACCGCCCAAAGAACGACTGAAGGCATCGCATTGGGTACGGGCGACGTCGCCGCGATCCGGCGCGAGCTCGGTTCCATGCCGGCCAGCCGCTCTGAGCGCCCGGCGCTGCCCGCGGTCACCGCGGGTGAGCCGTCGCGGCCCGGCGACGGCGAGGCGGTGCTGGCCACCTGGCACCACCTGATCGACCTCGGCACGCTGCTCGACGGCGACGATGTGCTGGCCGGCACCGCCCGGACCCCGCTGGTGCGCCTCGGCAAGGACCTCGCAGGGTCGCTCGGCGTGGCCGACGGCGACGCCGTCACGGTCGCTACCGACCGGGGCGCCATCACGCTGCCGGCCGAGATCACGGACCTGCCCCCGCAGGTGGTCTGGCTGCCCACGAACTCGCCGGGCTCGACGCTGCGCCGCAGCCTCGGCGTCACCTCGGGAGCGGTGGTCCGGCTCAGCGCCGGCAAGCCGGGCCCGGTCATCGCTGGGCTTTCTGAAGGCGGCTCCGCCGCACGGCAAAGCCAAACCCGGCTGAACGGGGTGAACTAATGAACTCGCTGATTCTCGGGGCCGCCCAGGATCCGACGCTCCAGACGTTCGAAGACGACGTCTGGTGGATCACGCTCATCAAGCTGCTGGGCGTCTTCGTCATCCTGCTGCTGCTGACGCTCTTCACGATCAACTATGAGCGCAAGGTCGTGGCCCGGATGGCGGTCCGGCCCGGACCCAACCAGGTCGGGCCCAAGGGCTGGCTGCAGAGCCTCACGGACGGCATCAAGCTGCCGTTCAAGGAGGAGATCATCCCGAAGACCGCCGACAAGGTGGTCTATTTCATCGCGCCGGTGATCTCGGCGACCTGCGCCTTCACCGCCTTCGCGGTGATCCCGTTCGGGCCGGTCGTATCGATCTTCGGGCACAAGACCGCGCTGCAGCTCACCGACGTGCCGGTCTCGGTGCTGGTGCTGCTCGCCTGCTCCTCGATGAGCGTCTACGGCGTGGTGCTCGCCGGGTGGGCGTCGGGTTCGACCTATCCGCTGCTCGGCGGCCTGCGGTCCAGCGCCCAGATGATCTCGTACGAGGTCGCCATGGGCCTGTCCATCGTGGCCGTCTTCATGACCGCCGGCACGATGTCCACCTCGCAGATCGTCAAGGCGCAGGCGGGCAACAGCGAGTCGGCCGTCGACATCCTCGGCTGGAACCCGACCGCGCCGAGCTGGTACGCGGTCCTGCTGCTCCCCAGCTTCATCATCTACTGCATCGCCGCGGTGGGTGAGACCAACCGGGCGCCCTTCGACCTGCCCGAGGCGGAGTCCGAGCTGGTCGGCGGCTTCCACACCGAGTACTCGTCGTTCAAGTTCGCGCTCTTCTTCCTGGCCGAGTACATCAACATGATCACCGTCTCGGCGTTCGCCACCACGCTGTTCCTCGGCGGCTGGCGGGCCCCGGCGCCGATCACCAGCTTCTGGGAGGGCGCCAACTCCGGCTGGTGGCCGTTGGTGTGGTGGCTCGGCAAGGTGCTGATCCTGCTCTTCGGCTTCATCTGGCTGCGGGCCACGCTGCCCCGGATGCGCTACGACCAGTTCATGCGCTTCGGCTGGAAGGTGCTGATCCCGGTCAACCTGGTCTGGATCCTCTTCCTCGCCGGCGTCCGGGTCACCAACGACCGGGTCGACGGCGGCGCGCGGTGGCTGGTCTACCTCGTCGCGGCGGTCGTGGTGCTCGGCATCGCGATGCTCTGGCCGGCCAGCAAGAAGCCACGGGAGTACTCGATCGAGGAACAGCTCGCGGCGCGGCCGCCGGGCAGCTTCCCGGTCCCGCCGATGGACCTGCAGGTCCCGCCCAGCCCGCGCGCCCGGCGCGCGGTCGCCGAACGCCAGCCCGCCACGGTCGGCGGCACGAACCCCGCCCCGGACGACACGTCAGACAAGGAGGTGTGACGTGGGAACGTTCACGGGCTCGTTCAAGGGCTTCGGGGTGACCTTCGCGCACATGTTCCGCAAGGTCATCACGACCGACTATCCGTTCTCGCCGCCGAAGCCGGCGCCGCGCTACCACGGCCGGCACATCCTCAACCGGCACCCGGACGGCCTGGAGAAGTGCATCGGCTGCGAGCTGTGCGCCTGGGCCTGCCCGGCGGACGCGATCTACGTCGAGGGTGGCGACAACACCGACGAACTGCGCTTCTCGCCGGGTGAGCGGTACGCCAGCATCTACCAGATCAACTACGCCCGCTGCATCTTCTGCGGGCTCTGCATCGAGGCCTGCCCGACCCGCTCGCTGACCATGAGCAACGAGTACGAGCTGGCCCGCGACAACCGCCAGGACCTCATCTTCACCAAGAAGGAGCTGTTGGCGCCGCTGCTGCCCGGCATGGAGCAGCCGCCGCACCCGATGCGCCTCGGCGACACCGACAAGGACTACTACGTGGGCGCGCTCACCAACCCGGGCACGTCGGCCGGCGCCGAACGGGCACCCTGGTCCGAGACCGGCACGCAGGACGCCGCCACGGGCGCCGACGCGGAGGTGGCCCGATGATGGCGTACGCGGCCGACGCCGCGGCGCAGGTCTCCACCGCCGAGGCCTGGGGCTTCTGGATCCTGGGCTCGCTCGCCGTCATCGGCGGGCTCGGCATGGTGCTCGCGCGCAACGCGGTGCACTCCGCGCTGTGGCTCGTCCTGACGATGCTCTGCCTGGGCTTCCTCTACGTGGTCAACGACGCGCCGTTCCTCGGCGCGGTGCAGATCATCGTCTACACCGGCGCGATCATGATGCTGTTCCTCTTCGTGCTCATGCTCGTCGGCCGGGACGCCTCCGACTCGCTCATCGAGACGCTGCGCGGGCAACGGATCGCGGCGATCCTGCTCGGCGTCGGCTTCGGCGTGCTGGTCGCCACCGGCCTCGCCCGCTCGCTCGGCGACACCGCGGTGGTGGGGCTGGCCGACGCGAACGCCCCCGGCAACGTGCAGGGCATCGCCCGGCTGTTGTTCACCAAGTACGTCTTCGCCTTCGAGGTCACCTCCGCGCTGCTGATCACGGCGGCGGTGGGCGCGATGATCCTCGCCCACGTGGAGCAGGCCTCTCTGGAGAAGGTCGACCAGGTGACGCGGATGAAGGAGCGCTTCCGGCCGGGCAACTACCCCGGTCCGAAGGCGGGCCCGGGCGTCTACGCCAACACCATGTCGGTCGCCGTCGCGGGCAAGCTGCCCGACGGTAACGACTCGGAGCGCACCCTTTCGCCGATCCTGCCCGTGCGCGAGCTGACCGAGCGTGAGGCCGCACCCAAGGGGACTGAGAAGTGACTCCTGACTACTACCTCGTACTCGCGGCGATCCTGTTCACCATCGGTGCCGCCGGAGTGCTGGTACGCCGCAACGCGATCGTGCTGTTCATGTGCATCGAGCTGATGCTGAACGCGGCGAACCTCGCGCTGGTGACCTTCAGCCGGATCAACGGCAGCCTCGACGGCCAGATCATCTCGTTCTTCGTGATGGTGGTCGCGGCGGCCGAGGTCGTGGTGGGGCTCGCCATCATCATGTCGATCTTCCGGACCCGGCGCTCGGCGAGCGTCGACGACGCCAACCTCCTCAAGTACTAAAGGGGCCTTCACGTGGGACATTCAGTGGAGTACGCCCCCGCCACGGGGCTTCTGAGCGGAATCTGGCTGCTTGTCGCCATTCCGCTCGCCAGCGCGGCCGTCCTCCTGCTGCTGGGCAGGAAGGCGGACAAGTGGGGCCACTGGCTCGGTGTGCTGGCGGTCGCGTCGACCTTCGTCCTCGGCCTGTCGATGTTCTTCCAACTGCGCGGGCTGAACCCGGACAAGCGCTCGGCCGAGCTGAGCCTCTGGGACTTCATCGCTGTCGGCAAGCTGGAAGTCGACTTCGGGCTGCTGTTCGACCCGCTGGCCGGCGTCTTCGTGCTGCTGATCACCGGCGTCGGATCGCTCATCCACGTGTACGCCGTCGGCTACATGGAGCACGACCCCGGGCGGCGGAGGTTCTTCGCGTACTTCAACCTCTTCGTCGCGGCCATGCTGCTGCTGGTCCTCGGCAACAACTACGTGATGCTCTACTTCGGCTGGGAGGGCGTGGGTCTCGCGTCATACCTGCTGATCTCGTTCTGGTACAACCGGCCCTCGGCGGCCACCGCCGGCAAGAAGGCGTTCCTGATGAACCGGGTCGGCGACGCCGGCCTGGCCATCGGCATCTTCATGATGTTCGCGACGCTGGGCACCACCCAGTACGACAAGGTCTTCAACGGGGTCTCCGCGCTGTCCGGCGGCACTGTGCTGCTGATGGGCATCCTGCTGCTGCTCGGCGCCGCCGGTAAGTCCGGCCAGTTCCCACTGCAGGCCTGGCTCCCCGACGCGATGGAGGGCCCGACCCCCGTCTCCGCCCTGATCCACGCGGCGACCATGGTCACCGCCGGCGTCTACCTGATCGCCCGCTCCAACGCGATCTTCTCGGCCAACGCCACGCTCCAGACGATCGTGGTCAGCGTCGGCGCGCTCACGCTGCTGATGGGCTGCATCATCGGCGCCGCGAAGGACGACATCAAGCGGGTTCTGGCCTGGTCGACGGTCAGCCAGATCGGCTACATGTTCCTCGGCGTCGGGCTCGGCGGCGGGGCGTACGCGCTGGCGATCATCCACCTGCTGGCGCACGGCTTCTTCAAGGCGAACATGTTCCTCGGCGCCGGCTCGGTCATGCACGGCATGCACGACCAGGTCGACATCCGGCGCTTCGGCGGGCTCAGCAAGTACATGAAGTACACCTGGCTGACCTTCATGATGGGCTGGCTGGCGATCATCGGCATCCCGCCGCTCTCCGGCTACTTCTCGAAGGAACCGATCATCGCGGCCGCCTTCGAACGCGAGGGCTGGACGGCGTGGCTGTTCGGCATGGCCGCGCTGCTCGGCGCCGGGCTCACCGCCTTCTACATGACCCGGCTGTTCGTGCTGACCTTCCACGGGCCGGAGCGGTACACCGCGGACAACAAGCACCCGCACGAGTCGCCGTTCATCATGACCGTGCCGCTGATCCTGCTGGCGGTCGGCTCGATCGCGGCCGGTTGGCTGATGTCGACCTCGGTGAAGGACTGGCTGCTGCCGGTCTTCGGCGAGCACCAGGAGCACCACGCGGTGCTCCCGCACGCGGCGATCAACATCCTGGGCATCGTGGTCACGCTGCTCGGCGCGGGCCTGGCCTGGATGCTTTTCCGCAACGGTACGGCCGAGCAGGAGCAGCCCGCGGGCGCGCTGGTCCGGGCCGCGCGCCGCAACCTCTACACCGACGCGTTCAACGAGGCGGTGTTCGAGCGGCCCGGCATCTACCTCACCCGCGCCCTGGTCTACCTGGACAACAAGGGCATCGACGGCGCGGTGAACGGCCTGGCGGCGGCCGTCGGCGGCAGTTCGGGGCGCCTGCGCCGACTGCAGACCGGTTTCGTCCGCTCGTACGCGTTGTCCATGCTCACCGGCGCCGTGCTGGTCGTCGGCGCGTTCCTCGCGATCCAGCTGGGGTGGTTGGCGTAATGAAGGACTTCCCGTTCCTGTCCATCCTGACGTTGCTCCCCCTGGTGGGCGCGGCAGTGGTGGCCTTCCTCCCGCGAAGCAACGGCGGCCTCGCCAAGATCGTCGCCCTGGTGTGGTCGCTGGCGGTGCTCGCGCTGAGCATCGGCATGTGGGTGGCGTTCCAGGTCGACGGCGACCGCTTCCAGTTCCGCGAGTCCTACCAGTGGATCCCCACCTGGGACGCGCGGTTCACGTTCGCCGCCGACGGCATCGCGCTGGTGATGCTGGTGCTCATCGCGGTCCTCGTGCCGCTGGTCATCCTGGCCTCGTGGCACGATGTGGACGAGAGCCAGCGGTCGGTGCCGACGTACTTCGCCCTGCTGCTCGCCCTCGAGTGCACGATGATCGGCGTCTTCGCGGCCGCCGACGTGTTCCTCTTCTACGTGTTCTTCGAGGTCATGCTGGTGCCGATGTACTTCATCATCGGCTCGTACGGCGGCCAGCGCCGCCAGTACGCCGCGGTGAAGTTCTTCCTCTACTCGCTGGTCGGCGGCCTCTTCATGCTGGCCGCGGTGGTCGGCCTCTGGGTGGTCGGCGGGCACACCTTCGACTGGGGGAACCTCAAGGAGGCCTCCGCGGCGTTCGAGACGAACACCGCCCGGTGGCTGTTCCTCGGCTTCTTCATCGCGTTCGCGGTCAAGGCGCCGTTCTTCCCGTTCCACACCTGGCTGCCGGACGCCGGTGGTGCCGCCCCGGCGCCCGCCGCCGCGCTGCTCGTCGGCGTGCTCGACAAGGTCGGCACCTTCGGCATCCTGCGCTACTGCCTGCCACTCTTCCCGGAGGCGGCGCGCTGGTTCGCGCCGGCGGCGCTGGTGCTGGGCCTCATCGGCATCATCTACGCGGCGCTGCTGGCGGTCGGGCAGAACGATCTCAAGCGGCTGGTGTCGTACACGTCGATCGCCCACTTCGGGTTCATCGGCATCGGCATCTTCGCCTTCACCACCCAGGCCGGCACCGGCTCGGTGCTCTACATGGTCAACCACGGCCTCGCGACCGGACTGCTCTTCCTGGTCGTCGGCATGTTCGTGGCGCGCCGCGGCTCCGCCCTGGTCAGCGACTTCGGCGGCGCCGGCAAGCTGGTCCCGGTGCTCGCCGGCGTGCTGTTCTTCGCCGGTCTCGCCTCGCTGGCCCTGCCCGGCACCGCGCCGTTCATCAGCGAGTTCCTGGTGCTGATCGGCACCTTCACCACCCACAAGGTCTACGCGGTCATCGCCACGGCGGGCATCATCCTGGCCGCCGCGTACGTGCTCTGGATGGTGCAGCGCACGACCCAGGGCACGCTGAACCCGGCGCTGGAGGAGGTCCCCGAGATGCGGCGGGACATGAGCTGGCGCGAGAAAGCGGTCGTCGCGCCCCTGGTGCTCCTGCTGTTGCTGCTCGGCTTCTACCCGAAGCCGGTCACCGATGTGATCAACCCGGCGGTCGAGGCGACCATGCTGGACGTGGGCTCGACCGATCCGGCGCCGACGGCGGTCGCGAACGGAAAGGTGGCGCCGTAGCCATGGGAGAGCTCAAACTTCCCGACATCGACTACGCGGCCCTCGCGCCGATGTTGATCCTCTTCGGGGCGGCCTGCGTGGGCGTGCTGTTCGAGGCCATGGTGCCCAAGAACCGGCGCCACGGCGTCCAGCTCGGTCTCGCGCTGGTGTCCCTGGTCGCCGCGCTGGCCGTGGTGATCTGGGTCCGCGACAAGCGGCTCGTCACCATCGGCGGCGCGATCGCGGTCGACGGGCCCACGCTGTTCCTCCAGGGCTCGATCCTGCTGCTCGGCATCGTCTCGCTGCTGCTGATCGGCGAACGCTCGATCGAGGCCGGCGGCGCGTTCGTCTCCCAGGCGGCGATCACGGTCGGCTCCCAGAAGGACCTCAGGCAGGCCGGCGGCCAGCCGGGCGCCACCGAGGTCTACCCGCTGACGGTCTTCGCCCTC
Source organism: Couchioplanes caeruleus (assembly GCF_003751945.1). Taxonomy (NCBI): domain Bacteria; kingdom Bacillati; phylum Actinomycetota; class Actinomycetes; order Micromonosporales; family Micromonosporaceae; genus Couchioplanes; species Couchioplanes caeruleus. Next base: position 3,980,690 of record NZ_RJKL01000001.1, on the reverse strand, counting down.
GGCGGCATGCTGCTCTTCGTCGCGGCGAACGACCTGCTGACCATGTTCGTCGCGCTCGAGGTCTTCTCGCTGCCGCTCTACCTGCTCTGCGCCCTGGCGCGCCGGCGGCGGCTGCTGAGCCAGGAAGCGGCGCTGAAGTACTTCCTGCTGGGTTCGTACGCCTCGGCCTTCTTCCTGTTCGGGGTGGCGCTCATCTACGGCTTCAGCGGGGCCGTGGACCTGGCGTCCATCCATGCCGCGGCGGCCGACCCCACCCGCAGCGAGATCCTGCTCTTCGGCGGGCTCGCGCTGGTCGCCATCGGGCTGCTGTTCAAGAGCGCGGCGGCGCCGTTCCACGTCTGGACGCCGGACGTCTACCAGGGCGCCCCGACGCCGATCACGGCGCTGATGGCGGCCTGCACCAAGGTCGCGGCGTTCGGCGCGCTGCTGCGCGTGCTCTACGTGGCGTTCGACGGCGTCCGCTGGGACTTCCAGCCGGTGCTCGGCGTGATCGCCATCCTGACCATGCTGATCGGCGCCGTCCTCGCGGTCACCCAGACCGACATGAAGCGGCTGCTGGCGTACTCGTCGATCGCCAACGCGGGCTACCTGCTGGTGGGCGTCCTGGCGCTCAACAAGGACGGCCTGTCGAGCACGATGTTCTACCTGGTCGCGTACGGCTTCTCCGTGCTGGCCGCGTTCGGGATCGTCTCGCTGGTGCGTGACGCCGAGGGTGAGGCGACCCATCTCTCGCGCTGGGCCGGGCTGGGCCGCAAGAGCCCGGTGTTCGCCGGTGTCTTCTCGTTCATCCTGCTGGCCTTCGCGGGCATCCCGCTCACCAGCGGCTTCACGAGCAAGTTCGCGGTCTTCGGCGCGGCCATCGAGGGCGGGCAGACCTGGCTGGTCATCGTCGGCGTCATCACCAGCATGCTGTTGGCGTTCCCCTACCTGCGGGTCATCGTGATGATGTGGCTGTCGGAGCCGGGCGAGACCACCCCGGCGGTCTCCATCCCGGGCTTCCTGACCGCGGCGGCCCTGGCCATCGGCGTGATCGCGACGTTCGCGCTCGGTGTGGTCCCGGCCCCGCTGCTGGACCTGACCAACGATGCCGCTCAATTCGTGAGATAAGCAGCGGTGTCACGACAGCCCCGGCCGGAAAGGCCGGGGCTGTTCGCTTTCCGGCAGCTCCGGCCGGAGGCTTCGCCGGGCAGCTCCCTTCCCGGGAGCTTCGCCGGGCAGTTCCTCCCCACGAGCTTTGCCGGGCAGCTCCTCCCCCGGGAGCTTTGCCGGGGGTTTCGCCGGGCAGCTCCGCCCGGCGGCTGAGTGAGGGCGTGACCAGGCAGATCCCGCGCCCGTGTGCCACTCGAGCCGACTGTGCCCGTACCCAAGCATGATCTTGATCTCGAAGCCCATGATTTTGATCTCGAACCCCCTGGAGCAGCCGCGCAGGAGCCGTATGGCATCGTGAATGCGTGACTGCTGACAGCGCGCTGACGTCGCTCGGCATCGACATCGACCCCGCGGTCGACGCGTCGGTTTCGGCGACGCTCGCCGTGGTCGAGGATCGGCTGCGGCACAACGTCGCCAGCGCCGATCCCCTGGTGGCCGAGGCGGCCCGGCACCTGATGGACGCCGGCGGCAAGCGGTTCCGGCCGCTGATCGTGGCGCTGGGTGCGCAGTTCGGTGACCCGTCGCGGGCCGAGATCGTGCCGGCGGCCCTGGTCGTCGAGCTCACCCACCTGGCCACGCTCTACCACGACGACGTCATGGACGAGGCGGCCGTGCGGCGCGGGGCGCCGAGCGCCAACGCCCGCTGGGGCAACTCCGTGGCGATCCTGGTCGGTGACTATCTCTTCGCCCGGGCCGCGGACATCGCGGCCACGCTGGGCACCGAGGCTGTCCGCCTGCAGGCGCAGACCTTCTCCCGGCTCGTGCACGGCCAGATCGCCGAGACGGTCGGGCCGCGCGGCAGCGACGCGATCGAGCACTACCTGCACGTCATCGCCGAGAAGACCGCGTCGCTCATCGCGACGTCGGCCCGCTTCGGCGGGCTCTTCTCCGGCGCGACGCCGGAGCACGTCGAGGCCCTCGCCGGGTACGGCGAGACGATCGGCATCGCGTTCCAGCTCTCCGACGACCTGCTCGACATCGCGTCGGAGTCGGTGCAGTCGGGCAAGACGCCCGGCACCGACCTGCGCGAGGGCGTGCCCACCCTGCCGGTGCTCTACGCGCTCGCCGACGACGATGCCGACGCGTCCGCCGTGCGTCTGCGGGAGTTGCTCGCTTCCGGGCCGCTCGTGGACGACGCGCTGCATGCTGAGGCGCTGGGGCTGCTGCGCGAGTCGCGCGCGATGAAGCGGGCGCGCGAGACCGTCCGCACCTATGCGGAGGATGCCCGCGCGCGGCTCGTGCCGCTGCCGGACGGGTCGCCGCGGCGCGCGATGGAGTCGCTGTGTGACTTCATCGCCGATCGCACAAGCTGACCGTCCACATCGTGGAGTTGTTGTCTGGGTCGTGGGAAACCTCGTTGTGCGCCCGGCCTTTCCGGCCGAGCCGCCGGCCATGCGACGGGGCGCCGGGTACGGCTTGATCGTGGTAAGGCGCCTCGCATCGACGCTGGTCGTGGTGCTGTCGGCCGGGCCTTTGAGGGTGTGGACGAGTCCGCCGATCTAGACGGTGAGTATCAAGAAACACACGTGCCGTAGAGATTGGTCATGGTCGACACGCTCAAGGCATTCCGTCGGGGGAAGATTATTCATATGGTGTAAGTCCCCGGCGTCGGAGGTAGCAGTGCGCGACCCCCTGGCGGAGCCGTCAGATCTCATCCGGAGCGTGTCACGCGCCCTGCGTGTGCTCGAGTCGGTAGGTCGGGCCCCGCGCGGACTCACCGTGAAACAGATCGCCCGACGGTGCGAGCTGACCGTTGCGACGACGTACCACCTCGTACGCACCCTGGCGTATGAGGGCTACGTGATCAGGCGTGAGGACGGCACGTACATCGTCGGCCTGGAGATCGCCGACCGGTACCGAGAACTGGTGTCGGCGTTCCGTGGCCCGCCCACGGTCGGCGAGGCGTTGCGCCGCGCGGCGCTCGAGACCGGCTACAGCCACTACCTCGGCAGGTTCGTCGGCGGCCGGATCGCGGTGACCGCCTGCGCCGAAGGCGCCCGCTCGCCGTTCATGGACGACATGGTTCCCGGCTTCGACGAGGGCAGCCACGCCACGGCGCTCGGCAAGGCCCTGCTGGCCACGCTCACCGCCGACCAGCGCGCCCGATATCTGCGCGACTGGGGCATGCGCGCCTTCACCCCGGCCACCCTGACCACCCCCGAGGCGCTCGAGGCCGACCTGGCCGCGGGCGAGCGGCGGGGCATGCAGCTCGAGATGGGCCAGTTCCGTCAGGGGCTCGCCGGCGCCGCGGTCAACGTCATCACCGACCGCGACATGGAACGCCGGCTGGTGCTCGCCTGCGCCTTGCCGGCGGCGGAGATGCTGACCTCCGCCCGCGTGGTCCGGGCCAAGCTGACGGCGGCCGCCCGCAGCGTCGCCGAGGCACTCTCCACCGGAGACGCCGCCACGGCATAGGTTCCGTTGAACCCGCCGGCCTTCCTCGCCCGTAAGACAGGGTGGAACGCGCGAGGGAGGACGGCAGCCGTGGAAAGTCATGACGCCGATCTGCTGCGCGCTCTACAGGACGAGCACGGGGACGCCCTGTTCGCACACGCGGTACGCCTCTCCGGGGGCGACCGCCAGCGGGCCGAGGACCTCGTGCAGGAAACCCTGCTGCGAGCCTGGCGACACCCCGAGGCGCTGGACCCGGAGCGGGGCACGGTGCGGTCATGGCTTTTCACCACCGCGCGCAACCTGGCCATCGATGCCTGGCGGCGGCGGTCGGTACGGGTCGGCGAGGTGGTCACGGACATGATTCCCGAGCCTCCGCCCAGTGCGGACGAGGCGGACCGGGCCGTGGAGGCCTGGACGGTCGCCGAGGCGCTGGGGCGGCTCTCCACCAGCCATCGCGAGGTCCTGGTCGAATGCTTCTACCGGGGTCGTTCGGTCGCCGAGGCGGCGGCCCGGCTGGGCGTACCGCCGGGCACGGTGAAGTCGCGCACGCATTACGCCCTGCGCTCGCTGCGCGTGGTGCTGGACGAGATGGGGGTGACGGGATGAGATGCGACCATGAGCATGACGACGGTGCGTACGTCCTGGGCGCCCTGTCGCCGTCCGAGCGCACCGCGTACGAACGGCACCTCGCCACGTGCTCGTTCTGCCGGGAGGCGGTGGCCGACATCGCGGTCCTGCCGGGGCTGCTCGGCCGCCTCGACTCGTCCGACTTCGAGCGCCTCCTGGAACCGGACTTTCCGCCGCCCGCGCGCCGCCGGGTGAGCATGCCGGACCTGGTCCCGGTCGCGCAGACGACGCGGCGCCAGGAACGCAAGCGCGTCCGGTGGCGAGTGCTGGGCACGGCCCTCGCGGCCGCCTGCCTCGCCCTCGTCGTGGGCATCGGCGCGGTCTTCTGGATGGACGACCGGGGCGGCGGCGACACCGACGCCTGGGGTCCGACGGTGGCGATGACGCCGGCCACCGACCAGGTGCCGGTCAGCGCCCAGCTCAACCTCGCCGGCGCGGCGGGCGGCACGAAGATCAAGCTCTTGTGTGCATACAACCGGGTGAATGCCGATTCGGAGCCGTACACGGTCCGCTTGATGGCGTACGGGCCGGACAAGGAGAGCGAGCAGCTCGGCTCCTGGACCGCCTCGCCCGGCAAGGAGTTCCACATGTCCGGCGTCACGCACTTCGCCGGCGGCACGCTCGCCCGGCTGGCGCTGGTCCGTAACGACGGACGGACGCTGCTGGCCTACGACGTCCCCTGACGGCCTGACCGTCAGCGAGGCGGCAGGGCGGTGGCCGGCTCCGCGGTGGCGGCCGCGGAGCCGGCCACCGTTCTGACGCCCCTGATGCCGTCCACGGTGAAGATCACCAGAGCGATCCAGACCAGCGCGAACCCGGCGAGGCGTGCGGTCGGCATCGGCTCGTGGAAGAGCAGGACCCCGCAGGCGAGCTGCAGGATCGGGGCGACGTACTGAAGGATGCCGAGACCGACCAACGGCACCCGGTTGGCGGCCCCGGCGAAGAGCAGCAACGGTACGGCGGTGGCGACGCCCGACAGCACCATGAGCGTGGTGTGCCAGGCCGAGACGTGCCCGAACTGGGCGTCCCCGTTGAGCCACCACAGGTAGGCCAGGGCGGGAAGCGCCAGCACGGCCGACTCCACGAACAAACCCTCGGCGGGCGGCAGCGACAGCCGCTTCTTCACCAGACTGTACGACCCGAAGGTCGCCGCCAGCAGCAACGCAATGTACGGCAGGCGCCCGTAGTCGACGGTCAGCACACCCACGGCGACCCCACCGATCCCGACGGCCACCCATTGCCACACCCGCAGGCGTTCGCGTTGCACGGTGACACCGAGCAGCACGACGACCAAGGGAGTGATGAAGTAGCCGAGCGCCGTCTCGACAACCCGCGAGGAATTGACGCCGTAGATGTAGGTCGCCCAGTTCACGCCGATGAGTACGGCGGCAAGCACGACGCCGCCGAGCAGCCGCCGGTCCCGGCCGAGCCGGGCGGCGAACCGCCAGTTCCGGGCGGCGGCGAGCAACAGGCTGATGAAGACGACGGACCAGATGACGCGGTGGGCGAGGATCTCGAGGGGTGGGGAGGGTTTGAGCAGCTTGAAATAGATGGGGAAGAAGCCCCAGAGGATGTACGCGGTGAGGCCGTACAGGTATCCGCGCCGCTCGTCGCCCATGCTTCCACCGTAAGGTGCGGGGTGCGGTTCGCTCCTTGCATATGTTGAAGCTCACCGGGGTGGGTGGGGTGGGGGATTGGCGGGCGGCGCGGTGGCGCTACCGGCTTGATTGTGTTTGGTGGTTTCGCGTTCTTGGGTTCGGCTATACCGCCGTGTTCCGTCGGGTCGCCACCCGCCGCCGGCCGCACTGGGCTCGCTGAGCGGCGCTTTTGGGGCAGGGGTCGCTGAGCGGCGCTTTTCGGCTGGGGTCGCTGAGCGGCGCTTTGGAGGCTGGGTTCGCTGCCCGGCGTCCGTCGCGCTCCGAGGCAATGCTCGCGGTCCGTCTACCGCGGGAGCACACCCTGTGGCCGGTCCCGCTCCGTGCGGGACCGGTCGCTACGGCGTCTTGGCCGCCCGGGGTTCATCCAGGGCCGGGAACCCGCTTGGGGTCAGTCGTCGCCGTCGGGGACGAGCATGTTGAGGACCCAGCTCACGATGCCGACGAGGAGAGCGCCGAGAACCGCGCTGGGCCAGAAGTCGTCCACGTGGAACGGCAGATCGAACCGGCCTGCGATCCAGCTAGTGAGCAGGAAGAGGAGGCCGTTCACCACCACGGAGATCAGGCCGAGGGTGAGAACGTACAGCCCGCACCCGATCATCTTGATGATCGGCCGCAGCACGGCATTCACGATGCCGAAGATGACGGCGACGGCGAGGAGCGCCCCGACCTTCCCAGGTACTGAGTCGGTCGTGAGCCGGATGCCGTCGATGACCAGAGTGGCGATCCACAGCGAGACGGCCGTGATGACCAGCCGGATGATGATGCCCATGGCTCGCGATGGTGCCACGCCCGGGCCACCAAGAGCAGCAACACTCCACGATCTTGTCAGCGCACGTCGAGAAACCGGCCGTACAGACAGACCCGATACCGCCCTCGAATCCGATTGGCGCGCTTTGCGAGCCAGTCCAGGCCCGAATGCAAACCGCAGTAGTGCGCAACGGGGGCTGCGGTGTCGCGGTGCACGCGGTGGGCGGAGCGGGCGCTTGCAGAATGCGACGCCGCGCGGATGGCGTGTGGAGCGGTGCGGTCGGCGTGTGGACCAGAGGCGCCGACGGTCCCACCCGGCCTCGGTGGCCGCGGCTCAACCTCGGGGCCATGGGGTGGCGGCTCCGCAACTCCAGGGCTTGCGCCGCGTCGCCGTCGTCGCCGGGCGGTGAAGCCGCGGGTTGTCGCGTCAGCGGGTTGGGAGGCCGATCAACTGGGCTTCGATGGGGGTCTGGGACAGCGCCGCCCAGCGGACCGCGCGCCGGTTGATCACTCCCACCATGTCCGTGCGGATCTGGGTCAGCCAGGTCGCCGTCTCGCCCAGGCCGAGGGTGGCGCCGACGAGTTCGGCCTCGTCTGCTCGGAGCGGCTGCACGAGGAGGAGGTCGGCGCGGGAGGCGACGTCCGCGTCCGCCGAGGTGAAGCCGTCGCGGACCACCAGGGTGGTCTGCCAGCCGGGTCCAGGTCGGCTGTCCGCGCCGACCGGGCCGATGTCCATCACCACCAGGAGCGGTTGCAGTGCCGAGCCCTGGGGCATGTCCACCGCTCGGCCCGGCGGGATGACCGCGATCGACTCACCGGGAACCGCGGCCCCGCGTACGAAGGGTTCCCAGGCCTGCGGGCGTGCCGTCTGGACCACCACCCGCGCGCCCAGCGCCATCGCCCGTAGCGACACCAGTTGCGCGCAGCGCACGCCGCCGATGAGGAGGGCGCGGGTCTGCTCCGGCCGGAAAAGGCGCGCGATGACCGGTTCGCCGCGGCGGTTGGTGCCGATCATCAGGCCCGCGTTGCTGATCGGCAGTTCGAGGTCTTCCACCAGGCCGGTGGGGTGGCTTCCGAGGCCGTTCAGGTCGGGGCGGCCGGGGATCGCCGGTGACGTCGGAATGCCCAGTGGCAGGGTCGCGGTCAGGCCGCCGAGGTGCTCGCCGTCGAGACGCTGCACGGTAGCTCGCTCGGCGGCGAGGAGTTTGCGCAGAGTCTGGGCAGCGAGCGACAACGTTGCGGCATCCGGCGCGGCGAGACGGACGGTGAGGTCGATGGCTGTGTCCGTACCCGAGGGTGAGTGTGGTCCGGCACCCAGCGCAACCGTGGTCGCTGCCGCAGGCAGGGCAAGCATGCGGGCGATGATGCGCCGGGAGGTCTCGATCCGTAGGTCGGGCCAGCGGCGGAGCCGGAACGTGACCTGGGCCAGGCCCCCGACCCGCAGGCCCGCCCAACTCTCCTGGGCCACGCCGCCGCCCTCATCGTGGGCGAGGTCGGCGATGACACCCAGGGCGGCCGCCTCGCCCAGAGGGCGCACCGGGCTCGGCGCGAGTCGGCGGACCAGCCTGCGGACCAGCCCGGACAACGCCCGTCGGAGATCGTCGTCGGACCAGCCCTCGGCGCGCAGCACCCGGACCGCGAGGAGCGCTCGGCTGTGGCCGAGCAGGCGTCCATCGGTCAGTTGACGGTACGAGTTGGCGGGCGTGCCGCCTCCCGCCCGCAAGGAAGGAGCAGGGGCTCCGGCGAGCACTAGCTGGATGCGGCATGGCGGATGCTCGGCATCCGCGGACGGCAGCAATCCCGCCGGGGACGGCGCCGCACCGGCCAGCTCGGCGAGGAGGCCGGCCGTCTCGCCGAGCTCGAGAACGGCGGTGAGACCCTGCCCGTCGACGATGACCGCGGCCGGATCGCCGGCCAACCCCGTCTGCTCGACGGTGGCGCCAGGCGCGACGAACTCGAGCAGTGCGGTCGGCGCGCTGCCGACGGACACTGCGTGGCGCCGGCCCGCGTATCTGGTCGCTGTGCCGAGCCACTCGAACGCCCAGCGGCCACGCAGGCGGAGCCAGGTGAGGGCGAGCAGGACAATTGCCGCAAATGCCGCGGCGCCGAGGGCGATAGGGCCGTTGGCGGCGCCGATCAGTAAGGCCACGACGGCCACTTGGGTACTGACAAGCTGACTGGTGCGAATACCGAATAATCGTCCATAACGGACATGGGGCGTGCGCACCTTGGGCAGGCGCTGACCGCCGCCGTTCAGCTCCGGGAAGCTGCGGCCGTCCGCCACCTCTGCCGTCACCCCGCGCCGCCCTTCGATCGTGGTTGTGTTCGCGAGGAGCCATCGTATGGCTCGGCGTTCCGTGATGGGGAAGGGTTGTGGATAACTGCGGCGGCGATATCCACAGGCCGGCACTCCGAGTTACCGTTGCCGCGTTTTTCGAGCTACGGTCACTGACCGGAACGGAAAACGGCTGCTCAGGGGAGCCCCCCGCCACCTCGTGGGACGGGCTAACCTGGTGGCCACGTCAGTGCTCCGGCGGGTCGTTCGCCAGTTCGGCCGTCCATTGAGGACCCGGTGCAACGCAGACGAAAGAGGAAGCGGGGTGACGTCCGGGGTGGCCCAGACGCAGGCAGAATCCGCGGTGATGGCGCAGACCGCCGCGAAGTTTGACCAGGTCAACAGCTCGTTGACTTCCATGCTGAACAAGCTCATGTCGGAGCTTTCGGTGCTTCAGACCGCGTGGGTGGGTGCTGGCGGCCGGGCGTTCGAGACGGTCAAGAATCAGTACCAGCGTGATCTCGCCGACCTGAACAAGGCCCTGGCCGACACCTCCGAGGCGATCCGCACGTCCGGTGTCAGCTACGAGAGCACGGACAGCACGGCCGCGAGCACGGTGACCAAGTCCGGTGGCGGCGGCTACAGCCTGCCGCTCGAGAACTGACAGTGGGAAGGGTCACTCGATGAACGACGGTTTGCTTCGCGTGAACTTCGGCGCCCTGGGCCAGGCCGGTGCCGACATCCAGAAGGCAGTGAACGAGCTCGAGTCGCAGCTCGGTCAGCTCGAGGCCGACGCACGTCCCTTGGTCGCGACCTGGGAAGGCAAGGCGCAGGAGGCATACGCCCAGCGCCAGCAGAAGTGGACCACCGCGTCCACGGACCTCAAGAACATCCTCCGCGACATCAAGATCGCGGTGGACCAGGCGGCTCAGGACTACGCCACCACCGAGGGCAACGCGGAGAAGCGCTTCGCGGGCTGATTCGTGGGAAGGCCGGGGCCGCTCCAAGCGGTCGGTCCCGGCCTTTTCCGTTTGCGGTGCGCGGCCCTTCGAAGGCGGATGGTGGTTTTGTCATCGTTCGTCCCCGCTGCCAGCGGCGGTTTGGCCGTCGGTGGCGCCGGCCGGTCGGCGTCCGGCCACGGCCCAGCAACCCGCGCCGTGCAGTTCCCGGTGTGGCGGCGGGTCGCGCTTGGCCATGCGGGTCGCGCTTGGCGGTGTCGGCGGCGCTTGGCGGTGCCGCCCATGGCCGGCGGCTCGGGTCGCGCTTGTCAGTGCTGGTCGCGCTTAGCGGGTGTCGGTCATGCTCGGCGGCACGAGTCGTGATCGGCGGTCCGGGTTGGTGTCCTGGTTGGCAGCGCGGCTCGCGTTCGGCGGTTCCGGTCGCGCGCTCGGCGGGTGCCGGGCGGGGGTTGGCGGTGCAGGTCACGCCCGGCGGTTCCGGGGCGGTTCCGGTCGCGCCTCGGCGGGTGGCGGGCATGTCCCGCGGTCACGCTCGTGCGGGCGTCCTCAACCCGGCGGTCATTGGCTCAGTTACCCAGGGTTTGGCGTCGTGGCCGCCGTCCTCCCGCTGCTGTTCCTGGTTGTGGAGGCGGGTTCGCGTTCTTGAGGCGGGGTTGCAAGCGTGGCCCCGAGCTTCCCGGGGCGGTCGTAGCCTCGTCCCGGCTGCGCGCGCGGGTGGCGGCGGCGGGGGTCCTAGGGGCGCTGGTGGTGGCGCTAGTTGGTGACATTGTGGCGATGATGCGGATGAGGTGGTGCCGGGATCGTTACTGTTGAGTCGCGTCTTCCCTAATTGTGGCTACTTGTGGTCATGGGGAAGTGTCGCTGCGCGACTATTGCGGCGGTGGGGAGGTTGGTTTGCTGTATGCGAGCAGCCGCCCATTGTGATCGGGGCCTGACCTTGTAGGTTGTACGCGTTGAGGTGGCCCGTTCGCCGCGAAGGGAGAGGTGGACGTGACCGAGTGGGAGCCGGCTACGGACGCCGAAGTCGCGATGCGCAACGCCCTGCGCACCGACGACCAGGAGTCCTACTTCCGCATTCTCGCCGGCGTCGACCTGCTTCTGCCCGTGTCGGCGGACGCCCTCGCCGGCCGCGCGCCGATGGGGTGGGGCACGTGGAGCACCGGCGGTCGGACACATGTTCTCGCCTTCACGTCGTCGGAGGCCCTTCAGGCGTGCCTGTCCGACTACACCGGCTCCGCTCGGCGGGTCGCGTACGCGGAGCTTGCCGAGACCTGGCCCAATCTGGAGTGGTGGCTGGCGGTCAATCCCGGCCTGCCGATCGAGGGATACCTGCCGGCCTGGTTCGTTGCCCAGCTCAGCCGCGGTGACCTGCGGTTACCTACCCGAGGCCCGGCTCGTGAGGGCGGCGACGCCACCAGCCGGATCAAGAACATCCAGACGGCCACGCAGGCGGCCAGTGCCGGCCAAGGCTTTGCATCTCCGGCTTCCGGCGGTCCGGTAACCGCCGGTCACGGCGCCAGTGAAGGAATGATCAGCGGCGGGGCGGCAGATCCTTACCACCGCGTCGGCGCGACAGATCAGGGCTCTGGCACGCCGGGCAGCGTCTACAGCGCTGCGGCTGGCCAGGGCGGCCAGGCCTGGGGTGCGGCCGGCGAGGGCGGCCGGGCCGGGGGTACGGCTTCCGGCTACGGCGACAGCGGTATGCCCGGAAACTCGCCTTCTGGGACCCCTTCCACGCCTTCCGGCCCCGGACAGAGTTCGGAGGAACAGCCACCGGTGGGTCCGGGTGGGCTTCCCGTTCGCACTCCGGGGTCCGTTCTTCCCAGCGGGCTGCCCTCGCGAGTGCCGACGACGCCTCCGGGATTGAGCGGGCCTGGTGGTTCCTCGACCTTCAGCGGATTTACGCCGCCGGCTGGAGGCGGGCAGGACCGGACGCGACGTCCGGAGGCGGATGTTCCTACTTCCTCGCCGACCGAGACTTCCGCGCCGGGAAGTTCCGCTGCACCCGGGGGTCTTGCCGCGCCAGGGGGCTCTGCCGCGCCCGACGGCTCAGCCGCGCCCGGGGGTACCGGCGGTTCGACGGTGACTCGAGGTAGCGCCTTGGATGCGCTTGCGAGCAGGTCTGGCACCACGGTTCCGTCGGGCAGCCCGAGCGCGCTGGATTCGCTGGGACACCGCTCCGGTGGACAGGGTGCCGTCCTTCCATCGAGCGGCGTCGGTGACAAGGCGGAGGCTCCGGGTCTTCCTCAGTTGCAGCGACCGGACGGGCCTCTGCCTACGCGTACGCCGATGGCGCAGACCCCGCCGCTGCCGGGTCACATCGAGCCCTCGGGCGGGGCGGGTGTCGGCACCCCGAGCTCGGGTGGCGGAGCAGGCGACGCGAGCGCTACCGCGGCTGAGACTGAGCAGGCCGGACCTGGCGGGCTTCCGCGCCGGCAGGTCACCTCGCCGTCCGAGCGTCCCTCCTCGATGGCGGCGGCCGCGCAGGCCCTGGCCGCCCGGGGTGAAGCCGGCGCTTCCGCGACCAAGCCGCAGGAGACGGCGGAGATTCCGAGTCGGACACCGCAAAGGACGTCGGAGGCCCACGGCCAGGCGAAGGAGATGCCGGCCAGGACGCAGGAGGGTTCGGGTCAGCGGAGCACCGCCGAACCGGCTGCGGACAAGGCCGGCGGCGTGCCGCGGTCCACCATCGCTCCACCTGTCATTCCGGGTGCCGGTGGCGCCAACCGGTCGGGCAGTTCGCAGGCTTCGGATTTGCCGCCGCGGTCGACGACGGGGGAGACCTCGGGGGAGATGGCGAGGGCGACGCTGGGGGAGATGGCGAGGGCGACGTCGGGCGAGATGGCGAGGGCGACCTCGGGAAGCGGCCTGCCGACCCGCCCGGTTCCCGCGTCGACTCCCGGCGGACCGGCGCAGCCCACGTCCGCTGGAGCCCCGGCTGCATCGCCGGAGCCCGTGGCGGCCCCGATCGAGTCCGCGCAACAGGGAATGGGCTACCCGCAGGCCGGGCGGCCGGAAGATACCGGCAGGTCAGAAGACGACTCAGGAGTTCCCGAGAGCCAGGCTCAGGGGCAGCCTCCTGCGGGAAGCCAGACGGAGGGCCAGCGTCCCGAGGAGGGATTGTCGCAGAGCTCGCGCTTCGACGTGAATGCGGCGGCAGACGAGGACGACTTCGTCCCGGCCAATGAGGTCGAGCGCGATCTCTATCACGCCACCCTCGACCACAGCACCGACGCCTTCCTCTCCACGCTGCTGCTGGCCACCGTTCTCGTGCCTGTCGCTCACAATTCGCGGCCGGGGAGTGCTCCTGGAGAGTCCGGGTTCGTGTTCCGGACCGAGGATGTGGGTGGCAGCCGGTTCCTTGTCGTGTTCACCAGCCGTGATCGGTTGGGTGAGCACTACGCCGAGCCGGTCCGTACGGTCCCGGTCCGGTTTGTGGAGCTCATCCGGAACTGGCCCGATGCGGCCTGGTCCTTTGCGGTCAACCCGGGGTCCGCGGTCGGGGCGAGGTATCCCGGCCCGCAGGTCATCGCCCTCGCGAACTGGGCCCTAGAGGCCGGGCTCGGCGAAGAGTCGGCCGAGGACGGTGCCGCCGGGCTGGGCGATGATGCGCTGGAGGAGGGTCGCGGTGCCGCGCAGGGGCGGTCCGAGGATCAGCCGGCCGCGATACCGACGACCATGCAGAAGATGGTTCCCGCCGAGCAGGTCGACTACTACCTCGAGCGGGGATATGACCGGGTTGCCGGTTTCGTTCACCGGGCCGCCGAGGTCGAGCATCTGCGGACGCCGGGAGAGATCTTCGCCGCGTTGGGCCTGCTCCACGACGGGTCGCCCTATCAGGCCGACGCCAAGGAGGCGTTCGTGCTCCGCTGGCCGGCTTACCGGCCCAGCCTCTACCGCATCCCGTACGGCGGGCAGAGCGAGCAGGCGTTGCGGGCCATGGACGGCTGGGTGATCGAGCGCGCGCCCTTCCGGGGCAACGGTTTCGCCCCGGGCGAGGGAAGCGATGTCATCGCCGAGTTCAAGGTGGACAGTGTCCGGCTGCCGCACGGCGCGCAGTTGTGGCGCGTCGACGCCGACGGCGGCGAGCGGGTCATCGCGATCTTTGACTGTGACGCTCCGATCTGGCGCAAGGTGGGCGAGGACGATGCGTGACGGGTACGTCGTGACATGGCAGGGACGCGAGTACGACGCCGCGCCGGACGGCCTGAACGTCCGGATCTACGCCCCGGAGCCGGGTGACGGCTTCGAGGAGGTGCGGCCGGGACGCTACGTCCGGGTGCTGCGGCCCGACGAGTTCAGCGATCTCGTGTACGTCCGCACGACCTGCTCGTGGCGCGGCCAGCCGTTCATCGTGCTGGCCGAGGCCGACAGCTGGCTCCGCGTGGAGTACACGGGCGGCCGGGCACCGGTCGCCCGCGAGCTGGGGCTGGAGGAGTTCGACTTCGGCGTCTACCAGGGCTGGGCCCCGGCCCACGAGGTCTCCGAACTCTACGAACACCGCGTCTGACGGCGTCGACGAAGGAACGACCGTCGCCGAAAGCGGTCAGCAAGAGTCAGGCCGAGGTGGGCGAGCAGGACGGCACGTGGGGAGCGCCGGGCCCAAGGTGGGCCCGCGACGGGCAATCCGACAGGGTCAGGACCACCTCAGCCCAGCGCAGGGTCAGGACGACTTCAGCCAGCGCAGGACTTCGCCGGTCACGACGTCCGGTTGCTCCAGGTGCAGGAAGTGTCCCGCGTCCTCGATGAGTCGCCATTCGTACGGTGCGATCACGTAGCGGCCCGAGCCCTGGGCCGTCCGGGGCAGGACCGCGGTATCCAGCTCGCCGTGCATCTGGAGGGTCGGGGTGATCAGCGGGCGTTGCATCAGCTTCACGAAGCGGTAGCCCTGGAGGCGCAGCGCCGAGCGGAACACCCACCTGTACGCCTCCAGCGCGCAGAATGACGCCTGCGGGATCTGCATCGCTTCCCGGCACCGGGCGGCGTATTCCGTGTATTCCGGTGTACGCGTCCAGGTCGGACCGCTCCACCGTTCGATCAGTTCGCCGATCACCGCCGCGTCGTCCTTGGTCAGGACGTGTTCGTAGCGGGGGACCTGGAACTTGAGGGTCGGCGCCGTCGCCGCGATCTGGCCTCGCGGGTCGTTGAAGAGGGCCGCCCGCAGCCGCAGGGGGTGGGCCGCGCCGAGGACGACGAGGCGGCTCACCATCTTGGGGTGGAAGGCGGCCGCCGTCCAGCCGATCATGCCGCCCGCGCCCGTGCCGACGATCATCGCCGAGCGTTCGCCGAGTGCCCGGATCAGCCCGGTGACGTCGGCGGCCATGGTGTATCCGTCGTAGCCGCGCGGCGGTTTGTCGCTGGCTCCGTAGCCACGCAGGTCGATGGCGACGGCCCGGAATCCGGCGTCGGCGATCCGGGGCAGCATGTCGTGCCAGGCCCACCAGAACTCCGGGAAACCGTGCAGCAGCAGCACGAGCGGTCCGGTTCCGGCCTCGACGACGTGGAACCGGCTGCCGTTGGCGCCGACGAAACGGTGGGTCCAGGGACCCTCCGTCAGGACGCACGCCTCGTCCACCTGCGAACTCATGCGCTCCAGCGTACGGGTCCCCGGCTACGGGACCTGTTCCACGGCCTCCATCTGCATCTGGGTGCCCTCGCCGCAATTGATGCGGAGCTCGGAGGGGACGAGCCGGACGCGGACGTAGGCGCCCTTCATCAGCGGGGTGCCGGCGTCGGAGTAGACGGCGTACGGCTTGCCGTCGACGTCGGCGAAGCCGTAGCAGGGCCCGGTGCCGCCGCGGGTGATCCAGCCCTCGGTCCAGCCGGGGCTCTTGACGATGTCCGTGGGGGTCTTCGGGATGCCGGGGGGCTTGCGCACGCCGGGCGGCGGGCCGGTGGCAACCGAGTTGTGGGGTGTGGCCTGCGTCGACCTCGGAGACGACGGGTCCGCCGGCGGGGCGGACGGGGCGGGCTGGGACGCGGCGAGCGCCGAGGGCGCCGCGCTCTGCGTGACGGGCACGGAGTTGCCGGGAGCGGCGGTGTCCGTGGCGGAGCAGGCGGTCAGGAAGACGACGACCAGGGACGTTGCGGTGGCCGTACGGAAAAGGGACATGGTGTGGCACCTCCGTGAGTGAGACCCGATTGCGGCGCGCGGGGTTCCCTGATCAGGCGGGAAAAGGGTGACGCCCGGGGGCCGAGGCCCCCGGGCGTCTGGTGGTGCGGTGGGTCAGGAAACGCGGATCTTGATCGAGGTGCCCTTCTGCTCCAAGACCTTGATCTTGACGCCGACACGGGGCAGCTTGACGCCGTGCCACGGTGCGTCCGCGAACCAGTGCTGCTTCTTGTCGTCGAACACGGACTCCGCCTCGGGGCCCCGGATGTAGCTGGGCTTACCGTCGACGTGCAGCGTGAACGAGTCGGCCTTCTTGAGGCCGAACGGCGCGTCGTAGAGCTGGATGCGCGCCCGCCACGGCTGCCCGTCCATGTTGTACATCGGCTCCGGGCGGCTGTCGATGATCATGTTGCGACCTTCGCCCGGGTGCTGGTTGACGTTGTTGTCCTCCTGCGACGTGTCGCTGTAGGAGATCAGCAGACCCTGCTGGTACGAGAAGTGCTCGGCCCAGTCCGGCTTGGTGCTCGCCCAGCCGATGTTGTAGGGGCCCGTCTTCAGGTACTTGTCGTACGACACATAGGTGCGGTTGCCCGCGATGTAGTAGTGGTCGTGCATCCCCGTGATGGAGGCACCGACAGCGCTGAAGCCGGCGGGCTTCCACTGCAGGTCGCCCTCGGCGCCGTCGGTGGAGAGGGCGGCGCCGTCCGCCGTGATGGTCAGGTCGTCACCGAAGAAGCCGCCGTCGTTCTTACCACCGTCGGTGAGGTAGTGCAGCCGTACCTGGATCTTCTTGCCGGCGTAGGCGTCGAGCGGAACGTGGATGGACTTCCACGCGCCACCGCTGGTGCCGGAGATGGTCGGGCGGCCCGGCTCGGCGCCGTCCTTGCCGAAGGGGGTGCCGTCGATGGTGCCGTCGACCGGCGTCCACGTGGTGCCGTTCTCCGAGACTTCGACGTAGAGGTAGTCGTAGCCCGCCTCGATGGCGTAGCGGCCCTTGAGGTCGAACGACGCGCTGGTCTTGCCGGTCAGGTCGACCGCCTGGGTCAGCGTGGTGTTGAGGGAGTTGGCGTTGCCGGAGAAGAACTGCTTGGTGCCGGCGAACGGGGCGCCGAGCTTCTTCTCGACCGCCTTCTTCGGCAGGACGATGACCGCGGCCTGCGGCTTCTTCGAGTGGTACTCCTGCGGGCCGAGCTCGAGGGTCTTCTTCTTACCCGCCTTCAGGGTCACGTGGTCGAGCCAGCCGAGGCGCAGCTTCTGCCAGGCGCCGAGGTCGCCGGGGCGCGTGCCGAGGGGCTCGCCCTCGCCGGAGAGACGGCTCTGGGCCATCAGCGTCCAGTACTCGCTGTTGTTGTTCGAGCCGCCGCTGGTGTCGTAGTCGTCCGGCAGGCCCAGGTCGTGGCCGTACTCGTGCGCGAAGACGCTCAGGCCGCCGTTCTCGGGCTGGACGGTGTAGTCACCGATCCACACGCCGGTGTTGCCGATCTGCGTGCCGCCGGCCTTGTTCTGTGCCGGGCCGGTCACGCCCGCGGAGGTGTTGTACGCGTACCAGCGGTGCGCCCAGATGGCGTCCTCACCCTGCTGCGGGTCGCCGTCGGCCTGGTCGCCGCCGGCGTGGACGATCTGGAAGTGGTCGATGTAGCCGTCCGACTCGTTGAAGTTGGAGTCGTTGTCGAAGTCGTAGCGATCCCACTTGTCGAACGACTTCATGTCGGCCTTGATCTGGGCGTCGGTGCGCCCCGCGGCCTTCTGGTCAGCGACCCACTGGTTGGCGGCGTCGGTGACGAGCGCCCACATGTTGGTGTCGGTGCAGACCTTGTCGATGTCGCAGTCGCGGCCGTAGCGGGCCTCGTTGTACTTGACCTTGACCCACTCGGTGACCTTGCCCTCGACGCTGTAGACGTTGGAGGACTGCATCTCGTAGTAGGTCTTCAGCGACTCGACGTTCTTGCCCTCGCCGAAGTACAGCTTCTCGAAGTGGGCCCGGTTGTAGTCGGGTTGCCACACCGTGGTGTTGTCCTTGGTGCGGTCCGGTGCCGGGATCTTGTTGTGCAGCGGGCCCTCGAACGTCGTCGGGCCCGGGGTCTCCGGGTCGCTGTCGACGTCCGGATACTTGGGATGCCGCTCGTTGCCGAACTCGGCGAGAATCACGAAGATCTTGTCGGTCGTCTTACGGGCGAGCTCGACGTACTGGTCCACGCCGGACCCGCTGACGGTGCGGTCGGTCTCGCCGCCGCCGCGGGTCTTGCCGACCTTCACCACGGTGCTCGCGCCGCGAGTCACCGGCTTGGCCTCGCCCTTGAGGACGGCAGCGAGCGCCTCCTCGCGCAGTTCGCGGCGCTTGTCCTCGAGCGGGTTGGGGAGCTCGTCGGCCGGGTCCGCCTTGCTGGCCTTCGACGTTGTCGGCTCCACCGGGGGCGCCGCCTGTGCCACGGCCGGGAGCAGAGCCCCGAAGCTCGTGACCATCGCGGCGCCGAGTAGTCCAACGACTACCTTGCGCACTACGTACCTCCGTTGAACAAACCGCACGCCCCACGCAGCGAGCGGTGGCACAGGCCCTTGATCGGGGCTTGGGTGAACGTATGCAAAAAAATGGATGTGTGGAAGACCTCAGAAAAAAGTTTTTGGTAAACGGCGCGGCGCCCGGGGAAATTTCCCCGGGCGCCGTTCCTTATATCCCTAGATCACCCGATTTTGATCTTCATAGAAGTGTTATTGACATTGAGGACCTTGATCTTGACGCCGACCGCCGGGAGCTTCACGCCGTGGTTGGGAAGCTCGTCGTAGAAGTACTTCTTGGTGTCGTCGAACAGCGGCTGCGCGGCCTGGCCCCGGATGTAGCTGGGCTTGCCATTGATGTGCAACGTGAACGAATCCGCCTTCTTCAGGCTGAACGGGGCGTCGTACACCTGGATGCGGGCCCGCCACGGCAGCCCTTCCAGGTTGTAGAACGGCGCCGGGCGCGAGTCGATGATCAGGTTGCGGCCCGATCCCGGGTGCACATTCGTGTTGTTGTCCACCTGCGAGGTGTCCCAGTACGAAATGAGCAGGCCCTCCTGGTAGGAATAGTGGTCCACCTTGTCCGGCAATGTCGGCTGGTAACCGAAGAAGTACGGGCCGGTCTTGAGGTACTTGTCGTACGAGACGTAGCTGCGGTGCCCGGCGATGTAGAAGTTGTCGAACATCTCGGTCGAGGAGGCCCCGACGATCGTGAAGCCGTCGAGCTCCCAGGTGGTGTCGCCCTCGGCGCCGTCGACCAGCACGGTCGCGCCGTCCGCGGTGATCGTGATGTCGTCACCGAAGAAGCCGCCCTCGGCGACGCCACCGTCCGTCAGGTAGTGCAGACGGAAGGCGATCTTCTGGCCGGCGTACGCGTTCAGCGGCACCGCGATGTCCGCCCACGCGCCGCCCGTGCTGCCGGTCAGGGCCGGCGTGCCGCTGGCGTCCCGCGGGAACGCCGCGCCGTTCAGCGTGCCGTCGAGGCGCGTCCACGTGCTGCCGTTGTCCGTCGACGCCTCGAAGTACAGGTAGTCGTAGTCGGCCTCGATGTCGTACCGGCCCTTGAGCGTGACGCCCGCGGTGGTCTTGCCGGTCAGGTCGATCTCCTGCGACATCGAGTTGTTCAGGTCGTCGGCGTTGCCGGAGAAGAACTGACCCTCACCGGCGAAGGGTGCGCCGAGCTCGGTCGTGACCTCCTTGTCGGGCAGCACCACGACGACGCCTTGCGCCTTGGCCGTGTTGTACTCCTGCGGCCCGAGCTCGAGGGTCTTCTGCTGGCCGGCGACCACCGTCTCGTAGTCGAACCAGCCGAGCTGCAGCTTGTTCCAGGCGCCGAGGTCACCCGGGCGGGTGCCGATGGCCTGGTCGCCCGCGGCGCTGAGCCGGCTCTGGGCCATCAGGGTCCAGTGCTCGTTGTTGTTGTCGCCGCCGCCGGAGGTGTCGTAGTCGTCCGGCAGGCCCAGGTCGTGGCCGTACTCGTGGACGAAGACGCTCAGGCCGCCGTTCTCCGGCTGGATGGTGTAGTCGCCGATCCAGATGCCGGTGCTGCCGATCTGCGTGCCGCCGAGCAGGTTGCCCGCCGGGCCGGTGCGGCCCTGGTCGGTGCCGAACGCGTACCAGCGGTGGCTCCAGATCGCGTCCTCGCCCTGCTGCGGGTCGCCGTCGGCGGCATCGCCACCGGCGTGGACGATCTGGAAGTGGTCGATGTAACCGTCGGACTCGTTGAAGTCGCCGTCGTTGTCGAAGTCGTAGCGGTCGTACTGGTCGAACGCCTTCATGTCCGCGGCGATCTCGGCGTCGGTACGGCCGGCCGCCTGCTGGTCCGCGACCCACTTGTTCGCCGCGTCACGCACGAGCGCCCAGGTGTTGTTGCAGACGTTGCTGCCACAGAGGTCGCGGCCGTACCGCGCCTCGTTGTAGTTGACCTTGACCCAGTCGGTGACCTTGCCCTCGACGCTGTAGCGCCCGGACGACTGGGTCTCGAAGTAGGTCTTGACCGACTCCTTGCCCGCGCCCTCGCCGAAGTACAGGTCCCGGTAGTGCTCGGGGTTGTAGTCGGGTTGCCACACCGTCGAGTTGTCGACCGCACGGTTCGGCGCGGGGATCTTGTTGTGCAGCGGGCCCTCGAACGTGGTCGGGCCGGGCACGTTCGGGTTGGAGTCGACGTCCGGGTAGTTCGGGTGCCGGTCGTTGCCGAACTCGGCCAGGATCACGAAGATCCGGTCGGTCCGCTCGCGGCCCAGTTCCACGTACTGGTCCGTGCCGGACTTGGCGATCTTGCGATTCGTGACACCCGACCCCTGGGTCCGGCCGACCTTGACGACCGTGCTGCCGTTCCGCTTTATCGCTTTCGCCTCGCCGCTGACGACGTCGGCGATCGCCTGCTCCCGCAGTGCCCGGCGCTTGTCCTCGAGCGGGTTGGGGAGATCATCCACATGTGTCGCGTCGGCCTTGACCGCCGGTCCGGGATCGACCGGCGGTGCAGCGGTGGCGCCGGCCGGAATGAGAATTCCGACGCTGGTCACCATCGCGGCGCCGAGCAGTCCAACGACCACCTTGCGCACTACGTATACCTCCGTTGGCATGACCGCGCGCTGTTGTGCAGCGACGGCGGTGGACCGCCTCGGGTTCGAGGCTCAGGTGAACGTATGCAAATGGAGCGATGCACCGGAAGGGCTCTAACGTATTGATCATGATTGATTGCTGTCCGTGGATGGGGCATCGCGCGCATTCCGGCAAATGGCCGAAAATGCACCGTCCACATGAAACAGCGGCAGATCCGTCGCCGGATCCACCGCTGTTAATGGATGGCTGCCTATATCAATCCTCGGACTTGGAGCTCCGCATTCCCGCCGAGATCAGGTCCATGACCGTGGAGTCCTGGAGGGTCGTGACGTCGCCCAGGGAGCGGCGCTCGGCGACGTCCTTCAGCAAGCGGCGCATGATCTTGCCGGACCGGGTCTTGGGCAGCTCGGCCACGAGCATGATCTGCCGCGGCTTGGCGATCGGCCCGAGCGTCTTCGCCACGTGGTTGCGCAGGTCCTGGATCAGCTTCTCGCCCGCGTCGCCGGTGGTGTCCACGTTGCCCCGCGGGATCGCGAAGGCGACGATGGCCTGCCCGGTCGTCGGGTCGGTCGCGCCCACCACGGCGGCCTCGGCCACCGCCGGGTGCGAGACCAGCGCCGACTCGACCTCGGTCGTCGAGATGTTGTGACCCGAGATCAGCATGACGTCGTCGACGCGGCCGAGCAGCCAGAGCGCGCCGTCCTCGTCCTTCTTCGCGCCGTCGCCGGCGAAGTAGATCCACTCGTCGCCCGTGCCGGCGCCCTTGCCGAAGCGCGACCAGTACGTGTCGATGAAGCGCTGGTCGTCGCCCCAGATCGTCCGCAGCATCGAGGGCCACGGCTCGCGCAGCACCAGGAATCCGCCGCCGCCGTTCGGCACCGACTGCGCCTGGTCGTCGACCACGTCCGCGGAGATGCCCGGCAGCGGGGTCATCGCCGAACCGGGCTTGGTGCTGGTCACGCCGGGCAGCGGCGAGATCATCCCGGCGCCGGTCTCGGTCTGCCACCAGGTGTCCACGATCGGGCAGTTGTCGTGCCCGATGTTCGCCCGGTACCACATCCAGGCCTCGGGGTTGATCGGCTCGCCGACGCTGCCGAGGATGCGCAGCGAGGACAGGTCGTACTTGGCCGGAATGTCCTCGCCCCACTTCATCATCGTGCGGATGAGCGTGGGCGCGGTGTAGAGGATGGTGACCCGGTACTTGTCGATGATCTCCCAGAAGCGTCCCTTGTGCGGCGTGTCCGGGGTGCCCTCGTACATGACCTGCGTGGCGCCGTTGGAGAGCGGCCCGTAGACGATGTACGAGTGCCCGGTGACCCAGCCGACGTCGGCGCTGCACCAGAAGACGTCGGTCGCAGGCTTCAGGTCGAACATCGCGTGATGCGTGTACGACGCCTGGGTGAGGTAGCCGCCGGTCGTGTGCAGGATGCCCTTGGGCTTGCCCGTCGTGCCGGAGGTGTAAAGGATGAACAGCGGGTGCTCGGAGTCGAACGACTGCGGCCGGTGCTCGGCGCTCGCCCGCTCGACCGTCTCGTGCCACCACAGGTCCTTCTCGCCCCAGGCGATGTCCTCGCCCGTCCGCCGCACGACCAGCACGTGCTCGATGCTCGGGCACTGCGCGACCGCCTCGTCGACGGTCGGCTTGAGGGCGGACGGCTTGCCCCGGCGGTAACCGCCGTCGGCCGTGATCACCACCTTGGCGTCGGCGTCCTGGATGCGGGTGGACAGCGCGTCGACCGAGAAGCCGCCGAAGACCACGCTGTGCATCGCGCCGATTCGCGCGCAGGCCAGCATCGCGACCGCCGCCTCCGGGATCATCGGCAGGTAGATCGCCACCCGGTCGCCGGCCGTGACGCCGAGCTCGGTCAGGGTGTTGGCCGCCTGGCTGACGCTGCGCAGCAGGTCCGCGTACGTGATCGTGCGGGTGTCGCCCGGCTCGCCCTCCCAGTGGATGGCGACCTTGTCACCGTGGCCGGCTTCGACGTGCCGGTCGACGCAGTTGTACGCGATGTTGAGCTCGCCGCCGACGAACCACTTGGCGAACGGCGGGTTCGACCAGTCCAGCACCTGGTCCCAGGGCTTGGTCCAGGTGAGCCGCTTGGCCTGTTCCTCCCAGAATCCCAGCCGGTCCGCACCGGCCCGTTCGTAGGCGTCGGCCTTGACGTTCGCCGCGGCGGCGAGCTCGGCCGGCGGCGGGAACTGCCGCGTCTCCGAATACAGATTCTCCAGGGTTTCACTCATGAGGGCGGCTCCTCTGCCGTGACCGATCTGCTTGGGTGGAACACTAGTTCTGCCCGCTTTTCCGGGCGAGCCTTGTGCTCGGTACTGCGCGAATTCTGCCACTTCCGCGCCCGTACGTGCAGTGCCGCGTTCCCGCTACGGTTAGGCACGTGACGAACGATCCCCTGGCCCCGCTGCTCGCGCTCGCCGACGTCGAGCCCGCCTTCGCCGAGGCCCGCGCCAAGGTCGACGGCGCCCTGCGCCACCGCGCGCTGCGCCGCCAGGGCGGCCAGGTGGCGGCCGAGGTCGGCCTGCGCGCCGCGGTGGCGAGCGCCGCCCTCGAGGACCACCGCCACGACCTCGCCGCGGTCCGCGCCGGCACGGTCACCGACCCGGTGGTACAGGGCGCGCTGCGGGTGTCGGAGGGGCTCGACGGGCTCGCCGACCTCTGGCCCCGCGCCCCCCGGCAGGTGCTGGCCCGCCTGCACATGCTGGCCGCGCGCGGCGCGGTGGCCGACGGTGACCTCGGCCGGCTCCTGTCCGGGGCCGAGCGGATCGACGCGTTGGCCGGGCTGGTCGCCGGCAACGAGCGGACGCCGCCGCTGCTGCTG
The DNA here is from genome assembly GCF_003751945.1 of Couchioplanes caeruleus. Taxonomy (NCBI): domain Bacteria; kingdom Bacillati; phylum Actinomycetota; class Actinomycetes; order Micromonosporales; family Micromonosporaceae; genus Couchioplanes; species Couchioplanes caeruleus. The sequence continues at coordinate 3,956,877 of NZ_RJKL01000001.1, read as the reverse complement.
GCCGCCGTCGTGCACGCCGAGTTGCTGACCCTGCGGCCGTTCGCGGGTCCGGCCGGCGTCGTCGCGCGGGCCGCGGCTCGGCTGACCCTCGTCTCCCGCGGCTTCGACATCCGTGGTCTCGTCGGCGTCGAGCGGGGGCATCTCGCGCGCGAGCCGGAGTACGTCGGCTCGGCGGGCGCGTACGCGACCGGCACTCCCGACGGCGTCCGCTCGTGGCTGCGGCACTACGCGGCGGCCGTGTCGGCGGGCGCGGACGAACTACAGGAGATCGGGAACGAGGTCCTGTCGCCTTCGGGCAATTGACAGCCGCACCTGGCGGAACGCCCTTTTTGTCCTCGGGCGGGTTGGCATACTCGGCTAGTGGGAAACGAGTGGATTCGCCCCTACTCGGTCGGGACCGGTCGCTGGCTGGTCATCGGCTGGGAGGCGGTGGCATTCGGGCTGCTCGGCTGGGCGAGCATCGGGCTCTTCGAGCTGACCGGCGTCGGCGTACGCATCCTCGCCATGCTGATGGCGGCGGCCTGGGTGATCGGCGGCTGGCGGATCATCGAGATGGGCGTCTACGTCAGCCCTCATGCCCTGCGCATCCGCGGGCTCCTGCGGACACGGACACTGCGCTGGGAGGACATCGCCCACGTCCGCCTGCACCGGCACGCCAACAAGATCGGTCGGTGGGAGATCGAGGGCGGCATGACCGTGCTCATCGAGGGCCGCGACGGATCCACTGTGAACACCGAGCTGTGGGCCCAGGGCGTCGACTTCCACCGCCGGCCTCAGGCGTTCCGCGAGGTCTACCACGAGCTGCGCAACCGGCACCTCGCGTTTCCCCGGCGGGCGGAAATGTAAGGACGGCGCCTCACGGGTGAGACGCCGCCACTTGCGCGTCCTGCCGGGTTATCAAGCGTGCACCTGGGTCGTTGTCGACAGTCCCGCCGGAATCCGGTGGGTCCCGCCGCAACGTGCCTGCCGTGGCTGATCGCGCGTGGGTTCCCGGTGGCCGTGCACGGGATCCGCTGGTGGTTCTTCGGGATCCCGCCAGTCCTTTCTACGCCGCCGGGCCCTTGATCACCAGGGCAAAAGCTACTAACCGTAATTAGTCAGACGCTTGGCGGTGACGCCCCTCAATGGGCTTACGCAGGCATGGCCCGCATTCGCCGGTGCCGGCCATAGATCGCGATGCCGATCGCCACGCCCACGCCCACGCTGAGAGCCGCGGCGGTGAGCGGCACCGCCGGCCGTTCGCGCAGCCGCCGCCCCAGCGGAATCGGATGCCGGAACTCCAGCACCGGCCAGGCGCGCTCCAGGGCCACCCGGCGCAGCGCCCGATCCGGGTTCACCACACTGGGGTGCCCCACCGCCTGCAGCAGCGGCAGATCACTGTTCGAATCCGAATAGGCGTAACACTGCGCAAGGTCGTACCCCCGCGCCTGCGCCAACTGCCGCACCTCGGAGACCTTGCTGGAGCCGGCCGCGTAGAACTCGACCTCGCCGCTGTACCGCCCGTCGACGATGCCCATCCGGGTCGCGATCACGTCGGTGACGCCGAGCAGTTCGCCGATCGGGCGGACCATCTCGTCCCCGGAGGCCGAGACCAGGACGACGTCACGCCCGGCCGTCTGGTGCTCGCCGATGAGGACGGCCGCCTCGGCGTACACGTACGGGTTGATCAGTTCTTCCAGGGTCTCGGCGACGATCTGCCGCACCTGCTCGACCTTCCAACCCTTGCAGAGTGCGGCGAGGTAGTCGCGGGTGCGGGCCATGGTCTGCTCGTCGGCGCCGCCGAGCCGGAACATCAACTGCGCGTAGGCCGACTTCACGACGTCGCGCCGGCTGATGAGGCCATCGCGATAGAACGGCCGTCCGAAGGCCAGTGCACTGGACTTGGCGATGACGGTCTTGTCGAGGTCGAAAAATGCGGCGCTCTGGCCCACGGGCCGAAAGTGTAGCCGCAAGAAGCAGCGAGTCACGCTTGCGACGTGACGTGTGGGCTTTCTGGTGACACTGGGTACTCGACGGTGAGGCGCTACTGAGGCATGCTTGTGGGGCGACAGGGATTCATGTTGTCTGCATGTGGGCGATATCGGTGGCGTTCGGGGAGGCGCCGCCGAGGCGGTCGCTTTCCCGCGAAGGTTTCTCGGTGGTTGCGCCCCCCGCGATCACCGGGGCCGATTCGGCTCGACCCCCCCGGAGCCGAATCTTCGGACGGCCCCCGTCGCCCCCGACGGGGGTCGTTCTTATTTGTCTGTACGGGGCAAGTGCGGCTGGACCAGCACACACGCGCAAGCGACCATCCGGGCTTGCGCGGTGGTCCGGCCAGGGGTCCTCGGTTTCGTCCGGCTCGCCGCCGAGCGGTCGGCGCCGGTGGCCTGGCGTAGGTGGGCTCTTGTCAGGCGCCGGTGGGCTCTTGTCAGGCGCCGGTGGCCTGGCTCAGGTCGGCTGACTCCTCGTGCTCGGGCATGCCGAACAGCTCGCTGAGCCCGGTCACCGACAGCACCCTGCGGAGGTTCGCGCTCGGATTCGTCACGATGAAACGGCTCGCGGCCTCGTTCGCCGCCCGGTAGCCCTCGATCAGCGCGCCCAGCCCGGTCGAATCGATGAACGTGGCGTCGGACAAATCGACCCGGACCTCCTCGGGCGACCACTCGGTGACCGCGTCCCGGATCGTCCGGGCGACCTCGTCGGCGTTGGAGAAGTCGATCTCACCCAGCACGGTCACGTGGGCGGTGCCATCCGCGCCAAGCGCGCTGTGGATCGGGTTCTCCATGCCAACTCCATCGTCCGTGTCGGCAACAACATACCCAACGGCAGGCTCGTCCACTCTCCTCTGTCTGTCGTGGGCCCGACGATGGTACGTCGCTGCCCCGCGGTTCCGGCCGCCTTGTCGTAGCAGATCAGCCTGAGGAGGAACAGCCTGTCCACAGCCCCGGCGGTTGTCCACAGGCCGGCGATCTCCGGTTGAGCAGCGGTCCGCCCGCCCGCCACGGTGAGTCCCGAACCGCCCGCCGTGGTGCCTGAACGCCGCCGCGGGCCGGTGTCTCACCGCCCGCCGCGTCCGCTGGAGTTTGCGATGTCCGTTCGTAGCGCTTCGCCGTCCGCTCTGCCGCTGCTGGTGACCGGCGATCCGGATCTGCTCGACGACCTCCTCCGGCTCGCCGCCGCGGGCGGCACCGAGGTGGACGTCGCCGCCGACCCGGTCGCGGCCCGTCCCCGCTTCACCCACGCGCCCCTGGTCCTGGTCGGCGTCGACCAGGCCGCCGCGTGCCTGCACGCCCGGCTACCGAGACGCCCACGGATGATCATCGTCGGCCACGAGCCGATCGTGCCCACCGCCTGGGACCTGGCGGAGCCACTCGGCGCCGAGCACGTGGCGCTGCTGCCCGCGGCCGAGCCCTGGCTGGTCGACCGCTTCGCCTCGTCGCTCCGCCTCGAACCGCCACCCGACGGCCGGGTGCTCGCCGTGCTGGGCGGCCGCGGCGGCGCGGGAGCGAGCACCTTGGCGGGCGGTCTGGCCGTCACCGCCGTCCGCACGGGACTGCGGACCCTGCTGCTCGATGCGGACCCGCTGGGCGGCGGCCTCGACCTGGTGCTCGGCTGGGAGCAGGTCGACGGACTGCGCTGGCCGGCCCTGACCGAGGCGGGCGGACCGGTCGACCCGCCGGCGCTGCTCAGGGCGCTGCCCCACCGAGGCCACCTGGTCCTGCTGTGCTTCGCCCGCGACGGCCTGCCCGCCTCGCCGGGCATGGTCACCTCGTGGTCCTCGTCGGCCGGGCCCGGCTCGTCGGCCGGAGCCGCTTCGCCGGTCTGCCCTGTCGCAGCGCCCGTCCCGCTCTCGTCGTCCGGGCCGGTCTCGTGGTCGGTGCCCGCTGACGTCATGGCGGTGACGATGGAAGCCGCCCGGGCGACCCGGGATCTGACCGTGGTGGACCTGCCGCGCCATCTGGACGACGCGGCGACGGTAGCCCTCGCAGCGGCCGACCGGGCGATTCTGGTCGTCCCTGCCGAGCTGCGTGCGACCGCTGCGGCGGCCCGCGTTGCGGCGACGGCAGGACTGCACTGCCCGCACCTGTCGGTCGTCGTGCGGGGTCCGGCGCCGGGCCGGCTGAAGGCCCGCGAGATCGCCCGATCGCTCGGACTGCCCCTCGCCGGCTCCCTGCGTCCGGAGCAGGCCGTGTGCGAGGGCCTGGAGCAGGGCGAGCCACCCGCCGTCGACGGCCACGGTCCGCTCGCCGAGCTGTGCCAGCGCATCATCGCCGACCTGACCTCCGCCGGCGCTCGGGAGCAGGCATGACCCGCGCACCGGCCGCCTCGCCCTCGCTGGCCCAGCGCGTGCGGCGGCACATAGCGGAGGAAGGCGTCGACGCCACCCCGGCGGCGGTCATGTCGGCCGTACGCCAGGAAGCCGACGCGGCCGTCCTCGGTGACACCACGGTGCTGCACCTGGCCGGCCGGGTGCGCGACCAGCTCGTCGGCGCCGGGCCGCTCACACCCCTTCTCGCCGATCCGGCGGTCACCGACGTCCTGGTCAACGGCGTGCAGGTCTGGGTCGACCGGGGCGACGGCCTGCACCGTGCGGCGGTCGACGTCGGCAGCCCCGAGGACGTGCGCCGCCTCGCCCAACGTCTCGCGGCCGCCTGTGGGCGCCGGCTCGACGACGGGCAGCCCTATGCCGACGCGCGCCTGCCGGGCGGCACCCGCCTGCACGCCGTGCTGCCACCGGTGGCGACCGACGGGCCGTACCTGTCGCTCCGCACCTTCCGCCAGCGCCCGTTCGGCCTGCGCGATCTCGTCGAGCACGGCACCGTCCCCGCGGCATTGGCTCCCGTCCTGGCGGCGGTGGTCGCCGGCCGGCTGGCGTACCTGGTCACCGGCGGAACGGGCTCGGGCAAGACCACACTGCTGGCCACCCTGCTGGGTCTCGTCCCACCGACCGAGCGGATCGTCCTGGTGGAGGACGCGGCCGAACTGCGGCCGGTGCACCCGCACGTCGTCAGCCTTCAGGCCCGCACCGCCAACGTGGAGGGCGCGGGCGCCGTCGGCCTCACCGACCTGGTACGCCAGGCCCTGCGTATGCGCCCCGACCGCCTGGTGGTGGGGGAGTGCCGGGGCGCGGAGATCGCCGACCTGCTGGCCGCCCTGAACACGGGCCACGAGGGGGGAGCCGGCACCCTCCACGCCAACGCGCCCGCCGACGTACCGGCCCGCCTCGAGGCGCTGGGTCTCCTCGGCGGCCTGCCCCGAGCGGCCCTGCACGCCCAGGCCGTCGCGGCCCTTCAAGTCATCATCCAGGTACGCCGCACCGACCGCGGCCGCGTCCTGGATTCGATCGGGGTGCTGCTACCGACGGGGGAGCAGCACCTCGCCACCGTGATCCCGGCCTGGGAAAGAGGACAGGGCACGGGCCCGGGAGCGCCCGCCCTCGCCCGCCTGCTGATCGACCGAGGCGTGACCGTGCCGTCAATCCTGGGCCCGGCCGGCTCCTCGCCCTGGTCCTCGTCCGCGCGCCCGCTCCCCAGCCCGGCCGGCTCCTCGCCGCGCTTGTCGACTTCGCCTCCACCGCCTGACCCGGCCGCCTCCTTGCTCCGGTCGTCGACCGCGCCTCCGAGCGTTGCCGGGGTCGGGCGATGACGAACAGGTCGTGGTTCGCGACGGCCTGGCCGTGGCTGTCGGCGGCGGTCTTGCTGGCCACCGCCGCGATCGTCGCCGTCTGGCCGGTCAGGCGTGGCCTGGCCAGGCTGTCCACCCCGAGCCGGCGCGCGACGGCCGTCGCGCGCGTCACCTCCATCGGGTCTTACGCGACCCGCGCTCCCCGACGATTCCTCACCGCGTCAGCCGCGGTCGCGGCACTGCTGGGCACGCTCGCCGCCGGACCGACAGCCGCGTTCATCGCGGGCGCCTACGCAGCCCTGACGGCACGCGCCCTCATCCGCCGGGCCGCACGGAGACACGTCGCCGAGGTCCACGAACGGACCCTCGACGCACTCAGCGCCCTGGCGGCCGACCTGCGCGTCGGCCTGTCCCGGCCGTCGGCTCGGATCGAAGGTCGCCCGGCCCAACTCGCGGCGGCGGCCGAGCGCCTCGCCGAACGCACCGGCGCCCCCACGGCGGACCTGATCGAGCGCATCGAAGCCGACGCCCGCGCCGCCGGTCGAGCCCGTGCCGGCGCCGCCGCACAGGCGGCGGGTGCCCAGGCGACGGCGATCCTGCTGGCCGCACTGCCGCTCGGCGGCATCGCGCTCGGCTATGGCATCGGCGTCGACCCTCTGCACATCCTTCTCCACACCCCTACCGGCGCAGCCTGCGCGGCGGGCGCCGCACTGCTGCAAACCGCGGGTCTGCTGTGGGCGGACCGCCTCACCGACGGTCCGCCCGACCCGACCATCCGCGAGCCCTCGTCGCGCCGAGGCGAGGGGCAGCAGCGCCACAGGCCCCGATCGCCCTCGTTCCCGCGGCCGGGCCGTGCCATCGGCCTGCCGCGTGGTGACGGGAGGCCGCGATGACCGCCTCGACGTGCGGCGCCGAGTCGATCGTCCAGCCCGGCGGTCCGGTGCAGGTGCCCCTTCAACCCTGCTGTGTGGTTGCTCTGCTCCGAGCCGCCCGTGCGCCGGAGCCACCCACTGCCATGCCCTGCCCGTTGCGTGCCGACCTGCGTGCCCTCACCGCCGCCGTCGCCGGTGCGCGAGAGGAGGTCGGATGATCAAGCGCATCGTGGTCGCCCTCGCCTGCGTGGTCGCGGTCGCCTGGTATGCCGGGCACTGGTGGGCGGTGCCGCCGGCGTTGGCACTCGCCTACGTCCTCGACCGCTGGCTTGGGAAACAGGAACCGGCCGCCGTCCGCGCCCTGCGGACCCGAGCGCAGGCGGACCTGCCGCTCGCCGCGGACCTCCTGGCCGCGGCGCTGCGCGCGGGCGCACCGGTCGACCACGCGGTCTCCGCCGTCGCCGAAGCACTCGGCGGCCCGCTGGGCGACCGCCTCGACCGTGTCGGCCGTTCCCTGCGCCTCGGCGCCGACCCGCCGGAAGCCTGGGCCCACCTCGCCGACATACCCGGAGCCCCACGCCTGATCGCGGCCGCGGTCCGGTCGAGCACCAGCGGCGGTGCGCTGGCGGGAGCATTCACCCGACTGGCCGACGACTTGCGCGCGGACCGCGTGATCGCCGCGGAGGCGGCCGCCCGCCGAGCCGGAACTCTCATCGTCCTGCCTCTCGGCCTGTGCTTCCTCCCGGCCTTCCTGCTGGCGGGCCTGGTCCCAGTCGTCATCGCGGTCCTCGGAGACATCCTGTGAACCCCGCCGCCATGCCCTCGTCGTCGCGGGCACCGTCACCGCCGTCACTGTCGCCGTCGTCACCGTCACCGCTGTCGCTGTTCGCGGTGTCCCTCTCTCATGCTCGCCGGTCTCGGGACCGGTGCCGGTCGCCAACCTCGGCGGCATCTCTCGACAATCCACGCACAAGGAGTTCCAATGCATCGATTGCTTGCCCGTCTCACCGGCCCTCGCGCCGATGAGGGAATGAACACGGCCGAGTACGCCGTGGGCACCCTCGCCGCCGTGGCCTTCGCGGGCATCCTCCTGAAGGTCCTGACGAGCCCCAGCGTCCAGCAGGCCCTCACCGGTGTGATCAATGGGGCACTGAAGTGAGTCCGCGCCGGCAGCCCGGCTCCGCGCGTGGTGCCGTGCTTCGTTGGGATGTCCTCGAGCTGCCTGATGTCGGTCCTGGCGTTTCCAGGCCGGCTGGTGTCGGGCAGGGACTTCTTCGTTCGCTCGGGCGCAGGTTGTCCCGGGCCGGTGATCGGGGTTCCTTCACCGCCGAACTCGCGGCCGGGCTGCCGGCGCTCATGCTTCTGCTCTTCACCGGGCTCACCGCGGTCGGGGCGATGACCGCTCAGGGCCGGTGCGTCGACGCTGCCCGCGAGGGCGCCCTCGCTGCCGCCCGTGGCGCTCCGGGCGTCGCCGAAGCGGCCCGTATCGCGTCACCGGACGCGCAGATCGACCTCGCGGAGGGCGCAGACACGGTGACGGTCACGGTCCGCGCTCCGGTAGAGGTGCTCGGCGGCCGTCTACCGGTGATCACCGTCGGCGCGACCGCCGTCGCCGCCAGGGAACCGGCGGCGGTCCGGTGACGGGGCGGATGGACGAGGCCGGGTTCGCTTCGCAGCGGGCGGACCGCGGAGCCGCGTCGATCTTCGTGCTTGCGGTCGGGCTGGTCCTGGTTGCCGGCGGGGTGGCGGGCGCGGCGGTGGGTGCGGCCCGGGTCGGGCGTCATGAGGCACGGACCGCCGCCGACCTCGGTGCCCTCGCCGGAGCCATGCGCGCGATCGAGGGCCGGCAGGCGGCCTGTGCGCGAGCCGCCGAGCTTGCCGCGGCCAATGGCGGTCATCTGACGTCGTGCCGTCTGGAGGGGTTCGACGTCGTCATAGAGGTGGAAACGGTCGTCACGCCGTTGCCCGGCCTGACCACTCACGCCTCGGCCGCGGCCAGGGCAGGCCCGATCAGAGGATGAGGCAGCAGGACCGATCAGAGGATGAGGCAGCTTACGGTTGGTCGGGAAGGGCGGCCAGCACGGCGTCGAGGACCGCGATCGCCTTCTTCTTGTCCAGTGGGTTGTTGCCGTTTCCGCATTTCGGGGACTGGACGCACGACGGGCATCCCGTTTCGCACGCGCAGGATGCGATCGCCTCCCGGGTGGCTCGGAGCCATGCCTTCGCCGTTGCGTAGGCGCGTTCGGCGAAGCCTGCCCCGCCCGGGTGACCGTCGTAGACGAACACCGTCGGGCACTCGGTGTCCGCGTGGTTCGCCGTCGACAGGCCGCCGATGTCCCACCGGTCGCAGGTCGCCATCAGCGGGAGGAGGCCGATCGCCGCGTGTTCCGCGGCATGCAGGGCGCCCGGGATGTCGCCCGGTTCCACTCCGGCGGTCAGCAGCGCATTCGGGGAGATCGTGAACCAGACGGCCACCGTACGCAGCTCGCGCGCCGGCAGGTCCAGGGGGCGGGTGTCGATCACCTCTCCCGTGCCGATGCGGCGGCGCTGGTACGAGACCACCTGGCTGGTCACGTCCACCTCGCCGAGGAACAGGCCGACCGGGCCTGCGTCGACGTACTCGCGTACCGAGAGCACCGAGAGGTCCGTGACGTCGCGGGCGTGGGTGGACCAGTCCGGTTCCTCGGCGTGGACCAGCGCGACCGCCTCGTCCAGGTCGAGGCCGTCGACCACATAGGAGGTCCCCTGATGGAGGTACACCGCACCGGGATGGAGCATGACGTGGGAGGAACCCTGGTCCACCGTGCCGAGCAGGCGTCCGGTCGCCGACTCGACCACGGCGACCGGGGCGCCGCCCGTGCCTCGCAGGTCGACGTCCGGCCGGCCTTGATGGGTCCAGTACCAGCCGGTGGGGCGTTTGCGCAGGGCGCCCGATCGGGTCAGCGCGTCGACCGCCTCCTGCGCGACGGCGCCGCCGAACAGTGCGAGGTCCGCGGGGCGCAGGGCGGACTCCGCCGCTGCGCAGCAGAGCTGCGGTCCGAGGACGTACGGGTTGGCAGGGTCCAGCACCGTCGCCTCGACGGGCCGGCCGAACAGCGCCTCCGGGTGGTGCACCAGGTAGGTGTCGAGCGGGTCGTCGCGGGCCACGAGTACCGCAAGGGCCTCGCCGCCGGCGCGGCCCGCCCGGCCCGCCTGCTGCCACAGCGACGCCCGGGTGCCGGGGTAGCCGCAGATCAGCACCGCGTCCAGGCCGACCAGATCCACGCCGAGCTCGAGCGCGTTGGTCGACGCCAGCGCCAGCAGGTCGCCCGACATGAGGGCCTGTTCGATCGCGCGGCGGTCCTCCTTCAGATAGCCCGCCCGGTACGCCGCCACCCGGTCGCCCAGGCCCGGCACCGCCTCGTCCAGCGAGCGGCGGGTCATCGCCGCGACGACCTCCGCGGCCCGCCGCGACCGGACGAACGCCAGGGTCCGTGTGCCCGCCACGACCGCGTCGGTGAGCAGGTCTGCCGTCTCACTCAACGCGGACCGCCGGGTGCGTCCGTCAGCCGTCATGGTTGCGTCGGTGGGAGGGGCCGTCGCGGTTGTGCCGATGAGTGGAGCCGTCATGGTTGCGTCGGTGAGTGCGGCCGCCATGGTTGCGTCGGTGAGTGCGGCCGTCATGGTTGCGTCGTTGAGTGGAGTCGTCGCGGTTGTGTCGGTGAGTGGGACCGTGTCGTAGCGATCAGCCGGGTCCGTTCCGGCGGGTGCGGGCGGGACGGCCTGTCGGGGTGCGGGGGCCGGGGGCGGTTCGTCGCTGGGCAGGAGCGGCGGTTCCCACAGCGCGAACGTCACCGCTCCGCGGGGCGAGGCGTCGTCGGTCACCGCCGTCACCGGCAGTCCGGTCAGCCGTGACGCCGCGTCGGCCGGGTCGCCCGAGGTGGCCGACGCGAGGATGAACGTCGGGGAACTGCCGTACTGCGCCGACAGACGGCGGAGGCGGCGCAGGACGTGTGCCACGTGGGAGCCGAACACCCCTCGGTAGCTGTGGCACTCGTCGATCACCACGTACGCGAGGCGGCGCAGGAAGGGTGCCCACTTGGCGTGACCAGGCAGCAACGCGTGGTGGAGCATGTCCGGGTTGGTGAGGACGAAGCGGGAGTGCCGACGGACCCACTCGCGCTCCTCGCGGGGAGTGTCTCCGTCGTATGTGGCCGGCCGCACCCCGTCGATGCCGAGCCGAATGAGGGCCCGCAACTGGTCGGCGGCGAGGGCCTTGGTCGGCGACAGATACAACACCGTCGCGCGCGGATCGTCGAGCAGACGGCTCAATGCGGGCATCTGGTACGCAAGCGACTTGCCGGACGCCGTACCTGTGGCAAGGACGACGTGCTGCCCGGCCTGGGCGAGTGATGCTGCGGTGGCCTGGTGTTCCCATGGCGGGAAGCCGTACGCGTCGCGGAGCGTCCGTGGCACCCAGGCCGGCCACGGCACCGTCCGTCCGGCGCGTGCCGCGACGCGCTCGACGTGGGTGATCGGCGAGTCCTCGGCGGACGTGCGTCGCGCCCGCATCCGGTCCAGCAACTCCGCAGGCCCGAGTGCGTCGAGTGCGCCGCGCGAGGCCGGAATGCCCGGGACTGTCGTGGTCACGTCCTGCACTGTGACATCGGTATGCCCCGAACCTCAAACGGGTACGACGGTGGGTGCCCACGCGTCGGGGGATGACAGTCGGTGGTTAGATTCGCTGGGGAGATCGGCTGCCTGAGGGTCTGCCCCGGAGGGAGGAGGACCGATGGAGCTTTCGCTGACGACCCGGACCGTCGGCGAGCACACGGTGCTCGACGTCGGCGGTGAGGTCGACGTGTACACCGCCCCGCGGCTGCGGGAACGCCTGGTCGAACTGGTCGACGGCGGCTCCCGGCACGTGGTCGTGGATCTGGGCCGCGTCGACTTCCTGGATTCCACCGGCCTCGGTGTGCTGGTCGGCGCCCTGAAGCGGTTGCGGGCCGCGCACGGCACCTTCGGCCTGGTCTGTGCCAAGGAGCCGCTGCTCAAGATCTTCCGGATCACCGCGCTCGACCAAGTGTTCCCGATCCATCCCTCGGTCGAGGCGGCGACCTCGACGTCGTCGGGCGATCGCGACGACAACCCCCCGGCAGCGTGATGGCGACGGTACGGCTGTCGTTCTCCCCGGCGCCGGTGCACGTGCGCACGGCGCGGCTGGTCGGCGTGGCGGTGGCTCGGCGCGCGGGGGTCGCCGAGGATCTGCTCGACGAGGTGCGCCTGGCCATCGGCGAGGCGTGCACCAGGGCGGTGGCCCTGCACAACCAGTACGACCTGCCCGACCTCGTCATGGTGGAAATGTCCGACTCGGACTCCTACACGGTACGGGTGATCGACCGCGCGCCGATCGAGGCGAGCGTCGGCCTGGCCAAGTTGCCGCCGGACGAGCTTGCCGACGAGTCGCTGACCGACGAGGCGCTGACGACCGGCGTGGGCTTCGCCCTGCTGGCCGGCTTCGTCGACGATCTCCAGGTCCGCCCGGTCGACGACGGCGCGGGCACCGAGGTCCGCATGGTCTGGCCCGTTTCCCGCCGCTGACAAGCTGTCCCGGCGACTCACCCGCATAGGCGATCAAGCGGGACGTCGACGCGGCGGTCGGTGGCGACCGGGAGCCGCAACCCGGCGCACCACGCCAGAGCCGGCACGGCCACATCCCGCTCCGGCCACTACCGCTAGCGCCCCGAAGATCTCACGCGACGCTGTAGCCCGACATCATCGCGATGCCGGAGACGGCGCAGGTGGCGCTGCGCGAACGTCAACGCCGACGGTGGTGTCGGCGCACGCGACCGAGGGCCAAACCCGAAAAGTTCCGGCCATCTCGGGCAAACTTCGGCCTGTCGCGCGCACCGTCGTCCCGCGACAGCACAAAATGGACATGACGGACGAGGGCGGCCGGAAACCGCAAATCTGTCGCGGCGAGCCTAGAGGTTCGTCAGCGTCGATGCCAACCGCTAACACAGCGGTAAACATCACCGCGACACGGCCGCATGCAGGTGTGACCATTGCCACGTCTGGCCGCTACAGTACGCCGGTAATCAGCTACTGCTCCCCGGTTCCGCGTCCCGCGGGACCGGCTCTGTCGTCTCCCCGTTGCGGGGATGCGCCCGGCAGTCTCGTCCGCTACCGGGTGCGGTCGGTCGTACAGGAGGACATTGATGTCCGGGACCTCTATGAGCCTCGCCGCAGAAAGCGGCGGGGTATCCCTCAGCGGTGACAATGTCACGTTCGTTATCGTCGCAGTGGTCTTCGCGCTGGTCGCGCTGGCGTTCGCCGCCATGTTCGTGCAGTCGGTGCTCAAAGCCGGGCGCGGCACCACCAACATGCAGGAGATCGCCGGCGCCGTGCAGGAAGGCGCGTCGGCCTATCTCTTCCGGCAGTTCAAGACACTGGCGATCTTCGTCGTCATCGCCGTCGTGCTGCTGTTCCTTCTTCCCGTGCACGGCTCCGGTGACAACGAGACCACTGTGAAGATCGGCCGGTCGCTGTTCTTCATCGTGGGCGCCGTCTTCAGCTCGTTCATCGGTGGCGCCGGCATGGCGCTGGCGACCCGGGCGAACCTGCGGGTCGCCGCGGCGGCGGGCGAGTCCGGCGGCCGGGAGAAGGCGATGGGCATCGCCTTCCGCACCGGCGGCGTGGTCGGCTTCCTCACCGTGGGCCTGGGCCTGTTCGGCGCCGCGCTGGTCGTGTGGATCTACCGCGGCGACGCCCCGACCGTCCTCGAGGGCTTCGGCTTCGGTGCCGCGCTGCTCGCCATGTTCATGCGGGTCGGCGGCGGCATCTTCACCAAGGCCGCCGACGTCGGCGCCGACCTGGTCGGCAAGGTCGAGCAGGGCATCCCCGAGGACGACCCGCGCAACGCCGCGACGATCGCGGACAACGTGGGCGACAACGTCGGCGACTGCGCCGGCATGGCCGCGGACCTCTTCGAGTCGTACGCGGTCACCCTGGTCGCGGCCCTGATCCTGGGCTCGGCGGCGTTCGGCCAGGACGGCCTGATCTTCCCGTTGATCGTCTCCACGATCGGTGTCGTCATCGCCGTCGTCGGCGTCTTCATCACCCGGCTGCGCGCCTCGGACCGCAACGGCCTGACCGCCATCAACCGGGCGTTCTACATCTCCGCCGTGCTGTCGGCGATCATCGTGGCGATCGTCAGCTTCATGTACCTGCCGAACACCTTCGCCGGGTTCCAGGACGCGTCGCTGGACGCCGGGGTTCTCGCCAGCGGTCGCAACCCGCAGTGGGTGGCGATCGGCGCGGTCGTGATCGGCATCGTGCTGGCCGCCGCCATTCAGGCGCTGACGGGCTACTTCACCGAGGTCCAGCGGCGCCCGGTGCAGGACATCGGCAAGTCCTCGCAGACGGGTGCGGCCACGGTCGTGCTGGCCGGCATCAGCGTCGGCCTCGAGTCGGCCGTCTACTCGGCGCTGCTCATCGGCGCCGGTGTGTTCGGGGCGTTCCTGCTCGGCGGCTCGTCCATCACCCTGTCGCTCTTCGCGGTCGCGCTCGCCGGCACCGGCCTGCTCACCACGGTGGGTGTCATCGTCGCGATGGACACCTTCGGGCCGATCTCGGACAACGCGCAGGGCATCGCCGAGATGTCCGGTGACGTCGACGAGCGGGGCGCGCAGATCCTGACCGAGCTGGACGCGGTCGGCAACACCACGAAGGCGATCACCAAGGGCATCGCGATCGCGACCGCCGTCCTCGCCGCCACGGCCCTGTTCGGGTCGTACACGAACACGCTGTCGACGTCGCTGGCCGACGCCGGGGTGTCCGCCGACCGGATCGGCTCGGAGATCCTCGGCCTGCTGAACATCTCCAACCCGCGCAACCTGGTCGGCCTGCTGATCGGCGCCGCGGTGGTGTTCCTCTTCTCCGGCCTCGCCATCAACGCGGTGTCCCGCTCGGCGGGCGCGGTCGTGATGGAGGTACGCCGCCAGTTCCGCGACTTCCCCGGCATCATGGACCGCACCCAGCGGCCCGAGTACGGCCGAGTGGTCGACATCTGCACCCGGGACGCCCAGCGTGAGCTGCTCACCCCGGGCCTGCTGGCGATCATGGCGCCGATCGCGGTCGGATTCGGCCTGGGCGCGGGTGCGCTGGCCGCGTACCTCGCCGGTGCGATCGGCGCGGGCACGCTCATGGCGGTCTTCCTGGCCAACTCCGGTGGTGCCTGGGACAACGCCAAGAAGCTGGTCGAGGACGGCGCGTACGGCGGCAAGGGCTCCGACGCCCACGCCGCGACGGTCATCGGCGACACCGTCGGCGACCCGTTCAAGGACACCGCCGGCCCGGCCATCAACCCGCTGCTCAAGGTCATGAACCTGGTGTCGCTGCTGATCGCCCCGGCGGTCGTGGCCTGGAGCGTCGGCACCGAGGAGAACACCCCGCTGCGGGTCACCATCGCGGTCGTCGCGGCACTGATGATCGTCGCCGCGGTGATCTGGAGCAAGCGCAAGCCGATCTCCATGGGCGAGGAGGCCCCGACTCCCGAGTCCACCCCCACGCGCGTCAGCGCCTGATCCGAAGTGGTCATGAGGGCACCCGGCACTCGCCGGGTGCCCTCCGCCGTGCCTTGGCCGTACGCTGCAATCCATGCGCACGGCCCGCACCATCCCCTTACTCATCGTCTGTTCGCTCATGGTGACGCTGGGTGCTTGTTCGAGCGGCCCGGCCCCCCGCGCCTGGGCCGCATCCGTCTGCAAGGTGCTGGCCCCGTGGCGGACGGAGATAGGCACTCTCGCCACCCGTACCCAGCAGCAGATGACCGCCGCGACCACGCCCGCGCAGGCCAAGGAGAATCTCATGCGGCTCTTCGGCGGCGCCGAGTCGGCGAGCGAGAGGGCCCGGGCGGGGGTGAAGGAGGCCGGCGTGCCGGACGTCGACGAGGGCAAGCGGGTCGCGGAGAGCTTCACGGCCTCCCTGAGCGCGATGCGCGACGCGTACGGCCGGGCCAAGACCGGCATCGAGGCGCTCGCGACCAGCCCGTCGAAGGATTTCTACGATCGGGTCGGCACGGTCGTGGAGGCGCTCAACACCGAGTACAAGGCGAGCGAGCTGGACACCAGCAAGCTGTCGTCGATCGAGCTGCAGAAGGCGTTCGACGCCGTTCCGGAATGCCGCTGACCATGGCGGAGCCCGGGTGGCCGCTGATTCCGCGCGAGGTGCTGCCCGCGCCGGTCCAGCCCGCCCGCCCGCGGCCGCGTCGCGCGGCCGCGGCCACGCCCGCGGGGCGGCAGCTCTCGGTCTTCGGGGTCGAGGCCGTCGACCCGTCGCTCGCCGACCTGGCGGGCCTGCTGGCGGGTCCGGGCCGGCTGGGCCGCATGGGAGGTACGGCGCGCGTGTCGGTCCGGGTCGACGCCGCCTGGCGGGTGCACGTCCTGGTGGGGGAGCTGGTCAGCCGCGGTTTGGTGGTCAACTGGCACCCGGTGCCGGAGCGGCTTCCGGAGGAGCCGGTGGTCGAGGAGGCCGACGCGAGCGCCGAGTGGCACCCGGTGCCTGAGCGGCCCTCGGAGGAGCCGGTGGCAGAGGAGGCCGACGGGAGCGCCGAGGAGATGGCCGGGGAGGAGAAGGCCCGGACGGTCGCCTTCGACGTGGCGACCGCGTACAGCAGCCGCTTGAACGGTCTGGCGCGGAGCTGGCCGCCGCCGACCACGAGAATCTTCCTCAACGGGCCGAGGCTGCGGCTGTGGGTGGCCGCCGCCGGGGCGCCGCGTCCGCAGGGTTACGCCCTCGGTCTGGATCCGGACGGGTCTCTTGACACTGCGGTGCACGATGCATTGACGCGGATCGGTCTCGGCGGCACGATCCAGGCCGGTCCGGCGTACGTGATCGCAGGTCGCAGGCGTCTTGCCCGGCTCGCGGAGCTGATCGGCGAACGGCCCGCCGCGGCACCCGAACGGCTGTGGCCGGGCGGCGCCGCTGCATGATCTTCCCCGATTGTGTGCGACATGACGGCATGTTCCCGGTGTACGGTGTCGCCGTCGGACGCGTGCGGTGGCCGGACCGTTACCATCCGACTTCTGTGTGCCCGGGGAATGCGAGCTGGTCCGGCGCGTTACGTTGAACGTCCGCGTGTCCGCCGTCCGCGACGGGCCGCGCCGAGTGAGTCCGAAGTTTGGGAGTGCCGTGCCGAGCAACGCCAGGACGACCCGTCTGGTCATCGTCGAGTCCCCGTCGAAGGCCAAGACGATCGCCGGCTACCTGGGGCCCGACTATTTCGTCGAGGCCTCCTTCGGTCATGTCCGCGACCTGCCGAAGAACGCCGACGAGGTCCCCGAGAAGTACAAGGGTGAGCCCTGGGCGCGGCTCGGCGTCGACGTGGACAACGGCTTCAGCCCGCTCTACGTGGTCTCCTCCGACCGCAAGCAGCAGATCGCCAAGCTGAAGCAGCTCGCCAAAGAGGTCGACGAGATCTTCCTCGCCACCGATGAGGACCGCGAGGGCGAGGCCATCGCCTGGCATCTCGTCGAGACGATCAAGCCCAAGGTCCCGGTCCGCCGGATGGTCTTCCACGAGATCACCCGGCCGGCGATCCAGGCGGCGGTCGCCAACCCCCGCGAGATCGACAAGGACCTGGTCGACGCGCAGGAGGCCCGGCGCATCCTCGACCGTCTGTACGGCTACGAGGTCAGCCCCGTGCTCTGGAAGAAGGTCATGCCGAAGCTCTCGGCGGGCCGGGTCCAGTCCGTGGCCACCCGGATCGTGGTCGAGCGCGAGCGCCAGCGGATGGCGTTCCGCACGGCGGAGTACTGGGACATCAACGCCCAGCTCGCCATCCAGGAGAAGGCCGAGGGGACGCGCTCGTTCTCCGCGACGCTGATCGCGCTCAACGGCGACCGCGTCGCGACCGGCAAGGACTTCGAGCCGACCACCGGCCGGCTCAAGGCCGGGGCCGCGGTCGTGCATCTGGACGGCGACGGCGCCCGCGGGCTGGCCGCCCGCCTGGAGGACCGGCCGTTCACCGTCACCCGGGTCGAGGAGAAGCCGTACCGGCGCCGGCCGTACGCGCCGTTCATCACCTCGACGCTGCAGCAGGAGGCCGCGCGCAAGCTGCGGATGTCGTCGGCCCAGACGATGCGGACCGCGCAGCGGCTGTACGAGAACGGTTACATCACGTATATGCGTACCGACTCGGTGAACCTGTCGGAGACGGCCATCGCGGCCGCCCGCCGGCAGATCGCCGAGCTCTACGGCGAGCGCAGCGTTCCGCCGGAGCCGCGCCGCTACACCGGCAAGGTCAAGAACGCGCAGGAGGCTCATGAGGCCATCCGCCCCGCCGGAGACGTCTTCCGCGCCCCGGGCGAGCTGGCCAACGAGCTGTCCGGCGACGAGTTCCGGCTCTACGAGCTGATCTGGCGGCGTACGGTCGCGTCTCAGATGACCGACGCCGTCGGAAACTCGATCTCCGTGCGCATCCGGGCGGTCTCGACCGCTCAGGAGGAGGCGGACTTCGCCGCGACCGGCAAGACCATCACCGACCCCGGCTTCCTGCGCGCCTACGTCGAGTCGTCCGACGACGAGAACGCCGAGGCCGAGGATGCCGAGCGCCGCCTGCCCAACCTGGTCAAGGATCAGCCGCTGACCGCCGAGGAACTGGCCGCGGTCGGTCACCACACCAGCCCGCCGGCGCGCTACACCGAGGCCTCGCTCGTCAAGGCCCTGGAGGAGCTCGGCATCGGCCGCCCGTCGACGTACTCGTCGATCATGCAGACGATCCAGGACCGCGGGTACGTGGAGAAGCGCGGCCAGGCGCTGATCCCGACCTTCATCGCGTTCGCGGTGATCGGCCTGATGGAGCAGCACTACCCGCGCCTGGTCGACTACAACTTCACCGCGGCGATGGAGAACGACCTCGACGGCATCGCCGGGGGCGAGAACGCCTCGCTGGACTTCCTCACCTCCTTCTACTTCGGCAGCCAGAAAGCCGGCGCGGACGACGCCATCGCCAACGCCGGGGGTCTGCGCAAGCTGGTCACCGAGAACCTCAGCACCATCGACGCCCGGTCGATCAACTCGATCCCGCTCTTCGCGGACGAGGAGGGTCGCATGATCGTGGTGCGGGTCGGCCGGTACGGGCCGTACCTGCAGCGGCAGCACCCGGGGGCCACCGAGGAGTCGCCGAACGACCGCGCGTCCATCCCGGACGGCGTCGCGCCCGACGAGCTGACCCCGGAGAAGGTCACCGAGCTCTTCCTGGGCGGCGGCGGCGAGCGCAGCCTCGGCGACGACCCGGCGACCGGCGGGCCGGTGCTGCTCAAGTCCGGCCGCTTCGGCCCGTACGTGGAAAGTGGTGAGCGGCGCTCGTCGCTGTTCCGCACCCAGTCGCCGGAGACCCTCACCCTCGAACAGGCGCTGCAACTGCTGAGCCTGCCCCGCGTCGTGGGCAAGGACCCCGAGGGCGCCGAGATCGTCGCCAAGAACGGCAAGTTCGGCCCGTACGTGCAGCGCGGCACCGACTCGCGGTCGCTGCAGAGCGAGGGCGAGCTCTTCACCATCACGCTGGACGAGGCGCTGGCGCTGCTGGCCGCCCCGAAGACCCGCCAGCGCGGTGCCGCCAAGCCGCCACTGCGCGAGATGGGTCCGGACCCGGTCACCCAGAAGCCGATGGTGATCAAGGACGGGCGGTTCGGCCCGTACGTGACCGACGGCGAGTACAACGCGTCGCTGCGGCGGGACCAGACGCCGGAGGAGCTGACCGTCGAGCAGGCGTCCGAAATGCTCGCGGAGAAGCGCGCCAAGGGCCCGGCCCCGAAGAAGAAGGCCGCGGCGAAGAAGGCCCCGGCGAAGAAGGCCGCCGACGGCGCCGAGCCCGCGAAGAAGGCCACGGCCAAGAAGGCGGCGGCGAAGAAGGCGACCGCGGCCAAGAAGGCGACTCCTGCAAAGAAGGCGGCGCCGGCGAAGAAGGCGACCGCGCGGAAGGCCGCGCCCGCGAAGGCGACCGCCGCCACCGAGTAGGAAGTGCCGGGCCAGGACCCGCTCCGGCGGGCCCTGGCCGACAGGACCTATGCGTCGTCGGCCGGCTGAAGCTGCGCGCTGGTGGCCCGGGTGTAGCCGTGCTGCGGAGGCGCCCACCGGGTGCCCGACCCGACGGCCGCCGGGGTTCGCTCGGCCGGCCGGCCGACCGTGATCCGGCCCGGCCACCAGTTCCGGTCGCCGAGCACGGCCATCAGCGCCGGCAGCACGTACGTGCGGATCACCAGCGCGTCGATCAGGATGGCGGTGGCCAGCCCGACGCCGAGCTGCTTGAACTCGATCAGGCTCAGCGTGCCGAAGATCGAGAAGACCCCGACCATCACGACGGCCGCACTGGTGACCACGCCGGCCGAGCGGGTGATGCCCTCCTCGACCGCCGCGCGCAGGGGCCGGCCCTGCTGAGCCGCCTCGCGGATCCGGCTGACCACGAA
This sequence comes from Couchioplanes caeruleus, assembly GCF_003751945.1. Classification (NCBI taxonomy): domain Bacteria; kingdom Bacillati; phylum Actinomycetota; class Actinomycetes; order Micromonosporales; family Micromonosporaceae; genus Couchioplanes; species Couchioplanes caeruleus. The sequence goes on along the minus strand of NZ_RJKL01000001.1, from coordinate 3,936,953 downwards.
GACGTGATAGTCCATCGACAGCCCGAACAGGATCACGAACAGGAACAGCGGCAGCCAGTTGATCAGAGCGCCGGACGAGCTGAAGTCCAGCACGCCCTCGGCCCACGTGTGTTGGAAGACCGCTACCAGCACGCCGAACGCCGCCGCTGCGGAGAGCAGGTTGAGCAGGACCGCGGACAGCGCGATGGCGATCGAGCGGAACATCACCGCCATCATCCCCATGGTCAGCAGCAGCACGAAGCCGACCACCCAGGGGAGCCGTTCCTGCAGGTGGTGGGTGAAGTCGTCGCCCTGGGCCACCTTGCCTCCGACCGCGTACTCGACGCCGGAGATGCCGCTGACCGCCTCCGGTAGCCAGCTCCGCAGGGCGGCCAGCGAGGCATGCGCGCCGTCCGACTTGGCGGAATGCGGCGTGCCGACGGTGACGGTGTGCACGGTCCGGTCGGCGGACTCCCGTACCGTCGGCTCGCGGTCCTTGGCGAACAGCGGATCGGCCTCGGCCTTGTCGATCAGCCCCTGCAGCGCCGTGGTGACCGCCTCCGAGTGCGCGGCCGGCGCCCGCACGACTACCTGGTGCGTGGTGCCCTCGCTGGGGAAGTGCGCCGTCAACCGGTCCATGGCCCGGACCACCGCGATGTCCCGGGACAGGTCCTCGGTGCTGGACTGCTTGAGCCTCATGTCCAGCGCCGGCGCCGCCAGCGCCAGCAGCGCGCCGACCGACACGATCAAGGTGAGCACGGGGTGGGACAGGGCCGGACGCAGTAGCTTCGGCCACACCCGGGATGGTCCGGAACGCATCGTGAGGCGCCACAGGAACGGCACCTTGGGCCGATCCACCCAGCGGCCGAGCTTCGCCAGCAGCGCCGGCAGGACGGTCAGCGACGCCAGCATCGCGACCGCGACCACCACGATCGAGCCGGTGGCCAGCGAGGTGAAGGTCGTCTCGCGGGCCAGGTAGAGACCGGCCATGGCCACGATCACCGTGATGCCGGACATGAGGACGGTGTGACCGGAGGTCAGTGCGGCGATCTCGATCGCGTCGAGCCGGTCCCTGCCCCTGGCCCGTTCCTCCCGTTCGCGCTTGACGAAGAACAGCGAATAGTCGACGCCCACCGCCATGCCCATCAGCAGGATGACGTTGGTGACCGTGCTGGTCGCCGGCACGAAGTGGGAGACCAGCGCGGAGAGGCCGATGGCGGCGCCCACCGAGGAGAGCGCCAGCACCACCGGGATGCCCGCCGCGATCACCGCACCGAAGACGACGAGCAGGATGAGCAGGGTCATCGGCAGGCTGAGGAACTCGGCCCGTGCGAAGTCCTCGCCGAGGGTCTCGGTCAGGCCCTTCGCGGTCGAGCCGGTGCCGACCTGTTCGACCCGGAAGCCGGGGTGCGCCCGCTGAACGGCCGCGCTCTGGTCGAGCAGAGGTTGCACGTGCGCGTCCGCCGTCTCGGTGTCACCCGCCATCGTGACCGGGACCAGGACCGCTTCGCCGTCCGGGGCGGGGATCGCCTTGCCGACCTCGGCGACCTCGGGCAGGGCCCGCATCCGCGCGATGACGTCGTCGGACACCGCCTCGGCCGCGGTGGCGTCGAGCTTGCCGCCGTGCTCGGCGGTGATCAGGACGCTCTCCTCGGGTGCCTCCGCGAAGTCGCCGGACGCCTCCAGCCGGGTCGCCGTACCGGACTCGCGCACGCCTGACTCGGCGTCGCTGATCCGGTTGGTGCCGACCGCGCCGCCCAGCAGGTAACACACGACGACGAAGGCCGTCCACAGGCCGATCGCAGACCACGGATGGGTCGCGCTCCAGCGCGCGATCCGCACCGTTGCCGGGTTCTTCCTCACGTTGTTCCTCTCGAGCCCACGGATGTTTCGGGACCTCGATGACGCTAGGGAGCCACGGCGTCGGCGCCTATGAAGTGAACCCCCGAAAACCGGGTGGGAGACCGCAGTCGGATCCTGCGGAAAACCACAGTCGTCCGGGTCAGGAGCCCAGGTACCGCAGGACGGCCAGGACCCGCCGGCTGTAGCCGGTCGTCCGGGTCAGCGCCAACTTCTCGAAGATCATGTTGGCGTTCTTCTCCACCGCGCTCTGCGAAATGTGCAGCTTCAGCGCGATGGCCGCGTTGGTGTGGCCCTGCGCCATCTGTTCCAGCACCTCGCGTTCGCGGGTGGTGAGCCTGCTCAACGGGTCCACGCGCGTGGTACGGGCCAGCAACTGGCGGACGACCTCGGGGTCGATGGCGGTCCCGCCGTGGTGCACCCGCTCGAGCGAATCGAGGAACTCCTCGACCCGTGACACCCGGTCCTTGAGCAGGTAGCCGACTCCGGCGGTATCGGAGGCCAGGAGCTGGGTGGCGTAGTTCTTCTCCACGTGTTGCGACAGCACGAGAACACCGACCGTCGGCCACCGGCGGCGGATCTCGAGTGCCGCACGCAGGCCCTCGTCGGTGTGCGTCGGCGGCATGCGGATGTCCACCACGATGAGATCCGGCCGGCGTTCTCGCACCTCGCGGACCAGCTCGTCGCCGTCACCGACCGCGGCGAGCACCTCGTGCCCCTCCTCGGTGAGCAGCCGGATCAGCCCCTCGCGCAGCAGGATCGAATCTTCGGCCAGGACTATTCGCAAGGAATCTCCACAGTGATCTCGGTCGGTCCGCCCGGTGGGCTGCTGACGAACAGCTCGCCGTCCAGGGCGGCGACGCGCAGACCCAGCCCGGACAGCCCGCTGCCCGCCGGATCCGCGCCGCCGCCACCGTCGTCGGTGATCCTGGCATGGACACGGCCCCGGCCGTGCCCTATCACCACGGCGATCGCGGTGGCGCCGGAGTGCTTCACCGCGTTGGTCACCGCCTCGGAGACCACGAAGTAGGTGGCGGTTTCCACCGGTCGGGGCAGCCGGGCGGGCAGGTCGAGGTCGATCCGCACCGGAATGCCGGCCCGTTCGGCAACCCCCGCCAGCGCCTCCGGCAGGCCGAGGTTGTCCAGCGCCGACGGGTACGCCCGCCAGGCCACCTCGCGCAGCTCGACCAGTACCTCCTCCGACGCGCGGTGCGCCTGTTCCAGCAGGCGGCCGGCCTCCACCGGGTCGCGGTGCCGGCGGGCCCGGCCCAGCAGCATGGCCAGGGCGACCAGCCGCTGCTGGACGCCGTCGTGGAGGTCGCGTTCGATGCGCTGACGTTCCCGGTCGACGGCGCGCACGATGCCGGCCCGGCTCGTGGAGAGCTCGGCGATCCGCCGCTTGAGCAGCTCGCGCTCCGAGGGCCCGAAGTAGCGGCGGGCCAGCCTGCCGTCGAGGGCGGCCAGCGCGATGATGCCCTGCACGTCCAGGAAGAGCAGCACGCCGCCGAGAAGCACCTGCGCGAGGAGCTCCCAGATGCCGACCGAGCCGCGGATCACACCTCGGGTGAGCAGCACGACCAGCACCACGCCGAAGCCGAGCAGCCCGACCACCACCCCGGAGAGCAGCCCGGTGGTCAGACGGGCGGCCAGATAGGGCAGGGTCTTCCGTTCGTCGCGGTCGGCAGGGAAGACGTCGCCGAAGAACCGGGACCGGCGGCGCAGCTCGAGGCCGGTCAGCCACCGCACGCCGGCGAGGAACCGTCGGACGGCCGCCGGGCGGGTGCGCGGCCAGAGCATCGCCGGTCCGAGCACGATGCCCCCGGCCACGAGGTAACCGGCCTCCAGCAGCGCGGTCAGGATGCCGGCCAGATATCCCAGAGCCCGGTTGGTGAAGGATGCCACCGGCAGTCTCACGGTGTCGGTGGGCGGCTAGCTGCCCAGTACACGTTCGAGGTAGGCGTTGGTGAAGACCCTGCCGGGATCGAGCTGGTCGCGCACGGCCAGGAAGTCGTCGAACTTCGGGTACGCCCGGCGCAACGACTCCGCGCTGCGATAGTGCATCTTGCCCCAGTGCGGGCGCCCGCCCAGCGACTCGCACACCGCCTCGAAGGCCCGGAAGTACGGCTCGTACGGACTGCCCGAATACTGGTGGATCGCGATGTACGCGGAGTCGCGCCCGTACCCGTGGGAGAGCCAGATGTCGTCGGGTCCGGTGAAGCGCACCTCGACCGGGAACTGGATCTTGAACGGCAGCCCCTCGACGATCCGCGGCAGAGCGGCCAGCGCCTCGGTCACGCATTCGCGCGGGAGTTCGTACTCCATCTCGACGAAGTGGACGCGGCGCGAGGTGCAGAACACGCGGTCGGACCGGTCCGTGAAGGTCCGGGCCGTCAGGGCCCGGGCCGCGAGCGCGTTCATCGGCGCGACGGCAGCCGGGAACTTCTGACCGACCTTGCAGACGCCCTGGAACAGGGTGTTGGACAGGAACTGCTCGTCCAGCCAGTTCCGGAAGCCGGACAGCGGCCGGTCCGACACCGGCACCTTGTTGTTGCGCTTGAGCTGCGCCCGGTCCGTGTACGGATACCAGTAGAACTCGAGGTGGTCGTTGGTGGCGATCTGCTCGTCCAGCCCGGAGAGCACCTCCGCCAGTGGGAGCGGTCGCTCGTCGGCGAGCAGGACGAAGGCCGGCACGCAGCGCAGCGTCACCTCGACGAGTACGCCCAGGGCGCCGATGCCGAGCCGCGCGGCCGGGAAGAGCTCGGACGACGAGTCGATGTGCAGGATCGACCCCGAGCCGGTCACCAGGGTCACCGCCTCCACCCCGGAGGCCAGGGTGGAGTGTGCCCGGCCGCTGCCGTGGGTACCGGTGGAGATGGCACCGGCGACCGTCTGGTGGTCGATGTCACCCAGATTGGGCATCGCCAGGCCGTGCTCGGCCAGCAATGCGTTCAGCCGGAAGAGGGGCATACCGGCCTGAACCGTGACCAGGTCCCCGTCGATGGAGACCAGCTCGTTCAGCCGGTGCAACACCATCCGCTGGTCGTCGGCGACCGCGATGTCGGTGAAGGAATGGCCGCTGCCGACCGCCTTGACCCGGCGCCCGGCGGCTGCGGCCTCTTTGACCAGGGCCGCTACCTCGTCGGCGGTGCCGGGAGTGAGGACGTCGACGGCGACGGACTCCTGATTGCCGCCCCAATTCCGCCAGCGACGGGAGGCAACGGGAAGCACTTTGTCACTGGTCATTACGGTTCTGTCCTCCCGACGAGCGGACAGTCGCACAAAACCGGGGATGCCGCGCGTCCCCCGCGTCCCGTCGATGCGCCTCGCTCGTTGATCCGAGTAACGTTCCGATTGAGGGTTGTTCGCGACCACTCTTGACCTCCGCTTCGCGCAGGCCAGCGACGGCCTTCTGACCGTCGCGAAGAATCCTCATTATCACTGCTGAGAGGGAGTGGCGACGCGTGTCGACACCAACCGTCACCACCGGACCGCTGCGGCGGGTTCCGGTGCAGGGCAGAAGCGTTGCCCGGGTCCAGCGCATGCTCGACGCCTGCGCGGAGCTGGTGGACGAGGTCGGGTACGAGGGCCTGACCACCACCCTGTTGGCCGAGCGGGCCGAGGTGGCCATCGGCTCGGTGTACCAGTTCTTCCCGGACAAGCGGGCCATCGTCCAAGCCCTTGCCATGCGCAATATGGACGCCTACTTGCAGAGTCTGTCGGCGCGCTTCGGCAACGAGACGTTCGCCCATTGGTGGGACGGCGTGGACGCGGCGATAGACGCCTACATCCACATGCACCGCAGCGTGCCGGGTTTCCGGACGCTGCACTTCGGTGACGTGGTGGACCTGCACCTGCTCGACGCCGAGCGGGACAACAACACGGTCATCGGCGACCGCATCGCCGAGCTGCTGGTGGACCAGTTCCAGCTCATGGACCTCGAGCGGCTGCGCTTCGCGCTGCTGATCGCGGTCGAGGCGGCGGACGCGCTGATCAAGCTCGCCTTCCGGCGCGACCCGGCCGGCGACGATGCCGTGCTGACCGAGGCCAAGGCGCTGATCCGCGAGTACCTGCACCGCCACGTCCCGGCGTGACCGACCGCACCGGTTAGCCGAGGAACGCATACCCCTCGCCCCGGTACGTCGGGGTCGGCGTCGCGGTGTCGCCGTCGACGAGGTGCACCTCGTTGACGTGTTCGCACAGTTCGCCGGCCTTGGCGTGACGGAACCACACCCGGTCGCCCGGCCGGAGCTGGTCGGCCACCGCGCCGATCAGCGGCGTCTGCACCTCGCCGGCGCCCTCGTCGGAGCGGAAACGCAGCCCCTCCGGCAGCCACGGCGTCGGCTGCCGGGACGGCCCCACCGGGCCCGAGGCGATCCAGCCGCCGCCGAGCACCGTGGCGATCCGCGGCGCCGGCCGCCGGACCACCGACAGCGCGTAGAAGGCCGCCGGGACCGGCCGCCAGGCCCGGTAGGCGTCGAAGAGCGTCGGCCCGAACAGCCCGGAGCCGGCCGCGATCTCGGTGATCGACGGGTCGGCGGCGGTGGCGGCCATGCTCCCGGTGCCGCCGCCGTTGACGAACTCCAGGTCGGCGTGTTCGCGGACCGCCCGGACCGCGGCCATCCTGCGCTTGAGCAGCTCCGGCAGGGCCCGGCGCTGGATGAGGCGGATCGCCCGTGCGCGCAGCGCCTGGCCGGGCGGGGCGTCGCCGAGGCCGGCGATGTGTGCCTCGTACGCCATCATCGCGACCAGCGTGAAGCCCGGCCGCGCGACCAGCCGGCGTGCCAGCGCGCCGGCCTGCGCCGCGGAATGGACGGGCGAGCGGCGTACGCCCACGTGCAACGGGCCGGCGGGCCGCCAGGACGCGTCCAGTTCCAGGCAGAGACGTACCGGAGGACGGCGGCCCGGTGCGGTGACCGTGTCGACGAGATCGAGGTGGCCGGGGCTGTCGACCATGATCGTGATGGCCTCGGCGAGCCGCGCGTCGGCGGTCAGCTCGGCGAGGGCGGTCCGATCCACCGTCGGGTACGCCACCAGCACGTCGTCGCTGACTCCGGACCGGACCAGCCAGATCGCCTCGGCCAGCGTGTAGGCCATGACCCCGGACCAGCCCGGCCGCTGCAGCACCCGCTCGAGCAGTGCCCGGACCCGGACGGACTTGCTCGCCACCCGGATCGGCTTGCCGGCCGAGCGCACGCTCAGCGCCGCGGCGTTGGCGTCGAAGGCGGCCAGGTCGACCGCGGCCACCGGCGTCTCGAGGTGGGCCGTGGCCCGGTCGAGGCGTTTTTGTCGAGCGCTGCGTTCGGCGATCACGCGAGCAACCTATCCGCTCGGCGGACAATGCGAAATACCTTCATCTATCCGCCACCCCTACGAGCGCGGCACGGTGACCGGCGTCCGCCCGTTAGAGTGCTTCGGGCAGTGACTACCTGGAGGTAAGGCCATCGACACCGAAGCCAGCACGGCACGCAAGGACGCCGGCCCCGTGGACCTCTCCGGGATCGCGGCGCTGCGCTCCGTGCTGCGGATCCGCCCCTTCCGGCGGCTCTGGCTCGTGCTCAGCGTCGCCTCCTTCGGTGACTGGATCGGCATCCTCGCCACCGCCCTCTTCGCGGCGCAACAGGTCACCGGCAGCGTCGCGCAGGGCAGCGCGTTCAGCAGCACGATCGCCATCCGCCTGGTTCCCGCGCTGATCCTGGGCCCGATCGCCGGGGTGATGGCCGACCGGTTCGACCGGCGCTACACCATGGTCATCTGCGACATTCTGCGCTTTCTCGTGTACGGGTCGATCCCGGTCGTGGCCCTCGTCAGCGACTCCGGCGGCCTCACGGTGACCTGGGCGGTGATCGCGACCTTCATCGGCGAGACGATCACCCTGATGTGGATCCCCGCCAAGGAAGCCGCGGTACCGAACCTCATCCCCAAGGGCCGGCTCGAGGCCTCCAACCAGCTCACGCTGATCACCACGTACGGCATCACCCCGATCCTGGCCGCACTGGTCCTCGCCGCCCTCGACGGCGTGGTCCGTCCCATCGGCGGCCTGCCCCCCTGGGCGTCGCCGGTGCAGATCGCCCTCTACATCAACGCGCTCTCCCGGGCCGCCACCGCCGCGGTGGTGTTCTTCGGCATCAAGGAGATCAGCGCCGGCCGCAGGGAGCGGCAGCAGAAGAACGCCGAGCAGAGCATGTTCCGGCAGTTCGTCGAGGGCTGGAGGTACATCGGCCGGACCCCGTTCGTGCGCGGCCTGGTGCTCGGCATCTTCGGCGCGTTCGCCGGCGCCGGCATCGTCGTCGGCACGGCCCGCTTCTTCACCGCCTCGCTCGGCGCCGGTGACGCGGCCTTCTACCTTCTCTTCGCGACCCTGTTCATCGGCCTCGCGATCGGGATCGGCCTGGGCCCGGCCATCGTCCGGGAGCTGTCCCGGCGGCGCTGGTTCGGCATCAGCCTGGTCCTCGCCAGCGGCGCGGTCGCCTTCCTCTCGGTCGCCTTCCACCTGTCCATGGCCCTGTTCGGTGCGCTGTTCGTCGGCGCCGGGGCGGGCATGGCGTTCCTCGCCGGCGTCACGCTGCTCGGCGGCCAGGTCGACGACGAGGTCCGCGGGCGGGTGTTCGCCGTGGTCCAGATCGGCGCGCGGCTCGTCCTGCTGCTCGCCATCTCCCTCGCCGGCGTGCTGGTCGGCGTCGGCAGCTCCCGTACGGTCCGGCTCGGAGACATCGCCGTCGACATCTCGTCGACCCGCGTGCTGCTGCTCGTCGCCGGCGTCGTCGGGGTGTGGACCGGCGTCGCCGCCTTCCGGCAGATGGACGACAAGCGCGGCGTACCGGTGCTCGCCGACCTGCTCGGCGCGATCCGGGGGCGTCCGCTGTCGCCGGCCGAGCAGTTCACCCGTAAAGGAATCTTCGTGGTCTTCGAGGGCGGCGAAGGCGCCGGCAAATCCACCCAGGTCACCCGCCTGTCCGAGGAGCTGCTCGCGGCCGGGCACGACGTCGTCGTCACCCGCGAGCCGGGCGCGACCGACGTGGGTGCGCGCATCCGCAGCCTGGTGCTCTCGCACGGCGAGGAGGCCGACACCCCCTCTCCACGCGCGGAGGCCCTGCTCTACGCCGCCGACCGGGCGCACCACGTCGCCACCGTCGTCCGCCCGGCGCTGGAGCGGGGCGCCGTGGTGATCAGCGACCGGTACGTCGACTCGTCGCTGGCCTATCAGGGCGCCGGTCGTACGCTTCCGGTCCAGGAGATCTCGTGGTTGTCGTCGTGGGCGACCGGCGGTCTCAAACCCGACCTGGTCGTGCTGCTCGACGTCGACCCGGGCGTGGGGCTGAGCCGGGTGGACAGCCGCGGCCAGGGCACCGACCGCCTGGAGAGCGAGTCGCGTTCCTTCCACGAGCGGGTCCGGTACGCCTTCCTCGACCTCGCCTCGGCGGATCCGAAGCGCTACCTGGTGCTGGACGCGGCGCGGCCGGCCGACGAGATCGCCGGTGTGGTGGCCGCGCGGTTCAAGGCCCTGATGGGCGTCGCGGACGGGGTGCCGTCGGACCCGGATCCGACGATGGTGGTGCGGACGGGCGCCGATCCCGAAGCGACCATGGTCGTGCGTGCGGGCGTGAACCCTCGCCCGGAGGAGACGGTGGTCGTGCGGTCCGTGGGCGGCCCTGACGAGACCGCCGTGATCCTGCCCGCCGGCACGCCCACTTCCTCGCCGGATGTGACGCAGGTCGTGGCGTCGCCGGACGCGACGCAGGTGGTCGCGGCGCCGGACGCCACCCAGGTCGTGCCGTCCTCCGATGCGACGCAGGTGGTGCCGCGGGCCGAGGACGAGCCGGGTGGGCGACCGCCGGGCGGCGAGCGAGAATCGACGCCATGAGTGTGTTCGCCGAGTTGGTCGGGCAGGACGAGGCCGTCGAGACGCTGAGCCGGGCCGCCGCGGCCGCCGCCCGCATCGTCGCCGGCGACACCGCCGGGGCCAACGGCGCCATGACTCACGCCTGGATCTTCACCGGTCCGCCCGGCTCCGGCCGCTCCGTCGCCGCCCGCGCCTTTGCGGCCGCCCTGCAGTGCGAACGCGGTGGCACCGGGTGCGGCGAGTGCCACGGCTGTCACACCGCCCTCGGCGGCACCCACGCCGACATCCGGTTCGTCGTGCCCGAGGGCCTGTCGATCGGCGTCAACGAGATGCGGGCCCTGGTGCTGCGCGCCGGCAGCGCCCCGTCCGGCGGGCGCTGGCAGGCGGTCGTGATCGAGGACGCCGACCGGCTCACCGAGGCGGCCGGCAACGCGTTGCTCAAGGCTGTCGAGGAGCCGCCGCCCCGGACGGTGTTCCTGCTCTGCACCCCGTCGACCCACCCGGACGACATCTCGGTGACGATCCGGTCGCGCTGTCGCGTCGTACCGTTGCGGCAGCCGCCGGCCGAGGCCGTCGCGGACGTCCTGGTACGCCGGGACGGCATCGCCCCCGACGTCGCGGCCTGGGTCGCGGCGGCCGCCCAGGGCCATGTCGGACGGGCCAAGCGGCTCGCCAAGGACCCCGACGCCCGCAGTCGCCGGGAGGCGGTCCTCACCGTGCCGCGCCGACTGACCGGCGTCGGCGCCTGCTTCGACGCGGCGTCGGCGCTGATCGAGGCGGCGGAGGCCGAAGCGGCGGCGGCCTTCGCGGAGACCGACAGCGCCGAGCGCGCGGCCCTCGAACAAGCGCTCGGCGCCGGAGGCACTGGCCGCGGTGCGGCGGGCGCCATGCGTGGGGCGGCGGGACAGATCAAGGACCTCGAGAAGCGCCAGAAGTCCCGCTTCACCCGCTCCCAGCGGGACGCCCTCGACCGGGCCCTGGTGGACCTGGCCGGTTTCTACCGCGACGTCCTGATCACCAGCCTGCGGGCGCCGGTCAGCGTGGTCCACACGGATACCGCGGCGCAGTCGTCGGCGGCGGCCGGAAAGTGGACGCCCGAGAGCACGCTCCGGCGCCTCGAGGCGGTGCTCGCCTGCCGCGACGCCATCGAGCAGAACGTCAAACCGAAGATCGCGGTGGAAGCGATGATGCTCAGCCTCTGGCGCGGATAGTTATCCACAGCGGGCGTCCACAGGGGATGCGCGGTGGTCTCCGGACCGGTACGTTCGGTGCCGTAACGCCACCAAGGCGCCACGCCCCGTAAGGAGCCGACGGATGCCCCGCGAGATCGACGAAGCGTGGATCGACGAGGCTATCGAGCGCTACCGCCGCCTCGACGTGCTGCGGGCGGAGTTCGACAAGGCCGTCAGGGCGCATGTCGTCTCGGTCCACTCGCCGGACGACACGGTGGAAGTCCTGGTCACGGCGGCGGGCGACATCGCCGACGTGCGGATCCGCGGCGACCTGCACCACCGCAACGCCGCGGAGCTGGCACGAGAGGTGCAAGCGGTGGTCACCAACGCGAAGGAAGCGGCCCGCTGGGCGCGGGAGAAACTTCACGACGAGACCTTCGGCGCCTTCCGGGGTCTGGGGGAGCGATGATGGAGCAGCTCGCGGAGGACCTCGAAGCTGCTGCGGACGGGCTCACCACTGTGGACCGCTCGCTGTCCGCCTACGCGGCCTCGCCGGGATCGTTCGGTGCGGACGAGGCCGGCGTGCCGGGCCGGCTCGGACGTCAACTGCACGACCATTGGCGCGCGGTGCTCGGCGCCCGCTCCCGCGAGGCGGCGGACGCCTCGAAACGGCTGCTCGACATCGCGGCCGACGTCCGTATCACGGCGCAGACCTACGGCGAGACCGACGACGAGACGGCCCGCCGCATCCGACGGGGGATCTGATGGACCGGCTCGGACAGCTCTTCGACACCGCGGGCCCGCTCCTGCGCCGCGTCGACGCACTGCTCGACGTCGGCGGCGCACCTGCCGAGCATGGGGTGTGGGCGCAGCTCCGGCGCGTACGGCTGCTGTCCGGAGACGCGGTGCAGGCGGTCGCCGCGCTGCGCCCGGCCGACCTGGGCGACGCGGCCCCGGAGCTGCGCGCGGACGCCCGCACCTACGCGGCGCTGGCCGCATCGCTGCCCGTGCCGAAGGAATGGTCGGGAGCGGCGGCGGAGGCATACGAGAGGGCCCGCCGGCGCACGGCCGCCCATCTCAGCGGCGACGCGGACAGCTTGGGCGACCGCCTCCGAGCCTCGGCCGACCTCGCGGACGATCTCGTCGACTGGATGCGCACCAGCCGGGAAGCGCTGGCCGTAGCCCTGGCGGAAGTCCTCGGCTCCAGCGAGGCGATCACGCTGTCCGCGGACACAGTGGACATCCCCTCGCCGGCGCAGATCGCCGCCGCGGCCGACGTGGCGGAAACCATCCTGCGAACCGTGGCCGACGCCTACGACCGCGCCGCCGACCTCCTGCACACCTCGTCGGCCCTGGCCGAGCCCCTCGCGCCGGCCCGCTGACTCACGCAGGCGTGGGGGAGCTCTACTCCGGCCCGCTGAGTCGCACAGGCCCGTTGGCTTGACGCCGGCCCGTCGACGAGCCCTTCACCGCGGCCCACGACGGGCCACAGCGGCAGGCCGTCGACGGGCCGGGCGTGGGTGCGGGTCAGTCGCCGGAAGAGCGCGACCGTCCGCGCGTGCCGAAGATCAGGGCGGCCGCGCCGGCGATCAGGAGGGCCACGCCGCTCAAGGCGATCACGTCCACCCGAGGTCCCGTGATCGGCAGTCCCGCGCCGGCACCCGCGGCCGCGTCCGATACCCCGCCGGGCACCGACTCGGGCGCCACGGCGGCCGCTTCCAGCATGCCCATGTCGAAGGCCAGTGCGACGCTGTCGCCGTACCCGGGCTTGGTGCGGCCCTCGGACGAACCGTGCGCGACCATCACGGAGAGCGCGGTCGCTCTCGCCGCGATGGCCCGGCCGCGTGCGGCCTGCCGGACGTCGCCGAGGGAGATCCGCACCTTGGTTCCCGATTCCACCGAGGGTGCGGTCTCCCGGTCCGGCTGGGCGACGTCGGGCACCCCGGGCACCTCCGGCAGGGGCAGCGGATTACCGGAATTCAGCACCTGACCGACGACCGGCATCTTGCCGACCAGCCCGGTGACTCCGGATTCGTCCCGTTTTCCGGCATCCTCGCTGTCGCCCGTACCGTCGTCGGCGCGGTCGCCGGCGCCGGCGGAGTCGCTCTCGCCCTTGCCGTCGACGGTGATCTCGACGGTGTCTCCGGCCGTGTCGAGCCGCTCGGTCTTGAAGCCCTGTCCGGACACCTCGATCACCGCGGGGGCATAGCGGACCTCCCCACCATCCTTGATGGACATGCTCGCCCGCAGCGACGGCGCCTTCACGATCTTCACGTGCACCGCGCCGTCCAGCAGGTCGAGGTCTCCGCCTCCCAGCCCGGCCGTGGCCACGGTGGTCGCGGTCGCGCCGCGCCCCTCCAGCTTCGTCGTGCTCTCGCTCTCGACCTTTCCGGGTATGCGGGCAAGCCCCGCGATCCCGGCCTCCCGCAACCGCGCCGCGGCCCGGGTGACCTCGCCGTCCGCGGCGCCGCAGGCCATGCCGGCCTCCCACCGGGCGTGCGTGGTGAGCCCGCCGGCGCCGAGGCTGAGCGGCCCGACGTCGGCGGCCTTGGTCGCCCGCCGTTCCGGCTTCGCGTTGGTCGGCGGGGCCTGCTGGTGCACGACCTCGGACAGCCCCGCGGGCTTGCCCCCGCCCTCGACGTCGATCATGCGTGCGACGGCCGCGGAGCTGATCTGCGCCTGGGCGACCATCGCGGACTTCGCCTCGCCGACGTTCATGTCCTGGTCGCCGGGCCGCTTGGACCCGGCGGCGAGGTGGGTCAGCCGCAGAATCTGACTTCCGGACTGCGCCGAGTATCGCTGTGCCTGCTCACAGGGTGCGGGTGCGGCGTCGGCGGGCAGCGGCACGAACAACATCCCGACGGCGCTGGCCACCCCACCGACGACGAGAGCCCGTCGGCGGTGGGTTCGGATTCCGCCTGTCGGCGCTGCGTCGCCGGCCGGTGAATCGCCGGCCGGCGAACCGGTGGCCGACCTCTCGGCGGCGGCCAGCATGCCGAGTCGCCACCCCCTGGTGAACATGACGATGGCAGGCACTCCGGTCATCCCGCGTTCCGCGAGCGGGACGTCCCGGGCCGAGCATTCAAGATCATCCGTTACGGGTACGGCACGCATCAAAGTCCTCCCCCAAGGATCGCCGCGACGAGCGGCTCTACGGGACTGCCCAACGAGGTTCGATGCGGGGGGTTGCGCGGATCTATGTACTTCTGTTCCATTTCGCACGCCTGGTCCGTCGCCGTAGGCTGGGTGCATGGGCATGCTGTGCGCGGTCAGCTTCACCCGGTACGGCCGTCTCTACTACCTCGACCCCGGCGAATTCTCGCCGCAGGTGGGCGACCGCGTGCTGGTTCCGACCGACGACGGGCCCGAGGTGGCGGAGTGCGTCTGGGCGGCGCAATGGGTCAGCGAGGACACCGACGGTTTCCCCAGGGTGGCCGGGCTCGCCGACGAGCACGACCTGCGCCGCGACGAACTCCTGAGAAAACGAAAGGCCGAGGCGAAGGTCGCGGCCAAGAAATTGATCAAGGCACACGACCTGCCGATGAAGGTGGTCGCGGTGGACCATGTCATCGAGCAGGGAGGCGCGGGCGGCAACCGCACGACCATCTACTTCACGGCCCCGCACCGCGTCGACTTCCGCTCTCTGGTCCGCGATCTGGGGGCAACCCTGCACTGCCGCGTCGAGCTGCGCCAGCTCTCGGCCCGAGACTCGGCCCGCGTCCAGGGCGGCATAGGCTCCTGCGGGCGCGATCTCTGCTGCGCCACGTTCCTGACCGACTTCGAGCCGGTCACCATCCGGATGGCGAAGGATCAGGACCTACCCCTCAACCCCCTGCGCATCTCCGGCGCCTGCGGACGGCTGATGTGCTGCCTGAAGTACGAGCACCCGCTGTACCAGAAGTTCCAGTCCTCGGCGCCGGCCGTGGGCAGCCGGATCACGACCCCGGAGGGCGACGGCCGGGTGGTCGGCCACAGCGTCCCGAAGGATGCGGTGGTGGTCCGCCTGGACGCCGACGGGTCCCGGTGCTCCTGCAGCCGGGCGTCGGTCTGCGGGCCCCGTCAAGCCCACGACGAGCAGTACAACTAGTCCACCACTATCGGCGGCTCGATGGCGCAGGCCCGCAGGGATGTGACCGGATGGAGCCAGGAGGAGTCCGGAGCGCCGTGCGGGTCCGCCTTCCACCGGTGGCAGATCTTGTCGACGCCCAGGGGGTGGATCGTCAGAGTGCCGTCCGCCGCGATGTGCATCCTGAGGAAGCTCTTCGAGTCCTCGATGCCCTGGCCCGCGAACAGCTCGTTGACGTTCACGTCGAAGAGGCTGGCGATCAGCAGATACAGCGTCAGGAGCTGGGTGGCCAGAAGCGCGATCACCGGCCCGTACAGAATGGCCGCGACGACCAGCGGGCCCGGCCAGGACCACTCGTGGAACGGCAGGCGCAACCACAGCCAGGAGCCGCCGGCGGCGAGCGCGATGTGGGCGAAGCCGTGCACCAGACCCAGAATCCAGTGCCGGGCATGTTTGTCCTGACTGGCCTCCGGTGGCTGGGCGAACAACACGGTGCCCAGCAGGATCAGCACCATCATGAAGACCAACGGGATGCTGAAGAGACGCTGGAAGATCCCGGCCTGCCCGGCGGCGCCCGCCATCGCCAGCATGGTCAGGGTCTGGATGATGCCCAGCATGGTCGCGAAGCCCGCGTTGCGCGCGGGGATCTTCCGGAAGGCTCCCCAGCTCATCCGGCGCGACTCCGAGAAGGTGGGAAACCGGGACGCCAGCGCGTACTCCCGGCTGCGGCTCGCGTTGCGGGTCAGCGTCTCCCTGGGAGGCACGATCAGCTTCTCCGGGAGCTGATGCGTCGCCAGCAGGTACGCCCCGCCGCCGCCACAGGTGATGAGCTCTCGGTCCTCGCCGGTGTAGCGCGCGTAGTGGTGTAGGTCGCCGGAGACGAGCAGTCGCACCTGCGCCCCGGTGGGGGCCAGAATCGTCCGGATGAAGTAGTCGACCGAGTCGTACGCTCCGGGCTTCTTCGCGGCCTTGACCCAGGTCGGCGACGGCGTCATCAGGATGATCCGGTCCGCGGGCCCGAGTCCGCCGGCCGCCTTCTCGAAATACACAAGCTGAGGATCGTCGATATACGCACCGAACTGCTCGTCGATCGCGAACAGCCACCAGTCGGCGGGCAGCTTCACGGCGAAGTACGACCGGCGTTGCTGGGTCCGCCACCCCCCGATGTGGCCGTCCTTGCGCCGGGCGAAGAGGCGCAGGAAGGCGGTCAACCCGTCGTACCAGTCATGGTTGCCGGGCAGGGCGAACAGCGTGGGCCGGGGCCCTGCGGCCGGCGGCTCGGGAAGAGCGGCCCGATACGGCCCCTTCATCCGGTTCTCGTACCCGTCGCCGTTGGCGAGCGGATAGACCTGGTCGCCGCCCATCACCAACATCTGGCCCCGCGGCAGCGTCCGGCCCCCGACCTCAAGACCCGGCTGCGCCAGCAGGTACGCCACCGAGTAGGTCGCGTCGAAGCCGTCACCGAGATCCGACACGTAGTCGAGCCAGAGCTCGCCGTCGGTCCCCGGCTGCTCGAACGACTCGCCGGGCAGCGCGTTCTGCAGCTCCCGCTTGTCGAGGTAGGCGCCAAACAGAATCGCCATCAGCGTGCGCAGGCCGGTGTTGAGCAGCAGCAGCGGCGCCAGCCAGCCCACCGGCCGCTGGGGAGTGAAGCCGAGCTCCTGGGGATCCATGCTGACCGGGCGGCGCGCGGTGGACGGCTCGGCCTCGGCGGACCCGGTGCGCGGGCGGCGCGGGGCGGGCTCTTCATCGGTCACGCACGAAGATTAGTCCGGATCCGGCGCGTCCAGGCCCACCTCGTGCGGAAGCGTCGGCGGCATGCCGTACACTCAAGGACCGTTGCCGCCTTAGCTCAGTCGGCTAGAGCGACGCACTCGTAATGCGTAGGTCGACGGTTCGATTCCGTCAGGCGGCTCAGGGTGATAGTGCCCCTGAGCTGGCGTTTCATCCGAGGCGCTGGCTCGGGGGCCTTCTCTTTCTTCGATGCACCTCCGCCCTGCGGGCGCGCTGCGGGCGCCCGAAGGCGTCTGACGGGGCACGATCAGAGCCGCCGCTTCTGCTGCCTCCACCGCGACTTCGGGTAGCACTGACGTATAGGTGTTCGCCGTGAAGTGCTCCGACGAATGCCCCAACATGGCCTGAATCGTCTTCATGGTCACACCGGCCGCGTGCGCGAGCGTTGCACCGAGATGGCGTAGATCGTGCAGCCGGATCGTGGGAAGCCCGAGACGCCGGATCAGGCGCTCGAAGTAGTCGGAAAGCCATCCCGGTGCGAGCCAAGAGCCGTCCTCGCGGGTGAAGACCCGACCGGTCTCGATCCACGCGTCCCCGGCGTCGATACGCGCCATGATTTGACATGTGCGGTGTCGGCGGAAGGTCTCGATGGACTCCGTGTCCAACGCGACGATCCGTGCGCCTGCTTCGCTCTTCGGGTCGCTCTCGTGAACCTCGCCCGCATACTCGATCAACTGAGTTGTCACGGTGATCGTCCCGGCGTCAAGGTCAACGTCTTCCCATCGCAGGCCGCACAGTTCGCCGCGACGTAGACCGCGAAACCGGAGACATGAAAGAGGCAGTACAGGCGGGTCTCCGCTGATCGCATCGAGGAAGCGGCCGAACTGCGCGGGGGTCCACACCATCACCGGAGACGGGCGAAGACCCGACTCCTGCCAGCGCTCGACCCGCGCGGCGGTCCACACCACTGCTGTTGGGCGCTTGACTGCATCGATCTCGACGTGTGCCGCCGGGTTGAAGGTGAGCAAGTTCAACGAGATCGCAACGTTCAACGCTGCACGCAGGGTGGCCTTGATGTGCTGTCGGGTAGCCGGCCCGGTCGTCCGTCTGAACGGCGGCATGGCCTCAATCGCTGATCGTGCACGTCGGCGGGCCTCACGTCCCTTGATCTTCGTCGGTTCTGCTATTGCGGCTCGTCGAAGGCGATTGCTCTCCTCAATTTCCATGTTCCGTTCAATGATCTTGTTGAACATCTCGCCGAGGTGGGTCACGTTCAGCGGTGCGTGAGCGGGGTGCGATCACGGCATCGGCAGCCTCGTAGAAGACCTTGACGCCAGGGACTGTGGGCACCGTGGGCCATCCTCCGACGGCGGCCCGGTCGGAATATTCATCCGGGCCCTCTTCGTACTCCTCCACGTCTTCGGCGAGAATCTTCGCGCCCTCCGCGTACAGCTCGCGAGCCGATACCCGGTGGCCAGGAGGGACACTTGCTAGCCAGAGACGGAGCCAATGCACGGCGTTCTCCGCCTCGCGGGCGCGGCGGGCGGCCCGTGAGGCGCGTTGGCGCTCAGTGGCCGTTGGTGGCGGACCCCTGCACCCTCCGGGTTTTCCCGTTCGCCTGGCCCGCCACTCCGCGCCCAACGCAACAAGGCTGTGGAGGACGGAGGACGATGGAATCCGAGCGTTGGATTGCACTCCTGCGACGTCCGCAGTGAAAGAAGGGAACTTTGAACGCAAAAGCCAGCGGCAGAGGACTCGGCTACGGACCAGTCCACACTGGGTTGCTTCGCCGAAGCGCACCAAGAGGCGCTCGGCGAGGAAGGAGCCGACCCCCTATAGGCCGCGATACAGCTCAAGCTGAGCGGCATCGGCGGAAGGAAGCTACGCCCGCGAAGAGAAGGCTTTCAACTGCAAACTTCACAACGCCGATGAGGAAGCGTCGATGCTCGCAGACCTCTCTAGGACGCTTCTTACCTCCGTCACCCCTCGCTTGTGGAAGGGTGAAAGCATCTGTCGCATCGTAGTCACGGTTTCTTTGGTCCGAGACGATTGAATGCCATTCATTAGATCCAGCGCGTTCGCCCAAGTATGACAAGCGCGCTCAACGTGACCACGATTGCATTGTGCTTCCGCAAGCCAAGCCGATGTCAGGGCGTATACGCGTGGCTTGGTGGTTGGATCGAGATGATAACGCAGCGTCTGAGTGAAGTGCTCCTCTGCGCCGGTGTAGTCTCCTAGATCGACCAGCGCCTTGGCGACATGGTTATGGAACTGGCTCGCGTTGGCACTATGCATTCCCGCCCACGTCGGGCGTTCCTCGTCACTTCTAGCCTGAGCCATCAGCGCTTCAGCCCGAGCAATGGTTTGGATGGTGCGGTGACGGTCGCCTTGCATAGCGTTAGCTTTCGCGAGGGTAAGCTCGAATATCGCCTCAGTGTGCTTGTCGACTTTGCCTTTAGCGCGACCGACAGCCGCTTCCGCCAGTGCTGAGCAATTTGTGACATGGCCCATGTCGTAGGCTTGGTGTGCCAGGATGCGCATTGCATAGGCGGCTTGTCCGTCGTCGCCGGAGTCCTTGGCGAGCTGGTATGAGTAGAGGTAGTACCGCTGCGCTAAGCCTTCCTTTTTCAGGTCATGAGCTTTCCAGCCCGATAGGTATGCCAGTTGCGCCGCCTCGCTCAATATGTCCTTGCGTACCGATGCGGAGCTTTGGGCGTGACAGTATGCCGTGACGTCTGTTGACAGATACTCAACAACCGCCGTACGCCCGAATCCCCCTCCCATCTTCTCGTCTGCACGGTTGAAAGCGGCGGTCACGTCGCGTACTGCGTCGACCTCTGACCAGCCGATCGTGCGACCTTGGGAGGCATGCTCGGCACGCTCAGCGATGGCCTGCTTGTAAGTCAAGGGAAGTAACAGCGCGCCGAGCGAATAGACCGCGCTGCTCAGAATCGTTCTTCTATCAACATCCGCCCGCCCCAGTGTTGCCAACGCCGCAACGGGGTCGTCGGGCAGATGGTTCAGATCATCGCTTTCCTCGACGGCGTATCCCATATCAAGTAGATGGACTCGACGTCCGAGGCGCCGGGAGAGAACTTCAGCGATATAGACGATGGTTCGCGGGTTCGGTCGTACACCCTTCAGCCAATGCGTCACGGATGACTTATTGGTGCGCAAGACCTCGCCATGCTCAGCGGCCACTTGGTTGACGGCACGGGCAAACGCCCCGTGCGTCATCCCTGCCTGAGTAAGTAGCTTCCGGAACTGCTCGTTGCCGTTCGCTACGTCCACGGGCATCACCCACTCTTGATCATGGTCCGGTTAAACCATTAAACCGCTAGCTGTGATCCAACTGTCGCGCTCATCGAGGGCTGCCGTCCAAACTACACGAGATCGACCAGCGCAGCCCGATCCGTCCGGTGCACCAAGGATCCCGTTGCTGATGCGCCACACCACCGCCGCGCGGCAAGATCGATGAGGAGTAGAAGCCGTGCTAATCGCTTCGTTGGTCTCAGGTGCGCTGCTAGTTGGCTTTGCGGTGGGGCTGTTCAGCTTCAAGATCAAGTCTCAGTGGTGCCCCACATATGGCGCAACGCTGACATGTCCAGACCCGACATACCACCATGACCCGCCGCAAGAGCTGAGGCTCGAACATGACACGCACAGCAACCCTTCCCCAGCGGACACCGGGCGCACAACTGCCGATCGATGCTCCACCGCGCTATGTGGGCCGCGCAAAAATCCCCTTACCTGAGGGTGTCAGGATCGACGACGCAGCCCATCTCACCATTCACGACCTGGAGCGCTTGCGTGACGCGATACGCGATTGGGACCTGATGGCCGGCTCTCCCACACCTCCACGGTCCGGTGAGGTGTACGCACTATCCGAAGAGAACTATCGCTATGGTGTTGGTCCGGTTCTCGTTCGCGTCATCAGCGTGAACGCCCTTCTGCCGTATCACGGTGAGCCGTGGTGGCAGGTGACCGCTGACTTCACTCAGGGCACGCCCGAACGGTTCTCCCCAGAATGGCGACCCGTCGAGTTCTACCTGCGCGCTGAGGGTTTGGCATCCGCATGCATCCGTCAGCAACCTTAGGCCTCCGCATCTGTACGCGGAAGCGATACCAGGGAGTCGCTGAGCGAGATTAGGCATCACTGGACACCACAACAATGTGGTTGTCCGCCATCCATACCTCTATCCTCGCGAGGGAAGGTAGTGCGACATGGCGAAGCATGACACCACGGGCGACGGTCACAAGAAAGGTATCGACCCCTCACGTATCACCAAGCCCAAGGATGACCGCGGCAAGCACTCGGGCGGAGATCAAGGTGGCAAGGGAGGCAAGAAGTAGTGATCCCCGAACACGCGCGTCTAGTCCAAACCCTTTCCGACGAGGGCGTGCTACCAAATGAATGGCGTTCAGCATTCGAGAACGTACCCCGGCACCTGTTCGTGCCGGATCAGGCATGGCTCATCGGGAACGGCCGAACCTGCATCGATAGGTCCGCCGACGAGGCGGGATGGCTAGCGGCGGCCTACTCGGATGAACCGATCATCACCCAGTGGGACGACGGTTCCTCATCCAGTGAGAAGCCGGGCGCGGCAGCCACAAGTTCGCTGTCGATGCCCACCATCGTGGCAATCATGCTGCGAGAGTCGCTGATCAGCGACGGCATGAAGGTGCTAGAGATCGGCACAGGTAGCGGCTGGAACGCGGCACTCCTCGGCGCCCGGCTCGGAGACGACAACGTTTACACGATCGAGGTGGACTCGGCGGTCGCCGAACGTGCCCGGGACAACTTGGCTAAGTCAGGTAGGAAGGTTGTCGCCGCAGTCGGCGACGGAGCTAACGGGTTCCCTGAGCATGCGCCCTATGACCGGATGCTAGCGACGCTCTCTGTATCGACCGTGCCGAGAGCGTGGATCGAGCAGACCAAATCCGGCGGGTACATCGTCACGCCTTGGCGAATCCCGCTGCTGAACGGGCTCCTTCTCCGGTTGCAGGTGAACAACGATGGCACGGCCGCCGGCCGTTTCATCAACACGGCTGTGTTCATGCCGATGCGCTCCCAGCGCCCGTCGACCGACGACGTACCGATCGAGCTGGACGCGCCCGTCGAGGAAACATCGACAGACCCCCGCGACCTGCTCAACGACGATCATGCTCAATTCGTGATCGGTCTGCTCGTGCAGGAGTGCTACGAGTGGACCGAGACGACAGACCAGGGGACGGTTCAACGGTTGGACGATCCTTCGTCCGGCTCTTGGGCCACAGTTACCGCCGACGACACAACTAGCGGGCGGTATGAGGTTCGTCAGGGCGGACCGCGTCGGCTTTGGGACGAGATCGTGTCGGCTCACGAGTGGTGGCAAGGGCAAGGCAGCCCGGTTTTCACTCGCTTCGGTGTGACCGTCGATCAGGACGGGCGACGTCTATGGCTGGACGAGCCCGGCAACGTGGTGCCTCCGGCGCTGTAGTCCGCTGTACGGCCCGCTGAGAGCAAAAGAGACCCCGGCGTCGTCTCTCGCTCCGAGGCCTCGCTGTGTCGCGTGCCGACATCGCCCTGGTGGCCGCCGTCGGGGCACTGCGCGGTGCCCTCGGCACCGCAGGGATGCGGTCGGGCCGCCGCCTGCGCGAGGTCTAGCGCACGACAGACCGGGGCCGTGGGTGGGATGACGATTCCGCCCACGGCCCCGTCTCCGTTGTGCCGACTATGGATCGTGCCCGTGCAGGTCGCGCAGGACCGGTGGTTGGTCGGGTCTGTCGCACCCGCCCAGGGGAACGCACTGTCACCTACGCGACAGATGATCGGCTACCGGTCCGCCGTCAGGCGGCTGCCGACCTGTTCAGCGCCCATCTCCGAAGCTTCGGGTTTGGTTCACACGCGCCGATCAACGGACGTCGCCGCCACACCATGACCGCCTTCATGGTGTGGCGGCGCTGCTGTCTTCCGGAGTGGTTCCAGGTGGGCCGCCCCAGCCCGGACGTGCGTCTCCGGCCGGGCTCGTGCCGCACGGCGTCCGGTTGGCCATGTCGGCTGGTGTGCGTGACAGTTCCTGTCATGCGGCCGACGGGGTCACCGGTGTGTTGGCGCCCGGCTGCGACGGTGGGTGGAGGGGGAAGTGCAGCAGGATGCGGGTGCCGGCGCTGTCGCAGGTGATGGTGACGTCGTGGCAGACACGCCGGATCAGCCATAGTCCGCGGCCGTTGCTGCTGTCAGGCTCAGGGCATGGCGGGTGACGCAGGTTGGTGGCGATGCCGGGGCCTTGATCGCTGATCTGGCAGCTGAGGCGGTCGGCGTGTTGCCAGAGGTGGACCTTGCCGCGGCCGCCGCCGTGGCACACGGCGTTGATCACGGCCTCGTGGACTGCCAGGCAGAACACGAACACCGCCAGATCGTCGAGCCCGGCCGCGCGGGCGCAGCGCTCGACGGCGCGGCGCAGGCTGGTCACCGATGTGGCGTCGAAGGAGCAGGTGAGCAGGGCCGTGTCCGGGACCGACGGTGGTGCGGTGCCCTGGCCTGGGGAAGGTGACTGGAGTGTCACGGATGTTCGCCTCCTCGCGTGCAAGCGCTAGCCGGCTGCATCGGGGTTAGGGAATGGTTCCGAGTTCTGTCGGCAGTTGGTCGGGCTGGCCGGTCCGGCGACGCCGTGAACCGTGGGCGCACGGTGCCGTGGCGGCGTGACGGTGCACGGGCGTGATCATGACTGCGTTGCGGCCGTTGCGGCCGGTTAGCGAGAGTCCGCCGGAGTGTGCTGCCTGATCCGCGGTCAAGGGGCGGAGGCGAGCAGCAGACCGGACTGGGCCAACGCCGATGCGCCGCTGCCGCCGATGCGGGGCGGTGCGACAGTCCATGCAGTCCGTCGGCAACCGTGGGGCGCGCTGAGGCGGGGTTCCGCGGCATGCGCGTGGGAGTCCATACAGGGCCACGAGACCTCCCGGCGGGCACCTGGACACCAAAGGGGTCGGTGCGCCACCGGGTCTCTGGGGCAGCGGTTGATCGCTACGGCCTGCTGTCGCGGCCCGTGCCGACAGTCTAGCGACTCGGCGTTGCCGACGCAGCACCCTATGTGCCGTATTCAGGGGCTTCCGGGCTCCGACCGACAGCGGCGCCGCCGTGTGCCAATATCCGTACTGGTGGCGGCACCGGCGTTCAGGGCGCGGTCATCGGCGTAGGGTGATGGTGTTGGACTCGTTCCGGTGACTCGGTCGTACTCGATCTAGCATTCCCGTATTGCTCCCGATCCAGGACGAGTGTCTGTACGACACTCGCTGATCGGAGGGCTCTGATGAGCCAGCCTTCGCTTCGCACTGCCCGGGGTTCGACAGTCACCACACGGTGGGCGTCATGACCGGGCCGGTGCCGGAGAACGGACAGCATCATGACCTGGTGGCCCGGTTGGTCGCGGTATTGCGCGCCACGGGCGGCACCGCAGCGGTGTGCACAGCCTGCCACGCCGTGATCCCGACCGTCGACGGAGTGGGCCTGACCCTGTTCACCACGCACGCCCGGTTCGTCCTCGGCGCCACCGGACCGCTCATTGAGCAGATCGAGGACCTGCAGATCTCTCTGGACCAGGGGCCATGCCTGCACGCCGTCCACCACCGCGCCCCGGTCCTCGTCGACGACCTGACACCCACCGACCCACGCTGGCCGGCGTTCGCCAGCCACGCACGCCGGCGCGGCGTCGCGGCGATGTTCGCGTTCCCGGTGCTGCTCGATGACCACCCGGTCGCCGTGCTCGACCTGTGCCGCACCACCGCCGGCCCCCTGTCCGACACTGACCGCCGACAGGCCACCGTCTACGCCGCCGCAGCGGCTGTGCTGCTGCGCGCCGACGCCGACGCCGACCACGGCGACGGCGCGGTGGTATCGGCCAGCGCGGCCCGCACCCAGCAGGCCACCGGAATGGTGATGCACCAGGCCGGCATCGACGCCGCCGCCGCGCTGCACCGGCTACGCACCCACGCCTTCGACCAGAACCAGGATCTCGCCCAAGTGGTCACCGACGTGCTGACCCGCCGGCTCCGCTTCGACCCCACCCCCGGCTAATGACCCCCCCCGACCCGGCCGGACCCGCCAGGCCGCCTGAACCGCCCCGCGAGCAACGCATCGCCGAAGCGTTCGTCGCGCTCGCCGACAGCCTCGCCGACGACTTCGACCTACCCGACTTCCTGCACCAACTCACCACCCACTGCCTGGACCTGCTGCATACCGACGGTGCCGGGGTCATGCTCGCCGACCCCGACGGCCGGCTACGGCTGCTGGCCTCCTCCAGCGAACGGGTCCGGCTACTGGAACTGTTCGAGATCGACGCCACCGACGGCCCCTGCCTGACCGCCTACCACAGCGGACACACCACCGAACACCGCGACCTGAGCATGCCCGACCCCCGCTGGACACGGTTCACCACGCGCGCCCGCCACGACGGCTACCGCTCCGTCCACGCCATCCCGATGCGCCTACGCGGCGAAGTCATCGGCGTGCTCAACCTCTTCCACACCGCCACCGGCCCGCTGGACGCCACCAGCCAGTCTCTCGGCCGGGCCCTCGCCGACATCGCCACGCTCGCCCTGCTGCAGCGACGCACCATCAACCAGCACCGCTCCCTCGCCGAGCAGCTCCGGACCGCGTTCACCACCCGCCTCGACATCGAACAAGCCAAAGGGCTACTCGCCGAACGCCTCAACATCGAGCCCGACGAAGCATTCGAACGCCTCCGCCAACACGCCCGCGCCACCAACACCAAACTCGCCCACCTCGCCCGCGACATCACCGCCGGGCGTACCACCCTCCCCGAAACAGCAAAGAACCGCCCGACACGGCCAGCACCCCAGACCCGCCACCCCACTGAACCAACCGAACGGCAGCCATAGAACCCGACGCCACAGCACCCGCCTGGACGAACTATCGCCGCTGCGGCCCTCCAGCAGCACACCCACCCCCGCCCCGGCGGCCTCGGCGTCGGCCTGCACCTCTCATCAGAAATCCATCGACGAACCGACCAGCAGGCCGTCAACTCCGGCCTTTGCACGCCGGCCATCGCCGTGCGCAGTCCCGCGCTGTTCGACGGCGGCTCGCTGGCCTCCCTCACCATCCGCCGCTCCGACGATCAGCCGGGACGCTGGCAGCTCGGCGCCATCGGCCACGGCTCCGACGGCGAACAGCTCGCCACCCGCGTCGTGGAAGAGATCACGGTCTGGGATCCCGACCGCACGGCCGACCCTCGCCTGGTCGCCTACCCGACCGGCACGATCCCGCTCACCGACCTGCCCGGCAAGGTCATCGTCAGCCTGAGGTCCACCTCTACCTCGCCTACCATCTGCCCTGACCACACCATCGTGCCGACGAGACCACCACGGGCCAGCCGGGTTCCCGAGTCAGGTTGGAAACACCGAAGGATCCACAGTCCCGGCAGGCTCTGGGCGGGCGAGCAATGCCGTGCTAGGCGCTGCGGGTGCCGTCCGGCGGTGATTCAGCGGCCGGCTGGTAGCCCAGTGACGGTGCCGTCCGGGTGAGGGTCAGCAGGTAGTCCACGGCAGGGGACGCGGCGCTCACACGTACGGCGCGGCCCGCTGCGGCGGTCTGCGCGCTTACGTGCAGCAACAGCCGCAGGCCGGCGAGGTCACAAAAGTCCAGGCCGCTGAGGTCCAGGCGCGCCTGCGGCGCCGGAGACCGCTCGAGCAGGGCTGTCAGCTGGGTACGTGCGGTCTCGGCGGTGGTGATGCTCAGCTCACCGGTCATCGTCAGGGTGAGCACTCCGTCTGCTGCCGTGTCTGCGACCACCCACAGACCGGCGATGGGATCCGACGCTTGCATCCTGTGGCTCCCTTGCGGATCGGTGCCGACGGCCTTGTCCGGCGGCGGGCATAGCCCTCAGCAGTTCGGAAATCGTGGCATGCTCACCGCCGGCGTTTCACCCCTCTGGGTGTCAGTCAGTGGGGCCCGGCTACGCCGTCGAGCAGGGCGGTCGCGGTGTCGGTCAGCGAGAGGCCGGTCTCAGCGGCCCGGAGCCGTAGTTGCCGGTAGGCCTCGGCGGGGCTGTGGTTGTCACGGGCCATGAGCACACCGGTGGCTTGTTGGATGGTGGCCCGCACGGTCAATGCCTGCGTCAGACCGGTGAGGAGTTGCTGAGCGCCGGCGTCGATCCCGCCCGGTCGGTCGGTGGCCGGTGGTGGCTGCCCGGTGTAGACGGCGCGGACGGCGGCGATCAGCGGGGCCATGGTGGCGGTGTCGCGGCCGTAGAGGTTGAGTACGGCGATCGGTTTGCCGCTGCCGGCGAACAGTGGTATCGACAGTGAGGCGTGCAGGCCCAGCCCGTGCGCTGCACGGTAGAAGCCTGGCCAGGACATGATCGCCGCGATGTCGGACACCCCGACCGGTGCGGCTTCCTCCAGGGCATGGAGACAGGGCCCGGCCTTGTCGGCGTACTGCGCCTGGTCGACCGCCCGTGCGAGGTCGCTGCTGGCGGCCACTGTGGTGTAGCCCTGCCCGCGCCATGCCGTGATCGACGCATAGTCGACGGCGGCGAGCGTGTCGACCGCCAGCCGGACGACCTGGGCCAGATGGGCATCGATGATCGAAGCGTCGTCGGCCGTTGCGGCCAGCGCGACGAGGGTGTCCGCCAGCGAGGCCGATGCCGACCCGTTGGGAGTATCGGGCTGCTGTGCAGTCGGCATGGCTAGCCTTTCTCATCGCGGGCCGCACCGGGTGCCCCGCACTCGCGGTGGATTGGCCGCAAGGCGAACGTAGCGGTAGACCTCGTCGGTCTGCCGGCCGGACAGCGCTTATCCGCGCTCGCGCGGCACCGGTGCCGACAGTTGGTAGCGCAGCAGCAGTCGGGCGCCACCCGTGGGGGCGGTGGCGATGGCAAGATCATCGGCGGCTTGCTCGATGAGCCAGAGGCCGCTGCCGCTGCCGATGCCGTCGGGCACGACAACCGGCACGGTGACGTCCGTCGGCAGGCCGGGGCCGTCGTCGCTGATCTCGCACCACAGGCTGCCGGCGTGCGACCAGAGCCACAGCCGGCCGGAGCCGCCGCCGTGGCCCACGGCGTTGACGGCCGCTTCATGCAAGGCCAGCACAAGCTTGTACCGCACGTGTTCGGGCAGGCCGGCGGCGGTCAGCCGGCGGCTCACCACGGCGCGAAGCGCGGCGAGGGTGCCGCGGTCGAAGCGCCGGACCAGCAGTACCGGATCGGTGATCGTATCGACATCGGCGCGTTCGTTGGCGGGATCGCCGTCCAGGACGGCGTGGGCGATCTCGCCCAGCGGCTGGCCGACGCGTGCGCTGTGCCGCAGCAGCTCGTCCAGAGCGGTGTCGATGTCGATGTCCAGGCGTTCGGCGACGAGCCCCTTGGCGCGCTCGATGAGCACTCTGCTGTTCAACACGTGTCGCAGCTGTTCGCCGAGGACCCGCCGTTGCGCCAGCGTGCGATGCTGCAGCAGGCCGACCGTGGTCACGTTGGCCAGCGCCTGCCCCAGCCGGATGTCGTCGCCACTCAGCGCACCGGCCTGCTCGCGGAGCAGCGCGAGCACGCCGATGACCTCGCCGCGCAGGCGCATCGGTAGCGCGTACATCGAGCGGAATCCGGCGGCGTGGGCCTGCCGGGCGAACTGCGGCCAGCGCCCGCCGGCCCTGTCCGGGTCCAGGTCCAGGACGGCCACCAGCTCGCCGGTGGCGAAGCAGTCCGCGCACGGTGCCACTTCGATCTCGAACAGCTCCAGCAGCCGGCCGTACTCCGACGACGCCGCCGTCAACCGCAGCACCCCGTGCTGGTCGGCCACCATCACCCCGGCCAGATGCACATCCAGCAGCTGCGTGCACCGCCCGGTGAGCAGGCGCACGAACTCCACCACGTCGATGTCGGCGACCAGTGTGTCGGACAACTCCAGGAACGCCTCGGCAACCGCCTGCTCCCGCGACATATTCACCTCGCACCATCTCTGTCACCGGCACCGCGGCCCGGCTCACCGTCAAGTTGATCGAAGCGCAGCCGACGGGCCACCACCTCAGCTGCCACCGCGTCCAACTCGCGCTCCGCGGCGAACGCGTACGCGCGCAGCCGCGCGAACGCTTCCTCGACTCCCACCTCGAGCTGGGCGCTGACCATGCCGGTGGCCTGGTGCACCACCGCCCGCTGCGCCAGGTAACTCCCGCCACCGCCGCCGTAGTCGCCACTGCGGTCACCGTTGGGTAGGGCCTCGGCCAACAGCAGATCGGTGACCGCGTCGGCGAAGTCCAACGCGTCCGCCAATTCCTGGCCGGTCAGGGCGCCCGGGCTGTCGCGGTACAGATCCAGCACCCCGACTCCCAGCGTGCCGGCGCGCAAGGGCAGCGCGAACACCGCGCGCGCCCCGGCCTGCAGCGCCGCCCCGGCGAACGCAGGCCACCGCTCACGCCACGCCGCTGCCTGTAGATCTTCGGCCAGCACCGGGCCACCCGTGTCGAAGGCATCCCGGCACGGGCCCTCACCGAGCAGCAGCTGCAGGTTCTCCACCCGCTCGCTGACCAGGTCACTGGCATAGCGCACCTGCTGCGCTGTGCCGGTCATCACCGCCACACTCACACCCTGGATGTCGGGGAAGTGCGCGACACACGCCCGACACAACACGTCCACGTCCGGGCCGTGGGCCGCCACCAGCCGGTCCACCCGGGGCCGTCGGCCATCGCTATCCACCACGACCACGGCCAGCCCGGCTGTTGTGCATACACCGATCGGTCACCATGACGGAGACCTCCGACCCTGCCCGGGGCAACCGCACGAATTCGAACCCGGCATCACAAGAGCCGGCATCCCACCGAAACAGCACCACCCGCATCTATGGCAGATCTGCCCCCACCTTACCCCCGGTAGCCTCCGCCACCCCGGCTCACCGCTGCCGACCCCAACACCAACCTTCCCGAAAGAGTGACCCGCACCTGCTGCGTACGGGAGCGGACGGCGTGGAAGTCGTCGCGGGCCTCGCCAGGCGCAGCACTCTGTTCGGTGCCTCGGCAGAGCGCGGGCCGCAGACGGGCGTCGGGATAGCAGCCGGCCCCTGCGCGATGGCCTCCGGGGGCGGCGAGATCGCTTATCGGCAGCGCTTACCGCCGCTCGTTGCGCGGCGATGCGCCGCCCGGGGAACCCCCGTTTACCCCCGAAAACCACTGCCAACGGTTGACCGGCGGTGGCAAGTGGAGATCACTCGGTCGCGACGTTTGCGCAGGTCAGCGCCGGTTTGAATCGCCCCCCGATAACGCCTGTGGGCGATCAGGTTCGGCATGTCCCCGACGGGGCGTCGGCCCGCCGTCTGCCGGCGTCATCCCGCCCATGATCGCTGTGTCCGGGGTTGGTGGTTGCTCGTCTACCGCGGAGTTGGTTCAGTCTGTCCGAGCAGCCGAGCGAGGCGGCAGTGGACGCCACGAACGGTGAGGGCGACACCCTGGGCGAGAAGGTGGGTGGTCGGGTCGCCGCACCCGCGCAGGGAAACGCACTGTCACCTACGCGACAGATGATCGGCTGCGGTCCGCCGTCACGCATGCAAGTCCGCTCTCCGTCGGGGTCGAGCACGACGAGGTCGGGGTGGTGGGTGGCCGCGGCGTGCAGGCTTCGGCGCCGTCGGCGGCGGTGACGACCCCGTACTGCCGGGCGTGCAGGTTGATCCGCAGGGCACGCAGGATCTGGGGCTCGTCGTCGACGACGAGGATGCGGGTCATGTCGCGGCTCCGGGGAGGTGCTCGGCGGGTGCGCTGACGGGCAAGCTCAGGGCTAGGACGTTCTCCGGCTCGCCGACGATCCAGCGGTGCAGTAGGTCTTGCCCACACCCGGAGCAGCGCCGAGGTACAGGCGCAGCTGTCCACGCATCACATTGCCCTCCTGTCTGCCGCCCGCCCGCGTCCCTTGCACTCACGGTACGGTCACCCGCCGACCGCGTGCGCCGGTCCAGGGCGATGTTGAGTTCCGGGACGTTCATGCCCGCCTCGCCGAAAGAGCCCAGCACCCGGCCAGTTCCTTGATGATCTCCCGGCTGGCCGGTCCCGCGTCGGCCTGCAGGTACCACCCGATACGCAGTACCTAGCGGGTGGCCTGGATTTTCACGCGATTTCTACGCCCAACGCTTGGGCGGAAAGGCGCCAAGGCGCCGAGAATTGTCCCGGCCTGGCAGGGCTGGCAGCGCGGTAGCCACGCGGCCGTGGCACGAGCACCGTCGGCATGACGGACGGGGACGGGAAGATCTTGATGGACGCCGAGCACGCCGGCGGGAACACCGACACGGTGCGGGCGGCTGACGATTTCGTCGTGCCCGCGGTGGTGGACTCTGCGGCCCGGGCACCGCTTCCCACCCGGAGGCTGACCGGGTGGCTGCTGCGCCACCGGGTGCAGCCGGTCGGGCCGGCCGCCGCGGAGGCGCACGGCGAGCACCACGCCTGGTGGAAGGTCATGTGCCTGACCGGGGTGGACTACTTCTCCAGCCTGGCCTACGTACCGGCGATCGCCGTCGCCGCGGCCGGCGCGGTGTCGCCATTGGCGACGCTGCTGATCGTCGCGTTGACCCTGTTCGGGGTGCTGCCCATGTACCGGCGGGTGGCCCGGGAGAGCCCGCACGGCGCCGGATCGGTGGCGATGCTGGAGAAGCTGCTGCCGTTCTGGCGGGGCAAGCTGTTCGTGCTGGTCCTGCTCGGCTTCGTCGCCACCTCCTGGATCATCACGATCACCCTGTCCGCCGCCGACGCCGGCGTGCACGTGGTGGAGAACCCCTACCTGCCGGGCTTCCTGCACGGCCACGAGGTCGCCCTCACGGTGGTGCTGCTGCTGGTCCTGGGCGGCGTGTTCCTGCTCGGCTTCAGCGAGGCGGTCAGCGTCGCCATCCCCCTCGTGGCGGTCTTCCTCGGCCTCAACACCGTGATCATCGGTGTCGGCGTCGCCGAAGTGATCACCACGCCGGGGGCGTGGGCGACGTGGGTCGACGCGCTGGGCCAGGTCGGCGGCGGCGGCGGTATCGGCGGCCTGCTCGGACCGGCGGTGTTGGCGTTCCCGCTGCTGGTACTCGGTCTGTCCGGCTTCGAGACCGGGGTGAGCATGATGCCGCTGGTCGCCGCCGACGGCGCCACCGCCGAGCAGCGGCTGCGCGCCCGCATTCGCAACAGTCACAAGCTGCTGACCGCCGCCGCGGTCATCATGAGCGGATACCTGCTGTCGGCCAGTTTCGTCACCACCCTGCTCATCCCGGCGGAGGAGTTCGCGCCGGGCGGTGAGGCCAACGGTCGGGCCCTGGCCTGGCTGGCGCACGAGCATCTCGGCGAGGCGATCGGCACCGCTTACGACATCTCCACCATCCTGATCCTGTGGTTCGCCGGCGCCTCCGCCATGGCCGGTCTGATCAACATCGTGCCCCGCTACCTACCCAGCTACGGCATGGCGCCGGAATGGGGCCGGGCCGTACGACCGGTCGTGCTGGTCTACACGGCGATCAGCGTGATCATCACGGTCGCGTTCGGCGCCGACGTCAACGCCCAGGCCGGCGCGTACGCCACCGGCATCCTGGCCATGATGGTCTCCGGCGCCTTCGCCGTCACCATCTGGGCGCACCGCCACCGGCGCCGCATCGCCGTGGTCGGTTTCGGGCTGCTCACCGCGGTGCTGCTGTACGCCCTGGTCGAGAACATCATCAAGAAGCCGGACGGCATCTCCATCTCCGGCATGTTCATCGCCGGGATCATCACCGTCTCGCTGATCTCCCGCGTGGCGCGCACCACCGAGCTCCGCGCCGACCACATCGAGCTCGACGACGCCGCGCGCCGATTCGTCACCGACACGATCGCCCACGACGGGGAGATCAACCTCATCGCCAACCGCCGCCAGGCCGGCGACGCCACCGAGTACCGGCTCAAGGAGCGCGAACAGCGCGGCGACAACCCCGTGCCCGGCCCCGCCGACGTCATCTTTCTTGAGATCGACGTCGTCGATCCGTCCGAGTTCAGCAACACCCTCGCCGTGCGCGGAATCGAGGTCGACGGACATCGGGTGCTGCGCGCCGAGGCGCCCGCGGCACCGAACGCCATCGCCGCGATCCTGCTCGCCCTGCGCGACACCACCGGAGTCCGGCCGCACTGCTACTTCGCCTGGGCCGAAGGCAGCCCTC
The DNA here is from genome assembly GCF_003751945.1 of Couchioplanes caeruleus. NCBI lineage: Bacteria > Bacillati > Actinomycetota > Actinomycetes > Micromonosporales > Micromonosporaceae > Couchioplanes > Couchioplanes caeruleus. The sequence continues at coordinate 3,904,174 of NZ_RJKL01000001.1, read as the reverse complement.
TCGTCCACATGATCCGCTACTTCCTCCTCGGCCGCGGCGACACCGCACCCGTCACCAGAGAAATCATCCGCAGACACGAACCCGACCCGCACTGCCGCCCAGGCATCCACGTCGGCTCCTGACCGCGCTCCCGGTGCAACACGGCGTGACGGTTCCTGAGAACCGCCGCCGGGCGCCGCCGACACTCGTCGGGCACCAGCCCCAGCCGCGGCTGCGTGTACGACTTCACCGTGACCGCCTCAGGCGGCACCCGGCCCACGGTTCACCGGCCGATGTTGACGACACGAGGTCCCGCCGCAGCGCGGGAAGGACAAGGATCAACTGCTGATGGGTTCGACTGTGGAGCAGACGCTGTTGGCACTGGTGCTGGTAATGGGCATGCTGCTTGCCTGGGTCGCCGGCGTCGCCCTGTTGGGGTGGAGTCCGGTGAGTCGAGCGAGGCCCTCGGCCAAGCCGTCGCCGTGGCGGTGGATCCGAGATCGCGCGGTGCCCTACCTGCGCCGCCAGGTCGTCGCTGCGTGGGCGGGGGTGCGGCGGTGGCGGCCGCCGGTGGCGGTAGCAGCGGCGGTGTCGCAGGTGGTGCGGCATCCGGCGCGGCTGGTGGTGGTGGGCTTCGGCGCGGCGGTGCTGCTGGGCACGGGACTGCTTTCCCTGCCGATCGCCACCGAGTCCGGCCAGCGTGCCCCGGTGTTGACGGCGTTGTTCACTGCCACGTCGGCGGTCTGTGTGACCGGTCTGGTCATCGAGGACACCGGCTCGTACTGGTCCGGATTCGGCGAGGTGGCGATCCTCGGCCTGATCCAGATCGGCGGGTTCGGAATCATGACGTTGGCATCGCTGCTGGGCCTGTTGGTCGCACGGCGGCTACGCATGCGGCTACAGCTGGGCACGCAAGCCGAGACCAAGACGATGGGAGTCGGTGGGGTTCGCCGGGTCGTGCTGGGAGTGCTGCGGATCAGCGTGATGGTCGAGGTCACCGTCGCCGCAATGTTGGCGTGGAGGTTCGCGGACGGCTACGGCCACCACGCGAGCAGGGCGATCTATCTGGGGGTGTTCCACTCGATCTCGGCGTTCAACAACGCCGGATTCGGGCTCTACCGCGACTCGCTGATGCAGTTCGTGAACGATCCACTGATCTGCCTGCCGATCTGCGCGGCCATCATCATCGGCGGACTCGGCTTCCCCGTCATCTTCGAGCTGCGCCGTGAACTCCGCACGCCGCGCAAGTGGTCGGTCCACACCAAGATCACCATCGGGATGACGGTGACCCTGCTCCTCGGCGGGTGGGTGGCGATCACAGCCGGCGAGTGGACGAACCCCGCCACGCTGGGGCCGCTGGGCGTCTGGGGCAAGCTGCTGGCCGGATTCGTCACGGCGGTGATGCCGCGTACGGCCGGGTTCAACAGCGTCGACCTGGCCCAGCTCCACGACGGCACCCTGTTGATCAACGACGCGTTGATGTTCATCGGCGCCGGTAGCGCCGGCACCGCCGGCGGCATCAAGGTCACCACGTTCGCCCTGCTGGGATTCGTCATCCTCGCCGAGATCCGGGGTGAGCCGAGCGTGCACGCCCTGGGTCGGCGGTTGCCGGCCGGGGTGCAACGGCAGGCGTTGACCATCGCCCTGCTCAGCGTCGCGGCCGTGGTCTCCGCCACCATGGCCCTGCTGGTGTTGACGCCGTTCACCCTCGATCAGGTGCTGTTCGAGGTAACCTCGGCGTTCGCCACCGTCGGCATGTCTACCGGCATTACCGCCCAGGTCGGCACCGCCGGGCATGTCATCCTGATCTTGCTGATGTTCATCGGCCGGCTCGGGCCGGTTACCGCGGCCACAGCGCTGGCGTTGCGGGAGCGCACCCGCCGCTACGAACTACCGGAGGAGCGACCCATCGTTGGCTAAGAAACCGAACGACAACCGCATCGCGGTGCTCGGCCTGGGTCGCTTCGGCAGTTCTCTGGCCCTGGAGTTGATGCGCCAGGACTGGGAGGTGGTCGGCGTCGACTCGGACCCGCAGATGGTACAGACCTACGCCGACCAGCTGACCCACACGGCGGTCGTGAACACGACCGATGAGGAAGCGTTACGTCAGCTCGGCGTGCACGAGATGACCCATGCGGTGGTCGCGGTCGGCACCTTCATCGAGGTCAGCGTCATGACCACCTCGCTGCTCGTCGACTTTGGCATTCCGAACATCTGGGCCAAGGCGATCAGCCGGCAGCACGCCACCATTCTGCGCCGCGTCGGCGCGCATCATGTGGTGCTGCCCGAGCACGAAATGGGCGAGCGCGTCGCGCACCTGGTCACCGGGCATGTCCTGGACTTCATGGAGTTCGAGGACGACTACGCCCTGGTCAAGACCCGCGCGCCGAAACAGGTCACCGATCGGACGCTCGCGGACGCGGCGCTCCGCGCGAAGTACGGCGTGACGGTCGTGTCGATCAAACGCCCGGGCGAGGAATTCACCTACACCACCGCCGACACCACCGTCTACGCCGGTGACATCCTCATCGTCGCGGGCAAGACCCGACACGTCGAAGCATTCGCCAACCTGGACTGAACAACATACGTCCGTCCCGCGCGGACAGCGCCGCCCGGTCACGCCCGGCGGCGCTGACCGCGTTGCAACGCCAGGCCTCATCAGGGTATTGCCAATAGCTACGACGGGGCCTGGCCGGATTGCGGTTCGCCGTGGCGGTAACCCGATCGTTCGCCCCATGCCGCCCGTTCACCCCCGAAAACTCATGCCGACCGCTGACGATTGGCGGCAACCTTGATCAGTGGGCAGCCGCGTCTGCGCAGGGTCAGCGATCATTCGTGACGACTAGTACTGCAACGGCAGTTAGGTGAGTGGATAGCCGCGTCGTCGGTAGTGGCATAGCCGTGCCTGGTATTGGCGTGTGCGGCGCCATCGTGACCACCACCAGACGTGGTGTCTGTGCTGGTGGGAGCGGACGACCAGTGCGGCGATCAGGCGCCTGATCTCGGGTACGGTGAAACCGATCATCATGTGCTCGCCGGTGCAGGTTCCCCCTTTGCGGTAAGGGTTTTCGCGACGACGAGCCAAGCGTGCGCGGCCATCGACAAGGTGATGTGGGCATACCAGGCCCGCCAGTCACGGACCTGATACTCGTCGAGACCGGCACCGTTTTTGGCTTGCTGGAAGCATTCCTCCACGGCCCAGCGGCTGCCGGCTACGCGGGCCAGGTCCATCAGCCGGGTCTGGCGAGGTCCGTAGCAGACGTAGTAGGCCAGCTCGCCCGTGCTGATGTTGCGGCGAGCGAGCAGCCAGTGCCCGCGACCCGGCCGCCAGAACACCCGGATCGGCGTCCGCGCCCAGTGGTATTCGCGGGGTCCGTGAGCGCCGGGCCCGGCCGAGATCCTCGACCAGGCCCGGCCCGGCAGCGCGGCGATCAGGTTGTCGACGCGGGCGAAGCCCATGCTGGTGGTGACCACGTCATCGTTGCGGCGGGTGGCGACCACATGCGCCTGGTCGTGCTCTTCCATCCACACCCGCAGCGACTTCGACTGCCCGTAGGCCTCGTCCATCGTCACCCACCCGGGTGCGATCCCCGCGGCGAACGCCCGGCCGAGCATGGTGCGGGCCATCTCGACCTTGGTGGCGAAGCCGACCTCGTCCGGGATCCCCGCAGCCCGACAGCGTTCACGGTCGTCGGTCCAGGCCTGCGGCAGATACAACTGCCGGTCGATCAACGCGTGACCCTTGCACGAGCGGTAAGCCAGGAACACCCCGACCTGGCAGTTCTCGACCCTGCCGGCCGTTCCCGAGTACTGACGGGCCACGCCGGCGGACTTCACGCCCTTCTTCAGAAAGCCGGTGTCGTCAATGATCAGTACACTCTGCGGGTCGCCGAGGTGCTCGACCACGTAGTCCCGCACGTCGTCACGGACTGTGTCGACGTCCCAGTCCGCCCACCGCAACAGGCGTTGCATTCCGTCCGGCGACACATCGCCGGCCTGCTCCGCCAGGGTCCAACCATTGGTCCGATCCAGGCCCGCGACCAGCCCGCACAGGTACTGCCGGGCCCGCCGCCGCGGCTCCGCACGCGTGAACCGGCCCGCGATCCGGGCATGCAACCGATCCAATTCCGCCGACCACACCGCAACATCGACATTCGTCACACCATGACCAACGACCCGATCATGAACTCGTTTCGCCTGCTGAGTGCCGTTGCAGTACTAGGGCGCGTCTCGAAGTGGTCGGAGAGCCACCCGGGCGCTACCTATGACCCATCCTCGCGGGTAAGACGCGGCCAGTGGCGGCGCTGCTCATCGGGCTTCGGTGCGTGCATCGTGCCGCGACGCCATCGATCGTCCTTTCGGGCGTGGCTTCTTGTGCATCGGGCTTACCCTTGTGGACGGAGGCCCATGAGATGCGAAGCCGGTGATGAGCGGCCCTGACACAGGGACGTTTTTCAACGACTTCGAACCGCGGAGTCTGCGGAAGGATTTCTTCATGCCGAAGATTGAGTAGCGCGGTCGCGACCTGGGTCGGGCTCGCCCTCTTGGGCGGCGTGCTCGGCAATGTCGCCTACGACCTGCTCAAGGAACTGTGCAAGCGCGTGATTGCCAAGATCCGCGCTAGGACTGCCGCGCGGCGGCAGCGTTTGCTCGGCACATCACCTCTTCGACCTTCGTCAGCGCGACAGCCTTCTCGCAGCCGTCAGGCAAGAGGTCGTCGAGCACGTCGGCGAGGCATCCGCAGGACTCGCGCGCCGCCTGGTGCTCCCCGGGCCCGCGCCTACGGGGAGACAGTGGGTCCTGCGATCGTGTGCGCTGTGATCGAACTGGTTGAGCGCGTGGACGATCAGGATCGGGTACTTGGCGTCGTCGATCGGGCCGAGACCGTCCGCAGTGGTTGGCTCCACCGCATCGCGACCAGCGTCTGTCGGGATGCGCATGGACGGTTCCTGGTGTACCGGGGTGGAAGGGACCGATCATCCGCCGTCAGGTGTGCCCACAGTGCTCCGGGTGCGAGGCCCTGACCAGTCGAAATGCCGGTCAGTGCCTCGCGTTTGTCTATGCGAGCGCGCATCGCCCCTGACAAATCGCGTTCGGGTCATCACCATGCTGAGCTTGAATGCGGCCACGCGCCTAGGCCATGATCAGCCCCTGGTAGGGGGAGAAGGTGGTTCCATGGCAGGACGACTGGACCGGATTCTGACCTATCCGGTGAAGGCGGCGCGGGGATCGGCCTTGTCGGCGGCGGCGGTCGAGCCCTGGGGGCTCGCCGGCGATCGGCGGTGGGCAATCGTCGACGACCAGCACCGCCTGCTCGGTGTGGTCGGCTGTCCCGCGATCATGACGATCACCCCACACGTCCAGGCCGACGGCGGGCTGGTGCTGGCCGCGCCGGCAAGATCGCCGGTCCGGGTGCCGCCGCTGGGACCGAACGCCTCGCGCATCGAGGCCGGTTCCGAGGGCCTGGACGTTGCCGTGGTCACCGACCCGGCCGTCGACGATTGGCTAGCCGATACTCTCGGGCGTCCCGCCAAGGTGGTGTGGCAGGACGATCCTTCTCGCAAACCCATGGTGGCCGAGGACGGTGGCCGCGACGGTGACATCGTCAGCCTGGCTCACGCCGCTCCCCTGCTGCTGACCTCTGCCGAGTCCTTGGACCAACTCGATCGGTGGATCGCGGCCGGCGCACCGCAGGAAGCCGGTTCGGGTTCGACACCCGCGCGGCTTGACGTGATGCGATTCCGGCCCAACATCGTCGTAGCCGGCTTCGAGCCGTTCGTCGAAGACCACTGGGACAGGGTCACTGTGGGCACCGTAAGCTTTCGCGTATCGGCTCCCTGCTACCGCTGCGCGGTCACTCTGGTCGATCCGGACACGCTCGCCCGTGGCAAGGAACCGATCCGTACCCTTGCCCGCTACCGCAACCGCGGCAGGAAGGTCCATTTCGGCGTCTGGCTGGTTCCGGAGAACACGGGGTTCATCCGCCTCGACGACGAGGTCGTTCCCGAGCGGCCGGCTGGATCTTCACCCCGTACGGTCAGCCTTGGCAGCCAGGGTTCTCGAATCCGCGGCCTTGTGGGCCCACAAGGCGACGCCGATGGTGGCGATCACCAGTCCGAGGGCCGCCCATAGCGGAGCGGACCAGCCCCAGCCGCGACTGAGCAGCGCACCGCCGAGTGCCGGCCCCAGCGTGTTCCCGATGTTGAACGCCGAGACGTTCACGGCCGCGGCCAAGGTCGGGGCTCCCGAAGCGAGGTGGAAGACCCGGGCGTTCAGCGCACCTCCGATCGAGAACGCCGCCGCGCCGAACGCGAACACCGCGACCGCCTCACCAACCGGCTGCCTCGCGACGAGGATGAGCAGCAGAACGACCACGGCGAGGCAGGTGAGCCCGCCCAGCAGCGTGGCCTTCGGGTCGTTGTCGGCTAACCGGCCGCCCACCATGACGCCGAGCAACGACCCGAGCCCGAATGCGAGAAGCACGGCGGGGATCAGCGATTCCGGGATGCCGGAGACCTCCAGAAGCACGGGGACCAGGTAGGTGAACGCGCAGAAGATCCCGGCCTGCGACAACGCAGTGGTGGCGAGGGCGAGCCAGACTGCAGGATTCTTGAAAGCCGCGCTTTCGGTCTTGACAAGGCTTTTGAGCGGTACGTCATTCTTCGGCGCCTCGTCCACGACCAGCACTTTGATCGCCAGCGCGCAGACGACCGTACATGCGGCCACGGCGAAGAAGGACGCCCGCCAGCCCAGCGGGCCGCCGATCCAGGTGCCGATCGGTACACCGATGACGTTGGCAAGGGTGAGCCCGCCGATGAGCATGGCAAGCGCCTCGGCTGTGCGGCCGGCCGGGGCATTCTCGACCGCAAGTACCGCACCGATCGCCCAGTACGTCGCGCAAGCGAGGGCGGCGATGATGCGCAGCGCAACGATCGCGGGATAGTTGTCGATGAACAACACCGCGGCGTGAGCCGCAGCGAAGACTGCGCAGGCCGCCAGGAGCGTCCTCTTGCGAGGAATCTTGAGCGTGACCACGGCCATCAACGGCGAACCGATCACCATTCCGATGGCGAAGAGGCTGACCAGATAGCCCGCCGCGGAGATGGAAACCTGAAGGGAGGACGCCAACTGGGGGAGTAGGCCGACGAACATGAACTCCGAGGTACCGATGCAGAAGATCCCGAGAGTCAGGGTATAAACCGCCAGCGGCATGCGGGCTGTCGCCGACCTCTGCGTCCTCATCCGAAAGCCTTCCTCTTGTGCTGTGGTCCGGATCCAGCCCAGAGCCACGGTCGATTCGTATCGCGCGGTGCAGTCGTTGCCCGGATGCGTTCCCGGGACGCGGTCACCGTCCAGACACGACGCGCCTCTCCAGATGCCGGAGCGCGTCCCGCAACTCGGACGCCGGATCCACGCCCACCTCACGCGCCTTGTAGACCTCGGCCAGAAGCCGATTGCCGATCGTCGGGGTTCCGCTCGCGCCGATCGGCGTGGCTAACAACTCAGCGAGATCGGCATCCGCTTCCGCCCGACGCAGCCGGTCGAGTATCTTGACCGCCCGCTCCAGTGTCGGCATCGCAGCCGGTATGCCGTCCAATGGGGACGACCGAGCGGGCTTCTCTGCCGCCTTCGCGCTTTCCCAACCCTGTACCGGGTCGCCGGAACGGCGTGCTTCGTCGTTCTTGAAGACACCTGGCTGCCGTCCCACGAGCTTCGTGACGATAGCAGCACAGACATCGTCGATATCGAATGGATCGTCGGCTCGCTCCGCACCGATTCTGGCCAGGAAGACGACCTGCATGAGGACGTCGCCCAGTTCTTCGACGATGTCGTCGCGGGCGTCGGTCTCCAGCGCCTCGACCGCCTCGTACGTCTCCTCGATCAGATACGGCACCAGACTGCGCTGGGTCTGCGCGCCGTCCCAAGGGCATCCTCCGGGAGAACGCAAGCGGTCCATGGCCCACACCAGGTCGAGGAATCCGGCCCCGGCCGGGTCCCAGGAACCCCGGATGCTGCGCACCGATGGTGCCTGAGCCCGCCGAGTCGACTCATCCGCGAGCGCCTTGGTCAGGTCCGGGTCACCATCCCTGGAGACCAACCAGATCACCGCCCGCTCCGATGCCAGATCCAGGAGCGTGCCGGCCAAACCTTCGGCCGGCATCGCGACGTCCTGTACCTCGACGTGCAGGCCTGCCGCGATCACGGCACTCACCACCGGCTCACCCGGACGGCGAGCCTGCACCACGTCCGCCGCGGCCAGGCTGGCCCAGGCTTCTCGCGTCAGGAGGTCTGCCGGTAGCCGTGCGGATGTGTGCAGCAGGCTGAGGCCGGGAGCACGCAATGACGCCGGATTCTCACTCACTTGTTCAGCTCTCCGTGGAAGTTGTGGTGGCTTGCTTTCGGGCCGTACGGCAGCCTTCCGGAGCTCATGCTGAGATGCACCGCTCCAGAAGGCCTGCCGGAGACGCAGCGGCACAGACGCCGTCCCGGATGCTCGACTGGATCTCGGTCAGTGGCGAGTCGGTCTCACCGCGCCGGAAGGCACCGACTCCTGCGCGATAGGCGGCGAGCACGGTGTCCGCATCGTCCAGCGGGTGGAAGCTGGTGATTCCCTTCTCGCCCCATGCTTGGGAGTCGTCGAGAACCGCCGAGGAATAGCGCTGGACGGCGGCCTCTGTCGCCTCGCCGCCATCGATTTCACGCAGCAGGGTCTTCAGTCGCTCGACATGGCAGATCGCACCGACCTGCATGCCACCGCCTTCGTTCCAGTGGCCGGTGCCGACGGTGTCTCCCATCAGGACGAGATTGGTGCCGGCATAGGCTTTCGGCATCAGGCGCTGCTGCAGCGAGAAGAACCTCGGATGCGGCAGTGAAGTTGTCGGCCCCTCGACTCCTGCGCTCATGATCCGGGAGACGGGGACGTCCAACGCTACCGACGCCTTACGGGCGAGGGTTTCCTTCGACATCGCGGCAACCGACGACGGCGTCATGCGAGCATCGAATTCCGTGGTGCCGTCCTCACCGGTCCGTACTCCGGCCGCCGGCCCGACGTCGCCGACAACCCAGGTGCGCCCCAGCCCCCGCTGCGAGATGGTGCCGACCTCGGACACGTCGGCTTCCTCACGGTGGAGCTGTTTCACCATCGAACCGTCGCCGCCGAGTCCGATCTGGCCCGCGATCTGCAGCCTTGCCGGTGATGTGGGAGCCGACTCCAGACCGAGCCGCGAAGCGGTACGGCTACTCGCGCCCTCGGCCACCACGATCAGGCTCGGCTTGCCGATCTCCGGCAGGGAGAAGCGGCCCGCCGCATCGGGCCCCATGAGGTTCAGCACCTCGCCTCGGACGGTCGTCACGTTCGGCAACCCGTCGAGGTAGCGCCGCAGCAGCATCTCGATCCGGCGCGCGCCGACGAGAAAGCATGCGGGCTCCTCCAGCATGTCGTATGCGGAGTCCGGGATGATCCACGGATCGCCGTACGCGGGCAGCGGCTTCTGTTTGGTGACGCGGATGCCGTCGACATCCACCCTGGTGGAGCCCAGCGAGATGGGTCCGCAGGTCTTCCGGAGGAATTCGTCGGCGAGATCTCGGTTAAGGAAGGACAACTGGTTGATGAAACTCTGGCGGCCGGCCCACTGGATATTCCGGGAGAACTCCTTGCGGCGCTCGATTGCGAGAACGGAATAGCCGTACGCCGCCAGAGTGGCGGCGGCGATCATACCTGTCACGGATTGGCCGGAGACGACAGCAAAGCGCGTATCACGCTTCGACGGAGCGAGCATGAAAGACCCCCCATGGCCCTTTGGAATCGTTTCACCGAGCAGCGGCAGACGCCGCGGCAACGGTCTCAGCGTTCAGGCATCGCGTACCCGTTCGGGCGCGATGGCATCGAAGAGCATCAGGATGCCGTCAGCTCTGACGTCACCGACGACGCGATCTGCCTTCCCCTTCACGTCTTCCGGAGCGTTTCCCATGGCCGCGGAATACGACGCCCAGGAGAACATCTCGAGGTCGTTGACCTGGTCGCCGCAGGCGACGGTGGCGTCGGCCGCGACGCCCAACTTCATCCGGATCTTCTCGAGGGCGGACGCCTTGGACACACCGGGCGGCGTGATGTCGACCCACGAACGCCCTTCGACGTCGTAGGCGGCACCCTTGATTCCCATCCGCTCGAGTTCCGCCATCAGTTCCCGAGCGGTCCGATCGGGATGCCGCAGCGTCACCCTGGTGGCCTGATGGCCGCGAAGCTCTTCCCAGTGGTGCATGTGCTGCTGCCCCATGAGCTCGCCGGCCGGGAAGCTAGCGTTGACCCGGAAGCCGAGCCACGCACCCTCCAGTGCCACCTTCACGCCGGGAAGCCCGACACAGACCGCGTCGAGCACCTCGGCCGGGTTGAACGTGACCGAATCGACGATGCGGAAGGACTCCGCCGACATGCCGTCGATCCAGGCCGTCAGCGATCCGTTGGAGCACACCGCATATCCGGCGATACCGATCGCCTCGAAGACCGGAATGGTGGCCACGACCGAACGGCCGGTGGCCAGGACGATGTGCACTCCGGCTCGATCAAGCGAGCGGATCCCTTCGACGACGCCGTCCGAGACGATGCCGTCCTTGTCGGCTATGGTGCCGTCGATGTCGAGGCACAGCATCCCGCAGGCCCGGCGCAGCGTTCGGCCGATCACCGGTGTCGGAAAACCGTCGACGGCGGAATTCGCATTCAAAGTCACTCCGTTGGATAGCAGTTCAGCCCCGGCGCGGCAGGGCACCGAGGAACGGGATTGCAGGATTCAGGGAATAGGAGCGGCCGTCGATGTTCCGTACGGACTCGGCCGGCTCACCCGCTTGTCAGAGTTTGTCGGAAATCAGCCCGCTTCCACGATCAGGCCGGCCGCGTGGAAGGCTTCCCGCGTCGCGGGGTCCGCGAGCGCGCCGACGTCCCACAGATATCGGACGGTGGTGGCGGCGGCGTCCGCGATCTGCGCGCGCACGACGCCCTCCGGATAGCTCTCCGCCAGCACTTGTTCCACCTGCGGCGTATCGAGGCCGATATCGGACAGGGCGTAGGCCAGTCCCAGTGGATCCGGTTCCAGGAAGACCTCCATCAGCTCCGGGAACATCGGGCCGAGGGTGCGCTGCTGCCGCACGTCCAGGCTGGGCCAGAACGCTTGCAGGACCGACCGGAAGTACGCATGATGTCGCCCTTCGTCCTCGGCGTGGTCGGCGACCAGATCCCGCACGGAGGGCGGCAGTCGCCGGTCCTTGGGCAGGTCGGCCAGCAGCGCGGAGATCAGGGTCTCGCTGACGACCGCGAACGCGAGATCGGTACAGCCGCGTACCTCGGACGCGGCGGCGGCACGGATCCGGGCGAGCCGGTCCAGGAAGTACGGCCGATGAGGTAGGCGTACTGGGATGCCCGTGTCGTGGGCGATCTGTGTCATCAGATCGTCGGAGAACTGGGCGTGCCAGGCCTCGTCTGTCGTGATCTTGAAGGCGTCGCGTTGCATGTCGCGGGGCAGCGCCAGTCCCGACCGGTTGAGACTGATGTCCAGCGTGACGGGGATGACCGCCGCGGCCTCGAGCTGGATGGTGAAGTCCAGGTACTGGTAAAGGCGGGACAGCAGAAGCTGTCGTACGGCCCCCGGACCGCGAGAGGTGACGAGCGGATGGCTGACCGCCGGCACGAGCTCGGGCGGGAAGTACAGGTGGGCAGGACCGTCGCCGGTCACCACCCGGCGAGGCTTGGTGCGTACGCTCGCCCGGCGCTCCCAACTACCGAAGCGACTGCGATACTCCTTCGTGGCCACCCTCGCCGCACCGAGGCGCGCCTGCGTCGTACTCTTGCCGGCACTCATGCTGGGTATGCCCCGGGCAGTTCGAGCAGGCCCTGGTCGGTCAGATCGGTCAGCACCGGCCGCAGGTCGTCGAGGGTGACATCCAGGTCGTCGAGCAGCATGCCGAGTGAGGTCTGGCCGTCGACGCGGGTGAGCAGATCTCGATAGGTCGGGTTGTCGCCGTCCAGAACGTACTCGATGACACCGTCGACCGCGAGGTACCAGCGGTCGGATTCGGCGGGCCGGGTCAGGAGCAGGACGCCGTCGGCCAGCCGCGGCACCAGGCCGGCCGCCAGCGTCGGCCGCAACCCCACGGACAGTTCCACCTTCGCGCGCTGCCCGGCCCAGTCCTGGACGGACAGCGACGGCCGGACGGACCCGCTGGGCGTGCTTCTGGTGGCGGGCGGCAGGTCCACGGCCATGGCGGCCAGCAGCCCGAGGTTCACCACGCGCAGCGCCATCTCGATCTGGGAGCTCGTGGGGTCCGCGACGGCCTGCCGGAGCCGATCACGCACCCCGTCGGCGTTCAGGTAGCGCTCGGCCCCCGGGGCGGACAGTGCCTCGTCGATCAGCGCGCCACCGTCCCGCTCCAGCATGCGCGTGAGCATCCGGTACGTGTGTGGCAGGCCCGGCCCGTAGAAGAACGGTGTCTTCGGTCGCGCCGCCACGTCCTCAGGCAACAGATCCCGCACTCCTCGGCGGAGAATCTGCTTGTCCCATAGCAGTTGCGGGCGCAGGTGGGGCGGGACCGCCGCCGCCAGTTCCACCAGCCGGTGGTCGAGGAAGGGTACGCGTGCCTCGATGCCGCTGCCCGCGGCGCTGCGGTCCTCGTGCCACACGTTGTACTGCTGGATCTTGCGGTACTGCCCGGCGAGGTACTCGTGGTACGGGTCGCCGGGGGCAGCCCCGGTGAGGTCGGCGACGGCTTCGTCGGTGAGCAGTCCTGCGTTGCCGTGCGCCCACCATGGCGCCAGGTCGGGCCGGTCGCGCAGCCGGCCGGTACGCGTCATGGCGGCAAGCTGCACGGTGAAGTCGTGCCAGTCGCCGCCTCCGGCCATGTCGACGGAGTACCCACCGTTGAATTCGTCGCTGGCCGCGCCGAGCAGCATGCCGCGCAAGTGCGGCCGGGCTACTTTCGCGTAGCGATGCAGTTCGTGCTTGTAGTAGATCTCCGGGCTGCACAACGGCGTCTCGGTCAGCCAGAGCAGCCGTTTCCATTCGGCGGCGGTCGGGACGTGTTCGCCGTCGAACAGGACCTGGTGGTTGGGCAGGCCGAGCTTCTCGGCGACCCGGTGGGCGTATTCGGCGTCCTGGTTCCGGTAGGTGGCGGCGGACAGCACAGTGAAGGTGTGCAGGGGTACGTCCTGCGCGGCGGCGAGGGCGGCGACCGCGGCCGAGTCGACGCCGCCGGACAGGAACAGGCCCAGCTCCGCGTCGGCGGTGGCGCATTCCCGGACCGAGTCGGCAAGAAGCGCTCGGTATCGCTCGACGAAGTCGTCGGCGGTTCGCGGGATGTCCCGAATGGTGCCAGGAAAGGACCAGTAGGGGTGCTCCGAAGTATGCCCGCCGTTGAGGTCGATACGCATGATGGTGCCGGCCGGAACCGCGTTCACGTCCTCGAACCAGGTGGTGACCGGCGCTTCGCTGAAAGTGGGTGACGCCGCCAACGCGGGAGTCGTGAGAGCCGTATCCCAATCGAATCGGCGCGGCGTCTCGCCGTCCAGGAAAAGCGCTTTCATCTCCGAGGAGAGTATGATTCGGGACGCGTTCCTGTGAAAGTAGAGCGGCTTTATCCCGAATCGGTCACGGGCCAGTAGGAGCCGACCGGCGCGGCGGTCCCAGAGGATGACGGCGAACATCCCGCGAACGTCGTCCAGGAATCGGATGCCGCGTTCCCGGTACAGGTGCAGCAGTACTTCGCAGTCCGATCCGGTGCGCATTCTCGTGCCGGTGGGCAGGCTCGCGGCCAGTTCCCGGTGGTTGTAGACCTCGCCGTTGGCGATGAGGGTCAGCGAGCCGTCGTCGAGGGTCAGCGGCTGGCTGCCGCCGTCCGGATCGGTCAGTGACAGCCGGGTGAAGGCCAGGCCCACCGGGCCCTCGCGGAGTAGCTCTCGCTCGTCGGGGCCGCGGTGCGCCAAGACCTGGGCGAGACGCTCGAGCAGACCATCGACGCCGGCGTCGAGATGGCCGCCGTCGATCCGCGCCACCGCTCCAATGCCACACATGTTGCGCCTTTCAAACACGTTCCCCGTGGTGCGCCGGTGACCGGCGCAAAAAGCCACCGCACCGGCATCCGCCGGTACGGTGGCTTTTCTTACGCGTTGCCGCGCAGTACGGTCGCCTGCGAAACGGGCTTGACCGTGGGCTTGGTGTACTTCTTCATCAGTCACCCCCATCGTTGGACCGTCGACGTCCCGAGCGGGACATCGATGATGCTATTCGAGGGGTTGCGTGATTCGCCAGGGATTCGGTGGGCGCCGAAACCTCGCCTTGGTGACGTGGCTGACATGGACAGCAACGGTGCTATGCGACATGCTGACTATTTGGCAAGCGGACGCCGATCCGCGATTCGAGGTGATCTTCCGTGCCGTCTCCCGGCGTGTATCCGACATCCGTTCCGACTGCCCTGCTCGACGTGCGGGTCCGGCGTATCGGTGGAGACTTCCTGTTGAGCCGGGCCGACCGGTCGTATTCACTCTCTGATTCCGCGGCGTTCATCTGGCAGCAGATCGACGGGCGGCGCGACGCCACCGAGATCGCCCACCGACTAGCCGCAGAATATGAGGTGGCGACCGACGCTGCGCTCGCTGACACTCTCGGGGTACTGCACGAGCTGACCGGCCTGGGCCTGCTGGGTCACGCCGAGACGCAGACGGGCACGGGCGCATGATCGCTCGCGCGCCGCGGTCTGAGTGGACGACCGCCATTCTGGACACCCCGGGGTTGGTGCCGCCCGATGCCACCGCGTCGTTCATCGGCGGTTCGGTGGCGCGCGGTTGGCAACACGCGCGGAGTGATGCCGACGTCTACGTCGTCCTGAGCCAGCCCTGGACCGGGCCGGCGAACGGGATGAACACCGTCGCCCTGTCGCCCGGCGTGGTGCCCACTCAGATCACCCACCTCGACGACCGCCGCTGGGAGTTGCGCTACTGGACGGAAGGCCAGGTGTCGCAACTGTTCGAGAAGACCGGCTGGGACGTCTTCTCGGCCGATGACCCGACGGGTCGACGGATCACCCCGTACGAGGTGGCGTTTCTGTGCCGGCTCGCCACCGCCCTGCCGATCAGTGGTGTTTCCTGGCTGCACGAGGCCGGGCAGCGCCTGAAGGCCTCGGCGTTCCGTGCGATTCTCACCGTTCGTGCCCTGAACGACGCCGATGCCGCGGTGGAGGACGCCCTGGGCATGGTGGAGTCTGGCGACCTCGGCTCCGCAGTGCTGGCCGCCCGGACGGCGTTCGGTGCTGCGGTCGATGCGCTGACCCTGCACCACGGCGAGTACGGACTCGAAGCGAAGTGGCAGGACCGACGGGTTCGGGCGACCCAGCCGGCGTTGCTACCGATTGGTGTCTACCGAGACTTCATCACGTTGCGCTCTCTGGACCCGCGATCGCCAACGGACTGGATCATGTCAGTGCTGGAGTGGTGCCGCCGGGTGGCGCTGGAGGTGGAGGTCACCGCCTGACATCGATTTCACTCACGGAGCGCCGGGACAAGGCCACCGGCGCCGGCATGGTGCGGATCTCCGGCAACGCCCGGTGCCGGTCGGCCGGTCCCAGGCCATAGCCGCCGACCGTGCCGATCTCGTGGGTGATGTCGAAGCCGACGTAGCGGGGCGCGTCCGCGCGTGCCCGCGCCGCCGGCGTTCGCAGCAGCACGCAGGTCGCGATCGAGCGGGGCTGCCGCTCAGCCAGCCGCGCGGTGAGCCAGGCGAGAGTGAGACCGGTGTCCATGATGGCCTCTACGAGCAGCACGTCGCGCCTGGCCGGGTCGCCGTCCAGATCCTTGGTCAGCCGGACCGTCCCGGAGCGGCCCCGGCCGGAGGCGCGGGCGGCCACCGCCAGCCAGTCCAGTCCGGTAGGGACGGTGAGCGCACGCACCAGGTCAGCAGTGAACAGGGCTGCCTCGCCGAGCACTCCCACCAGCAACAGGTCCCGCCCCGCGTAGTCGGCGGAAATCTGCTCGCCCAGCTCTACCACCCGGCGTCGGATGTCGTCGGCGCCGAGCACGAGGTCGTCCTCGGCCGTGGTCAGCACACCCATCAGCGGGATTCCAGAGCGCTGCCGGAAATCCTGCCGCTCCGCTCCAGGAATGCAGGTGCCGGCAGGGAAGGCCATGCGGGCGTCTGATCGGTGAATTCGTAGACCGTAAACATATGCTTTCTCGAGTGTGATTCGGGCGTGCCGTCATGCGGTGCTTCGAGCAGCATGATTCTCACTCCACGAGCTAGCGTAAACGATTGCCTTTGGCCGTCAGGTTCACCAGCCTACCTCCTCGCGGGAGGTCTCGACGACCAATACATAGTGGACGGCGCTGCGTGGTCGCGGCCGAGTTTCCCCGGCGTGGAGGCGCTGTCCACGCCGTTGCAAAAGTGCAAGTGTGGTGCGAAGCGGGGTCGGCGGGTTTCGCCGGTGACCATTTTCACAGCTCCCTGCTCGTGGTGAGCGGGAGCGGAGCCGGCATAGGGGTGCACGGGTGCGGTGACGCCAGGTAAGGAATGGTTGTTCATTTCCGAGTCGCTGCGACCGGCAAAACCGACGCCGCCTGGGGGAATGGTCAATGTGGACGTCCATCAATGGTTACCTTCCGTTAATCTTGTTGCATGTTCGGTCGGAATCGATCAAGATGTCTGCCTGGCGACGCTTGCCCGCTTCGCGGCGTAGCACCTTGAGTGCCTCGCACGCTGGTTGAGCTCCCCGTCTCCTATGGGGAGCGGGGTTGCCGACCAGGGCTGGAATCACCCGCTGCCGGCGGGCGCATCCGAGCTGAGCGGGCGCTACCCGACAAGAGGAGCACCAGATGTACCACTGCCTGCCCCGAGGCCGCGGGAACACTCGCGGATGACGTTGATCCATGTCGCCGATCCCGAGGCGACTCCTCTGCGGCTCGCGGCCAGTCCTCTGTGGGAGGTCTTCGCCAGCATCGCATCGCTCGAGGCAGCCGATCCGTCACCGTGGCCACACGGCGAATGGGAGCGGACCGCTCGTCAGGCGCTGGCCCGCCGACGCGCCGCCGGCGAGTTGCTCGGCTGGTTCAACAAGCTGTCGAGAATCCCCTCGATCCTGCTGACTCCCGCGCCGGACGGCATCGGGCGGACCGTGGAGGAGCACGTGGAGCGGCTGCAACGCCGGATCCGTCACGCTTCGCCGCAGCGCCTCGCCGAGCTGGGCATTCGCGGCGACCAGGTCGGCGAGTGGGCACGCTGGCTTTCCCAGGGCTTGCTCGACTATTGGCACGTCGCGCTCGCCCCATACTGGCCGGCGATGCAAACCGCGCTTCGCGACGATCTGGCCAACCGCGCCCTGGTCCTCGCCACGGGTGGCATCGGCGGCGTGCTCGCCGGTCTGGACGCTCGCCTACGCTGGCAGCCCCCAGTGCTCGAAGTGCGGGATTCCGCCGGCGATGAACCGGTACGGTGCCGGAAGCGCTTGGTCGCGGTGCCGATGATCTTCGGGCACCGGACGGTGCATTGGGTGGCGACCGGCAGCGGAACCGTGGTTGTGGGGTATCAGACGCAAGGCGCCACCGTGCTGGCCAAGCCGCGTCAGTACCTGGACACCGCGGCGGCGGAGATCTCCGGGGACCGCCTCGCTCTCCTCCTGGGGCGGGGACGGGCGGCCGTGCTGCGCGGCCTGACCGAACCGGCCACCACGTCGCAGCTCGCCGCGTCGCTGGCGATGTCGGCCAGCACGGTCTCCCAGCATCTGAGCGTCCTCGTCGCCGCGGACGTGGCACACCGGCGTCGCGACGGCGGCCGGGTCCTGTACGGCCTGGGCACCGCAGGTCTGGCCCTGTTGCGCTATCTGAGCAGCGAGCTCAATTGACGTCCGCCATCGAAGGAGAGACGTGATGCTGGTCGCTCTCGAAGGCATCGACGCCGCGGGCAAGACCACGATCGCACCCCTGCTCGCCGACCGGCTGCGTGAGCACGGCTACGGGACGTACCTGCATCCCAAGAAGGACTACGAATTCGGCGACGACACCGTTCGCGAGCGCCTGAGCCAGTTGCACCGGCTGATCTGGGGTGCCGGTCACCAGGAGCCCGACCACGATCCGATGGGCACCCAATATCACCTTTTCCTGCACGCGGCGTGGTTCGCATCGGCGTACCGGCACCGTCTCGGAGCCTGGCAGGCGGATCCCGGCGCGGTCGCGGTGGTGGATGGCTGGTATCACCGGTCGGTCGCCAAGGCGATGATCCGCGACGACCTGTCACGATCCTGGTGCCAGGCGCTGTTCGAGCCGGCCGGCACCCCGGACGCCGTCGTGTTCCTCGACGTCGATCCCGATCTGGCCTGGCAACGCCGCGCGGGGCGGTTCACCGCCGCCGAGCTCGGCCGCTGGGACGGGCAGCACGGCGTTGCGTACGAGGCGTTCCGCGCCTATCAATCCGCCGTCGCCGAGGTGCTTCGGGAATTCGCCCGCGACTTCGGCTGGATCGTCGTACGACCCGAGCCCACATGTAGCCCCGCCCATGTCCTCGAAATGACCCTCGAACCGCTTCTCGCCAGGATCGGCCGCCGCTCAGGTTCGGCGAGCCGGCACTGACGAGCGCACATCAAAGGAAACCCATGTCCCTGTATGACCCCGCGCCGGCCCTGGCGCTCGTGAAGCGGCACGAAGACGTGCAGTATCCCTACCTGTGCGAGTTCGGCGGCGCCAGCCTGGTGGTGGACGAGGGGGTGTTCTGCCCGCTGCTGACCAAGACCTCGCCCTTCCTGCTGCGTTGCATCGACTTCCGCCCCGGCGAACGAGTCCTGGACGTGTTCTCCGGCACGGGGGCGTTCGGCATCGTGGCCGCCCTGCAGGGCGCGCACACTGTGACCGTCGATCGATCCCCCAAGGCGGTCGACTGCGCCCGCCGCAACGCCGAGCGCAACGACGTTGCGCGACGGGTCGACGTCCGGCTCGGCGACTTCTCGACGACCCGTCCCGAGACGTACGGCGTGCGCCTAGACGAGACGTTCGACCTGGTCATCGCCAATCCGCCGCTGCTACCCGGCGCCCCCCGGGACGCGCTGTCGGGTGCCCTGTTCGATCCGGAACTCACGGCGACCGCGACATTCCTGGCTGTCCTACCCCAGCACCTGGCCCAGGATGGCCGGTGCTATCTGCTCACCTCCGACGTGCTGGAGCGGTTCGGGATGAGCGTCGAACGGACGTGCGACGAGCACGGGCTGCGCGCCGAGATCGTCGACGTGTACGACGTCGGCTACGAGCAGTACCGGGTGCATCGGATCACCAGGAGCCGGGGGTGACCGGGCTGACCCCGTTCCGCCGACGGCTGCTCGACGCGATCCCGCCGGCTATGGACCGGCTCGCGCCGCATCCCAGCACAGCCTTCGTCTGGCCGACCGAACACTGCTCGGTCGGCTGCGCGCACTGCAACTTCGCCTCCGTCCCGCGCCGCGGGCCCGCGGCGCCTGGCATGGATCCGGACGACCTGGTCCGTTGGCTGGTCGAGGCGGGCGCGAAGCGGGTGGTCCTCTGCGGCGGCGGTGAACCGCTGGACGAGCCGGACTTCTGTACCGCGGTCATCGCCTCGTGCGCGCGTACCTCGCTCGACTTCGGTCTCTACACCGGTGGGCACTCACTGTCCGCACCCCGCCCGCCCGAGGAGTACATCCGCACCTGGCAGGCTTTGCGCGGGCCCCGGCCGCAAGGGCGATTCTGGCTGAGACTGAGCCTGGACGCCTTCCACGCCGACCGGATCGGTACCCGCGTCGTCGCCGAGTGGATCACCAAGGCCGAGGCGCTCGCCCCGGACTGGCGTGTCACCCTGCGTACGCTGCGGGTGGAGCACGACACCAGTCTGGCCGAACTGGCCGGTCACCTCGGCGCGCGGATCCGCGACGCACCGAACGGCTCCGCCCGGCTGGTGCTACCCAGCGGGCGTGGCGTCGTCGTCGAGCGCATGTCGTTCATCGTGGACGGTCGGGGGACCGTCGACCTGCTTCGCCGTCGCGGCCTGGCGCTACCCGCCGAGGACGAGCAGCGGCTCGCACCCTGGCAGTCCCTTGTCGGCCGGTCGAACCGGTTGGGCCGGCCGCTGTCCCGCCGGCTCACCGTCGGCGCCCGGCACGTCGACCTCGAGATTCACGCCGACGCGAGCGTGCACGTGCTGGAGTCCCAGCCGTTCGACGCACGGTTGTCCTGGCGTGAGTACGACTGGCCCGCGATGAGAGAACGGTACTACCGGGACCCGATGATTCACGCCGTCGCCTGGGGCGGACTGGACCTGCCCGCTCAACTGCTGCGTGAGGCGATGCAGGAGGGGGTGGCCGAGCGGTCGATCGTACCGTTCTCCCTGGAGAAGCTGTGCGACGCTCAGGTCCTGGACTGGATCACCGCCCGCGCCGTGCTGCACCTGGCGGAGATCTTCGATTACCCGCCCGCCGCGGTACAGGACGCCCAGCGGTTGCTGGCGCGAGCGCAGCCCGCGGCGGCCGAGGTGGGGTGACGATGACCGGCTATCACACAGCACCGATGATCGTGGACACCGACGGAGATCGCGGGCTGCGTGACATCTATTTTCATGAGTCGGTGACCGACCTGTCCGACGTGGCCGGGCCGGCGTGGCCGGAGGTGCTGCACCGCACTGCTCTGTTGCTGTTCACCCCGGATGCGGTGGTGAGCAACCAGGTCGGCGCGGGGATAGAGTTCCTCCGCCGGCATGGATACACCGTGGCGGCGCACGCGCCCGTTCGGCTGCATCGCCATCACATCCGCGAAATCTGGCGCCGAGACTTGTCCGATCCGGGCTGGGAGACAAGGGACCGGCTGGCGATTTGTGACCGCCTGCTGACCTTCACCGACAGCCTGGCCGTCTTGCTGGTGGACGAGTCACCCGAGCCGGATCGACCCGCGGCCCGCCGGCTCACCGCGCTCAAGGGCAGCGGTGAACCGCAACAGCGGACGGCAGGCACCCTGAGAGCGTCGCTGGACTCGCCCAACAACGTGTTCCGGCTGGTGCACGCGTCCGACGGCCCCGAGCAGGTGTTGCGTGAGATCGGAATCCTGTTCGCCGCGCGGCGGCGGCGGGAGCTGTTCAAAGCCCTGACTCACGCCGACCGGGTCCCGGCGGCGGTCTTGACCGCGGATGCCCGGCAACTGGCACGGACAGCCGGACCGCAGTCGCTGAATGCTGAGCCGTCGCTGCGCCGGCTCCTTGACGCGTCGCCCACCGCAAACCTGCACCGGCACCTCGCCGACCTGGCGGCCGGACGGCCGGTGCACTGCTGGGCACTGTACGAGGCCATCGACGAGTCGGGCCTCGACTTCATCGAGTGGGACGTCATCGCCGTCGGCGCGCTCGCACTCAGCTCCCTGCCCCGGCCGCCCGAGGAGGCATGATGAGAACGCTGCACATCGGCGTGATCGGGCCCTCCGCGGCCGCGGTCACCTTGTGCGCCCAAGCCCGCACGGCCGGTGCGATGCTCGCGACCGCTGGAGTCGCCGTGGTCGTGGGCGGAACCGACGGCGTGTCCCGTGCCGCCGCCGAGGGGGCGGCATCCTCCGGCGGGACGGTCATCGGCTTTCTCACCGGGTACGCGCGCTCAACGGTCCAGCTTCCACTCACCGTGGCCGTACCCACCGGGATCGGTGAACTCTCCAACGGCCTTCTGGTCCGTAGCTGCGACGCTCTGCTCAGCATCGGCGGTGGTTGGGGCACTCTGATGGAGGTCGCGCTGGCCCAGCGCACCGAGGTACCGGTGGTCAGCCTCGACGGCTGGGTCCTGAGCGACGGCGCCGGGCAGCCGATCGCGGGGCCCACCGCCGCAGCGACCGTGGACGAGGCGGTGGAAATGGTGCGCCGGGCGGCAGCCCAGCGGCGTTCCACCGATGAGCACCGCATTGGTTGACGCGCCCCCTTCCCGGTGAGTGACGGGGGTCTTGCGGTCGGAAGCAGGGCCCGGCGCATCGCCGATGGCCGCGGGTGCCGGGCCGTGCCGTGGGACGTTGGTGATCCGGACCTGGCGCACCGTCCAGCCGTCGCCGACGGCGACGCCGCCGCCGGTGTTGGTGGTGGCGCCCGGGATGCTGCGGAAGTCGCAGTCCTCGCCGGGGCGGCCCGGCATGTCGGTCGGGATCGGGGCGCCCGCCCCGGTGCGGCAGTTGCCGTTGACGGTGAGGTCGGAGGCGATCTGGGTGCTGCCGGGCGCGTCGACGTCGTTGTGCCGGATGATGGTGCTGTACTGCCGGTTCGACGGCGTGCTGGGGTCCATCCGCAGGACGGTCTGGGTGATCCCGGCGCCGCGCAGGCTGACGTACGGCGGCAACTTGCGATCACCGATGGGTTTCGGCTCCGAACCTCAACGCCGGCTCAAGCGCGGCGCTGGTTCGGCTCTGCTTCGGCGGTTTCCTCGAGGAGATGCACAACGGCCCTGACCGGCGTTTCCGCCAGCCAGGGCCGTTGGGGTGAGCGGGGCATCCGGTGTCCGGATCCCGCTCCCGTATTACTGCCCGCTGATGACGGTCGCAGGCGTGGAGGCCTGGCTGTCGCTGAGCCGGTAGGCCACCACCTGGTAGCGGTTGCCCGGGGCCCAGGCGCCGTCGGTCCAGCCCTCGGTGTTGGTGCCGGCGACGAGGCCGACCCGGTCGATGAGGTGCTGCTCGTGGGCGAGCGAGTTGTCGATCACCAGGAACGGCTCGGCCTTCACCGCGCCGGCGGGAGCCACGTGGGAGTACGACGACGTGACCCAGTTACCGGTCGAGGCGCGGGTGAACCTGTTCGTGGCCGCCACCTGCCCGAGCGACTTGTTGCTGGCGTCGCGCCAGGTGATGCCGGCGCGGACCATGCGGCCGTCGTTGGTGACCGCCTTGTACGAGGCCACCGAGGTGTACAGGGTGCCGGCCGTGACGGGGACCGCCGGGCCGTTGGCCGTGACCGTCCGCGAGGTGGCGCCGGTGGTGGCCAGCAGCGAGCCGTTGCCGACCGCGGCGTCGCCGGTCTTGGCCGCGACGGTGCCACCGGAGAGGGTCCATCCGGTCACGCCGGACTCGAAGCCGGACTGCGCGGCGGTGAGCAGGTTGCCCGGGACGACGTGGCTGCCGACCGGGTAGGTGGCCACCTCGACACCGTTGCGATAGACCCGGTAGCCGGCGATCGGGCTGTAGCCCTTCGCCGCGTCCTGAGGCGTCGACTCCGACCACGTGAACACGCCGTTGGTGACGGCCAGGTTGGTCGGCGCGAGGGCCGGCAGGACGCCGTTCTTGCGCTGGCCGCCGAGCGTCCGGCTGGTGACGTTCCAGCCCTCGCCGTTGGCGTCGGTCAGATGGATGCCGGTGACCGTGATGTCCTTGTTGATGCTGGAACCGATCTGCATCCCGTACCAGGTGGTGGGCCGCTCCTGGTCGTCGACGATCGTGTTGTGGTGCACCTTGTCGCCGGTGCCGATGCCGATCGCGATGCCGACGTTGTCGTAGCCGGAGTACTCGGTGGAGCCGTCGACGCCGACGTTGGTGATCAGGTTGCCGGTGATGATGTCCGGGGCGTCCTTGTCCGCGTTGGACATACCGCTGATCATGATCGCGCTTTTGGCCGTGTTCGTGATCACGTTGTCGGTGATCGCGTTGTTGCCGCCGGAGAAGCGCTTGTGCGTCGCGAGGCTCTGGGAGTAGTCGTCGTAGTTGGCCGTGATGCCGGTGTTGAAGGTGTCGCGGATTCGGTTACGCGTGACCACGATGTCGCGGCTGTTGACCACGTCGAGGTTCTCGCCCTCGTGGAGGTAGTTGGCGTTCGACTTGAGGACGATGTTGGCGCCCTTCAGGTCGTTGTCGCTGACCATGCCACCGAGAACGGACTCGAAGTAGACGGAGCCGTAGGCCTCCACGTTGCGCAGGTCGGCGTAGTACCGGTTGGCCACGACCTTGTTGTTGCGGAACGTCACGTTCGTGGCGTGGGTGAGGTCGAAGCTGTTGCCCCGGATCGTCTGGTCCCACTGGTTGTGCTCGATCACGGTGTTGGTGGCCCCGGCGCCGCCGCCGATGTTGTCCTCGTCGCCACTGCCGGCGCCGCCCCAGTTGTCCCAGCGGCTGTCGACGATGCGGACGTCGCGGGTCTTGCTCACCCACATCTTGAAGTAGTTGAAGTTGGTGAAGCGGACCTGCTGGACGGTCCACCGGTGCCCGGCCTTGATGCCGCCGCCGGCGTTGTTCTGCGTCGCGGCGTCGCTCTCGCAACCGGACGGGAACTGCTCGTCGGGCAGGATGGTCGGCTCTTTGCTTCCCGTCTCCGAGTACTCGCCCTTGCCCTTGATGCACCGGCCGTTGAGGGCCAGGTCGGAGATCGTGTTGACGCTGCCCGGGGCGGGATCCGCACCCTCCAGGTCGATGGTCACCTTGGGTCGGATGATGAAGTTGTAGTTGAAGTTGATCCATGGCGCGTCGTCGTGGATCTTGATGGCCGTCGTCTTGATGCTCGCACCGCGCAGGTTGACGTTCGGCGGGACCAGCAGCGGCTTGGTCACCGAGTACGTACCCTCGCGCAGCAGCACCGTCGCCGGCACGGCCGGGGTGACCACTGTGCCGTTGGCGTCCACGACCGCGGCCTGGGCCCGGCCGCCGGCGGCGGTCAGCGCGGCCTGGAGGTCGAAGTGGTCGTCGCCGCCGGTCGGCGCGGCCATGAGCCGGCACCGGACGTCGGTGGCGCAGTCGGCGGCGGTCAGGGGCGCCGGGCTGTGGGTCGCGTCCAGCGAGTAGGGCGCGTCCGGCAGCTCGGTCGCGGCGTTCGCCGCAGCGGTGCCGACGGGGAGCGCGGGTGAGGCCGCGGCGACCAGGACGGCAGGCAGCGTGCGCAGCGCCGTCCGAAGCGGGCGTCGTGGTTGGTGAGTCAAATCCACTCCAGGGGGTCAGTTCCCGGCGGGGGTCCGGCCGAGGGCTTCGGTGGTGAAGGAACGGCTGAACTCGCCGGAACCTGAGCGTCGAGGAGCTTGATGTGGATTGCCGGAACAGTCGTCCTGGCGGACGGTCGGCGGGCCCGTCTCATCCTGTCGGGTGACCGGAGCGACAACCGGTTGGCTTCGCGTTTGCACCCGTTCTGCCCCGTCCCGCACGCCTCCCTGGCAACGGCGGCACCGCGGCGACCGGCAAGAGAGCTTCCGCTCTATCTGCTATATGGCAGACTGAGCTATGGCCACCGGACTGGTGGCTGTGGTTGACTCGGCGCAGGCAGTCAGGGCGAGTTCCGGGAGGATGACGCGGCAGGTGGCGGCAACCGGCTGTCGCGTCGACCGGATCTCCGGCGTGAGGAGCGAGGCGGGAATTCTCTCGGAGTCGCGGTCGCGGCCAGTTCCTTCCTTGCCGCAGTGCGGAAGGAGTTCGTACGGATGCGCACCTACTATCGTGGTCCCGACGCAGTGGTAACCGAAAAGTATTTCGTCTGGCGTACCAGTCCCGCCAAAGTCTTCGTCATCGAGGAACTGCGCGACATCGAGCTGGTGCGCGGCCGGCCCGGGGGATGGGGCTCGGGCGAGGCCCTGGTCACGGTGGCCGCCGTCGTCACTCTTACGAGCGTCGGCTGGACCCTCGGGGGAGTGGTTGTCGCCTCGCTGGCCGTGGTCCTCGGTAGCGTCCTGGCCGGGACGCTCGCCGCGACGCGACGGCGGGCGACTTGTTCGTGGTATCTGCAGGCTTATCGGAACGGTGGGCGGGTAACTCTGTACTCGGCTGTGGACGCTCGCGTATTCAACCAGGTCGTTCGAGCGCTCCGCCGGGCGGTGGAGGACTCGCGGCGCCCTCGTGACGTTCGTGGCTTGGTAGTGGCCTGATCACATGCTGTTCGCGGTTCGTGACAAGTATCGGTTCGATGAACCTTGCGCGCCCGGGCGCGTCATCTGATAAGACCATGGATAGGCTGACGCGCGACCTCGCTGACTGCCTGCTGGCAGGCAGCGAGGTTGCACATTGCATGCTGGACGTGATCCGACTCCGACGCTGAAGGACTCATGAGTGAGGTTGTCTCGCCTACCGTCGCACGCAGGCGCGTGCGTCTGGCGCTGCGCGAGGCGCGTGAGCAGGCAAATCTGACCCAGCAGCAGGTGGCCGACGAGATGGAGTGGTCGCTGAGCAAGGTCATCCGGATCGAGAACGGCGACGTGACCATCGCTCCGAACGATCTCCGGCCGCTGCTTAACTTCCTCCAGGTGAAGGACAAGTCGGTGATCGCCGCGTTGCTCGTCGACGCCCGGATCGCCCGGACGCGGCAACGGCAGGCGTGGCACCAGAAGCCCCAGTTTCGCGAGGTCCTCAGCGACGCGCACCGGAAATTGATCGAATACGAGGCCGAGGCAACGGCGATCAGGTATTTCTCGATCTACTTCATTCCTGGACCATTGCAGCTCCCGGCGTACGCGGAAGCTCTGATGCAGTTGTATGTCGGCGAGATGCCCGAGGATCGGATCCGGGGCGTCCTCGATGCACGGCAGCGCCGGCGGGAGGCATTACTTTCCCGCGTCGGCACCGTTGAACTGTTCGTGCTGCTGGACGAGTCGGTGCTGATGCGCCCGATCGGCGGGGCCGCCGTCTTCACGGATCAACTCCGGGAATTGCAACGGCTGGCGGACGAAGGCGCGATCAAGCTTCGCATGGTGCCGTTCACGCTGGAGGCGCCGGTCACCAACAATGCGTCGTTCGATCTTCTTTCCCTCGATGTGAACGACGAGGGAATGCTGCTTTACCACGAGAATGGTCTCTCCGACGAGGTGATCGAGGCCAAGACCACCACCATGCGGCACCGCAACCGGTACGACCTGGTGTGGCAGGAAGCTCTTGATGAATCAGACACGATCGACTTCATCCGCAAGAGGATAGACCTGGAATCGGCCGCCACAGGCCGCCGACGGGAACCCCGATAACTATGAGCCCGCGTGCTCATAGGGGATCACGCGGGCAGGCTGCAGTGTGAGAGGCGAACGATGAACGGCGTCAGCGCGCCCGCGTGGCGGAGGAGCAGCAAGTGCGCGAACAGCACCTGCGTGGAAGTGGCCAGGGTCGAGGATGAGTTTCTGATCCGGGACTCGAAGCGGCCTGACCTTCCTGCCCTCTCGTTCACGAGAGAAGAGTGGGTGGCCTTCCGCGACGGCATGCTGGCGGGTGAATTCGACCTTTGAAATGATCACGCGTCTCCGCGCGGAAGACGTGTCAAAGCGGGCGTAGGGCGGACAAATCCTGCACCCAAACGGCCCCATTAACCGCGATTCGGCACAGTCATCGTGGTTCACTCATTCTTGCCTCCTGTCGTGTTCTGCGGCTGTCGCCTACCGTGGATTCGGGAACCGACTCGGAGGAGCAGGCATGAGGGACCGAACGGAGCAGACGGTTGTCTGGCGCCGGGCCAGCAGATGCGGAACCACGAGCTGCGTCGAGGTTGCCAAGATCGGACACGACTTCGTCGTTCGTGACTCCAAGAATCCACAGCAGCGGCACCTGCGCTTCTCGGCGGAGGAATGGTCCGCGTTCGCTTCCGCGGTCAAGCGGGGCGAATTCGACCTCTGAGGGGTCATCCGGCGATCTCGTGAAGTTTTGCCTGATCAAGCGATTGAGGCAGCATACTGTTTCCGTGGGAAAGTTCGAGCCTTCGCTTGATCCGTACCGTTGCGAGCTCACCGGCCGTGGGCGGTACCAGGTGCTGCATGACGCCGCCGAGGAGCTGCTCGACGAGCTGGCCGAACAGTATGTCGTGGACCGGCGGGAGACCAAGGAACCCGCCGGTCCAGGGCCGTACGCCGAGTACGTGCGGACCGTACGGCTGATTCCCCGGCACCCGGCGGCGGCGCCGCTGTCGATCGCCTTCACCGATTTCCCGGGCATCGTGCTGCGGCTCGGCCGGTGGTTCGTCGAAACCCTGCCGCGCGGCGAGGACGGTGCCGAGGATCCGGCCGAGCTGATCGCCGACCTGCGGGCCCGGACGGACGCGCACGTCGAGGGCGGGCTCTGGGAGCGGGTGCGCCGGGGACTGACGGGGTCGTTGCGCGAGACGCGGCTGATCGGCCGGGGACTACGGATCAGCCGGCGGGAGCCGGTCGACAACCGCGAGGCGCGGGCAGCACGCCGCGACGGCTTCGCCGCGGCGGTGCAGTGGGCTCCCTGGCCGCGACGCGCCCCCCGGGATGCCGGCCGTCCCTGACGCCGGTTCCGGCACCGAACGCGTACGCCGCGACGCTGGATAAGATCCGACCGTGGTGGCGGACTGGGACGTGGCCGTGGTCGGTGCGGGACCGGGCGGCCTGGCAGCGGCCCACGCGGCGGCGTCGGCCGGGGCACGAACCCTCGTGCTCGAGCGCGCCGAGCATCCCCGATACAAGACCTGCGGTGGCGGACTGATCGGCACGTCGCTGTCCTGGGCCGGCTCCCGGATCTCGGTGCCCGTCCGCGACACGGTCGACGCGATCACGTTCACCGACCGCGGGCGCCGGGCCTTCACCCGCCGGGCGGTGGATCGCCCGCTGCTGACGATGGTGCGACGCGACGAATTCGACTTCGCCTGGTACGAGGCCGCGATCGCCGCCGGTGCCCAGGTGCGCCAGCACGCGCTGGTCCGCTCGGTCGACCAGGACGCCGACGCCGCGCGGGTGACTCTCGCCGACGGGGAGGTAATCGCCGCCCGCACGGTGATCGGTGCCGACGGGTCGGCCGCGATCACCTCCCGGTACGTCGGAGTCACGTTCGACCAGCAGGATCTGGGCCTCGAACTCGAGGTCGCGGCGACGGCCGCGGACCGCGTCGCCTACCGGGGCCGGGTGGTGCTCGACTGGGGCTACGTGCCCGGCTCCTACGGCTGGGTCTTTCCCAAGGACGACCAGCTCACCGTCGGCGTCATCATGGCCAAGGGCAAAGGCGCCGAGACGAAGCGGTATCTCTCGGAGTTCGTCGACGGGCTCGGCCTCGCCGATCGTCCGGTGATCCGCGACTCGGGTCACCTCACGCGGTGCCGCCGGGCGGACGCGCCGCTGCGCAGGGGCCGGGTGATCGTGGTCGGCGACGCGGCGGGGCTGCTGGAGCCGTGGACTCGCGAGGGCATCAGCTTCGCGCTGCGCTCCGGGACGTGGGCCGGCGAGATTGCGGGGCGGGCCCGGACACCCGACGCTCTCGCCGAGTACGAGCTCCTGGTGAACTGGTATCTGACCCCGGACATGGCGGCGGGTCGCAGACTTTTCCGGCTCTTCGCCAGGCATCCGCGACTCATGCATGCGGCGATGGCGACGCCGCCGGGCTGGCGGGCGTTTCGGGCCTCGTGCCGCGGTGAGCTGTCGATGGCCGAGGTGCTGCGGCGAACCTCGGTCCGGGCGGCGGTCGGCCTCCTGGGTGGATCGCCCTGACCGGCATGCGGTGCGCGCGACCTCGGGCCGACGTCGCGCGCACCTTTGATCAACAGATCACTCGAAGGCGAACTGCCCCTCGTTGACCCCTCGCACGAACGCCGCCCATTCCTCCGAGGTGAAGCTCAGCGGGGCGATGTCCGGGTCCTTCGAGTCGCGGATCAGATAGTTGTCCTCGACCCGAGCGACTTCGACGCAAGTAGCGTTGCTGCAGTAGCTGCTCTTGCGCCACTGGGGAGCCTCGATCGTATCCAATATTCCACTCCGATTCTTCGTCCGCGTCATTACCGTCTTCGTGACAATTGGTGATCGTGTCGCCAACTCCCCGCCGAGCCCACCCGGTGTGCGGGCGCGGCGGGATCGTGGTGGAGGAACGCGGAGCCGATCGTGTCGACTCCATCGATCTGTTCCCGAGCTCGCTGGTCCGGGCGGGATCGCATGCCGGTTTACGGCGTCCAGCTCGTCAGCGAAGTCAAAGTGGTACCGACCATCGGCGACCAGATGCAGGGTGAGGTCGGAATGCTTGAGCGTGTCGCACAGAGCCGGACGCACGGTCGTGCGTACGACGATTGGCGAGACGACCTCAGCCATGGGTCCTTCGACGTCGAAGTGAAGCGGTGCGGCGAGAGCAAAGTGCCACCTCGCTGGTTGCCATCATGCAGCCAGCGAGGTCGCCGCTTACTCTGCCACTGTCCTATCAAAACGAGCAAGGAGCCGTGCAAGTTTCATCGAAAAGAGACTTGTCACGAAGGGGGGCACCGGTGGCGTGCGGCCGGCTGGTCAGGCCGCCGCGAAGTCGTCCCAGGACGACGGAGGCCGAGCATCCTCGATCGCCCGGCGCAGTGCCCTGCTGACTTGGTTGAAGACGCGCGCGTCGGCGGACTGGTAGAGCTCCACCGACTGCCCGCGATACGTCGCCTGCAGCAGCCACGTCCGCGGCCGTCCGCGTCGCAGGAGGGCGGCGGTGGCCAGTCCAAAACCCGCCAGGCCCAGGAAGCCGATCGCGTACAGCGGCGAGATCCGCCACAGCGGCAGGGCCGCGACCAGCGCCATCGCCGTTCCGCCGGCCATCGCGAGGACGGGAGTCCCAGGTTCCTCGGCGCTGGTGATGCCGACCTCGCGGAGGTCGCGGATCAGAAACGCCCTCGTCGTCGTGGGCGTGCGGTGGACGAAGTGTTCGCTGGTCACCATCGCGTCCGGGCCACGGTAGTAGAGGCGCATGACGAACTCCCCCTCCCGACTCCTTGCGAGGAGGAGGAAAGGCGAGCCACCATTGGCGCAGAGAGAATTCCCCGCCTCGCTCGTGTGTCACAGAGCTGAACTCGTGCGTCGCGAAGTGGAAAGCCGTCAACGGCACCCGGTTGCCGCCGGGTGCCGTTGCTTCTTGCCCTCCAGCTCCGCCTTCTTGCCTACCTCAGTACAGCACGCCACCCGGCTGACCGCCACACTTCAACCTGCTATATCGCAGATTGCGTACAAGCCAAGTGCTCCGTCAGCGCGCCAGCACCACCGGCACCAGGGCGACGACAGCGGGCAGGGCCTGCACGAACAGGATCCTGCGGTTGGCGGTCGCGGCGCCGAAAATTCCGGCGATGATGACGCAACACAGGAAGAAGACCTGAAACTCCACGTTCCCCGTCACCAGGCCGTAGATCAGTCCGGCCGCCAGGAAGCCGTTGTAGAGGCCCTGGTTCGACGCCAGCGTGGCGCTCTCGGCGGCGAACTCGGCGGTGGTACCGAATGTGGCGCGCACCCGTTCTGTCCGCCAGAGGAACATCTCGAGTACGAGGATGTACACGTGGATGAGGGCCACGAGGCCCACCAGGATCTTCGCGGCTGTGCCCATGGGCACACCTTAGCGATCGGTACCCATCGACAGGGTTAACAGAAGGGGCCGCGCGTTTCATCGACATATCGACCGGGTAGGCCCACGGGATCGAGCGAGGAAGCAGCGGCGAAGGAGGGTAGGTGCCAGCATGGAGAGCCGACTCAGAATCGCCGGCCAGGCGGTCCAGCCCGTCCTCGTGATGTTTCCCCTCGGACTGTTCACGATGGCGGTCCTCTTCGACATCGGCAACCTCCTCGGCGGCCCCGCCATCCTCGGTGCGCTCGCGTACTGGAACATCCTCGCCGGCCTTCTCGGCGGCATCCTGGCCGCGGTCGCCGGGGCGATCGATCTGATGCTGGTGCCGCACGGCACCCCGGCGAAGCGCGTCGGAGTCCTGCAGAACCTCGCCAACATGGGCGTGCTCATCCTCTTCGCGGTGATCCTGATGCTCCGCATGCGCAGCCCTGAGCGGGTCGCCGGCTTCGGTCTGCTCGCCGTCGAGCTCCTCGCCCTGACCGGCTCGGTCTTCGGCGCCTGGTACGGCGGCGAACTGGTCAACCGCCGCGCCGCCACGTTTGCCCGCGCCCAGCCCGGGAACCGGACGTACTGACAGCAACGCCGAGAGAAAGGGGAATCGACATGGCCACCTCGATCAAGGGCAAGCGTGTGGCGTTCCTCGCGACCGACGGCGTGGAAGAAGTCGAGTACACGCAGCCTCGCAAGGCCGTGGAGGCCGCCGGGGGCAAGGCCGAGCTCGTGTCCATCAAAGCGGGCGAGATCCAGGCCGTAAACCATATGGACAAGGCCGGCACCTATCCGGTGGACAAACAGGTCAAGGACGTGGACGTCGATCAGTACGACGCCCTCGTGCTGCCGGGAGGCGTGGCCAACCCGGACTTCCTGCGTACGGATCCGGACGCGGTCCGCCTCGTCCGCGACTTCTTCACGGCGGGCAAGGCGGTCGCGGCCATCTGCCACGGACCGTGGACCCTGGTGGAGGCGGGCGTCGTCGACGGCCGCACGCTCACCAGTTGGCCTAGTCTGCGGACGGACCTCGCCAACGCCGGAGCGACCTGGGTCGACGAGCAGGTCCACGTCGATCAGGGCCTGGTGACGAGCCGCAAACCGGACGATCTGCCGGCCTTCTGCGACAAGATGATCGAAGAGATCGCCGAGGGCGCCCACCAGCGGCATCGCGCCTGACCTGCCGAGACGCTGTCCTTCATGGACGGCGTCTCGGTGTCACTTCACCACCATGCGGCCCGTACTCTGGAAGGACGCCAGGTCGGCCAGCGTCTCCTCGATGATGCGCGAGTGTTGCCCCGGCAGCGCGTCCAGCGCGAAGAATCCGGCGTCGACCGACTCCTCCGTCACCTTCTGCAGCTCGCCCTCCCAGGTGTCGATCCGGAACGACATGAGGATCTGCTGGTAGGTGTGGCCCCACCCATTGGTGAAGGTGTAGGCGCTGTAGAACGCGAACGGGGTCAGCGCCGTCGCCCGCAGGCCGGTCTCCTCCCAGACCTCGCGGATCGCGCACTCCTCCATGCTCTCGCCGAGCTCCATCGCTCCCGCCGGAATCGCCCAGCGGCGGTTGTCGGAGCGCTGGATCAGCAGCAGTCGGCCCTGCTCGTCGAAGATCACCCCTCGTGCTCCCACGAACAGCAGTGTGTCGGAGTCGCCGACGCTACCGCGTACCCGACCTAGATAAGACTCAGCCCACGTCAATCCCACGCGACAAGATTAGTCAGGCGGACTTCTTCGCAGGCGTTGTCTTCTTGGCCGCGGTCTTCGTGGCCTTGGCGGGACCGGCCTTGGCCGTGCTCTTCGTGGCAGTGGTCTTCTTGGCCGGGGCCTTCTTGGCGGCGGTCTTCGTGGCGGCGGTCTTCCTGGCAGGCGGGGCCTCGATGGCGCGCGCGCGTTCCTCGGGGTTCTCGCCACGGGCCTTCTTCGCCCGCTCGACGGAGGCCTTCAGCGCCGCCATCAGGTCGACCGCGGCGGCCGGCGCCTCCTCGACCTCCTCGGGGGCGACGACCTCGCGGCCCTCGACCTTGGCGTCGATGACCTCCTGAAGCGCCGCCCGATAGTTGTCGGTGAACTCCTCCGGCTTGAAGCTGCCGGCCATGGAGTCGATCAGCGAGGCGGCCATCGCCAGCTCCGCCGGGCGGGTCTCGATGTCGTCGTCCAGGAAGCCGAAGTCGGGGGTGCGGACCTCGTCGGGCCAGAGCATGGTGTTGAGGACCAGGACGTCGTCGTGGACCCGCAGGGTGGCGAGCTGCTCCCGCTGCCGCAGCGCGATCTTGACGATCGCGACCCGGTCGGCCTCGCTGAGCGCGTCGCGCAGCAGTACGTACGGCTTCGCGGCCTGCCCCTCCGGCTCCAGGTAGTAGGCCTTGGCGAAGAGCAGGGGATCGATCTGGTCGGCGGGCACGAACTGCAGCACGTCGATCGCCCGGGACGTGGTGAGCGGCAGCTCGGCGAAGTCCTCGTCGGTGAGGATCACCATCTCGCCGCCGCCGATGTCGTAGCCCTTGGCGATGTCGTCGTAGCTGACCACCTCGCCGTCGATCGAGCAGGTGCGCTGGTACTTGATCCGGCCACCGTCGGTGCGATGCACCTGGTGGAAGCGGATGTCCTTCTCCTCGGTGGCCGAGAAGAGTTTGACAGCGATCGACACCAGGCCGAACGAGACCGCGCCCTTCCAGATCGCCCGCATTGTCGCCTCCTACCCCCGTGAGCAGCCGCTCGATCAAGGATTGCATTACTGAGACGCCTGCGTAAGGTGTTCGTCTCTGCCTAAGGTGATCGAGTGCCGGGTGCGCCGCTGTCCCCCATGCTCGCCACGGCGGGCCCCCTTCCGGTCGGCGCCGGATGGAGCTACGAGTTCAAGTGGGACGGCGTCCGGGTCCTCGCCTCGTTCGAGGGTGGGGCACCCCGGCTGTGGGCGCGCTCGGGCACGTCGGTGACGCTCGCCTATCCGGAGATCGCACCCCTGGCCCTGCCGCCGGACTCGCTGCTCGACGGGGAGATGGTGGTGCTCGACGCGGCCGGGCGGCCGTCCTTCACCGCGCTGGCCGAGCGGATGCACGTCCGAGATGCGGGCAAGGCCGCCCGGCTGGCGGGCTCGCTACCGGTCACCTACATGGTCTTCGACCTTCTTCGATACGCCGGTGAGTCGCTGCTCGACCTCCCATACTCGCAACGGCGCGCTCGCCTCGAAGAGGTCGACCTCGGCTCGGGGCACTGGATGGTGCCGCCGGTCTTCACCGACGGACCCGCCACCGCGGCGGCCGCGCGGGAGAACAGCCTCGAAGGCGTGGTCGCCAAGGGGCTGGACACGCCGTACGTGCCGGGCGCCCGGTCGAGCGACTGGGTCAAGGTCAAGTTCGACCGCACCGGCGACTACGTCATCGGCGGGTGGCGGCCCGGTGCCCGCCGGCTCGGCGGGCTGCTGGTGGGGATACCGGGGCCGGACGGGGGGCTGCGCTTCCGGGGCCGGGTCGGCGGGGGGATCGGCGCCGCCGCGGAGCAGGAGCTGCTGTCCGTGCTGGCGCCGATCGCGAGCACGAAGTCACCGTTCGCGGCCGGGGCGGTGCCCAGGGAGGATGCGCGCGGCGCTCACTGGGTAAACCCGGAGCTGGTGGTCGAGGTGCGCTACGGCAACCGTACGCCCGACGGGCGGTTGCGGTTCCCCCGCTTCCTGCGCCTACGCCCGGACAAGACGCCCGCGGAATGTGTGGAGGACGACGACGATGGCTGAGCTTTCCCGCGGCGGAAAACCGAGGGAAAAACCGGGGAGCGGCGGAAAACCGAGGGAAAAACCGGGGAATCGGATCGCCGTCCAGATCGAGGGGCGCGACCTCGAACTGTCGAACCTCGACAAGCTCATGTATCCGGAGGCGGGGTTCACCAAGGGCGAGGTCATCGACTACTACACACGGCTTGCCCCGGTGCTGCTGCCGCATCTGCGGGACCGGGCGCTGACCCGGATCCGGTATCCCGACGGCGTCGACGGCGCGCACTTCTTCGAGAAGAACGCCCCCGGAGGAACCCCTTCCTGGGTACGGCTGGAGACCCTGCCCGTACCCGGCTCGACCAAGTCCCGCGAGACCATCGACTTCGTGGTGGTGGACGAGCTGGCGACCCTCGTCTGGGTGGCGAACCTCGCGTCCCTGGAGCTGCACACGCCACAGTGGCGGATCGGCGAGCATCCCGACCTGATGGTGGTGGACCTCGACCCCGGCGCGCCGGCCGGGCTCCAGGAGTGCTGCGCGGTGGCCATGCTGATGCGCGACCGGCTGGGCGAGGACGGGCTGAGCGCGTACCCGAAGACCTCCGGGAAGAAGGGCATGCAGTTGTGCGTGCCCATCTCCGGTACTCAGGACTCCGAGGTCGTCTCGGGCTACGCCAAGCGGGTGGCGGGGGAGCTGTCGGCGCGGGTGCCGGGCTCGATCACGGCGAAGATGGCACGTGCCATCCGGCCCGGGAAGGTCTTCATCGACTGGAGCCAGAACGCCGCGGCCAAGACCACGGTGGCGCCGTACTCGCTGCGGGCCCTCGGATCGCCGACCGCCTCCGCCCCGCTGACCTGGGAAGAGGTGGAGGCCATGGCGCTCGGCGAGGAGCCCGCCCGGCAGTTCGGCGCGGGCGAGGTGCTCGAGCGCGTCGATGCGTACGGCGATCTGCTCGCGGATCTCATGGAGCCCGGGCCGCCGGTGCCGTAAGGCGTCTTGAGGTACCTTGCGACGCAAGGTACCGTGTGCCGCATGGCAGACGTCGCGCAGCTCTCGACCGGTCTGCGGCGTGGAACTCTGGAGTTCTGTGTGCTCGCCATGGTGGAGCACGAGGACCGGTACGGCACGGAGATCGTGCGCCGCTTCGGCGACGAGACGAACCTCGCCGCCTCCGAGGGCACCATCTATCCGCTGCTGTCCCGGCTGCGTCGCGTCGGCTGGCTCGACAGCAAATGGAGCGAGTCGCCGTCGGGTCCGCCCCGGCGCTATTACGCCCTCACCGACAGCGGTCGGTCGGCGCTGGCGCACTTTCGCACGGAATGGGTTTCCTTTCGGCAAACCGTCGACCGTCTCGTAGGGACCGGTGGGGAATGAGCAGCGACCAGTACGACGTCGTCGTCGCCGAGTACCTGCAAGAGATCGAGCAGCGGCTGCACGGCCTGCCCGTGCTGCAACGCCGGGAGCTGCTCGGCGACCTCGAAGCGCACATCGCGACCGAGCGGGCCGAGCGCGGCGTCTCGTCGGAGGCCGACCTCCTGCACGTCCTGGAGCGGCTCGGCGCGCCGGCGGTGGTGGCCGCGGCGGCTTACGAGGAGGCCGGGCTGCCGCAGCCGGCGGTCCCCGCGGCGGCGGTGGGATCCGCGCCTGGCCCGGCGGCCGTGGCGCCCGGCGGGACGGTGACGTTCGCGGCATCGTCCCGCTTCAGCGGGTGGGCCGAGCGGACGGCCTCGATCGGCGGGGCGGCGGCGCCCGCCTCGGACGTGCCGTCACCGGCGCCCGCTTCGGTCGTGCGGGCGCCTGCCTCGGTCGTGCCGCCGGCGTCCGCTTCGGTCGTGCGGGCGCCTGCCTCGGTCGTGCCGCCGGCGTCCGCTTCGGTCATGCCGCCGCCGAAAGACCTGCGCCCGACCCGGCCCGGCCCGTTCCCGCCGGGCGGTCCGTTGCGCGGCCCGGGTGGACCCGGCCGACCGGGCGCGGGACCGCCCTTCGTGGGCGGGCCGCCGCTTGCTCCACCACCTCCGGCTCCGGCCGATCGCCCGGACTCCGGCGCCTGGATCCGCGTGGCGATCGCCGGCGCCGTCGTGCTCGTCCTGTTCCTCGTGCTCGGCTGCCTGGCCGGTAGCTTCCTGCTCGCCAGCGGTGAGACGGACCCCGGACCCGCCGTCGTGCCGGCCGAGCCGCCGCGGCCGGCCGACCCGATCGAGATACCCACGCAGTAAGCGGTCCTCAGTCGATCCGGGGCAGGGGTGGGCCGAGAACGTCGTCCGCGTCGACGATCGTGTACGCGTACCCCTGCTCCGCGAGGAACCGCTGGCGGTGCGCGGCGTACTCCGTGTCGATCGTGTCCCGGGAGACGACCGTGTAGAAGTGGGCCTGGCGCCCGTCCGCCTTCGG
This sequence comes from Couchioplanes caeruleus, assembly GCF_003751945.1. Lineage (NCBI taxonomy): Bacteria > Bacillati > Actinomycetota > Actinomycetes > Micromonosporales > Micromonosporaceae > Couchioplanes > Couchioplanes caeruleus. The sequence continues at coordinate 3,866,881 of NZ_RJKL01000001.1, read as the reverse complement.
TCGCAGTACCCGCCCGAGGCGCTGCGCCTCCTCCTGGCGCGAGCCGAAGGTGCCGGACACCTGGATCGCCACCGCCGCCTCCGGCAGGTCGATGCTGAAGTTGCCCACCTTCGAGATGACCAACGTCCGCAGCGTCCCCGCGCGGAACTCGTCGAACAGCCGCTCGCGCTCCTTGTTGGTGGTGGAGCCCTGCACAATCGGGGCGTCGAGATACTCGCCGAGCTCGTGAAGCTGGTCTATGTAGCCGCCGATGACCAGCGTCTGCTCGCCCGCGTGCTTCTCCACCAGGGCGCGGACCACGGGCAGCTTCGTGCGGGCGGTGGCCGCGACCCGGTAGCGCTCCTCCGCCTCGGTCACCGCGTACGCCATGCGTTCCGCGTCCGTCAGGGTCACCCGGACCTCGGTGCACTCGGCCGGGGCGATCCAACCCTGCGCCTCGATGTCCTTCCACGGTGCGTCGTAGCGCTTGGGCCCGATGAGCGAGAAGACGTCGCCCTCGCGGCCGTCCTCGCGGACCAGGGTCGCCGTCAGGCCCAGGCGGCGACGGGCCTGCAGGTCGGCGGTGAAGCGGAAGATCGGCGCCGGGAGCAGGTGCACCTCGTCGTAGATCACCAGTCCCCAGTCGCGGGCGCCGAACAGGTCGAGGTGGGTGAAGGCGCCGCCGCGGCGGGCGGTCAGGACCTGGTACGTCGCGATGGTGACCGGGCGGATCTCCTTGCGCTCGCCGGAGTACTCGCCGATCTCCTCCTCCGTCAGCGACGTGCGGGCGACCAGCTCCCGCTTCCACTGGCGACCCGCGACGGTGTTGGTCACCAGGATCAGGGTGGTCGCCTTCGCGGTGGCCATCGCGGCCGCGCCGACCAGGGTCTTGCCGGCGCCGCAGGGCAGCACGACGACGCCGGAACCGCCGGCCCAGAAGCCCTCGACCGCCTCCTGCTGGTACGACCGCAGCGTCCACCCGTCCTCGGCGAGCTCGATCGGGTGCGCCTCGCCGTCCACGTACCCGGCGAGGTCCTCGGCCGGCCAGCCCAGCTTGAGCAGGGCCTGCTTGAGCCGTCCCCGCTCGGAGGCGTGCACCACGATGGTTTCGTCGTCGATGCGGGCGCCCAGCATGCCGGCGAGCTTCTTGCTCTTCGCCACCTCGATCAGGACGATCTTGTCCAGCCCGCGCAGGACAAGGCCGTGCGAGGGGTCGTTGACGAGCTGGAGGCGGCCGTACCGGTCCATGGTCTCGGCGACGTCGACCAGCAGGGCGTGCGGCACCGGATAGCGGGAGAACTTGATCAGCGAGTCCACGACACCCTCGGCGTCGTGGCCGGCGGCCCGGGCGTTCCAGAGCCCGAGCGGCGTCAGCCGGTAGGTGTGCACGTGCTCGGGCGAGCGCTCCAGCTCCGCGAACGGCGCGATGGCCATCCGGCAGGCCTGGGCGTCGGGGTGGTCGACCTCCAGCAACAGGGTCTTGTCGGACTGCACGATCAGGGGTCCGCCGCTCACCAGAAGCCCTTCCACGAACGAGAGAAGACCCTCCAGTCTGACACGGTCCGTCACTCCTCCAGGACCGCTGCCGTCACCCGGTGCAGGGCGAAGGTGTGCAGCGTCTCGGTCCGCTCGTCCTCCGCGCGCAGGTAGCCGGCGCTCAGCGACACCGGGCGTACCAGCCTCGACAGCGTTGCGCCGTGCGAATCGACGTACCCGACCCAGACCCGGGCCTTGTCCCGGACGGCCTGTTGCAGCACCGCCATCGCCTGGGTGTGTGCCTGCACGGAGGTGAGGCCCGGCACGCTCTGCCCGGTCGCGGCCCGGACGGTGACCGGCGCGCGGCGGGCCGCGCGGGTGGCGACGTCACCGCGGCGGATCTGCTCGACCACCCCGGCCAGGAGGGGGCCGGTCAGCGTCGGGGGCCCGGCCTGATCGCCGAGCCGGAAAGAGACCGGGGTACGGGTGGGAGCCCGCCGTACCTTGGGCCGCGACAGTACGGCCGCCCCCGCAGCGTCCTCGGCGACCGGGGCGAAGCCGGCCTCCCGCAGAGCGCCCAGCAGCCGGGCCAGTTGCAGGGGGCTGACCAGCACCGTCGGCGCGAGCCGGCGCAGGGACGCCGTGGCCAGGCGCTTGTCCGCCAGCACCTCCGCGACCAGCGCCTCGTCGTCGCTGCGCAGGTAGGAGCCGGCGGAACCGGCACGCAGGCCGCCGTGCTTGCGAGCGGCATCGTCGATCAGGTAGGTGAGCGCCTGCGGCACCGGCGTCCGGGACCGGCGGCGGAAGAGCGCGTGCAGGTCGGTGGCCGCGTAGCCGACGTCGAGCGCCTGCCGGACGCTGGCGGCGGTGACCCGGTGCACGCTCGCCCCGCCCGCCGACTCCAGTTCGGCGATGACGTCCAGTTCCGCGGCCAGCTCCGGCTCCGGCGGCCCCGGCACGACGACGGACAGATCGGCCTGCACGAGGACGTGGTCCACGGGGGCCGGCAGCAGCGCGTCGAGGGCGCGGACGGCAACGGACGCGCCCGGCATGAGGTCGCCGCCGGGTCCGGCGCCGAGCGGGTCGTGCTCGTCCGGGTCGTCGCCGGCCTGCAGCAGCCGCCCGTACGAAGTGAGCGCGCCGAGCCCGGTCACGCCCAGCGTCGCCGCGCCGGCCAGAACGTCGCGGTGCGCCTGCTCCCGCCCGCGGGCCCGGCGCGGCGCCTGCCACGCGAGCAGGCCGAGCAACTCCTCGGAGCGCGGGGCGGAACCAGGGGACAGCTCCGCCAGCGCGGCCAGAACCTCCCGGCGTGCCTGCGGGGCGCCCGCCCGCTCGGCGTCGGGCGCCAGCGCGTTGATCGGGCGGTCGCGGTCGTCGCGCTGCCCGACCAGGCCGGGCTGCCGGGTCATGGCCAGCCAGGCGTGGGCCAGCGCCTCCCAGCGCTGCGCGATGCTGAGCGCCCGCCACAGGTCGTAGGCGCCGGTGGGGAGGAAAATCTCGTCCACCGTGCCGGTCGCGCGGCTGGTGGTGACGCCGCGTCCGGTACCCGCCGCGTCGGACTCACCGAGCAGGCCGGCGGCGAACGCCACCTCCAGCAGCAGAGCCGTGGCGGGCTCGTCGAGGCCGGCGGTGCGTGCGAGACGCTTGAGATCACGTACGCCCAGCCCGCCGGTCTTGAGCACCGTGGCGGGCTCGACCGACAGGGCCTCCAGCAGCGTCTCGGTGGTGCGTACGGCCTCCATGGCCTGGCCGGCGCCCGCCGAGTCGACGGACTTCGGGTCGCGGGCCGACCCGTCCGGTGCCGGCGGCAGCGGGCGCAGCGGGCCGAGTGGTCCCGAGTCCCGGCGGAGCAACTGCCCGACCTCCCGGGGCAGCTCGACGAGTTCACCGTCGGGGCGGGGGGCACGACCGGCCTCGGTGACCGGCACCAGGATGTGGTTGTCGATCAGCCACCGCACCGGCTCGGCGACGCTGCCGCCCGACGCCAGCGCGCCGACCGGGGGACCGGCCGCGAGGCGGTCCAGCACGGCCCGGGCGCCCGGGGGCGCGGCCAGCACCGTACGGCGGAGTTTGGCCTTGTCCGCGCAGAGTGCCGCCGCCTGCGCGTCCAGGTAGTCCGCCGGACGGCCGAGGCCCGCCGGATACGGCGAGGTGACCTCGTCGACCGCGCCGACCACCTGCAGGGCCTCCTCGGGACCGTGAAGTAGGAAGCGGCTGCGCAGGCGGCCGACGGCGACCCGGACGTCGTCGGCCGGCGCCGCGGAGGCCAGCGCCAGGATGGCGGAGACCGAGGTCAGCGCCGTGTCCTCGGCGCGGCTGAGCCGCGCCGCGTCGAGGACCGCGAGGGTGAACTCGTCCAGGCCGTCCAGGCAGCGAGCCACCGAACCCCGGGACTGGGCGCGGACGGCGAGCGCGGAGACGTCGGACGGCACGGGTACGACGAGATCGGGACGCAACTGGATGAGCGCGCCCAGGGCGTCGTCGGAAAGCGACCGGAGCTGGTCGGCGAATGCGGTGGCCATCGCAGTCAACGCTAGCCGCCATGGGACGATTGGCGGGGGTCCGGGGCGTGGCCGGGCCGACGGAGAGACCAAGGGGAGTGACCTGTGGGGGCAAGCAACAAGATGCCGGGTACGGCGGTTCCGGCCGGCCGGGCCACCCAGAAGCCGGGCCGGGAGTCCTCGGTCAAGGAGGGGCACCTCGCCGTGTCCGAGCTGGTGAGCGACCGGGCCGGCGGCCCCTCGCCGTTCGGTGACGACCAGACCTTCCCGCTGCCGGTGGAGCGCCTGACCTACACGCCGACCACCACCCCGTGAGTCCCGCGGTCGGGTTCGATCTGGACATGACCTTGATCGACTCCCGACCCGGGATCCGCGCGGCCTACCGGGCGCTGACCGCGAGGACCGGCGTGCACGTCGACGCCGATCTCGCGGTCACCCGGCTCGGGCCGCCGTTGCGGACGGAGTTGCGGGAGTGGTTTCCCGAGACGGACGTGGAAGAGGCAGTGACCACCTACCGGGCTCTGTACCCGGACCACGCCATCGCGCCGACCGTGCCCATGCCGGGGGCGATCGCTGCGCTGGCTGCCGTACGGGAACGGGGTTTTCGGGTCGTGGTGGTCACCTCCAAGCTGGGCCGCCTCGCGGCGCTGCACCTCGCCCACCTCGGCATGAAATATGACGAGCTGGCGGGTGACCTGTTCGCCGAGGGCAAGGCGGCGGCGCTCACCGAACACGGCGTGCGCTGGTACGTGGGCGACCATGTGGCCGACATGGTCGCGGCGAACACGGCCGGGGTCCCGGGCATCGGCGTGGCGACCGGTCCCTGTACGCCGGAGGACCTGGCCGGGGCGGGAGCGGCGTACGTGCTCCCCGACCTGACCGGGCTGTCCGTTCTGCTCGACGAGATTACGGTTGGGTCCTGACCCGGCCGCTCGATAACCTAGCCGTGAGCAATCGAGTCCATTGAGTGAGGTTGAGGTCAGCGTGCCCACGGGTCGAGTGAAGTGGTACGACGCGGCGAAGGGGTTCGGGTTCGTCACCAGCGACGAGGGCGGGGACGTGTTCCTGCCCAAAGGCGCACTGCCGTCCGGGGTCGCCGACCTGCGGGCAGGTCAGCGCGTCGAGTTCGGGGTGGTGGACAGCCGTAAGGGAGCCCAGGCTCTAGGCGTGAAGGTCTTGGACGCCCCGCCGTCGGTGGCCGAGCTGCGGCGCCGGCCGGCCGACGAGCTGCACGGCCTGGTGGAAGACATGATCAAGGTGCTGGAGGCGAAGGTCCAGCCGGACCTGCGGCGCGGCCGCTATCCGGACAAGCGGACGGCGCAGAAGGTCGCCCAGCTCGTGCACGCGGTGGCGCGCGAGCTCGAGGTCTGACGCCGCACGAGACGAGAAAGGCCGCCCCTCGGGGCGGCCTTTCTCGTGTCAGCTCAGCAGAGTGGGCACCGCGGGCGTGAGTCCTGCCGCGGCGGCCCGGCCCAGCAGGGCGTCCGCCGCCGCGAGACCCTCTCTGCCCAGGTCGAGGGTGAACTCGTTGACGTAGAGCGCGATGTGCTGATCGACCACGCCGGGCTCCATCTCGTTCGCGTGGGCCAGGACGAACTCCCGGCTCGCGTCGGGATCGGCCCAGGCCATGCTCACCGAGGTGCGGATCCATTCCGTGGCGGCCCGCGGGTCGACGACGCCCTTGCGCGCCAGGATCGCACCGAGCGGGATGGGCAGGCCGGTGTCCGATTCCCACCATTCGCCGAGATCGGCGAGCGCCGTCAGGCCGTGGCGCGGATAGGTGAACCGCGCCTCGTGGATCACCAGGCCGGCGTCGTACGTGCCGTCGGCCACGCCCGGCATGATCCGGTCGAACGGGACCACTTCGATGCGCTTCGGGGCGTTGCCCCGCGACCAGAGGCGGAAGAGCAGGTACGCCGTCGTGCGATCGCCGGGGACCGCGACGGTGGCGCCGGTGAGGTCGCCGTCGTGGCCGTGCCGGGTGAGCACCAGCGGGCCGCAGCCTCGGCCCAGCGCGCCGCCGCAGGGCAGCAGCTCATAGTCGCCGAGCAACCACGGCAGCGCCGCGTAGCTGACCTTGACCAGGTCGAACTCCCCGCGCTCCGCGGCGGTGTTCGTCACGTCGACGTCCGCGAACGTCAGGTCGACGGTCGCCGCGCCGGGGATCAGGCCGTGCACGAGGGCATGGAACACGAAGGTGTCGTTGGGGCAGGGCGAGACCGCCAGAGATAGCGCCACGTCTGTCACGGTAACGACGAGGGTCGTGGGAAGCCCGTACCGGACGGTGTCTCCATCGCCACACCTCCCGCCCGCGTCCCGCCGCGAGCGGGGCGTTCCGGGATGCTGTCCACAGAGTTATCCACAGGCCTTCGCGGCGGCGTCGGTGAGGGCGGAGAATGCCTCCTTGAGACGCCAGGAGGCCCGGTCGCGCGGGCCGATCGGGTTCGAGATGGTCCGCAGCTCGGCGAAGGGCACCCCCGCGGCCCGTGCCGCGCAGGCCACGCCGTGACCCTCCATCGCCTCGGCGACCGCGGCGGGGAAGCGTGCGCTCAGGGCCGCGGCCGTCCCGGCGGTGCCGGTGACCGTGGCGAGGGTCAGCACGTCACCGATGACGGCGTGCGGCAGGGCGGACGACAGGGCCGCGAGCAGGTCGGCGTCGGCCTCGGCGACACTGCTGCCGAAGCCGAGCTCCTCGACGGGCAGGAAGCCGTCGGGCGTCTCGGCACCGAGATCCGCGGCGATGCTGCGGGCGGCGAGTACGACCGCGCCGACCTCCGCCCGCCCGGCGAAACCGCCCGCGATTCCGGCGCTGATCACCGCCCGGTAGGGGAGGCCGCGAGCCTCGGCAAGGGCCAGGAGGCGGGCGGTGCCCGCGGCCGCGGCCGCAGGGCCGACCCCGACCGCCGCGACGTCGACCGCGGCGGGATCGCCTCCGGCCGTTGTGGCGTCGACCGCGGCGGGATCGCCTCCGGCCGTTGTGGCGTCGACCGCGGCGGGATCGCCTCCGGCCGTTGTGGCGTCGACCGTGACGGGATCGGTTCCGGCCGCGGTGGTGGGGGTTTCGGCGGGATTGATCCCGGCCCGGACGGCGGCGGCCTCGGCCTCGACCGCGGTGACGATCAGCAGGCGCGCCGCCGTCACCGTCCGGCCTCGTCGGGCTGGGAGCTGTCGCCGCTGGTGGCGGACGAGGGCCGGTAGATGTGGAAGCCGGGCGGGGCGAGGTCGTCGTCGCGCGGTTGTTCCGGCGCCGAGGGCTGATCGGGCGCAGGCCCGGGTGTCGCCATCGGCGGTGTGAGGGCTTCCGATGGCTGGGTGGGCAACGGCTCGCCGTTCGTGGCGCTGGAGCGGGAGAACAAGCGGCGCCTGCGGCCGGTCGGTTTCCTCGGCAGCGGGGGTGCGGGCGGGCCGGACGCCGGGGCTGTGGGCGGGTGTTCCCTCGGGCCCGTCGGCCGGCCGCCGTCCGGACTCATCGCGCCGCCGTCCGGACTCATCGCGCCGCCGTCCGGAGTCATCGCGCCGGATTGTCGCGCCCAGGCCGCCGGTGCCTCCGAGGGCGGCGAGGTGGGCAGTCCCGCCGCGTGCGGTGGAGTGGGCGGGCTTGCCGGGTGCGGCGACGTGGGCAGTCCGGCCGTCTGCCGTGAGACGGGCCGGCTTGCCGGGTGGGGTGTCGGCGGGCCGGCCGGGTGTGGTGGCGCGGGTGGTGGCGACGCTCCTGGGCCTGTGGGGATCGGCTGGGTAGGCGGTTCGCCGGTCGTTGCCGGTTGCTCCACGGTGACGGTGTCCTCGGCGGCGAGGTCAGGGCGTCCGTGGAGGCGTTCGCCGCGCAGGCGGGTTGCCACGATGGTGCCTCGGATCGCCGCGGCCAGCGCGAAGAGGGCGGCGACGGCGATGCCCAGGCGCCCGTCGAGGGGGATGATGCCGACCGCGCCGCCGATCACCCAGGCGATCATCAGGACGGTTTCCGAGTGGGCGAATGCGCTGGCTCGCAGGCGTTCCGGGACCCGTTCCTGGATGCTGGCGTCGACCGCGAGCTTCGAGATGCCGCTGAAGACGGACGCCACCAGACACAGCAGCGCCACCATGGGCAGCGTGAAGAAGAGCGCCGTCAGCACCGCCACGGCGGCAGTGATGGTCAGGCCGCTCGACTGCAGGGCCGCCGGGCGGCGGATGCGCAGCCGGGTGCCGATCGCGGTGGCGAGGAACGTGCCGACCGCCAGGGCGCCCCCGACCAGGGCCACGGCGCCCTGGCTGCCGATGTCTCGCCCGAAGAGGTCGGTGCCGAGCCCCTGCGCCTTCACGGCGAAGGCCAGATAGAGCAGCAGGAAGCCGTACAGACAACGGAAGCTGGCGCTGCCGATCAGGGTGCCCACGACCAGGCTGCCCGACAGCGGCCGGTCGGGACCGCGGCGCAGGCGCAGCACGGTGCGGAACGGGCGGGGCACCTCCTCGGGGGGATCCGAGTCGGCCCGCGGCGGCAGGCGCAGCGCGATCACCATGCCGACCAGGAAGATGACCGACGAGACCCGCAGCGGCCACTGCGGACCGATCTTGAACGCGAGCAGGCCGATCGGCGCCACCACCGCGCCCGCGAAGGTGCCGTAGACGCTGGCCCGGGCGCCCACCTGGGAAAGACCGACGCCTTCCGGCAGGAGGCGGGGAACGGCCGCGGACCTGGCCACACCGTACGCACGGGAGAGCGCGAGCACGCCGAACGCCGCCGGATAGAGTCCCCAGCCGAGCAAATTGTCGGAGATGACGTATGCCAGGAACGCGCGGCCGAGCATCGCCGTGGCGAGGGCATATCGCCGGCCGTGCCGGAAGTGGTCGAGCAGCGGGCCCACCACGGGTGCCAGCAGCGCGAACGGCACCATCGTGATGAGCAGGTAGAGCGCCACCTTGCTGCGCGCCTCGCCCAGCGGCACATTGAAGAAGATCGTCCCGGCCAGGCCGATGGCGATCAGGGTGTCCCCGGCGCAGGAGAGCGCGTGCAGGTCGAAGAGGCGGATCATGCCGATCTCCCCGGCCGCGCCACGGGCCCGGGCGTCGCCCACCCGGCGGGTCGCCCACGCGCTGCCGCGCAGCCCGCCTCGCACCAGCATCCGCATGGCCTTGACGCCGGTGCCGACGGTGCGTCCGATCGTGGGAAGCAGCGGCATCGCCCCATCCTGTCGCATCGGGGCGACTCGCGTCGCCTCCCCCACCGTCGGTGCGTCGACCGTCTCACCGGCACGGCGTCCGCGCTCGGCCTCGCGCGCGCGGCCGGCTCCTCGGTGGGTGCGTCCGGAGCGCGGCAGTGAGCGCTCGGGGGCTGTGGACACTTATGTGGGGGAGTCGTTGTCACGGAGGTTGGCCGGTGGGGGACAATGGCCCGGTGACGACCAGGACCGCCGCGAACCGTGCCGCCCGACTCGACCAGGTCTGCGCCGATGCGGTCGGCGTGGCGCGGGGTGCCATCACCGATGTGGACCAGGCCGACATCGGTGAACACCTCGAGGCGGTGGCCGAGGGCGACCGGGTCGTGACCCATTTCTTCGAGAGCCACCTGGCCGGATATCAGGGCTGGCGGTGGGCGGTCACCGTGACCCGCGTGCCCCGGTCGCGGCACGTCACCGTCTGCGAGACCGTGCTGCTGCCCGGCCCCGACGCGCTGATGGCCCCGGGCTGGGTGCCGTGGAACGAGCGGGTGCAGCCGGGCGACCTCGGCGTCGGCGACCTCATGCCCACCGCTCCCGACGACGACCGGCTCGCTCCCGGCTATGTGCTCAGCGACGACGCCGCGGTCGAGGCCGTTTCCTGGGAGCTCGGGCTCGGCCGGTCCCGGGTGATGTCCCTCGAGGGCCGCATGGAGACCGCCCAGCGGTGGTACGAGGGCGACTCCGGCCCGGACGCCCCGATCGCCACTGCCGCCCCCCGCAACGCCCGCTGCGGCACGTGCGGCTTCTACCTGCCGCTCGCCGGCTCCATGCGGACGATGTTCGGCGTCTGCGGCAACCTGTACGCCCCCGACGATGCCCGGGCGGTCAGCGCCGACCACGGGTGCGGCGCGCACTCGGAGGCGCTGCTCGGCGCGGCGGAGCAGCCGGTCGAGGAGCTGCCGACGGTCTACGACGACAGCGAGGTCGAGGCGGTGGCGGTGAGCCGAGGTCACGGCTCGGTGGAGGCCAGCGAGCCCGGCGAGGACTACGGCCATAGCTGAGGTACGCGCCCGCGAGGCCGACGCCGAGCGGTGACACCCTGCGGGTCGTCACCCGGCGGGGCCCGATCCCGGCGAGTGTCGGAGCCCGGCGAGTGCCGGAGCCCGGCGAGTGCCGGAGCCCGGCGGGGTTCAGCCCTGGCTGTTGACGCGGAATTCGGGGTGGGTCAGGGCGCGGCGGCGGCGCCGATGGGCGTCGTGCCTGAGCATCGTGATCAAGCCCGGGATGCCGAGGAGCAGGCCCGCCAGGCAGGTCCACAGCCAGTCGTCCGGGGCGTCGGCGAGGAGCAGGATCACGCCCGCGACCGCGAAGGCCGCGATGCCGGCCAGGGCGAAGGGCACCATCGGCGGGTCGAGAGGCTCCGGCCGCGGCTTGGTGCCGGTGACCGCGTCCAGCCCGGGCACGTGCGACTCCTCGGCGGTGGGGGAGGCTGTGCGCGGGGCGGGGGACGGGTCGGCCACGTGAATGAGGGTACGTCCCGGGAGATCGCCCGTGGGCAGTCGTGACAGTTGTAACAGTCCCGATCTTCTGTCGGGCCCCTCCTTCTGCTTCGATGCGCGTGACACCTTGCTGCTCCGCGTGGAAGGGCCCTCATGTCCACTGCCTCCGCAAGCGCGAACGACGAGTCCCCCACCGCCTCTCCTCCGGAGCGGAGCGGGCCTACCCCTCGCAATGGTCTCGATCGCTTCTTTCAGGTCTCGGCCCGCGGCTCGACGCTGGGGCGGGAGGTCCGGGGCGGGTTCGCGACCTTCTTCACGATGGCCTACATCGTGGTGCTCAACCCGCTGATCCTGGCCGCGGGCGTGGACGCGACCGGCGCGCGGCTGCCGGTGACCGCGCTCGCCGCCGGTACGGCCCTGGTCGCCGGCGTGATGACGATCCTGATGGGCGTCGTGGCCCGGTTCCCGCTGGCGCTCGCGGCGGGGCTGGGCGTGAACGCGCTGGTGGCGTACGAGATCGCACCCGAGATGACGTGGGCCGACGCGATGGGTCTGGTGGTCATCGAGGGTGTGGTGATCGGCGTGCTGGTGCTGACCGGGCTGCGGACCGCGGTGTTCCGTGCCGTGCCGACCCCGTTGAAGACCGCGATCGGCGTCGGCATCGGCCTGTTCCTGATGATGATCGGCCTGGTGGACGCCGGGTTCGTCCGGCGCATCCCGGACGCCTCGGGCACGACCGTGCCGGTCGAGCTGGGCATCGGCGGCAAGCTGACGACCTGGCCGCTGCTGGTCTTCTGCCTGGGCCTGCTGTTCACCCTGATCCTCTTCGTCCGCCGGGTGAAGGGTGCGATCCTGATCGGCATCCTGGCGACGACGGTGCTGGCCGTCATCGTCGAGGCGATCGCTCACGTCGGTCCTTCCTTCGTCGATGGCAAGCCGAACCCCGACGGCTGGGCGCTGAACGTCCCCACGCTGCCGGACAAGATCCTGGACCTTCCGGACCTGTCGCTGCTGGGCCAGTTCAACGTGCTGGACTCGTGGAGTCGGGCCGGCTGGCTGGTCGTCATCATGTTCGTGTTCACGCTGCTGATCACGGACTTCTTCGACACCATGGGCACGATGGTGGCCGTGGGTCAGGAGGGTGGGCTGCTGGACGCTGCGGGCATGCCGCCACGCACGCGGGAGATCCTGCTGGTCGACTCCGTCGCCGCGGCGGCCGGTGGTGCGGCGAGTGTGTCCAGCAACACCTCGTTCATCGAGAGCGCGTCGGGTGTCGCCGAGGGCGCGCGTACGGGCGTCGCCAACCTCGTCACGGGCGTGTTGTTCCTGCTGGCGATGTTCCTGGCGCCGCTGGTCACGGTGGTGCCGTTCGAGGCGGCGTCCACGGCGCTGGTGGTGGTCGGCTTCCTGATGATGACGGCGGTCCGGCAGATCGACTGGACGGATCCCGAGATCGCGATTCCCGCGTTCCTGGCCATCACGCTGATGCCGTTCACGTACTCGATCTCGAACGGCATCGGCGCGGGCGTCGTCTCGTACGTCGTCATCAAGCTCGCCGTCGGCAAGGCCCGGCAGGTGCGGCCGTTGCTGTACGGCGTGGCCGTGCTCTTCGTCCTGTACTTCCTTCGTGGCCCGCTGGAGTCCGCCCTCTTCTGAGGCGGGTGCGTTACCGTGCCCGGTGACTACGGTCATAGGCGAATTCGATGTCGTTAGCCTAGCTCATTAGCTAGGCTAAGCAACGTGATGGAGCGGTCGGTGGCGGAGCGCATGACAGCCGAGCAACTGGCCATCTCGCTGCGCGAGGCGATCACCCGGCTGGGCCGCCGGGTGCGCCAGGCCCGGCCCATCGGGGATCTCACGTTCAGCCAGCTCTCGGCGCTGACCAGCCTTCAGCTCTCCGGGCCGCTGACTCCTCGTGAGCTCGCCGACGTGGAGCGGGTGCAGCCGCCGACGATGACCAAGATCGTCGGCAAGCTGGAGGAGCGCGGCCTCGTGGCGCGTACGCCCCACCCGACCGATCGCCGCCAGGTCTTCCTGATGGCGACCGAGCGGGGCCGGGTCGTCTACGCGCAGTTCGAAGAGGCGCGCAACGAGTGGCTGGCGAAAAAGCTGGCCGAGCTCACCCCCGAGGAACGCGACACGCTCGAACGGGCCGCGCGGATCCTGCAGCAGGTCGCCCGGTCCTGACCGACCCGCCTCCTGTCGCTGCCGTCACATGGCGATGACGCGTACGACCGAGGAGGAGGCGCAGCCGAGTGCGGGCAGTGCTGAGCACGACTTTCAGGTCCCTGCAGGTTCGTAACTACCGGATCTTTTCGACCGGTCAGCTCGTGAAGCTGGTCGGCGTATGGATGATGTTCACCGCACAGGACTGGCTGGTGCTCGACCTCTCCGGCAACTCGCCGGGTGCCCTGGGCATGGTCACCGCCCTGCAGTTCATCCCGGTGCTGCTACTGACCCTCTGGGGCGGCAAGCTCGCCGACCGGTACGACAAGCGCGCCCTGCTGATCGTCGCCAACGCGATCTTCGCGGTCACCGCGATCGTCTTCGCCGCCCTCGTGGCCGTCGGGGTCGTCGTGCTCTGGCACGTGTTCCTGTTCGCCCTGCTCCTGGGCGCCGCCAGCGCCATCGAGACCCCGGTCCGGCAAGCGTTCGTGTCCGAGCTGGTGGAGCTGCCGCTGCTGCCGAACGCGCTGGCGCTGTCCGCGGCGACCTTCAACACCGCACGCATCGGCGGTCCGGCGCTGGCCGGCGTCGCCCTCGCGCTGTTCGGCACCGGCCCGGTGTTCCTCATCGCCACGGTGCTGGCGATCGCGCCGGTGTTCAGCTACTGGCGGATGCGCCCGGCCGACCTGCACCGCTCCGGCAAGCCGGTCAAGGCCGGCGATGCGAAGATCGTCGACGGTCTCAGGTACGTCTGGAAGCGGCAGGATCTGCTGCTGCCGATCGGGCTCATGGCGGCCATCGGCATGATCGGTTTCAACTTCCCGGTCACGCTGGCCGCCCTCGCGAAGATCCACTTCCACGCCGGCCCGTCGTCCTTCGGCCTTTTGACCACGGCTCTGGCGGCCGGGGCGCTCGTCGGGGCGCTCGCCGGCAGCGGGCGGCGCACCAGGCCGGGCGCCTACCGGGTGCTCGGCGCGGCCCTGGCCTTCAGCGTCTTCGAGGTGGCGGTGGGCTTCGCGCCGACGTTCGCCGTCGCGATGATCCTGCTCGTGCCCACCGGCTTCTTCTCGATCTACCTGGCCCAGGCCTGCAACCACCGGGTGCAGATGGGCGTGGACGCGCGCTACCGGGGCCGTGTGATGGCGCTGTACGTCTTGGTCTTCCTGGGCACGACGCCGGCCGGCGCCACGCTGGCCGGCTGGTGGGGCGAGCATTTCGGGGTGCCGTCGAGCATCTGGGCGGCGGGCATCGTCTGCCTGGTGGCGACGGCCGCGGCGCTGCTCTGGCAGTTGCGGGCCAGCGGTGACCGGCTGAGCGTACAGGCCGACCCGCGGCCTCGCCTGACCCTGATCCGCACCCCGGCGGCGGAGGAAGAGGATCGGCCCGCCGTCGCCGCCTGACCGCTCAGTGGGGGGTATCGCAGGATGACGTGTACGAGGCAGCTTCCGCGGTGGCGACCGCGGCGTCTCCGGCGCGGATCGCCTCCAGCAGGGTGTGGTGCTCCTTGTATTCGTCCGGGCTCAGCGAGGCCCCGAAATGGCCCCGCAGCGACTCCCTGATCACCTGACCGAGGTCGGCGTACAGCTCGATCAGCACCTCGTTGTGGGAAGCCGCCACCACGGCCTGGTGGAAGGCGGCGTCGGCGTCGACGAAGGCGTCCCGCTCGCCCATGGTCCAGGCCTGCTCCCGCCGGGCGTACAGGGTCTCCAGCCGGTCGAGGTCGTCGTCGGTGCGCCGGCGGGCCGCGAAGGCCGCGGCGGCCGCCTCGAGCGTGCCGCGCAGCTCGCGCACGTGCGCGGGGTCCGCGGTGGCGAACCGGCGTTGCATGACGCCGGCCAGCTCGCTGGTGGCCACGACGTAGGTGCCCGAGCCCTGCCGGATGTCCAGGAGGCCGTTGTGGGCGAGGGCGCGTACCGCCTCGCGGACGGTGTTGCGGGCCACACCGAGCTGGGTGACCAGCTCGAGCTCGGTGGGGATGCGGTGACCGACCGGCCAGGCGCCCGAGGTGATCTGGTGACGCAGCTCGGCGATCACGCGGCCGGACAGTGATTCCGCTCTCGGCACGGGACCCAGATTCATCCCATGATTCTATGATCGGTCCATGACGTTGACCAGCACCGGCCATTCCTCTATCGGCAGCAGTTCCGCCGGGATGGGTAGTTCTGCCGGTCACGCCGACGTCGTCAGCGGTGGCGACCCCGGTGCTTCGCCCCGCCGCGGTCTTTTCGCCGTTCGCGGTCGAGGCTTGGCCGTCGCCGCGCTGGTGCTCGCGGCGATCAACCTGCGGCCGGCCGTGGCCAGCCTGGGGCCGGTGCTCGCCGAGGTGCGCGAGAGCCTCGGCATGAGCGCCACGGTCGCCGGTCTGCTCACCTCCGTGCCGGCGCTCTGCTTCGCGGTGATCGGCTCCACCGCGCCCCTGCTCGCCCGCAGGTGGGGGACGGCCGGAGCGGTCGCGGTCGGCGCGACGGCGCTGGCGCTCGGGCTCGCGGTGCGCCCCTGGGCCGGCGGCACGCCCCTCTTCCTGGCGCTGACCGCGCTCGCCTTCGCCGGGATCGCGCTCGCCAACGTGCTGCTGCCCGTCGTCGTCAAGCAGTGGTTCCCCGACCGGGTCGGTGCCATGACGGGCCTGTACTCGGTCGCACTCAATCTGGGCGCCTCCGCCGCCGCCGCGGTCACCGTGCCGCTGACCGGGGCGTTCGGCGGGGACTGGCGGCTCGGCCTCGGCGTCTGGGCGGTGGCGGCCGCGCTGGCCCTGCCCCTGTGGGTCCGCCTTGCGCGCGTCCGCACCGGCGCCCATCCGCGACAGGGGACGGCCGCTCGGCCGGCCGGGCCGGCGCCGCGTCTGTGGCGCGAGCCCGTGGCCTGGGCGCTTGCGGTCTTCTTCGGGCTGCAATCCACCAACGCGTACGTGATCATGGGTTGGCTTCCCCAGGTCTTCCGGGACGCAGGGCTGTCGGCGAGCACCGCGGGTCTGCTGTTCGCCGTGATCGCGCTGCTGGGAGTGCCGTTGTCGTTCGGGCTCTCCGCGGTGGCGGGCCGGCTGCCGCGCCAGAGTGGGATCGCCGTCGGGCTGGGGCTCTTCGGCCTGGCCGGCTTCGCCGGGCTCTGTGTCGCGCCCGCCGCGGCGCCCTGGGTGTGGTCGATCCTGCTGGGCATCTCGAACTGCGCGTTCCCGCTCGCACTGACGATGATCGCGCTGCGGGGTCGGGACGCCGCGGTCGTGGCCCGGCTGTCCGCCTTCGCGCAGAGCACCGGATATCTGCTATCGATCCCCGGACCGGTCGTCGTCGGCGCGCTCTACCAGCACAGCGGAAGCTGGCGGGTGCCACTCGCGCTCATGGCGGCGCTCATGGTGCCCCAGATGGTCGCCGGCTACCTCGCCGGCCGTGACCGCCGGATCGGCTGATCGCGGAAGCTGGCAGACCCAGTCATCCGAACGGCCCTCTCGGTCCCGGTCCGCGACCGCCTAGCGTCATGCCGTGGGCATCACGCACATGATGATGGTGGTGGCGGCGCTCCTGGCGTTGTTGTTCCTTCCGTGCGCGGTCGCCATCGTGGCGTGCGCGGACGCTCTTCCCTGGCGTCGCCTTCGGACCCGGGGCGGGCGCGACGTTCACGCCCTGCGCCGGCTCGATCGCCGGCTCAATGCCGACGGCCCGCTCGCGCCGCCGCCGGTGTCCCGCCCCGGCGTCGAGGAACTGGCCGCCGACCTGCGGCGCCTGGCGCGGCAGCGACGCGGCGGTCCCACCGTCGAGTCCGCCGCCTGGCTGGCCGCGGTGATGCGGGCGTACGATCACCGGCTCTCCCTGGCCAGCGAGGCCCTCGGCCTGCCGCACCACCTGGCCGTGCTCGACGGGATGGACCTCGATCTGGAGCGGATGCGGGTCGAGGAGGAGCTGCGGGCCGCGGGGATGCGTCTCCGCTAGGGTCACGGCGTGCGGCTTTTCGTGGCGATCTATCCTCCGGACGACGTCCGCAAGGACCTGTGGCAGCGACTCGGACCGGGCCGGCAAGGCCTGACAGCGATCGAGAAATGGCATGTGACGCTCGCATTCCTCGGCGAGGTGAGCGAGGAATGCCGGCCCGCGCTGGAGGAGGCCCTCGCTCGCGTGACCGTGCCGCGCGGGCGTGAGCTGCGCCTGCGGGGTGGCGGTGACTTCGGCGGCAGGGTGATCTGGGCCGGAGTGGAGGGTGAGCTCGGCGACCTCAACGAGGCGGTCCGGGCGGCCGCGCGGGGCGTCGGGGTGTCGCCGGACGGTCGTCCGTACACGCCGCATCTGACCGTCTCGTACGCGAGCGACGACGCCGTACGGCAGGCTCTCGACGGCTATGCCGGGCCTTCGTGGACTCTCGGCGAGATCGCGCTGGTGCGCGTGGAGCCGGACGGCGCCTACACCACGCTGCGGACCTGGTAGCTCAGGAGCTCTCGCGGGCGGCCGGGCCGCCGCCGAACAACACGTCGTCCCAGCTCGGGAGGCGCTTGCGGGGCTTCGCCGGCTCCTCCGCCTCGGATTCGCCGGGCTGGGCGCCGACGGTGCGGCGCGGCCGGAGGACGGCCAGGCTCGGCACCGCCGGGACCTCCTTGGGCAGGTCCGCGTCGTCGTCGAAGGCCGAGCCGGCGCCGCCGCCGAGCAGCGCCGCGGCGCCACCCGCGACCGGGCGGCGGGTTTCCGGTGCGGCCGGCTCGAGGCCGCGGCCGGGACGTTCGCCGCCCAGCGGACGGTCGAGTGAGGCCAGCAGGGCGTCGCGTCCGGCACGGATCGGATCGCGGACCGGGCGGGGCGCATCCGTCGACAGTCCGCGACCGGCGCGGCCGGGCTCCGCCGTCCGGGTCGGGCCGGGCAGGCCGTGCCCGCCGCGCTCGTGCCCGCCGCGCTCGGGGGCGGGCTCCTGGCCGAGGATCTGGGTGGGCCGCTCGGCGCACAGATACTGCGCCATGTCGTCGTGCGGCGCGACCACCTGGCGGCCCTTGTCCAGGTCCCAGACCGCCTGCGCGGTGGCCTTGCCGGACGGCCAGGTGGCGATGATGCGCCAGGTGCCGTCGTCGCGGCGGAACGCGTCCCAGGAGATCTTCTCCGTGTCGATGCCGTGCTGGGCGAGCCGGCTGTCGACCACCTCGGCCAGCGGCGCACCGGAGTCCGATGTCTTCAGCCGGGTGCGGCGGGCGTGCTGCGCGAGCATGGCCCGTTCCTGCAGAACCGGGCCGGCGTAGCGCAGGACCCGGTCGACCGGCACGCCCGCGACGCGCGCGACGTCCTCGGCGGACTCGCCCGAGCGGATCCGTGCCTGGATGTCCCGCGGGGACAGTGTGGCCATCGATTCGCCGGTCAGTGCCACCGCGGTGCTGTTCGGCGTCACGGTGCCGCCGCCGCCCTCGTGATGCAGGGCGCCGCTGACGCGGTCGTCGATGGGGAGTGCCAGGAGCCGGCCGACCTCGTCGGCGAGCACCAGGGCCTGACCGTCCTCGGAGAGGGCGACGAAGCGTACCGGCCGCATGCGTTGCCTCCGTCCCGTCGCTGGCCTGTTCCCGAGAGTCAGCCACCCGGGCGCGTTTCGGAACACGGTACGCGCCTCGGTCACCCGATGGTGGTATGCCACGCCGTCGAAGTCATTGACCAGCGAAGATGATCTTCAACGGATATCGCCTTGCCGTGGCGCGGCGCGGGTCCTAGAAAGGCGGCATGACCGTCGAACTCCGCCCGGTGACCAAGGACGACTTCCGCGCCGTCATCAAGCTGGAGGTCGCTCCCGACCAGTCCGGTTTCGTGGCGCCGAACGTCGTCGGCATCGCCGAGACCCACATCTATCCGGACGCCGAGCCGCGCGCCGTCTACGCGGACGGGGAGTTGGTCGGCTTCGTGCTGCTGCATCCGGGCGACAACCCGGGCGAGCACGTCCTCGTCCGCCTCATGATCGACCACCGGTTCCAGGGTCGCGGGCTGGGCCGGCAGGCGCTCGAGGCCGCCGTCGCGTTCGCCGCGAGCGAGCACGGGGCCCATACCGTACGGCTCAGCTTCGTGCCGTCCAACGACCGGGCCCGCGGGCTCTACCTCTCCGCGGGCTTCGCCGAGACCGGGGAGATCGACGACGGGGAGATCGTCATGGCCCGCAAGATCACAGGCGACTGACGACGAAGTCGATGCAGCGGGTGAGCGCCTCGACGTCCGCCGGGTCCACGGTGGGGTAGAGCGCCACCCGCAACTGGTTGCGGCCCAGCTTGCGGTACGGCTCGGTGTCCACGATCCCGTTCGCGCGCAACACCTTGGCGAGCGTGGCGGCGTCCACACCCTCGGCGAAGTCGATCGTGGCGACCGCGTGCGAACGCAGCGCCGGATCGGTGACGAACGGGGAGGCCACGTCGGAGCGGTCCGCCCAGCCGTAGATGGCCGCCGCGCTCTCGGCGCTGCGCTTGGTCGCCCAGCCGAGGCCGCCCTGCGCGTTCATCCAGTCGATCTGCTCGGCGGCGAGGAAGACCGTGGCCAGCGCCGGGGTGTTGTACGTCTGCTCGAGCCGGGACTGCTCGATGGCGGTGACCAGGTCGAGGAACTGCGGGATGTAGCGGCCCGACGCCTTGATCTCGTGCGCCCGCTCGATCGCCGCCGGCGACATCAGCGCGATCCAGAGCCCACCGTCGGAGCCGAACGCCTTCTGCGGCGCGAGGTAGTAGACGTCGGTCTCGGTGAGGTCGACGTCCAGGCTGCCGCCGCCCGAGGTGGCGTCGGTCAGCAGCAGCGCGCCCGGGTCGGCGCCCGCGACCCGCTTGACCGGCACGGCGACGCCGGTCGACGTCTCGTTGTGGACGCTCGCGTACGCGTCGACGCCCGGCTCGGCGCTCAGGTAGGCCGCGCTGCCGCCCGGCGCCCGGTGCACGGTCGGCTCAGCGAGGAAGGGTGCGTCGGCGACCGCCTTGGCGAACTTGGCCCCGAACTCGCCGAACTCGGCGAACTGGGCCTTGTCGCGGACCAGTCCGAAGGTGGCGGTCTCCCAGAAGGCGCTGGTGCCGCCGTTGCTGATGACCACCTCGTAGCCGTCCGGAAGGGAGAAGAACTCCCCGATCCCGGTGCGCAGGCGGGCCACCTGCCGCCTCACCGTCTGCTGCCGGTGCGACGTCCCGAGGAAGGTGGTGGACAGCCGGGCGAGTGCCTCGACGCCCTCCGGGCGCACCTTGCTCGGGCCGGAACCGAACCGGCCGTCGACGGGTTTGAGGTCGTCGGGGATGCGGATCGGATCAGTCACGGGGGGTCCTTCTCCTCGGTGGCGAAGCGATTACAGATTATGCGGGACCGCGTCCCAGCCCTCCACGTCCTGGGGCTTGCGGGCGGGCGGTCCCACGTAGCGCGCGCTGGGCCGCACGATGCGGCCGAGCTTCTTCTGCTCCAGGATGTGCGCGCTCCACCCGGCCACCCGGGCACAGGTGAACATCGAGGTGAACATGTGCGCCGGGACCTCGGCGAAGTCGAGCACGACCGCGGACCAGAACTCCACGTTGGTCGCCAGGACGCGGTCGGGCTTGCGCGCCTGCAGTTCGGTGAGGGCGGCGCGTTCCAGCGCCTCGGCCACCTCGAATCGGGGCGCGCCCAGCTCCTGGGCCGTCCGGCGCAGCACCCGGGCCCGCGGGTCCTCGGCGCGGTAGACGCGGTGGCCGAAACCCATCAGGCGCTCGCCGCGGTCGAGGACGCCCTTGACGTATCCCTCGGCGTCGCCGCTGCGCTCGACGGCCTCGATCATGTGCAGCACGCGGGAGGGCGCTCCGCCGTGCAGCGGCCCGGAGAGGGCGCCGATGCCGGAGGAGATGCAGGCGGCGGCGTCCGCACCGGTGGACGCGACGATCCGTGCCGTGAAAGTGGAGGCGTTGAGCCCGTGTTCGGCGGCGGAGATGAAGTACGCGTCGACCGCCTTGACGTGCCGGGGATCCGGCTCGCCCCGCCACCGCTTCATGAAGCGCTCGACGATCGTCTGTGCCTTGTCGATGTCCTTCTGTGGCACGGCCGGCAGGCCCAGCCCGCGCGCGGCCTGGGCCACGAACGACAGAGCGGTCACCGACACCCGGGCCAGGTCGGTGCGGACCTGGTCGTCGTCGACGTCCAGAAGCTGGGAGAGCCCCCAGTACGGCGCCAGCATCGCGACCGCGGACTGCACGTCGACCCGGATGTCGCCGGAGTGCACCGGCACCGGGAACGGCTCGGCCGGCGGCAGCCCGGGCCCGAACCGCCCGTCGACCAGCAGCGCCCAGACGCTGCCGAAGGACACCTGCCCGATGAGGTCCTCGATGTCGACTCCCCGGTAGCGCAGGGAGCCGCCGTCCTTGTCGGGCTCGGCGATCTCGGTCTCGAAGGCGACGACGCCCTCCAGGCCCGGCTTGAAATCGGACACGACGCCTCCTGGGGAGTCCGGCTGGTCGAAGCCGTGGGTGTCTCATCTTGCCCGCCGGTGACCGGTCGGTCGACCCGCGGGAATGTGCTGTCTGCGACACCTATCCTCCCGGAGGGGACGCGGCGGCGTACACGACTTAGGTTCGTTGGGTCGATCTCGGAAAAGGAACGCATGTGACGCCGGAACAACCGTTGCCCGCCGCGATGCGGCGCGACTACACCGAGCGCGGGGCGCTGCTCGAGAGCGACCTGGCCGCGGCCTGGCCGGAGCAGTTCGCCCGCTGGTTCTCCGAGGCGCTGGAGTACGCGCTGCCCGAGCCCAACGCCATGATCGTGGCGACCGCGGACGCCGCCGCGCGGCCGAGCGCCCGGACCGTCCTGCTCAAGGACTACGACGAGCGTGGTTTCGTGTTCTTCACCAACTACACGTCGCGCAAGGGCACCGAGGCGCTGGAGAACCCGCAGGCGAGCCTGGTGTTCCCGTGGTTCGCCATGCAGCGGCAGGTGATCGTGGGCGGCGCCGTGGAGAAGGTGGACCGGGCCGAGACCGAGGCGTACTTCGCGAGTCGGCCGCGGGGTTCCCGGCTCGGCGCGTGGGCGAGCCCGCAGAGCCGGGTGGTGCCGGACCGGGCCGCCGTCGACGCGGGGCTCGAGGCCGCCGTGGAGCGCTTCGGCGCCGACGGCGAGGTGCCCGCCCCGCCGCACTGGGGCGGCCTACGGGTAGTGCCGGAGACCGTCGAGTTCTGGCAGGGACGCAGCAATCGCCTGCACGACCGGCTGCGCTACCGCCGCACCGGCGGGAAATGGGTCGTCGAGCGGCTCGCCCCGTGAGCCAGGAGCCCGTGGAGGCGGCGGAGAAGGTCGTCGAGGAGCGGGACGGCAAGGGTTGGATGATCGACGTACGGCCGCTGCGCGGGGTCGCGTACCGGCGGATGTGGATCGGCAACGGAGTCTCCTACTTCGGCTTCCAGTTCACCGCGGTGGCCGTGCCCGTCGAGATGTTCGCGATCACGCACTCGTCCGCCTGGGTGGGCCTGCTCGGCATCGCCGGGCTCGTACCCCTGCTGATCTTCGGTCTCTGGGGCGGCGCCGCCGCCGACGTGGTGGACCGGCGCAAGCTGCTGCTCGCCAGCTCGACGCTGGCCTGGCTGTCCACCGTCGGCCTGCTGGTGCAGGCGTTGCTCGGGGCGCGCAGCGGTGTGCTGCTGCTGGTGCTCACGGCCGTGCAGTCGGCGGGTTTCGCGATCAGCTCGCCGACCCGGCAGGCGATCATCCCGCGGATCGTGCCCACCGCGCTGGTGCCCGCCGCCAACACCCTCGCCTACACCACGACGACCGCGGGCGGGGTGCTCGGGCCGCTCGCCGCGGGCCTCATCTTCGGCACCTGGTCGACCGGCGCCGGCGTCACCATCGCGTATGCGGTGGACGCCGTGCTTTTCACCATCTCCTTCTGGGCGGCGTACAAGCTGCCGCCCATCCCGCCGGTGCACGAGGACGGCCTTGCCGAGAAGCCGACCGCGGGACTGCGCGGCATCGCGGACGGCCTGCGGTTCCTCGCCATCCAGCCGGTACTCCTGCTCTCCTTCGCCATCGACATCATCGCGATGGTGCTGGCGATGCCCCGGGCGTTGTTCCCGGAGATCGCCGAGGACCGGTTCGGCGGCGGCGCCGCGGTCGGCTGGCTGTTCGCCGCGATCGCGATCGGCTCGGTGGTCGGCGGCCTCACCTCCGGCTGGATCGGCCGGGTACGGCGCCAGGGCGTCGCGCTGGTCGTCGCGGTGGTCGTCTGGGGTGTGGCGGTCGGCCTCGCCGGGCTGGCGAGCTCGCTGTGGCTGATGGTGTTGCTGCTCGCGGTCGGCGGCGCGGCCGACCTCGTCAGCGCGGTCTACCGGCAGTCGATCCTGCAGGTGTACGCGCCGGACCGGCTGCGCGGCCGTCTGCAGGGCGTCTTCACCGTCGTCGTGGCCGGCGGCCCGCGGCTGGGCGACCTGCGCGCGGGCGCCACCGCGGACGTCACCGGACCCGTGGCGTCCTGGGTGGGTGGTGGCTTCGCCGCTGCCGGGCTGGCCGTGGTGCTGGCCCTCGCCTTTCCCGCACTCGGCCGATACCGTCCCCCGGCTGACATCCCGGCGAACCGATAATGTCCTCTGCATGACCGAGCGCAGCGAGGGCTTCATCGAACACAGTCAGCTCGTGCCTCGCGGCGCCGGGGAGCGAAGCGAGGCGGCGGCGTGAGTGCTGTCGTGTCGGCGAGATCCGGGACTCAGTGGACGATCGAGGCGGGCGGCCATCGGGCCACGCTCGCGGAGGTCGGCGGCGTGCTGCGCGGCTACGCCGTGGGTGCGGTCGAGGTGGTGGACGGGTTCGGGCCGGACGAGATCTCGCCCGCCTCGGCGGGTCAGCTTCTCGCGCCGTGGCCCAACCGGATCCGCGACGGGCGCTACACGTTCGAGGGCACGTCGTACCAACTGCCTCTCACCGAGCCGGGCAAGCACAACGCGATCCACGGGCTGGCCAACTGGGCCCGGTGGCGCCTCGCCGACCGGACGCCGGATTCCGTCACGCTCGAGTTCGAGCTGCCGGCGCAGATCGGATATCCGTGGCCGCTCACGTTGCGGACCCGGTGGAGCGTCGGCGCCGAGGGGCTCCGCTCCGATCAGGAGGTTGTCAACACCGGCGACGCGAACGCGCCCTGGGGCTTCTCGGTCCACCCGTACCTGCGGCTGCCCGGTGTGGCCGTGGACGACATCCTGCTGCGGGTGCCGGGCCGCACCAAGGTCCTGACCGACGCCCGGTTGCTGCCGATCGGCGCGGTGAAGGTGGCCGGCGGCGAGTTCGACTTCACCGCGCCGCGCCGCATCGGCGCGGCCAAGCTCGACACGACCTGGGGAGACGTGATCACCGAGGCGGACGGCGGCTCCTCGGTCACCATCGCGGCGCCCGACGGCAGCCAGGCGGTGACGGTCTGGGGCGACGAGAGCTTCAAGTGGTGGCAGGTGTTCACGGGCGACACGCTCAGCGGCGAGCGGTTCCGCCGATCCCTGGCGATCGAGCCGATGACCTGCCCGCCCGACGCATTCCGGTCCGGGCGTGACCTGGTCGTGCTGGCGCCAGGGCAGGCCTGGCAGGCGTCCTGGGGCATCCGGAAGGCGGGCTGAGCCGTGGAGTTCGACGAGGTCGTCCGCCGGCGCAAGATGACCCGCGCGTACGACCCGGACCGCCGGGTGCCACCGGGGATCGTCGACAAGCTGATCAAGCACGCGCTGCGGGCGCCGTCGGCGGGCTTCTCCCAGGGCTGGGGCTTCCTGGTGCTGCAGGAGCCGCAGGAACGGGAGCTCTACTGGTCGGTCACCGCGGCCCCGGGGCCTGCGGATTCCTGGCTGCGGCGGATGCGCACCGCTCCCTTGATCATCGTTGCGCTCTCCAACAAGTCGGTCTACCTCGACCGATACGCCCAGGCCGACAAGGGCTGGACCGACCGGGACGAGCGCCGCTGGCCGGTGCCGTACTGGGACGTCGACACCGGCTTCGCCGCGCTGCTCATGCACCTGACCGCCGTCAACGAGGGGCTGGGTTCGCTGTTCTTCGGCATGCCGGCGGAACGGGTAGGTGCGTTTCGGGAGGCTTTCGGGGTGCCGGAGGTTTTTACTCCGGTTGGTGCGCTGGCCGTGGGCTATCCGGCGGCCGACAAGAGGTCACCATCACTACGCCGAGGGCACCGCCCGATGGACGAGGTGGTGCATCATGGCCGATGGAGCGCCACGGGGCGCGCCGACGCGAGTGACACCTGACCATGGGTGACCGCGTGAGGACGGCGCCGGTCATCAGGCTGGCGGCTCGCTAGGCTGGCAGGCGTACCTGCCCGTCCGCCGGGTAAGGCCAGAGCGAAGACCGGAGGGGAGCGTGCCGTCGTGATCTTCAAAGCGGTACGGGACGGAGCGCCGTACCCCGACCATCACACGACGCTGAAGGCGTGGGCCGAGATCCCGCCCCGGCCGATCCGGCTGGCCGACCTCATCACCACCAAGCGCGAGCTGGCCCTCGACAAGCTGCTCGCCGAGGACTCGACGTTCTACGGCGACCTGTTCCCGCACGTCGTGGAGTGGAAGGGCGGCCTCTATCTCGAGGACGGGCTGCACCGCGCGCTGCGGGCCGCCCTGCAGCAGCGCAACCAGATCCACGCCCGGGTGCTCGTCATCGACAACTAACACTGTTAGTTTTACGGCATGGCCGTCTCACCGCTGGATCTGCTCGACCTCGACGACCTCCTGAGCGACGAGGAACGC
This sequence comes from Couchioplanes caeruleus, assembly GCF_003751945.1. NCBI lineage: Bacteria > Bacillati > Actinomycetota > Actinomycetes > Micromonosporales > Micromonosporaceae > Couchioplanes > Couchioplanes caeruleus. Next base: position 3,841,467 of record NZ_RJKL01000001.1, on the reverse strand, counting down.
GACGTCCGGGCGCTGGTGCGCCGGGTCGCCGACGAGCGCGTCCGCCCGCACATTTCCGACTGGTACGAGCGCGGCGAGGTACCCGTCCGCGAGCTGGCCCTCGAATTCGGCAAGCTCGGCCTGCTCGGCATGCACCTGAGCGGGTACGGCTGCGCGGGCGCCTCCGCGGTCCAGTACGGCCTCGTCTGCATGGAGCTGGAGGCCGCCGACTCGGGCGTCCGGTCCCTCGTGTCGGTCCAGGGCTCCCTGGCCATGTACGCGATCTGGAAGTTCGGCAGCGAGGAGCAGAAGCAGCGCTGGCTGCCGGGCATGGCCGCCGGAGAGCTGATCGGGTGCTTCGGCCTGACCGAGCCGGACCACGGCTCCGACCCGGGCACGATGACGACCCGGGCCCGCCGCGACGGCGACGACTGGGTGCTGCACGGCGGCAAGATGTGGATCACCAACGCGCCGCTCGCCGACGTGGCGGTGATCTGGGCTCGCTCCGACGACGGCGTGCTCGGCTTCGCCGTACCGACCACCACCCCCGGATTCTCCGTGCGCGAGGTGAGGAAGAAGCTGTCGCTCCGCGCCTCCGCCACCGGCGAGATCACCCTGGACGACGTCCGCGTGGGCGACTCCGTCCGCCTGCCGCTGGCCCGGGGCCTCAAGGGGCCGCTGACCTGCCTCACCGAGGCCCGCTTCGGCATCGTCTGGGGCGCCCTGGGCGCGGCCCGGGACTGCCTGGAAACCGCCATCGCGTACGCGGGCAGCCGCGAGCAGTTCGGCCGCCCGATCGCCGGCTTCCAGCTCACCCAGGCAAAGCTGGCCGACATGGCGCTGGAGCTGCAGAAGGGCTATCTGCTGGCGCTGCACCTCGGCCGGCGCGCGGACACCGCGGGGCTCCGGCCCGAGCAGGTCAGCGTCGGCAAGCTGAACAACGTCCGGGAGGCGATCAAGATCGCGCGGCAGTGCCGCACGATTCTCGGCGCCAACGGGATCAGCGGCGAGTATCCGGTGCTCCGGCACGCGAACAACCTCGAAAGCGTGCTCACGTACGAGGGAACTTCCGAGGTCCACCAGCTCGTCATCGGGCAGAAATTGACGGGTTTGAGCGCTTTCGGGGGTTGAGACGCTGCGGCTGTCGTACCCCTTCCGTACCGTGGGAACCAGGGCCCACGAGAGGAAGGGGTGTCCGGCGATGGCGAATCCGTCCGGCGTCGACGAGCCGACCAGGGAATATCCGGCCATCGAGGAGCCCGCGTCCGCGTCCGCGCCTCCGGCCGCGACCGAGCCTTCAGCCACCGAGCCGCGGGGGCCCGGGGCTTTCGCGCGGGTGCTCCTCTTCACCGGGGTGGTCTTCGCGCTCATCGTGGCTCTGTGTCTCGGCCTGCGCGCGATCAACGTGCTGCCCAGCTTCGACAATCCGTTCTCCGACAAGACCACCGACCGCAGCCAGCCCGTCCTGCTGCAGTCGATGCGCGACCTGAGCCGCTACGTGGCCGCCGACGGCACCTTCCAGGTCATCGTCGACCTGCAGGAGAACAAGGAGAACATCCCCGAGTTCCTGGTCAACAAGCGCACGCTGTTCGTCGGCTCGGGCACGGTCGAGGCGTACGTCGACTTCGGCCAGCTCGCCTCGGGTGCCCTGACCGTCGACGAGGCGAACAAGACGGTCACCATCAAGCTGCCGCCCCCGCAGCAGGGGCAGGCGTCCCTGGACATGCAGCGCAGCTACGTCGTGGCGGAGGAACGGGGTCTGCTCAACCGTATCGGGGACGCCTTCTCCAGCGACCCCGGCCGCCAGCAGCGGGTCTATCAGCTCGCCCAGCAGCGGATCACCGAGGCGGCGCAGGCCAGTGGGCTCGACCAGCGCGCCCGGGAGAACACCGAGAAGATGCTCGTCAGCCTCTTCGGGCGGCTCGGCTACACCAAGGTCACCGTCGAGTTCACCACCCCGTGAGCCGGGATTTCGCCGGCTCGTGACCCGCTGCTGACGTCCGTGGCCGGCACCCCGGGCGGGGCGCCGGCCACGGAAGGGTCACTCGTTGGGCAGCATGACCCAGAGGATGAGGTAGATCAGGAACTGCGGGCCGGGCAGCAGGCAGGAGACGATGAAGATCAGCCGCATCGTGCCCGAGCCGATGCCGAAGCGGCGGGCGAGGCCGGCACACACGCCGGCGATCCATCGGTCGTCGCGGGGGCGAGCCAGACGGCGAGCCATGTCATCCACTCCTTCGATGTCGGTCAGGCGGGTGCCTGACCTGTCGGCCAGGCGGTGTGCCTGACCTGTCGGCCAGGCGGTGTGCCTGACCTGTCGGCCAGGCGGTGTGCCTGACCTGCGATCCACGGTAGGTGCGCCCCGTGACCCCGCCCTCGGCCGGCAGGGGGAGAAGGCGGCTCACGTTCCCGTAAGGGCATCCCGTACCCGTACCCTTCCCGCTGTTAACATCGGGGCGAATTTCGCCCTTACTCTCTGCGATCGGCGGTTCTGGTGGGAGGAATGTCGCGGTGACGCTCGCCGTGTTGTGCGGCAGCACCGGCAACGATCTCGACCCGGCCGACGCCGTCCGGCTCGCGGACGAGCTGACCGCCGGACTGTCCGCGGCCGGGGCCTCGGCCGTCCTGACGGTGGGCGGAGATGACGTCCCGGCGCAGCTCAGAGAGATCGCCCGGATCGCGGCCGAGGCCGTCGAACCGCTGCTGCTCTGCGCCGACGACCTGGTCGCGCACAAGAGTCTGTTGTGGACCCTCGCCACCGAGCCGGCCGGACGCAGCACCGCCCTCGTCGTCGCCACGGAGAGTGGCACCGGAGGCGACCTCAGGGAGGATCGGGGTCGGCTGGTCCCGGCCCCGGACGGACCCACCCGGTTCGCGGGCGCCCTCTACGTCGCCCCCGCCGATCTGCGCCTGGCGGCGGCCGCCGCCGAGAAGGCACTCGCGGCCGCCGAGGACGGCAGCCGAGACCCGGATGCCGGGAGCCGGGTGCGCGGAAGCGCGCTCGACCTGCTTCTTCCTACGTTGCTCGACGTCGGGTTGGTGCCCATCGCCACCCGGGTGCGGCTGCTGCACGCCGCGCGGGTGCACGACGATGCCGAGCTCGCCGCCGCCCGGGCGGCCGTCGCGGCGGTCGACGAGGACAAGGCCCTGCTGCGGCTCGCCGTCAAGGAGAAGGACGACTTCTTCACCACGTACGCGGTGAGCACCTGGTCTCCGCTGGTCACCAAGCTCTGCGCCCGCGCCGGACTGACGCCCAGCGGCGTCACCGCGCTGTCCGTGCTCTTCGCGGTGGCCTCCGCGCTCGCCTTCTGGCAGGCGTCGCGCCCCTCGATGGTGGCCGGTGCCGTCCTGCTCTACCTCGGGTTCGTGCTCGACTGCGTCGACGGCCAGCTCGCGCGGTACACCCGCACGTTCGGGGCGTTCGGCGGGTGGCTCGACACGATGGCCGACCGGGCCAAGGAGTACGCCGTCTACGCCGGGCTGGCCGCCGGTGCCGAGCGGGCGGGCCTGCCGTACGCGTGGCCGCTGGCCATCACCGCCATCGTGCTGCAGACCGTGCGGCACATGACCGATACCTGGTACGGCGCCCTGCACGACGAGGCGGCCGCCCGCCAGGCGGTCGGCACCGCCGGCAACGCCGACGCCGGTGGCGGGGTGGGTGCCCGGCTCAGTCGCGCCTCGAACAAGGTGCAGGCGGATACCGGGTCGCTCGCGTACTGGCTCAAGCGGATCGTGGTCTTTCCGATCGGCGAGCGCTGGGCGTTGATGGCGGTCCTGGCGGCCCTCACCGACGGCCGGGTGGCGCTCGCCGCCGTGGTGACGTGGGGGCTGCTCGCCGCCGGGTACACGCTGGCGTTGAGGTCTCTACGCTCCCTCTCGATGCGCGTCGGCGTGCTGGAGACGGTCGACACGTCGCGGCACCGGGACGACGGCCGGATGGTGCGCGGCACGGTGAGCGCGGCGGATTTCTCCCGGCCGCTGCTGTGGGCCGGGCTCGCGGCGGTCGCCCCCCTGGCGCTGATCGCGGCCGTGACCGCAGGATGGGCGCCGCGCGGCACCCGCTGGGGTTCCTGGTGGGGCGGGGACGCGCACGTCGAGCTGGTCCGGGCGGGCGAGGCGTCGACGTGGCTCGTGGCGGTCGCGGCGCTGGTGTTCGGCGCCGGCCTGGCGGCCCGGGCCGGGCATGGCGGGCCGCTCGACTGGCTGGTGCCGGCCGGGCTGCGGGCCGCGGAGTATCTGTTCGCGGTCGCCGTCGCGCTCATCTGCGACGTGCCGCCGCCGGTGCTCTTCGCGCTGCTCTTCGCGCTGGCGCTGCACCACTACGATCTGACCGCCCGGATGGAGAAGGCCGCGCCCGACGCGACCGCCAGGCGCGCCCTGCTCGGCTGGGACGGTCGGGTGGCGCTGCTGCTCGTCTGTGCGCTGGCCGGTGTCGCGACGGCTGGTGAACTGCTGGTGGCCGCCGGGGTCGGCCTGCAATTCCTTTCCGGAGCGGTCCGGGACTGGCGCACCGGGGAGAATCGATGACGCTGCTCAGCGTGGTGCTGCCGGTCTACAAGGTGCAGGGCTATCTGCGGCAGTGCCTCGACTCGCTGCTGGAACAGGTCTTCACCGACTTCGAGATCGTGGCGGTGGACGACTGCTCGCCGGACAACAGCGGCGCGATCCTCGCCGAGTACGCCGCCCGCGATCCGCGCGTCCGGGTGGTGTCCCTGGCGGAGAACGTCGGCCTCGGCCGGGCCCGGAACGTGGGGCTGGACCACGCGGTGGGCGAGTACGTGTGGTTCGTCGACAGCGACGACTGGCTCGCCCAGGGCGCGCTGACCGCGGTCGCCGACCGGCTCGCCGAGACCGCCGCGGACGTGCTGGTCGTCGGCTTCGACAAGGTGCACTGGGACGGCCGGGTGGAGGTCCCGCGCGTCGGGCGGGTGCTGGCCAAGGCGCCGGAGACCTTCACGGCGCAGCAGTGGCCGCGGATCATGAACGTGCTGCACGTCGCCTGGAACAAGATCGTGCGCCGCGAGCTGCTGCTCAAGCTGGACCTGCGCTTCGCCGAAGGCTGGTACGAGGACGTCTCGTTCACCTTCCCCCTGCTCGCCGCGGCGCCGAGGATCAGTGGACTGGGCCGCACCTGCGTGCACTACCGGCAGCGCCGCACCGGGGCGATCACGCGTACCCTCGACGACCGGCATTTCGAGATCTTCGACCACTGGGCGCACGCGATGGCGCTGGTGGACGGGTACGCCGATCGGGCGGAGCAGCTGCGGCCGGTGCTCTTCCGGCGCATGATGTGGCACTACTTCGCCGTGCTGAGCAACACGCAGCGGGTGCGGAACGTGTCCCGCAGGCGCTTCTTCGGCCGCATCACCGAGGACTTCCACCGCTACAAGCCTGCCGTCGGCTACCAGCGCCCTCCGGGCACGATGGGCCTGCGGCACACATTCGCGGCGAGCGGTTCGTACTTCTCCTTCCAGGCGATGCAGCGGGCTATCGCCGTGGTTCGCACTCTCAGGCGGGTACGCCGGGTGCCGGCGGTCCGGGCGAGGAGGTTCGCCGGCCGGGTACGGCAGGCCGCCTACCGCGCGTACTACCTGCTGCAACTGCGGCTGCCGGTGGACCAGAAGCTGGCGCTGTACGCCGCGTACTGGTACCGCGGGGTGAGCTGCAATCCGGCCGCCATCGCGGGCAAGGCCGCCGAACTGGCCCCCGGCGTGCGCGCCGTGTGGGTCGTCAACCGGAGCCGGGTGAAGTCCGTGCCGCCGGGCACGGAGTACGTGATCACGGGAACGCCGGCGTACTTCCGCGCGCTGGCCCGGGCCCGCTGGCTGGTCAACAACGTGAACTGGCCGAACTGGGTGCGCAAGCGGGCGGGCACGACGCACGTGATGACCCACCACGGCACCCCGCTGAAGATGATGGGGATGGACCAGGCCGACCATCCGGCGGCGGCGAAGGACCAGGACTTCCACGCCCAGATGCGCCGCGCGGACCGCTGGGATTTCAGCATCACCGCCAACGCGCACACGACGATCGCCTGGGAGCGCGCGTATCCCTGCCGGTACGAGACGCTCGAGGTCGGCTATCCGCGCAACGATCGGCTGGCGTGCGCGACGGCGGAGGAGACGGCGGAGGTCCGGCGCAAGCTCGGCATCGCGCCGCACGAGCGGGTCATCCTCTACACCCCGACCCACCGCGAGTGGCTGCCGGCGGGCCGGCAGGTCTTGGACGTGGACGCGTTCACCGACACGCTCGGGCCGGACACCGTGCTGCTGGTCCGGGCCCACTACTTCGGTGTGGCCGCCGACCACAAGGCGCCGTCGCGGCGGGGGCGCATTGTGGACGTTTCGGCGTACCCGGTGGTGGAGGATCTGTATCTCGCGGCGGACGTGATGATGACCGACTACTCCTCGGCCATGTTCGACTTCGCCGTGCTGGACCGGCCGCTGGTGATCTTCGCGCCGGACTGGTCGGCGTACCGGGAGGTACGCGGGGTGTACTTCGACCTGATGGAGTTGCCGCCGGGCGAGGTCGCCACCACCTTCGGCGAGCTGGTCGAGGTCTTCCGTGGCCGGGCCTACGAGGGCACCGCGGCGGCGGAGAAGCGGGCACGGTTCCGGGAACGCTTCTGCTATCTCGACGACGGCATGGCCGCCGAGCGGGTCGTCCGCCGGGTCCTGCTCGGCGAGATCCCGCATCGACAACTGTGACGGTGGGGTGACTGGCCGTCAATGGCCGTTCACCCGATGGCAGTTCTGCATGCGTCTGGTCACGCTAGGCCATCGTCGCAGCTCGCATGCAGGAGGTTGACGGTGTCCACCGTCGCGCTCAGGGACGTCACGAAGGTCTGGCCGGACGGGACCGTGGCGGTCGACAAGGCCGGCCTCGAGGTGCGGGACGGGGAGTTCCTGGTGCTGCTCGGCCCCTCGGGCTGCGGCAAGTCCACGATTCTGCGCATGATCGCCGGCCTCGAGGAGCCGACGGCCGGCATCATCCTGCTCAACGGCGAGCCGGTGACGGATCTGGCCCCTCGGGACCGCCAGATCGCCATGGTCTTTCAGGATTTCGCGCTTTATCCACACATGACGGTCAGTGGCAATATTGCGTTCCCGCTCAAACTGTCAGGTGTGGAGGCGGCGGCCCGCGAGGAGCGGATCGGCGACGTCGCCACCGCGCTGGGCATCGGCGAGCTGCTGGGCCGAAAGCCCACTCAGCTTTCCGGCGGTCAGCGTCAGCGGGTGGCGATGGGGCGGGCGATCGTCCGCCGTCCGGGCCTCTTCCTCATGGACGAGCCGCTGTCCAACCTCGACAGCGGGCTACGCGCCGAGCTGCGCGCGGAGATCACCAGCATGACCCGCGAGCTCGGCGTCACCACCATGTACGTGACCCACGACCAGGCCGAGGCGCTCACCATGGCGGACCGGGTGGCGATCATGCGTGGGGGAGTGCTGCAGGACGTGGGCACGCCCACCGAGGTGTACGGCCGCCCGGCCACCCTCTACGTGGCCGCGTTCCTCGGTTCCCCGCGGATGAACCTGCTCGAGGCGTCGGTGTACGTGCAGCTCGACCGCTACGTCGTCCTCGATCTCGGCGAGCAGGCCCTCTATATCCCGTGGCACGACATCCGCGCGCGGGCGATCGCGCACTACCACGGCGAGCGGATCGTGGTCGGCATGCGGGCCGAGGCGCTCACCCCGGTCGCCCCCGACGCACCGGGCGACGTGCTGCGGGGCCGGATCCGGTACCTCGAGCACCACGGCCACGAGTCGCTGGCCTTCCTCGACATCGGCGCCACCGCGATCGTCGTCGACGAGCTCGGCAAGGGTGCCGCCGAGGCGGTACCCGCCGGTGGGGCGTTGCGCCGGGTCGGCGGGGCCTTGCAGCGGCTGACCGGACGCTCGGATCGGGCGGCGCCGAAAAGCGGCGGTGCGGCGAAGGTCTCGGTGCTCAGCGATCCGGGCCGGCACCACCGGCGCCCGGCCGAGGTCGCGGTGCGGCTGGCACCGTATCCGGCCGTCTCGCCGGGGCATCCGCTGGCGATCGGCGTACGGATGGAAGCCCTGCACTTCTTCGACGAGCACGGTGACCGCATCGACATCGGTTGGCGCTGAATACGACTTTCCACCCATCTGGAAGAGACGGTTCCGTGTCGTTGACACGGTGTCGTATCGTTCGCGACACGTCGGTGCGAGGGCGTATCGACGTCACGACCCGAAGGGTGGCGACCAATGGCGAACGCATCCGGACTGTTGGTGATCGAACGAATACTGCGCGACAGACAGGGGATCTGGCAGCAGGTCGTCGAGGACCGGTCCCTGCCGAAGCTCACCGGGCAGATGCTCGTCAGCTCGGTGATCGCCCTCGCCTGTTACGGCGCGGTGCTGGGCTCCTTCCACAGTGTGCTCATGGCGCTGACCTCCGCGGTGAAGCTGCCGCTGCTGTTCCTGGTCACGCTGGCCATCTGCCTGCCGACGCTGTACCTGTTCAACCTGGTCTTCGGGGCGCGGCTGTCCGTACGCCAATCCCTCGCCCTGGTCATGGTGGCGCTGACGGTGACCGCCATGTTGGCGCTGGCGTTCGCCCCGATCGCGCTCTTCTTCCTGATCACCGCTCCGGACTACGGCTTCTTCAAGCTGCTGAACGTGGTGATCCTGGCTCTCTCCGCGCTCGTCGGCCTGCGTTTCCTCACCGGCGGCATGCGGGTGCTCAACGACAACGGCCTGCTGTCGCCGGAAAAGGAGAACGAGGCGACGGTCGTTCCCGCCGTCAACGCACCTGAGCCCGCCCGCGAACCGGTCCCGGCCGGTGCCGCGGTGAACGGTACGACCGCGGCTGCCCCGGCGGCGGCCGCCCCGGCCCCGGCCCCGGTCCCGGCCGCCGCGCCGCCCGTCGCCCAGGTCCCGCCGGGCTACATGCTGACGCCGATCGGCCATCAGCGCCCCGCGCCGCAGCCGCCGCGCCAGCCCGCGCCGCCGAGCATGACGCTGCTCTACATCTGGATCCTGCTGTTCGGCTTTGTCGGCACCCAGCTCGCGTGGACCCTGCGGCCCTTCTTCGGCAGCCCCGGCATGAAGTTCAGCCTCTACCGCGACATCGACGGGAACTTCTACGCGGAGATCCTGCGTACCCTGTCTCATCTGTTCTGATCTTGAATACCGGACTCCGACAACTGCCACGGAGGCGGTACACAGCGTAGGCTGCTCGGCGGTGGAGGAAACCGTCGGCCAGGAGATGCTGCGTCCGGCTCCGGGCAGGGAGTCGCCGGACGCTTCTTCATCGCAGGCAAAAGGCGGCGGAGACCTTCTCGACCGGGTCTTCGGCCGGGCCGACATCACCGTGCTGCGTCACGAGGTCATCCAGCGGCTCGCGCCGGGCCTGCTCGGCGACCGGCTGGACGGCTTCGTGCTCGCCGTCAACGAGGTGATCACGAACGTCGTGCTGCATGCGGGCGGGAGCGGGCGACTCCGGCTGACCCGCACCGCGACGGCGGTCTGGTGCACGGTCACGGACTCCGGGCCGGGCATCCCCGAGGAGTACCAGCGGCCGCCCACGGTGCCCGAGGCGTTCGAGGACGGTGGCCGGGGCATCTGGCTGGCGTACCAGTTGTGCGACGAAGTCACCATGGCAACCGGTCCGATCGGGACGACCATCGGCCTGAGGATGGATATTCCGGGTCGAATCACCGCTTCTGGCCTGCTGGACGGGGTATCAGCCGCCGGTTGAACTTCGCATGAAACGCCGTGGAAATGTCGTCATCCGCATTCAAGCGTGTTCGTCGGCGGAGGCGACTACATTAGGCCGGTGCTCGGACTACCTCCTCACGTGACGGCATGCCTCTTCGATCTCGACGGCGTGCTGACCCAGACCGCCCTGGTCCACAACGCGGCGTGGAAGTCGACCTTCGACGCTTACCTGCAGCAACGCGCCACCCGGCTCGGGGAGCCCTACCTGCCGTTCGACTCCGGTGCCGACTATCACCGCTACGTCGACGGGCGTCAACGCGCCGACGGTGTCCGCACCTTCCTGGCCTCGAGAGGCATCACCCTGCCCGAGGGCCTGCCCACGGACGGTCCCGACCAGGAGACCGTCAACGGCATCGGAAACCGCAAGAACCTGCTCGTCTTGCAGAAAATCAGTGAAGGATACGTGCAGGTCTATCCCGGCTCGGTGGACTACCTGCGTGCCGCCGAGGCGGCGGGGCTGCGCCGGGCCGTCGTGTCGGCGAGCGCCAACTGCAAGGACGTGCTCGAGGCAGCCAAGATCGACGGTTACCTGGAGGTACGGGTAGACGGCGTCACCGCACGTGCGGAAAACTTGCCGGGTAAGCCCGCGCCGGACACGTTCCTGCGCGGCGCGAAGCTGCTTGGCGTCCCGCCGGAGAACTGCGCGGTCTTCGAGGACGCCCTCGCCGGCGTCGAGGCCGGCAGGGCCGGCGGGTTCGGCATCGTGATCGGCGTGGATCGCGTGGGCCAGGCCGACGCGCTGCTCGCGCACGGCGCCGACATCGTGGTGCAGGACCTCGCCGAGCTCCTCACCCGGTAACCCCCCATCTGACTTCTTCTCTTTTCAGTTGCGAGAGGCACCACCGTGATCCGTGAACGGGCCTACCCCGTCGATCCCTGGCACATCCGGGAGACCCGGCTGGACCTGGAGCTCATGGCTCAGTCCGAGTCGGTCTTCGCCCTGGCCAACGGCCACATCGGCATCCGCGGGAACCTGGACGAGGGCGAGCCGCACGGCCTGCCCGGGACCTACCTGAACTCGTTCTACGAGCTGCGGCCCCTGCCGTACGCCGAGGCCGGCTACGGCTTCCCCGAGTCGGGTCAGACGATGGTCAACGTCACCAACGCCAAGCTCATGCGCCTGCTCGTCGACGACGAGCCGTTCGACGTGCGCTACGGCGAGCTGCGCTCCCACGAGCGCACCCTCGACCTGCGCGCCGGCACCCTCGAACGGATCGTCGAGTGGGTGTCCCCGTCGGGGCAGGCGATCCGGGTACGCACCGTGCGCATGGTCTCCTTCACCCAGCGCGCGGTCGTCGCCTTCCTGTACGAGGTGGAGCCGATCGACTCCACCGCCCGGCTGATCCTGCAGTCCGAGCTGGTGGCCAACGAGCAGCTCCCGCCGACCAACAAGGACCCCCGCGTGGCGGCCGTGCTGGACCACCCGCTGCAGGCCGAGGAGATGCTCGAGCAGCGCACCGGCGGCCTGCTCGTGCACCGCACCAAGGCCAGCGACCTGCGGATGGCCGCGGCGATGGAGCACCTCGTCGAGGCGCCCGGCAAGCACGCCGTCACCACCGAGGGCCACCCCGACTGGTTGCGCACCACCGTTGCCTGCAAGCTCGAGCCGGGGCAGAAGCTGCGGGTCGTGAAGCTGGCCGCGTACGGCTGGTCGAGCAACCGGTCCCTGCCGGCCGTGCGTGACCAGGTGGGCGCCGCCCTCGCCAGCGCCCGGCTGGACGGCTGGGAAGGCCTGATCGAGGCCCAGAAGGAGTTCCTCGACGAGTTCTGGGACCACTCCGACGTGCGCGTCGAGGGCGACCCCGAGGTGCAGCAGGCGGTGCGCTTCGGCCTCTTCCACACGCTGCAGGCCGGCGCCCGGGCCGAGAAGCGCCCGATCGGCTCCAAGGGCCTCTCCGGCCCCGGCTACGACGGCCACACGTTCTGGGACGCCGAGACGTTCGTGCTTCCGGCGCTGACCTACACCCAGCCGTCGGCGGCCGCGGACGTGCTGCGCTGGCGCCACTCGACCCTGGACCTGGCCAAGGAGCGGGCGCAGACGCTGGGCCTGCAGGGCGCGGCGTTCCCGTGGCGCACCATCCGGGGTCAGGAATGCTCGGCGTACTGGCCGGCCGGCACCGCGGGCTTCCACATCGGCGCCGACATCGCCGACGCGGTCCGCCGTTACGTCTCGGCCACCGCCGACTACGACTTCGAGCGGGAGGTCGGCCTCGAGCTGCTCGTGGAGACCGCCCGGCTCTGGCGCTCGCTCGGCCACCACGACCGGCACGGCCGCTTCCACATCGACGGCGTGACCGGCCCGGACGAGTACACGGCGGTCGTGGACGACAACGTCTACACCAACCTGATGGCGCAGCAGAACCTCATGGCGGCGGCGGAAGCGGTCAACCGCCACCCCGACCTGGCCCGCAGTCTGGGGGTCGACGACGAGGAGTCGGCGTCGTGGCGGGACGCGGCGGCCGCCGTGCACATCCCGTACGACCGGGAACTGGGCGTGCACCAGCAGTCGGAGGGGTTCACCCGCCTGCAGGAGTGGGACTTCGAGAACACCCCGCGGGAGGCGTACCCGTTGCTGTTGAACTACCCGTACTTCGATCTCTACCGCAAGCAGGTCGTCAAGCAGGCCGACCTGGTGATGGCGATGTACGTCCGCGGCGACGCCTTCACCCCGGAGGAGAAGGCCCGCAACTTCGCGTACTACGAGGCCCGGACCGTACGGGACTCGTCGCTGTCGGCGTGCATCCAGGCCGTCATGGCCGCCGAGGTGGGTCATCTGGAGCTGGCCCACGACTACCTCGGCGAGGCGGCGCTGATGGACCTGCACGACCTGCACCAGAACGCCCGGGACGGCGTGCACGTGGCGTCGCTGGCCGGCTCCTGGATCGCGCTGGTCGCGGGGCTCGGCGGCATGCGCGACTACAACGGCCGGCTCTCCTTCTCGCCGCGGCTGCCGAGCCGGATCAACAGCCTGGAGTTCTCCCTGCTGTGGCGCGGCCTGCGGGTGCGGGTGGAGGTGACACCGGCCGAGGTGACCTACTCGCTGCGCAACGGCGGCGGCTCCGCGAAGCTCGAGCTGCTGCACCACGGTAAGGAAGTGACGGTGACGCAGGTCAAGCCGGTGGTGCTGGCGATCCCGCCGGCGCCGCCGACCGGTCCGGCCCCGACCCAGCCGGCGGGGCGGGCACCGGTCCGTCGCGCCAGCAATCAGTAGGGCGCACAGCTCAGTAGGACGGACAGCAAGGAGCCCCCGCCGGAAGGCGGGGGCTCCTTTGCGCGCGTGGGGCCTGCTACAGCATGGAGACGTGTACGTGGTCCGTATGGTCGCTGTCGCCGGAATACGAACCCCAGCCCGTCGCCGGGAACCAGACCATCTTGTTCCAGATGACGTACAGGACGCCGAGCCGGTCGGCGTTGCGGACCAGGAATGCCATCAGGTTGTTGCCGTACTCGCGGGTGTCCTGGTTATGCCAGGGTGAGAAGCCGCTCTTCTGCAGGGACCAGTCGCAGGCGCGGCCCTTGGGATGCTCGAACGGGCCGCCGGGGCGGAAACAGCCCACGAACCGGTTGAAGCCGGCCTTCTTGACTTCCTTGTACATGTGCATCGTGCGGGCCGTGACGCAGCCGCCCGTGGTTTCGTCGTCGACGTTGCACCCCTCCGGGGCGAACTCACCGTCGCCGTTGCGGGGCGCGGGCGCGGCCACCTTCGACTTGAGGGTCACGAAGCCGCCCGTCACCGTCTTGCCGCCCACCAGATTGAGCGCCTTCTCGGCGGACTCCTTCTGCTTGCGCACCACTTCCTGGTTCTGCTTCTGCGCCTTGATCTCCTGGTCCAGCCGGGCCTTCGCCGTGGCGACCGTGTCGATCGCTTTCTGCAGCTCCTGCAGCTTGCCGTCGTTGACGGCGTTGAGCTCCTCGAGCGAAACGGCCTTCTCGAGGAAGGCGTCCGGCGAGCGCACGTTGAGCAGGAATCCCATCGTCGACAGGCCGCCCGTGCGGTACTGCTGGGCCGCGATGGCGTTCACCTGGGGCAGCAGGGCGTCCCGCCGATCCTCCGCGGTCTTCACCTGCACGGCCAGGTTGGCCTGTGCCTTGGTGGACCTGGCGACCGCGGCCTTGGCCGCCAGGAAGCGACGCCCCGTGTTGTCGAGCACGTCGTTGAGCGTCGGGTTGGCCTTGCCGTCGTCGGGGGTCGACGAGCTTCCGCCGGGCGCCGCGGTCGCGGGCGCTCCGGGGGCGACGATCATGGTGATCGCGATGAGCGGTGCCAGGGCGAGGACCAGCCACCGGCCGGGTCTTGCCGTCATGCAGTTTCCTTCCGTGTTGCCGCCTACCGGGTTAGCTGACGGGTTCGGGACGGAAGCGATCCCTACCGCAAGGCTCTGCGGATTCACCCCTTTTCAAGGTGGTTCCCCGATTCGCCGTGCGGCGATTGAGCGGTGGTCCGCCGGCACCTTGGGGGCGGTGCCTTCATGGCAGTGACCGGCGGAAAGTTTACCTGAAGATGGCCGTCGCATCAGCGCCTGCGGAGGGCCGAAAACTGTTACCGCGCAACGACTTTCCGTTACCCCTCGATGGGATGACGCAGGTCATGACCCGCAACGAAGTATCAATGTGAGTCGCTGCATTCTGCCTCACACCTCTCACTGTTCGTGTGCGTATGAATGCGTACGGTGCGACACCTGTCGATGGTGGGATTCCGTGGGTAGTCTTCGTCACGGTTCCATCACGGAACCGCCGCCCAATCGTCGAAAGGCGAGCCGGGGACCCATCCGGTAATGGGGTGAATCCGCAGAGCCTTGCGGTAGGGATCTCTTCCGTCCCGAACCCGTCAGCTAACCCGGTCGGCGGCCGACGGAAGGAACGCACGTGAGGCTCGACCCTCTCCGGCGGCGATTAGCGATCGTGCTCGCGGTCATGGTCGCCACCTCGGGGCTGGCGCTCGCCGCCCCCACCGCGGCCGGCGCCGCGCCCCGCCCGCCCGCCGCGCCGGGAGACGACGGCGACGACGGCGAGGGCGGCTCGAAGTCGCTCGTCGAGCAGCTCGAGGCGGCCTCGAAGGGCTTCGTCGAGGCCCGGGAGGCGCTCGCCCGCTCGAAGAAGCGCCAGCAGGAGGCCGCCGCGAAGCTCAAGGCGATCGACGCCGAGCTCGGCCCCAAGCAGAGCGTCCTCGACGACATCGCCCAGCAGTCGTACCGCACCGGCCGGCTCGGCCCGATGACCGCCCTGCTGACGGCCGACTCCTCGCAGGGCCTGCTCGATCGCGCCACGACGCTGGAGAGCGTGGCGGTGAAGCAGGAGCGCGCCCTCCGGGAGCTGCAGGACGCCCGGGCGAAGCAGGCGAGGGCGAAGCTGGTGATCGACGCGGAGGTCCGCGACCAGGAGCGCCAGAACGACATCATGAGCAAGCGCAAGGCGCAGGCGGAGAAGGCGCTGAAGACGGCGAACGCCGCGGCCGGCGGCGCGAGCGGCCCCTCCGGCGGAGGCAACAGCGCCCAGGCGGGGGCCGCGCCGCGCAACCCCAACGGCGAGCTGCCCGACGAGTCGTGCAGCCAGAACGACCCGACGACGACCGGTTGCCTCACGCCCCGCACCCTGCACGCCATGAAGGAGGCGCAGGCGGACGGCTTCACCCGCTTCGTGTCGTGCTTCCGTCCGCAGGGCAGCGGTGAACATCCGCTGGGCCGGGCCTGCGACTTCGCGTCGGACGAGGACGGCTTCGGCGGCGTCGCGACCGGCGCCAGCCGGGACTACGGCGACCGCCTGGCGAACTACTTCATCGACAACGAGGGCCGGCTGGGCGTGCTGTACGTCATCTGGTTCAAGCGGATCTGGCTACCGAGCAGCGGATGGCAGCCGTACCTGCGCGGCACCGGCGAACCGAACAGCGATCACACCAACCACGTGCACCTGTCCATGCGATAGCGCCGGACCGACCCAGGGCGGCCGCCGGGCCGCCCTGGTCGTCACCTCTTGACGTACGCCTCGTACTCCTTGAGCACGTCCGCGGTCGGGCCGTCGGCACGGATCAGCCCGGACTCGAGCCAGATGCTGCGCTCGCAGGTGTCCCGGATCGACTGCTCGCTGTGGCTGACCAGGAAGACCGTGCCCGCCTCGGCGCGCAGGTCGCGGACCCGCTGCTCGCTGCGCCTGCGGA
The DNA here is from genome assembly GCF_003751945.1 of Couchioplanes caeruleus. NCBI lineage: Bacteria > Bacillati > Actinomycetota > Actinomycetes > Micromonosporales > Micromonosporaceae > Couchioplanes > Couchioplanes caeruleus. The sequence continues at coordinate 3,825,594 of NZ_RJKL01000001.1, read as the reverse complement.
ACTTCGCATCGCCGGTGGCCAGCGCCTCGTCGATGAGCAGCACGTCGTGCTTCTTCGCCGCCGCGATCGAGAAGCGCAGCCGGGCGGACATGCCGGAGGAGTACGTCCGCATCGGCAGCGAGCTGAAGTCGCCCCTCTCGTTGATGCCGGAGAAGTCGATGATCTCCTTGACCTGGGACTTCACCTGCTCCGGGGTCATGCCCATGGCGAGGCAGCCGAGCACCACGTTGCGCTCGCCGGGCAGGTCGTTCATCAGGGCCGCGTTGACGCCGAGCAGGGAGGGCTGGCCGGCCGCGTAGATCGCGCCCTTGTCGACGGGGAGCAGGCCGGCAATGGCCCGCAGCAGCGTCGACTTGCCGGAGCCGTTGGTGCCGATCAGGCCGATCGCCTCGCCCTTGTACGCGACGAAGCTCACACCCTTGATCGCGTGCACCTCCCGCAGGGTGGCGGGCTTGGTGCCGGTGACGATTCGCTTGAGGCTGGCGACCGGGCTGTGCGTACCCGCGCCGCCGGCCTGGTGCACCCGGTAGACGACGTGGGCGTCGTCCACGATCACGGTGGGTTGACGCTCGTCAGCCACGGCCGTAGCCCTTCTCTCCGCGCCAGAAGTAGACGAAACCGCTGAGCCCGACCACCAGCGTCCAGGCGACGGCCTCCAGCCACAGCACCATGGGGGACGCCGCCAGCGGCACGTCCTCCATCAGGGCGTGACGCATCAGGTCGATGAAGACGAGGAGCGGGTTGGCCTCGACGACCGCGAGCAGCCAGCCGTCGAGCTTCTGCTCGAACATGGTCACCGGGTAGAGGACGGCGGAGCCGTAGAGCCAGATCCGCATGATGAAGGGCACGAGCTGCTTGAAGTCGGCGACCTTGGACCCGAGCCGGGCCACGGCCATGGCGAGACCCGCGTTGAAGATCGCCTGGAGCAGGAAGATCGGGACGACCAGCAGCCAGTCCAGGGTCAGCGGCTCGCCGGACCCGAGGACGATCAGCATCAGGACGGTCATCGAGGCGAGCATGTTGCGGACCTCGACCGTGGTGATCGCCAGGGGCAGACTCGCGCGGGGGAAGTGCAGCGCCCGGATGAGCCCGAGGTTGCCGCTGATCGACTGGATGCCCGCCTGGACCACCGACTGGGTGAACTGGAACAGGAAGACGCCGGTGCACAGGTAGGGCACGAAGTTCTTGATGTCCTGGGAGGTGCCGAGGAGGACCCCGAAGATCACGAAGTACACGGCCGCGTTGATCAGCGGCGTCAGCACCTGCCACACCATGCCGAGCCGGGTCTTGCCCAGTGAGGACGTGACCTTGGCGTTCGCGTACGAGGTGATGAAGTGGCGGTACGACCACAGCAACCGCGTGTACGCGGGCAGGCTGGGAAGTCTGCCCGCCGCCGTGAGGCCGTGCCGGCGAGCCAACTCTCTCAGCGGGATGCCGGTGTCGGAATCGGCGACCGCCGTCTGGGGCATGGGGTAGCGCTCCGATCTCGTCGGTCCGTCAGGGGTGGTGGACCTGGGTGACTTGCGCGGGATCACAGTAATCAGTGTGCCGCGATGAAACGCCGTCGTATCGACGTTAACCCGAAATGTAGCCGAAGGAACGTCGAAACGCAACCGTTGCGTCCTCGCGTATAGTGTCCCCGTGGCGACAGGGAAACGTGCACCCGCCGGAGCGGCGGTGCTCCGCGGCGACATCACCGCGGCGATCCGCAACGCGGTGATGAACGAGCTGGCCGAAGTCGGCTACGGCCGGCTCTCCATCGAAGCGGTGGCGCGCCGTGCCGGGGTCGGCAAGACCGCGGTCTACCGCCGCTGGAGCAACAAGCTGGAGATGGTCCTTGAGATCGTCTCCGGCGTGGCCGAGCGTAGCGTGCCGATGCCAGACACCGGTAGCTTGGCCACCGACCTGCAACTCCTGATGTTCGTCGTCAGCAAGGCGCTGCAACACCGCATCGCCTCGCAGATCATTCCCGACCTGATGGCCGAGGCGGCGCGCAATCCCAAGATCGCGGAGACGCTCCAGCGAGCGCTGCGCACCCACCAGCTCGCGGTCGGGGAGAAGATCGTCGGACAGGCCGTCGAGCGCGGCGAGCTGCCCACGGGCGCCGATCCGGAGCTCGCGGTGGACCTCATGGTCGGCCCGCTCTACTGGCGGCTCGCCGTGTCCCGCACGCCGATCGGCGACGACTACCTGGAGAGGCTGGCCGGCGCCGTCATCGCGGCGCTGCGAGGGACTCCGCCGGCTCGCTGATCGCGGCCGCGATCTGCTCCGGGCTCATCGGCCGGGCGAAGTGGAAACCCTGCGCCCGAACGTAACCGAGATCACCCAGCTTCGCCGCCTGCGCGGAGGTCTCGACGCCCTCCGCGACCGCCTCGACGCCCATCGCCCGGGCGATCTGCAGCACCGCCCCGGCGATCGCGTCCGGGCCGGGAACCGGTGCGAAGGACCGGTCCAGCTTGATCTGGTCCACCGGGCAGTTCGCGAGCAGGCTGAGCGTCGACGCCCCGGTGCCGAAGTCGTCCAGGGACAACCGGACGCCCATGGCGCGCAGGGCCCGCAGGCTCTCCTGCGTCGCGCCGCCACCGACGGCGGTGGACTCGGTGATCTCGATCGTCAGCCGTCGTGGATCCATCCCGGTCTCGGCCAGGACGGCGGCGACGTCGACCGCGAACGAGGCCTCCTGGAGCTGGCGCGCCGAGGCGTTCACCGACATCGTGCCGGGTGCCTGGTCGCCGAGCTCCGCGGTCCACGCCACGGCCTGCCGGCAGGCCTCACGCAGCACCCAGCGGCCCAGCGGCACGATCATTCCGGTGCGCTCGGCGCCGGGGATGAAGTCGCCCGGCCCCAGCAGCCCCCGCTCGGGATGGTTCCAGCGCACGAGCGCCTCGACTCCGGTGAGCCGTCCCTCGGGCAGGGCCACCACGGGCTGGTAGTGCAGCACCAGCTCGTCGCGCTCCAGGGCGGCGGTCAGGGCCGCGGTGATGCGACGCCGCTCGGCGCCCGGAGCCTCGGAGCCCGGCCGGTAGCGCTGGTAGCCGCCCTCGCCGCGCTCCTTCGCCTCGTACATGGCGATGTCGGCCTGGCGTAGCAGGTCGCCGACGTCGTCGCCGCCGCGGCCGTCGACAACGCCGTAGCTCGCGCGGACGGCCAGGAGGTGCCCGGAGATGTCCACGGGTACGGCCAGCGCGTCCGCGATCCGCTCCAGCACCCGGTCGACGTCGCCGCCGCCGAGCCCCTCGAGGAGGATCGCGAACTCGTCGCCGCCGAGCCGCGCCACGGTGTCGGTCGGGCGTACGTGGGCACGCATCCGCTCGCCGACCTCGACCAGCAGGCCGTCGCCGACCGCGTGCCCCAGGGTGTCGTTGACCGTCTTGAAGTCGTCCAGGTCGACGAGCACGATGCTGATCGGCTGCTGTCCGGCCCGGGCGACGGCGTCGGTGAGACGGGCGCTGAAGAGGGCCCGGTTGCCGAGGCCGGTCAGCACGTCGTGGCTCGCCTCGTAGCTGAGCCGCTCGTGGGCGCGGACCGTCTCGGTGACGTCGCGGCAGTTGCTCACGATGCCGAGGACGCTCGGCTCGTCGAGGAGGTTGGCGCTGACGATCTCCAACGTCCGGTACGAGCCGTCCTCGTGGGCCAGGCGCACCCGGCAGGTGGAGGTGGCTCCCGCGTGCGCGGCGACCTCGGCGAGATGCGCGACCGCGATGGTGAGGTCGTCGGGGTGCACCCGGCGACGGAGGTCCGTACCCGTCATCGAGGCGGGCCGGCAGCCCAGCACGCGTGAGACGGCCGGGCCGGTGTACGTGATCCGGCCGCCCGGCTCGGTGATCATCACGATCTCGCTGGAGTTCTGAGTCAGCAGGCGGAACCGCCGCTCCCTGCGGTGCAGGGCTCGCGTCTGGGCGAACAGCGCCGCGCCCAGGGCGGTCGGCGCGAGGAAGGACAGCACAGCGCGGCGCTGGTTCATGTCGCTCCTCTCCGGGCCGGGGGTGTCGACCTGGAGAATCGGCCACGGCGAGCGCCGCATGAGCTTTACGTCGCCTTGAGCCGGGAAGCCTTGTCCTCAAGAACAGCTCAAGGCAGCCGAATGGAGAGGTCCCCCGCCCCCGGACGCCTGTCGGAGCATCATGCGCACCAGTGACCTCGACGCCACCATCTTCACCTCGGCGTCCCTGCTCGCCCTCGCCTTCGGCGGCAAGTCCGACGACGCCGTGCGGCTGTCACAGCCGCGGCCGGACGGGCGGCCGGACGACTACGCCGGCTACTGGCGCAACGCGGACGACACCGTGCGGCTCGTGCTGGGCGAGGACTGGTCGTACGAGGGCAAGGTCGCCGGGCGCCGCCGCAACGCGAAGGGCACCTACCGCCCCGACGGCGCCGGCCTGCTGCTCAGCGACGAGTCCGGCCTCCGGACGCGCGTGGAGCCCGCCGAGTACGGCCTCGAGATGGCCGGGCACCAGCTCTTCAAGGTCGCCGAACGCTGCGGCTAACGGATCCGTCCGGCGGACCGAAACTTCAGGCATGCGGCTCTTCAAGTTCCTGGTGCCGGTGCTCGCCGTCCCCTTCGCGCTGAGCGGATGCGGAGCCCTGGGGCTCGGCTCGGCCACGGGTACGCCCTCCGCGAGCGAGACTCCCGTACCCGGCGACAGTTGGATCGTGGTCGCCGCCGGCAGCCCCACGGCGACTCCGAAGGTCTCCTACAGCGGCTCCCGTCCGCCCGCGCTGCCGCCGGTGTCGTTCCTGCCCGCGCCGCCGGGGGACTGCGCCAAGGAGTGGACCGTGGACCCGGTCCACATCCCGATGGAGGTCACCCCGGGCGCGGGCAAGCTGACCGTCACCTGGCCCCGGCAGTACTCCTCCGCCTACCGCATCACCGCGGTCGACCAGACCGTGGTCTCCGGCACCCAGCCGCCCTACGTCTGGCAGGACGTGCCCGCCGGCGACGGCTGCACGGTCACCGCCACGATCAGCGGACTCTCCTCGAAGGTGCCGTACGTGGTCTGGCTGGACGCCCCGGACACCGGCTACCAACAGGACGGGACGCGGCACCCGTACAGCGGCCGCTCGGGCGTCGTCTACCCGCTCTGACTCAGTAGCCCGCGTCGGCGGGAGCGTCGCCGCCCTCGCCGCCCTGCTCGGGGGCGGGCTGGATCGCGTCCGGCAGCGGCTTGGTCTTGCCACCCTGGGGATTCACGGCGAACCAGGTGCCGTTGACGCCCTGGCCGAGGATGTCGCCCGGCTTGGAGTCCTTCGCGAAGTAGTACACCGGCCAGCCGTTGATCGTCACCTGGCACGTGCCGTCCGCGCGCTCGACGTACCCGAGGATCTTGGGGTCGAGCCCCTGCGGGAAGATCTTGCCCGGCGACTTGATCAGCAGGGGCGGCCAGGCCTTCGCGCAGTCGCCGTTGCAGGTGGCCTTCGGCGGCTTGTTGCTGTCCTTGTCGAAGCGGTAGAGCGTGCGCCCGGCGCCGTCGGTGACGTATGTGCCGATCTGGGCGTTCGGGGTGGCCGCGAGCTCGACCGTCTTGCTTCCCGTACGGATGCTCGCCGGCGGGGTGACGTCTTTGCGTGACGGACCGTTGTAGATCTTCACCCACTTCTGGGTCTTCGCGACGGTCGGCTCGGGAACCGGGGCCGTCGGCGGGTCGGGCGTTTCGGCGCCGGCCAGCTCCGGGACCGCGACTCCCTCGGGGTCCGCGGGCGCGTCCGCGCCCGGCGGCGTGCTGGACCGGGCGGCCGCGACCTCGACGGCGGCGGTCTCGGTGGGTTGGGCACAGGCGGTGAGCCCGAACACGCCGGTCGCGGCGATGGCCACGGCGGCGAGGCTGGTGCGCTTCATTTTTCTCCCCCTTGTGAAGCGGATGTACTCCACACGGAGTCCTGCCGGATCCGGTTCAGTGATGTTTGCTTGAACCGTTGTGACGCGGCATACGTGTGTGGAGAGTCAGAGCGACGAATCGGGGGTCGAGGTCATGGGGACCGCCGTCACCGGGGGGAAGAGATGCCGGGGTTGAGACTCCACCGTCGCCGGGAGGTGGCTGATGAGGCGCTGGTCAGATCGCTGTTCGAGGAACACGGGCGGGCGATGCTCGCGTACGCGACGCAGCTGACGCGCGACCGCGTGGCCGCCGAGGACATCGTCCAGGAGGCCCTGGTCCGCGCGTGGCGGCACCCGGACAGCCTGGTCAACGGCAAGGGCTCGGTGCGCGGCTGGCTGCTCACCGTGATCCGCAACATCGTCGTCGATCAGGTCCGCGCCCGTAACGCCCGCGCCCCCGAGGTGCGGGAAAGCCCGGTGGAGGTGGCGTCCGAGGACGACCACGCCGAACGGGTGGTCAACTCGATGGTGGTCGTGGACGCGCTGAGCCGGCTCTCCGCCGAGCACCGCGAGGTCCTCGAGCAGCTCTATCTGCAGGGCAGCACGGTGACGGAGGCGGCGAAGACGCTGGGTATCCCGCCCGGGACCGTCAAGTCACGCTCTTTCTATGCACTCCGGGCATTACGCGAGCAGAGGTCGCTGAGCCCCGCCGGAACGGAACGGTCTGCCTCATGAAGACGAATCACGTGGACCTCGCCGGCTACCTGACGAAGTCGTTGGACGCGGACCAGATCCGCGAGGTCGATGAGCATCTCGCCGAGTGCGACGAGTGCCGGGCCGAGGTGGAATCCCTGCGGGAGTGGACGATGGCGCTCGAAGCGGTGCCCGAGGCGATGCTGCTGGACGGGCCGCCGGACGACGCGGACCTGCTGTTGCAGCGCACGCTGCGGCAGATACGGAAGGAATCGGCCGGGAGCCGGCATCGACGCTCGGCCCTGGTGGGAGTCGCCGCCGCGGTAGTGGTTGCGGCGTCGGTGGCCACCGGCGTGGCAGTCGGCCAGTCGACCGTACCGGACGCGCCGAAGGAGCCGGGGATCGCCCAGCCGGTGCTGCCGGTGCCGGGGACCAGGACGGCGGCCGCGCAGGACCCGGCGACGAAGGCGCAGATCGCGGTCGCGGTTGCGCCCGCACCCGGCTGGGTGCGGGTCAAGGCGACGGTGTCCGGGATTCCGCAGGGTGAGCGGTGCCGGCTGGAGGTCGTGGCCAAGGACGGCACGTCGGTCCTGGCCGGAAGCTGGGTCGTCTCGGAGGCGGGCGCCAACGCGGGCACGACGCTCGACGGCAGCGCGCTGGTGCCGCCGGATCAGGTCGCCTCGGTGCGGGTGGTCACCGAGGGTGGAAAGCAGTACACCAGCGTCACCGTGTGACGCCCGCCGTGCCGGCACCCGTCCTCCTCCGGGTGCCGGCACGGCGGCACTGCTCTCACGTGGTCGGCAGGCCCGCCTCTTGCCATGCCTTGAAGCCGCCCTCGAGGTCGGTCGCCCGGCGCAGCCCGAGCTCCTGCAACGCGGCCGCCGCCAGGCTGCTCGTGTAACCCTCCTGGCAGGTCACGATCGCCTCGAGGTCGTAGTGCGTGAACGGGAGGCGGGCGTCGCTGCTCGGGTCGAGGCGCCATTCGAGCACGTTGCGCTCGATGATGATCGCGCCGGGGATCTCGCCGTGATCGCCCCGTTGCGCCGCCGGGCGGATGTCGATCAGGACCGCGCCGCGAGCCATGGCGCCGTGGGTCTCCTGCGGGCTCAGGCGCACCAGGCCGGCCCGGGCCCGGGCCAGCATCTCGTCGATCCCGATCACCACTGAGCGCCTGCGCGTTCGACCGTCATCACATTCAGGCCGGATGCGCCGATGCGGTAGTGGGTCATGGTGGTCAGGGCGGGCCCGTATGCGTGGATGCTGACGGCCGGGCGGTTCGAGCGGTTGGTGATCCGATGGATGTGCCGGGTGCCGAACCGCCGGCCGGCGCCCTCGCCGAGCTCGCGCACGGTGACCCTGGGCGGGCCGCCGGGGGAGTCGGCGACGGTCTCCTCGACGAGCGTGCCCGAGAAGACGTGGAACGCCCCCGCCGAGCCGCCGTGGTCGTGCAGGTCGGTGCCCTGGCCCGGGAGCCAGGTCAGCAGCCATACCTCGTGGTCCGGCTCCGCAGCCAGCCGGTGGTACCACCGGTCGACGGCGTCGAACTGTGGGGTCACCGGCCACGACTGTGGGACGGCGGCCAGGCGATGGGCGATGGCGAGGTGGTCGACGCGGATGTCGGTCATGGCGGCTCCCCGGTTGCATACATAACCTATGAGTTCACTAGGTTATACCCTCCCGGAGGGCCGGGTGCGCGCGGCGCGCCGGTTGCGATCAATTCGGCGGCTCAATTGATCAATGGAGCAATTCTTCCGACGCTTTACCCGAAAGAACCTCACGGCAGTTTGCCTCTTTCTTTGCGGGTGCAAGAAATATGTCCCACAGCGACTGTGCAGATACTCAGGGTCGAGCGAATTGACCGATGATTCACCGGATCGGCCCATGACCTCCACCGATCAGGCGGAATGGTCGCGCGAGCGCAGCCACCGGTATCCAAAGCGTTATATGGTCGGCGTCGCCTGCGAGAGCGGGTGCCCGGAGGTCTCCCCTCGTTCCCCCCTTCGAGCTCCCCCCACAAACGAGGACGGACACGTGTCGAAACCCCGCCGCGGTGTGCTCGCCGCCGGCCTTGCCGTAGCCGTAGTCGGTTCCATGGGAACCGTTTGGACCTTGCAAGCCAGTGCCGACTCATCCGCCTCACCGGCCTCCTCGCCGGTCCCCGGGGCCGCGGGAAAGGTGGGCGCGGGCGACCCCGTTCCCGTGCCGCCGACGTTGCTGCCGTGGGGTGAGCGGCCGTCGAAACTGAAGCGGGCCCGGGCCGGTGCCAGCAGCGCCGCGATCGCGGCCGCGGGGGCGGACGCCGCGTCGGCCGACCCGAGCGGCTCGCTGGTCCCGGTGCCGGAATACGCGCCGAAAGGCCGCAACTCGAAGGCCGGCATCCTCCGCAAGGTCCACTCCTCCATCGTGCCGCCGGCGCCGCCGCCCGCCGGGCCGCTGACCCGGGAGCCCGGCGACGTGTTCTTCCACTACGCGGTCGGCACCCAGACCGGCGAGACCGACGGCACCTGGGCGAACGTGAGCATCGCCAAGCCCGAGCTGGCCGGCGGCGACTACCACACGCTGGCCGAGATCGCGGTGCAGTCCGCGGACGGCCGGCAGATCGTGGAGGTCGGCTGGACGGTGGACCGGCAGGTCAACGGCGACGACGACCCGCACCTGTTCGTCTACTACTGGAAGAACCGCGAGCCGAGCTGCTACAACGCGTGCGGCTTCGAGGTGTACGGCAACGCGTCGATCAAACCCGGCGACACCCTGCCGACCGGCGTGCAGAAGCGGTTCGGCATCCAGCACTCCGGCGGCGTGTGGTGGATCGCGTACGACTCGGAGTGGATCGGCTACTTCCCCGACTGGCTCTGGGACGGCACCTACACCCGCGGCGGCCTGACCCAGTGGTTCGGCGAGGTCGCCGCGTCCACCGACAGGCCCTGCACCGACATGGGCAACGGCCTCGTGGTGTCGGACGGGAACGCGGCCCGCATGGGCACGATCTCGATGACCAACGGACCGGAACCGAAGGCGACCGTACGGGCCACGAGCCCCCACTACGGCGTCCTGTCCCTCAGCGACCGGACCTTCCGTTTCGGCGGCCCCGGAGCCTGCTGAGCAAACTCTCCCCGGCACAGGCCCGGTCCCCGTTCGAGGGGACCGGGCCTGTGCGTCGCGCGCGGATCGAACCGGGCGGCCTCCACCGGTGTACAACGAGGCGGAGCACCGACGGGAGGCAGCCATGAGGCGACGGGTCAGCCCCGACGAGGAGCTGATGACCGCGCTCTACACCGAGCACTACGCGGTCCTGCTCAGCTTCATCTCCCGTTACGTGCACGACCGCCACAAGGCCGAGGACCTGGTGCAGGAGACTCTGCTGCGGGCCTGGCGGCACATCGACCACCTCGACCCGGACCCGGGGCGCACCCGGTCCTACCTGCTCACCATCGCGCGCAACGTGGTGATCAACGCCTGGCGGGCCGAACAGCGCCGGCCGCATCTCGTCGCCGACGAGGCGGCGGTCGAGGGCGCACCGGCCGCCGACAACGTCGACCAGATGGTCGAGGGCTGGCTGGTCGCCGAGGCGCTGGAGCGGCTCTCCGCCGACCACCGGGCCGTGGTGCAGGCCATGTACTACGAGGGACAGACCGTCGCGGACGCTGCCCGGAACCTGTCGGTCCCCGAGGGCACGGTGAAGTCCCGCGCGTACTACGCCGTACGGGCCTTGCGGCAGGCGTTCGAGGAGATGGGGGTGCTGCGATGATCCCCGACCACGACGAACTGCGCAGACTGCTCGGTGGGCACCTGCTCGGCGGCCTCGACGACGCCGACACCGACCGACTCGACGCGCACCTGCTGGACTGTGACGACTGCCGCGCCGAGGTGGAGCGGCTCGGGCGCGTACCCGAGCTGTTGCGGTCCTTGCAGGACTCCCCGCCGGCGGCGGTCGCACCCGGCGAGCGGCCCAGCGCGGCCCGGATCGAAAGCCTGCTCGGCCGGATGCGCGCGGAGCGTGCCCGGCAACGCCGCCGCCGCGGAACACGCTGGCTGGCCGCCGTGGCAGTCGCGCTCGTCGCAGGTGTTTCGGCGGGACTCATCCTGGAGCAGGACGAGCGGCCGTCACCGCCCCCACCCCAGGCGGCGCCGAGCCAGCCGCCCGCGGTCACCGCGACCCTCGAGCCCGCCGCGGGCAGCGGTCTCTCCGGTCAGGCCGTGCTCACCGGCAAGACCTGGGGGGTTTCGATCGACCTGACGGTGTCCCGGCTCAGCGGCCGCGGACCCTTCGTCTGCCAGGTCCGCAAGGCCGGCGGCAGCACCACCGAACAGGCCGCGACGTGGGGACCCACCCCGAGCGGGAACGCCAAGGTGACCGGGGCGAGCTCGATCCAACTGCGAGACGTGAGCACGGTGGCGGTGGCGGACGGACAGGGCCACGTGCTGGGGACGGCACGCCTGAACTGAAGGGTCAGGAGCCGTACAGCCGCTCGCGCGTGGCCTGCGGCAGCGAGCACGCCGCCGTGCCGCCCGGCATGAGGTGGCGGTGGCCGGCGATCCATCGGTACGCCGGCCAGGCCAGCAGGCCGACGGGCCTGAGTTGCAACGCCCGGCCCGGCACCTCCCAGAAGCGCCCGGCGTCGCGCAGCAGCAGCGCGATGGCGTCCGGCCCGGAGGCGATCGTGCCGTCCGGGGCGACCCACTGCACGGCCTGCTCGACCTGTGCGAGCGTGAGGCCCAGGGCGTCCAGGTCGGCGAACTGCCAGGGGACCACGGTGGCGCGGGACGGGATGCGGCGCTCGATGAAGTGGGCGCAGGAGGTGCAGAATGCGCAGTCGCCGTCGTACACGAAGGTTGGCGTGGTCATGTGGCCATCCTGCCAGGGTGGGTGTCTGCGGCCGGCGCGCCCTCTGTTCGCGCGGGCCCCCGGATCGGCTGGGCGCGGCTTCTTGGTTGCGCGCTGCCTTCGGCTATAGGTTGCGTGCCCCTTCGGCTGGTGCGGCTTTTGGTTTGCGTGTCCCTTGGGCGCGTCTCCTGGTTACGGGTGTTCCTCGGCTGGCGCGGCTTCGGGACGTGCGTTTCTGACCGCCCGGTGGGGCCTTCGTGTCAGGTCACGCGGCGCAGGCGGACCAGGTAGGTCTGTGCGACGACCACCGCGGCGAGGAACGCGCCGCTGATGACCTGCTGAAAACTGCCGGGCACGCTGCCGACCTGATTGATCATGTTCTGGATCACCCCGAGCAGCAGGACCCCCGCGATCGTGCCCGCGATGGTGCCCGCGCCGCCGGTCAGCAGCGTGCCGCCGATGACCACCGCCGCGATGGCATCCAGCTCCATGCCGACGCCCAGCACGGTGACGCCGGAGCCGAGCTTGGCCGCGTTGATCGCCCCGGCCAGGCCCGCGAGCAGACCGGACAAGACATAGACCCACACTTTGGTACGCCGCACCGCCACGCCCATGAGACGCGCGGCATCCTCACTCCCTCCGACGGCGTAGACCGCATGCCCGAACCGGGTGCGGGACAACAGCACCATGCCCAGGGCGAAGACCGCCGCCACCAGCCACACCGGGTAGCCGATGCCGAGGAACGCACCCGTGCCGAATCCGCGGAACGCATCGTCGCTGACGAGGTAGGTGGTGGAACCCTCATCGCTGAGCGCACGCATGAGGCCGCGAGCGCCGAGCAGCGCGGCCAGGGTGACGATGAACGGCGCCATCTGCGTGTGAGCGATGAGCAGTCCATTGATCAGGCCGAACAGTCCACACACGACCAATGGTAAGAAGAATGCCGGAATCAAACCCCACTGAGACGAATAGGCTGAGGTCACGCCGCCGAGGACATAAAGAGATCCCACGGAAAGGTCGATGCCACCGGTGATGATGACGAATGTCATGCCGAGCGCGAGAAGAGCGGGCGGCGCCGCGGCGATCAGAATCGTGCCGGCGTTGTCATAACTGCGGAAGTGAGGGAACGCCACCGAGGCGATGACCACGACCGTGATGAGAACGGCCAGCGCGCCCTGACGCTGGACCAGCTCCACCAGGCGGTCGGTGCGCTGCGTCCGGCGCAGGTCGGCCGTGGCGCCCGGGTCCGCCGCCGCGGCCGTGGCTACGGCTCTGGCTGTCGCGGGGGCTGTGTGGGTGGCGTCTGTGTTTGTTGTTGATGGGGCCGTTGCGGTGGTGGCTGGTGAATCGTCACGGCGCGTCTCGGGTTGGGGCTGCGGATTGATGTGCGGGTTCACCGGGTCTTCCTCTCCCGGGCGGCGAAGACGGCGACGAGGATGATGACGGCCTGCACCATCTCGGCGGTGGAGGGCTGCAGGTTGTGTCTGATCATCGTGGCCACCACCAGTTGCATGAGGAGGGCGCCGGCGACGGTGCCGACGACGCGGATCGTGCCGCCGGTCAGCGGAGTTCCGCCGACTACCACCGCGGTGATCGCGGATAGCTCGATGAGCATCCCCACCGAGGAGGCGTCACTGGACTGGATGCGGGCGACGGCAAGCAATCCCGCGAGCGCAGCAAGGACGGCGCAGACAATGTAGACAGTGAGGAGAACGCGGGTGACCGGAACGCCGGCGAGTTCGGTCGCGGCGCGGTTGCCGCCGATGGCGAGGAGGCGCCGGCCGAGAACCGTCCGCCGGACCACGAACGCGACGACGGCGACCAGGAGCGCGGCGATCCACACCAGCAGGGGAATGCCAAGGAAGTCGCCGGAGCCGAGGAGGAGCAGGCTCTCGTTGCGGACGTCCTTGAGCTGCCCATCGGAGATGACCAGTGCCAGCCCCCGGCCGCCGACGAACATTGCCAGGGTCGCCACGATGGGCTGCAGCCCGACCCGGGCGACCAAGATGCCGTTCACCAGGCCGACTGCCGCACCGGCAAGAACCGAGACGAGGATCGCCGCGATGACGCCGTAACCGAGATAGAGCGGGATCAGCGCGGCCGCCAGGGCCATCACCGAGCCGACCGACAGGTCGATGCCCTCCGTGCCGATCACCAGCGCCATCCCGAGCGCCACGATGACGACCGGGGCGACCTGGACGAGCTGGATGCGCAGGTTGCTCAGGGTGAGAAAGTTCGGGGTGAAGAGCAGGTTGTAGGCGACCAGGACCAGGATCGCGGCGTAGACGCCGTACCTCGGCAGCCAGGCGCGCACCCGGCCCTGATCCACGACGGCCCGCGCCCCGGCCACGACCTCAGTCGTCATCGCCCACCTCCGGCGCCCTCGCCCCAGCCGTCGATGCCGCCCCAGCCGTCGATGCCGCCTCGGCCCCCGATGCCGCCTCGGCCCCCGATGCCGCCTCGGCCGCCGACGCCGCCCCAGCCGTCGTTGCTGGTCCGGTTGCGGGCGCCGCAGTCTCGTCCGTTGTCGTCGGGGTCGAGGGCGGTGTCTTGTGCGTCGCGGTCTCTGCTGTCGCCGTCTTGTTCGTCGTCGTCCTCCAGCGGCGTCGGCTGATTCGTCGCCGTCGTCGGCGCGGGCGCTGAGGGCTCGGTCGTTGGCGTGCCGGATGCTGTCGTTTCGTTGGCTGTCGGGGCGCCGGACGTTGGTGTTCTGGTCGGTGGTGCTTCGTGCGCTGCCGCTGCGATCGTGTGCAGGAGGGCCTCCGTGGTGACGTTGTCGCCGCGTAGTTCGCCGATGATGCTCCCGTCGCGGAGGACGACGACTCGGTCGGAGCCTTCGACCAGTTCTTCGGCGTCGGAGGAGACCAGCACCACGCCGAGGCCTTCGGCGGCCAACTCGTCGATCAGGCCTTGCACCTCGGCCTTGGCGCCGACGTCGATGCCGCGGGTCGGCTCGTCGAGAAGCAGTATCCGGGGGTGGGTGGCGAGGAGTCGGGCTAGCAGAACCTTCTGCTGATTGCCGCCGGAGAGGTCGCCGACGCGTTGGTGGGGGCTCGAGGCCCTGATCCGGAGGCGGGTCATGTATCGGTTGACGATCTCGTCGATTTTGCGGTCGGATACCAGGCCCAGCCTCGATACGCGGGGTAAGACGGCGAGCGCGATGTTTTCCCGCACGGACAGACCGGCCACGATGCCCTCCGCCTTGCGGTCCTCGGGCAGCACGGCGATGCCGGCTCGCACCGCCCGGACGGTGGTGGGACGCCTGACTTCCCTGCCGTCGACCTCGATGGTGCCGCTGTCGACCGGGTATGCGCCGCCGATCGCTTTGATCGTCTCGCTGCGCCCGGCGCCGAGCAGACCACCCAGTCCCACGACCTCGCCCGGCCGCACCGCGAAGCCGATGTCGTGCAACCGGTGCCTACTGCTGAGACCGGCCACCCTCAACACGGGATGACCGTCGGGCGATGCGTGGGTCGGGGTGGCTTGCGGATTGCTGGGCACGTCCGGCGGTGCGCCGGTGTGGTGGGTCGTGAAGGTGGTGAAGCCCTGGCGGCGTACCGCTGAGATCTCTCGGCCGAGCATGAGGGCGACGAGCCGGACGCGTTCCAGGTCGGCGAGCCTGCCGGTGTGCACCACCTTGCCGTCGCGGAGGATCGTGACCGTGTCACAGATCTGGTACAGCTCGTCGAGGCGGTGGCTGACGTAGACGATTCCTATGCCTCTGGCGTGCAGGTCGCGGATGACGCCGAAGAGGGTTTCGACCTCTCGGGGTTCCAGGGATGAGGTGGGCTCGTCCATGATGACGACCCTCGCGTCGATCATCACCGCTCGGGCGAGGGCGACCATCTGCTGGGCGCCCAGGGCCAGAGTGCCGAGCTGCCGGCGTACGTCGGTGGCGACGCCGTAGCGCGACAGGATCTCTCTGGCCTCGCGGATCATGCGTTTGTCGTCGAGCAGGCCGAGCACGGTGCGTGGCTCCCGGCCCAGGAACAGGTTGTGGGCCACGCTCATCAGCGGGATGAGGTTGACCTCCTGGTGGATCGCGGAGATGCCGGCTCGCTGCGCTTCCATCGGCGAGTCGAACCGGGTCGGCGCGGTGCGGTAGCGCAGTTCGCCGCCGTCCGGGTGGTGGACGCCGGTCAGCACCCTGATCAGGGTGGACTTTCCGGCGCCGTTCTCACCGACCAGGGCGTGCACCTCACCCGCTTGCAGGGTGAAGGACACCCGGTCCAGGGCGCGTACGCCGGGAAACTCCTTGGAGACGTCGACGACTTCGAGCAGCGCCATGACCGTCAACCCAGCGGGTCGGCGTCGTGCCAGGTGGCGTCGGCGGCATAGTTGCCCGGGCTGTCCCAGGTGTTGCCGCCGCCGTGCACGGCGATGTAGACCGCTTCGGCGTAGTGCCGCCAGTGGTAGCCGGGGTAGTTGAGGGACTCCAGCGATACGTTGCCCGCGCCGCCGTTGAGCGGCGGTTGGGCGCAGAATGTCGCGTCCTGGTGGAAGAGCGCCGTGTTGTCGTCGGCGGATCTTTGCAGGCGGTATCCCGCGTGTCGGAGGAACTGGCCCGGGAAGTTGACCGATTCCAACGAGTAGCAGCTCGTGTCGGCGAAGCCGGCGCGCACCGTGAAGGTGGCATCCGACCGGTCACTGCCTGGGCTGCCGGTGGTGATCACGTCTGTTCGCGCCAGGCCGTCGCGGTGGCGCAGGTAACGGTTGTCGTATCCGGCCGTGGTCACCCGGAACGAGCGCTTCTGCCCGACCGACAAGCCTGCCCCGCTGCGCCACAGCGGCGCGGAGACCGCCCAGGTGGCGTCGTCTATGAACGACCCGCCGGTGTCGCGGTCGATCCACACCTCCGCGTTGCGGTGCCGCAGATAGTGACCGGCCATGTTGGATGCTTCGAGGGAGGTTCCGCCGCCGGAGAGGCCCGGTCGCGCGCAGAACGTTGCGTCGGCGGCGAAGGAGCCGCCCGTGTTCGCCTCGTTGTAGACGCGGAATTCCCGATGCCGCAGGTAACGGCCGGGGAAGTTGCGCGACTCGAAGGAATAGCAGGCGGCGTTCGCCAGCCCAGGCCGTACGAAGAAGGTGGCGTCCTGCCGGTCGGTGGCCGAGCTGCCGGTAGTGATCACGTCCGTTCGCGCCAGACCGTCCCGGTGCCGCAGGTAGCGGTCGGTGTAGCCGGGCGTGGTGACCCGCAGTGAGGCGAGCCGGTTCGTCGGCAGCGTGGTGCCGTTCGCCGCGCCGAGCACCCTCAGGTGCACTTCGCGGACGCGGGCGAAGTCCATCTTCCGGATCCTCCGGTCGTATGTGAAGAAGCCGTTGAGCTCCTCCTCCACATCCGTCGGTTCGGTATAGACGGAGCCGGAGAGGCCGTTGCCGTTGATCAGGTCGACGAGCTTGCCGGTGATCTGGACGTAGCGGTCGGTCAGGGCGGTGGAGTCCGGCAGCCATTCGTACGCGAACTTGCCGGCGGTGGGCCACTCGTGCCCGGGTACGCGCAGGCCCAGCCCGCCATACTCGCCGTTGACCGCGATCCGGGTGGCGCTGGGCGCGCGGGTGATGCCGGGACCGACGTACATGTGGTCGTCGATCACATCGCCGTTGCCCGGGTCCGGGTCGGAGTCGCAGCAGTTGGAGCCGGAGTTGTGGTTGACCAGGCGGGTGGGATCCCAGGCTTGCACCGTGTCGGCGATGCGGCCGGCGTCGTATTCGCCCCAACCCTCGTTGAACGGCACCCACTGGACGATCGAGGTGATGCCCTTGTGCTCGTCGATCATCTCCTTGAGCTCCCGCTCGAAGCGCTGGCGGCCCGCGGCCGAGGGTTCGCGGCCGCTGGCCAGCGCCGGCATGTCCTGCCAGACCATCAGGCCGAGGCGGTCGGCCCAGTAGAACCAGCGGTCGCTCTCGACCTTGATGTGTTTGCGGACCATGGTGAAGCCGAGTGCCTTCTGTTGCTCCAGGTCGAAGCGCAGCGCGGCGTCGGTCGGCGCGGTGGAGATGCCGTCGGGCCAGTAGCCTTGGTCGAGGGTGCCGAGCTGGTAGGCGAACTTGCCGTTCAGGGTGGGCCGCAGTACGCCGCCGAGCATCGCCTTGCCCAGCGACCGCATGCCGAAGTAGCCGCCCACGACGTCACCGCCGGCGAGGGTGACCTTCAGGCCGTACAGGAAAGGGTCGTCCGGGCTCCAGAGACGGGCGTCCGGGACCGGAATGCGGAACGAGGAGCCGACCGTGCCAGTTGCCGTGCCGACCACCGTGCCGCCGGCGAGCACCTGCGCGGTGACCGGCAGACCGCCGGCGTTCGCCGCCTGGACGACCAGGTCGAGACCGCCCGCGGAGACATTGGGAGTGGTGTCGAGGCGGGTGATCCGCGCGGCGTGCGTCGGCTCGAGCCAGACGGTCTGCCAGATGCCGGAGTACGGCGTGTACCAGATGCCGCCGCGGCCCAGGCGTTGCTTGCCGACCGGGATGTCCTGGCTGTCGGTCGGATCCCAGACACCGACGATGAGCTCGTTGGCGCCGGGCCGCAGCGCGGCGGTGATGTCGTAGGAGAACTTGTCGTAGCCGCCCTCGTGCGTGCCGAGCAGGGTGCCGTTCACCCAGACCTTCGACTGCCAGTCCACCGCACCGAAGTTGAGCTGCACGTTGCGGCCCGACCAGCCGGTCGGGACGGTGAAACTGCGGCGATAGTACGAGTAGTCCTGGCGCCGCATGATGCCGCTGAGAGCGCTCTCGATGGGATACGGCACCAGCACCTCCTCGCCGAGCGCAGTGTTCACCGGCGGGGTGTCGAGGTCGGCGGCGCCCGAGAACTGCCAGATGCCGTTGAGGCTCTGCCAGTCGGGCCGGGTGAGCTGCGGCCTCGGATATTCCGGGAGCGGGTTGACGGTGGACACCTGGTCCGTCCATGGCGTGCTGAGCGGGGGAGTCTTCGGCTCGAACGCCGCGGCGGGAGATTGGGTGAGGCGGAGGGCTCCCGCTGCGGCGGGGGACTGGATGACGAGGAGGGCGCCGGCCGAACACGTCAGCGCGGCGGCGATCACGGCGAACAGGCGGCGCCAGGATCCAGGTCGGTGGTCGGTCACGGCGGTCCTCCTTCTCCGGTGAGGAGCCTCAGTAGGCGCTGTTCAGATCGGTTTTGGCGTTGCTCTCGTCGTACTCGCGATCGCTGATGATGATGTCGGAGGGGATGGGCTCGCCGGCGAAGAACTTGGTCGCCGTCTCGAAGGCCAGCGGGCCGAAGCGCGGGTTCGACTCGATCACCGCGTGGATCCAGCCGTCGGCGATGGCCTGGACCGCGCCGCGGGTGCCGTCGATGGAGACGATCTTGACTTCACCCTTGCGCTTGCCCGCTCCCTTGAGCGCGACCTGGGCGCCGAGCGCCATCTCGTCGTTCTCGGCGTAGATGCCGTTGATGGCCGAGTGGGACTGCAGGAGCTGCTCGGTGACCTTCTGGCCCTCCTCGCGGGAGAACTGGCCGGTCTGTTCGAACACGATCGTGATGCCCGGCGCGACCTTCGCGATCTGATCCTTGAAACCCTTGGTGCGCAGTGTCGTGACGTTGTTGCCCGGCGCGCCGAGCAGGATGGCCACCGAGCCCTTGTTGCCCAGCGCGGCGGCCATCTTGTCGGCGGCGCGCTTGCCCTGCTCCTCGAAGTCCGAACCGATGAAGGTCAGGTAGTCGGCGCACGAGGTGGCATTGATCCTGCGATCGATGGTGATGATCGGCACCTTCTTGGCCGAGGCCTTGGCGAAGACGGAGTCCCAGCCGTCGGAGTTCAGCGGGGCGACGACGAGGAGCTGCACGCCCGAGTCGATCATCTGCTCGACATCGCTGATCTGCTTGTTGAACTGGGAATTTGCGTTGGTGGTCCGCAGATTGCCGGCCGGGATGCCGCGCTTGGCCGCCTCATCCTTCATGGACTGCGTCTCGGCGATGCGGAAGGGGTTGGCCTCCTTCTCCGACTGGGAGAAGCCGATCTTCGCGGTCTTGAGGTCGATCTTCTGTCCGCCGAACTGTTCCAGCGTGCACGTCTTGGCGCCCGGGGCGGCGGACTGGACGACCTGCGCGCCGGCGGAGGGATCGGACCGGCCGGCGGTGGACGTGCCGCCGTCCTCCGCCTTGGCGCAGGCGCCGGCCAGCAGCAGGGCTGCCCCGAGAGTGATGACCGCAGGCCTCCAGCGGCCGGGCATGGCGCTCATGGCATGTGCTCCTCTATGGGACGAGACATCGAAGTCTTTCCATACGGAAACACATTCACGCACTATCGAACTTTTCCTGTCAAGGTTATGGTCGTAACCGACCAGAAATGAACGTGGCAGTCCTCAGCGGACGGTGCCGGTGGCTGCCGGGCCGCGCCGGACGTCGATGCCGTACTCGTCCAGCCGCTCCCGGGTGCGGTGCAGATCCCACCGCGCGCCGAGCACGGTGTAGAGCTCGGCCGCCTCGGCGCCGACCCGCGCCGACTCGTGCGGGCGTCGGGCGGCGGCGAGCAGCACCGCGGCATCCTCGAGCGCGGCCGCGAGCTCGGGAACCCGACCGACCGCCCGGTAGTGGCCGGCGGCCTGCAACGCCGGCGCCGGGTCTCCGGTCATCAGCGCCCGGCAACGGGCCGCGGCCGCGTACGCGCGGGCCGGCCGTACCTCCTTGCGGGCCTCCATGGCGCAGATCGCCGCGGCACGCTCGGCCACCTCGCCCCGCCCGAGCCGCAGGGCCAGCCGCAGGGCGTCGGGCAGCCATTGGTGGCGCAGCATCATCGGGGCGTACTGGGGGGTGAGCAGCGGCGCCATCTCGTCCAGCGCGTCGCCGGGACGCCCCTGCTGCTCCGCGACGAGCGCGCGGGCGACCAGCAGGAAGTCGCAGCTCTCCCGCTCGGCGTCGGTGACCGGCAGAGCATTGGCCGCGTCCAGATGGGCCGCGGCCAGACCCTGGTCCTGGCGATGCCCGGCGATCAGCGCCGCGACCCCGTGCAACAGCATCGTCACGGCCCCGGGCTCCCGCATGCCCAGGAAGGTGATGCCGGGCGCGTCGTCGGCCACCGCGCTGACCTCGGCGGTCGCGTCGTCCCAGCGACCCAGCCAGTAGTACTGCACCGCGGATGCCACCTGCAGGCTGGCCGGAATCCGGTGCCGGATCGCGAACAGCGCCGCCTCCCGCAGGGTGCGCTCGGCCTCGTCGAGGCGATCGAGGTTCTGCAAAGTGAACATCCGGTTGTCCAGCAGGTCGAAGTACATACCGGCGAAAGACGCGTGGTCGCGCATGATGTCCAGTGCGCGGTCGACGTACTCCAGGGCCCGTTCGTGGTCGCGCCGGATGGAGTTCGTGAGCCACGTCGTCTGCAACGCGAACGCGGCTTCGTACGGTCGGGCCGCGGCCAGGGCCTCCTCGTGCACCTGCCGGGCCCGCGCGTCGGCCCGGTCCAGGTCGTCCAGGGAGCCCCGGCGGAAGTTCGCCAGCAGCATCCGATGCCGGGTCCGCCAGATCTCCGGCGCGTCCGGATCCTCCACCGCGCCGGTCAGCAGGGTGATGGCCGCCACGGTGTGGCCACGACGGAACCGCATGGCGGCCAGAAGATGCAGCGTCTCGGCCCGGTCCGAGCGATCGGTGGCGATCGCGTGGGCCTCCTGGGCCTCCTCGATGGGGTACCGCCCGTAGCGGAAGTCGAGCTTGACCAGCGCGATCAGCAGTCGCTCGCGCTGTGCCGGGCTCGGCAGTCCGGTGCCCAGCACCCGGCGGATCAGCGTGCAGGCGATCTCGGGCACCCGCTTGACCACCTCGGCGTGGTGTTCGGCGAGCCAGGACACCACCCATTCGTCGACCACGGGCGTCTCCGCGGCGAGTTGCTCCGCGACCCGGGTCACGGGGCTGCCGCCGCGGGCGAGCACCTCGGCGGTCCTGCGGTGCAGCAGGGTGCGGACCGTACGCGGGATGCTGTCGTACAGGGCCGCGCGCAGGAACGGGTGCCGGAACGCCAGATCGCAGCCCGAGTTGACCACGACGTTCGCGGCGAGCGCCTCCTCCAGATGGGGAACCAGCTCGAACGGCGTACGGCCGGTCACCGCCACCACGTCCTCGACGGCGAACTCCGCGCCCAGCAGCGCGGCCATCCGGAGCACCTCCTGAGTGTCCTCGCCGAGGAAGTCCAGAGTGGTCCGTACGACCGCGAGCAGCGATTCCGGCGTCTCGACCGGCACCGACGCGTCGATGTCCGCGCGGCCGCCGGTCACCGCCACGACGCCCCGGCGCACCAGTGCCGCGGCCATCTCTCGCGCGCACAGCGGGTTGCCGCCGGAGTGGCCGACCACCGCGCGAAGGTGGGGGCCGACCGGGGCCCCGACGACCGCGGCGATCAGCTCCTCCGTCTCCTCCGGCGGCAGCGCGTCCAGGACCAGCACGTGACCGTCGCGCAGCCGTACGCTGTGGCGCAACCGCGTCAGGTCCCGCCCGTTCGGCTCGGGCCGGGTGGCCGCCACCAGCAGCAGCGGCAGGTGGCGGGTGGCCGTGACCAGGCGGTCCCAGAGCAGCACGGTGGCCTCGTCGGCCCACTGCAGGTCGTCGACGACCAGAACGACGGGAGTGGTCGCGCACGTCGTTCGCAGGTACGCCAGGATGCGCTCCGCCGCGATCCCCGGGCCACCGTCGTCGCAGCCGCCGGCGGATGCCGCGTGCAGGTCGAAGGCGTCGGCCGCCCGGCGCGGATCCGCCGAGGGCGACGCCAGCCCCAGCGCCCGGGTCACCACCTGCAACGGCACGTGCTGGTCCAGTTCGTCGGCTACTCCCCAGCAGAGCCGGCAGCCTTCCGCGTTCGCATCGGACAGCGCGCGGGTCAGGAGCTCGGTCTTGCCGATGCCGGGCTCGCCCTCGATCCAGACCGCCGCGCCGTGGCCCTCCGCGGCCCGCCGGGTCAGGTTGCGCAACAGCGCGACCTCGTCGGCGCGCCCGAAGAGCGGTTGTTCCGCGATGCCTTCGCGGATGGCCTGGGCGACCTGGGTGGGTACGACCGTCAGCCCCCGTGTCGGTGCCTCGTCGCCGGCCACCGAGCCGTCCAGGACCCGGCGCTGCAGCGCCCGCAGCCGCGGGCCGGGCTCGACGCTCAGCTCGGTGACGAGGGTCCGGCGGGCCGCCTGGAACGCTTCCAGCGCCTCCGCGGGTCGCCCGGCCCGATACAGCGCGAGCATCAGCAGCTCGTGCAACGGCTCGTGCAGCGGATAGTCGCGGACCAGGCCGGCCAGGTCGCCGATCAAGCCGTCGTCGTTCAGCTCCATGGCGATGCGGGCCTGCCGCTCGGCCGCGGCCAGGCGCCGCTCGGTGAGGCGGGTGCGCTCCAGCTCGATGCGGTCGCCGGTGAGGCCGGCGTACGCCTCGCCGTGCCACAGCCGGCGGGCCTCGTCGAGCCGGGCCGCCGCGGCCGCCACGTCGCCCGCCTCATGCAGCTCGCCGGCCTCGGCGCAGAGCTGCTCGTACCGGTCGCTGTCCAGGTGGCCCGCCGCGATCCGCAGCGAGTACCCGTTCGGGCCCGAGGTGAGCACCTCGACGGCGGCGCTGCGGTCCCGTCCCGGCGCGAGCGCCCGGCGCAGCCCGGAGATGTAGGTGTAGACGTTGCCCGGAGCCGTCGCCGGCGGCGTCGTGCCCCAGACCGCGCCGATGATGTCGTCGCGGCTCACCAGGCGGTTGGCGTCGGCCACCAGGACGGCGAAGAGGGCGCGTTGGCGGGCCGGGCCGAGGTGCAGTTCGCGGTCGCCGTACCAGGCGCGGACCGGGCCGAGCACCGACACCCGGAGCGTCTCGTGCGGGGAGTCCGGCATCTCTCCTCCGATTTCTCGGCGGCGGCTCGTCAACGGGTGACAGGAACGTAGTCCCCGAACAGCTCCGACCTGCTCAGCTCCGGCGCGGTCGGCTCACCGGACAGGTGCGGCCGGAGCCGGTCGATCAGCAGCCGGAACCGGCCGAGCCAGAGCTCCGGATACCGGCGGGTGCTCAGCGCGGCGCGGGCCACGTCGGCGGCGGCGGAATGGTCGCGATGCCGGTCGTGGCTGCACGCGATGATCCACTGCATCTCGGCTTCCAGATCCAGGTCGGTGGTGCGGGCGACCACCCAGCCCGCGTCCACCACCGCGTTCTCGCCCTGCCCGTAGAGCATTCGGGCCAGCCAGGCGGTCAGGTGCAGCCGGGTGGCCTCGTCGAGGGCGAACTCCGAGCGCACCCGGCGCAGCATGGTGACCGCCGCCCGCGGTGCGCGTACGGCGAGCTGTCCGATGTGCCGGATGAGCCAGCGGCTCACACCCGCGTCCAGCGGCACCGGGCCGGCGAGCAACTGCGCGACCACTTTCTCGGGCGGGCCGCCGAGCTCGGCGATCTTCTCGGCGAAGGACCGGTGCAGCGTGATGCGCAACGCCGCCGGGGTGCTCTCGTGCAGCACCCGCGCCACGATGTGGTGGCGGAACGCCAGGGTGTCGGGGTCGTCGACCAGCACGCCGGCGGCCCGCGCCGGCGCGACGGCGCGGGCCAGTTCGGCGGAGGCGCGGCCGGTGACCGAGGCCGCCTCGGCGAGGGTGCAGGACCCGCCGAGGAACGCGCAGGCCCGCAGGATGTGGCGGGTGCTCTCGCCGAACGCCGCAAGGTGGGCGTTCACAGCGGCCACGAGCTCGGCCGAGGGAGCGTCGCGGTAGTCGCCGCCGTCGCGCGTGCTCGTCGCAAGGTGGCGCAGGTAGTAGGGGTTGCCGCCGGCGTCGGCGAGCAGCCGGCGCAGGGTCGGCGGTTCCCGGTGCCCGGGTGCGACCGCCCGGACCAGCGCAGCCGCCTCGCCCGGCGCCAGCGGGGCGAGGGTGACGACGTTGTCAGCCGGGATGCCGAGCAGTTCCGGTGACCCCGGCCGCGCGGACGCGACCAGCAGGAGCGGAAGCTCGCCGGTCAGGTCGTGCAGCGCGCTCCAGACCCGCAGCGTGGTGGGGTCCGCGCGCTGGAGGTCATCGGCGACGAGGATCAGCGGTGAGGCGGCGGCCTGGCGGACCAGGTCGACGGCGCGTTCGACGGTGCGCGGGTGCGGTCCGTCGATGGCGTCCGCGGCCACCATGAAGAGCCGGCGCACCAGCTCGCGCGGGGCGTCGCCGGACATCGCGGACTCCATGCACTCCAGCAGGACGCCGAGCGGCATGCGGCGGGCCAGTTCGTCGCCGGCGCCCCAGCCGGTGCGGCAGCCGGGCGGCACGCCGGCCCGCAGCGCCACGGTCAGCAACGCCGATTTGCCCAGCCCCGGCGCGCCCTCGACCCGGATGTTGCCACCGTGGCCGGCGGCGACGTCGGCGACCGCGCACCGCAGCAGCGCCAGCTCGGCGTCGCGCCCCACCAGCGTCACCGGATCGCCGGCCGGGGCAGACGGGCACACCGCCGGTCGGGGAGCTGCCGGTCGGGGAGCTGCCGGTCGGAGGGCCGCCGGTCGGTCCTGCGTCAGGAGGCGCCGGCGTGCGGCGCGCAGGGGTGCGCTCGGCTCGGTGCCGGCTTCCTCGCGCAGCGCTCTGCTCAGGTCGTCGTGCACGCGCAGCGCCTCGGCCGCCCGGCCGGTGGCCTGCAGGGCGGTCATCAGCATGCCGTGCAGCGTCTCCTGCAACGGGTACGCGCCCACCAGCGCACGCAGCGCGGCGACCGCCTGGTCGTTGCGTCCCAGCTCGATGAGGAGCGCGGCGTGACGTTCGGCCGTGGCCAGGCGGAGCTCGGCCAGGCGCAGGCGCTGGGCCTCGGCGTACGGCCCGGGCAGCCCGGACAGGGCCTCACCGTGCCAGAGTCCCTGAGCGGCCTCCAACACGGTCAGCTCGGCGAGCCGGTCGCCGGCGGCGCGGTGTCGGCGGCTCTCCTCGCGGAGGCCCTCGAAGCGGAACGCGTCCACATGCTCCGGCCGGACGTGCAGGCAATACGCGCCGCCGCCGGAGGTGAGCAACTGCCCCGCGGACCACCGGTCGCGGTCGGGTTCGAGCACCCGACGCAGTGTGGACACGTACGTGTAGACATTGCCGATGGCGCTCGCCGGCGGATCGTCCCCCCACAGTGCGGTGACGAGTTGCTGACGGGAGACGGCGTGCCCGGCGTGCAGGGCCAGTACGGCGAGGACAGCCGCCCGGCGCGCCGAACCGAGCGGTAGTTCGGCCTCGTCCCGCCATGCCCGGAAGGGTCCTAGCAGGCGAAGGTCCATGCCTTCATGCGCTGCCGCCATGGCTACCCAATCTCGTGGTCGTGGGATTGCTCCCGACAGCTCGGCGGGTCGAACGTCCGACCTACGTCCTCCGCCCTCCGACGTCCCCCGTCAGATGGAACCGCTGCCTCGTCGCCCGACGGGTCGTTTCTAGCCGACGCCCGCAAGCTGATCATGTGGCACGCGCCGGAAAGCATATCGTCGCCGTCGATAGTTTGCGCATCCGTCGTGAGCGCTATTCATGATTCTCGCCCGGCGAATCGATCGACATGCACCGCTCGATTATCACCCTCGAAGGGCCGGCGCATCCGACGTCCGGGGCAGAGATGCCGGTCGAGTGGGGCACTTCGGGCACCCGAGGGTTCCCGGGCCGCGGCCGGCTCTGGTGGACTCTCGACGGGCAGCTTGACGAGAGGGGAACGCATGAGCGGCGACACCTCTCCGCTTCCCTTCGCCGGGGAACTTTTCCTCACCCTGGCCAACCAGGGCCGGCTGGTCGTGGACGCCGCCCGTGCCGACAAGGCGATCGCCGACCTCGAACGCACCCTCGCGCTGATCCGGTCCCGGTTGCGGGTGATCCGCATCTGGCAGCGGATTCCCGAGCGGCGGGTCGGCGAGCTGCCGGACGAACTGATGCAGGAGGTCGTGGACGCGATCTTCGTGGACCAGCTCGCGCCGGGGCAGTTGGAGCGCGCCGCCGCGGAGCTGCCGAAGTACATCCAGGCGCTGCGGCGGGCCAGCGAGGCCCGTAGCCACCGTGACCCACCCCCGGTCTGACCTGCGGCGACCCGGGAGACCTTCACGGCGCCGGCGGCTCATGAAGGTGGCATGAAGATTTCCTGAAGGCCGCTTGCCGACACTGACTTCCAGATCGACCGATGGAGGTATCAGTGGAGCAGGTCAGCGTCGCCCTGCAGGCGATGGATGCGGTGAGCCAGGCCGGGTTGGCGAGCTTTCTTCAATCGCGTCCGGGCCTCGTGCTGCTGCCCGCCGCCGAGCGCGCCGCGGCCAAGGTGCTCGTCGTCGCGGCCGACCGCCTGACCACCGAGGTCGTCGCCACCCTGCGGCGCTCGGCCGCCGAGACCGGCGCCCCGGTCGTGCTCGTGACCAACGAGATCACCGAGACGGAACTGCTGACCGTGGTCGAGTGCCGGGTGGTCGCGGTGCTGCCCCGGGCCGCGGTCACCGCCGAGCGGCTGGTGCACTGCGTGCTCGCCGCGGCGGCCGGCGGCGGCGTCATGCCGCCGAACCTTGTGGGCGAGCTGCTCAAGCACATCGAACGGTTGCAGCGGGACGTGCTCACCCCGCACGGGCTGAACGCCTCGGGCCTCACGCCGCGGGAGATCGACGTGCTGCGGCTGATGGCGGACGGATTCGACACCAGCGAGATAGCCGGAGAGCTCTGCTACTCCGAGCGCACCGTGAAGAACGTGATCTACGGGCTCACGCACCGCCTCAAGCTGCGCAACCGGTCGCATGCCGTCGCCTACGCGCTGCGTACCGGCATGATCTGACGAATCCGTCCGGCCGGTCTCGACTGCTAGAGGGTCTCGCCTGGGGCAAGGGTTGTAGCGTCGTGGCATGGCTTCGAGTGGGATCCGTGATCGCTTCCGGGCGCAGATGCGCCAGGAGGTGAAGGAGGCTGCGCTGCGACAGCTCGCCGAGGGCGGGCCGCAGGCCCTCTCGCTCAACGCGATCGCCAAGGAACTGGGCGTCTCCGGCCCGGCGCTGTACCGCTACTTCGACAGCAGGGATGCGCTGCTCACCGAGCTGATCCTGGACGCGTACGCGGATCTGACCGCCGCGATCACGGCCGTGCCGCGCCGGCAGGACGACCTGGCGGCGGCGTACCGGTCCTGGGCGCTCGCCCAGCCGCACCGCTATCGGCTGCTCTTCGCCGCGCCACTGCCCGGTTACGACGCGCACGATCCACGCCTGGTCGCGGCGGCGCAGCAGGCGATGAAGGTCCTGCTCGAAGCGGTCGACCCGGGACCTGCGCCGGAGCCGGCGCTGGCCCGGCAGCTCACCGCCGGGGTAGGCGAGGCGGACCCGGCCGTGCTGCTGCGCGCGATCACCGCATGGAGCCGGCTGCACGGCCTGGTGAGCCTGGAGATCGAGGGCAACTTCCGGTCGATGGGCCTCGACCCGGACCTGATCTTCGCCGCCGAGCTGCGCGCGCTCGCCGCGATTGATCAGTAACTGACCTTCCGGATGAGCAACCGGATGCCGCACCATCCACGCGGTCGGCGAGAACATCTCAGCGTGGAGTGATGCGACGTGCCCCCAACGGTCCGAGTGGCGGTCCTCTTCGGCGGGCGCAGCACCGAACACGACGTCTCCTGCCGGTCGGCGGCCGGCGTGGTGCAGAGCCTCGACCGCAGCCGCTACGAGGTGGTGCCGGTCCGCATCACCGTCGAGGGCGAGTGGATCGTCGGCACGGACCGGGCCACCGCGGACGTGGACGAGGCGGCGCTGCGGGCGATGACGCCGGAGCCCGACGGCTGGCGGCCCACCCTCCTCGAGAGCCTTTTCCGAGCCCTGGAGGCCCTGCGCGGCGTCGACGTCGTCATGCCGATCCTGCACGGCCCGTACGGCGAGGACGGCACGGTGCAGAGCGTGCTGGAGCTGGCCGGCATCCCGTACGTCGGCAGCGGCGTCCTGGCCAGCGCCGCCTCCATGGACAAGGAGTTCACCAAGAAGATCCTCGCCGCGGAGGGCATCGGGGTGGCCGACGGCGTCGTGCTGCGCGGCGAGAACGACGCCGTGACCGCGGCCGAGCAGTATCGCCTGGGCCTGCCCGTCTTCGTCAAGCCGGCCCGCGGTGGCTCCAGCATCGGCGTCTCGCGGGTGGACGACTGGGCCGAGCTGCCCGCCGCCGTCGAGGCGGCCCGGCTCTGCGACGCCAAGGTGCTCGTCGAGGCCGGCGTGCCGGGGCGCGAGATCGACGTGGGCGTGCTCGAGCTGCCGGACGGGCGGCTGGTCGCGAGCCCGCCGCTGGAGATCCGGGTCACCGACGGCTTCTTCGACTACGACGCCAAGTATCGCGAGGGCCGCACCGAGTTCCTCGTCCCCGCCGACCTCGACCCGGACACCACCGAGTGGCTCGGCGCCGAGGCGGTCCGGGTCTTCCGTACGCTCGGCTGTGCCGGCCTGCTGCGCGTCGACTTCTTCGTCGACCCGCACCGGGGGCTGACCGTCAACGAGGTCAACACGATGCCCGGGCTCACCGCGATGTCGCAGTTCCCGCGGATGTGGCAGGCGGCCGGCACGCCGTACCCGGAGCTGCTCGATCTGTTGGTCGCGACCGCCCTCGCGGGTGCGAACCGGCCCGCCGGGGTCAGATGAGGTCGAGGCCGGTCGACTCGCGGCGCCACAGCAGGCTGCACAACACCTCGAGTCCCCGGTTGAGGTGCCGGCGGTACGTGCTGAAGGGCAGCCCGAGACGCTCCGCGGCCGCCTCCTGCGTGGGCGCGCCGCCGAGGTAGGTCGCGATCAGCGCCCGGTGCTGCTTGCCCTGCCGCGGATCCTCGCCGAGAGTCTCCAGAGTGGACTGCAGTACGTCCCGCAGCGCCGTCACCGGCTCCGCGGCAGCCTCCGAGGCGATCACCATCCGGCTGTGCACCAGCGGGTTGCCGGCGAGCAGGTCCGGCCGGCGCCAGGCGCGCAGCGCGTCCCGGACCGCCACGTCGAACTCGGGGCGGGGCAGCGGCTCCCCGAGCGGCGCGCCCTCAGCGAGCGGTGCCAGGACGGCCTCGTGCCGCAGCGGGTCGCGCCACTGCAGCTCGGTCCGGACCGCGTTGCGGACGAACGGGCGCACCCGCACACCGTTCGCACCGCATTCGGCGTACGGCAGGGAGCACAGCCACCGGAACAGATCGACGGCGTCACCCTCGGCAACCGTGGCGCGCAGCAGCATCTCGGTGGTCGTCTCCGCGTATGCGCAGATCTCGAGGGCGTGCCGGTGCGCCGCCGAGGGCAGTTCGCCGACGACCTCCTGCACCACGGCCTGTGCCAGCCAGAGGCGGATCTCGTCGTCGTCCTTGCCGGTGCCGGCCGCCTCCACCGCCAGCCGCAGGGCGAGCGGGTTGCCGCCGGCCAGCTCGGCGAGGAACCGCTGGCGCCGGCGGGGAACCGCGTACCGGTCCAGCAGCATCTCGGCCTCGGTGGGGGACAGGTCGCCGACCTCGTGGACGCGCAGAACCTCGTTCCAGCCCGGATCGGCGGTCCACTCGAACCCCGGCGGGGTACGGGAGGCGAGCACCACGACCGTGCCCACCGGCAACCCGGGCAGGAACTCCTCGCGAAGCCACCACTCCACCGGTTGCCAGTGCTCGAACTCGTCGAGGAGCACCACCGGGCCCGCCGCGCCTTCCGGGGCCGGAGGGATCGCGGCCAGCAACGCCGGGATCATCCCGCCCGGTTCGAACCGGTCGACCCGGATGACCTGACGCCTGCCCCGCTCCGCCTCCACCGCGTACCGCCGCAGCAGCGTCGTCTTGCCCGTGCCGCCGGCGCCGTGCAGATAGAGCACGGTGAAGACGGCGTCGCCGGCGAGGGCCGAGCGGAACGCGCCCATCTCGGCCGCGCGACCGACGAAGGCGCGATCGCGGGCCGACCGGAGATATTCCTCCAGCCGCGTCACCGCATGCTCCTCGCTGGCCATACCTCGGAGCCGACCTCCCCCGCTCGATCGTCTTTGCATTCTTCCCGGCCATATGTATCGTTTTCGTCAATCGCGCCCACACGCTCGTCGATCGAGGTCAGGCGCTTGCCATTATTGCTCCGCCCGCAAATGTGTGGCGGTTTGGAAACTGTCGGTGACGGTGGCCGAATGACCAGTTAATGGCCTTCCGAATGAACAGAGCCGTCCAGCACCATCCGCCGGGTGTCGATTTCCACGCCGGCGGAGGGCCGGCCCGCCACGGGGATGGCGGAGGCCGTCGTCGACCTGGACGCGATTGCCGGCAACACCCGCCTGCTCGCCGCGACGGCCGGCCCGGCGGGGATGATGGCGGTGGTCAAGGCCGACGGCTTCGGTCACGGCGCCGAGCGGGTCGCGCATACGGCGCTGCGCCACGGCGCCACCTGGCTCGGCGTGGCCTCGGTGGCCGAGGCGCTGGCCCTGCGTGCCCGGGGGCTGACCGCGCCGATGCTGCTCTGGCTCTACTCCCCGGCGGAGACCTTCGAGGAGGTCCTCGCCGCCGGGATCGACGTGTCCGTCGGTGCCGTGGAGGCGCTGGAGGCGCTCGCGGGCGCGGCGGAGCGCACCGGAAGGGTCGCGAACGTCCACCTCAAGCTCGACACCGGGATGTCCCGCGGCGGCGCACCGGTCGAGGAGTGGGCGCAGCTCTTCGCCTGGGCGCGCAAGTTCTCCCACGCGGGGCTGCTGCACGTCCGCGGCCTCTGGTCGCATCTGGCAAATGCCGAAGATGCGGACGCTCCCGGCCTGCGGGCCCAGCTCCGCGAGTTCGAGCTCGGCCGGGAGACGGCCGCCGCTGCCGGCCTCGCACCGCCGATCGTGCACCTGGCCAACTCGGCCGCCGCACTGCAGCTTCCGCAGGCCCGGTACGACCTGCTGCGCGCGGGGATCGCCCTCTACGGCATCGAGCCGGTGCCGGGCCGGAACTTCGGCCTGCGGCCGGCGATGACCGTACGAGCCCCGATCCTGCTCACCAAGCGAGTAGCACCGGGTACCGGAGTCTCGTACGGCCCCGACTTCGTCACCGAGCGGGAGACCACGCTCGCGCTGGTCCCGCTGGGGTTCGCCGACGGCGTCCCGCGCCAGGCGGCCGGGCGCGCGTCGCTGTCGGTCCGCGGCGTGCGCTGCCCGATCGCCGGGCGGGTCAGCATGGACCAGATCGTCCTGGACGTGGGCGACCTGCCGGTCAACGCCGGCGAGTACGCCGTCATGTTCGGTACCGGCGAGCACGGCGAGCCGACCGTCGCCGAGTGGGCCGGCTGGGCCGGCACGAACCCGCACGAGATTCTCACCGGCATCGGCGCGCGGGTGACCCGCCGGTACGAGCATTGACCCGCACCCGGCGCCCGGCCGGCGCGCTGGCCGCGGCGGCCGAACCGGTTCCGCGGCACGTCAGTAGTGCGCGGTGATCCTGTGCGCCGGGCCGTCGACGGTGATCTTGCCGCCGTACGGGAGCACCCACTGCGGATCGGTGTGCCCGAAGTCCACGCCGAAGACGATCATCGCCTCGGGGTGGTATGCGGCGAACGCCTTGAGCACGGCCTCCCGCTGCTCCTTCCGGTAGGCGGCCCGCTCGTCGACCGGCCGGACGTCGAAGAGCGAGGTGGCCTTCGCGGTGCCGATCAGCACGGCCGGGAACTGTTCCAGAAGGCCTCGTTCGCCGAAGTCGCGCAGCATACGGAAGACCTCGGTGGCGGACGGCATCTCCTCGGAGGTCTCCAGCAGCAGGACACATCCCGCGTAGTCCTCGACCGGCCGAACCCACCGGTTCGCCGCCAGCGTCCAGTGCAAGATCTCGAGGTTGCCGCCCCACGTCGGCGCGGTCACCACCCGGTGCGGGCGGTGCCACATCCGGCCGGGGCTCGGGTACGACGGCACGGTGCCGGTGAGGTCGACGGGGTCGGCCCAGTCCAGCTCCTCCTCGCGGAACTCCTCGACCGGAGTGATCTCCAGGTCGCCGCCGTCGAAGACGGCCGCCCGCAGCGAGGCGGAGATCTCGGGCCCCACGCCGGAGGCGCGGCTCAGGAACACCATTGTGGACATGCCGTGATAGCCGGCGACGCCGTGGTGCCAGAGCCAGTTGAGCAGATTGGTGTTGTCCGAGTAACCGAAGAACGGCTTGGGATCGGCCCGGAAGGGGACCGGGTCGAGGTGCCGCAGCACGGTGATCTGGTCGTCGCCGCCGATCGTTGCGAAGACCGCGCGGATGCCCGGGTCGGCGTACGCCGCCATCAGGTCCGCGGCCCGTTCCTGCGGCGACGAGTGCCGCCGCGTGGTGGGGAACTCCACCGGCTCCAGCCCGAACTCGTCCCGCAGGCGCCGCACACCGCGCTCGTGCACCGCCGGGAACTCGGCGGGCGCGGCGAACGACGGCGACAGGACCGCCACGCGGTCACCTGGGCTCAGTTTCGGCGGAGGAGTCAGGTCGGGACGCATGCGGGTATTGAACCACCAGGGCAGGAGGCCGGCCCTCCATATACGGAGAGCCGGCCTCGGACGCGCGGGGGTGTCAGCCGCCGATACCGATCTCGGTCCGGCCGCCGACCTTGCCGCCCTCCGCCGTTCCGGGGTAGCGGAACAGCTTGCCGCTGGAGTTCTCCGTGGCGATGAGGTCGTCGTACTCGTCCGCGTTGAAGCGCCCGGCGGTGAGCTCGCTCATGCCGTTCCAGCCACCGGTGCCGATCTCGGTACGCGCGCCGAGAACCCCGGTGGCGGTGCCGACGTAGAAGAACAGCTTCCCGGTGCTCTTCTGCACGGTGACCAGGTCCTCGTACCCGTCACGGTTGATCTTGCCCATGGTGAGCTTGTCCATGTTGTTCCACCCGCCGGTGCCGAGCAGCACGCGCGCGCCGAACGCTCCACCGGCGGCGGTGCCGGGGTAGAGCCAGAGCTTGTCGGAGGAG
This sequence comes from Couchioplanes caeruleus, assembly GCF_003751945.1. Taxonomy (NCBI): domain Bacteria; kingdom Bacillati; phylum Actinomycetota; class Actinomycetes; order Micromonosporales; family Micromonosporaceae; genus Couchioplanes; species Couchioplanes caeruleus. The sequence continues at coordinate 3,792,476 of NZ_RJKL01000001.1, read as the reverse complement.
GTCTCCACGGCGACGACGTCGTCATAGGCGTCGGTGTTGAAGCGACCCGCGGCCAGCTTCTCCATGCCGTTCCAGCCACCGGTGCCGATCTCGACGCGCGAGCCGAGGCCCGCACGGCCGTTACCGGGGTAGAGCCACAGCTTCCCGGTGCTCTTCTCCACCGCGATCAGGTCATCGTGCTCGTCGCGGTTGAACCTGCCCGTGGTGAGCTTGTCCATGCCGTTCCAGCCCGCGTTGCCGATCAGCATGCGTGCGGCGAACGCGTCACCCTTGGCGGTACCGGGGTAGAGCCACAGCTTGCCGCTGCCGACCTCCGCGGCGATGACGTCCTCGTGCGCGTCGCCGTTGAACGAGCCGGCCGAGAAGTTGACCAGCCCGCGGGCGCGCTTGTGCCAACCCAGCTCGGGCTTGGCGGCACACGGCTCCTGGACGGCGTGTGCGGCGCCGGTCTTCGAGGCGCCGAGGATGCCCAGGCACTTGCCGCTGTTGTTGTTCTTCAGCCGGGTCAGCCCGGTGCTGTCGGCCTGCGGCGCCCAGAGCTGCTCCTTGCCGCCGTTGCACGTCCACTGGATGGCGTGGGCGCTGTTCTCCTTGGAGGCGGAGCCGATGGCGAGGCACTGACCGCTGCGGCTGTTGCGCACCTCGAAGTAGCCGTCCGCCTTGGGTAGGAACACCCAGCCCTGATCCTGGGCGGAACTGCACTGCCACTGGATGATGTGCTCGCCCTTCTTCAGCGAGCCGCCCGGTACGCCCAGGCACATGCCGGTGTGGCCGGCCTGGAGACGGTCGGGCAGGTCCGGCCGGACCGCGTACTGTCCGGCGCGGACGAAGGCGCCGACGGCATCGGCGTTGCCGGCCAGGGCGTTGCGCGCGGCCAGGGCCAGGTTGCGGTTTCCGACCTTCTCGGCGCGGGCCTGGACGTCCTTGGCCTGGCGCCGGTCCTCGGCCTCCTGCTTGTCGAGCGCGATCTGGATGTCGCGGTCCTTGGCCTGGTGGAGGCCGGTGTCGATGAAGGCCTTCCACGCGGCGGGGTCGAGGTTGCGCGCGGCGCTGATCGCGGCGGTCTGGACCTCGGTGCCGTCCGCCTCGTGGTTCCAGACCGCGACGACGAAGTCGCGATCGGGCATGCTCAGGAGCTGCTCGGTGACGGGCAGGCCGATCCGGTTGGCGGCGAACTGCTTCGCGGCGCGGGCGAGGGCCGCCGCCTTCTCGGCCTCGGTCTTGGCCGCGTCGTCGGCGATGCGCTTGTCGGTGTCCTGCTTGGCGGCGGCGGCCATGCCGGCGGCGATGAACTCGCGCTGCTGCTCCGCGGTGCCACCAACGGCGGCCGCCGCGGCGGCCTTCACCTTGGGCCAGTTCGCGTCGTTCTCGACGCGCGTCCAGACGAGGCGGGCGAAGTCCGCGTCGGTGCCGGCGAGCATGGCCGCGTCGGCGACCACGTCGATGCTGGCCGCGGCGGCCGCGCGGGCCTGGTCGGACAGGCGCTTCGCCTCGGCCTCGCGCTTCTCGCGCTCGATGTCGCGGTCGTACGCGGCGAACACGCCGGTCGCGATGAACTCGTAGCAGGCCTCGCTGGTGGCGTCCGGGTTGACGTCGTCGGACATGGTGCCGTAGGCCTGCTCGGCGGCGGCGCGTACCTCGAGGAAGTCTCCGTTGTCCTTGACGTGCTTCCAGATCTCGATGACGAAGTCGCGGTCGCCGCGCTCGATCAGGGCGGTGTCGTCACCGCGGCCGAACTTCACGGCCACGGCCAGCTTCTGCTCGTACGTCGCCAGGCTGCTGTCGGCCTCGGCGGCGGCCAGGACGCCCGTGGCGGCGGGCGAGGCCGGGGCGGCCTGGGCGGCGGCGGAGGGCAGGACGGTGGTGAGGGTGACCGCGGCGAGCCCGGCGGTCAGCAACCGCCGGGTCGAAGCGCGGGTCGAGGCAGTCATGTGAGTGTGTCCCCCGATGTGGAAGGCGAGCGGCAGCGCACGCACCGGTGGCCTCGAGGCGGGCAAGCCTCGGGGTGGGTGGCGGTGATGGCTGTCAAACGACGCGGCGCCGGAACGACCTCGGCCGGCGGTGCAGTCGCCGAACCTAGCCGTCATGAAGGTCATCAGGCAAGAAGGAGGTGAGTGGCCCACCTCTCACAGCGCATCGGTGCAGCTCAGCAGCCGTTTGCGCGCGCTGGTCGCCGACCAGCGTGGATCTTGTCACTGTTCCATGTTTAGATGTCGCGGTTTCTTCAGCGCCGGATCTACGGGGGATCTTGTGAGGCGTGTGGGTGTGCATCCGTCCGTGCTCGTGCCGCTCTCGGGCGGTCGCGTAATGTCGCCGGCCGGGCTTTCGCCACTGTGGACGTGTGTGCCGGGCTGACCGGTGTCCGTACGCCTTCTTCTCTTGCTTCCGGCCGGCCCTCGCCGGGCCGTTTCGTGGATGGGTGTCGTGGTGACGGGTTCGGTGCGGGCGCGATGGCGGGTATGGGTGACGGCCTCGCTGGCCGCGTTGGTGACGGGTGCGGGGCTGCATGCCCCGCCTCCGGCTGCTGCCGCGACGCCGGAGAAGCGGCCGGCGCGGTTGTTGGCCGACCCTTCGCAGGTGGTGGTTCCGCCGTTGGTGACGGAGTCGTGGAACGGCTCCACCGGTGTGGACCTGAACGCGGAGCGGTGGCGTAAGGCTGTCGCGGATGTGGCGGCGTTGGCGCCGGAGGCGCGGGTGCGTGACGCCGCGTTGGCGGCGTTGGCCAGCGGTGACGCGGCGGCGATCCAGAAGTTCGCCACGGTGGACAAGCGGGCTTTGGAAACCCAGATCGCGGCCGAGAAGAAGAAGACCGCCGCGGACAACCTGGCCAAGATCAAGGCGATGGCGGGTACGGGCGGCGCGAACTTCAACGCCGAGGTGACCCGGGTGCTGGCGGGCACCGACGGTGATCGGAAGGCGTTCCTGGCGTATGGGGCTGATATCGCCCGGGCGCAGGACGAGAAGGTCGCCGCGACCGCCCGGGAGCGGGCCACCCAGTTGCGGGAGCGGTTGAAGACTTTCGCCGCCGCGGCACCCGCGGAGTCGCAGCTTCGGCTGGCCGCCGAGCAGGCATTGGCGGGTGATGACGCGGCGGTGGCGGCGTTCTGGGACACCGGCTATCCGGCGGCGGCGAAGGCCGACGCGGAAGCGCGTGAGCAGTATCTGAAGGATCTGGAGGCGCGCAACAAGGCGGCGGAGGATCTGTCGGAGCTGGCGCAGCGGGCGAAGAAGGCGTCCGAGGCCCGCACCCGGCTGCTGAAGGCGCACGGCGATGGTGTGAAGGCGTTGCAGCGTGCCGCGAACGAGATGGCGGGCGCGGCCAACGCGGCCCGGCACGCCGAACGGGTCCTGGCCCGGACCGGCACCGCGGCATCGAAGTCCGCCGAGCTGAACGCGGCGAAGTCGCAGACCGCGGCGTCGTTGACCAACGCTCGCGCGGCGGCGGAGCAGGCGAGCGCGGCGGCGGCGGTTGCCACCTCGGCGGCGGACACGTTGGTCGAGACGGGTCTGACGTACGGCGCGGAGTGGTCGCTGATCGCGCAGGGCATGTCGGAGGCGTCGGCCGCGGCGGTGGGTGCGGTCACCACGGCGGCGCACGCGATCGACGCGACGATCGCGACGAACAGTGCGCAGGGTGCGCAGGCGCAGGCCGAGGCGCACGCCCGGCAGGCGGAGCAGTGGCGTAAGCATGCGCAGGAGCATGCGGCCGCGGCGGCGAAGCTGGCCGCGGCGGCGAAGAAGCAGGCCGACGCGGCCAAGACGGCCGCGGCGCGGGCGAAGAAGGCCCGGGAGCAGGCACAGGCCGCGGAGGCCAAGGCGTGGGCGGCGGCGGAGCGGGCGCGTCAGCAGCGGCAGGTCGCCGAGGCGCAGGCGGCGGAGGCGAAGCGGCAGCGCCAGATCGCCGAGGCCGAACGCGCCAACGCCGCCCGATACCGCGCCGAGGCCGAGCGGCAGGCCGCCGCCGCGAAGAACGCACGCGCCAACGCCGAGGCCAAGGCGTCCATCGCCGACGGTGCCAGCCGCCGCGCCGAGGACGCCGAGGAGAACGCCGCCAAGGCGAACAACAAGGCCTGGGAACACGAGGCGACCGCGGGACGGGCGCGGGACGCGGCGCTCACCGCGGAGCGTGACCGGCAGACGGCCCAGGCCAAGGCGCACACCACCCGGGCGTGGATCGCCAAGGCGGACAGCGAGGTGAGCCGGAACGAGGCCCAGGCAGCCGCGGACGAAGCCGACCGCGAGTTCCAGACCGCGGACGGCGCGGCCAAGTCGGCGCGCGGGTACGCGAACACCGCGACCGGCGCGGCGGCGAACTCGCGGGCCGCCGCCATCCAGGCCAACCAGGCCGCGTCCCGCGCGTGGGCGGCGGCGCAGCAGGCGCGCGCCGCCGCGTTCGCCGCCGACGCCGCGGCGGACAAGGCCGAGGCGGCGGCGAGTGACGCCCACGCCGCCCGGGTGCGCGCGGACGCCAAGGCGGCCGAGGCGACCGCGCAGGAAGTCAAGGCGGCGCAGGCGGCGAACGCTGCCGTGAACCTTGCCAACCAGGCCGCTGACGAGGCAGTCCAGTCGCTGTGGGCGGCCGACCGCACCAAGAGCGAGGCCGAGGCGGCGACGACCGAGGCGGTCGCGGCGGCGGCGCAGGCCGAGATCGCGATCGCCGCGGCGAGCGCGGCGTCGGCGTCGTCGGCCGGTATCGCCGAGCCGCACAACACCGCGCTGGCGATGGTCACGCCGTTCACCGGCGCGGACATCGACGCGGACTTCGTGAAGCTGGTCGCCGAGCAGGCCAAGAGCATCGGCGACGAACAGGCCGCCGCGGCGAAGAAGCGGGCCGCCGAGGCGGTCGTCGCTGCCGACAAGGCACAACAGGCCGCGGACCGCGCCAACGCCCAAGTCAAGCCCGCCTATGTCGCGGCGGCACAGGCGGCCCGATCGGCGGCGGAGGCCGCGCAGTCGGCGGCCGAGGCGAAGCTGGCCGCCGCGCAGGCCGCGGCGGAAGCGGCCACCGCGCGCGCGGCCGCGGCCAGCGCGGGCAAGGCCGACGTGCAGGCCCGTGCGGATGCCGTCGCGGCTCGCCAGGCGGCGAGCGAGGCCGCCAACGACGCCGCGATCGCCGGACGCAACGCGCAGGCCGCGCAGGCCGACGCCAACGCGGCGAACAGCGCGGCCACGGCAGCAGAGAACGACGCTGCCGCCGCACGCGGCGCTGCCGACCGGGCCGAAGCGTCGGCTCTCAAGGCGCAGCAGGCCGCCGGCCGGGCGCAGAAGCACGCCGACAGCGCCGCGGTGGCCGCCAGCAAGGCGCTCGAGCACGCCAAGGAGGCACAGCAGGCGCTCGAACGCGCCGAGGCCGCCGACCGGGAGCGGCTCGAGCAGGTGATCGAGAGCGGCGCCGACCTGACACCCGATCAGGAGAAGGAGCTGCTCGACGAGCTCACCCCGCAGGAGCGTGAGGAATACCTCCAGGCCAAGAAGGACGCCGACCAGGACATCCTCGACTTCGTCAAGGAGAACGGGCTCGAGTTCCTCGGCGATCTGATCTTCGGCGAGCTGAAGAAGTGCGTCACCAAGCCCAGCGTCGGCGCCTGCTTCTGGGCGGTGGTCGACCTGCTGCCGTGGGGCAAGCTCAAGAAGCTGGGCAACGTCTGGGACCTCTTCAAGAAGTACAAGAAGTTCTCCGAGGGGGTCCAGAAGGGCCGCAAGAAGGTCAACGAGATCTTCGACAAGGCCCGGAAGCGCAAGAAGGACCGCGACGACAGCCCGAGCTGCGAGGAGGGCGCCCGTCGCAACAGCTTCCTGCGGGGCACTCCCGTCCTGCTGGCGGACGGCAGCAGCCGGGCCATCGATCAGCTGAGGATCGGCGACCAGGTGCTCGCGACCGATCCGGTCACGAACACGACCGCCGGCCGGCCCGTCACCGACACCATCGTCGGCGTGGGCGACAAGAAGCTCGTCGACATCACCATCGGCACCGAGACCATCACGGCCACCCACAACCACCCCTTCTGGGTGCCCGAGCGTGGCGAATGGGTCGATGCGGAGGCGCTGTCCGCCGGGCAGTGGCTGCGCACCAGCGCGGGGACCCACGTCCAGATCGGGGCGATCGGGCACCGCGCTGAACCGGCGGAGGTGCACAACCTCACGGTCGCCGACATCCACACCTTCTATGTCGTCGCCGGTAAGACGCCGGTCCTGGTCCACAACTGCGGCGATATCGCACTGGGTAAACAGGACGTCGACGGCGATGACAGTGTGCTGGACCTCTTCGGCTTCGAAAGGGGCGCGCAGACCTACAAGGACTGGGGCGACGACCTGCCGTGGCACGACCACCTGAAGAAGTTCGTCGCGGACGGCAAGACGCGGATTCACGTCAACCTCGACGGGATCGCCGACCCGAAGTCGTACGCCGCCTCCGGTAAGGGTGTCGACTACGCTGATCCAGTCGGTCGCGGATTCACCCGGTGGGAGATGTACCTGCTGAGCCAGAGCAAGGACGCGTGGGGTCGGATCACCTTCTATCGGAAGGGCAAGAAAGTTGACAACCCCTTCCAGGATTGACCTTCCCTGGCGAAGCGGGCGTGGCTTCCGCGTGTGGCGGTACGGCGTCGGGCACTCCCAGCTCCTGCTGCGGAGTCCCGGCGACGGCGAGCGGCCGAGCTTCCACATCCTCTTCGAGGCCGTCGAGTTCATGAAGCTGCGGCGAGGCTATCCGGATCTCGTCCTGCGCCTCGCGGCGGACGACGAGCGGGCCGAGTTCGCGGAGTTGGACTCGCTCACCGTGCCTCAGCTCCACGTCGTGCTGGCCAGTCCGGAGCGAACGGGATTCGTCGCCTGTTCTCGCGTCACCGTGCGGCGGATCGCCGATCCCAGCACCGACTCGCCGGACGCCGGCGAGGTGGTGTTGAGCATGAGCCGGCGGACCGGAACGGCCTAGCCCGGACGGGACCCTGGTGCCGGCAGCCGGCCGGGCACCAGGGTCACCGCAAGCACGCTGCCGCCGACCATCAGCGCGGCGCCGATCAGCATTGCGGTCCGGTAGGTCGGTGCCAGCGCCGCCGGGTCCGTCAGGTGGCCGGTGCCGATGCCGGCGGCCAGTGGCAGGACCGCGACGGCGAGCAGGCCCGCCGCCCGGGCCACGGCGTTGTTGACCCCGCTGGCGATGCCCGCGTGCGCGTCGTCGAGCGCGCCCAGTGCGGTTGCCGTCAGCGGTGCCACCAGCAGGGACAGGCCGAGGCCGAAGACGATCACCGGTGGGAGCACGTCCACCGGGTACGACGCCCCGGCGCCGATGCGGGACATCCAGATCAGGGCCGCCGCGCAGATCAGCGGGCCCACGGTCATCGGGATGCGCGGGCCGATCTTGCCGCCGAGCCAGCCGGCGCGGGCCGAGAGCAGCAGCATGAGCACGGTGATCGGGAGCAGTGCAAGACCGGCGGCGAGCGGGCTGAAGCCGGACACCACCTGGAGGTTCAGGACCACGAGGAAGAAGACACCGCCGAGGGCGCCGTAGACGAGGAAGGTCACGAGGTTGGCGCCCGTGAAGGCCTTGGACCTGAAGAGTTCCAGGGGCAGCATCGGGTGCCGGGAACGGTGTTCGGCGAGGACGAACCAGGCCGTGCCGAGCATGCCGATCGCCAGTGACACCCAGACGGCCGGGCTGCCCGGGCCCTCCGCCGGCCAGGCGGTGAAGCCGTACGTGAGCCCGCCGAGCCCCACCGCTCCGGTGAGCACCCCGGCCACGTCCAGCTCGCGCGCGGCCGACGGGTTGCGGGACTCGGGGACGTGGCGGGCGGTCACCACGAGCACGAGCGCCGCGATCGGTACGTTGATCAGGAAGATGAGCCGCCAGTCGGCGACGTCGACGAGCCAGCCGCCGAGGAAAGGACCCAGTGCGCCGCCGATGCCGCCGAGGCCGGACCAGGCGCCGATGGCCCGGGAGCGGTCGTCGGGCACGAAGGACGCCTCGAGGATGGCCAGGGCGCCGGGGGTCAGCAGCGCGCCGCCGATGCCCTGGAGGATGCGGGCGCCGACGAGCAGTTCGGTCGTGGGTGCCAGGCCGCAGAGCAGGGACGCCGCCGCGAACCAGGTCACGCCGATCGCGAAGATGCGCCTGCGGCCGTACCGGTCGCCGAGGGAACCGCCGAGCAGGATCAGGGCGGCGAGGCTGAGGGCGTAGCCGTTGACGGTCCACTGCAGACCCGCCGCGTCCGTGTCGAGGTCCCGGGCGATCGCGGGGAGCGCGATGTTGACCACGGTGCCGTCGATGAACGCGAGGCTGGAGCCGAGCACGGTCGCCACCAGCACCCAGCGCCCGGCGGCGCTGCGGTAGCGCACCTCGCCGGGCTTCATGGGTGGGACACTACGCGGTCGATCAAGCCGTTCGTGGCAACGTTCGCTCGATCCGTACGGGCATCGGCGCCGGGACGGTGTCGGTCAGCCGTCGCCCGCGACCGCGTCGTGGATCATCGTCGCGCAATCCTCCATGGGATCCTGGTCGCTGACCCCCAGATAGTTCTTCGTCGCCGCCACCGCCAGGCCGAGCTCCGGGTAGAAGCCGGCCAGGCCGCCGCCGTTGCCGCCCCAGCCGATGCGTCCGGAGCCCTTGGCCACGTAGCCGAGCGTCTTGGGCAGATCGCCGCCGATCGTCCAGTCGGGGCCCTCGGTGTGCACCGTGCTGATCAGCTTGAGCCGGTCCGGTGAGATCAGGCGTACGCCGTCGACCTTGTCCATGAGCGCGGAATACATGCGGGCCATGCCCCGGGCGCTCACCGTCGCCACCGCCGGGATCTCCGCGCGCAGGATGTCGCGGCGGTTGCCGAGCGCCGCGTCGGGGCGTACCGCGGGCGGCGCGACCTTGTCGAAGTTCTCGAGGTTCGCGCTGAACAGGTCCAGCGCGGCCGTCCAGTTGCGGTCCTTCAGCCGAGCCACCCGGTTGAGCTGGTCCGGGGGTACGCCCAGGAACAGCTCACGGTCCGCGTTCAGCGGCCGGGCGATGTGTTCGGCGACCACCCAGGCGAGCGGCCGGCCCACGATGCGGCGGACCACCTCGCCGAGCAGCCAGCCGTACGTCCACTCGTGGACGCCGTGCCGGGCACCGGGCTGCCACAGCGGCGTGGAGCTCGCGATCGTCCGGCACATCAGGTTCCAGTCCAGGAAGTCCTCGGCCGTGGAGTACGACGGCAGCGCCGGCACCCCGGCCGCGTGCAACAGGACGTGCCGCAACGTCGTGTCCTGCTTGCCGTGGCGGGCGTACTCGGGCCACACGTCCGCCACGCGCAGGTCGTAGTCGAGCCGGCCCTGCTCGGCGAGGACGTGGACGGCGGTGCTGGCCAGGCCCTTGCCGGTCGCGGGGCTGAAGAAGGTGGTCTCCGGGGTGACCGGGGCGCCGGTCGACTCGTCGGCCACGCCGGCGACGACGTTCACGATCAACTGCCCGTCCAGGTAGGCGGCGACCTGGAGGCCGATCTCCCGGCCCGACCCCACGAGCGCCTGGGCCCGGCGGTGCACCCGCATCTGCAGGTCGGTCCAGTCCCTCACGTCTCCAGCATTGCGCACCGAGGGCCGTCGTGGGGCAGATCGGCGCAGCTCAGGGGGTGGGGTTAACCCTACCCCCGATCCGGCGGCCACCGGGATCGGTCCGTGGGCCTCGCATGCCTACCGTCTAGGGCATGACCACCACCCTCGTCTCGGCGGAACACCAGGCCCCGGTCCGGCGTGCGTTCCGGCAGGCCGGCCTCGACACCCAGTTCATCCTGCTCGGCTTCCCCCTGGGCCTGGTCGCCCTGGTGGCCGGTGTGACCGGCTTCGCCGTCGGCGTCGGCACGGCCGTCATCTGGGTCGGCGTGCCGATCCTGGCCGGCACGCTGATGCTGGCCCGCGGCCTCGCCACCGTCGAGCGGGCCAGGATCGCCCCGGTGATCGGGCTGCGGCTGCCGCACCCGTACTACAAGCCGGCGCCTGCGGGAGCGAGCCGCGCCCGGCGGTTCCTGACGCCGCTCAGCGACGGCCAGGCCTGGCTCGACCTGCTGCACGCCATCCTGCGCTTCATCCCGAGCACCATCGCCTTCTGCTTCGCGGTGACCTGGTGGGCCGGCGCGCTCGGCGGCCTCTCCTACCCGCTATGGGAGTGGTCGCTGCCGCGCGGCCCGGAAAACTCCGATCTGCCCGAGCTGCTGGGGCTGGGCGATGCCACCTCCACCCGGATCGCCTTCCACCTGGCGATCGGCTTCTTCTTCTTCGGCACGCTGTACCCGGTGCTGCGCGGCGCGGCCCTGCTCGAAGGGCTGTTCGCCCGGGCCCTGCTCAGCGGCGTCAACGAGCTGCGCGAGCAGGTGGCCGAGGCCGTGGCCGCCCGTGACACCGCCCAGGCACAGAAGGCCGCCGCCGTCTCGGCCGAGGCCACCGCGCTGCGCCGGCTCGAACGCGACATCCACGACGGGCCGCAGCAGCGCCTGGTCCGGCTGGCGATGGACCTCGGGCGGGCCGAGCAGCAGTTCGCCACCGATCCCGACGCCGCGCGCGCCACGGTCGCCGAGGCCCTGGCGCAGACCCGGGAGACACTGGACGAGCTCCGGGCGCTGTCCCGCGGCATCGCCCCGCCGATCCTGGTCGACCGGGGACTGCAGGCCGCGCTGACCGCGCTCGCCGGGCGCTGCACGGTCCCGGTCGACCTGGACGCACCGCCGATCGAGCGGCTCGAGCCGGCGGTGGAGACGACGGCGTACTTCGTGGTGGCCGAGGCGCTCACCAACGTCGCCAAGCACAGCCACGCGGCAGAGGTGCAGGTGAGCGTGCGGCGGGAGGCGACCGGGCTGACGATCATGGTTGCCGACGACGGGGTGGGCGGTGCGAGCCTCGCCAAGGGCCACGGCCTGGCCGGTCTCGCGGACCGGGTCCAGGCGGCCGGCGGGGTGATGGACGTACGCAGTCCCGAGGGAGCGGGCACCACCCTCACGGTCGCGCTGCCGCTGCCGCTGTAGCGCCAGGCGCCCGCTACGCTCGTCGGCATGCGGGTGGTGATCGCCGACGATGCCGTGCTTCTGCGCGAGGGCCTGGTCAGGTTGGTCGAGGAGAACGAGTGCACCGTCGTCGCGGCCGTCGGCGACGGTCCCTCGCTGGTCGACGCGATCGTCGAGCACAGGCCGGATGTGTCCATCGTGGACGTGCGGATGCCGCCCACGCACACCGACGAGGGTCTGCGGGCGGCCGTGGAGGCCCGCAAGAAGGTGCCGGGCAGTCCGATCCTGGTGCTGTCGCAATACGTCGAGGTGGAGTACGCCGACGACCTGCTCGCCGATCGGCTGGGTGGGGTGGGCTATCTGCTCAAGGACCGGGTCTCCGAGGTCGCGGACTTCCTGGACGGCCTGCGGCGGGTGGCCGCCGGCGCAACGGTCCTCGACCCGGAGGTCGTCGGCCAGCTCCTGGTCCGGCGCCGCCGCGACGACCCGTTGCGCAACCTCACCCCGCGCGAGCGTGAGGTTCTCGGCCTGATGGCGGAGGGCCGCTCCAACACCGCGATCGCGCGCACGATCGTGGTCACCGAGGGCGCGGTGGAGAAGCACGTCCGCAACATCTTCACCAAGCTCGACCTGCCACCGGACGAGGAACAGCACCGCCGCGTCCTGGCGGTACTCGCCTACCTGCAGAGCTGAGAAAGGGCGCCCGCCGTGGCGGGCGCCCTTTCTTCCGTACGAGATCTCAGCTCTTGAAGGCGTCCTTGATGTCCTCGCCGGCCTGCTTCAACTTCGAGGTGGTCTGGTCGGCCTTGCCCTCGGCCTCGAGGCGCTCGTCGTCGGTCGCCTTGCCGACGCCCTCCTTGACCTTGCCGCCAAGCTCCTCGGCCTTGTTGTCGATCTTGTCGTCGGTGCCCATCGGAACCTCCCGGGAAGAGTCGCCTACGCACCCGGATGTACCCCGCCGCGTGCGATGCAACCCCGAGAGGGGAATCACGCCGTCGGCACGGTTTCCGTCGGCGTCGCCGAGGGCATGAGGGACTTCTTGGCCGCGAGCAGCTCGCTGAGGCGGGCCGGCGGCATCGGCCGGGCGAAGTGGTAGCCCTGCGCCGCGATGTAGCCCAGCGACAGAAGCTGCTCCGCCTGGTCCGCCGTCTCGACACCCTCCGCCACCGCGTGCAGGCCGAGCGCCTGCGCCAGGTGGATCACGGCCGCCGACACGGGCGGGCGGTCGTCGACCTCCGACTGGGTGAACGAGCGGTCCAGCTTGATCTCGTCGATCGGGCAGTCGTGCAGCAGCGTCAGCGTCGAGTGGCCGGTGCCGAAGTCGTCCAGCGAGACGCGCACGCCCATGGCCCGCAGCCGGAGCAGGTTGATCACCGACGGACCCGGCTCCAGCGCCATCGTCTCGGTGATCTCCAGGACCACGCGTTCCGGCTGCAGGTCGAACTCGGCGAGCAGCTCGCCCACGTGCTCCGCGAAGCCGGGCTCGCGCAGGTCACGGGCGGACACGTTGACGTTGAGCACCTGCGGGGCGGCGTCGCCGTGCACGACGTTCCACTCGGCGAGCTGGGCGAAGGACGTCCGCATGACCCAGTGCCCCAGCGGGATGATCAGGCCGGTGCGCTCGGCGACCGGGATGAAGGCGTCCGGCGCCAGCGTGCCCCGGACCGGGTGGGCCCAGCGCACCAGCGCCTCGGCGCCCATGATGTGGCCGTCGTCGAGCGAGACGATCGGCTGGTACAGCAGGAACAACTGGTTGTTGTCGATCGCGTAGCGCAGCTCCGCGCCGAGGTCGTTGCCGGTCACCGACATGCTCGGCTCGTAGTGCAGGCAGGCCGTGCCGGGCAGGTTCTTCGCCGCGTACATCGCGATGTCGGCGTGGCGCAGCAGCACCGAGGGCTGGTCGCCGGTGCGCCCGTCCGCGATGCCGATGCTGGCCCGGATGGGCAGCTCGTGACCGTCGGCGTAGACCGGCTGCTGCAGTGCCCGCATCATCCGGTCGGCGGCCAGATCGGCGGCGGCCGGGTCGGCGTCGTCGAGCACCACGACGAACTCGTCGCCGCCGAGGCGCGCCACCGTGTCCTCGGCCCGGACGCAGCCCTCCAGCCGCTTCGCCACCCCGACCAGCAGCAGGTCGCCGACCTCGTGCCCGAGGGTGTCGTTGACCTCCTTGAAGTCGTCGAGGTCGATCAGCGCCACCGCCACCGGCCGGTCGCCGGGAGCGGTCAGCGCCCGCTGCAGACGGGAGTGGAACAGGATGCGGTTGGGCAGCTCGGTGAGAGCGTCATGCGTCGCGCTGTGGTCGAGACGCGCCAGCAGACGGCTGTTGTCCCGGAAGGCGGTGAGCTGGCGCAGCACCACGAGAGCGGTGAGCAGGACCGCGGAACCGACCACCACGGCCTCGTCCTCGCCGTCGGTCCAGGTCACGTAGACCAGCAGGCCGTCGACGGCGGCGACCGCCACGTACGGGAGCAGGCTGAACGACCGCCTCCGGGGGGCGACCGGAGCACCACGCCGCTTGCCGCCGTGCGCCGCCCGCTGGCGGGCGGCGGCCAGGATGGCGAAGTAGTAGACGATCGGCGTGCTCCACATGTCCGGGAACAGATGGGGGTCCACCGACTCGAACGGGCCGCGGAACATCGGCGCGACAGCGCCCACGAACATCGCGACGGCGAGCAGCCGCAGCGCGCCGTTGTCGATGTGGGCGTGGCTGGACAGGACGAACTTGGACACCGCGAACACGGCGAGCAGCGCGATGATCGTGACGAACAGGGACAGGTAGATGGCCTTGTGGTCGCCCTCGCTCAGCGCCGTGCGGGTGGAGAAGTGCCAGAAGAACACGGCGGCGGCCAGCATCAGGGTGCCGGCGTCGAGCACGATCCGGAACATCTCGCCGTGCGACTGCCGTTCGAGCGGCAGCCGGAAGAGCGCGAACATGATGATCAGTACGCCGATGGCGCAGGTGAGCAGCATGACGGGGCCCGTCTGGAGTCCGCGCGGCTCCTCCTCGGCCAGGACGTCGACGGCCTGGGACGCCACGCCGATGCCGATGAAGACCGCCGCGACGGTCAGATGCCGCCAGAACCGGCGGGTCGGCTCGGGCAGGGTCTCGGTTCGCGCCGTACGGTGCAGGCCGATCACCAGGATGACGGCGCCGGCCACGGTCGGCAGCCAGAGCAGCGCCCGCGGGCCGACCGGGTGCACCAGGTTGACCAGGAACCAGAGAACCGCGGCCAGCGCACCGACGCCGGACGCACGCAGCAGCCGGTCAGTTGTGCCCACGCCGTACCCCTTCCAGCCACCGATCCGGTACCGCCTCCATCGGTCGCCGGACGCCGGGCGTGAGAATTTGCGCCTCGACTCACCCCGGACGTGTTCCGGACAACCCCCGTTCCGTCGTTCGTTACCGGAAGGGTCGAGCGTGATCGGCGTGGATACCGTGCTGTTGTCGGTGGTCGTGCCGGTGTACCGGGTCGAGGGCTATCTCTACCAGTGTCTCGAGTCGATCCGCGCCGGCCTGAGCCCGCAGGAGGCGGCGTCGGTTGAGGTCATCGCGGTCGACGACGCGTCCCCGGACGGCTGTGGCGGGATGCTGGACGCGTACGCGGCCCGTCACGGCGACCTGCGGGTGGTGCATCTGAGCCAGAACGTGGGCCTGGGACTCGCCCGGAACGCGGGCCTGGCCGAGGCGCGGGGCACGTACGTGTGGTTCGTCGACAGCGACGACCGGCTCCCGGCCGGCTCGGTGCGCGCGGTGCTCGACCGGCTGCGCTCGGAACGGCCCGACGTCCTGCTGATCGACCACCTCCGGGTGCACGAGGACGGCCGGCTGGAGCCCGACGCGAGCAGTGGTGCGCTGCGCGACCCCCGCCTCATCAGCCTCATCAAGCTCCAGCACACCGCGTGGAACCGGATCGTGCGCCGCGGCCTGCTCGACGAGGCCGGGCTGCGCTTCCTGCCCGGATGGTACGAGGATGTCTCGTTCAGCAATGCCGTGCTGATCGCGGCGGAGCGGATCGCGGTCCTCGACCGGGTCTGCTACCACTACCGGATCGGCCGCCTCGGTGCGATCACCGCGACCCGCAGCGAACGCCACTTCGAGGTCTTCGACCAGTACGACCGGATGATGTCCTGGGTCTCGGCCCGCCCCTGCGAGCCGTGGCTGCGCCACCGACTGTTCACGCTGATGGTCGACCACCTGCTGGTGGTCGCGGGCAACGACGGCCGCCTTCACCCCGGACAGCGGCGCGCCTTCTTCCGGCGGCTGGTCGCGTACTACCGCCGTTACCTGCCGGAGGGCTATCCAGGGCACCCCGGGCTCAAGCACCGGCTGGTCCGCCTCGGAAGCTATCCGCTGTACGCCGCGCTCCGGCAGGCGTACCGGATCGGCAAGCGCGAGCCTGAGCCGTCGCTCGTGGTCTCCCCGGCGCCGGCGCCGGCGCCGGCGCCGGTGCCGCAGGGTGCTCCGTGCTGATCGTGCCGGCTCGCCTACAGTGGACGGCCACGCGATCCTTTGCGTGCGGCCGTCCGGCTTCGGCGGGGGCCGCGCGCGGCGTGTCCGGACGAGGCCGGGGGTGGGCGCCGCCACGCCCATCCCCGGCCTCCCGTCCCTTCCGTTCCTTCTCGTCCCTTTTGTCCCCGGCAAGGTTCTGAGAAGTAATGGGAGGGAAATTGTCGGGGGGCGGGCGTAGCGTCGCTCACCATGACGACGATGGCGGTGGTGGCAGACAGCCTCGTGAAGACATACGGGGAGGTCAAAGCCCTCGACGGTTTCCACTTGGAGATCCACGAGGGCACCGTGCTGGGCCTGCTCGGGCCCAACGGGGCGGGCAAGACGACATGCGTCCGGGTGCTGACGACCCTGCTCCGCCCCGACGCCGGTCGGGCGCAGGTCATGGGCATCGACGTGCTGCGGGAGCCGGGACGGGTCCGGGAACGCATCGGGGTCTCCGGTCAGTATGCGGCGGTGGACGAATACCTCACCGGCTTCGAAAATCTCGACATGGTGGGACGTCTCTACCACCTGGGCCGGAAGCCGTCCGCGGCACGAGCCCGCGAGCTGCTTGAGCAGTTCCGGCTGGAGGAGGCCGCGAACCGGCCGGTCAAGACCTACTCCGGCGGCATGCGGCGGCGCCTGGACCTGGCCGGAGCGCTGGTGGCCCGGCCCCAGGTGCTGTTCCTGGACGAGCCCACCACCGGGCTCGATCCACGCGGCCGCACGGAGATGTGGGGCACCCTGGCCGACCTGGTGGCCGGCGGTACCACCGTGCTGCTGACGACGCAATATCTCGAGGAGGCCGATCGGCTGGCCGACTCCATCGTGGTGGTCGACCGCGGCCGGGTGATCGCCGAAGGCACCGCCGACCGGCTGAAGTCGCAGGTCGGAGGCGAGGTGATCGAGATGGTCATCGCCGAGCCGGGCCGGGTGCGCGAGGCCGCGGAGGTCCTCGGCGAGGTCTGCCGGGGCCGGGTCAGCCTCGACGACCACGCCCGCAAGCTGTCCGCTCCGGTCGACGGCGGCAGGCCGGCCGCGGCGGTGCTGATCGACGCGCTGCGCCGCTTCGACGAGGCCGGCGTGGCGGTCATGGACGTCGGCGTACGCCGCCCCACGCTCGACGACGTCTTCCTCAAGCTGACCGGCCACGCGACGGCCGACTCTGCGAGTCCCGCCTCCCCGGAGAAGGAGGTCGTGCGATGAACGCCGTGGTCTCCGCGTTCGCGGACGGGGCGGTCATCACCCGCCGCAACCTGCTGAAGATCAAGCGCGTCCCGGACGTCCTGGTCTTCTCGACCCTGTCCCCGATCATGTTCGTCCTGTTGTTCGCGTACGTGTTCGGCAGCGCAATCGAGGTGCCGGGGGTCAACTACCGCGAGTTCCTCATGGCGGGCATCTTCGTCCAGACCGTCGTCTTCGGCGCCACCTGGACGGGTGCGAGCCTGGCCGAGGATCTGCAGAAGGGCATCATCGACCGCTTCCGCACGCTGCCCATGTCGGGTTCGGCCGTGCTGCTGGGCCGGACGGCCGCGGACGTCGGCATCAACCTCGTCACGTTCGTGGTCATGGCCCTGTCCGGCCTGGTCGTCGGCTGGCGCATCCGGTCGTCGGTGCCCGAGGCGATCCTCGCGGTGCTCCTGCTGCTGACCTTCGCCTACGCGATCTCCTGGATCATGGCGGTCGTCGGCCTCTCGGTCCGCACCCCGGAGGTGGTCAACAACGCCAGCTTCATCGTGATTTTCCCGATGACCTTCATCGCCAACACCTTCGTGCCCACCGACAACCTGCCCTCGGTGGTCAAGTTCATCGCCGAATGGAACCCGGTCTCCTCCGTGACCCAGGCCGCCCGCGAGCTCTTCGGCAACACCAACCCCGTCGTCCCGGTCCCCGACACCTGGGCCTTGCGGAACCCGGTCCTCTACAGCCTGATCTGGATCGCCGCCGTCCTCGTCGTCTTCATGCCCCTCGCCATCCACCAATACCGCCGAGCCGCCTCCCGCTAATCGAACTGCTCCACGAGAAGTTCCAAAGGGAGGAAGGGATGACACGGATCAATCCCGCGTCGCCTCCGCTACCAGGGCAAACTAACGTCACTGACCTCGAGGGTGGCCGCGGCTCACGCCGCGGCCACCGGTCCCCACCCGCATCCGCGCCACAACTCCCCGGTGGCCCGCTTGCGATCGCTCGATCTCGGCCTGGGCTAGCGTGATCTCGTGGATCCGGAAACCGCTTCCCGGGCCGGTGGTGTATCCCGGACCAGGGGTATCTCCTGGACCGGGGGTACCTCGCGGGCCGGCACCGCGGGCGCCGCCTCGGGCAGTGGAGCCGTCCCCGCCGAGGGCGGCGGTGCCCGTGAGGGCGGTGCCGATGGTGGCGAAGGACTGGGGCTGGTCCTCGCCGTGGTTTCTGCGGGTGGCGTGCTGGGCGCCCTGGTGCGTCATGGCCTCGCCGTCGCCTGGCCGCACGAGCCGGCAGGGTTCGCATGGGCAACGTGGACGGTCAACGTCACCGGTTGCCTTCTCATCGGCGTTCTCATGGTGCTCATCCGCCGCTTCCGCCCGGAGCAACGCCTGATCCGCCCGTTCTGGGGCGTCGGCGTCCTGGGTGGCTACACGACGTTCTCCACCGCGACCGTCGACGTCCTTCAGGCCGCACCGGGCACCGCGCTGGTCTACCTGGCCGCGACCCTCACCGGCGCGCTGGCCGCGGTCTGGCTCGGCACCGCTCTCGCCGAAGCGGCGGTGCGCCGGTGACCGTGCTGCTGGTGGCTCTGGGAGCGGCGGTCGGTGCGCCGTTGCGGTATCTGACCGATCGGTATGTGCGGGCCCGGCGCGACTCACCGTTCCCGTGGGGCACGCTGATCGTCAATGTCGCCGGGTCGTTGCTGCTCGGCTTTCTTGTCGGCCTGCCGGTCGGTCCCGCGCTCGCCGCGCTGGTGGGCACGGGCTTCTGCGGGGCGCTCACCACCTACTCGACGTTCGGGTTCGAGACGTGGGGGCTGGCGCGGACGGGGCACCGGTTCCTCGCGGGGGCGTACGCCCTCGGCAGCGTCCTCGCCGGCCTCGGTGCGGCCTCGATCGGTTACCTCGCGGGCCGCGCGTTCGGCTGACGGAGAAGGCCGGTCAGCGCTGGGGGAAGAGCAGCTCTCCCACGGCCTTCTCGGTGAGTGGTTCCGCGAAGTAGTAGCCCTGCCCCAGCTCGCAATTGCCGTCCGCCAGCTCGTTGAGCTGGCCCGCGTCCTCGATGCCCTCCGCGATGGTGGAGAGGCTGAGGGCCTGGCCGAGCTGGATGATGCCCAACGTCAGTGCGGCCGCCGCCGGCACGTCGCCGACCTCGTCCACGAAGCTCTTGTCGATCTTGATGATGTCCACCGGGAAGCGGCGCAGGTACGCCAGCGACGAATATCCCGTACCGAAGTCGTCGATGGCCAGCCGTACGCCCAGTTCCTTGATGCGCATCAGTTGGCGCAGCGTCGACGACCGGTGGTCGACCAGCAGGGACTCGGTCAGTTCGAGCACCAGGCACGACGCCGGGAGACCGCTGTCGGCGAGGGCCTGTGCCACCGTTTCCGGCAGGTCGGTCTGGTCGAGCTGGATCGCCGACAGGTTGACGCTGACGCTGAGCGGGCGCAGGCCCTCGCGGCGGGCGTTCCAGGTGGCCGCCTGGCGGCAGGCCTCGCGCAGGACCCATTCGCCGATCTGCACGATCATCCCGGTCTCCTCGGCGAGCGGGATGAAGTCCAGCGGGGGGATCGTGCCGCGGTCCGGGTGCTGCCAGCGGATCAGTGCCTCCAGGCCGGTGATCTCGCCCGTACGCAGGTGCACGATCGGCTGGTAGCGCAGCGTGAACTCGTGCCGGACGACCGCGCGGCGCAGGTCCGCCTCGAGCTGGAGGCCGGCCTGGAACGCTGCCTGCATCGCCGGTTCGAAGATCTCGACGCGGTCCTTGCCGGCCTTCTTCGCCTGGTACATGGCCAGGTCGGCCTGGACCATCAGCCCCTGGGCGCCGTCGAGCCCGCCGGCCGCGCTGTACGCGATGCCGACGCTGCAACTCACGAACGTCTCCTTGCCCGCCAGGTCGAACGGCTCGCGCAGCGCCTCGAGGATGCGGTCGGCCACGGGTATGGCCTCGTCCACGCCGCTCGCCGTCGGCAGCAGTACCGCGAACTCGTCGCCGCCGAGCCGGGCCGCCGAGTCGAGCGGGCGCAGGCAGGCCTTGAGCCGTTCGGCGACGCCGGTCAGCAGCAGGTCGCCGGCGGCGTGGCCGAGCGAGTCGTTGACGACCTTGAAGCGGTCCAGGTCCACGAAGAGGACCGCGAGCCCGGTGTCCGCCTCCCGCGCCGAGGCGAAGGCACCGTCGAGCCGGGTCAGGAACAGTCTGCGGCTGGCCAGCCCGGTCAGCGAGTCGTGGAACGCCTGGTTCATCGCTTCCAGGGTCTGCGCGTCGGTCAGCGCCAGGCTCACGTGCTCGGCGAACGCCCGCAGAATCTCCTGGGACTGCTTGTCCCACTGCCGCGGGCCCTTGAACGTCCCCACCGTGAGGCAGCCGACGACCGCGCCGTTCTCGTGGACGGGCACCGCCATGACGGCCCGGAGGCGGGACCGCACGACGTCGGGGATGGCGAAGGGGCTGCTCTCGTAGTCCTCGACCAGGACCAGCTCGTTGGTCATGACGGCCTGGCCGGCGGCGCCCGCCGAGGGCAACGGGATGCGCTTCATCTTGGGCAGGATGTCGGGCGGAAAGCCGACGCTGGAGACCATGCTGCCGACCGACGGGTCGTCCTTCTCCAGCACGTTCAGTGAGCCGATCTCCAGGCCGAGCAGCTCGGTGGCGCTGGTGGTGATCGAGTCGAGGATCTTCTGCAGCGGGGCACGGCGGGCGATCAGCCGCTGGATCCGGCTCAGGTGTTCGAAGAGGCGCTGCCGTTCGTGGAGCGAGCCGGCGAGCCGCTCGTTCTCCTCGGCCTGCCGCCGTTGCGCCTCGCCGAGGTGCAGGGTCTGCAGGCCGAGCTCGAGCACCCGCGCCATTCCGCGCAGCAGGCTCACGTCCTCGTCGGAGAACGGTCGCTGGTGGCGGCCGACCACCAGCAGGCCGCTCGCGGGGCCGCCGATGTGGGCGTACGCGATGTCGTAGGTGATGCCTGCCAGGTCGAGGGTGCCGCGGCGGTCGGCGGCGGTCTGCAGCACGGCGACGATCGGGACCTGTTCGGCGCGGAGGCCCACCGAGGCGACCACGCCCGAGTCGATGATGAGCACGGCAGCGTCGGTATCCAGGGCACGCGCGGCGCACTCCACGGCCGCGTACTGTGCCGCGGGTCCGTCCGGCCGGTCAGCAACGGCGGAGAGGAACGCCGTCAGTTGCTGCTGAGTTGCGAGCATGCCCATGACCTGGTCTGTCGGTCCGCGTCGACGGGAGCTGAGCGTTTCCGGCAACCGTTCTGATCACGTGATCCCGCCGGTGGCGAGAGACATCGGTCGTCGTCGACCGCTCCCACACCCGCGGGCACGATCCGGGCAACCTTTCCGGACATTCGGGCACTACATTCATCCGGATTCGTCGTGCGGTGGGATGATCTCCAGCGTGCCGAACCCGTTGGCAAACGGTCAGCAGGCGCAACAAATACGCCTGGTTCGTGATGGGTGCCACGCGCTTTCCCGGTGCTAGAAATGGTCCACGCGTCAAGCCGGAGGTGCGCATTGAATGCGGAAGAGCGGCAGCATCAGATCGTCGCCCTGGCCCGGCGGCTGGGCGAGGTGGACGTCGCGAAACTCGCCGCCGAGCTGAGCGTCTCCGCAGAAACGATCCGGCGCGACCTGCGGCTGCTGGAAAAGCACGGCCTGCTCCGGCGTACGCACGGCGGCGCCTACCCCGTGGAGACCGCGAAGTTCGAGACCGACCTCGCGATGCGGACCACCCGCGGGCTGTCGGAGAAGCGTCGGATCGCCGCCGCTGTCGCCGGGCTCATCGGCGATGCGGAGACGATCTTCATCGACGAGGGCTTCACTCCGCAGCTCATCGCGGAGGCGCTGCCCGCCGACCGTCCCCTGACCGTGGTGACCGCCTCGCTGCACACGGCGGCCTGGCTGTCCACGAACACGCCGGTCACCGTGCTGTTGCTCGGCGGCCGGGTCCGTGGCCGCACCCTGGCCACGGTCGACCACTGGGCCAGCGGCATGCTGGCCGGCTTCGTCCTCGACCTCGCCATCGTCGGCGCGAACGGCATCTCGCGGGAGGCCGGCCTGACCACCCCGGATCCCGCCGTGGCGGACGTGAAGTCGCACGCGGTGCGCGCGTCCCGCCGCCGGATATTCGCCGGAATGCACACGAAATTTGGCGTACGCACGTTCTGCCGTTTCGCCGAGATATCGGATTTCGAGTCACTGGTCACGGACACCGGACTGCCGGCATCCGAGGCGCATCGCTATTCCCGGCTCGGTCCCCAGGTCATCCGGGTCTGAATCCCCTTCCGAGAGATACATCGCCTTCCGCGCAAGTGATAACGGAGGATCTGCTGTGCAAAAACCAGGTAGGAAGCTCTCCTTGCTGCTCGCGGGTGCGGCCACCGGCGCGCTCGTTCTCTCCGGATGTTCGGGCGCCGGTTCGACCGGCGGTGGCGACTCCGCGGACAACACCATCACCGCGCTGATGGTCGGCAATCCGCAGATGGAGGACATCCAGAAGCTGACCGCCGAGCACTTCACCAAGCGGACCGGCATCACGGTGAAGTTCACGATCCTGCCGGAGAACGAACTGCGGGACAAGGTCACGCAGGACGTCGCCAACCAGGGCGGGCAGTACGACGTCGCCACGGTCGGCGCCTACGAGGTGCCGATCTGGGCCAAGAACGGCTGGCTGCACGAGCTGTCGACGCAGGCCGCCGCCGACACCGGGTACGACGCCGGTGATCTCATCAAGCCGATGGTGCAGTCGCTGACCGGCGACGACGGCAAGATGTACGCGGCGCCGTTCTACGGTGAGTCCTCGTTCCTCATGTACAACAAGGAGATGTTCGAGGCCAAGGGCCTCACGATGCCGGAGAAGCCGACGTGGGCGCAGGTGGCCGGGTTCGCGCAGAAACTCGACGACAAGAAGAAGGGCGTCGCCGGCATCTGCCTGCGCGGCCTGCCCGGCTGGGGTGAGCTGTTCGCCCCGCTGACGACCGTGGTCAACACGTACGGCGGCACCTGGTTCGAGAAGGACTGGACGCCGAAGGTCAACTCGCCTGAGTTCAAGGAAGCCACGAACTTCTACGTCAACCTGGTCAGGCAGTACGGCGAGGCGGGCGCCCCGCAGGCCGGCTTCACCGAGTGCCTGAACACGTTCGGCCAGGGCAAGGCCGCCATGTGGTACGACGCCACCTCCGCCGCCGGCACGCTCGAGGACCCCAAGGCCTCGAAGGTCGCGGGCAAGGTCGGCTACGCGTACGCCCCGGTCCACAAGACCGCGTACTCCGGCTGGCTCTGGACGTGGGCGTGGGCCATGCCGAAGACCACCAAGCAGGACTCCGCCGCCTGGAAGTTCATCTCCTGGGCCACCAGCAAGGAGTACGAGCAGCTCGTGGGCAAGACCCTCGGCTGGTCGCGGGTGCCCTCCGGCAAGCGCGCCTCGACGTACTCGATCCCGGAGTACAAGGAGTCCGCGAAGGCCTTCGCCGACATCACGCTCGGCTCGATCGAGAACGCGAACCCGCAGAACCCGGGCCTGCAGCCGCGTCCCGCGCTGGGCGTGCAGTTCGTCGGCATCCCCGAGTTCGCCGACCTCGGCACCAAGGTGTCGCAGGAGGTCAGCGCGGCCATCGCGGGGAGCACCACGGTCGACACGGCCCTCGCCGACGGCCAGGAACTCGCCGAGGCCGTCGCGAAGAACTACAAGTAGCTAGCGATGACCGACGTCATCGCCCGCTCGGACGAGAAGGCCGGCGCGGTCCCGCCGCAGGCTTCCGCGCCGGCAAGGGGCGGCGCCCGCGAGCGGTGGGTCCGCCGGGCACCGCTGCTGCCCGCCCTGGTCTTCGCGATCATCGTGACCCAGGTGCCGTTCCTGGTCACCCTCTATCTGTCCACATTGGGCTGGAACGCGTTGCGTCCCGGCCGGCGGGAGTTCGTCGGCCTGGACAATTACGTGTCCGTGCTGACCGACTCACGGCTGCGCGCCGCGCTCGCCAACACGGTGCTGCTCACCGCCGGCGCGGTCATCTTCTCGATGGTCCTCGGGCTGATGTTGGCGATGCTGCTGGACCGCAGGTTCGCCGGCCGGGCCGTCGTCCGCACCCTGCTGATCACGCCGTTCCTCGTCATGCCGATCGCGGCGGCGCTGCTGTGGAAGCATGCGCTCTACAACCCCGCGTACGGCCTGATCAACGGTCTGTTCGGCGGCTCGTCGGACTGGATCTCGTCGTACCCGAAGGCGGCGGTCGTCGCCACGCTGGTCTGGCAGTGGACGCCCTTCATGATGCTCATCCTGCTGGCGGGGCTGCAGTCGCAGAGCGAGGAGGTCCTCGAGGCCGCGCGGGTCGACGGCGCCCACGCATGGCAGATCTTCACCCGGATGACACTGCCGCACCTGCGCCAGTACCTGGAGCTCGGCGCGCTGCTCGGGTCGATCTACCTGGTCAACACGTTCGACTCGGTCTTCAGCATCACCCAGGGCGGGCCGGGTACCGCCACCACGAATCTGCCGTACGAGATCTACCTGACCACGTTCCGCAAGTTCGAGTACGGCGAGGCGTCGGCGGCCGGCGTCATCGTGGTGCTTCTGACGATCATCGTGGCGACCTTTGCGCTGCGGGTGATCTCCACTCTGTTCCGGATGGAGGAGGGGCGATGAGGGCCCGGCTGAGCAGGACCGTCTGGGGCACGGTGGCCTGGATCGCCGGAATCGTCTTCGTCTTCCCGGTGATCTGGATGGTGCTGACCAGTTTCAAGCAGGAGCAGGACGCCGCCAGCAACCCGCCGACCTGGATCTTCAGCCCCACCACCGACCAGTACGCCCAGGTCTTCGACCGCCATATCACCCCGTTCCTGCTGAACTCGCTGATGGCCAGCGTCCTCTCCACGCTGTTCGTGGTGGCGCTGGCCACGCCGGCCGCGTACGCGCTCTCCCTGCGCCCGGTTGCGAAGTGGACCGACGCGCTGTTCTTCTTCATCTCGACCAAGATGATGCCCGCGGTCGCCGCGCTGCTGCCGTTGTATCTGCTGGTCAAGAACCTCGGCATGCTCGACAACGTGTGGACGATGGTCGTCCTCTACACGTCGATGAACCTACCGCTGGCCGTGTGGATGATGCGCTCGTTCCTGCTCGAGGTGCCGCGCGAGGTGCTGGAGGCGGGCGAGGTGGACGGCGCGGGCCTGCTCACCTCGATACGGAAGATCATCCTGCCCATCGTCTCGCCCGGCCTGGCCGCGACCGCGTTGATCTGCTTCATCTTCGCCTGGAACGAGTTCTTCCTCGCGGTCAATCTGACCGCGACGACCGCCGGCACCGCGCCGATCTTCCTGGTCGGCTTCATCTCCTCGGAGGGCCTGTTCCTCGCCCGGCTCTGCGCGGCGGCGACGATCGTGTCGCTGCCGGTGCTCGTCGCGGGCTGGCTGGCGCAGAACAAGCTGGTCCGTGGACTGTCGATGGGCGCCGTCAAATAGCGGCCGTGCCAACCCTCTCACGCGTAGTTACCGATAGATGACAAAGTGTTGATCGGCGACGTGGCGGGGCGTCAGATGAAGCGATGCCCCCGCCTCCTGTGGCGGCGAGACGCCTCGGCGGCGCCTCCGTCGCGTGCTTCGCGCTCGCCGCGGCGACGCCGCTGACCGTCGTCACCGCCGTCGTGCCGGGCGCGTACGCCGACAGCGGCCTGCCGGGCCTCCCGCTGCTCTTCGCGGCCGTCGGCATCGTCCTGCTGCTCTTCATGGTGGGCTGCACCGGCATGATCCGCCGCCTGCCGGGCCCGGGAGCGCTGTACTCCTTCGTCGCCCGCGGGCTCGGCCGTCCGGCGGGCGTCGGGGCGGCGTGGCTGGCGCTGCTCTCCTACAACGCCCTGCAGGTCGGGCTCTACGGTGTCGTCGGCGCGGCGGTCGCGCCGCTGGTCGGCGCACCCTGGTGGACGGTCGCCGCGGCGTGCTGGTGCGTGGTCGCGCTCTGCGGGATGCTGCTGCGGCCGTCGTCGACCGCGCGGCTGCTGGCCGTGCCGGTGTGCGGCGGGATCGTGCTGATCGCCGGGTACGCCGGGGCGAACCTGCTCGAACCCGGCGTCGGCGGGGTGGCCTGGGCCGCGCTGCACCCCGGGCAGTTGGGGGAAGTCTCCCGCCCGGTGCTCGGTCTGCTGCTGGTCGTCGCCGCGTTCACCTTCGTGGGCTTCGAGACCACGGTCGCGTACGCGGAGGACGTCCGCCGCCCCCGCAGCGCGACCGCCCGCGCCGCCGTCGGGTCCGTCCTGATCCTGACCCTGCTGTACGCCACGGCGAGCTGGGCGATGGCCGCGGCGACCGGCCCCGGCCGGATCGGCGCCGCGGCCGCCGCCCGCGGGCCGGAGCTCGCCTTCGACCTGGCGGCCACGCGCACGCCGTCCTGGGCGGTCCCGCTCGGAAGGGTGCTGGTGGTCGCCGGCCTCCTGGCCGCGATGCTCGCCCTGCACCACACCGTCGTCCGCTATCTCGTGGCGCTCGGCCGGGATCGGGTGCTCTCGGCCGGGCTCGCCGCGTGGCGTCCGGCCTCGCTCACCCAGAGCCTGACCGCCGGGCTCATCATCGGCGGTTGTGTCCTCTTCGACCGGCCGGTCGTGGCCCTGGGGAACCGGCTGGCCGTCGGCGGTGGCCTCGGCGTCCTGCTCCTGCTGGCGGTCACGTCGCTGGCCGCGCTGGTGTTCCTCAACCGCCATCCGGACGGCGAGGGGATCTGGCGGCGGTTCGTGGCCCCCGGGGTGTCCACGGTGCTGCTGGGCGCGCTGGCGTACCTGGCGTACCTGAGCTTTCCGGAACTGATCCTCGCGGCCGCCGGAACCGCCCTGCTCGGGGCGCTCTACGGCCTGGTGCTGCGCTTCGCGCGGCCGGTGGTCTATGCCGGGATCGGCCTGGGCGGCGCCGCGGTGGTGGTGGCGCCGGCGGCCGTGGCGGTGCCGCGGCCGAGGTCGCCGGGTGCGCACCGGCCCGAGCGGGTCAATCGCCTCGCCGGGTAGCCGGCTGGTCGTCGCCGAAGAACTCCTGGATCTGCGACAGCGTCACATCCGGTTGCAGCGGCTTGCGCGTGACCTCGAGCTCGCCGAGATGCTCGGGCAGGTCGGGCAGCGCCGGCACCGGCGGCAGGTCACCGAGGCCGATCGCCTCACGGATCACCTCGAACATGCCGGTGACCTCGCGCACCGCCAGCGGGAACAGTTCGGCCGGTCGCCCGTCCACCGGGGCGGCGCACGTGAAGTTTGCCCGGACCTTGCCGCCCACATTGCTGATGTCGGCGCTCGGCCGCAGGTGGTCCCGCTGGTCCTCCGCCACGATGCCCAGTTCGCATTCGGGTACGCCGGAAGCCCGCCACCACCGCAGCCATTCCGGATCGGCGTCCAGCGTCACGAGCACGTGCCGTAACGCCACCATGTACGCCTGGGGAGCGCGGCCGTCGACAGTCGTCGTTCCCATGTGCGGGCGCAGCCAGCACGGCTGCCGGCCCCGAAACTCCATCAGCGCATCGTGACATCACGATTACCCCGAGTCGGCGCATATTCCCTGGCGCGTACGGGTGCATCCTGGCGGACGCCCGTCAGGCGATCCGCAAGCTGTAGATCATGACGGCGTGGTCCGTCGAGATCAGGCCAGGGGGCACCGCCCCGACCGCCCAGCGGGCCCGCCGGAGCCGGCGGGCCCGACCGGTGCTAGATCGCGCTGCCCTTCTTGTATTCCTCCCAGCTCAGGCTCCAGTCGGTCCAGCCGTCGCCGTACTGGATCCGCTCCTCGGTGCCGGTGATGGTGACCGGGTCGCCGATCATGGTGTTCTCGTAGAGCCACTTGCCGCCGCCGTGAGAGACGTTGATGCAGCCGTGGGAGACGTTGGTGCGGCCCTGGGATCCCTCCGACCAGCGCGCGGCGTGGATGAACTGGCCGCCCCAGGTCAGCCGCTGGGCGTACTCGACCTCGGTGTTGTAGGCGTCGGGCCCGGTGAACCGGCCGATCGTGTTGAAGGTGGTCTTGCGCAGCTTGTCGGTGACCAGCATGGTGCCGCTGACCGTGTGGAATCCCGGCTTGCCGAGGCTGACCGGAAGCTTCTTGACCACCTTGCCGTTCTGCTTGACGATCATGTGCTTGCTCTTGTTGTCCACCGTCATGACGAAGGATCGGCCGATCTTGACGTTGACGGTGTAGTCCGTGCGGCCGTACCAGCCGTCGCCCATGGGCACGCCCTTGAGCTGGACCCGGTAGGAGACCTTCGTCTGCGGCTTCCAGTAGACCTTGGGGCGGTAGTGCACCTCCTGGCCGCTGGTCCAGTGCCAGATGCCCTCCTGCGCCGGGGTCGCCGTGACCTGCATCCGGCGCTGCACGTCTGCGCGGTACTTCTTCGGGACGGCGCGATCCAACCGGATGATCAGGGGCATGCCGACGCCGACGGTCTGGCCGTCGCCGAGGTGGCTGACCGCCCGGACCAGCTTCGACGGCTTCTTCATCACGGTGAAGGAGCTGGTCGCGGTGGCGCCCCTGTCGGCCGACGCCGTGCCGGTGACCGTCACCGTGTACTTCTTGCCCCAGCCCAGCGCCTCGGCCGGGCGGAAGACCTTCTCGTCGGTGTCGAGAGTGCCCTCGACCTTCTTGCCGGCGGCGTCCTTGACCTCGACCGCGGTGTTCGCAGGGTCCTCGGACGAGTACTTGATCTCGGCGATGGCCTTGACGCCGGTCGCGTCCTTGGCCGGGAAGGTGACCGCCACCGTGCTGAGCGTGGGCTGCGGCGACGCGGGAGCGGGCGCGTTCGCCGCAGCCGCCTCGGCCCCGGACTGCCACGAGGGGGTCCCCGACTTGTCGCCCCCGCTGCAACCGGCGCTGAGCAGCACGCCCGCGGCCGCCACCACCGCAGTCATACGCCACCGCCGCCCGGCTGGGCCGGTCACTCCGCGAAGTCTCATGATCCCTCTCACCGCGCCGTCGTCCGGCGACCATCATCCGTCACAAATGCAAGAGCTCCAATCCTCGATTCGTGCCACCCACCACTCTCCAGGCCCGCCCGGCCACGCAGGAGTACCGCAACCCGGACATACTCGGTCAGCGTCCGGACAGGGGGTGGCTCGTGACCGTCAGCCCGATGGCCGTAAGGAGGCTTCCCGGTGTCGCGTGCAGGCGGTTGACAGGACCCGGGCCAGCCACACCACGCCCATGCCACCCGGGCCGATCACCTCGATCAGGCGATAGCGGCCGGCCGCCACCATGGAGGTGGACGGGCCGGAGGCGTCTCGGGGGCTCGGCACGCGGCCACGCTAGCCGACGGACTCCATGCCTCCACCGCGCTGAGCACGGCCTTTTCGCCAGTGATCGACCGGCTTCACCGCCGAGGGCGTCCCGATCGGCTCTTTCGTGGTAACGCCCCGGCGTGGACGGCTGCCATCCGATGCTCCGCGCCGGAGCATATGGGGCGAACCGACGCGAAGGGCTAGGCATGAGAAGAATTCTGGCGGCCACCGCCATCGTGGCGCTCGTGGCAGGCGGCGCGGCCGCGGCCACCGCGGCCACGGCCGAGCCGACCCGGGGTGGCGACGGCTATTCCACGATCAAATGGGGCAGGTGCGAGAGCGCCGTGCTCCGGTCCCGCAATGCCCAGTGCGCCCGGCTCAGTGTGCCGCTCGATCACGCGAAGCCCGATGGCAAGCGGATCATGCTGGCGGTCTCTCGCATCGCGCACACCGTGCCCGACGACCAGTACCAGGGCGTCATGCTGGTCAACCCCGGTGGGCCCGGCGGGTCCGGGCTCACCCTCTCGGTGCTCGGCGGCTTCGTGCCGGACGGCGCGGGCAACGCGTACGACTGGATCGGCTTCGACCCCCGCGGGGTGGGCTCCAGCGAGCCGGCCCTCGCCTGCGACGGCAACTACACGGGGTACGACCGGCCGCCGTACGTACCCACCACCGCCGCGATCGAGTCGACCTGGCGGGCCAGGGCGAAGGGCTACGCCGCGGACTGCGCCGATGCCGGGGGCGGCCTCCTCGACCACCTCCGTACCGTCGACACCGTGCGGGACATGGAGTTCCTGCGGTCCGCGCTCGGGGTGCAGCAGATCAACTACTACGGCTTCTCGTACGGCACCTACCTCGGCCAGGTCTACGCCACCCTCCATCCCCAGCGGGTACGCCGGATGGTGCTCGACGGCAACGTGAACCCGGCGCGGGTCTGGTACGACGCCAACCTGGATCAGGACATCGCGTTCGACCGCAATATCAAGATCTACTTCGGCTGGCTGGCCGAGCACGACGACGTCTACCACCTCGGCCGTACCCGCAAGGCGGTCGAGAAGCGGTTCTATCGCGAGCAGGCGAGGCTCGCCGCCAAGCCCGCCGGCGGGGTGATCGGGCCGGACGAGCTCACGGACGTCTTCCTGCAGGCCGGCTACTACGTCTTCGGCTGGGAGGCGGTCGCCTCGGCGTTCGCGACCTGGGTCAACGACTCGGACCCGCGGGAACTCCGGGCGCTCTTCGACGGGAGTTACCCGCAGGGCAAGGGCACCGACAACGGATACGCGGTCTACCTCGCCGTGCAGTGCACCGACGCCCGCTGGCCCTCCGCCTGGTCGACGTGGCGCGCGGACAACTGGCGGGTGCACCGCCAGGCGCCGTTCGAGACCTGGGGCAACGCCTGGTACAACGCGCCCTGCCTGACCTGGGCCGCCCGGCCCGGCACGCCGGTCGCGGTGGACGGCAGGAACGCCCCGCCGGTCCTGCTGATCAGCGAGACCCTGGACGCCGCGACCCCGTTCACCGGCAGCCTCGAGGTGCGTAAACGGTTCCCCCGCTCGGCGCTGATCGAGGGCGTCGGCGGCACCACCCACTCGGGTTCGCTCTTCGGCAACGCCTGCGTCGACGACACCATCGCCGAGTATCTGGCGTCCGGCAAGCTGCCGAGGCGGGTCAAGGCGAACATGTCCGACAAGCGCTGCAAGCCGCTCCCTCCGCCGGACCCGTCCGCCGCGGCGACCAAGCGCCCGGAAGCCGGCACCTCGCCGACCCGGCTCGACCTCCAGAAGCTGATCACCGGCCACTGATCGGGCCAGAGCCCCTTCGCGTCGGCGACCGTCGCCGGACCGGGTAAACTCGCCGACGCGAAGGGGAGTAGCTCCCAACGTCGTGGTCGACATACTGATCCGCCGAGCCGCAAGCCCCGGCGCATCCGGCCACGCGGCCTCGGTCCGCCGGGGCGAGCGAGACCTTCGACTTGGCCATGCCGCGCGCCCTGCGCGCGGGACGACAACCTGGCCGGGTCGAGGTCGCCCCGCGCCTGAGCCCCGGTCCAATGCACCGGGAGTCTCCGCGACATGAACGGTTTCCTCATCGCGACGGCGGTCAGCTTCGCCGTCATCTTCGTGGCCGAGCTGGGCGACAAGTCGCAGCTCATGGCCCTCACCTTCGCCACCCGGTTCCGCACTCTCCCGGTCCTGATCGGGATCACGGTCGCGACCGCGGTGGTGCACCTTGTCTCGGTCGGCATCGGGTACGGCCTCGGCGCCGCCCTGCCCACCGGCTGGATCTCGCTCGTGGCCGGCCTCGCCTTCCTGGCGTTCGGAGCCTGGACGCTGCGCGGTGACCGCCTCACCGAGGACGAGAAGTCAAAGGCGGAGCGGTCGACCGGCTCGGCGATCCTGGCCGTCGGCGGGGCCTTCTTCCTGGCCGAGCTGGGCGACAAGACCATGCTGGCCACCATCACCCTCGCTACCCAGTACGGCTGGTTCGGCACCTGGCTCGGCTCCACGCTGGGCATGGTCGCCGCCGACGCGCTCGCCATCGGCGTCGGCCGGCTGCTCGGCCGCCACCTGCCGGAGAAGGCGATCAAATACGGCGCCGCCGCACTCTTCGCCGTCTTCGGCGTCTGGCTCCTCGTGGAGGCCGCCATCGAGCTGCGCTGAGGGTGGTTTTCCCGCGAAAGCGCTCAAAAAGCGCGCCGAACCTGCCGATGATGACCGTGTGACCTTTACCTTCGTGCGGGCCGGAGCGCGCCGATGACCGACGTCGATGCCCGGGTGCCGCAGCGTCCGCAGACGCCGCAGGCCCCGGCGCCGGGTGAACCGCAGAGGATCGGGTCCGAGGGGCTGACCACGCCGACCGAGATCGGGGTCGCCCGTGCGGCCGCCCTCTTCGAGCGGGTGGACCCCGCCTCCGCGGCCCGGCACCTGGAACCGGTCCTGGCCGCCGATCCGGAGTCCGCCGCCGGCTGGATCCTGATGGCGCGCATCCGGCTCGTGCTCGACGAGGTCGACAAGGCGCTCGAGGCGGCCAACCGCGCCGTCGAGCTGGCGCCGGAGGACGCGCGGCCGCTGGCCATGGCCAGCCGCGCGCTCACCCTGCTCGGGCGCCACGAAGAGGCGGTCACGATGGCGTACCGGGCGGTCATCGTGGAGCCGAAGAACCCGCTGTGGCACGACCGCGTGGCCTGGTCCCTGCTCGCCGCCGATCGGCAGTACGCGGACGCCGAGCAGGCCGCCCGGACGGCCGTCGGGCTGGACCCGAAGGAGGCGCACTACTACTTCACGCACGGCGTGACGCTGGATGCGCTGGGCCACACCGACCAGGCGCGCCAGGCGTTCCTGAAATCGCTGAAGCTGGAGCCGGAGAACCCGGTCGCGCAGCACCGGCTGGCCGTCCTCAACGGCGAGAGCGTCCGAGCCCCGGAGAAGAAGAAGCGGGGCTGGAAGCTGTTCGGACGCAAGCAGGACGCGGCTAGCGGGCCGGTACGCCCCGAGGAGTTCTTGCCCTAGCGCGCATCACCGCCCAGACCAGCCAGCCCATGCCGATGATGAAGCCGAAGCTGATCAACCGGTAGAGCACCACGGCCGCGACCGCGGAGCCGGTGGCGAGACCCCCTGCCACCAGGCCCAGGATGAGGGCACCGTCGACCACGCCGAGGCCGCCGGGGACGATCGGTACGCTCGCCGCCGCCATCCCCGCGCAGTAGGCGATCACGAGCGGCGCGGGGCCGATGTCGTCCGCACCCACGGCGATGCAGCACATCCAGAGGCACAGCGCGTCGAGTAGCCAGTTGGCCACCGCGAGCAGGACGGCGTACGCGAAGTCGAGCGGCCGGACGCGCACGGACCGAAGCTGGTCGACGAAGCCGGCCAACCGGGCGTGCCCGGCCGCGGGCGGCCGTCGACGGATCCGGTTGGCCCCGCTGAGCAGCAGGCGCGCGGGCCTGATCAGCCACTCCGGATGCTGTGCCAGCAACCGGACGGTCAGCGCCACCAGCAGCGCGCCACCCATGTACGTGAGCAGCGTCTGCCAGCTTCCCGTGCTGCGCGTCAGGATGCCGAAGACGGCCCCGATCACGACCAGCGCGCCGGTCGACAGCACCCCGCTGAGCGCGATGCACCAGGAGGCCACCGCCGGGGACGCGCCGAAGCGCCGCATGTGCTGGAAGTTGAAGGTGGTCGAGAACACCGGGCCGCCGGGCAGGGTGGCGCTCAGCGAGTGCGCCGCGTACGCCAGGGCCACGTGCTTGCGGACCTGCACCTTGGTGCCGGCGCCGCGCAGCAGGGCGCGCTGCATGCGGGCGTACGAGCCCATCGAGGCCACCTCGGCGACGAGCGCGCCGGCGACCCAGTTCCACTGCGGCGTCCGGAGCTGGTCGATCGCCTCCATGAGCGGCCGCCAGCCGATGATCAGCTCGGTGAGCAGGATGAGCACGACCACCGCGGCCACCACGGGGCCGCGGCGCCACCAGGGCGGGGTCGTGTCGGCCATCAAGTTGATCGTCGCATTGCCGGCAGGTGCAGGCGACTAGATCCGCTTCCGCCAGCCTCGCGGCGTTGCACGTTCGCGCAGCGGTGGCCCGACAATCGGGCCGGTTCCGCGACCTCGATTGACACTGGGTGATCTCGTCGGTACAACAAATCGACCTTCCCCCGCTCCGGCCCTCCCGCGGCCCCGGATAGGAGCTGTCCCGTGGCCGAGCTGTACGTTCCCGCCGCACAGGACACCGGCGTCAAGGCGCGCGTGCAGCGCTTCGGCGGATATCTCGCGGGCATGGTGATGCCCAACATCGCCGCCTTCATCGCCTGGGGCCTGATCACCGCCCTGTTCTTCGAGAACGGCTGGGTGCCGAACGAGAAGTTCGCCGCCCTCATCGGCCCCATGGCCCACGTGCTGCTGCCGGTCCTCATCGGATACACCGGCGGGCGGATGGTGCACGCCCAGCGGGGCGCGGTCGTCGGCGCGGTGGCCACCATCGGGCTGGTGGTGGGCGCCGAGTCGCCGATGTTCTTCGGCGCCATGATCGTCGGGCCGCTGGCCGCGTACGGTCTCAAGCTCGTCGACGGCCTCACCGCCGGCCGGATCCGCCCCGGCTTCGAGATGCTCGTGGAGAACTTCACCGCGGGCATCGTCGGCGGCGTCGCCGCGCTCGCCGGCGTGCTGGCGATCGGCCCGGTCATGCGGGTCTTCACCGAGGCGGCGGGCAGCGGAGTCCGGTTTCTCGTGGAACACCATCTTCTGCCCGCCGCGGCCCTGCTCATCGAGCCGGCGAAGGTGCTGTTCCTCAACAACGCGATCAACCACGGGGTGCTGGGTCCGCTGGGGATCGCCGAGTCGTCGGACGCCGGCAAGTCGATCCTCTTCATGCTCGAGACCAACCCGGGGCCGGGGTTCGGGATCCTGCTCGCCTATCTGTGCTTCGGCCCGCGGGCGCTGCGCCCCAGCGTGCCCGCGGCGATGGCGATCCAGTTCCTGGGCGGCATCCACGAGATCTATTTCCCGTACGTGCTGATGAAGCCGAGCATG
The DNA here is from genome assembly GCF_003751945.1 of Couchioplanes caeruleus. Classification (NCBI taxonomy): domain Bacteria; kingdom Bacillati; phylum Actinomycetota; class Actinomycetes; order Micromonosporales; family Micromonosporaceae; genus Couchioplanes; species Couchioplanes caeruleus. The sequence goes on along the minus strand of NZ_RJKL01000001.1, from coordinate 3,758,089 downwards.
GTGCTCGCGGCCGTCTGCGGCGGCGCCGCCGGGATCGCGACGTTCCTGGTGACCGGGGTCGGCCTGGTCGCCACCCCCTCGCCGGGCAGCATCTTCGCGTATCTTGCGGAGACCCCCCGCGGTGACCATTTCGGTGTGCTGGCCGGCGTGGTGGTGGCGGCCGGCGTGTCCTTCGTGGTCGGTTCCCTGCTGCTGGGCTTCGGCCGCCTGGCGCGCGACGAGGAAGGCATCTGACATGGGCAGCATCGAGGGCCGCAGCGTCCGCAAGCTCGTGGTCGCCTGCGACGCGGGCATGGGCAGCAGCGTCATGCTCGCCGGGCAGATCCGTCGGGAGCTACGCAAACTGCCGGTGACGGTGGAGCACCACCCGGTCGCCGCCATCCCGGCCGACGCGGACGTCGTGCTCTGCCAGGCGGGGCTCGCCGACCGCGCCCGGGCCGGCGCGCCCGGCTCGGTCGTGGTCGGTTTCCGCCTGTTCCTGGGCGATCCGGCCGTGGCGCGGGTGGTGGCCGCCGTCAAAGAGGGCGGCATGGTCGTCGGCACCACGGGAGGCTGACCGTGCTCGGCGCCATGCCGACGGAACACGTCGTCACGATGCTCAACGCCACGCCGCCACAGCGCGCGGTCGGGGTGCTGCTCAGCATGCCCCGGGACCGGATCGACGCGCTGCTCGGTGCCATGGACGGCCGGCTGATCGCCAAGCTGCTGATCGCCGCCGAGCCGGAGCGGCGCGCCACGCTCCTCGGCCATCTCGACGACGCCCGGCTCGCCGCCGAGCTGGCCCTGCTGCCCCTGGTCGAGGCCGCCGCGGTGCTGGCCGCGCTTCCCGCCGAGCGGGCCCGGCCGCAGCTCGACCGGGTCTCCTCGGAGGACCTGGCGATGCTGCTCGACGCCATGCCGGGTCCCCAGCGGCGGCGGCTCGTCGAGGTGCTGGAGCCGATGCGCCTGGCCGGCCTGCGCCGCGTCGCGTACGACAAACGGGTCGTCGAGTCCCTGCGCCGCACCGCCGCCGGGCTGCAGTGGGTCCCTGACGACCGGGACAGCAACCTGCTCGCCGGGGTGCTGCACCGGCTCTTCGGCGTCGCGCTGCGCTATCTGGACTCGGGCCGGCTGCCTCCGGCGGCGGTCACCTCCGCCCAACGGGCCTTCGCCGCCCAGCAGGTGCACGGATTACTCATCGTCACCAACGCCCTGCCGAGCGTCGAGGCGGAGGAACGGGCGGCCGATCCGGACGCGGGCATACCCACCCTGGTGATCACCTGGGATCCCGACGACAATGACGGCGTGCTGGGGCGTGCGCTGGTGAGGCTGGCCGGATGAGAGCGAACCTGCGGCCCGTTCTCCAGGCCCGCGGCGTACGCGTGCACGAGCGGGCCGCCGATCGGGTGGCCGCGATCCACCGGTGTGCCGACGTGCTGGAGGAGATCGGCGCCGTCCACCCGGCGTACCGCGAGGCGATGCTCGACCGCGAGTGGGCCATGTCCACGTACCTCGGCGAGGGTGTCGCCATCCCGCACGGCCTCGACATGTCCCGGGCGCTGGTCCGCCACGACTCGATCGTCGTGCTGCGCTTCCCCGAGGGAGTCGACTGGGACGGCGACACGGTCACCGTCTGCGTCGCCATCGCCGCCCGCGGCGACGGCCACGTCGAGCTGCTCGCCGCGCTCGCCCAGATCCTGCTCGACCCGGCACGCGCCCGGGCGCTGCGGGAGGCAGGCGACCCGGAGACGGTCATCGCCCTCTTCCGGGACGAGGAACAGCCATGATCCGCACGGTGCTGTGGGGTGGACGCGCCGGGCTGCACATGCGGGCGGCCTCCCGGATCGCCGGCGCCGCCGCGCTGCTGCCGGTGCCGGTCACCGTGCGGACGCCGGACCGCCCGGCGGTTCCGGCCGACAGCATCCTCTCCCTGCTCAGCCTGGGCGCGCTCTACGGCACCGAGCTGATCCTGGAGGCGTACGGCGAGGCGGCGGCCGAGGTCCTGGACCGGCTGGCCGGGCTGTTCGCCGCCGACCTGGACGTCGCCGGTGCCTGAGCTGCTCCGCGGCCTCGGCGCCAGCGCCGGCACGGCGACCGGTCCGGCGTACCGCCTGGCCGATCCACCGCGCCTGTGCGCCCCGGGCGTGGTCACCGACCCGGAGGCCGAGGTGGAGCGGGCGTACGCGGCCATCGACGCGGTGTGCCAGGACATCGGCCGCCGCGCCGCGGCCACCGCCGACGCGACCGCCGCGGAGATCCTGCGGGTGCAGGCCGCGCTGGCCGGCGACCGGACCCTGCGCGACGGCGTCGCCCGGGCGGTCGGCGCCGGTCTCGAGGCACCGCACGCGGTGGCCGCCATCCTCGCCGAGCACCGGTCCGCCCTGCTGGCCGCCGGGGGACTCCTGGCCGCACGCGCCGCCGACCTCGACGACCTGCGGGACCGGGTCGTGGCGCACTGCCTCGGCGTGCCGATGCCGGAGCTGCCCGAGCCCGGATGCCCGTTCGTGCTGGTCGCGGTGGACCTCGCACCCGCGGACGCCGCCCTGCTGGACCCGTCGAAGGTGCTGGCCGTGGTCACGTCCGCCGGCAGTTTCGTCAGCCACACCGCGATCCTGGCGCGGGCGCGCGGCCTGCCCACCGTGGTCGCCTGCGGGGGCGCGCTCGACATCGCCGACGGCACGGTGGTCACCGTGGACGGCACGGCCGGGCGGGTCACCATCGGCTACACGCCGGCGGTCCGGCGCGACCGGCCGGGGCCGCCGCCGGAGCCGGACGCCGACCTGCGGGGCCGTACGGCCGACGGGCACCCGGTGGCCCTGCTCGCCAACATCGGCGGCGCCGCGGAGCTCGCCGGCGCCCGGGTCGAGGGCGTCGGGCTGTTCCGCACCGAACTGCTGTTCCAGCACCACATCGACCCGCCCACCAAGGCCGAGCAGGTCGCCGCGTATGCCGAGGTCTTCGCGGCCATGCCCGGGCGGCAGGTGATCGTGCGGACGCTCGACGCCGGCTCGGACAAGCCGCTGCCCTTCCTGGGTGGGCACGTCGAGCCCAACCCGGCGCTCGGCCTGCGCGGGTTGCGGGTGGCCCGACGGCACGGCGACATCCTCCGCACCCAGATCGCAGCGATCGCGGCCGCCGCCCGCGGCTCGAGCGCCCGGGTCGCGGTGATGGCACCCATGGTCACCACGGTCGCCGAGGCGGCGCAGTTCGCCGCGCTGTGCCGCGACGCCGGGCTGCCCACGGTCGGCGTGATGATCGAGGTGCCGGCCGCCGCGCTCCGCTCGGCGCAGATCCTGCAGACGGTCGACTTCCTCAGCGTCGGCACCAACGACCTCAGCCAGTACGCGTTCGCGGCCGATCGGCGCAGCGGGGAGCTGGCCGACCTGCTCGACCCGTGGCAACCCGTGCTGTTGTCGCTGATCGCCCAGTGCGCCGCGGCCGGTGCGGCGGTCGGCCGTCCCGTCGGGGTGTGCGGCGAGGCGGCCGCGGATCCCGCTTTCGCGGTGGTGCTGGCCGGGCTGGGCGTCACCAGTCTCTCCATGTCGCCCCCGTCCGTGCCCGCGGTGCGTGCCGCGCTGGCGGCGTACACGTGGGATGAATGTCGGGCCGCCGCACAGCGGGCGCTCGCCGCCCCCGATCCCGCGTCCGCCCGCGCCGCGGTCACCCACGGCCGGGCGTCGGACGACCGGGGCCCGCCACGACACGCCGGCTGAGGCGCCGTCTCCACGGTTCGGCGTCCGCCCAGGGCAGGTCGGCCGAGAAACCGGCGCTACAGCGCGCCGGGGCATACAGCGGCTTCGCGATCTTCACCGGATGATTCAGGACAAGCGGGACGTGCCAGTCCTGGCCGAATGGGACGGGCGACTCCTTGATCAGGTCGACTGAGCCTCAGCGCTCGGGCGTCTCGGCATCGAGCCACTCCAGGTATTCCGGGTTGCCGGCCGTGACGGGGCTGCACAGAATTTCAGGTACGTCGTAGCTGTGGTGCTCGCGGATGTGTCGCTCCAGCGCGGCGTAGCGGGCGGTCGTTGTCTTGAAGGTGATCCGCCACTCCTCGGCCGCTTCGACTTTGCCCTCCCACCAGTAGGTACTGGTGACCGGACCGCTGACCTGAGCGCAGGCCGCAACCCGGGCCTCTACGGCTTGGCGTGCCAGGCTGTCCGCCGCCCCGCGGGAGTCGATGGTGGTCACAACCTGACAGTGCGCGGCGTCTGTCACGTCATCCTCCGCTCGTGGTGGTTCCGCGAGGCTATCGCGTATGACGCATGTCGGACGCTCACCGCCATGGGGCCGGACCGCCTCGGCAACGCCCCGGGCTGCCGCCGGCCGTTGAGAAGCGGGGGATCTGGGTAAGGGACGCGGATGGGTGGTTATAGCTGGCAGATCGCGCTCGTCGTGATCCTCGTCCTGCTCAATGCGGTCTTCGCCGGCAGCGAAATGGCTCTGGTGTCGCTGCGTGAGAGTCAGCTACAGCGGCTGGAACGGGCGTCCCGGACGGGCGTCACGCTGGCGCGGCTCGCCCGCGACCCCAACCGCTTCCTCGCCACCATCCAGATAGGCATCACGCTGGCCGGCTTCCTGGCGTCGGCGGCCGCGGCCGTCTCGCTGGCCCAGCCGCTGATCGGCCCGCTCGCCTTCCTCGGCGGCGCCGCCGAACCGGCCGCGATCATCCTGGTGACGCTTCTGCTGACGTTCTTCACCCTGGTCCTCGGCGAGCTGGCCCCGAAGCGCATCGCGATGCAGCGCGCCGAGAGCTGGGCCCTCGCCGTGGCGCGACCGCTGAATCTGCTCGCCACCCTGACCCGGCCCGTCGTCTGGCTGCTCGGCAAGGCCAGCGACGCGGTCGTGCGGATCAGCGGCGGCGATCCGGACACGGCCCGCGAGGAGGTGACCAGCGAGGAGATCCGCGACATCGTGGCCACCCAGGACAGCTTCTCCGCCGAGCAGCGCTCGATCATCAGCGGTGCCTTCGAGATCGCCGACCGTACGCTGCGCGAGATCCTCGTGCCCCGGCGCGACGTGTTCACGCTGCCGGCCGTGCTCCGCGCCGACGAGGCGCTGCGGCGGCTGGCCGAGGCGGGTCACTCCCGGGCGCCGGTGACCGGCCCGCTGGGGCTCGACGACGTTCTCGGCGTCGTGCACCTGCGGGAACTGGTCGACGCGGACGGTCCGGTCATCGCTCACGTCTTCGCGCCGCTCTTCCTGCCCGAGACGCTGAAGGTCTCCGACGCGATGCCCCAGATGCGCGCGCAGCGGCAGCAGATCGCCCTGGTGGTGGACGAGCACGGCACGGCGGGCGGCATCGTCACCATGGAGGACCTGGTGGAGGAGATCGTGGGCGAGATCTACGACGAGACCGACCGGGACGTGCGGTCGGTGGTCCACGAGGACGACGGCGCGATGCTGCTTGCGGGCACGTTCCCGATCCATGACCTGCCCGACATCGGCGTCGACGTGGACCGGTCCGCGGGCGACTACACCACGGTGGCCGGGCTCCTGTTGGCCCGGCTCGGACACATCCCCGAGCAGCCGGGCGAGGTGGTCGAGATCGACGGGCACACCGCCGAGGTCACCGAGGTCACGGGACGGGCCATCACCGCCGTACGCCTGCGCGCTCTTTCAGCAACCGTTCAGCCGGACTTGTTAGCTTCTGCCCGACCTGACAGTCCTGGGTAGGGGGAGTTTGTGGGCTTCAAGAAGCTGCTGGGCGCCTTCGGCGTGGGTGGTCCGAGCGTCGACACCGTGCTGGCGTCACCGGACACCCGGCCCGGCGCGCCACTGACCGGGCAGGTGAACCTCGTCGGCGGGTCCCACGACGCCGACATCGAGCACGTCACGCTCGGTCTCGTCACCCGCATCGAGGTCGAGGGCGCCGGCGGGGAGTACGCCGCCGACGGCGAGTTCCACCGGGTGGCGGTGAGCGGCGCGATGCGCCTCGCCGCGGGACAGCGGGTGTCGCTGCCCTTCCAGATCATGATGCCCTGGGAGACGCCGATCACCTCGGTCTACGGCCAGCACCTGCGCGGGATGACCATGGGCGTGCGCACCGAGCTGGCCATCGCCCGGGCCGTCGACAAGGGAGACCTGGACCCGGTGGCGGTGCACCCGCTGCCCGTTCAGGAGCGCATCCTCGAGGCCTTCGGCCGGCTCGGCTTCACGTTCAAGCGTGCCGACCTAGAGTACGGCCGGATCGCGGGCGTGCACCAGACGCTGCCGTTCTACCAGGAGATCGAGTACTACCCGCCGGCGCAATACGCGCACGGCATCAACGAGGTCGAGCTCACGTTCGTCACCAACCCGCACACCGTCGAGGTGGTCCTGGAGTTCGACAAGCGCGGCGGCATGTTCAGCGGTGGCCACGACACCTTCGGCCGCTACACCGTGCCGCACGGCGACGCCGACTCCGCGGACTGGGCCCAGGTCGTCGACGGCTGGGTGCGGCAGGCGCTCAGCCACTACCAGAGCATGCCCGGCTTCGGTCACGTCCAGCACGGCCACGGGCGCGGACACCGGGGCATGGGCGTCGGCGGCGTCGCCGCGGGCGTCGTCGGGGGACTGGCCGCGGGCTACGTCGCCGGCGAGGTCATGGACGAGGCCTTCGACGCCTTCGAGGGCGAGGAGTAACCCTCCTTCAGGCCCTCGCGGACGCGCGCCTCGGTGGGGGCGGTCGCGGCCGACAGGGTCCGGGCGGTGTCGATCAGCGGCACGTGGCTGAACGCCTGCGGGAAGTTGCCCACCAGCCGCCGCTCGGCCTGGTCGTACTCCTCGGAGAGCAGCCCGACGTCGTTGCGCAGGGCGAGGAGGCGTTCGAAGACCTCGCGCGCCTCCTCGTGCCGGCCCATCAGCGCGTAGTTGTCGGCCAGCCAGAACGTGCAGGCGAGGAAGGCGCCCTCGCCGGGCGGCAGGCCGTCGACGTCGGTGTCCGGGTGCTGGGTGTAGCGCTGCACGAAGCCGTCCACGAGCAGGTGTCGCTCGATCGCCTCCACCGTGCCCACGACCCGTTCGTCGGTGGCGGGCAGGAAGCCGACCAGCGGCACCATCAGTAGCGCGGCGTCCAGCTCGTCGGAGCCGTAGAACTGGGTGAAGGTGCGGCGCTCGGGGTCGTACCCCTTCTCCAGGATGTCGGTGCGGATGGTCTCGCGCAGTTCCGCCCACCGCTCGACCGGGCCGGGCAGGCCGAACTCCTCCACCGCCTTGACGGCGCGGTCGGCGGCGACCCAGGCCATCAGCTTGGAGTGCACGAACTGCTTCGGCCCGCCGCGCACTTCCCAGATGCCCTCGTCGGGATCCGTCCAGTGCTGCTCGACGAACTCCATGAGCTTGACCTGGAGCCCCCAGGCGGGATCCGCGGCCTTCAGCCCTGCGCGCCGGCCCTGGTGCAGCGCGTCCATCACCTCGCCGTAGACGTCGAGCTGGAACTGCTCGGCGGCCGCGTTGCCGATCCGCACCGGGTTGCCGTCATAGCCGGCCAGCCACTCGGCGACGTACTCGTCGAGGCGGCGCTCGCCCGCCACGCCGTACATGATCTGTAGTTCGGCCGGGTTGCCCGCGATGGCCCGCAGCAGCCACTTGCGCCACGCCAGCGCCTCGCTCTGGAATCCGGAGTAGAGCAGGGACTGCAGCGTGATCGTGGCGTCGCGCAGCCAGCAGAACCGGTAGTCCCAGTTGCGGACGCCGCCCAGCTTTTCGGGCAGGGAGGTGGTCGCCGCGGCGACGATGCCGCCGGTCGGTGCGTAGGTCAGGGCCTTCAGAGTCAGCAGGGACCGGACGACCGCGTCCCGCCACTCGCCCTCGTAGGTGCAGGCTGAGACCCAGCCCTGCCAGTACCCTTCGGTGACGCCGAGCTCGTGGGCCGGGTCGATCGGCTCGGGCGGCGGCAGGTGCGAGGCACGCCAGGTCAGCACGAAGGACGTACGCTCGTCCGGCCCGACCTCGAAGTCCGCCCGGGTGGCCATGTTCTCGCCGTGTGTCTCGACGGGCGTCCGCAGCCAGACGGCGTCCGGACCGGCCACCGCCACCAGCGCGTCCTGTTCCCGGTAGACCCACGGCACCACGTGGCCGTAGTCGAAGCGCAGGCGCAACCGCATCGTCATCGGCACGCGGCCGCGGACGCCCTCCACGATGCGGACGACGTCGGGGGCCTCGTCCCGGGGCGGCATGAAGTCGATCAGCCGGACGACGCCGTCGGCGGTCTTGAACTCGGTCTCCAGCACCATCGTGTCCGGCCGGTACCTGCGCCGCACGGCGATCACGTCGGCGACCGGTGCGATGGTCCAGTGACCGTTCTCCTCGTCGCCGAGCAGGGCCGCGAAGATCGCCCCGGAGTCGAACCGGGGCACGCACAGCCAGTCGATCGAGCCGTTGCGACCCACCAGGGCGGCGGTCTGCGTGTCGGCGATGATCGCGTACTCCTCGATGGGCAGGGCCATGACCTGGCTACATACCCCGTGGACGCCTCGGTGTCACATCGCGTTCATGAGATGGCGAATTGGTGCACAAGTCATAATTCGGTCATGAGATCTCGTCGTGCGTTCGTCTTCGTAGCTCTCGCCGGTCTGCTGGCCGCAGTCATCGCCGCTCCCGCGGCTCCCGCCGGATCGGCGTCGGTCACCGCCGCTCCGGCCTCCGGAGAGGCGGCCCTGCGGACGGCGGCCGCCCGGGCGGTCCTGGCCGTGGCCGCCGCGGCCCGGGCCGCCGGTGGGACGTTCGTCGCGCGATACACCTTCGACGGCGGTCGGACGAGCGGGATCCGGGACGAGTCCGGCCGCGGGCACACGCTGCGGCTGATCGCCGGCAACGGAGGGACGGTCCGCGTCGTCCCGCACCGCAGCGGCCAGGCGCTGCGCTTCCCGGCGAAGTGCCGGACCACCTCGAACTGCCCGCACGCCGCCCTGCAGAGCGCCAGTTCCGCGGCCCTCAACCCGGGAACCCGGCCGATCTCCTTCGGGGCGGCCGTGCTGCTCGCCCGCAGTCAGACCACCCGCGGCCAGAACATCGTGCAGAAGGGATACTCCTCGACGAGCAGCCAGTACAAGTTGCAGATCGACGGCGCCGCGGGGAACCCGAGCTGCGTGTTCCACGGTGCCGGCACCGGCCTCAAGATCGCGCGCAGCTCGGTCTCCGTCGCCGACGGTAGCTGGCATACCGTGGAGTGCCGCCGGACCCCGACCGCGCTGACCGTCCTGGTCGACGGCGCGGTCCGGGGCAACAGGGCGATCTCCGCGCGGCTGTCGGTGGCCAACAACCGCCCGCTCAGCATCGGCGGCAAGGGTGCCTACGCCGACAACGACCAGTTCCACGGCATCATCGACGACGTCTGGGTCCGGATCGGCTAACCGCCCAGCCCGTCGGCCATCGCGCGGACGAGCTGGGCGTCCGGCGTGTCACCGGAGAGCTCCCACGCGAAGGCGCCGCCGAGGCCGTTGCCGCGGGCGTACGCCATCTTGGCCTTGATGGTCTCGGGGGTGTCGTAGCTCCACCACTGGCCGTGGCAGAACGCGTAGGCCGTGCCGCCCGCCGTACCCGTCGGGGGGCAGGTCTTGCGCAGTACCTCGTAGTCCTCCACGCCCTTCTCGTGGGAGCCGGCGGCCGCGCCGCTCGCCCGGCCCCCGGGTGAGGCCGTGGTCACCCCGCGCCAGCCCCGGCCGTAGAAACCCACCCCGAGCAGCACCTTGTCGCGCGGCACGCCCAGGGCCAGGAGCTCGCGGACGGTGGCGTCGGCGGTCGCGGTCTCCCGCGGGATCCCCGGGTACGCGGTCAGCGGCGAGTGCGGTGCGGTGGGCCCGGGCGTGTCGCCGGTGCCGAAGAAGTCGTAGGTCATCGCGCTGAGCCAGGTCGCCGCCCGCGCCGCGGCCGCATAGTCGGTGGCGGCGAGCTTGCCGAGGTCGCCGGGCACCGCGGCGGTGATGACGGCCTCCGGTCCCAGCTCCGTGCGCAACGCGCCGAGCAGAGCGCCGAGCGCGAGCGGGCCGCTGCGATCGCAGGCCAGCCCGCAGGCGTTCGGATACTCCCAGTCCACGTCGATGCCGTCGAAGAGGCCGGCCCAGCGGGGGTCCCGCAGCAGCGCGGCGCAGGAGCGGGCGAAGCGCGCCGGATCGCGGGCCGCCTCGGTGTAGCCGCCCGAGCCGGTCCACCCGCCGAAGGACCAGAGGATCCGCAGGTGGGGGTGGCGTGCCTTGAGCCTGCGGAGCTGGCCGAAGGTGCCGCGCAGCTCCTGGGTGGCGTCGGCGACACCGTCCACACTGTCCGCCGCGGCGTACGGCTTGCCGAACGCGGCCCAGGCATCGCCTGTCGCGCAGGTGCCGTCGGTGACCTTGCCGAACGCGTACACGAGGTGGGTGAGCCGGGCCGCCGCGCCGCTGGTGTCGACGTCGCGGACCTGGAAGTCGCGGCCGTACACGCCCCAGTCGGTGAAATACGCCACCACGCGCGAGCCGGGCGACGCCTTGGCCGACGGCGCGGGCGACGCCGCCTCCGGCGTGGTGCATCCGGCCAGCAACGCGATCATGACGACGAGAACGGGCACGACCCGCACGCGGGCCTCCCCATCCCTCGCAGCTGCGGCGAACCTACCTCGACGGCGTCGCCGACGGCTCGGCGGCTAACCCGATCGTGTAGTCCTCGATCGTGTAGCAGGACTCGTCGTCCGCGGCGGAGGCCGACTTGTCGATCACGATGCGGACCGGGTGGGCATCCGAGATGTCCCGCTCGACCTGAACCACCTCCGCGCCCTCCCGCCGCGCCGTCTCGGCCTCGTCCTCGAGCTGCCGCAACGTCGGGACGAGGTTGGCCAGGCGCAGCATCATTGCCCGCCGTGCCGCGTCGTCAAGCCCCTCGGCGCGGGTCACCTTGTCACTCTCGACGGTGACGCGGAACTTGCCGATCAAGGCACGTTCCCCACAGTCGGACACGAGGGTGAACGCGTACTTGCCGGGCACGGTCCAGGTGGTGGGTGGTTCTTCCATGCCACTCGGTACGTTGCCGGCGCAGCCGCCCAGCAGCACGGCGAGCGCGGCACATGGGAACAGACGACGCACAATGCCCTCCACGGGAGTCGACGCTAACTGTTCCGACGCGTACGGCGACAGCACGGTTCCGCCCCACGGATGCGTGGCCGTCTGTGCGATCGTTTGCTCGTGGCCGTACAACGAGGGCGAACCGGGCTGCGCGCGCTGCTCAACTGGCGGCGCGTCCTCGATCGGCTGCGGGCGGTCCTGCGCAACGGGATCACCACCTTCATCGTGCTCACCGTCACTCTCTGGCTGATGCCCGGGGTCCGTGCCACGGACGTCCTCGACACGATGGGCCTCGTGGTGCTCGTCGCGGTGGTCGGCGCGGTGCTCCGCCCGCTGCTGCTCGCCGGCGTCACCGCCCTGGGCGGCTGGGGCGCGATGCTGCTCGGCGTGCTCGCCCAGGTCATCGTCATGGTGGTGGCCCTGGAACTGGACCCGTCGAAGCGGCTCAGCGGCTGGCCCACCGTCGGCTTCGCCGCGCTGCTCGCCGTGGTGTGCGCCGCGATCTTCGACTGGATGATGGACAGCGGCACCGAGGACACCTTCCTCGCCGAGTCGAAGCGGCTCATGCGCGGCATCCGGCGGCGCCAGGCCCGGCAGGACGGCGGTCCGCTCCTCGACCTGCGCCGTCCCCGGCCCGGCACCGAGCCCGGCCTGCTCGTCGTCCAGCTCGACGGGGTCAGCGAGCCGGTGCTGCGCTGGGCCGTCCGCGCCGGCAACCTGCCGACCATCGGCCGCTGGCTGCGTACGGGCACCCACACGATGCGCGGCTGGCACACCGGCCTGCCCTCGACCACCCCGGCCGCGCAGGCGGGCATCCTGCACGGCGCCTCCCGGCAGATTCCCGCGTTCCGCTGGTTCGAGAAGGACACCGGCCGGCTGATGGTCTCCAACCGTCCCCGCGACGCGGCCGTGATCGAGCAGCGCCTCTCCGACGGCCGGGGGCTGCTGCACGAGGGTGGGGTCAGCATCGGCAACGCCTTCTCCGGCGACGCCGCCATCAACCTGCTCACGGTGAGCCACGCGGCCCTGCCCGGGCGCTCGGCCCGCGGCTGGGCGGCGTTCATGGCCAGCCCGTTCGGCTTCACCCGCGCGCTGGTGCTCGGGGTCGGCGAGGTCATCACCGAGCTGCACCAGGCCCGGCTGCAGCGCCGGCGCAACCTCGAGCCGCGGGTCAGCCGCTCCGGCGCCTTCCTGGCGCTGCGGCCGGCCTCGATGCTGCTGCGCGACGTCAACGTCTCGCTGATCGCCGAGCAGATGGCCCGGGGCGCGCCGGTGGTCTACTGCGACCTGGTCGACTACGACGAGGTGGCCCACCACGCCGGCCCGGCCCGGCCCGAGTCGATGCGGCAGCTCGAGAGCCTGGACCGGATGCTCGGCGTGCTGGAACGGCTGGGGCGCGAGGCGGCGCGCGCGTACCGGATCGTCGTGCTCTCGGACCACGGGCAGAGCCAGGGTGCGACGTTCCGGCAGCGCTACGGCGAGACCCTCGAGGAGGCGGTCGCCCGGTTCTCCGCACCGGATCAGACCGACGCGCCGAGCGTCCCGGCCGAGGAGGAGGCCACCAAGGAGCCGGATTTCCCGCACCCGCCGATCGCGCCGGTGCTGGTCGTCTCCTCGGGCAACCTCGCTTTGATCTACCTGACCCGGCACGCCGGACGGCTCGGCCGGGACCGCATCGACGCGATCTACCCCCAGCTCGTCGACGGCCTCGCCGGGCATCCGGGCGTCGGTCTGGTGGTCGTGCGCGAGGACGACGGCCCGGTGGCGTACGGTCCGGCCGGCTCGCACCGGCTGGTGGACGGCACGGTCGAGGGGCAGGACCCGCTGCTGCCGTACGGTCCGCGGGCCCGCACCGACCTGCTGCGCCACCAGCAGGCGGCGCACGTCGGGGACCTCGTGGTGATCAGCGCCGTCGACCCGGTGACCGACGAGGTGGCGGCGTTCGAAGAGCTGGTGGGCTCGCACGGCGGACTCGGTGGGTGGCAGACCGAGGCGATGGTGGTCCACCCGGCCGAGTGGCCGGTCACCCAGGGGGACCTCGCCGGGCCGGACGCCCTGCACCGGCAGCTCGCGGAGTGGCTGGCGGTGCTGGGGCTGCGCACCGTCGAGCCGCGGCGGGAGATGCCGGTCGCTTCGCTCCCGAAGGACCGTGACGGCGCGGCGGCGCGACTTTCCCACAGCCGGGATGGTTGATTGAAATGTGCGTTTCATCCACTTTGCGCGTCGCGCCCTGCTGACGACCGCCGCCGCCACCCTCGTCGCCGCCTCCGGCGCCGCGCCCGCCATCGCGGTCAGCACCAGCCCGGACAAGGCACCTCTGTTCAACGGTTCCGTGTACGCCATCGCGCACCGCGGTGGCACCGTCTACGTCGGCGGGTCGTTCACCGGAGTCGCCTGGGGCGGCCGGAACTACGCGCGAGCCCGCCTCGCCGCCTTCGACGCGAGTTCCGGTGCGCTGCTGAACTGGTCGCCCTCGGCCAACGGCACGGTGCGCGCCCTCGCCGTCTACGGTTCCTCGGTGTACGCGGGCGGCAGCTTCACCAGCGTCGCCGGACGGTCACGGGACAACCTGGCCCGCATCGACGCGGTGTCCGGAGCGGTCGGCTCCTTCGCGCACCGGGTGAGCGGCGCTCCGTACGCCCTCGCCGTCGGGAACGGCCGCCTCTACGCCGGCGGCAGCTTCACCAGCGTCGACGGCCACCCCCGCCGCAACGCCGCCGCGTTCTCCCTGTCCAGCGGAAGCCTCGACGGCAACTGGCGGCCGGGCGCCGACGACGCCGTGCACGCGCTCGCGGTCACCGGCAGCCGGGTCTACCTCGGCGGCTCGTTCCACCAGGTCGGCGGCGTCAGCGGCACACTGCGCATCGCGGCCGTCACACCCACCGGCGGCGCGGTGGACCGCGGCTTCCGACCCTCCGCGAACGCCCAGGTCAACTCCATCACCCTCGACTCCGCCGGGGTGTACGCGGCCACCGGCGGCCAGGGTGGACGGGTGCTCGCGTACACCACCGGCGGCGCGTTGCGCTGGCAGCGGGTCTTCGACGGCGACGCGACGGCGGTCGCCTCCCTGGGCGGGACGATCTACGTGGGAGGCCACTTCGACCGGGCCTGCACGACGCCCAAGAACGGCGCGCAGGGCGCCTGCACCGACGGCTCGGTCTCCCGGGTCAAGCTCGCGGCGATCACCGGCCGCGGCACGCTGACCGGCTGGGCCCCCCAGGCCAACGGCGTCATCGGAGTACGCACACTCGCCGTCGACCGCAACCGCGGCGCCATCGGCGCGGGCGGCGACTTCACCATGATCGGCGGCCAGAACCGTAAACGGTACGCATCCTTCGGCTGACCCGCCAGCGCCGTTCCCCTACCGCTCGGACGCTGCCCGCTCGGCTGGATCCGTCGGGCGCCGCGCCCGTGCCAGCAGCACGGTCACGCCCAGCACGGTGGCGGCCAGAACGCCGACGGCCATCGCGACCTGGTCGACCCGCCGGGTGGTGCAAGCCTGGTACGCCAGGTCCCGGTACGGACCGTCCCCGTCGTTGTGCCACTGGCTCACGTCGCCGGCGAACGCGTTGCCGCAGATGCGGGGAGTCGCATGGTCGCCCCCGCCCGTCCTGATCCCGATCGGCCAGATCAACAGCAGCGCCACCAGGGCTACGCCGATCGCCGCCATATGCACCGGGCCTACCCGCCGCAACCATCTGCCGACTCTGCCGCCCACGCGACGCCCCCGTCCTGAATCGCTGACCCGGGACCCTACCGGTCTATCCGTTGCCAGCGCTCTTCAGCCGCGTCGCGCGGCGGCTGCCCAGATGAGCCCGGCGCCGTGTCCCGTGCGGTGGTGTTCGACGTCGGTGAGTGTCTGGTGAGCGAGGCGGGCCGGCGGACTGTGGCGCTCGGTGGACAGGCCCAGCGACATGATCGCGACGTCGGACGCCCGGGGCGCGCTGAGGGGCGAGGCGCCGAGGCGGCCGGGACGTGCCCGGCGGAGGAGGGTGGGACAGGGGACCGCACAATGGGCGGGTGCGGATCACCACGCTCGGCCCGCTGGCCGTCGACGGGCAGCCCGTCCGGGGCGAACGCCTTGCCGCGGTGATTCGTGAGCTTGTCGGTGCGCGCGGGCGCACGGTCTCGACCGGCGCGCTGGTCGATGCCGTCTGGCGCGGCGACCCGCCGGAGGATTCCGCGGGTGCGGTGCAGGCGCTGATCTCCCGCGCCCGACGGCTGGGACTGGAGGTCACCGCCGTTCCCGGCGGTTACCGCGTTCCCGGGGACCGGGTGGAGAACGATGCCGTGGCCGCGCGGGATCTGGCCGGCCGGGCCCGGGCAGCGCTGCGCGACGGCGACCTCCCACTCGCCCGGCGCGAGGCGGATGCCGCCCGCGCCCTGTTCCCGGCCGTGCCCGATCTGAGCGACGTCGAAGTCGCCCGGCTGTTCGGCGAGGTCGCCGCGGTGGGCGCCGAGGCGGCGCTTGCCGGGTGTGGTTCCGGCGAGCATGACGGCGACCTGCGGCTGCTGGTCGCGCGTACCCCGCCCGACGAGCCGGCCGCGGCGTTGCTGGTGCGGATCCTGGCCGCGCAGGGGCGCGACGCCGAGGCGCTGGAGGTCGTCGAGCGGCTCCGCGCCGAGCTCGCCGATCGGTACGGCACCGACCCGTCCCCGATCATCGCCGAGGTGCGGCTTGCGCTGCTGCGCGGCGAACTGAAGCCGCGCAGCGCGCCCCGCCGCCCGGCGCGGATCGTCATGCCGGCCTCCTGGCGACGCCCGGGGACCGTCCTCGTCGGACGGGACTCCGACGTGGCGGCCGTGGTGCGGAGCCTCGCCGAGGTGCCGCTGGTGACCGTCGTGGCGACCGGGGGCGCGGGCAAGACACGGCTCGCCGCCGAGGTTGCCCGCCGGGTGCCGGGTGCCGTACGCGTCATCGAGCTGGCCGGCGTACGCACCCCGGAGGAGGTGCTGCCGGTGGTCCTCGCCGCGCTCGGCGGCGCCGAGACGGCCACGGCCGCGTCGGCCCTGTCCGGGGAGCGCCGGGTGCTGAGCCCCGAGGAGCGGCTGCGCGCGGTCGTCCCCGAGCTGGACGGCCTGGTGGTGCTCGACAACTGCGAGCACCTTCTCGACGCCGCGGCGGCCGTCGTCGCCGACCTGCTCGGCGCCGCGTCCCCGGAGCTGGCGGTGCTGGCGACCAGCCGGGCACCGCTCGGGCTCGCGGGCGAGCTGGTGCACCGGCTTCCGGCACTGCCCGACGCCGAGGCACTGGACCTGCTCCAAGCCCGCGCCCGGGCCGGCGGCGCCGCGGTGACCTGGGATACCGAGCGGGCGCTCGCCCTCTGCGACCGGCTCGACAACCTGCCGCTCGCCCTGGAGCTCGCCGCGGCCCGGCTGCGCCACATGCCCATCGACGACGTGCTGGCCGGCCTCGCCGACCGGTTCGCCCTGCTCGACGACGCGTTGCGCGGCCTGCCCGAGCGGCATGCCAGCCTGTGGGCGATGGTCGACTGGAGCCGGGAGCTGCTCGCGCCGGACGACCGAGAGCTGCTGCAGCGGCTCGCGGTGATCCCGGCGCCGTTCACCGCCGAGGCCGCGGCCGCCGTCGCGGGGGTGCCGGACGTCCGCCGTGGCCTGGCCGCCCTGGTGGAGCAGTCGCTGCTCATTCTCGACGACGGTGACAGCGGTCCGCCGCGCTGGCGGATGCTGGAGACGGTCCGCGAGTACGGGGAGGCTCGCCTCGGCGACCGCACCGCCGCGATGACCGGCCTGGTCGCGTGGGCCCGGCGGCGGGCGGTCGCGCTCGGCGCCGACCAGATCGGACCGCGCCAGCTCGGCGCACTCGCCGAGTCCGCCCGCGAGCAGGAGAACTTCCTCGCGGCGCTGCGCTGGAGCCTTGCGCACGACGACGAACCGGCCACCGTGGACGTGGCCGCCGCCCTGTTCCAGCTCTGGACCGTCCGCGGCCTGCACGTGGAGGTGTCGGTGTGGAGCCGCCTGGTGCTGCACGCCGACGATCCCGCGGCACGGAGCGCCTCGGCCGTGCTGTGCGGCCGGGCGAGCGGAAAGCCGCTGCCGGACGCGGACCGGCTCGCCCGGCTCTGCCTGCTGGCCCGGACCAACGGCTCGATCACCGGCCCGGCCCGGCTGATGGTGCTCGCCGGGCGGGCGCTGCGCGTCCTGGCCCGGGAGCGGCCCGCCGAGGTCTCTCCGCGGCACACGGCGCTGGCCGAGGCGCTGCCGGGGTTCGACCGGTTCGCGCCGGAGCAGACCCTGCGCGGCGCCGAGACGCTCATCGCCCATCCGGACCCTTACGTGCGTGCGCTGGGTCTCTTCACCCGGGCGGTGCTGCGGGAGCACGGCGGCATGCCGGAGGACTCCATCGGGGACGCCGAGGCGGCGTACGCACTCTTCGAGACGGTGGGCGACCACTGGGGAATGGCCATGACCGCCCAGGCCGTGGGTCACGCCTTCGGCGCCGGGCGGGACACCGCCGTGGAGTGGCTGGGGCGCAGCGTGCGGCACATGGAGTTGCTCGGCGCGGCCCAGGATGCCCGGTCGATCCGGGTTCTGCTCGACGCCCGGCGGGCGTTGGAGGGCGACGCCGAGGCCGAGGGCCGGTTGCGCGAGACGGCGGCATCGGCGCAGGCCGACCCGGGCGACGTGGCGCAGGCGTGCCTGGGGCTGGCCCATCTCGCGTGGGAGCGGGGTGACTTCGAGGAGGTCGTCGCGTGTGCCGATGCGGTGGCCCAGGCGTGTACGGAGTTCGCCGTGGCCATGACGCAGCACCGGGTGGTGTTCCGGGTGGCGGCGGCGGTGCTGCACGTGATGGCGGCTGACGAGCGTCCGGCCGGGGAGGCGCAGGTCCGGGGCGTCACCCTGCTGGCGTTGGTCCGCGACGAGGTGCTGGCCGCCAACGACACCCCGCTCGTGGGTGCGTGGGCCCTCGGCGGTGCCGTGCTCGCCGCCCACCGCGGTGACCAGGAGCAGACCCGCGAACTGTGGGCGCGTGCCATGCGGGTAGGCGCCTCGATGAGCATGATGCTCCCGCCGGGCCACAACGGACGGTTGACGGAGGCCCTCGGGACCGAGGACCTCCGTCGTAGCCTGCTCGCCGCTCATCGCGACGAGCCCGTCGCGGCCACGGTCACGCAGATCCAGAACCTGATGGACCGGCTGCTCACACCTTCTTCCGGTACGCCCGGAGCGCCAGCGGCATGAAGCACACCACGAATCCGGCGCACCAGGCGAGCGTCCACCACACGTGAGCGCCCAGCGGGGTGCCGACGAACAACCCCCGGACCGCCCCGACGAGATGGGTCATCGGGTTCACGTCGGTGAAGGCCTGCATCCAGCCGGGCAGCGTCTCGGCGGCCACGAAGACGTTCGAGGCGAAGCTCAGCGGCATGATGAGCGCGAACATGACGCCCTGCACGGCGCCGGGCGTGCGTACCCTCATCGCCACGAAGACCGGCAACCAGCTCAGGCACAGCGCGAACAGCACCGCGAGCAGACAGCCGGCGACCGCGCTGAGCGGATCGGTGGTGATCCGGAAGCCCATGACGTAGCCCATCGCCAGCGTCACCAGCGTGACGATCAGGTAGCGGACGACGTCACCGAGCACCGCGCCGACGAGCGGCGCCGATCGGGGCACCGGCAGCGAGCGGAACCGGTCGAAGATGCCCTTCTGCAGGTCCGAGTTGAGGTTGACGCCGATCGCGATGCAGCCGGTGGCGATCGTCTGCGCCAGGATGCCGGGCAGCAGGAACTGCAGGTACTCGTGGGTCGAGCCGGCGACCGCGCCGCCGAAGACGTAGACGAAGATGACCAGGAACAACGCCGGTTGCAGGGTGACGTCGATGAGCGCCTCCGGCGTGCGCCGCGTCTTGATCAGACTGCGCTTCGCCAGCGCCAGCGAATGGCGTACGAGCCGCCACGGTCGCCGCTGTGGCGCCGCCGGCCGGATCGGCGTACGGGTCCTCTCGACGAGCGTCGTCATGCCGCGACCTCCGTGTGGGTGGCCCCGGTGAGCGTGAAGAACACCTCGTCCAGGCTCGGCAGGTGCAGGGACAGCTCGGTGACGGCGACGCCGGCGCACGCCAGCCGCGCGACCGCCTCCGTCATCGCGGCGTCGTCCGCGACCGGCACGGCGAGCACGCCCTTGCGGATCTCGTCGGCCACCGCACCCGACGAGACCTCGGAGAGGATCGCCGCGGTCCGCGGCAGGTCCGCCGGGAGCGCCGGGCGTATCTCCAGGGTCTGGCCGCCGACCACCCGCTTGAGGCCGTCCGGGGTGTCGTGGGCGATGACCCTGCCGTGGTCGATCACGGTGATCGCGTCGGCGAGCGCGTCGGCCTCCTCCAGGTACTGGGTGGTGAGCAGCACTGTCGCGCCGTCGGCGACGAGGGTGCGCACCACCTCCCACATGTCCTCGCGCTTGGCCGGGTCGAGCCCGGTCGTGGGCTCGTCCAGGAAGATGACGTCGGGGGAGCCGACCAGGCTCGCGGCCAGGTCGAGGCGCCGCCGCATGCCACCGGAATAGGTCTTGGCCGGCCGGTCCGCCGCCCCGGTCAGGTCGAACCACTCGAGCAGCTCGGCGGCCCGGCGCCGCGCGCCGGCCCGGCCCAGATCGAGCAGGGTGCCGAAGAGCTCGAGGTTCTGCCGGCCGGTGAGGTCCTCGTCGACGGACGCGTACTGGCCGGTGAGACCGATCGCCTGGCGCACCCGCTCGGCATCGCGGACGACGTCGAAGCCGCCGATCCGGGCGCTGCCGGCGTCCGGCACCAGCAGGGTGGAGAGCACCCGGACGGCGGTGGTCTTCCCGGCGCCGTTGGGGCCGAGCACGCCGAGCACCGTGCCCCGGAGCACGGCGAGATCGACCCCCTGCAACGCCTTGGTCGCACCGAAGTGCTTGACGAGGCCCTCGGCCTCGATCACGAGATCTGCGGTCATGGGCACAGCCTGCGGTCACCCGCCGACATGGCGCCGACACGGCGCCGACACGGCCCTGACGAGCGACTCAGAAGCCCTGTTTGCGGATCCCGCGCGCGAAGAAGGCCCAGTAGCGTCCCGGAGCGATCCGGACCAGCAGGTCGGCGATCTTCGCGATTCCGGTGATCACCAGCCGGGGCTTGCGGGCCTGCACCGCCGCGATGATCTGCCGGGCCGCCTCCTCCGGCGGCAGGGTCAGCGCCTTCTCGGTGAACTGGCGGAGCTGCGCCGCCTGCTCGCCGTCGACGTCGGGCCCGCTGATCCGCGCGCTCATGGCGATGTTGGTGCGTACGCCGCCGGGGTGCACGACCGTCACGCCGACCCGTCCGGAGAGCTCGTGGCGCAGCGCCTCGGAGAAGCCGCGGACGCCGAACTTGCTGGTCGCGTACGCCACCTGCGCCGGCGGGGCGAGCAGGCCGAAGAGGCTGGAGACGTTGACCACGTGCGAGCCCGGGTGGCTGAGCAACTGCGGCAGGAACGCCTTGGTCATCCGCACCACCGCGTGCAGGTTGATCTCCATGAGCCAGTCGAAGTCCTTCATGTCGACCTGCTCGAAGGTGCCGCTCAGGGCGACCCCGGCATTGTTGACGAGCAGATCGGTGCCGCCGTGCCGGGCGGCCACCTCGGTCGCCAGATCCACGCGGTCGCCCCCGTCGCCGAGGTCGACGACGTGGGTGCTGACGTCCTTGGCGCCGGTCCGGCGGGCCAGGTCGGCGATCCGCGCCAATCCGTCGGCATCCTTGTCCACCAGCGCGAGCACGGCGCGCCGCTTGGCCAGGTCGAGCGCGAGCGCGGCGCCGATGCCGCTCGCCGCCCCGGTGATCACACACGTACGCCCGGCGAACGCGAACCGCTCCATCGTGGTCATCGGTCGATTATCCCCCCGACGTCGGGAATTCCTTGGCCCGGTTCGAGGCCGCCGGGGGGCGGTGGCTGTTCGATTTGCCCGCCCGGCGGCACGATGCGCCGTGGACCACGGCCGGGGGCGAACAGCCGACGATGAAGCTCCCGCCGCCTCAGGTGAGGTCGCCGGTGTCCGGGTGCGACGCGCGGTCCCGTTCCTTCTCCCGGTGGACGAGGTCGGCCAGCACCTCCTTGTCGTACTTGGCCTCGGCCGTCCGCGCCTTCGCACGGGCCTTCTCCGCCCGGACGACCGCCTTCTTGCGGTCCTTGACCAGCTCGGCGCGGCGCTGCGCGGCGGCCTTCAGCGAGCGCTTCAGCCGCGCCGCCTCGTCGGTGGCCCGGCGCAGCGACTCCCGTTGCTGCGCGGTCAGATCCGCGATCGTCTTGAGCTGGTCGTCGATGTCGGCGACCGCCGCCCGGGCCTTCTCGGCGGCGTCGCCGGTGGCGGCCGCCCGGTCGCGGCGGCGGTCCAGTGGCTTGGCTGTGGCAGTCACACGTATCACTCCCTCCGGTGTCACCTCAGCGGTACCCGGAGGGGTGACGGTCAAGCCTGGGATTCCTCCTCGACCGCAGCGGCGTCGCGGTTCCGGCGGCGGCGGACGTGCACGACGACGTACGTGCCGACGGCGAGGACCACCGTGGCGATCACCCACCACTTGTATCGGTCGGCCTGCTCGACGATCGCCACCAGGTGGTTGCCGAGCAGGTAGGCGACCGTCGTCCAGCAGCCGACCCAGAGCGCCGCGCCGATCGAGTTGTAGAGCAGGAACTGCTTCCAGGGCATCGCCGTGATGCCGGCGATCACGCCGTTGAGCTGGCGCAGGCCGTCGATGAAGCGGGCCACGACGACGATCCGGTTGCCGCGGCGGGCGAAGAAGCGCTCCGCCTTCTCCAGGCGGTGGGGGGTGATGAAGATGTACTTGCCGAAGCGGTGCACGGCCTTGCGACCGCCGCGGACGCCGATCCAGTAGCCGATGTTGTCGCCCAGCACCGCCGCCACGAAGCAGACGGCCGCCACCGCGAAGATATCGAGCCTGCCCCAGTTCGAGTAGATCGCCGCCGCGATCATCAACGTCTGCCCGGGCGCGGGTACGCCGAAGCTCTCCACACCGATGACGCCGGCCAGGGCGAGGTAGCCCCACTGGTCGAGGATCGGAGCCACCCCTTGCAGGAATTCGGGCAGGTCTGCGGTCGGTGGCATGGGCTCGGAGGACTCCCGTCGTCGGCGGCGGGGCGGCGTCCCCGGCTCCCACCGTATCCAGCCGCGACACCCTGGCCCTCCCCGAAATCCACCGAAACGGTCCGAAGCACCTGTGGATAACGTGTGGATTTCGCGGCTTCGGCGCGGGGGATTGAACTGGCGCCGCGCGAGATCCGTTCCTCCGTTGGGAATGTCGGAGGAGGAGGACCTCGTTTTGTCTGTTTCACTGCGCGCTGTGCTGGTTTCCCGCTTTCGGCGGGGCGCGGCCACGGTGCCGGCGGTGCAGGACTCGGACGCGGAGTCGCAGCGGAACGAGACGTCCTCGCCGTCCAGTCGTCTGCGTCGGGTCTGCAGCCGGGTGTTGACTGCCGGCGCTCTCGTGCTGATCTTCGCGGCGCTGATCATGCCGAATGTGGTCGGCCGGCTGGCGCGGCCCGGCACGTATGTGCGGCTGCCGATCGAGGGATTCCTCGCTATCGGCGTCGTGCTTTTGTTGCGTGGCCGGTGGAAGCGGATCGGGGCCGGCGCGTTCGGGGCCGGATTGGGCCTGTTGACCGTCGAGAAGGCCGTCGACATGGGCTTCAACAAGGTGCTGTCCCGCCCGTTCGACCTGGTACTCGACTGGGAGTTGCTCGACGACGCGTACTCGTTCGTCCGGGACTCTGCCGGGCAGGCGGCGGCGCTCGGTACCGTGGCCGGGATCGTCGTGCTGATCGTGACGGTGCTCGTGCTGATGACTCGTGCCGCTCTGCGGGTTGCCAAGGTGGCCGAGCGGCATCGCACGGTGAGCGCGCGGACGTCGGTCGCCGGTATCGCCGTGTGGGTGGTCCTGCTCGTGCTGGGTGTTCAGATCTTCGAGCCGATCCCGGTGGCGTCGCGCGCCAGCGTCATGTACGCCTGGGACCGGGTGGTCGCGGTGCAGGCCGGGTTGCAGGACGAGGAGAACTTCGCCCGCGAGGTGACGGTCGACGCCTTCGCGGCGACGCCGCCGGATCAACTGCTGACTGCTCTGCGGGGCAAGGACCTCTTCGTCACCTTCGTGGAGAGTTACGGCCGGTCGGCGATCGAGGATCCGGTGCTGGCCCCGGGCACGGTGAAGGTGCTGGACGAGGGCGGGGCCGAGCTGGCCAAGGCGGGCTATGCGGCCAAGAGCGGCTGGCTCACCTCGCCGACGGCGGGCGGCGGAAGCTGGCTGGCCCACGCGACGTTGCTCTCCGGCCTGTGGATCAATAACCAGCAGCGGTACCGCAATCTGACCGCCAGCGAGCGGCTGACGCTGACCAGCCTGTCCAAGCGGGCCGGCTACGACACCATCAGTGTGATGCCGGGTGCGAAATATGCCTGGCCGGAGGGCGCCTTCTACGGCTACAACCGGGTTTACGACTCCCGTAACACCGGCTACGTCGGTCCGAAGTTCGGCTGGTCGCCGCAGCCGGACCAGTACACGCTCTCCTGGTTCCAGAAGAACGTGCACGGCCCTGCCCACGCGCCGTTGTTCGTGGAGATGCCGCTGGTGTCCAGCCACACCCCGTGGGCGCCGATCCCGAACTTCATCGACTGGGACGACGTCGGCGACGGTGCCGTCTACGAGCAGATCAAGAAGGACGGGAAGAGGTCCGGTTCGATCTGGAAGGACCCGGCCAAGATCAAGCGCGAGTACAGCCGCTCGATCCAGTACACGTTGACGACGCTCATCTCGTACCTGGAGAAGTTCGGCGACGAGAACACCGTCATGGTGTTCCTCGGCGACCACCAGCCGGCCCCGATCGTGGTCGGCGACGGGGCGAGCCGCGACGTGCCGATCACCGTCGTCGCCAAGGACAAGGCCGTGCTCGACCGGGTGGCCGGCTGGAACTGGACCGACGGACTCAAGCCCGCGCCCGACGCCCCGGTGTGGCGGATGGACCAGTTCCGCGACAAGTTCCTCACCGCGTACGGGCCGGGCGCCGGCGTCGCCGGCCGGGCCCTCTCCGCGCCGCGGCGCTGACGCCTGGCCGCTTGTTGCTCTTGCTCTTCTTGGAGGTGGTGGCGGGCTTCTTCGCCGTCACCACCGAGCGGGCCTCGACCCTGGTGACCGTCCGTCCGCTCACGTCTCCGTGCCGGTCACCTGAACGGTCGTACCCGCGACCAGGCCGGCGAGGGCGGCCACCCTGCCGTCAACGGTGAGGGCCCGGCGGGGACGGCCTGAGCCGGTGCGGCCAGGGCGACGCCGACGACGGCGGTGAGGACTGCGGAGAGGTGACGCTGACGCATGGGCGGATCTCCCGAGGATCGAAGCGGTGTGGTGACGACTTCGACGATCGGGGGCATGCCTGTGCGGACCCTAGCGATCAGGGTGCGCCGGGGCGGCACTCCGGGAGAGCGTGGTTGCTCCAGACGCAGGAACGCCGGCCCGAACCGGGCCGGCGTTCCTTGGTGCGGGGCTCAGATGCCGTCCGTCACGAGCTGGGTGCGCAGCTTGGTCAGGGCCTTCGTGAGCAGGCGGCTGACGTGCATCTGGGAGATGCCGATCTGGTCGGCGATCTGGGACTGGGTGAGGTTGCCGTAGAAGCGCAGGGTGAGGATCTTCTGTTCGCGGGGGTCGAGGGTGGCCAGGGCGGGGCCGAGGGCGACGCGGGTTTCGGCGAGTTCGTATTCGTGGTCCTCGCTGCCGAGGGTGTCGCCGAGTTCGGTGGTGCCGTCGGCGCTGATCGGGGTGGAGAGGCTGGTGGCGTTGTAGGCGCGGGCGCCTTCGAGGCCTTCGAGGACGTCTTCCTCGGTGACGCCGAGGTGGGTGGCGATGTCGGCGACGGTCGGGGATCGGCCGAGGGTGTGGGTGAGGGTGGCGTTGGCTTCGGTGATGGCCAGGCGGAGTTCCTGGAGGCGGCGGGGGACGCGGACGGACCAGGTGCGGTCGCGGAAGTGGCGTTTGATCTCGCCGATGATGGTGGGGATGGCGTAGCCGGCGAAGTCGACGCCGCGGGTGGGGTCGAACTTGTCGACGGCTTTGATGAGGCCGACGGTGGCGGTCTGGATGAGGTCGTCGGTGGGTTCGCCGCGGCCGGAGTAGCGGTGGGCGAGGTGGCGGGCCAGGGGTAGCCAGGCCTCGATCGCCCGGTCCCGCAGCGACGCGCGGGACGGGTGACCGGCAGGCATCGCGGCCATCGCGTTGAGGAGATCTGCGGCGCTGTCCTGCGGCGCCTCGCTGATCGTGGTCGACGTCGTGGTCGACGGGGCCGACTGGGTCACAGTCATTCCGTGGTCCTCCCTGAGCACCTGCGGGTGTCGCTATAGATCCGCGGGCACGGCGGTCGATGAGACCCTCCGTACCCGCGCATGCTGGCCGTTCGGTTATGACGACCTTAGCCGACCGGTCCACCGAAGACTAGCCGAAAGTATGAGTCACTTTAGGTGAGTGACCCCTAACTGGGTGGTACTCTGGTCGCCTTTCAGGGCTTGAGCACGACCCTTGATGCACCCGTCCTCCGCCTTCTACTTGAAGATCTCGTAGGTGTGCGGTGCCTCCTCGAGCGGCAGCCGGTGGGTGACCAGGTCGTCGACGCCCAACGGGTCGTCGTCGCCGGTGAGCAGCGGCAGGACCTCGTCGGGCCACCGCCTGACGTGCGCTGGCCCATCCGCAGGGTCACGCCTTTGTCGAAGAGGTCGAACATCGGGACGGGTCGGCCTGGCCGCCCTACACACCGATGATCGACACCGTGCCGGACCGGCGGACCGCCGCGAAGGCGGTGCGCAGCGCGCCCATCCGGTCCACCTGACTGCCGAGTCGGCGCGCGCATGCCTTCCTCCGGCTCTTGTGGTGGCCCTCGCATCCCCGATGGCCCGGTGCCGGGCCGGATATTCCCGGTTAGCCCGTCTGCCCGCGGGCACACCAGGGGAGACGACGAGGAGGTTCGACTGATGACGACACCCACCGGCCGCAAGTTCGCGGTGGTCACCGGGGCGTCCAGCGGCATCGGCTACGAGCTGGCCCGGCAGTTCGCCGACCACGGGTACGACCTGCTGATCACCGCGGAGGACGACGAAATCGAGCAGGCGGCCGCCGACCTGCGCCGCGACGCGCAGAACCAGGTCGCCGCCGTCCGGGCCGACCTGGCCACGTACGACGGCGTGGAGAAGCTGTACGCGGAGATCCGCGCGGCCGGCCGCCCGGTCGACGCCGTCACCCTGAACGCCGGCCGGGGCCTGGGCGGCGACTTCACCCGCGACACCGACCTGCGGGAAGAGCTGAACATCATCGATGTGAACGTCACCTCGACGGTGCACCTCGCCAAGCGGGTGCTTCCCGACATGGTCGCGCGCGGGGAAGGCAGGGTGCTGTTCACCTCGTCGATCGCGTCGATGATGCCGGGGACCTACCAGGCCGTCTACAACGCGTCCAAGTCCTTCGTGCAGTCCTTCGCGGAGGCCCTGCGCGCCGAGCTGAAGGACACCGGAGTCACCGTCACCTCGCTGATGCCCGGACCCACCGAGACGAACTTCTTCGATCGCGCCGACATGCTCGACACCAGGGTCGGGGCGAGCGAGAAGGACGACCCGGCGCTGGTGGCCGAGATGGGCTTCGAGGCCCTGATGAAGGGCGAGGAGAAGGTCGTCGCCGGTTCGCTGAAGACCAGGGCGCAGGGCGCCATGGCCAGGGTGATGCCGGACCGGGCCACGGCGGAGATGCATCGCCGCATGGCCGAACCCGGGTCGGCGAAATGACGACGTCGTAGGGCGCGCCCACCGGGGCGCCGGCCGGCGAGAGGATGCCGGGCCGGCGCCTCGGTGTGGGGACGGCGCGATTGCGGGGACGGTACGGTCAGTCTCATCGATGCATTACTTAACAAGCAAGTAAAACTTCGAACCAGGCAGATTTGACAGCCTTCGGCATCGAAGCGAAGGGTAGGCAACCTGTTCGTTTCGCCGGGGAGGCTCCGTGTTCGCTCTGTCCCGCCGCCGATTGCTGGCGCTGGCCGGAATCGGCGGCCTGACCGGCACGGTCGCGTCCGCACCGGCGGTGGCGGCGCCGGCCCGGGGCGACTCCGTGGCGAAGATCTACCGCGAGGTGTTGCACGTGCACACCCGGTGGGTCGAGGAGCAGTGGGATCCCGCGATCGGCGCGTACAAGGCGGCCGACTTCCGCTTCGCGGCCGTGCTGGGCAACGCGGTCCTGCTGGGTATGAAGGACTACGACTCCCGGCTCGCCGGCGTCGACGCCGCGACGCTGCGCGCCAGGACGGTCGCGACGATCAAGCGCTGTGCCGCCTCCAACCAGCTTGCCGGCGGCACCGAGTGGGGGCGCCGGCTCCTCGGGGACTCCACCGTCGAGCTCTACCTCGTGCTCGCCGCCCGGCTGTTGTGGACCGATCTCGACCCCGCCACCCAGGGCAACGTGCAGCGGATCGCCGAGGGGCAGGCCGCGTACGCGTACCAGCTCAACGCCGGGAACGATCCGATGAGCGGCGACTGGGGGCCCAACGGCACCGACGGCGGATGGCGCGGCGACACCAAGCTCGCGGAGATGGGCGTCCTGGTGGAGGCCCTCGCGCCCGGTATCGCCTGGACCACCGACGCCCAGTCCGCCGCGGCCTGGCGGGCGCGCCTGCGTTTCTGGGCCACCAACGCCAGCGCCCTGCCGGAGGCCGACCGGGCCAACCCCACGGTGCTCGACGGCGAGCGGATCGACCGGCTCAGCAGCGCGCACAACCTGCACGACACGTTCATCGTCGAGCGGCACAAGTCCGCCGATCCGCACCACCAGGCCGAGCTGTGGCGTACGGCCGGCCGCGCGGCCATCCACTTCCTGATCGCCGGCCGCAAGGTTCCCGAGGTGCTGACCCGCCAGCCCAACGGCGATCAGCTCTGGCGCACCCTGCGGTTGCTGGCCAGCGACGCGGGCGAGCCGGTGCAGCCGATGGCCGCGGACCGCTACCACCTGTACGGCCGCGACGTCCTCCCGCTCGCGTTCCTGGCCCAGGTCCTGGGCGACCGGGACGCGGCGCGCGCCGAGGCGGATCTCGCCGAGCGCCTGATGCCGTACCTGCGCTTCGCCCCCGCATACCGGCTCACGAAGTTCGGCGGCGAGGAGAAGCACGAGCCCGAGGCGCGGGCCGAGCTTGCCATCGCGTACCTCTTTCACAAGCTGCGCACCACGCCGGTGCCGCCGGTCACCCGGGAGCAGTTCTTCCGCCGCGCCGCCGGCACCCGCGACTTCGGCGGCGACGTCGGCCTCACCGCGCACCAGTCGGCGACCGCCTTCGCCGCGGCGGTCACCAAGCCGGACTTCGTCACGTTCCTCTGGCAGCCGAACCACGACCACTGGCTCGTCGACACGCGCGTCCCGGCGTTCCTACCCGCCAGGGTCACGCCGTCGAGCCATTGGACGAAGGCGTACCGGAAGATTCGCGACGGCGTCGACGCGACCGCGACCGTCCTCGCCGTGAACGGCGGCTACGC
Organism: Couchioplanes caeruleus; assembly: GCF_003751945.1. NCBI lineage: Bacteria > Bacillati > Actinomycetota > Actinomycetes > Micromonosporales > Micromonosporaceae > Couchioplanes > Couchioplanes caeruleus. Next base: position 3,729,583 of record NZ_RJKL01000001.1, on the reverse strand, counting down.
GGGCTTCACCACGCTGCCGACCGGCACCGTCGTCTATGCCAGCACCGGCCTGCCCGGCGAGGGCGGCCTCACCCTCTTCACCTTCGCCATGCCGGGCATCCCCGGGCTTGACGGCGCCCGCACCTTCACGTTCGCCGGCGGCCGGGCCGAGCTGCCCGACGAGATGATCGGCGACATCACGTTCACCCCGCGCAAGGCCCGGTACGTGCGCATGCTCGGTCGCGAACCGGCCACTCCGGACGGATACGCCCTCTGGTCCTTCGCGGTCCTCGACGTGACCGGCGCCGACCTCGCCCAGGGCGCGATGCCGACCGCCTCCTCGAGCGACCCCTACAGCCCCTCGCGCCACGCCACCGACGGCAATCCGCAGACCCGCTGGGCGGTCGCACCCGAGGAGCGCGGCCGGGCCGACAGTTGGATCGCCGTGGACCTCGGCTCGGCGGTCCGGGTCGCCGGTGCCCGCATCGCCTGGGATGCCGCGTACGGCAGAAGGTTCGCCATCCAGACCTCGACCGACGGCGTGACCTGGACAGACGCGGCAGAGGTCCCGCAGACCCGCACCGCCGCGCGCTGGGTCGGCATCGACGGGCGCGCCGGAATCGTGACCCACGGCGGCGACGGACGGATCACGGTGACGGCGACCGAGGTCCGCGCGCCGGCGCCGATCATCGAGGGGTACGCCGGCGGCCGCACGAACCTCGCCCGGGCCGCCGCCCGGACGCTGCCGACCGCGAAGGGGCTCTCGGTCAGCGACGCGGACGGCCACCTGAGCGTCTTCAATCTCTCCGCGGCTGCGGCTCGGGACGTGACCGTACGCCTTCCCGCCCGGCGCACGCTCTACCGCGGCGAGCAGGTGCTCACCAAGTGGGGACTCGAATGGACGGTCAGCCTGGACGGCGGCACCGCCCGGGTGGAACCGCCGCGCTTCACCCTGGCCGGCGACCCGCCGCCGGGCACCCGGTTCCTGGTCAGGGACTCCCATCACCTCACCGTCACCGCTCCGGCGACGCGCCGGGCGGTGGTCACGCTGCGCAAGGGGACCTGGTCGGAGACCGTACGCGTGCCCGCCGGCAAGTCCCGCAGCGTGTCGGTGCCGGGCGCCCCGGTGACGCCGACCGCCGACCTCGCCCGGGGCCGGACGACCTTCCCGACCTCGCCGCTGCCCCCGGGAATGACGTCCCCGCACCGCGCGGTCGACGGCGACCCGGCGACATCGTGGCGGCCGGGCGCCGCGGGGCGCATGGTGGTCGACCTCGGCTCGGTGACCGCCGTCGCGAAGGTGCGGCTCACCTGGACGCGCGGCCGGCGGCGGCCGCACCGGCTGGAAGCCTCCCCGGACGGCCGCGTGTACGGCCCGCTGGGCGCCCGGGCGCGGTACGTCGCCGTGGTGGTCGAGGGCTGGCGTCCGGGCGACGCCGAGCTGGTGCACCTCGCGATCACCTGAGCTCCGGCGGGATGTGACCTTCGTGCCGGTCGCCGGTATGCTCGTCGGCGGGCCGTGACTGGCGCGTTGAAGATGGATGACCATCGGGGAGCGGTCCCACCCACTCGGGGTGACCGCCGTGCGCCTGGGCCTCATCACCTGTGATAGGGAGGTCCGATGTCTGAGCTCAACGCCGAATCGACCGCTTTTCGCGCCGCGCTGGACGCCGTGCGCGCCGTCGAGCCCCGGATCGCCGATGCGATCGCCAAGGAGCTGCACGATCAGCGGGAGTCCCTCAAGCTGATCGCGTCCGAGAACTACGCGTCCCCCGCCGTGCTGCTGGCGATGGGTAACTGGCTTTCCGACAAGTACGCCGAGGGCACGATCGGCCGCCGCTTCTACGCCGGCTGCCAGAACGTCGACACCGTCGAGTCGGTCGCCGTCGAGCACGCCAAGGCGCTGTTCGGCGCTCCGTACGCGTACGTGCAGCCGCACTCCGGCATCGACGCCAACCTCGTCGCCTACTGGGCCGTGCTGGCCGACCGGGTCGAGGCCCCGGCGCTGGCGAAGGTGCAGAAGCGCAACGTCAACGACCTCACCGACGCCGAGTGGGCCGAGCTGCGGCAGGCGTTCGGCAACCAGCGCATGCTGGGCATGTCGCTCGACGCGGGCGGCCACCTCACCCACGGCTTCCGCCCCAACATCTCCGGCAAGATGTTCGACCAGCGCAGCTACGGCGTGGACCCGGCCACCGGCCAGATCGACTACGCCGCACTGCGGGAGTCGGCGCGCGAGTTCAAGCCCCTGATCATCGTGGGCGGCTACTCGGCGTATCCCCGCAAGGTGAACTTCCGGATCATGCGCGAGATCGCCGACGAGGTGGGCGCGACCTTCATGGTCGACATGGCGCACTTCGCGGGCCTGGTCGCCGGCAAGGTCTTCACCGGCGACTTCAACCCGATCGAGCACGCCCACATCGCCACCACGACGACCCACAAGAGCCTGCGCGGACCCCGCGGCGGCGCGGTGTTCTGCCAGCCGGAGCTCGCCGACCAGGTCGACCGCGGCTGCCCGATGGTCCTCGGCGGGCCGCTCGGCCACGTCATGGCGGCCAAGGCGATCGCCTTTGCCGAGGCCCGGCGCCCGGAGTTCGCCGACTACGCCCAGCGCATCGTCGCCAACAGCCAGGCACTCGCCGAGGGCCTGATCAAGCGCGGCGCGACGGTGGTCAGCGGCGGCACCGACAACCACCTCGTGCTGGTCGACGTCGACAAGTACGGCCTGACCGGCCGCCAGGCCGAGCAGGCGCTGCTGGACAGCGGCATCGTCACCAACCGCAACTCGATCCCACAGGATCCGAACGGCGCCTGGTACACCTCCGGCATCCGCGTCGGCACCCCGGCCCTGACCACCCGCGGCCTCGGCACGGCGGAGATGGACCAGATCGCCGACCTGATGCACACGGTCCTGTCGCAGACCAGGGCGGGCGCGTCCAAGGCCAAGTTCGACCTGGACGCCGCCGTGGCCGACCGGATCAGCAAGCAGGCCAGCGAGCTGCTCTCCGGCTTCCCGCTCTACCCGAGCGTCGACCTGGGCGTCTGAGTTCATCCGCGGAACGGGCCCGGTGGCGGGCCCGTTCCGCGGACGGCTCAGGCCACCGCGGACGGCTCAGGCCACCGCGGGCGGCTCAGGCCACCGCGGGCGGCGGCGGGGAGGCGCCGGTCATGATGGCGACCGCCTCCGACATGGAGTGCGACTTCGGGGTGATCACCGTCGCTCGGCGGCCCAGGCGCTGGATGTGGATGCGGTCGGCCACCTCGAAGACGTGCGGCATGTTGTGGCTGATCAGGATCACCGGCAGGCCGCGGTCCCGGACGTCGCGGATGAGCTGGAGGACGCGGTTGCCCTCCTTGACGCCGAGCGCCGCCGTCGGCTCGTCGAGGATCACCACCCTGCTGCCGAAGGCCGCCGACCGGGCGACCGCCACCGCCTGGCGCTGACCGCCGGAGAGCGACTCCACCGCCTGGCCGATGTTCTGCAGGGTGCCGATGCCCAGCTCCGACATGTGCCGGCGGGCCTCGGAGCGCATGTGCCCGCGGTCGAGCATCCGGAAGATCGTGCCGAGCGGGCCGGTGCGGCGCTGCTCGCGCCCGAGGAACAGGTTGTCGGCGATGTCGAGGCCCGGCGCGACGGCCAGGGTCTGGTACACGGTCTCGATGCCGGCCTCGCGCGCCTCCATCGGGTTGCGGAAATGGACCCGCTGCCCGTCGAGGTAGATCTCCCCGCTGTCCGGGATCAGCGCCCCGGACAGCGCCTTGATCAGGCTCGACTTGCCGGCGCCGTTGTCGCCGATCACCGCGAGGATCTCGCCGGGGTAGAGCTCCAGGTCGCCGCTCTCGATCGCCGTGACCCGGCCGTAGCGCTTGGTGAGCCCGCGAGCCTCGAGGACGGGAGTGGGCCTGCTCGCGGTCATGTCTTCACCTTCCTGATCCACTGGTCGAGGGAGACCGCGACGAGGACGAGCAGGCCGATGGCGAAGCCCTGCCAGACCACCTCGACGCCGGCGAGCTGGAGGCCGTTGCGGAAGACCCCGACGATCAGGGCGCCGATGAGGGTGCCGAGGACGCCGCCGCGGCCGCCGAAGAGGCTCGTGCCGCCGAGCACGACGGCGGTGATGGAGTCGAGGTTGTAGTCCACGCCGACGTTGGGGCTGGCCGACGCCAACCTGCCGATGAGGATCCAGCCGCCGATCGCGTAGAGCAGCCCCGCGAGCGTGTAGACCGAGAACAGCACCCGGTTGGTACGGATGCCCGCGAGCCGGGCGGCTTCGATGTCGTCGCCGGTCGCATAGACGTGTTTGCCCCAGGCGGTGGAGCGCAACGCGTAGAAGAAGTACCCGAAGAGCGCCAGCATGATGATCGATCCGTACGTGAGCCGGAAGCCGCCGATCGGGATCGTGGTGCCGGTCCAGGTCATGATCGACGGCATGTCGGAGCCGCGGACCGTCTCGCTCTTGGAGACCACCGAGTTCAGCGAGAAGAAGATGGTCAGGGTGCCGAGCGTGACAATGAACGGTGGCAGTTTGAGCCGGGTCACCAGGGCTCCGTTGAGGGCGCCCATCGCCGTGCCGCAGGCGAAGCCCAGCAGCAGCGCCGGGATCCCGGGCATGCCGAGGTCGGTGCAGAAGCTCGCCATCAGGACCGACGAGAAGACCGCGATGGCGCCGGCCGCCAGGTCGATGCCGGCGGTGAGGATCACCAGCGTCTGACCGAGGGCGAGCGTCGCGATGACGGTCACCTGGGCCAGCACCAGCGACAGGTTCGCGGCCGAGAAGAAGCGGGTGTTGACCAGCGAGAAGGCGATGACGGCGACGATCAGGACGGCGAGCGGGCCGAGGACCGGGTTGCCGTGCAGGACGTGCTGGACGCGCAGGCCGAGCGAGTCGTGCCGGTTGACGTCGAAGTCGGGTGTGTGGTCGGTGGCGGTTGCCATGGTCAGCCCCAACAGTTCTGCTTGCCCCACGCGGAGTCCTTGGCCTCCACGCCGGTCTGCGGGTCGTCGGTGATCAATTGGGCGCCGGTGTCGACGAAGTCCTTGCCCTCGGTGGCGGTGGGCTTGGTGCCGTCCTTGGCGTACGCGGTCACGGCCTCGACGCCCAGCGCCGCCATCTTCAGCGGGAACTGCATGGAGGTCGCGCCGATGATGCCCTTCGCGACGTTGTCGACGCCGGGGCAACCGCCGTCGACGGAGACGATGGTGACGTCCTTGTCCCTGCCGGCGGCCTTCAGCGCCTGGTAGGCCCCGGCCGCCGCGGGCTCGTTGATCGTGTAGACGAGGTTGATCGACGGGTCCTTCTGCAGCAGGTTCTCCATGGCCGTACGCCCGCCGTCCTCGGCGCCGTCGGTCACGTCGTGGCCGACGATCCGCGGGTCGCTCTCGTCGCCGATACGGTTGGGATCGCCGACCGGGATGCCGAAGCCGTCGAGGAACCCCTGGTCGCGCTTGACGTCGACGGACACCTGGTTGGCGTTGAGATCCAACATGGCGATCTTCGCCTGCTTGCCCTCGGCGTCGAACTTGGCCTTGGCCCACTGCCCGATGAGCTTGCCGGCCTGGTAGTTGTCGGTGGCGAAGGTGGCATCGACGGCGTCGGCCGGATCGGTGGGCGTGTCCAGGGCGATGACGAGCATGCCCTGCTGCCGGGCCTTGTCGATGGACGGGACGATCGCCTTGGAGTCGTTCGGCGTGATGAGGAAGCCCTTGGCTCCCGACGACATGAGGTTCTCGATGGCCTGCACTTGGGCCTCGTTGTCGCCGTCCTGCTTGCCGGCGAACGACTGCAGTTCCACGCCCTGCTGCGTCGCGGCCTGCTGCGCGCCCTCCTTCATCTTGACGAAGAAGGGGTTCGTATCGGTCTTGGTGATGAGGCCGACGATGTCGTCGCCTCCACCGGATCCACCGCCGCCGCAGGCCGCCGTGCCGAGCACCAGGGTCACGGCGGCCAGCGCGGGTGTGAGACGTCTCTTGATCAGCAATGAGCCACGCATGTCTGCTCCAAATCGATTCAGCAGGAATCGAGAGACAACGTTGTCTTGCAGTAGACGACTCGGGGCATCGACTGTCAACAATGAGTTCTCGGTTCGTTGCTTTCAGTGATCAAGTGGGGGAGAGATGGGGCGACCCACGATGAACGACGTCGCCCGCCGCGCGGGCGTCAGCCTCAAGACCGTGTCCCGCGTCGTGAACGGCGAGGCCACGGTGGACCCGGCCCTGGCCGCCCGGGTCCGTGCCGCCGTCGCCGCACTCGGCTATCGCCCCAACCTCGGCGCGAGCATGCTGCGCCGCAACGACCGGCGGACCCGGACGATCGGCCTGCTGCTCGACGACGCCGGCGACCCGTTCTCGGCGCTGCTGCACCGCGCCGTAGAGGACGAGGCCCATCCGCGCGGCGTACACGTCCTGAGCGGCAGCCTGGACGACGACCCGGACCGGGAACTGGAGCTCGCCACCGCCTTCGCGCGCCGGCACGCCGACGGCCTCATCCTCGCGCCGGCCGCACCGGACCAGGGCTACCTCGCCCGTGAGCTGCAACCCGGCACGCCGGTGGTGTTCGTGAACCGCCCCGCGACCGGATATCGGGCGGACACCGTCCTGGCCGCCAACCGCTCCGGTGCCGCGGCGGCCACCCGCCACCTGATCGGCCACGGGCACCGCCGGATCGCGTTCCTCGGCGCCACGCCCCGGTTCGCCACCGCCCGCAGCCGCCGCCAGGGCTACCGGGACGCGATGCGCGAGGCCGGCCTGCCGACCTGCGAAGCCGCCGTGCCGGAAGCCCGCGGACCCGCCGCCACCGCGGCCCTGCTGGCGCTCGCCGAGCCCCCGACCGCGCTGTTCGCTGCGGAGCACCGGCTCACCGTGGGCGCGCTGCGAGCGCTGCGCCGCGAGGGCCTGCACCGGCGGATCGCGCTCGTCGGCTTCGACGACCTACCCCTGGCCGACCTCCTGGAGCCGGCGCTCACGGTGGTCGCCGAGGACCCGGCCGCGATGGGCCGCGCGGCGGCACGTGCCCTCTTCGAACGCATCGAGGGCCGGGCCGGCGAGCCTCGCGAGATCACCATTGCGACGACGCTGATCCCCCGTGGCTCGGGCGAACTGGCGCCCTGAGGCGCCTACAGTGGCCGCATGCGGCTGGTGATCACGACCGACACCCACGTTCCGAAGCGCGCCCGCGACCTGCCGGCGGAGCTGTGGACGGCCGTCGACGCGGCCGACGTGGTGGTGCACGCGGGCGACTGGGTGGACGAGGCGACCCTCGATGCCCTCGCCGCGCGCGCCGAACGCCTGATCGCCTGCTACGGCAACAACGACGGCCCGGCGCTGCGCGCCCGCCTCCCGGAGATCGCCCGGGCCACGCTCGACGGCGTCCGGATCGCCGTGATCCACGAGACCGGCGACGCCAGGGGCCGGGAGCAGCGCTGCGCGCAGGCCTTCCCGGACACCGACATCCTGATCTTCGGCCACTCGCACATCCCCTGGGACACGACGACCCCGGGTGGACTGCGGCTGCTCAACCCGGGCAGCCCCACGGACCGCCGCCGCCAGCCGTACTGCACCTACGTGACCGCCGAAATCGCCGAGGGTCACTTCGGCCAGGTGGCTCTGCACCGCCTCCCACCCCGTCGGTGAGCGCTGCCCGGTCACGCGCCCCAGCCGGCCTGCCGGCCGCCGACCCGGTCCGCGACGATCTTCTCCTGGTAGCCGCTGCGGAGATAGGCCCGCACCGGATCGGGGTCGAGCCCCAGGTCCGAGCGCACCTCCGCGAGCAGTGGCCGCACGTCGGTGTCGTAGGCGTCCATCAGCACCGCGTTCGCCTCGAGGACGTCGCCCTCGGCCTGCGCCCGCGCGAGCGCGTCCCGATCCACCAGCAGCGCCTTGGCCGTCGCCTCCTGGATGTTGAGAACCGACCGGATGATGGCCGGTATCCTCATCTCTATGTTATGACATTGGTCCAGCATGAAGTTGATACCGTACGCCGGATCGAGCGCGCCTCCCCGGACGATCTCGTTCATGATGCGGAAGAGCTGGAACGGATCGGCCGCACCGGCCATCAGGTCGTCGTCGGCGTAGAAGCGGCTGTTGAAGTCGAAGGCACCCAGCTTCTTCTGGCGGAGCAGGAACGCCACGATGAACTCGATGTTGGTGCCGGGAGCGTGATGGCCCGTGTCGATGCACACCGTCGCCCGCTCGCCCAGCTCGATGCAGTGGGCATACGACGTGCCCCAGTCCGGGATGTCGGTGGCGTAGAAGGCCGGCTCGAAGAGCTTGTACTCCAGCAGGATGCGCTGGTGCTCGCCGAGGCGGCCGTAGGCCTCCCGCAGCGCCGACGCGAGCCGGTCCTGACGGCTGCGCAGGTCGTCCTGGCCGGGGTAGTTGATGCCGTCCGCGAACCACAGCTTGAGGTCCCGGGAGCCGGTGGCGTCCATGATGCCGACGGCCTGGAGAAGGTGATCCGTCGCCTTGCGGCGGATGCCCGGATCCGGGTTGGTGACCGATCCCAGCTTGTAGTCGTCGTCCTGGAAGACGTTGGTGTTGATGGCGCCGATGCCGACGCCGAGGGAGGCCGCGTGGTCCGCGAGGGCGCGGTAGTCGTCCACCTCGTCCCACGGGATGTGCAGAGCGACCGTCGGCGTGACGCCCGTGAACCGGTGCACGGTGGCGGCGTCGGCGATCTTCTCCTCGGGGCTGCGGGGAACACCCGGCTGGGCGAAGACCTTGAACCGCGTACCGGAGTTGCCGAAGGCCCACGAGGGGGTCTCGATGCGTTGCGCGGCGAGCGCCTGCCTGACCGCGGCGAGGTCGACGGCCATGGCTCAGAAGTCGAACTGGTCGATGTTCTGGGCGGTGAACTCGGTCGGCGGGCCGAGAACGATCTCGCCGTCCGCGCCGATGGTGTACTCGCCCAGCTTGCCTGCGGTGAACGTCTCGCCCTGCTTGCCGGTGATCTTCCCGGAGGCGAGGGCGGCGCCGGCGTACGCGGCCAGGTAGCCGATGTCCGCCGGGTTCCACAGGGCGAACTTCTTCACCGTGCCGTCCTTGACGTACTCGCGCATCTGGTTCGGCAGGCCCAGACCGGTGATCGTGACCTTGCCCTTGTAGTTCGAGGAGCTGACGTACCGCGAGGCGGCGGCGATGCCCACGGTGGTGGGGGAGACGATCACCTTCAGATTCGGGTACGACTGCAACAGGCCCTGCGCCTCCTGGAAGGACTTCTGGTCGTCGTCGTTGCCGTACGCGGTCTTGACCAGCTTGAGCTTCGCGTACTCCGGCTTGGCCAGTTCGGACTTCATGACCTCGATCCAGGCGTTCTGGTTCGTGGCGTTCGGGGTGGCCGAGAGGACGGCGATCTCACCCTCGCCGCCGGCCAGCTCGCTCGCCATCTTCACCAGGCTCTCGCCGATGCCCTGGGTGGTGGCCTGGTTGATGAATGCGTCGCGGCAGGCCTTGGAGGCGTCCGAGTCGAACGACACCACCTTGATGCCGGCCTGCCGGGCCTGGTTGAGCGACGGGCAGACCGCATTGGGGTCGTTGGCCGCCACCACGATCACGTCCTGCTGCTGCTGGATCAGCGTGTTGATGTAGCTGACCTGGGAGGAGGCGCTCGCGTCGTGGGGACCGACGAGCTTGTACTCGCCCTTCAACTCGCCGACCGCCACCTTGCCCCCGGCCGTCTCGACGTCCGAGTACGGGTTGTTGAGCTGCTTGGGCAGATACGCGAACTTCAGCCCGGTCTTGATCGACGCGTTCGGGTCGGCGGAGGCGCCGGGCTGCCCCGCGGCGCCGCCGTTCGAGGAGGCGCTGTCCTTGGTGGTGCCGCCGCAGGCGGCGAGGCCCAGAACGAGGAGTGAGGCGCTGGCAGCGGTCAGTAGTCGGCGATGGGGAGGAAACATGGCGCACTCCTAGAACGAGGGGATTCAGTGAGCGGCGGCCTGGCGGAGTTTCCGCCGGTGCCAGGTGGTGCGGATCGACGACGCGAGGTTCGGCAGCAGCACCGAGAGCACGAGCAGCGCGCCGGTGACGACATTGAGGGCCTGGCCGGAGACGTCCTGCAGGCGCAGGGCGTTCTGCAGGGCGGCGAGCAGCACGACGCCGGCGAGGACGCCGGGCAGGGTGCCCTTGCCGCCGAAGATCGAGACGCCGCCGAGCAAGACCGCGGCGACCACGGCGAGCTCGAGTCCGGCGCCGTTGTCCGCGCGGGCGCTGGAGTAGCGCAGCGTCCACAGCACACCGGCGAGGCCGGCGATCGTGCCGCTGGCCACGTAGAGCCAGAACTTGGTCCGGGCGACCGGGATGCCGGAGAAATGTGCGGCCTGGGCGTTCGCGCCGATCGCGTAGAGCGAGCGGCCGAAGGGAGTCGCATGCAGGACGACGCCGGAGACGAGGGCCAGGGCGACGATCACCACCAGCACATTCGGTACGGCGCCGCCGCCGATGGTGCCGGTGACCCAGCCGGTGTAGTTCCACGGGAAGTCCGCCACCGCCCCGTCGCCGAGCACGACGAAGGCGAGGCCGCGGTAGAGGGCGAGCGTGCCGATGGTGACCGCCAGCGAGGGCAGGCCGAGGCCGGTGACCAGGAAACCGTTGCAGGCGCCCAGGATCGCGCCGGCCACCAGGCAGAGCGGGACGATCGTCTCGATCGGCAGGCCGTTGTTCCAGAGCCAGCCCATCAGCGAGCTGGTCAGGCCCAGGGTGCTCGCCACCGAGAGGTCGATCTCGCCGGTCACGACGATCAGCGTCATGGTCAGGGCGACCAGCGCGATCGGCATCAGGTCGAGGACGAGGAAGGTGAAGTTGCGGCTCGTGCCGAAGCTGGGCACCGCCAGCGAGGCGATGACGAGCACCGCCACCGTGAGCAGGACTATGAGGCTGTCCCAGCTCGCGAGCTCTATTTTTGTTTCTTTCGGTCTTCCGCCGCGGGGAGGCTCAGTTTCTGTTTCTTTCGGTCTTCCGCCGCGGGGAGGCTCAGTGTCTGTTTCTTTCGGTCTTCCGCCGCGGGAAGGCTCAGACATGGCTGTCCCTCTTCGTCAGGGAGCGGGCGATGCGGACCGCGACCAGGCGGTCGGCGCAGATGGCCAGGATGATCAGCGCGCCGACGATGGCCTGCTGCCAGAACTGGTTGATGTCGAGGACGGCGAGGGCGCTGCCGATGACCGTGAGCAGCAGTGCGCCGAGCCCCGCACCCCAGACCGTGCCACTGCCGCCGAAGACGGCCACGCCGCCGACCACGACCGCGGCCACGACGTTCAGCTCGTAGCCGGTGCCGGCCGCCGCGTCCACCGTGCCGAAGCGGGCCGCGAAGAGCACCCCGGCGAGGCCGGCCAGGGCGCCGCTGACGGTGAAGGCGCCGAGCAGGTTGCGGGCCACCCGGATGCCGGCGAGCTCCGCGGCCTGGGGGCTGGAGCCCACCGCATACAGCTCGCGGCCGACCCGGTAGTTGCGCATGATCAGGGAGACGCCGCCGACCACGACGAGCGCGATCAGCACCAGCCACGGGATGCCCAGGACCGAGCCGCCCGCGAACCGCAGGAAGTGCCGGGGCAGCTCGTCGGCGTTGACCTGCTGACCGCCGGCCCACGAGTACGTGACGCCGCGATACATGTAGAGCGTGCCGAGCGTGACCACCAGCGCCGGCACCCCGCCGAAGCGGACCAGGACGCCGTTGACCACGCCGGCGACCGCGCCCACCCCGATGCCGGCGAGGAGCGCGACGGCCATCGGCAGGCCCGGGATGGCGCTCATCATCGTCGCGACGGTGAAGGCGCTGAGCCCCAGCACCGATCCCACCGAGAGGTCGATGTTGCGGGTGATCACCACGACCGCCTGGCCGGCCGCCATCACCGCCAGGATGGCGGAGTTCAGCAGGATGTCGCGGATGCTCTGCCCGGACAGGAAGCGCGGATTGTTGACGGCGGTGAAGACGACGAGGACGGTCAGCGCGAGGATGATTCCCAGCTCGCGGATGCGCACCAGAGCGTCGAGGGTGCGCCGGGAGGGTCCGGCGGTGGCGATGGCTGCCATCAGGTGCCCACCGTTCCTTCCTGGACAGGCCCTCCTGGCCCTCGGCCTCGCTGCCGTAGGTCGGCGGAGGCTGCGTTCGCCTCGGTGCAGTCGGTCATGTCGGCTGGCCCGTTGCGGCGTACATGACGGCCTCCTGGGTGGCCTCTGCGCGGGTGAGCCGCGCGGTGACGTGGCCCTCGCGCAGCACGATGATGCGGTCCGCCATGCCGAGCACCTCGGGAAGCTCGGAGGAGACCATGACGACGGCGAGGCCCCGGGCCGCCAGCGCGGACAGCAGCCGGTGGACCTCGGCCTTGGTGCCGACGTCGATGCCGCGGGTGGGTTCGTCCACGATGAGCAGCTTCGGTCCGGTCGCCAGCCACTTGGCGAGCACGATCTTCTGCTGGTTGCCGCCGGAGAGGGTGCCGACCGGGTCGGAGAGCCGGCCGAACCTGGTCTGCAACTGCCGCGTCCAGTGCGCCGCCTCGCGCCGCTCCGCGCCGCCGAAGAGGAGTCCCAGCCTCGCTAGGGCCCGGGAGCGGGGCAGCGTCACGTTGCGGGCGATCGACAGCTCGATGATCAGGCCCTGCTGGCGCCGATCCTCCGGAACCAGCCCCATCCCGGCCGCCATCGAGGCGCGCGGGGACCCCGGCTTGAGCCCGCGGCCCAGGAAGCGGACGGTTCCCCGGTCGTAGCGGTCCACGCCGAAGACCGCCTGCATCACCTCGGAGCGGCCGGCGCCGACGAGGCCGGCGAGCGCGACGATCTCCCCGGCCCGGACGGTGAAGCCGACGTCGCGGAAGACCCCTTCCCGGCTTAGCCCCTCGACCTCCAGCACGGTCTCGCCGATGGTGGCTTCCTGCTTGGGGTAGAGCGTGCTCAGGTCGCGTCCGACCATGCGCCGGATCATGTCGTCGACGGTGAGCTCGCCGACCGGCTCGGTGCAGACGTGCCGGCCGTCGCGCATGATGGTCACCCGCTGGCAGAGGGCGGTGATCTCCTCGAACCGGTGCGAGATGAACACGATGGCCGCGCCCTCGTCCCGCAGGGCCCGGGTGACCGCGAAGAGCCGGTCCACCTCGACGCCGCTGAGCGCGGCCGTGGGCTCGTCCATGACGAGGACCCGCGCCTCGGCGGACAACGCCTTGGCGATCTCGACGAGTTGCTGGTCGGCGATGGAGAGGCCGCGCGCCGGGCGGGCGGGGTCCACCTGGACGCCGAGGCGGGCGAAGAGCCGGGCGGCGTTGACGTGCATGGCCCGGCGATCGATCTGCCGGAGCCGGGTCAGCGGCTGGTTGCCCATAGCGATGTTTTCCGCGACCGACAGGTCCGGAAAGAGCGTGGGCTCCTGGTAGATGACGGCGATGCCGGCGGCCTTGGCGTCGGCCGGTCCGGCGAACTCGGTGCGCTCGCCGTCGACCACGAGCGTGCCGGTGTCGGGGCGGTGCACCCCGGCGAGCATCTTGACGATCGTGGACTTGCCGGCGCCGTTCTCGCCGACCAGGGCGTGTGCCTCGCCGGCGTACAGCGGGAAACTGACCCCCTGGACGGCTGCCACGGCGCCGAACGACTTGGTCACGTCGCGCACTTCCAGCACGGCGCCCATGGCCACCTCCGCAGCTTGAAATGTTTCAGAAGCCGAGGGAACGAACGTAGGTGGCTTCCATCACACGTGTCAAGGCTCAAGCGGCGCAGCGACGCGGCGGCTGTCGTAGGATGGCGCTTCAACGTTTCAAAAAGGGGAAAGCGTGGCCAGAACCCCGTCCGTCAAGGACGTCGCCGCGTCGGCCGGCGTCTCCCTGGGCACCGTCTCGAATGTGATGAACCGCCCCGAGGTGGTCAGCCCGGCCACCCGTGAACGGGTCGAGAGGGCGATGGCCGAGCTCGGTTTCGTGCGCAACGAGTCCGCGCGCCAGCTTCGCGCCGGCACCAGCCGTACCCTCGCCTACGTCATGCTCGACGGCAGTAACCCGTTCTTCCACGACGTCGCGCAGGGCATCGAGCTCGCCGCGGAGGACGCGGACCTGTCGCTGTTCATCTGCAACAGCAACGGCCGCGCCGACCGGGAGGCGGTGCACCTCGACCGGCTCGTGCAGCAGCGGGTCCAGGGCGTGCTGATCACCCCGGTCGACCCGGAGGCGGCGCATCTGGCGGAGATCGGCCGGCGGGGCATCCCGATCGTCATCGTGGACCGGGTGGGTGCCGGCGCGTTCTGCTCGGTCGCGGTCGACGACGTGCTGGGTGGCCGGATCGCCGTCGAGCACCTCGCCGAGCAGGGGCACACCCGGGTCGCGGTGGTCGGTGGGCCGGAGTCCATCGGCCAGGTCCGCGAGCGCCTCCAGGGTGCCCGGGAGATCTGGGCGGAGCTGGGCCTCGACCCCGAGGGGCTGACCCATCTGCCCACCGCCGCGCTCACCGTCGCGGAGGGACGGTCGGCCGGCGAGCGCCTGGCGGGCATTCCGGCGCGGCGCCGACCCACCGCCGCGTTCTGCGCCAACGATCTGCTCGCGCTCGGTCTGCTGCAGCAGAGCATCGGCGCCGGGCTACGGATCCCGCAGGACCTGGCCATCGTGGGGTTCGACGACATCGACTTCGCGGCCGCGGCCGCCGTGCCGCTGACCTCGGTGCGCCAGCCGCGGCAGGAGCTCGGCCGGGCGGCCGCGCAGCTCGTGCTCGACGAGGCGTCGAACCCGCGGCACGAGCACCAGCAGCTCTCCTTCGTCCCCGAGCTCGTGGCCCGGGCGTCGACGGTCGCCCGGCACCGGGCCTACTGACGAACTGTTGATTGACCGGCGTCTGTCGCGGCCCTTAGTCTTCCGGCATCCATGAAACGTTTCATGAGCGGAGGACGGCCATGTCCCACCCCGCGGTCAGCGACCTCCTGGCCCGCAGCAACCGCCTCGGCGCCGACCCGAGCACCACCAACTACGCCGGGGGAAACACCTCCGCCAAGGGCACGGCGACGGACCCGGTCACCGGCGCGACCGCCGAGTTGATCTGGGTGAAGGGCTCGGGCGGCGATCTCGGCACGCTCACCGAGGCCGGTCTCGCCGTGCTCCGCCTCGACCGCCTGCGCGCTCTCGCCGACCGCTTTCCCGGCGGCGACCGCGAGGACGAGATGGTCGCCGCCTTCGACTATTGCCTGCACGGCCGGGGCGGCGCCGCGCCCTCCATCGACACGGCCATGCACGGCCTGGTCGAGGCCGCGCACGTCGACCACCTGCACCCGGACGCAGGCATCGCCCTCGCCACGGCCGCCGACGGTCCGGCCCTGACCAAGGAGATCTTCGGCGACCGGGTCCTCTGGGTGCCGTGGCGCCGGCCCGGCTTCCGGCTCGGCCTCGACATCGCCGCCGTGCAGCGGGCGAATCCACAGGCCATCGGCGTCATCCTCGGCGGGCACGGCATCACCGCGTGGGGTGCCACCAGCGAGGAGTGCGAGGCGCACTCGCTGGAGATCATCCGCACCGCCGCGGCGTACCTGGCCGAGCACGGCCGCGCGGAGCCGTTCGGCGCGCTGGTGCACCGGCCGCTTCCGGAGGAGGTACGGCACGAGCGGGCGGCAGCGCTGTTCCCGATCGCGCGCGGCCTGGCATCCACGGACCGGCCGCAGGTCGGGCACTACACCGATGCCGGGGTGGTGCTCGACTTCGTCGGTCGCGAGCGGATGCCCGTGCTGGCGGCGCTCGGCACGTCCTGTCCCGACCACTTCCTGCGTACCAAAGTGAAGCCCCTGGTCCTCGACACCGCTCCCGATGCTCCGCTGGCGGTGGTCGAGGCGCGGTTCAGGGAGCTGCACGCGGCCTACCGGGACGACTACCGCGCCTACTACGAGCGGCACGCGACCGCCGAGAGCCCGGCCATGCGGGGCGCCGATCCGGCGATCGTGCTCGTGCCGGGCGTGGGCATGTTCAGCTTCGGCGCCGGCAAGCAGACCGCCCGGGTCGCCGGCGAGTTCTACGTCAACGCGATCAACGTCATGCGCGGCGCCGAGTCGGTGTCCACGTACGCGCCGATCGGCGAGTCGGAGAAGTTCCGCATCGAGTACTGGGCCCTCGAGGAGGCGAAGCTGCGCCGCATGCCCCGACCCAGGCCGCTGGCCGCCCGGGTCGCCTTCGTCACCGGCGGCGGCTCGGGCATCGGGCGGGCCGTCGCCCGGCGGCTCACGGCCGCGGGGGCCTGCGTGGTGGTCGCCGACCGCGACGCCGCCGCGGCGGCCGAAGTGGCCGGCGAGCTCGGGGGCGCCGACGTCGCCGTTGCCGTCGAGGCCGACGTCACCTCGGAAGCCGCCGTCGCCGCCGCCGTGCGACGGGCCGTGCTGGCATTCGGCGGAGTCGACCTGGTGGTCAACAACGCCGGCCTGTCCATCTCGAAACCGCTGCTGGAGACCACCGAGGCCGACTGGGACCTGCAGCACGACGTGATGGCGAAGGGCTCCTTCCTGGTCTCGCGGGCCGCCGTGCGCGTCATGACGGCCCAGGGGATGGGCGGCGACATCGTCTACATCTCCAGCAAGAACTCGCTCTTCGCGGGCCCGGACAACGTCGCCTACGGCGCCGCCAAGGCCGACCAGGCACACCAGGTCAGGCTCCTCGCCGCCGAGCTCGGCGGGCACGGCATCCGGGTCAACGGCGTCAACCCCGACGGTGTGGTCCGCGGCTCCGGCATCTTCGCCGGCGGCTGGGGCGCCCAGCGGGCCGCCGTCTACGGCGTTCCGGAGGAGCGGCTCGGCGAGTTCTACGCCCAGCGCACGCTGCTCAAGCGCGAGGTGCTGCCGGAGCATGTGGCGAACGCTGTCCTCGTGTTGACCGGCGGCGAGCTCAGCCACACCACCGGCCTGCACATCCCGGTCGACGCCGGCGTCGCGGCCGCGTTCCTGCGGTGAAGACCTTCGCGGCGGTGGACCTCGGCGCCTCCAGCGGACGGGTCATGGCCGGCCGCGCCGGCCCCGGGACGCTGGAGCTGACCGCCGTGCACCGCTTCCCCAACGAGCCGGTACGGATCGGCGGCACCCTGCACTGGGACATCCTCGCGCTCTACCGCGACGTGCTCCACGGCCTGCGCGAGGCCGGGCCCGTCGACGGCATCGGCATCGACTCGTGGGCCGTCGACTACGGGCTGCTGGACGCGACCGGCGCACTGCTCGGCAACCCCGTGCACTACCGCGACGGCCGCACCGACGGGATCGCCGCCAGGGTCGCCGCGACGATCTCCGAGCCCGACCTGTACGCCCGGACCGGCCTGCAGAAGCTGCCGTTCAACACGATCTACCAGCTCGTCGCGGCCGCGGGGACACCGCAGCTCGAGGCCGCGCGGCACCTTCTGCTCATCCCCGACCTGATCGCGTACTGGCTCACCGGCGAGCAATGCGCCGAGGCCACCAACGCGTCGACCACCCAACTGCTGGACGCGCGGTCCGGGACGTGGGCGAGCGGCCTGATGGACGAGCTGGGCATCCGTCCGGCACTCTTCCCCGGACTCCGGATGCCCGGCGAGGTGATCGGCCGGACGCTTCCCACGGCAGGTCTCGGGGAGACGGACGTCATCGCCGTCGGCTCGCACGACACGGCGTCGGCGGTCGTGGGGGTGCCGGGGGCGGGGCATTTCGCGTACATCTCGTGCGGGACGTGGTCGCTGGTCGGTGTCGAGCTGGAGGCTCCCGTGCTGACCGAGGCGTCGCGCCTGGCGAACTTCACCAATGAGGGCGGGGTCGACGGCACCGTCCGATACCTGCGCAACGTCATGGGACTCTGGCCGTTGCAGGAGTGTCTGCGGGACTGGGGCAGGCCCGACCTCCCCGCGCTGCTGCGGGCGGCGGCCGCCGCGCCGGCCTTCGGAACCGTGCTCGATCTCGACGATCCGGCGTTCCTGCCACCGGGCGGCATGGCGGACCGGATCCGCCGGCGGGCCGGACGGCACCTCGACCGGCCGGCGCTCGTGCGGTGCATCATGGACAGCCTGGCGCTCGCGCATCGCCGGGCGGTACGTCAGGCGCAGGAACTGTCCGGCCGGCACGCCGACACGGTGCACATCGTCGGCGGCGGTGCCCGCAACGAGCTGCTGTGCCAGCTCACCGCGGACGCCTGCGGGCTGCCCGTCCTGGCAGGGCCGGTGGAGGCGACGGCGCTGGGCAACGTGCTCGTGCAGGCCCGCGCGGCCGGCGCGATCGGCGGCGACCTCCCGGCGCTGCGGGCCCTGCTGCGGGACACTCAGCAGATCGTGCGCTACGAGCCGCGTGGCGACGAGGCCACGTGGCGTGCGGTCGAGCGAGAGGTGGGAGGCTGACATGCGGATCGCCTTGTTCGTCACCTGCCTGGCCGACACGCTGTTCCCGGCGGCTGCCAAGGCCACGGTCCGGCTGCTGGAACGGCTCGGGCACGAGGTGGTCTTCCCGCCGGACCAGACCTGCTGCGGCCAGATGCACATCAACACCGGCTACCAGGAGGATGCTCTTCCTCTGGTGCGCCGCCACGTGCGCACCTTCGCCCCGTACGAGGCGGTGGTGGCACCCTCGGGATCCTGCGTCGGATCGGTGCGTCACCAGCACGCGAACGTCGCCCGGGCGGCGGGTGACGTGTCGCTGGCGGCCCGTGCCGAGGACGTGGCGTCGCGCACGTACGAGCTGTCCGAGCTGCTGGTGGACGTGCTCGGGACCGAGGACGTCGGCGCGTGCTATCCGCACCGGGTCACCTACCACCCGACCTGTCACTCGCTGCGGATGCTGAGGGTAGGCGACAGACCGCTGCGGCTGTTGCGCCACGTCCGCGGGTTGGAGCTGGTCGACCTGCCCGCGGCCGAGCAATGCTGTGGCTTCGGCGGCACCTTCGCGCTCAAGAACGCCGCGACCTCCACCGCGATGCTCGCCGACAAGATGCGCCACGTGCTGGAGACCGGCGCGGAGGTCTGCACGGCCGGCGACTCCTCCTGCCTCATGCACATCGGCGGCGGACTGTCGCGGGTGGACGCCGGGGTGCGGACCGTACACCTCGCCGAGATCCTCGCCGCGACGGAGGAAGACGCATGAGCCGTACTTTCCTGGGGATGCCGGCCACCGCCCCGCGCGGGGTCGGTCATCTCCGCGGTGCCGAGCCGTTCCCGCAAGCCGCTCGCAAGGCCCTGGACGACGAGCAGTTGCGGCGCAATCTGGGCCACGCCACCGCCACCATCCGGCGCAGGTCCGGTGCCGTCGTCGCCGAGCTGCCCGACTGGCAGGAGCTGCGCTCGGCCGGCTCCGCGCTCAAGGCCGCGACCATGGCCCGCCTGCCCGACCTGCTGGAAGAGCTCGAGGAGAGGGTCACCGCGGCGGGCGGCGTGGTGCACTGGGCCGCGGATGCGTACGAGGCCAACCGGATCGTCACCGAGCTCGTGCGGGCCACGGGTCACGACCGCGTCATCAAGGTCAAGTCGATGGCGACCCAGGAGATCGGCCTCAACGAGGCCCTCGAGGCGGCCGGGATCGCGCCGGTCGAGACCGACCTCGCCGAGCTGATCGTCCAGCTCGGACGCGACCGGCCGAGCCACATCCTGGTGCCGGCGATCCATCGCAACCGGGCCGAGATCCGCGAGATCTTCCTGAGGGAGATGCCGGGCGTCGACCCGGGGCTGACCGACGACCCGGTGGCGCTGGCCGCGGCGGCCCGCCGCTATCTCCGCGAGACGTTCCTGAGCACCCCGGTCGCGGTGTCCGGCGCCAACTTCGCGGTGGCCGAGACCGGCACGCTGGTGGTGCTGGAGTCCGAGGGCAACGGCCGGATGTGCCTGACCCTGCCCGAGACCCTGATCACCGTCATGGGCATCGAGAAGGTAGTGCCCGCCTGGCGGGATCTGGAGGTGTTCCTGCAACTGCTGCCGAGGGCGTCGACCGGGGAGCGGATGAACCCGTACACGTCGATGTGGACCGGCGTGACCCCCGGCGACGGGCCGCAGAGCTTTCATCTGGTGCTGCTGGACAACGGGCGCACGGCGGTGCTCGCCGACGAGGTGGGACGGCAGGCGCTGCACTGCATCCGCTGCTCCGCCTGCCTCAACGTCTGTCCGGTCTACGAGCGGACCGGCGGGCACGCGTACGGGTCGGTGTACCCCGGACCCATCGGCGCGGTGCTGTCCCCGCAGCTCACCGGCGTGGCCGACAATGCCTCGCTGCCGTACGCCTCCACGCTCTGCGGCGCCTGCTTCGACGCCTGCCCGGTCCGGATCGACATCCCGTCCATCCTGGTGCACCTGCGGAACCAGGCACCGCATCCCCGCGCCGAACGGGCGGCGATGGCCGCCGCGGCGTACACGATGGACCGTCCGGCATGGTACGCCCGCGCACAGCGGGCGGCGAAGCTGAGCGGGCGCCTCACCCGCCTGCCGCCGCCCCTGAGCGGCTGGACCGCCGGCCGCGACCTGCCCGTTCCGCCGCCGGAGACCTTCCGGGAGTGGTGGGCGCGGCGATGAGCAGTCGCGATCTCATCCTCGGCCGGATCCGCGCGGCGCTCGGCGACACCCCGGTGCCGGAGGTGCCGCGGGCGTACCGTCCTGCCGGGAGCGCCGCGGCCGACCTCGATCTCCTCGTCGACCGTCTGGTCGACTACAAGGCGGTGGTGCACCGTGGATCCGACGTGGCGGCCGTCGTCGCGGCGCTCGGCCCGGGGCGCATCGTGGTCCCGCCCGGGATCGACCGCTCGTGGCTGCCCGCCGGCGCCCGGGTGGTCGAGGACGAGCACGACGCCGACGCGGTCCTCACCGCCGCGGCCGTGGCGATCGCCGAGACCGGCACGATCGTGCTCGACGGTTCGGCGGACCAGGGCCGCCGGGCCCTCTCGCTCCTGCCCGATCTGCACATCTGCGTCGTACGCCCGGATCAGGTCGTGGCGACCGTGCCCGACGGCCTCGCCCGCCTCGACCCGGCCCGGCCCCTCACCTGGATCAGCGGCCCCTCCGCCACCAGCGACATCGAGCTCAACCGGGTCGAAGGCGTCCACGGACCACGCAATTTGCACGTCGTTCTTCCGGTGTCGCGCTGAGCGCATGTCATCCGGTTCATCTGGTGTGACCATGCCGTCACTCCCGCTAGGCTGTCGGTCGACCCCTTACCGGGAGGCCACGATGACCGACCGCCTGACCCGCGTTCCGCTCGTCGCGCCGCAGACCACGCTGACCGTCACCACGACGGCCGAGACGAGTGAACGCGCCCGCCTCCGCTGCGCCGGAGAGATCGACCAGTCCTCCGCGCCGAGGTTCGCGGCCGCCCTGGACGCCACGATGCCCGGTCGCCGCCGGGTGGAGGTGGACCTGTCCGGAGTCACCTTCATGGACTCGTCAGGCGTCAACGCCCTCGTCCAGCATCACCGGGAGGGATGCGAGCTGGTGGTGGTCGACGTCCCGCCGAACATCCGCCGGGTGCTCGAGATCACCGGCCTGGACGGGATCTTCTGCCGTTGACCCTAGTCTTCGGCGGCGTCGTCCGCAGCGTCGCCGACCTCACCGCCGGCAACCCCGCCCTCACCCGCATCTTCGAGCGGATGGGTGGAGCGTCCGCCGCGACCGACAGCTTCCTCGCCGGGACCAGCGCCCTGATGGGACTGATCGCGGCCGCGTACGCGGTGCAGGTCACCCTGCGCCTGAGCGACGAGGAGAGCGCCGGGCACGCCGAGCCTGGTGGGTTCGCCGTTCGCCTGGGGGAAGACTGGTGCTGGTCGCCGGGGCCGGGCGGCTGCGCTGGATCGGCAGCCACCCGCTCTTCTCGCTGGCCGGCCCGGCCGTCGTCCTGACCGTGGTCGCGGTGGTGCTCGCCAGGGCCGGTCTGGCCGGCGCCCGGCGGCGCGACATCCCCGCGACCTAGGGTCAGCCCACCGGGATCTCGACGGCCCGGACGTCCCCGACGTCGGCGATGCGCCACAGGTCGCGCTCGTCGCCCAGCGAGATGCCGTCGACGTTGGCCGGGTCGACGACCAGGCTGGTGCCGTCGTCCAGGCTGAAGGAGAGGCCGCGTACCCGCCCGCTGGCGGGGAACTCGTCGTCGATGTAAACGATCACTGACTTGCATTCCAGCGCTCGGCGGGAACTGAGGTACAAACCGGTCATATCGACCAGGACGCCGCGTAACTGGTCCTCTTCGGCCAGCTCGGGGTGCACGGTCGGCTCGGCGGCGTGGCCGACCTGCATCCACTGGCCGAGGTGGGCGACGGACAGGTCCAGGTATCCGGCTCCGGGCGCGCCGATGAAGATCTGCTTGCCGTAGAGCACCACGCGCTCGGGGGCGCTGCTCAGGTCGCCGTAGGCGGCGGCCAGCAGCTCCTCGAAGCGGTGACACTGGCGGAAGAGACGAATCAATTCATCCATTGCGCGGCCGATCGGGTAGTAGGCGTTCTTCGTGGTCGAGTTCGCGTTCCAGGACCCTCATACTCTCGTCCGAGAGCCGACCGGCGTCGCGCCAGCGCAGCAGCTCCTCGCGCTGGGCGTCGATCACCGAGCGGCGTACCCGCAGGGCGGCCTCGTACTGCGGTGAGACCGGCACCTCGTTCGAGTCTGCCTGATCGAGCAGGTCCAGGCGGCGCCGATAGCGTTCCAGGCGAGATTCAAGTTGCTCTCGCATCGTGTCGATCGCCGGATCCTCCAGATCGTCGTGCCGCTGGTGCTGGATCTCGTCCAACCGGTCGAGGGCGGCCTGCACGGATGCCGAGCGGGCCTCGTTGCGCAGCCGGACGTTGTCCGCCTCGTTGGCCTTCAGCCCCAGCGCCCGCATCAGCGGCGCGAAGGTGACGCCCTGGCCTACCAGGGTGACCAGCACCACCACAAATGCGCAGAACAGGAGCAAATCCAGGGCGGGGAAGGGCCGGCCGTCCTCGGTGGTGGCCGGAATGGTGAAGATCGCCGCCAGGGTGATCACCCCGCGGGTGCCCGCCCAGCTCAGCGCGGTGATCTCCCGGCCGTCGAGGCGGCGTTCCCGGCGGCTGAGGGCCTCCTGCGAGGTCGGGTCGCCGCCGAGACGGGCGTGCATCGAGCGGGGCAGCACCTGGGTCAGCATCAGGAACAACGGTCGCACCAGCAGCACCACGCCGACCGAGACCGACACGGCGATGACGATCGTCGACGTCGAGTACGCCGCGAGGCCGTCGATCACCCGGGGCAACTGCTGCCCGATCAGCAGGAAGACCAGACCCTCGAGCAGGAAGTCCACCAGCCGCCAGACCGCGCTGACCTGCAGGCGGCTCGCGCCCGAGGCGATCCGGGGCGCGTCGTGACCGACGATCAGGCCGGCGACGACGACCGCCAGCACGCCCGACACGTGCAGCTTCTCGGCCAGCAGGTATGCGACGAACGGCGTCGCCAGCGACACGGCATTGGCGATCAGCGGATCGTGCTGCAGCGGCCGGGCGGCCCGGACCGCGTACGCGACCACCATGCCCGCCGCCACGCCGCCGGACGCGGAAATGACGAACTCGCCCACCGCGCCGGGAAACGAGAACGTCTTGCCGACCGCGGCGGACACGGCGACGCTGAGCAGGGTGAGGGCGGTTGCGTCGTTGAGCAGGCCCTCGCCTTGCACCAGAGTGACGATGTTGCGGGGCAGACCCACCCGCTTGCCGACCGCCAGCGCCGCGACCGGGTCCGGCGGGGCGACCGCCGCTCCCAGCGCGACACCGGCGGCCAGCGTGGCACCGGCCACGAGAAAATGGAAACCCACGCCCACGAGCAGGGCGGTCAGCAGGACCAGGACCACGGACAGGCTGATGACGGTACGCAGGTTGCGCCGGATGTCGATCAGGGACGAATCCAGCGCGGCCTTGTAGAGCAGCGGCGGCAGCACCAACGTCAGCACGAGGTGTGGATCGAGTCCGATGTTCGGTCCGGGCAGGACCGCGTAGACGATGCCGATGACGGTCAGCATCGCTGCCGCGGGCAGTCCCGTGCGGTCGGCGAACCGACGGACCGCGACGATGACCGCCACGCTCGCCAGGATGAACAGCAGACTGGTCTCCACACTCACCCGGACAGTCTCCCGGACCGGCGGCTATCGCGCGATCATGACCGGCGGCCCCCGCGCGATCACGGCCGGGCGCCCTCCGCGCGATCACGGCGGGGCGCCCTCCGCGCGATCACGGCCGGGCGCCCTCCGCGCGATCACGGCGGGGCGCCCTCCGCGCGATCACGGCGGGGCGCCCTCCGCGCGATCACGGCGGGGCGCCCTCCGCGCGATCACGGCCGGCTGGCCTCCGCGCGATCATGGCCGGGTGGAACGGAGCCGGGGCCGCGCCGTGCGGCGCGACCCCGGTCGGTGTGTCAGTAGCGGTAGTGGTCGGGCTTGTACGGTCCCTCGACCGGCACGCCCAGGTACTCCGCCTGCTTCTTGGTCAGCTCGGTGAGCCGGACGCCGAGCGCGTCCAGGTGCAGCCGGGCAACCTTCTCGTCCAGGTGCTTGGGCAGCACGTAGACCTGGTTGTCGTACTCGCCGGGCTTGGTCCAGAGCTCGATCTGCGCGATCACCTGGTTGGTGAACGAGTTCGACATGACGAAGCTCGGGTGGCCGGTGGCGTTGCCCAGGTTCATCAGGCGGCCCTCGGAGAGCACGATGACCGCGTGCCCGTCCGGGAAGCGCCACTCGTGGACCTGCGGCTTGACCTCGACCTTCTCGATGCCCGGGACCTTGGCGAGGCCGGCCATGTCGATCTCGTCGTCGAAGTGGCCGACGTTGCCCACGATCGCGTTGTGCTTCATCGCGGCCATGTGCTCGACCGTGATGATCTCGGTGCCGCCGGTGGTGGTGATGAAGATGTCGGCCTCGGAGACCACGTCCTCGATCCGGGCGACCTGCATGCCGTCCATCGCCGCCTGCAGCGCGCAGATCGGGTCGACCTCGGTCACCACGACGCGGGCGCCCTGGCCGCGCAGCGTCTCGGCCGAGCCCTTGCCGACGTCGCCGTAGCCGCAGACCACGGCCAGCTTGCCGCCGAGCATGACGTCGGTGGCCCGGTTGAGGCCGTCGACGAGCGAGTGGCGGATGCCGTACTTGTTGTCGAACTTGCTCTTGGTGACCGAGTCGTTGACGTTGATCGCCGGGAAGAGCAGGTCGCCGGTCTTGGCGAACTTGTAGAGGCGCGCCACGCCGGTGGTGGTCTCCTCGGTGACGCCACGGATCTCGGCAGCGATCTTGGTGAACCGCTGACCGTCCGACGCCAGGCTGCGGCGCAGCGTGTCGAGGATGATCGTGTACTCGTGGTTGTCCTCGGCGGTCGTCGCGGGGACCGCGCCGGCCTTCTCGAACTCGACGCCCTTGTGCACGAGCAGGGTGGCGTCGCCGCCGTCGTCGAGGATCATGTTCGGGCCGAGGCCGTCACCGAAGTCGAAGAGCTGCTCGGTGCACCACCAGTACTCCTCCAGCGTCTCGCCCTTCCAGGCGAAGACCGGGGTGCCGGAGGGGGCCTCGACCGTGCCCTCGGGGCCGACGACGATCGCCGCGGCGGCCTCGTCCTGGGTCGAGAAGATGTTGCAGGAGACCCAGCGCACCTGCGCACCGAGCGCGACCAGCGTCTCGATGAGCACGGCGGTCTGGATGGTCATGTGCAGCGAGCCGGCGATCCGCGCGCCACGCAGCGGCTGCGCGGCCTTGAACTCCTCGCGGATGGACATGAGCCCGGGCATCTCGTGCTCGGCGAGGCGCATCTGGTGGCGGCCGAAGGCGGCCAGAGACAGGTCCGCCACGGCGAAGTCGATGCCGTTGAGCTTCTGGAGACGATCTGACATGGGAAGGGCACCCCCTCTTCAGGAGGCGCCCTTGCGACAGTGGCCCGCGGGCCGAGCGTGGCGGACCCTGGGATCCGTCGCAGCGCCTCTCGGCCAGGGGCAGCGCCTCGTCGGGCGCGCGTTCCACCATAACCTCGCCTGTCCAAGATCGGGAATCCGCTCCGCCCGCGGTCCGCCGTTCCGGCTTGTTATCCAGGGCCTTTTCGCAGTGTGACGCGCGCCACCCTCGCTTGGACCGCGGTGCGGTCCGCCGTCGAGAAGCAGGTGTTCATCGCGTCGACCCAGAGGAGGACACACCATCAAGATCCCTTGAAAAGACCTCAAAAACCCATCATCGTGTACGGGTGAAGCACCCGTACCGCATCCGCGAGATCGCCGCCCAGTCCGGCCTCAGCCAGGCCACTGTGGACCGTGTCCTGCACCGGCGCGGCGGCGTGCGCGCGAGCACGGTCCGCGAGGTGGAGCAGGCGATCGCCGACCTCGACCGGCAGCAGTCGCAGTTGCGCATCGGCGGGCGCACCTTCATGGTGGACGTCGTCGTGCAGGCGCCGGCCCGGTTCTCCACGTCCGTACGCCACGCGCTGGAGGCCGAACTGCCCGCCATGCGCCCGGCCGTGATCCGGTCCCGGTTCCACTTCCTCGACAGCGCCGGCGCGGGTGAACTGGTGGCACTGCTCGAGAAGGTCGGCCGAACCAAGTCCCACGGCGTGATCCTCAAGGCCCCGGACGTCCCGGAGATCATCGCCGCCGTCGCACGCCTGTCCCGGCAGGGAATCCCGGTCGTGACGCTGGTGACGGACCTGCCCACGAGCGCACGGGCCGCGTACGTCGGCATCGACAATCGGGCGGCCGGCGCCACGGCCGCGTACCTGGTGCAGGAATGGCTCGCCGACCGCGCAGGGGACGTCCTCGTGGTGCGCGGCCACGGCTCCTTCCGCGGCGAGGACGAGCGGGAAATGGGCTTCCGCGCCGAGATGCGGACCGGCGGCGCGAGCCGGCGCCTGCTGGAGGTCGTCGACGAGGAGGACCGGGCGGACGCGGTCCACATCGGAACGCGGGAGGTGCTGGCCGCCAATCCGTCGGTCCGCGCGGTCTATTCGCTGTACGCCGGCGCCGGCGGCAACGCGGCCGTGATCGACGCCTTCGACCGGGAGAAGTGGCACTACGACGTCTTCGTCGCCCACGACCTCGACGGGGAGAACACCGTCCTGCTCCGGGAGCGGCGGCTGTCCGCGGTGCTGCACCACGACCTGCGCCAGGACCTGCGCCGGGCGTGTCACGTGGTCATGCAGGCGCAGGGGGCCTTACCGGGCCCCGTGCGCTCGACACCGTCGGCGATCCAGGTGATCACACCCCACAACGCTCCGCCGGCCGAGCTCTGACCTCTCCGCGTCGGCTCTGCCCGGGCGCCTCAAGTCCCGAGGATCTCCCGGAGGCGGGTGGCGCTGCGGCGGACGTCCGCGACCGGGCCCTCGTCCTCCGGTTCGCCGGCCAGGATCGTGTCCTGCTCCAGGACCCACCAGCCGTCGTACCCGTGCCGTCGCAGTGCCCCCGCGACCCGGACGAAGTCCACGTCGCCCACCCCGATCGGCCGGTACATCCCGGCCGCGACCGCCTCGGTGTAGGTGCGCCGCCCGGCCCGCACCTCGGCCGCCATTCCGGCGTCGACGTCCTTCGCGTGCACGTGCGCGACCCGGTCACCCGCGCGCTCGGCCAGCTCGACCGGATCGGTCCCGCCGATCAGGAGATGGCCGGTGTCCAGGCACAGCGGGATGTCCGAGCCGTCCAGCACGCGCTGGACCTCGGCGTACGTCTCGACCATCGTGCCGACGTGCGGATGGAGCGCGGCCGTCAGCCCCTTCTCCCGGGCTGCGGCCGCCAGCCGATCCGCATTGGACAGCAGTCGCTTCCAGCTCGCGTCATCCAGCTCGGGGCGGGCGTCGTACCCGTCCTGTCCCGTCGCGGCCGCGAGCACCACCGTGTCCGCGCCGGCGGCGACGAACCGGTCGAGGTCGACCGACGGCTCACCCTCGTGCAGCACGACTGGGACAAAACCCCCCACCGCGGTCAGCCCGTGTTCCCGCAAGACCCCGTCGGATGGCAGGAAGCCGTCGGGGCCGAACTCCGTCGCGGTCAGGCCGATCTCGCGCATCTCGCGGAGGACCCGGTCGGCGGGCAGTTGATGTCCCCAGCCCGGCACCTCGCAGACGCCCCAGGAGATGGGTGCTCCGGCAATCCTCATGCTCCTGAGACTGAGCTCGTATCGCGTTCGCGGCAAGGCGTCCGTACCCATCAAAAACGCCTCAGGTTGAGGTTTTGTCCGACCCGCCCGGGTCGGCCGAAAGGCAGAGAGGAGCCGCGGTGGTTCAGGCTGCGAGCCGATGCGCGCCGACCGGGCGCACGGCGATGCTCTAGGCCGTAGAGCCCGTCTGCCCGGAGGGACCACCATGACGATCGACGACGAGAACCGGCCCGCGCGGCAGCGGGTCACGCTGACCGGCGTCAGCTCCCGCGCTTGGGAGCACCCCGCCGACCGCGGCGCGCTCACCGCGCTGCGCGAGCTGCGCGGCTTCGACGATGTCGTGAAGGCGTTCTTCGGCATGTGGAACGAGCGCGGTTTCCGGCTGGCCTATCTGGCCGGCGCGATCCGCGTCGACCACCGCCAGTACCCGCGCGTCTACCAGCGCTTCACCGAGGCCGCGGCCACCCTCGACGTGGCCGAGCTCCCCGAGCTGTACGTCACCCAGTCGCCGATGATCCACGGCGAGGCGATCGGCATGGACAAGCCGTTCATCGTGATCACGACGGCGGCCGTGGAGAAGCTCGACGACGACGAGCTGCGGGCTCTGCTCGGGCACGAGATCGGCCACGTACGCAGCGGCCACGCGGTCTACAAGACGATCATGATGATCCTCACCAGGTGGGCGACGAACATTAGCTGGATCCCGATCGGCGCCATCGCCCTGCGCGCCATCATCGCCGCCATGTATGAGTGGTGGCGCAAGGCCGAGCTGTCCGCCGACCGCGCCGGCCTGCTCGCCGGCCAGGACCCGTCCGCGTCGACGCGGCTGCTGATGAAGCTCGCCGGCGGCGGCGACCTCTCGCAGATCGACACGGCCGCGTTCCTCGAGCAGGCAGCCGAGTACGAGGGCGGCGGCGACGTGCGCGACAGCATCCACAAGATCGGAATGACCGCATGGAGCAGCCACCCGGTCCCGGTCGCCCGCGCCGCCGAGCTGCGCAAGTGGATCGACTCCGGAGAGTACGCCCGCATCCTCGGCGGCGACTTCGACCACCGCGACACCGACGGCAACGCCTCGGTCACCGCCGACGTCAAGGCGGCGGCGTCGCACTACCGGGAGTCGTTCCAGAACTCGCAGGACCCGCTGGTGACGCTGGCACGCCGGGTGACCGGCGGGGCGGCCGACCTGGGCGACTGGGCGGGTACGCAGGCGGGCAAGGCCCGGGACTGGGCGAACACGGCGGCCGGAGCGGCAAGCCGGGCCGCGCGCCGCACCAGCCGCCCGGATGACACCGACGACGCCACACCTACGCCGTAGGTCCCTTGCCGCTTGCCGGCCTTGGCACGTTGCTTGTCGCTCCTCCGGATCCCCGCTCCGGCGTGCTGCGTGCGCTCTCTCGGATCCCGCCTCGGCGTGCTGCGTGCCGCTGTCGCGGATCCCTCCGTCCGCTGCTCGCCGCCTCGACCCCCCGTTCGAGGCGGCGGGCGGCTTCCTTGCGGCTCGGGCCACGCCGCACTTCGCATCGATCTCTACTATTGACCGCGTGCAGACCCGTGCCGGAACCCCACGACCCATCACCCGCTACGGCAACCCCGTGCTTCACCGGCGCTGCGCGGCCGTGACCGTGTTCGACGACGACCTCCAGCAGTTGATCGCCGACATGTTCGCCAGCATGGCGGCCGCCGAGGGGGTCGGCCTGGCCGCCAACCAGATCGGCGTCGACGCCCAGGTGTTCGTCGTCGACTGCCCCGACGAGACGGGCACCAACGTCGTCGCCCACGTGGTCAACCCCGTTCTGCACCTGCCCGAGGGCCGGGGCCTGGAGGTCGACGACGAGGGCTGTCTCTCGGTACCGGGCGTCCGCGCGGAAGTGGGCCGCCCCGCCACCGCACACGTCACCGGCCTCGACATGCACGGCACCCCGGTCCGCATCGACGGCACCGGCTTGCTGGCGCGGTGCCTGCAGCACGAGACCGATCATCTGAACGGCCTGCTGTACGTGGACCGGCTCCCCGCCAAGAAGCGAAAGAAGCTCCTCGCCCGAAGCGCCGAGGCGCCCGGGGTCGGCGTCACCGCGTAGCCCCTCCCCGCGTGGCCGTTTCCCGCGTGGCCGCTTCCCGGGCCGCGACCGTGTGCCGCTCCTGCGGTCTGTCGTCGCTCGCGGCTAGCAGGCCCGCGGACAGATCGGGGCATCCTGTGCCCTGCCCGAACCGGGCGTTCATGTTTGCCGCAGTTTCCCGTTCGCTGGGACTAGGACTGCCGGCGACTTGACCTCCACCGACCGGCTCGCCCGGAGTATCGCTGCGGTCACCCAGGGCCCCGAATGCGCCGATGTCGCGATGCCGACCGGCTGTCGCGGATGACGTTTCGGCTGGTCACCGATGATCGACGGGACGGATGGACAACAACCGCGACGGTCGATACTCTTTCTTACGACGCCGTTGCGAGTTCTTCCCCCGTGGAATTCGCAACGGCGCTCTTATTTTCTCCAGTAATTGACACAATTACCGATGGCCGAAGCACCTCCGCTATCGCTGCGCGGAGCTGAACGAGCATGGCGATCGCCTGGCACACGCGACACTGCGCGCTGCTACCCCACGGCTGGAATCAGCGCGAGCCACCCTGCCGGCACCCGTGGGAAACGGGAGTCACCCTGTCGGCGCCGTGGGAACGCGAGCCGCCCGTCGGCGCCGCGGGAAAGTGAGCTGTCCCGATGACGCCGTGGGGAAGGCGAGCTTCGGCGCCGGGTCCGTGCCGATGTGCGGCCCGCGTGGTGGAAGGGCGGCCCTTCCTCAACTGACGCTGACGGGGAGCGTCGTGTAGCCCCGGATCGCCAGGCTGTCGCGGCGGCCGGGATCGCCCGCGAAGTCGAGCTTCGGGAAGCGGTTGACCAGGGCGGGCAGTGCGATCTGCGCCTCGAGCCGGGCGAGCGGCGCCCCCAGGCAGTAGTGGATGCCGCCCCCGAACGACAGCGGCGCGTTGTCCTGGCGGGTGAGGTCGAGGTGGTCCGGGTCCGGGAAACGTTCCGGGTCGCGGTTGCCTGCCCCGAGATACGCCACGATCCGTTCGCCGCCGGAGACGGGTACGCCCGCCAGTTCGATGTCGTCCCAGGCGACCCGCGCCAGAAGTTGCACCGGGGTGTCGTACCGAAGAAGCTCCTCGACCGCGCTCGGCGCAAGACCCGGGTCGTCGCGCAACAAGGCGAGCTGATCGGGGTTGCGCAGCAACGCGACGACGCTGTTGGCCAGCAGGTTCGTGGTGGTCTCGAAGCCGGCCGCGAAGAGCAGCGCCGCCATCGTGAGGAGCTCGTCCTCGCTGAGCTTCTCGCCGTCCTCCTCGGCGGCGACCAGCGCGCTGATCATGTCGTCGGCGGGCTTCCTGCGCCGCTCGGCGGTCAACCCGGCAAGATACTCGCGGATGGTGGCGGCAGCAGGATCGGCAATCTTCAGTACGTCCGAGGTCATGGTTTCGAGAACCAGTGTCCAGTCCCGGACGAGACCCTGGAACTGGGCGCGGTCCGGCTCGGGAATCCCCAACAGTTCACCGATGACGTTGACCGGGAGGGGAAAGGCGAAGGCCTCGACGAAGTCGACATCGCCCGTCATCCGGTCGAGCAGGTCGTCCACCATCTCGGTGATCCGCGGTTGCAGCGCCTGCACGCGCCGAGCGGTGAACGAGGAGCTGACCAGCCGACGCAGGCGCGTGTGGTCCGGCGGGTTGATGGTCAGGATGCTCGTGAACAAGTGCCGCAGAGCGGGATGATTTTCCCAGTTGGGACTGACGAACTCGAGCATGTGCGGCGGCATGTGACCAAGCCGCGGATCCCGGGTGACGGCAACACAGTCGGCGTGCCGCGTCACCACAAGCGCCCCGTCGTCGGCACGCACGAGCGGGGAAATCTCCCGAAGCTGACGATACCGAGAATACGGATCTTCGCGCCCGGTCACCCGCGTCAACTCGTCGAGAAGGATCGATGCCTCGGCACTCTCCACGATGGCCGTCATGATGCCGAGCCTACCGGCGGGTAAGTGATGCCCGCCCATGGTTTACGCTCGGCGCGAGGCCCGTAAATTTCAGTTTACGGAAGTCGTGGTGCCCGGCATCGGGGGATGTGCAACCGCAAGGATGCTCATGGGCGTCGATGCGGCGCGCTGCGGACGATATAGCTGGCCAGCGTGCCCGAAGCGCGCGACGGCGTGGTCAACCGGTGCAATCCGTCCACGGGGTCATCCGGGTCGTCCTTCGAGGACCACCACCGCGGTCGGGATCTGGCGCGCGTGGCGTGTCGCCGCCGGTTCGCCGTGAAGCGGTCCCGCTTGGGGGTGTGGTGCCTGCCTGGCGTGCCGCCGTCCTGCTCGCCGCGCTGTCCCCGTCCGTGCCGCCTTCCTGTCTGGCGTGCCGCCCCCTGTCTGGCGTGCCGCCCCCTGTCTGGCGTGCCGCCCCCTGCCTGGCGTGCCGCCCCCTGCTGGGCGTGCCGCCCTCCTGCTGGGCAGGCTCTGCCCCGCCCGGGAGACGCGCTGCTTGTCGGGGCTGCGTTGCCTGTCAGCAGGAATGTGCTTGCCCGGCCCGCGGGGATCGCCGGTGCCGGTGCCGGTGCACGAGCGCGACATGCCCGGCGCGATGCCGACCGGGCCGCCCGCGCACACGCCCCGCCGCCGGGAGCGCAATGGCTGAGGCTGGATCGGTCGCGGGCACCGGGCTTCGGCGGCTGTTCCGCTCCGTCAGAGCCGCGGACTGGGCTTGGTGTGTTGTGGCTGCCTCCTACTGATGAAGGACCGAGCCGCTGGGGATTGATGTCCGCGTCGGCTCGGCAGGACCGATGGGTGGCGACCGGCGAGTGCCGTCTCTTCCCGCAGCCGGCGCCAGCGGCATCCGGACTTCGAATCGGCAGCCCACCGAGGTGTTGTCGACCCGCACCTGGCCGCCGTGCGCCTCCACCAGCCCACGGACGATCGCGAGACCGAGCCCGCCGCCGAAGGTGTCCTCCTGAGGCTGGGGCGTCCGTGCTCGTTCGCCGCGGAAGGCCACGTCGAATACTCGGGTCAGGTCTGTCTCCGGTATGCCGCCGCAGGTGTCGGCGACGGCGAGCCAGGCCTCGCCGGCCTGGACGGCGGCGTCGATCTGGACCGTGCCATGGGGCGGGGTGTATCGCACGCTGTTGACTAGGAGGTTTGCCACCACCCGGGTGATCTCCTTCTCGCCGGCCATGATGACCGGCC
The DNA here is from genome assembly GCF_003751945.1 of Couchioplanes caeruleus. Classification (NCBI taxonomy): domain Bacteria; kingdom Bacillati; phylum Actinomycetota; class Actinomycetes; order Micromonosporales; family Micromonosporaceae; genus Couchioplanes; species Couchioplanes caeruleus. The sequence continues at coordinate 3,696,416 of NZ_RJKL01000001.1, read as the reverse complement.
AGTCCCCGGCGTGAGCGGTCACGGTGACACCGCGGCGCGCGGCGAGGGGAGCCGTCGTCGCCATGGCGTCCGACACCACATCGGCGAGGGAGACCCTCGACAGGGTGAGTTGCAGGGCGCCGGCATTGATGCGGGACAGCTCGAAGAGATCGTCGACGAGCTGACTCATCCGGTCGGTCTCGACTCGGATGCGGTGGTGATATTCGGAGACGGTCTCCTGATCGTTGACGACCTTGTCTTCCAGGGCTTCCGCCATCGCGCGCAGCCCGGCGAGCGGCGTTCGGAGGTCGTGCGAGACCCAGGCGACCAACTCCCGGCGGCTTGCCTCCATCTGTCGCTCTCGCTCGCGCGCCTGGACCGACCAGACGGAGGCCGCGGCGAGCCGGCGTCCGAAGGTCGTGCCGACCGCGAGGCTGACCGCCGCTGACGCGAGAACGGTGATCAGCACGACCTGGAGGTCGTGTGCCGACAGGAACATTGCCTGTGCGACAGCGGCGATTCCGGCGACGACCGAGGCCACAGTAACCGTGAGCATGACGCAGATGTGCAGGATGATCGAGCGACGTCGCAGCAGTCGCAGCGACAGCTCTCCGATGAGACCGACCAGCGTGCCCGCCCCAAGCGCGTACAGCGCGATGAGGATGAGGTCACGCATGGCCGCCCACCCGTTCGAAGCGGTAACCGGCGCCGTACGAGGTGATGATGCGCTGGGGTGAATCGGCAGCGGGCTGGATCTTGGCTCGCAGCCGGGCCATCGCGGTGGTGACAGTCCCGGTCTCGCCCACCGACCAGCCCCAGACCCTTTCGAGAAGCTGCTGATGGGTCCAGGTCCGGCCGGCGTGGCTCATGAGGAAGACCAGAAGGTCGAACTCACCCTTCGTCAGTCTGACGGGGGCACCGCCGATCGTCACCACGCGCCGTGAGGTGTCGGCGACCAGGTCACCGTCGACCAGCAGGGGCTGAGGCTTGTCCGCTTGGCCGGCCCGCCGCAGGATCGACCGGATCCGGAGAGTCAGCTCCCGGGGTGAAAACGGCTTGGTGACGTAGTCGTCGGCGCCGGCCTCGAGACCGAGCACGCGGTCGGGCTCCTCGCCAAGTGCCGTCAGCATCACCACGGGTAGGTCGGGCGCATCCCGGCGTAGCCGACGGCATACCTCGATGCCGTCGATACCGGGCATCATCAGGTCAAGGACGACAATGTCGGGCATTTCAGCAGAGGCGGCGGCGAGGGCCGCCTCGCCGTTGCCCGCCAGCCGGACCCGGCAGCCGTCCTGCTCCAGGTATCGCCGGACAACGTCGCTGACGGTCGGATCGTCGTCGACGACGAGTACGTGGTGGGTCACGACTGCGACGCTACCCATCGGACGGGCACTGCGGGATGGTCTGAGTCCTTACGGTCTTCTGACGAATGGCCAGCCCGCGCTCGAGAACAAGCAGAACCAGCGTGGTCACCCAGGTCGCGACGAGGACTACGAGCAGTCCCTGCCCGTAGGGCAGGGGTAGCACGGATGGATTGTCCGGGACTCGCCCGCGGCCGAGCACGAGTGGTAGTGCCACCAGGGTCACGCAGAGGCTGATGAGCAGGGCCGCCCGCACCAGGCGGTGGATCGGGTGTAACAGTGCTCCGGCGCCGATGACAACAGGCAGGAGTACGCCGTCGTGTGCGCCGATTACTGCGCCCAGGAACAGTGCGACGCCACCGAGTTTCAGGTCAGGGTCGAAAAGGGCCCCTGTGACCGCGAAAGCCATGACGAGTGCGCCGCCTGCCACCAATATCCGCTGGGCTGTGGCGGTTCCTCCGCGCTTTCGACCGCGTCTCACGATTGCTGCCCACCCTTCCGGAGGCTGATTCGGCTGACCCACTTGGTCTGGAGCACACCAGGCCGGTTCGGGGCCACGAGGCGGGCCGGATAGCCGTGGTCGAGATGAAGCGGTGCGCCGTTGAGTCCCAGGGCTATCAACGTCCAACTGTCCCTGACATGCGTCGATGGAACGGTTGACCGTCGATACCGGCCGCCGCGCTCCAGCGACTCGATCTCGGCTGACACCAACGCCGGGTCGGCGCCGACGAGCTCGGCCAGATCACGCAGCCGGACGCCGCTCCACGCGCCTGACGCGCTCCACCCCTCGACACACGCGATGGGCAGTACGACAGTGTGTTGTGGCAAGGCGCTCAGGTCCCCGAGTGACAGGGCCACCTCACGGCCCGGTCCTGCGACAATCAACCGGTACGCCGGATCCAGAGCCCGGTCGCGAACATTGGCACCGGCGGCGGTCTTGTTCACCGGGAGGCCCTGTGGGCCGGCGGTCGGCCGCCGTGGAGCCAGCGGGGACACTCTCGCCAACGGTGGCAGCGTCTGCCCCGCCGTCGCCAATGTGATGACACCGGCTGCGGCGCCGACCGTGGTGAGTAGCCACCGCCGGGTCAAGCCGTCCCCGGACTCGGTCGGGTTCGGGCGCGACAGCGCGTTCCGCACGGCCGGAAGCTTGACGCCGATGTGAACGACAAGTGCGCCGACCGCGAGCCACGCAACCCAGTAGTGTCCGGCGGTGAAGAAGTAGGGCAGTGCGTCGTACCAACGTGCGATGTTGAGGACGCCGCCGACGACCTGAAAGAGTGCCGCGGCCACGAGCACGGCGATGCTGGCGCGTTCGACAGCGTGAATGATCGAGCGCAACGGTGGCCGTTCGAAGAGCAGTGGATAGACCGACCACAGCTTCGCGCCCAGCAGGGGCACGCAGGCCAGACCGGTCATCACATGAAGGCCCTGCGTGACTCGGTAGAGGTTGGCGGGACGCGAAGGCCACCAGAACCATCCGGGCGGGTGCTGGATGAAGTGACTGATCAGGCCTGTCACGAAGCAGACTGCGAAGGCGATGCCGAGAAGGATGCCGAGCTGGCTCGTCAGACGCTTCGACCGCAAGGACGAATTGAACGCCTGGGGTTGCGCGAGGTTGGCCAGCCTCAGATCCTTGCCAAAGACGCGAACCATCGTCCCGCCTCCTGCCAGGTGTCCACCGGGTGCAATGCAGCAGGTCCGGCAAAGGTCGCAAGGTCATCCGCGGCGACTTCCGCCCAGCGGAACGAGCCGGCAGGTCGATCGCTCGCCCCGCGAACGGTGGCCCGGCCGGCCCAGCTCTGCGTGCCCGGACGGGAAAGCTCGACATGCACTCGGCCAGTCGGGTCGATCAGGTCATGACATCGCTGGAGCAGAGCCCTCGGATTGCCGCCGATGCCGATGTTCCCGTCGGCGAGCAGGATGTGACGCCATCGGCCGTGGGCAGGCATCGGCTGAAAGACATCGCGGAGCAATACGGATGCGCCACGCCGCCGGGCGATGCGTACCGCCGTCGAACTGATGTCGACGCCCAGTGCTGCATGCCCGAGACGATGGAGGGCGACGGTCAACCGTCCTGGGCCACACCCGACGTCAAGCGTCGGACCGGAACAACGGGTCAGAAGCCCGCGGTCTCCGGGAAGCCGTTCGCGGTACCACGCCGCGGCGTCGATCATCCGCTCGCCACCGAACGCGTCACGAAGGACCAACTCGGCACCTCGATGTTCTTCGGCGGCCCGCAGAGCGTCGTCGTACAGGCTCATGACTTCGGCGCTCATTTCACGACCGCCTGCACCGTGCGTCTGAATCTGCTGGAGGTGGAACACGCTGCCGCGACGATCCGGGCGTCTTGTGTCGTATCGACGTCACGCAGGATGGGAAGCAGTGCCACTCGAAGGCCGCGTCGGCGCAGCGCGGCGTGGGTCTGTACGCCTGTGTCACTGGTTGATGTCGCGATGGTTCGCAGGACATTCGCATGGCGGGCGTCCCGCAGTCCCAGCGCCCACCACCCGCCGTCCTCGGCCAAGCCCAGAGTGGCGTCGACCTCGGCAAGGTCGGCGGCTTCGCCCAGCAGCTCAGAGGTGAGTTGGGGAGTATCCATGCCCACCAACACGGTTGGTGGACCGGCGGTATCGGAGAACGCGTTCACGAGGCGCTCCGCCAGAGGACCGCCCCGCTGAGGAACTCGCCTCCAGCCTGCCGGAGCGGGGTGGTCACCGTCGATGACCAGAGCCTGATGAGCTGCCGAGAATGCCGTGACCGTCGTGAGCGTGTCCGCAAGCGCCGCGGCGGCCACCTCGGCGGCCTGTTCGTAGGTCAACGGGGGACAGAGCCGCGTCTTCACACGACCGGGCACGGGAGTCTTGGCGAGGACGAGAACCTGCGTCATCGGGCCAGCACCGCCCGCATGTCCCGGACGGCGCGGGCCGTGCCGACGATCGTGCCGGTCACCTTTGATTTCGTGCCTTCGGCCCGAGGGTGATAGGCAACCTCCAATTCGCACACGCGCCATCGCGCCCGGCCCGCCGCGACGAGCAGCTCGAGAGGGTAGCCGTACCGGCGGTCGCGCAGGTTGAGGGCGAGCAGGTCGGCCCGTCGGGCGGCACGGATCGGCCCGATGTCGTGAACCGGCAGACTCGTCGTCCGGCGGAGCCGGCGGGCGAGCACCGCGTTGCCGATCCGGGCGTGCAGTGGCCACGACCTCCAGCTCGTGGGAACGCGCCGGCCCACCACGAGATCGGCGGTCCTCGCCCGGATGGGACCGGCCAGACGGGGCAGCTCGCCAGGGTCGAAGGATCCGTCAGCGTCCATGACACAGACCACGTCGTCATCGGGATCTGCGGCAAGCAAGCCGGCGTGCACCGCAGCGCCGTATCCCGGCTGTGACACGGACACCACGCGGGCGCCGCAGGCGCGGGCGACATCCGCGGAACCGTCGGTGGAGCCGTTGTCGGCGACGACTGCATGGAAGCCAGCGGGCATCCGCGCGAGCAGCCACGGCAGGGCAGGAGCCTCATTCAGACAAGGCAACACGACATCGGTCATGAATGAAAAGCTAATGCCGTACGCGGTTGAGGAACCCTTACAAACTAACGACGGAGCGGCACTTCTTACGAACCTCTGACGGCCGACGGAATCCATTCCCATCAGGCTGCCGCCGCCCTACGGTCTGCCATGTGACCCATGTACTCGTGACCGGCGGCGCCGGATTCATCGGATCCCACGTGACGGCGTCGCTCGTCGCGGCGGGACATTCCGTGCGTGTTCTGGACAGTGGTCATCCGGCCGCACACCGGGCCTCGCTGCCCTCGATCGTCGCGGAATCACCGGTGACGATTGCGGATGTGCGGGACCCAGACGCAGTGGCACGCATGTTGCGGGGCGTAGACGTCGTCGTGCATCAGGCGGCGATGGTGGGAATGGGCGTGGATCTCGGCGACCTTCCCGCCTACGTCGGCAACAACGATCTCGGCACCGCCGTGCTTCTGGCCGAGATGGCTCGTGCCGGCGTGCGCCGCCTCGTCCTGGCGAGTTCGATGGTGGTCTACGGAGAGGGCGCTTACAGGTGTCCGACGCACGGTCCCCGTCGACCGCGTCCACGGTCGGCGGCTGCTCTGGAAGCCGGCGATTTCGAGCCGACGTGCATCGACTGCGGTGCGCCACTCACCTCTGTGCTGACCTCCGAGTGCGCGCCGCTCGAGCCGCGCAGCGTCTACGCCGCCACCAAGGTGGCCCAGGAACACTTGGCTGCCGCATGGGCACGCCAGTCTGGCGGCTCGGTGGTGGCTCTGCGCTACCACAACGTGTATGGGCCCGGCATGCCCCGCGATACGCCCTATAGCGGAGTTGCCGCGATCTTCCGATCGGCGTTGGAGGCGGGGCGGCCGGCCCGTGTGTTCGAGGACGGTCGACAGCGGCGTGACTTCGTCCATGTCACCGATGTAGCCCGTGCAAATGTTCTCGCGGTGGAGGCCGGGGTCGCGGGTATGGCGGCGTACAACATCGCATCCGGGCGGCCGGTGACCGTCGGCGAGATGGCCGAGGCGTTGACGGGGGTCATGGGTGGCCCGCCGCCCGTGGTGACAGGCGAGTCTCGGCTCGGCGACGTCCGGCACGTGGTGGCGTCTCCGCAGCGCGCCGCCGACGAACTGGGATTTCGGGCCACGATCGACATCGCTGCGGGCATGGCGGACTTCGCCCGCGCGGCGTTGCGATGATGCGCGGGTCTCGGCAGTGGCGGCCTGGAGATCGCCCAGCAGACACTTCCGGCGCTGCAGGGAGTGACCAGGGACCAAGGATCAGGGACCGTGGCCTTCATGGGCGAATCGATCGCCGGGACGCCGCCGCGGGAGCCGCTGCTCTGGCGCTGGTCGCCGTCGCCGCGGCGGTCGGAGGTCTGTTGTATCGGGCCGGTCGGCCAGTCCACGCGAGCTCCGCGCCATTCCATGCCCTCTGGCTTCCGCACATCGGACCGGGCACACCGCTCGCCGTTGCCGTCGCCGCATTGGTGATCTGGCAGGGCCCTCTGCTTCTCGCTCGGCTGTCGTGGCGAGGGCTCCTGCTCTCCAGCTATGTCACCTCGGTCGCCTGGACGGTCGGCCTGGCGTTGGTGGATGGCTGGCAGCGTGGCGTCGCCGGGCGGCTTGCTACCTCGCATGAATACCTTCACGAAGTATCCGGCATCACGGATGTAGCGGCGATGCTGCGAGAGTTCAGCGGACGGATCCTGGACTTTCAACCGGACTCATGGACAACGCACGTTGCCGGACACCCGCCAGGGGCGCTGCTGGTCTTCGTGGGACTGGATCGCATCGGCCTCGGAGGCGGGGGACGGGCCGCCATCGTCTGCATCTTGGTGGGGGCCTTCGCGTCGGTTGCCGTGCCCGAAACAGTGCGTCTGATGGGTGGCTCGGAGCAGGCAGCGCGCGCTGCTGTTCCGTTTTCAGCACTGTTTCCGGGAGCTGTCTGGGTCGGTGCCTCGGCGGACGGGCTGTTCGCAGGGGTAGCAGCCGTCGGCGTCATGCTTCTGGCGCGCGGAACAAGATCCGGGGCCGTCGTAGGGGGCGTGGTTCTCACCTCAGCGATCTACCTCTCATACGGCCTGGTGTTGCTCGCGCCGATCGCGGTGATCGTCTGCTTGAGGCGAGGGCAGTGGCGGCTGGTGGGCTTTGCGGCTCTTGGCGGAGCGGCTGTCGTGCTGGCATTCACGGCCTCCGGCTTCTGGTGGTTCGAGGGATACCGGTTGGTGGTCGATCGGTACTACCAGGGAGTGGCCAGCGTGCGGCCCTACGCCTACTGGGTGTGGGCGAACCTCGCGGCATTGGTGGCGAGCGCGGGACCGGTCGTGGCGGTGGTGATGCGCCGGGCGATGATCGGGTTGGCGGCATCGTGGCGGGAGCTGCCTCGCCCTGCCCGCCAGGGCTCGGCGCGCGTTGGTGGCGCGGTTGAGGTGGCCGGCGTGCCGCCGTGTGTGGCGCCCTCCGCGGGTCACGCCGTTTCGGCTATGCCCGCGCTGCGAGGGCATGTTGAGCCCACGGCTTGCGCTCCGGAGTCGGCTTCGACGGCGGGAGGCGCGCGGAGGTCTGAGAAGGATCCACGGCGCGGGGCGAAACCGGACCCGGCGGCGGCCGGCCTTTCTCGGACTGCGGAGTCTCGGCGGTTCAAGGCGCAGGCTTCGACGGTGAGTGTCGGTCGTGAGAGAACGGAGTCGGCGGCGCGCACAGCGACGCAAAATTCGACAGGGGTACGCGTCGTCGCGTTCGGTCGAATGCTCATGCGCCAGGCAGCAGAGGCGCCTGCGGCTTGCCTTCTGCCGCTGACTGCCGGTGTGGCGATATTGCTGGCGGATCTTTCGGGGCTCAGTAAGGCCGAGACGGAACGGATCTGGCTGCCCTTTGCGGTGTGGTTCGCCGCTGGAGCGTCGTTGATTCCTGCCCGGAGCCGACGTGCCTGGTTGGTGGCGCAGGCTGCAACGGCCCTGGTCGTCAATCATCTCTTGTTGACGACGTGGTAGCCATGACGGTCCTGACGAGCGTTGGCGGCGGGGAATGCTGGCCGGTGGCGCGAGCCGTCTCGGCCATCGTGCGCATGTCGCTGTGATGCAGTAAACGCCTCTGCCACGTCGTGGCGAGAGGGGACTCTGCAGGGTACTGCTACCGACACGGCCGGGCGCGGGACGCGGCCTGGTCGGCGGGGATGGGTCCGAGCGTCCGAGGGCTGGATGGACGATCTATGAGGTACCAGACGACTGTGCAGTCCCGCTCGTGGATCGTCGGATCCGTCCAGTCGAGACGGTGGGTGCGCCCGTGCTGCTCGAAAGCCATGGGGGCAGATCAGGCCCGCAGTACCGCGGAAGTCGTACACGAAACCCCCGAAAACTACCGCTCGCGGACGACGCGCTAGTGGCCGGTGCACGCATAGGTTGCTCGTCGTGGAAGTGTCGGAGATGGCACCGATCGCTGTCGCGCTCTGCCTCGCCTCCGCGCTGTCGTACGCGGCGGCGGCGGTTCTGCAGGAGCGACTCGCCGACCGTTCGACGACCGTGTTGCTGCGCACGTCGTCCTGGTGGGTGGCGATCGGGCTGAACGGGGGCGGTGCGGCGCTGCATGTCGTGGCGCTCCGGTACGGCCCGTTGTCCCTGGTCCAGCCGCTGGGCGTGATCACGCTCGTGCTGGCCGTGGCGCTCGGCGCGTGGACCACGCGGCGTGCCGTCACCAGGTCCGAGTGGCACGGCATCGGGCTGACCGTGGCGGGGCTGGGCGGCATCATGGTGCTCGCCGGCTCCGCCGGTGACATCGGGGTGCTGAGCGGCGGCCAATTGATCGGACTGCTGCTCGTGGCGGCCGCGCTGCTGACGGCACTCGGCGGCTGGAGCACGGTGCCCGGCGCCTCCGGGCTGTGGGCCGCGGCAGCCGCCGGTGTCGCCTTCGGGGTGTCGTCCGCGCTCACTCAGACGGTTGCCGTGCACATCAGCGGCCAAGGGATCGGCGCCCTGCGGCATCCGTTCGTCGCTTTGGCCGCGATCGCTATCGGGGTGCTCGCCGGCGTCGGCCTGTTTTTCGCCCAGCGGTCATATCGTGCCGGGCTTGCTGCGCCGGTCGCGGTCGTCGCCCTCGCCAATCCGGTCGCCGCGGCCACCATCGGCCTGGTGCTCCTCGGTGAGCGGATCGTCGGCGGCACAGTCGGAATCGCGATGGCCGGGCTGAGTGCATTCGCTGCGGTTCTGGGGGTCGCACTGCTCTCCCGCGTACGGGCCGACGAGACGCCCACGGAAGCCACGGGCCGCCTGCAAGCCGAGCTGGCCGAGGCCGATGCCGCCACCAACCCGGGCGGGTGATGCTTGCGCGGGACGGGTGTGCCGGCGATCTAGGCTTCGCAGGTGGCCAAGTATTTTGATGTTCATCCGGACAATCCTCAGCCTCGGGCTATCGCGCAGATCGTCGGCGTTCTGCGCGATGACGGGCTGATCGCCTACCCGACGGACTCCTGCTATGCGCTGGGTTGCCGGGTCGGCAACGCTTCCGGGATCGACCGGATCCGCGAGGTTCGAAATCTCGGCGGTGGTCACCATTTCACTCTGGTGTGCCGCGACTTCGCTCAGCTCGGCCAACTCGTGCAGATCAACAACGCCGTCTTCCGTACGGTCAAGGCGGCGACGCCGGGCGGTTACACGTTCATCCTGCCCGCCACCCGTGAGGTTCCGCGGCGACTGCTGCATCCGAAGAAGAAGACAGTCGGGGTGCGCATCCCCGAGCATGCCGTGACGCAGGCGATCCTCGCCGAGCTGGGGGAGCCGCTGCTCTCCAGCACCCTGCTGCTGCCCGACGAGGAGGAGCCGCTCACCCAGGGCTGGGAGATCAAGGAGCGGCTGGACCACGCGGTCGACGCGGTGATCGATTCGGGGGAGTGCGGCACGGTGCCGACCACCGTGGTCGACCTGTCCGAGGGCACGCCGGAGGTGCTCCGAGTCGGCGCCGGTGATCCGGCACGCTTCGCGTGAGCCGCTAGGGCACGCGGCACGGTGTCATGGTGAGGGGTGGCGGCCGGATCCGGCAGATTCACAGGGTGTGACATTTTCCCCACGTCTGAACGGCCTGACCAGCCGTAGGATTCGAGATCCACCGATGCGTTCACCGGGAGTCACCATGCTGACCGTTCCCCCTGGCCTCGCCGGAGTTGTCGCCTTTGACACCGAGATCGCGGAACCCGACCGCGACGGCGGATCCCTGCGTTATCGCGGCATCGATATCGAGAAGCTCGTCGGCAAGGTCTCCTTCGCCGACGTGTGGGGGCTGCTCGTGGACGGGGACTTCGGGTCCCCGTTGCAGGCCGAGGAGCCGTACCCGCTGACGTCGCGCTCGGGCGACGTCCGCGCCGATGTGCAGGCGGCGATCGCGACGGCGGCGCCGGCCTGGGGCGCGCGTCCCGTGATCGACATCGACGACGCCCGGGCGCGGGCCGATCTGGCGCGGACGTCGGCCACCATGCTCTCCCTCGTCGCCCAGGGCGCTCGGGGTGGCGAGCTTCCGGCCGTGCCTCGGCAGCGCGTCGACGAGGCGTCCAGCATCGTCGAGCGGTTCATGGTCCAGTGGCGGGGCGAGCCCGACCCCCGGCACGTCAGCGCGATCGACCGGTACTGGATCTCGGCGGCCGAGCATGGGATGAATGCGTCCACCTTCACCGCCCGGGTCGTCGCCAGCACCGGCGCCGATGTGCCGGCCGCGATGTCGGCGGCGGTCGCGGCGATGTCCGGTCCGCTGCACGGCGGCGCGCCGTCGCGGGCGTTGCACATGGTCGAGGCGGTCGAGCGGTCCGGTGACGCCCGCGGGTACGTCAAGCAGGTGCTCGACAGCGGCCAGCGGCTCATGGGCTTCGGCCACGCGATCTACCGCGCCGAGGACCCCCGGGCGCGGCTGCTGCGGGCGACCGCCAAGGAGCTGGGTGCCCCGCGTTACGAGGTCGCCAAGGCCCTGGAGGACGCGGCCCTGACCGAGCTGCGTGAGCGCAAACCGGACCGGGTGCTGGAGACCAACGTCGAGTTCTGGGCGGCGATCATCCTGGACTTCGCCGAGGTGCCCGCCCCAATGTTCACCTCGATGTTCTCCTGCGCTCGGACCGCGGGGTGGGCGAGCCACATCCTCGAACAGAAGCGACTCGGGAAGATCATTCGTCCGTCGGCCGACTACGTGGGCGTGACCGACCGGAGCCCGTCGGACCTCGCGGGCTGGGAGGACGCGATCAAGCGCAACGCGGGACGCGCGTACCTGTGATCATGTGAAAGGGGAGCACAGTTCGCGCAATCGGGCGGCAGGCAACCTCGGCGCACCCGTTAGCGAGCGCACAACCGCTCATGTGACCACCCGAGCCTGACGATGGTCCGGCGTGACCCGGACCGGCGTTCGACTCTTCCTGCTGGTGATGTTCGTCATCACCCTCGTGGAGACGGCCGTCTTCTACACGCTCGCCGGGGAGATCATCCACGTCGTCTCGTACGCGACGCTGTGCGCGCTGGCCTGGTGGTCCGTCCTGCGTACGGGGCGGCGGCCGCACCATCGTCCGCGACCTCGGCACCGCTCCGCGCCCACTCTGCAGTGGGTCGCGCGGGTGACCGTGACCGAGCAGGGCGGGCGGGAGCGGTTGCCGTGGGTGCTCGTCGCCGCTGGGATGACCCTGTGGTTCGCCGGGGACGCGTACGAGCTGATTTCGGCGCACTTCCTCGGCGGCGCCCCGGCCGTGGGCATCTCCGACGCGTTCTGGTTGGGCGGATATCCGCTGATGGCGGCGGCCATGGCGCTGATGGCGCGGCGCCGGGCACCGGGGCGACTGTGGGGTGCCGTCGTGGATGCCCTCACCTTGACCGTCGCCGCGGGCGCCGTGAGCTGGCAGTTCATCATGAAGCCGCTGGCCGAGGGCGGCACGCTGGCCGAGTCCGCGGTGCCGTTGCTCTATCCCTTCGCCGACGTCGTCCTGCTCAGCGGCGCGCTCCTCGTGGCGATGTCGCCGGGCGTGCGGACCGCGCCGACCCGCCTGGTGCTGGCGGGTGCGGTGTGGTTCCTGGGCATGGACCTCGCCTGGAACGTCCTGCCGTACTTCGTGTCCGAGGACCTCTATGGCCGCCTCGGCGCGGCGATGGTCTTCGGCAACGCCCTGCTCGTCGCGGCCGGGATGCATCCCGCCCGGCTCGAGCTCACCAGTCCCGGCCCCGAGATCACCGTCCTGCACCCGGCCCGGATCTTCTTCCTCGCCGTCGCGCTGATGACGGCTCCGCTGCTGACGCTCGTCGCCGACGACAAGATCACCGCCGTGGTGGCCTCCGCCGGCTGCGCCCTACTGGTGATCGTCCGGTTCACTACCGCCGTACGCGAACAGGAGCGTGCCCAGGAACTGCTGGCGCAGCAGGCCCGCCGCGACCCGCTCACCGGCCTGGCCAACCGCTCGGTCCTGCGGGACCGGCTCGCCCGGGCGGTGCCGGCGCCGGACGATCCGATCGCGGTCCTCTACCTCGATCTCGACGGCTTCAAGGAAATCAACGACAAGTACGGCCACGAGGCCGGCGACGCGGTCCTGCGCGCGATCGCGGACCGGCTCTCCGCGGCGGTCCGTGAACAGGACCTCGTGGCCCGCCTCGGCGGCGACGAGTTCGTCCTGCTGTTGCCGGGCGTCGGGGCCGACGAGGCGGTACGGCTCGCCGAGCGGCTGCTGACCGACGTCGCCTGGCCGGTGCCGTTCGAGGGTCATCATCTTGTCGTCGGCGCCAGCATCGGCATCGCCGCCCGCACCGCCCTCGGCGACGAGGCCCTGCTGCGGGTCGCCGACGCGGCGATGTACCGGGCCAAGCAGCTCGGCCGCGGCCGCTACGTGCTCAGTTGAGCCCTACAGCGTCACCCAGGCGCGGGTCTCGGCGGACACCGCCATCGCGTCGAGGGCTTCCGCGCTGCGGACGGCGTCGTCGAGGGTGGCACCGTACGGTCGCCCCTCCGCGATCGAGCGCAGGAAGTGCCACGCCTCGATCACCTTGAGGTCGTCGTATCCCATGGCGTTGCCGCTGCCCGGCTGGAAGGCGGCGAACTCGCCGTGGCCCGGCCCCACCTGGACGGTTCGGGTGGGCTGGTCCTGGTAGTCGCCGCCGACGCTGACCGCCAGCTCGCCCATCCGGCGGAAGTCCCATGCCACCGCGCCGCGCGTCCCGTGCACCTCGAAGCCGTAGTTGTTCTGATCTCCCACCGCGACCCGGCTCGCCTCCAGCACCGCCCGAGCCCCGGACGCCAGCCGGAGGTGCGCCGCGACGTAGTCCTCGTTCTCGACGGGGCCCAGTTCGCCGCCGCCGGCCCGGGTGTGCCCGGCGGTCGCGCCGGTCGGGCGGGCGCGTTCGGGTATGAAGACGGCGGTGTCGGCGACCAGCGACTCGATCTCGCCGAGCAGGTGCCGGAGCAGGTCGACGCCGTGCGCGGCGAGGTCGCCCAGGACCCCGCTGCCGCCGCGGGCCCGCTCGAAGCGCCAGCTCAGCGCCCCGTCGGGGTGGGCCGCGTAGTCGCTGAAGAGGCGGAAGCGGGCGTGGGTGACCGCGCCGAGTTCGCCGCCGGCGATCAGCTCGCGGGCGGCGGCCACGGCGGGGGCGTTGCGGTAGTTGAAGCCCACGGTGCCCTGGACCCCGGACCCGCGGACCGCGGCGGCGACCGCCCGGGCGTCGGCGGCGGTGAGGCCGACCGGCTTCTCGATCCAGATGTGCTTGCCGCCGCGGGCCAGCGCGACGCCCATCTCGCGGTGCAGGAAGTTCGGGGCGCCGATGCTGGCCGCCTGGACCGCCGGATTGCCGAGCAGCTCCCGCCAGTCACGGGCGGCGGTCGCGAAGCCGTAGCGCTCGACGGCCTCCTCGGCCCGGCCGGGCACCTCGTCCGCGACGGCCACCAGCTCCGGACGTACCGAAAGATCCGGGAAGTGATGCAGGACCCGCAGGTAAGACTGGGTGTGCACGCGGCCCATCCAGCCGAACCCGGCGACCGCGACGCCCAGGGTTTTCCTCATGCGCGGAGCGTATGGGCGCCGACGATGGGCCACCAAGGCCGCTCGGCCCTCAAAACGACCTCATGACCGGGCGCGGGCGAGGATCGCCTCGGCGTAGTTCGCGCACTGCTCCGGGAACAGCGGAAGGAACTTCACCGGGGCTACCATCTCGACCTCGAGCAGCAGCAGGCCGGACGGGGACGCCGGGTCGATGATGAAGTCGAGCCGCACCGACAGCGGCTCGTTGACCAGCAGCTTGCGCAGTTCGGCGTACGCATGGTGGATGACGCGCTCCTGCTGCGCGGTGAGCCCCGGGTACGGCTGCGGGTCCGGGTGGAACGCCCGGGCCGTGTCGCCGGGCCGCAGGCTCGCCGCCTTGGTCACGGCGTGCGAGATGGTGCCATCGAGCGTGACGACGCCGAGCTCGCGGTGGGCGTCGATCGCCGTCACGTACGGCTGCACAAGCGCCGGCCCTAGCTCCCGCAGGTACGCGACCAGGGCGGACAGCTCCTCCACCGTGAACTCCCGGGCGCCGAGGGCGCCGCCGGAGGCGATGGGTTTGGCGACGACGGTGGGCCGGGACGCGTCCGACGCGGCGAAGACGGCGCGCAGGGTGGCGGGGTCGGGCTCCTCGATCAGGGTCGACGGGACGATCGGCACGCCCGCGGTGCCGAGCCGAGACAGATATCGCTTGTTGGCGCCGAGGGCGATCGCGTCGAGGGGGTTGAGCAGCCGCGTGCCGTCGAGCTCGCGGTCCCACAGCCACTCGTCGAAGGCCGGCAACCGGGTCCACATGCTCCACGGCGACTGCAGCACCACCGCGCCGTAGCCGGCCCACTCGACCCGTTCGCCGCCGTCCCAGGTCACGACGTCGCAGGTCGCTCCGCGGGCGCGCAGCTCCCGCGCCACCAGCGGGGTGTCCTCGTCCCGCCAGGTCGGTTCGGGGAACCGGTGCGAGGTGACCAGGGCGATCCGCATGCTCGTCAGCGCACCCCGGCGATGTGGGGCCGCCCGGCGGTCGGCTGCGCCCAGGACGGAAGGTCCCGCCGCGGCCGGATCTCCTGAACCTGCGAGGACCGGCGCAGGAGGGCACGGGCCGGCTCCGGCAGCGCCTGCCAGGCCGCGTCGGCGCGCACCCGCGCGGCCGTCACCTCGTGCCGCAGGGTCCGGACCGCGGCGGTCGCCACGTCGGCGGTCTGCCAGGCGGCCTCCTCCTCGGCCAGCGCCTCCTGGTAGACGGCGAAGCGGTGGCTCACCGAGGCCTTGGCCAGGGCCAGCTCCTGCGCGAGCGGGTGCATCGCCGGATCCCAGCCGTTGCGGTAGGTCGACGCGTCCAGGAGCTGGATGTCGGACAGGTCGCCCCGGCGGTAGGCGGCCTGCGCGGCCCGGCGCAGGCCCTGTGCCCGCTCCGCGACCTCCTCGGCCGACGGCGTCGTCTCCGGGGTCGCGTACGCCGCCGCCCGGCGGACGCGTTCCAGCCGTGCCTCCGAGTCCTGCCATGCCTGCCAGGCGCGCTCCACCTCGGCCTGCGCCTGCTGGCACCGCTCGCGGCGTCGTCCTGCGGTGGCGGCCGCGCCCTGCGCCGCCACGGCGATCTCCTCGGCGTACCGGATCGTCTCGTGGGCCAGCATGGCCCGGCGCTCCAGGTCGGCGCGCTTCTGCGCCGCCGACGCCGCCAGCCAGGCGGTGATCTGCCGCGGCCGGCGTACGCCCGCAGGCAGGGCGAGCACGCCCAGTGCGACCGCGGCGAGCACGATGAGCGCAAGCCAGATGACCGCCACCCGGCCGCTGGCGTCGCCGATGAGCTCGAGCGTGAAGTCCATGTCCTCTTCCTTTACCGCCGATGACGCCGCTAATCGATGACTCCCGGCCTCGTCTCGCGGCCGGGGTCCTGCCGGATCGATCAGGCGGTGGCGGGAGGAGCCCGTGGCCCGGCGACGCCTTCGCCGGCCCGGCTGTGCGGGCGGGCGACCCCGACCGGTGCGCCGGCGGTGGGAAGCGGAACCGCTTCGGTGGCGGTGGCCGGTGCGGCCGTCAGGGTCGACGGATCGAGTGGGGATGCCGGGGCGTCGTCGATCGCCTCAACCTCGGGAGCGGCGATGGCGGCGGGCGCCGGAGCGGGCGGTGGCTCTGCCGCCGCGGTGGCGCTCGTGCCGGTCAACAGGGCGAAAAGGACGGAGGTGGCGAGCGACAGCCGCAGCACACCATTCACCTCCACACCGGACAACCTATCCATCAACGCCGTGCCCGCGCATCCGCCGGAAGTCGGATCGTGATCGATGTAACCGGGCCTCCTATGCGGCGGAGAGCTGCCGCATCCGGCGGATCTCGCTGCCCTGCTCGACCGCCATCTCGTTGGCGAGCTCCCGGAGCACCGGGTCGGCGCCGCCGCCGAGCACGTCGCCGGCCATCTGGATCGCGCCCTGGTGATGATCGGACATCATCCGTACGAATTCCCGGTCGAAGGCCGTCCCGGTGAGCCCGGCCAGGGCGGCCATGGCGGCGTCGGACTGCATCCCCGGCATCGCGCGGTGATCGTGTGCCGGGTTGCTCGGTGGAAGCCGGCGGTCCCGCAGCCAACCCTGAAACCACGCCACCTCGGGACCCTGAGCGGCGCTGATCCGGTCCGCCAGGGCCCGGAGGTGCGCGTCGCCGGCGCGTACCGGTGCCAGCTTCGCCATCTCGATCGCCTGTCCGTGGTGGACGATCATCATCTGGACGAACGTGGTGTCGATCGAGTTGTACGTCGAGCCGTCCGGCGCGCGTACCTTGTCGGAATCGGTCACGACCGCGGGATCGCCCGGCCGTCCCGGCAGGATGACCCGTTCCGGCGGGCCGGAGCTGACGCCTGCGCGGGGCACCGCGGCCGAAATGTCCTTACCGGAGCGTGTCGCCAACGCCACGCCGCCCGCGCCGAGCACCACCACGGCGACGCCGATCAGCATCAATGTTCTCTGCCGGTTCATCGAATCCTTTCGGTTTCGCAACGTAGTTCCCTGGCTACGTCCAGGCGCACTATCGTAACGACGAAGGTGAATGCGCACCGACAGTGACAACATCCTGACCCGCGGTGCGTGGACAGCCGGAAGGAGCTCCATGAAGCACTCTGCCCCACGAGGGCGGCAGCTCAAGCGTCTGGCGTTCGTCGGTGCGGCGGTGGTTGTCGCCGGGCTGCTGGTGGCGCCCTCGAGCGGTACGGCACAGCCGCCCGCCGACCCCGGCACCCCACCCGGCGTCGACGAGGTCGCCAGCACGCCGAACATCAAGCAGGTCGCGTACCTGCCGAAGACCGGTCCCTTCGCCAACTCGACGAACTCGGACTGGGCCTTCCAGGGTCACTACGCCTTCGGTGGCAACTACAACGGATTCACCGTCTACGACATCAAGAACCCCAAGGCGCCGGTGGTGGCGGCCCAGGTGCTCTGCCCCGGCTCGCAGAACGACGTCTCGGTCACCGGTGACCTGCTCTTCCTGGCCACCGACTCGCAGCGGACGAACGACTCCTGCAACAACTCCGCGTCCACCTTGGCGGCGCCCGGCGACCGCTGGGAGGGCATCAAGATCTTCGACATCAGCGACCCGCTGACGCCGAAGTACCTCAAGTCGATCAAGACCGACTGTGGTGCGCACACGCAGACGCTGGTCCCCGGCAAGGCGGGCGACAACTCCGCCTACATCTATGTGTCGTCGTACAACCTTGCCGCGGCGGACCTGCCCAACTGCGCGCTGCCGCACGACAAGATCTCGATCATCCGGGTGCCGCTGAAGGACCCGGCCGCGGCCGCGGTGGTCGCGACGCCCGTGCTGTTCCCGGACGGCGGCCACCCGGGCGGCCCCAGCGAGGAACAGCAGCCGACCACCGGCTGCCACGACATCACGGCGTACCCGGAGAAGGACATCGCGGCGGGCGCCTGCATGGGTGACGGCGTGCTGTTCGACATCTCGGTCCGCTCGGCGCCGCGGGTGATCACGACCGTCCGCGACACCGTGAACTTCTCCTTCTGGCACTCGGCGACCTTCAACAACCGTGCCAACAAGGTCGTCTTCACCGACGAGCTCGGCGGTGGCGGCATGGCCACCTGCAACCCGGAGATCGGCCCGACCCGCGGCGCCGACGCGATCTACGACATCGTGGGCCGCGGCGACAACCGCAAGCTCGAGTTCCGTAGCTACTTCAAGATCCCGCGGCTCAACACCGACTTCGAGAACTGCGTGGCCCACAACGGCTCGCTGATCCCGGTGCCGGGACGCGACATCATGGTGCAGGCCTGGTACCAGGGCGGCATCTCGGTCTGGGACTTCACCGACTCCCGGGCACCCAAGGAGATCGCGTACTGGGAGCGCGGGCCGCTCTCCTCCACCCAGTTCGTCAGCGGCGGCTCGTGGTCGGCGTACTGGTACAACGGCTTCATCTACTCCAACGACATCGCCAAGGGCATGGACGTGCTGGAGCTGAAGGACGTACGCACCAACCTGGCCCGCAAGGCTCGCACCGACGAGTTCAACGCCCAGACGCAGGACAACTTCCGTAACTGGTGACACCTCGAGTCACAGGCCCGGCCCCTCGTGGGACCGGGCCTGTGCCGTTCTGGCAGGGTTCGCGAGGTGGACAACCTCTGGCTGGAGAAGCTCGCGCACGACCCGGGCCACTCGAAGTGGTACATCGCGCGGTTCCGCACCATGGCGGCCGAGGGCGCCGACCTCGCCGGCGAGGCCCGCCTGATCGACGCCATGCTCCCGCGGGGGTCGCGCATCCTCGACGCGGGCTGCGGCACCGGCCGCGTCGGCAGCCACCTCGCCGCGGCCGGGCACGACGTCACCGGCGTCGACCTCGATCCCGAGTTGATCGCGGCCGCCCGCGAGGACCACCCCGGCCCCCGCTGGCTGGTCGGCGACCTGTCCGAGCTCGACCTGCCGGAGCGCTTCGACGTGATCGTGTCGGCCGGCAACGTCATGGCCTTCGCGGCGCCGGCCACCCGCGTCGAGATCCTGCGCCGCATGCGTACGCACCTGGCCGAGAACGGCCGGGCGGCGATCGGCTTCGGGGCGGGCCGGGGTTACGACTTCGACGACTTCCTCGCCGACGCCGCCACCGCCGGCCTGGCGCCCGGCCTCCTGCTCGCCACCTGGGACCTGCGCCCGTTCACGCCCGGTTCCGATTTCCTGGTGGCGATCCTCGACCCGCGCTAGGAGCTGAAGCGGGTACGCCGCTGGCGCGCGAACACGAACGCCCCCACCGGACGGACTCGTTGCGCCCCTAGCCGAGGGCTACGGCGGCTCAGGGCACCCCGGCTCAGGGCACCCCATAGCTTCATGCGGTCCCGTATTTCAGTAAGCGGTCAGTTCAGAATGAGCGGATGCGGTGTCCGTCGATCGTTGTGGTGGTCGGCTGAAACTGCGGGTCATGGATGAGCGCCGCCCCCGGTTCGCGCCCACCAGGCCATGCTCAGCATCGCCTGTTCGACCATCTGCCTACGCCGACTCCGGCTCTGAGGCGGCGGCCGTCGGGGCAGGTGCCGGTCGCCGAGGTGACGGGTCGTCCGGACCCGGCCCGCGCGGAGCTGGAGGTCCCGACTGTCTCGTCGACGTCGATGAGTGGACGAGTGCCACTATCCTGCGGCAATGCTGATGCGGATCTCACGCGCTGCGGCTGTGGGCTGCGCGCTCCTGGCGACGGTGGGCTGGGCGCTGGCGCTCACCCTGTTCCAGCCGCTCACCGAGGTCATCGGCGAACACGCGTCGCCCAACCAGTACTGGGCCCGTGACCTGCGGTGGACCGCCCTGCTCGCGGTCTGCGGCGGCCTGGTGGCTGCGCTGCGCCCCACCGCCCGTTCCGCGGCGGTCATCGGCGGCACCGGAGTGGCACTGCTCATCGCCGACGTGATCCTGGACCGTGCCGACGTGGCCGGCCCACTCGCCGCCGCCGTGTTCGTCCCCGCCGCATTGGCGCTCGTGACGATGCTGTGGCGCGTGTTGCGTACCCGACTTACGCGGCCCGGCCGGAGCGCCGCCTTGGCGTGCGCGGCGCTCACCGCCGCCGCCACTCCCCTGACGCCCTTCGTCGCCGTCGTCGCCGAGGGCGACCCGCATCCGACCCTGGTTCCTGCAGCGCTGGCGACGGGGGCGCTGCTCGCCGTGGTCGCGGTGGCGTCGGCCGCCGCCGCCGCGGGCGAGGCGCCACGACCCACCCCGTTCGCCGTCCTCTGCGTGGTCGCGGCGGCGTGCGTCGCCGCGCCCGGCGACTTCATCGTGGTGTCGGTGCTCGGGGCGCTGTTGCTGACCGCCAGCACGGTGGTGGCGCTGCGGATTGGTCCTGGCCGCGCCGCGGCGCTGCTCGCCGGGCTCGTGCTCGCCTACCCGGCGGCCGTGGTGGCGCTGCGGATGCTGACCTACCAGCTGGGTGCCCTGTTCACTGGCGCGGCCGGGGGACCGCCCCAAATGCCGGAGGACGACGTGGTCTTCATCCCGGCAATCGCCTTGGGCATCGGCGTCGCCTACGCCGCAGCGCTACTCATGACCCGGGTGGCCCATCGCCCGCGACCTGCCGCAACGCGCCATGCAGGCGCTGTGCACGGCCACCGTCGAGCAGTTGCAGCAGGTGGACGGAGTCGGCCCGGAGCGGGCCGCCGTCATCGCCGCGGAGCTGGCCGAGCTGGCCCCGGTCATCGCCAAGCTCATCGACCGGGGCGTCAACATGACCGAGCCCGGCGCCACCGCCAGCACCGCGGATCCGGAAGCCGATGACGCGGCCATCCGGCTACCGCTGCGGGGCCCCGACGGTCGGCCGCTGACCGTGGTGGTCACCGGGACAGTGCCGGGCCTGAGCCGCACCGAGGGCAACGAGGCCGTCGAAACCCTCGGCGGTAAGTCCTCCAGCTCGGTCTCCGCGCGTACCGACCTGGTCGTCATCGGCCCCGGCGCCGGGGCCGAGGCGGCCAAGGCCGATCAGATGGGTTGCGCACGATTCCTGCGGAGACTTCGCCCAACTGCTCGCCGCGCACCGCGCCGGAGACGCCGCCGCCGTCGCTGCACTCCGGACATAGACCGACGGCAGCCCCGGGCCGGGCACCGCGAGGAGACGTCCTTGCGGTGCCCGGCCCACGTATGGGCAGGTCAGCGCATTACCGGCAGCAGCGACTCCACGGAGACGTCGGGGTCGGTGAGGCGTTCGACCGGGATGTGTGCGCGGCTGGCGACCAGTTGCTGAAGGTGCTCGTTGACATCCCAGATGTTCGCGTTCATCGCTGCGGCGATGACGCCGTCGTGGAGCCAGAATGCGAGGAACTCGCCGGCGTCGGGGTTGCCACGGAACACGACCTGGTCCCACTGGGGGCAGTAGCCGGTGTACTCCATGCCGAAGTCGTATTGGTCGGAGAAGAAGTACGGCGTGTGCGTGTAGGGCTGTTCGGCGCCGAGCATGTTCGCGGCGGCGACGGCGCCTTGGTTGCTGGCGTTCGCCCAATGTTCGACGCGCATCCTGGCGCCGAAGACAGGGTGCCAGGCGTTGGCGATGTCGCCGGCGGCGTAGACGTCGGGGTGGCTGGTGCGCAGGTACTCGTCCGTGACGACGCCGTCGTCGACCTTCAGGCCGGCTTCAGCGGCGACTTGCGTGCGCGGGATGGCGCCGACACCGACGACGACGAGGTCGGCGCCGATCCGGGTGCCCGTGGTGGTGCACAGCTCCTCGACCCGCCGGTCGCCGTGCAGCGCGGCGACTCCTTCGCCGAGGTGCAGGTCGACGCCGTGGTGGGCGTGCAGCTTGCGGTAGATCTCGCCGACCTCCCGCCCGAGCACCCGCTCCAGTGGCACTGTGGCCGGCTCGATCAGGGCGACCGGCAGCCCGCGGGTGCGCAGCGAGGCGGCGACCTCAGCACCGATCCAGCCTGCCCCGACCACAGCGACGGAGCTGGCTGATGCTGCGGCGGTCGCCAACGCGTCGGCGTCGGCCAGCGTGCGTAGGTAGTGCACGCCGGGCAGGTTTGCGCCCGGCACGGTCAGTGGTCGCGGCTGCGCTCCGGTGGCCAGCAGCGCTTTGTCGAATCGCAGGGTGGTGTCGTTGGACAGGGTGACGGTGTGTGCGGCGAGGTCCAGGCCGGTGACGGTGGTGGCAGTGAGCAGTTCGATGGAGTGTTCGGCGTAGAACGTCTCGTCGTGCACGAACACCGACGCCGGGTCGAATTCACCGGTGAGGTGGCCCTTGGACAACGGTGGCCGCTCGTACGGGCGGGTGGGCTCGTCACCGATGAGCAGGACCCGACCGTCGAAGCCTCGCTCGCGGAGCGTCTCGGCGGCCTTGGCGCCGGCGAGTCCGGCCCCCGCGATGACAAACGTTTGCTGGCTGGTGTTCATGGTTCTCCTCGAACGGGGTGTGGAGGTGGCCGGGATCAACGGGTCAGTGGCGCAGCCCGGTGAGGGCGAAGAACTCGGCGCGGGTCGCCGGCTGTTCGCGGTGCAACCCGAGCAGCGCCGAGGTGGTTGTTCTTGCGCCGGCGGCTCGGACGCCGCGCAGCGACATGCACAGGTGTTCGGCCTCCAGGACGACGGCGACACCCTTGGCCTGCAGGTTGTCCTGGAGGCAGACGGCGATCTGCCGGGTGAGGCGTTCCTGCACCTGCAGGCCGCGGGCGTAGTGCTCGACGACGCGGGCGAGTTTGGACAGGCCGACGATCCGCTGATCGGGCAGGTAGCCGATGTGGGCGACTCCGTGGAAGGGCAGCAGGTGGTGCTCGCACAGCGACCGGAACGGCACCTCGCGCACGAGCACCAGCTCGTCGTACCGGTCGTCGTTGGGAAAGGTGGTGAGGACGAACGGCTCGGGGGTCAGCAGCTCGGCGTAGGCGGCGGCGACGCGGCGCGGTGTGTCGAGAAGATGTGCGGAGTCGATGTCCTGACCGAGCGCTTTCAACAGTGCCCGGACGGCGTCGGTGGCCGCCTCGAGATCGATGGGCGCCACGGCTCGGACGAGGCGCAGGTGCGGCGGTTGGTCGACCGTGCCGGGGTCGCGCGTGCCTGTCCATGCGGTGCTGGTCATGGAAGCTCCTTGGAGGACGGTAGTGCTGACGAACCGTGTCCGGCAGCACCTTCAGCGGTTACTCACAGGCCGCGTGGCGTACCAGGCAGCGTCACGACGGCGGCGAGGCGCGCGAGGGTGAGCGCACCCAGCAGCAGGCCGAAGTCGCGCAGTGCCACGTCGTAGAAGTCGCCCAGCAGCAGCAGGTTGACGATGATGCCCCCGAGCCACGCGGCGACGAGGTAGCCACCGAAGCGTGGGAGGACCGCCACCGCGATGCCCGCGACGATCTCGATCGTTCCGACCGCCAGCATCGCCTGGTGGGCGGTGCCGGGCACCAGCGAGTCGATACCGGGGGCGAGATAGCGCTGCCAGTCGGTGAGCAGCCCCGCGAACTTGTCCACGCCGAACAGGATCGGCGCCACGGTGAACCCGATGCGGAGCAGCCAGAACGCTTGAACCACCGGGTCGGTCTTCACCTGGCCGGACAGTGGCGTGGGCAGGGGGCGGATTCGATCAGCGATGCTCGCCATGACGGGCTCCTTCTAACGGAAGTTTCGATAGACGTTAGAGCTCGCCTCCTCTTTCGTCAACCTGCGTGTCCGATAGAGTGAGGACGCGACCCCGAGGAGGCGCCGATGTCCGAGAACTTCGCGGCCGACGTGGCCAGCATCGCGGCGCTCGGTGAGCCCGTCCGCAGGGAGCTGTACTGCTACGTCGTCGCCCAGGACGCGCCGGTCAGCCGCGAGAGCGCGGCGGCTGCCACCGGCGTCGCACACCACGTCGCGAAATTCAACCTCGACCGACTCGTCTCCGAAGGGCTGCTCGACGTCGAGTACAGCCGCCCGCCCGGGCGCGGCGGTCCCGGTGCCGGCCGGCCGGCGAAGCTGTACCGACGCTCCGCTCGCGACATCTCCGTCACCCTGCCCGAGCGGCGCTACGACCTGGCGGGGCTGGTCCTGGCCGAAGCCGTCACTGTGGCCGCGCGCGACGGGATACCCGTCGACCGGGCACTGCGGTCCGCCGCATGCATGACCGGTCGCAGGCTCCTGGACAACCACCCCGGTGAAGCCGCGGGCGACGGTCGCCCGGACCTGGTCACCACCGTGCTGGCCCGCAACGGCTACGAACCCCGCGCGATCGACGGCGAAATCCTCCTGGCCAACTGCCCCTTCCGCAGCCTCGCCGCGCAGTACACCGAGCTGGTCTGCGGCATGAACCTCGACTTGATCGACGGCCTCCTGCAAGCTGACGGCGCACGGGGCCGGTGCGCCCGGCTCAGCCCCGGCTCCGACCGATGCTGCGTCACCATCACGCACGACCAGCGATAGGCAGACGAGAACACCACCTCCGGACTCGACGACAAGCAGTCGAGCCGTCTCTTCCTGCCCCCGCGTAAGGTGCCGTGATGCTCGTCCCGTGACAGTCGCGGTCACAAGCCGTACCCGCCCCCGCAGCCGCCAACTAACGTGCTGGCCCCATGGCTGTGACTGAACGCGCTAGTTGGCGAACGTTGAGCGCGCTAAGCCCATGAGCGCACACACCATGCCGGACATCGGTGGTGGAGCCTGGACGAGCTGACCGACACCACCGATGTCATCTGTCCCCTCGGGCCAGCGCACCTACCGGATCAACTCCTCACGGTGGGTATCCCACAGCAAGCCGTGCGACTTCCCTGGCACCACTGATCGGCCGCGGATGCTCGTCTGCGCGCCCTATCGGCGGCAGATTCGTGCGCCTGCACCCGTTGGCCGGGTGTCAGCAGCGGTCAGCCCCGGCAGCCTCGGCGAAGGCATGGATGAGTTCGATATCGCTTCCCCAACCTTCGAGTACCTCGGCGTGACCATGGCACCGCGCCAAGGTCTCAACCGCCGGGAAGAGGCGCAGCGATGCGGTCCGGACGCGATCCGGCATGAGCGCTGTGTTCCAGTCACCGGGAAGCGGGAAGCTCTCCAGCTCCCAGCGCAGGTATTTGTTGTACGGACGAAGCCTCCCGTGCAAGGCGAACACCGTCTCCAGGAGCCAGGGCAGGCTCTCCGCCTCGTCGAGCAGCGCGGCCTCGGCGAAGCCGTCCCGACGGCTCTTGGCACAGCGGTAGAGCTGGTTGACGTAGGCGTCCAAGCTGGTGCGTGCGTGAAGGGCCGCTTCCTCGGCCGACAGCGTTGCTTGCCGATCGATCAGCTCGGCGATGCCTCCGTTCAGGCGGTCCAGCAGGACCTTCGCATCCCGATAGAAATACCGTTGCCAATGCACGGATGTGTCGGTCAGAGCCTCAACGGTGCAGACCACCTCGTCCAGCGCGTCGGTACGGGTGCTGTGCCGCCACGGCTGCGGCTGCTCCGCCACCGCGATTGTCACGTCGTAGTCGGATCGGGCGGTCTCCGTACCCCGCGCCCGCGAACCGGTCAGGATCACGCCGCGGACGACGGGATCCGCGGCCGCGCGGGCGAGGACTTCATCGAGGATGTCCACCGCCCACAGCTATCAGAACGCGACGGTAACCCACCACCGACTTTCGTCCTCGTCATGCGGCAGGGACGCACGCACATCGGCACGAGCGCGTGCCGTGCCCTGCGCCGGGCCTACGGAGAGGGCGAGTAGGGCGGCCCGGCGTCCGACGTCGTGCCGCGGCCGATAGCGTTCCCTCTTCCTCGCCACGATCACATTCTTCGGTCGGCGGCCGCCACCGCCGACGCCAAGAACAGGCGCAGACGAACAGGCCCCTTCACGTACGCCCGTGAAAACCCGGACAGCAAGCGGGCATCGGGCGCGCTCGAACCGCACTGGACACGCTGTTCAACGGCCCGGATGTTGCCGACGGCCCAGCGACGGCCCAGAGGGGAAGATGATCTCCAAATGCCCAGGTGGTCAGCGGTCGGTGGTGCTGAAGTGCATATAGTCCTTGAGCGTGCGCCAGCGACCGCCCCAGGGCAGGCCGTTGGCGGTGAAGGCCCGGACCGCGCCCGCGGCGTGCATCATCCCTCGCCGGTACGCGTACCGGGCCAGGAAATCGGCCCCCGAGCGCGGGTCGATGTAGGAGCCGCGGATCATCGGGTTCTGCACCGGGTTGACGTCGATCGCCAGGCCGTACGCGTGCTGGGACAGCGTCTTGGTCCCGGCCACCCGGCGGCACGTGTATCCGGAGGTCACCGTCGCCATGTCGGTGATCCACGGCGCGTTGATGGACATCGGGCTCATGCCCATGATCCGGAAGCGCATCCGGTAGAGCGACAGGAACGCCCGCTGGATCCGCTTGGCGATCGTCTTGTGGACCACGATGCTGCCGGCGCGGGCGATGCCGTAGAAGTCGATGTACGTGACCCAGACCTTGCGGAGGTTGGCGGGGAGCACCGGGCACTTCTTTCGGGGATCCCAGTTGACCGCGGCCGGCGTGACCCGCTCGATCCAGGACCGCCAGCCGGTGAGCGGTAGGGGCGGCTTCCCCACGTGCAGGACGCCGTCCACGCTCGGCTGGTGGGGCTTCCGGATGCCGTTCCAGGCGCGGAGCTGAGCCGGTCTGATGCCGTACACCGCGGCGATCTCCTTGATCGTCTCACCGGGCCGGACCACGTGGTACGGCGGCGTCGACGCGGCCGGGGAGGCGGGTGCCGTGGGCGCGGCCGAAGCGGGCAGATCGCCGCTCAACAGGATGATCAGGGCGGCGAAAAGCGCGGAAAACCTCTTCATCTATACCATTACGCACGGTACCGCCATGATCATGCGCAGGAATCGGCAAACCGGGCGGACCGGTTCCGACGTCCCCCGTCTGAACGTCGGAGCCGGCCCTGCAGCGCGTCGGCACCCCGCGCCCGTGGCGGCGGGGCACGGGGCCCGAAAGGCGCGACGACGGGCAAACCCCGAGCCCGTCTTCGTGCTATGCCAGATTGCGGACTCTGCCCGGACAGGTCAACGAACGCGGTACACGAGGGCGGGATTTTGCGGGATCCGGAAGCGGCCGGGTGCGCTTTTGCGCAACCAAAAGCGGCAAAGCCGGCAGGTGTGGACCGTGGTGGACGGCTGTGGTTGCATGCGCGTCGATCGACCACCCGAATGGAGCCCGAGCGTTGCCGAAGATCACCTTGTCCGATCGTGAGCGTGAGCTGGTGTCCCTGCTCGCCCAGGGTCACACCGACGTTTCCGCGGCGGAGCAACTCGGCATCAGCGCGCGGTCGGTCTCCAACATCTTGCGCTCCCTCATGGACCGTCTCGGTGTTGACAACCGCTTCCAGTTGGGCCTCGCCCTCGGCTTCCTCCGCAAGGTCAACATTCCCGGACCGTCCGTCGGAGGCGACGGTTGACGCCGTAGATGAGAATCGATGGAGTGACGAGCACTCCGATCCCGTTCGGCGCCGCCATACCTTCCCTGGTCCGCTGGGGCATGTCCAGCGACGCCGATTTCGTCTTCCGTACCCTCGTGACCTTCGGTCCCCGCACCGAGCGCACCATCGCCACCGAGCTGGGGCTGTCCAGCCGCCGCACCGCGGAGGCGCTGGCGGAGCTGCGGGAGGGCGGCGCGGCCGTCTCCACTGACGACAGTCGCACCACGACGCGCATCTGGACGGCCCGCCGGCCGGCGGCGGTGGTCGCCATGCTGCGGTCGCGCCGGATGCGGCTCGTGGACGGCCACGCGAAGTCCCAATCCCACCACCAGGTCGTTCGCGCGCTGCGTAGCTCCGGCGTCGGCGCGGCGCTGCCGCTGGACACCGTGCCCGGCCTGCGCGGAAGCGTCACGGACGGGATGCGCTATCTCAGCCGCCAGGCCACCCGCGACCGCATCGCCGAGCATGTCGCCACCGACATCCGCGACTTCTGGACGATGAGCAACGATCAGGCGATCGACGCCGAGGCCGCCCGGGTCGCCGCCCCGCAGGACATCGCGCTGTACGAGCGCGGCGTGCGGATGCGGCTGCTTGCCCTTCCGCCCGCGGACGGCGACCCGCTCGACGTCAGCGGCCACCTCATCAACGGCACCACCTACCAGCGGCGGGAGACGCCGAACGTCCCGTTGCGGCTCATGCTGGTGGACCGGCGGTTCGCCTACTTCCCCGCCGATCCGAACGACCTCGACCAGGGTTACCTCGAGGTCGAGAGGCCGGGTGTGCTGCGAGCACTCATCCGGCTCTTCGAACGGCACTGGGACGCGTCGGTGCCGCCGGAGCGGCTCTCCGTCGCCCCGATCGTGCTCTCGCCGCGGGAACGCAACCTGATCACCTTGCTCGCCGCCGGCCACACCGACCAGAGCTCCGCCGAGCGGCTGCGCATCAGCGCCCGGTCCGTCACCGGCATCATGCGGAATCTGATGGACCGGCTTGGTGTGGAGAACCGGTTCCAGCTCGGCCTCGCGCTGGGGGCGCTGCGGGTCGCCGCTCCACCCTCGCTCGCCGGCTCCGCCGGCGAGTCCTCGCACCAGACCGATTGACCACACGGGGAGTTTGCAATGTCATCGAGGTTCTCAGCATCACTCGTCGCGGCGCTCGTCGCTGCCTGCCTCGCGGTGGGCCTGGGCGTCCTCGTCCATGCGCAGCCGGCCGGCACCGCGCCGCCCGCCACCGCGGTGGTGGCGCCCACGACGCCGCCGAGCGACCCCAACGGGAGCTGCGTGAGCTGCACCTAGGCGGATGAGTGCCTGCGGCCTGCCGACCTGTCGGCAGGCCGCTCGCCGTGGCGGGGGAGAACGGGGCATTCGACGTGGGAGTGCTGAGCGTCACTAACGGAAACGCCGGGCCTGAGGCAACGCTGAGTCACCATAGGATGACCATGCATTTAATGCGTGAGGCGCCTATCGCCGACGATTCTTCTGAACTCGACCTTGTTCTCGAATGAAACAAGGGTCGAGCGCGTGTCCGCTATGGAGGCTCCTCGTGTTCCGCATGCTTGCGCGTCTCATGCTGCCCGCGGTTCTGGCGGCATCCGCGCTGACCATCCCGGCCGCTGCTCCGGCCGTCGCTGCCCCGGCCGCTGCCCCGGTCGCCGCCGTCCCCGACGCCGCCGCCCCGGCGGTGTGTGACCGCCCGGTGGTCTACTTCGACCTCGGCAACGTACTGATCGACACCTCGGACTGGTCGAACGTGCGGTACGAGCCGGGCGCCCTGTCCTACCTGCGTGACCTGCGCTCCCGCGGTGTCGACCTGGGCCTGATCATCAACATCCCGGAGACCTGGGGCGCCACCCAGGAGGAGAAACTGGCGACGATGAAGCAGTACATCGCCGACCGGTGGGTCGAGCCCCGCCCCTTCGTCTGGTCGTACTTCGAGGGTCGCATCGTCCTGCCCCGGACGGACGCCGAGCGCAAGCCGGCCCCGGTGCTGTTCGAGCGTGCCCTGACCGAGTCGGCCCCATGCGTGCCCTACTACCAGGGTGAAGTAGCCGCCGAGCTGAGTGCCGCCGCGCAGGTCGGGCTGCGCACCTACCAGGTTGGCAGGCCGGGACGGCCGTTCTACCTGCCCGCTTCCCAGGTGCGCCGGCGCTGACCGTCGCGCGGCGGAGCGTTCCTGGGTCCCCGGGAGTGCCCTCGCTGGTCAGTAGCCCTGGTCCAGGTCCTCGAACGGGGATCCCGGGTCATCGATGTCCGGCGATCCTGCCCCATGTCGGTGCGGAAGGTGACGACCGGCCGGTAGGACGTGCGTCCGTCGGACCACGACTCCATCTGATTGTCGACAACCTGGGCGACCGCCCGATGACCGGAGCTGGCGAGCGCGCGTAGCCGGCTCCACCGCCGCGCCCCCGCGACGAGCAAGCCCACGCCGGTCAGCGCGGGAATGCCCACGATGAGCACGGCGACGAGCTTCGCCAGCCAGCTCATGTTTTCGATCATGGCCGGAATGTAGTGCACCCGGCCCTGGCCGGTCTGCCGGTCGCCTCAAGCGGGATAGAGGCCCTGGACCCGGGCCGCGAGCCGGCTCAGGCCGAGCAGCGCGTCGATGCTCGGCGTGGGCATGCCGAGGCGCCCGCCGATCTCGCGGACCGCGCCCACCAGAGCGTCGAGTTCCACGGGCCGGCCGGCCTCGACGTCCTGCAGCATGGAGGTCTTGAACGCGCCCAGCCTGGCGGTCACCCGATGCCGGTCCTCGGGCGTCTCGGTGATGTCGCAGCCCAGCTCCTGCCCGATCGCGGCGGCCTCGCGCATCGCCGCGGAGCAGAACTCGCGCACCAGCGGATCGTCGAGCACCTGGTCCGCGGTGGCGCCGGTGAGCGCGGAGATCGGGTTCATCGTCATGTTTCCCCACAGCTTGTACCAGATGTCGTAGCGCACGTCCGTCGAGACGACGGCGTCGAACCCGGCCGCGGCCAGGAGGGCGCCCACCTCGTCGGCCCGCGCCGAGGCTCCGCCCGCCGGCTCGCCGACGATCAGCCCGTTGCCCATGACGTGCCGGACCAGCCCCGGCTCCGGCACCGCGCAGCTCGCGTGGACCACGCCGCCGAGCACCCGGTCGACGGCGACGGCCGCCGCAACGACGCCGTCCGGGTCGACGCTGCGGAGCGGCTCCTGGCCGATCTTGGTGCCGTGGCCGAACCACCAGGGCACTCCGTTCATGAACGGCAGCACCACGGTGGCGGGGCCCAGCAGCGGCGGCAGCAGTCCCGCCACGCTCGCCAGCGCGGGCGCCTTGACCGCGACGATGACCAGATCCTGTTCACCCAGCTCGGCGGCGTCGGCAGCGGCCCGCGCCGGCGAACAGACCAGGCCGTCTGCGGTCTGCAACCGCCAGCCCGTCGTCTGCAGGGACCGTAGCGTCGCGCCCCGCGCGACGGCGCTGACCTCGGCCGCACCCGACGCCGACAACCGGGCACCGATCCAACCACCGACAGCGCCGGCTCCGACCACGCAGACCTTCATCTGGGCGACTCCTCAACGATCCATCGAGACGGCCGCCATCCTGACACGTACGCCGGAGAACGCGGGTCACGCCGCGGCAGCGGCGTGACCCTGAGCGCTCAGCGGTCGCGTGGCGGGTGCGCAGCTCCCGCTTGAGCACCTTGCCGGTCGGCCCGAGCGGGAAATCCTCGGCCGTCCGTGCGATCACCACCGCGGCGAGCGCCGCCAGCCCGGCCGTGGCCAGCTCCTTGTTCGCCTTCTCCAGGAGCACGTCGGCCGTGGCCGCGGCGGCGTCCGCCTGCAGCCGGACCACCGCGATCGGGACCTGCGCCCGCCCGCCCGGCCCGGGGACGCCCACCACCGAGCAGTCCTGCACCAGGTCGGGCGGAGTCGCGATCAGCGGGTGGGCAGGCGGACCACGTCGGCGAGGACCGTGTCCGCCGCGGTGAGGCGGGCCTGGGCGGGGCTGTCGTGGACGACCAGCAGGCGGCCCTCCTCCAGCGGGCCCAGCACCGCAAGGCCCTCGGCGTGGTCGTCGCCCTCGCCGTAGGTGAGTTCGAGCTCGCGGGTCAGCTCGTCCGCTCGTGCGACCACGGGCAGCTCGGCCCGGCAGGCGTCGTGCCAGCGGTAGATGCGCACCGGCCCGTCGAGGTCCATCGTCGGGCCGGCGAGGACCAGCAGGTCGTCCCCGGCCGGGCACAGGTCGCGGACGCCCAGGCCGTCGAGGTCCAGCACGTGCTTGCGGTACGGCAGCCCGTCGCCGAACGGGCGCAACCGCAGTCGCTCCGGCCGGTGCGGGTCGGCGTACGGACGCAGCTCCAGGACGAACGCCCACCCGCGCAGCACCGGCCCGCGCAGGCCCAGATAGACCCGGTCGCCGTGGACCGCGATGCCCTCGATGTCGAGTCCGTTGTCCTTGCCCGGTATGGGCAGGAAAGGGCCGAGATGGGGGTCGTCGCGCAGCAGGGCCCGCAGGTTGTCGCGCCCGGCGAGCACCGCGGCGCGCTGTGGCACGCCGTCGACGACGACTTCGCGGGCCGGGGTGGGCAGTCCGCCGACGTCGGTGATCGGGAGCCTCACCAGGATCTGGCGATTGTCCTGTCCCTCGACGCGGGCCAGCCGTTTCAGCGCCTTGTCGCCGGTGTGCTGTGCCTTGATCCGCTTGCGGCGCAGGCTGTGCGACCCGACCGCCCACAGGAACGACCCGCTGCGAGCCAGCCCCTCGACGTCGGCCTCGGCGTCGGGGTCGGCGCCCGGCAGGTCCACCAGGTCAGCGAGGCGGAACGTGGCCTGCCCGGCGTACTCGGTGGGGTGGCGCTCGTCGTCGGCCACCAGCCGCTCCACCGTCGCGGTCTCGTCGCCGGCGATCCACAGCACCCGCCCGTCGCTGCGCACCGCGGAGAGGTTGCTGTGGGTGGCGGCGATGTGGGAGGCGTGGCCGAACCGCAGCCGGACCGTTCGTTCCACCGTCATGGTCCACATCGTGACATCAAGGCACCAGCGCGGACCCGGATGTTTCGAGAATCGATCGCAGGGCCGTCCCGCTCGTCGTCCCACGCCACGGCGCTGATCCGCCGGCCCGTGGGCATGCGGACGAACGGGAACACCTTCTTCCCGCGGCCGGTGAACGGAACGCCGTCCTGCACGCCGGACGTGGCATAGCTGCAGAAACGCTGGGCGATGTCACCGAACACCTCGGTGTGCCCCGACAGTTCCCACTCGGTGAAGCCGGTCAGGCGCCCGCCGCTCAGCAACTCCCGCCGCGGAGCGATGAAGTCCTCGACACCGTACGTAGCCGGCTTGCGACCACGGGTCCGGACGATGACCGCCTGCGGCAGGAAGACATCCGGGAGCGCGTCGAGCCGGGACGAGCAATCCGCACCCGACACGAAGGCGCGAAGTACGTGCGGACGATCTCGGCAATGGTGGCCTGATCTGCGGTTTCGGCGTCGTCGGCGGTCACGGCGAGACCCTGGCGCAGGCCTCGCCGACGGTACGCCGGACGTGTTCGGCAGTGTCAGCCATTCACGAGCTGCACTACACTTCGTGCTGCACTGCGAGTGGTTGATCCATGGGGGAGGTTGAGCGTTCATGGGCCAGAAGTTCGACATGGGTGCCGAGACGCTGGGGACGTTGCGAACCAAGACCAGTGGTTCGAACGAGGAGCTCGGCGCTCTGATCAAGCAGTTGGTGCAGGCCGCTTCGCCGTTGGAGGGCAATTTCCACGGCGCCGGGAAGGCCGCTTTCGACCGCTTCAAGATGCGTGCGGATGAGATCACCGGGGAGCTGAACCGTTCTCTGTCGGCGATCCTCGGCGGTATCGGCGGCATGGACACCTCGTTCCGCGAGGGTGAGCAGGACATGGCGTCGAATGCGAGCAGCACGGAAGGCGCGGCGAACTTCGACGCCGCCCGTTTCGGCGCCGGCCGCTGATCTTCGGTCCACGAGGCGAAGGGGTGCAGGGATGAGTTCGGATCGTCGTAGCTTCGACATGGCCACGTCCGGGGAGGCGCAGGGCAACCTGCAGGCGGTGGTGGCCCGGCTCGAGGTGCTGATCAATGACCGGGACGCAGCGGTGAAGGCGGCGATGGCCGACTTCTTGGCCGATGGTGTGGCGGATCAGTATCACGACAAGGAAGTCCGCTGGAACAGCGCCGCCGGCGAGGTGCGTTCGATCATCGCGCTGGTGCGCAGCACGTTGCAGCGCAACGATGAGACCGCGCAGACCACATTGTCGCGGGCCAAGGCGGCCGTCGACGCGATCGGCTGAACCGCCTTCCCGCGGTGACACGTGGGGAGTCGGTGAAGCCGCAAGTGTCGAGGTCGTCGGGAGCTGAACGTGAGCAGATGGGACATCGACCCGCCCGGGGTGGCGGGGGTGGTGACGCGGACGGGTGAGGCCGCCAAGGGCTTCGAGACCGCGGCCACGAAGTACGGCACCGCCTTGGAGGGCGCGGCGACCGCGTGTGGCAGTGAGATCGTGGCGGGCGCTCTGGCCGGTTTTGCCGAGAACAAGGCGCCGGCGATGAAGTCGGTGGTGGAGCGGACCGGCCGGGCGTTGACCGGCGCGGTGAACGCCACCAGGGCGTACATCGACGGTGATCTGGAGATGGCTCGGACGGCGCAGGCCAACGCGGTCGCGCCGCCGCCGGAAAACGACTTCCGCGGCCGCTGAGGGCCGCTACCGACGGGGGAAGCACGTGGTCATCAAGCCGGAGGCGATTCCGGAGTTCAGCGGCGATCTGGGTGCGGTCGAGACGCACGCCGCTGCGCTGAAGTCGGCCGGGGGCGCGTTCCGCACGGCGGGTGCGGACGTGCACAGCACGTGGCAGGGGTTGTCGGCGTTCTACGACGCGCCGGAGGCGGCGCAGTTGTTCGGGATGACCGCTGTGGTGCAGACCGGCGCGGACGCGGTCGCCGACGACGTCGAGGAGGTCGGTGCCGCGCTGGTGCAGTACGCGGCGACGGTGCGTCCGATCGCGAACCGGCTCACCCAGTTGAAAGGTGAAGCCGGCGCGTTCGTCTCGAGCATCGACGGCGACGACGACTGGCGCGAAGACGGCGACAAGGTCAACCAGAACAACCAGTTGATCAGCCAGGTCGACACGCAGGTGGCGGCGTTGATGGCCGCCGAGCGGGAGACGGCGAACCGGATCAACCGGCTCTACGGCGGCCCGCAGTGGACCGTCAACGACGGCAGCGGCAAGGCGAATGCGTACGGGTTCGACGCCGGTCAGCTCCCCGGCGACGCCGAGCGGCCGTGGGGGGTGGCGGAGGAGAAGGACGAGCCCTGGTACGTCGATACCTGGAACGCGGTCTGGTCCGGCACGAAGGGTGTGGTCGTCGACGGGCTCTGGGGCGATATCAAGGGCCTGTTCGGTCTGATCAACCCGTTCGACTGGGACACGTTCAGCGCCT
Organism: Couchioplanes caeruleus; assembly: GCF_003751945.1. Classification (NCBI taxonomy): domain Bacteria; kingdom Bacillati; phylum Actinomycetota; class Actinomycetes; order Micromonosporales; family Micromonosporaceae; genus Couchioplanes; species Couchioplanes caeruleus. The sequence goes on along the minus strand of NZ_RJKL01000001.1, from coordinate 3,661,831 downwards.
CGTGGGGCGGGTTGTGGACGCTGACCGGTGGGCTGATCTTCGATACGGAGAATTCGTTCAAGGCGTGGAAGGAGTTCGGTAAGAGCTTTTTGGCCTGGGACGAGTGGAGCAAGGACCCGGCGCGGGCGTTCGGCAACGTGCTCTACAACGTGGTCACTCTGCCGTTGGCGGCGGCGAAGGTCGGCACGTTGGGCAAGGCCGGCAAGGGTGCGGCGGCCGGGGCGGATGCGGGCAAGGCGGCGGATGCGGGCAAGGCCGCCGATGTGGCCGCGGACGCGGGCAAGGTCGGCGATCTGGGCAGGCTCGGCGACGATCTGAGCAATGTCGCCGATGTGGGCAAGGTCGATGATCTACCGACGGTGGGGGATCTGGCGAAGCAGATCGATGCCGCGCTGGGTGATGTGGTCAAGGCCGATCCGGCGCTGGAACTGGCGTTGCGGCAGGCCGACGACATCGCGGCGAGCGCGGACCGGGCCACGCCCGGAGACGACCTGGTGGGCCGCGGCGAACAGCCGCCGGTACGGGTAGAGGAACCGGCGCTGGTCGGTGCAGGACGCGGCGGCCCGCCCACCGACCTTCCCCCGTCGACCGGCCGCGGCGCAGGCTTCGACCTCCCCCCGTCAGCCGGACGCGGCGCAGGCCTCGACGACCTCGGCGATGCCGGCCGTGGTGGAGACGATCTCGGTGACGTCGGCCGTGGTGGAGACGACCTCGGCGATGCCGGGCGTGGTGGGGATGACGCCGTCGGCGGGAGCCGCCCCGACGAGGGCTCCACCTCGACGCCGGACGGTCAGGCCGGGCGAGACCGAAGCGGCGACTCGGAGGGCCCCGGGCGCGATGGCGGTTCTCAAGGGCGGTACGAAGCGAACGACATGACGCCCACGGGGATGCGCGACAAGCAGTACGGCCTCGAACTGTTCCGCGACGGCGACGGCAGACTGCACTTCGACGGAGACCGGGATGGCACGATTCGTGACATCAATGGCGATCTCCGCGAGAACGGCCGGTTCGCGACCGAGGACAATCCGTACGTCCTTGAGGGGCGGAACGGCGTCCACGGCGTTCCCGATCTCGCGACACAGCGCGCCTACGTTCCGGATGGCGACACGCCTCTCGACGCAGCCGTTCGAGACGCCGTGTCCGCCCGCAACGAGGTTGTCGCCGCCCGAGGGCAATTGTGGGACACGCATCTCGGGCCGATCGCGGAGAAACTCAAGGAGCATGGCGTCTCCATGACCCGTAACCTGAGCGAGGGTCGGCTCAGGGAACTCTACGACGAAGCCGCCCCCTACCTCGGTCGAGCGGAACTGCTCCGCCTGGAGAAGTACGGCAACGAATTCGCCAGTCTGGGGAACGACTTGAACGCCGCGAGCGCCCGCGTCGGTGAGGCTGGTGGGGCGCTGGTCGCGGCCAGGGAGTTCCCCGACTACCGAACAATCACGGAGGGCGATGGCACGCGCGGCACGTCGGGCAACCTGGATCGCACCCTGATCTCGGCGGACAACAAATCCTTCATCGCGATCGAGGAGAAGGGCGTAGGCAGTCCCAAGGGCGAACGCTGGGTGGAAAACCCTGCGAACCCCGACGGTCCGAAGATCCTGGCCAAACAGATGTCGCCGGAATACCTCCGGGAAATGCTGCAGATCGACAACAAGCTCGGCCCTATTCTGAAAAACAACCCCGAGCTGCGAGCCGCCGTCCAAAACATAGTGAACGGCACCACGCAGGGTACGATACGATACATCCACGTGCACACATCGGAAGCGGGACTGGTCACCGCCACCGACTACATTGTTGACAGCGCTCGTATGGGCCAAGTACCAATTCGAGTGACTGGTTCTGATTGAGCCCGGAAGGCGGAAGCATAGTGCCACTGCGTGTGATCAACCGCGACGACCTTCGGGCGACGCTGACGACGCTCAAGGAAACCAGTTGGAGCTGGACGTCCGCCGAAGCGCCGCAGGTGATCGAGCGCCTCGGTTGGCAGGTGATCGAGGTGATCGATGATGACGGCATCGTCGTCACACCTCAGTGGGGTCTGAGTCGCGACGAGGTCAACGTACCGTTCCGCAACGGGGAGGTGGATCGCATCATCATGCGGATCACCGATGTCGCTTCCGATCGCAGCGCGGAACTGTCGACACTGCAGGACGCATTCAGCGAAGCCGTGTCGACGGCCAAGGATCTGCTCGGGCCGCCAAGCGAACAGAAGGTTGGAGAACAGCCTGAAGTGCGATGGAGGAACTCCACCTCCACCATCTCCATCGCCAACACTCGTCTCGCGGTGAGCCTGGCGTGGGCTCAGAACGATTTCCAAGACAAACTAGACAGCCTGAAGGCATAGGTTTCCATGACCAACCCTGAGCTCTGGGAACAGCTCGCCGAAGAGTTGGCCACCGAGATGTTGTTCATGGCGAATGGCGATACGGTCATCCTGTCGGACGGGGACCGCTTCGTGCAGTTCAAGCAGGGTAGCGACCGCCTGGACGCCGAGGCCGTATCCAACCGGTGGCTACCGTCGGATCAACGGCTCAGCGCGGATGACGAGGAGCGACTCGAGGCCCTCGGGTGGCGGCACCCGGAGCCGAGCCTCGGTTTGGACAACTGGCGACACAGCGAAGAGTGGCCACTGAGGACCGCCGCGGCCCGGAGCCTGGCGCAGCGCCTCGTCTCGACTCTTCGCGATGTCATGAAGGTCGACGATCCTCGGGTGTTGGAAGCTCGGCGCTTCAACGTTTTCACGGCACATCCCTGAGTCTTGGAGGCGTCGCTGACGCATGACCGCCTGGCGAACGATCGACGACGACGCGCTGCGGTCCCTGGCGGCCGGGATCGGGGACACCCGCTGGTCGTGGCGTCCCGACGGGGTGCCGGAGCTGTGCCGCCGGCTGGGCTGGGACCTGCTCGAGGTCATCGACGGCAAGGGTGCCGTGTCCGAGGCCGGCTGGAACCTCGGCGGGGAAGAGATCGAGTTGGCGTTCCGGGGCGGCCACGTCGACGACATCACCATGCAGATCACCCAGCTCGTACGGCAGGCGGGACCCGACCGCGACCGGTTCATGGGTGACGCGTTCGCGGACGCCGTCGCGACCGTCGCCGCCGCGCTGGGTGAGCCCACGGGCCGGCAGCAGTCGGAGCCGCCGACCGTGCGCTGGCGACTCGAGGACTCCACGGTCCTGATCCGCAACCTGGAAGTCGACGTGACGCTGACCTGGGCGAGCAACAGGTTTCAGGACGAATGGGACCAGGTGGCGGAGGCGATGGCGTGAGTGTGCCGACGTGGGAGCTGTGGACAACTGGTGGCTCGACATCGGTCAGTGGCCGTTGCACCGCGACGCTGCCCGGATCGCCGAGCTGATGGTGCGGACCCTGCACGACGTCCACCACGTCGCCACACCGGGTGACATCGAGCAGCATTCCTTCGGCGTCTGACCTGGCCTCGCGCGCTGCCGGCACGGGAGCGGGCGCAGTCGGCGTAACGGCTCGCCAGTGGGTAGCCTCACGGACGGCGGGACCTGGGGAGGTGTCAGTGGCGCGGGATTTCGACGCGCAGTTGCTCGAGTCGGTGGCGGTGCGTCGCCGGCGGCTGCGGGATGCGTTGCTCTGGGGGACGCTGCGGACGCGGCGTGCCGCCGCCAACCTGCTGGGCCGACTGGTGGCCGGGGCCGCCGTCGCGGCCGTGCTCTGCGCGGGATGCGTCGGCTGGTCGTTCCTGCAGGAACAGCTCGCCCAGCGCGCCGAGCAGCAGCAGCGAAATTCCGTCACGGTGCCGGGAGGCGGCCGGTGAGTGTCGGTTATACCCGGGTGACGGTGGTCGGTGGGGCGCGGCGGGTCGACATGGTGCTGCCCGCGGCCGAGCCCGTCGGCCGGCTCCTGCCGGATCTGCTCGGCGTCGTGGGCGAGGTGGCCACGCATCCGGCCCGGCTGCGCAGGTTGGTCACCGTCGGCGGGGTGGTGCTCGGTGACGACGACACCCTGGATGCGGCCGGCGTCGCCGACGGTGCGGTGCTGCGGCTCGCCGGTGCGGAGGATCTGCCTCCGGCCCCGGTCGTGCACGACGTCACCGAGGAGACCGCCGACGACCTCGACCGGCGCGCGACCCGTTGGAGTCCGGCCGTGCGCCGGTGGGTGGCGTCCGCCGGGCTCGCGGCCGTGGTGGCGGTCGCGACGCTCTACTCGTACGCGCGCATGGACCCGGCGACCGTCTCGGCTGGCGCCGGAGTCTCCGGCCTGGTCCTGGGCCTGGCCGGAGCGGCGTGCGGCCGGGTCCGGCGGCCGCTCGGCCTGGCGTTGATCGCCGGTGCCGGGGTCGCGCTGCCGGCGGCGGCGTGGGCCTGGGTCGAGGTGAACGGCTGGTCCTCGGTGTGGCGGGTCGTCGCGGTGACCGCGGGGCTCGGGCTGGCCGTCGTCCTCTCCGGCGTCAACGCCGAGCGGGGGAGGGCCGCACTCGCCGGTGGGACGAGCATGCTGTCGCTGGCGACGGTGTGCGCGGCCGGGAGCGTGCTGGGGCTGGTGGGGGCGCGGCTCGGCGCCGTGCTCGCGGTCGTGGTGGTCGTCGTCATCGGGATGCTGCCCCGGCTTGCGTTGTCGTCCTCCGGGCTCGCCATGCTCGACGACCGCAGGGTGGAGGACCGGCCGGTCGCTCGCCGGGAGGTCCGCGCGGCGCTGGACGCCGCGCACGGTTCTCTGATCATCGCCGTGCTGGCCACCGCCGCGTCCGCGCTGTTCGCCGGAGTGCTGCTGGCCTCCGAGCCGACGGCCTGGACGGTGTCGGCGGCGGTGCTGCTCGTGGTGGTCCTGCTCGTCCGTTCGCGGATGTTCCCGCTGGCCGCCGAGGTGATCGCTCTGCTCGTCGCGGCGGGCGCGGTCCTGGCCGTGCTGTGGTGGCGCTGGGCCGCCACCGCCGCCGCGCCGGCGGGGCCTCTGGCGGTGGCCGCGGCGGCGCTGGCCGTGCCGATCGCCGTGCTCGTCCTGGACCCGCCGGAGCACACCCGGGCCCGGGTTCGCCGCATCGGGGACCTGCTCGAATCCGCCGCCGTCGTGGCGCTGCTGCCCGTGGTACTCGGCGTCTTCGGCGTGTACCCCCGGCTGATCGAGGTGTTCTCCCGGTGAGCGACCAGGACTGGCAGGCCGTGCTGCGGCGCTCGCTCGACCCCGCGATGGCCCCGAGCGACCGCATCGATGAGCCCACGGTGACCCTGCCACAACTTTCCGAATTGGACACCGCACCCACCGCGCCGCCTCGGGCCCCGGGTCCGGCGCCACAGCCCGCCCCGGCGCGGCACGGCGGCACCGCCACCGACCTGCCCGCCGAGGGCGGCATCGACCCGGCACGGATCGCCCGGCACGCCGGCCTCCACGGAGACTCACCGGCCCGGCGGGCCGGCCTTGCGGTGCGGACGGCGGTCGGGCGGCGTGCCACGAGCGAGGTCGGCGAGCTCGCCGAGCTGGCCGAGCACGCGAACCGGGCGATCACCACGGGCCGGCGGATCACGGTGGCCGGGGTGCGCGGCGGCGCGGGCAAGACCACGGTCAGCGCCCTGCTGACCACCACCCTGGCCGGACTGCGGCGCGACCCGGTCCTGGCCGTCGACGCCGACCCGGACGCCGGGTCGCTGCCGCTGCGCCTGGGCCCGATCGGGGCCGGGGTGCGCACGGCCGCGGACGGCGGCATCGCGCAGGTCTCCGCGTTCGACCAGGTGGCCCGCTACCTCGACCGTACGATCACTGGCGTCTGGCTGTGGCGGCGGGCGCTGTCGAGCTCCCTGGCCCGCCAGGACGAGAGCCACGCCGCGCTGCTGCTGCGCGACCGGGTCCGGTTCCTCAACCGCTACTTCGCGGTCGCCGTGGCCGACCTCGGCGCCGGCATGCACTCGGCGACGAACCGTACGCTGCTCGCCGACTCCCACGCCGTGGTCCTCGCCGGCACGGCGACGCTCGACGGGGTGCTCGGTGCCGACGCGGCGCTGCGCCGGCTGGGTGAGGAGCACGGTGCCGAGCTGCTCGGCCGCTCGCTGCTCGTGCTCAGCACCCCCGTCGAGGGGCCGCTGGGGGTGGATGTCGACGCCGCCGTCGCCGGGCTCGCCCGCTTCGGGACGCCGGTGCTGCGGCTGCCGTTCGACCGCCATCTCGCGCTCGGTGCCGCGATCGACCCGCGACGGATCGGGGCGGACACCCGTACGGCCGCGCTGCGGATCGCCGCGGCCGTGATGGACCGGGCCGTCCTGGCATGACGATGCGCGTCGTGCACCGCCCCGCGCGCACCGTGCGGCCGCTGCTGCCGCCCGAGGCCCGTCAGGTGGCGGCGCCGCCGACCCTGCCCGAGGGTCACTCCGGCGGCAGTGCCGCCCAGGCGTTGCTGCCCGTCGCCGGGGTGCTGTCGTCGCTGACGATGATGGTGATGTTCCGCGGCACCGGCATGATCGTGATCGGGGCGGTGCTGCTGATCGTCACCGTGGGCGGCGTGCTCGCCATGCTGGTCACCCAGCGCGGGCGTGCCGGGCGCACCCGCCGCCAGCAGCGCGAACGCTACCTCGACTACCTCGAGGAACTCCGCGAGGAGCTGCTCTCCGGGGAGCGGGAGACGGCCGCCGCCGCCCGGCTGCTGCACCCGCCGCCGCAGGCACTGCTCGACGTCGTCCGCGATCCGGCCCGGCTCTGGGAGCGCCGCCGCACCGACCGGGACTTCCTCACCCTGCGGGCGGGATCCGGGACCATGCCGGTCGCGCCGCTGAAGATCGAGGACGACGGCAGCCCGCTCACCCCCACCGACCCCTTCATGCTGGCCGAGGCCCGGGCGCTGGTGCGCCGCTTCGGATCGGCACCGGGGGTGCCGCTGGTCGTGCCGCTGGACCGGGTCGGCAACGTCAGCGTCGTCGGCGCCCGCGCCGACGTCCTCGCGGTCCTGCGGGCGCTCCTGGTGCAGGCCGCCGCGCTGCATGCCCCGGAGGATCTGCGCATCGGGCTCGCCTGCCCACCCGAGCGGATCGACGCCTGGCAGTGGCTCAAGTGGCTGCCGCACCTGCGCGACCCCGACCTGCGCGACGGCCCGGTCGCCGCCCGGCGCATCGCGGCGGACCCGGGCGCGCTGGCCGCGTTGGTCTCCGTGGAGCTCCAGCAGCACGCCGGGTACGCGGCGGAGCTCGCCCGCGGCGGCGGCGCCGGAGCGGCCACGGCACTGCTGCCCCGGCTCCTGCTCATCCACGACACGTACGGCGAGATCGCGCGGGAGCTCGCGGTGCCGGATCAGGCGGTGACCGCCGCGGACCTCGGCGTGACCGTGGTGCATCTGGTCGCCGACCGGCTGCAAGAGCCCGGCGACGTCGCCCTCCGGATCACCGTCACCGGTGACGACCTGCTGGTCGAGGACCTGCGTCCCGAGGTGGTGGCCGCCGCCCGGGGCCGCCTTGACCGCTACGACGCCGCCGCGGCCGAGGGGCTGGCACGGTTGCTCGCTCCGCTGCGGCTGTCCCGCGAGTCGGTGCAGGACCCGGCCGCGGGCGGCAGCGCGGACTTCCTCGCGCTGCTGGGCCTCGCCGCGCCGCATGAGCTGCCGCTGACGGCGTGGTGGGCGCCGCGCAGCGACCGCGACCTGCTGCGCGTGCCGATCGGGGTGGACCAGCACGGCGAGCCGGTGCTGCTGGACCTCAAGGAATCGGCCCAGCTCGGCATGGGCCCGCACGGTCTCTGCGTCGGCGCGACCGGCTCCGGCAAGAGCGAACTGCTGCGCTCCCTGGTGCTGGCGCTGCTGGTCACCCATCCGCCGGACGTGCTGGCGATGGTGCTGGTCGACTACAAGGGCGGCGCCACCTTCGCGCCGTTCGCCGACGCCCCGCATGTCGCGGGTGTGATCACCAACCTGCAGGACGACGTCAGTCTGGTCGAGCGGGTGCACACCAGCCTGGCCGGGGAGGTGCAGCGCCGGCAGCAGGCTCTCAAGGACGCCGGGAACGTCGCCAACATCGCCGACTACGCCGCTCTGCGTGCGCGGCGCCCGGAGCTGCCCGCGCTGCCGTACCTGCTGGTGATCATCGACGAGTTCGGCGAGTTGCTCACCGCCAAGCCCGAGTTCATCGAGCTGTTCCTGTCGATCGGGCGGATCGGCCGCAGCATCGGGGTGCATCTGCTGTTGAGTAGCCAGCGGATCGAGAGCGGCAAGCTGCGGGGGCTGGAGACCTATCTGTCGTACCGGCTGGGCCTGCGTACCTTCTCCGAGGGCGAGAGCCGCACCGTGCTGGAGACGCCCGACGCCTACCACCTGCCGCCGCTGCCGGGCTTCGGCTATCTCAAGGTCGACACGACCGTCTATGAGCGGTTCAAGGCGTCCTATGTGTCCGGCCCCTATCGCGCTCCCGACGAGGAGAAGGAGGCCGTCGAGGATCCGCGGCCGCTGCCGTACCCGGCGTACAACGGCATCGGAGGCGGGCCCGGCGAGCCCGCGCAGCCCGCCATGCCGGTGCGCTCCGGCGCCCCGGGGCTGCTCGACCTGATGACCGGGCAGTTGCGCGGGGCCGCGGACGCCGTGCCCCGGATCTGGCTGCCGCCGCTGCCCGCCACCCTGACCCTCGACCAGCTCGGCGGCGGCGCCGAGGTCAGCACCGCCCAAGGCCTGCGCCTGCGCAAGCGCCCCGGGCCGATGCGGGTGCCGCTGGGACTGCTCGACGATCCCGTCCGGCAGTGGCAGGGCCAGTGGACTCTCGACCTGACCGTCGCGGGTGGACACCTCGCCGTCATCGGCGGGCCGCAGTCCGGGCGCAGCACGCTGCTGCGTACCCTCGTCACCTCGCTCGCCTTGACCCACACACCGCGTGAGGTGGCCGTCTACGCCGTCGACCTGACCGGCAGCGCCCTCGGCGCGCTGGCCCGGCTGCCGCACGTGGGCGGCGTCGCGGCCCGCACCGACACCGAACGGGTCCGGCGCACCCTCGAAGAGGTACGCGCCATGCTCGACCAGCGCGAGCAGGTCTTCCGTGACCACGGCATCGACAGCGTCGACCAGTTGCGCCGGATGCACGCCGCCGGCCGGCTCCCCGAACTGCCCACCGCCGACGTGGTCCTGGTCATCGACGGCTACGGGCACCTCGCCGGCGAGTTCGAGGCGTACGAGCCGCTCGTCACCGCCCTGCTGCACCGCGGCGGCGGATACGGCGTGCACGTCGTCGCGTCCATGCTGCGCTGGTACGACGTCCGCATCGCGGTGCAGTCCACCATCGGCACCCAGATCGAGCTGCGCCTCGGCGACCCGACCGACTCCGCCGTCGACCGCCGCCTCGCCGAGCTCATCCGGCCCGGGCAGCCCGGCCGGGCACTGACCGGCGACAGGCTCTTCGGCCAGGTGGCGCTGCCGCGCATCGACTCCCGCACGGACACCCACGACCTCGGGGACGCCATCACCCAGATCGGCCGCGCCGCCCGGGCCTCCTGGTCCGGGCCGGTCGCGCCGCCGGTACGGGTCCTGCCCGCCCGGCTCGACGCGGCGGAACTGCCCGCCCCGGCCGAGGCGGCGGCCATCGCCATCGGCGTCGACGAGGCCACCACCGCGCCCATCGGCCTCGACCTGCTCGGCCGCGACGCGAACCTGCTCGTGCTCGGCGACGGCGAATGCGGCAAGACGAACCTGCTGGCCCTCATCGCCCGCAGTCTGGTGGCCCGCTACACCGACGACGAGATCGTCTTCGCCGTCGTCGACCCCCGCCGCGGCCTCGACGGCGTCGTCCCCGACTCCCACCTCGGCGGGTACGCCCACAACGCCGTGCTCGCCGCCCGCCTGGCCGGCGCGGTCGGCCGGCAACTCGAGGAGCGGCAGAACGGCACCGCCGAGGGCGACCCGGCCGGCTGGCCGCACATCGTCCTGCTCGTCGACGACTACGACGTGCTCACCGCGGCCGCGCAGCCGCTCGGCGCGCTTCAGCCGTACCTGGCGGCGGGCGACGACCTGCGCTTCCACGCCGTCATCGCCCGGCGCGTCGCCGGGGCGTCCCGCGGCCTCTACGAGCCCTTCGTGCAGACCCTGCGCGAGATCGGCGCCACCGGCCTGATCATGACCGGCGACCGTGGCGAGGGCAAACTCCTCGGCGACGTGTACGCCCGCCCATTGCCACCGGGCCGCGGCCAGTGGATCCGCCGCGGCGAACCCGTCCGTCTCATCCAGACCGCCCGGCAGGAGCACCCGTGACCTACGACGTCATCGCCCTCGTCCGGCAGACCCCCGACCCCCGCGCCATCGTGGCCGGCATGGTCGCGGCCGGCGAGCAGTTGCGCGTACGCGAAACCGCGAACGGCGCCGTCATCCAGCTTTGCGACGACGCCGGCCGCCCCCTGGTCTCCCTCGAGACACCCGTCCTGGTGCAGGTTCCCGGCGAGATCAACCGGCTGCTCGGCGACGCGTACGGCGATCGGATCGGCGTACCGGTGTGGTGGATGGAGGCGCGGGCCCCGAGCGGCCGCCCGGAAGCCGAAGCCCTCGCCCGCCGCTTCGCCGACGAGGTCGCCCGCCGCCTCGACGGCGTCGTCTGGCCCGCGATCCCGCAGGCCGCATCGTGACCGCCCACCCCGCCGTCGACGTCCTCACCGACCGCGTCGCCGTGGTCATGCAGGACCGGCCGGTCGTCGCCCTCGGCTCCTGGCTCGCCGACGTCATCCGCATCTGCGCCGACAACGGCAAAGGCCTCCAGCTCGTCACCCCGGCGGCCACCCGGCTGACCACCGCCCTGTACGCCGCCCTGGACGGCCCCGACACCCGCTGGGTGGTCCACACACCGGACGGCCACCACGACGGGCAGTCCGGCCGCCCGCTCGGCTGGAACGGCGCGGCGTTCGTACCGGTGGATCCGCCGGCCCTGTCCCCGCGCTTCACCGACGGCCCCGCGGCGCCGGCCTGGCACCTCACGGTCACCCTGCAGGTCCGGCATCCGGTCTCCGCGCGTCTGCTGCTCGGTGGTGCGATGGAGGATCTGTTCGTCCAGCTCACCGGTCGGCCACCGGCCGGATGGGGTACGGCGGAACCGGCGACGCAGCCCTGGGACCGGCACACCCTCACCGACCTGTGCCGCGAACGCGCACCCCGGCGTACGTGGCTCTGCGCGGTCGGCACGGGCGCCCCGGCGCTCGCCACCATGGTGGTCAGCCGTCCCGCCGAGTCCGTGCTGGAGACCATCCGGTGCACGGTCGTGCGCGGCGAGCCTCTCGAAGCCGACGCGCTGACCGACGCCGGGCGCGGGCTTGCGGCCGCGTACGACGTCCGCCAGATGCTGGTGCAGCAGGCGCCCGGCCAGGCCGACACAACCCACGCGAGCCACTGGACCGGGCTGGGGGCACCGCTGGCCCTACTCGCCGGTGCGGAAGCTGTCGCGGGTCGCCGCGGGGAGGACCTGCGCAGTGTCGGCGCGATCTCGGCGAGCCGGCTGGGCAGCGGGGCGTACTGGTATGCCCTGCACAGCTACGGCGAGGATCCCGCTCAGGCGTGGAGTCGCCTGGAGCAGGTGATCGCACACCTGAGCATCCCGTCGCTGTCTGCGCAAACCCCGCGGAGGTGGGGCCAACCGGAGGCCCGCTCTAACGGACTCCAGTCTTGACGAAAGAAGACCCGTCCTCCTAGCGTTCCACCCGTGGAGATTTGGATCAACCCCGAGTGCTCGAAGTGCCACGCCGCGACGGACATGCTGGACGCGGCGGGCGCCTCGTACACGGTGCGTCGCTACCTCGACGAACCTCCCAGCGAAGCCGAACTGGAGAGCGTCCTGGCGCGGTTGGGTTTGCAGCCCTGGCATATCGCGCGGCTCGCGGAGCCGGCAGCCGTGGCCATGGGCATGGACTCGTGGCCGCAGGACGAGGAGAGCCGGCCCCGCTGGATCGACGCGCTCCTGCGCAATCCGGCCCTCATTCAGCGCCCGATCATCACCACCGACGACGGCGCCGCCACGCTGGGCCGGACGCCGGAAGCCATCCGCGCGATCCTGCCGACCGGACAGCCGAGGTGACCAGAAACCGCTAGTCTCACTGCCGGTCGGACGTGAGGGGTACGAGTGAGACTACGGTGGGTCACCGGCACGGCAGTGGTCGTCGCGGGCGGGGTCACGGCGGCAGTGCTGTACCTGCCGTCCGCCCCACCGGCGCAGACCACCCCGGAAGGCAGCGCCGCGACGGCCGAGGTTGCCGCCGAGCCATTGGTGCAGCGCGGTGACGGCAAGCCGGTGCGCGGTGAACTGCAGACCCTCGCCCTGCCCGTGGCCGCCGGCGCCCGCAGTGCCGAGGCGCCGAAACGGTCGACGAAGCGGTTCAGCCTGCTCGGCGTCACCTGGACCGATTCCGCTCGGGCGGTGGACGGGACGATCGAGGTGCGTACCCGTTCGGCGGGCACCAAGGCGTGGAGCGGATGGCATGCGCTCGACGCCGACGGCTTGCGGGGCCCCGAGACCCGCAAGGGCCGCGGCGCGACCGAGCCGCTGTGGGTGGGCCCGTCCGACGGCGTCGCCGCCCGGATCCGGGGTCGCGCGGGCACCTCGCCGCTGCCCGCGGGGTTGCGGCTCGACCTGATCGATCCCGGTTCGCCGTCCCCGTCGTCCTCGTCCGGTGGGCAGGGCGGTGGATTCGCTGTCGATCCCGCACCGTCGGGTCCTGTGCCCTCGCTCCCCGCACCTTCGCTTCCGGTGCCCGGGCCGTCCGGATCCGTGCCCAGCTCGTCCGTGCCCGCTCCGGCGGTCCGGGCCGCCGCCGTGACGCTGCCGTCCTACGTCAGCCGGAGCGGCTGGGGTGCCGACGAGAGCATCGTGGACGCTCCTCCGGTGATCGCTCCGGCGGTGAAGGTCGTGTTCGTGCATCACACCGCGGACGCGGCCCCGTCGGACTGCGCCAAGTCGGCCGCGCACATCCGGGCCATCCACACCTATCACACCAAGAGCCTCGACTGGGGCGACATTGGGTACAACTTCCTGGTGGACCGGTGCGGCACCCTGTTCGAGGGCCGGGCCGGTGGAGTGGACAAAGCGGTGGTCGGCGCGCAGACATACGGCTTCAACACCGGGTCGAGCGGCGTCGCGGTGCTGGGCACGTACATCAACGGCGGCGTTCCCGAGGTGACCCGGCGGGTGCTGTCCCAACTGGCCGCGGCGAAACTCACCGCCTACGGCTTCGACCCGGCGGGCACGGCCACGATGACCTCCGGTGTCGACGGCGGCAAGTTCCCGCGGGGCACGGTCGTGACCTTCAACCGCATCTCCGGGCACCGCGACGGCTACGCCACCCAGTGCCCGGGCGACGCACTGTACGCCCAGCTCCCGCTCATCCGCGCCGAGGCGACCGACCGGGTGCTGGGGCTGACCGTGAAGCCGCCGGCCGGCAGTGTGCGGGTGGCCCAGACCTACTACCTGCGGGGCTCGGCGGCGATGTCCTGGTCGGCGGCCACGCCCACCGCGCAGATCGCCGGGTTCGACGTGCTCGTCGACGGCGCCGTGCGGGCCTCCTTCCCGCCGGCGGCCCGCTCGGGTGTGGTCCCGGTGCCGCCCGGCTCGCACAAGGTCGCCGTCCGCGCCACCCACGTCCGGGGTGTGGTGGCGACCTCGCCCGCCCTCACCGTCTTCTCCGACGTGACCGCGCCGGTGGTGACCGCACAGGGGCTCAGCCTGCGCGGCGGCACGGTGAGCACGACGGCGGTGCCGGTGACGATGGCCTTCGCCGCGACCGACAACGTGAAGGTGGCCTGGGTAGGCGCCACCTCGCCGTCCACCGCCACGCTGCCCGCGACCGCGCGGTCCTGGGCCACGACGGCCCGGTCCGGCGCGGCCCGGACCTTCCGCATCTCCGCCCGGGACGCCGTGGGCAACGTCGGCACCGGCTCGCTGGTGCGCACCCCGGTGCTGGTGTCCGAGACGGCGGCGCGGCGCACCGGAGCCTGGACGGTCGCGAGGAAGACCTCTCACCTGAACGGCAGCGCACTGACCAGTGCCCGGCGCAATACCAAGCTGTCGTGGACCTTCACCGGCCGCGCGGTGTCGCTGATCGCCGCCCGCTCGATCCGCTCCGGCCAGGTCGACGTGTACGTGGACGGCAAGAAGGTCGCCACCGTGGACACCCGGGCGAAGACGACGGCCACCCGGCAGGCGGTCTGGACCCGGAACCTGGCCTCCGGACGGCACACGGTGACCGTCGTGGTCCGTGCGACCAGCGGTCGCCCGAGCGTCACTCTGGATGGCCTGTCCTACCTGCGGTGAGGGGTTCCGAGCTCGTTCCCGCAGAGATCCCCGTTCGGGTTCGCCCGGCCGTCGCCTCGAGGTGACCGTTCCGCATCGCCCCCTCATGATCGGCGCGATGCTGTGCCGTCATCGATGATTCCACCGGGTCACGGCGCATATATACCTTTCGCTGACGACGCTGAAATGCGTCCGTTTTTGCGTCTCCTGAGGGGTATCTCCATGCGTGCAAGACTCACCGAACATCGGTGGTCGCTGAGCATCGCCGCCGTGGTCTCCATGCTCACGACGGCCGTCGTGGTGTCCGGTCCATCGGCCGCGCTGGCCGCCGACCCGACACAGACCTGTGCGACGATCGCCGGGGCCGGGGACGACATCTCCGGCTCGTCCGACGGCAACTTCGCCCCGTACGTCGGCGACCCGGCCACTCTGGTGGTGGTGAACCCGGGACAATTGCCGCAGACCATCGTCTTCTCGCCCGACGACGGCCCGGCACAGGCCGCCTTACTGGCTCCCACCGTGAACCCGCTCAAGCCCACCACGCACACCTTCCGTTTCCCGGCGCCCGGTGAGCTACAGACGCCGTACAAGCACGGGTTCTCGGTGAAGGTCAACGGGATCCGGGTCAAACGCCGGGACGCCACCTCTGCGCAGATGATCGGGTTCGTCAAGAGTGACCTCTGCGCGTACCAGCGCGATCTCTCCGCGACCCAGGTTTCCGGTAGCGGCGTGGCGCCCGTCAGCGGCACCGGAACGCTCAGCTTCCGGGTGACGCTCTCCCGGGAGGCGCCGCCGATCCACCGGTTCAACCCGAAGCCGTTCGTCATCACCGCCACCCAGCAGTCGCCGAACGGCAACGCCGACCTGGCCAATCCGATGCGGGGCACGGTCACGGTGGCACCGGGCTCGCGACAGGCGACGGTCAGCATCCCGATCGCGGCCCGTCCGGCCGGCAGCGCGCCGTGGCCGGTGCGGTTCCGGCTGACCGGCAACGACAACCACGTGCCACGCCCGATCGTGGTCACCGGCACGATCACGAGCACCGCGGCACCGGCCGTCCCGAAGCCCGCGGCGCCGGTCCTCGCCGTGGCCTCCCGCACCACGTCGGCGATCGGTCTCTCCTGGGGCGCCGTCGCCGGAGCCACCCGCTACACCGTGTACGAGGGCAACGCGATCCGCTGCTCGGTCACCGCGCCCGCCTGCACCGTCTCCGGCCTGGGCAGCAACACCACGCACACCTTCACGGTGACCGCCACCAACAGCGCCGGCGAGTCACCGCGCAGCAACGCGGTCACCGCGTCCACCCTGCCGACGTACCTCTACTCGATCGTGAACCAGTCCGCCACGAACCCGGACGGCTCGGCCGCGGACCTGACACACGCCCGCCCCGGCCAGCAGTTCACGGTCACCGTCACGGTTCGCAACACCGGCACCGCCACCTGGACCTCGACGGGGGGCAACCCGGTGCGGCTCGGCACGTACCGGCCCGCGGACCACGCGGGCGTGTTGCGTGCCTCCGGCTGGCCCTCCGCTACCCGGGCGGCCACGCTGACCCCGGCGTCGGTCGCACCGGGCGGAACCGGCACCTTCAGGTTCCCGATCGTCGCGCCCGCCGCCACCGGCAGCGTGACCGAGCACTTCAACCTGGTCGCCGAGGGCGCGAGCTGGTTCACCGACGCCGGCCTGAGCGTCACCGTGAAGACGGTCCCGGTGGTCGGCATGGCAATCCAGCCCGGCACCGCCCTCGGTCAATGGGTGGTGGCTGCCGACGGCGGCGTGTTCGCCTTCGCGGGCGCCCCGTTCTTCGGCTCGATGGGCGGGAAAGCCCTCAACGCACCCGTCGTGGGTATCGCGGCGACGCCGTCGGGCAGGGGGTACTGGTTGACGGCTGCGGACGGTGGTGTCTTCGCGTTCGGTGACGCGGTCTTCGCCGGCTCGATGGCGGGCAAGCCGCTCAACGGCACGGTTGTCTCCATCGCGGCCACCCCGGACGGCCGCGGCTACTGGCTGGCCGGCAGCGACGGTGGCGTGTTCGCGTTCGGCACGGCCGGCTTCGGCGGCTCGGCCGCCGGCAGCGGAGCATCGATGGTCGGCGTCGCCCGCACCGGCCCCGGCTACGCCCTGGTCGACCGCGCCGGCCGGGTCACCGCCTTCGCCACCAGCGGCACCGCGCCCCGCAGCGTACTCTACCCGGGCGAGCGACTCCACCCGGGCGAGCAACTCACCTCCGGCAACGGCCGCTACGTGCTGGTCATGCAGGGCGACGGCAACCTTGTCGAGTACGACGCCGGCCGCCCGGTCTGGGCGAGCGGCACGAACGGGCGGTCCGGCGCCGTCCTGGAGGCGCAGCAGGACGGGAACTTCGTGGTTTACGCACCCGGCCACGTCGCGGTCTGGTCCACCGGCACCAGCGGCCGTCCGGGCAGCGTCCTGCGCATCCAGGACGATCGCAACGTGGTCGTCTACGCCCCCGGCAACCTCGCCGCCTGGGCCAGCCAGACCGGCGTCTGAGCGGCGCGGCTGACCGGGGGCTCGGCGCGCCCCCGGTCAGCCGGGCGCCACCCGTAGGTCGACGGGCGCGAACGGGCAGCGGCGGGCCGTCAGGAGGGGCGAGGCGGCTTGTGCTGGTTCACCGCGGCAATCGCTTCCTCGCGAGTGCTGCCGAAGTGCAATGGCACGAACTGACCGCTTTCATTCTTCCCGCATCGGACCAGTCCGCCCGCGACCAGTCCGCCGCGCGGCGGATCCCACGTCACCAGCGGTGAGAATCTGCCGTCCGCACCGGATGCCGCCGCCGCGTCGGCTATCTTCTCCGCGGCGAGGACTTCCGGCGACGGTTGGTCCGACATCCAAGCGAACACCCGTCCGGCTCTCACGTCACTGCCGTCCTGGGTCGCGCACCACAGTGGGTACGCCTGCGAGATGACCGTCATGAGATCTCCCCCGTCTTCACTCCGCCATTCTCGGGCAAAGTGAGAGGTCAGTCGGCCGGTATGAGAAGACTCGCTCCGGTTGGTCGCCGAGACGGGACCAGCGACCGGCCGGGGAAGAAGCTGCGCTGAATGATCTCGGCCCGTGCGGTATCGACGCCGCCGGATCCGGGAGAGGCCCCACGTGATCAACGCCAATGGGCCACCCGTGCCGCCGCGGCCCCGCTCGCACCCTGGTTCGTCGGGCCCTGGTTCGCCGGGCGCTCGGTCCGCCGGGCGCTCGTTTGCCTGGCCCTCGTTCGCCGCCGGCGCCGACGGTGCCGCCTCGGTATCCGGCACGAGGGTGCGCCTCACGGCCGGGGCCTCAACGCCTTATGATCTTGCCACCGTTCGGCGCCTCCAGCCGCCGGTTCCCTCAGAGGAGTCCACAGTGCACCGTTCTCCATGGCTGACCCGCGCCCTGCCGCTGCTCGCGATCGCCTCGATCGGCGCCTTCCCGGCGGCGCCGGCCCAGGCCGCCTCGACCGGCGTGGCCTCCGTGGTGGAAAGCACGAAGGTCAACTACAAGGCCGCCAAAGGCAAGCAGAACACCGTGATCGTCACCCGCGCCGGACGCACCGTCACGATCGACGACAAGGTCGCGATCAAGGCCGGTAAGGGCTGCAAGCAGGTCAGGGGCGACAGGACCAAGGTCCGTTGCACCACCAGGGCGACCCCGACCCGGGTGCGCGTCTACACCTACGACCGCAACGACTCGATCACCAACAAGACCGACCTACCGGCCACCCTGAGCGGCGGCAGCGGCAAAGACAGAATCGTCGGCGGTCGCAAGGCCGACCTCATCGACGGCGGCACCGGCAACGACAGAATCTCGGGCGACGGCGGCAACGACACCCTCTACGGTGACACCGGCAACGACGTGGTCCGCGGCGGCACCGGCAACGACGAAATCATGGATGCGGGCGGCAGCGACTCGGGCAACGACCGGCTGTACGGCGAGGACGGCGACGACACCGTGTGGGCCCTCGCCGGCAACGACCATGTCTACGGCGGCAACGGGGACGACTTCCTGGTCGGCGGCCCCGGCGCCGACTACATCAACGGCGGCTACGGCAACGACTACCTGCAAGGCAACGACTGCTCCCAAGGCACCGCCGTGGGCGGTTGCCACGCAAGGGACACCCTGGTCGGCGGTCCCGGCACCAACACGATCGTCAAGTCCGTCTGAAACGGAACCGCAGCGCTTCCGATCGTCGCCCCGGCGACAGCCGCAAGGGCGGACACCGTGAGCACCTCCAGCGTCCGTCGTCACTGACCGACGCATGATCAGGTGTCCGCTCTTCGGCTGCACACCCCGCCTGCTCGACTCCTCCTGGACTGACTCCTCCTAGTCCGGGACGTGTCCCAGCAGGTCGAGCAGCATCAGGACGAAGAACTGGGCGCCTGTGCCGAACGCCGCTGCCAGCGCATATCCCACGGCGGCGTCGGTCGCCGTCGGGGTCGACCCTTCGTGCCAGGTGATGTCGACGGCGCCGCCGTTGCGTAGCTCGAAGTCACCCAGGCGGACGCCGCCGCGGCTCAGGCGGCTGACGTCTGGACTCTTCGGCCGGAACTTGTACACGATGCCGCCGTGGTTGACGGTCACTTTGTACGAGCCGCGCATGTAGCGGCCGCGGCCGGGCCGCAGGATGACCGGTTCGCCGTCGACGTGCATGGTGAGGGCGGTGGCGTCGCGGGTTCCGATCGGAACATGCTTGGCGAGCTCGGTGGTCTCGTGGCGCTCGATCACGGCCGTGCCGACGAGACCGGCGTACGCGGCGGTGACCGCCACACGGCGGTCATTCGCCTCGAGCTCGACTGGCAGTTCCTGGAGATCAGTCACGGTACGAGAGTCCCAACGGTCAAATCCTTGTATCTGAGCTGCTACGTGTCGGATCTTATCGATCGAGAGATCTCTGCGGGTCGGCTCACACCGGCACCTGCCACGGACGATCGAACCAGCAGCGGGCGATCCCGGCGAGCGGCCCGGAGGGTACCGTCGTGCTGAACACCCCGGCCCAGCTCGTGGCGGCTCGGGCGGCCGATGAGAACGGCGGAACCACGCTCAGAGACGGAACCGGCAACGCGCGACGGTCACGCCGGGTCGGCCGTCGTCACGGGTTCTCGGCAGCGTCGCGGCCGGCTCGTGCGGGCAGCAGCAGGACCGCCGGTGCTAGCACCACCAGGCCCAGGGACAGCACGTTGCCGGCCCGGTCGATCGGGGCGTAGGGGGCCAGGTGCCCGAGGTGGTAAAGCAGGTGTGGCACGGAGAACGTCAGCCAGGCGAGCGCGGTCAGCCGGACCAGGAAGCCGTCCGCGGGCCGCCGGGCCGCGCCTATGGCGAGCACTGCGAGCGCCAGGTTGAACGCGCCCACGTCGCGGGCCAGATGCTCGTTGTAGTCGCCGAGTACGGGTAGCCAGCGGTGGCCGGCGCCTGGGAACGAGCGCCACCAGGAGGCGGGCGCGGCCGCGGCCCACACCCCGACGTAGACCGCCGTGGCGGCGAGCAGCAGGAGCAACCAGCGTCGTACGGAGAAGGTCATGTCTCCAGGACGAGCCGGGCGGCCCGATCGTGACGACCGGGCGCCTGGATGTTGTGCCGGGTTGCCGGGCAGTGACCGGTTCATCAGCCGGCCGGGTGCATTGCCATCGTTGGAAGGCCTGCCGGGACGGTCAGAGTGGTTCCGTCATGGTGGGCAGATCGCGGTGCTGCCGGAGGGGGCCGAGGAATTGGATCCCGGTGGAGAGGATGAGGGCGGTCGCCATGAACCAGAGGGCGGGCCGAAGTCCTAGAACGGTGCCGAGGAACCCGCCGAGCAGCGCGCCGAACGGGATGGTGCCGTAGTTGATCAAGTGCATGCCGGTGATGACGCGGCTGAGCAGATGCCGCGGTGTGTAGGTCTGACGGAAACTGTTCTTGATGATGTTGCTGGCGACGACGCCGGTGCTGACTGCGATGCCGCCCAGGACGGCGAGGCTCAGGCGTGCGCCGGGCCCGGTCAGCGGCAGGAGTAGTGCGAACGGGGCCGTGCCGGTCTGGCAGATCAGCATGCCGCGGGCAGTTCCCAGACGCCGGGCGACCGTGGTGGCGAGGAATGCACCGATGACGCCGCCGGAGCCCATGACGGCGACGATGACACCGACGGTTCCGGCTCTGATGCCGTTCTCCCGGACCAGGAAGGTGATCCAGATTGCTTGGTATCCGACGAGGGCGAGGTTCGCGGCGGCGCCGAAAGCTGCCATGACGCGTAGGTAGGGGTCAAGGACGAGGAATCTCAGGCCCTCAGTGATATCTCTCAGGATCGCCTTGCGGGGAGCCGGCGGGGATTTGCGCGGTTCCCGGTGGTCCATGGCGAGCAGGCAGACGGTGGAGATGAGGAAGCTGAGCGCGTCGGCCAGCAATCCGGTCACCGCGCCGAACAGTTGGGCGATGAGGCCGGCCGCGCCCGGTCCGGCGACGTGCGCGACCGCCTCGCTGCCCTGCAGTTTGGCATTGCCTTCGGTCAGTTGATCGGCGTTGAGCAGCGATGGCAGGTAGACCTGGTAGGCAGTTTCGCAGAACACCGTCGTGGCGCCGGCGAGCAGTGCCACTACGAGCAGATGCTCGATGGTCAGGACGTGCAGCCATGCGGCTGTCGGCACGCTAACGAACAGCAGTAGTGCGGCCACGTCACAAGTGATCATTATGGGACGTCGGGGAAGCCGGTCGACCCACACGCCGGCCGGTAGCCCGATCAGCAGCCAGGGTAGCCAGACCGCGGCTTGCAGCAGGGCGACTTGCATGGTGCTGGCATCGAGAGTGCCGACGGCGACCAGGGGCAGGGCGACGGCGGTGATGGCGCTTCCGAGCCGGCTACTGCTCTGGCCGATCCACAGCAGCCGGAAATCGCCGTGCCGCGACAGGCGTGCGGGACTGGGCGATACGGTCTGTGCGGTCATGGCTGCCCGGGTACGCCATAGGAGAAGACGAACACCGTCTGGCGCTCCTGGCCATCGTGTGGGGCCGGCTTGCGCCGCCATCGTTCGAGTACGTCGTTGATCTCTTCACCGAGTTGGCGCAGTTCGTCGGGTGTGAGCTGCAGCCAGTTGTCCATTGCGAAGGTCCGGTCGCGCCAGACGGCTCTTTCCTCGTCGCCGGCGGCGAACCAGGAGCGGACCTGTTGGACGTGGTGATCGAGGTTGAGCGACTCTGCGGCGTCGGCCACGGCGGCCGTCGCGGGGTCGTCACGAAAGTCGCCGGAGGACCACTGGATCCCTCGGGAAACCAACCGCCACCATCGTTCACGCCGGTCCCGGGCGAGCTCCGGGGCCTCTTCGAGGAGGCCGCAGTCACCGAGCACGCGCAGATGGTGGCTGACATTGCCGATCGCTTGCCCGGTGGTGGCTGCCAGGGAAGTGGCCGTAGACGGCCCGTGCACCTTGAGGACGTCCATCAGCCGCCGGCGAAGTGGGTGTGCCATGGCGGCCAGCACCCGTGAGTCGGTGATCCGGCGGACTTCATCGAAGCTCATGACGCGAGCATGACATGCACAAAATCCATTGCGCAACATGTCTTGTGCATCTGCGCCGGCGGCGGCGGTCGGTCGGTCGGTCGGTGACGAGTTGTGCGTCGAGCGCGGCCCAGGGCAATGCCTGCAGAAATGGTGAAGCCCGGGGAAATGGCCAATCCCCGGGCTTCGCTGTACCACCGACTTGCACACACCAGCACGTTTAAGAGCGTGGATCATTCTGATGACATCGGGTTTTGCCTTTAAACTACCGCCGCTCGAAGCGCGGCGGGCCGGAGTTGAACCGGCATCCGCTGTCCTTGTCCCGCTCGGTCGATCTGGTGATCGGTGGTGAATGCTGACATTGGAGCGAGAATCTGAGTTTCATGCCGGCTGCCTCTACCAGTTGGGCTACCCCTGCGTGGTGGTGCAGGGGGCGGGACTCGAACCCGCACTGTCACCGGTGGATTCAGTTTCAGCCTCAGCTGTCAGCTTTGCACCGGACTCCCGGCGCACCCCCGCGCTCCCACGGGGGAATCGGTGACGACTACCTGAACAGGTAGTCGAAGACGGCAGCGCCGACCCGCTGGTCGGTGGCCTCGACGTTGTTGGCCTCCTCGCGCGCGAACTTCACCGCGGTCTGCAGCGCCGATACCCGGTCGAGAATCTCGTTCACCCGCTTGGCCGGCAGTGCGCCGGAGAACTTCACGGTCGTCCAGTAGCCGACGGTGATGTCCTCGTAGTACACCTCGACCTGGGCGGGGTGCTTCTCGGTGGCCTCGGCCTTGACGTGGTTGCGCGGCACCTTCTTGGTGCGGTTGGTCCGCACCGGCTCCGTACGCCAGCTATCGGTGGAGTCGTCGCGGAGCCAGGACTCGGCCGCGTCGAGCACCGGCAGCTTCTTCACGAAGGTGTGCAGGTCGACGAGCTGCTTCTCCATGAACAGCAGGTACGTCACCGGCACCTGGGCGGCGATGGTACGACCGTCGACCACCACGTCGGCGCGCGCCACGCAGTTCGTCCAGTCCTTGGTCGCGGTGACGTCGAAGAGCCGGGTCAGCGTGCCGGAGATGTCGCGCAGGATGTCCTCGGCCTTGATCTGCACTCGCGTCGACTCGGCGGGCATCTGTTCGCCCTCCTCGTCCTTCGGCTGATACGTACGGGAGATGCCGGCGAGGGGTCCGGTCTTCTGCACGGCGTGGTGGGCGTCGCTCAACTCGGCGAACGCCTTGCTCTTG
Source organism: Couchioplanes caeruleus (assembly GCF_003751945.1). Taxonomy (NCBI): domain Bacteria; kingdom Bacillati; phylum Actinomycetota; class Actinomycetes; order Micromonosporales; family Micromonosporaceae; genus Couchioplanes; species Couchioplanes caeruleus. The sequence goes on along the minus strand of NZ_RJKL01000001.1, from coordinate 3,638,951 downwards.
ACGCCCTTCTCCACGGCGATGATCTGATTCAGCTTCGGCACGGTGTCCCCTTTCAGCGGTGGAACGGTAACACCATGGATCAAGGAATCCGACTCCTTTTCGGCGGTCCTCTTTTCTCCGATGTGGTCACGTACCTGGTGTCGGCCGTCGCGCTGATGCTGATCCACAAACCCTTCCAAGGTGGCACCCGCCCCGGCAGCTTGACCGAGGTCCCGGTCGAGGCCTGCAGGCCTCGACCGGAAGGGACGCACCGTCGGCCGTGGGTTGAACGGCAAGCTGAGCGGCGGAGCCGCCGAGAGCCGTTTCGTGGGGCTCAGGCGGGATCGGCGACGTCCAGGTCGATGAGGAAGCCGCGGGCCTGCCACTGCTCTGCGGGCAGCCGGTCCCGGGCCAGTGCGTAGTACTGCTCGGGGCTGAAGATCCGCATGGTGTCCGGGTCGGGTTCCCAGTCGGGGGGTGTCGGTTCGGAAAGATCCGGGTCGTCGCGGAAGCGGTCAGGACCGGCGTCGGGGACGTCGATCAGGCGCACGCCTCCGGGCCGGCGGACCCAGTCGTCGGTGCCTTGCTCGTGCAGGTCCTGGATGAGCCGGACCCGGCGCACGACTCCGGCGGTGAGGGGTAGGTAGCCGGTGAGCGCCGGGTAGGCGTCGACGATCAGGCAGCCGTCGAGCACGAGGTCGCCGCTCCGGTGGTCGCCTTGCCGGAGCGCACGCAGGTCACCGGCCTCGATCATTTGCGCCCAGGGCTGTCCGTTGGCGTTGAGCCACGTGCCGGCTCGCACGGTGACCTGGTGCAGCACCAGGTCGGCGGGGAGGTCCGGGTCCTCGAGCCAGCTCAGGCGGGTCTCCACCCGCTCGCCCAGAGCCCAGATGGTGTCAGGGGGACAACAACCGTTGAGGAGCATGACCGGCCACAGCATCGGCCCATCGTGTCATTCACCGTCTTGCCGCGGCGGCCGGATCATGACGGAGACGCCTGTTGGCGATCCTGCAAGCGGCAGGCACGGACGACATCACGCGTCTGACCAGGGTCGCATTCACCGTCGCCGTCCGGCGCTACTTCCGCCCGACGTCGACCTGCGAGAGATCAGCGACCTGGTCGCGATCGTTCGAGCTTCCCCGGCGAGGTGCTCTCGTCGCTCGTCGGAGCAGAGTGATGGTCTTGCTACGGCGATGTAGCGGTGGCCGTGCGGCGCACCATCAGAAGGGTGCGGGTCCGCGACCTGCCAACGACACCAACACCTGCGTGGCGAGCAGCTTGCGCATGCCGGTCACGGCGACTGTCCCCACCTGATCGTAAGGCAGCTCCAATTGCAGCCCATCGACTGCGTTGCGCAGGTCCGTCGTGACCTCGTCCGGACGGAAGGTGCCGCCCCAGCCGCTGAGTCCTCCGCGCTGGTTGGTACTGAGCGAAGCCATGCCGGATATGCATGCGCCGTCGACCAGGATCAGTCTCGCGGGGCCCGAGTAGGTTGTCGTCATAGTCATGTCCTTCAGGGTGTCTGACCATCATCAGGAGGACGAGGCATCGGAGTCCGCCCACGATGTGTTTCACCCGGACCGCGACCGTACAAGCTCACCATCAGACCTGCGACGACGCGAGATCCGGCCTTTACCGATGAGGACAGAATAATGCCGCAGGTCCGGAGCACCCCTGTCATCAGGTGAAGCGATCCAGAGGCGAGGATTCGGGAGCGTTGCCGGGCAGGCTCCCAACAAGCTTGCGATCAGGCGATCTTCACGATGCCGTGGTGAATCATGAAACGCCGAACGGCGGGCCCGCTGAACCAGTCGGCCCGCCGTTCGCAGAGGTGGATCAGAGCGGGCGGATGTTCTCCGCCTGCGGGCCCTTCTGGCCCTGGGTGACGTCGAACTCCACCTTCTGGTTCTCATCGAGGCTGCGGAAGCCGCTCGTCGAGATCGCCGAGAAGTGGGCGAAGACGTCGGCGCCGCCGTCGTCCGGGGTGATGAAGCCGAAGCCCTTGTCGGCGTTGAACCACTTCACGGTGCCTGTAGTCATGTCTGCTCCTTCGCAGGCTGTCGGAGCCGCACTGTGCGGACCCTTGCGCCGCCGCGTTGATCACCCGCGTCGGAACCGACACGTACAAACGAAAAAGCGCCTGGATGGGTTCAGATAACCCATCAGGCGCCGAAAACGTCTACGGAAATCAAAACTGCAACTCGACCAACATAGCACGTAGTTCGCCGTCCGTCCCCACCCGGGATCTGCTCGATGCGTTCGAGGCACGCCGCGGTGAGGAGGCTCATGCCTGGTGAGGACGGCGATACGACGCCGATCACGCCCGGGCGCAGCGGGGGTGGCGTCACCATCGATGGGAACGGAAGGGCACTTAAACTCCTGTCCAGCCGCTTTCGAGTACATGCTGAAGATTTGAGGGACCTGTGATGCCCAGGACGTTGATCCGTGATCTCGCCGCAGCCGTCGGTGAGGAGGTGACCGTCTACGGCTGGGTGAACGCCCTGCGGTTGCAGCGCAAGCTCCAGTTCGTGATCGTGCGGGATCACACCGGACTGGTACAGATCACGAACAAGCGCACCGACGAGGCCGGTGAGCTGGAGCAACTGATCGAGCACGGGATGACCCCGGAATCCGCCGTCAAGATCACCGGAGTGGTGATCTCGGCCCCCAACGTCAAGCTCGGCGGCCTGGAGATCCAGCCCACCGCGGTAGAGGTGGTCTCCCGGGCCGACGCGATGCCGATCGACAGGCAGACCGGCATCGACCAGCGCCTCGACTGGCGGTTCCTGGACGTGCGCCAGCCCGAGCGCCAGCTCACCTTCGCTGTGCAGACCACGCTGGAGGAGGCGCTGCGCGAGTTCGCGTACGCCGAGGGCTGTACCGAGATGCACACCCCCAAACTGATGGGAACAGCGTCCGAGTCCGGCTCCGAGGTGTTCGCGGTGAAGTACTTCGACCGCACCGCCTACCTCGCGCAGTCGCCGCAGTTCTACAAGCAGATGGCGATCGCCGGCGGCATCGACAAGGTGTTCGAGATCGGCCCGGTGTTCCGCGCCGAGCCGTCCTTCACCTCCCGGCACTCCACCGAATTCACCGGCCTGGACGTCGAGATCGCCTGGATCGAAGACGTCGAGGACGTGATGCGCTTCGAGGAGCGGATGCTCGCCCACGCGTTGCGCCGCATCGAGGAACGGCACGGCGAGGCCATCCGAGAGATCTTCGGTGTCGAGGTCACCGTGCCGGACGTCGCGTTCCCCCGGTACACCATGGCCGAGGCGATCAGCCTGCTCCGGGCCCGTGGGTGGGACCCGGAAGGGGTCAAGGAGGACCTGGATCCCGAGGGCGAGCGGATGATCTCGAGGATCGCCGCCGAGGAGCACGGCAGCGAGTTCGTCTTCATCACCGAGTTCCCGATCTCGGTGCGCCCGTTCTATCACCTGCGCCCGGAGCACAACCCGGACGTCACGGCCAGCTTCGACCTGCTCTGGAAGGGGCTGGAGATCACCACCGGCGCTCAGCGTGAGCACCGGCACGACGTGTTGCTCAAGCAGGCAGAGGAGAAGGGGCTGGGGCTCGAGCCGCTCACCTCGTACACCGACTGTTTCCGGTTCGGCACCCCGCCGCACGGCGGCTTCGGCGCCGGTGTCAACCGGATCCTGATGGTGCTGCTCGGGCTGGAGAGCATCCGGGACGCGATGTTCCTGTTCCGAGGCCCCAACCGCCTCACGCCCTGATGCCGTGCCGGCGCCCGGGACGGCCTGCGTGGCCGCCCGTCCCGGGCGCCGCAACGCAACGGCTCAGGCCCGGCCGGGCCTGCGGGTGCCGGCTCTTGGCCCGAAGGCGACGGCGGGGCACCCGGAAAGGGTGGGCAATGATCGATCTGGAGCCCGGCCCCGGCAACGGTGTTCATGGGGAGACGCCGTCACCCGCGCCGATCCTGGTGGATCCATTGGCGACTCGGACAGTGTTCATCGAGGGACGTCTCGCGCTGCCGTCACGCTGCGGTACATTGCGCTCGTCATCTGGAGGTCATTTCCGAAGGCGCCCAGTGCGGGGCTCCTGAGCGTCGCTTTTCTGGCGTGACCCGATGGCTCTTGACCATCACTGTCAAAGGACACCCTCATGCCCTCGTACACCATCACCATCGCACCGAACGACGACAGCGGAACCACCACCACCCTGATCGTGGACACCTCAGGCACCGAGGTACGGATCACCGACGTGCACCTACATGCCGACGCCGGCCTGGTGGGCGGGCGGATGCCCTCGGTGGACGTGGGTCTACTGCTGCAGGCGGTCAACCCGACGGCCGATGCGGCGAAGCCGATCGAGGCGGAACGGACCAACCATCGCGCTGCCGCCTTCGAGGCGCCCGGCCCCGTTCGGGAAGTCGAGGCGCACCCGACGCCGGTCGACGCCTCCGTACAGGACACGTCGGCCGCCGCCCCGACCAAGCGCCGCCGCGCCGCGAAACCGGCACCGGCCCCTGCCCAGCGGGCCCGTGCGCGCCGGTCGGCGACCCCGGCCGCCTCCGCCACCCCGACGGCAGAAACGGCTGTACCAGCCAAGGCCAAGACCCCCGCCGGGCGCAAGAAGGTCGCCAAGTCGGTCCCGGCGAGGAAGACCGCTGCCGCCGCGGCGAGCGCAGGCAAGGGCCGCGTGTACCGGCGTACCCCCGACGACCTCGCCGCGGTGTACAAACAGGCCGGATCAGCGACCGCGATCGCCGAGCACTACGGCGTACCCCGGCACACCGCGCAAGGATGGATCCAGCGTATGCGCAAGAACAGCACGACGACAGCACCGGCCGCCGACTGAACGCTTCCAGGGATTGACAGGCCGGCGCCCCGGGGGCGGAGCGGGCCGGCTCGCGGCGGCTGCCCTCGTCCCCGTCCGGCGCGCGCCGACGCGCCGGGCCACGGCCCGGTCGTGAGCAGCGCGGGCGTCTTCGCAGCAGCCGCGGAGTTTCTCGCCAAAGCGGATACGGCTGATCGCGACGGCGGCGTTGGTCCGACCGTTCGGGATCGCGTTGCCGAGCGTGGAGGCACGGGCGGAGGTCCGCGTAGTGTAGGGCGGATTCGGCTTGGCCTACGGCACGCTGTCGCCGTTGCTGAACACGAGACGTCGGGGCTGGTGCGCCGCGAGCGGAGCCCGCGGGACGAGCGCTCGGTGTGGGTGAGCGTGACCCGCCAGGGACGCGACCTCGAGGGCCGGGCGGCGCGCGTGCCAGCTTCGATCGTGAGCACGATGGGGCCGCAGCAGCGAGACCGACCCGCGCACCGACGCGCACGGGCGCCGACTGTCTGCGTAAACCTCCAGCAGCCCCGGCGGAACCGGCCGACTCCCCAGGACGCTCGCCGCCGGGGCTTCGCTGTGACCCACTCGGACCGACCGGAGGTTTCCGCTTCGACGGCGACAGCCTCACCCTGCTCGGGAAGAGCCCCTTCGCTGCGACCAAGCCGGGCCTGATGCCGGCGATCGCCAGTGACCCCGGTCGGGCGGCCCGAGTTCCAGCGGTCGTCGCAACACCGCTGTGATCGACTACAGCCCTGAGCCTAGCGAGTACGGTCGCAGCGCAGCGACGGACCGATCGCGGCCCGCCGGGAGCGCGGATCGCGGCTATGTCAGGTGCTGTGGTACGCCACATAATGGCGTGACATTCGTCTTCGGGGCCCGGAGACTTCCCGGGTGATCTTCGACGCCGTCCTCCGTCAAGTGCGTCCCCCGTCACCGCTGGCCGGACGGTTGTCCGCCCAGTCGCTGCTCTTCGCCCTCGGCGAAGGTACCTTCATGACCGGCTCGGCGGTCTTCTTCACCCAGATCGTCGGGCTGTCCGCCGCCCAGGTCGGTCTCGGCCTGACCTGCGCCGGGATCGCCGCGTTCCTGGCGGCGTTGCCCATGGGCAAGCTGGTCGACCGCTTCGGGCCGAAGAGGATGTGGGCGCTCAGCGCGACCGGGCAGGCGGCGATGTTCGCGGTGTGGCCCTTCATCACCGGTTTCCACGGCTACGTCGCCATGGCCGTCGGGATGGAGGTCATCGGTGCCCTCGGCAGCGCCGCGTACGGCGCGTACACGATCGACGCCCTGCCGCCCGAGGAGCGGGTGAAGTCCCGGGCCTACATGTACTCGGCCCTGAACCTCGGCTTCACCCTCGGCTCTCTCATCGGGGGCGTCGCCTTGGCATTCCACTCCAACGACGTCCTGCACGCGCTGCCCTGGTTCACCGCCGTGGTCTTCCTGGTCAACGCCACCGCCATCAGCCGGCTGCCGCGGGCCGCGCACGACAACCGCACCCCGGTGGACCGCAAGGTGAAGGTCCCCGGCCCGGGACCGTTGCGCAACCCCGGCTGGCTGCTGACGACCTTCTTCGCCGGAGTGTTCTGGACCAACCAGGTGCTGCTCAACGTCGTGATCCCGCTGTGGCTGGTCGAGCAGACGGACGCCCCACGGGTGCTGCTGGCCTTGCTGTTCGGCACCAACACGGTGATGTGCATCTTCCTGCCGATGGCAGCGGCACGGGGAGTCAACGGCATATCCACCGCGCTGCGGGCGGTCCGGGTGTCGTCGACCTTCTTCGTGATCTCCTGCCTGATCACGCTGGCGACCCACGACACCGTCGGCTGGGTCACGATCGCCCTGGTCTGGTTGGGGCATGTGACCGTGACCGGGGCCGAGCTCTACCTCTCGGCGGCCAACTGGACGTTCGAGGCTGAACTGATGGACCCCCGTCAGCGGGGCGCCTACCAGGGGGCAGCCGAAATGAGTGGCACTCTCGGCAAGGTATGGGCGCCGGCGGTGTACACCTTCCTCGCGATGAACTGGGGTGCCACCGGCTGGTTGGTGATCGCCGGCATCATCGTGGTGGCCACCATCGCGATACACCCGTCGACCCGGCTGGCGCGACGGTTCCTCGAGACGCACGTCCCCGCCGGGGTACTGGCCGACGCCCGCGTCTCCCATTCCGACCATGAGGAGGGCGTCTCCACCGGTCTGTCCCCGCTCGCCGGCACCGACCAGTCGGTGACAGACCACACCCCAGACCCGGTCCGGTGATTCGGGCCAGGAGCGTCGCTACCGTTTCGGAAAGCGCCGACAGCCGGAAATCGGCTTCGCGCCAGGACGTCGGTGCTCACCGGTTCCCTGCTGCGACCCCGGGTCGACGTGGCAGAACGGAATCTGCGAATCTCAACGGCCGATTCCGCGACGAGTTCCTCACCTGCGAACAGTTCAACACTCTGCTCGAAGCCCAGGTCCTGGCGGAAGACTGGCGCATCGAGTACAACACCTACCGACCCCACGGCTCCCTGGACTGGCTCACCCCCGACGCCCTCCACAGCCGATGGATCACCAACCGGCAACCAGCACTCTCGTAGCCGGTGGACCACCAAACGGGCTCCAGTCAGCCGTGGTAAACCACACTCCACGCGAACACGCGCACTGGAGACCTCCTAGTCAGAGACCGTGCCGTAGCGATGCCCTCGTTCGACGTTGGGATCGTGGAGGCCGACGGTGGTCTCGTACTACCTAGGATCAAGGTGTGAGCCATGGCCGGGTTTCGCACGAGGTACTTGTTGTTCCTCCAGACGCTCCCCAGGGCCAGGTATGGCTCGGTTTTCGCGGTGGAGCCTTGGCTACTGTAGCGACGACAGTCCGACGCTGAACCAGGGCAGGCCAGCGATCACGGTTAGGCCGTCGCGGACTACAGTCGCGGTGTCGGCGGCCACGAAGCCGGAATCGGTGGTGGGCCGCCGTCGTGGAAGACGCAGCCGAACTCCGCGCCGGTGGCCAGACTTACCACTCCGGCGGCGGGATCGGCGCTACCGCGGACCAGCCCTCCGGCGTAACCGTCGTCTCCGATGACGTCGTGGTCGCCCAGGTAAATTCCCCAGTTGAGGAAGAGATCCCGAGAGCCCCCTGCACCGTCGGGGAACGGGTCGGCGGCGGGGCGGACACGGTGCTGGACCACAAACGGGCCCTCCATCGCCGAGATGAGGCGGTTCTCCCATTCGGCGGCGTTCACCGTCCATCCGGGGACGACACCGCTGCCACCGTGCAGCAGCGTCGGCTTCAGGACGAGCTCGGTCTGGTGGGCCAAGGCGTACGCGAGTAGGTCGACCCGGCTGCCGCCGAGGTCTGTAGTGTGTGCCCGCACGTACCGTGTCCACGGCAGCAGTCGGTCGATGCACGACAGTTCGGCCGCGTCGAACAGGTCGCGGTGGCGGTCGTCGGAGAGCACGGCCAAGGTGCCCTTGTTGCCGTAGAGCTCGGCGTCCAGCCGGCTGAACAGGCCGACCTTGTTCTGTTCGACCGCGGTCAGCAGCGGCTCCAGATGGGCCTCCGCCACGGCGTCGCTCAAGTCCTCGACCAGGAAGTAGCGGAAGACGACGTCGATGGCCCGGCCGTCGACGGTGGGGCGGCCGTCCGGGTACGTCAGCTGACCCAGATCGCAGGCGATCCCGTCGACGTCGTAGTCGGCCAGCTTTCCGGCGAGCATCCGCAGGATGGGTCCCACCACCGCGAAGTTCTCCACGGTGTCGACCACCGCGACGACGGGCGGCCGGTCGGCGGGGATCACCGCCGCGCACTCGGCGTACATCGTCCGGACCACGCAGTCGAGCGTGTCCCGGTACCGGAGTTGGTGCCCGCGCACGAACGCGTCGAGGGGTGGATACCTCAGCATCGCACGGTTAATGTCGGCGTTGTCTGCGCCGCCGAGCGCGCTGGTGACGTTGAGCTCGAGCAGCTTGAACGCCGTACCGTCGTGGTAGAGGTCGGCGCGGCCGAGCGGACGCAGCACCCCGGAGCGGGCGCTCCGCGTGATCAGCGCCGTCTGCCGCGGGTCCATGCCGACCGCCTGGGCCAGTGCCGTGAGGCTACCGCCGAACACCCGCTCGGGCAGGGAGCGCAGCATGCCGTACAGCGCGCGCAGGTCCTGCACGACGGCTCGGCGCTCGGTCTCGCCGAGGAAGGCCGGGCCGTTCAGAAACCGGTCACGGTACGTCAGCCCGAGCTGAGCGGACTCCAGGGCCGCTGCCGTCGGAAGCCCCGCCGCCGCCTCCCCGGCCAGGTGGTCGAGGTACGCGCCGCTCATCGCCGACCTGTGCAGCTCGGACGGGCTCGTGGTGGTCATGGCTGTCCTCTCCGGACCCGTCAGTCGCATGGCGGGGTCGTCTCCTGCACGGCACGGGTGATCCACCGGCGGCGGGCGCCCTCGAGGAGCCCCAGCGCGATGACCGCCATGACGGCGGCGCCAGCGCCGAACACGGCGGCGGTCCCCGCTTCGGCCGCGACGATGCCGCCCGCCGCCGCACCGATGGGCAGCCCTCCCCAGGCGATGAGACGGTACACGCTGTTGGCCCGCCCGAGCAGGTGCTCGGGCACCAGGGTCTGCCGCAGCACCACGGCGACGACGTTCCACGTCACGGTGCCACAGGCGAACAGCGCGAGGGCCGCGCCGGCCGCGTACGCCGACGGCACCGTGGCCAGCACGGCCTCGCTCGTGGCGATCAGGGCGACGGTGGCGACCAGCGCGCCTTCCCGGCCGAGGCGGTCGATCAGCCGCGGCGCGAACCGGGATGCCAGGACCGCGCCCGCGGCCTGGCAGGAGAGCAGGACGCCGTAGCCGAAGGGACTGAGGTGCAGCACCTTGACGGTGTGCACGACGAGGACGGCGAGCATCGCGTTCCCGGCTAGGTTGATCAGGCAGGACAGCAAGGCGAGGGTGCGCAGGAGGTGATGGCGCCACAGCCATTTGGCGCCGGCCATCATCTCCGACAGCATGCCGGTGCGGTCCGGCCGGGCACCGGGCGGCCGGCTGCGGCGGATGCGGCTGATCAGTACGGCGGAGACCAGGAAGGTGGCCGCGTCCAGGCCGAACGGCAGGGCGACCGCCACACCGAACAGAACCGCGCCGACGAGCGGGCCGACGAAGCCGGTGCCCGCCTCCTCCACCGCCATGACCCGGGCGTTGGCGGTGGTGAGCCCGGACTTAGGGGCGATGAAGGGCAGGAAGGTCTGGGCGGCGTTGCGGGAGAAGACCTCGCCGACGCCGAGCAGGAACATGCACGTGTACAGCAGCGGCAGCCCGCCCCAGCCGCCGAGGATGCCCACGGCGAGCACGGCGAGGATGACGGCCCGGGCCAGGTCGACCCGCACCATGGTCGCGCGGATGTCGACGCGGTCGATTAGCAGTCCCATGGGGATGCCGAACAGCACGAACGGCACGGTCACGGCGACCGAGGCGGCGCCGATCAGGCGCGGATCGTCGGTCAGCCGGGTGGCCAGCAGGGGCGCCGCGGCGATCGTGGCGCCGTCGCCGATCGCGGACACGGCCATGGCCCACCACAGCCGGTTGAAGTCGCGCCCCAGCTGCGGCCGCTGCTTGGTTCGGCCGCCGGAGAAGCGCTTCAGCCGGCCCGGTGACGCCGTACCGGTGGACGAGCTCGTGCTCATGACGCCCGGGCAGGTCGCGGTCGACGTTCCACTCTGCTCCCGATTGTGCGGCGCTCCGTCGGCGGAGGCGGACCGGTCATCCGCCACCGCGGGCGGACCCGTACGCGTCCGGCGCCCGGGGTGCCCAAGGATAGTCGATCAAGCGACTCCCGGTGGGGGCACCTGGGCGGCCCGCACGCCGGGAGCTTCGGGCGCTAGATGGTCCGAATCGGACATCCCCGTAAGAATAGACCCATTCAAATTAAGCGGTGCTCCGCTGGCCGTATGGCTACTGTGACCCATCCGGGCGGGGGGCGCAGTACTTGACGACGCTCGATATGGTGCGGACCGGGACGGGGGGACCAGCGGTCCGTATCGGACGGATGCGGCGGCAACGGACGTCCGGTCGCCCTGCCCAGGCGCCGGAATACCCGTGCCCGCAGGGGGTGCCACTCCGGCACCACCGACATCGACTTGGTGAGGACGACGTTCATGACAACCTGTGTGCCGGATGCCGCGAGTCAGGCGGCCCGGAACCGCCACAGCGCCCCGGGGCGCCCGCGGGACCGCCGACTCCGCCTTGGCGGAGGTACGCGTTGAGTCTCATGACGGAGCTGGCCGAATCTCGATCCGGCGCCGTCGACCCGGTGCGCGTCGCCGTGATCGGCACCGGCGCGATCGGTCAGGACCTGGTCAGCAAGATTCATCGCTCGTCGGTGCTGGACTGCCGGCTTGTCGCCGGGCGCAACCCGGATTCGGCGGGACTGCGGCGCGCCGCGAACCTCGGCTACCCCACCACCGCCGGCGGGATCGAGGCGGTGCTGGCCGCCGGATCCCCGTTCGACGTCGTTTTCGACGCGACGAGCGCGGCGTCGCACCGTAAGCACTGGCGCCTACTGGAACCGCTGGGCACGGTCGTCGTCGACATGACGCCCAGCAACATCGGACAGATGGTGGTGCCCACCGTCACCGGGATCCAGGCGGGCACCGGACGCAACGTCAATCTGATCAGCTGCGGCGGTCAGGCGTCCGTACCCGTCGTGCACGCGCTCGCGACGAACTTCCGCGTGACGTACTTCGAGGTGGTCTCCACGGTGGCGAGTGCCGTCGCGGGCCGTGCCACGAGGATGAACCTCGACGAGTACGTGGCGACCACGGGTCACGCCGTCACGACGTTCTCCGGGGTCTCCGACGTCAAGGCCATCCTCAACATCAGCCCGGCGGTACCGCCGGCGACGTTCCGGACGGCGGTCCACGCCCGGATCGACGGTGCCGACGCCGCGGTGGTGCGGGCCGTGCTCGACCCGGTGGCCGAGCAGATGCGCACGTTCGCCCCCGGGTACGAGATCACCGGTTGCACGGTGATCGGCGACCGGGTGACGGTCGCGCTGCAGGTCACGGCGAACAGCGACGTGCTTCCGGTGTACGCCGGGAACCTGGACATCATCAATTCCGCCGCCATCATGGTGGCCGAGCAACACGCGGCCGCGTTGCACCGGACCCGTCGGGAGGCGGCCCGATGAGGAACGTGGTGATTCACGACCCGACGCTGCGGGACGGTCAGCACGCGGTCAAGCACCAGCTCGGAGCGGACGCTCTACGCCGTTATGCGGAGGCCGCGGACACGGCCCGGATTCCGGTGGTGGAGGTCGGCCACGGCAACGGCCTGGGCGCGTCGTCGTTCCAGGTCGGGTCGGCGGCGGTGAGCGACGACGAGATGCTGTCGACGGTCCGGGAGTCGCTCCGGCACAGCCGGATGGGCGTCTTCATGCTGCCGGGCTGGGGCACCTGCGGCGACCTCCGCAAGGCGATCGACCACGGCGCGGACGTCGTCCGCATCGGTGTGCACGCCACCGAGTCGTCACTGGCGGAGCGGCACCTGGGCTTCCTGCGCGAAGCCGGGGCCGAGGCGCATTGCGTGCTGATGATGAGCCACATGGCGTCGCCGGCCGAGCTGGCCGAGCACGCCGCGCAGGCCGTCGGGTTCGGCGCGCAGGGCGTGGGCATCATGGACTCCGCCGGTCACTTCCTTTCCTCGGACGTCACCGCACGGATCTCCGCCATGGTCGACGCGGTCGGGACCGTCCCGGTGATCTTCCACGGGCACAACAACCTCGGCATGGCCGTGGCCAACTCGGTCGCCGCGGTCGACGCCGGAGCCTCGATCATCGACGGCTGCGCCCGCGGCTTCGGCGCCGGGGCGGGCAACACCCAGCTCGAGGTGCTGGTGCCGGTGCTGGAACGCCACGGGTACGCGACGGGCATCGACCTGTACGCGCTGCTCGACGCCGCCGACCTCGCCGAGCGGGAGCTCATGCCCGCACCACCGGTCACCGCCTCGATGAGCATCGTCAGCGGGCTGGCGGGAGTGTTCTCCGGATTCAAGCACCGGGTCGTCGAGCTGTCGGCACTCGCGGGCGTCGACCCCCGCGACGTGTTCTTCGAACTCGGCCGGCGGCAGTCCATCGCCGGTCAGGAGGACCTGATCGTGGACGTGGTGGCGGAGCTGAGCGCCCGCCAGACCACCCGATGACCCCGTACGTGAGCCCCCTTTTTTCTAAGGACGAACGACATGTCTCTTTCTGACGCGGTGGCCGAACCGAACGGATCCGCGGGCGTGCTGGTTGCCCGCATGTCCTTCGACGAGTTTATGGCGGTCGGCACCGCCGGCCTGTTCAAGGCCGACATACCCGTGGTGATCAGCCTGCCGGACAGCGTGCAGGGGCTCGGCCGGGAGGGCGTGGCGGCCCGCCTGGCCGACATGACCGTCACCCTATTCAGCGAGCCGGGCGACAAGAACCACCCCGGCCGCTGGGAGACCCGCGACATCAAGCTCCGCGAGTTCTTCGCCGACGAACGCCACCTGACCACCCCGGGGACGTGGCACCGCGTGGTGTCGAACATCCGCAACAGCCCGGCCGACGTGAACGCCGTCATCGGCTTCGACGCGGAGAAACTCTTCAACTACGGCAACCGGCTGTACGCGGCCAACCTGTGGATCAGTCACCAGGGCGTGTTCACCAAGAACCACTTCGACGAGTTCGAGAACTTCAACATCGCCCTCGAGGGCCGCAAGCGGTTCATCATCGCGCCGCCCGGATCGAGGGACTACTACCCGCGGTCGGTCCTGAGCGGGTTCGGGGACAAGTCGCAGGTCTTCGACCTCGACAACGTCGACCTCGAGCGCTTCCCGCGGGTGGGTCCCAAGCTCGCCCAGCGCCGGGACTTCGTCCTCGAACCGGGCCACATGCTCTACCTGCCGCTGGGCTGGTGGCATCAGGCCGAGTCGCTGGACGACATGAACATCAACGTCAATTTCTGGATGAAGTCGAAGAAGATCCTTCGCAGGCCGCACGTGCTCGGCGTCGCGCTCTACACGTACGCGTACCGGCGAGCCAAGGGTGTCTACAGCTACAAGCCGACCGAGGTCAATTCCTGATGAGCGAGCGCAAGACGATCACGCCCACCCACCGGTACCGCAACAACGACAAGCTCATCGGTGTGGGCAACACCTTCTGGAACATGTCCGAGGAGCACGGGGTCGCCGGCATCGTCGGCGATCTCACCGACGGCGTGTTCCGCATGGCCGACGGCCATGAGTTCGTGAACTTCACAGTCTGTTCCTACCTGGACCTGGACACCCACCCGAAGGTCATCGACGGCGCGGTGGACGCGCTGCGCCGCTTCGGCGTCCTGGACCATTGCATCCCCCGTACCCGCGTCCAGACCTCGGTGCTGCTGGAGCTGGAGGAGTCGCTAGGCGAGCTGTTCGGCGCGATGGTGATCAGTGCCATCTCCACCGCGGCCGCCAGCACCGGCCTGCTGCCTCTGATCTCCTCGGGGCACCTGGGCAACGGCACGCGGCCGCTGATGGTCTTCGACAAGAACGCCCACGTGTCGTTGGCCAACGCCAAGCCGAGCTGCGCCGACGAGACCGAGGTGGTGACCTGCCGCCACCACGACCTCGACTACCTCGAGGACATGTGCCGCACCTACGAGCGCGTCTGCTACGTGGTGGACGGCTCGGACAGCCTCGGCGGCTACGCGCCCGTCGACGAGCTGGCCGTGCTTCAGGACAAGTACAACCTGATGGTCTTCTACGACGACTCGCACTCGCTGTCGGCCTACGGCGAGCGGGGCATCGGCTACGTCCGCTCGCACTCCCCCGTGCTGGACGAGCGGACCATCACCGTGGCGACGCTCAGCAAGGGTTTCGGTGCCGGCGGCACGGCAATCCTGCTGGACGGATACCCGCGGGAGACCCGGCGGATCATCGAGCGTTTCGCGGGTCCGCTCGGCTACTCGCAGAAGATGAACGCCGCCGCGGTGGGTGCCGCGCTCGCCTCGGCCGACATCCACCGCACCGACGAGCTCACCCGGCTCCAGGGACGGCTGCGGTCCAACATCGCGCTGTTCGACTCGCTGATCGCGACCGAGCAGTCCGGCAGCACCTACCCGATCCGGCTGGTGCCGATGAGCGACGAGACGGTCATCTCCGCCGGGCAGCAGGTGTTCGAGGCCGGGTTCTACGTCTCGCCGGTGTTCTTCCCGATCGTCGCCCGCGGCACCGCGGGACTGAGGGTGATGCTGCGTGCGGGACAGACCGAGGACCAGATCCGCACGCTGTGTTCCGCGCTCAGGGCGGCGGGGGCGCGCGAGGCGGCCGCGTCGTCCGAACCGGTCCTCCGATGACGGGCCCCACCCGGGCGATTCCGCGCAGCATTCTCTACACCCCGGCGATCTCGCTGGATCGGGTGGTGAAGGCGTGGTCCTATGACGCCGACGTCCACCTGATCGATCTGGAGGACTCCGTGCCGCCGGCCGCGAAGCCGGACGCCCGCGCGGTGTGCCGGGCGGCGCTGGAGAAGGCGCCGAGCCCGGGGAACGTCGCCGTACGCATGAACGAGCTGGGCAGCGCCGACGCGGTGCACGACCTGGTGATGCTCACCGACAGCCCCGTACGGCCCGGCATCGTCATGATGACGATGGTGACCTCGGCGGCGGAGGTGACGCTGCTGCGCCGGATCCTGGCCTCGGCGGGCGCGCATCCGGAGATCTACGTGACGGTGGAGACGGTGGAGGCGATCACCGGCCTCGACGCGATCACCGAGGCGGCCGACGGCCTGGTGCTCGGCTCGGCCGACCTGGCCGCCACGCTCGGAGTGGAGATCACCTGGGAGGCCATGCTCGCCGCCCGCCAGGCGATGGCCCTCGCCTGCGCCCGGTACGGCACCGCCTGCATCGACACCGCCAACTTCCGGCTCTCCGAGCCGGAGGTCCTCGCCGAGGAGACCGCCCGGGTGCGGGCGCTCGGCTTCCACGGCAAGGCGACGGTGCACCCGAGCGAGCTCCAGGTGATCAACGGAACTCTGCGGCCCCAGCCCGACGAGCTTCGACTGGCACGCCGGGTGGTGCGGGCCGTCGGTGCCGCCAACGGCGGGATCGCGATCCTGGACGGGAACATGGTGGGCCCGCCGTTCGCCCGAGTGGCCCGTGCCACGGTGGCGCGTGAGGATGCCTGGACGGCCCGGTTCGGCGACGGCGGCGCCGGATGACCGCGCTGACGATGGTCGGCGCCGAGGACATGTCGGGCTCGCGGCGGATGACGCGTGTCATCGACACGCTCGGCGAGATGTTCGTGGACCTGGCCGCCGGCCGGACCCGGTCGCCCGCCCGGACCGTCATCGAGCACGGTGACCAGCGGGTGCTGCTCGTCAGCCCCGCCGTGTGGGAGAGGAGAGGGGTGGGCAGCGTCAAGATCACCACACTCACCCCCGGCAACCCGGAACGCGGACTGCCACTGATCCACGGGCTCGTCGCCCTCACCGACCTGGAGACCGGACAGGTCACCGCCCTCCTGGACGGCGCCGAGCTGACCGCCGTCCGCACCGGCGCGGTCGCCGCACTGGCGACCCGGTCGTGCACCGCCGACGACGCCGACGACCTGACGGTCATCGGTGCGGGCGTGCAGGCGCGAGCCCTGATCCGGGCGTTGGCGGCGGTACGGCCGATCCGCAGCGTACGGATCTTCTCGCGGACGCGTGCCCGCGCCGAGCAGCTCGCCGACTGGGCCCAGGAGGCGGTCGGGCCGATCCGCGCCACCGTCTGCGACTCCGTGAAGGCTGCGGTCGCCGACGCGGCGATCGTCTGCACCGCCACCTCGACCGACGACAGCAGACCGCTGGTGGAGGCGGGCTGGCTGGCCCGCGGAGTGCACGTCAACGTGATCGGCGGCACCCACCCGGACGCCGTCGAACTGGAGCCGGCCACCCTGGCCAGCGCGGTGACCCTCGTGGAGGATCGCACCGCCGCGCTGGACGGCGCGGGTGAGGTGCGGGCCGCCCTCGCCGCCAGCCTGATCGGCGAGGACGACCTGCACGAGCTGGGCAGGCTGGTCGGTGGCGAGATCATCGTCGGCGGCCGGACCTCGGTGCTGCGCACCGTCGGCATGGCCATCGAGGACACCGCCGCCGCCGTGGCTCTGAGCGCTTCGCCGGCGTCATGGGGAAGGACGGACGGAAATGCGTGAGGACGTCGAGGTGACATCGTCCGGTCACCCCTGGTTCGGTCGGCGCCTCTTCCCGAGCGCCGCCCCGGTCGACACCATCCGGCAGATGCTGCGGCACGAGCTGCGGGACACCGGCTGGCCGTACCAGCCGATCCTTCCCGCCACGCCGATGGCGATCCCGCGTGCGTCCTACGCCGAGGTCTTCCGGGTCGCCGCGGCCCTCGTCGAGCTGCTGCGCCGCACCGCCCTGGAGACCGCGCCGACCACGGCGGGCAGGCTGGCGGCCTACCGCATGCCGGACAGCGAGGATCAGCTCTGGCTCGGTGACGACTTCGTCGAGGAACGGTACGCCGACTGCGTCGTCCGACCGGACCTCGTCATCGGGCCGGCCGGGCCCCAGTTCCTGGAGTTCAACGTCAGCGGCGCACTCGGCGGCGTGGTGGAGTCGCACTGCCGCTTGGACGTGTGGCGCAAGCTCTACTCCGACGAGTACGGCCGGACCCTCTTCCACGCCCCGGACCCGCTCGCCGTACGCGCCGAGATGTACCGGTCGCTCAGCGCGGACCTTGCGGTGGCGCCGCGCGTGGCGATCGTCGGAAGTGCCCGGGTGGAAGGCGTCACCAGCCGGTACTTCGAGCTGGAGGCCGACTACCTCAACAACCACGGCGTGACGGCGCGGTTCTTCGAGCCGGAGGAGCTCCCCGAGGCGTGGGACTGCGCGCCGCAGCTGCGCTATCCGGTGGGCCTGCGGAACTTCACCATTCCCGACTGGATGGACGCGGGCCTCGACACCACCGGGGTGCAGAAGGCGCTGGACAACGGCTGCCTCCTGGTGGGCACCCAGACGTCGACCTTCATGCACAGTAAGCAGACCATGGGACTGCTGTCCGAGGGCCGGCCGTGGATGACCGCGGCCGACCGCAGGCTGGTGGACCGCTACCTCCCGTGGACACGGGTCCTCTCGGAGCGTAAGACAGGCCGCGACGGTGAGCAGGTCGACCTGCTGCCCTTCGTGATCGAGAACCGGGAAACGCTGGTGCTCAAGGCCGGCCTGGGAGAGAGCGGCAAACAGGTGCTCATCGGCCGGGACACCGACCCGGCGACGTGGGAGGCCGCGGTGGGAGAAGCCGTCGCCGACGGCACCAGCGTGGTGCAGGACTTCGTGGCACCGCGGACCTGCCGGACCACGCTGATCGCCGACGGCACCGACGAACCCCACGAGGCCGAGGTCGCGCCGGTGCTCGGACCACTGCTGTTCCAGGGGCGCCCCGCAGGACTGTTCTGCCGGTTCCACGCCGACGGCTCGGCCGGGATCGTCAACGTCAAAGGGCTGGTCAGCAGCTGCGACAACGTCATGGTGGCGGTGTGATCGCCCGTCACACCCGCCAGCACACCGAATCTGTCTCACAATGATCACGGAGAATGACGCATGACGCTGCGCCGAGTCCAGGACAACGAATACGTCGAGGAGCACGGCGGGGACTACGAGGACTTCGAGCCGGGAATGGTGATCCGCCATTGGCCGGGCCGCACCCTCTCCGAGGCCGACAACACCTGGTTGACCCTGCTGACCATGAATCAGCACCCCCTGCATTTCGACCGGCACTACGGTGCAGGCACCGGATACGGGCGGGTCCTCGTCAACAGCGGCATCACGCTGTGCCTGATCGGCGGGATGACCGTGCAGGCGCTGTCCGCAAGAGCCGTGGCGAACCTGGGCTGGGACAGGGTCCGCCTGAAGGACCCGGTCTTCGTCGGGGACACGCTCTACGCGACGAGCCGGATCCTGCACAAGCGGCTGTCCAGATCCCGGCCGGGCGAGGGCATCATCACCGTGGAAACGACGGGCACGAAGTCGACCGGGGAGACCGTCATCGTCTTCGAACGGTCCTTCCTGGTCCGCTGCCGCGAGCAAGCAGAGCGAGTGATCACCGAGGCCACCGAATCTGACAGGATTGAATGATGAGCGACGATCAGGCGAAGGCAAGCCACCGCGGCATCCCTCAGAACACCGAGTTCCGCGAGTTCATCGCCTCAGGATGGGCGAACGACGACCGGGCACCCACTCCCCGCGCGGAGGTCGCCGAATACGCCGCCCAACGGCGGGAGACCGTGTCCCAGCGGTTCCCCAGCGAGCGGCTCGTCATCCCCGCCGGCGGTCTGAAGGTGCGCAGCAACGACACCGACCACACCTTCCGCCCGCACACCGCCTTCGCGCATCTGACCGGCATCGGCGCCGCCGCCGAGCCCGACAGCGTGCTGGTCCTCGACCCACGTCCGGACGGCGGCCATGAAGCGATCCTTTACTTCCGGCCGCTGGCGCCGCGGGACAGCGAGGAGTTCTACGCCGACTCCCGCTTCGGCGAGTTCTGGGTCGGCCCGCGTCCCACCTTGGCGGACATGGAATCGCAGCTCGGCCTGACCGCACGGCACCTCGACTCTCTCAAGGACGACCTCGCCAAGGACGTTGGCGCCGGTCTCCGAGTGGTCCGGCTTAGCGATCCCCGCGTCGCCGACCTGGTCCATTCGATCCGGGACCAGGCCCGCCTGGCCGAGTCCGTGCAGCAGCAGCAGGAGGCGGAGGCGCAGGCGGAGGCAGACGAGGAACTGGCCCGTTACCTCTCCGGATTACGGCTCGTCAAGGACGAGTGGGAGATCGGCGAGATGCGTGCGGCCATCGCCGCCACCCACCGAGCCTTCGAGGGAATCATCGCTGCGCTGCCCGAAGCGGTGCGCAAAGGGCGTGGTGAGCGGTGGATCGAGGGCGTCTTCGGCCTGTACTCCCGGCACGAGGGCAACGGCGTCGGGTACGAGTCGATCTGTGCGTCGGGCGACCACGCCAACACCATCCACTGGACCAAGAATACCGGCGACATCAGAAAGGGTGACCTGATGCTAATCGACGCCGGTATCGAGATCGACTCGCTGTACACCGCCGACATCACGCGTAGCCTCCCGGTGAACGGCCACTTCACAGACGTGCAGCGCAAGATTTATGACGCGGTCTTCGAGGCGCAGCAGGCCGGCATGGACGCAGTGAAGCCCGGCAACAAGTTCAGCGACATCCACGCCGCCGCCAACGAGGTCATAGCGCGTCGCCTTCACGAGTGGGGCCTGTTGCCCGAGGGGGTCACGCTCGAACAGACCCTGGACCGTGAGCACGGCGGCTGGCACCGCCGATGGATGGTCCACGGCACCTCGCACCACCTAGGCATGGACGTGCACGACTGTCAGCTTCTGTTACGCAAGGACTACATGGACGGTGAACTTCAGCCCGGCATGGTCCTCACCGTCGAGCCGGGCTTGTACTTCAAAGCTGACGACCTTCTGGCGCCCGCCGAGTTCCGAGGCATCGGCGTCCGCATCGAGGACAACGTGCTGGTGACCCCCGACGGGTGCGAGAACCTATCCGCCGCGATGCCCCGTACCTCTGGCGAGGTCGAGGAGTGGATGGCCCGGATCTGGGCGTCTTGACCACACCGGATTCCTGGGCGGCCCATACGGGCCGCCCAGGAATCCCGGCTACGCGGGCGAGGATCGACGCCTCGCCTCTCGGCGAGGATGAGAAGGATTGCCCTTTAGTGCCCGTCTGGAAACCGTTTCAGGGTCGGTGATGGCGTGCCAGGCGGCGGCTCATGATGATGATCATTGACCATTGCACGATCGCGGCGTGATGTTCGGGTAGGCGTTCGTAGTCACGTACGGTGCGTCGGCATCGGCTGATCCAGGACAGAGTCCGTTCCACCACCCAGCGCCGGGGTAGAACGTGGAAGCCGAACTGTCCGGCGAATTTCGCGACGATCGTGACGGTGACGCCGAGTGCGGCGGCGAAGTCGACCAGCGTGCCGCTGTAGCCACTGTCGGCCCAGGTCATCGTCACCTTTCGGCAGACGGTGTGTACGGCCCAGAGCAGGACGCGGCCGGCTTGGCGGTCCTGCACCGAGGCGGCGCTGACCGCGACGACGAGCAGCAGCCCGATGGTGTCCACGGCGATGTGGCGTTTACGGCCGTTGACCCTCTTGCCGGCGTCGTAGCCGCGGCTGGCCCGGGCGACGGTCTCGGCCGCGCGCACCGACTGTGAGTCGATGATGGCTGCGCTCGGCTCGGGTTCGCGGCCGGCTGCGGTGCGGACCTGGTCGCGCAGGGTGTTGTGCAGGCGGTTGACGGTGCCGTCGGTGCTCCAGCGGGCGTGGTAGTCGTAGACGGTCTGCCAGGGCGGGAAATCGGCGGGTAAGGCCCGCCAGACGCAGCCGTTGTGGGCGAGGTAGCGGATCGCGTCGACGATGTCGCGGCGTGAATGCACCGGCCGGCGCCCGCCGCGACGGCTCGGCTGTCCAGCCGGGATCAGCGGGGCGATGACCTGCCATTCCGCGTCGCTGGTGTCCGACGGATAAAGACGGGCACGGTTGCTTGGCAGGTGATCGGCGGACACGACAGAGGCGGTGGATGCGCCGGCGCCACCGACCAGGTAGAAAGTCATACAGGGCCTTGAGGGATCGAGCGTGTTTGGTGTGGTTACCTGCGCTTCTACCTCAAGGCCCTACCCATGTCATTCAGACGCGCCGCACCGCCTACCCATCGACAGACCCAAGTTTCCAGACGGGCACTTACTGTTCCTAACACGATCTCTGATTGGTCCAGTTGATCAGTCGGTGCCAGCAGATCAGGACGCAGGCGAGGCTGACGAAGCCGTCGTGGATGTCGAGGCGGCGTTCCCAACGCACGGCCAGGCGGCGGAACTGGTGCAGCAGGGCGAAGGTTTGTTCCACGACGTAGCGCAGCTTGCCCAGGCCCTTCACACCGGGTGTCTTGGGCTTCGGGATGATCGGTTCCGTGCCGCGCTCGCGGCAGGCCAGGCGCAACGCTTCACTGCTGTAGCCCTAATGAGCAGGTAGGGCCGGGCCTGGTCGATGCTGGTAGGAGGCCTGGTTTGTAGCCGGCGCCTGGAGCGCCACGACAAGAGCGGTCCGTCATGAGCGGTGCCGGCTCGGCCCTCTTGGATGATATTGATGACGCGAGCCATTCGTGGGGGTGCATCTGTTGCGTCAGCCGGGACCGGTGAGTCCTTGACAAGTTGCAGAGCCTCGCGGAGATCTGAGGTCGCGAACCGCCGGTGGGATGGTGGACCAGGAGTCCTGTCATTAGGGCGCGGTGCGACCCCAGCAGGCGCAGACGGGTCGAGACGGGAGCGTGGGCCGATGGCGGTGTTCTGCGGGATCGACTGGTCCGAGCAGCACCATGACGTGGCGATAGTGGACGTGAACGGCATGCTTGTGGCGCGGCGACGTATCAGTGATGACGTCGCGGGTTTCGCAGAGCTGGTGCAGCTGTTGGCCGAGGCCGGTGACAATGCCACAGCACCGATCCCAGTAGCGATCGAGACGTCACGAGGGCTGCTGGTCGCCTGCTTGCGCGCCACCGGCAGGGCGGTGTTCGCGATCAACCCGATGGCGGTGGCCCGTTACCGCGATCGGTATGTGGTCTCGGGCAAAAAGTCCGATCATGCCGACGCGATGGTCCTGGCCAACATCCTGCGCACCGACCTGGCCGTGCACCGCCCGTTGCCAACGGACTCGGAACTGGCTCAGGCGGTCGCGGTGCTGGCCCGTGCTCAGCAGGACGCTGTCTGGGATCGCACCCAGGCGCATAACAAGCTGCGTTCACTGCTGCGCGAGTACTACCCAGGCTTCCTTGCCGCGTTCCGCGACGCCCGCGGCGGGATCATGCGCCCGGAAGCTCGCATGGTGTTGTCGGACGCGCCAACCCCGGCGCAGGCTGCCGCTCTCAACGTCGAACGCTTGGCAGAGCTGCTGCGACAAGCCGGACGCCAGCGCGGCGTCGAGGCCGAGGCGCGCCGGTTGCACGGGTTCTTCACCGCCGAATACATGCGCCAGCCCGCGCTGGTAGAACAGGCCTTGGGCCGCCAGGCGTCGGCGCTGCTGCGCGCTCTGGACGCGGCATGCGTGAGCGCCGAGGACCTCGCCACCGCGGCGGAACAGGCCTTTGACCAGCACCCGGACGCCGAGATCATCACCAGCTTCGCAGGCATCGGTCGACTCGTCGGCGCCCGGGTTCTCGCTGAGATCAGTGATGACCGATCCCGCTTCGCTGACGCGAGAGCAGTCAAATCCTATGCCGGATCAGCGCCGGTCACCCGGGCCTCCGGTAAGAGCCTGCTCGTCATGCACCGCAGGATCAAGAACCAACGCCTCGCCACGGCCGGCTACCACTGGGCCTTCTCGGCGCTGACCGCCTCGCCCGGCGCCCGAGCCCACTACCAGCGCCGTCGAACGGCCGGGGACAACCACAACGCGGCACTACGCAACCTGTTCAACCGGCTCCTGGGCTGCCTACACCACTGCATCAAAACCGGGCGGCACTACCGCGAGAGCGTTGCGTTTCCCGACCTCCAGCCGCTGCTGGCCTCGGCCGCTTGACAGCAAACTGCGTGGGATGTCTTGTCGGCCAGCAGCGCGGCGAAACGCCGTCGCGGGCGGCCCGGACGGCCGGCGGTGATGAGTGGGAGACGATCAGCGCAGGACAGGCGGTTGTGTGGCGGGCAGGCGCCGACCACGTGACCAGAGCAGTCGAGGCCCTCACCGCCGTCGTGGTGGAGATGGCAGACATGCCAGTCCCGCGGTAGCGCCCAGGCGACCGGCCGCGGTTGGTAGGGCACTTTGTTGCGGAGCGAGGCGAACAGTACGTCGACGCGGCAGCGGGCGAGGCAGATCAGCGCGGCGTTGTGGCTCCGATGTCGGGCGGCGAGCTCAGCCGTGGAGGCGGTGGGTGAGGGCGGTGTGTCGGCGTCCGGCGCCGACGGTGCGTACGGCGGCGGCGAGGGCACGGCGGGAGCCGACGAGGACGACGAGTTTCTTGGCGCGGGTGATGGCGGTGTAGAGCAGGTTGCGTTGCAGCATCATCCATGCGCTGGTCGTCAGCGGGATGACCACGGCGGGGTATTCGGAGCCTTGGGAGCGGTGGATGGTCATCGCGTAGGCGTGGGCGAGTTCGTCGAGTTCGTCGAAGTCGTAGTCGATGGATTCGTCTTCGTCGGTGCGGACGGTCAGGCTCTGGTCGTCGGTGGACAGGGCGGTGACGACGCCGACGGTGCCGTTGAACACCCCGGCTTGGCCGTTGTCGTAGTTGTTGCGGATCTGGGTGACCTTGTCGCCGATGCGGAACACCCGGCCGCCGACCCGCCGTTCCGGCATCCCGTCCCGGCTCGGGGTGAGCTGTTGTTGCAGCAGGGTGTTCAAGGCACCGGCGCCGGCGGGTCCGCGGTGCATCGGGGCGAGGACTTGGACATCGCGGCGCGGGTCCAGGCCGAAGCGTTTCGGGATGCGCTGACAGGCGACCTCCACCGTCAGCGCGGCGGTGGCCTCGGTGTCGTCGCACGGGAACAGGAAGAAGTCGCGCATACCCTGCAGGATCGGAGGCTTGCCGGCGTTGATGCGGTGGGCGTTGGTGACCACGCCGGAGTCCGCGGCTTGCCGGAACACCTGGGTGAGCCGCACGCGGGGGATCGGGTCGGCGGCGAGCAGGTCCCGCAGGACTTCTCCGGCGCCGACGGAGGGGAGTTGGTCGACGTCACCGACCAGCAGCAGGTGAGCGCCGGGTGGGACGGCCTTGACCAGCTTGTTCGCCAGGATGAGGTCCAGCATCGATGCCTCGTCGACGACCAGCAGGTCGACGTCGAGCGGGGTGTCGCGGTCGTAGGTGGGTTCGCCGCCGGGCTGTAGCTTCAGCAGCCGGTGCACGGTGGCGGCGGTTTGGCCGGTCAGCTCGGCGAGGCGTTTCGCCGCTCGACCGGTCGGCGCGACGAGCAGGATCTTCGCCTTCTTGGCGGCGGCGAGTTCGACGATCGAGCGGACGGTGAAGCTCTTGCCGCAGCCCGGGCCGCCGGTCAGCACGGCGACCTTGGACGTCAGCGCCAGCCGGACGGCCTGTTCCTGCTCGGGTGCCAGGTCGGTGCCGGTGCGGTTGCGTAGCCAGACGAGTGCCTTCGCCCAGTCTACGTTGGCGAACTGTGGCATCCGGTCGCCACGGTGGTGCAGCAGATGTAGCAGGGATCCGGCGAGGGATTGCTCGGCGCGGTGGAACGGCACCAGGTACACCGCGGGAACGGTACGGTCGTCTCCTGCGGGGACGTCCTCACGGATGACGCCCTCGGCGGCGACGAGGTCGTCGAGGCAACGGGCCGTCAGGCCGGCGGGCACGTCGAGGATCTTCACCGCGTCGGCGATCAGGTTCGGCGCGGGCAGGTAGCAGTGGCCGTTGTCGGTGGCTTGCGACAGCGTGTACTGCAGACCGGCCTTCACCCGTTCGGGACTGTCGTGCGGGATCCCGACCGCCTGCGCGATCGTGTCGGCGGTCTTGAACCCGATGCCCCACACGTCCGCGGCCAGCCGGTACGGCTCGTTGCGGACCACGCTGATCGACGCGTCGCCGTACTTCTTGTAGATCCGCACCGCGATCGACGTCGACACGCCCACGCCTTGCAGGAACACCATCACTTCCTTGATGGCCTTCTGCTCCTGCCACGCCGCGGTGATCTTCGCGGTGCGTTTCGGGCCGAGACCGGGCACCTCGACCAGCCGGCCCGGCTCGTCCTCAATGATTTGCAGCGTGTCCAGACCGAAGTGGTCGACGATGCGTTCGGCGAACACCGGACCGATGCCCTTGACCAGCCCGGAGCCGAGGTAGCGGCGGATGCCCTGGATCGTCGCGGGCAGCACGGTGGTGTAGGAGACGACCTCGAACTGCCGGCCGTACTGCGGATGCGACGACCACCACCCCTGCAACCGCAGGCTCTCGCCCGGCTGCGCACCCAACAACGCACCGACCACGGTGAGCAGATCCGAACCGCGACCGGTCGCCACCCGCGCCACCGTGTAGCCGGTCTCCTCATTGACATAGGTCAGCCGCTCCAGCACCGCCTCCAAGACATGCGGGGACGGACCAGACGAAACGACAGACGACACGACACCCATCGTGCCCGGAGGCCGCCATCGAGAGCAAAGTCGACCACCCAGGTCACGACGAAAGGCAGTCACGCGTTCGACACCTCACCGAACCCCAGGTGAAGACGCGGCGTCCATGCTGCGCTGAAGGCGCTCCGTGCCGGGTCTGCCCCTCACGGTGCAGGCTTTCATCCTCGGTAGCAGTGGGCGTGGGCCGCATCGCGTCGTCGGAGCGGGCCAGCTGCGATGCTGATCTCGCCTCTCACCCGACAAGGACGGCGCCGAACTGATCAGTGCCCACCTGACCGGCGAGGCGCCGCCGTCATGGAGCGTGCAGGGCAGGGAGCTGCTGGTACACCTGCCCGGACCACCCGATCTCCATGAGATCCCCAGCCATGCAGCCGCGGTACTGCCGCTGGCAGTCCTGCTGGATGGCGGTGCTGGACCGGGTTCTCCCCGCAGACGCGGGTAGTTCTCGCCATCCGAGTAAAAGGGCACCTGGGGAGGCCGGCCTAGAATTGCAGCGGCAGTCTGCGCGCGAAACGTATCGATGATCGGCTCCTTGCGCCGGGCATGGTGGACGTCGGTGTGAGCGGCCCAGCTCCGCCAACCAGTCGCGTCTTCATGCCCGGTTCGCTCATCGCTTTGCTCGTGCCGCACGGGACCGAGCTACCAGGTGGCGAGTTGGCCGAGACCGGTCCCTCTTGCCGTCGAGTGTGACGCCTTGCGTGAGCACGCCGATCATGGGCTATCGGCGATAGATGAGGATGGCGTGGCCGACGGTGTCGATGTGTGTGCTGCTGTCGAGTAGCTCTTGCAGCCGGCGCGGGCCGGTGGGGATGTCAGTTCCGGCGGGGATGCAGGTCTGGAGGCGCAGGCAGGTGGTGGAGACCACGATGAGTCCGTGTACCTGGTCTGCTGGGACGGTGAGGGGATGCCGGGCGTTGATGCCGTAGTAGGTCGGCTCGCCGCGGCCCTTGTAGACCAGCCAGACCGGTTCGCCGGGGTACTTGTCGGCGAGTCGGTCGGCGAGTCGGGCGAGGTCCTGGCCCCAGTCGACGTTCGAGTCGGTGAGCTGCGTGTGGGTCTGGCTGGTGCCGCCGAACGCCTCGTTGGAGTAGGGCAGGTAGTAGGGGAAGGTTCGTAGCGAACTGACTGCCACGAACAGGATCAGCAGCAGCGTGACGACGTTCGTCCATCGCCTTTGGACGGCGAGCACGCAGCCGGCGGCGACGGCGAGGACGACGGGTACGACGATGGCGTACCGGACGCCGAAGTCCCGGGCGCCGGTCATCGCGACGAGCAGGAGCACGGCGGTGGGGGCCAGAATGTACGACGCCGCAGCACGCAGCCGGCGGAAGGCGAGCATCGCCGTGCCGCCGGCGAGCCAGAGGGCCATCATGCCGAGTGGTTCTTTGATCAGTAATGCGGTGGGCAGGTAGTACCACTTGGATCCGGTGTAATGCTCGCCGAGCAGGTATCCGGGAAAGGTCGCGTCTTCGAAGCCGAACTGTAGGCGCATGCCGTCGCGGAATGGCTGCGGCAGAGGCAGCCAGTCGATGATGTGGCCGGTGAGGCCGTCGACGACCGGCAGCTTGGGTGGGGCGCTCCAGCGCAGGTTCGGGTCGACGAGAAGGTAGGTGGCCCAGGTCGTCGCGATGGCGATGGCGATGACCCCGGCCGCCGCGCCGATGCCGGCCATCAGCTTCCGCGCTCGTGGTCGGGAGCCGGCATGCCAGACCGACAGCAGGGTCAGCAGTGCCGCCAGTGGTAGTGCCGGCAGGGCGCTCATCTTGGTGGCGGGGGCGGCGCCGAGTGCGAGCCCGGCGAGCGGCAGATACCGCAACGGGCGGGCTCTGGCCCGCCACAGCAGCCACAGCGTGGTGAGCAGGAACCCGGCCATGGGCAGGTCCAAGGTGGCCAGTGACCCGTGCGCGATGATGTCCGGCGAGAACGCGTAGAGGGCCAGTGCCACCAGACCGGCCGGCGGCCCGGCGAGATCGCGGGCGAAGGCGAAGGCGACCAGCCCGAACAGCAGGGTCAGGATGACCAAAGGTAGCCGGGCGAGGAAGAGCAACTGCTGGGCGTCGTTGCCTTGCCGGTACAGGACGCTGTCACCGAGATGCCACTGCGAGCCTTTGAAGTCTGCCGGTGGCATGCGAGCGTCGGCGAACACCAGACCCATCGCCATGATCAGTTTGGCCAGCGGTGGGTGCTCGTAGTTGTACCTCAGGCTGCGTTGCTGCAGGTAGACGACGCTGGTGCCGACATAGACGGGTTCGTCGACGATGGGGGATTGCTGGCGGGCGGCAGTCACCATGGCGACCGCCATCTGGCCGAGCAAGACGGCGATGACCAGCGCGTAGACCCACCATCGGATGGGGCGGTCCTTCAGCGGTGCGGGGGATGCGCCGGGCGCCGATCGCGGGTGGGGAATCCGGGCATGCACGGTGGGCAACGCCACGGTGGTTTCACCGATCTGGCGATCCACGGGTCCGTGCGTCATGAGTCGCTCAAGTCCAATTCGTCTTGACAGGGCCACCCGCCGTCCAGCGGCCCAAATCATAGCCACGTGGGTCTATCCCGACGAAAGGCTGGCCGCAACGGTCCGGTGGGTGACGCGCCGCTGGCTGAAGATCGCCGGCTTGGCCATATTCAGTGCTGCGGAGGCGGCCTCGTGTCGCTCCACGGCCCGGCCGGTTCAGCGATAGCGGTCACCCGGGACAAGGCACGCAATCCCTGCCCCGGGCGGTCAGCTTTCGGTCAGGACCGGAAGAGCGTCATGACCTGCTCCGGTGTCAGCACTCCTTGGTAGAGGCGTACGTCGCCGATCGCTCCCTGCCAGAAGTCGGTGTTCGCGTTGTTCCAGCGGATTCTGCCCAGAGCGACTGGTCCGCCGGCGTGCCACAGCTTCGGCACGGCCGTGCTGCTCTTGAGCTCGCCGTCGACGTACAGTACGCCTTGCCAGCGGTGGCGTCGTAGACGCCGACCAGATGCGTCCATCGCTCCAGCGTGACCGTTCCGGCGCCGGAGCCGACGCGGGTGTGCTCACCACCTCCGCTGTTGGTACTGACCGTGAACTCCCACTGCTCCGGATCAGGTGCGGCGCGCAGCATGAACGCGCTGCGCTGGGAACCCTCCTGCGACACCGCGGCCGGGAAGCCAGCGGTCTTCGAGGCTTTGACCCAGGCTGAGACGCTGTAGGAGCGGTCGGTCTGCAGAGCCGTGAAGGCGGTGTTGGCCTCCCCGGTCGTCCCGTTGAATGACACGGCGCTTCCCGAGCGTCCGGTGGTCCACGCGGTGCCGCCCTTCAACGTGGCAGTCCGGGCGTTGCCGGTGCTGTCCCTGAGCGTGGTCCCTGCGTTCTCGTCGGCCGACCACGCTGACACGAGATGCGCTGCGGTGTTCACCACGACAGTGCCCTCCACGCCGCTGGCCGGGATCGCCCACTGCTGGTTCGATCGTCCGTGGCAGGTGCCGGTGAAGAGGCGGAACTCCGTCAGGTGCTCGTCCAGGCACATGCCGATGTTGGGCGCGAACAGTGTGCCGTCCGAGCGCTGCACCCACTGTTGCGTCGCACCGCCGTTGCAGGTCTGAGTCTGTGCCCAGCGAATGGTCCCGGTACGGATCGGACCGTTGGTGTCCAGACACAGCCCGAAGACGCGCAGCGTCCCGTCTCCCGGCAGGGTGATCTGCTGGGCACCGTGGGCCTTGCAGGCGATGCTCTGCACTGCCGCGCCGGGAGCGGCGGTCGCGTTCACCACATCCAGGCACTTGCCCTCACGCCCGATGACTGCACCGAACCGGGCCCGGGGATCGGGCATCGCCCACTGCTGATTCGATCTTCCGTGGCACGTGCCGGAGTAGAGCGGGTCGGTGTCGTTCAGCGGGTCGTCGATGCACGTACCCTGTCCGGGATTGAACAGCGTGCCATCGGTCCGCGGCACGAACTGCTGTGCCGCCGTGTTGTTGCAGACGGCGAGTTGCAGGAAACGGGTGGTGGAGGTGCGCTGGGCGCCGAGAACATCCACACAGAGACCGAAGATCCGCAGCGTGCCGTCGCCTGGCAGGGTGAACTTCTGTGCCGGGTCGGCCTTGCAGGTGATCGCTTTGAGCTGGGTCCCGGCGACCTTGCCGGCATTGATCACATCGAAGCACAGGCCGTTGCCGGTGATGGAGCCATACCGGGTAGCGGCCCGATCGACGCGCACCCGGATGTTGCGGAACTTGACGTCGCCGCCTTCCGGGTTGCCCTGGATGCCGTCAGGACTCGGCAACCGCTTGGTCGTCGTGCAGATTCCGGACCTGTGCGCTGGTCAATGCGCCTTGGTAGACGGAGACGTCGTCGATGCCGCCGAGCCATTGGTCGGTGTAGCCACCCGAGCCGGCATTGTCGGTGTAGTAGCTGTTGCCGACCAGCAGGGGGCCGTTCGCGTGCCAGGAACCGGTGACGTTGGCGGTCTTCTTCAGCGCTCCGTTGATGTAGAGGCGTTGCTGTTTGGCGCCAGAGTCGTAGACGAAGGTCAGGTGGGTCCAGTCCGGGGTGTCGTCGATGGTCAGCAGGTCCGGTGCGATGACGTGGGTGTACGTCTCGCTGGCCGTCGTGTCCGCCGATGTCGTCATCGCTTCGAAGCGCAGGCCGGTGACACCGTCGACCGTCGACTTGCGGGCGCCCAGATAGAACGCCGACTGGTTGGTGCCCTTCTGCGCGACCGCCGTCATCACGCTCGTGGCGTTGTCGATCTGTACCCAGGCGGAAACGGAGAACGACTGGTCCGTGCGCAGCACCGGGCTGTCTGCCCATACCTGCTGCCCGCCCGGCGCGGTCGCAACCTGCGAATGTCCGTAAGCCCGGACCTTAGCCCCGTGATTCGGGGAGTCGGGGTCCTCGGCGTAATGGGTGGAGTTAAAGAGGCCGCCATAGCCGCGGTGGCCGGCGGTATCCACGGCGGTGCCGTAGGTCAACCGCAGGCGTCTGTTCCACGCCGCAGCGTCCGGCGCCTCGCAACTGTCGGGCTCGGCGGGTTCGTTCGGGCAACTGGTCGCGGTATCGAAGTTCCAGCGGCCGACTTCGGTGGGTTGCAGGATGCCGGGCTCGTTGATGCCGCTGGAGTCTTCGTCGGTGGCGAGTTGGCCGGTGAAGTCGTGGGGGACCAGGGCGCGGTCGTAGATGTGGACATCGGCCAGATTGCCGCGCAGGTGGTCGGACAGTTGGGTGGTGGTGACGCGGCGGGCGCCGAGGCGTAGCGGGCCGGTGGCGTTCCAGGCGGGGGGTGCGTCGGTTTCGGCTTTGAGGGTGCCGTCGACCCAGGCCTGCAGTTTGTTGGTGGGGGCGTCGTAGGCGCCGGCGACGTGGGTCCACCGGCCGGCGACAGCGGTGTTCACGGCGCAGGCCGCGGCGGCGAAGTCGGCGTTGTCGACGTCGGCAGGGCGGGCGCCGAAGCACCAGGACAGGTCCTTGGTGCCGTCACCGTTGCGGTCGTCGGTGCGAAACACCAGCTGGAAGCGGGCGGAGTGGGTGCCTTCCTGCGAGATCAGGGTTTGGTGGCTGCTGGTCTGCTCGAGGCGCGCCCAGGTGGCGACGGCGAAACTCTTGGTGGTGTCCACCACCGGGATTTGGGTGCTCAGGCTGCCGGCGCCGGTGAAGGTGGCAGCGGGGGCGTCGACCAGTCGTGCGTTGTCGTTCCAGGTCACCCCAGTGCCGGTCAAGGGGGTGTTTCCTGCCAGGGTGGGCTGGCCGTCGGCCAACGCCGCCGTCTGCGTCACCTTCGGGTTGGTTTCCAGGCTCCACCGGGCCACCGGCGGTGAGGGGCGGGCGACGGTGAACTCGTGGGAGGCGTACCCGGTGTTCTTGGTGGCGTCGATCGCTTGGGCGTAGAGGGTGTTGACGCCGTATTTGGGTGCGGTGACCGTGACCGTGGCGGACTTACCGGCCACGCCGGGCTCGGTGACCGGGGTCGCGGTGGAGGTGACCGCTTCGGTCCAGCCGTAGCGCAGCGAGCTCACGTCGGTCGCCGTGGAGGTGATCTTGTAGCGGCCTGGTTTGCCCGGCCCGGCGGGGCGTTCGAGTTCGGTGACGGTCACCGGTGGCACCTTGGTGTCGACTACGAACGTGCACGGCGGGGAGTAGCTGTAGAGCCCGTACGGTGCGGGGTCGGTGGCTTTCACCCGCACCCGGTAACGGCGCCCGTCCGCGGCGCCGGTGACAGGTGCAGTGCTGGTGCGGGTGCCCGCGGCGGTGCTGGTCGGCGGCGGTGGTGTCTTGTCGAACCAGGAGCCGTCGGGGCGCTGCTCGATCCACTCCCAAGTGCCCTTGATCGGCTGCCCTTTGTCGGCG
The DNA here is from genome assembly GCF_003751945.1 of Couchioplanes caeruleus. Classification (NCBI taxonomy): domain Bacteria; kingdom Bacillati; phylum Actinomycetota; class Actinomycetes; order Micromonosporales; family Micromonosporaceae; genus Couchioplanes; species Couchioplanes caeruleus. Next base: position 3,606,736 of record NZ_RJKL01000001.1, on the reverse strand, counting down.
TCCGGGAAGACCGCCGAGAAGGACGGGTTGGTCACCCCGACGCGGATGTCCGACGAGGCGTTGCACGCCACGCCGCTGACCTGCATGGAGTGCGGTGGTCCGGGCCGGGCGTCGATGTCGGCGATCAGCTTGGCCTCACCCGGGTACCAGCGCTTCCACCGGTCCTGTGCCGATTCGTACTCGCCGGCGGGGTTACGCGCGGAGAATCCGACGGTGACCGCCGAGGTGCCCTTCGCCGCGATCTGGCGGAGCATCGTCGTCACGTCCGAGCCGGTGAAGTTGATCGGCATGTCCTGCTGCGGCGAGTCATGGCACCCGCCGGCCTCGTTGGCGTGCGATTCCGCGACCGCGACGCGTTTGATCAGCGACGTCGACCACTTGGTCCGCGGCGTTGCCGACAGTGCCCCGGCGTGGTACATGTGCGTGGCCGTCGGCGTGCACGACCACGAGTGGTCCAGCTTCATCTTCACGTACGCCGACTCGATGTGCTTGTCCTTCAAGGTCGTGGTCGGGAACTCGAAGAACGACCGGTACAGGATCCCGCCCGACGGGTTGCGGCCGACGTTCGCCCGCGACACGTCGGTGTTGCTGCTGTTGTTGTTCGTCGCGTACGCCCACCGCGCCTTGCTCTTGCTCCACGGCGGGTCGATGAACACCGGATAGGTCGACGACGGTGACAACAATGCGGGATCCGGCTTGAGGACGAGGTCGCCCGCGGGCGTGATCTCGGTGGTCACCGGCGCCACTCGGGCGGTGTCGCCCGGCCCTGCGGGCGTCGACGGCGTCTGCTCGCCACCTCCACCGGCAACCTCTGACTTGTTCGCAGCCCGGGTGCCAGCCGCCTTGGGCAGGCTTTGCTTACGGGAGTCCCACATCGCGGGGCCGTCGGCGCGCGCAACGAGGGTGTCACCGGCGACGGCGGTCAGACCGCCATCCGGCGAGCGCACGACCTGCGCGTCGCCACCGAGGTCGAAGCGCACCTCCCGCACCGCCGGATTCGCCGCCGCAGCAGCGGACTTGACCGTTAGCACATGCGTGAACCCCAACGGCGTCGCCCGCACGACCAGATCAACCCCCGGCAACACCTCGCCATATGTGGCAGAGTCGCCATCGAGCTTCGGTTCCGGCAGGTCTCCGCCGCTCCAGCCGATCGTGAAGGTCTTTCCCTCCTTGACCATGGTGGCCAGCGGGCCCGCGCCACCGTCGGAGAACCGGACATCCGCCACCGAAGACCGGGGCCGGACGCTGCCACCGTCGCTGGTCAGCGTGAGATCGGCGTCCTGCCACGACCCGTCCGCCCGGCGTACCCGCTTCGGCTCCACCGTCGACTCGAAGGTCAGGCGGCCGTCCGGTTCGGCGAACAATTGCGAGTACTCGGTGCGTTCACCGGCAACCTCCACCCGATCTCCGGTCGCCGCCGCACGACGCAACGCAGAACCCTCGTCGAGGGCCTCAGTGCCGGGCTCGGCCTGCGGCACAGTGCGCAGCGCCGCGCCGGACGCTTCGGCAGGCACCAGCACTGCCGCTGCCATGAGCACCGCCGCGGTGCCTCGGAGCCAGACCGATTCCCCACGCAGCATGGCTGAAGCCACAGTCAGACCCCCGTAGTCGTGGCGGCAAAGCGCGCATCACTGTAGGCGGTGATCACGATGAATGTAAACGAGAATCGTGTTCGAGTTACGGTTCCCACATCGCGCGGCGATATGGGCGATATGGGCGGCTCTATCGGTGCGGATAGGCCGCTACTTTCCGGAAGGCCACTGGACAGAGCCTTAGAAGAAGCTTAATGTCTGCCCGCCGCACTGGTACTTACGGGGAGACGTCGGTGGCGAAGATTCGTGCTGTCCACATGCGAGTTTCCGGAGCCTGGGCTCGGGCGATCAGCTTGAATCGCGTCAAGGCGACGATCACGGTCGGTGCGGTGGGCGTACTCGTGGGCTCGACCCTGTCCGTCGCTCCGGCCGCGCAGGCGGAGCCGGTGCATCCGGCTCGTCTGGCCTCGCAGGCAGACATCAGAGCGGCGGGCTCCGAGGTGCGTGGCATCGCCTGGAAGCCGAAGGAGCTTCCCGAAGTCCAGCTACCGGCGCCAGTTTGGCCGGCCGCGGGCACATCCGTGGCTGCGGCCCCGGCCCGTAAGGCCGGCCGGGTCGCCGCCCAGGCCACGACCGAGAAGCCCACCGCGGTGGTGGTCGATCGGGCGGCGGTGCCGGAACGGTGGCGTGCGGGTGTGGTCGCCCGGCTTTCCGGACCGGCCTCGGTGTCCATGAACTACTCGGCCTACCAGTACGCCTATGGCGGTGGCTGGTCGTCACGGCTGCGCCTGTGGTCGCTGCCGGAGTGTGCGTTGACGACCCCGGACCGGGCGGGGTGTGCCGCCACGCCGCTGCCGTCGCGCAACGACCCGGCCGCGAAGACGGTCACCGCGGAGGTGACCGGCGTGGGGAGCGGCGCTGCGGCGAATCGGCTTGCGGCCCGCCGGGCGCCGGCCGCCGTTCTCGTCGCGCTGGCCGCGGCGCCGGCGGGTGATTCCGGGGACTTCGGTGCGACGTCGTTGTCGGCGTCGTCGACCTGGTCCGCGGGTGGTTCGTCGGGCGACTTCAGCTGGTCGTATCCGATGCGGATGCCAGCCGGAATGGGCGGTCCGCAGCCGGAGGTAGGCATCTCCTACTCCTCGTCCAGCGTTGATGGGCGTTCGTCGGCGACCAACAACCAGCCGTCGTGGATCGGTGAGGGTTTCGAGTACTCGCCGGGCTTCATCGAGCGCCGCTACGTGCCGTGTTCCGAGGACAAGGCCGGTGAGGACAACAATCCCGAACACACCGGCGACCTGTGCTGGCGCTCGCAGAACGCCACCATGTCGCTGGGCGGCAGCAGCACGGAGCTGATCTTTGAAGCCGGCAACGGCTGGCACTCCCGTGCCGAGGACGGCTCGCGGATCGAAAGGCTGACCGGCACCACCAACGGTGACGACGACGGCGAGCACTGGAAGGTCACCTCGACCGACGGCACCCAGTATTTCTTCGGACGCAACAAGCTTCCCGGCGAGACGTCGGACACGAACTCGGCGTGGACGGTTCCCGTCTACAGCAACCACGACGGCGAGCCGAAGCACGCCGCCAAGTTCCACGACTCCCGCGTGACGCAGGCATGGCGTTGGAACCTCGACTACGCCATCGACACCCGCGGCAACACGATCTCCTTCTGGTACGACAAGGAGACCAACCAGTACGCCGCCGAGGCCAAGGAATCGGAGAACGTCTCCTATGTCCGTGGCGGGGCCCTGCGCCGGATCGACTACGGCACCTGGGACCGGGGCACCTCGGACCGTTCCGTCAGCCCGCTCGTTCAGGTCGCCTTCGACACCGCCGACCGATGCCTGTCCGACTGCACGAAGCACGACGGCTCGCACTGGCCGGATACCCCGTGGGACCAGGAGTGCAAGGCGAGCGCGACCGAGTGCGACGACATGGCCCCCACGTTCTGGACGACCAAGCGCCTTGCCAAGGTGACGACGCGCATCTGGGACACCACGAAGGCCACCCCGGATTGGCAGAACGTCGACTCGTACACCTTCGAGCACTCCTTCCCGTCGCCGGGCGACGGGGAAAAGGGAGGTCTCTGGCTGAAGACGATCGTGCACGCCGGTCACGTCGGCGGCACTGTGACGCTGCCGCCGGTGACGCTCGAGCCCGTGGCGATGCGCAACCGCGTCCTGACCAAGACGAACACGACGAACAACTGGCAGCGGCTGAGCAACATCTACAGCGAAACCGGGTCGCGGATCCAGGTGTCCTACTCGTTGCCTGACTGCACGTCCGGTGACCTGCCGTCCTCGCCGCACACCAACACCCGGCGCTGTTATCCGGTGATCGGGCCGGATCCGCTCAACCCCGGCGGGCCGGACATCACCGAGTGGTGGCACAAGTACGTCGTCACCCAGGTCTCTCAAACGGACACCCAGCTGGCGGACGGCCATCAGGCGCCGACAGTCAACACCTATTACACGTACGGCGGAACGCCCGCCTGGCACTTCGCCGACGACGACGGGCTCACCAAACCCAAACGCAAGACCTGGGACCAGTTCCGCGGCTACGCCACCGTGACCACGCAGGTCGGTGATGCGAACAAGTCGCTGACGAAGACGACGTACCTACGCGGTATGCACGGCGACAAGGCCGCGCCGAGCGGAGGCACGCGCACGGTCACGGTGCCCGCGACGCTGGGCTCTGAGACCGTGTACGACGAGGACCAGTACGCCGGCATGGTCCGCGAACAGGTCACCTACAACGGCACCGAGGACAAGCCGGTCAGCAAGACGGTCAACGTCCCGAGACGCTCAGATCCGACCGCGTCGCGGACCATCAACGGCGACACCGTCACCGCCCGCTACGCCGGTGTCAAGACGATCTACTCGGGTACGGCGCTGGGCGTCGACGGTGCTCGGGGCTGGAGCACGACCAGCACCACCATGACGGTCGACGACTATGGGATGCCGGTCTCGGTGCAGGAGAACGGCGACATCGCCAAGTCCGGCGACGAGACATGTGCGACCACGTCGTACAACCGCAATGTCGGCAAGAATCTGCTTGCCACGGTGAAGCGGCTGACGGTGAAGGCACTGCCGTGCGCTACCGCCCCGACCAAGGCCGAGCACATGCTCGCCGACGGAGTGAGCTTCTACGACGGGGCTACCAGCTCCGACACGACGCCGGTGCACGGTGCGCTGACCCGCACCGACACCTTGCAGGACTGGACCCCCTCCGGTGGCACCGTATGGCAGACAGCCAGCCGGGCCACCTTCGACGACTTCGGCCGTCAGCTGACCTCGACGGACGTGCGGGGTAACACCGTCACCACGGTCCTCAGCCCGGCGAAGAGCCTCACCACCGGTCGCACCCAGACCAACCAGAAGGGCTGGAAGACCACTACGAAGGTCAACCCCGCCTGGGCGAAGGCGGAGAAAGTCACCGACCCCAACGGGTACGTGACCGAGGTCGCCTACGACGCCCTGGGCCGCACCTCCCAGGTGTGGGACGTCGGGTGGTCTCGCCAGGCACACCAGACGCAGCCGTCGTCGAAGTACACCTACTTCTACAGCGGCTCACGTTCGGCGTACCCGTACGTGAAGACCGAGACCCTGAACGCGGCCGGCGGCACCAACGTCTCGTACGCGATCTTCGACGGCCTCCTGCGGCCCCGGCAGACGCAGACCAAGGCGGTCGGCGGCGGCCGGATCGTCTCCGACACCCTCTACGACGGGCACGGCCGCGCCGAGATGGCGTTCGGCGCACACGCCGGTCAGGGCGAACCGTCGGGCACTCTGTGGTGGCAGCCGGAATGGGCGGTGCCCACCCAAACCGTGACGCACTACGACCGGGCAAGCCGCCCGACCGCGGTGGCGTTCCGCTCGGGCGACGGCGTGACCAACATCGTCGAGAAGTGGCGCACCACGACCTCGTACGAAGGTGACCGCACGACGGTCGTCCCGCCCAAGGGCGGCACCCCCACCACGACGGTCGTCGATACCCAGGGTCGGACCGTCGAGGCCCGGCAGTACCACACGCCGGTGGGTCTCTCCGGTGCCTTCCTGGCGACGACGTACGGCTACAACGCCAAGGACCAGCTCACGTCGGTCAAGGACTCCGCCGGCAACGAATGGGCCATGAAGTACGACGTCAAGGGCCGCGTGATCGAGAGGACGGACCCGGACAGCGGCAAGACGACCTCTACCTACACCGCGTACGACGAGCTCGAGTCGACGACCGACGCGCGCGGCAAGACACTCCGGTACACCTACGACTGGATGGGTCGCAAGACTGGCGTTTACGACTCCACGGTGGCGGACGCGAACAAGCGCGCCGAGTGGAAGTACGACTACCTCTTCACCGAGGATGCGGTCCGAGGCCAACTGACCCAGGCGATCCGGTACGACAACGGCAACCAGTACAAGTGGCAGGCCCGCGGCTTCACCCCCCGATACGCCGTCGCGGGCGAGCACTACGTGATCCCCGCCGCCGAGACGGGCCTCGCCGGCACGTACGTGTTCGGCTACCAGTACTCGCCCTACAATGGCGCACCGACCGGCATGACCTATCCGGACGCCGCCGACCTCACCCCCGAAGCGCTCACCATCCGGTACGACGCGGTTTCGGGCCTGCCCACCAGCCTGGACACCAACCTGCCGAACATGGGCTCCTACGTGGCCGCCCAGCGGTACACCGCGTTCGGCGAGCCGACCGTCACCACCCTGAAGATCGCCGGCGGCGTCTACGCCGAGGAAGCGGTCTCCTACGAGCGCGACACCCGCCGCCTGCAAGAGATCAAGGTCCAGACCGAGACCGCGGGGCGCACGGTCTCCCAACGCGCCTACGCCTGGGAGCACAACGGCAACCTGCTCTCCATCGCCGACACCCCGCAGGTGGGCGACGCCGACACCCAGTGCTACGGCTACGACCCCCTGCAGCGCCTCACCTCCGCCTGGACCCCGAGGGCCGGCGTGGCCTGCTCCACAGCACCGTCCGTGGCGAACATGGGCGGCCCGGCCCCGTTCTGGTTCGACTGGACGATCGACAACCTCGGCAACCGCACCAAGCAGGTCAGCCACACCGCCGCGGGCGACAAGACCACCACGTACACGGTCCCGGCACCTGGCCCTGGCGTGGTCCGCCCGCACGCGGTCACGGCCACCTCGACCCTGGAACCGGGCCAGACGACACCGAAGACGACCACGTACGGCTACGACGCCGCCGGTAACACGACCTCCCGCCCGGGCCAGACGCTGACCTGGGACAGCGAAGGCCGGCAGGCGACGATCGTGGAGAACGACAAGACCACCACCACGAACATCTACGGCCCCGAGGGCGGCCGCCTGGTCCACCGCGACTCCACGGGCACGACGGTGTACCTGCCCGGCATGGAACTGCGCCGGGCGCCCTCCGCCACGGCGGCCACGGCCATCCGGTACTACTCCTTCGGCGGCAAGACGGTCGCCGCGCGTACCGGAGCAGCCCAGTCCCTGACCTGGCTCTTCAACGACCACCACGGCACGCAGACGGTGTCGGTCAACGCGTACACCCAGAAGGTCACCAAGCGCCGCCAGCAGCCATACGGAGACAACCGCGGCGCGGCGGTGCAGTGGCCGACGCTCAAGGGCTTCGTCGGCGGTGACATCGACGCCAGCGGCCTGCTCAACATCGGCGCCCGGGTGTACGACCCGAGCCTGGGCCGCTTCCTGTCCGTGGACCCGGTCCAGGACCTGATGGACCCGCAGCAGTGGAACGGCTACTCCTACAGCAACAACAACCCCAGCACGCTCTCGGACCCGTCAGGATTGAGACCGGACTGCGGCAACGGCGGCGGCCGCAGCTCCTGCAACAACGCAGTCCCGGTCGCGCCGAAGGCCAAGTCAGGCCCGATAAACGGATGGGTCGACAACAACACCAAGAACCGCAACAGAGGCAACCGGAACCCTGTCCCGGTCGAATACGCCAACGACGGGAAGAGCGCCATCATCGGTGGTGCGACCGTCACACGCGACCAGGTCGAGAACCTCCCCAAGTACGCCGACCAGATCAACAACGCCTACCATATGTTCCGCGCCAGCTACGGCAGTGGATGGGACGCGCTCAGCAACGACGTCAAGCTCCTTCGCATGATGGACCGGGCGTGCATGCAAGAAAGCGGTCTGTGCACGACGGTCTACGCCCAGGCTATCCACGACGCCGTGGGTGCCCAGGCCGCCAAGGCGAGCGGCCAGGATCCCGAGTCCGCTGCAATGGCAAGAATGGCGGTCAGCGAAGAGAGCGGCGCCAGCGCGGCGTTGGTCGGCAAAGTGATGGCCTCGACCCGCCTCTCCATCGAAGCCTTCGACGTCTTGGACGACCTGGCCCGGGGCACAGCCAAGGCCTGCGTTAACAGCTTCTCGGCGAAGACCCGCGTCCTCATGGCCGACGGGACGACAAAGCCGATCGTCGACATCGAGGTTGGCGACAAGGTCCTCGCTACGGACCCGAAGACGGATCGTACGGAGGCTCGCGAGGTCACCGCGACCCACGTGAACGACGACAAAGAGTTCACGGACCTCACTGTTCGCACCGCGGATGGCGAACCTGCGCTGATCCAGACGACTCAGGAACACCCCTTCTGGGACGAGTCCACCGACGATTGGGTCGATGCCGGCGATCTGACCACCGCGGCTAGATTGCGTGCCTCCGACGGCTCTGTCCGGCCGGTCACGGGAGTGCGGTCCTACGACGGCGTGCGAACGATGTACAACCTCACCGTCGCCGACATCAACACGTACTATGTGCTCGCAGGCAACACGCCGGTACTTGTACATAACTGCGGCGGTGAAATCCCATGGAGCAGCGGGCGCGTCAGTTCTGGGGCGCGTTCCCTGGACCAAGGCGCAACAAAGATTACAGTTGGTTCTCGTGCGGAAGCCGAAGAACTGTTCCTGGGGAAGTATCAGGGGCAAGGTTATCGAAATGCGTCCGGCTTCGATGGCGTCGGCACGAAGCAGTATTTTGGCGAGAAGCGCGGAACCTATCACTGGGATGACCAAGTCGGTGCAGATGGTCGCGTCCTGGGGCATGGCGCTGGGAACGTGGACGGCGCGTTGCCGCACCTCCAAGTCCATACCTTCGACGGTCCCATCGTCCGAATTTTCTGGGGTGGCAAGTGAAAACTCAGGCCAAGAACCGCCTGGTCATGAGCAAGTCCTCTATCGCTGCGCGACGCGAATCAGGGCAAGCTGACCACTATTCCTGGGTATGGGTCGTTCCTCGCCAGGATGGCCGCTTCCGGGTCGTCGCTATCGAGGTTCCTAAACACCTCGTTGATAACGACGAATGCTTCTTCGAAGACGACATGACAAAGCCGTACGAACGGGTCGTGGATAACATCGAGGAAATTGATGGTGCGGTCTGTGAAGCCGGAGTCGATCCTGAGGCGCTAGACGCTCCCTGGCATAGTGACTTTCCTTTGTAGGTTTCTGCCTGTGAATCATTCCGGGAAGGCGCACATACAGCTTGGACTGCTCCCGTAGGAAGCTACACCGCCATTACGCTCCGCAGGCCAGTGCTTTCGTGGTGCAATGCCGGGCGTGGGTGGTCGACTGGGTTGCGGTCAGGGTTGATGTCAGACGTTCGCATTAGATGTAGATATCTCAATGAGACGCCGGCCATCATGCCGGCCGCCTCTCGGTGTGGTCATTGGTGGCGTGCCGCGCAGCGGTGCGGCGTCGATCGCCGGAAGCGGGTTAGTGCCTTGGCCACAGTCAGCGATCGTCGCGGCCTGGTGCTCATCGAGACGCGGGTGCCGATGCTGGTTGGTTCGGGAGTGGGGCCGGGTCGTGCGCGGGCCGAAGGCGTAGCGCGCGGTCCCGGCCGGGCCGGCTTGATACTTGTATAGATAGTTTGAGCCAGTGTGGCCGTCCGTTCGTTCTGCGGGACTACCTCTGGGTGCTGGGTGGGTCGTCTCGCTTCGCTCGGGACGCTGCGTCGTCCGCGACAGTGTCAGGGTTCGGTGTAGCCGCTTGGGTAAGGTTCGCGCGGTAGCGGCCGAGCGGGCTGTCGGGATCAACGTCCTGGTCGCCTTCGACGATGGCTTGCAGGAGGGTGAGTTCTGCGTGGATCTGGGCTAGCTCGTCCTGGAGTCGTTGACTCTTGGCTTTGTCGCGCAGCGGCAGGGATTCGAGCCATTCCGACGCCTTCGTCGCCATTTCATCGCGCTTAAGAAGGTATGTGGCGGTGGCGGGATCAAGACCCTCGTCGATGCTTTGCGCTGCCTTGTTGGGGCGGCGCTTGCCATCGATGTTGGTCCTGACCCGTTCTGCGGCTTCGGGGTGGACGAAAGTCCCCTTGCCGACGATGCCGTAGGTGAGGCCCATGGCTTGCAGCTCGCGGAGTGCCCGTTGCGCGGTCATGGAGGCGACATCGTAGATCTCGGCCATCTTTCGCGCGGTCGGAAGCTTGTCCTCGGCGGTGAGCTTGCCCGTGCGGATTTGGTCAACGATGTCGTCGACGACCCGCACGAAGAGTGCCCGCTTGTCGTCCGCTGGGTAGGTCACCCTCGGATGCTATCCGTCACGTGAAGGCTGAGCTACCTGAGCATCTCAGGTTTCTAGCTCAGGATCTTGTGAGCAAGGATTGTCACGTGTAACTTGTGCTTCCCGAGGTTCACGCCACAAGGGCGGAGCCTGGAACGAGGAGTACTTGTGCTAGTCCTACCGATTGATGTGAGTCGTCCGTTGCTGGTGCTGGCCCCGCCAGTGCCGCAGTTCAAGGACAAGGAGAAGCAGGTTCCGGCGACCGACCGGGATACCGGTGCCGCACTGGCCGAGGTGCCGTTGTCGCTGATCATGGACGGCGGCCAGCCGCAGGTGCTGCGGGTTTCAATCCCGCAGCCGTCTGTGCCGCAGGGGTTGACGACGGGTCAACTGGTCAAAGCGACCGGCCTCACCCTGATCGCGGGGGAGAAGAACGGCCGAGCCTGGCAAATGTTCCGGGCTGCGGCACTCACCACCGTGAAGGTCGGGTGAGCGAGATGTCCCCGGAAGCGGCAGAGCGAATCGCGGACCTCGTGGTTCAGCTCCCACAATTCGTGACCAAACTCGGGTGGGTGGCGCTCGTCCTGATGGCAGTCGTGGTGCTGGCCAAGTTCGGGATACCGGCCATTCGCTACGTCCGGGCGGATCGTGACGGGCGGCGGGTGCTGCGTAAGGCGTGGAAGATCAAGGCAACGTGGCGGCGGACCGCCCGCCGGGTGGGACTGACCCAGAGCGAGCGGGTGGGGCCGCCGTGGTGGAAGACCACTGCGCAGACTCAGCCGGTCTATCGTCAGTTGGCGCCGGTGATCCGGGTCAGGGCCGAGCCGTGGGGCGTGCGGGTCGACGCCTCCACGGTCGGGAAGCTCGGGCTGGCCGAGTTCCAGAACGCGGCCGACTACCTGGCCGCAGCCTGGCGGGTTCGCCAGGTCCGCGTGGAACAAGTGCTACCTGGATTGCTGCGGTTACGGGCACTGCTGCGCGACCCGCTGACCGAGCCGACCCGTTGGACCGACTGCCCAACGCTCGACACCCAGGGAGATCCGCTGCAATGGCGGGCCGGGATCGACGCCGACGGCCAGCCGGTGACGATCCGCACCTCCGAAGTGTCCGGCGTTGTCGTGGCGGGGCTGGCCGGCTATGGGAAGACGAGCTTCCTGAACGCCCGGTTCTGCCAGCTCGCCCCGAGTCCGGCCGTGCAGTTCGTACTGATCGACGGCAAAGGCGGCCCCGACTACGACGAGCTATTCCGGCGAGCCTGGCTCTGCGCCAAGGACGACTCCCAACGGGTCCGAGACGTGCTTCGCGACGTCCACGCGCTGATGATCGCCCGACAGCAGAACATCCGAGCCGTGCTCGGCGTCAAGAACGCCTGGCACGTCGGACCCTCGGAGTCCTGGCCGCTGGTCATCGTGGTGATCGATGAAGCTCACACCTTCTTCCACGAGACCAAACGCAACGACACCGAGTCCAAGCAGCTCGACGCCCTGGCGCGAGAATCGGCCCGGCTGGTGGAGGAACTGGTCCGCAAGGGCCGCAACGTCGCGATCCAGGTCGTGCTGGCCACCCAGAAAGCCACCGGCGACGCCGTCCCCACGAAGATCCGGGACAACTGCCAGGTCGCGGTGTCGTTCGCGCAGCGCACTTCGGAAGCAGCGACCGCTGTGCTGGGCGCGGACATCTCCGGCTCGCCGGACGCACACCCGCGACGGTTGCAGGACTCCGCCTACATCGGGGTCGCCTCGATGGTCGCGGCCGGCCGACCCGGCTTCACCTTGGTCCGCACGCCCTATGTGCCGGACGAAACCGCCGACGCGATCGCCGATCGAACCGCTCACCTGGTGCGTGACCCGATGCGGCTCCTACTCGACGAGTCCACGGGAGCGACACCGTGACCGCGAAGAAGATGCCCCGGGAAGCAGCGACGACCTATTCCGCCAAGAACACTCCGTCGCGCTTCCAGGGGCCTGTTCCCCTCCACCCTGTAGGCGAAGGAAACACCGCCATCATGACACCCCTCACCCCGAACACCGACCCGAGTGCGTTGCTGCGAGTCACCGATCATGTCCAGCTTCGCCACCGGGGCGGGCAATGCAGCCGGCCCCTTCGCCTGGCCGGCACTCATCTCCTGGTCGAGTCCGGCACCGGCCGCATCGTCGAACACGTCACCGCCTCCGAGCTACCCGGCCGGACGCTCGCGCTGCGATGCCGCAACCGGCGCGCTTCTATTTGCCCAGCCTGTTCGGCGCTGTACAAGCTCGACGCCTACCACCTTTTCGCCGCCGGGCTGCGCGGCGGAAAAGACACACCCGAGCAGGTGGGAGCACACCCGCGCCTGTTCATCACCTTGACTGCGCCCTCATTCGGCAAGGTGCACCTCGGCCCCAACCGCCGAGGCATCCCGCGCCGCTGCCACCCCGGCACCTGCGGAGCCGGGCACCCAACCGGTGATCCAGTCATCGGCACACCGCTCGACTTGACCAGCTACGACTACGCCGGTCAGGTCCTGTTCAACGCGCACGCCGGACGGCTGTGGGCCGAATTCACCACCGCAACGCGCCGCAGCCTCGCCGCGCTGGCCCGCCTAACGCGCAAGGAAGCTGGCAGTCAGGTCCGGCTGGTCTTTGCCAAGGTCGCCGAGTTCCAGGCGCGAGGCGTCGTGCACTTCCATGCCATCGTCCGCCTCGACGGGCCAGACGGCCCCCACACCCCGCCGCCCGCCTGGGCAACTATTGAACTGCTCGGCAAGGCAATCCGTGCAGCCGTCCGCAAGGTCCGCGTGGGCACCCCGGCAACTCGGGTTTGCGAGGCTCGGGCGCTGGCCTGGGGACGCCGGATCGACATCCAACGCATCACGACTAGAACAGCGGACCTGTCCGAGCAGACCGTCGCGCGCTATGTCGCCAAGTACGCCACCAAGGCCGCGGAGACTGCTGGCGTGACCATCGCCCCGCTGTGCTGCCGCGCTTGCGACGGCCACGGGTCCATTCCACCTCAGCGGGAGACCGGGCCGGCGGCGCTGTGCCTGGGCTGCAACGGCACCGGCCGACGAGCAGGCATCCACCTGGACCGGGTAGGCGAACACCCCCGGACTCTGGTGGAGACGACTTGGCGGCTGGGCGCCCAACCGGCGCTTGCCTCCATGAATCTCCGCCGGTGGGCTCACCAGGCCGGATACCGAGGACACTTCTTGTCCAAGTCCCGCACGTACTCGACCAGCTTCACCGCACTGCGGGCCGAACGCCGCGCGTTTGCCGAAGCCCAGACCAGGCAACGGCTCGGCCTCGACCCGGCCACCTCGCTGTTCGTGGTCAAGGACTGGCATTACGCCGGGCGGGAGGGACGTGCATGAGCCCGGACCTGCTGACGGTCAAGGACGTGATGGCTCGGCTACAACTCGGCAAGCACAGCGTCTACGACCTCATCCGGTCGCACCGGCTCGCGTCGGTACAGATCGGACGCTGCCGTCGGATTCCCGCCGCCGCGCTCAGTGGCTACCTCGACTCGCTGGTGAAGGAGGCTCGTCATGGCCGGTAAGAAAGCCAACGGAGAAGGCACTATTTACCAGCGCCTCGACGGCCGATGGTGCGGCGCCGGGTACCTGCACGCCGCCGACGGCACCCGCAAGCGCGTCTACGTCTACGGCGATACCCGCAAGGAAGCCTCCGACAAGCTGATCGAGAAGCTGGCCGACTCGGTGCGCGGCACCGCCGCCGTCGCCAAGGATCCCGCCGTCACAGTCGGCGATTACCTGACCACCTGGCTGCACACCGTGGCCAAGAGGCGGGTCCGAGCCACCACCTTCGAGACGTATGCCGGTTTGGTCAACGACTTCCTGATCCCCGGTCTCGGACACCGCCGACTGGGCGCCCTCACCGTCTCCCAGGTCCGGGCGTTCCTCAACGAGATTGCCGTCGCCTGCCGGTGTTGTGCGAAGGAGCGCGACGTACGGCGCAAGGGTGGTCCCGTCTGCTGTGCGGTCGGTGACTGCTGCCGCAAAACCGTAGCGGTCGGTACCCTGCGCTACGTTCGCGCAGTGCTCTCCTCGGCGCTCGCCGACGGAGTACGCGAAGACCTGATCGGCCGCAACGTCGCGTCACCCGTGCGGCTGCCGACCCCGAAGAGCGACTTTCAACCCTTCACCCTCGGCGAATCCCGAAAATACCTCCTCGTCGCCGCCTACCACCGGCAGGCAGCCTTGTTCGAGCTGGCGCTCCGTACCGGTCTTCGTAAGGGCGAACTCCTCGGACTGCGGTGGAGCGACATCGACATGAAGCAAGGGCACCTCTACGTTCGACGAACGTTTGCCCGAACCCGAGGCGGAGCAACGTTCCAGCCGGTCAAGACCGAACGCTCAGCCAGACGGATCGTCATCCCCCGGGACAGCCTGACCACCCTCAAACGGCATCAACAACGCCAGCAGATCGACCGACGGGAGGCGGGCACCACCTGGCAAGACAACGACCTGGTCTTCACCACACCCACCGGCGGACCCCTGGATCCTGCGACCGTCTATCGGAGCCACCGCGACATCTGCGACTTAGCGGACGTGCGACACATCCGGTTTCACGACCTACGCCACACCTGCGCAACGCTGCTCCTGGAACAGGGCGTCGACCTGGTGACCATCAAGGACCTACTCGGCCACGCGCAGATCCACACCACCGCCGACATCTACTCCCACGTTCGGCTTCGACTCCAGCGCCACGCCATCGAATCCATCGGTGACGCCCTCCAAGCACCGGATGATCAGGAGCATCCGGAAGAACCGTCCCCGAACGAACAACTCTAAGAGGACGTCTGATTAACGTATTTTGTGGTGTTATGTAATTTGAGGGTCTCGCCAGGTTGGGGTGGTTTCGCCGGTGATTCGGCGAGCGAGGTTGTCGATCATGGCAAGGGTGATCATGGCTTCGGAGTTGCTGGGCCGGGTTTCGTAGTCGCGCACCAGGCGGCGGTGGTGCATGAGCCAGCCAATGGTGCGCTCGACGACCCAGCGTCGTTTGACCACGTTGAAGCCTTTGACCTGCGGTTCTTTGTTGACGATCTCGACGTCGATGTCGAGACTGGCGCCGTGTTCGACGGTTTTGACTTTGAAGCCGGCATCGACCCAGGTCTTGGTCAGGGCGGAGTGGGTGGCGGTGGCCTGGTCGAGCAGATCGTTGCCGATCACGTTGTCGCTGACGCTGGCGGCGGTGACGATCACGGCGAGCAGCAGGCCGAGGGTGTCGGTGATGATGCCGCGTTTACGGCCGGCGATCTTTTTGCCGGCGTCGATGCCCTGGGTCTTGAGCGGCACGTTGGTGGAGGTCTTGACGCTCTGGGTGTCCATGATCGATGCGGTGGGTTCGGCGGATCGGCCGTGGTGGTCACGGACGAGTCCGGTGAGGTTGTAGTTGAGGGCGGTGAAGATCCCTTCCTTACTCCATAGGGCGAAGTAGCCGTAGACCGTCGCGTGTGGAGGGAAGTCGTGCGGGAGGTAACGCCAGGCAATGCCGGTGCGGTTGACGTAGAGGATGGCGTTGAAAATCTCCCGCAGGTCGTGGCTGGGGGTGCGGCCTTTGATGCCGATCGCGGTGCGGGCGTCGGTGCGGGCCTGACGCCACGCGGTCAGCCGGGGCGCGATCAAGGCCCAGCGGGCGTCGGACAGGTCGGACGGGTATGCGCGACGTTCGGTCATAGCAGTGGATTACGGTGGTGGAGTCGTGCGGTGAGGACACCATGTCCGCCGATTCCGAGGTGGAAGTCAATGAAACATGATCGAGGGACGAAAAGCCGCGGACCCTCACAGATCTGAAGCACCTGATACTGCGTTATTCGGTTAGATCGGCCAGGCGGGTACTGCCATCGCCTGCTGTTAACCGTTCTTTAGCACCATCAATGCCAACAAAACGTCCAGTAAGTGCCCGTCTGGAAACTTGGGTCTGTCGATGGGTAGGCGGTGCGGCGCGTCTGAATGACATGGGTAGGGCCTTGAGGTAGAAGCGCAGGTAACCACACCAAACACGCTCGATCCCTCAAGGCCCTGTATGACTTTCTACCTGGTCGGTGGCGCCGGCGCATCCACCGCCTCTGTCGTGTCCGCCGATCACCTGCCAAGCAACCGTGCCCGTCTTTATCCGTCGGACACCAGCGACGCGGAATGGCAGGTCATCGCCCCGCTGATCCCGGCTGGACAGCCGAGCCGTCGCGGCGGGCGCCGGCCGGTGCATTCACGCCGCGACATCGTCGACGCGATCCGCTACCTCGCCCACAACGGCTGCGTCTGGCGGGCCTTACCCGCCGATTTCCCGCCCTGGCAGACCGTCTACGACTACCACGCCCGCTGGAGCACCGACGGCACCGTCAACCGCCTGCACAACACCCTGCGCGACCAGGTCCGCACCGCAGCCGGCCGCGAACCCGAGCCGAGCGCAGCCATCATCGACTCACAGTCGGTGCGCGCGGCCGAGACCGTCGCCCGGGCCAGCCGCGGCTACGACGCCGGCAAGAGGGTCAACGGCCGTAAACGCCACATCGCCGTGGACACCATCGGGCTGCTGCTCGTCGTCGCGGTCAGCGCCGCCTCGGTGCAGGACCGCCAAGCCGGCCGCGTCCTGCTCTGGGCCGTACACACCGTCTGCCGAAAGGTGACGATGACCTGGGCCGACAGTGGCTACAGCGGCACGCTGGTCGACTTCGCCGCCGCACTCGGCGTCACCGTCACGATCGTCGCGAAATTCGCCGGACAGTTCGGCTTCCACGTTCTACCCCGGCGCTGGGTGGTGGAACGGACTCTGTCCTGGATCAGCCGATGCCGACGCACCGTACGTGACTACGAACGCCTACCCGAACATCACGCCGCGATCGTGCAATGGTCAATGATCATCATCATGAGCCGCCGCCTGGCACGCCATCACCGACCCTGAAACGGTTTCCAGACGGGCACTAAGAATTTCTCATGCGCCCCGCCGGTCGGCTTCCGCCACGGCGGGGCGCATCGCGTTACGCCCACAATCGTCAGGGGTCCGAAGCCGGCTCACTTGTTGTCCGTCTCATGACACGTTCACGTTCCTGTAAGAAGCCGAGCGACGTCCGACCCTCTACCCACCACCAGTGAGTGAGCCGCAGCCACGCGCCGCCTCCCGCGATCCGCCGCCCGTTCACCGTTCGAGCTGATTGGGCCGAAGCAAATCGCAGGTGACGGGGAACAACGGCGACGCTGTTTCGCCACGGTGCCTCACGGACAGAGCACACCCAACCTTCCTAGCGCAGACGCCGCGTCGCACGCATGTGGGCCTTCGGACGAAGGGGTTAACGGCCGCTCGGTCCGGGCACCCTGGCGTCACCAATCGCAGCCCAGCCCGTCTACCAGAACACGACTGCCATCGATGCAAGCTCGTGCTTTGCGTAAACGTTCCACCCAGGTTGCGGTCAGCGTTGCGGTCAAGATCCTTAACTGTCGATGCGCTGGGAATTGGGACCGCAAGAAACACCTGGTCTCTGGCATGATCGCATCCATGCGCTTGCCTCGACCGCCGTAGCACCTCCACACGTACTATGTGCTCGCCGGCACAACACCGGTCCTGGTGCACAACTGCGGCGAAACGATTAAGGCAGGGGACCTTGAAGGTAGGTATACTCCCGGCCAGTCGACTCGCGACCCCGCTTCACAGTGGTATCACGAAATGCTCGACAATGACGATCTTCTGGGCGGAATTAACAAAGCTGAACATGGTGACGGGATCCTAGTGTCGCGAGACGGGCGCATTCTTGGCGGACATCACCGGGTGGATGAGGTGGTCAACCGTGTGAAAGATGGCCGCCTCGACCCCAACGCGCCGATTACAATTCAACGTCACCCATGCTCGTGTGACTAAACCGGAGTAGAGCTATCTGGCCCCGTCCGTGGAATCCTCTTCCGGAGGGCATCGTCGAAGCTTGTGAACGAGAGGATTCGTAAGTCTGATGTCCATAGTTAGACAACAAGACCCGGATTTTCGTGTATGCCAAGTCAGCTTTGAGTCATTGCTGGAAATCCAACGGGACGCGGAGGACAGCGGCTTCGCCACCAGGTGGACGTCGCTCGAAGCCCTTCGTGCCCAGGTGGAGGAAGGAAGTGTTCTGGTGTCGCCTCTGATGCGGGAGGCGAGAGGCGGTCAGATACGTGCTTACCGATGCGCTGTCCTTTTCTCTGTGGCGAGCGGGGATGGTCGCGGTGGAGTTGCGACTATCGACATTTCTCCGGTGAGGTTTGGATCGTTGGCGCGTATAGATAGAGATCCGGATGTGAGAGAGGCTCTAGCAAACGTCTTCGCGCTCGCTCTAGGCGGAATTTCTACCGTGTCCAAAAATTAGATTCGCAAGCGCAAGCCTCTGCCCGGAGATAGCTTGCGTGAAGCCGGAGTCGATCCGGAGGCGCTAGACTCCCCCTGGCTTATGGCTTCCTTTATAGATTTCGGCATGTGAATCAGTTCGGGGGGGGGCGTGAATATAGCTCGGACTCTTCCAGTCGGAAACTGCGGCGCCGTTACGCTCCGCAAGAAAGCGTTTCCGCGGCGCATTGCCGGGCGTGGGTGGTCGACTGGGTTGCGGTCAGGGTTGATGTCATACGCTCGCATTAGATGTACATATCTCAATGGAATGTCGGCCATGCTGCCGGCCGCCTTGCGGTGTGTGGTCATCTGGTGGCGTACCGCGTAGCGGTGCGGCGTCGATCGCCGGAACCGGCTACGGCGCTCAGCTGCTCAGCGATCGTCGTGGCCTTGTGCCGGTCCGTGGTGAGTCGGGTCCGCGCGGGCGAAAGGGTCGGCCTTGCGAGGATCGGCTGGCAATGATGACCGTCGACGTGTGAGGGCGGCTCGCCGGGAGCGTTCCGCCAAGGTTGCGGTCAGCGTTGCGGTCAACATCTCTGCCTGTCGATACGTGACGCGCCGAAGCCATACGAAACACCTGGTCTTTGGCATGATCCATCCATGCGCACGCACCAGCCTCCGTAGTGCCTCCACGCATACTATGTGCTCGCAGGCAATACGCCGGTCCTGATGCGCAACACAGGGCCGGGCGGTTGTATCCCCGGCTATGAGAACCCTGGACACCATGATCCACATGGTGGACCGAACCCGTACAATCCCAAGAAGGGTGTCTTGCCGGCCGACGCGGAGGCGCAGTTCCAGAATAGTGAGCGTTTTCCAACTGACTTCGCCCAGCTGAACGGCGGTCCTGGGGTGGGTTGCGGGACGAGGTGAGGCTCCCGGTAAGCCACCGGGCGGCAGCGCGTTGGGTGTGCGGGCCGAGGGCTTCGAACATGTCGAGCAGGTCCCGCTGAGACTGCGCTACCCCCAGCAAGTTGCCGCCGAGCTGCCGCAGCCGAGGACTTGGCGGGCGTCCACCCCACTCGTGCTTCTCGTGCTCGGCGAGGATCTGCTCGTCGGCGGGGCGCTACTGCTCGGCTTCAACTGAGGCTTGAGCGCCGCGTTCCTCGGCAGTGGGTAGTGGCAGGTCCTGCGCCGACTGATGCCAGTACGCCGCGATCGCGCTGGTCTGACGCACGACCTCGTCGGGAGCCGGTGCGGCGGGCCATAGGGCTAGCAGGTACCGGTCGATCGTGGGCTCGCCCATCAAGGTGTCCTGCTCGTGGGCGGCATCCATGCCGGTCCCGCAGAACCGCGCCCGCAGGCTGCCCGCCGCGGGCAGGGTCAGGTCGAAGCCGTCCTGAAATGAGGAGAGCCCCAGGTCGCACTGCTCGGCGGTGAAGGACACCTCCACCACGTCTTCCCAGACTGGGTCGAGTTTCGGGGCGGTGTCGTGCCACTGCACCGTCAACGGCACCCGGCCGGTGTGCAGCCCGGTCACCAGCGACAACACGCCCGGCACGGCCGCGCCGCAGAGCCCGTTGCGTTGACCCGCCCGGGTCTCCATCAGATCTGGCAGGTCCTCTTCCGAGGCGGACACCCAGATGAACCCGTAATGGACCGGCACCTCATCGTCGAACAGCACTCTCACCTGCGACATCATCTCTCCTCGCGGGTTCGCAAGTGTTGCTCTTCGACCACTCGACCGCTCGCGGTGGGCCAGCGGATCCACGGGACGCACACGACCTTGCCGAGGATCCGAAAGATATGTTGCACCTGCAGCTCGTGCACCCGGTTCGGCCACGGCCGCGACAGCAGCTTTGATCAAGCTTCGGTCCTACCATCGTTCAAAACCTAGTCGGCGTCGCCGGCTCTGTGATGTTGCACGTGGCGTTCAACGAGTACGTCGTAGTTGACTATGGCAATTGAGCTGTGTTCGTGGCTGGCAGGTGCACAGTCGCCTCATTCGCCGGACCGCCGGTCGCTCCGTGGTCGCTCGGATGTTCCGTACCCCCACCGGACGTAGCCGGACCCAGCCGGACGAGCAGCGGAAACACGGCTTCTGTAGCCGTCGCAGCGCCCGGACCAGGGCGGACCCCACCGGACCCCACCGGAAGCCACATCCGATATGCCGCTTACGCGGTCGTCCCGCTACAGAGGTTGAAAGGCTGAGGTTCGAGTCGTCACGGTGGCTCGGGGTCGAGGGTCATGCCGGTGCCGGCGAAGAAGCCAGCGAGGAGATCGGTTTGTTGCTGGCAGGCGCGTAGCCGACGTTTGACGAGGTCGGCGAGGTGGTCGACGCCGCGGGCGGCGGTGTTGGTCAGGCCGCGTTTCATCCACCGCCAGACGCCCTCGGCCGGGTTGAGGTCCGGGGCGTAGGCGGGTAACCGGATCACGGTCAGCCACCTCCGGGCCGTGATCAGTTCCCGCATCCGGACGCTGACGTGGGTGTTCAGGTTGTCCCAGATCAGCACGATCGGTGCCCGCAAGCGTTGGTGGGCCTGATCGAGGAAGGCGATGTAGTCGTCCTCGCTGAAACTGCCACGCTCACCTTTGCGGTTTCGGTGCAGCCTCGTGCGCCACATCAACCGGCCGCGGTGTCCGGGCTTGAGGCAGACCAGCCCGGCAATCGAGACCCGCCCGGAGCCCTTGCCGGAGACCTCGACCACGGGAGTGTGCCCGCGCCGGGCCCAGGTCTTGGCCACCGGCGGCCGCATCACCTGGCCCGCCTCGTCCTGGAAACAGATCCCCGCGCCCTGAGCCGCCGCTAACCTCTTACCGACGGCCACCGCCGGCGATGCCACGTAGCGATCGCCTGAGGGTCGCGTTCGATCGCCCGACGAGTGGGAACCTGCTGGCTGTAGCCGATGCGGTGCAGCAGATACGACACTCCGCGCAGCGTGTAGGTGATCTCGAAGCGACGCTCGATCAGCTCCGCGACCCTGGCGAGGGTCCAGCGGGCGTCGTCCCAGCCGTGCACGACCGGGCCGTCATCGAGCATCTCGATCAACTGTTTCTGCTGGTCGCCGGAGAGTTTGCAGTCCGAGCCGCCAGGGCCGGCCGACGCCAGAGCCGCCGTCCCGCCGGCCGTCCACCGTCGACGCCACTGGCGTACTGATTTCTCGGAAACTCGCAGCTCAGACGCAATCTGCGCGGTCGTTTGGGATTCGGCGAACATGGCCGCAGCCTGGATCCGAACCTTCTCACGCCGGACCCGGGCTGCCGCGTTCATGCCACCACCAGCCGGATACCTCATCCCTTCGGCCTACCGAACCCATCGAGATCTATCACGCCGCCACGCCGACGAACCTCAGCTATTCAACCTCTGTAGCTCATGGCAGAGCTGAGGACTTTTAATCCTTAGCTCGAACTTGGGTACAGCGCAGGATCGGCGTTGGTCGTACGGTGAGCGGTGATGACCTCGACCTAGCTGGCGACACAGCCCGCTTCCGCTTCGTCCTGGAAGGTCCGTGACGTGGGCCGTGACCCAGGTGAGGTGCTTGTCTTTGTGCCGGCAGCGGCGTTCGACGTTCATGGTGTCGAGGCTTCGGTGACCAGCTTGTTCGTGGTTGTCCGTCACGTCGATGGGTGGTCCTGCAATCAGGCTTCACCTCCTTGACAACCGTCACCCGGCCGCGACCGGGATCGGATTCCAGCAGCGGAGAAGGGCTCAGTTGGCCCACCCCTCTGCCGGCTCACCAATGCTCGGTATTTGCTCGGTGAGACGTTGGCACCGCTTGGCAGCCGTTGGTACTACCTGGCACGGGTTGGCACGGGACCGGTCAGGCGGCGATCCGTGTGCTCCATATCTGCTCCATGGGTCGGAGCAGCGGCAGGTGACACGCGTTGGCAGTGGTTGGTACGCCCTGGTACGCGTCGGTATCCCCTGGCAGGTAAGCTGACGACTCGCGCCCTCGTAGCTCAGGGGATAGAGCAACGGTTTCCTAAACCGCAGGTCGCAGGTTCGATTCCTGCCGGGGGCACCCAGGTCACAGCCTTGATCGACAATGTGACGCCGTTCGCGTGGTTCGCTTCGTGGCACAAACCGGATACGGTCGTGCCATGGCACCGCAGTCCCGAGCCGCGGGGCGTCAACGTGGCCGCATCGAAGAACTGCCCAGCGGATCGCTACGGTGAAGGTGTACGCCGGCACCGACCCGGTGAGCGGGCGTCGACACGACCTCACCGAAACAATCCCCGCTGGCCCGACCGCGAAGCGAGACGCGCAGAAGGCGCTGACGCGACTGCTGAACCAGCTCGACGAGCAGAGGAACCCTCGCACTCGCGCCACGGTCAACCAGCTCATGGACCGGTACCTAGAGCTGATCACCTTGGAGCCGACGACGCGTGTCACCTACGAGGGGTACATCCGGAACCACGTCCGGCCAGTTCTTGGTGATCTGGCAGTAGGTCGTCTCGGTGGCGAGGTGCTCGACTCGTTTTACGCGCAGCTTCGCAGTTGTCGCGCATTCCCCACTCGGGATCGGCCCACGCTTCGTTGGCGATCCGCGCCGCCTGCTTAGGGGTCGGTGGCCGCGGATCCGTCCGGCCGGCGGTTGGCGGTTCCGCCTGCTCCATCGGATTCGTGCCCACCCATCGCCAGCGGAGCGCCCGCTTATACGCGCCGCTGAGGATGCCGTGAATCTGCCGAATGGACGAGTCCGCCAGCGGCCGGCACTGGTGCGGCTTGCACCGACCGTCGCACTCGTGCTCGCCCTGGACGCGATGCTCGACGTACTTCCGCCCGCGGCAGTGGGCGCGTCTTCGGCGACGTCCGCAAGCGCCTTGTTGAGGCTCCTCCCTCTGTTCCGTTTGTCTCGTGATGCCGCTCGGTAGTTGGTTGGCCGGGTGGCTCGGTGTCGGCCTGATGTCCCTGTGCCTGCCGTGCCGGGCGCCGGGGCGTCGACCCCGCGCGGGTTGGAGAGCCATAGTGCTGTCCGCCGGGGCAAGCCCCACACCCCTACCTCATTTCTTATAGATGACTGTTGTTTGCCCGGGTTGACCTGCTTCTGGTCGGTGGGGTGCCGCCGCGGGTTGGTGGGTTCGCGGCGGAGGTCTGTCGTGCGGGTGTGTCCTCTCCGGGCTCGTTCACCGTTGCGGTTGATCAGCCTCTGGTAGCGGTGGGCGCCCGTTGTGGGGATTGGCGCCACGCAGTAGCTCCCTTCGGGCTACCTGACAGTCGGGGGCGGGGCAAGGCCGAGCCGCTTCGCGGTCGCCTTCGGCGAGCCTTGCCCCGCCCCCGCCCGCCAGGTCGGGACTTTGTCAGCTACAGCGCGACACCAACCCCCACAACTCCACAGCGACAGCCCTCATCGCAGGCGAAACCACAGGGCCGCGACGACCCCCAGTACGTACGGGTAGGAGAGCGGAAGCCGAGCCGGCGTGCAGGGGGGTCTGAGTGACTGGCAGCCGCCGCGGGTTCGAGGCCCCGGCACTCATGTAAGCGGGAGCGTCCAGCAGCACCCATTGAGCGTGCTCCGTTCCCGCGTAGGAGCAGCCTTGAACGTCAAGTACCAGTTGGCCAAGCTGATCGTGAAGCTCTACTTCTTCGGCGCCCTGGCCGTGAGTTTCACTCACGTCATCGAGGCGGCCCACAAGCTCGACCTGCACGGCTGGCAGGCGTGGACGGACGCCCGTCCGCGATCGACGGGATCGCGGTGATCGGGATGGTCATGCGGGGCGCGGCTTTCAGCCGCGACACGCGGCGTCTCGGGTTCCGGGTGCAGGTGGCGGCCGGCCTGTTGAGCCTGGCGTGCAACGTCTTCGCCGGGGACACGGTGGGTGGGCGGGTGTACGGAGTGCTGATCGTGGCGCTGTTCGTGTTCAGCGAGTGGCTGTCGGACCGGATGCAGAGCCGCGAGGTCGACGTCGAGCGGGAGCGGGTGGCGAAGCGGGCCGCGGCGGCAGAGAAAGGTCGAGCAACGCGCGGCGAACAGGGAGGCGACCGAGCGGCTCGCGAAGTCGGGCCGGCGCCGGATGAACCGCGAGCTGGCGAAGCTGACCGGCTGAGCGCGCGGCATGGTGCGGGAGGCTCTCTCAAGTCTCCCGCACCTCCCTCTCGCGGGCCGCGGTTAGCCGGTTGCAGTGCCGACCGTCAAAACCGCTCTGTCTCATCGTCATCGACCACCCCCACGTAACCCGAAAGAGGGATTGACGCCTATCCTCGCGAGGATCCCGCATTCCCGACACGCGCCTGTGGCCTGGCAATTTGCCTGTGCGGCTGGTGGGATCGTAGGCGGGAGTCGAACTACTACAGCAAGGGAAACCCGTCGCTCGCTATTGTCGTCCAATTGTCGACCTCAAGTCGGAGCGGAGCGACGCTATGTCTGTCGATCAACTACAACAGGAGGGTCCTGGGCAGGTTCGCGACAACGCCTCGGCGCATAATGAGCAGTCGTCGACCGCCCAACGTGTGACGATCAGCGTTGTTCTCGGTTGGGCCGCCGTCGTCATCGGTGTTGTGACCGATGTGCCGGATCTACTGTCACTGCCACCCTGGTGGAGCTGTGGACTCGCCGCGGCTGGCGGCTTAGCGATCTTCGCGGTGGGTCTATTACTTGTCCGCCGCGGCTGGAATCGACCGCTGGGCTGGCCCGCGGTTGGCGCCGTGACTCTGGGAGTGCTCGGGGCGATGCTGACCCTAGCCAGCCCAGCGTTGCTACTCGATCCGTTCGCCGACGGACGCGATAGTGCAGGCGTTGATGCCGCCCTACCGGCTCCTAATGAAAGCAGCTCCGCAGCGCCCAGCACGCTGCCGACTACGACGGCGCCGGCGCCTCA
The DNA here is from genome assembly GCF_003751945.1 of Couchioplanes caeruleus. Lineage (NCBI taxonomy): Bacteria > Bacillati > Actinomycetota > Actinomycetes > Micromonosporales > Micromonosporaceae > Couchioplanes > Couchioplanes caeruleus. The sequence continues at coordinate 3,581,578 of NZ_RJKL01000001.1, read as the reverse complement.
ACGGAGTCCGGGCAAGCCGGTGTTCATCTGGGAGGAGAAAGATGTTGACCTCGACCCGGAGATTGAGGGTGGCAGGGCGGATTTTACGCTCTACTGGAATCACCTCTATGAGCACTTAGTCTTGAAGGACGGTTGGTTCGCCCGGGTCTCCAGTCCGACGGCGAAAGCCTGCGATGATGCTCCCGACTGGGACGACGAAATTCTCGCGAAACCTAAGACGCTAGTATGCCTAAAGACGGACTTGGAAAAGTACGTCGTGCTCTCGATCGTAAGCACCTCCGGCCAGGATATCCATAAACAGAACATGACTTACCGAGTGGTATACAAGGAGCCATGAACTCCAATTGGACCTAACCAGTTTGTATAGCGGTGTCTTCGGACGCTGCTATAGCGGCTGGTCGCCAGGCTCTGCGTTCCACGATGTCCTCAGCAATCTACGGGGTCACTGGCCGCGGGGATTTCGGTCCCTTCGCTGCGTGCCTCCCTCTGGCGCGCTCATATACGGTCGCCACCGTCGCCGTCTCTCATAAACCCCGGGTCGCGCTCATTCATGATCTTGGTGTCGCCGTCGATGCACTTGGCGTAGACCTTGAGAAGTACGTCCACCGAGTGTCCCGCCCGGTCGGCCACCTCGGGGGCGTTGACGCCTGCGTTGAGCCACAGGCTCACGCCGGCGTGGCGCAGGTCGTACGGACGCGCGGCGAGCGGGGAGTCCACCTGAGCGGGTGTCAGCGCTAGCCGGCGCGCCTCCCTCCACACTCGCACGTAGCTCGAGGGGGAGACCGGCATGCCCTTCGCGCTGCGGAGCAGATAGTCGGTCACCTTGAACCGATTGATGTGCTCACGCAGGATCACAACAAGTTGGGGCGGAATCGGCAGGGTAGGCGCGTCGTCCTCGCCGCGGTGCTTGAGGCCCCGGTCGTCGTGAACTTCGCCGCTGTCGGTGTACCGCTTGCCGGCCGCTGGCGGTGACCGCTCAACGGTCACCGACCCCCAGCCCGTCTGAGGTAGGTGGCAGTTCTTGACCCGTAGGCCCAGCGCATCGCCGGGGCGTAGCGCCGCGAAGTACGAGGCGAAGAACGCCACGAGTCGTTCGCCGCGCTTGCCGTCCTTGCCGCGGCTGCCGACGTAGGAGACCGCTGCCAGCAGCTCGCGGGCTTGTCGAGGGTTCACGACGGAGCGCCGGTCGACTGCCTCGACCACCTTCTTGCGGTTGGCTGTCACGCGGAGCTTGTCGACTGGGTTGAAGTCCAGCAGTTCCAGCTCAACGGCGTACTGGAGAACGTTGTAGAACACCGAGCGCTTGCGTCGGTACGTGGTGGCCGCTGCCGCCTTGCCGTCCATGTTTAGGGCTACCGCAGCGAGCGCGGCACGGGTTGTTTCGGCCTTGACCAGATCGCTCAACGGGACTGAAGCCTTCTCAAGCCATGCCAGAGCCTTCCGGAGCTCTTCGGGAGCGTCCTCCACCTCAACGGTCGGGATCAGGCCGTACTGACGTAGTGCCTTCGCGGCGTGGTGGCGCCCGCTAGGCCATGCCATCAGCGTTTGTCAAATGCGCAGGTCAATTGCGGAATGCGCGCTGAGAGCTGCCCTCTCGCTGCCGTTTCACGCGCGCCGTTGAGGGTGCTTAGCGGCAACGTTTGCGCTGCTCGTACGGCATGCAGCGATGCTGCAATGCAGTCGTTCTGCCGTCCCATCACTGCGTTATGCGTCGCCGTTCTATCACTTCGCTTGCGCCGGCAGAAGGGGTGCGGGGGTATGACCTCTTCGCAGTAAAAACAAAGGACCGGCTGGTTTAGCAGACGAAAAATTGCCACGGTTTCCAAGTCGCCAGCCAGCATAGAATTTCCGACGGTAAGTAGCTTTCACCGTCGAGCACGGCGCTGCGGGTGAGCAGGCAACGCTCGCTTGATGCGGGAACCTCGTTGAGCTGGCGTTCTCCAGGTTCTCGGGCGAAGGGTGATCGGGGTCACGCCTGTTCAGGGTTATAAAACTGGCTTCGTTCGGCATCGGCCGCCCCGGCAACCGCCCGAAGATGAGCGGCTGGGTACAGCTACGCCGCTTCGCCCTACTCGCTGGCCTGGCGTGGCTTGCCCTGCACTTCTTGACCGGCGGCATCTTCTGATAGTGCAACGGCAGATACCCGGCGGTGGAGTTGATAGCCATGTGCCCCGACCGCCGCGAACGTCTCCGTTGGCTGTTGACGTCAAGTCCACTTGAAGTGCCATCCTCCACCGCACGAGTCGCCAGCCGGCGCTCGGCAGTAGAGGAGGATACGTGACACCCGAACCGCGCAGCGGCGAGCAACGCAAGCACGACATCTTGGAACGGCTGACCGAGGACGTCGACGCCTGGGTCGCCACGGCCGACGCCGCCGGCATGCCGCACCTGGTGCCCTTGTCATTCTTGTGGGACGGCGCAGCGTTAACGTTCGCGACCGCCGGTGACAGTCCGGCCGGGCGGAACCTGCGTGATTCTGGGCGGGCACGCGTAGCGCTCGGGCACACGCGCGACGTCGTGCTCATCGACGGCGCGGTTGAAGTGCTCGCCGCTGCCAGGGTGCCTGACGATCTGGCCGACGCGTTCGCCGCGAAGCTGTGGGACGCCCGGGCCGCCGGGAACCGATGGACGTTTTTCCGGGTGACCCCGGACCGAATCCTGGCCTGGCGGGAAGAGAACGAACTGCCCGGGCGGGTGATGATGCGCGACGGTTCGTGGGTCGTCTGACCCGGCGGCTTCGGAACGCGACTGCATTGGCCCACAGGTGTTGCAGTGGTGGGCTTCCATCCGAAGCGCGTGGGCGGCTTCGATGCGAAGTCGCCCACGCGGTGTCAGTGCTCTGTTACTGACCCCGCCCCACTTGCCGACGAGGCCGTGGCCGGCGCGGCAAGGGAGTGTCCTCGCCGACCCGGTCAGCTTTCCGGCGTCGCTGTCCACCGACGCCTTTTCGTCCTGTGGATAACTCCCCTGGCTGTGGATAACCCGCATGCCGGGTCGCTGTCGTGCTACAGAGGTTGAATAGCTGAGGTTCGTCGGCGTGGCGGCGTGATAGATCTCGATGGGTTCGGTAGGCCGAAGGGATGAGGTATCCGGCTGGTGGTGGCATGAACGCGGCAGCCCGGGTCCGGCGTGAGAAGGTTCGGATCCAGGCTGCGGCCATGTTCGCCGAATCCCAAACGACCGCGCAGATTGCGTCTGAGCTGCGAGTTTCCGAGAAATCAGTACGCCAGTGGCGTCGACGGTGGACGGCCGGCGGGACGGCGGCTCTGGCGTCGGCCGGCCCTGGCGGCTCGGACTGCAAACTCTCCGGCGACCAGCAGAAACAGTTGATCGAGATGCTCGATGACGGCCCGGTCGTGCACGGCTGGGACGACGCCCGCTGGACCCTCGCCAGGGTCGCGGAGCTGATCGAGCGTCGCTTCGAGATCACCTACACGCTGCGCGGAGTGTCGTATCTGCTGCACCGCATCGGCTACAGCCAGCAGGTTCCCACTCGTCGGGCGATCGAACGCGACCCTCAGGCGATCGCTACGTGGCATCGCCGGCGGTGGCCGTCGGTAAGAGGTTAGCGGCGGCTCAGGGCGCGGGGATCTGTTTCCAGGACGAGGCGGGCCAGGTGATGCGGCCGCCGGTGGCCAAGACCTGGGCCCGGCGCGGGCACACTCCCGTGGTCGAGGTCTCCGGCAAGGGCTCCGGGCGGGTCTCGATTGCCGGGCTGGTCTACCTCAAGCCCGGACACCGCGGCCGGTTGATGTGGCGCACGAGGCTGCACCGAAACCGCAAAGGTGAGCGTGGCAGTTTCAGCGAGGACGACTACATCGCCTTCCTCGATCAGGCCCACCAACGCTTGCGGGCACCGATCGTGCTGATCTGGGACAACCTGAACACCCACGTCAGCGTCCGGATGCGGGAACTGATCACGGCCCGGAGGTGGCTGACCGTGATCCGGTTACCCGCCTACGCCCCGGACCTCAACCCGGCCGAGGGCGTCTGGCGGTGGATGAAACGCGGCCTGACCAACACCGCCGCCCGCGGCGTCGACCACCTCGCCGACCTCGTCAAACGTCGGCTACGCGCCTGCCAGCAACAAACCGATCTCCTCGCTGGCTTCTTCGCCGGCACCGGCATGACCCTCGACCCCGAGCCACCGTGACGACTCGAACCTCAGCCTTTCAACCTCTGTAGCGCCTGAGCCTGATCCCGACTGGCATCCGATCGCCCGGCAGCTCTTCGCCTGGGTGCGCTCCCTGCGTCCCCACCCCGGTGACCGATTACCCCCGTGGAGGCGCAAGCGGCTCTGACACGGGGAGGTGATGCGCCATCGATGTTGCCGAGATCGAGGCCCTGGAGCCGACCTACCCCGGACCGACCTGGCAGCACCGCCCTGACGGTTCCTGGCTTCTGCCGGCGCGCACGCTCGGCTGGCAGATCGCCGGCTGGTGCGCCGAGTACCTGCGTGCCGATGACGGCGGCCCGTGGCGGTTCACCCGCGAACAGCTCCGCTTCGTCCTGCACTGGTACGCCGTCGATGAGACCGGCCGATTCCGTTACCGCACCGGGGTGTTGCAACGGCTCAAGGGTTGGGGAAGGACCCTTTGTTGGCGGTCTTGTGTCTGGTGGAGTTCGTGGGGCCGTCGCGGTTCTCCCACTTCGACGGCAGCGGTGAGCCGGTCGGTGTCGCGCATCCGCAGGCGTGGGTGCAGGTCACCGCCGTGAACCAGGCGCAGACCACGAACACGATGGCGCTGATCCCGTCGCTGATGACGGATCACGTCAAGCGCACGTACCAGATCAAGGAAGGCGCGGTGCTGATCCGCGCCAACCGGGGCCGTCAGCGACTGGAGGCGGTTACCTCCTCCTACCGCGCGATCGAGGGCAAGCGCACGACCTTCTCGCTGCTCAACGAGACGCAGCACTGGATTCATGGCAATGCCGGGCACCTGATGTACGAGACCATCGACGGTAACGCCACCAAGCGCGACTCCCGCTACTTGGCGATCACGAACGCGTTTCTGCCGGACGAGGACTCCGTCGCTGAGCGGATGCGCGAGGCGTGGGAGAAGATCCGCGAAGGCCGCCGCACCAGGGCGCGCTCTACGGGCCGGACAGTGGATTCCGCTGCTGGTGGAAGGCACCACGCTCAAGACGGGCGACGAAGTGTTCCTCGGCTTCGACGGCGGGAAGTCGGATGATGCCACCGGACTGATCGCCCTGCGCATGGACGGCGTCGCGTTCGTCCCCGGCCTCTGGGAACGCCCCGACGTTCTGGATCAGGTTCGTGCAGCGGAGGGTGGGGGTCGATGAGCCGAAGCAAGGCTGAACGAATGGTCTAGCTCGTTTCGTGGACACCGCTGCCTTCCATCAAGGCGGACGACCTACCTGGAATCCTGTGTCAGCTACGCCGAGAACCGTCGGCTCACTCTGCGAGCTGTACCGCTGAGCACAGCGGGGAACACTGCACCGATCGCCGCCGCGATGCCCATGGTGAACGGGAGATCGACGTCCGACATGTGCTGGATGAGCCCCAACGACAGCTCGAGGAGATAGGCGACAAAGGCCGCGATGATGCCGAGCCAGAGCGCGATGATGCCCCAGGCCGCCTTGGTGAGGTTGGTGTCGATGACGTCAGTGGCCTGTTTGATGGCCTCGAGGGCCTTCTGCTGGGCGGGCAGGATCTTCGCGTACGCGTACGCGTCCGCCGCCGGTCCCTTCCAGAAGTTGTCGATGCGCAGTTGATCCGGGCTCAGCTTGGTGGACAGGCTGCTCATCGGTCCGCCGATGCGAGACGTCCATTCGCTGCCGGTGGAGAAGAGACCGGGTGGCCAGCCAGGATTCAGGATCACCTTGGCGACTTCCTCGAACAGCCTCGCCATCAGGTCACGCAGTTTGGCCAAGGAGTCGTGGAGCATGTCTGATAGCCCGGGCGGCATGAACGTCATCGCGCGGTTGCTGCGGTCGAAGAGCTTGGCGACCTCACGGCGTGGACGTACGCGGCGGCGATGTACGGGTGAGGTAAGGGTGGCGTTCGGGTGATGTTCGATCCGAGCGGATGCCGTCGAAGCGCGAGTCCACATCGGATAAGTTGAGGTTTCCTCATCTAGCTTGTGGAGACAAACCATGCGTATAACTGCCCTGTCCATGGCCGCCGCGGTGGTGGCCGCGACGATCACGGGAGTAGCGGCTCCCGCCGCTGCCAACACCGCTGCCAGTAGGGTCGAGCTGGCGGCTGGTAACGGCACCCACTTCAACACCGCGTCGGTGACCTACAAGCGCGTCGACGGCGCGGTGAACTCGGTCAAGATCCTCACGATCCGCGCCCAATCCGCTGCGCACGAGGGCGAATGCGTCTGGGTGGAGTGGAACGACCCGAACTGGCCGGGCGGCTGGGCGCACCTCAACAGCGAACCTCCGTGTGGCGGTATGGACTATATCGAGGAGCTCAACCGGGTCATCAAGGCGCCGGCGGGACATCAGCTCAAGGTGCGCCTGGCCGTTCACCACCAATTCGACGTCGACCTGGCCCACAAGGACGTCGCAAAGCTGCTCTAGCCGGATAGCGCGGCGACACGGGATTGCCGGAGGGGATCCGGTGTCGCCGCACCACCCGCTGCGTAGGCGCCGACCCGTGGTGCCGGGCGGATCGGCGAGGCTGGCGGTCGGTCTCGTTGAATCATCACCGCATAGGTGGTCTGAAAAGACTGCGTTAGGGGCGGCGCTTGCTCCAAGCGGAACCCCGCCCCCTCTCGTGCAGCACCTCTGCGGTAGCGCTCAGCTTCCCGCGAACTGGACCGCCGGAACCTTCTTCCGCGACACCTTTTTGACTGCCTTTGCCGGCTTGGTGACTGCCGCCTTCGGCTCGCGGGCGGACTTCGCTGGCGAAGCTACGGGCGCCTTCTGCGCCTCCTCATACGCCTCGGTGATGTGCTGCGGAATGCGGCCTCGCTCGGAGAGCTGGTGGCCGTTGCTCGCGGCCCACTCGCGGATCGCCTTGTTGTGATCCTTCGTGGTCTGCCGGACCCGCGTCGGCGTAATGCCCGGCCGCCACGTGCCGAAGCCTCGGCTCGTCTTCGTGCCAGCACCGACGTACGGCGCCAACGCCTTACGCAGGGCGTTTGCGTTGGTCTCGTTCAAGTCGATCGTGTAGTTGTTCCCATCAAATGAGAACGTGACGGTCTCGGTAGCCTCGCCGCCGTCGATGTCGTCAATGAGCTTTTCGATGATCTGCTTTGCCATGATTTCCTCTGGTTTGATGACGGCCGATCGCGGACGTGTCGTGCAATTTTGCGGATCAATTTGTGCCACCATAGCGAAGATCGCCGAGACGGCAGCCTCAGGCGGCGACACCCGCGTACTGGCGGGTGTCGGAGAGTTCTTCCTGATCGCGGAGCTCGTCCGAGGCGGGCATCACTGCCTTTGCCGGCATGTGCCAGCGCGGTGCTCACGCTGACTCCAGCCTTGACCGCTACCTCCGCCACCTTGGCGTCATTCGGCAGTGCCTTCATCGCGGGTTCGACGTTCGCCGCCTTGGAAAGCGAGCGGGGCCGGACTCGGGGCGCCTTGGCGCGTGTGGCGGATGTTCCGGGCTTGCGCTGCGGAGTCCTCGGCGCCTTCCGCGGTGCGGGTGTCAGCATCGGCGCGGTTGGGGTGGGCTGCTCGGTGGTCACCTCCGCCTGGTCTGCATCGGGGATGACCGAAGGGCCTTGGGGGGTTGTCGCTGTGACCGCAGGGGTTGGCTTCTCGATCGTCGGTGTGGCGGACGCCGACATGGGAGGGCGCGGCACTATGACTCGGCAAGGCGTTGGCTTGAGCGATAGCACGAGCTTCGTGATGGCGATGAAGGCGATCGAGGGTACGGCCGAGACGATCCAGCCACTCACAAGTCAGTACCGCTAGATCGGGACCACGTTCGCCGAGTGCCTCACGGTCGGCCACCTCGGGAGCGGCTGACGCCCGCCTGCAGCCAGAGACTCACGCCGGCGTGGCGAGAGGCGAGTCCACCGGATCAGGCGTAAGCGCGAACCGGCGCCTACCGGTCGGGGCCGTCGTACTCGACTCAGGTGCCTCTGGGCTTCGGCGTGGGTCGAGACGCTGAGAAATACTGGACCCCAGGGGCTGCGTAGGGAGGCAGTGCTCAGGCATGTTCGCTCCCAGTCTCCGATGGACGGTGATCCGGGTTGGGACGACTGCCCTTACCCGCAGTCGGCCGGCCCTATAGGGCGGCGACACCGGCGCCGCCCGCGATGCGCTAACGCTTGACGAACTTGGCCGTCACCGTGACGCTTTTCGTTGCGCTGATCCAGCACAGCCTGGTCTTGTAGTCGGGCCGCGGCGGCGGGTATTCGTACGGCAGAGAGGAGTTGCAGCCGGTCCAGCCTGCGAAACGGTAGCCCTTTCCGGGAGTGGCGAAGAGCCAGAGTTTCGTCCCGGCCAGCACGGTCGTGGCGCAGGCGTTCCCCGTGCACCGCAGACCCGTCGACATGTCGTTGCGCATCGCGCCGGAACCGAAGGCCAGCCCGGAGGCGATCGTGCCGGATCCCGTACGCCGGACCCGTACGCTGTAGGCGCGCGAGGTCATGACCGAGTACTCGGTCGTCTGATGCCCTTCCTGGAAGTGCCCGTAGTACATGAAGATGCGGCCCTTGAAGATCGCGACCGTCGGGTCGCCGCCGGGGTAGGCCGCCGAGGCAGCGCCTGGGAAGGCCGTGCTGGTGCGAACCGGTTTGGCCGCCGTCCAGCCGGTGCCGGTGAATGTCGTGTACTGGATGCCGTTGTACATCTTCTGGTTGTGAGGCAGCGACGGTCCCGGTGACCAGAAGTAGGCGCGCACGCTGCCGTCCTCCCACAGGACCGGATCCGGGGAGCTGGCGAAGCCGTCGAATGTCGCTTTGTTGCGGCTGTCGACGGCGATCCCGCGCGCGGTGAAGTCAAGCCCATCGGCCGACGTTGCCCACACGACGAGTTCGGTCTGCTCGCTGGAGGAAGCGCCGTTCGGATTGAAACCCTTCTCGATGTTGTACGCCGCCAGCATCAACCACGTTCCATCGGCAAGCTGCATCACGCCGGGGTGCGACACCTGGAACTCGGTGCCGTCCGTGGGAGCAAGTTGCGTGAACGCCGCCGGGTTCAGCCGGTGGCCGGGTTCGACGGTCCAGTTGATGCCGTCGTCGGAGATGGCGCTCCGCACCGAGCGTTGCTGGTCCGGCGCCAGAGTCGGATCGTTGGAGGGCGTGTAGTACATGCGGAACCGCCCGTCGGGCAGCCGGAGCACGTCCGCCGGGCCCCAGTCCCGGCCGACGAGGTTGGTCTCTTCCGGCGTCCACGTCTTGCCGTCCGTCGAGATCGACGAGGTGATCCGCCAGGAGTCCGAACCGCCGACTCCGAGACCGTAGTAGAGGCGCATGCGACCGTCCGGCAGCACCACCACGTCCGCGTCCACCGCGCCGTCGATGGCGACGCCGGCATCCCGCCAGCCCTGCCAGCCGAGCTTCGCGCCGTTGCGGCGGGTGAACGAGAAGGTCGTCGTGGCCGCCGCGCAGCCGACCTCCGGAGCGGAGTACGTGAGCCTGATCGTGCCCTTCGTCGTGGTCTGGAAGGTGCCGGTGGCCTGGACCGGAGTCGGCACCGAGACGGACGACGTCGGCGTGCCGCTGAACGTGAACCGGCCGCCGGACACCGCCGCGACCGTGTTGAGCGAGATCTGCCCTTCGGTGCAGCGTACGGGCCGGAACATCACGTTTCGCACGGCGTTTCCGCTCACCCGGAAAGTGCCGGCGCAGTCCTTGCCGCTGGTGCCGCATCCGAAGGCGTACGAGCCGGTCTGCGGCACGATTGCCGCCTCCTGGACGGGCACGCCCGCCGCAGGCGCCGGCGAGAACGCCGCCAGAACAGTCAGGGCACCGAATCCGGCTGCCCACATTCTCGAAGTCGCTGACATCCCTCTACCCCCAGTGGGTGTTCACCGCCATGTCGGCGGAGGACCGGGGGAGGGCTGATTGTCAAGACTCGGGGATGCCGAACTTACCAGAACGGCATCCCCGAAGGGTCAGGCTTCGGGGCCGACCCCGGTCCGCACGACGATCCAGCCGGCGCCGAGGCCGCCTTCCTTCACCCTCGCGGTGCCGTCGGGGCTCAGGACGCCGATGCGGTTGCCGGCCAGGGCGAGCTGCCGGATTCCGTCGTGCTGGGTGACCCAGAAAGCACTGAGACCGCCCTCCTTGACGTGGGCCCTGCCGTCGTGGGTGATGATGCCGATGCGGTCGCCGGAGAGGACGAGCTGCTTGACTCCGCCGTGCTCGTTGACCCAGAAGGCGCTGAGGCCGCCTTCCTTCACCAGGGCGGTGCCGTCGTTGGTGAGGACGCCGATGCGATTGTCGGTGAGGACGAGCTGCTGGACGCCTTCGTACTCGGTGACCCAGAAAGCACTGAGGTCGCCCTCCTTCACCAGGGCGGTGCCGTCGGTGCCGAGGACGCCGATGCGGTTGCCGGCCAGCACCAGATGCTTGACGTACGTGTATTCGGTGACCCACTGGGCGCCGAGGCCGCCCTCCTTCACCAGGGCGGTGCCGTCCGTGGTGAGCACGCCGATGCGGTTGCCGGACATGGCGAGCTGCTTGACGTTGTCGTACATGCGGACCCAGCCGGCGCCGAGGCCGCCCTCCTTGACCCACGCGGTGCCGTCGCCGGCGAGGACGCCGATGCGGTCACCGGTGAGGACGAGCTGCCGGATGCCCTCATGCTGGGTGACCCAGGGGGTGCTGAGACCACCCTCCTTGACATGGGCGGTGCCGTCGGTGGTGATCACGCCGACACGGTTGCCGGTCAGGGCGAGCGGGGCGGCCACGATCGGGTCGGGGCGGACCTGGTACTGCCCGGCGTGGACGAAGTCGGCGACGGCCTGGGCGTCACCGGCGAGGGCGGCGCGGGCCGCGGCGGCGAGGTTGGCGTGCCCGATCCGCTCGGCGCGGCTGAGGATCTCCCGGGCCCGGCGGCGGTCCTCGGCCTCCTGCTTGTCGAGCGCGTTCTTGATGTCGCGGTCTTTGGCCTGGTGGATGCCGGTGTCGATGAACGTCTTCCAGACGGCCGGATCGTTGCTGCGGGCGGTGCGCTCCGCGGCGCGCGCCACCTCGGTGCCCTCGGCGGCGTAGTTCCACACCACGTTGACGAAGTCACGATCGGGCATGCTCAGCAGCGGCTCGGTGACCGGCAGGCCGATCCGGTTGGCGGCGAACTGCTTGGCGGCGCGGGCCCGCGCCGCGGCCTTCTCTTCCTCGGTCTTGGCCGCGTCGGCGGCGATGCGGTCGTCGGTGTCCTGCTTGGCGGCGGCGGCCAGGCCGGAGGCGATGAACTCGCGCTGCTGCTCCGGGGTGCCCTTGCGGGCGTCGCGGGCGGCGGCCTTCACCTTGGGCCACTTGCCGTCCTCGTCGGCGCGCTGCCAGATCAGCTCGATGAACTTGGTGTCGGTGCCGTTGAGCATGGCGGCGTCGGCGACCACGTCGATGCTGGCCGCGGCGGTCGCGCGGGCGAAGTCGCTGCGGCGCTTCTCGTCGGTCTCGGTCTTCTCGCGGGCGACGTCCCGGTCGAACGCCGCGTACACGTCGACGAGGATGAACTGCCGGCAGGCCCGCTCCGCGTCCTCGGGAGCGGCGGAGTAGGCGGCCTCGGCGGCGATGCGTACCTCGAGGTGGTCGGGGTTGTTCTTGATCCGGGTCCAGAGTGCGATGACGAAGTCGCGGTCGGTCCGTTCGGCCAGGTTCAGTTGGTCGTCGAGGCCGAACTTGGCGAGGACCCGCATCTTCTCGTCGTACAGATTCGGGCTCGGATCGGCGAGAGCGGCGGCCGACAGGCCGGCCGGCAAGGCGGATACGGCCTGGGCGGCGGCCGGCAGCGTCGCGGTGAGGGCGGCCGTGGCCAGCCCAGCAGTGAGCAGACCCCGCGTGAGCAGGGCGCCGATGGAAGACGTCATGAAAGTGTTGTGTCCCCGTGGCAGTGAAGTGTGGTGGTGCCGGCGCAGCACGGATGTGAAGACCGCGGCGCATGGACGGCGGCGAACGCTAACCGTCGTCCGCACTCCGTCGCAACACCGGCAGCGGTGTGAATATCGACTCACGGCGGCGATCGGGATCCGGCTATGGATGTGTCGGTGCCCCGTGCTTCAATGTCGCCCGACTTTGCTGAAATACGGGGGACATGTGATGCGTGGGCGGAGCCTGCTCGTAGCGGTCGCGGCGGCGGTGAGTGCGGTGACGGTGTCGGGTCCGGCGCTGGCGGCCGGCCTGCCGGCGGTCGTGATGATGGACACCAGGTCGGATCAGGCCGAGGCGGACCGGGCGTTCGTGCGGTGGCTGTCCACCGACGACTACCGCCCGGAGGTACGCAGCGCGGCGCGGGCGGCGTTGCTGTCCAGCGCGGGCGACGCGGCGATCGCGGCGTTCCTGGCGACCGGCTATGACGCGGCGGTGGCCCGCGCGGAGCGGACCCGGCAGCGCAACGTCGACTTTGCGAACCGAATGGTGCTGACGCACCCGGCGGACCGGTATCCGTGGGTGAACGCGGCCGGACGGTGGGCGTTGCAGGGTACGGACGCGGAGCTGGCGGAGTTCGCGAAGACCGGTTACGCCGCCGCGCTGGAGCGCGACAAGAAGAACATCGAGTTCGAGGCCGGCGAGGCGGCGAAGGTCCGCCAGGAGGACCGCGACTTCGTGGTCCGGCTGCGTGATGGTGACCCGGGTGCGCAGGTCCGCGCGTGGGCGGGCCGGGCGGTCGCCGAGGGTTCGACGGACGCCGACGTCGCGGAGTTCCTGACCCACGGCTGGGTGAGCGCGGCCGGGCTGGACCTGCAGATGCACCGCAAGCGGTGCGCCGACGAGGATGCGCGCTGGCGCGCGACGACGAATCGTCTGGTGATCGAGGCGCAGGCCGCCGAGAAGGCGGCCCGCGAGACCGTGGGCGAGGCGCAGGAGCAGGCGCGCGCCGCCGCGGCGCGGGCGTGGGCGACGGTCGGGGCGCAGACCGGCGCACCGCGGCTGGCGTGGGCGCAGGCGCAGCAGGTCGCGCAGAAGCAGGCCGACACGTGGCAGCAGGTGTCGCAGGCCGCGGGCAGCGCCACGAGCCCGAACTGGCAGGCCATCGCGGACACGGCGCAGGGCACCCGGGAGCAGTGGCTCGAGGAGCAGAAGAACGCCGCGGCCCAGGCCGCCTCGTGGACCGCTCTCTACGAGCAGGCCCTCGCCGCCGAGCAGGCGTTGAACACCCCCGCGACGCCGACCGCCTGATCGTACGGATAGAAAGGCCCGTCCTCTGTGGAGGACGGGCTTCTCCGCATGCCTTTCTGAATGGATGCCCCTGTAATGAATGCTTCCCTGCGCACCCGTTTGCGGGCGCTGGCGACGGCGTCCGTGGCCGCGACCGTGCTCGCCAGCTTCGTGTACGTGCCCCCGGCCTCGGCCTCCCCGTCCGCCGGATCCGTCCGGCGCGGCGTGGTGACCGAGGTGCCGAACAGCACCCCGGTGCCGGTGCCGCCGTTGGTGACGGAATCATGGAACGGCTCGACCGGTGTCGACCTGAACGCGGAGCGGTGGCGTAAGGCGGTCGCCGATGTGGCGCAGCTCGCCCCCGAGGCGCGGGTGCGCGACGCGGCGCTGGCCGCGTTGGCGTCGGCGGATGCGGCGGCGATTCAGAAGTTCGCCACAGTGGACAAGCGTCAGCTCGAGACACAGATCGCGTCTGAGAAGCGCAAGACCGCGGCGGACAACCTGGCCAAGATCAAGGCGATGGCGGGTACGGGCGGCGCGAACTTCAACGCCGAGGTGACCCGGGTGCTGGCGGGCACCGACGGTGACCGGGCAGCGTTCCTGGCCTACGGCGCGGACATCGCCCGGGCACAGGATGAGAAGGTCGCCGCGACCGCCCGCGAGCGGGCCACCCAGTTGCGGGACAGGTTGAAGACGTTCGCGGCGGCGGCGCCGGCGGAGTCGCAGCTTCGTCTGGCCGCCGAGCAGGCCCTTGCCGGCGATGATGCGGCGGTGGCCGCGTTCTGGGACACCGGCTATCCGGCGGCGGCGAAGGCCGACGCGGAAGCCCGCGAGCAGTATCTGAAGGATCTCGAGGCGCGCAACAAGGCCGCCGAGGATCTGTCGGAGCTGGCGCAGCGGGCGAAGAAGGCGTCCGAGGCGCGGACCCGGCTGTTGAAGGCGCACGGCGACGGCGTGAAGGCGTTGCAGCGGGCGGCGAACGCGATGGCGGGTGCGGCGAACGCGGCACGGCACAGTCAGCGGGTGCTGGCGGGTTCCGCGACGGCACAGGCGAAGGCCGCGGAGCTGAATGCGGCGAAGGCGCAGACCGCGAACGACCTGACGGCCGCGCGGCAGGCCGCGGAGCAGGCCCAGTCCGCGGCGGCGATCGCCACGTCGGCGGCGGACACCCTGGTGGAGACCGGGTTGACCTACGGCGCGGAGTGGTCGCTGATCGCGCAGGGCATGAGCGAGGCCTCCACCGCCGCGGTGGGTGCGACCACGACCGCCGCGCACGCGATCGACGCCACCATTGCCACGAACAACGCGCAGGACGCCCAGGCGAAGGCCGAGGCGCACGCGCGGCAGGCGGAGCAGTGGCGTAAGCACGCGCAGGAGCATGCGGCGTCGGCGGCGAAACTGGCCGCGGCGGCGAAGAAGCAGGCCGATGCGGCGAAGACGGCCGCGGCGCGGACGAAGAAGGCGCGGGAGCAGGCGCAGGCCGCCGAGGCCAAGGCATGGGCCGAGGCGGAGAAGGCCCGTCAGCAGCGGCAGATCGCCGAGGCGCAGGCCGCGGAGGCCAAGCGACAGCGGCAGATCGCCGAGGCCGAACGTGCCAACGCCGCCCGCCACCGCGCCGAAGCCGAACAACAGGCCTCCGTCGCGCGATCGGCGCGGGCCAACGCCGAAGCGCAGGCCGCGATCGCGGCCGGTGCGCGCCAGCGGGCCGAGGGCGCCGATGATGCTGCTGCTGACGCCCAGGACAGGGCATGGGACCAGGAAAGTAAGGCCCGGCGCGCCCGTGACGCGGCCATGGCCGCCGAACGAGCGGAACAGACCGCCAAAGCGAAGGCCGCGGCGATGCGCTCGGCGGCGGCCGCCGCGGCCAGTGGCGCGGAGAAGGACGAGGCGCAACGGCAGGCTGACGAGGCCGACCGACAGGCGGGCGTCGCCGGTGGTGCAGCTCGTTCTGCGCGCGGCTCAGCGAACACGGCCTCGGGTGCGGCGGCGAACGCCCGTGCCGCAGCTACCCAGGCCCAGCAGGCCGCGGAGCGGGCGTGGGCTGCCGCGGAGAAGGCTCGCGCTGCGGCTGCGGCTGCCGACGCGGCGGCAGACAAGGCTGAGGCTGCGGCGAAGGCGACACATGCGGCGCGCGTCCGCGCCGATGCGAAGGCGGCGGAGGCAACCGCTCAGGAGGCGAAGGCGGCCGCGGCTGCGAACGAGGCGGTCCGGTTGGCGGGGCAGGCTGCGGATGAGGCGGTGCGGTCGCTGTGGGCGGCCGACCGGACCAAGGACGAGGCACAGGCGGCCACGACGGAAGCGGTGGCAGCCGCCGCACAGGCGGAGATCGCGGTCAACGCGGCCGCAGCGGCGCGCGTGTCGGCAGCGGGCATCGCTGAACCGGCGAACGCGGCGATCGGCATGGTCAGTCCGTTCACCGGCGCCGACATGGACGCCGACTTCGTGAAGCTTGTCGCCGAGCAGGCCAAGACGATCGGTGCCGAGCAAGCCGCAGCGGCGAAGGCCCGCGCGGACGAGGCGGTGACCGCGGCGCAGCAGGCCGAGGCCGCCGCGGACCGGGCAAACGCGCAGGTCAAGCCGGCCTATGCCGCGGCAGCACAGGCGGCCCGCTCGGCCGCGGAGGCGGCGAGCTCCGCCGCGGAGGCCAAGCAAGCCGCGGCACAGGCCGCTGCCGACGGTGCCGCCGCCCGTGCCGCCGCGGCCAGCGCCGGCCGTGCCGACGCCCAGGCGCGCGCGGATGCCGCGGCTGCCCGTCAGGCGGCCAACGAGGCCGCCAACGACGCCGCGATCGCTGGACGCAACGCGCAGGCCGCGCAGGCCGACGCGGCGGCCGCCAACAGCGCCGCGTCCGCGGCCGAGGCCGACGCGGCCGCCGCTCGCGGTGCCGCCGACAGCGCCGAAGCCGACGCCGCAAAGGCCAGGCAGGCGGCCGACAGCGCCCAGAAGCACGCCGACAGCGCCGCGACCGCCGCCACCAAGGCCCTCGAGCACGCCGTCGAGGCGCAGAAAGCCGCTGACCGTGCCGAAGAAGCGGCGCGCAAGCGCGCCAACGATGCCGTCGCCGACGCTGCGGCGAGCGGTTCGACACCACCGGGGCCTCTGGATCCGGACCTGTTGAAGTTCCTCACTCCTGAGCAGCAGGAGGAGCTGCGTCGGGCGCAGGAGGAGTCCGGGAAGAGCATCCTTGACTTCTTCAAGGAGAACGCCTACCAGCTGTTCCTCGACCTGTCCGGTGTCGGTGACATCATGTCCTGCGTCCGGGACGGCAATGTCGAGGCCTGTCTCTGGAGTCTGGCGAACCTTCTGCCGGGCAAGAAGATCCTCGGTGCCCTGTGGGACATCGGCAAGCTTGTACCTAAGCTCCTCAAGTTCCTCGACAACGTCAAGGACGCCAGCAAGAAGCGTGACGAACTCGCCGGCCTCGCCCAGCGCAACAAGCGTGACGCCGACGCCTGCCCGATTCCTCGACGTCCGAGCAGCTTCCTACCCGGTACCCCTGTGCTGCTCGCCGACGGCACCACGCGGGCAATCGAGAAGCTACGCGTCGGCGACCGTGTGATGGCCACTGACCCGACCAAGAACACCACCGCTGCCAGGGTGGTCACCGACACCATCACCAGCGTGGGTGACAAATCCCTCGTGGAGATCACCGTCGACACCGACGGTGCGCGCGGGAGCAAGACCTCCGCCGTCACCGCAACGGACAACCACCCCTTCTGGGTGCCGGCTCTGGCTGACTGGGTCCCTGCGGCGAAGCTGGCCGCTGGGCAGTGGCTACGTACCAGCGCGGGCACCACGGTTCAGATCGCCGGTGTTCGGCAGTGGACGACCTTCACCCCGGTCCACAACCTCACCATTGCCGATCTCCACACGTACTACGTGCTCGCGGGCGCTGCCTCTCTTCTGGTGCACAACCAGGGTGACCTCGAGCCGGGCCAGACGTACCTCTGGCGAGCGGTTCAAGGCAAAGAGTTGAAGGACATCCACAGCGGACGGCAGTTCTCCAACCCCTTCGGCACGGAGAGCAAGTACTTCTCGTTCACCGAGCGTGGTGCGGCGGAGTACGGACGCCGGGCGTACGGGATGCTGCCGGAAGAAGGCCCCTACACGGTCATTCGTACGGTGATCAACAAGGCGGATATTCCGGGTGATGCCGTCATGCCGCACACCGCGGATGTGGTGGACGGTGGCGTCGCTCTGCCCACCGAGACCCTGAAGAAGTTGGGTCGTCCTAGAATCATGCCCAGCTCGAGCACCGGCATCGGCTGCTGAGGAAGGCATCGATCATGAGATTTGTCGTGGCATCGTCGATCGAGCGCCGCGTCAGGGATCTGTCTCTGCATCTGGCAGACGTGACCCATGCGGAAATCCGTCTTGGCGGGTTGTCCGCCGTAGCGGAAGGCTGCGATGCAGGAGTCGTCCACTACACGATCGCTCATGAGCGCTATGGAGGAAGGCCGGTGGTCGGGCGGGCGCAAGTCCTCCGCAACAGCAGGGGAGACGGCGCCCCACCGATAATCCTCGCGACTCCTCCGCTCGAGTCGGGTGCCGGTCTCGGCGGATCTGCCGAGGCCGAGGAGCACGCGGCGCGGATGGTGGGCATGGCCGTTGATCAGTGGGTCTCCTCGGAGGGCCCCTTCGACAGCTCGGCCCTGTGCCTTGTGCACATCGAGGCATCGGGACTGGACTTCAGCGACTTGAGCACCATCGCCGGTGGGCTCAGGAAGGCCTTCGAGCGGTATCCCTGAAGCAGCGCCTGCGAAAGCGGTCCGTGATGGACGCGGTTGCTGGATATCAGGCGCCCGGCCGATGCGATGGCGAGCGCATTGAGCACGCCGAATCACGCGAGAAAGTGACCACCCCGGGGGAGATTCAGCTCCCCCGGGGTGGTCACGTTTTATCGCATGCAGGCAGTTGTTCTCGGTGGGGCCGGCCCGTACAGGGCCGGCCCCACCGAGATCAGAAGATCAGGTTGAACTGGTTCCAACCGGCACCGATCTTGATGTTGCTGGACGGGTCGACCCAGCTTCCCTTGCCGTTGCCGCGGTACATGAGCAGGTCTCCGGCGGTGTTACGGACGATGACGTCGGAGAAGCCGTCGCCGTTGAAGTCGCCGGGGGAGAAGATCGCGGTGAACTTGCCCCAGCCCGTGCTGCCGATGATGGGGCTGTTGGCGGAGTCGATCCAGCCGCCCTTGCCGTTGCCCCGGTAGAGGCGCAGTTCGCCGGTGGCGAGGCGGGCGATGACGTCGGAGTTGCCGTCGCCGTTGAAGTCGCCGGGGGAGAAGATCGCGGTGAACTTGCCCCAGCCCGTGCTGCCGATGATGGGGCTGTTGGCGGAGTCGATCCAGCCGCCCTTGCCGTTGCCCCGGTAGAGACGGAGTTCGCCGGTGGCGAGGCGGGCGATGACGTCGGAGTTGCCGTCGCCGTTGAAGTCGCCCGGGGAGAAGACCGCGGTGAAGCTGTCCCAGCCCACACCGATCTTGATGCTGCTGGACGGGTCGATCCAGCTTCCCTTGCCGTTGCCGCGGTAGAGGAGCAGGTCGCCGGTGGACGTGCGGGCGATGACGTCGACGAGTCCGTCGCCGTTGAAGTCGCCCGGGGAGAAGAGCGCCGTGAACTTGCCGAAGCCGGTGCTACCGATGAGGGGGCTGTTGGCGGCGTCGATCCAGTAACCTTTGCCGTTGCCCCGGTAGAGAAGGAGCTCGCCCGCGGCTTTGCGGACGAAGACGTCGGCCTTGCCGTCGCTGTTGAAGTCCCGTACCGGCTTGTCGGCCGGGTAGTCGGGGGCCTCGCCGGTGTCGCCACCGACCTCGACGGGCTGGTCGGTGATGGTGATGTCGTCGATCAGGCCGCGGAAGCCGCCGATGTTGTTCGGCTGGTCGTAGCCGACGTGGAGCCCGGTGATCTGCTTGTCGGCGAGGGCGCCGCCGAGCTTCACGACGACGTGGTTCCACCGGTCGGCGGTCAGCTTGCTGCACTGCTGCGCCGGGTGGATCTGGTTGCCGCGCTGGTCCTTCAGTCCGGTGTCGCGCAGGTTCGAGCCGTCGCTGAACGCCAGGTCGATCGCGACGCAGGTGCTGTTGCGGGTCTTCACGCCGGGGCGGGCGGTGCCGCTCTGCGGGTGGATCCAGTACGACAGGGTGGTCGTCGGCTTGACCGTGATCCGGCTCAGCGCCATTGACCGCAGGTAGGCGTGCGACTGCAGGGTGTTGTCGTCCGAGCCGGCGTAGACGAGCGCGGCCTTGCCGCCGTGTCCGGCCTCGTCGCGCACCCTGAGCTCGGCGCCGCTGACGTTGGCGACGTACTTCGCGGCGACCGGGCTGTCGGACCAGGTCGGGTGCACGTCGTCGGCCTCGAGGCCGGTAGCCAGGTCCAGGTCGTACTGGCCCACGCGCAGGAAGTCGGCGAGGACGTCGGGCGCACCGGCCAGGGCCTTCTTGGTGGCGTGGAGCAGGTTGAGGTCGCCGCTCTCGGTCGCCAGGGCCTTCAGCCGCTCGGCTTCCGCCCGGTTGGCCTGGTGCGCCTTCTCGAACGCGATCTGCCGGTCGCGGTCCTTGGCCTCGTAGACGCCGGTGTTGATGAACGTCTTCCAGGCGTCCGGCTCGTTGCTGCGGGCCGCGCGGATTGCGGCCGCCTGGACCTCGCTGCCGTCGGGGGTGTTGTTCCACACCTCGGTGACGAAGTCCCGGTCGGGGAGGTTCAGCAACCGGTCGGTGGGCTCCATGCCGACCAGCTCGGCGGCGGACTTCTTGGCGGCGCGGGCGCGGGCGGCTGCCTTCTGCGCCTCGTCCCACTCCGCTTCGCGGGCGATGCGGTCTTCGGTGTCCTGCTTGGCGGTCGCGGCCAGACCGGTGCCGATGAACTCGCTTTGCTGCTCCGCGGTGCCCTTGCGCGCGGCGGTTGCACCGGCCTTCACCTTGGGCCACTTGACCGCGTCGACGCGATCCGCGATCAGCTCGAGGAACTTCGCGTCGTCGCCGCTGAGCATGGGGGCGTCGGCCACGATGTCCACGGCGGCCGCGGCGGCGGCGCGGGCGAGGTCGCTGCGGCGCTTCTCGTCGGCCTCGACCTTCTCGCGGGCGACGTCACGGTCGAACGCCGTGAACACGTCGACCAGGATGAACTGCCGGCAAGCCTCCGCCAGGAGATCCGGCTCGGCGGTGTACGCGGCCTCGGCGGCGACGCGTACCTCGAGGTGGTCCTTGTTGTCCTTGATGTGGGTCCAGAGCGCGACGACGAAGTCGCGGTCGGTCCGCTCGGCCAGGTCCAGGCGCTCGCCGAGGCCGAACTTGACCAGGACCTTCATCTTCTCTTCGTACAGATTCGGGCTCGGATCGGCGAGCATCGCGGTCCGGGTGGTCGCGGAGTGCGCGGGCGCGGCGTGCGCGGCGGCCGGCAGCGTCGCGGTGAGGGTGGCCGCGGTCAGGCCCGCGCTGAGCAAGCCCCGCATGAGCAGGGCACGGGTGG
Source organism: Couchioplanes caeruleus (assembly GCF_003751945.1). Lineage (NCBI taxonomy): Bacteria > Bacillati > Actinomycetota > Actinomycetes > Micromonosporales > Micromonosporaceae > Couchioplanes > Couchioplanes caeruleus. The sequence goes on along the minus strand of NZ_RJKL01000001.1, from coordinate 3,560,859 downwards.
AAGGCGTCATCAGGTGGTGGATCCCCGTCGCTTGTTCGTGACAAATCGAAACAGCGTCGCGCCGCGTGATCGCAGCCACGCTCCGGGCAGGCCGGAGAGACATCGGGGTACGGCCTGGTCCCGCGCCGGCAATGTGGATCAATGCGCTAACGCAGGGCGGACGGTAGCGGTCGTCGCTGTTTCGTCGCAACCTGATGGGGAGTGCGAAGGGTCACCCGTCCGACGTGGCGGCTCGCCGGGGCGCCGCCCGTACGTGGAAGCGCTCGCCCTGGCCGCCGAACAGGCTGAGGATCTCCACCGGTTGGTCGTTCGCCGAGCCGAACCAGTGCGGGTGGCGGGTGTCGAACTCGGCCACCTCTCCGGACCCCATGACGATGTCCTTGTCGCCGACGATCAGCCGCATGCTGCCGGCCAGCACGAACAACCACTCGTATCCCTCGTGCGACCGCAGCCGCGGCTCCCCGCGCTCCGGCGGAATGATCACCTTCCAGCTCTGCAGACCGCCGGGCTGCCGGGTCAGTGGGACCACCGTGCGGCCGTTGTGGGTCCGTGGCGTCAGCCGTACACGGGGATCGCCGACCTCCGGTGCCCCGATCAGTTCCTCCAGCGGAATCCGGTGGGCTTGCGATATCGGCAGAAGCAGCTCGAGGCTGGCCTTGCGCTGGCCCGACTCCAGCCGGGACAGGGTGCTCGTCGAGATGCCGGTCGTCTCGGCGAGCTCGCTCAGGGTGATCCCGCGTCTGGCCCGCGCCTGTCTGAGGCGCGGGCCGACGCCGGCCAGGGTTTCCGCGACCGAGCCGTTCATGCCGCCAGTCCACTACGCGTCCGGTGGCCATGGCAAGGTGAGCTCGGCGTCACCCGCAGGGATTGCCGCTACGGCATCACCCGGGGTGATGCCGTAGCGTTCTATGGGCCATGAGCCTGATCGACCTGGACCGGCCTCCCGCGCGCCGCCGCCCCGGACGTCTTCTGGCTGCCGTGGCCGTGCTCGCCGTCGGGGCCGTACTCGGCGGGGCCGCGACGTCCTATCGGGAGTACCGGGCGCGTAGCAGCGAGATCTCCGTGCTGGTCCTGGCCGACACCGGACCGCAGTCCAACGACGCCGGAGTGGGCGCCGTGGTCGTCCGCGGCAAGGTCGTCGACGCGTCGCTCACCCGGCGGGTCACGCTGGTCAACGCCGGGCCGCTCCCTGTCAACGTGCACAATCTCAGCGCCGTGCGCTACGGGCTCGTCGTGCAGGGTGTCGAGCGGAAGCGGTGGATCAAACACGGGCAGTCCGTGCAGGCCGAGGCCGACATCCGAGTCGTCTGCGCCGGGGGCCTGCCGTTCGGTCGACTTCCGGTCACGCTTGCCGTGCAGACGTACGACGAGCGGGAGCACACCGCCGTCGCCGTGCTCGACGCGACGCAGTGGAACGAGCAGGCGCGGCTCGCGTGCGACCGTGACCTGCTATAGGCCGAAGGCCCTGCGGCAGTGGGGCAGCAGGGCGCGCAGCACCGTGCTCTGCTCCCTGCGCCACACCAGGACGAGCAGCGCCGGCGCCTCGGCGTCGCTGATCGGTGTGGCGGTCAGTTCCGGGTGATCGGCCGCCGTGGGCGCGCTGAGCACTCCCACGCCCAGGCCGCGGGCCGCCAGGTCGGCCACCGCGCCGGGCGCGGTCGCCTGGAAGGCGACGTTGGGCCGCACGCCCCGCGCGGTGCAGGCTCGGTCGAGCGCGTCACGGATCCCGGTGCCCGGCGGCAGACACACCAACGGGTACGCCCCCAGCCGCCGTACCGTCGTCTCGTCGTGAGCCGCCAGGGCGTGACCGGGAGGCACAAGCGCGACCAGGCTCTCGCTGGCGACGGTCAGCGACGACAGCTCTCCGGACAGTTCGCGGGCCGCGCCGACCAGGGCGAGGTCGGTGTCGCCCGCACGGACGCCCTCGATGAGCGCGTCGGAGTCGTCCTCGGTCAGCGCGATCTCGATGCGGGGATAGGCGCGGTGGAAGCCGGCCAGCGCCGCGAAGAGCGGCTTCACCGTGCAGCCGACGAGCATGCCGAGCCGCAGCCGGCCGCGGACGAGCCCGGTGACCTGGTCGATCGCCTCGCGGACGGACTCCGCGGCGGCCAGCGCGGTACGGGCGTGCGGTAGCGCCGCCGCGCCGGCCGCGGTCAGCCGCACCATGCGCGACGACCGGTCGAACAGGTCGGCCCCGAGTTCCCGTTCGAACTGCCGGATCTGCGCGCTGACCCCGGACTGGGTGATGTGCACGCGCTCCGCGGCCCGGGTGAAGTTGGCCTCCTCGGCGACGGCCACGAAGTATTCGAGCTGGCGTAGATCCACGAAGGTGAATCCTAACTACCGCTGAAATCATTCGAGGGGATTGTCGCCCTGGCGGGGGAAGGGTGGCGGACGGCCTCCACCTGGCCGGGCAGGCCGGCGTCGGCGTTGCGCGGAGATGACTGTCGATAAGTTGACACGGAGCATCCGCATCGAGGGCCGCACGGCCATGGATGCAGGGCCACGGCGGGGTTTGCGGGAAACCGCATCGGTCGTGAGGGGTTCACTCACCTGTTTACGAAGGTCCGCCTACTGGCAGGAACCGGGTGCTTACGGGCAGGATCGGCGCATGACGAGCCCGGGCCGCCTGCCGTACCCGATCACTCTGACCGGGGACGGCGTCACCTTGCGCGAATGGCGGGACGAGGACCTCGACGAGCTGGTGGCGATGCTCGACGAGCCCGACATCGCCCGGTGGACCCCGATGCCGTCGCCGTTCGACGCCGGGGCCGGGATCGCGTATCTCAAGCGCGCCCGGCAGGGTCGGGTCGGCGGGCAGCGCATCCAGCTCGCGATCACCGTCGACGGCGGCCGGCCGCTGGGCGAGGTGCTGCTCTTCGGCGTCGACGCCGGCCAGCGGGAGGCCGAGCTCGGCTACCTGGTCGGTGCCCAGCACCGCGGGCACGGGCTCGCGAGCCGCGCGCTGGCCCTGCTCTCCGGCTACGCCCGCACCACGCTGGGCCTGAGCCGGCTGATTCTGCGCATCGACGCGGGCAACACCGCCAGCACCTCGGTCGCCCGGCGCTGCGGATACCGACTCACCGGCGAGCCGCCCATCCTGCAGGAGGGCCCGTACGGCCCCAGCGCCCTCGACACCTGGGAGCTGGTGGCCGCCGGCGGCGGTAGCCGGATGGAACGGCTGAGAAATGTCGCCGCCCGGCGGTACGGTCGTCGCGTCTGATCAGGAGGTGCGCATGGACGTCGACCGCGAGCAGGCGATGGCCTACCGGGTGGCGGCGCTGGGCCTGGCCGAGCGTGGTGGGCAGCGGCCGGGCGATCTGGCGGTGCTCGATCTCGGCGTGCAGGAATACAGTCCCGGCTCGGTCCGGGTGGCGCTTGCGGCGCGCACCGGCGCCGACCTGGGCGACGACCGGTTGATCATGGTGTGGGCGGCCCGCGGCGCGCCGCACCTGCACCGCAAGCGGGACCTCAAGAAGCTGGTCAAGGCGCTGTGGCCGGTCAGCGACGCGGACGCCTCCGCCCGCATCAACAGCGCTCAGATTCCCCAGGGCGTCAAGCTCGGCATCAAGGCGTTCGAGGCGACCGCCACGGCGTTCCGCGAGGTGGTGACGTCCTCGATGCCCCGCGGCGAGGCGAGCACCCAGGTCAGCCGGCGGGTGCCGCGCGAGCTGACGTACGACTGCCGCACCTGCGGCGCCCGGCACATTGCGGGCAACGTCTGGCAGCATTCCGGGCTGGCCGGGGGAGTGCGGGTCGAGTCCCGGGGCAGGGACGCCACGCTCGGTCCCATTCCGAGCGCCCCGCCGCAGCCATCGGCGAACGAGGGCATCGACGCGCTGATCGCGACCTATCTACGGTTGCTCGGCCCGGCCGGCCCGGCCGAGGTGGCGAAATACCTGGGCAGCTCGACCGCCGAGATCAGACGAGTCTGGCCGTCGTCGGGCCTGGACGAGGTGCGGGTCGGCGGCCGCAAGGCCTGGTTGCCGAGCTCGTCCGTGCCGGAGCTCGCGTCCGCCGGACCAGCCGCCGGAGTGCGTTACCTGCCGGGGATGGACCCGCTGCTGCAGGCCCGGGACCGCGACCTGCTGGTGCCGGAGCGGGCACGGCAGAAGGAGGTCTGGCGCATCCTCGGCAACCCCGGCGTGATCCTCGTGGACGGTGAGATCGCCGGTGTGTGGCGCGCGAAGATGTCAGGGCGCAAGCGGGTTGACCTCACCGTGACACCGTTCGGGACGCTGACCGCCAAGGTGCGCAAAGCGCTGGAAGCGGAGGCCGCCGAGGTGGCCCGGGCCCGCGAGGTCACGGAGGCGACGGTCGCATTTGGCTGATCCCCGCCGGGCCGGCGGCGGTTCGTCACCAGGCCGGGGGTGTTTGTCGCCGGGCCGGCGGCGGTTCGTCACCAGGCCGGGGGCAGGAGGTCTGGGCCCGGGCGGCGGGCGGCGCGGCAGTGGTGGCCGAGGGCGGCCATGACGACCAGGGCCCACACGCCGGAGACGATCGCCGCGACCCACCAGCCCACGACCGCCAGGATCAGCGCGGCCGCCCAGATCACCGTCGCGGCCAGGATCAGGGAGACCGGCGTCTGCTTGGGGACGGGCTCGCCGCCGGTCATCCGGGAGTAGAAGTCGGGGTCCTCGCGGCGGAGCTGCCGCTCGAGTTGGGCGAGTCGGCGGCTGTCTTCCTTGCTGAGCATGCGTCGCACCTCCGGCGGGGGCCCGGACTGTTGGGGCACGACGACCGGGGTCGAGAACGATCCCGATCGATGGCTCCATTGTCACCCGAGAGTCATGAAATTCATACCGTTGGGGGGGTTGTGTTCATGTTCAGTTCGTGCGCAGCGGCGGCACGGAAGACCCAGATCCGCATGAGGAGGAAGCGGACCCCGGTGGCGACCAGGTTCGCGACGACCAGCACGGCCAGCTCCAGTGTGGTCGCCGGGACGGTCAGCGCATGCAGCAGCGCGAGGGATCCGCTGGTCAAGCCGAGCCCGACGGCGAAGACGACGAGGCCCTGGGCCTGGTGGCGCCAGACGCCGCCGGATCTCCGTACGCCGAAGGTGAGGCGCCGGTTGGCGGCGGTGTTGGCGATCGCGGTGACCAGCAGGGCGATCAGGTTCGCCCACTGAGAACGTAGCCGGTGCGCAGGATCGCGTAGAGGGCCAGATAGGCCAGGGTGCTGGCCACGCCCACGGCGGCGAAGCGCAGCAACTGCCCGGTCAGTCCGGCCGGGACTCCCGCGACGGGCAGGGGGTTGCGGCCCAACCGCTCGCGCAGTGCGGCCAGCGGCAGCCGGCCGGTGCCGAGGGCGCGGGTGAGCCGGGCGATGCCGCGCAGGTCCGCCATCGCCGTGGCCACGATGTCGACGCGGCTGTCCGGGTCGTCGACCCAGTCCACCGGCACTTCGTGGATGCGCAGGCCGGCACGCTCCGCCAGGACCAGCATCTCGGTGTCGAAGAACCAGCCGGTGTCCTCGACCATCGGCAGCAGCCGCCCGGCCACTTCCGCGCGGATCGCCTTGAAGCCGCATTGGGCGTCGGAGAAGCGGGCGGAGAGGGTGCCGCGCAGGATCAGGTTGTAGCTGCGGGAGATGAACTCGCGCTTGGCGCCGCGGACGACGCGCGAGCCGCGGGCCAGCCGCGAGCCGATGGCCAGGTCCGAATGGCCGGAGATCAGCGGGGCGACCAGCGGCAACAACGCGCCGAGGTCGGTCGACAGGTCGACGTCCATGTAGGCCAGTACCGCGGCGTCCGACCGGGTCCACACGTGCTTGAGGGCGCGGCCCCGGCCCTTCTCCGTCAGGCGGACCGAGCTGACGCCGGGCAGCGTCCGGGTGAGCCGGCGCGCCACCGCCGCCGTCGCGTCGGTGCTGGCGTTGTCGGCGATCGTGATCCGGAACCGGTACGGGAACTCGGCCGCCAGGTACGCGTGCAACCGGCGTACGCAGGGCTCGAGGTCTATCTCCTCGTTGTAGACCGGGACGACGACGTCGAGCACGGGTGCGGCGATCTCGACCGGGCCGGAAGCGGGTGAGGGCAGTGTGGAAAGGCTCATGCCACCAAGGTCGGCTTCGCGGCTTTGCCCGGTGTGTGGCGATCCTGTGCCCGGCCTGTGAGTGCCTGGCGGACAGCGGCCGGTGAACGCCGCGAGGCGGCCCCCGGTTCCGGGAGCCACCTGCCGGTCGTCGTCGTGTGGGATCACTGCGCGGTCAGGTCGTAGAGCGTCACTCCGCCGACCGTCGTTGCCGTGTAGTTCGCCGCCACCCACTCGGCGATCTGCGAGCTTGAGCTGCCGCCACCGTTGCCGGCGCCCCGGCCGCCGAACCCACCGCCGCCGATGAAGTAGTGGATCTTCTTTTCGGCGACGTACTGCTGGAACTGCGCGAGGGTCGGTGACGGGTCGCTGCCGTTGAATCCGCCGATCGCCATGACCGGGTCCTCGGTGGCGAGCTGGTAGCCCGAGGCGTTCTGTGAGCCGACCGCCGCCGCGACCCAGGTGTACCGGTCGGCGTCCGCGTCCAGCAGAGCCTTCAGTTCGTCGCTCACGGTGGCCGCGTTCAGCAGTCCGCCCATGCCGCCGCCGCGAGCGCCGCGGCCCTGAGCCGCGGCGCCACCCTGGGAAGCGCCGCCGGGTGCGGTGCCGCCGGGTGCGGTGCCGCCGGGTGCGGTGCCGCCGGGCGGGCCGCCGGGGGTGCCTCCACCCGGGAAGCCTCCGCCGGGGAAGCCGCCGGGAACCCGGCCCCCCGGTGCGCCGCCGCGCATGCCGTCGCGTCCGCCGCCCGGGCCGAAGCCGCCGCCCTGCGTCGCCGGTCCGGCCGACGGGATCGAGCCGGTGTGCGGCTCGGACGCGGTCTGCACCGCATACGCCGCCGGACCGGCCAGCACCGCCGCGAGCGCGACGCCCGCACTGGCCAGAGCGATCCGAAGCCGCAGCGAGGCCAGCACACCCAGCGCCGCCACGATGCCGCCGACCAGCACGACCCAGCGCAGCCACGGCAGGAACTCCGGGCTCCGGCCGAGCATGTGCCACGACCACCAGGCGCTCACCCCGATCGCCGCCGCCAATGTGAGCGAGGCGAACGGGTTGCGGCGCGAGCGCCACAGCAGCGCCGCACCCATGCCGACCACCGCGCCGACCGCCGGTGCGAGCGCCACGGTGTAGTACGCGTGGAAGATGCCCTGCATGAAGCTGAAGACCAGGCCGGTGCCGATGAGCCAGGTGCCCCAGAGGATCAGCCCGGCGCGGAGCCGGTCGGTGCGGGCGGCGCGCAGGGTCAGCACCAGGCCGGCGACCAGCACGATGAGAGCGGCCGGCAGCAGCCAGGAGATCTGACCGCCCTGCGCGGTGTCGAACATGCGCAGGATCCCGGTCTCGCCCCAGCCGCCACCGCCGCCGACGCCGCCGGTCTCGTTGCCGTTGAGCCGGCCCAGGCCGTTGTAGCCCAGCGTCAGCTCGAGCAGGCTGTTGTTCTGCGACCCGCCGATGTACGGCCGCATCGAGGCCGGCACCAGCTCGACGAGTCCGATGTACCAGCCGGCGGAGAGGATCAGCGCCAGCCCGGCGAGCAGGAGCTGCCCGATGCGCTTACCGAGCTTCGGCGGTCCGGCGATCAGGTAGGCGAGGGCGTACGCGGGCACGACCAGCAGCGCCTGGAGCATCTTGGTCAGGAAGCCGAGGCCGACGAACGTCCCGGCGAGCACGAGCCACTTCGTGGAGCCGTTTTCGACGGCGCGGACCGTCGCGTACGCGCCGGCCACCATGAGCAGCACGAGCAGCGCGTCCGGGTTGTTGAAGCGGAACATCAGCACGGCGACCGGGGTCAGCGCCGACACCGCGCCCGCGATCAGGCCGGCGGCCGGGCCGTACCAGCGGCGGACCGTGCCGAAGAGCAGGCCGGCCGTGGCGACGCCCAGGAGCGCCTGCGGCACCAGGATGCTCCAGGAGCTCAGGCCGAAGATCCGTACCGACAGCGCCATGATCCACAGGGAGGCCGGCGTCTTGTCGACGGTGATCGAGTTGGCCGCGTCCGAGGAGCCGTAGAAGAACGCCTTCCAGCTCTCCGAGCCGGCCTGCACCGCCGCCGAGTAGAAGGCGTTACCCCACCCGGACGCCCCGAGGCCCCAGAGGTAGAGGACGCCGGTGAGCACGAGCAGGGCCAGCAGCGTTGGCCTGACCCAGGGCGCGTCGGCCACGCGGCCACGCAGCAACGCGGACCGGCGGGACCGGGGGCGCGCCCCGAGATCGGCCGGCGGGTCCACCGGCGCCACGATCGGAGGTACGGGCAACGTCGAGGTCATCAAGGGTCCTTAAGCAGGCGAAAGCACTGACCCTCGTACTCTCGGCCGCCCGGCTGTCGGACCCTTGTGTCGTTACTGTGCGCCCCCTGTGAAGCCGGTGCGTCGCTTGGCGGAGGCCGCGGCCAGCCGCTCCAGCACGCCCACGGTCGGCTCCCAGCCCATGCACGCGTCCGTCACGCTCTGGCCGTACGTGAGCTCGCCGCCGAGGTCCTGGCGTCCCGGCACCAGGAAGCTCTCCAGCATCACCCCGCGGATGCCCCGCTGACCGGCCTCGAGTTGAGCGGCGACGTCGTCGGCGACGATCGGCTGGCGCAGGTGGTCCTTGCCGCTGTTGCCGTGCGAGCAGTCGATCACGACCCGCTCGGGCAGGCCGGCGGCGGCGAGCAGGCCGAGCGCCGCCCGGACGTCCTCGGCGCCGTAGTTGGGGCCCTTGCCGCCGCGTAGCACCAGGTGGCAGTCGGGGTTGCCGCTCGTGTGCATGATCGCCGGCGTGCCGGACACGTCGATGCCGGGGAAGACGTGCGGCGCGGCGGCCGCGTTGATGGCGTCGATCGCCGTGGAGATGCTCCCGTCGGGACGGTTCTTCATGCCGATCGGCATGGACAGACCCGAGGAGAGCTGGCGGTGGACCTGCGATTCCACCGTACGGGCGCCGATCGCGCCCCACGCCACGGTGTCGGCGATGTACTGCGGGGTGATCGGGTCGAGGAACTCCACCGCCACCGGCAGGCCCCGCTCGAGCACCTGCAGCAGCAGGGAGCGGGCGATCCGCAGGCCGCGGCCGACGTCGCCGGTGCCGTCCAGGGCCGGGTCGTTGATCAGACCCTTCCAGCCCACGGTCGAGCGCGGCTTCTCGAAGTAGACCCGCATCACGATGAGCAGGTCGTCGGCGAGCCGTTCCCGCTCGGCGGCGAGGCGGTCCGCGTATTCGCCCGCGGCGTCCGGGTCGTGCACCGAGCAGGGGCCGACGACGACCAGCAGGCGCGGATCTCGGCCGTCAAGGACGGCCTCCACCTGGCGGCGGCTGTCCAGCACGCTTGCGGAGAGCTCGTGGGTGAGCGGCAGCTCGTGGTGGAGCAGGGCGGGGCTCATCAGCGGCACCATGCGCTCGATGCGGTGGTCGCTGACGCGCTGTACCTCGGGGACGGTCACGACAGTCATCCTTCTCCGCCGGCTCTTCCCGGGGCCGGCGTCCCCGGGGCCTGGGCCGGCTCGTTGCAAACGAAAAGGCAGCGACTCTGGTCGCTGCCTCTGCCGGCCCTGCGGGGGTGTCTCAGGTCATGAACTCATGGCCGAGACACCGGCGGAGCCGGCCTCGTAAACCACGAATACCAACGGGACACGCCGCCATGGTAGCCCATCAGCGGCGGACTTTGTCCGTCAGCCGGGGTATGGGCACATGCAAGTTGCGTGTGCTGACATGAGACGCATGAACAACGCGAGCCCGGCACACCTGCTCGACGGCCTGTCCGATCTGGCCCCGGCGGAGCGCCGTCAGGCGGTGTCCGTGGTGGTGCTGCGGGTCTGGGAGACGCCCCAGGTCCTCCTCGGCGAGATCCCGCCGGTGCAGGCGCTCGCGGCGATCGCGGCGATAGCGGCGGGCCTGCCCGGCGCCCAGGGCAGACCGTGGCTCGACGACCGCCTCCGGGCCGCCGCGATCACCGGGGTGACCAGCGAGATGGCGGGCCGGGCGCTGTGCGCCCTGGACGTCCTGGTCGGCCGCGACCGCGAGTCGGTCCCGCTGGAGCTGCACGTCTCCGACGGCGACGCGGCCGGTGCGCTACTGGACGACCTCCGGGACGTGCTGATGGACGGCATCCGCCTCGGCTGGTAGCGCCGGCGTCAGCGGCAGCCGCACGGTGAACTGCGTGCGCCCGGGGACGCTGTCGACGCCGACCGAGCCGCCGTGCGCCGTGACCACGGCGTGCACGATCGACAGGCCCAGACCGGTGCTGCCCGCCGCGCGCGAGCGGGAGCTGTCGCCCCTGGCGAAGCGCTCGAAGATGTGCGGCCGCAGTTCCGCCGGGATGCCGGGGCCCGCGTCGGTCACCCGCAGGACCGCGGCGTCGGCCTCGGCGGCGACACCCACGACGACGGTGGTGCCCTCGGGAGTGTGCGTACGGGCGTTGGCCAGCAGATTGACGAGCACCTGATGCAGGCGCTGGCCGTCGCCGGTCACCGTCACCGGCTCCTCGGGCAGGTCGAGCTGCCAGTCGTGGCGCGGACCGGCCGCGTGCGCGTCGCTGACCGCGTCCACCACCAGCATCGTCAGATCCACCGGGTCGTGTGCCAGCGGCCGCCCGGCGTCCAGCCGGGCGAGCAGCAACAAATCCTCGACCAGCGCGGTCATCCGGCCCGCCTCCGACTCCACCCGGCGCAGCACGTGCCCGATCTCCTCCGGCACCGGCTGCCGGCTGCGGCGGCTCAGCTCGGCGTAGCCGCGGATCGCCGCGAGCGGGGTCCGCAGCTCGTGGCTCGCGTCGGCCACGAACTGGCGTACCTGTGTCTCGCTGGCGTGCCGCGCCTCGAGCGCGCTCCCGACGTGGTCGAGCATCCGGTTGAGCGCGGCGCCGACGGCGCCGACCTCGGTACGCGGGTCGGTGTCGGACTCGGGCACACGCTGGGCGAGCTCCACCTCACCTCGGTCGAGCCGCAGCTCGGACACCTTGGTCGCGGTGGCGGCGACTCGGCTCAGCGGCCTGAGATTGCGCCGGATGATGACGGCCCCGGCCCACCCGGCCGCGACCAGCGCCAGGAGCACGGCTGCTCCGGTCACGCCCGCGACGGCCAGCAGCGTGTCCCGGGTCTCGGAGAGCGGCACCGCGGCCACGACCATGCCGTCGTCGGTGGTCGTGGCGAGCACGCGGTAGTCACCGAGATCGCCCAGGTCGATGTCGGCCGGGTCGCCGTTCGGCGTGATCGCGCTCAGCCGGGTCACCATCGCCTCGGGAAGGTTCCGGTACCCGGGGACGAGAAAGCCCTCGTCGTCGGTGCGCACCGTGACGATGCCTCCGTCCAGGGGACGGGCGGTGGCGAAGACGAGGAAGATGGAGTCGGGGGGAGCGCCGGCCGGCACCCTGTTACCGAACGGGCCGCCACCAGGGCGAGGGCCTTGACCAGGCGGGCCGGGCGGCCGCCTCTGTGCACGATCCGCAGTCACCCGGAGCTGGGAATCGAGGCGGTCGTAGAGGACCTTGTGGAGGTAGATCTCGGCGGTGGCGCCGACGACCAGGCCCAGCACGGTGAGCAGGACGACCATGAGGGCGATCAGGCGGGTACGGAGCGACCGGCCCGCCGGGGAACGCCAGCGAACCGCCGGGGCGGCGTCCGTCATGTCAGTCCGCCGGCTTGAGGACGTAGCCTGCGCCGCGCATGGTGTGGATCATCGGGTTGCGGCCCGCGTCGATCTTCTTACGCAGGTACGAGATGTAGAGCTCGACCACGTTGGCCTGGCCGCCGAAGTCGTAGTTCCACACGCGGTCGAGGATCTGACTCTTGCTGAGCACCCGTCGGGGGTTGCGCATGAGGTAGCGCAGCAGCTCGAACTCCGTGGCCGTCAGGGTGACGAGGTCGCCGCCGCGGCGTACCTCGTGGCTGTCCTCGTCGAGGGTGAGGTCGCCGACGATGAGCTCGGAGTCGGTGCGCATCGGTGAGCGGCCCATCCGGCGCATCAGGCCGCGCAACCGGGCGACGACCTCTTCCAGACTGAACGGCTTGGTGACGTAGTCGTCGCCGCCGGCGGTGAGGCCGGCGATGCGGTCCTCGACGGAGTCCTTGGCGGTCAGGAAGAGCACCGGCACCTCGGGCGTCTCGCCGCGCAGCCGGCGCAGCACCTCGAGCCCGTCGAGGTCGGGGAGCATCATGTCGAGGACGACGGCGTCCGGGCGGAAGTCCCGTGCGGTACGGACGGCCGCCTGCCCGTCGCCCGCGCTGCGCACCTCCCAGCCCTCGTAGCGCAGCGCCATCGACAGGAGTTCGGCCAGGGTCGGCTCGTCGTCGACCACGAGGACCCGAACCGGGCTGCCGTCGGGCCGCCGGAGATCGTCGCTGGGGGCTGCGTTCGCCATCGTCATGCCCTAACTGTCGTGGGGCTCGCTTTGCGACGCCTTTCCGCTTCCTGTGTAACACCTGTGTATCCGCCGCCGGCGGGACCACGGCTTTCGCGCGGGGACCCGACACTGCGTGTCAAACCGCACTAATACCGCGATAATGAGCATAATTCCCGCGTTGTGTCGGGCGGGTGAGTGGGAGAAGCAGGTGCGACTGGGCCGTCTCGCAGGGGCCGTCGCGGCGCTGGTCCTGGCCGCGATCCCCGGGTCGCCGGCCGCGGCGGCGGGAACGTACCCGCCCGGTGTCACGGTCGACACGATGCGGATCGCGAGCGCCGGTACGGCCGCCGTGGCCGCCGGCGGGGCGCACTCGTGCATGATCACAAGCCTGGGCGACGTGTACTGCTGGGGGAACGACTCCTCCGGCCAGCTCGGCGACGGCGCCCGGCGGCACGGTTTCGCCGAGCCCGTCAAGGCGCTGCGCAACGCCGTACGGGCCGACGCCGGCCGGGCACACACCTGCGCCATCGACACCGGCGGCACGGCGTACTGCTGGGGCGACGACTCCGCGGGCCAGCTCGGCGACGGCGCGCACACCGACCGGGACGCGCCGCACCCGGTCGAGGCGCTGCGCGGCCGGACCCTCGTGATGATCGCGACCGGCTCCCGGCACACCTGCGCCGCCGACGACGAGGGCGCCGCGTGGTGCTGGGGCGACGGATCGCGTGGACAGCTCGGCGTGCCGGGCACGAGCCGCTCGGCCACGCCGGTGCGGGTGCGCACGGGAGGCCGGACCGACGAGATCGTGGACATCGCGGCGGGTGGCGACACCACGTGCGTCGCGACCGCGGGCGGCTCGGTGTACTGCTGGGGCGCCGACCCGGCCGGAGGCGAGGAGCGGTCCGCGCCCGCGGCGGTCACCACCGGGGGCAAGGTGCGCGAGGTGGCGGCCGGTGGCCGGCAGGCCTGCGCCCTGGACGCGGACGGCGCGGCGTACTGCTGGGGTGCCACGGCCCGGCGGGCGGGCCCGTTCGCCGCGATCAGCGCGGGTGCCGCTCACGCGTGCGGCATCGACCGCGGCGGGCGGGCGTACTGCTGGGGCGACGGCGGCGGCGACGGCGGCGGCGGCGGGCGGCTGGGTCACGGGCGTACGGCCGGCCGGACCGCGCCCACGGGGGTCGAGGTGGACGCGGAGCTGACCGGCATCGACGCGGGCAGCGCGCACAGTTGCGCCGTCGACGCCCGCGGGTACACGTTCTGCTGGGGGTCGGGCGCCGACGGCCAGCTCGGGGCGGGGGGCACCGCGTTCTCCGCCGTACCCGTGCGGGTCGAGGGCCTGCCGCGCGCACCCGCCGCGGCGACCGGCGTGCAGGTGCGTGCCCTCGACGGCGGCCTGCGGGTTTCCTGGCGTCCGCCGGCCGACCTGGGCAGCGGGCAGTTCGAGTACGTCTGGGTGACGACCGCCGGTCACGAGGCCGGGTGCACGCTCCCGGCGCTCACGGCCCAGGGCTGCGACCTGACAGGTCTGCGCAACGGCCAGGAGTACGACGTCGCCGTGGTGGTCAAGACCAGCGACGGCATGCGGGTCGGCGACTTCGTCACGGCGACGCCGGTCGCGGTCGCGCCCGATCCCCTCGGTGCCGCCCCGCCGCGCCGGGAGCTGCAGCCGGGCGCCGGCGGCGGGCTGCCGCTGACCGGCCTGAGCCCGGTCGCCCTGGTCGCCATCGGCACGATGCTGCTCGGCGGCGGGCTGGTCGCCCTGCTCGTCAGGGCTCCGCAGTCTCCAGCGCCGCGTCGCGGAACAGTTCGACGCCGTCCTTGAGCCGCTCGGTGGCGTCGACCCGGTTCCAGTTCGTCCACGTCACCGATCCGGCCGGCGAGGCCGACGCGCAGATTCACGTACGACTCGTCCACCCGCGCGGGAGGGGCTCCTCCGGGTGCCGCAGCGGGTCGGTGGTCGGCCAGTCGACGAAGGCGATCGGCTGGCTCAGCCCCTGAGCCGCCTCGTATCCGGCCAGCTCGTCCATCCGTGCGGCCAGCCAGCGTTCGGTGGGCGAGGCGGCGGCGGTGCTGCGGAAGTAACGGCCGCGTGCGGCCGGTGCGGCGGTGTTGCGCCGGTCGGAGGCGTGGGTCCCGGACGGGTCCAGCTCCAGCCCGACGATCCACCCGGCGAACCACGGGGTGACGTCCGTGTCCCAGGTGCCGCTCGCCCGCCCGGGCCGGGCTTCGCGCGTGAGCCGGCCCCGTACGGCGGCGCTCGCGTCGCGCAGCTCGTCCTGGTTGCAGAATCGGGTGAATTGTCGCCGATGCTGCGGTCTGGACGTTCGCCGTTCGGCCGCGGTTGTGCCAGCGTTGGTCGAAGCCGGCGGCGCGAGCAGGGGGAGCGGAGTCGTGGATCTTCTCGAGGAGTACCGCAGGGCGACCGTCGTGTTCGAGTCCGGAGACCCGCTCGGCGCGGCCCGCCTCCTGGAGCCGATCGTCGAGGCGGAACCGCACAACACGGCGGTACGCCAGCTCCTCGCCCGCGCCTACTTCAACTCGGCGCAGTTGGCGGGGGCGGAGACCCAGCTCCGAGCGCTGATCGAGCGGGACCCCTCGGATCATTACGCGCACCACGTCCTCGGCCGGACCCTGGAACGGGCCGGCCGATTCCGCGAGGCCCTGCCACACCTGCGGCTCGCGGCGGCGATGAAGCGCCACGACGACTACGAAGAGGCCCTGCGCCGGGTCGAGGCGTGGGTCGGCAAGAACGGTGGCCGCGCCGGTCCCGGGGCTGAGTAGGCTGCCGACGTGAAGCTCAAGCTGGATCTCCACGACATCTTCAACAAGGGCACCGAGATCGACAAGGCGCTCCGCGGCATCATCGACGAGGCGATCCAGAAGAAGGCGAGCCTGGTCGAGATCATCCCCGGCAAGGGCAGCGGGCAGCTCAAGAAGAAGGTGCTGCGCTTCCTGGACCAGAAGGAGATCAAGCAGCTCTACCACCGCGTCGAGAAGGACGGGGACAACTGGGGGCGGCTGTTCGTCCACTTCCGGTTCGACGCGCCGGCGGGCCGCCGCGGCCGCGGGCGCTAGCTAGAACGTGTAGGTCTTCGCGACGGCGAGCATCTCGGAGCTGTGCGAGCCGACCACGCCGACGTCGGCCGGACGGGGCCGGAAGCCGGGAAGGGCCGTGAGCCCGTCGCTCGCGTCCATGGCGCGCAGCCTCAGCGGCGCACCCACCGGCACGGTCAGCGTCACCTCGATGCCGGCCGCCGGCGGGGCGTGGAAGACGAACCCGAAGCCCCAGGCGCCGTCCGTCCGAGCGACCGGCACCGGGCGAGCGCCGGCCGTCGCCGACAGCACCCGCGCCTGCGCTCCCACATGCAGCGTCACCAGGCGCACCGGTCGCTGCGGGACGAGCGTGAGAGTCACCGTCCGCCGATCGCCCGTGGTCGTGTCGGCGATTTTCGTGAGCGCGGGTGCCGGCAGGGCGGCCGGCAGGGCGGGGCCGCTGCGCAGCTTCTCGTCGCCGAAGCCCGGCAGCGTGTCGGTGACGGGGGCGGGATCACCGCCGACGTACTGGGCGGTCCAGGCGGACGGGGTGCGCGACTCGCTCAGCCAGCGCGCCTGGTTGGTGTCGGCGTCCAGCGCGTACATGAGGTGGGTGGGCGCCGGATGCGTGCGATCGAAGCGGTCGGTGGCGAGGCCGGCCGCCGTGCAGACGACCAGGGCCACGGTGGCGGCGAGGGCCGGCAGGGCGCCGCGCCGGCGGGCACGCAGGGCGTCGAGGCCGCGCTGGCCGCCCGCCTCCGGGTGGAGCAGGTCGACCACCGGTAGCAGCACCATCGCCAGCAGGACGGCGAAGACCGCGCCGGCCGCCGCCCGGTTCATGCCCATGGCCGGGAAGAACATGAGCATGGCCGGCAGCAGTACGACCGTTGCGGCCGCCGCGCCGAGCGTCACGGCCAGGACCGGTGCCCAGCCGCCGAGCGGCCCCCGCCCGCCGCCGCGCAGCAGCACGGCGGCGATGCCCGCCACGCCGCCCGCCAGCGCCGGCAGGGCGGTGAGGTACGACCCTCCCGGCGCCAGGGCGGCGAGGACGAGGCCGAGCACCGCGGCCCACGCGAGGCCGGCGACCACCAGGGCGGCGGGTCCGAGCCGGCGGCGCAGCGGCGCGTACCAGGCGCAGACCACGGCCGCGGTGAGGGCCAGGATCGCGAGCCGATACCACCACGGGCGGTACGGGTCGATCGGCATTTCCGCGTACCCGGGACGGATGAATTTGATCGTGATCCACAGGAGCTGGGCGAGCGCCGGGACGGCCAGGACCGGCACCAGGGCGAGCCCGAAGGCGCCGAGCAGGCGGGGTGCCGTGGCCATCCCGCGCCGACGCGCCAGCCAGCCGAGGACGAGCACCGCCAGCAGGGCGGCCGCCGCCAGGGGCCAGGTCCACGAGCTGGGGTAGTGCACGAGCGCCCCGGGAACCGGGAAGTACGTCGCGTCGCCGGTCGAGCGCAGCCCCGGCAGATCGCGGTTGCCCAGGTCGCGGGTGAGCGCCAGGACGTTGACGCCGTGGTGCTGGAGGCTGTCGATGTCCATCGAGTCCGGCGTGTCCATCGGCGCGTGGTACACCGCCGCGCCGTCGATGTACGCGCTGTTGAGGCCGGTGAAGCCGTGCTCGCGGAACGCGGTGAAATCCGTGTTGTTCGGCAGCCGGCGGTAGACCTCGACCGCGAATGACGTGCCCACCGGCTCCGGAGCGCCGGCGAAGACGCCGACCAGGGCGGCATTGGCGGCGGCGGTCTCGAACATGATGGCCGGCCCGGCGCTGCCGCGGGCCTCGAGGTTGAGCACCACGCCGCGTGCGCGGGCCAGCGGGTGCTGCTCGACGAAGGCCTGCGCGCCGCACAGGCACGCCTCCTCGGCGTCGGTCAGCACGAACACCACGTCGTTGCGCAGCCTCGGGCCGCTGGTCAGGGCGCGGGCGGCCTCGAGGATCGCCGCGGTACCGGCGGCGTCGTCGTTGGCGCCCGGCCCGGTCTGCGCCGAGTCGTAGTGCGCCACCAGGAAGATCCGGCCGGTGGAGGCGGTGCCCGGCCAGAGCGCGACCACGTTGCGTACCCGGGCCATTCCGACGCCCCCGGCGCTCGAGGACAGCCGGGCGCCCTGCGCGGTGACCGTGTCCTGCACCTCGGGTGAGAGGCCGAGACCGCGCAGGGTGGTCAGCAGGTGGGCGCGGACCGCGTCGTTGGCCGCGCTGCCGGCCACGTGCGGCTCGGCGGCGATCGTGCGTACGTGCGCGAACGCGCGGCCCGCACTGAACTCCGCGACCGGGGCGTCCGGGGCAAGGGCGGCGGGCGGGCGCACCGACTGGGCCGCGAGGACGCCGGTCGCCGCCAGGGCGAGCACCGCGGCCAGGGCCGCCCAGCCCCGGCGTACGGGACGCGCCGGCGTGCGGTCCGCGGCCTCGATCGTCGGCACGCCCCTCATACGATCTCCTCGGCTCGCACGCGACAGATGCCTAGCTTCGCACGGGGACAGCGACCCGGCTTCCCACTCGACGGCGACCTGGCCGAGCGATCTTCCGGCCCGGTGGCTTAACTTGGGACCCGTGACAGCCCCGCTCGACCCCGCCGCCGTCGTCGCCGAGTTCGTCGAGCGGGTGGCACCGTACGATCCGGCGCCCGAGGCCGGGCCGGTGGCGGTGCTCGGCCTGCGTACCGCGCTCGGCGAGGCGACGTTCCAGCTCGGCGACCATGTGGTCCGCGCGATGTGCCGGGCGCTGGAGGCGTACCGCGACCCCGAGGACCGGGGATCCTGCATCGCCTGCGGCGGCCGCCGGCTCGACGAGAACCTGCACTGCCTCGACTGCGGCCGGTTGCACGGCATCCTCGGCGAGGTCATCGCCCGGCACGCCCGCCGGGTCGCCGAGGATCCGTCCTACGGTCCATCGGCATGACCGTCGCATCGTCACTCTGCGTCGCCCGGATGCGGCCGCGGCGCCGGGACGGGGTGGCCGGTGTTGTGCGCCCGCGACCGGTCATGGACGATCAGCGGGTCATGCCCGAAGGAGTTCAGCCATCAAGCGTCCCCGCCGAGGTGCCGCCGCCCCGCACGCCGCTCACGGTCCGACGCCGGGTGGGGTGAGATCGTGACCGAGGTGACCGCTCCCCGACCTGCCGTGGCGCCGGAGCGTCTCCGGATCCTGCTCGTGGAGGATGACGAGGGCGACGCGTTCCTGGTCCGTGAGCTGCTTGCGGAGGCCGGCGCGTCGTTCGACCTGCGCATCGCGACCACCCTGCGCGAGGCGCGGGACATGATGCGCGGGGTCCAGTGCGTGCTGCTCGACCTCGGCCTGCCCGATGCCGAGGGCATCGACGGCCTGCGCAAGCTGCTCGCCCTGGCCGGCAGCGCGGCGGTCTGCGTGCTCACCGGGCGTTCCGACGAGCACCTCGGCGTCCAGGCGGTGGCCGAGGGCGCCCAGGACTACCTGGTGAAGGGCCAGGTCGACGGCGTCCTGCTGGTGCGGGCGCTGCGCTACGCCGTCGAGCGCAAGCGGGCCGACGAGAATGCCCAGCGGCTGCGCGAGGCCGAGCTGCGCCAGGCCGAGTCGGCCCGGCTCGAGCGCGGCCTGCTGCCCCAGCCGCTGATGAAGACCACCGAAGTGGCCGTGCACACCTTCTATCGCTCCGGCCGTGCCATGGGCCTGCTCGGCGGCGACTTCTTCGACGTCGTCCAGGTCGGCGACAGCAAGCTGCACGTGATCGTCGGGGATGTCTGCGGGCACAGCGTCGACGAGGCCGCGCTCGGTGTCGAGCTCCGGGTCGCCTGGCGGGCACTGGTGCTCGCGGGCGTGCCCGAGGAGCAGATTCTGGCCTCCCTCGAACAGGTTTTGATGACCGAGCGGCGGGCACGGGAGGTCTTCGCGACGGTGGCGATGGTCTCCCTCGACCTCGCCGGCGATCGCGCCACGGTACGCCTGGCCGGGCACCCCCCGCCGGTGCTGCTCTCCGGCGGCAAGGCCGCCGCGGTCACCGCGCGGACGGGCATCGTGCTCGGCGTACGCCCCACCCCCACCCCCGCGACCGACGTGGAGTTCTCCGGCGATGACTGGTCCCTGCTGATGTACACCGACGGATTGATCGAGGGACACACCGGCAACGGCAACGAACGGCTCGATGTGGAGGGCCTCTGCGGACTGCTCGCCCAGCCGGACGCGCGGGACGTGCCGCTCGCCGCACTGCCGGCGTGGCTCGTCGGCCGCGCCGAGCAGGGCAACGGCGGCCCGCTGGCCGACGACGTGGCGATGCTGCTGATCTCGCGCGGCGGTGGGCGGTGAACCTGCTGCGGGTCTCGGCCTGGACGCTGCGCGGCCGGGTGCTTGCCCTGTGCGTGACCGTCGGACTGCTGCTCGCCGGCCTCGGCGTGGTCGCCGCGCTCACCGCCGCGGGCAACAGCCGGCAACTCGACGACGTCGTCAGCCGGGCCACCCCGATGCGCGCGGCGGGGGAGCGGCTCAGCACCGCCGTGCTCAACCAGGAGACCGGCATCCGCGGGTATGCGATCACCGGTCGTGAGGTGAACCTCCAGCCGTACCGTGACGGCATCGCCGACGAGCAGGAGATCACCGCGCAGATCGACGGATATCTGAGGTCGGGCCCGCTGGACGACACCATCCGGGCCGACCTGGCGCACGTGCGGCAGCGGATCGACGCCTGGCACCGCAACGTCGCCGAGCCGATCGTCGACGCCGTCCGCACCCAGGGGCCGGAGGCCGGGCAGGCGCTGGTGGAGGCCGGCAGCACGGCGGAGTTCGACGCGCTGCGGTCCTCCATCCAGAAGATGCAGACCGACATCGGCGTGTTGCGCGACCGGTCCGCGGCGCAGGCGAAGGAGACCAGCCGGCGCATGGTCGCGATCCAGATCGCCGCCGCCGCGATCATCGTCATCGCCGGGGTGGCGCTGCTGCTGCTCCTCGACCGGATGGTGAGCCGCCCGGTGACCGACCTGGCGACGCAGGTGCGCGAGGTGGCGGACGGCGACTTCGACAAGCACATCACGAGTTCCGGTTCGCCCGAGCTGCGTGAGCTCGCCGACAATGTGGACGGCATGCGCAGGCAGATCGCCGCCGAGCTCACCGAGGTGCGCGAGGCCCGCCGGCAGATCGAATGGGTCAACGAGCAGCTCAAGATCCAGGCGGAGGAGCTGACCCGCTCCAACCGCGACCTCGAGCAGTTCGCGTACGTGGCCTCGCACGACCTGCAGGAGCCGCTGCGCAAGGTGGCCAGCTTCTGCCAGCTCCTCCAGCGCCGTTACGCGGGGCAGCTCGACGAGCGCGCGGACCAGTACATCGCATTCGCGGTCGACGGCGCGCAGCGCATGCAGCGGCTGATCAACGATCTGCTGGCGTTCTCCCGGATCGGGCGGCTCACCGCGGGCTTCACCGACGTCGACCTCGACCGGGTGTTGACCGAGGTGAGGTCGCAGCTCGAGGTCCGCACCGGGGAGGACGGCCGGATCACCTGGACCGACCTGCCGACGGTCGAGGGCGAGGAGCCGCTGCTCACCACGCTGTTCGTCAACCTGATCGGCAACTCCCTCAAGTTCCGCCGCCCGGACGTGCCGCCGGTCGTCACGGTGACCGCCGAGCGGGACGAGGAGGAGTGGCGCATCAACGTCCGCGACAACGGCATCGGCATCGAGGCCGAGTTCGCCGACAAGGTCTTCGTGATCTTCCAGCGCCTGCACGGGCGGGACGCCTACGAGGGCACCGGGATCGGACTGGCCATCGTCAAGAAGATCGTCGAATATCATGGCGGCCGGATCTGGCTCGATCTCGACGTCACCGAAGGCACCTCCATCTGGTTCACGTTGCCCCTGGTGGCCGGGATCCCGGTGCAGGAGAAACTGAAAGAGGTCGGCGCATGACCGGAGCCATTCGCGCAGATGGGACGCCCATCGAGGTGCTGCTCGTGGAGGACGACCCGGGCGACGTGCTCATGACGCAGGAGGCGTTCGAGGAGCACAAGGTCCGCAACCGGCTCACGGTGGTCTCCGACGGCGCCGAGGCCCTGTCGTACCTGCGCCGCGAGGGTCAGTACGCCGACGCCGTACGCCCGGACCTGATCCTGCTCGACCTCAACCTGCCGCGTCGCGACGGCCGGGAGGTGCTCGCGGAGATCAAGAAGGACGACGAGCTCTGCCGCATCCCGGTCGTGGTGCTCACCACGTCCGCCGCCGACGAGGACATCCTGCGCAGCTATCAACTGCACGCGAACGCGTACGTGACCAAGCCGGTGGACTTCGACCGGTTCATCTCGGTGATCCGCCAGATCGACGACTTCTTCGTCAGCGTCGTGAAGCTGCCACCGCGTGCGTGACGACATGATCGACCGGGTGACCGAGCTGGTGCGGGAGGTCGCGCGGACGATCGTGCTGCCGCGGTGGCGCCGGCTCACCGACTCGGAGATCGAGGAGAAGTCGCCCGGCGA
Source organism: Couchioplanes caeruleus (assembly GCF_003751945.1). Taxonomy (NCBI): domain Bacteria; kingdom Bacillati; phylum Actinomycetota; class Actinomycetes; order Micromonosporales; family Micromonosporaceae; genus Couchioplanes; species Couchioplanes caeruleus. The sequence continues at coordinate 3,539,041 of NZ_RJKL01000001.1, read as the reverse complement.
CCTCGTCACCGTCGCGGACCAGGAGTCCGAGCGGGCGCTGACGGCGGGGCTGACCGCGCTGCTGCCCGGCTCGAGCGTGGTGGGCGAGGAGGCCGTCGCCGCCGATCCGTCGGTCCTGGAGCGCCTCGACGACGGCGGCCCGGTGTGGCTCGTGGACCCGGTCGACGGCACGAACAACTTCGCCGCGGGCAAGCGGCCCTTCGCCGTGATGGTGGCGCTGGTACGCGACGGCGAGCCGACGGCCGGATGGATCCTCGACGTGCCCGACGACCGGATGGTCGTCGCCGAGGCGGGCAGCGGCGCCTACATCGACGGAATGCGGCTGAAGACCCGCTCCGACGACCCGGGAGCCCCCGCCCTGACCGGCTCGATCTCCCGCAACTACTTCCCGGACGACCTGCGCGCGGGCATCGACGCGAACGCCTCCCGGCTGGGCCTGGTCACCGGCGGCCACCACTGCGCCGGGTACGAGTACCCGTGCGTCGCCACCGACGAGCAGCAGTTCGCGGTCTTCTGGCGGATCCTGCCCTGGGACCACACGCCCGGCTCGCTGATCCTGCGCGAGGCCGGCGGCGCGGTGCTGCACCTGGACGGCTCGGCGTACCGACCGACGGACCCCGAGCGCGGCCTGCTCATCGCGGCGAACCACGACATCTGGCACACCGTCCGCGGCACTCTGCTCTCCCCGTAGGCGGCGCGCACATGGCTTCGTACCTCGACGAGCTCTTCGGTCTGCGCGGCCGGACCGCGATGGTGACCGGCGGCAGTTCCGGGATCGGACGGGCGATGGCCACCGCGTTGGGCCGCGCCGGCGCCCGCGTGGTGCTGGTCGCGCGCCGGCCCGGGCCGCTGCGGGAGACCGCCGCCGCGCTCACCGGTCACGGTGTCGCGGTGGACACGATCGCCGCGGACCTGGCGGATCGCGCGGACCTCGCCCGGGTCACCGGGTACGACGGCGTGGACATCCTGGTGAATGCGGCGGCGGTGAACCGGCGGCCCCCTCTGGACGAGCTCACCGAACAGGACTGGGACCTCACGCTCGCCGCGAACCTGACCGCGCCGTTCCTGCTCGGGCAGCACTTCGGCCGGGCCATGGCGGCGCGCGGCTGGGGACGGCTCATCAACATCGTCTCCCAGCAGGCCTTCCGGGCGTACGGGCACAGCGGCGCCTACGGCGCCGCCAAGGCCGGCCTCGTGGGCCTGACCCGCTCGCAGGCGGAGGCCTGGTCCGGCCGCGGGGTGACGTGCAACGCGATCGCCCCGGGGGTGGTGCACACCCCGCTGACCGAGCCGGTCTTCGCGGATCCCGCGGTGGCCGCCGGGCACGCGCGGCGGACGATGATCGGGCGGAACGGCGTACCCGAGGACTTTGCCGGTTGTGTGGTTTATCTGGCGAGTTCCGCCAGCGCTGCGGTAACCGGGCAAACACTCTTCGTCGATGGTGGCTACTCGGCGACATGATCAATCTGCTTCCACCCGCAGGAGCGAGGTAGAGTTCCCCGCGCTCATCACTTGGGAGGCAGATTTGGCGGCGACTCACCTGTGCCGGGCGAAGCCCGTTCTCGCGTTGCTGGCGGCCATTCTCGTGCTGCTCGCCGCGCCCTCGGTCGCGCGTGCCGAGCCCGACGAGGAGGGCGGCACGAAGACCCTGCGCGCACAGCTCGAGTCGGCGGCCAAGGGGCACGTGCAGGCCAAGCAGAAGCTGCAGGCCTCCAAGGCCCGTCAGGTCAAGCTGAAGGCCGCCCTCCAGCAGGCGCAGGCCAAGGCCGACGAACTTTCGGTACGGGTTCAGGAGATCGCCGGCCGCTCCTACCGGCAGGGCCGCCTCACCACCGTGTCGATGCTGCTCAACAGCGCCTCGCCCGACGCGCTGATGGAGCGCATGCTGAGCCTCGACCAGATGGCGCAGGTCGACGGCCACGCGCTGGTCGGATACCGGGACGCCGTTTCCACCGCCGAGAAGGCGACCAAGGCCATCGCCCTCGAGATCAAAGAGCAGGACAACCAGGTCAAGGTCATGGCCAAGAGGAAGCAGCAGGCGGAGAACGCCCTCGCCGCGGCCGGCGGCGGAGCGGTCGCCGGCGGCTTCGTGAACGCGAACTCCCCGCTGGCCAAGGCGGCACCGCGCAACTCCGACGGCTCGTGGCCCGGTGAGCGGTGCACCATCGACGACCCGACCACCGGCGGGTGCGTCACGCCCCGGCTGCTGAACGCCTTCCGCCAGGCGCAGTCGGCCGGCTTCAAACGCCACACGTCCTGCTTCAGCCAGCGCAGTTCCGGCGAGCATCCGCTGGGCAGGGCCTGCGACTTCTCCTCGGCGCCCGGCGGCTTCGAGAACTCCGACGCCACCGGGGACGACCGCACCTACGGCAACAACCTCGCCGCGTACTTCGTCCACAACGCCGAGCGCCTCGGCGTGATGTACGTGATCTGGTACCGCCAGATCTGGCTGCCCGGCTCCGGGTGGCGCTCCTACAGCGGCTCCGGCAGTGCGTCTGCGGCACACACCAACCACGTGCACCTGTCGATGCTGTAGGGCCTGTCCGGAATCCCCAGTTCGCGCCGGTACCATCCGCCGATGGAATCTCCACGGGCTCTGCCGTCCGGCCTGGCCACCGCTCTCGTCTTCTTCGCCAGCGGCGCCGTGCTGGTGCTCGAGATCGTCGCCCTGCGTCTCGTGGGCCCGTACGTCGGGGTGACCCTGCAGGTCAGCAGCTCGGTGATCGGCATCGCGCTGGCCGCGATCGCGTACGGCACCTGGCTCGGCGGAAGGCTGGCGGACCGCCACGACCCGCGGGTGCTGCTCGCCCCCGCCCTGCTGCTCGGCGCGATCGCCACGGCCCTCACGCTGCCGCTCGTGCGCTGGGGTGGCGAGTGGCTCCGCGGCGGGGCGGCCTCGGCCGTGCTGCTGCTCGCCGCGCTGGCCGTCTTCCTGCCCGCGTTCCTGCTCTCCACGATCACGCCGCTGACCGTGAAGCTCCAGCTCGGCGACCTGCGGCGGACCGGCGAGGTGGTGGGCCGGCTCTCCAGCTTCGGCACCCTGGGCGCCATCACGGCGACGCTCGGCACCGGCTTCATCTTCGTCGCGGCCATGCCGAGCAGCTGGATCGTGCTGACCCTCGCCGGGCTGCTCGCCGTCGCCGGAATCGGGCTCGGCTGGTGGCTGCGCCGCCGTCAGCCCGGCCTCGCGCAGCCGGGGAAGCCGAAGACCCGGGCGGTGCTGGTCACCGTCGGGCTGGTCGGCGCCGGGCTGGGCGCCTCCGCGCCGACGCCCTGCGACATCGAGACCGCCTACCACTGCGCCCGGGTCGAGGCCGATCCCGGCCGGGCCGGCGGGCGGACGCTGGTCCTCAACTCGGCGCGGCATTCGTACGTCGACCTGGACGATCCGACGCACCTGGAGTTCGCGTACATCCAGTGGATCGGCGCACTGGTCGACATCCAGAAGTCCGCCGGCGCACCCCTCGACGCCCTGCACCTCGGCGGCGGCGGCTTCACGGTGCCCGCGTACATCGCGGCGACGCGGCCCGGCAGCGACCAGCTCGTCGTCGAGCTGGACGGCGGCCTGGTGACGCTGGACCGGCGCGAGCTCGGCCTGACCACCGGACCGCAGCTCCGGACGCGGGTCGGCGACGCCCGCGTCGGGCTGAGCGAGCAGGGCGACCGGTCCTACGACTTCGTGGTCGGCGACGCGTTCGGCCACCTCGTGGTGCCCTGGCACCTCGCCACCCGCGAGATGGCCGCGGAAGTCTCCCGGGTCCTGCGCGACGGCGGCATGTACGCCCAGAACGTCATCGACTACCCCCCGCACCGCTTCATCCGGGCCGAACTGGCGACCGTCGCCGACGTCTTCCCGCACGTGGCCGTGATCGCACCCAAGGGCGCCTTCGCCGGGGAAACCAGCGCGAACTACGTCATCGTGGCGTCACGGTCCCCGCTGCCGCTCGACGAGATCCGCAACCATCTCGACCTCGTCGACGAGCCGGTCGAACTGGTGTCCGGAACGGCCCTGCGCGCCCTCGTCGGCGACGCCCGGGTGCTGACCGACGACTACGCGCCGGTCGACCAGTTGCTCGCCGGCTGAATCTGAAGGGATTTCGTCAGACGCACCCTGGGCGGGCGGTCCCTCGGGCCACAATCGGCACATGGGGTGGCTGGCGACCGGGCGAGAAGGCGGCCACGTCGGTGGCCGATACCGCCTGATCGAGCGGCTCGGCACCGGCGGCATGTCGGTCGTGTGGCGCGGCTATGACGAGGTCCTCGGCCGCCCGGTCGCGGTCAAGGTGCTGTCGCCGCAACTCGCCGCCGACGCGGCGTTCCGGGCGCGGCTGCGGCAGGAGGCGCTGGCCGCGGCCCGGCTGTGTCACCCGCACATCACCGGCGTCTTCGACTACGGGGAGTCGCCGCTGGACGAGTGCGTGACCGTCCCGTACGTGGTCATGGAGCTCAACGACGGCGAACCGGTCTCCGCCCGGCTGCGCCGCGAGGGCCCGTTCCCGTGGCGCGGCGCGGTCACCGTGGTCGCCGAGGTCGCGTCGGCGCTGGCGACCGCGCACGCCCGCGGCATCGTGCACCGCGACGTCACCCCGGCCAACGTCATGCTCACCGGCGCCGGCGCAAAGGTCGTCGACTTCGGGATCTCCGCCCTGGCCGGGCAGCGCGACGCCGCCGCGGACGGCAGCCTGCTCGGCACGCCCGCCTACCTGGCACCGGAACGGCTCAGCGGCGACCCGGTGGCACCCGCCGCCGACGTGTACGCGCTCGGACTGCTCCTCTACCGGCTGCTCACCGGGCGGCTGCCCTGGCCCGCCGAGACCACCACCGAGGCGTTGCGGGCGCATCTGTACGCGGACCCCGAGCCCGTACCCGACCTGCCCGGCATGCCCGCCGAGGTCGCCGCCCTGTGCCTGCACTGTCTCGCCAAACGCCCGGAGGACCGGCCCGGCGCCGACGAGGTGGCGACCACGCTGGCCGCGCTCGTCGGCCTGCAACCGATCATCCCGCCGGTCGCGGCGTACGACGAACGGCCCGTGCCGGTCGGCTTCCGCCCCCATCCGCATCCCGGCCCGAGCGCCCCGCCTCGCCGGGTGCTTCCCCTGCCGAGCCGCCTGCGACTGCGGGCCGGACTGCGGGTCGCGCGAGCGCTGCGGATCGGCGGCCCGGTGCCGCTCGGCGGCGGCCTGTTCCGCGGCGGGGTCCTGGCGCGCGACCTGCTCAGCGGCGGACGGCTCGGCCACGCCGCCCTCGCCGCCCGGCACCGCCTGCAGGCGGCCGTGGCGACGCTCGTGCTGATCGCAAGCGTCGGCCTGGTCTGGTCGTCGACCCGCGAACCGGTCGACGCGGCCACCGCCCAGGCCGCGGCCGCCGGCGCCGGGCCCGGGCCGGCGGTCCCGCACGGGATGGGCTGCAGGGTGCGCTACCGGATCCAGCGCGACACGGGTACGGACTTCGGCGCGCAGCTCACCGTGGTGAACACCGGCGAGCGCGTGCTCTCGACCTGGCGCCTGGAATTCACGTTCACCGGCGGCCAGCGGCTCACCGACGGCCCCAAGCGGCTCTCCCAGAAGGGCCGCAAGCTGGTGCTGCGCCCGAAGCAGGGCGCGCACCTACGGCCCGGACGGTCGGCGAGCGTGACGCTCAGCGGCAGCTACCGGGTCAGCAACCCGCTTCCGCTGAGCTTCACCCTCAACGGCCACCAGTGCCAGGCCGAGGTTCTCGGCGCGATCGTCGAACCGGCCCCCGCGCAGCCGGCGCCCGCGGCCACGCGCAAGAAGGACCGGAGCAAGCCGGCTTCTCCGTCGCCGGCAGCTCCGGCGCCGTCCTCGCCGCCGCGCACCAAGGGCGGCTTCTCGGTGGCCATCTAGGCGGTGACTCCCGCGAACCGTTCCACCTTGGAGGTGTCGCCGGCCACGATGAGGATGCAACCCGGCGGGACGACCGTCTCGGGGCGCGCGTACGTGAAGTCCTCACCCGGCAACTTGGTGCCCACGACCGTGACTCCCCACTTGCTGCGCAGCCCGGCATCCGCCAGCGAGCGGCCCACCGCCTCCTGCGGGGCCCGGACCTTCGCGATGGCGAAGCCGTCGTCGAACTCGATGTAGTCCAGCATCCGGCCGGTGATCAGATGGGCGACCCGCTCGCCCATCTCCGCCTCCGGGAAGATCACGTGGCGGGCGCCGACCCGGGACAGGATCTGCCCGTGCTTGATGCTGGTCGCCTTGGCCCAGATCTCGCTGATTCCGGCCTCGGCGAGGGTGAGGACGGTCAGCACGCTGGTCTCCAGGTTCGTGCCGATGCCCACGACGGCCCGGGAGAAGTCCTGGACCGCGAGCTGGCGCAGCGCATCGGTGTCGGTCGCGTCGGCCTCCACGACGTGCGTGAGCCGATCCGACCAGTCCTGCACGATCCGCGGGTCGGCGTCGATGCCGAGCACCTCGTGGCCGAGGTTGACCAGCGACTCGGCGACCGCGCCGCCGAAGCGGCCCAGGCCCACGACCACGACGTTGTCGGTTCTGGTGTCAGCCAACGAGAGGCCTCTCTTCCGGATAGCGGTAGTGCCGCCGGCGCGTGTTGAGGGCGATGGCGGTGCCGACCGCGATCGTGCCGACCCGGCCGACGTACATCAGGATGACGAGCACCACCTGCGCCGACGGCGGCAGGCCCGCGGTGATGCCGGTGCTGAGGCCGACCGTGGCGAACGCCGAGGTCACCTCGAACAGCGCCCGGTCGAACGGCACGTCGTCGGTCAGCATGATCAACGCAAGCGTGCCCACGGCGACCAGCGCGACGCCGAGCAGCGCGACCGTCATCGCCTGCCGCTGCGTCTCCTCGGCGATGCGCCGCTTGTGGATCACCACGTCCGGCTCACCACGGACCTCCGCCCAGATCACGAACGCCAGCAGCAGGAAGGTCGTCACCTTGATGCCGCCGGCCGTACTGGCACTCCCGCCGCCGATGAACATCATCGCGTTCGTGGCGGCGACGGTCTCGGCGTTCATGTCGCCCATGTCGATGCTGTTGAAGCCGCCGGAGCGCGTCATGACGTCCTGGGTGAAGGCGGCAAGCACCTTGGCCGGGGTGCTGAGCGGGCCGAGCGTGCCCGGATTGCTCCACTCGAACGCCAGGAAGAGCAGGAAGCCGGTCCCGCTGAGCAGGACAGTCCCCCAGACGGTCAGGCGCGTGTGGGTGGACCAACATCCGGGGGTACGCCACTCGCGCCCGAGCTCGAACAGCACCGGAAAGCCGATCGACCCGGCCAGCACTCCCAGAGCCAGCGGCAGGCAGATCCACCAGTCGCCGACGAACCGTACGAGGCTGTCGGGGTAGAGCGCGAAGCCGGCGTTGTTGAACGCCTGCACGGCATGGAACACCGCCTCCCAGACGGCGCGGCCGAACGGATAGTCGTACCCCAGCCAGAACCGCAGCGTGAGCACGACGCTGATGACGGCCTCGGACACGAACATGACCAGTGCGACCCGCACGAGGATCCCGCCGACGTTGCCGCCGAGCAGCCCGGAGCTCTCCGCCTGGGCCAGCAGCCGGCTGCGCAACCGCAGCCGCCGCGACACCAGAAGGCTGAGCAGGGTGGCCAGCGTCATGATCCCGAAGCCGCCGATCTGCGACAGCACGGTGATCAGCGCCAGGCCGAATCCCGACCAGTACGTCGGAGTGTCGACGACCGACAGGCCGGTGACGCACACGGCGCTGGTCGCGGTGAAGAGGGCGGTGACGAACGGGGCGTGCCCCGGCTCGGCCCGAGCGGCGGGCAGCATCATGAGGGCGGTCCCGACGGCGATGGCGCCGAGGAAGGCCAGCGGCACGATGCGCGCCGGATAGCGCCACGACGAGCGAGTACGCACCCGGCAACCTCCTGATCTTTGCGCCTCCATTACCCGGTAGAAGGGATGGTTGATGCAACTCGACATGGCGTAGTGGCTCGTCCGATGTGGGGGGAACAGTGCGTTGTCACAAACGCTGCGCAGTCGCTTGAACCCGGAGGGTAGCGCTAGGACATTGGGCGCCATGACGTCCTACTACGTACCTTCGCCCAAGCCGACCAAGGACTCCGGACTCAAGCAGTTCGACATCATGGGTACGGCGGTCATCGGCAACGATGAGATGCGCACGTTCGCGGCGGGAACGGACGGGACCTTCGCGCTCGCGTACCGAAGCGACAACCGGCCACCGGCCGAGATCTTCGTCAGCGGCTTCACGCCCCGCAAAAAGGCAATCGAGAAGTACCCGCCGACCACGACACTGCCGGCCGGCGCCGCCCCGGGGGTGGCACTCCGCCTGGGCAATGTCGACATGGACACCGCCTGCGCGGTATCTCTGGCGCTCGACTTCAACATCTGCGCACTGTTCCCGTACGACCCGATGAAGGAAGAGGAGTCCATCAAGAAGACGCCGTACATCTACCTGTGCCGCGTCGGCCGATGGCTCGACATCTGGAAGCTCCAGAGCGTCCTGGCGACCCACCTCGCCTACGCGAAAGAAGTCGCGGTGACCGAGGTCAAGGCGGAGGACATCGTCGGCTGCGTGAAGGTGAGCCGCACCCTCTCCGGAAAGACCATCTCGTACTCGATAACCGACCGCCTGGTCAACGGAAACTTCCGCACCGACGGCACCGAACCGAAGACGCTCCTCGACATCCCGCGGGACGGCTCGGCCAAGGCCCCCAGCCCGGTCACGGGGAAGAGCTATGGGGACGTGGACGGAAAGGCCGTGTGCGGCTATGTGCAGGAGATATTGAAGCAGCTCAAGGGCACGACGACGCAGAACACGATCGCGGGGTGGGCGGTGCCGGAGGTGAAGCTGTCGTACACGCTTCCGGGAACCAAGCCCAAGTCGACCAGCCCGTACGTGTAACGGCCTCGCCGGTGCCGGTGCCGGTGCCGGTTGGCGGTTGGCGGTTGGCGGTTGGCGGTTGGCGGTTGCCGGTCGGCGGTTGGCGGTTGCCGGTCGGCGGGTCGGCGGGTTGGCGGTTGCGGGTTGGCGGTTGCCCGTCGCCGGTCTGCGGTCTCCGGTTCCCGTGTTGGGGCCGGGGGCCGGCCACGGGGCGTTGGCCGTCGCGGCCGAGCGCCGGAGTTCGGCATCACGTTACGCGCACCCTGCGTTGGGTCTCGCTCCGCGCACCCTGCCCCTTGCCTCCTCGCGGGCCACTGGGCACCGCGGCGTTGGCCGCCACACCCGTGCCCAACGGGCACCCGGGGCTGGGCGCCAGCGTGCCCCGCGCTGCACACCGGCCACCGGGCGCTGGTCTCCTTGCACGGCCCGCCGGGCGGCCGATGTTGGCCTTCCCGTCCATCCCTGCCGGGCGGCCGAGGTTGGCGCCGGCCCCTGGGCACCGGGCATCACGCACCGCCCACCGGCCGATGGGCGCCGCGGGCCAGGCGCCGCCCGGCTCTTACTCCTCTTCGCCCGTGAGGCGGCTCTCACCTCCCTTGTCAGCTCGGACGCGCAGGGCCAACCAGCGGTCGTCGATGGAGACCTGGTCGGACGCCTGCATGTGGAATTCCGCGACGAGCGGCCCCAAGGTGTCGCGGTCGATGTCCGTCTTATTGCTCTTCGGGTAGGCGACCCAGAAGGCGGCCGGCTGCCTCAACTCCTCGGCGTGCTCCGCCACGAGCTTGCGCACGCTTGCCGTGTCGTCGGCGAAGATCACCGCCGCGCTCGCCGTCGACGGAGTGTCGACCTCGCGGACGCCCTCGGGCATCGGGGTGAGCAGCGGTAGGTGGGCCGGGTGCGACAACCACACCGTGGAATGGGGCCTGATCAGCAGCTTCTCGGCGATCGTCGTCATGCCTCCACGCTGCCACCGGTCGAATGAGTTGTCGACCAGATCCGGCAGGCCTGTGGATAACCAAGCCCAGAACCCGGCGCCTGTGGAAAACCCGCGTCCTGTCGGACCGGGCTGATAGACATGCGGTCGTGGTGGAGATGACGCGAGATGGGGTCAGCGAGGCCGAGCGGGCCGCCGTCCGGGAGTGCGCCGAGGAGGTGCTGCGCCGGCTGGCGGGGGAGCATGCCGTGCTGCGCGAGGACCAATGGCGCGCGATCGAGGCACTCGTCGTCGATCGGCGCCGGGTGCTGTGCGTGCAACGCACCGGATGGGGCAAGTCGGCGGTCTATTTCGTGGCCACCGCCCTCCTGCGGGACGGCGTGACGGCCGAGCCCGGCGATCCGCCCGCAGGGCCGACCGTCATCGTGTCGCCACTGCTCGCGCTGATGCGTAACCAGGTGGAGGCCGCCGCGCGGGCCGGCATCCGGGCGCGCACCATCAACTCCGCCAACCTCGACGAGTGGGATGAGATCACCGCGGAAATCCGCGGGGGTGCCGTCGACGTGCTACTGATCAGCCCCGAGCGGCTCAACAATCCGGATTTCCGCGACAACGTGCTGCCCGGGCTGGCGGCCAGCACCGGGCTGCTGGTCGTCGACGAGGCGCACTGCGTCTCCGACTGGGGCCACGACTTCCGCCCGGATTACCGCCGGCTGCGGACGTTCCTCGCCGGGCTTCCCTCCCGGACGCCGGTGCTGGCGACCACGGCCACCGCCAACGCCCGCGTGACCGCCGACGTCGCGGATCAGCTCGGTGACGCTCTGGTCCTGCGCGGCACCCTCGACCGTGACTCCTTGCGGCTCGCGGTGCTGGAGTTGCCCGATCCGGCGCATCGCCTGGCGTGGCTGGCCGACCACCTCGAAGCGTTTCCCGGCTCCGGCATCGTCTATACGCTGACGGTCGCCGCGGCCACCGAGACCGCCGAATTCCTGCGGACGCGCGGGTTCGCCGTCGCGTCGTACACGGGTCAGGTCGAGGACGCGGCGCGCCGTGCCGCCGAGCAGGATCTGCTCGACAACAAGATCAAGGCGCTGGTGGCGACGTCGGCGCTCGGCATGGGCTTCGACAAGCCTGACCTCGGCTTCGTCGTGCACCTCGGGGCACCGCCGTCTCCGATCGCCTATTACCAGCAGGTCGGCCGGGCGGGCCGCGCCGTGGAACATGCCGAGGTCGTGCTGCTCCCTGGGCAGGAAGACGTCGCGATCTGGCGTTACTTCGCGTCGCTCGCGTTTCCTCCGGAGGAGCAGGTGCGCGCCGTGCTCGCGGCGCTGCCCAGCGATCGTCCTCTATCGACACAAGCGCTGGAGCCTCTCGTCGACCTGCGCCGCGCACGCCTCGAGCTGATGCTCAAGGTCCTCGACGTGGACGGCGCGGTCCGGCGCACGCGCGGCGGCTGGGTCGCCACCGACGAGCCCTGGACCTACGACACCGCACGGCTGCGACGCGTTGCCGAGGCCCGGACCGCCGAGCAGAAGACCATGCTTGAGTACGCGAGGACGACGGCCTGCCGCATGGAGTTCCTCCGTCGCTGCCTGGACGACCCCGACGCCGCGCCCTGCGGCCGTTGCGATACATGCGCGGGCCCCCAGTTCGATGCGGAGGTGACATCGGCGTCGCTGGCCGCCGCCAACGCGTTCCTCGGCCGCGCCGGCGTCGACATCACCCCGAAGAAGCTCTGGCCCACCGGCATGGCGGCCGTCGGCGTCGACCTCAAAGGCAAGATCTCCCCGGCCGTCCAGATCCTGCCCGGTCGCGCGGTGGGCCGCCTGTCCGACCAGGGCTGGGGGACGAGACTGCGCGCCCTGGTCTCTCCGGAATCCTCCGACGGCCCGATCCCCGACGACGTCGCCGCTGCCGTGGTCGACGTCCTGAAGGCCTGGGCGCACGGCGACGACGCCTGGGCGGAGCGCCCCGCCGCGGTCGTGGCGGTGGGCTCCCGACGCCACCCGGAGCTTGTCACCAGCTTGGCGGCTCGGATCGCGGCAGTGGGCAGGCTCCCGATGCTGGGCGCTCTGTCCTCGTCCCATGTCGGCGACGGCGGCCCGAGAGGAAACAGCGCCCAGCGGGTGTTGGCTCTGCACGATGCCTTCACCGTCCCACCCGACGTCTCGGACGCGCTGCCAGGCCTCGACGGGCCGGTGCTGCTGGTGGATGACCTCGTCGACTCGGGCTGGACGATGGCGCTCGCCGGCCGGGCACTCCGACGAGCAGGCGCATCGGGGGTGTTGCCGCTGGCTCTAGCGGTATCCGGCTGAGCGCCGAAGGAACTCGGCGGACGCCGCACCTGATTGCCCGGACGATGACAGCATTCCAGGTGTGGCTGCTCGCTGGTCAGCCCGTCGTTGAGGAAGGGACCCCCGCCGACCACTTCCCGTCACGGCGCGTGGCCACTGAGGTACTCCTTTCTGTCATCGCCAACCCGGGCTATCATCGCTGTATGGCGATGACCGAGGACGGGTGCATGACCGCGGCGGTCGGGGCGGGGATGACGCCGGCGGTGGCGTTGTTCCGCTCGCTCGGCGACGAAACCCGGCTGCGGATCGTGCAGCGGCTCGCCGCCGGAGAGGCCCGGGTGGTCGACCTGACCGGCGAGCTGGGACTGGCGCAGTCCACGGTGTCCAAGCACCTGGCCTGCCTACGCGACTGCGGGCTGATCGACTTCCGGGTGCAGGGCCGGCAGTCGTTCTACGCGCTGACTCGCCCCGAACTGCTCGACCTGCTAGCCGCCGCCGAAGGGCTGCTGGCCGCGACCGGCACCGCCGTGGCGTTGTGTCCGGACGGCAGCAGTAGCGAGCACGCCGCCCTGAGGTCGGGCGTCGCTGACGATGTCTCCGGCGACTTCGCCGCCACGGATGTCGCCGCCGCCCCGGCCGCCGCCGCCCCGGCCGCCGCCGCCCCGGCCGCCGCCGCCCCCGCGGGCTTCGCTGCCCCCGTTGCCTCCGTCGCCCCCGCCGCCCCCGCCGGCTTCGCCGCGACTGGTGACTCCGCCGGCTTCGCCGCGACCGGTGACTCCGTTGATGTCGCTGCCGCAGACGTCGTCGCTGGCGATGATCGCCGGGTTCGGGTTCGTGCCCGTCGACGAGCGGGGGGCCGAGGCGAGGCGGTGGCCCGATGAACACCCCGATCGCCCTGTTGTCGTCGCAGCGGCGAGCGCAGCTCAACCGGCGTAGCCTGCATCTGGCCTATGCGACCGCCGGATACAACCTGCTCGAAGGCGTCGTCGCCGTTATCGCGGGGGCGGCGGCGTCGTCGACGGCGTTGCTCGGCTTCGGCCTGGATTCCTTCGTTGAGGTCTCGTCGGCGCTGGTGGTGATTTGGCAGTTCCGCTCCCGGATGCCCGAGACCCGTGAACGTCTCGCGTTGCGGCTGATCGCCGTGTCGTTCTTCGCTCTGGCCGCCTGGGTCGCCGTCGACGCCTTACGTTCCCTGTTCGACGTCGAGCAGGCCGTTACCTCCCCGGTTGGCATCGCCATCGCGGCGACGTCGGTCGTGGTGATGCCGTTGCTGGTCTGGGCGAAACGCCGCACCGGCCGCGAGCTCGGCTCGGCCACCGTGGTCGCCGACTCCATGCAAACCATGCTGTGCACCTACCTGTCCGCGATCGTGCTCGTCGGGCTGCTGCTCAACGCCACGCTCGGCTGGTGGTGGGCCGACCCGATCGCCGGACTCGTCATCGCCGCTGTCGCCGTCCGCGAGGGTGTCGAGATGTGGCGTGGCGAACAGTGCGACGACTGCGCCGTCGTCAGTGTGGCGGTCCGCGAGGGTGTCGAGGCGTGGCGTGGTGAACAGTGCGAGGACTGCGCCGACCCCGCCGCGGACGGCAACGAGCAGGGGAGGGGTGGGTGCGAGCCGGGCTGCACCGGCGCCTGCTGCACCAGCATCCCGGTCAGACGATGAGCGCCGACCAGCCGCCCATCCGCGGAGGACCTGGTTCCGATGCTTGGCCACACGCGGGGTCGTGCAGCCCTGTGCGCATGACGCGAGTTGGGTGGGGCGTGGCCCGGTCGTGACGTCGGGCGGGTGTGGCTCGGTCGTCACGTCGGGCGAGCGAAGCCTGTGATGGGTTGGGAGTCGATGCTGGACACGCGGACGTTCTCGCCGAACTCCGGGGCATGGATCATCTGCCCGCCTCCTATATAGAGACCGACGTGGCTGATCGGGCCATAGAAGAACACCAGATCGCCCGGTCTCACGTCGCTCCTGTCCACGTGAGCCGTGGAGGCGTACTGGCGGGCCGCGTTGTGGGGTAGGTGCACACCTGCCCTGCGCCAGGCCGCCAGGGTCAGGCCCGAGCAGTCGTACGCGCCCGGACCGTCAGCGCCCCAGCGGTACGGTTTGCCGAGCTGGTTGATGGCGAAGGCGACCACCCGTCCCGCGACCCCTGGTACATACTCGGGCGCCGGGATGTCGCCCGGGTCGGCGTAACGGGAGCCTCCGCCGTACGCGACGGCTCGCATGTGTTTGAGGGCGACGATCTCGCCCTCGATTGTTGCCTTGCGGGTGTTGAGCTGAATCTGCTGGCGCCGCTGCTGTGCGGAGAATGCGTCGAGCATCGTCCTCGCGCTGTCCACTTTGGCGCGGGCTTCCTGCAGGGCGTGGGCCGCCCGTTGTTCCTCGGACGCGAGCTGATGGAGTACGAGCAGCTTGTCGACGAACTCGTGGGGCCGGTCCGAGCCGAACAGGGCGACCGTCGGACCGGTGCGGGTGCGCTGGTACGTGTTCGCCATCAGCCCGTCCAGGATCGTCTGCCTCCGCTCGAGTTCGCGGGTCAGCGGGCCGAGCTGAGCGCCGAGTTGTGCCGTGCGCCGTCGGGTCTCGCGGAGGTCCTCGCGGGAGTTGTTGTACTGCTCCACGACCACCTCGAACCGGCGGGAAGCGGTGGCGATGTGCTTGTCCAACTCGGCGGCGGTGGGGCGGTCCTCGCGAAGGGCGAGAGCGGCGGTGGTGGTGGGGTTGGTGGCGGCGCGGGTCGGGGTGTGGAGGCCCGTGAGCAGCAGTGCCGACAGCAGCGCGACAATGGCGGATCGGGCGATCACGGTAGACGACACAACGCTCTCAACGAGGCAGATTGCGGGGAAGCCACGCCTGCGGGGCGTATCAAGATCAGAAATTGTGCGGCGGTGACCCGGTCGCCGTCATATACGGGAGGGGGGTATGCTGACGGCATGACCACCGACCACGAGAACCCGGGGCCGCACGGCTACTCGGGCGACAAGGCCGCGCTGCTCAGCCGGTTGCGGCGCATCGAGGGGCAGATCCGCGGTTTGCAGCGGATGGTCGACGAGGACACGTACTGCATCGACGTTCTGACGCAGATCTCCGCCGCGAAGAGCGCCCTGCATGCCGTCGCCGTCGGGCTGCTCGGTGATCATCTTGCGCACTGCGTTGTCGACGCCGCCCGGGCCGGTGATCCCAGCCTCAAGGTCAAGGAAGCCACCGACGCGATCGCTCGCCTCGTCCGCTCCTGACGACCGCGCCGAGCAGCATCGCCAGACGTAGCCAGGAAGAACAATCCAGCATCACGGAGGAGAGACCGTCATGGCTGTCACCGCCACCTACACCGTCAACGGCATGACTTGCGGCCACTGCGTCCAGGCCGTGACCGGCGAACTCTCCGGGCTCCCCGGCGTCACGGACGTCCAGGTCGACCTCGCCGCCGCCGCCGTGACCGTCACCAGCGCCGAGCCGCTGTCGACCGACGCCGTCCGCGCCGCGGTGGACGAAGCCGGTTACGAGCTAGCCAATGCCTGACGCGTCCGACGACGCGCCGCGGCCCGACGACGCCAAGCCGCGCGCCGACACGGCCGAGCTCCGCTCCGCCGGGGCCGAGCCGCGCGCCGAAAACGCCGAGCCGCGCGCCGACACGGCCGAGCCGCGCGCCGAAAACGCCGAGCCCCGCTCCGACCGGGGCGCCGGGTTCAAGCTGGCCACCTTCGGTGCCGTCGTCGTGGTCGTGCTCTTCGCCGGGTACGGGATCGGCCGCCTCAACAACTCCGTCGACCGTACGCGGTCCGCGCCGGCCCCCACCCAGCAGCAGGCCACCGCGGGCGCCCACGGCCACGGCACCACCCCCGGCGCCGGCACCGGGGCAGACGCGGGAACAACCCCGCACGACGACACCGGTGCCGCTCCGCACCTGCACAATCCCGACGGTACCGTGACGCAGGTCGCCGGGTCCGGCGTCACGTCGCAGGCCGTCGGCGGCCTTGCCCTCACCGCGAGCGGCCTCACGCTGCAGCCGGGGAAGGTTCTCTTCCCGGCCGGTCGGGCGCAGCCGTTCAGGTTCCGGGTCACCGGTGCGGCGGGGGCGCCGATCACCACGTACGCGATCGTCCACGACAAGCCGCTGCATCTCGTCGTCGTGCGTCGTGACCTCACCGGGTTCCAGCATCTGCATCCGACGATGGCGCCGGACGGCACCTGGAGCATCGACCTCACGCTGGCCGAGCCGGGCAGCTACCGCGCCATCGCGGATTTCACCGCGGTCGTCGGCGGGCAGCAGACGCCCGCCACGCTCGGCGTCGACCTCACGGTCGCCGGCAACTACGCGCCGGTCAGCCTTCCCCCGCCCGTCACCGAGGCGACCGCCGGCGGCTTCACCGTTCAGTACGCGGGTACGCCGAGGATCGGTACGACGCAGCCCCTGCTGATGTCGGTGCGAGGCCCGGACGGCAAGCCCGCGGCGCTCGAGCCGTACCTGGGTGCGTACGGTCATCTGGTGGTCCTCCGGGAGGGCGACGTGGGCTACGTCCATGTCCACCCGGAAGCCGGCCCGACCGGCGGCGCGGTGAAGTTCTGGCTGGCCGCGCCGGGTCCCGGCCGCTACCGGATGTTCTTCGACTTCCAGGTGGCCGGAAAGGTGCACACTGCCGCATTCACCGCTGTCGTGAACTGACCAGGAGTTTCTCCAGCGCCGGCGTCACGCCCCATTCCCGGGTCAGCGTCGCGTACTCGTCGCGGTGGGCGTCTGTGGCCGTGGCGCCGGTGCGCCTGGCTCGCAGCAGCAGATTCCGGGGCGTGTGCTGGGAGTCCACGAATTCGACCACGTCCACCTTGTAGCCGTGCAGCCGCAGCAGAGACGACCGCAGCGAGTCGGTGAGGACGTCCGAGAAGCGCTCCCGCAGGATCGCGTTGCGGGTGATCTCCGCGTACGGCGGGGGAGCGGCACGGCCCTTCAACTGGGCGGCGATGTCGTGGTGGCAGCACGGCGCCGCCAGCACCCACCGGGCGTTCCAGCGCACCGCCCGGGCCAGCGCCTGGTCCGTCGCCGTGTCGCACGCGTGCAGGGCCAGGACCAGATCCGGTGCCTCGTCGACGACGGCGTCCTCGATGGTGCCGGCCACGAAGCGGACCTCTTCCGCGCAGCCCAATTGCTCGGCGACGGCGCTATTGCGTACCCGTTGGTCCTCGCGGACGTCGACGCCGACGACCCGGACCGGCGTACGGTCGCTGAGGTAGCGGTATGCCGCGAAGGTCAGGTAGGCATTTCCGCAGCCCAGGTCGACGACGCGCAGCGGCGACGGCAGCTCGTCGGGCAGCGTGGCGGCCAGGGCCCGCAGGAACGCGTCCACCTGCCGGCGCTTGGCCGCGTTGCCGCCGATGACGTCGAAGAGCGGGTCGCCCGGGTCGAGGAGCCACTGCTTGGCGCGGTCGTGCTGCTGGGGCGTCCGGGCTTGCGGGGCGCCGGACCGGTGCACCTGGGCGTCGCCCTTCTTCGTGATCCGGACCTGCACCGTGGCCGTCTCGGTCTCGACGTGCCAGTTGCCGAAGGGCTCCGCCAGGAGGGCGTCGACCGCCGTCGCCGCCTCGCCTTCCGTCACATTCCGCGTGTACGGCCGGTTGCCGTCGTCCGTGACGATCTGCAGCCTCCGGACTCCCTTGATCGCGACCGGGCGCAACTCCGCGCGGCTGACCGCCGGGGTGGAGCCGCGCCGCCGGCCCGCCGCGACCGCGCGGGTCAGCGTCGGGCCGAGCACCAGCTCACGTACCTCGGCGAGGGCGGTGTCCAGGGGGATGGGCATCCCCTCATTCTGCCCGCGGGCACCGTCGGTCCTGCCCCGGGGAGCACAGCCGCGCTCCGAACCGGCCATATTTTGTTAGGCTCCCCTAACTATCGGCATGGAGGTGCTGCGATGACGTTGGCCGACCCTCCCACGCAACGACTGTCCGTCCGGCTGCGGACCGGGACCCGCACCGAGCACGACGAGGCCCAGGGCAGCGGCTTCCTCGACCGCCTCGCCGCCGGGTCCCTGCCGCGGGCGGCGTACGCGGATCTGGCCGCCCAGCACTGGCACATCTACGAGACCCTGGAGCAGGCGGCAACGGCGATGGCCGGCGATCCGGTCGCCGGAGCCTTCGTCTTTCCGGAGCTCACCCGCCTACCCGCGCTCACCGACGATCTTGCCGAGCTCGCCCGGGTCGGGGGGGACGCCCCGCGGAGCGTGGCCCTGCCCGCCACCCGGGAGTACTGCGCGCGGCTGCGGAAGGTCGCCTTCGACAAGCCGTGGGGTTTCGTCGCGCACCACTACACCCGCTATCTCGGTGATCTTTCCGGCGGGCAGTACCTCGGCCCGGCGATCGCCAAGGCGTACGGGCTAAACGGCGCGGGCCACCGGTTCTTCGTCTTCGAGGGGGTGTCGCCGCCCGAGTTCCGCAGCCGGTACCGCGAGCTGCTCGACGCGGCCGCCTTCTCGCCGGAGGAGGAGCGGCTCCTGCTGGCCGAGGTCTCCGAGGCATACCGGCTGAACATCGCCGTCCTGGCCGAGCTGAAGGAGCGCTGGGCATGACCGAGCACGGGGAAACCGCGGCGATGACGTTCACGCCGGACGTGGTGGCGCAGATCGCCCGGCACATGAACGACGATCATGCCGAGGACAACGTGCTCATCGTGCGGGGTCTCGGCGGCGTCGGCGCGGCCAGCGCGGCGCGGATGTCCGGGATGGATGCCGACGGCATGGACTTCGAGGCCACGGTGCAGGGCATCGCCGTGCCGGTGCGGATCCCGTTCCGGCAGCGGCTCACCGAACGCCGGCAGATCCGTGGCGAGGCCGTCCGCATGTACCAGGAGGCTTGTGCCGTGCTGGGGCTCGAGCCCCGGCACTGAACGGCGAAGAGGCGTCCCACCCCCTGGGGCGGGACGCCTCTGCCGCGTCAGCTCGAGTGCCGGAGGCACTCAGATCGCGTGCGGGCTCACTCTCCGGTGCCGACTCCCGCGTCGGAACCGCCGGTCATCTCCGGGGCGGCACCCGCGGCATCGCCGGAGCCGGCGGCACCCGCTTCGTCGCCGGAGCCGGCGGATCCCCGGCGGCGACGGCGGCGGGGACGGGCGGCGGCTTCGGCCGGCGCCGCCGCGTCACCGTCCGAGACGGCGGGAACGGCAGCGGGCGCCGCGTCCGTCTCCGAAACGGGCTCCCCGGCGCGCCGACGCCGACGCTGCCGGCGTGGCCGCTCGGCCCCTTCCTCCGACGGGGCGGACGCCGAGGAGGATGACGACGAAGAGCGCGACGAGGACGACGACGAGGACGACGAGGAGTCGTCGTCGCGTCCGCGGGAACGGCTGTGGGAGCGCGGGCGGGTGGACTCGCGGCCACGCCGCCGCCCGCCGCCCAGGTCCTCCTCCACCTCGGCCGACAGCCCGGCGCGGCTGCGCTCGGCCGTCGGCAGCGTGCCGGACACGTCCGTCGGGATGTCCAGGTCGCTGTAGAGGGCAGCGGAGGTGTGGTAGGTCTCCGGGGGCTGCGGCATGCTGAGCCCCATCGACTTGTCGATGAGCACCCAGCGGGGCATGTCCTCCCAGTCCACGAAGGTCACGGCCACGCCCGTCGCGCCCGCGCGGCCGGTGCGGCCGATGCGGTGCGTGTAGGTGTCCGGGTCCTCCGGGCAGTCGTAGTTGATGACGTGCGTGACGCCGGAGACGTCAAGACCGCGGGCGGCGACGTCGGTCGCCACCAGGACGTCGATCTTTCCCGTACGGAAGGCGCGCAGTGCCCGCTCCCGCGCACCCTGGCCGAGGTCACCGTGGACGGCCGCGACCGCGAAGCCCCGGAAGTCGAGGTCCTCGGCGACCCGGTCGGCCGCTCGCTTGGTCCGGGTGAAGATCATGGTGAGGCCGCGCTCACGGGCCTGCAGGATGCGCGCCACCATCTCGACCTTGTTGAGCGGGTGCGTGCGGTAGACGACCTGCTTGGTCAGCGGGGACGGGCCACTGTCGGAGGTGTGGCCGGCGTGGATGGTCACCGGGTGGCTCAGGAAGCGGCGCGACAGGGCGACGATCGGATCCGGCATGGTGGCCGAGAAGAGCATCGTCTGGCGCTGCTCGGGGAGCATGGCGAGGATCTTCTCGACATCTTCGAGGAAGCCGAGGTCGAGCATCCGGTCGGCCTCGTCCAGCACCAGCGCCTTGATCGAGGTCAGCTTGAGCTGCTTCTGCTTGGCGAGGTCGAGCAGGCGGCCGGGGGTGCCGACCAGGATCTCGACGCCCTTCTTGAGCTGATCCACCTGCGGCTCGTACGCCACGCCGCCGTAGATGGGCAGCACCCGGACGCCGCGGGTCGCGCCGGCGGCGGCGAGGTCGCGGGCCACCTGCAGGCCCAGCTCGCGGGTGGGTACGACGATCAGCGCCTGCGGGCTGCCGTCGGCGCCCTCCGACGGGGCGGTCACGCGCTCCAGGATGGGCAGGCCGAAGCCGAGGGTCTTGCCGGTGCCGGTCGGCGCCTGGCCGATGAGGTCGGTGCCGCGCAGGGCGATCGGCAGGGCGTACTCCTGGATCGCGAAGGCCCGGGTGATGCCCGCGGCGGCCAGCGCCTCCACGGTCTCCGCGCGCACGCCGAGCTCGGCGAACGTGGGGCTGTCGGCGCGCACGGGGGCGCGGGTCAGGGCCGGAACCAGGGCCGGTTCGGTGTCGATCACCAGGGCGGGTTCGGTGTCGTCTTCCAGGGTCGGTGCGGTGTCGGTGTTCGGGATGTCGGTCATGGAGTTCTACGGGTGCCTCTCGTGGTGCGCCCGTCGAAGTCCTGGGCGCGTCTGGGTAGGGCGCGGGCCACACGCGAGAAAGCTCGCGGGCCGCACGCGCGTCGCCGCGGCGATACCGGCCGGGTCGAGCCGGCCCGGGTCCGACCCGGGCCGGGCGGAACCGGCCAGGTCGATCAGGCTGCTCGATCGGCCGGGTCGATCAGGCCGGGTGGAACCGGCCGAATGGATCGACGTCGGCGGCGACGTGGCAAGTCTACCTGACGGAGAGATTTCGCACCTCAGGCCGAACGTGAGGGCCACGGTGAAGACGCGTCAGGGGGCCCGGCGGACCCCCTGATCACGGCGCTGCCCGGTCGTACGTCAGCGGGTGGTGAAGCCGAACGGGCGGGTGCTGCTCTCGGCGATCTCCACGTAGGCCACCTTGGCGATCGGGACGATCACCTTGCGGCCCTTCTCATCGGTCAGGGTCAGGACGCTGTCCTTGGCCATCGCCTCGGTCACGGCCTGCTCGACCTCGGCCGGCGTCTGCGCGCTCTCCAGCACGAGCTCGCGCGCGGCGTACTGCACGCCGATCTTGACCTCCACGGGGTCCCTCCCTCTCAGCAGTCTTCCGCCCTGAAGGCTATCCGATTTCCGCAGTTGTTCCGGCCGATGACTCACCCTGCAAGGGGAAGCTCGCGATGCCCCGCCAGACGAGGGCCGCGACCAGGGCTTCCGCCTCTTCCTTGTCGACCTGGCGGCCGGTCGCGAGCCAGTACTGGGCGGCCTGGCCGGAGACGCCGACCAGGCCGGCGGCGAGCAGCTGGGCCTTCGCCTCGGTCAGGCCGGTGTCCTTGACGACCGTGTCCGTGATGGCGGCGATGCACCCCTGCTCGACGCGCTCGGCCCGCTCCCGCACCTGGGGGTCGTTGCGCAGGTCGGACTCGAAGACGAGCCGGAAGGCCTCGCTCTCGTGGTCCATGAAGTCGAAGTACGCCCGTACGGCGCCCTTGACCCGCTCCTTGTTGTCAGGCGTGGCGAGCATGGCGCCGCGTACCTTGGCGATGATCGCGTCGCAGTGGGTGTCCAGCAGTGCGAGATAGAGTTCGAGCTTGCCGGGGAAGTGCTGGTAGAGCACGGGCTTGGACACGCCGGCCCGCTCGGCGATCTCGTCCATGGCGGCGGCGTGATAGCCCTGGGCCACGAAGATCTCCTGCGCGGCAGCGAGCAGTTGCTTGCGGCGCGCAGAGCGCGGCAGGCGCGTGGGGCGCCCTGCCGTCTGAGCCCCGCCGGACGCAGCGGTCATCTTCTCCAAACCTCCGAGCTCGTTCCACCGCGCGTGGGGACGCGGATTGCCCGGTTCGTCGTCTGTCGCATTCCGGGCGGGCAATTGTCGCGACGCTGCAACTTATCGCTACTGCAACCACACGGTAGCCTCAGCGGTGGGCAAGCGAGGAGCGCGTGGTGGACGAAACAGGGCATTCCGGTGACGCTGGTACCGCGGACGGCGGTTCCGGAGCCGAGTCGCGTGACCGCACCCTGTTGAACGGCTGGGTCGCGAGGGAGAGCCCGTGGTCGAATGCCGGCGCCGCCCTCGATCCGGAGGCCGAGGTCCCGGCCTGGCGGCGGCCCGGCGCGGAGGTCCGCCCCCGCGATCCGCGACCCCTTCCGACTGACCCTCCGCCGGGTGACATCCGGCCGTTCGCCGCTGCGCCGCCTCCGCCCTCGTTCCAACCCGCGCAGCCCTCCTCCGCGCCGCCCGCCGCGCCGCAGCCGGCCGGTGACCCGTCCCGGGCCGAGGGCGGTACGCCGCGTTGGCCGGACGGCCGGGGGCGCTATCAGGACCTGGTCTCCCACCCGTCGTCGAACGGCATCGACCCCCGGCAGAACCAGCCACCCCGGGCCGCCGACCCGCACCCGCGCCCGGATCCGCTCTCGCCCGAGCTGCTCCGCCCGAACGGCCAGCAGACCGAGCTCCGGCGCCCCAACGGCCAGGGAGCGGAGCTGCGGCGCCCGAGCGGCCAGGAGTCCGAGCTGCGACGTCCCGGCGGCCACGAGTCCGAGCTGCGGCGCCCGAGCGGCCAGGAGGCCGGGCTGCCACGCCCGAGCGGCCAGGAGGCCGGGCTGCCACGCCCGAGCGGCCAGGAGGCCGGGCTGCCACGCCCGAGCGGCCAGGAGGCCGGGCTGCGGCGTCCCGGCGGCCACGAGGCCGGGCTGCGGCGATCGAACGGTCAGGAGGCCGAGCTGTTGCGCTCGAACGGTCAGGGGATCGAGCTGCGCGGCGGCCCGCCCACCCTGCCGGCCAGCGCCCCGCCGTACCCGTACGAGGGCGACCTGGACGACGCGCGCCCCGCGTTCAATCGCCGCGCCGAGCGGGAGTCGGCGCGGCACGCCCTGTCGACGCCCGCGGAGGGGTCGAGCCGGGTGGAGCAGGACGCCGGCGAGGCGGGAAGCTCCGGTGATCAAGGGACGGCCCGGTCGTCGTACGATCCCTCCAGTTTTCCGCGCCGGTTGCCCTACCAGTCCCCCCAACCGGCGTATCCGGCCCGGCCGGCCGGCGATCCCGGCGGTGCGGGAGCGGCGTCGTACTCCGCTCTGCCCCAGCGCGTCCCGGCCCAGCCGGACGTGCCCACCGTCCCGGAGCCGCCGTCCGTGGAGCCCTCGGCCGAGACCCCCGCGCTGGCCCGCATCGCGACGCATCTGCGTCGCGGTGACGTGCTGTCGTCGCAGGAGCGTCAGGAGGGCTTCGACGTCAACGCGATCCTGGAGGCGGTCCGCGAGGTCGGCGGGGTCCGCGACGCGGCGTTGCGCACCACCCCGGCCGGCGCGCACAGCCTGCGGCTGGACCTGTCCGAGGGCGCCGACCCGGCCGAGGTGAGCCGCCAGGTCGCCCGGCTTCTGCAGGACCGGATGGGCCTGGACGCCGCCATGCAGGGTGCCTCCCCGCTCGGCGCGCCGCCCGTGCCCACCCAGGCGCCGCCGACCGCGCCGCGCTCGGCGCCCCCGGCCCCCCTCGGGCCACCGGCGCCGCTCGGCGGCCCGTCGACGCCCCTCGCGGGCCCGTCGGGACCGCTCGGCGGTCCTTCGGCGTCGCCTGCGGGAGAGCCGGCACCGACCGACCGCCCGTCGCCCGCTCCGCGGTCCGCGCCGCCGATGGCCCGGCCGGTGCCGCCGGTCTCCGGCCCGGCATCCGCGCCACCCGCCGCGGACTTCCCGGCGCCGCCCGTGCCGTTCGTGCCCTCCCAGCCCAACCCGGCCGGCCGGCTCGCGCCGTCCACGCCGGCCGAGCCCAAGGCCGAACACCTCCCGCCGGGCGTACCCACGAACCTTCCCACGGGTGTTCCCACAAGCGTTCCCGCGGGCTCGGACACCGCCCCGCCGCGCCCGCTGCTCGACCCCGGAGAGCGCCCCGGCCCCCGCGTGATGATCGAGAAGGTCGAGGTCGGCACGTTCGGCACCGAGGCCACCGTGCGGGTGGTCCTCATGGCCGACGGCCAGACCGCGGCAGGCGAGGCCACCGGCCCCGCGATCGACGGCTACCTGCTGCGGCTCTGCGCCATGGCGACAGCGCACGCGGTGGACGAGCTGCTCGCCCACTCCGACCACGCGGACGGGCCGGCGAAGTGCTTCGTCGAGCACGCGGCGGCCGTACCGTTCGGGTCGGCGCAGGTCGCCGTGGTCGTCGTCCTGCTGGCCACCGACGGCTGGGTGGAGCAGCTCGCCGGCTCGGCCGTCGTGACCGGCGACGACCGGCACGCGATGGTGCGCGCCACGCTCGCGGCCGTCAACCGGCGGCTCGAGGCACTCTTGTCCTGATGAAGGGCGCACAACTCGCGGCGGACGACGCCTTGCCACCGGAGGGCCTCCTGCCCTCGCCGTGGCCGGCCCGCCGACTCACGATCGACGGGACGATGCTGCACGTGCGGGATACGCCCGCGACGGCACCCGGCGCCGAGCCGGCCGTCTACGTGCACGGACTGGGCGGCTCGTCGCAGAACTTCACCGACCTCGCCGCGCTGCTCGCCGGTCGCTTCGACGGTCAGGCCGTCGACCTGCCCGGCTTCGGCTACAGCGATCCGAGCCGGCGCTACTCCATCGCCGCCTTCGCCGACCGGCTCGTCGGCTGTCTCGAGCACGCCGGTCGCGGCCCGGTCCATCTGGTCGGCAACTCGCTGGGCGGGTCGATCTGCGTACGCGTCGCCGCCCTGCGTCCCGACCTCGTCCGGACCCTCACCCTGATCAGCCCGGCGATGCCGTTCCTGGACCCGCGGCGTACGGCGCAGGGGCCCGTCCTGCCGCTGCTCGCCCTGCCCCGCGCCGACCGGATCCTCGCCTGGGGTATGGCCCGGCTGACCGCCGAGGAGATGGCCGAGCAGGTGCTGCTCGCCTGCTTCGGCGACACCGCCAAGGTCAGCGCCCAGCGCCGGGCCGAGGCGATCGAGGAGATCAAGCTCCGGTACACGGTCGCGCACTACCCGCAGGCGTATCTGGGCACGCTGCGCGGACTGGTGTCGAGCTTCCTGCGGGCGTACCTGCCGGGGATGAACTCGCAGTGGCGCCTGGCCGCCCGCATCGCCGCGCCGACGCTGGTCATCGGTGGTCTCAAGGACGGGCTGGTCGACCCCCGGGTGCCCGCGCAGGTCGCGAAGGTGATCCCGGACAGCCGGCTGCTGATTCTGCCCGGCGTGGGGCACGTCGCGCAGATGGAGGTGCCACGGCTGGTCGCCCGGGGAATCGTCGGACTGCTCGACGACGTCTGACGTCTCGCCGAACGGCTGTGACGCGCCCTCGCCTCTGGCAGGCTGGCATATGTCATGGCAAGGGCGACGAAGAGTCCCGCCGGTGTTCCGGTCATCCGGGCGGCTACGACGATCACCTCGCGAGCCGCCGCCGACGCGTACGCGGCGGGCCGGGCCGACGTCGAGGCGCGCCTGGCGGTCCGCGCCGCCCCCGCCGCGCGGCTGTACCGGCGGCGGCGCCGCGCCACGGCGGCGGCCATCCTCGCGCTGGCCGCCGTCTTCCTCGTCGTCGGCCAGCTCATCCGGGACCAGGACGGCGGGGAGGCGGCCGCGCCCGGGGTAGCGCCGGTCGGGAGCCCGATGAGGGTCGCTCGGCCCGTACCCGGAAAACCTGTGGAGCAGACCGTGACCACCGACGGGTTTCTCATCGTCGCCGGGCGCGGGCCCGTGCTCGGCGACGCCGGTACGCTGCGGCGGTTCCGGGTCGCCGTGGAGGAGAGCTTCGGGGCGGCCCGGGGTGACGACTTCGCCGCCGAGGTGGAGCGGATCCTCGGCGACCGGAGGAGCTGGGTCGGAGGTCGTCAGTTCCGGTTGCAGCGGGTGCCGGCGTCGGAGGACGCGGAGTTCACCATCTTCCTGGCCTCGGCGGAAAGGTCCGAGAAGATGTGCGCGAAGGGCGGGCTCGACACCGAGGGGTACACGTCGTGCCGCCTGCCCGGCCGGGTCGTCATGAACCTGGACCGGTGGCGCGACGCCGTGCCGGGCTACGGCGCGCCGGTCGAGGTCTACCGGGCGTACGCGATCAACCACGAGGTGGGCCACCAGCTCGGCCACGGCCACGAAACCTGCACCGGCAAGGGACGGCCCGCGCCGGTCATGATGCAGCAGACGTACGGTCTCCAGGGCTGCGTCGCGAACCCGTGGCCCTATCTCGACGGGCGGCGGTACGCCGGCAACCCCGTCCCCTGACGATTGATTCCCCGTCCCGCATGCCGGGCCGGTGTTCCTCGTCATGTCCGCGGCGGCGATCCGCGAGCAAGAATGGTGGCGCACCTTACCGCCAACCCGGGGAGTTCACCGTGTCCCTGCCCCCGCTCGTCGAACCGGCCGCCGAGCTGTCCGTCGATGAGATCCGCCGCTATTCCCGTCATCTGATCATCCCGGACGTGGGGATGGACGGGCAGAAGCGGCTCAAGAACGCCAAGGTGCTCGTGGTCGGCGCCGGCGGCCTGGGCTCGCCGGCCCTGCTCTACCTGGCCGCGGCCGGGGTGGGCACGCTCGGCATCGTCGACTTCGACACCGTCGACGAGTCCAACCTGCAGCGCCAGATCATCCACGGCGTGTCCGACGTCGACCGGCCCAAGGCCGAGTCCGCCGCGGCGAGCATCCGCGAGATCAACCCCCTGATCAACGTGGTCATCCACAACACCGCGCTGGACCGGGACAACGTCAAGGAGATCTTCAGCGGCTACGACCTCATCGTCGACGGCACCGACAACTTCGCGACCCGCTACATGGTCAACGACGCCGCGGTGCTGCTCGGCAAGCCGTACGTCTGGGGCTCGATCTACCGCTTCGACGGCCAGGCCTCGGTCTTCTGGGAGGAGCACGGTCCCTGCTACCGCTGCCTCTACCCGGAGCCGCCGCCGCCCGGCATGGTCCCCTCCTGCGCCGAGGGTGGCGTGCTCGGCGTGCTCTGCGCGTCGATCGGTTCCATCCAGGTCAACGAGGCGATCAAGCTGATCACCGGCATCGGCGAGCCGCTGGTCGGCAGGCTGATGGTCTACGACGCCCTGGAGATGGAATACCGCAAGATCAAGGTGCGCAAGGACCCGGACTGCGCGCTCTGCGGTGCGAACCCGACGGTCACCGACCTGCTCGAGGACTACGAGGACTTCTGCGGCGCGGTCTCCGCCGAGGCGCAGGAGGCGACGCTCGACGCGACGATCACCGCCCGCGAGCTCAAGGAGCTGCAGGACTCGGGCAAGAACATCTTCCTGGTCGACGTCCGCGAGCCGGCCGAGTACGAGATCGTCTCGATCCCGGGTGCGACGCTGATCCCCAAGGGCGAGATCCTCTCCGGCGACGCCCTGTCCCGCTTCCCGCAGGACCGCCAGATCGTCCTGCACTGCAAGTCCGGCGTGCGCTCGGCGGAGGCGCTCGCCGCGATCAAGGCGGCCGGCTTCAAGGACGCCGTGCACGTCCAGGGCGGCATCGTGTCGTGGGTCAACACGGTCGACCCGTCGCTGCCGTCGTACTGAGCGTGATCGCGCGGTCGCTCACCCTGTCCCGCCGGTGGGCGACCGCGGTAGCCTCAACGACCGTGGTCGATATTGATGCCGCGATCGGATACGTCGTCGCCCACGGTGACCCGGTCGAACGGGCGAGGCTGTCGTACCTGCGGACCGGCAACCGGCCGCCGCCCGGCGTGCCGCTGCGCATCGAGAACGGCCAGACCGTTCTGGGTGGCTGGCCGGCCGGCGCGGACGGCACGGTGCCCTCGGTGGACGCGACCTGCTTTCGGCTCGCCGAGATCGACGACCTGGGCGGCCTCCGGGACCCCGCGGCCGAGCGGGCGCTGACCTGGCTGGCCAGCGTCCAGCGCGGCGACGGCACCTGGCAGGAGGACCGGTCGCTGGCACCGGAGGCGCCGCCCTGGGCGATGCCGGGCGACCCGGAGGCGACGCTCTACCTGACCGCGGTCGCCGGCTTCTGGATGACCGTCGCCGAGGTCGAGGCCCACCCCCGCCACGAGGAACCGGCCCGCTACGGGAACCACCTCGCGGCCGCAGCCCGCTTCGTCGTCGGGCAACTGCGCCCGGACGGCACCTGGCCGTCCTTCCTGGCGACCGGCTGGCACGCCGCCGGACTCCTGCACGATCAGCAGTTCTTCTACGAGTCGGCCCGGGTCCAGATCGTGCTCGGCGACCGCCTCGACGACATGTCCCCGGCACACGTGGCAAATCTGGCGGCGGCGCTGCGCCGGGTCAACCTCGGCGACGACTGGCTGCTGCGTACGGCCCGCAAACGCCTGAGCGAGACGCAACGCACGGACGGCGGCTGGGACAGCGACGAGGGGCCGGCCTTCGACGTCAACACCACTCTCACCGCCATCCGCGCCTGCCGCTGACGGCTTGTACGGTGAGGACGTGCGGATTCCCGGTCTCGGTGTGCTCGTCATGGATCCCGACTTCGACGGGTATCGCAGTGCGCCGGTGCCGGTACCGGTGCTGGGCGGCGCAGCGTGCCGGTTCATCGTCGAGGGTTACGACGACGATCCTGCGCCGGAGGACTTCCATGTCGCGATCCGCACCTTCCTCGCGCTCGACCGAGGGGCGCTGGAGGCCGCTTCACCGTTCATCTACGCCTACTACCGCGACATCACGGACCAACTCCTCGCGGCGGGCGACGACGAGTGGCTCGTCGACATCGCCGGCCCCGAACGCGTTCTCGACCATGTCCGTCTCGGAGCCGAACCGACGATCGCCCGACATTTCTCCGGCGACCGCCATGTCTACGTCTCGATCGAGTGCGAGTGTGCCTGGGAACCCGAACATGGCCTCCAGATCGTGTTCCGTGACGGCGCCACGGTGACCAAGGTCGGCCCGTACGACGGCCACCTGACCCACTGGGCGGCGTTCGACGACGACCGCCTCGACGGCGTGGTGTACCCGGCTCGCCGCGACTGAATCGCGGCGAGCCCGGGCTCAGCGGGTGTGGCCGTTGCCGGTGACGACGTACTTCGTGGAGGTCAACTCCGGCAGACCCATCGGGCCGCGGGCGTGCAGCTTCTGGGTGCTGATGCCGATCTCGGCCCCGAAGCCGAACTCGCCGCCGTCCGTGAAGCGCGTCGACGCGTTGATCATCACCGCCGCGGCGTCCACCCGGGCCGCGAAGCGGCGGACCGCCGTCGTGCTCTCGCTGACGATCGCTTCCGTGTGACCGCTTCCGTAGCGGCGGATGTGGTCGAGAGCGTCGTCGAGGGAGTCGACCACCGCGACCGAGATGTCGGCCGACAGGTATTCCTTGCCCCAGTCCTCCTCGGTCGCCGGCACCACGCCGTCGAAGGACGCCACCCGGGGGTCGCCGTGGATGGTGACGCCGGCGTTGATCAGTTCCTCGACGACCAGGGGCAGGAAGGATTCGGTCAGCGCCGAGTGGACCAGCAGCGACTCGGCCGTGTTGCAGGTCGAGAGGCGCTGGGTCTTCGAGTTCAGCACCACGCCGAGGGCCTTCTCCAGGTCGGCGGCCTCGTCCACATACACGTGGCAGTTGCCCACGCCGGTCTCGATCACCGGGACGGTGGACTCCTCGACGACCGTCTTGATCAGGGATGCGCCGCCGCGGGGGATGAGGACGTCGACCAGGCCGCGGGCGCGCATCAGCTCCTTCACGGAGTCGCGGGTCGTCGCGTCCAGGAGCTGGATGGCGTTGGCCGGCAGGCCCGCGTCCGCGACCGCCTTGCGCAGCACCGAGACGATCGCCGCGTTGGAGCTCTTCGCCGATCCCGAGCCGCGCAGCAGTGCCGCGTTGCCCGACTTCAGGCAGATCCCGGCGGCGTCCGCCGTCACGTTGGGGCGGCCCTCGTAGATGACGCCGACGACGCCGAAGGGCACCCGGACCTGGCGCAGCTCCAGGCCGTTGGCCAGGGTCGAGCCGCGCACCACGTCGCCGACCGGGTCGGGCAGGGCGGCGAGCTGGCGCAGGCCGTCGGCCATCGCCGCGACCCGCTCCGGCGTCAGGGTGAGGCGGTCGACCATCGCCTCCGACTGGCCACCGGTACGGGCGTTGCCGATGTCGGTCGCATTGGCGGCGACGATGTCGTCCGTACGCTCGACGAGGCGTTCCGCCATCAGCAGCAGCGCGGCGTCCTTCTCCGCGCGGGTGGCGGCCGCGAGGTCGATCGCGGCGACCCGGGCCTCGGCGGCCTGCTGACGCACAGTCATGGTGAACTCCTGGGAGGTCTAGAGAAGGACCAGGTCGTCGCGGTGCACGACCTCTCGTTCATATCCCGGCCCGAGGGCCGCCGCCAGCTCCGTCGTCGAGCGTCCGAGCAGGGTGGGTATCTCGACGGCGTCATAGTTCACCAGCCCGCGGGCGATCGGGGCGCCGGATCCGGCGTCGACCAGGTCGACGGGGTCGCCGGCGGAGAAGGAGCCGTCCACCGCGGTGATGCCGGCGGGCAGCAGCGACTTGCGGCGGGCGACCACGGCGGCGACGGCGCCGGGGTCGAGGTGGAGCCGCCCGCGCGGCGACGTCGCGTGCGCCAGCCAGAACAGCCGGGCGGCGGGCCGGCTGCCGGCCGGGTGGAAGAGGGTGCCGATCTCGTCGCCGTCCAGGGCCTGCCCGGCCAGCGGGGCGGCGGTCAACACCACCGGGATGCCGAAGCCGGTGGCTATCCGGGCGGCCTCGACCTTGGTCACCATCCCGCCCGTGCCGACGCCGGCCCGGCCGGCGGCGCCGACGGCGATCCCGGCCAGGTCGGCATCGTCGCGCACGGTGTCGACACGCCGGGAGGCCGGATCCGACGGGTCGCCGGTGTAGAGGGCGTCCACGTCGGAGAGCAGCACGAGCAGGTCGGCGTGGACGAGGGCGGCGACCAGCGCCGCGAGCCGGTCGTTGTCGCCGAAGCGGATCTCGTCGGTGGCGACCGTGTCGTTCTCGTTGACGATCGGGAGCGCGCCGAGGTCGAGCAGCCTGCGCAGCGTCCGGTACGCGTTGCGGTAGTGCGCCCGCCGGGTCACGTCGTCGACGGTGAGCAGCACCTGCCCCACGGTCAGCCCGTGGCGGGCGAAGCCGGCCGCGTACCGTCCGATCAGCATGCCCTGGCCGACCGAGGCCGCGGCCTGCTGGGTGGCGAGGTCGCGCGGTCGCCGGCGCAGCTTGAGCGGGGCGAGCCCGGCGGCGATCGCGCCGCTGGAGACCAGCACGACCTCCCGGCCCCGGGCGGCATGCCTGCCGAGCACGTCGACCAGGGCGTCGACGCGCTGCTCGTCGATTCCGCCGGCGGCCGTGGTCAGCGAGGAGGACCCCACCTTCACCACGACGCGGCGGGCATCGGTCACCTCTTCGCGCACCTGCATCATTCTGCTCGCCGAGGCCCGCGTAGCCGGACGCGGATCCCATATCGTGGCGATCGTGACACCGCAGGAGTACGTCGAAGAGGTGCTGCAGCTCGTGGAGAGCATCCCCGAGGGCCGGGTCATGTCGTACGGCGCGGTGGCTGACGCCCTCGCCGAGGCGTCCGGGCGCAACTCGGCCCGCCAGGTGGGGACGATCATGGCGCGCCACGGTGGCGGCGTGCCCTGGCACCGGGTGGTGACCAGCTCCGGCCGGATGCCGCCGGGGCACGAGCAGGAGGCGCGACAGCGGTTGCTGAGCGAGGGAGTACCCCTGAAGGGTGACCACGTGGACATGGCGCGGGCGCGATGGTTGCCCGGGGGAGGGACGGACGGTCGTCCCGGGCTCTGAACCTCGCCTACGCTTCGCCGAATGGAGACATCCCCACGGACGGGGCGCATCGCGGCCGGGGTCGCCGCCAGCCACCCGGCGACGGCCGCGGCCGGGCTGCGGATCCTGCGGGCCGGTGGCACGGCGGCCGACGCCGCGGTGGCCGCGGTGTTCGCGACGTGTGCCACCGAGACCGTCTACACCGGACTGGGCGGGGGCGGCTTCGCGACGTACTTCGACGCCGCCTCGGGCGAGGTGACCTGCCTCGACTTCTTCGTCTCCGTGCCGGGGACCGACGGCGACCGCAGCCCGGGCCCGATGGTCGCGGTCGACGTGTTCTTCGGGGGCGTGCCGCAGATCTACTCCATCGGCGGGGCGAGCGTCGCGGTGCCCGGCGTGCCCGCCGGCTGCGGCGAGGTGCACCGCCGCTGGGGTCGCCTGCCGTGGGAGTCGCTCCTGGCGCCCGCCTACGAGCTGGCCGTCACGGGGGTGGAGATGCCGGCGGCCCACGCACGCACGCTGGCCGCGTGCGCGACCGCCCTCGCGCACGGCGACGGTGCCGCGATCTACGCGCCCGGCGGGCAACTGCTGCGCGGCGGCGACCGGCTTTTCCACCCGGGGCTGGCGGCGGCGCTCGAGGCCCTGGCCGCGGACGGCCCGGCCCTGTTCTACACCGGCGCGTACGCGGCCCTGATGGTCGACACCGTACGCGCGGCCGGCGGCGCGCTGGGCCCGCGGGACCTCGCCGCGTACCGGGTGCTGGAGACGCCGGTCGACCATGCGGCGCTCGGCTCGTACCGGGTGCGGGCCCGCCACGACCTCAACCGCACGGTCGACACGATCGCGGCGCTGCCTTCGTCCCTGGGCTGCCTGCCGCGCCCGGAGCGGGCGGTCACCCTGGCGGCGGCGCTGCGCGACCGGGGCCGGCAGAAGATCGGCGACACCACCAACGTCTCGGTGGTGGACGCCGAGGGCAACGCCTGCGTGATCACGACGACGCTGGGCCTCGGCGCGGCGGTCTGGCTTCCCGGGCTCGGCATCAATCTCAATTCCATGCTCGGCGAGGGCGAGCTGATCACCGCCGACCTGGCTCCCGGGCGCCGGATGTCGTCCAACATGTGCCCGCTCGTGGTCATCGACTCCTCCGGCGCGCTGGCCGTGGCGATCGGGTCGGCCGGGGCGTCGCGCATCCGGACCGCGCTGATCGACACGCTGATCGGCGTCCTGGTCGACGGGCTGGACATGCCGGCGGCGATCGCGCGGCCCCGCTTCCACGTCGTGGACGACACGGTGCACGCCGAGCCGGGGTGCCGCCGCGACGAGCTGGAGGCGCTGGCCGAGGCGGGCTGGCTGGTCCACGAATGGGCGGAGATCAACCACTACTTCGGCGGTGTCACCGCGGTGGGGGTCGGCGGCGCGGCGGGCGACCCCCGCCGGGACGGGGTCGGACTGCTGCTCTGAGCCACCCGCGGGGTAGGTTGGGCGGCGTGGCCGGTCTGCCAGGAGTGCTCGGTGAGCCCATCAAGTTCGTGCTGAACTGGGGGCGCCGCTACTCGTTGTGGGTCTTCAACTTCGGCCTCGCGTGCTGCGCCATCGAGTTCATCGCGACCAGCATGAGCCGGCACGACTTCATGCGGATGGGCGTGATCCCGTTCGCGCACGGCCCGCGCCAGGCCGACCTGATGGTGGTCTCGGGCACGGTCACCGACAAGATGGCCCCGGCGATCAAGCGGCTCTACGACCAGATGCCCGAGCCCAAGTACGTGATCTCGTTCGGCTCGTGCTCCAACTGCGGCGGCCCGTACTGGGACTCGTACTCGGTGACCAAGGGTGTCGACCAGCTCATCCCGGTCGACGTCTACGTGCCGGGCTGCCCGCCGCGGCCGGAGGCGCTGCTGCACGGCATCCTGCGCCTGCAGGAGAAGATCGCCGCCGAGCAGTCAGGCCCGGGCGGCGTCTCCCGGCCCGATCCGCTGCGGTCCGGCGACGCCCTGGTGCCCGGTCCGCCGGATTCCGCCGTGCCCGCGCGGGACGCCGCCTCCCTGACCGCCCCGGTCGTACGCCCGCCTGCCTGACAGGTCTCGCCTCGCCGGTCTACGCTGCGCATCATGGGTGATCAGCCGCGCTCCGACTTCATCATCGACGTCCTGACCAGGGAATTCGGCGAGTCGATGGCGGTCGACCCGTCGGCCTTCCGGCGCAAGTTCCGCAAGATGGCGTCCTCGCCATTCGCGTTCTACCGGGGCAGCGCCTCGCTCTTCTACGCCGACATGACCGGCGGCTACGCCGACGACCGTTTCCTCGACGCTCAGACGAGCCGGGTGTGGATCCACGGCGACCTGCACGCCGAGAACTTCGGCACCTACATGAACTCGTCGGGCCACCTCGTCTTCAACGTCAACGACTTCGACGAGGCGTACGTCGGCCCGTTCCTCTGGGACCTCAAGCGCTTCTGTGCCAGCGTGGCCCTGATCGGCTACAGCAAGGCGCTCTCGGACGACGTGATCACCGCGCTGGTCACCACGTTCGCCGGGGCCTACCTGACCGAGCTGCGCGCCATCGCCCACGGCGGCGACGACGCGATCGGGTCGATCACCCTCGACAACGCCACCGGGGTGCTGCGCCGGGTGCTCCAGGAGGCCCGCCTCAACACCCGGGTCGGCCTGCTGGCCGGGCAGACCACGATCGACGACTTCGAGCGGCGGTTCTCCCTCGGCGACGGCGTCTACGAGGTCGACGAGGCGACCGCGGCCGCGGTGACCGAGGCTTTCCACCGCTACCTGGGCACGCTGCCGTCGCACGGTCACGGCGTCTCCACCACCATCAAGGACATCAAGCTGCGTAAGGGCGTCGGGATCGGGTCGGCCGGGCTGCCGTCGTACAACATGCTGCTCGAGGGGCACACCCAGGCCCTGGAGAACGACGTCATCATCTACATGAAGCAGGCGCAGGTGCCGGCCGTGGCGCGCTGGATCGACGACGAGCGGGTCCGCGGCTACTTCCGTCACCAGGGTCACCGCACCTCCGAGTCGCAGCGCGCCCTGCAGGCGCACGCCGACCCGTGGCTTGGCTACACCGAGCTCGACGGCGTGGGCCAGTTGGTCGCCGAGGTCTCCCCGTACGCGAACGATCTCGACTGGTCCGACGTCAACGAGCCCGAGCAGCTCACCGGGGTCCTGGCCGACCTGGGCCGCGCGGTCGCCCGCATGCACTCCGTGGCCGACGACGAGTCGAGCCACGACCTCGTCGACTTCTCCACCGAGGAGGCGATCGTGGCCGCGGTGGACAAGGACGAGGCCGGCTTCGTACGCCTGCTGGTCGAGTTCGCCCACAGGTACGGCGACCAGGCCCGCGAGGACCACCAGGACTTCGTCGACCTGTTCCGCAACGGCCGCCTCCCCGGTCTGGACTGAGGCGTCAGGCCGGGGCCAGCACGTACGCGAAGCCGGCCTTGTTGTGGGCCTGCCCGTCGGCCGTGACCGTCACCGTGACCTCGGTGTTCTTCTCCAGGCCCACGCCCACGATGACGGGCTCCGGGTCCACGTCGGTGCAGGCGACCGTCCGGGACAGCAGCGTCGCCTCGTGGGGACGCAGCGGGTTCTCGACCGGTCCGGCCATGGTCACGGTGATGTTCCCCGGGCCCGCACAGACCATCCGGAGCCGGTACTCCCCGGCCGCCCCGACCCGCTGGGTCGTCGGTCGGCCGGGCCGCTCGGTGGTCATCCGCACCGGCCGGCCCCCTCCGGAGGAAAGAACCTGCGCCGCCCGGTCGGCGTTCCACGTCGACTCCGGGTCGACGGGCACGGCCTGGTCCGCCTCCTCGTTGCGGGCGACCATCATCACGTAGACCGCGTCCCCGGCCGCCTGGTCCGCGTGAAGCGCGACGGTCAGCTCACCGTCGACCGGAAGCTGGACCTCCATCCTGGCCGCTGTCGGCTCCGCGGCGCAGGATGCCACCTGACCGCCCAGGTCGGTGGAGCCGGCGGCAGCGGTCAGCGTCACGCTCATGGTGAGCGTCCCGGAGCCGCCACAGCCGACAGCCACCGTGTAGCGCCCGGGGGAGAGGTCAGGGAAGCGTTCCGTGCTCTCCGGAGACGCGCTTCCGATGACGGCGAAGCCCTCCGCCGACCCCTTGTCGCCGACCGACTTCTGGGCGGCGGCGGTGAGCCGGTCGAGCCGCTCGGCGGGTGTCTCCCGCTGCGTGGACAGCCCGACCGCGGTCAGGGTGCCCGCGACGGCCAGCACGGCGGACGCCGCGACGACGGTCCTCGTGGTGCGCCGCCGCCGGACCGTGTCGCGCGCCGCGGCGGGGCCGGGCGGGCGCACCTGCGGCAGCGTCTCGGCGCGCATATCGGCGAAGAGTGTGTCGAACTGGTCAGGCATTGCGCGCCTCCTCGGTGGTCGGGCCGGCGTTCAGTCGGGCCGCCAGGGCGGCCCGGGCGCGGTGCAGCCAGGACTTCACCGTGCCCTCGGCGACGTTCTCCCGCTCGGCGATCTCGGCGATCGTCATGTCGGCCAGGTAGTGCAGGACCATCGCCCGCCGCTGGGTCGCGGGCAGGGCGCCCAGGGCGGCGACGAGGGCGACCCGCTCCGGGCCGGGCCCGTCGATCTGGTCCTCGGCCGCCCGTTGCCGGCGCAGGAAGTTCAATGCGGTCCTCCTGCGGCGCCACCCGCTCACGGCGAGGTTCCAGGCCACCCGGCGGACCCAGCCGACGGGGTCGTCGTAGCGGGAGACGGTCCGCCACCGGGCCAGGGCCCGGCAGAAGGCTTCCTGGACCACGTCCTGCGCTTCCTGCCGGTCGCCGAAATACGCGTACAACTGCACTGTCAGGTCGCTGTAGTGGGCGGCGTACAGCTCGTCGAACGACGCTGGGTCTGCTGTCACGGCGGCGAGCGGCTCCGGTCCGAGGCTGACGGCTGGTGATGTCACGGCGACTACACGCGCGGGCCGGCCCGATGGTTGCGCCGCCTCCCAGCCTAGGTCCCGCCGGACCATAGGATGGGCGACATGACGCCCGAAGAGGTCGGCGAGCGGCTCGTCGCGCTGCTGAGAGCCGCCGCTACCGAGAAGTCCGCGGATCCCTCGGCGCTCACCGCGGGCGTGTCCGGCGGCGGGCAGGGCCACGAACGGGCGGTCGTCGACGTGCCGGCCGCGCTGTGGTGGTTGGCCGTCGAGGCGGTGCGGGATCCCGCCGCGCTCGGCTGCGACTTCTTCGACTGGCTGTCGGCGGTGGACGAGCTGGACGAGGGCTTCACCGTGGTGGCGCATCTATGGTCCACCCGGCGCAAGCATGGCTTGCTGGTCCGGACCCGGGTGCCCCGGGACAACCCGGTGGTGGAGTCGGTGGTCGACCTCTTCCCGGGCGCCGCCTGGCACGAGCGGGAGACCCACGAGATGTTCGGGATCGGCTTCGCGCGCCACCCGGAGCTGCGTCCGCTGCTGCTGCCGCCGGGCTTCGAAGGCCATCCGCTGCGCAAGGAGTTCCTGCTCGCCTCACGGGTGGCGAAGGTCTGGCCGGGTGCGAAGGAGCCGGGGGAGTCCGAGGCCGGGACGGCCAAGCGGGCCCCGATGCGACCGCCCGGCGTGCCCGACCCGAACGAGTGGGGCCCGATGAAGGGCAAGATCCCGCCGCCCGAGCCGCCGGCCCGCCGCGCCCGTCCCGCGAAGGAAGAAAGCTGATGCCGCTCTGGCTCGACCTGACCGTACGGGTCGGCGCGGTCGTCGCCGCCTTCCTCGTGCTGCCGCTCGTCGTCGGCCAGGCCGAGCACAAGGTGATGGCGCACATGCAGGGCCGGCTCGGTCCCATGTACGCCGGCGCCTTCCACGGCTGGGCGCAACTCGTCGCCGACGGCGTCAAGTTCGTGCAGAAGGAGGACATCACCCCGCGGGACGCCGACCGCCGGGTGTTCCAGTTGGCGCCGCTGGTGGCGCTCTTCCCGTACCTCGTCGTCCTGCTGGCCATCCCGCTCGGACCCGGCGGCCTGGTCGCCCAGGCCCTCGACGTGGGCCTGTTCTTCGTCCTGGCCGTGCTGGGCGTGGGCGTCGTGGCGGTGCTCATGTCGGCGTGGGCGTCCGCCAACAAGTACAGCCTGCTCGGTGGCCTGCGCGGCGCCGCCCAACTGCTCGGCTACGAGCTTCCGCTGGTGCTGTCCGCCGCGAGCGTCGCGATGGCCGCGGGCACGCTGAGCCTGCCCGGCATCGTCGAGGCGTGGTCGCCGTGGTGGCTGCTGTGGCAGGCGCCGGCCGCCCTGGTCTTCTTCGTCTCGGGCCTGGCCGAGATCCGGCGCCCGCCGTTCGACATGCCGATCGCCGACTCCGAGCTGGTCTTCGGCTACATGACCGAGTACAGCGGCCTGCGCTTCGCCTTCTTCCTGCTCGCCGAGTACGTCGGCATCGTGGTCATCGCCGCCCTGACCACCGTGCTCTTCCTCGGCGGCTGGCACGGCCCGGCCGCCGAGCAGCTCGGCTGGCTCTGGACGCTGCTCAAGGTCTTCGCGGTGTCCTTCGTGATCATCTGGCTCCGGGTGACCTATCCGCGGCTGCGCGAGGACCAGCTCCAGCGCCTGTGCTGGCTGGTGCTCGTGCCGGTGGCCCTCGGTCAGCTTGTGCTCACCGCCGCGGTCAAGGTGGCGCTGTAGGTGGGGGTATCCCCACCACGAACGGCGGGCTAGCACCATCGATTCGCCGGCCGTCTCCGACGAGGCTTCAAGGATCAGATCTTCCGCGATCCCCGAGGAGCCTCCACGATGTTGCGACACGCCGCCGCGGCCTCCATCACCGCCTTCGCCGTCCTGGTGTCCGCCGCGCCCGCCGGTGCGACGACTCGCGATCCCGTGCGCCACGAGCTGCGCCGGATCGTCGCGGAGGACGGCTGGCCCGGCGCGCTCGCCTCGGTGAAGGGCCGCGACGGACGCGCCCGTGACCTCACCGCCGGCGTCGCCGAGCTGGGCACCCGACGGCCGGTCCCGGTCGACGGCCAGGTGCGCATCGGCAGCAACACCAAGACGTTCGTCGCCGTCGTGATCCTCCAGCTCGTGGCCGAGAACAAGGTCCGCCTCGACGAGCCGGTGGAGACCTATCTGCCGCGCCTGCTGCGCGGCGACGGCATCGACGGGCGGCACATCACCGTACGGCAGCTTCTGCAGCACACCAGCGGCCTGCCCAACTACACCGAATACCTGGACCCCGACGACTCGGCGCAGCTCACCCGGTATTACGAGCCCCGCGAACTGCTCGACCTGGCGCTGGCCCACCCGGCGGCGTTCGCGCCGGGCGCCAAGTGGGCGTACAGCAACACGAACTATGTGGTGCTCGGCCTGCTGGTCCAGAAAGTGACCGGCCGACCGATCGCCGAGGAGATCACCAACCGGGTGATTCACCGCGCCAAGCTGCGCCACACCTACTTCCCGCCCGTCGGTGAGCAGGTCATCCGCGAGCGCCACCCGCACGGTTACGCGCCCGACGACACCGGCAAGCAGATCGACGTGACGGACCTCGACCCGTCCTGGGGCTGGGCCGCGGGGCAGATGGTCGCCACCCCGTCCGACCTGAGGAAGTTCTTCGCCGCGCTGCTCGACGGCAAGCTGCTGCCGACGGCCCAGCTCGCCGAGATGCGCCGCACGGTTCCCGCCGAGGGCTCCGTCGCCGGCGCCGGCTACGGCCTCGGCGTCATCAGCTTCCCGCTGAGCTGCGGCCGCGTCGCCTGGGGCCACGGCGGTTCCATCCCCGGCTACCAGACCCGCGCCGCCGCCGTCGAGGGCGGCCCCGCAGCGGCCGTGGCGGTGACGTCCCAGCCCACCACCGACGAGCAGAACGAACGAGTCTTCAAGGTCCTCGACACGGCCCTCTGCCAGTGAGCTTGACGTTTAACCAGTTCGGCGGGGTTTGGTGCCCTTCCTGTGGTGGGCCGGTCGCTGGTGCGCCTGGCCGGTGGCCAGCATGAGTCCACCTATCGAAGCGGCGCAAAACGCCTGCCAGCACCGGTCGACATCGCAGGCGTTGGCGTCGACCTTAGTGCCCGTCCTTGAACTTCAAGATCGCCCTTGGTTTGGTCGTTTGCTCGCGGCATGACCGGTGGCGCGCGTCGTGCTCGGGGTCATCAAGTGGACGAACGAGGTCGTCAAGTCGGTCTACCGCGCCGAGGCCCCGAAGATCCCTGTCGCACCGGGGGCGCCGAGCCGCCGCGAGTGGCGGCGCACCCGCTTCGTCATGCGCGCCGGTCGTGAACGTCTCGACCCGCAGCACCGGCGCATCCTGACTGCGCTGCGCCGGCACCGCCACCGGCTCTGGCGCACCTGGGAACTCAAGGAACGGCTGCGCGACGCGATCGCGACCGGGCATCGCCGCCGTGTCCACTTCGTGCACCGATCGAGTCGGCCGCAGTCGCCGCCCCGGCTGCGCGACATCCCGCGGAGCGTCCCACGTTTCGCGCGACTTCCCAGCTCAGGGGCCTCTTCGCATCCCAGCATCCCTGCCGCCCGGCGATCACTTGTCCCGCTGTGGAGGCGACCAGCACTGTCTCGGCGTACCGGCAGAGCGGTCGGCCCGCGACAGCGGGGGGAGGGGTGTTTCACAGATGCGTCGGCAGAAAAGTTGGTGGCCTGTATCGGTACTCGCGGCGTCGCTTCAGCTGGCGATGTCGGCGTGCACCGGATCCGACGGGGGGCCGCCACCGAAGCCTGCCGCCATCCCGGCGCCAGAGACGGTCGCGTTGACCCGCGACACGACCCAGGAGGAGACGGAGGTCCTCTACCGGGCGGAACAGATGCGGATCCGGGACTGCATGCGACGGCAGGGATTCGATTATTTCCTGGTACCTCGGAGGCCTGTGCCGGAAATGCGGGACTTTCCCTACGTCGTGGACGACGTCAGCTGGGCCGCGAAGTACGGCTACGGAAGCACGCTGTACCGCCTGAACGAACTCGCTCTGGAGAAGGACCCCAACGAGCGCTACTTCGAGTCGCTGCCGGCGACCCGGCGGGCCCAGGCACTGCTGGCGCGCAACGGAGACGCCCGCAACGGCGACCTGCTGGTCGATGTCCCGGGCATCCCGAACACGGTGACCAGCAGCAAGGGTTGTCGGGCGGCCGCTCAGCGGGAGCTCTACGGCGACCTGCCGGCCTGGGTCCGCGCCGACGCGGTGATGACCGCGCTCGTCCCGCTGCGGCAGGGCGCGGTGACGGCCGACCCCCGCTTCGTCAAGGCGGTGCAGCGGTGGAGCCGCTGTATGCGTGAGCGGGGTCACCCGTACGCGTCGCCGGCCCAGGCACGCGACAACGTCCCACGGCTGGTGCGCCACGTCGGTCCGGAGCAGTCCGGACCGGCGGACGCCCCAGCCGCGGAGACCGCACTGGCCGTCGCGGAGGCGACCTGTGCGAACCGGACCGGCCTGGCGGCCACGGCGCGTCAGGTGGACCAGGAGCACGCCGCCCGGCTCCGTGCGCAGTACCGGGCGGACGTGGCAGCCGGACAACGGCTGCAACAACAAGCACTACCCGGGGCCCGGGCCATCGTGGCCGCGGGCTGACCCAGCACCACACCAACGAAGGGAAAAATATGAAAGGCATCGCCAAGAAAGCCGTGACCCGGCTCGGCAGCACCCTGGCCGCAGCAGCCGTGGCCACCACCGCCCTGGTCGCCGTGTCCAGCTCGCCGGCAATGGCCGCGCCCGACGGCTACCTGTACGCCTGGGAGCAAGACAACCGTGGCGGCCAGGTTTGCATGTGGCAGGGCAACGATGGCGACTGGGCCACCTGCGGAGTGCACGGCGCAACCACCGGCCGCAACATGCGC
Source organism: Couchioplanes caeruleus (assembly GCF_003751945.1). Lineage (NCBI taxonomy): Bacteria > Bacillati > Actinomycetota > Actinomycetes > Micromonosporales > Micromonosporaceae > Couchioplanes > Couchioplanes caeruleus. Next base: position 3,497,268 of record NZ_RJKL01000001.1, on the reverse strand, counting down.
AACAAGGCGTCGTCGATCCACAACAACGGCTACAGCCACGCCGTACGGCTCTTCTACACCACGACCAGCACGTCGGCCTACGCCTGCCTGCACGTCGGGACGGCGTGGTTCGAGATGGCCCGCGGCGGAGAGAACGGTCCGCGATTCAACCTGGGCGGCACGAACGGCCGAGGCGCCCTCGTGAACAACAACGTCGCCCGACACAGCTGGCACCAGACCTGCAGCTGAGCCTGACCGCGGGCCGTGTCCACAGTCCCCCGTGGGCACGGCCCGCCCCCAGCCGGCACGCAACGCGCACCGCCGCACCGCCCTACCCACTGCCAGTGCAGGAGACCCACGGGCGTACTGGCCGAACCTGCGAGCGACCTTCTCATAACCCGGTGACGGACGGCTGATTTAGGGGTCTTGGTGCCAGCGGATGAAGCCGACCGGTAGAGCCTTGAATGCCAGTACGGTCGCGGCGCCGATGAGTAGGAGGAAGGCCAGTAGAGCGGTGAGGCTGAGACTGCTGGTCCTCAGGAGTAGCAAACGCCGCAGCTCACGCATCGTCTCCCGGGGTTGTCTAGCGGCAGTCTCAGGAGCGGTTCGCCCGACCACATTCGTCTACGGCTGACGTTCGTACTGCCGTCACCGTGACGCCACCACGAACGACCGTGACCAGCAACGTCACTCGACATGCCCACTGAGCTGCGAAAACGGGATCAAAGACAGTTTCTTAGCTTGGCGTTTAACCTCCGCTCCTCTCCCGGCGTCGCCCGGGAGAGGAGGTCGTCGCGTTACTAACGTCGACTACGGTGCGTGACGCACGGTGATCCGGGCGCGGCTGGAGCGGGTACCAATCGCGCGTTGTCTGCGGCCAAATGAGTGCGGCGGCGCTTGATGAACCTGCGGTGGCTTCTCGGCATGGAGATGGGCACTTGTTTGGCGCGCTGGTGCCCTGCGAGCACAGACTCAGGAAACTCCGGCAAACTGCGGTACGCTCCCGCTCCACGAGCAGCGGGGCCGGCAGCATAGCCAGATGAATGACGTCATCTCGCCGGCATCAGGAAATCCAGCCGCGGGTCGGCCATGCTCGGCGTGATTTCCAGGATCTCCGCGTCGACGACCCGGTGGATGACGAACGGGTCGGCGTCGAGCCGCTGCTGCAACTGCGACCGGGACATGTTGTGCGCCAGCACTGCGCCCCCGGGTCCGGGCTGGATGCCGCCCACGAGCAGGAATACCTGGTCTTTCAAACCTTGGTTGATCCACTGCTGGTGGGCGGGCATGTGCTCGCCGGCGGCGGCTTTGTTTTCAGCGAATCGGAGCAACACGATGAACATGCGATTCCTTTGCGGACTGAGTCTTGGGGATGTGACGGTGCAGGTGGCGGGCCCGGTTTCTCCGAATCCCGCCTCAGGTTGCAAGAGATCCCGGCCGTCGAAGGCGTAGGCGAGGATTGCGAGGCCCGGCTGGAAGTCGGCATAGGCAGGCGAGCGTGTCGGCCGAGCCTGCTGACGCGGTAGATCGCGTCCGCGGGGCTCCTCGCCGCACGTGACACGGCCGACGACTCGGGTCTGGAGATTTCGTATCAGAGGAAGTCAGGCCTCGTACGTGGGGTAGTCGATGTATCCGAGTGGACCGCCTGTGTAGAAGGTGGATGGATCGGCGGCGTTGAGGGCGAGGCCGTCGCGGTAGCGGCGGACCAGGTCTGGGTTGGCCAGGAATGGGACACCGAAGCCGATGAGGTCGGCGGCGCCGTTCTGGATCGCTGTTTGGGCACGGCCGAGGTCATAGCCGTTGTTGGCGATGTAGGTGCCGGTGAACGCGGCGCGAAGAACGCGGTAGTCAAGGACGCTGGTTTTCGTCGTCATGTCGCCTTCGAGCATGTGGACATAGGCGAGGCCGCGGGTCCGGAGTTGTTCGAGGAAGTACCGGAAGTGCGCCTGTGGGTCGGAATCCGCCATCGAGTTGAAGCTGTTCTCGGGGGTTAACCGCACTCCCACCCGGTGTGCCGGCCACACTGCGCACACCGTGTCGAGGATCTCGTTGAGCAGGCGCATCCGGTTGCGGGGATTGCCCCCGTACGGGTCGGTGCGGATGTTGCTCGCATCGCGCAGAAACTGGTCGACAAGGTAGCCGTTGCCTGCATGTACTTCGATGCCGTCGAATCCGGCATCGAGCGCTCGTTTGGCGGCATGCTCGAATTGGGCGACGATCTCCGGTACCTCGTGGGCTTCGAGTTCGCGTGGCGTGACGAAGCCTTGAAGCCCCGAAGGGGTGAAGGTCTGGCCCGACGGCCGTAGCGCCGAGGGCGCCACCGGGGTGCCGCCGTCCGGCAGCAGGCTCGGGTGCGAGATCCGCCCACAGTGTTGCAGCTGGGCGAAGATGCGGCCTGATTCGGCGTGGACCGCGTCGGTGAGGCGGAGCCAGCCGGCCGCCTGGGCCTCGGTGTGAATGCCTGGGGTGTTGGGGTAGCCGACGCCCTCGGCCGAGACGGGAGTGGACTCGCCGATGATCAGGCCTGCGGTGGCACGCTGCCGGTAGTGGGTGACCATCATCGGCGTGATGACCCCGTCATGGTCGGCGCGATTGCGGGTCAGCGGGGCCATGACCATTCGGTTGGCGAGGGTCAGATCTCCCAGAGGGAAGGGCTCGAAAAGGCCGGTGGGCACGGTGACCTCCGCTGGTCTGCCTACTTGATTAGGACGGGTGTCCTAGGTCAGGAAATTAGGGCAACCGTCCTAGGGCTGTCAAGCCGGGCTCCTCCGTCGGCTTGCCGTGTAGGACGGGTGACCTAGAAGGTGTTAGAATTTGCGCCCTGACGAGGGGGTGTGCGTGATGGGCGGTGCCAGGGCGACCCGAGAGCAGATCATCGAGGCGGCCGATCGGTTGTTCTATCGGCAGGGGTACGAGCACACGTCGTTCGCCGCGATCGCCGAGGCCGTCCAGATCTCGAGAGGGAACTTCTACTACCACTTCAAAACGAAGGACGACATCCTGGCTGCGGTGATCACCGCCCGTCTCGCCGAGAGGCGGCGGATGCTCGAACGCTGGGAGGCCGAGGAGCCCACGCCCGCCGGGCGGATCCGCAAGTACATCGAGATCCCGCTGACCAATCGGGCTGACGTCCAGATGTACGGGTGCCCGGTAGGCACCCTGAGCACCGAACTGGCGAAGTTGAACCATGCGTCGTTCGCGGAGGCCAACAGCGTGTTCACCCTGTTCCGCACCTGGTTGCGCGACCAGTTCGCGCTACTCGGGCACGAATCGGAGGCCGACGCACTCGCCATGCATGTCATAGCGTTCAGTCAGGGCGTTGCGACACTGGCGAACGCCTTCCGCGACGAAGGGTTCATCTGGCGCGAGGTCAAGCAAATGTCAGACTGGCTGACCGCCTACGAATAAGCCCGAGCCTGGCTGCCGGGCCTGTTCGCACGCTGCTCGACCGACCGGCCGACGACCACCTCGTCGCGGCGCTGGTGCAACTGGCGATGGCGCTCAAGTCACTGCGCACCTCGACCGTGCAAGCAGGGCCGCACACCGCCCCCAGCGCGGCGGCGCCTCCTCTCGCGGCAGAACGGCGTTTCCATGGACCGCGAGAAGTAGCCGAATCGGCTTTCCGGACTGCAGGAACGGCTCGATCGTCAAGGCGAAGAGTAACCCCTGATCGTTTTGAGACGGTGTTACGCCGCCTATTCAGCGCGCACTATCATCGTATGCTGTCCGAGCGGCCTGATGCCGTGGTGCCCGTAACGCACCGTCACGGATCTGCTGGTGGATAGTGACGCTTCGGCGCGTGTAACTCCGCTCGAAAGGATGCGTGTCGTCGGAGCAGCATCCCCGCTCGGGCCACGGCGGAGGTTTAGGAACCCTGGCGCGACGAGGGCCTGACCAGCGCGTGTACCTGAACTTCGGCTCCCGACCCTCGACGCCGCGCGAGTGCTCAAATCGACAGTGCGCCACTTGTCGCGGCGGAAGTTCGCTCTGGTCACCGGCCAGAGGCATTAGCGGACCGCCGTCATGGACAGAACGCCAAGCCGGACCGAAGGTTAAAACACAAGCTTAGACCCGTGGCGGGGTCGGGCGGCGCAGCACCCGGTCGGGGCGTATCCGTCCGAGGATCTCGATCGATAGGTCACGCAGTGGCCAGGCAATGCGCGGGGCTTCGTAGTGTGCGCCGGGCAGCGCCAGCCGTCACGGTCGGTGACCCACGGCGCGCAGCCTGGTAGACCCGAACTGCCGAGAAGCGTACGTCTCACGCAGGCGGGCTCACCGCTCGCGGGGCGTGGCGGCCCAACCGCCGCGAAGCCACACGTCCATGCCAAGAGTGGTCACCGCCGCGATCGCCTCAAGTTGCCTGACGGTGGTCGGTGTTTCCATTCAAGGATCATTCCCGCTACCCGGTGACCCGAGCATCCGGATTTGCCGCGAACCGGGCGCTGTTCGAATCCTCCACGTCGGGAACCTTTGCGAAGCCGCCGGGGCTCGTGTAAGGCATGCCGGGCGCCCCGGGTACGGGGCGCCCGGTCGTCTGCCTGTCAGGTCAGCAGCGTGACCGAGTAGTTGAGCGTCGTGCCACTGGCGGTGTAGGTGGCCGTCTGGCCGTTCGCGCAGTACGACACGAAGGTGTTGCCATGGACGTCGTCACCGGCGGTGGCGTGCACGAGCGGCCGCACGTCGACGCCCTCGTCGAGGGGGGTCGAGGTGAGGTCGATCAGCCGCCACTGGTTGATCGGGTAGTCGTCGGTCGGGGCCGAAAGCTGCCCGTCCCGCGTGGTGACCTGGAAGTTCATCACGAAGCCGCCGTTGTTGACGACGGCGATCTTCTGCACGCACGGCGACGCCAGGGCGGCGGTGGGCGCCGCGGCCGCCGGTTGTGCCGCGACACCGAGCAGGCCCGTCAGGCCGGCGGCGGCGAGCGCGGCGGTCGCGGCCGCCCGGGTCCGGGGTGCGATGCGGGTCATCGGTGATCCTCCAATGTGGTCAGAAATGCGGTATCGCACCCGGCTTTAACCGGACAGAGGGCCCACAAACCGACGATCTTCACTATTCATAAAGAAAAATGTTAAGTACCCGTACCGTAATTTATGCAGCGAATGACGGCGGATCCGCTGAGCGCCGGGGTGACAGTAAGGCAAGATCTGGTGGGGGTGTGCTCGCCTCCGATGCGGCGACCGGGCAGGATATGCGGTTATGAGTGAGCACGGAGAGCGGTCCGCGCCCGGTAAGGGCCTGATCAACGGGCTCGCCGTCACGCTCAAGACCATGACCAGGCGTTCCACCACCCAGCAGTACCCCGACGTCGAGCCCGACCTGCCGCCCCGGTCGCGCGGGGTCATCGCGCTGCTGGAGGAGAACTGCACCGTCTGCATGCTCTGCGCGCGCGAGTGCCCCGACTGGTGCATCTACATCGACTCGCACAAGGAAGAGGTCGTCGTGCCCGGCGCGGCGCGGCCCCGGCAGCGCAACGTGCTGGACCGGTTCGACATCGACTTCTCCCTCTGCATGTACTGCGGGATCTGCATCGAGGTGTGCCCGTTCGACGCCCTGCACTGGAGTCCCGAATTCGAGTACTCCGAGCTGGACGTGCTGGATCTGCTGCACGACAAGAACCGGCTCGGCGACTGGATGCCGACCGTGCCACCGCCGCCCGCGCACGACGTCCTCGGCGAGCCCTCGAAGGAGGAGGCCACGGCCGCTCGCAAGGCCGCCGGTCCGGGCGCGGCCACCCCGGCCCGTACCGCCCGCCCCGCCGCCCGCCCCACTGCGGCGGGCAGCCCCGCTCCGGAGCGCACCGCGTCAGCGGGCCCCGCACCCGCGGGCCTCGCGACGAAAGACCCCACAACGGATGGTCCCGCGCCGGGAAGCTCCGCGACGGAAGGCGCCGCACCCGCGGGCCCCGCGCCGGGGAGCTCCGCGACGGAAGGCGCCGCACCCGAGGCTCCGGAGACGGGGAGGTGACGGTCGCCGACGCGCTGCTGCTGGCGCTCGGGGCCGTGGCGGTGGGCTCGGGCGCACTCGTGGTCACCAGCGCCCAGATCGTGCGTGCCGGGCTCTACCTGGTCGTCAGCCTCGGCGCAGTCGCCGGCCTCTATCTCGTGCTCGGGGCGGAGCTGGTCGCCTGGGTGCAGGTCCTCGTCTACGTGGGCGCGGTCGTCGTGCTCCTACTCTTCGCCGTCATGCTGACCCGCGCACCGATCGGCCCGTCCGACGACCTCGACCGCCCGGCGTGGCCCGCGCTGGTCGTCGGCGGCGGCGTCGGGCTCGGCCTCGCTGCCCTGTTCGCCGACGCCTTCCGCTGGTCCATTTACCCGCTGCCCACACCCGGCACCACCGACCGGATGGGCGCCGAGATCTTCGGCACCTGGGTGCTGCCCTTCGAGGTGCTCTCGATCCTGCTGCTCGCCGCCCTGGTCGGCGCCATCGTGCTGTCCCGTCCGGACATCGGTGCTCCGAAGGACGCGCCGGACGGCGTGACTGCGCAGAAGGACGGCAAGACTGCGCCAAAGGACGGCGTGACTGCGCCAAAGGACGACGTGGGTGCGAAGGAGGGCGAGGCCTGATGCATGCGGTGATCCCGTTCGTGACGGCGGCGCTGCTGTTCGGGCTGGGGGTCTACGGCGTCCTGCGCCGCCGCAACGCCATCCTCGTGCTGATGGCGGTCGAGCTGATGCTCAACGCCGTCAACCTGGTGCTGGTGACCGCCGACGCCACCGTCGCCGCGGCGCTCGGCCACCGGGGCGGCGTCTTCGCCCTCTTCGTCATCGTGCTCGCCGCCGCCGAGGTCGGTGTCGGTCTGGCGATCGTGCTCCAGTGGTACCGGATGCGCGCCGCCGTGCAGGTGGACGAGGTCGCGCTGCACCACGAGGCGGAGGTCGGATGACCGCCCAGGTCCTGACGCCGCTCTTGGCCGGCGTACCCCTGCTGCTGGGGCTGGCCGGGCTGCTGCTGGCGCCCGGCGACGGCGGCCGGGAACGACGGCGCGCGGCCGCCACGCTGGGCATCGCCGGCGCCGCGCTCGCCCTGCTGATCAGCCTCCTGCTGGCGATCGTGGTGGACGAGCGGGTCCGGGTGACCCAGCAGTGGGTGTCCTTCGGCGACCTGCACGTCACGCTCGGCTTCTCGCTGGGGCAGGCGGCGATCCACGTCGCGCTGGCGGTCTGCGTCGTCGCCCTGTTCGTGCAGGTCTACTCGGTCGCCTACCTGCACGACGACCCGCGGTACGCGCCCTACGCCGCCCAGGTCAGCCTCTTCACCGGCGCGATGCTGCTGGTCGTCTCCGCGAACGACCTCATCCTGCTGCTGGTCGGCTGGGAGGTCATGGGCGTCTGCTCGTATCTGCTCATCGGTCACGACCGGCGGCTGCCCGAGGCGCCCGCCGCGGCCGTGAAGGCGTTCGTCGTCACCCGGGTGGGCGACGTCGGGTTCCTGCTCGGCATCGCGTGGCTGGGGGTCGCCGCCGGCAGCTTCCAGATCTCCGACGTCCTCGCGCACACCGGGACGCCCACGGTCGCGCTGCTGCTCGTCCTCGCCGGGGTCGCCGGCAAGAGCGCGCAGTTCCCGCTGCACACCTGGCTGCCGGACGCGATGGCCGGCCCGACGCCGATCTCCGCGCTCATCCACGCGGCCACGATGGTCGCGGCCGGCGTCTACGTCGTCTACCGGCTGTTCCCGCTGTTCGCGCAGTCGCCCGCCGCGCTCGCGGTGCTCGGCGTATCGGCCGCGATCACCCTGCTGCTCGGTGCGCTGTCCGCGACCGCGCAGGACGACCTCAAGCGGGTGCTGGCCTGGTCCACGGTCTCGCAGATCGGCTACATGACCGGCGCCCTCGCCGTCGGCTCGCCCGCGGCCGCCCTGTTCCACCTGCTCACCCACGCGGCGTTCAAGGCGCTGCTGTTCCTGGCGGCGGGCGCGGTGATCCACGCGGTCGGCACCAACCTCATGTCGCGCATGGGCGGGCTACGGCAGCACATGCCCGTGACGTTCTGGTCGTTCGTCGTCGGCCTGGGCGCGCTCGCCGGCGTACCCCCGCTCGCCGGTTTCTGGTCCAAGGAGAACGTGATCGTCGCGGCCGCTCACGCGACCGAGGGCGACGGGCCGGCGCCCGCCTGGGTGGGCTGGGTGGTCTGGCTCGCCGCGCTGGCCGGCGTCGCGATCACCGCCTGGTACGCGACCCGCCTGCTCCTGCGCACCTTCTTCGGCTACCCGCGGTCCCGCACCGAGGACTGGCAGGTCGGCTTCGACGACGCCCGCTTCGACGAGCCGCAGAAGCCGCCCCACGACCCGCCGGGCCTGATGCGCTGGCCGATCGTGCTGCTCGCCGTGCCATCCGTGCTGCTGGGCCTGGCTGCCTTCCTGCCCGGTTTCCGTTCCGCGCTGGAGCTGGAGGAACCGCACCTCGGCGTCTCCATCGTGCTGCCGATCGTGCTGCTCGCCCTGGGCGCCGTGAGCTCGTGGTGGCTCTGGCACACCGCCCCCGGCGCCGACCCGGCGCGGGACCTCGGCCGGTTGCGGCCGTTGTTCGCCGCCGGCTTCCGGCTGGACGACCTGCAAGACCTGCTGATCGTACGGCCGGTGCGCGCGATCGCCGGTGCCGTGCGCCTGGCCGACGAGCGGGTCGTCGACGCCGCGGTCGTCGGCACCGGCACCTCGACCACCCGGCTCGGCGCCGTGCTGGCCACCGTCCACCGCGCCGCGCTGCCCCGCGCGGCGACCGCCGTCCTCACCGGCACGCTGGTCCTCGGCGTCGTCGCCGCGATCTACGGAGCCGTGTCATGATGGCGCCCCAGGACGTTCCCGTGGGCCTGCAACTCGTGCTCCTCGCCGTGCTGGGTGTGCCCGCCCTCGGCGCCGCCGCGGTCGCCCTGATGCCGGCGCGGCGCGACCGCGGGGCGCGGCTGCTGGCGACGGTGGTCGCGGCGATCACCTTCGTGCTGACCCTGCTCCCGGGCCTGATTCCTTCGTCTCGCGACTTCGGATGGTTCCGGTACGGCGCGTCGGAAATCCCGCCCGTGGTGCCCTGGGCCGAGGTCGACCTCCCCTGGGTGCCCGCGCTGGGCATCGACTTCCACCTCGGCGTCGACGGCGTCTCGTGGCCGCTGGTCGTCCTGACCGGGCTACTGACGCTGCTGTGCTGCGGGTACACGGTGGCCAAGGTTCCGGCGGGCGGCTCCGGGCGTACGCTGGCCGCCCTGCTGCTGGTCCTCGAGGTCGGCATCCTCGGCACCTTCCTCGCCCTCGACCTGGTGTTGTTCTTCGTGTTCTTCGAGGTCGTCCTGCTGCCCATGTATGCCGTCATCGCCGGCTGGGGCGGAGCCGAGCGGCGCCGGGCGGCCCGCAAGTTCGTCCTCTACACGCTGTTCGGCTCGGTGCTGCTCCTGCTCGGCGTCTTCACCGTGGTCGTCGCCGCGGGCACCGGCGACCTGCTCGCCCTGGCCGGCGGCTACGGGCTCTCCCGAACCACGCAGTGCGTAGCGTTCGCCCTGTTCGCGGTCGCGTTCGCGATCAAGGCGCCACTCTGGCCGCTACACACCTGGCTGCCCGACGCGCACACCGAGGCGCCCACGGTGGGCAGCGTGATCCTCGCCGGGGTGCTGCTGAAGATGGGCACGTACGGCCTCATCCGGGTCGGCCTCGGCGTCGCCCCGGAGGGGGCCGCCTGGGCCGCGCCGGTGTTGGGAGTCCTCGCCGCCGCCGCGATCATCGCCGGCTCGCTGGTGTGCCTGCGCCAGACCGAGCTGAAGCGGCTGATCGCATACTCCAGCGTCGGCCACATGGGCTTCGTCCTGCTCGGCATCGCGACGCTGACCGTGACCGGCGTGCAGGCCGCGCTCATCGGCAACGTCGCGCACGGGGTGATCACGGGCCTGCTCTTCTTCCTCGCCGGAGCCGTCAAGGACCGGGCACACACCGGCGACCTGGCGGACCTCGGCGGTCTGCGGGAGACGGCCCCGCGGCTGGCCGGCGTGCTCGGCTTCGCGGCGATCGCGTCCCTCGGCCTGCCCGGCCTGGCCGGCTTCTGGGGGGAGGCCTTCGCCGTGGTCGCGGCCGTCGAGCGCGGCGGCCCGCTGTGGCTCACCCTCGCGGTGGTGGCGGCGGCCGGTGGCGCATTGACGGCGGTGTACTTCCTGCGGCTGCTGCGCCGGGTCACCCACGGCCCGGCGACCCCGGCGGTGACCGGCTTCCCGGCCGTCACCCGGTCCGAATGGCTGGCCTGGAGCCCGCTGATCCTGCTCACGCTCGCCGTCGGCCTGGTGCCCGCGCTCGTCCTCGCCGCCGCGTCCGACCCGGTGGCCGCCCTCACCGGAGCGCTGCGATGATCCAGGCCGTCGACCACGTCGCCCTTCTGCCGCTCTACGCCGCGGCCGGTACGGCGTTGCTCGTGCTCGTGGTGGAGCTGGCCTTCGGCCGGTTCCACCTGCTCGCCGGGATGTTCGGCGGCCTCGCCACGGCGGTCGTCGCGGTGGCCGTCCCCGAGCATGCCGCCACCTTCTGCCGCGAGAGCCTGTGCTCGTGGACGGTCACCCCGCACGCCGCGCTGATGGCCGTGCTCTTCGCCGGGCTGACCATCGGCGTGCTCGCCCTGTCCGCGCCCGCCCTGCGGCGGGGATACGCGCCGCCGGGGGAGTTCTGCTTCCTGCTCACCTGCGCGATGACGGGCGGCCTGGTGGTCGCGTACGCGGGCGACCTCATCACGCTCATCGTCGGCCTGGAAACCCTGACCCTGCCGCTGTACGTGCTGACCGGGCTGCGCCGGGTCCGCGAGTCCACCGCCGGTGCCGCCGCGGCGGTTACGTTCTTCCTGATCAGCGTGGTGTCCACGGCCGTCGCGCTGCTCGGCGCCGCCCTGCTGTACGCCGGCACCGGCGCCCTGCACCTCGACGCGCTGGTCGAGGGCTCCGGCGCGTACGCGCCCCTGGCCGCGGTCGGCGCCGCGCTCGTGGTCATCGGCTTCGCGTTCAAGGTGGCGGCGGTCCCGCTGCACGCGTGGGCGCCGGCCACCTACGACGGCGCGCCGGTGCCGGTCGCCGCGTATCTGTCGACGGCCTCGAAGCTCGGCGGGGTCCTCGCCCTGGCGGCGGTCGTGCAGCGACTGGACACCGGGCCGCTGGTCGCGGTGCTGGCCGTGCTGACCATGACGGTCGGCAACCTGGTGGCGTTGCGCCAGACGCGGATGGTGCGCCTGCTGGCATGGTCGTCGATCGCCCAGGCGGGCTACATCATCGCCCCGCTGGCGGCGGGTGCGGCGGGCGTACGGGCCGCGTACGCCTACGCGGTCTTCTTCGTCCTCCTGGAGTTCGTGGCGTTCGCGGCGATCGCCGCCCTGCGCGGCCCGGGCATGGACGGCGGCGACCTCGACGACTACCGGGGCGCGGGCCGCCGCTCCCCGTGGTTGGGTGCCGCGCTGGTCCTGGCGTTCGCGGGGCTCGCCGGCCTTCCGCCCGGCCTGGCCGGGCTCTTCGCCAAGGTGGCGGTCGTGGAGTCGCTGATCGCTTCCGGCTGGGGCTGGCTGGCGGGCGTCGTGGCCCTGAACGCGGTGATCGCCCTGGCGTACTACGTCCGCGCCGGCGCCGTGCTCTACGCGGTCCCGCAGCCGGCGGGCATCCCCGTCGCGACTCCGGCCGGCGAGGGCGCGGCACCCGTCGCGGTCCTCGACCCCGACCTGCTCGACGCGGCCGCTCCCCGCCCCGTCGTCACCCGGCCCGTGGCTGTGTCCATCGCCGTGGCCGCGATCGCGGCCGCCACCGTGGGCTTCGTGCCGCAGGCCATCTTCAATGCCCTGAGCGGCTGACCACCCGCCTTCGCCCGGGGGGTGACCTCCATGACAGAGGGCTCTATTGCGGTACGGCCGAGCCCTCTCCCGCCGTTATGGTCGCTCGGGAAGGGGAGGTGATCGGGCCGTGACGGCGTTGCGTGAGTACCTCGGCGTGTGGCGGATGCCCGGCGGAAAGGTCCTCCTCGTCGTGGGCATCCTGGCCCGGCTGGGCATCGGCATGACCCCGCTCGCACTGCTCCTGCTGGTGCAGCAGACCACCGGCCGGTACGCCGCCGCGGGCCTTGCCGGCGGCCTGTACGCGCTGGCCGGCGCCGCGGTCAGCCCGATCGCCGGCCGCCTCGCGGACCGCATCGGCCCGTCACCCGTGCTGCTCGTCACCGCCGTGCTGCACCCGCTCGCCCTGACCGGCCTCATCCTCGTCAGCCGCGGCGGCGGCGACGCCCTCGGTGCCATCGTCGTGGCGTCGGCGCTGGCCGGTGCGACGTACCCGCCGCTGACCGCCGCCATCCGTCGCGCCTGGACCGACGCGACCGCGCCCGGCTCCGGCCGGCACGCCCTGCGCCCGGCCGCGATGGCCGCCGAGACGTCGCTGTTCGAGCTGGTCTTCGTGCTCGGCCCGCTGCTGGTGGCGGCATTCGTCGTGCTGACCGGCCCTACGGCCGCGCTCGTGTTCGCCGCCGTGGTCACTCTGGGCGGCACGGTCGGCATCGCCCTGCTGCCGATCATGCGCCGCTGGCAGCGCCACGAGTCCGCCGAGCCCGCCCGCGGCCTCGGCCCGCTGAAGGTCGGAGGGTTCCCCGCCCTGCTGATCTGCGTCGGGGCACTCGGCATCGCCTTCGGTGCGGCGGGCGTGATCGTCCCGGCGTACGCGGACCAGCACGGCGGCGGCGACGGCCTCGGCGGCGTCCTGCTCGGCGTCTGGGGACTCGGCAGCGCGGTCGGCGGCATCTGGTTCGGCACCCGCCGCCCCGCGATGGCGCTGCATCGGCAGTTCGCCTGGCTCCTGGCCGCGGTCTCGCTCAGCTTCCTGGTGCTGACGGTCATGCCCACCCCGACGGCCCTCGGCGCCGCCCTGGTGATCGGCGGCGCGACGATCGCCCCCGCGCTGACGGTCGAGAACAGCCTGGTGGGCCGGATCGCCCCGGCGGCGATGCTGAACGAGGCGTACACCTGGATGGTCACGGTGTCGGTGGCAGGCAGCGCCGCGGGCGGAGCGATCGCCGGAGGCATCGTCGATCATCCGGGCGGCCTGCCCTGGGCCTTCACCTTCGCGGCCGCGGTGTTGATGGTGGCCGCGGCGGTCGCCGCGATGCCGGACGGCTCCATGGCCCGCGCCGACGAGCGGGCGGCAAGAGACCTGCGCGAGGCTCTGGCCGGCTACAGAGCTTGAAAGGTCAGGTTGAGTTGGGCTCGATGGGTTCAGGTTGTCCTCAGACCAGCACGATCGGGCCGTCGAGTTGCTGATGGGCGGCGTCGAGCAGATGTATGTAGTCGCGTTCACTGAAGCTTCGCCGTTCGCCTTTGCGGCCGCAGTGCACGATCGTGCGGTAGATCAGCCGCGACCGCTGGCCGGGTGGTAGCAAGTCAGCGCAGCGATCGACACGCCCCCGGATCCCTTGGCGGACACCGGAATATCGGCGTCTGTCCGCGCCGGCCCAGAGTACGACCCTCGGTGGGCGCAGCGTTTGACCGGACTCATCCTCGAAGACCAGTCATGCATGCCGCTGCGCCGCTACCGCTTTTCCCGTCGGCCACTACAGAGACTCCTCGGCCGGCGTCACGTCGACACGCCGCAAATGCAACGGTCCATCTCGACCAGTCGAGATCTGCATCTTCAGAGCCTGTCCTTGAACCTCAGCGGCCCAGCTCGACCATGGCGTGAGTCTTCACCAGGAGATCAGGTTGCGCTGCTGTAGCGGCTGCGTTGCGTACCGGGCCGTGTGCTCAATGGTGAGCACCATGGGGTGCTCCGGCGTTCTGACCGTCGAGATCAATCACGGTTTGCCACTGCTGTGTACCGAGCAAATCGATGACGACCCGAGCGGAGCCGTCCCAGCGGACCGTCTTGCACATCTGTACCAGGTGCTCACCGTGGTAGGCGGCATGGAGATCCTCGCTGCGGGCAATCAGGTCGCCAGCAGCAGTGACAACCTCAACATGGAGGTAGCCGAGCCCGTCGTCAGTAATGCTGGCCACGCCGCGAGCCCGATGTCGTCGGTCAGGCGCCGACTTCCATGGGCCTTCCCACCAGTAGCGGTAGACCCTCGCCCCGACGTGGTGCAATGCGCCGGTGAGCACGACCGGATCCCAGCCAAGCGCACGGGCCAGCTCCAACACGCCGTGGTGCACGATGCGCAAGCCCAGCTGGCGCTTCTGGTCGGTGGGCAGCTTCGCGAAACCGACCGGCACTGCGACCCATCCATTCTCCTGGGAGCCGAGAAACCGGGCGCTGACCTCCACCATGTCCGCGCGCGGGGCGTCCAGCGCGGGCCGCGGTCGGCGCGACGCGTCCGGGTCGGCGTTCAGTCGCATGACAGACGCCCTTGCAACCAGTGCCAGGCCCGGCAGCGCCTGGCTGTACGCCTCGCAGACGCCGCGACTGATACGGGCGAAGGAGTCCACGTCGGGGTCGTCGTTCCAGGGCCGCTTCGGAAAGCCGCTGTCCGGCCACACATGTACCTGACGGAACATCGGCATACACGCACTCTAAAATGCAGCCCGCCAGCTTGAACCGCCCTCATCCGGCGAGTCCTCTAGCGTCTGACCTTCGCAAACACGCTCTCTAGTGCTGGTCGTAGGCTCGCGGTATGACCGGTGGCGGGCGTCGTGCCCGGGGTTTGTTGTCGCTGGTGCCGCAGCCGGCTCGGGCCGGGCGGACGTCGGCCGAGCTGCTGCCACGGCGGTGCCCGGTCTGCGGTGGGCGGTTGCCGGCAGCGGCGAATGCCTCGGTGGTGTTCTGTTCGGCGGTGTGCCGGGCGCGGCATTGGCCGGTGGAGCTGGCCGGCATCCTCGGCGCGCTGCTGGCGATCCCGGTCGCCGGCATCCTGCAGATCCTCGCCCGTGACATCTGGGACACCCGCCGCGGACGTCCCAAGACGGAACCGACAGTGGGCGAGGACCGGACCCCGGTGACCGAGGCCCCTGCCGAGCGGGACATCGAGGCCGCCGCCACCGCGGGGGCATCGGACACCCGAGTCGCCTACGGCAGGAACACCATGGCCGAACCCGCGGCGCCCCGTCGGCGCATCTAAGCATAAAGAGGTGCCGAATTCCATCGCCGCACACGGGTGATCAATAACTCCATGCCGTCTACCAGCATCGGCGCGCCGTCGAGACCGGACGTTGCCCGACGCGCGTTGCCTCGCCGCTGCCCACGGGTTACCGTCCCGGTCGCATCCACGGCCCTTGCCGTGCCGATCAGCCCGTGCTGCTCCGGTCCGGACGGATCCTGCCGCCGGCTGTCCCTGGATGCCTGATCACTAGTCGTCAAACGGGGAAACCACACATGAATGCGTCCCAACGCGCCCTGGCGCGGCGGTTGCTGACCGCCGGGCTTGCCGCGATCACCCTCACCGCCGGCCTGCCGGCGGTCGCCCACGCCGCACCGGTGTCCGGACTGTCCGCCACCCTCCGCAACGCCGTCGCGGCCGAGGCCTCCTACGAGCAGAAGCTGGCCGTCGCCAGCAAGTTCGGTCTCGGTGACGACCTGCCGCTCCTCGAGCGCGCCGACTACGACTTCGTCATCGAGATCTGGAAGCACGTCAAGGACAAACCCGACTTGATCGAGGTACGGATCGCTGCCGAGGAGGCGTTCGGCACCTCTTCGACCTCGGCTGACCCGCAAGCGGCGAATCGGGCCTGCGCCGAGTTCATCGTCAGCGGGGCGAAGGCCGCCTACGACCGTGACATCGCGCGGGAAAAGCGGAAAGCAGACGACAAGCGCCTGTCCGATCAGGCACGCGCTGCGGCTGCCGCCAGCATCCGTGTCGTGGCCGACGCCGAGCTGCTCCGGGGCACCGACGCCCAGTTCATCGGGCTGATCTGGGAGCTCGCTGACGAGGACCCCCAGTGGGTAAATGTCAAGGCGGCCGCGAAGGCGGCCCGCAAGGGCACTCCCGAGGAGCAGAAGCGGTTCATCGCCTCCGGCATGGCGGCCGCGGCCAAGGAAGACGTCGAACGCCGCATCAGGGAAGACGATGACAAGACCGCGGCGGAGAAGGCTGCCGAGCTTGCCCGCGCTGCCAAGAAGCACGCCGCCGACCGTATCCGCCTGCCCGTCAACGAGCAGCTGCTGAATCTGCCGGACCGCGACTTCGTCACCGCGGTCTGGAACCATGCGGCCGACGGCAGCGAGGTTCATGCGGCCGCCCGCTCGGCCGCCCGCAGCGCTGACCCGGCGGTCTGGAAGGCGTTCATCGACACCGGCATCGACCAGGCCGTGGACCGCGACATCGAGAACGCCCTGGACGCCGCCGAGGCCGAGGACCGCCGCCGTGCGCAGGACATCCTCACTCGTGCCGAGCAAGCGCTGCACCGGAATCTCGCCAAGGCCGCGCGTGGGGCTCTGGCCGGCACGGCCGATGACGTCGCGGCCTTCCTCCGCAAGGGCCAGTACGACGCGTACGAGCTCGACGAGGCCGCCGCCCTCAAGGCCCACAAGATCCGAGCGTTCTACGACTACTCGGGCTCGGCGACCCGCCTGTTCACCTTCGGCAAACTGGGTGGCCCGGCGGCCAGCGAGACGCAGAACTGGGACTCCAGCGCCGGCAACTACGACGCCGCCCGGAGCAAGCCGGTGGCCGGCGACTTCGACGGCAACGGCGTGCAGGACATCGCCGCGTTCTACGACTACGGCAACGGGCACACCAAGCTGTTCTTGTTCTCGGACGTCGACAACGGGACCGGCCCGCGGCAGGTGTGGGACTCCGGGCACGGCAACTGGGAGTCGGCGAGGGCGTCGTATGTCGCTGGTGACTTCGACGGTGACGGGCGGGCCGAGATCGGTGCGTTCTACGACTACGGCAACGCGCAGACCAAGCTGTTCGTCTACGACGACGTGACGGGGACCCCCACTGCCCGTGTGGTGTCGGATTCGAAGGTCGGCAACTGGGAGTCGGCGAGGGCGTCGTATGTCGCCGGTGACTTCGACGGTGACGGGCGGGCCGAGATCGGTGCGTTCTACGACTACGGCAACGCGCAGACCAAGCTGTTCGTCTACGACGACGTGACGGGGACCCCCACTGCCCGTGTGGTGTCGGATTCGAAGGTCGGCAACTGGGAGTCGGCGAGGGCGTCGTATGTCGCCGGTGACTTCGACGGTGACGGGCGGGCCGAGATCGGTGCGTTCTACGACTACGGCAACGCGCAGACCAAGCTGTTCCTCTACGACGACGTGGCAGGTGCACCCAGCGCCCGCTGGACGTGGGACTCGAAGGTCGGCAACTGGGAGTCGGGAAGGGCGTCGTATGTCGCCGGTGACTTCGACGGTGACGGCCAGGGCGAGATCGGTGCGTTCTACGACTACGGCAACGCGCAGACCAAGTTGTTCGTGTTCGACGACGTGACGGGCAAGGCCGCCGCCCGTACGGTGTGGGACTCGGGGCGCGGCAACTGGGACAAGACGCGGACCCAACTCGTGTCCGGCTCCTGACGGAAGTAGCGCGACAGACGCTGCGGTGGTGCGGCCGAGGACCGACCTCGGCCGCACCACCGCGGCTGGCCGGTCGCTGAAGCTTCTGCAGATGGCAACGCTGCGTACCTGACCAGACGGGGGTCGCGAAATTGGTACGGTCCCGCTAATACTGCAACGGCAGTTAGTACTGCAACGGCAGTTAGAAGAGGGTGTAGCCGCGGCGTTTGTAGTGGCTGAGGCGGGCTTGGTGTTGGCGTCGTCGGCGCCAGTGTGACCACCACCAGAGGTGCTGTCTGGGCTGGTGAGAGCGGACGAACAGTGCGGTGAGCAGGGGTCGGATCTCGGGTACGGTGTAGCCGATCAGTATGCCGCCGCCGGTGCTGTTTCCCCTTTTGCGGTAAGGGTCTTAGCGACGACGAGCCAGGCGTGTGCGGCCATCGACAGAGTGATGTGCGCGTACCAGGCTCGCCAGTCGCGGACCTGGTATTCGTCGAGGCCGGCCTGACCTTTGGCCTGCTGGAAGCACTCCTCGACGGCCCACCGAGTGCCGGCGATGCGGGCCAGGTCCATCAACCGAGTCCTGCGCGGTCCGTAGCAGACGTAGTAAGCCAACTCGCCGGTGCTGATGTTGCGGCGGGCGAGCAGCCAATGCCCACGCCCGGGCCGCCAGAACACCCGAATCGGAATTCGCGCCCACCAGTATTCGCGCGGTCCGTGCGCCCCCGGCCCGGCCGAGATCCGCGACCAGGCCCGGCCCGGCAGCGCGGCGATCAGCTTGTCGACGCGGGCGAAGCCCATGCTGGTGGTGACCACATCGTCGTTGCGGCGGGTCGCGACGACATGCGCCTGGTCGTGTTCTTCCATCCAGACCCGCAACGACTTCGACTGCCCGTATGCCTCGTCCATCGTGACCCAGCCGGGCGTAATCCCGGCAGCGAACGCGCGGGCGAGCATGGTGCGGGCCATCTCAACCTTCGTGGCGAAGCCGACCTCGTCCGGGATCCCGGCCTGGCGGCACCGGTCCCGGTCATCGGTCCAGGCCTGCGGCAAATACAACTGCCGGTCGATCAACGCGTGGCCCTTGGCCGAGCGGTAGGCCAGGAACACCCCGACCTGGCAATTCTCGATCCTGCCGGCGGGCGGCCTGCTCCGCCAGGGTCCACCCGTTGGTCCGGTCCAGGCCCGCGACCAGCCCGGACAGGTACTGGCGGGCCCGCCGCCGCGGCTCCGACCGAGCGAACCGACCCGCGAAACGGGCATGCAACCGATCCAGCTCCGCCGACCACACCGCAACATCGACATCCGTCACACCATGACCAACGACCCGATCATGAACCCGTTTCGCCTGGCAACTGCCGTTGCCGTACTAGCCGACCCATGCCTACAAGCCGTTCGGAAAGCCGTCACCGTGACGCGATACCGAACGCCGCCGCTCGGCCAAGCAAAAGTTGAGCCGCTCGCACCAGCGGAAACGGGTTCAGAGACACCCACTTAGCCGCAGAACCGGTCTTTGATCGCGGAAGGGACATCCTCACTGCCTGACCCATGTATCAATCAGCGGTTGACAGCCTCGGAAACACCGTGGCAGGCTCGCCGGGCACCACGTACCCGGCGTGGGCACTCTGCATGAGGGAATGACGCCAGTGATCTCAGTGAGCCAAGCGGCCGCCTGAGAGTTCCGCGACACGACCGGCTGACCGGTCCGCGCCATCTGGATCACCGCGCCACGGCGGCCCGACGTTTCTCCGTCCCGCTGTTCAGCGTCGTCCCACATCTTCAGAGGTTTGAAATGATCATGGATGTCCGCATCCAACAGTCCGTTGTCGCCAACCTGGCCGCCCGGCCCATGCCGGTTGAGGCGGGACCGTTCCTCATCGGACTTGACCCCAGCACCGAAAGCCCCGGCATCAACTACGCGACGCCGCGACCCGGGGCCGCGATAACCCCTGCCGACGTCACCGCCCTGGTGACTGCCTTCCGCAAGGCCGATCGCCAACCTCGCCTGGAGTACGTCACCAGCTGCTCACCCAGTCTCGAGTCGCTTCTGCTCACCGCCGGGTTCGTCGTGGAAGCCCGGCACGACTACCTGGTATGCACCCCCGACTCAGTCATCACGCCACCGGCGCCGGCCGGGTTCAGTCTGCACGAACCGGCCACTGAGGAGCAGCGGGCCGCCCTGGTGCGCGCGCAGAACGACGCCTTCGGCGGTGAGCCGGTAGCCGCCGAAGCGGACGTCGCCCGCCTCCGCCGCCTGCAGTCCAACGGCGGAGTCGCGGTCATGGCCGTCACCGGTGCCGACATCTGCGCCGGAGGCGGCCAGGCCGTTCCACCCAACGGCGCAGTCAGTGAGGTGGCCGGCATCGCCGTCCGCGAGCCATACCGCCAACGTGGACTCGCCGGCGCGGTCACCGCCGCAATCACCAACAGCTTGTTCACCGCCGGCACCGAGATCGCCTGGCTGGAAGCCTCAGGCGAGGACGCGTGGCGCGTCTACGAGCGCGTCGGCTACCAGCCCGCTGGCAAACGGCTCTACATCGCCCAGGACTGACGTCCGACAAACAGCGGGCCCGGGCGAAGGTCCGCAACCAACGCTCGGGCCCCACCAACCCAACACCTTGCCGGTCCACCCCGACAGCGCCTCATCCCGGAACCGTCGCCAGCCCTCAATCGACTCAACCTGACCATTCAATCTCTATAGCAGTGCAGGGTCGCAGTAATGGCAGTTCGTTGGCCGGCAACCGGCGTCGCAAAATGGGCCTGGAACACACCGCACCCGAGGCTGATCCGCCCGGCGGCCTGGGTCGACCACGCTGAACCGCTACCGATCATCGTAGGCGCGTGGTGACTTAGCGCGATCAACCAGAGGGCCGGACCAGCCAACGACGCCGCAGACTCCGCAGAGCACCGGGGGCGGGTCCATCCGCACGGATGCGCACCCGCCCTTACGGCGCCCGGCGGAGGTCGATCAGCGGTGCAATCGGGCGTCGAGGTCGTCGAGGGTCGGCAGGAACCAGACATGGTCGCCCTTGTTCGACTCGCGGACGAGGTCGCGCAGTGCGTCGCTCGCGGCGACGTGGGCCGAGATGTCGCCGACGATCGCCAGCCGGATCCGGTAGTTCACGAACTTCTGCATGATCTCGCCCGCCACTCCGGTGCGGAGCCGGAAGAACTCCGCGTCGAGCCGGGTGGCCGGTATCGCCACCATCCGGGCCTGCCCGAACGCCGCGCCGATGAGGTCGAGAGCGTCCTGGGGGCCGCCGATGGGCGTGCCGGACTCGGCGCAGAGCAGGACCGCTTCGCCGCCGCGCTCGATCACCTGGTCAGTCATGCGCTGCCTCCCCGTCGTTGCCGGCGTCCTTCACGTGCTCGCCTTCGAGAGGACATCGTCGCGGATCAGCGCCGGAGGCGCTTGCGAATATCGGCCTTGAGACCGTCGGGTAGCCCGTCGATCTCCAGGTAGGTGGCGAGGCGCTCGGAGTCGTGCATCCAGGCGCGGAACGCGTCGGCGATGGTCACGCCGTGCCCGGGGCGCTCGAGGACCGTCACCTCGTCGCCGGCCCGGACGTCCCCCGGGGTGACGACCCGCAGGTACGCCCCCGGCCGGTTCTCGGCGGCGAACCGCTTGACCCACCGCGGCTCACCCATCTTCCATTGGAAGGTCGCGCATGGGATGCGCCCGAACGTCGTCTGCAGCACGAGGGTGTCGCCGACGCGCCAGGTCTCGCCGATCTCGGCACCACACACGTCGACGTCCACAGTGGTCAGGTTCTCGCCGAACATGCCGCCGGGAAGCTCGCGGCCGAGTTCCTTCTCCCACCAGTCGTAGTCCTCGCGGGCGTACGCATAGACCGCCTGGTCGTCCCCGCCGTGATGCGCGGTGTCGAAAATCTGGTCGCCGGCCAGCCCGCTCGCCCGCTCGGGCGGCAGACCCTTCGGGCCGGGCGCCCGTACGGCGACCGCATGCGTGACCGGCCGCTTGGTGATGCCGGTGGTCCCGATGTTCTTGACGCCGGTGTCCTGCGGCACGGCGAGATTCACCTGCAACACCCGGCTCATGACGAGAACTCCACGACGGTACGGTCCTCCAGAGGTTCGTAGCCCAGCCGCTGGTACAGGGCGTTCGACGTCGGATTGTCCAGGTCGGTGAAGAGTGCCACCTCGGTGGCACCCGCCTGGCGGGCCGCCCGGCTGATGGCCGTGGTGACGGCGCCGGCATATCCGCGGGTGCGGTGTTCCCGCGGGGTGTAGACCGCCTGCACCCGCACCATGCCGGCCTCGGGCCGGGTCAGTGCGGCCATGGAGACCGGTGTGCCGCCGTCCTCCCACAGCAGCATCCCACCGTAGGAGAGCCGGTCGTCGACGAACGCCTCGATCGCGGGATCGTCCTCGCCGACCTCGCGGAAGAAGGCCGCCGTCCAGCCGACGAGCAGATCCCGATCGCCGGCGTCGGCGACCCGGGCCGAGCCGGACGCCGGGGGAGTCGGCGGCACGAGCGTGCCGAGCCGGAAGAGGCGCATCCGGGAGTGCACCTTCGCCGTCGTGCCGGTGCGGCGCTCCCAAGCGGCGACGAAGGCTTCCACCGCCGCAACCGGGCCGGAGACGCCGGGCAGGTCGTCGCCGAGCACCTCGGCCAACTCGGCGGCGACTCCCGGCGACATCGGGGACAGCACCGGCGGCCGCGGCGGCGTCCACACCACCGCCGCCTCCCCGCCGTCGTGCCATCCGAAGACGGCATCCTCGGGGCCGTAGGCCCGCGGACCGTGTAACCGCACATGCTCGGCGGTCGTCAGCGGCAGCGTGTTCTGCACCGGACGGGCGCGGAGGAACGCGCCCGTGGCGCTCAGGAACTGCTGGACATCCCCCGTGATGTGCCAATTCATGGGGTTGATTCTCGCAGACCGGGGTTTCGGCGGACCCTGACAATCCTGATATGCCGGAGCCTCACAGGCCCCACGCCTTGGCGATGGTCGCGAGCGACTCCCGCCGGGTCTGCGGGTCGTAGACCGCGCCGGCCAGGATCAGCTCGGCGGCACCGGTCCGCTCGACCAGGGCGTCCAGCCCGGCGACGACCTCATCGGCGGTGCCCACGTACTGGGTGCCCGGCAGGACGCGGAGGTCCAGATCGGACAGGTCGGCGTCGGCCGCCTTCTCCGGCGACACGATCGGGCCCAGCCGGCCCGTCCGCAGGTTCCGCGCCATGACCCGGCTCGGCCCGGCCAGATACCGCGCCTCCTCGGTGCTGCCGGCGGCGAGCGCCGAGGCGCTGACCATCAGATGCGGCTCGGGGAACCGCGGCGACGGCGTGAACCCCGACCGGTACAGCCGCACCGCGGCGTCGAGGTCGCCGCCCATCGCGAAGTGGTACGCGTAGCAGAACGGCAACCCCAGCGCCGCCGCCACCTGGGCCCCGTACGTGGACGAGCCCAGCATCCACACCTCGGGGAAGGTCCGGGCCGCGGGTGTGGCCCGCAGCGGCCCGGCCCGCTCGGGTGCCACCCGCTCGTCGCCCAGTAGCGCGAGCACCATCGCCAGGTGGTCGGGGAACTGCTCGACGGTCAGGTGCGGCGAGACCCCGCGCAGGGCGGCGGCGGTGGCCTGGTCGGTGCCCGGCGCCCGCCCGATGCCCAGGTCGATACGGCCCGGATGCAGCGCCTCCAGCAGCGCGAACTGCTCGGCGACCACGAACGGCATGTGGTTGGGCAGCATCACCCCGCCGGAACCCACCCGGATGCGCCGCGTGCGCGCGGCGACGTGGGCGATCAGCACCGGCGGCGAGGTCGAGGCGACGGCCGGCATGTTGTGGTGCTCGGCCACCCAGAATCGCGCGTACCCCAGCTCGTCGGCGGCCTGCGCGATCTCCGTGGTTCCCCGCACGGCGTCGGTGCTGTCGTGACCCTCGCGCACGGTGGCGAGATCAAGGACGGACAACGGTACGCGGCTCATGTTGTACCAGGATAGGCCGCGGAAATCTTGACTCGCTGTGACAAGGTTGCGCGATGATCGACACCCGTGCCGTCCTGGCGAACGTGGTCCGCGCCGCGGAGAGTCACAACGTCCTGGAGACGGCCATGGACGCGCTCAGAGCCTCCGGCGACACCACGCTGGTGCCCGAGCTGCACAAGCATCTGGACCGGTTCCTCGACGAGGAGAACGACTTCGGCCGGGACGTGATCGCGGTCGTCCTGGCCACCATCGCCGGCCCGTCGGCGCTGCCGGCCCTGCTGCGCGCCGCAACCCGCGATCTTTGCGACAACCAGGACAATTTGTACGGCGAGATCGCCGGGTTGCTCCGCGCGGATCCCGAAGCCGGCCGGTGTACGGCGACCGCGTTCGCCACCGGCGAGACCGTCGAGGAGCGGCGGACGGGACTGCGGGCGTTGGCCTATCTGCCCGGCGCGCCGGCCGTACCCCTGCTGACCGCGGCCCTGTCGGACCCCGACCCGGAGGTCCGGTCCCGCGCCATCACCAAGCTCGACGACACGGTGACAAAGAGCCGGGCGATCCCGGCCCGCCCCGTCGCGGAGCCCGGGCACGCCGAGGCGTACGCGGCGCTGGTGCAGGCACTGCAGACCCCGTTCGAGGACGTCCGCGCGGCGGCCGTCGGCTACCTGGCGGACCGGGGCAAGGACGACGCGGTCGGTGCGCTCACCCCTCTTGCCGACGACCCGGCGCCACGCATCAGGTCGGCGGTCGCGTACGCGCTGGGGCGCCTCGGCGGGACGGAGGCGATCACGCTGCTGCACCGCCTCGTCGAAGACCCCGATCGCGGCGTCCGCGAACGCGCCCAGGCGTCCCTCGGTGCCACGGGTGGAGCGAGCGCACTCGACCCGCTCCTGGCCCTCGCCGACGACCCGGCGCCCAAGCGGCGCGTCGAGGCGGCCAAGGCCCTCGGCGGCGCCGTCGAGTCGGACCCCCGAGCGGCGCAGCGGATCATCGCGCTCGCCGCCGACGAGGACCCGGCCGTACGGGCGGCCAGCGTCAGCGCGCTCGCCTGCGTCACCGACCGGGCCCGCTGGTCGCCGCTCGTGCTCGCACGCGCCGATGACCCGGACCCGGTGGTTCGCCAGCGGGTCGCCGTCGTCCTGCGTCACCTCGACCCCGAAGCGGCCGTGCCGGTCCTGCGCCGCTACCTGGACGACCCGGACCCGACGCTGAGCTGGATCGCCACCGACCAACTGAAGCGTCTGATGGACCAGCGGGACTAGAACTCGCTCTTGGGATCGTAGTACTGGCCGACGTTCTCCCTGGTGATCATCGGCGAGGGCACGACCGTGTCCCTGTCCACGCTGCCACCGTCAAGCAGTGTGATGAGGCGTTGATAGGCGGCCTTGCCCATCTCGACCGCATTGTTCAGACCGGTCACCTCATAGTTGGTGCCGGCGTTGATCGCGGCGAGCGCTTCCTTCTGACCGTCGACACCGGCCAGGAAGATGTCCTTGCTACGGCCCGCGTCGCTGATGGCCTTCTGCGCGCCGAGACACATCGAGTCGTTCTCGCAGAAGACGGCCGTGATGTCGCGGTGCCGGGCAAGTAGGTTCTCCATCACCTTGAGCCCCCCGTCGCTGCTCCACTCGCCGAACTCCGGAGCCACCACCAGTTCGATGCCTGGCTGCTGGTGCAGCACCGATGTCACGCCGCCGGTCCGGGCCAGCCCGATGGAGTTGTCCGCCGGGCCGCCACGGATGATCGCGACCTTGCCCTGGCCCTTCAGCCTGTTGTTGATGTACGTGCCGTCCTGCTGGCCGATCGCGGCGTTGTCCGGCCCGACCCAGCTGGTGTAGTCGCCGGATTTGAGCTTGCGGTCGACGAGTACGACCGGGATGCCTTTCTGTTTGATGGCGGCCAGGGCCGCCGGGGCGGCCTCCAGCGGACCGCCGGAGATGATGATGCCGTCGACGTCCCTGGCCAACAGGTCGGAGACGTTTGCAGTCAATGCCGCGGCGTCACCCTTGGCGTCGGTGACGGGCACCTCTACGCCGCCTTTGACGCCCTCCCGTTCGACAGTCTTGGAGATCCCGATGAAGTACGGCGCTCCCAGGGTGAAGTTCGCCATGCCGATCGTGCGGCTATCGGATCCGGGGCCGTCACCCTCGTCGGATCCGCACGCCACGGTCCCGAAGAGACATGCCCCGACCGCCGCCAATGCGATCAGCCGTCTCATTTTCCGCTTCCCTTCCGTTGTTGGGACGAAGGGTGGTCCGTCTGCCGGCACACTGACGACCATCCCGGACATCACAGGTCCTCGCGTCGCCGTGCGAGTACGACGACAGCGATGATTAGGCCCTTGAGGACCTGCTGCCAATAGCTCTGGACGTCGTGGAGCGTGAGCAGGTTGTCGATCAAGCCCAGCAACACGACGCCGCCGAGCGTGCCGACGACGCCGCCGCGGCCGCCCGCGAGGCTGGCGCCGCCGATCACGCAGGCGGCAATGGCGTTGAGTTCGAAGGCGATGCCCACGCTCGGCTGCGCGATACCGACCCGCGAGGCGAGGATCACGCCGGCCACGCCGGCGCAGAACCCGCTGATCAGGTACGCCAACAGCACATGGCGCGGCACGTGGACGCCGGCCAGCCGGACCGCCTCACGGTTGCCGCCGATCGCCACGATCGCGCGGCCCACCGTGGTCCGGGTGAGGAAGACCCAGGCCGCCGCGAACAGCGCGACCACGATGACGGTCGCGAACGGGATCGGCCCGATCGACCCGGTGCCGAGCGTCAGGAAGCCGGCGCTGGCCGGCGTGATCGGAGTCTCCGAGTAGACGTAGGCCAGCCCACGAATCGTGGTGAGCGCCGCCAGTGTCACCACGAACGGCGCCAACCGGAACCAGGCGACCAGCAGACCGTTGACCGCGCCGCAGGCGATCCCGACCGCGACAGCGAGCGCCATCGCGACCGACACCGGTAGATCGGCCGTCAGCCCCGCCGCCATGACGCCGGTGAGGGCCACGATCGAGCCGACGGACAGGTCGATGCCACCGGTGAGGATCACCATCAGCATGCCGAGCGAGAGCAAGGCGGTCGGGACCGACTGGCGCAGCAGATTGGTCAGGTTGTCGTCGGTGAGAAATGAGTCGGTGGTCGTCACGGCGACCACCGACAACACCAGGAAGACGATCGCGAAGCTACCGTTGATCAGCTGGCTGCGGTCGAACCGCGACCGCGGCGAGACGTCACCACCGGTGCACACTACCGGCTGAGCGCGCATGACCGGCCCGATCATGCCGCCACCCCGATCGAGTACGCCAGCAGCTCTTCCTCGTCGGTCTCCGCGCTGGGCAGGTCAGCGGCGATCCGCCCGGCCCGCATGACCAGCACGCGGTCCGCCATGCCCAGCATCTCGGTCAGGTCGGACGAGATCAGCAGCACGCCGAGACCGGCTCGGGTGAGCTCGTCGATCATCCGGTAGAGGTCGACGCGGGTTGCGATGTCCACGCCACGAGTCGGCTCGTCGAGGATGAGCACCTTCGGCTTGGCCAGCAACCACTTCGCCAGCACCACCTTCTGCTGGTTGCCGCCGCTGAGGTGGCGCACGAGGCGGCCGATGCCACGTGGCCGCACGTCCAGCCGCTCGACCATGCTCTGCACCGCCGCGGCCTGGCGACGTCGGTCGAGCAGGCCTCTGCGGCACAAGGCTGTCATGATGGCCAGCGAGGCGTTGTCACGGACGGGGAGGCCGAGCACGAGTCCAGTGCGCAGCCGGTCCTCGGTGACCAGCGCGATGCCGGCGGCGATCGCCTCCTTCGGCGAACGCAGCCGCGCCGGCCGCCCGGCCAACCGCACTTCGCCGCTGCTCACCGACACCGCCCCGAACAGACACTCGGCGAGTTCGCTGCGACCGCTGCCGACCAGCCCGAACATGCCCACCACCTCGCCGGCCCGGATCCGCAGCGAGACATCGGTGAAGGCGCCATCTCGGCTGAGCCGCTCGGTGCTGAGCAACTCGGGGCCGGGCGTCGGGCGGCGGGCGGGGTAGATCTGGTCGAGACGGCGGCCCACCATGTGCCGCACGATCTGCGCCTCGGTGGTCGCCGCCGGTGTCGTGGTGGCGGCGATCCGGCCATCCTTCATGACCGTGATGCGGTCCGCGATCCCCATCACCTCATCGAGGCGGTGGGATACGTAGAGCACCAGTACGCCGTCGGCGCGCAGCGAACGGACGAGCGCGAACAACTGGTCAAGGTCGTCGCCGGCGAGCACCGCGGACGGCTCGTCGAGGACGAGAATGCGGGGTTCGCTCGCCATCGCCTTGGCGATCTCCACCATCTGCTGGCGGGGGACCGAGAGCCGGCGCACGGCGGTGCGGGTAGCGATGCCGGTGAAGCCGGTGCGGGACAGCAGCGTGGTCGCCCTGGCGTGTGCTGCCGACCAGTTGACGAGACCGTAGCTCTTCGGCAGATCGCCGAGAAGCACGTTCTCAGTCACGCTGAGCTCCGGTACCAGGCTGAGTTCCTGGTGGACGGTGCGGATGCCGAGGGCTCGCGCCTCGACCGGGCTGTCCAGCGCAACGGTCTCGCCGGCCAGTCGGATCTCGCCGGCGTCCCGCTTCGTCGCTCCGGCGAGGACTTTGATCAGCGTGGACTTGCCGGCGCCGTTCGCGCCCACAATCCCCACTACTTCTCCGCCGATGGCGTCGAGGCCGATGTCATGCAGCACCTCGACTCCGGCGTAGGACTTGCGGATCCCCGTGAGTGACAGCATCAGGCCAGAGCCTCCATCACGATGATCGTCTTCTGCCGGGTCAGGTCGAGCAGCGTGTCGTGCAGGCCCTCCCGGGTTCCGCCGGTCTGCTTGACCCCGCCGAACGGCAGGTTCTCCGAGCGCAGCGCGGTGGAGCCGTTCACGATCACGCCGCCGGCCTCGAGCCGTCTGGCGAGCGAGAACGCCCGACCGATGTCACGGGTGAAGACGGCCGCTTGCAGGCCGAAGTCCGATGTGTTGGCGTGTCGCATCGCCTCCTCGTGGTCGGCCACCCTGACCAGCGGCGCCACCGGTCCGAAGATCTCCTGGGCGATCGCCGGTTCGTCCGGGCGGACGTCGGTGAGCACGGTGGGGTAGAGGAACGCGCCGTCCCGCTGCCCGCCTGCGGCCAGGATGGCACCGTCGTCGACGGCCCTGGTGATGGCCGCCTCCACGGCCCGAGCGGCGGACTCGGTGATCAGCGGTCCGACCTCGGTGCGCTCGTCGAGCGGATCGCCCACCACCAGCCGGTCGGCCCGCTCGACGAGACTGGCGGCGAACGCGTCGTACACCTCGTCGACGATGAAGATCCGCTTGACCGCGCAGCAGATTTGGCCATTGCCGCGGGCGAGCCGCCCGAGCACCACCGCGTCGACGGCCATGGCTATGTCGGCGTCCGCGCAGACGATCATCGCGTCGTTCCCGCCGAGTTCTAAGTGGACCTTCTTCAGGGTCCGGGCCGCGAGCATGGCTATGTCCCGGCCAGCGGTCGTGCTGCCGGTCAGGCTGATCAGTTGCACGTCCTCGGAGCTTGCCAGCGCCTTGGCGACCTCGGGCCCGCCGATCAGGACCTGGTGTGCGGCCGGCGGGGCGCCGGCCGCTGCAACGATCCCGGCCACCTCCAGCAGGGTGAGTGGGCACTTCTCGGGCGGCTTGACGATTACCGCGTTGCCGGCGGCCAGCGCAGCGGCGGCTTTGTGCGCGTACAGCTCGATCGGGTAATTGAACGGCACGATCGCCGCCACCACACCGAGCGGCTCCCGCACCGTGACGGCGAAATGGCGCTCCAGGCCAGGCACGGCGTCAAGTGGAATCTGCCGTCCGAAGAGACGCTTGGCCTCCTCACCGTAGCCGCGGAAGATCCGGATAGCGGCATCGAGCTCGCCCCGGGTTTGTGTGATCGGTTTTCCGTTCTCCGATGCCAGCAGCCGCGCCAACGCATCGAAACCGGGCAGCAACACCGTCCGCGATCCGGGCCAACAATGCTGCGCGCTGGTGGGCTGGTAGCGCAGCCATCTCCCGGCGGCCTTGCTGCGCAGCGGCGATCACCTCTGCTACCCGCGCCGGATCAGCGACCGGCACCTCGCCGATCGGCTCGCCGGTGGCGGGGTTGCGAATCTCCATCGTGGCGGACATGGACGTTGTCAGTTGAGTCATCTCGTTTGCTCCCTGCCAGCGAACGGTGACGTCGGCGGCGACCGGATCGCCGTGCGCGCAGGTAGCCGCCTTGCGGTTCGATCACCGCGAGGTGAGGCGCATCAGCGGACCCAGCGAAAGCAGGCTCGTCCGCTCATCTTCAATGTCGCCCTGTCAGCACGGGACGTCAAGACTTGAGGAGACCGGCTTCCATGAACCTGATCGCTCGGAGGAGTTGGTCGAGGCGAGCCGCTGAGACGTCAAGTTGTCGGTGAAGGAACTCGGCCGTCTTTGGTCCTCCCGACTCCCCCGTGGCGGCGAGCTCGGTGGCTGCCGAGCGGGCCTGTGGAGGTGGCGATGACGTCGAGGATGCGGCCGGGAACTCGCCACCGTCCACAACGTCCACGCCGTGCTGCAGGGGTGCGGGTTACGAGCCCGGTCGTGCGCCGAAGGCGGCGCGACGCCCAGGGCGTTGAGGGTACGGGCGATCCCGGCAACGCTGTAGCCGGCCAGCCGCTGCGTGAAGATCCACCGCACCTGGGACGCCGTCTCTGGATCCGGCGTCGCTGCGGGCGAGGAGGCCGCAGTACCAGTCGCCGCTGCGGTCGGCGGTGAGCGATGGTCACCTCGACGTCGTCCGGCTCCTCGTCGATCGTGGCGCGCTCGAGGTCGAGAGAACCGGCTCAAACGTCACCGGGCCGTGGCCACCCGCTTCGAGAAACTCGCCGTGCGCTACGCAGCAACCGTGACCATCGCCGCGATCAACGAGTGGCTATGACTTCGATACACGCCCTAACGCCGGCGCCGCTGATTCCGGATCGTCTGCACCCCGACGGTCGTGACGGCGAGGGCGGCGCCGGGAACGAGCAGCCAGACCGGCCATGGATGGATGGCGGTCTCGACTGTGGCGGTCACCAAAGCCCAGACGACGAGATTGACGGCACCGAGCGCACCCCAGATCGTCCACAGCACCATCAGCGCCATCGGGAGCCGCCGCGCCGCCCGGCGCGCCTCGGCGGCCCGCCGGGCGTTCACCTCGGCGGCACTGAGCCCCGGTCTCGGCAGGTCGGCGACGAGCACGAGGAGTTCGGCGTACGTCCGCGCGGCGTAGGCATCACGCACCCGCTCGTCATACTCACCGAGCGATAGCCGCCCCTCGTCGAGCGCCGCCTTCAACCGCTCCGCGATGTCGTGCCGGTCGGCGTCGGCCGCCCGCAGAGACTCGACCTCGGGCCGCCGCGCGACTTCCTTCGCCATGTAGGCCAGGCTAGAGGAGGGAGGCATCGATGAGCTACGACGAAGTGGTCGAAAGCCTGCGCGCGATCTACGACACCCGGGCACCGCAACGCGACGCGACGGTGAAGCAACCCTGGAAGATCTCGGAACGCGCCGCGTTCCTGGACCGCCTCCGCGCCATCCAGGCGAGGACTCTGCTGGAGATAGGCGCGGGAACCGGCCAGGACAGCCTGTACTTCGCGCGGGCGGGCCTGACGGTGACCGCGGTCGACATCTCCCCGGAACAGGTGGCCATCTGCCGCCGCAAAGGCCTGATCGCGGAGGTACGTGACGTCCTGCACCTCGGATTCACCCCGGCGTCCTTCGACGCGGTGTGGTCGATGAACTGCCTGCTCCACGTACCCGACGCCAACCTGGCCGAGGCGCTCAGAGCGACCCGCGAGACCCTCACCCCGGGCGGCCTCGCCTTTCTGGGAATGTGGGGAGGCGTCGACTCCGAGGGGATCATGGAGAACGACGGCCGCTTCTTCTCCTTCCGCACTGACGAGCAGATCCTCACGGCGGCCGCGCAGCACTTCGAGATCGTCGACTTCCACACGATCGACCACGGCTTCCGCTTCCAAGCCCTGACCCTGGCCCGCCCCGCGCACTCGTCCCATCTCAGGAACTGACACCGTGGCCTAGATCGCATGATGGGGCGGATCCTGCACCTCGAGCTACGCCGCTCCGCGGCCCTCGGTGTCGGTCTGCTGGAGCTGGTGGCCGGCATCGCGGCGCTGACCTCGGACACCTCGCTGTTCGCGGGGCGGTGGATGCGGCTGGCGGTCGTCTCGCGGGAGCTGCTGACGATGCTGTGGCCGCCGGCGCGGCCCTGGTCGGTGTCGGCGTGGCGGCGTTGCTGCCGGAGGCGGTTCGCAAGCTCAACACCGATGCGAATTTCGAGAAGGTCCGGCCGGACCCCGCGGCGATGTTGCTGAATCCGGCGTTCGGCGGACGGTGATCGCCCTGCTTCTGCTCTCCGCGGCGACCACAGCATTCTCGGCTGTCCCCGACGCCCGGCCAGCGAGACAGTCGCCGACTGAAAGCCGAGGCTGCCCACAGCGGGCTCGGCGGCTGGGCCGCTCACTGACGACGACCCCGACGAGGAACAGGGCTGGTTCTTTCAGTGAGAGCACGACGACGTGTCGTCCGCGCCTGACAAACCCGGGCGGCACCGCAATCTCCTCCCCCAGAACCCATAGGTCGCTAGCCGCCCGAACGATATGGGTGAGTGATGGTCCCACCTGACAGCCCGCCCGAAAGGCCCGGCCGCTCCCGGCTATCGGTGTGGTGGTGGGTGCTGATCCCCACCACCGCGCTCAACGGCCTGGTCGTCGGCTACTTCCCGATGTGGCTATCCATGGGAGCCGCCTACGACCGCGGCGACTATTCGTTGTCTGCCGGCGGATACGGCACCGCAGCGCTCGTCCTGCTCACCGCCGTCACCGGGATCCGCGGCTTCCGCGGACCACGCCACCCCGCCGCGCGGACCGCCGCGGCACTCGCGCTCGTCCTGGGCCTGTTCGCCGCCGTCTTCGGGCTGAAGGCCGCCCGCGAACCGGCGTCCAGCGTGCAGATCGGGCACGTCAACGAGGGAATTTTCCCGGTGCTGTTCATGCCCTGGACCATGGCGCTACTGATCGCGGGCCTCATCGGCACCTACAAACTGTGCGTCGGCAACCGGCACACCGGCAGCGCCTCCTCCGCCCGCTGAGCTACGGCGCCACGTCGGTGCGATGGCTGGAGCGCGACACCATTCTCTGACCGATCTCGAAGAACCGCACCGGAGGGATCGGGGTTGACCCGTTGCGCCCTGGAGCGCCTCGCGGTGCTGATCGACGGTTGCCACACGCATCCTGGGCCAGGAGGACGCCGCCAGGCGCCGCATCGAACGGGCGATGGACGAGCAGGCGGACGGGGGAGCGGCAGTCTGCCAGGCCGCGGAAATTCTCCGTGGATGCCCGTCAGCGGCTGGCACCCACGAATGAGGCCCCTCCCGGCCGTTCTGGCTGGTGAGGGGCCTTTCGTGCCTTCTGGTGGCGGGTAGAGGATTCGAACCTCTGTAGCTTTCGCGACGGATTTACAGTCCGCTCCCATTGGCCGCTCGGGCAACCCGCCTGGGCATCGCCGCCTCGGTGTTTCTTGGCAGCGGAGAACAGGATAGCCGTACCGGCGGCCGGTTTCGCAACCGGGTACGGTCGGCATGTCGAGGGCCCCCACCGGGCCTTCGTGGACATCGATACGTGGCCCAGCAGCAGGAGTCTGATCATGGCAGCCAGCCCGTCGTTCGACATCGTCAGCAAGGTCGACGGCCAGGAGGTGGACAACGCCTTCCACCAGGCGGAGAAGGAGCTCGGCACCCGGTTTGACTTCCGGGGGACCGGGACCACCATCGTCAAGTCGGGGGAGAACGGGGTCACCATCACCTCGGAGACCGAGGAGCGTGCCTCCGCGGCCCTCGAGGTGTACAAGGAGAAGCTGGTCAAGCGGAACATCTCCCTGAAGTCTCTCGACGCTGGGGAGCCTCGCCAGTCCGGGAAGACCTACAAGATCGACTGCAAGGTGGTCGAGGGGATCGAGGCCGACAGGGCCAAGGCGATCAGCAAGAAGATCCGTGACGAGGGTCCCAAGGGCGTCCAGGCGCAGATCCAGGGCGACCAGCTTCGGGTCACCGGCAAGAAGCGCGACGACCTCCAGGCCGTCATCGCCCTACTCAAGCAGGAGGACTTCGGGGTCGCTCTGCAGTTCACCAACTACCGCTAACGGGTGAAACGATGCCCCGGTCACAACTGCGGATCATGTCCCTGAGTTGGGCAAACGTGGTTGACCTTGGTTGTCGTTGGTCAGTGTTGGTGAACGCTGACGGCCTGGAGACGGCCTGAGAGGCCCGCAGAGCCTCAAAGCTCAGCTCACCCAATGTCATCCCGGTCGCCTGGGCTTCGCCATGCTGGGCCGCCGTCAGGGTGTCGAATAGCCCCATCGTCTGACACCCTGACGGCGGCCTGGCATCCCTTGGGCAGGCGGCCGGGATGACGCCTCACCGCGCGACCACCCACCGACCGGTCAGGTCCGCTACCGCGTCATCCTGGGAGCCTGCCTGGCCGGCTCATGTTCATCGGGGACTAGCCCGGCGGCCGGAGGGTCGTCGCCCGTTTGTAGGCCGGAAGACAGGCATCACCTGGGACGGATTCGTCATGCATCAGGGGAGGCGTGACATGGGGAAGCTGCGCAGCCGCCCGTGAGCGGCAGATGTCTGGGCTCAAGACCTGCGTGACAGTTCCGTGTCAGCACCCCGGGCGGCCGTCCCCCGTCTGCCAAGTTGTGACAGCGGTGACAGTAGGACGGGGCGGCACGGGCCGCTCGCCCGAACTAGTCTCACGCTATGGTTGAACATGTTCAAGTAGGGCGGCGTCGGGTGGGTCATGAGGCGCGGACGATGGCCGGGCTGGCGGTCCTCTACGCCGTGGTCATATCAGCCTGGCTGACTCGCCCCTACCGCGACTTAGGTTTGGACCTTTTCTTCTTCATTGTGCTCGTGCTGAGCGTCATCGCCCTACCGCTCGCATTCCGGGGCGTTCGCGGCTTCCGCATTGCGTGTCTTACCGTGGCTACGTTCCTTCTGCCATTCGGCCTGGTCCTGGCGATCGGCGGCATGTTCGCCTACTGGCCCGCGGCCGTACCACTGGCGCTGGCAGCGACTTCAGTCCCTGGGAGGCACTTTCTCCCCTCGTTGATGGTTGCGGGGTCGCTATTGGTGGCCGCGCCATGGGCATACTCCACCTGGGTCATCTAAGGCCGTTCCGCGATTATCAACTAAGGAGGAGACTGTCGGGTCGCCCGTCCCTGCCGGGCCTGGACACGCCAAGCTGAGCCGCGCAGCAATATGACGACAAGATCGCCTAGCCGGATGTGTCACCTACGTCCGAGACAAATCCGTCACACCCGTCAACAGCGTTCCGCCAACTGATCGGCGACACCTCAACGCGCCCTACGGCGCCATTGGCTGGTAGGCCTGCGCAATCACGCGGCTTCCTACCTGGCACCGTCGCGGCTCACGAGTGACTGGCCATGCTAGGCCAAGCCGGACGGAACAGGTACACGGAGAGCGAGCCAGGCCGACGATCACACCGCGTGACTTCACTCCGTCGGCCGGCGCGCACGGACGGCGCCATGAGCGTGCATTCATGCTGGAATAGCTGGTGGCCATGGGGTACCGAAGAAGGTTCCAGCATTACGCCATAAATAGGATGCCGCCTGGCTCTGTGGCCACTAGTCTCCGCGAGCGTGGAGTTCGTGTGCTGGACCGTCGATGAGTTGACTGAGGCGTGTCTGGAGGCGCTCGCCACTGGCTGCATAGAAGGCGTGCCGTTGGAGGCGGACCCGGAGGATCTGGCTTCGCAACTCAGCTATCCGAATCGACTGCTTCCCGGCCAGGCGGATGGAGGCGACCCCTACGGCCGTGCCTTCGAGCAGCGGTACTTCGCCCGGGGTCTGCACATGACGCGCGACTGGGGCTATGTCACGGCCTTCTACGTCCGTGACCACCCGCACGCGCCGTGGGAGTCCAACGGGATCACTCTCCGTGCTTACTTGATGGACGAGCCGCCCGAGTGGTCAACCGTCGCGGCGGAGCTGCGGCGGTGCGGGTTCGAGCTTGTACCCACGCCAGAGGCTCTCTCCCATCCGGACGAGTACACCGTCAGAGGGTCCGCAGTGTCGGCGAAGGTGGCGACCGGCGATGGTTATGACGCAGCGCCGCCCGGCAAGCTGATCGGCGTCACCATCAACCGGAACGTCGTGCCGCTACCGTCCCCGGACCGGCGGGGACACATCCGAAACGCCATGCGCGCCCTCGGCAAGGCAGGCGCCGGGGCTTGGCCCGACTGGCTGGCGCAGCGCGAGTTCACCGCGGACGACTACGTGGCGGTGCTGATCGCGCTCACCCGGCTCAATAGCGACCAGCCGACCCGCACCGACGAGTGGACCGCCCTGCTCACCTGGTTCTTGGAGCAGGCGCGCGAAACGAACGTCTTCCGCCGGGAGGAATGGACCTACCAGTGGGCGCTCTACGGCTCACCGTCACCTGCTGACGTGTCTCGTGCCTGCATGGCCGCCCTCCCCATGACGCTCGACGAAGCCCGGTCCATGCCGGAGAGCTGGCGTGACATCGCGCCGGACGACGCGCGCCGCGCTCGGATGACTCGGGCGCTGCTCAGTCTGGCTCGTGACGCGGCACCCAACCCGGCGGCCCTCCGAGAAATCGACCGCTGGAAACGGGAAAAACGGCCATGGATCCGGTAGGCAACATCCGCTCATCGGCTACTTCCGGACACCCTCAGCGGCGCCGGCTCAGCCACGGTCTGTGCCTGGCTCGTCAGCAGCCACGTGCTCACACGGCGGGATGAGCGGACACCGAAATCGTGATCGTTAGAACGATGATCGACAGCCCGAATAGTTGCTGGGTAACTGTGGCGCAGGCTGGCGCACTAGTGTGCCATGGGTTCGTGACTACGCCTTGAATCTCATTCCTTGAGGTACCGCAGTACCGCGAGCACCCGCCGGTGATCGGTGTCCGCTGCTGCCAGGTCGAACTTGCCGAAGATCGCGCTGACGTGCTTCTCGACCGTTCCGATGCTGATGTGGAGCAGTTGGGCGATCGCGGTGTTCGAGCGGCCCTGGGCCATCAGGTCGAGCACCTCCTGTTCGCGTGCGGTGAGCCGGTCGAGGGTGTCCCGATGCCGGTTGGCGCCGACCAGTTGCACGACGACGTCGGGGTCCAGCACGGTCTCGCCGGCGGCGACCCGGGTCAGCGCCGACATGAATGACCTGACGTTGGTGACCCGCTCCTTGACCAGGTACCCGACCCCACCCGCGCGGATGGCGAGCAGGTCGGTGGCGTACCGCGCCTCGATGTACTGGGAAAAGACCAGCACGCCGAGCCGGGGGTACGTGCGGCGCAGTTCGATGGCGGCGCGCAGGCCCTCGTCGGTGTGGGTGGGCGGCATGCGGATGTCGACCACTGCGACGTCCGGGCGGTGGTCGGCGGCCACGGCGAGCAGCGCGTCGGCGTCGGCCACCGCGGCGACGACCTGGTGTCCGTACGTGTCGAGCAGCTCGGTCAGCCCGTCGCGGAGCACCGCGGCGTCCTCGGCGAGCACGACGCGCAGGCGAGGCCCGCCGGACGAGGGGCGGCTGTGTTGTTGTGGCTCAGGCATGGTCGGGTACCTCCACGGTGACGGTGCTCGGCCCGCCCGGTCGGCTGTCGATGTGCAGTCGGCCGTCGAACGCGCCGAGGCGCTCGATCAGCCCGTCCAGGCCGGTTCCGCCGCCGAGGCGGACGCCGCCGTTCCCGTCGTCGCGTACGACCAGGCGGATCACACCGTACCGATCGGTCACGTCGACGGCGACGCGGCGGGCACCGCTGTGCTTGGCGGCGTTGTTGACCAGTTCGGTGGCGCAGAAGTACAGGCAGGTCTCGACCGCCGCGGACGGCCGGGCCGCCAGCGTGACGGAAAGGTCGACGGGCAGGGCGCTGCGGGCCGCGACGGTGTGCAGGGCGGCCTCCAGACCGCTGTCGAGGATCGGCGGATGGATGCCCTGCGCGAGGTCGCGCAGTTCGCCGATCGCGTC
Organism: Couchioplanes caeruleus; assembly: GCF_003751945.1. Classification (NCBI taxonomy): domain Bacteria; kingdom Bacillati; phylum Actinomycetota; class Actinomycetes; order Micromonosporales; family Micromonosporaceae; genus Couchioplanes; species Couchioplanes caeruleus. Next base: position 3,459,881 of record NZ_RJKL01000001.1, on the reverse strand, counting down.
GGTGGCACCGCGGTGGGCCGCGTCGATCAAGGTGAGGATCCGGTCCAGATCCGGCGGCGAGGTGTCGCCGGAGAGCATGGTGCGGGCCATGTCCAACCGCATCGCCAGCGCGACGAGCTGGGGCTGGGCGCCGTCGTGCAGGTTGCGTTCGATTTCCCGGAGCCGGATCGCCGCGTCCTCGACGGCGTGCGCGCGGGTCTGCTCGAGGATCCGGATCCGGTCGGCTGGTTGCCCCCCGCCGCCGAGGAGGCCACGGATGAGCCAGGTGTCCGGTGCGACCGCGGCGCGGACCGCCCAGGGCGCTACGCCGAGCAGGAGGAGCCCGACGCCCGCCGTGGCCAGGGCCGCCGGCCACGTGTCCAGGTAGACGTCTCCCACCAGGCCGAGACCCTGCCGGCCGCGACCGTGACTGTCGGTCTGCGCCGGCACGTACGACCACCACACCGGATAGGTGAGCGCCGCAAGGCCGTACCCCCAGAAGATCAGGCTGACCACGACTGCCAGGAGCGCCAGCGGCGCCTTCACCACGCGGTACAGCAGAGCGCGCCACCCGGCCGCGTCGCGCAGCCGTTCCCAGGTCCATCCGACCGGGCCCCGCCCCGGCCTGCCCGGCCCGGGCGGTTCCACGGTGACCCCGAGCAGTCTCCGGGCCGCCGCGCGGTCCACCCTCGCCGCGGACCGTGCGGCAACCAGTGCAAGGGCCAGCACCGGCAACCCGACGAGCGTGACCGACAGGGCGGTACCGACGAACACCATCGCCGCCACCGCCACAAGGCTCGCCGCGGCCCACGGGAAGCCGGTCAACGCGTACAGCAGCTCGCCGCGGATCCGCCTCACGAGCGGGCCTCGGCGGGCCTCCGAGCACGGGTGTACCAGCAGTACCCGATGATCAACATAACCTCCAGCAGGATCGTGAGCAGATCGGTGTCCGCGTTGTGGGGACCACCGACCAGCAGCGACGGGCCGTCGAGCCGGACGTGCACCAGGGCGTTGTGGTAGTCGTCCTCGCCGGCGACCCCCACCCCGAACAGGTAGTCCTGCGCCCAGTTCCAGGCGGCGTGGAAGCTGATCGCCATCCAGAGAGCGCCGGTCCTGAGCCGGGTGAGGATCATCAACGACGAGAAGAGTACGAAGTCGAGCAAGCCGATCGCGAAGTGCAGCGGCCCCGCCGAGCCGCCGATGAAATGCCCGGACGCGAAGAGCAGGCCGGTGAGGCCGACGGCCCAGGTCATCGGCAGTCGCTCGCGGAGGTTCTGGAAGATGTACCCGCGAAAGGCCATCTCCTCGGTCGTCGCGCTCGTCGCGTAATACAAGAAACCAACGGCCAACACCCCGGTCGTTCCCACCACGCCTCGTTCGGTCAGCTCGAAGCCGGTGACCTTCGCGGAGCCGAGCGCGAGCTGCACCGCGAACCAGAGGCCGACCACCGTCACACCGGCCGCGAAACCAGCGGCGATGAAGGCGAGCTGCCGGCGATCCGGCGCGACCAGGCCGATGTCGCGCCAGCGCCGCCGGTCGACGAAGCACCGGAACATCGCGGTGACGCCGACCCCCGCACCCACCACGACGAGGTGGGCGATCACGTTGCGGACGACGGTGGGCTCCGGCCCGGCGACCAGGTACAGCACGCCCCCGTACAGCGCGAACCAGCAGACGAAGTAACCGAGGATGCGCCAGCCGGTCCGAGGGCGGCGCTCGGCATCGACAGCAAACTGTTTGATCGACATGCACAGAAAACTATGGTCGGCCGACTGATCGCAGAACCAAGCTGCCACCACCACGGACTGGGGGACAGCCCCCATCCCGACGGGTCGCCGGCATGCACGCGGGCGTGGAAGCGCCGACAACCCGTCCCCGGACCTGCCCTGGACGACACCGCCGGTGAGTTCCGCATCCGCTGCTGCCACACCCACCTCATGGCCAGCAGTGAGGCGCGTACGCGCAACGCCGTCGATCGAGCCTTCCGCTTCGTGAACCCGTCCCGGCCCGACGACGGCCCAGAAGGCGCGGAAGCGGCCGGAGCCGCAGCTTGAGGCCATGATCCGGGCAGTTCACCAACTACCGGTAAAGCACCGTCCCGCGGCGCAGACTGAGGTCCATGGACCTTGGTACGGCGACGCTCCTCGTCGGCGGCGTCATCGGGCTGTTTCTGGCCCTCTTCGGAGTGAAGATGCTGGTGACCGGCCGAGCTCCGGCGAGCACCCTGCGGAACTTCCTCCGCGTACGCGACGCCGCCCTGTATCACCTGTTGTTCGGGGCGGCGTTGCTTTTGATGGTTGTGGGGCAGAGGATTCCGAATGGGCCTGCCGGGGCCGCCGTGAGCGGTTTCGCCATCGTGCTCGTCGGGGTCGCCCTGGTGAAGTATCGGCCGCGCCGGGGCAGGCCGACGGAGGACAGCTAGCACAGCCGAGGAGCCAGCGTGATCGATCCGGTCGTCGACTTTCCGTGGGTGGCCGAGCGCGGGGACGGGGTGGTGCTGGCCGATGTCCGTTGGTATCTCGACGGGCGGTCGGGGCGCCAGGCCTACGAGAACGGTCATCTGCCCGGGGCGGTCTTCGTCGATCTGGACCGGTGGCTGGCCCGGCCGGCCTCGCCCGCCGACGGCCGGCATCCGCTGCCGGATCCCGAGGTCTTCGCCGAGGGTATGGCCGCGGCGGGCATCGGCGACGGGGACACCGTCGTCGCGTACGACGACGCGGGCGGTGTCGTCGCGGCGCGACTGGTCTGGATGCTGCGCGCCACCGGTCATGATGCCGCGCTGCTCGACGGCGGGCTTACGGCGTACGAAGGGCCACTGGTGAGCGGCCCGGCCGGCCGGACCCCCGCGGTCTTCACGCCTCGGCCGTGGCCGGGTGACCGGCTGGCCGATCTCGAGGCCACCGCCGGCGGGGATGCCGTGGTGCTGGACGCGCGGGATCGGGAGCGGTTCCGGGGCGACGCGGAGCCGGTCGATCCGCGGGCGGGGCACATTCCTGGGGCCCGCAACCTGCCCTGTCGCGAGAATGTCGACGAGCGGGGCCGCTTTCTTTCGGTTCCCGAGTTGCGCGAACGGTTCGCGGCGGTGGGTCTGCGCGACGGCAGTGACGTCGTGTCCTATTGCGGTTCCGGTGTCACCGCATGTCATAACTTGTTGGCGATGGAACATGCGGGTCTCGGCATCGGCCGCCTCTATCCGGGTTCCTGGTCGCAATACAGCGCGACCGATCGTCCCGCCGCGACGGGCGATTAACTCGGCTTCGGGAATTGTCGTGGGTCAGTCCGGGCTGCCGGCGAGCCCGCGGGCCGCGTCGGCTTCGCCGGGGTCCAGACCCTCGTAGCCCGTCCGCTCGTGCTGGCGCGTCTGCTCCTCGATCCACCGGTTGTGGGCCTCCCAGGCCGCCTGCTTGCTGGTGCCGAGGGCCGCGCCGATCTGGGTCCACGAGGCCCCGGCGGCGCGGGCGGAGCGGACCATCGCCTGACGGCCGTATCCGGCCTTGCGGCTGACCACCTCGCTGAGAGCGAGCAGCTCAAGGCTCTCCTGCTGACTCAGCGGCGGTGCATCGTCGAAGCCGTCGCCGCTCATCGCGGCGAGCGCTTCCCGCATCCTCAGCTCGTCGTAGCGCGTTGTGGCGGTGGACAGTGTGTGCAGTTGTTCCAGTTCATCAGGAGTGGTCATTTGTGTAGTGTCACGTCAAGTCAGCCTGACGTCAAGGGAGCTTGACGTTGGCACGCGAATCCACCTCGCATCTGCCGCTATTTCGGGCGCAAAGCTATCAATATTGCGGGTTGGAGTTACGTGCCCGCCTCAGCCGTTTAGCCAAGATTTCGGCATGTGCGGCTTCGACCCGCCGGTGGACGCTGTCTGACGTACTCAGCGTGTGGCACCATCATGGAACCCCCCACCCGAGCGACCTTTTCGTACGAGGAGAAAACATGTCTGCAAGGAAGCTGGGCCGCCTCGCCGGCTTGGTTTTCGTGCTCGTGGCCTTGGCCGGCGGCGTCGCCGCGACCGCGTCGAGCGAGCACGCGACCGGGGGATCGGCGATTGCTGCTTTCCAGCCCTTCTTGGGTGACATCGACTGGCAGTAGGCCCGAGCCGTTCTTGCGGACGGTACCGCCTGACGGTTCGACGACGAGGAGCGCGCAATGGCGGGGCGGTCGCAGTCGCGTCGACGTTCTCCGCAGTACGCGTGGCTCGTCACCTCGCCGCTAGCGATCTTCGCGGTCATCTGCCTGGCCGTCTACTGGTATCAGACCCCTGCCTGGTGGCATGAGTGGCCCGGCGCGCTGCTGGTGCTCGCGGCCTTTGTCGCCGCGCACGTCAGCGTGCTGAGCGTCGTCGTTCGCCGGCAGGCCTTTCTCGTCGTCCTGAACGAGATCCCGCTCATCCTCGCGATCTACTTCCTGTCTCCTCCGGCCGTCATCCTGGCCCAGACCGTCGCGAGCCTCGCGACCCAGCTCTGGTCACGGATGGACGTGACCAAACAGGCCTACAACGTCGCCAAGTCCGCGGCCCGCACGGCCGCCGCCCTCGTGGTCGTGTCCGCCCTGCCGAAGATCGACGGCGCCGGGCCGGGCACCTGGGGCATCCTGTCCGCCGGCGTGGTCACCGCCACGCTGGTGAGCTGGTTGTCCTACGCCGGAGTGATCACCGCCGTCCAGGACCGCCGAGCCGGGCAGGACGCCCTCCGGGCCGGATCCCAGACGCTCGTCACCGCGGCCATCAACATCGTGATGGGCCTCGTCTGCCTGGTCGCCCTCGATGCGACGTGGTGGGCCGCGATCCCGCTGGGTCTGCTCCTGCTCGCCCTGGCGTTCGTGCTCCGCTCCTTCGCCCGGTTCTTCCGTCAGCACCGCACCCTCACCGAGGTGTACGAGCTGACCCAGGCGATGCGCGAGCAGGGCAACGACGGCAGCCTTCCGGACATCCTGCTCAGCCGGGTCTGCGCCCTCATGCGCGCCGAGTACGCGACCCTCTGGCTGCCCGCGCTGGGGCGCCATCCCGAGGTGCTGCTGACCGCCCGGGTGGACGGCAAGGGCCTGCTGGACATCGCGCCCACCCCCACGGCAGTGCGCGAGGAGGCGCTCAAGCGAGGAACCACCGTCGCGGTCGGCGCCCGCTTCGCCGACACTGCCCACCTGCGCCCTTGTCTGCGCGACAGCGGGGTCAAGGACGTCATCGCGGTGCCATTGCGCTCGGGCCAGACCACCGTGGGCAGCCTGGAGGTCACCAACCTGCTCGGCGACGCCACGACCTTCCGCGACGCCGATGTGCAGGTGCTCGAGACGATCGCGGCCCACGCCGGCGTCGCGGTGGAGAACTCGCGGCTGGTCGAGCGGCTGCGCTTCGACGCGTATCACGACCGACTCACTTCGCTGCCCAACCGGCGGAGGGTGACCGACGCGCTCGCCGAGTCCGTCAAGGTGCGGGCGCCGGGTGAGGTGGTCGCGGTCATCCTCTTCGACGTCGACGGCCTGCGCGACGTCAACGAGTCCATGGGGCATGCCGCCGGCGACAAGCTGCTGGCCGAGGTCGCCGAGCGCCTGCGGAGCATCGCCGGGCCGGGCGCGCTGGTCGGCCGGATCGGCGGCGACGAGTTCGTGGTCACGCTGCGGGTCGAGAGCACCGAGGAGACCGTACGGCTGGCCACCGAGATGCGTGAGCAGCTCCGGGGCCCGATGATCGTCGGCTCGCTCGCCCTCGACGTGGACACGGCCGCCGGGGTGTCCCTGCACCCGGACCACGGCGACGATCCCGACGCCCTGCTGCGCCGCGCCGAGCTTGCCGCCAACTCGGCGAAGGCCCTCCCGTACGGGGTGCAGATGTTCCACCCCGCCCTGGAGTCCCGGGCGGCCCGCCGCCTCGGCCTCGCCGCCGACCTGCGGCGCGCGCTGGACGCCGGGGAGCTCGAGGTCCACTTCCAGCCGAAGGTCTCCATCAAGGACCGCCACCTCATCGGCGTCGAGTGCCTCGCCCGCTGGCAGCATCCCGCACACGGCGAGGTGTCCCCGGACGACTTCGTGGCGGTGGCCGAGCACACCGGACAGCTCCACCGGCTCACCCAGGTCGTCCTCACCGCCGGCCTGCGGCACTGCCGGGAGTGGGCGGACGCGGGACGGCCCCTGTCCATCGCGGTCAACCTGTCGGCCCGCACCCTGCTGGATCCCCGCTTTCCCGACCAGGTCCACGAGCTGCTGAAGGAGTACCGGATCCCGGCCGCGCAGGTCACCTTCGAGATCTCGGAGCCGGGGATGCTGGGTGAGATCGAGCGGGCCCTGCCGACCCTCTGCCGGCTGCGGGATCTGGGCGTACGGCTCTCGGTCGACGACTTCGGTACGGGCGCCTCGTCACTGTCCTACCTCCGCCAGCTTCCGGTGCACGAGGTGAAGATCGACGACAGCTTCGTCCAGGGCATGGCGACCGACTCGGGCGACCTGGCGATCGTGCGGGCCGTGATCGGGCTCTCCCGCGAGTTCGGCCTCACGGTGGTCGCCGAGGGGGTGGAGAGCGAGCTCACCCTGGATCTGCTGGCGGAGCTGGGCTGTGAGATCGGGCAGGGGTACTTCTTCAGCCGTCCGCTGCCGGTGGAGCGCCTCAACACGTGGCTGAGCGCGCAGACCGAGCCCGAGGAGACCCCGACCGGCGAGGTGCGGCGCCTGCGCGCCGTGGGCTGAGCCCCTGAACTGCGGTTTCGCCGCGCCGGGGTACCGATTTCACCTCGGCTGCGGGGCCGTGTAAGCTTCTCCCTGCGCAACAAAGCGAGAGATCGCGCGTGCCCCCTTAGCTCAGTCGGCAGAGCGTCTCCATGGTAAGGAGAAGGTCTACGGTTCGATTCCGTAAGGGGGCTCCACCCGGGTTCGTGATCCGCCCCTCAGGCGCGGGATTTCAGCCTGGCGCGGCGGTGTAGCTCAGATGGCAGAGCAAGCGGCTCATAATCGCTGTGTCGCCGGTTCAAGTCCGGCCACCGCTACTGGTCCGGGACTTGTCCCGGATGCCGTGCGACCCCGGGCGACGTCCGGCGTTTTGCATGTCTGCGTGGCAAGCGTCTACGCTGGTATGCCGTATGTAATCCGTGAGCAGGAAGGCACCCCGCCGTGGCCAAGGCGACCGACGTCCGTCCCAAGATCACCTTGGCGTGTACGGAGTGCAAGGACCGCAACTACATCACGCGCAAGAACCGGCGCAACGACCCGGACCGCATCGAGCTGAAGAAGTTCTGCCCCCGGGACGGCAAGCACACCTTGCACCGCGAGACCCGCTGAGCCTTCGCGAAACGGCGGTCACCCTGCACCAAGGGTGGCCGCCGTTCGCGCTTCCCGGGTGCGGCCCCAAATCTGCGCGGTCTGTGCAGGTTCTTATGCGGCGGCGTCCGACAGGGTAGTTTCCCCTCATGCCCCTCGACCCGTCTTTCGTCGGCCGTAGCTGGCCGGCCACCGAGCCCTACCTGGTGGGCCGCGAGAAGATCCGTGAGTTCGCCACCGCCATCGGCGCCACCGACTCCCTGTACCACGACCCGGAGGCCGCCCGCGCCGCCGGCTATCCCGACGTGGTGGCGCCGCCCACGTTCCCGGTCGTGATCACGATGACCGCCTCCGGCCGCCAGATCCTCGCCGATCCCGCTCTCGGCCTCGACTACCGCCGCGTCGTGCACGGCGACCAGAAGTTCGCCTACACCCGGCCGGTCGTCGCCGGCGACGCGCTGGTCTGCGTCAACAGCGTCGACGAGATCACCAGCCGGGGCGGGCACGACTTCATGACCACCCGGACCGAGGTCTCCACCGTCGACGGCGAGCCGGTCGTGACGGTGTGGTCCAAGCTCGTCCAGCGCGGGGAGGAAGACCATGGCTGAGGAACTGCCCACCCACACCTTCCGCGTCACCCGGGCCGACCTGGTCCGGTATGCCGGCGCGTCCGGTGACTTCAACACGATCCACTGGAGCGACCGCATCGCCGAGAGCGTGGGCCTGCCCGGCGTCATCGCCCACGGCATGTACACGATGGCTCTCGCCGGCCGGGCCGTCGCGGACTGGGCCGGCGCCCCGGACGCCGTGGTCGAGTACGGCGTCCGCTTCACCCGCCCGGTCCCCGTGCCGGACACAGACGAGGGCACGGAGGTCGTCGTGAGCGGGGTCGTCAAGGAGGTCACCGACGACGGGCTCACCAAGATCGACATCACCGCGACCTGCAACGGCGAGAAGGTTCTCGCCATGGCGCGCGCCACGGTCCGCAAGAGGTGACACCCGGCTAGGGCCCCGCCCCCTTCCGAGGGAGGGGGCGGGTTGGGAATCACGTACGCGAACCCGTACACTAATCCGCCGTGGGGTAAAACGACCCTGTCCTTCGCATGCGTGCGGCGGGCATGGCCGCCCTCACGTAGGGGTGTAGCTCAATTGGCAGAGCAGCGGTCTCCAAAACCGCAGGCTGCAGGTTCAAGTCCTGTCACCCCTGCGCACCGAACCCGTACGGCCCGGCGGCGGACCGCCCGGCGCGGGCCGCCGGTACGACCGTGCGCCGCGTAGGGGCGCACTGATGTGACATCCACCGACCGACGACGGAAGAGGGCGAAGTGGCCGAGAGGAAGCGACCCGGTGACGACGCTGCAGGCGACCGCCCCGAGGACGAGGCGTTCGACGACGCAGTCGCCGACGACCAGGCCCAGGACGACGTCGACGAGCCGGTGACCCACGGCGGCGGAACCGCCGTCCGGGAGCGCACGGAGAACGACGACAAGCCGAAGGCGAAGAAGGAAGGCCGGGGCGGCAACCGCATCGGCGGTTTCTTCCGCGAGGTCGTCAGTGAGCTGCGTAAGGTCATCTGGCCGACCCGCAAGGAGCTGCTGACCTACACCAGCGTCGTGATCGTCTTCGTCACCGTGGTGACCGCGATCGTCGCCCTGCTGGACCTGGGGTTCAGCAAGGCCATTCTGGCGTCGTTCGGCAACTGAAGCTGACAGTTACGGAAGTGAGCAAGCGTGCCTGAGTACGACGACGAGACCGCCCATTCCGCCGACGAGCAGTCCTCGGTGGCGACCGCGGGCGACGCCGAGTCGGTCGAGGCCGCAGCCGTCGACCCGGAGGGCGACACGCCCGAGGCGGAGGCGCCCGAGGCGGACGAGGACTACGACCCCGTCGCCGAGCTGCGCCAGAAGCTGCGCTACGCCCCCGGCGACTGGTACGTGGTGCACTCGTACGCCGGTTACGAGAACAAGGTCAAGACCAACCTCGAGACCCGGATCACGAGCCTCGACATGGAGGACTTCATCTTCCAGGTCGAGGTGCCGACCCGCGAAGAGGTCGAGGTCAAGAACGGCAAGCGCAACCAGGTCCAGGCCAAGGTCTTCCCGGGCTACATCCTGGTCCGGATGGATCTGACGCCGGAGTCGTACTCCTGCGTGCGCAACACCCCGGGCGTGACCGGCTTCGTGGGCGCGACCGACCGGGTCGACCGCCCGGCGCCGCTGTCGCTCGACGAGGTGCTCAAGTGGCTCGCCCCGGCCGTCGAGGCCGAGGAGAAGAAGGCCAAGCCCGAGGTCAAGGTCCTCGACTTCGAGGTCGGCGACTCGGTCACCGTCACCGACGGCGCGTTCGCGTCGCTGCCGGCCTCCATCTCCGAGATCAACGCCGACCAGCAGAAGCTCAAGGTGCTGGTGTCGATCTTCGGCCGGGAGACCCCGGTCGAGCTGAACTTCAACCAGGTCGCCAAGATCTGATTGAGGCAACACCCCGAGGAATTCGTGGGAGGGACGCGCATGTGCGCGTCCCGCCATCTACCACTGGAGTAAGAGAAATGCAGCGCAGCAAGGCTTACCGCAAGGCCGCCGAGCAGATCGACGCCGGCAAGCTCTACGAGCCCGCCGAGGCCGTGAAGCTGGCGAAGGAGAGCAGCCCCACCAAGTTCGACGCCACGGTCGAGGTCGCCATGCGCCTCGGCGTCGACCCGCGCAAGGCGGACCAGATGGTCCGCGGCACGGTCAACCTGCCGCACGGCACCGGCAAGACCGCCCGCGTGATCGTCTTCGCCCAGGGCGCGAAGGCCGAGGAGGCCGTCGCGGCCGGCGCCGACGAGGTCGGCACGGACGAGCTCGTGGCCCGGATCCAGGGCGGCTGGCTGGACTTCGACGCCGCCATCGCCACCCCGGACCAGATGGCCAAGATCGGCCGCATCGCCCGGATCCTCGGCCCCCGCGGCCTCATGCCGAACCCGAAGACCGGCACGGTCACCATGGACGTGACCAAGGCGGTCTCGGACATCAAGGGCGGCAAGATCACCTTCCGGGTGGACAAGCACTCGAACCTGCACCTGATCATCGGCAAGGCCTCCTTCTCGGCCGAGCAGCTCATCGACAACTACGGCGCGGTGCTCGACGAGGTCCTGCGGGCCAAGCCGTCCGCGGCCAAGGGCAAGTACCTCAAGAAGGTCACCGTCAGCACCACCATGGGTCCCGGCGTGCCGGTCGACCCCAACGTGGTCAAGAACCTGCGCGGCGAGGCTCAGGCCTGACAGTCGTCATCCACAGCGGAAGCCCCCGGGACGATCCCGGGGGCTTCTTCTGTGCAAGGCTGCCGAGGTGCGATTCGAGCAGCTCTGGTTCCGATATGCGCGCCGCGCGGAGTGGACGCTGCGCGAGGTGGGCGCCACCGTCGCGCCGGGAGCCACGGTCGTCGTCCTCGGCCGCAACGGCGCCGGCAAGTCCACCCTGCTGCAACTCGCCGCGGGTGTGCTGCGCCCGGTCCGGGGCGCCGTCCACGATCGCCCCGCCGTGGTCGGGTGGGTTCCGGAGCGCTTTCCGGCCGACCAGCCCTTCACGACGCGCCAATACCTCACCGGCATGGCGGCGCTGCGCGGTCTGTGCGGTCTCCCCCGCGATCGCGAGATCGACCGCTGGATCGAGCGCCTGGGTCTCGGCGACCACCGGCACACCCCGCTGCACACCCTCTCCAAGGGCACCGCGCAGAAGGTGGGCCTAGCCCAGGCGCTCCTCGTCACCCCGGGCCTCCTCGTGCTCGACGAGCCGTGGGAGGGCCTGGACGCGCAGACGCGCACGCTGATCCCCGAGATCGTCGCCGAGGTGACCGCCGCCGGGGGAGCGGTGCTGGTCAGTGACCACCGCGACGAGATCGCCGGCCTGAGCGACGCGACCCGCTGGATGGTCGCCGAGGGCACTCTCGCCACCGACTGGACGTCCGAGGACACCGAGGACGTGGTGGTCGAGGTCGCGGTCCGCCGCGCGGACGTCGACCGGACGGTGGCCCGGCTGCGTGCCGACGGTCACCGCGTCTTGGGCGTACGCGAGGAGCAGCCGCGATGATCGCCCTGACCCGGATGCGCCTCGCCGGCTTCCTCCGCGGCGGCCGCGTCCTCGCCCCGCTGATGGCCGGCCTGGCCGTGCTCGGCATCCTGCACGGCGGGGGACAGTCGTCGGCCGCCTCGGCTTACGGCTATTCCGCCGCCGTGCTGTTCCCCGTGTTCGCCTGGCTCACCAAGGTGGTCCTCGACACCGAGCCGGACGTCCAGCGCCGCCTCGCCCGGGTCGCGGTCGGCCCGGTCCGGGAAGCCTTCGCCGGTGCCCTGGCCGCCGTCCTGGCCGGGCTGGTGTTCTGCGCGGCGGCCCTCGTCGTCCCGCCGGCGCTCGGTGCCCTCCGAGGGCCCGATCCCGGCACCGGCGAGCCCTCCACCGCGGTCGGGGTGGGCCTGGGCATCGTCGCCCACCTGCTGTCCCTGGCGGCCGGCGTGGGTCTGGGGGCGCTGGCGAGCCGCGCGGTCACCCGCACGATCCGTGCCGGGGTCACGGTGCTCGCCGTCGGGGTGGTGCTGGGCGTGGTGCTGGGCCTGCAGGGCTCGGTCGCGCCGTGGCTGGTGCCGCCGGTGATGGCGCTCGCGCGGGCGCTCGCCGGGGTGCCGCTGCCGTCGGCCGGGACCTTCCTGCTGCTCGGCGGGTGGGCATTGACGTGGTGCACGCTGGCCTTCGCGGTATACCTGTGGCTCCGGCGGAGTCGCGCCTGATCCGGCGGCGGGGGCCGATTTGGTCTGGGGCGCGCGGCCGCGTACTCTTCGGTGTTGAAGTTCCACCCATAGACCGCTGGTCGCCGCAGTCGCCGTCTCCGGACGGGGGTCGCGGCCGAAGGTCCCGCAGCAGGCGGGCGACCCGCGCAGGATGGACGGTTTGCGATCATGCCGGCGTTTCACCGCGCCCATGCCCGCCCCGTGCGCCCTGCGCCGGGGCGTTTCTCATGTTGAGGGTCCGCGCACTACCTCCAGCGGCTCTTGAGCATTGAGAGAGGAGGGACATGGCGGACAAGCCGGTCCGGGCCGACAAGGCCACTGCCGTCGCCGAGCTCACGGAGCAGTTCCGTAACTCGTCGGCCACCGTGTTGACCGAGTACCGCGGCCTCACGGTTTCCGAGATCACTGAGCTGCGGCGCTCGCTGGGCAACCAGACCAAGTACTCCGTGTCGAAGAACACGCTCGCGAAGCGGGCGGCCAGCGACGCGGGCATCGAGGGCCTCGACGAGCTCTTCGCCGGTCCTACCGCGCTCGCCTTCGTCAGTGGCGACCCGGTCGAGGCGGCCAAGGGTCTTCGGGCCTTCGCCAAGACCCACCCCGTCCTGGTCATCAAGGGCGGCGTCTTCGAGGGCAAGGCCATCTCGGCCGCCGAGGTTGGCAAGATCGCCGACCTCGAGCCTCGCGAGGTGCTGCTGGCCAAGCTGGCCGGCGCCATGAAGGGCAACCTGACCAAGGCTGCGGGCACCTTCCAGGCCCCGCTGGCCCAGGTCGCACGCCTGGCGGCTGCACTGCAGGACAAGCGCGCGCAGGACGGTTCCGCCGAGGCCTGATCGGGCCCGCGCGGAGTGACTTACATCCACAGAAACAACGAAAGGTTGCCTGATATGGCGAAGCTCAGCACCGACGAGCTGCTCGACGCGTTCAAGGAGATGACGCTGATCGAGCTGTCCGAGTTCGTGAAGCAGTTCGAGGAGGTCTTCGAGGTCACCGCCGCCGCGCCCGTCGCGATGGTGGCCGGTGGCGCCGCCGGCGGCGGTGACGCTGCCCCGGCCGAGGCCGAGAAGGACTCGTTCGACGTCGTCCTCGAGGCCGACGGTGGCAAGAAGATCCAGGTCATCAAGGTCGTGCGCGAGCTGACCGGCCTGGGCCTCAAGGAGGCCAAGGACGCCGTCGAGGCCGCCCCCAAGGCGATCCTCGAGGGTGTCAACAAGGAGAAGGCCGAGGAGGCCAAGGCCAAGCTCGAGGGCGAGGGCGCCAAGGTCACCCTCAAGTGACCTGAGGCTTCACCGTTTTTCGCGCAACAGGCGAGGACCCGCAACGGGTCCTCGCCTGTTGTCATTGCTGTCTCAACACCGACGGACAAAAGGCGTGACCAGCAACAATTGCAGCACCAGCGCCGCTATGCCGCGTGCGGCCGGGGAAGGCACAGGTCCGACCCGCGGCACAACCCTTGACTGTGTGTCCGCCGACAGGCACGCTGACATCAGCAAGTTTCCGCGCTTGCGACAGCCGCCCTGCGGGTATGCCCGGATCTGTTCGGGTCCCGCAGACCGGCACCGATGGAGAAAAGCCGCGTTCTGAGCGGCCCCGCACCGGGCACTGACCGTGGAGGCGCAGGTCAGCAGCCGCGGGGGCACGTTCCGCAGGCTTCTTCCGGTGTGGGCTGGACAGCGGTTAGCCGAGCGGCTACACTGCTAGTTTGCGCTGCCTTCTGCCTTGAGCCCTGCAGGGACATCCATTCGGATGACTTCCTGGGGGTTCATTGGAGTGCCCAGAGCGGTAGCAGCGCAGACAGTTGCATCAGCAGCTCAGCCGCATCAGCAGCACCGGTCCTCGGAAGGACGCATCTTGGCAGCTTCCCGCCCTGCGAAGACCAGTCGTACGTCGAGCGCTTACGCTCCCCGCCGTATCTCTTTCGGCAGGATCACCGAGCAACTTGAGGTCCCCAACCTTCTCGCCCTCCAGACGGAGTCCTTCGACTGGCTAGTGGGTAACGAGGCGTGGCAGGCCCGATCGACGGACGATCCGCACGCCCTCTCGGGCCTCGCAGAGATCCTCGAAGAGATCAGTCCCATTGAGGACTTCTCCGGCACAATGTCGCTGTCCTTCTCCTCTCCGCGCTTCGACGAGGTCAAGGCCTCGATCGAGGAGTGCAAGGAGAAGGACCTGACCTACTGCGCACCGCTGTTCGTGACCGCGGAGTTCACCAACAACACCACTGGCGAGATCAAGAGCCAGACCGTGTTCATGGGTGACTTCCCGATGATGACCCCCAAGGGGACGTTCATCATCAACGGCACCGAGCGCGTCGTGGTGAGTCAGCTCGTCCGCTCGCCGGGCGTCTACTTCACGAAGGAGCCGGACAAGACCTCCGACCGCGACCTCTCCAGCGTCAAGGTCATCCCGAGCCGGGGTGCCTGGCTCGAGTTCGACATCGACAAGCGTGACACCGTCGGCGTCCGCATCGACCGCAAGCGGCGCCAGGCCGTCACGGTCCTGCTCAAGGCGATCGGCTGGTCGGCGGACCAGATCCGCGAGCGGTTCGGCTGGTCCGAGCTGCTCATGACGACGCTCGAGAAGGACCACATCGCCGGGCAGGACGAGGCCCTGCTCGACATCTACCGCAAGCTGCGCCCGGGAGAGCCCCCGACCCGGGAGAACGCGCAGACCCTGCTGGACAACCTCTTCTTCAACCCGAAGAGGTACGACGTCGCCAAGGTCGGCCGCTACAAGTTCAACAAGAAGCTGGACATCGACGTCCCGATCGTCCGCGGCACCCTCACCGAAGAGGACATCGTCAAGACCGTGGACTACCTTTGCCGGCTGCACGCCGGTGAGGAGGGCTACGAGGCCGACGACATCGACCACTTCGGCAACCGGCGCCTGCGTACGGTCGGCGAGCTGATCCAGAACCAGGTCCGCGTCGGCCTGTCCCGCATGGAGCGCGTCGTCCGCGAGCGCATGACCACGCAGGACGTCGAGGCGATCACGCCGCAGACGCTGATCAACATCCGCCCGATCACGGCGGCGATCCGCGAGTTCTTCGGCACTTCGCAGCTGTCGCAGTTCATGGACCAGACCAACCCGCTGGCGGGCCTGACCCACCGGCGGCGGCTGAGCGCGCTCGGCCCCGGTGGTCTCTCTCGGGAGCGGGCCGGCTTCGAGGTCCGTGACGTGCACCCGTCCCACTATGGCCGGATGTGCCCGATCGAGACACCGGAAGGCCCGAACATCGGCCTGATCGGTGCCCTTTCGACCTTCGCACGGGTGAACCCGTTCGGTTTCGTCGAGACCCCCTACCGCAAGGTGGAGAACGGCCGCGTCACCGACGAGGTCCACTACCTGACCGCGGACGAGGAAGACCGGTTCATCAAGGCGCAGGCGAACGCGACGCTCGCCAGCGACGGCACCTTCGCCGAGGACCGCGTCCTGGTCCGCCGGAAGGGCGGTGAGGTCGACTACGTGCCCGGCACCGACGTCGACTACATGGACGTCTCGCCGCGGCAGATGACCTCCGTCGCGACCGCGATGATCCCGTTCCTCGAGCACGACGACGCCAACCGCGCGCTCATGGGCGCGAACATGCAGCGTCAGGCCGTGCCGCTGGTCAAGGCGGAGGCGCCGCTGGTCGGCACCGGCATGGAGTACCGTGCCGCGGTCGACGCCGGTGACGTGGTCGTGGCCGAGGTCGGCGGCGTGGTCGAGGACCTGTGCGCCGACTATGTGACGGTGCACCAGGACGACGGCCACCGCCGTACCTACCTGCTGCACAAGTTCCGCCGCAGCAACGCCGGCTCCTGTGTCAACCAGAAGCCCGTCGTCTTCGAGGGCGACCGGGTCGAGGCCGGCCAGGTCATCGCCGACGGCCCGTGCACCGACGAGGGGGAGATGGCCCTCGGCCGCAACCTGCTCGTCGCGTTCATGTGCTGGGAGGGCCACAACTACGAGGACGCGATCATCCTGTCGCAGCGCCTCGTCCAGCAGGACGTCCTCACCTCGATCCACATCGAGGAGCACGAGGTCGACGCCCGCGACACCAAGCTCGGCCCGGAAGAGATCACCCGCGACATCCCCAACGTCAGCGAGGAAATGCTCGCCGACCTGGACGAGCGCGGCATCATCCGGATCGGTGCGGAGGTCGTGCCCGGCGACATCCTGGTCGGCAAGGTCACGCCCAAGGGCGAGACCGAGCTGACCCCCGAGGAGCGCCTGCTGCGCGCCATCTTCGGTGAGAAGGCCCGGGAGGTCCGGGACACCTCGCTGAAGGTGCCGCACGGCGAGACCGGCACGGTCATCGGCGTCCGCACGTTCTCCCGCGAGGACGGCGACGAGCTGCCTCCGGGCGTCAACGAGCTGGTCCGGGTCTACGTCGCCCAGAAGCGGAAGATCCAGGACGGCGACAAGCTCGCCGGCCGCCACGGCAACAAGGGCGTCATCTCGAAGATCCTGCCGGTCGAGGACATGCCGTTCCTGGAGGACGGCACCCCGGTCGACATCGTGCTCAACCCGCTCGGTGTGCCCTCGCGTATGAACATCGGCCAGGTCCTGGAGACCCACCTCGGGTGGATCGCCAAGACCGGCTGGCAGGTCGACGGCGAGGACGCCGACTGGAAGCGGCAGTTGAAGGCGATCGAGGCGCACGAGTCCCCGGCGGACTCGAACGTCGCGACCCCGGTCTTCGACGGCGCGCAGGAAGAGGAGATCAAGGGTCTCCTCGAGTCGACGCTCGTCAACCGCGACGGCAAGCGGCTGGTCAACGGCGACGGCAAGGCGCAGCTCTTCGACGGTCGCTCCGGCGAGCCGCTGCCCGACCCGATCTCCGTCGGCTACGTGTACATCCTCAAGCTGAACCACCTGGTCGACGACAAGATCCACGCTCGTTCGACCGGCCCGTACTCGATGATCACGCAGCAGCCGCTGGGTGGTAAGGCGCAGTTCGGTGGCCAGCGGTTCGGCGAGATGGAGTGCTGGGCGATGCAGGCCTACGGCGCGGCCTACGCGCTGCAGGAGCTGCTCACCATCAAGTCCGACGACGTCCTGGGCCGCGTGAAGGTCTACGAGGCCATCGTCAAGGGCGAGAACATCCCGGAGCCGGGTATCCCGGAGTCCTTCAAGGTGCTGCTCAAGGAGCTGCAGTCGCTGTGCCTCAACGTCGAGGTGCTCTCCAGCGACGGCGTGGCCCTGGAGATGCGCGAGACGGACGACGAGGTCTTCCGGGCTGCGGAAGAACTCGGCATCGACCTGTCCCGGCGCCCGAACGAGGGCGTCAGCAGCGTCGAAGAGATCTGACGGACGGTATCCCCGGGGGTGACAACTCCCGGGGATACCCCCGCCGCCTGGAATTTATCCGAGCAACGAAACACGAGGGATAGTCCAAGTGCTCGACGTCAACTTCTTCGACGAGTTGCGCATCGGCCTGGCCACCGCGGACGACATCCGTCAGTGGTCGCACGGCGAGGTCAAGAAGCCCGAGACGATCAACTACCGCACGCTCAAGCCCGAGAAGGACGGACTCTTCTGCGAGAAGATCTTCGGTCCGCAGCGGGACTGGGAGTGCTACTGCGGCAAGTACAAGCGGGTCCGGTTCAAGGGCATCATCTGTGAGCGCTGCGGCGTCGAGGTGACCCGGTCCAAGGTCCGCCGTGAACGCATGGGCCACATCGAGCTGGCCGCGTCGGTCACGCACATCTGGTACTTCAAGGGTGTGCCGAGCCGGCTGGGCTACCTGCTCGACCTGGCGCCCAAGGATCTCGAGAAGATCATCTACTTCGCCTCGTACGTGATCACGAGCGTGGACGCCGAGGCGCGTCACCGCGACATGTCCACCATCGAGAACGAGATCTTCGCCGAGAAGCGGCAGTCCGAGAACGGCCGCGACTCGGAGATCGAGAAGCGCGCCGCCAAGCTCGAGCAGGATCTGGCCGAGCTGGAGGCCGAAGGCGCCAAGGCGGACGTGCGCCGCAAGGTCAAGGAGGCCGGCGAGCGCGAGATGCGCCAGATCCGCGACAAGGCGCAGCGCGAGATCGACCGGCTGGACGAGGTGCTCGACACCTTCCGCAAGCTCGACGTGAAGCAGCTCGTCACCGACGAACTGCTCTACCGTGAGCTGCGGGACCGCTTCGGTGAGTACTTCACCGGTGGCATGGGCGCCGAGGCGATCAAGGCGCTGCTGGAGAACATGGACCTCGACGCCGAGGCCGAGCTGCTGCGCGAGATCATCCGCACCGGCAAGGGCCAGCGCAAGATCCGTGCGCTCAAGCGGCTCAAGGTCGTCGCCGCGTTCCTGAACACCCGCAACTCGCCGCTGGGCATGGTCCTGGACTGCGTACCGGTCATCCCGCCGGACCTGCGCCCGATGGTGCAGCTCGACGGTGGCCGCTTCGCGACGAGCGACCTGAACGACCTGTACCGCCGGGTCATCAACCGCAACAACCGGCTCAAGCGCCTCATCGACCTGGGCGCGCCCGAGATCATCGTCAACAACGAGAAGCGGATGCTGCAGGAGGCCGTCGACGCGCTGTTCGACAACGGCCGCCGCGGCCGGCCGGTCACCGGCCCGGGTAACCGCCCGCTGAAGTCGCTGTCCGACATGCTCAAGGGCAAGCAGGGCCGGTTCCGGCAGAACCTGCTCGGTAAGCGCGTCGACTACTCCGGCCGATCCGTCATCGTCGTCGGCCCCCGGCTCAAGCTGCACCAGTGCGGCCTGCCGAAGCAGATGGCGCTGGAGCTGTTCAAGCCGTTCGTGATGAAGCGCCTGGTGGATCTCAACCACGCGCAGAACATCAAGTCGGCCAAGCGCATGGTCGAGCGGCAGCGCCCGGTCGTGTGGGACGTCCTGGAAGAGGTCATCAGCGAGCACCCCGTGCTGCTGAACCGCGCGCCGACGCTGCACCGCCTCGGCATCCAGGCCTTCGAGCCGCAGCTCGTCGAGGGCAAGGCGATCCAGATCCACCCGCTCGTCTGTACGGCGTTCAACGCCGACTTCGACGGTGACCAGATGGCGGTGCACGTGCCGCTGTCGGCCGAGGCGCAGGCCGAGGCGCGGATCCTGATGCTCTCGTCGAACAACATCCTGAAGCCGGCCGACGGCAAGCCCGTCACCATGCCGACCCAGGACATGGTCATCGGCCTCTACTACCTGACGCACCAGACCGCTGGTGCCAAGGGCGAGGGCCGGGTCTTCAGCTCGGACGCCGAGGCTCGGATGGCGTTCGACAACGGCGAGCTGCACCTCCAGGCGTCGGTCAAGATCCGGCTCCGCGAGGTGGTCGGTGTCGACAACGGCGCCGGCAAGGCCCCGTGGGAGACCCCGGAGGACTGGCAGCAGGGCGACCCCGTGCTCGTCGAGACCACCCTGGGCCGGGTGCTCTTCAACGAGACGCTGCCGCCGGGCTACCGGTACGTCAACTACGAGATCCGCAAGGGTCAGCTCTCCGCGATCGTCAACGACCTCGCCGAGCGCTTCCCCAAGGTCGCCCTGGCCGCGACCCTGGACGCGCTCAAGGAGGCCGGCTTCCACTGGGCCACCTGGTCCGGTGTGACGATCGGCATGGGCGACGTCATCGGTCCCCCGCGCAAGCCGGAGATCATCGCCCGCTACCAGGGCGAGGCGGACCGCATCGACAAGCAGTACCAGCGGGGTCTGATGACCGCCGAGGAACGTCGCGGCGAGCTCATCGACATCTGGACCAACGCGACCAAGGAAATCTCCAAGGAGATGGAGACGGCGCTGCCGCAGGAGAACCCGCTCTGGGTGATGATCAACTCCGGCGCCCGCGGTAACCTCCTCCAGCTCCGGCAGATCGCCGCGATCCGTGGTCTGGTGGCCAACCCCAAGGGCGAGATCATCCCGCGGCCGATCACGTCGTCGTACCGCGAGGGTCTGACCGTGCTGGAGTACTTCATCTCCACGCACGGTGCTCGTAAGGGTCTGGCCGACACCGCGCTGCGTACCGCCGACTCGGGTTACCTGACCCGGCGTCTGGTGGACGTCTCGCAGGACGTCATCATCCGCGAGGAGGACTGCGGCACCGACCGCGCGATCCCGATGCAGGTGGCGGACAAGCTGGACGACGGCACCCTCGTCGTGCACACGCACGCCGAGACCGGCGTGCACGCCCGGACGCTGGCCGACGACATCGACGACGCGCAGGGCAACCGCGTGGTGTCGCGTGGCGACGACCTCAACTCGATCCTGGTCGACAAGCTGGTCGCCGCCGGTGTCGAGAACGTCCGCGTCCGCAGCGTGCTCACCTGTGAGTCGAAGCTGGGCGTCTGCGCGGCCTGCTACGGCCGGTCGCTGCCGACCGGCAAGTCGGTCGACATCGGCGAGGCGGTCGGCATCATCGCCGCCCAGTCCATCGGTGAGCCGGGTACGCAGCTCACGATGCGTACCTTCCACACCGGTGGTGTCGCGGGTGAGGACATCACCCAGGGTCTGCCGCGTGTGCAGGAGATCTTCGAGGCCCGCGTGCCCAAGGGCAAGGCGCCCATCGCCGACACCCCGGGCCGCATCCGCATCGAGGACGGCGAGCGCTCGCGGAAGATCGTCGTGATCCCGGACGACGGCAGCGACGAGATCGTTTACGACAAGATCTCCAAGCGCGTCAAGCTGCGGGCCCACGACGGCGACCACGTGAACGTCGGCGAGAAGCTCACCGAGGGCACCATCGACCCGCACGAGCTTCTGCGGATCATGGGTCCCCGCGCGGTCCAGGTCCACCTGACCAGTGAGGTCCAGGAGGTCTACCGCTCGCAGGGTGTGCTCATCCACGACAAGCACATCGAGATCATCATCCGCCAGATGCTCAAGCGGGTGACGGTCATCGACTCGGGTGCCTCGGAGTTCCTGCCGGGCGTCCTGGTCGACCGGGCGCTCTTCGAGTCGGAGAACCGCCGGCTCGTGGGCGAGGGCGGCGAGCCCGCCGCCGGTCGTCCGGTGCTCATGGGTATCACCAAGGCCTCGCTGGCGACCGACTCCTGGCTCTCGGCGGCCTCCTTCCAGGAGACCACCCGGGTGCTCACCGACGCGGCGATCAACTCGCGTAGCGACTCGCTCGTCGGCCTCAAGGAGAACGTCATCATCGGTAAGCTCATCCCGGCCGGTACGGGCATCAGCAAGTACCGCAACATCCGGGTCGAGCCGACCGAGGAGGCGAAGGCCAAGGTGTACTCGATGACCGGGTACCCCGAGACCGACTACGGCTTCGGGCCGGCCAGCGGGCAGGCCGTGCCGCTGGACGACTTCGACTTCGGGTCGTACCGCTGAGTCTGTGAACACCGAGTGGGGCGGTCGCGTGATGCGACCGCCCCACTCGCGTTTCAGGGCCGACTGGCGTAGAGCAGGCGGTTGTCGATGCCCTGCGGGGTTCCCCCGGGGTCCTGGACCGTCACGGCGAACCCCTTGGCGCGAAGCTTTTCCGTGAGGCGGTCCAGCGTCTCGCGGCTCTTGTGCACCTCGAGCGCGAGCTGGCGGATCCGTGACCAGTCTCGCTCGTCGATGCCGTCGAGCGCCGCTTCCTCGCCGCCCTCGATATCCATCTTGACCAGGTCGATCGGCAGCTCCGGGGAGGCCGACTCGCGCAGGATCTCGGAGAGGGGCCGTACCGGGACCCGGATCGTGTCGTACCGGTAGACCTGGTCGAGCAGATCGCGGTCGACGTACGCGGCAATGGTGTCCCGGTCGGCAAGCTTGCCGCCCAGATGCGCCGTGGAGTTGCCCGGCATCGACGGGAAGAAGTGGAAGTCGACGGTGTCGGCCTTGTCGGAGAGCCCCTCGGCGTGCACCGTGACGCCGGAGAGCCCGTAGAGCCGCAGGTTGGCGCGGATCGCCTCGGCGTTGCAGGGGATCGGTTCCACCGCGACGACGGACGCTCCCGGATAGTGGCGCTTGATGAACAGGGTGAACAGCCCGATGTTCGCGCCGGCGTCGACGACGAAGGGATCCGGCCCGATCGGCTTCAGCCGGCGCAGGTAGGTGTTGCGGCGGAACACCTCCTCGTAGATGAGGTCCGCTTCGGAGAGAAACGGGTTCTCGACCGCAGGGGTGTAGCAGGTGAGTTCGCCGGCGACCTCGACGAGGTGCAGAGCAGTCATCGCGTCACTTTCCTGTTGGCGGTGGTGCGCAGGTCAAGGAACTCCTCGAGGGCGACCGCGCCGGCCTGTGCCCCGCCGGCGGCCCCGAGCATGTCGCGCCAGCGCCGCAGATTCGCCGCGATGCCGGCGTCCGCGACGACGTCCTCGACCGCGTCGCGCAACATGTCGGCGGTCATCTTCTCGGTCTCCAGCGCGAGGCCGAGCCCCAACTCCGCCGCACGCCGGCCGTTGAGCGCCTGCTCCGGAGTCTGGGGTACTGAGACGAGCGGCACCCCGTGCAGCAGCGCCTCCATGGTGGAGCCCATGCCGGTGTGCGAGACGAACACGGAGGCGTGCCGCAGCACCTCGAGCTGCGGGACGTGGCGATGCACCTCGATGTTGGCCGGGAAGGGACCCGGGACCGCGGACCGGCCGGTCGCCAGCACCACGTGCCACGGGCTGTCCGCGAAGGCGTCGAGGCAGATGCGGAGCAGGTCCGGCCGGTCGTTGAAGACGGTTCCCAGCGAGATCAGCACGATCCGGTCGTGGGTCCGCGGACGCCAGCCTGCCGCTGGTGCTGCTGCTGGTGCTGCTGGTGCTGCCGGTGTCGCCGGTGCCGCTGGTGCCGCCGGTCCCGCCGAGGCCGGTGCCCTGGGCGGCGTCGGAACCGGCGGGGGCAGTGACGGGCCGAGGAACCGGAACTCCGGGCCGAACGTGTCTCCGGCGATCTGGAACGCCCGGGGGACGAAGACGAGGTGCAGCGGCACCCGGGCGGACAGCGGCTGCACCGAGGCGGGGCTGATCCCCTGCTCGGCGGCGAAGGAGGCCAGCGCCCGCCCGATCGCCGCCAGCCGGGGATCGGACGGGGAAAGATCCGCCGGCCACATCACGGACTGCAGCGAGAAGTGGGCGTTGCCGACCATGTTGGGGGCCAGCGCGACACCCGGCACGCCGAGCCGATCGGCCAGCGCCCGGCCGGGCAGGCCCATGATGTCGAAGCACACACAGTCGGGCCGGTCCTCGCTGAACGCCGCCACCAGGGCGTCGAAGGTTTCCGTCAGCTCCGTCACGCCCGCGGCCATCATCGCCAGCATGTTGCCGGCGGTGTACCCGCTGCCCGCCATCGCGCTGAGCTCGGCCTTCCACGGAAGCTCCACCACGGCGGCGCCGGTGCGGGCGACGGCCGGGGCATGGTCGGCGCTGGTGGCATAGGTGACCCGGTGTCCCCGGGAGACCAGCTCTCCGGCCAGGGCCAACGTCGGATTGACATGACCGTGCGCCGCCAAGGGCACAAAAGCGAAATGTCGTGCCATGCTTCCCCCGATCAGGCACGCGTCCGGTTCGGGGCCATCGTACGGTTGTCGATGGCTCGCCGCCACCATGCGAGCCGCCGCTTGTGGACGGTGTCATTTGGACAGCCCGGATCTCCTTTGGTTGACTCCAGGGCGAGTCGAAGCCGAGTCCGGCCGGGGGGACCGCGTCATGAGTGAAGATTCGCCGAGGTGGCAAGGGGTTCAGATCTACTACTACGAGGAGAACAAGGACGACTTGCTCCTCGAGTGCGTACGCCCGTTGTTCGCCGAGCTTGCCCCGCACGCGGAGCGTCTAGTCGTCACACGGCACTGGCTCCGGGGACCGCACCTGCGGCTGGGCGTGCGCGCGTCGGACCGGGTCTTCCGCGAGGTGATCCGTCCGGCAGTGGAGCGGGCGGTGTCCCGGCACCTCGCGGCCTTTCCGTCGACCGCCCGGATCGACGAGCGCGAGCTGCTCGCGGTGCACAAGGTGCTCGCGCCGCAGGAGCAGGAATGGGGGCCGCTGTCGCCGTTCCACCCGGACAACTCGCTGCGATGGGACCCGTACGACCGGCGCATACCCGTCCTCGGCAGCGAGGCGGCGGCGGAGCTGCTGGAGGACTTCTACCACGAGACCAACGACCTCGCGTTCGGCGCCCTCGCGCACGTCCGCGGTGGCGGCGGGCGGATGGCCCTCGCCTTCGACTTCATGGTGGCCACGGCGCACGCGATGTGGCCGGGAATCGATCGCGGTTTCATCTCGTACCGTTCGCACGCCGAGGGTTTCATCGTCCGCGCTCCGGATCCCGGCACGCGCCGGGCGTCGTGCGACGACAGGTATCGCGCCCAGGCGCCCGCGCTGAGAGAGCGCCTGGTCACGGTCCTCGACGGTCTCGACGGCCGCGGTGAGCCGGTGCCGTTCGTCGCCGACTGGCTCGCCGTGCTGCGCCGGTATCGCGAGGTCGCCGAGCGGCTCATCGCCTCCGGCGAACTCTCCTTCGCGGCGGCGGAGAGGACCGGGCCGGCAGGAGCGGCGGCGGAGAGGATCGGGGCGGCAGGAGCGGCGGCAGGAGCGGCGGCGGGGGGAGGCGCCGAGCCGGGCGAAGAACGGGATGGCTGGGATCCGGAGATGCTGCGGCACAGTGACTTTCACCGCAGGCTGCAGGGCCCGGGCGGGGCGATGGAATCGCTGCAGCGCGATCCGGACTTCCTGGCGTTCCGGTTCGCCCTCAACTACCTCTATCTGCATCTGAACCGGATCGGCGTACGGCCGGTGGAGCGGTTCCTGCTCTGTCACCTCGTCGCCAACACCGTGGAGGACCACTACGGCATCTCGGCCGAGGACTTCGTCGCGTCGGGCCCGCGGCGTCCATGAGCGGCGCGGGTGTGACGGACATCGTGTCGGTGCGGGTCTCCCAGCCCGACCTGGTCGGCGTGCTCTGCGCTCCGACGACGCCGGGGCCGCATCCCGCGGTGCTCGTGGTGGGCGGCTCCGAGGGTGCCGTGCCCGCGTTCGCCGCGGGGCTTCTGGCCCGGGCGGGGTTCGCCGCGCTGGCCGTCGCCTACTTCGGGACGGCGCCGCTGCCGTCGGACCTGATCGAGATTCCGCTGGAGTACTTCGCCGGGGCCCTGGACTGGCTGTCGCGGCGGCCCGAGGCCGACCCGGGCCGGCTGTCGGTGCTCGGTCGTTCCCGGGGCGGCGAGCTCGCGCTGCTGCTCGCCGCCGCCCTGCCGGACCGGGTCCGCGGCGTGGTCGCCTATGTGCCGAGCAGCGTGGCATGGCAGGCCACACCCTCCGATCCGCGCCTGGCGATGGGCGCTCCGCGCTCGTCGTGGAGCCACGGCGGCACCCCGGTGCCCTTCGTGCCGATGGCGCCGCCCACCCCGGCGGACGGGGAGATGTTCACCGCCTTCGTCCGTGGGCGTCCGACCGCCTTCCGGCCCCTCTTCGAGCGGGCGATGAGCCAGGAGGCCGCGGTCGCGGTGGCGGCGATTCCCGTCGAGCGCATCGGCGGGCCGGTGCTGGTGCTCAGCGGGGGCCGGGACCAGCTCTGGCCGTCGGAGCTTTTCGGCTCGCTGATCGTCGATCGGCTCTCGCGGCACGGGCACCGGTATCCGTACGAGCATGTGCTCATGCCCGAGGCGGGTCATCTCCTCGGCGTTCCCGGCACCGCCTCACGACCTCGCCGGGCCGGCTTCGACCGGCTGCTCATGGGTGGCGCGGTGGCCTCGGACGAGCAAGCCAGCCGGGAGTGCTGGCCCCGTGTGCTCGACCTGCTGCGCAGCTTGTCCTAACAAGACGCCCACACCGGCCTGTGTGGAGGGTCGCGGCTGTGGGAAAGCTGTGGAGTGGGTCACCGGTCTTGACGGTGTCCAACATCGTTGACAAGCTGTACAAGAATCGAGCCACTCATCGGGGGAGTATATGGTTCCGATCGGCACGGCCGGCTGCTCTGTGTAGCCGAGGTTCTGCGCGATAATTCGCGAAGTGGGTGCGAAACTCGACAGTTGTCGAACCACCTGCCCCGTTCCGCCCTTGCGGAATGAGATCACGCTTCGACATCGGCCTTGTGCGGTGCCGTGCGGCTTCGTCATGCAATGAAAAGCGCGAGCGGTGAATGCCGGATCGCGCTTTCCGTGCTGCCTTTTTCCGGGCGCAAATACAAAATTTAAGTTTGTGGATCGGCAAGGCTGACATGGCCGCGAATGTCGTGTTAGGAATGACAAGTCGCCGTGGCATCCCGGGCAGATCGCGGCGGCTTCCGAACACCTCCAGCGATAGGAGAACGACGTGGAAGATCTGAAGCTGGACCTCGAGGATCTCGAGGTCGAGAGCCTCGCCTTCGGGGGCGAGACCGACGCCGACCTGCAGTCCCTGGGCATGGGCCACGGGATGACCGAGGTCGGCGCCTCCGCGGGTTGCTGCTGCTGCACCTGTAGCTGCTGCTGCTGCCCCTGCGGCTGACCCTGGGCGAGGAAACTCGCTGACCGTACGGACGGGTGCGGGGTCCGCGGCATCGCGGATCGCCATGTTCCGCATGACGCGGGCGCCGCACCCGCACGAAACTCCATGAGCAGCACCGGAAGCGAAGTCCCTGGATGGAGCGCGTGAAGCCGAAGCTGAAGAACGACACGCTGTACCTTCCCTCGGCGGAGGGAATCTATTTCGTCAGCAATCATGGAACCCTCACGCTGGAGGGCAGGCACGTCTACCAGTGGGTCGACAAGCTGGCGCCGTTCCTCACCGGCGAACACACGCTCGAACAGATCACCGCGGGCCTTTCCGAACAGCGCCGCCGGATGGTCGAGAACCTGATTGCCGGCCTGCTCCAGAAGGGATTCGTCAAGGACGTCGGCGCCGACCGCGGCCATGACTTGGACGCCGGCGAGCTCGCGGCATTCGAGTCCGAGATCGCTTTCATCGACTATTACCAGGACTCCGCCGCCTTTCGGTTCCAGCAATTCCGGGAAAGCACGGTCCTGCTCGTCGGCGCCGGGCGTTCGCTGGTCGCCCTGGTGCAGGCGTGCCTGCAGACCGGTGCCCGGCAGGTGCGGTTGACCGTCACCGGCGAAGCCGAGACGGACCGGCAGCGCATCGCCGAACACGCCGAGCGGGCCCGGCGGCGCGACCCCCGCCAGTCGCTGACCGAACAGCCCACGCTCGACCTCGACGGCGTCGACGTGGTGATCCACGTATCCGACAAGCCGATGCTCGACCGGGCGCGCGCGATCAACCGGGCCTGCCGGGAGCGCGGCATCGCCCTGATCCAGGCCGTCCTGGTGGGCGACGAGGCCTGGATCGGTCCGCTCGTCACCGGCACCGCCGGAGCCTGCTGGGAATGCGCCTGGCTCCGCGTGCTCGGCCGCGACGAAGGAAGCGGCGAGGGGAAGGACGGCGGGAACGGTTGCGGCTTCCTCGATCGAGCCGAGGCCGTGACCAGCGAATTCCTGGCCGGCCCGACCGCCGCCATCGTCGCGCACCAGGCCGCGTTCGAGATCTTCAAGCACGTCACCGGTGCCGGACCCCTGGAGACGGACGCCGCCATGGTCCGGATCGACCTGGAGACCTTGCAGAGCGCCAACCATCCGGTCACCGCGCACCCGCTGTGCTCCGTCCACGGTGCCGAGCCGGTGCGGAGCGACGCCGACTTCCTCGCCGCCGTACGGCGCCTCGCCGAGGGAGCCGAGATCTCCGCCGACGCGTTCTCGACCGCGGCGGCCGCCTGCTTCGACGAGCGGACCGGCCTGCTCGGCAGCCTGGACGAGGGCGACTGGGGTCAGTTGCCGCTGAAGGTGTCACGGGCCGAGTACGCCGACGCCCTGCTGCGGCCCGGCCTCGACCGCGAGCGCCTGGCCGCCGTCGCGGTCGCCACCGACTTCACCGAGGCCCGGGCCCGAGCGACCCGCCGCGCCTGTGAGCTGTACGCGGCGAGCGCCGTACGCGCTGGTACCGGCGGTGACTCCCTCGTTCAGGGGTGGGACCTGTTCGGCGACGACGTTCGCGGCGTACCGGCGACCGACGCCTTTCCGGTGTTGCGCGGCGCGCTGCCGACCGTGGACGACGTGCCCGGCCTGGCCTCCGGGTTCACCTGGGACGAGGCGGTGAGCCGGGGCCTGCTGGGGTGGGCCGCCCGGATCACCCTGGCGGAGATCGGGGATGCCACGCGCCCGTTCCCGCGCGTCGACGTCGCCGCGGCCGGCCGGACCGAGCTGGTCCCGCGCTTCCTCGACATGCTGGACGTCCTGGGCGTCGATCCGACCGTGTACGACATCACCGGCTCCCTCGGCGTCCCGACGCTGATCGCCTGCGCCGGCACCACGTCGGTGGGCTCCGCGTCGGGATACGACCGCGCCGCGCTGGTGGAGGCCGTCCTCGAGCAGGCGCTACGCCACCATCAGGCGGAGGCGGACAAGTGGCCCGCGTACGCGATAGACGGTCCCAGCCTCCTGCCCCGCCTGCCCGCCGACCTGCGCGGCGCCCCGGCGGACCGGGACGACGACGCGGTGCGAGAGTGGCCGGAGATCCGCCGGGAGCTGCTCGCACGCTTCCGCGACGGCGGGCATCGGCCGGTCGTCGTGCCGCTGGACCACGATCCCGTCATGCACGAGGTGCTGCCGTACATCGTGAACGTCGTCATGGCCGGGGGACGCTGACATGGCCGGGGAAACGCGGGTCGGCGTGGCCGGGAACGGCATGCTGCACGACGCTGCCATGTCCCTGTTGTCGCCGCGCCACCGGGTGGAACGCGTCGATCCGGAGAACCGCGACGACCGGTCCGTCGACGTCCTGGTCCTCATCCACGACGGGTGGGACCGTGAGCAGCACCGCACCTGGAATGACTGGTGCCTGGACAACGAAGTGTCGCTGCTCCCGGTGTACGTGGTGCCCGGCGCTGCCCTGGTCGGTCCGGTGCTGTCTGCTGTGGACGAGGGCTGCCTGATCTGCGTCGAGGGTCGGCGGCTGCGGGCCCGCAACGACGTCGGCGACTTCGGCAAGGCCCTCGACGCCGAGCCGTTGCGAATGGCGACGATGGGCGCGGACTGGCTGACCGCACTCGCCGCCGACCTGGTCGCGACCCTGATCGGGCGGGAGGTCGACCGGCTCGTCGCGGGTGGCGAGCCGGGGCCGATGATCCGCGTGGCGCTCGACAGCCTGCGCACGAGCACCCACCACTGGCTGCCCGATCCTCTGTGCGAGCGGTGCGGCCGGCTTCCGGAGGACTCCCGCGAGGCCGCCGTCGTCGAGCTCGCGCCCCGGCCGAAGGTGGCTCCGGACACCTACCGGGTCCGCTCGCTGGCGGGGGAGCAGGACCGGCTGCACCGGGTCTACGTGGACCGCGAGGCAGGCCTGCTGCGGGCGGTCTACAAGGAGGGCCGCAGCGTCTTCCCCAGCGCCAGCTCACCGATGGGGCTGCGGGCGACGACCCGCACCGAGGTCGGCTACGGCCATCAGACGAACTT
This sequence comes from Couchioplanes caeruleus, assembly GCF_003751945.1. NCBI lineage: Bacteria > Bacillati > Actinomycetota > Actinomycetes > Micromonosporales > Micromonosporaceae > Couchioplanes > Couchioplanes caeruleus. Next base: position 3,430,571 of record NZ_RJKL01000001.1, on the reverse strand, counting down.
CGCCGCAAGCCAGCTCACCGCGATCGCCGAGGGTGTGGAACGGTACGGCGGCATCGAGCCGGGCGGCAAGCGGACCGTGGTGCGATCCAGTTACCGCGAGCTGGGCGACGAGGCGCTGGATCCGAGGGTGCTGGGACTGCACGCCGACGAGCTCTACGACCGGCCGGGTTTCCCGTACCCGCGGTTCTCTCCTGACCTGGTCTTCAACTGGGTGTGGGGCTGGTCGCTGGGCCAGGAGCGGCCGATTCTCGTGCCGGAGAACTACGCGTACTACGGCACGGTCTACCGCAACACCCGGGACCATCCGTTCGTCTACGAGATCTCGAACGGCTGTGCGCTGGGCGGATGCCTCGAGGAGGCGATCCTGTACGGCATCCTCGAGGTGGCCGAGCGGGACGCGTTCCTGATGACCTGGTACGCCCGGCTCTCCGTTCCACGGATCGACGTGCGCTCGGCGCCGGATCCCGACATCCCGCTGATCGTCGGGAGCATCGAGAGCTTCTCCGGCTACTCGATCGAGGTCTTCAACATCACGGTCGAGCAGGGCATCCCGGCCTTCTGGGTCATGGCCGTGAACCGGCGGGGCATGCCGGACATGCCGCAGGTGCTCTGCGCCTCGGGCTCGCACCTCGATCCCGTCAAGGCGCTGCGCAATGCCCTCATGGAGCTCGGACCGCTGGTCAGCCGGCCCGCGGAGTTCCACCGGCAGCAGCGTCCGCGGGTGGAGCGGATGCTCGCGGACCCGTACGAGGTGGTGTCCATGGAGGACCATGCGGCGCTGAACGGCGCGCCGGAGGTCTTCGACCGCTTCGACTTCCTCCTCGGCTCCCCGCAGCGGCAGACCTTCCAGGAGGCGTTCGCGGACTACTACCGGGGGCCGCGGCACACGGATCTGACCCTCGACCTGATCGACACGGTCGAGCGGTACCGCCGCGGCGGCCTCGACGTGATCGCCGTGGACCAGACCACGCCCGAACACCGCGCCGGCGACTTCCGCTGCGTCAAGGTCGTCATCCCGGGCTGTCTGCCGATGACCTTCGGCCACTCCCGGCGCCGGGACCGGGGCTTCGCGCGTCTGTACCGGGTGCCGCACGAGCTGGGCTACTACGACCGGCCGCTGACCGACGCCGACATCAACCCGCATCCGCATCCGTTCCCCTGAGGAAGATGTGATGGGTAACCAGGATCTCCAGATCGGCGAGCGTTATCTGCGCCGCACCGTGTACGAGGCCGCGGACCTGTTCGCGGAGGCGATGCGGCAGGAGCCGGCCGGCCCGGATCCGTTGCCGTTCAAGGTCTACCGGCAGGTGCCGCGCCGGAAGCTGCCGGAGGCCATACCCGAGGAGATCGGGACCGATGCGCAGGGCGATCTGACCGACCGGCGGCTGTCGACGTTGCTGTACTACACGTACGGCTTCTCCCGTTGGGACGTCGGCCCCGGCGCGGTGTGGCCCTACCACCGGACCGTCCCGTCGGCGCGGTGCTACTTCCCGACCGAGCTGTACCTCTGGCTTCCCGGGTCGGACGGGCCCGCGGGCATCTACCACTACGACGCCCTGCACCACGCCCTCGCGCTGATCCGGCCCGGTGACTTCCGGGCGGAGTTGGCACGGATCCTCGGTGCGGGCCTCGACGGCGCGCGCGGCGTGCTCTTGCTGTCGTCGCTGTTCTGGAAGAACGCCTTCAAATACCGCGGGTACGCCTACCGGCTCTGCGCCCAGGAGGCCGGCATGGTGCTGGGCAACGCTCTGCTGGTGGCGGACCGGCTGGGACTCCGGGGCGAGGCGAGCTACCGGTTCCTGGACCGCCGGGCGGGGCGTCTGCTCGGTTTCCCATGCTCCGAGGAGCAACTCTTCGCGGCGCTCGCGCTGTACCCGGACACCGATCCGGCGAGCGAGCGCACCCGGCCCGGTCCCGCCGAGGACGACATACCCGACCTGGCGCTGCCATACGTACGCCCGGAAGGACCGTCCCACGCGCACGACCCGCTGTTCCGGTCGATCGCGGACAACTGCCTGCTGGACGACGAGGACCAGTTCGGGGCGGTGCCATCGGCCGCGCCCGCCTGCGCGGAAGGCGCCACCGAGCTCGCGATGCCGCGGGAACGGCTTCCCGCCTTCGAGCTGGGTCCCGCCCTGCGAGCCCGCGACTCCGGCAACGTGTTGTTCCATCCTGTCGCCCGTACGCTGCCGATCTCGGTCTTCTGGGAGATCGTGGGGTCGGCGACCGTGCCGTATCGCAGCGACCTGAGGGCCGGGACGGGTGTGCCGGGCGTGAGCCTGGACGTGGTGGTCCTCGACGTCGAGGGTCTGGCCGCCGGGATCTACCGGTTCTGTCCCGACCATGCCGGCCTGCACCCGGTGCGCGAGGGGAACGTCGCCCGGCAGTTGCAGGGCGCCCTGCCGGTGCCCAACATCAACCTGCTGTCGTCGGCCGTCGTGCTGTATCTGTCGGCGGACTATCCCGCGGCCAGCCGGGCCTTCGGCAATCGCGCCTACCGGATGGTCAACATCGAGGCGGGCATCGTCGCGCAGCGCATCTGCGTGCGCAGTGCCGCGCGCGGGCTCTCGGCCCGCGTGCACAACGGCTACGACGCGGAGGGCGTGGCCTCGATCCTGGGGCTCGCGGACGCCGGGCTCACCCCGTTCTTCCAGATCGCCGTCGCCCACAACCGGCCGGGGGTCCAGGTCGGCCTGCCGATCACGTACTGAGGAGTCGTTGCGCGGATGGGTTACCGAGTCGAGCCGACGTTCGTGGTGCGTGTCGCGGGGATGCCGCTCTCGGCGCTGGCGCGGCTGCGCTGCGGCCGTACGGCGGCGCTCGTCGATCGGGTCCTCGACGCCGAGCGGTGGCTGGACGACCAGCGGGAGTCCCTCTCGAAGATGCTGCACGGCGCCATTGGAGGCAACGGCGACGTGGCGATGCGACGCCGACTCATCGTCCTGCGCCGCGCCGTCTACCACGCCAAGCCGCCCCGGACCGGTGTCCTCGGGGCCGATCTGATCGACCGCCTGCCGCGGGAGACCGCCGGCGCTGTGGACGCCTGGCAGCGCCGGATGTGCGAGCGCGACAAGCTTCTCAACGAGGCGCGCGCGGCGCTCGGCGAGGAGAGCGTGAGCGGGCGGCGTGCGCTGCGGGACCTCGCCTCGCACGTACGCCTGCAGCAGGGGCTCGTCCTGGCCAGCCGCGACCTCTACCTGGGTCTGGCGAAGTGGTCACCCGACGAGCCGGATCCGCGCGTGGAGCGAAAGCTGGCCAAGTACGTCGCGCGGATGGCGGCGAAGACCAGCCCGTTCAGCACGTTCACCGGATCGTTCCCGGGACGCTGGCATCCGGAGGCGCCGGATCCGGACGCGCCGATCGAGTCCGGGCGCATCGGGATCGCCGAGCTCAACGCCTTCACCCAGCGGCAGATCGAGCGCACCCTGGCCGGTTGGCCGGAGATCCGGGCGCACCTGCCGCTCGAGGTCAACAGCAGCCTCACCGAGGACGGCGATGCGCTCCGCTTCCTCGGACAGCCGGGCGGTGAGGCCGTCGTGGAACTGCCCCGCACCGCGACCGTACGGCGCTTCCTGGACCAGGTGCGCCACGGCGACGACCGCACCTTCCGGGGTGTGGTGGACGCGCTCGCCGCCCAGGACGGACGGGGCCGCACCGCAGAGATCGCCACGTTCCTGAACAAGCTCATCGACCTGGGCGCCGTCCATATCGGATTCGGGGTTTCGGAGAGCGACCCGGATCCGCTCGGCCGGCTCGCCAGGGAACTCGAGCGCTTCGACGGCGAGCGCGTCGCTACCGTACGCGGGGGCCTCAGGTCGCTGCGCGCCGAGCTGGACGCGTACGGGTCGCTGGAGGATCCCGATGAGCGCCTGGAGTGCTCGCGCGCGATCGGTGCGGAGCTACGCAAGATCTACGCGCACCTCGGCTGGGCCGGCACGGCCATGGAGTTTCCCAAGAACGTCTTCTACGAGGACGTCCTGCTCACCGGCGCGGAGCAGGTCCAGTCCCCGCAGCGGTGGCACGACGTCCTGGACGGGTTGGACGTGGTACGCCGCCTGGCGGGTCTCTACGACCGGTTCCTTCCGGGCAAGCTGGCCGCCGAGGCGTTCTTCGCCGGCCGCTACGGCTCCGGCGCGAGCGTCGGCTTCCTCGACTTCTACGGTGCGTTCTGTCAGGAGACGGCGCGGAGCAGTGGCGCGGACCTGTTGCGGTGTTACGAGCAGGCGTTGCCCGTACCGCAGCCGGGCGACGACCGGCTGGCCGAGCTGGCGCGGATGCAGGAGCGCCTGGTCGCCCTTGTCGCCGCGCAGCCGGTGGACGCCGACGGATGCCGGGGGCCGTCGCGGGCGGCGCTGCGGGCCTTCCTCGGCGAGCTGCCTGCCTTCGTCGAGCCGATCGCTTCCCTCGCCTGCTATGTCCAGCCGATCGCGAATCCCGGTGGGTCGCCGCGCGGGGTGCTGAACGAGCTGATGACCGGCTTCGGGCGCAGCCGGGCCCGGTTGCTCCGGCTCGGCGCCACGGCGGCCGGAACGTTCACACCCGGGGAGGGGGATTGGCGGGTCGGCGGCCGGCACGCGGTCGAGATCACCGGAACCTTCGCGTCGAACCTCAACCGGCGGCCTCCGGTGACCCCCTTCGAGATCAGTTATCCGTCGGTGCCGTCCGAACGGCCGGAGGACCGCCGGATCCCGCTGGCCGATCTGCGGGTGGTGCACGACGCCGAGCGGCGGACGCTGCGGCTGTTCTCCGTGCGCCACGGCATCGAGATCCTGCCGGTGCACCTCGGGGTCATGGTCGAGTTCCTCCTGCCGGGCGCGTACCGCTTCCTCCTGCAGATGTTCGGCCAGGCGGTGCCCCGGTTCGAGTTCGTCAAGCAGCTCGCCTTCGCCGCGGACGGCGGTGCGGCGGACGGCGTCCGCCGGTATCCCCGGCTCGTCCTCGGCGATCTGACGGTCAACCGGGCCTCCTGGACGGTGGCGGCGCGCGAGGTGCCCCGCCGCTCCCGGGACGGGGCGATGCTCGACTACCTGATCGACGTCAACCGGTGGCGCCGGCGGCACGGCATTCCGCAGCGCTGCTTCGTCCGCGTCCTGACCCGGCACGGTGGCCCGGCGCAGCGGTCCCGGACGAAGGGCCTGTTCGACAAGACCCGCAAGCCGCTGTACCTGGACTTCTCCAGCGAGATCCTGCTGCGGGCGTTCGAGGAGACCACGATGAACACCGACCAGATGCTCGTCTTCGAGGAGATGCTCCCCGGCCCGGACGAGCTGGTCCTGCACGACGGCGAGGGCGGGTACGCCGGCGAGTTCGTCATCGAGCTGGGGGACGGCCGGGATGACTGAGCCGGGCTGGACCAGTGTCCACATTCACTACCACGAGCCGCTCGAGGCGCTGATCCGCGGCGGTGTGCGGCCGCTGCTCGCCGAGGCTCGTGGCCTTGTGAAGAGCTGGTTCTTCGTACGGCACTGGCAGGCGGGTCCGCACCTGCGGCTGCGGCTGTGCACCCCGCCGGCTCACGTGCCGCAAGTGTCGGCGTTGCTGGAGCGCCACGTCGGCGGGTTCCTCCGTACGCACCCCTCCCGCAAGGTCATCGACCCGGAGGAATACCAGAAACTCGCGGCGTCGCTGGTGGCCGTCGAGCGGGGCCAGGACGAGGTGGAGCCGCTGCGACCGGACAACACGATGCACCACGTGCCGTACCGGCCCGAGCTCGCCCGGTACGGCGGGACGCCGGAGGCGATGCGGGCCGTGGAGCGGCACTTCACGGCATCCAGCGACGTGGCGGCCGAGCTCCTGGCCGGGGACGCGGGCAGCGGGCGGCGTACCGGGCAGGCGCTGGCGATGATGCTGATCGCCGCGATGGTCCCGGCGGGCGCCGGCGGGCTGGCCGGTCACCTCGGCACGGGCAGTCGCGACTGGGGCGGCCGGTTGCTGTTCGGCGACCCGGAGGCCGGGCAGAACCGGTTCGAGCAGAAGTACCTGCGTCAGCGCGCCACCCTGATCGGCACGGTGGAGCGCGTCATGCGCCTGGTCGAGACGGGCACCGTCGACCGGGCCGGCGCCGCGGTGGGGCGCTGGGCCGCCTCGGTCACCGGCCTTCGCGACGACCTCGTGGCACTGCGACGCCGAGGCCTGTTCGCGCCGCGGGAGGTGCTGATCGCGGACGGTGCCGCCGACGCCGATCTCCGCAGCGTGCTGCTGTTCTGCTCCCACATGCACAACAACCGGCTGGGAATCTCCCTGCCGGAGGAGGCGTACCTGATGTACCTGCTCTGGCGGGCGGTCTCCGAGGTGACCGCGAGTGCGCGGTGAGGCGAAAGGACCGATCATGGATGCCGGCGCCGCGGCCCGGGAGTACGTCGAGCTCACCCGGAGCCTGCCGATCCCCGAACAGATCGACTGGGAGGATGCGCCGGGCCAGTTCAAGCTGTACCGGGGCCGTCCGCGTATCCCGCTGGACGAGTCCGGCGCCGGCGAGCTCGGACGGCTGCTGCGCGACTGCTACGGCGTCACCCGCTACCGCTGGACCGCCGCCGACGCGCTCCGGCGGCTGATCGGCACCCGGGGCGCCGAACCCGCCGGGGGGGCGAAGCTCGCCCGCAACTCGCTGCGCCCCGTTCCCTCGGGAGGCTCCCGCTTCCCGGCCGAGCTGTACGTCGTCACGGGCCACGGCACCGAGGTGCCCCCGGGCGTTCATCACTACGACCAGGCTCACCACAGCCTGGTGACCCTGCGCGAGGGCGACTGGACGCCGGAGCTGGGCGCCGCGCTCGGCCTGCCCGGCGCCGCCCCTCCGCTGACGCTGCTGGCCAGTGTGTTCTTCTGGAAGAACGGCTTCAAGTACGCCGATCTGACCTACCGGCTCTGCGCCCTGGACGTCGGCGTCCTGCTGGGCCAGGTGCTCGCCGTGGCGGCGGGCGAGGTCAGGTACCGCTTCGCGGACGACGACGTCGACCGGCTGCTGCGTCTCGACCCCATGCAGGAAAGCGTGTACGCGGCCGTCTCGTTCGGCGCGAGCGGTGGCTCGCGGCCTTCGCGGCGGCGGTTGGCCGATGCGGCTCTGCCCTCGCGGACCAATACCTTCTCGGGGACCGAGGGGGAGTGGTCCCTCGACTCGCGGCCCTTGCAGGCCCGGGTGCATCGCGGGTCACGGCTGTCCGCGGTGGCCGCGGTCCCGGCGACGCCCGCGATCACGGCGACCGGGTCCGCGGGCGGTCCGGGGTCGCGCCTGTCCGGCCATCGGGTCGACCTCCTCGACGGCCTGCCCGGCCGGCGCTCCTCCATGGGCTACTTCACGCCCGCCGGCATGAGCCTGGACACGCTCTCCGCGCTGCTCGCTCCGGCCCTCGACGGCTACCGAAGCGATCTGGCGGACACGCGAACCGTGCGGCACACGATGCTGTACTGCGTCGTCAACCGGGTGGACGGCCTCGCTCCGGGTGTCTACCGGCTCCGGCACGGCGAGGTGCTGCTGGAGCCCGTACGCCTCGGCGACCTCGCCGGCGAGCTTCAGGAAAGCCTGCTGATCAAGCTCTTCAACCTCGCGCACACCAACCTCTGCGTGTATCCGGTCGGCGACTACGAGGCCGGCTTCGGCGTGCACGGCGACCGCTGGTACCGGATGCAGAACATCGAGGCGGGCATCGTCACCCAGCGGCTCTACCTGGCCTGCGCGGCGCTGGGGCTGCGGTGCCACGCGAGCCTCGGCTACGACGTACGGCGGACGGATCGGCTGCTCGGCCTGGACGGAACCAGCGCGACCAGCCTGATCCAGGTGATGATCGGCTCGGGCCGGCCCCCGGGCGACTTCTACGAAGCCGCCTGGCATTGACCGCCTCGCTCACCGGCCCGGCGGCCGGCCCGGACGCGCGTTCCGGACCGGCCGCCACCTGCCGGTCGCTACGCGGCGGTCCGGGCGCTCTGCCGGTTCCGCCGTTGCATCATGCCGTTCATCATGCGGAAGACGACGCGCGACATCGACGCGGACAGCTTCCCGCTCTGCAGACCCTGCTTCTGATAGCGCAGCGCCTTCTGGACGGCGGCGAACCCGTAGCCGCGCATGCCCTCCTCGTACGCCCGGATCGCCTCGACCAGCCCGAGGCGGCCGTCGCGGACCTGCACGAGCTGGCGGCAGAGCAGCTCGGCGTCGCGCAGGGCTGTGTTGCCGCCCAGCCCGCCGACGGGGGACATGCTGTGCACCGCGTCGCCCATGACGGTGACAGTGGTGCTCTCCCAGGCCTCCACCGGCACCGAAGTGCGGTAGGGCACCAGCAGCGCGCTCTCCGGGTCGGACTCGGCGATCAGCCGGCGCAGCTGTGGATGCCAGCCGCTGATCGACCGGGCGACGAAGTCCTTGATCCGGGCGCCGTCGAAGTCCTCGATCCCGGCCGGGCACGAGCCGCGCCGGATGACGAACGCCGAACCGACGTAGGAGTCGTCGCCGCCGGTGTTCCTCGTCCGGTCGAACACCGAGACGGACAGGAAGAACGGGTCCGGCGTCATGACCATGTTCCGGCCGGTTGACAAAGGGGGTTCGAGCCAGGCGCGTACGGCATCCGTCAACGGCAGTTTCAGGCCGACACCATAGGCATCGGTGTCGACCCTTTCGGCGTGCGGGAGAAATTGTTTCCGCACCGGGGAATTGACGCCGTCGGCACCGATCAGAACATCGCCGGTCGCGGTGCTTCCGTCGGCGAAGAACGCCGTCACCGTGCCGTCGGGATTACGCTCGTAGCGCTCGAATCTCCTGTCGAAGTGGAGCACCTCGTCGAGCCCGGTCAGCAGCAGCGAGCGGAGCGTGACCCGGTCGATGGCGTGGGCGCGCGCGGTCGGGTCGGTGCGCTCCGGCACGTGGGACTCCATGACCATCAGCGTCTGGAGACGCTCGGTCACGAACCTGAATTCTCCCAGGTCGACGGTGCTCTCCACGAAGGACTCCCAGACGTCCGAGGGTAGGCACGAGTGCAGCGCCCGGGCCCCGTCGGGATCGATGTGGATGCGGTATCCCTCGAGGCGGTCGTCGCGTGAGCGGTCGCGTTCGTACACCGCCACGTCCAGGCCGGCGCGCCGGAGGCCGTGGGCGAGAGCCAGGCCTGCTATGCCGCCTCCGATGACGAGGACCCGCATTGATGGACTAGACATTGTCTCCCCGCTTTCTGCATTGCCGGGCGATCGGGATAAACGATAGGCTGCGTCCGGCTCAGACTGTTTCACACTACCGGCAGGATGGTCCAGGATGCAGCTTCAAGATATCGGCACCAAAGCGGGATACGACCTGTGGGCGGAGTCTTATGAACAGACGCCCAATCCCGTCGTCGCGATCGACGCGCGTCATAGCATGGCGGTGTTGTCGCCGGCCCCGGGCGAGCGCGTGCTCGACGCCGGGTGCGGCACCGGTCGCAACCTCGCGGCGATGCTCGACGCGGGGGCGCGTCCGAGCGGGGTCGACTTCTCGCCGGGCATGCTGGCGGTGGCGCGGCGCCGCCATCCCGGCGTGCCGCTGATCGAGGCGGATCTCGAGGACCGGCTGCCGTTCGGCGACGGCGAGTTCGACGCGGTGTACTGCGCGCTGCTCGCCGAGCACCTCGCGGAGCCGGGCCGCGCGGTGGCGGAGTTCGCCCGGGTGCTCCGGCCCGGTGGCCGGCTGGTCCTTTCCGTGTTCCATCCCGTGCTCGCCGCGACGGGGATGTCCGCGCAGTTCGAAAGGGATGGCGCGGCCTACCGGCTCGTGGCTCATCCGCACGCGGTGGCCGACTATGAGGGCTGGATCACACAAGCCGGCCTCGGCGGCCTCCGCCGGCACGAGATCAGCGGCGACGCCGAGATGGCGGCCGAGGTGCCGTGGGCGGTGTGGCTCGTCGGAAAGCCCGTCCTGCTCGTGCTCGAGGCGGAAAAGCCGGGCTGACCCGGTGCCCCGCCGGGCGGTGCCGGTAAGGATGGAGGCGTGACCACTTCAGCCGCACCGCCGCGTCATCCGCTGGACCCGGACCCGGTGCGCTCGACCAAGGCCCGTGCCGTCTTCGCCCTCGGGCTGGCCGGCCTGCTGACCGGGCCGCTGGTCGGCGGCGTGATTCCCGCCACGCTCGCCCTGCTGCTGAGCCGTCAGGTCCACCGCCAGCAGTGGGAGGCCGGCGGCTATCTCACCGGTGGTGGATGGGTGCGGCGGGGCCGTCGCCTGGCCTGGGCGGGGATAGTGCTGGCGATCACCACCCTGGTGATCGCGGTCATCGCCGCGTTGCTGCACCTCGCCGGCACCGCGGGCCAGGACTTCGACCCCGGCACCGACTGAGGCGCGTACGCGGGTGCGCCTCGCTCGTGCGGGTGACAAGCTGGGGTCATGATGCATTACCCGTCCGGTGGACCGCCCCCGGCCGTGCCGCCGCCACCGCACGACGGCGCGTGGTCGCCGGCCCGGGTCGATCCGGTGGCCGGCACCGAGTACGGCCTGGTCCACCTCCGGGTCGTCCCGGCCATGTCCGGGCAGGCCACCGGGTCGCTGATCGCGGGCATCGCGTCGATCCTGGTGTCGATGCTGGTGCTCTGCTTCGGCCTGGTCGGCGCCACCGAGAGCTGGGGAGCGCTGGTGGCGGGCGCGTTCGCGCTGCTCGCCGTGCTCCTCGGTGGCGGAGCGGTGGCTGCCGGAATGAGCGCCCTGCGGCAGATCCGGGGCTCGGGCCGGGAGGGGCGGCTGCGTTTCACCGGCCGCGGCGTGGCCGTGGCGGGGTGCTCGTGCGGCGCCGTCGGCGCGGGAATCGCCCTGCTGTCGCTGGCCGTCAGCATCGTGATCGGGAGCACGTCGTGAGCTGGTCGCAGGCGTTCGGCGGATCGCTCGGCAGGACGGCGGAGCCGCCCGGTACAGTTGAACGTGCGGAGGTATCCCACCGTGTCCCGCGGGGGTCATTTTGACCCGTGGGGTTGTGGTGGGTAATCTTCTTCCTCGTGCCTGGGCTCGCCCGGGCAAGTCGTGCGTGCGCCCTTAGTCGTAGGCAAGACGTAACAACAAGATCAGGGCAGCAGCAAAGCCGGGCTTGACGGGCCCGACTCAGACAACCCGCCGCGTGTTCGAACGGACGCGCCGGGAAACCGTGAGCTGGGCGACACGCCCGACCGCGGGTGTGGGAGTCCCGACTGGGGCGGCCTGCACACAAGGCATAACGAGACGGTGCGGCCGCTAGAGAACGGCGGCCGAAGGGAGCGGAGAAACCCGGTGCCCACGATCCAGCAGCTGGTCCGTAAGGGCCGCCAGGCGAAGACGAGCAAGACCAAGACGCCGGCGCTGAAGGGAAGTCCTCAGCGGCGCGGCGTGTGCACGCGCGTGTACACCACCACCCCCAAGAAGCCGAACTCTGCGCTGCGCAAGGTCGCTCGTGTGAAGCTCAGCAGCCAGATCGAGGTGACGGCGTACATCCCGGGCGTCGGCCACAACCTGCAGGAGCACTCGATCGTGCTCGTGCGTGGCGGTCGTGTGAAGGACCTCCCGGGCGTCCGCTACAAGATCGTCCGTGGTTCGCTGGACACCCAGGGTGTCCGCAACCGCAAGCAGGCCCGCAGCCGTTACGGCGCGAAGAAGGAGAAGAGCTGACATGCCGCGTAAGGGCCCCGCTCCGCGTCACCCGGTGGTTCCGGACCCGGTTTACAACTCGCCGCTGGTCACCCAGTTGGTGAACAAGATCCTGGTCGGCGGCAAGCGTCAGCTCGCCGAGCGGATCGTGTACGGCGCCCTCGAGGGCTGCCGCGAGAAGAACGGCACCGACCCCGTGGTCACGCTCAAGCGCGCCATGGACAACGTCAAGCCGACCCTCGAGGTCCGCAGCCGCCGCGTCGGTGGCGCGACCTACCAGGTGCCGGTCGAGGTCCGTACCCCGCGGCAGACCACCCTCGGTCTGCGCTGGCTGGTCCAGTACTCCAAGGCCCGCCGCGAGAAGACCATGATCGAGCGGCTGCAGAACGAGCTGCTCGACGCCAGCAATGGCCTCGGTGCCGCCGTCAAGCGGCGCGAGGACACCCACAAGATGGCGGAGTCCAACAAGGCCTTCGCGCACTACCGCTGGTAAGACCCCCGTTGCCGGCCCGGCATGTGCCGGGCCGGGACGCCGGTCCCACCGGCCCTCCGCGACATCCCGCGGAACACGGTCGACACGACGACGAAGAGTAGGGATTGCAGTGGCTGCCGCAGACGCGCTCGCCAAGGTACGCAACATCGGCATCATGGCGCACATCGACGCTGGTAAGACCACGACGACCGAGCGCATCCTGTTCTACACCGGCATCACGTACAAGATCGGTGAAGTCCACGAGGGCGCGGCCGTCATGGACTGGATGGAGCAGGAACAGGAACGCGGTATCACCATCACTTCCGCCGCCACCAAGTGCGAGTGGAAGGGCCACACGATCCAGATCATCGACACTCCCGGCCACGTGGACTTCACGGTCGAGGTCGAGCGGTCGCTGCGTGTGCTCGACGGTGCGGTCGCGGTCTACGACGGTGTCGCCGGCGTGGAGCCGCAGACGGAGAACGTCTGGCGGCAGGCGGACAAGTACAACGTGCCCCGTATGTGCTTCGTCAACAAGCTCGACCGGACCGGCGCGGACTTCTTCCGCTGCGTTCAGATGATGATCGACCGGCTCAACGCCACCCCGCTGGTCCTCCAGATCCCGATCGGGCTCGAGGGCGACCACATCGGTGTCGTCGACCTGATCGGCATGCGGGCCCTCACCTGGCGTGGCGAGACCCAGAAGGGTGAGGACTACGCGGTCGAGGAGATCCCGGCCGACCTCGCCGACTCCGCCAGCGAGTGGCGCGACAAGCTCATCGAGACCCTGGCCGACGTCGACGACGCGGTCATGGAGAAGTACCTCGAGGGCGAGGAGCTGTCCGAGGACGAGATCAAGGCCGCCATCCGGCGCGCCACGATCGCCAGCAAGGCCAACCCGGTGCTGTGCGGCTCGGCGTTCAAGAACAAGGGCGTGCAGCCCATGCTGGACGCCGTGGTGGAGTTCCTGCCGTCGCCGCTCGACATCCCGGCCATCGAGGGCACCGCGACCGACGGTGAGACCCCGATGCTGCGCAAGCCCTCCAACGACGAGCCCTTCTCGGCCCTGGCGTTCAAGATCCAGACCGACAAGCACCTCGGCAAGCTCACGTACGTCCGGGTCTACTCCGGCACGCTCGAGTCCGGTTCTCAGGTGGTCAACTCCACCAAGGACCGCAAGGAGCGGATCGGCAAGATCTACCAGATGCACGCGAACAAGCGTGAGGAGCGCGCCACCGCGCAGGCCGGCGACATCATCGCCGTCCAGGGTCTGAAGCAGACCACCACCGGTGACACGCTGAGCGACCCGGCCAACGCGGTCATCCTCGAGTCGATGACCTTCCCGGAGCCGGTCATCCAGGTCGCCATCGAGCCGAAGACCAAGTCGGACCAGGAGAAGCTGGGCACCGCGATCCAGCGTCTGGCCGAGGAGGACCCGACCTTCCGCGTCTTCAACGACGAGGAGACCGGCCAGACGATCATCGCCGGCATGGGCGAGCTTCACCTGGACATCCTGGTGGACCGCATGCGCCGCGAGTTCAACGTCGAGGCCAACATCGGCAAGCCGCAGGTGGCGTACCGTGAGACCATCCGCGGCACCGTGGAGAAGCTCTCGTACGTGCACAAGAAGCAGACCGGTGGTTCGGGCCAGTACGCGAAGGTCGTCGTCACCGTCGAGCCGCTGTCGCTCGGCGCGGACGGTCCCACGTACGAGTTCGTGAACGCGGTGACCGGCGGTCGTGTCCCCAAGGAGTTCATCCCCTCGGTGGACGCGGGCGCGCAGGACTCCCTGCAGTACGGCGTCCTTGCCGGCTACCCGCTGGTCGGCGTCAAGTTCACGCTGGTCGACGGTCAGTACCACGAGGTCGACTCGTCCGAGATGGCGTTCAAGATCGCCGGCTCCATGGCGATGAAGGAAGCGGCCCGCAAGGCCGATCCCGCGCTGCTGGAGCCGATGATGTCCGTCGAGGTCACCACGCCCGAGGACAACATGGGCGACGTTATCGGCGACCTCAACTCCCGCCGTGGCATGATCCAGTCGATGGAGGAGCGTCACGGCGCCCGCGTCGTCAAGGCCCTCGTGCCGCTCTCCGAGATGTTCGGCTACGTCGGCGACCTGCGGTCGAAGACTGCCGGCCGGGCTAGCTACAGCATGCAGTTCGACTCCTACGCCGAGGTCCCGCAAGGCGTGGCGAAGGAGATCATCGCTAAGGCCACCGGCGCCTGACGCGTTGAGGCGCGTGCGGTCCGTCGAGGAACGCACGTGCACGAGCAGTCGACAGAGTCCCAATCGCCTTATCGGCGTGCCGGGCGAGAGAAGAAACCCCAGTCCACAGGAGGACACCAGTGGCGAAGGCGAAGTTCGAGCGGACTAAGCCGCACGTCAACATCGGCACCATTGGTCACATCGACCACGGTAAGACGACGCTGACTGCGGCCATCACGAAGGTCCTGCACGACGAGTACCCGGACCTGAACCCGTACACCCCGTTCGACGAGATCGACAAGGCGCCGGAGGAGAAGGCCCGCGGCATCACGATCTCGATCGCACACGTCGAGTACCAGACCGCGGCGCGCCACTACGCGCACGTGGACTGCCCCGGCCACGCCGACTACATCAAGAACATGATCACCGGTGCCGCGCAGATGGACGGCGCGATCCTGGTGGTCGCCGCGACCGACGGCCCGATGCCGCAGACCAAGGAGCACGTGCTCCTGGCCCGCCAGGTCGGCGTTCCGTACATCGTCGTCGCCCTGAACAAGAGCGACATGGTCGAGGACGAGGAGCTCCTGGAGCTCGTCGAGCTCGAGGTCCGCGAGCTGCTGAGCACCTACGAGTTCCCGGGCGACGACCTTCCGGTCGTGCGCGTCTCGGCGCTCAAGGCGCTCGAGGGCGACCCGGAGTGGACCGGCAAGCTCATGGAGCTGATGAACGCGGTCGACACCGCGATCCCGCAGCCCGAGCGTGAGACCGAGAAGCCGTTCCTCATGCCGATCGAGGACGTCTTCACGATCACCGGTCGCGGTACGGTCGTCACCGGCCGGGCCGAGCGCGGCATCCTCAAGCCGAACGAGGAGGTCGAGATCGTGGGTATCCGCGAGAAGTCGACCAAGACCGTTTGCACCGGCATCGAGATGTTCCGCAAGCTGCTCGACGAGGCCCGCGCGGGCGAGAACGTCGGCCTCCTGCTGCGCGGTATCAAGCGCGAGGACGTCGAGCGCGGCATGGTCGTTGTGAAGCCGGGCACCACGACTCCGCACACGGAGTTCGAGGGCCAGGTCTACATCCTCTCGAAGGAAGAGGGCGGCCGTCACACGCCGTTCTTCCAGAACTACCGTCCGCAGTTCTACTTCCGTACCACGGACGTCACCGGCGTCGTCACGCTGCCCGAGGGCACCGAGATGGTCATGCCGGGCGACTCCACCTCCATGTCGGTCAAGCTGATCCAGCCGATCGCCATGGAGCAGGGTCTGAAGTTCGCGATCCGCGAGGGTGGCCGCACCGTCGGCGCCGGAACGGTCACGAAGATCAACGTCTGATTGAGGATTGCCCACGCCGGCTCCCGCGCGCTGTGACGTGCGACTCGGAGCGGGCCGTGGGCGACCCCCAACGGTGACCCCGATTAGCTTTGCCGCGATCGATACGGCATACTAGTCAGGTTGCGTCCGCGCAGGGTGGTTGGCGGCCTTTGCAGTTTGGCAGCCAACCACCCTCGCCCGGTGTCCGGTGTGTGTCAGCGCCGCCGGTCGCCCCGATCCCGACGGATGGGGTTGCTCCCCACGGAGCCGCTCCGCGGGCATGATCGCTCCAGATCTTTGGGGCGGAGCCTGGTTCCACAGCGCGACACGCCCGACCGCGGGGGTCGGACAACGCAGGATCAACGGTCCTGCGGGCATGCGAGGGCCACCGCTTTCGCACGTAGCGGCATCGAGAGAAGGAAACAGAAGCCACCATGGCGGGACAGAAGATCCGCATCCGGCTCAAGGCCTATGACCACGAGGTCGTCGACTCCTCGGCACGGAAGATCGTCGAGACGGTGACGCGGACCGGGGCGCAGGTCGCGGGCCCGGTGCCGCTGCCCACGGAGATCAACCGTTTCTGCGTGATCCGTTCGCCGCACAAGTACAAGGACTCGCGCGAGCACTTCGAGATGCGCACGCACAAGCGTCTGATCGACATCATCGACCCGACTCCGAAGACGGTCGACTCGCTCATGCGCCTCGACCTGCCGGCTGGCGTCGACATCGAGATCAAGCTGTAGGGATCCGGACAATGGACAGGCAAGTGAAGGGCATCCTGGGCGCCAAGCTCGGCATGACCCAGGTCTGGGACAACAACAAGGTCGTCCCGGTAACCGTGGTGCAGGCCGGCCCGTGCGTCGTGACCCAGGTCCGCACCCCCGAGACTGACGGCTACTCCGCGGTGCAGCTGGCCTACGGCCAGATCGACCCGCGCAAGGCGAACAAGCCGGAGAGTGGCCACTTCGCCAAGGCGAACGTGTCGCCGCGCCGCCACATCGTGGAGCTGCGCACCACCGACGCGGGTGAGTACGAGCTCGGCCAGGAGGTCACCGTCGAGGCGTTCACGGTCGGTGCGCCGATCGACGTCACCGGTAAGACCAAGGGCAAGGGCTACGCCGGTGTCATGAAGCGGCACGGCTTCCACGGCCTCAAGGGCAGCCACGGTGTCGAGCGCAAGCACCGCTCGCCCGGTTCGATCGGCGCCTGCGCCACCCCCGGCCGTGTCTTCAAGGGCACCCGGATGGCGGGCCGGATGGGCAGCAAGCGCTTCACCGTGCAGAACCTCACGGTGCAGGCGGTCGACACCGAGAACAACCTGCTGCTCGTCAAGGGCGCCGTTCCCGGCCCCAAGGGTGCGCTGATCCTGGTCCGTACGGCGGCGAAGAAGAAGGGTGGTGCCAAGTGAGCTCGGTTGACGTGATCAACGCTGAGGGCACTAAGGCCGGCTCGGTCGAGCTGCCCGACGACATCTTCGACGTGCAGGCGAACATCCCGCTGATGCACCAGGTCGTCGTCGCCCAGCTCGCGGCGGCCCGCCAGGGTACGCACAAGGCGAAGACCCGCGGCGAGGTCGCCGGTGGCGGCAAGAAGCCGTACAAGCAGAAGGGAACCGGTCGCGCCCGCCAGGGCTCGATCCGCGCCCCGCAGTTCACCGGTGGTGGCGTCGTGCACGGTCCCGTGCCGCGTGACTACAGCCAGCGGACCCCGAAGAAGATGAAGGCCGCCGCTCTGCGGGGCGCCCTCTCCGACCGGGCCCGCGACGGCCGCGTCCACGTGGTCGAGGCGTTCGTCGCCGGCACCACGCCGTCGACGAAGGCCGCGGTGGCGACGCTGCGCAAGGCGACCCAGTCCGTCAAGGTCCTGGTCGTGTTGAGCAGCCAGGACGAACTGAACTGGATGTCGCTGCGCAACGAGCCGACGGTGCACCTCATCGAGGCCGGCCAGCTCAACACGTACGACGTGCTGGTCGCCGACGAGGTCGTCTTCACCAAGGACGCGCTCGAGGAGTTCCTCGGCGTTCCGGCAGAGGCCTCCGAGGAGGGGAACAAGTGAGCACGATCGCCGACCCGCGCGACGTCATCATCGCGCCCGTGGTCTCCGAGAAGAGCTACAGCGTTCTCGACCAGAACTGGTACACGTTCCTCGTCCACCCGGACGCGAACAAGACCCAGATCAAGATCGCGATCCAGCAGATCTTCGACGTCCGCGTGCTGACGGTGAACACCGCGAACCGCGAGGGCAAGCGCAAGCGCACCCGCACCGGCTTCGGTCAGCGCAAGGCGACCAAGCGCGCCATGGTGAAGCTGGCTGACGGTGACCGTATCGAGGCCTTCGGCGGCCCGGTCAGCTAAGGGGTTTGTGAATCATGGGTATCCGTAAGTACAAGCCGACCACGCCGGGCCGTCGCGGCTCCAGCGTGGCGGACTTCGCCGAGATCACCCGGTCGACGCCGGAGAAGTCTCTGCTCGCCCCGCTGCCCAAGAAGGGTGGTCGCAACGTCCACGGCCGCATCACCACGCGGCACCAGGGCGGCGGCCACAAGCGGCAGTACCGGCTGATCGACTTCAAGCGCAACGACAAGGACGGCGTGCCGGCCAAGGTCGCTCACATCGAGTACGACCCCAACCGCACCGCCCGCATCGCGCTGCTGCACTACGCGGACGGCGAGAAGCGCTACATCGTCGCGCCGAAGGACCTCAAGCAGGGCGACCGGGTGGAGTCGGGTCCGGGCTCGGACATCAAGCCCGGCAACAACCTGCCCCTGCGCAACATCCCGGTCGGTACGACGGTCCACAACGTGGAGCTTCGTCCCGGCGGTGGCGCCAAGCTGGCCCGTTCGGCCGGCGTCGGCATCCAGCTGCTCGGCCGTGAGGGCGCGTACGCCACGCTGCGTATGCCCTCGGGCGAGATCCGTCGCGTCGACGTGCGCTGCCGCGCCACCGTCGGCGAGATCGGCAACGCCGACCAGTCGAACATCAACTGGGGCAAGGCCGGCCGCATGCGGTGGAAGGGCAAGCGCCCGACCGTCCGTGGTGTCGCCATGAACCCGATCGACCACCCGCACGGTGGTGGTGAGGGCAAGACCTCCGGTGGTCGCCACCCGGTGAACCCGGCTGGTAAGCCGGAGGGCCGTACCCGCCGCAAGGGCCAGGAGAGCGACCGCATGATCGTTCGCCGCCGCTACGCCACCCGCAAGCGCGGGTAACGGGAGTTAAGAGATGCCTCGCAGCCTCAAGAAGGGCCCGTTCATCGACGACCACCTGCTCAAGAAGGTGGAAGTCCAGAACGAGAAGAACTCGAAGAACGTCATCAAGACCTGGTCTCGGCGCTCGACGATCATCCCCGACATGCTCGGGCACACGATCGCCGTGCACGACGGGCGCAAGCACGTCCCGGTGTTCATCACCGAGGCCATGGTCGGGCACAAGCTCGGCGAGTTCGCTCTGACCCGCACGTTCAAGGGTCACGAGAAGGACGACCGCAAGAGCCGTCGTCGCTAAGCAGTCCACGGATAAGAACAAGGGGTTACAGCGATGCCAGTCAAGGGCGACGCTCCGGCGCTTCCGGGCGCGCGGGCGGTTGCGCGCCACGTGCGCATCTCGCCGAACAAGGCGCGCCGTGTGATCAACCTCGTCCGCGGTCTGCCCGCGAAGGAGGCTCTCACGGTCCTGCAGTTCGCGCCGCAGGCTGCGAGTGAGCAGGTCTACAAGGTGCTCGCCAGCGCGATCGCGAACGCCGAGAACAACGAACGGCTCGACCCGGACGCGCTCCTGGTCAGCGAGGCGTTCGTCGACGAGGGCCCGACGCTGAAGCGGTTCCGGCCGCGGGCGCAGGGCCGGGCGTACCGGATCCGCAAGCGCACCTGTCACATCACCGTCGCGGTGGAGGCCGTCCAGGCCACCACGCCGGGCCGCAAGCCCGCCGCGAAGAAGGCCACTGCGGCCAAGTCGGCCACTCCGGCCGCCGAGGCCAAGCCGGCCGAGTCCCAGAGCACGGAAGGTGCCGAGTAATGGGTCAGAAGGTTCACCCCACCGGATTCCGGCTCGGCATCTCCACCGACTGGAAGAGCCGCTGGTTCGCAGACAAGCTCTACAAGGACTACATCGGCGAGGACGTCAAGATCCGCCGGATGATGTCCAAGGGCCTCGAGCGTGCCGGCATCTCCAAGGTGGACATCGAGCGCACCCGTGACCGGGTCCGCGTCGACATCCACACCGCCCGGCCGGGCATCGTCATCGGCCGCAAGGGCGCGGAGGCCGACCGCATCCGCGGCGAGCTCGAGAAGCTCACCGGCAAGCAGGTCCAGCTCAACATCCTCGAGGTGAAGAGCCCGGAGTCGGACGCGCAGCTCGTGGCGCAGGGCGTCGCCGAGCAGCTCTCCAGCCGGGTCAGCTTCCGCCGGGCGATGCGCAAGGCCATGCAGTCCGCGATGAAGAACCCGGTCTGCAAGGGCATCCGGGTGCAGGTCTCCGGCCGCCTCGGCGGCGCGGAGATGAGCCGCACGGAGTTCTACCGTGAGGGTCGCGTCCCGCTGCACACGCTGCGCGCCAACATCGAGTACGGCTTCTTCGAGGCCCGCACGACGTTCGGCCGCATCGGTGTGAAGGTCTGGATCTACAAGGGCGACGCCGTTCCGGGTCGCGAGGTCGCCCCCGAGGCGCCCGCGCGTCCGCGCCGCGACCGTGGCGACCGGCCCGAGCGTCCGCGCCGCGGCCGCTCCGGCTCGTCCGGCACGACCGCGGGTGGCACCGAGGCGGGGCGCGCCGCGCAGGCGCAGGCCGCCGCGCCCGCCGAGTCGACCGACACCGCCGCTGCTCCGGCTGCGGCCGAAACGCAGCAGGAGGGCTGACACATGCTGATGCCGCGTAAGCCCCCGAAGGGCTTCCGCAAGCCGCACCACCCGGACCGCCACGGCGCGTCCAAGGGCGGCAACCGGGTGGTCTTCGGCGAGTTCGGTATCCAGGCCCTGGAGCCGGCGTACGTGACCAACCGTCAGATCGAGTCGGCTCGTATCGCCATGACCCGTCACATCAAGCGTGGCGGCAAGGTCTGGATCTCGATCTTCCCGGACCAGGCGCTGACCAAGAAGCCCGCCGAGACCCGCATGGGTTCCGGTAAGGGCTCGCCGGAGTGGTGGGTGGCGAACGTCAAGCCGGGACGCATTCTCTTCGAGATGTCGTTCCCGAACGAGACGGTCGCGCGCGAAGCGATGCGTCGCGCGATCCACAAGCTCCCGATGAAGTGCCGCATCGTGACACGCGAAGTGGGTGAAAGCTGATGGCAGCGGGCGTTAAGGCAGCCGAGCTGCGCGAGCTCTCCGAAGAGGAGCTGATCTCGCGGCTGCGGGAGGCCAAGGCGGAGCTGTTCAATCTTCGCGTGCAGGGCGCGACCGGGCAGCTCGACAATCACCGTCGGCTGCAGGTGGTCCGCAAGGACATCGCGAAGATCTACACGATCATGCGTGAGCGTGAGCTGGGGCTCTCCTCCGCGCCGAGTGAGGTGACAGCATGAGTGAGAACGCTGCTGCTGCGCCGCGGGCTCAGCGCAAGGTGCGCGAGGGCCTCGTGGTCAGCGACAAGATGGACAAGACCGTCGTCGTCGAGGTCGAGGACCGTGTCAAGCACGCCCTCTACGGCAAGGTTCTCCGTCGTACCCGCAAGCTGAAGGTGCACGACGAGCAGAACGCGTGCGGCATCGGCGACCGGGTCCTGATGATGGAGACCCGTCCGCTGTCCGCCACCAAGCGGTGGCGAGTCGTGGAGATCCTCGAAAAGGCCAAGTGAGTGCGCTGGGCCGGTGCGAGCCGGCCCAGCCGCCCATCGTTCCGCCAAGCTTCGGGAGACTCTTCCGGAGAACTGGCAGACATAGGAGACAGACGTGATCCAGCAGGAGTCGCGACTGCGCGTCGCCGACAACACGGGTGCCCGGGAGATCCTGTGCATCCGCGTACTGGGCGGCTCCGGCCGCCGCTACGCGAGCATCGGCGACGTCATCGTGGCCACGGTCAAGGACGCCATCCCGGGTGCCGGTGTGAAGAAGGGTGACGTCGTCAAGGCGGTCATCGTTCGCACCGCCAAGGAGAGGCGCCGTCCCGACGGCTCGTACATCCGCTTCGACGAGAACGCCGCCGTCATCATCAAGGACGGTGGCGACCCCCGCGGCACGCGCATCTTCGGCCCGGTCGGCCGCGAGCTGCGCGACAAGCGGTTCATGAAGATCATTAGCCTGGCGCCGGAGGTGCTCTGACCGTGAAGATCAAGAAGGGCGACACGGTCGTCGTCATCGCCGGCAAGGACAAGGGCGCCAAGGGTAAGGTCATCGCGGCCTTCCCTCGGCAGGACAAGGTCCTGGTCGAGGGCGTCAACCGCATGAAGAAGCACGAGAAGATCCGCACGACGCAGCGCGGTTCCAAGACCGGCGGCATCGTCACGCAGGAAGCCCCCATCCACATCTCGAACGTGCAGATCGTGGACGACCAGGGCAAGCCGACCCGCATCGGTTTCCGCACCGACGAAAACGGCCAGAAGGTCCGCATCGCGCGTAGCACCGGTAAGGACCTGTGATGACTGCCGCTACCGAGACCAAGACTCTGCCCCGGCTGAAGCAGAAGTACCGCGGTGAGGTCATCCCCGCGCTTCAGGAGCAGTACAAGTACGGCAACCCCATGCAGGTTCCCGGCCTGGTGAAGGTCGTCGTGAACATGGGTGTGGGCGAGGCCGCGCGCGACGCCAAGCTGATCGACGGCGCCGTGAAGGACCTGACCACCATCACCGGCCAGAAGCCGCTGGTGCGGCGGGCCACCAAGTCGATCGCGCAGTTCAAGCTGCGTGAGGGCATGCCGATCGGCGCGAAGGTCACCCTGCGCAACGACCGGATGTGGGAGTTCCTGGACCGGCTGCTGTCCATCGCGCTGCCGCGTATCCGTGACTTCCGCGGGCTCGACGGGCGCAAGCTCGACGGGCACGGCAACTACACGTTCGGTCTGACCGAGCAGTCGGTGTTCCACGAGATCGACCAGGACAAGATCGATCGCACCCGTGGCATGGACATCACGGTGGTCACCACCGCCACGACCGACGAGGAGGGCCGGCAGCTGCTCAAGCTCCTGGGCTTCCCGTTCAAGGAGAACTGAGCATGGCTAAGAAGGCGCTGATCATCAAGGCGGCCGCGAAGCCGAAGTTCGCCGTTCGGGCGTACACCCGCTGCCAGAAGTGCGGACGCCCGCACTCGGTCTACCGCAAGTTCGGTCTGTGCCGGGTGTGTGTCCGGGACATGGCCCACCGCGGTGAGCTGCCCGGCGTGTCGAAGGCTTCCTGGTAACCCCGTCCGACCACCCCCGCCCACCAGCCCCTTGAACCGGACTGAAGGCGGATATCTGAAATACCGCTTCGCCGTAGGCCCGGCATGCTCTGGGAACCCCGGCGAGAAAGGTTGACGAATACCCATGACGATGACGGACCCGATCGCAGACATGCTTACGCGTCTGCGTAACGCCAACCAGGCGTACCACGACAAGGTGACCATGCCCTTCTCGAAGATCAAGGCGAACATCGCCGAGGTCCTCAAGGCCGAGGGTTACATCGCCTCCTGGTCGGCCGAGGAGCCCGAGGAAGGCGCCGTCGGCAGGCGTCTGGTCGTTGAGCTCAAGTACGGCCAGAACCGCGAGCGCAGCCTCGCCGGCATCAAGCGCGTGTCAAAGCCCGGCCTGCGGGTTTACGCCAAGTCCGACGAGCTCCCGCGCGTGCTCGGCGGCCTGGGCGTCGCGATCATCTCGACGTCCCAGGGCCTCCTGACCGACCGGCAGGCCCGCAAGCGGAGCGTTGGCGGGGAAGTCCTCGCCTTCGTCTGGTAACGGAGACTCTGACATGTCGCGAATCGGACGTAAGTCGATCCCGGTCCCGGCCGGCGTCGACGTCACCATCACGGGCCAGACCATCAAGGTCAAGGGCCCCAAGGGCGAGCTCTCGCACACCGTCGCCGAGCCGATCACGGTCGAGAAGGCGGAGAACGGCGAGCTGGTCGTCAACCGCCCCAACGACGAGCGCAAGGCCAAGGAGCTGCACGGCCTGTCGCGTACCCTCGTCGCCAACATGATCGTCGGCGTCACCGAGGGTTACAAGAAGACGCTGGAGATCAACGGCACCGGTTACCGGGTGACCGCCAAGGGCAAGGACCTCGAGTTCGCCCTCGGCTTCTCGCACCCGGTCAACATCGCGGCGCCGACCGGCATCACCTTCTCGGTCGAGAAGCCGACGCAGTTCACGGTCGCCGGCATCGACAAGCAGCTCGTCGGCGAGGTCGCCGCGAACATCCGGAAGATCCGCCCGCCGGAGCCCTACAAGGGCAAGGGCGTCAAGTACCAGGGCGAGGTCATCCGCCGCAAGGCTGGAAAGGCAGGTAAGAAGTGACCGCCACGCTGCTCAAGCGCCGCAATGGGGGCGGAGTCGCCTCCAAGCGCGCCGTCGGAAAGGCGCGTCGGCACTTCCGGGTCCGCAAGAACGTCCGCGGCACTGCCGAGCGTCCCCGTCTGGTCGTCACCCGGTCCACGCGGAACATCACCGCGCAGATCGTGGACGACCTCAAGGGCCACACGCTCGTCTCTGCCTCCACGCTCGACGCCTCCCTGCGGGGCACCGAGGGTGACAAGAGCGCCCTGGCCTCCAAGGTCGGCGCTCTCCTCGCCGAGCGGGCGAAGGCCGCGGGCGTGTCCAAGGTCGTCTTCGACCGCGGTGGCAACAAGTACGCGGGGCGTATCGCCGCGCTTGCCGACGCCGCCCGCGAAGCCGGACTCGAGTTCTAGGAAGGAAGACCAATGCCTGGTCAGCAGCGCCGTGGCGGAGGGTCCGGCGGTAACAACGAGGGCGGCCGCCGCGACAACCGCCGTGAGGGCGGCCGCGGTAACGCGCCCGTCGAGAAGACCCCTCACCTGGAGCGGGTCGTAGCGATCAACCGTGTCGCGAAGGTCGTGAAGGGTGGTCGTCGCTTCAGCTTCACCGCCCTCGTGATCGTCGGCGACGGTGACGGCACCGTCGGCATCGGATACGGCAAGGCCAAGGAGGTGCCCGCGGCGATCGCCAAGGGCGTCGAGGAGGCCAAGAAGCACTTCTTCAAGGTGCCCCGGATCGGCGCGACGATCCCGCACCCGATCACCGGCGAGGCCGCCGCGGGTGTCGTGCTCCTCAAGCCGGCCTCCGCCGGTACCGGTGTCATCGCCGGTGGCCCGGTGCGTGCCGTGCTCGAGTGCGCGGGCATCCACGACGTGCTGAGCAAGAGCCTCGGCTCGTCGAACCCGATCAACATCGTGCACGCGACGGTGGCCGCGCTGAAGGGCCTCGAGTCCCCGGAGGCGGTCGCGGCGCGCCGTGGCCTGCCGGTCGAGGACGTGGCCCCCGCGGCCATGCTGGCGGCGCGTGCGGAAGCGGCGGTGCGCTGATGGCACGCTTGAAGGTCACCCAGATCCGGTCCGAGATCGGCCGTAAGCAGAACCAGCGGGATTCCCTGCGGTCGCTGGGCCTGAAGCGGATCAACGATGTGGTGGTCAAGGAGGACCGCCCCGAGATTCGGGGCATGATCTTCGCCGTGAGCCACCTCGTGAGTGTTGAGGAGGTCGAGTAATGGCGATCAAGGTCCACCACCTCCGTCCGGCGCCCGGAGCCAAGACGCCGAAGACCCGCGTGGGTCGCGGTGAGGGCTCCAAGGGCAAGACCGCCGGTCGGGGCACCAAGGGTACGGGAGCCCGCAAGAACGTCTCGGCTGCGTTCGAGGGTGGGCAGATGCCCCTCCACATGCGCCTGCCGAAGATGAAGGGCTTCAAGAACAAGAACAAGGTCGTCTTCCAGGTCGTCAACCTGGACCGGCTCGCCGAGCTGTTTCCGAACGGTGGCGAGATCGGCCCGCTGGAGCTGGCCGACGCCGGCGCGGTCCGCCGTGGCCAGCTCGTGAAGGTGCTCGGCTCCGGCGACCTGAACGGCGTGTCGCTGCAGATTTCTGCGCACGCGTTCAGCGAGTCGGCCAAGGAGAAGATCGCAGCCGCCGGTGGTTCCGCCACCGAGCTGTGAGGCTTGCCGGGGATGCTGGCCCGGGTATCGCACCGATGCCCGGCCTGCATCCCCGTTGTGGCGTCTGACCAGGCATTTCACCGGGTTCGGCGGCACTGTTCCACCGCTTGCCGCGTAGCTCTTCGTCCCCGGGTGTTGCACAAGCGGCGACCGTGCCTCACGAGAGGCACGTCGGGCTGTTAAAGTCCGTTCCCAGCCAGGTATATCGGTCGTCCGGACCGATGCCTACCCCCATCCGCCGGTTTCAGGCGGCCACCTCGCGCAGGAGGAAGAAGTTGCTCTCCGCCTTTTCCAGTGCGTTCCGGACGCCTGACCTGCGCAAGAAACTGCTGTTCACAGTAGCGATCATCGCGGTCTATCGGCTCGGTGCCACATTGCCCAGCCCGGGCGTGTCCTACACCAACGTCCAGAACTGCCTCGACGCCGTGAACAGCAGCAACGCCGGCGGCGGGGTATTGAACCTGCTGAACCTGTTCTCCGGCGGCGCGCTGCTTCAGCTTTCCGTCTTCGCGCTGGGCATCATGCCGTACATCACGGCGTCGATCATCCTGCAGCTCCTCACCGTGGTGATTCCGCGCCTCGAGCAGCTCCGCAAGGAGGGCCAGTCCGGCCAGGCGAAGATCACCCAGTACACCCGCTACCTCACGCTCGGCCTCGCGGTCCTGCAGTCCGCGGCGTTCGTGGCGCTGGCCCGCAGCGGCCAGCTCTTCGCCGGTGCCTGCCCGCAGGACCAGTCGAACTTCGCGATCATTCCCGAGGGTCTGGGCATCCCGGACTGGCTCACGCTGACGATCCTGGTCATCACGATGACCGCCGGCACGGGCGTGGTCATGTGGCTCGGTGAGCTCATCACCGACCGCGGCGTCGGCAACGGCATGTCCGTGCTGATCTTCGCCTCGATCGCCGCCCGCCTGCCCAGCGAGGGTTGGACGATCAAGGAGACCAACGGCTGGGGCAAGTTCTGGCTCGTCATCGCCCTGGTCCTGCTGATCATCGCCGCGGTCGTCTTCATCGAGCAGGCCCAGCGCCGCATCCCGGTGCAGTACGCGAAGCGCATGATCGGCCGGAAGATGTACGGTGGCACCTCGACGTACATCCCGCTGAAGGTCAACCAGGCCGGTGTCGTGCCGGTGATCTTCGCGTCGTCGCTGCTCTACCTGCCGAACCTGTTCCTGAGGTTCTTCGACCAGAACAACCTCAAGGGCTACCAGCTCTGGATCCAGGACAACCTGGTCGACCCGACGAGCTGGATCTACATCCTGACGTACTTCCTGATGATCATCTTCTTCACGTACTTCTACGTCTCGATCACGTTCAACCCGACCGAGGTCGCCGAGAACATGAAGAAGTACGGTGGGTTCGTACCGGGCATCCGGCCCGGTAAGCCGACCGCCGACTACCTGGACTTCATCCTCAGCCGGATCACCCTGCCGGGCGCGCTGTACCTGGGCCTGATCTCGGTCCTGCCGAACTTCTTCTTCATCTGGCTCAACCAGGACCAGTACGTGAACTTCCCGTTCGGCGGTACCGCAGTGCTGATCATGGTGGGCGTGGGTCTGGAGACGGTGAAGCAGATCGAGAGCCAGCTCATGCAGCGCAACTACGAAGGGTTCCTCCGGTAGTGGGAGCGCGGAGCCGGGGGGCTCTCGCGTCCATCGTTTGCGAAGCTCGTTCTCACCGAAGCGAGGCGATGTAGGTGCGGCTGGTACTGGTGGGCCCTCCGGGGGCCGGCAAGGGGACCCAGGCTGAGTTCATCGCCGCCCATCTCGCCGTACCGAAGATCTCGACCGGTGACATCTTCCGGGCCAACGTGTCGCAGGGGACCCCGCTGGGGCTCGAGGCGAAGCGCTACATGGACGCGGGCAACCTCGTTCCCGACGAGGTCACCATCAACATGGTCCGTGACCGGCTCGCGGAGCCCGACGCCGGCGACGGCTTCCTGCTGGACGGTTTCCCGCGAACCGTCCCGCAGGCGTCGGCGCTGGACAAGCTCCTGGCGGACCTCGGCACCGCGCTGGACTTGGTGATGGAGCTCGTGGTCGACGACGACGAGGTCATCCGGCGGCTCTCCGGCCGCCGGACCTGCCGTGGCTGCGGCAAGATCTGGCACGTCGAGTTCGACCCGACGAGCAAGGAGAACATCTGCGACCGGTGTGGCTCCGAGCTGTTCCAGCGTGACGACGACCGCGCGGAGACCATCGCCAACCGGCTCGTCGAGTACGCGGACAAGACGGCGCCGCTGGTCGATTTCTACGGCGCCCAGGGCAAGCTGGTCGGCATCGACGCGACCGGGCCGGTGGAGGACGTCACCGTGCGGGCGATCGATGCGCTCCGCTCGTACGGCGGCTGATCCGCCACGACCTCACGAGGGCGCTGCTTCGGCAGCGCCCTCGTTTTTCGTCTCCGATGGTCACGCTAGGCTGACGCCCATGCGCCGTAGTGCCCAGGACATTCAGCTCAAGACCCCGGAACAGATCGAGCTCATGCGCGGCGCCGGCCTCGTCGTCGCCGCCGCGCTGGACGCGATGCGGGCGGCCGTCGCCCCCGGCGTCTCCACCGCCGATCTCGACGCCATCGCGGAGCAGGTCATCCGCGACAACGGCGCCGTGCCGTCGTTCAAGGGCTACCACGGCTTCCCCGCCTCGATCTGCGCGTCGGTCAACGAGCAGGTCGTGCACGGCATCCCCTCGGCCGCCCAGGTGCTGCAGGAGGGCGACCTGCTGTCGCTCGACTGCGGGGCGGTCCTGAACGGCTGGCACGGCGACTCGGCGATCACCGTCGGCGTGGGGGAGACCGATCCGGCCCTGCTGCGCATGGCCGAGGTGGCCGAGGACGCCATGTGGGCCGGCATCGCCGCCGCCGCCCGCGGCGCCGCGAACGGCCGCGGCCGGCTCACCGACATCTCCTTCCACGTGGAGAAGACCGTCCGCAAGGCGGGCCGCTACGGCATCGTCGACGGGTACGGCGGTCACGGCATCGGCACCGAGATGCACCAGGACCCGCACGTGCTCAACCACGGCAAGCCCGGCAAGGGCCCCCGCCTGGTGCCGGGCCTGGCCCTCGCCATCGAGCCGATGATCACCATGGGCTCGCCGCGCACCCAGGAGCTGGCGGACGGGTGGACGGTGACCACCCGGGACGGCTCGATGGCGGCGCACGTGGAGCACACCATGGCGTTGCTCGAGGACGGCGTGTGGGTGACGACGGCACCGGACGGCGGCCGGGCCCGGCTCGGCGATCTGGTGACCTCCCGCCAGCCGTCGCTGAACCCGCTCCCGGAGTAGCACCGGCCCCGGCGCGCTTGCTCGGGCACAGAGCAAATGGCCGTCCACGGGACCGCGAGGTGTGACACGGCCTGGCATCCTGGACGCCATGGGTTCCGAGGGCATGCGAGCCGGCGACGCGGACCGTCAGGTCGTCGCCGAGCGGTTGAAGACGGCGCTCGACGAGGGGCGTCTGGACCTGCACGAGTACGACGAGCGACTGCAGGCCGTCTACGCCGCCAAGACCTTCGGTGAGCTGAACGGCCTGACCGCCGATCTGCCCGGCACCATCCCGGCCCAGCGCGCCCAGCCGGTGCCCCTGTCGCCCCTGTCCGTGCCGATGCCCTCCTCCGAGCCCGCGAGGACGGCGAAGCCCGACGGCGCGCCGTGGGTCGCCTCCTACAGCGGCGTGGTACTCGTCTGCGTCATGGTCTGGGCGCTGTCGTCGCTGTCGTCGGGCGACTGGAATTACTTCTGGCCGGGCTGGATGCTCATCCCGCTGATCTTCGGTCTCATCGGGCTCGCCAAGAGTCACGGGCGCTAGGGCGCTCGGTTAACGACCCGTAGCGGCGCGTTTGTCCGGTTCTGTGGGCTGTCGACACACCCGACCACGGGTTACGGCGACCTCGGTTTGGTGTCGATGCCTCCCCGCGCGTACACTGGCTTGCTGGCGCACAGCGTCCACTCCGGCATGTCTACCAAGCGCTTCTGGTGGAGCCGGAGCCGCGGCTGGTCCGGGTCCCTTTCGGGTCCGGGATGAATGCTGTGAGCCTGCCCCAGAACCCGATGTCAGGTAGCGGAGGACATGCCAAAGAAAGACGGAGCCATCGAGATCGAAGGCCGAGTGATCGAGCCTCTGCCGAACGCCATGTTCCGGGTGGAGCTCGCCAATGGTCACAAGGTGCTGGCTCACATCTCCGGAAAGATGCGGCAGCACTACATCCGCATCCTTCCCGAGGACCGGGTCGTCGTCGAGCTTTCGCCGTACGACCTGACCCGTGGGCGCATCGTCTACCGCTACAAGTAAGGGTCACGGGGATCCACATCCCGTCTGACTGAGAGTTAAGGCAAACCGTGAAGGTCAAGCCGAGCGTCAAGCGGATCTGCAACAACTGCCGGGTCATCCGGCGGCACGGGCGCGTCATGGTCATCTGCAAGACCGACGCGCGTCACAAGCAGCGCCAGGGCTGATCCAGGTCCTCGCACTGCCAGATCCGCACCACTGAAGAAGCTCGTCCCAGCCGCGGTGTCATGCACGTTGATGGCGCGCGGTCTCACCCCCGGTCGGAGGCCGGGGCCCGCCCGGGCAGGCGGGGTGGGGACGGGCACAGACCTCCGTGAGACACCTGAGGAGTACGCCCACTTATGGCACGACTCGTCGGCGTCGATCTTCCCCGCGAAAAGCGGATGGAGATCGCGCTCACCTACATCTTCGGGGTCGGTCGGACCCGCGCCGTCGAGGCGCTCACCGCGACCGGCATTGACCTGAACAAGCGCGCTAAGGACCTCACTGACGAGGAGCTCGTCCAGCTCCGCGACTACATCGAGGCCAACTTCAAGGTTGAGGGCGACCTGCGCCGCGAGGTCGCCGCGGACATCCGCCGCAAGGTTGAGATCGGCTGCTACGCCGGCATCCGCCACCGTCGTGGGCTCCCCGTCCGGGGTCAGCGCACGCGGACCAACGCTCGCACCCGCAAGGGTCCGAAGCGCACGGTCGCCGGTAAGAAGAAGCCCGGTCGGAAGTAATAGGAGCGCAACGACTTATGCCACCGAAGGCACGCGCAGGGGCTGTCAAGAAGGTCCGGCGCAAGGAACGCAAGAACGTCGCCCACGGGCAGGCGCACATCAAGAGCACCTTCAACAACACCATCGTGTCGATCACCGACCCGACCGGTGCGGTCATCTCCTGGGCCTCCTCCGGCCAGGTGGGCTTCAAGGGCTCCCGCAAGTCGACTCCGTTCGCCGCGCAGCTCGCCGCCGAGGCCGCCGCGCGCCGGGCCATGGAGCACGGCATGCGCAAGGTCGACGTGTTCGTCAAGGGCCCCGGCTCCGGCCGGGAGACCGCGATCCGCTCGCTGCAGGCCGCCGGCCTCGAGGTCGGGCAGATCTCCGACGTCACGCCGCAGCCGCACAACGGATGCCGTCCGCCGAAGCGTCGTCGGGTCTAAGGGAGAGATCGAAGCAATGGCTCGTTACACAGGTGCGGACTGCAAGCGCTGCCGCCGCGAGAAGATGAAGCTGTTCCTCAAGGGCAGCAAGTGCGATGGTCCGAAGTGCCCGTTCGAGTCCCGGCCGTTCCCGCCCGGGCAGCACGGCCGCGGCCGGACCAAGGAGACCGAGTACCTGCTCCAGCACCGCGAGAAGCAGAAGGCCCGCCGGACCTACGGCGTCCTCGAGAAGCAGTTCCGCGGTTACTACGAGGAGGCTGTCACCAAGCCCGGCAAGACCGGTGAGGTGCTGCTGCAGATCCTCGAGTCCCGTCTCGACAACGTCGTCTACCGGGCCGGCTACGCCGCCTCCCGGGACATGGCCCGGCAGTTGGTCAAGCACGGCCACTTCCTGGTCAACGGCGTGAAGGTCGACATCCCGTCGTACCGGGTGAAGGAGCACGACATCGTCACGCTCCGGGAGAAGTCGAAGGAGATGACCCCCTTCGTCGTCGCCCAGGCCCAGGCCGGTTCCCGGCCGGTGCCGGCGTGGCTCGAGCCCATCCCGAGCGAGATGAAGATCCTGATCCACTCGCTCCCGGCCCGCGCCGTCATCGACACGCAGGTCCAGGAGCAGCTGATCGTCGAGCTCTACTCGAAGTAACAAGTTGCCCGGCGCCTGAGAGGGCGCCGGGCGATTCCGACGGCCATCAAATAGCGGGTGGCCCGACAGAAAGAAGAACAGCGTGCTCATCAGCCAGCGGCCGACCCTCTCGGAGGAGTCGCTCAGCGAGACCCGCTCCCGGTTCACCATCGAGCCCCTGGAGCCGGGCTTCGGCTACACCCTCGGCAACTCGCTGCGGCGGACCCTGCTGTCGTCCATCCCGGGCGCGGCGGTCACCAGCATCAAGATCGACGGCGTCCTGCACGAGTTCACCACGATCCCCGGTGTCAAGGAGGACGTGGTCGAGCTGGTCATGAACGTCAAGGAGCTCACCGTCAGCTCCGAGCACGACGAGCCGGTCAGCATGTACCTGCGCAAGCAGGGCCCGGGCGACGTCACCGCCGGTGACATCCAGCCCCCGGCCGGCGTCTCCGTGCACAACCCCGACCTGAAGCTGGCCACGCTCAACAGCAAGGGCCGGCTCGACATGGAGCTCACCGTCGAGCGGGGCCGTGGCTACGTCACGGCGGCGCAGAACAAGAGCGCCGGCGCCGAGATCGGCCGCATCCCGGTCGACTCGATCTACTCGCCGGTCATGAAGGTGACCTACCGCGTCGAGGCGACCCGTGTCGAGCAGCGCACCGACTTCGACCGCCTGATCATCGACGTCGAGTCGAAGGCTTCCATCTCGCCCCGCACCGCGCTGGCGTCGGCCGGCTCGACCCTCGTCGAGCTGTTCGGCCTCTGCCGCGAGCTGGACGAGACCGCCGAGGGCATCGACATCGGCCCGTCCCCGCAGGACGCTCAGCTTGCCGCCGACCTGGCCCTGCCGATCGAGGAGCTCGACCTCACCGTCCGGTCGTACAACTGCCTCAAGCGCGAGGGCATCAACACCGTCGGTGAGCTGATCGGGCGGACGGAGGCCGACCTTCTGGATATAAGGAATTTCGGTCAGAAGTCGATCGACGAGGTCAAGATGAAGCTCGCCGGAATGGGCCTGGGACTGAAGGACAGCGCGCCGTCCTTCGACCCGGCGCACGTGGTCGACTCGTTCGGCGACGTGGACTACGACACCGACGACTACCGCGAGACCGAGCAGCTCTGACCTTCTCGGTCGTCTGAATTAGGAGCAACAATGCCCACGCCTACCAAGGGTCCCCGCCTCGGCGGTAGCCCGGCGCACGAGAAGCTGCTGCTGGCCAACCTGGCCACGGAGCTCTTCCGGCACGGGAAGATCAAGACCACCGAGACCAAGGCGCGGCGCCTTCGCCCCCTGGCGGAGCAGCTGATCACCAAGGCCAAGCGCGGTGACCTGCACAACCGTCGCCGGGTGCTGACGGTCGTCAAGGACAAGGACGTCGTGTACGCCCTGTTCGAGCAGATCGCCCCCCGCTACGGCAACCGGCCGGGTGGCTACACCCGCATCACCAAGACCGGCCCGCGCAAGGGTGACGCCGCTCCCATGGCGATCATCGAGCTGGTCGAGGAGCTGCAGGTCGCGGCGAACACGGCGCCGGCCAAGAAGGCGGCCCGCAAGGCCGCCGCGCAGCAGGACAAGGTCGAGGCGCTCGCCCGCGAGGACGAGGTTCCGGCCGCCGCTGCCAGCGAGGCTCCGGCCGCCGACCAGGACTCCGAGCCGCCGGTGAACGCGTCCGGCGACAAGGGCGCCGAGGGCCCGGGCAACCAGGCCGAGGGCGACGACACCAAGGCCTGATCAGGCACGTGCGGCCCGGCACCCTCTGTGGGGTGCCGGGCCGTTTCGCTTTTACCGTACGGACTAAGGACCGGGTTTTGACCGACACGACTCGTCTGCGCCTCGACGTCTCCTACGACGGCGGTGACTTCTCCGGGTGGGCCGCCCAGCCCACCCGGCGCACGGTCGCCGGGGTGCTGACCGAGGCGCTGGGCACGCTCGCCGGGACGGACGTGCCGCTGGGACTGACGGTGGCCGGGCGTACGGACGCCGGCGTGCACGCCACCGGCCAGGTGTGCCACATCGAGCTGCCGACGGAGGTCTGGGAGCGGCTCCGGGACTCGCTGCTGCGGCGGCTGGCCGCGCTGATGCCGCCGGACGCGCGGGTCAGGGCCGTGACGCCGGTACCGTCCACGTTCGACGCCCGGTTCTCGGCGACGTTCCGCCGCTACGAGTACCGGGTCGCCGACACGGTCTCCGGGCCCGAGCCGCTGCGGCGCCACGACACCCTCGGCTGGGTGCGTCCGCTCGACCTCGGCCGGCTCAACGAGGCCGCGGCGGGACTGGTGGGCCTGCACGACTTCGCCGCGTTCTGCAAGCGCAAGGAGCACGCGACCACCGTGCGCGCCATCACCCGCCTCGAGTGGCGCCGGGAACCGGACGGGGTCGCGGTCGCGACCGTGCAGGCGGACGCCTTCTGCCAGGCGATGGTGCGCAGTCTGGTCGGTGCGATGTTGACGGTGGGCGACGGGCGGCGCGATCCGGGCTGGCCGGCGAAGCTGCTCACGCTGCGCGAGCGGTCGAGCGAGGTGACCGTGGCGCCCGCCCACGGCCTGACCCTGGTAGCGGTCGGCTACCCGGACGAGACCGAGTACGCCCGGCGAGCCGACGCCACCCGCCGCCTCCGCGCATGACCGGCTGCCGTCAGGGGCGCGACCGGCTGCCGTCTCCGCGCATGACCGGCTGCCGTCAGGGGTCGATGTCGCGGGCGTCGGCGAGCTGGTCGGTCAGATAGCCCTGGAGGAGGTCCTCGGTGATGCGGGCCGCCAGCGGGTCGTCGTCGGCGACGAGGTTGCCGTCCGGGCGGGAGATGACGCAGTACAGCAGGTAGTGACCGACCGGATGCCAGCCGACCTGGGCTGGTGCGGTGGCCGGCACGCCGCCCCTTCCGCCCAGTGCCGCGAAGGTGCCGCGGCCGGACTCGACCAGCACCTCGGCATCCTCGCTGACCGCGTCCGCCGTGTTCGCGTCGGGCAGGACGAGGATGCCGGCCGTGACGCGGTAGTCCCCGTACGGTGCGATCATGGCGGCCCGGACGACCTGGCCGCAGCCCTTCTCGCTGAGCACCGCGCCGAGCTCGCCGATGGTGCCGAGCGCGCACTCGGTGTCCACGTGCGTCAGCGAGATTCGGTAGGCGGCGGCGCCGGACCCCGCCCGGATCTCCGGCCCGGGGAAGACCTCCAGCCGGGTCAGCGGCGCGTCGTCGGCGGCGCGGGAGCCTCTTGCGGCAGCGCCCGGCGCGGCGGAGGACGCCCCGGCGGGGCCTCGGCGCTCCTCGGCGATCACGAAGAAGGCGGTCAGCACCACGATCGACGTGACGATCAGCGCACCGAGGCCGCTCAGCAGCAATTGGAGGGCCTGCTGGGGCTCCGCGGGCAACCGCCGCGCGGCGGGAAAGCGCTGCCCGCCGTGGGCGCCCGGTGCGGACTGCCGGGCGCGGCCTCCCGGTGCGGACCGTCCGGGGCGGACATCCGGCGCGGGCCGGCCACCGTAGAGACCCGGCGCGGCGGGGACGCTGCCGGGATCCGGCGGTCGTGGCGCCAGGCGCTGGCTGGTCTCCTCCAGGCGCGGACGCAGCCGGCGGGGATCGGTGAGGATGCCGAGGGAACGGACGGATGGGCTCCCGGCGAGGACCCCGCGGGCGGTGACGAGGAGCCAGTCCGTCAGCGGGGCCGGCAGGGAGACCGTACGGCGGGGGGACGCATGGCGGTGCGGCGTACGGATGCGGGGATCAGGGGCCGACCGATGGTGGCGCGCGGCCGGCGGCAACCTTCCCGGGGCTGCCGAGTGCGCCGCCGAGTGTGTCGCGAGTCCGCTCCCCGGGTTCGCGCGATGGGCGGAGCGGGGGCGGGGGACGCGAAGCATGGCTGCCACGCTAGGAGCGCACGGTGATCGATGAACGCACAGATTGTGCGGCACCCCGGTGCGCCGGCGCTCGTTGCCCGGCGGGACACTGACGGGGTGAGCGCCGACCATTACTTCACTGCCGAGCCGGCCACGCCCGACACGAGGGGACGGATCGAGTTCTCCGTGGCCGGCCGGGCGTACGACCTGGCGGTCGCGCGCGGCGTCTTCTCCGCGGGACGGCTCGACCCCGGCACCGCCGTGCTGCTGCGCAAGGCCGAGCTGCCCACCGACGGCGGCACCTTCCTGGATCTCGGCTGCGGGTACGGCCCCATCGCCTGCGTCCTGGCCAGCGAGGCGCCCGCCGCGACCGTGTACGCGATCGACGTCAACTCCCGCGCCCGGGAGCTGACCGCGGAGAACGCCAAGTCGCTGGGTCTGGGCGACAGGGTGCGAGTGTGCACCCCCGAGGACGTGCCGGCCGAGGTGACGTTCGACCAGATCTGGAGCAACCCGCCCACCCACGTCGGCAAGGCCGAACTGCACGCGATGGCGGACCGCTGGCTGGGGCGGCTCGCGCCGGACGGCGTGGCCTGGCTGGTGATCAACCGCAACCTCGGCGGCGACTCGCTGCACACCTGGCTGACCGGCCAGGGCTGGGACGTGGCGCGTACGGCCAGCCAGCGCGGCTTCCGCGTGCTCAAGGTCTCCCGGAGCGCCGGAAAAACCGACTGACCTGCACCGCCTCCTCGGGGAAGATGGCCGCGTGGGTTACGTGGATGTCTCCGGGGTCGGATTCGTGCTGCCGGACGGCCGGGAGCTGTTCGCCGACGTGTCGTTCCGGGTCGGCGAGGGCGCGAAGGTGGCGCTCGTCGGGCCGAACGGGGCGGGCAAGACCACCCTGCTGCGGATGGTCGCCGGGGATCTCGCCGTCCCGATCGGCACGGTCGCCCGGGCCGGCGGGCTCGGGGTCATGCGCCAGTTCATCGGGATGATCGGCGACGACCGTACCCTCGACGATCTTGCCTTGTCGCTCGTCGCGCCCGTCCTGCGGGAGGCCGGGCAGGCGCTGGCCACCGCCGACGCCGCGCTGCGGTCGGCGCCCGACTCCGAGAAGGCGCAGCTCCGGTTCGCCAACGCGCTGACCGGCTGGGGCGAGGCGGGCGGCTACGACGCCGAGGTGCTCTTCGACACCGTCGCCGTCGCCATCCTCGGCAAGCCCTGGGAAGAGGTGCGGAGCCGGCCGGTGCGGACGCTCTCCGGCGGGCAGCAGAAGCGCTTCGCCCTCGACCTGCTGCTGCGTGGCGGCGACGAGGTGCTGCTGCTGGACGAGCCGGACAACTTCCTCGACGTGCCGGGCAAGCGATGGCTCGAGGCGCGGCTGCGGGAGTCGTCGAAGTCGGTGCTCTACGTCTCGCACGACCGCGAGCTACTGGCGCAGACCGCGACCCGGGTGGTGGCGGTCGAGGGCGGCGGCGCGTGGACCCACCCCGGCGGCTTCGCCTCCTGGCACGAGGCCCGCGCCAACCGGCACGAGCGGCTGCTGGAGCTGCGGCGGCGCTGGGACGAGGAACACGAGAAGCTGCGCGAGCTGGTGTTCACCTTGAAGCAGAAGGCGGCGTTCAACGACGGCCTGGCCTCGCGCTACCAGGCCGCGCAGACCCGGCTGCGCAAGTTCGAGGAGGCGGGGCCGCCGCCGCTGCCGCCCAAGGAGCAGTCGTTGCGGATGAACCTGCGCGGCGGGCGTACGGGAAAACGGGCCGTCGTCTGCACGGGCCTGGAGCTGGAAGACCTGACCTTCCCCTTCGACCTGGAGATCTGGTACGGCGACCGGGTGGCGGTGCTCGGCGCCAACGGCACCGGCAAGTCCCACTTCCTACGGCTGCTCTCGGCGGGCGGCACGGCCCCCGAGGCGGACAACAAGCCGGTCGACGGCGCGCCCCTGGCCCACGTGGCGCACCACGGCACCGCACGGCTCGGCGCGCGGGTCCGTCCCGGCCACTTCTCGCAGACCCACGACCGGCCTGAGCTGCTGGATCGTACGTTGGTCGAGATTCTGTGGCGCGGCGACGACCACCGGTCCGGAATGGACCGCGCGGGCGCGATGAAGGCGCTCAACCGCTACGAGCTGGCGGCACAGGGCGACCAGCGGTTCGGCACGCTCTCGGGCGGCCAGCAGGCCCGCTTCCTGGTGCTGCTGCTGGAGCTGTCGGGCGCGACGGTGCTGCTGCTCGACGAGCCGACGGACAACCTGGACCTCGCCTCGGCGGAGGCGCTGGAGGAGGGCCTGAAGGCGTTCGAGGGCACGGTGATCGCGGTCACCCACGACCGCTGGTTCACGCGCGGCTTCGACCGGTTCGTGCTCTTCCAGGGTGACGGCGAGGTCGTGGAGACGCCCGAGCCGGTCTGGGACGTCCGCTGACGGGCTTTACTCCGGCGGCGCCGCGGCGATAGTGTCGGCGGCGGAACCAACCCCACGGGAGTCCGGTGCACCGGGCTGAGAGGGGGGCTGTCGCGGCCCTCGACCGTCGAACCTGATCCGGGTCATGCCGGCGCAGGGAGGAGCGCGTTGTGGACCCTGTTTTCCCGTGTCTGCATGTCATCACCGACGCCCGCCCCGGGCGTGACCCGCTCGCCGTGGTCACCGCCGCGGTGGCGGCCGCCGGTCGGCTCGGCCTGGTCGACCGGTTGGCGATCCAGGTCCGGGTCGAGGACGACGTGACCGACCGGGCCGCGTACGGCCTGGCCACCGAGGTGTTGGCCGAGTGCCGCCCCGCCGGGGTGTTGTGCCTGGTCAACGACCGGCTGCACGTGGCGCTGGCCGTCGGTGCCGACGGCGCGCACGTCGGTGCCGACGATCTGCCGGTGGCGGCCGCCCGGAAGGTGCTCGGGCCGGGCACCGTGCTCGGCGCGACCTGCCGGGACGAGGTGGCGGCCCGGTCGGCGGTGCGGGCCGGCGCGACGTACCTGGGGGTGGGACCGGCCTTCGTCAGCTCCACCAAGACCGGGCTGCCCGCACCGCTCGGCGCCGCGAAGATCGGCGCGGTGGCCCGGGCCGTGCCCGGAACCCCGGTAGTGGCGATCGGCGGAGTCACCCTCGACACCGCCCCCGGCCTGATCGCGGCCGGGGCTGCCGCCGTCGCGGTCGTCGGCGCGGTCGCCGCGGCCGCGGATCCGGGCCACGCCGTCGAGCGGCTGCTCAAGGCCCTCGCATGACCGACCTGACCGTGATCGGCGGCGGGATCGTGGGCCTCGCCGTCGCGTGGCGCTGCCGGCAGCGCGGCATGCGGGTCACCGTCTACGACGGCGGTGCCGACGATGCCGCCTGGTATGCCGCGGCGGGCATGCTGGCCCCGGCCGGGGAGACGTCCTTCGGCCAGGAGGCGCTGACCGCGCTCATGGTGGAGTCGTCGACCCGCTGGCCCGGCTTCGCCGCCGAGCTGCAGCGGGAGACGGGGATCGACGTCGGAATCGACACGCGGGGCACCCTGGCGGTCGCACTGACCGGCGACGACCTGGCCGAGGCGCGGCGCCTGTGGGCCTATCGCGAGGAGCACGGCCTGGCGGTGCACCGGCTGCCGCCGAGCGCCGTCCGCGAGCGGGAACCGGCCCTCTCGCCCCGGCTCCGCGGCGGCGCGCACATCCCGGACGACCGGCAGGTCGACCCCCGGCGGGTGGTCGCCGCACTGCGGACCGCGCTGGGTGCGGCGGTGGTGCCACACCGGACGGCGGAGATTCCGCCGGGCCCGGTCGTGGTCGCGGCGGGCCTGGGCACCGCGGCCCTGACCGGACTTCCCGTACGGCCGGTGAAGGGCCTGGTGCTGCGCCTGAGCGGCGAGCCGGGGCTGCTCCGGCACGTCGTGGTGGGACATGTCGACGGCCGGCACGTGTACCTGGTTCCCCGCGCCGACGGCGAGATCGTCATCGGTGCCACCCAGGAGGAGCGCGCCGACTCGTCCGTGACGGCCGGAGCGGTGCTGGACCTGCTGCGGCCGGCCACCGAGCTGGTGCCGGACCTTGCCGAGTGCGAGCTCACCGAGACCGTCGTGCGGCACCGGCCCGCCACACCCGACAATGCGCCGGTGCTGGGCCGTCTGAGCGGCGACATCGTGGTCGCCGCGGGGCACCACCGCAACGGGGTGCTGCTCACGCCGGTCACCGCCGATCTCATCGCCGACCTCGTGGTCACCGGCCGTCCCGATCCCCTGCTCGAAGCGTTCACGCCCGGGAGGTTCGCATGAAGATCGTCGTCAATGGTGCCGGTCGCGTCGTCGACGGGGAAAGCACCGTCGAGGGGCTCGTCGGCGCGCTCACGGAGGCGCGGCGCGGCGTCGCGGTGGCGGTCAACGGCGAGGTGGTGCCGCGTTCCGCGTGGCCCGGGGCCCGGCTCAGCGAGGGCGACCGGGTCGAGGTGCTCACCGCGGCGCAGGGAGGCTGAGATGGCGGACCTCTTCGGCGAATCCCGGCTGATCCTCGGCACCGGCGGCGCGGAGAGCCTGGCGGCGCTGGAGGCGGCGATCGTGGCCTCCGGCACCGAGATGGTGACGGTCGCGCTGCGCCGGGTCGACGCGGCCGGGCCCGGCCTGCTGCCGCTGCTCGACCGGCTGGGCATGCGCGTGCTGCCGAACACGGCCGGGTGCTACACCGCCTCGGACGCCGTCAAGGCGGCGCATCTGGCACGGGACGCGTTCGAGACGGATCTGATCAAACTCGAGGTGATCGGCGACGAGCGGACGTTGCTGCCCGACGGCGTCGAGCTGCTGCGGGCGGCGGAACGGCTGGTGGGCGACGGGTTCCAGGTGCTGCCGTACACCAGCGACGACCCCATCCTGGCCCGCCGCCTGGCCGACGCCGGCTGTGCGGCCGTCATGCCCGCGGGCGCGCCGATCGGGTCCGGGCTGGGTATCGGCAACCCGCACCACATCCGGCTCATCCGCGACAGCGTCGACGTACCGGTGATCCTCGACGCGGGCATCGGCACCGCTTCCGATGCGGCGCTCGCGATGGAGCTCGGCTGCGACGCGGTGTTGATCGCCTCCGCGGTCACCCGGGCCGCCGACCCGGCGCGCATGGCGGCGGCGATGCGGCACGCCGTGGAGGCCGGTCGGCTCGCCGCCGGCGCCGGCCGCATCCCCAAGCGCTACCACGCCCTGGCATCCACCTCGGACGACGGGAGGCCCGCGTGGTGACCCCGCCGTGTTCCCCAGCGCTGTCACGCCCCGGCGTCCGCGTCGGACGAGGGAGGCCCGCGTGGTGACCCCGCCGAGTTCCCCAGCGCTGTCACGTAACGGCGTCCGCGTCGGACGACGGGAGGATCGCGTGGTGATCCCGTCCGGGGTCGTCGTGCTGACCGACCGGCGGCTCGCCGCCGGTCGGCTCGTCGAGGTGGTCCGGGCCGCGGTCCGCGGCGGCGCGGCGTGGGTCATCCTGCGCGACAAGGATCTTCCGTACGGGGAGCGCGCCGCACTCGCCGCGGAGCTGCGGACCGTGGCAGGGCCGGAACGATTGATCGTGGCGGGTGCGGATCCCTTGGGGGGCAACGCCGTGCATCTGTCCGCTGTGGATGACCGGCCCTCGGGGGTCGCCTTGGTGGGACGCTCGTGGCATGGCACCGAGGAGCTCTCCGATGTGGACTATGTCACGCTGTCGCCGATCTTTCCGACCGAGACGAAGCCCGGATACGGCCCCGCGCTGGGCGCCGAGCGTGCGGCGACGCTGGCGGGCGAGCGGCCGTGGCTCGCGCTCGGCGGCGTCGACTCGGCCGAGCGCGCGGCGGCCTGCGGGCGAGCCGGGGCGGCCGGCGTGGCGGTGATGGGAGCGATCATGCGAGCGGACGACCCGGAGCGAACGACCCGGATGCTGGCCGAGGCGGTGGCGGCATGACGCCGCCGGTGGTGCTCACCATTGCCGGGTCGGACTCCGGCGGCGGCGCCGGAATCCAGGCGGACCTCAAGACCTTCGCCGCCCTGGGCACCTACGGTGTCTGCGTGCTGACGGCGATCACCGCGCAGAACACGCTCGGTGTCACCGCCATCCACTCGGTGCCGACGGAGATCGTGGCGGCCCAGTTGGACGCCGTGCTCGCGGACTTCCAGGTGGCGGCCGTGAAGGTCGGGATGGTGGGGGATCCGGCCATCGCTGCCGTGATCGCCGATCGAGCCGCGGAGCTGCCGAACCTGGTGGTGGATCCGGTGCTGGTCGCCACCAGTGGCAGCCTCTTGTCCGGTGTTGCTTCTGTGGTGCCGCTGCTTCCGTACCCTCGCGTTCTGACGCCGAACCGGCACGAAGCCGGCGCCCTCCTCGAAGGCCGGGTGGAGACGGCCGAGGAGATGGCCGAGGCGGCGGCCGCTCTCGTCGGGCGCGGGCCCGAGGCGGTTGTGGTCACCGGCAGTGAGCTGGCCGTCGACATCCTGCACACCGGTGGGCGGACGTCGACGCTGCGCGGCGAGCCGGTGCCGACCGTCAACAACCACGGGTCCGGATGCACGTTCTCGTCGGCGATCGCCGCGCGGCTGGCGCTCGGCGACGACATTGCGGAGGCGGTTGCGTTCGCGAAGTCCTATGTGGCGCGGGCGCTGGCCGGCGGTCGCGATTGGAAGCTCGGCGCGGGGCCGGGGCCGCTGCACCACTTCGCTTGAGTAGGCGTTTGGGCTCGAGCGGGCGGCTTGGTCTTGAGCGGGAGGTCCTGCTTGGGCGGGCGGTCTTTGCTTGGGCAGGGCTGCTTCGTTCAGGCGGGGTGGCTGAGGGAGTGCCGGCGCGGGTCGTTGCGGCCCTGGTGCGTCCGGTTCATCACGATTGGGGAGGAAACATGAGGCGCAAGGTGTATGTCGAGGGATCCCGGCCGGACCTGCGGGTGCCGTTCGCCGAGGTCGAGCTGACCGGCGACAACCCGCCGGTCCGGCTCTACGACACGTCCGGTCCGGGCAGCGATCCGGAGGTGGGTCTGCCCCCGCTGCGGGGCCCGTGGATCGCTGCCCGCGGGGACGTCGCGCCGGTCGCGGGTGGCGGTACGCCCCTGGCGGGACGGCGACCCACCCAGCTCGCCTACGCCCGCGCGGGCGTCGTCACCGACGAGATGGAGTTCGTCGCGATCCGCGAGGGCGTCGACCCGTCGGTGGTCCGCGAGGAGATCGCGGCCGGCCGGGCCGTGCTTCCCGCCAACGTCAACCACCCGGAGAGCGAGCCGATGATCATCGGCTCCCGGTTCCTGGTGAAGGTCAACGCCAACATCGGCACGTCGGCGGTCACCTCCTCGATCGCCGAGGAGGTCGACAAGCTGACCTGGGCCACCCAGTGGGGCGCCGACACGGTGATGGACCTGTCGACCGGCAAGCGGATCCACGAGACCCGCGAGGCGATCATCCGCAACTCCGCGGTGCCGATCGGGACCGTGCCGATCTACCAGGCGCTCGAGAAGGTCGACGGCGACCCGGTCAAGCTCTCCTGGGAGATCTTCCGGGAGACCGTCATCGAGCAGGCCGAGCAGGGCGTCGACTACATGACCGTCCACGCCGGTGTTCTGCTTCCCTACGTGCCGCTCGCCGTGAACCGGGTGACCGGCATCGTGTCGCGCGGCGGCTCGATCATGGCGGCCTGGTGCCTCGCGCATCACCGGGAGAACTTCCTCTACGAGAACTTCGCCGAGTTGTGCGAGATCCTGGCCCGCTACGACGTGACCTTCTCGTTGGGCGACGGCCTGCGGCCGGGATCCATCGCGGACGCCAACGACGAGGCCCAGTTCGCCGAGCTGCGGACGCTCGGCGAGCTCACGCACGTCGCCTGGGAGCACGACGTCCAGGTCATGATCGAGGGGCCGGGGCATGTGCCCATGCACAAGATCAAGGAGAACGTCGACCTCCAGCAGGAGCTGTGCGCCGGGGCGCCGTTCTACACGCTCGGGCCACTGACCACGGACATCGCGCCCGCGTACGACCACATCACGTCGGCCATCGGCGCGGCGATGATCGGCATGTTCGGCACCGCCATGCTCTGCTACGTCACGCCGAAGGAGCACCTCGGCCTCCCGGACCGCGACGACGTGAAGGCGGGCGTGATCGCCTACAAGATCGCCGCACACGCCGCCGACCTCGCCAAGGGCCACCCCGGCGCACAGGCCTGGGACGACGCTCTGTCCAAGGCCCGCTTCGAGTTCCGCTGGGAGGACCAGTTCAACCTGGCTCTGGACCCGGACACGGCGCGCGCCTACCACGACGCGACTCTGCCGGCGGCCCCCGCGAAGACGGCGCACTTCTGCTCGATGTGCGGTCCCAAGTTCTGCTCGATGAAGATCACGCAGGAGCTGAAGGAGTACGCCGCCAAGGGAATGAAGGACAAGAGCGACGAGTTCCTGAACGCGGGTGGCCGCGTCTACCTCCCGGTGACGACGGCTTCCGCGTCCGACTAGAGGCGTGGTGGCCGCGGCTGCGGCCCACCCACCTGAGCCGGCCGGCT
The DNA here is from genome assembly GCF_003751945.1 of Couchioplanes caeruleus. Classification (NCBI taxonomy): domain Bacteria; kingdom Bacillati; phylum Actinomycetota; class Actinomycetes; order Micromonosporales; family Micromonosporaceae; genus Couchioplanes; species Couchioplanes caeruleus. The sequence goes on along the minus strand of NZ_RJKL01000001.1, from coordinate 3,386,617 downwards.
TGCCCGCTCGGCCTACTTGCCGAGGCCGCTGACCCAGTCGACGTAGTCCTCGTCCTTGCGGCGGCGCAGCCCGAACTTCTTCCGGCTGCGGCCGCCGCCCGAGGCCGGGTCCTCTTCCCCCACGGGCGGATCGCCGGCGGGGTGCGGCGCCGATGGTGCCGACCCGGCCGCCGTCGGCTGCGGCGAGGTCGTCGACTGCCGCGGGGGTCGTTTCTGCCGCGGGGCCACCGGTTGCGGGGGCGACATCGGCTGCGGCGGGGTCACGGGTTGGGGATGGGGCAGCGGTGCGCTCGCCGCGGTCGGCTGGGGCAGCGGTGCGCTTGTCGCGGTCGGTTGTGGCAATGGCCGGCTCACTGCGGTCGGCTCTGGCGCGGCATGCCGCCCGGAACCGTCGACCCGGTTCGGCTTCCGGCCGCCGTGAGAGGCGCCGCGAGGGGTGCCGGGGGAAGCGCCGCGGGGAGTGCCGGGCGAGGCGCCGCGAGGGGCGCCGGGGGAAGGCAGCTCGTCGGTGCGCTCGGTGAACGCGTCGGCGGCGCCCGAGTGACCGGTCCCGGCGGGACCGGGCATCCCTGCGGGTGGGCGAGCCGCCGTACCCGCCTGAGGAGGAACGGTGGCCCGAGCGGAAGCCGTCGACCGCTCGGGACTCGCGGCGTGGGCGGGGGCGGCCGACCGCTCGGGGTTCGCGGCGTGGGCGGGGGCTGCTGGTCGGGCGGCGGTCGGAGTGGGCACCTCGGCGGTGGGCGACGGGTCGGGAGCCGGATGGACGCCGGTCGCCGCGATGGCCGATTCCTGCTGGCCGCGCTTCGGCAAGGGCGGCCGGTTCGGGGTGGCCGTGCTGTCCGGGGTGTCGTCGGCGGCGTCGTCGTCCGCCGGGCCGGGGGTGCGTCGCAGGACCGCCGCCAGCACCGAGCCCAGGACGCCGGCACCGGTGGCGGTCATCGCCGCCCAGTAGGGCACCACCTGGTAGCGGTCCGCGCCCGCGCCGGGCCCCGCGACCAGGTAGGAGACGGTCAGCAGCGCCGGACCGGGCAGGCCGGCCAGCGCGATGGTCAGCGTCGGCAGGCCGCGGCGGCGTGCGACCCAGCCGAGGGCGGCTCCGGCCAGCAGGGCCAGTGCGGGCATGGTGGCCAGGGCCGTGCGTTGGGTCACCGCCGGTGCCAGGAAGCTCGCGTCGAGGACACCCAGGCGTACGGCGGGAAGCGGATCGCTGGGCGCGAGCGACGGCATGACCGATACGAACGCGACGCACCAGACCGCGATGCCCATGGTGATCAGGCTCCAGCGGGCCACCGCCTGGGCGAGTGCGGCCCACGCGGCGAAGATGCCCACCAGCGCGCCCAGCCCCGCGCAGATGGCGATGACCACCACCGGGTTCACCCCGGCGACCTGTGCCGTGCGGGCGGGCTGCATGGTGAGCGGCACGACCACGGCCGCGCCCAGCGCCGCGGCCGCGGCGAGGGCCAGCTCGGTGCCGGTGCCGCCGCGGAAGCCCGGTGCCCAGCGGCGGACGTATGCCGTTCCGGCCAGCGCTCCGGCCACCGCGGCCGTCATCGGGAACCAGGCGATCCAGGCGAGCTGGGCGGTCCATTGATCACGGTCAGTGATCTCGAGAACCCGGGTCAGGCGCACGATGCCCAGGCCGTACGCCAGTCCCAACTGGCTGGCGCCCGCGAGCGCGCCGACCCCGAGGGTGGCAGACAACAGCTTGGCCCAGGTCCGGAATGCCATGGCGGGCACGTTACGGAATGTCCTGGGGCACTCGCCAGTCAAGAAGCCGCTTCTTAAGGCTGACCTCATCCAGGCTCGCCCGGTAGGGGGTGCCTGCGCCGATGCGGTGACTCTCGGTTACTGGTTGGCGAGCTGGGGGAGGACGCGTCCGGCGATCAGGTCGACATGGTCGAGGTCGGACATCTCGATGATCCGTAGGTGGACCCGGGTGGCACCGATCTCCGCCAGCTCGCCGAGGCGCTGCACCAGCGCGTCGGGCGAGCCGACCACCGGATCCTCCGGCGGCAGCGCGCTCGGCACGTGCAGCGGCGCCGCGCGGCGCTGCGCTTCGGCGTCCGTACGCCCCACCGCGACCACGACGCCCGCCGACAAGCTCAGCGGCCGGTCGGCCGGACGCGCGTACGTGTCGCAGGCCCGGCGTACCCTCTCGAAGGCCGTCGCCGTCTCTGCCACCGTCTTGAACGGCATGTTGAACTCGTCCGCGAAGCGGGCGGCGAGTTCCGGGGTGCGCCGCGGGCCCCGGCCGCCGACGATCACCGGCGGGCCCGGCCGCTGCACCGGCTTGGGCAGGGCGGGCGCGTCCAGCAGGCGGTAGTGCTTGCCGTCGTACGAAAACGTGGCGCCGTCCGGGGTGGCCCACAGCCCGGTGATGATCGCGAGCTGTTCGGCCATCCGGTCGAAGCGTTCGGCCAGCGGCGGGAAGGGGATGCCGTAGGAGGTGTGCTCACGCTGGAGCCAGCCCGCACCCATGCCGAGCTCGATCCGGCCGCCGCTCATCGCGTCCACCTGGGCGACCATGATCGCCAGCGGGCCGGGCAGCCGGAACGTCGCGGAGTTGACCAGCGTGCCGAGCCGCAGCCGGGAGGTTTCCCGCGCCAGGCCGGCCAGGGTGATCCAGGCGTCGGTCGGTCCAGGCACTCCCGGGTCGGCGCCCATCGACTGGTAGTGATCGGCCCGGAAGAAGCCGTCGAAGCCGGCTTCCTCGGCATGTCGGGCGAGGGTGAGCTGGTCGGAGTAGGTGGCGCCGCGATGCGGCTCGACGAAGAGGCAGACGCGCATCGACTTCCCTAGGCCATCAGCAATTCGTGCAGCTCGGCGCTGCACCGGGCGACTTCGTCGAGGTGGGCGCCGCGGCCCAGGGTGCGCGGCCGGGGGATCTTGATGTCGAGGATCTCGCGGATGCGGCCCGGCCGGGGACTGAGCACCACGACCCGGTCGGCGAGCAGGACCGCCTCGTCGATCGAGTGAGTGACGAAGACGATGGTCGTGTTGAGCTCCATGTGCACACGCTGCAGCTCGCCCGACAGCTCCTCCCGGGTGAGCGCGTCGAGCGCGGAGAAGGGCTCGTCCATGAGCATCACGCGCGGGTTGGCTATCAGCGAGCGGCAGAGCGCGACCCGTTGCTGCATGCCGCCCGAGAGCTCATGGGGCAGCCGTCGTTCGAAGCCGCCGAGGCCGGTCATGGTCAGCAGCTCGTGCGCCCGCTGGCGGTGGGCAGCCTTCCGCCAGCCGAAGATCTGCACCGGAAGCAGCACGTTGTCGAGCACCGAGCGCCAGGGCAGCAGGGCCGGCCGCTGGAACATCATCGCCATGTCGCGGCGGGGTTTCGTCACCCGGTCGCCTGATACGTGTACCTCTCCCGATGTGGCCGGGAGCAGGCCGGCGATGAGGCGCAGCAGAGTGGACTTGCCACACCCGGAGCGACCGAGCACGGCGACGAACTCGGCCTCCGCGACCTCGAGATCGATTCCGCCCAGGGCGTCCACGGTGCCGGAACGGCCCGTGAAGGTCCGTGAGACACCCGAGAGACGGATCATCTGCGCGCGCTTTCAATGGAGTGTGATCAATGCGCTGCCACTGTAGCCATATCATGGTCCGTCGTCGCGGGGAGCCTGTCCGCAAAGGGTCTTCGATGCACATCCGTCATCGATGATCGATGTCTGTTCCCCTACGCTAACGCCGCGAGGTCGTCACACCACCATCCGGCGCCACGGCACCCCCCGCCGCCGGCGCCGACCGCCTCAACACCCCTCGGTTGGGAAGGAACACGGTGCACAGAAGGACATTCACCCGCACGCTCGTGGTCGCCGCGCTGGCCACGACTCTCGCCGCCGCAGGTTGCGACGACGGGGACGACAAGGGCGCGGCCGGCGGCACGCAGACGCTGGAAAAGGTCACCTACCTGACGTCGTTCGGCACCTTCGGCCGCGACTCGTTCGCGTATGTGGCCAAGGAAAAGGGCTTCTTCCGCGACGCGGGCTTCGACGTGGAGATCAAGCCGGGCAACGGCAGCGGCGACAACGTCAAGGCGATCGTCGGTGGACAGGCGCAGTTCGTCCCGATCGACCTCACCGGCGGCCTGCTCGCCGCGGGCGGGTCCGGTGGCGCACCGAAGATCACCGGCTTCACCGCGGTGGCGGCGATCCAGCAGCGCACCATGGCGGCGATCATGTCACTCGACGGCTACGGCATCGCCACGCCCAAGGATCTCGAGGGCAAGACCATCGCGGACACCCCCGGATCCGTGGTGCGCAACCTCTTCCCGACGTACGCCAAGCTTGCCAGCGTGGACGCGTCCAAGGTCAAGTTCGAGAACGGCACGGCGCAGACGCTCTTCGGCACGTTGGCACAGCACAAGGTGGACGCGATCGGGCAGTTCGTGGTCGGCAAGCCCACCATCGAGGGCATCGCCAAGAAGACCGCGGTGCTGCTGCCCTACAGCGACTATCTGCAGGATCTCTACGGCAATGTGCTGATCACGTCTTCCCAGTACGCCAAGGACAACCCCGAGAAGGTCCGCAAGTTCACCGCGGCGCTGCTCAAGGGCCTGCAAGCCTCGATCACCAACCCCGAGGAGGCGGGCACGATCCTGAAGAAGTACGTGCCCACCGCCAACCCGCAGTCGGCCGCCGCCGAGCTGACGCTGATGGGACCGTTCGTGCGCTCGGAGGCCGCCGGTGTGCCGGTCGGCGCTCTCGACAGCCAGCGCGTGGCGCGCAGCATCGCGATCCTGCAGGGATCCGGGCAGATTCCCGCGGGGCTCACGCCCGAGCAGGTCATCACGTTCGACCTGGTGCCGAACGCCTGATCCGCCACCGGCGCGGGGTGCCCTGCCCGGGCGCTCCGCGACCGACGGAGGGAGCGATGAGACGTGACCGACCTGGCGAGCACTCCCGCGTCCGCGGCGCCGGCCGTGGCGCCCGTGCCCCGCCGTACGTTCGGGGCAGTTCTGTGGCCGCTGCTCGGGCTGGCCGCCGCGGTGGGTGCATGGTGGACCGTCACCGCGGCCCTCGAGATCAACACGGTGGTGCTGCCCAGCCCGTCCGACGTGGCCGACGGCTTCGGGCGCTATCGCGAGCTGCTGCTCACCGAGGCCTGGCACACCACCCTGGCGACCGTTCTCGGCTTCGCTCTCTCGCTGGTCGTCGGCGTGCTGATCGGGGTGGCCATCGCCGCCTGGCGGCCGGTCGAGCGGATGTTCTCGCCGCTGCTGGTGGCGTTCAACGCGGTGCCCAAGGTGGCGCTCGCGCCGCTGATGCTGATCTGGTTCGGGTACGGCCGGACCCCGATCCTCGCCATGGCGTTCATGGTCTGCTTCTTTCCCATCGTGCTCGCCACGGCGACCGGCCTGACCAGCACCCCGGCGGACCTGGTCGAGCTGGCCCGCGCCATGGACGCCTCACGGTCGCAGATCTTCCGGCGGGTGCGGCTGCCCGCCGCGCTGCCGCAGATCTTCGTCGGCCTCAAGGTCGCCATGCCGCTCGCGGTGATCGGGGTGGTGGTCGGCGAGATGCAGTACGGCTCGACCGGGCTGGGCATGATCATCGTGCAGACCAGCGGCCAGGGCGATACCCCGACGGCGTTCGCCGCGATCACGCTGCTGGCGCTGGTGAGCATCGTGCTGTATTACCTGCTGGTGCTCATCGAGCGGCTCGCACTCCCTTGGGTGCGGGCGACGACCTCCGCCCGCTGAGCGCGCGTATGTCCGCAAGGGGCGCCGGTGCGGAGACCGGCGCCCCTTGCGATCTGTGGTCTCATCCGAAGCCGAGGTGCCAGGCGACCTTCTCGGCGAGCGGGCCGGTCAGCTCAGCAGCCGCCAGCGGCCGCTGCGGGCGACCAGCAGGGTCAGCGCCTGCGGCATGAGGCCCGAATGGTTGTCCGGGGTCAGCCGGATCGGTCCGGACAGGCCGTCGGTCTGCGAGGTCTCCAGGATGGCGCGGATCTGCTGGCGGTCCCCGCCGGCCCTCGCGACCGCGTCGGCGATCAGGCTCACCGCGTCCGCGCCGAACGAGGCGACCCCCGAGTAGCTGCCGTAACGGGAGGTGTAGTCCCGGAACCACTGCTTGCGGGCGGCCTTGGCCGGGGTCGTCGCGATCACGTCGTCGATCGCGAGGATCTGGGTGAACACCATGGTGGCGTTGCTTGTGGCCGCCGCGGCCTCCTGGGGCAGGAAGAGGTCCCCCGCGGCCGCGGCGTCGAAGTACATCCGGCCCTGGTAGCCGGCGGCCTTGGCGCTCATTGCGGCGAGCGTCGCCTGGTCCGGACCGGTCCAGACGACGAGGGCGTCCGGCTCGGCATCGGTGAGCGTACCGACGGTCTGGGTGACGTCCGTCGCGGTCGGCTTGACCGGAAGCTGGTTCTTGACGCTGATGCCGGCCCGCGCGAGCTGCGCGGTCATGCGGGTGCGGCCGCCCTTGCCGTAGAGGTCGTCGGAGTAGAGCAGGGCGACCGACCTGGTGTGGGTCCGGACGAGGTCGGCCACGAGTGCGGCCGAGCTGTCGCTCGCGTTGGGGCCGATCTTGAAGACGTACCGACGGCTCTCGACCGGCGTGCTGACCTCGTCGGCCGCGGCGAGGGCGATCGTGGGCACCCGCTTGTCGTTGATGGTCTTGGCGGCGCCGACGACGCACTCGTTGCAGCCGCCGCTGATGATCGCGGCGACCGACGGATCGTCGGCGAGCGTGCTGATGTTGCGCAGCGACGCCGTGGGGTCGGACTTGTTGTCCTGGACGCGGAGCACGAGGTTGTGGTCGCTGAGCACGCCGGAGGCGTTGATCTGCTCGACCCGGAGTTGCAGCGCGCGGGCGTACGCGGCGTCCATCGCCGAGCCCGATGCCAGGTCGGCGCCGATGACGACGTCGGCCTTCGCGCCGGGTTCGCTGCCGGAGTCGCAGCCCGTGAGGGCGGATATGACGAGCGCCGATGCGGCGGCGGACGCCGTCAGGCGACGGGGGAGCCTCACTGGGGGTGCCTCCTCGAGGGCGGAGACGGGACGTGGTGTCCCGGAACGCGATGTTGTCCGGAGTGGACCGCGGAAACACGGACAGCGCGTCCGTTCGATCGCGCCAAACCTTGCCAACGTGAGGGTTGCTGGTCAAGCCGCGCCCGACGTGGTGTGCGGGACGGGGATCCCACATAGTGGTTGGAATCTTGATGGATGATCGTCACTGTGTCGACACATGCCGTTGTTACGGTTACATTCGCGCACGTCAACGCCTACGCACTGTCGCTTGTCGACCCGTATTGGTGATTGCCGGGCTTCCGTGAACCCTGTTTCCGGGACGTCTCGTACTTCCCAAACGGTTGCCGACTCTGATGAAATCGCGGCCGTGCCGCCTGTCGCCCGAGCCGTGCCGCCGTCGGTCGGGCCCGTGCGACAGCGGCCGGTCGGGCGAAGAGATGCGGGGATGATCAGCGAGGAGATGTCGTGAGCACCGGATCTTCGACCCAGGCCTCGACCGGTCTCGCGCGCGCTGCCGTCGATCCCGCACTGAGCAGCGCAGACCGAGGTCGGGACGGCGGTGGCGCCGGCATCGGCGAGCGGCGCCGGTGGTTCCCGCGGCTGCGCGATGCTCGGATCCGTTCCAAGCTCGCGCTCATTCTCTTCGTGCCGCTGCTCGCCGTGCTCGCCCTCGCGGCGGTGCGGCTGCTCGACGTCGGCGGTCGCGCTCTCAACGCGGGTCAGGTGGAAGACCTCACCCGGCTCTCCACGGACGTCTCCGAGCTGACCCATCAGCTCCACGAGGAACGGATCGCGGCGGCCGAGTATCTGGCCGATCCACGCGCCAAACCGGAGGGTTACAACGCTGTCATCGCGGAGAGTGATCGGCGGATCCGGGAGTACAGCCTGGCGCGACGGGCGCAGGGCGAGCCGCCGGCGGCCCTCCAGGCCCGTCTGACCAGGATCGACGATCATCTGCGGACGATGGACGCAACCCGGAAGAAGATCGCGGATCGCGACGAGATCGCCGTCGCCGAGGCGGTCTTGCGCTACGGCGTCGTGATCGCCGACCTCGTCGGCTACGGCGAGCTGCTGAGTCAGTACGCCGGCGAGGGCGCGGTCGCCGACAGCCTCCGCGCCGTCTCCGCGTTCGCCCGGGCCAAGGCCGGCACCGCCGAGCAGGAGGCGGTCGCGTACGCCGCCCGCGTCGCCGGCGACACCAGCGACGAGCAGTTGTCCGTCTTCACCTCCACACAGACCGGCCAGCAGGAGGCCCTCGAGGGCTTCGCCCTGGTCGCCACCCCCGAGCAACAGGCCCTGGTGGACAGCACGGTCGCGGGGGACGCGGTCAACCTCGCCGACGAGATCGCCACCCAGCTCCTGCGGGGCGCGGCGGTCGCCCCGGGCGACATCACCCAGTCCATGGGATCCGTCGTCGACCTCATGCGCTGGGCCGAGCAGCGGCTCGAGGGGCAAGCGCTGCGGCAGGCCGGCGACGAGACCGCCGCGGTCACCCGGCAGGCCGCCATCGAGTCCGCCCTGGTGCTGCTCACCCTGATCATCGCGATCGTGCTGGCCGTCGTGCTGGCCCGCTCGCTCAACCTCTCGCTGCGCAGACTGCGCGAGGGCGCCCTCGCCGTGGCCAACCGTGACCTGCCCGACGCCGTCGCCCGGCTGCGCGACGTCCGCAGCCTGGGCGAGGGTGGCGCCGAGGACATCGTCCGCCAGGTGCGCGACCCGATCCGGCTCAGCAACCGCGACGAGGTCGGCCAGGTGGCGCAGGCCTTCAACGTGGTGCACAAGGAGGCCGTCCGGGTCGCCGCCGAGCAGGCCGCCCTCCGGACGAGCGTCTCGGCGATGTTCCTCAACCTGGCCCGCCGCTCGCAGAACCTGGTCGACCGCATGATCGGCGAGCTCGACCAGATCGAGCGCGGCGAGGAGGACCCGAAGCGGCTCGCCCAGCTCTTCGAGCTCGACCACCTCGCGACCCGGATGCGCCGCAACGACGAGAACCTGCTCGTCCTCGCCGGCGCCGACTCCAGCGCGCCGCGGCGCGAGGACGCGCTCGTGGTCGACGCGCTGCGCGCCGCGCAGTCCGAGGTCGAGCTCTACAACCGCATCGAGTTCGGGACGGTGGACACCGACATCTCCATCGCCGCCGTCGCGGTCAACGACGTCGTGCGGCTCGTCGCGGAGCTTCTGGACAACGCCACCCGATTCTCGCCGCCCAACACGGTGGTGGTCGCGGACGGCCGGCGCATCCGCGACTACGTGGTCATCCAGGTCGAGGACCGCGGCCTCGGCATGACCGAGGAACAGATGGACGGGCTCAACCGCCGCCTCGCCGAGACGACCGACGTCGACGTGGCGGCCTTCCGCCTGATGGGTCTCGCCGTCGTCAGCCGCCTCGCCAACCGGTACGGCATCCGCGTCGAGCTGCGTGCCAACCTGGAGGGCGGCACGGTCGCGCAGGTGGTGCTGCCGAACAGCATCGTGGTGCTGCCCGGCATCCGGCCGATGGACCCGCACACCCGCGGCAACCGCCAGCTCGACCCGGCGCCGATCGGGTGGAACGATCCGATGCCTCTGGGCCACTCCGCCGCGGAGACGGCCACTCTGCCGGCGATCGGTCCGAGTCCGAGGCGGCAGGACTCCGGCGACGGTCATCCTCGGACCGAGACCGACCTCCCGACGGTCTCGGCGCCGCCGCAGCCGGCTCTTCCCGTCCATCCGCACCTGCCACTGCTGCCCTCGCAGCGACCGGGCACCGGCGACGGCTTCCCGACGCCGAATCGGCCCGCGCTGCCCAGGCGCGGGGTCGATGACCGGCCGCCGTTGCCCACCCGGGTGGCCCGGCCGGACGATCCCGATCCGGCGCAAACCTCGGTGTGGGACTCCGGGGTCGCCGGCTCCCCGACGATGGCGTATCCGACCGTGCCGTCGGTGGGCTTCGTGACCCCCGAGGGCGGCCAGGCGCCGCGCGCGGGCGCAGACGCGCAGGGCTGGGGAGCCGCCCTCGCCGCGATGCCGCCCCCGCCTCCGCCTCCCGTACCGGCACCGCGCGAGGATCGGCCCGAGGCCGCGCCTATCTTCCTGCAGATGCAACAGAGCTGGTTCGAGGGCCACAAAGGATCGATCTCCGAGGAGTGGGGCATGCCGACCGCGGGCTACGCACCCCCGCCGAACCCGTTGGTCTCCGTGACCGCCACATCGGCTTCCCCTGCTCCGATGCCGCACACCGCCCCGATCTCCGCGGTTCCGGTGTCTCCGGCGGTCTCCGCCCATCCCGCTCCGGCCACCGTGGGCGTCGACACCGCGCGGCGAGGTGGATCCTCGGCGGCGGAGTCCGGCACGGACGGCGGCGGCCAGTCGGTGCCTCGCCCGCGCAAGTCGGCGGAGGACGTGTGGCGTACCGCCGCCGACGACGGATGGCAGCGGGCGATGGCGGCGGCGGAGCCCGCCGTCACCGACACCACCCGTTCCGGGCTGCCCAAGCGGGTGCCCCAGGCACAGTTGGTGCCGGGCGGGGTCGACAGCAACCCACGCAACCAGAAACGGCGCAGCCCGGATGAGGTACGCGGTCTGCTCTCCGCGTACCACCGAGGCGTGCAACGAGGGCGTACGGCAGGCAGCGAGGAAGCTGCCGCGGGCGCCCCTGCTCCTAAGGAGAACGGACAGTGACCAGGCCCCCCACCATGCAGGACATGGGCTGGCTGCTCAGCAACTTCGCCGACAGCGTGGCGGGCATAGCCCACGTGGTCGCGGTATCCGCCGACGGCCTGCTGCTGGCCTCGTCACGGGACCTGCCCGCGGACCGCGCCGACCAGCTCGCGGCGATCACCTCCGGCGTGGTCAGCCTCACCGACGGCGCGTCCCGCATGTTCGACGCGGGCCAGGTGCAGCAGACGATCATCGAGATGGACAGCGGGTACCTGTTCCTGATGTCCATCAGCGACGGATCGTCGATGGCCGTGCTGGCCGCACGCAGTTGCGACGTCGGCCAGGTCGGCTACGAGATGGCGCTGCTCGTCGAGCGGGTCGGCGCCGCCCTGGTGCCGGCGCCGCGCGAGGCCGTCGCGGGCCAGGTCTAGGACCGTCTCCGTCACCACGCGTGCGACAGCCGGAAGGAGGTGACCGCTCGATGGGACAGCCGCACGACCCCCGCGGCAATCTGGTCCGACCGTACGCGGTCACCCGGGGCCGGACGGAACCGCGCCGGGAGATACCGATCGAGGCGGTGCTGGTGGCAAGCCAGGCCGCCGTTCAGGAAGCCCGGTTCGCCGGGCATGACAAGTACCGCATAGCCGTGCTGTGCGAGCCCCGGGCGCAGTCGTTGGCCGAGATCGCGGCCTACAGCAGGCTCCCGCTGGGAGTCGCCCGGGTTCTCGTCGCCGACATGGTCGCCGACGGGATGTTGTCGCTGCACAGCGCCGCTCCCAAGAGAGGTTTCACGGAGCGGATGGATCTGCTGGAAAGGGTGTTGAGTGGACTTCGCAAGCTCTGAGCGGGCGGGGGCGCAACCCAAGGAGATCACCTCCGCGAAGATCGTCATCGCTGGTGGCTTCGGCGTGGGCAAGACGACGCTGGTCGGCGCGGTCTCCGAGATCGAGCCGCTGACCACCGAGGCCGTCATGACCTCGGCGGGACAGGGGATCGACGACGCGTCCAAGGTGCCGGGCAAAGAGACGACCACGGTGGCGATGGACTTCGGCCGGATCACCATGGCCGACGACCTGATCCTCTATCTGTTCGGCACACCGGGCCAGACACGCTTCTGGTTCATGTGGGACGAGCTGATCCGGGGTGCCGTCGGCGCGGCCGTGCTGGTGGACACCCGTCGCATCTCCGACGCCTTCGCGCCGCTGGACTATTTCGAGAACCGTCACCTGCCGTATCTGGTCGCGCTGAACTGCTTCGACGGCGCGCCCCAGTACGAGCCGGACGAGGTGCGCGAGGCCCTGGCGATCTCGTCGCATGTGCCGCTGATCATGTGTGACGCGCGGCATCGCGACTCGGTGAAGAACGTTCTGGTGGGTGTCGTGGAGCACGCGATGCGCACGCTGGTGGCCGAGCAGGAGCGCGGCTTTCCGACCCCGGTCGGATGAACGCCTGCCCCGCCGATCCTCAGGCGGGTAGCCGGTAGCCGCGCTTGACCACGGTCTGGATCACGCCGGGCACGCCCAGCCCGGCGCGCAGCCGGGCCACGGCCATCTCCACCGCGTGCTCGTCGGCGCCGCGGGGAAGGGCGCGGAGCAGGGCCGTACGGGACAGCACCCGGCCCGGGGTCGCGGCGAGCGCGCGTAGCACCGCCATCGGCGCCGGCGCCAGGGACCTCAGGTCGCCGTCGACGATCGCGGCGTGGCCGCGCAGGGTCAGCCGGTGCCCGGCCACCTCGATGGTCAGCGCCCGGGGCGGCAGCTCCTCGACGACCGTACGGACCAGGGCGCCCAGCCGGGCCCGCGCCGGTGCGGCCACCGGGACGTCCCGCTCGCGAAGCGGCGCGGCGGTCACCGGCCCGACGCAGGCCGCGAGCACGTCCCCGCGCAGTGCCTCCAGCAGCCGACCTGTGCTCTGACCGGCGGCCCGCAGCACGGCGGCCGCGGCGGGCGCCGAGGTGAAGGTCACCGCGTCCACGAGCCGGCCGGTGACCAGGTCCACCAGCCGGTGCAGCGGCGCCGGGTCGATCGGCGGCACCCACCGGTACGCCGGCACCTCGACCACCCGGGCCCCGGCGGCGCGCAGAATCGCCGCCTGCTCCGGCTGGCTCTCGCCGTGCACCTGCATCGCCACGGTCAGCCCGGCGACGCCCCGGGCGGTGAGGTCGTCGACGACCTCCTCGAGGCTCTCGCCCAGCGGTGCCTTGGGCCCGCGCGCCACCGGGCTCTCGCTCAGCGGTGCCCTCGGTCCGCGGGTCACCAGGCGGGAGCGGAGCAGCACCGCGCGCAGTGGCCCGGCCAGACCCCAGGTCTCGGCGGCCCCGAGCCAGCCGTGCAGGCCGCTGCCGGCCAGGACGATGTCCGGCGGGGTGTCGAGGCAGGCCCGGGTGGCCGCGCGCAGCTCGGCGTCGTCGGCCGTCGGCACGAGGCGCAGGGCGGGTGCCAGCACGACCCGGGCACCCCGGTGCGCCAACAGGGTCGCCAGCTCCTCCCGGCGGCGGTCCGACGTGACGGCGACCGTGTAACCGGACAACAACGCCGTCGGCTCCGCCAGCGCCGAGGCTGTGATCACCGATCTGCGCGTTCCTCCCGCCCGGTCCGGCGTCATGCGGCGGCCGGCCCTCCCCGCACGGGCGGGGCGGTGCCGGGCGCGGCGGTGCCGGGCCGGGCCGTCGGGGTGTCCGTGCCGCTCGCCATGACCGAAGGGTGCCGGTGGGTGATTTCGGTCCCGGGTCCCGCATGTTTCGAGTCCGCTAAGAGGCTTTCGTGCCCACAAGGGCACTCCGTGGGTGGAAACACGTCACCCGCCGTCGGCGCGCCGGGAGGCACGGCCTATCCTGGGGCCGATAAGTTATGCGGTCCGTCGGCCTGGCGGGCCTCCTAGCCCGTTTTGACCGCGCGCCGCGCAGGCGGGTATTGTTGCCTGCTGTTGTGCGACGGCTGCGAGCGTCCCCTCCGGGGTACGCTTGACGTTCGTGCTCGACGCAGTGCGTTGATGACGAACAAGGCGCGCGCCCCCAGACCGACGACGAGACAAGGTAATTCTGTGCGTACGTACAGCCCGAAGCCGGGTGAGATCGAGCGTCAGTGGCACATTATCGACGCTTCTGACGTCGTTCTGGGTCGCCTGGCCACCCACGCCGCCACTCTCCTGCGCGGCAAGCACAAGCCGACGTTCGCTCCGCACGTCGACACCGGCGACTTCGTGGTGATCATCAACGCGGGCAAGGTCGCGCTGACCGGCAACAAGCGGCAGACCAAGGTCGCCTACCGGCACTCGGGCTACCCGGGTGGTCTGAAGCAGGTCGGCTACGAGGAGCTGCTGACCAAGCGGCCCGAGCACGCGGTCGAGCTGGCCGTCAAGGGCATGCTCCCGCACAACAAGCTCGCCCGTCAGATCATCAAGAAGCTGAAGGTCTACCCGGGCGCCGAGCACCCGCACGCCGCGCAGCAGCCGGTGCCGTTCGAAATCAAGCAGATCGCGCAGTGAGCGCGGGCGAAGGAAACAGCATGTCCGACATCGTCGAGCCCGAGGTCGTCGAGACCGTCGAGGCACCCGCTGAGGCCCCCGCGGAGACCGTGGTGGTCGTCGAGGCCGCGCCCGTCACCGTGCGCGCTCCCCGCCCGGGCGACCGTCCGATCCAGACCGTCGGCCGCCGCAAGGAGGCCATCGTCCGGGTCCGCCTCGTCCCCGGCTCGGGCAAGATCGTCTGCAACGGCCGCGAGCTCGAGAACTACTTCCCGAGCAAGGTGCACCAGCAGCTCATCCGCGAGCCGCTGAACACCGCCGAGAAGGCCGAGCAGTTCGACGTGATCGCCAACCTCCGCGGCGGCGGCATCACCGGTCAGGCCGGCGCCCTGCGCCTCGGCATCGCCCGCGCGCTCATCGCGAACGACGGCGACGACCGCCCGGCGCTCAAGAAGGCCGGCTTCCTCACCCGGGACGCCCGGGTCAAGGAAAGCAAGAAGTACGGTCTCAAGAAGGCCCGCAAGGCCCCGCAGTACTCGAAGCGCTGATCGCAGCGCTCGCCTTGCACCACGTCTGATCGGACGGCCGGGCACGCCCCACGCGGGGCGCGCCCGGCCGTTTCGCATTTCCCCGCCCGAACAACGCACCGGTCCGCCTTTACTGATAGGGACGGACCGGCGAAAGGAACGACCGCCATGGGGCGACTCTTCGGCACGGACGGCGTACGCGGCCTCGCAAACGGTGACCTCCTCACCCCGGAGTTGGCGCTCTCGGTCGCGGTCGCCGCCGCCCGAGTGCTCATCGAGAGTGACCGGAGCCACCAGCCTCTCGCCATCGTCGGCCGGGACCCGCGGGCCAGCGGCGAGATGCTCGAGGGTGCCGTGGTGGCGGGCCTGACCAGCGCGGGCGCCAACGTCGTCCGCGTCGGTGTGCTGCCCACGCCGGCGGTCGCCTACCTGGTCGGACAGGCCCAGGCGGACCTCGGGGTGATGCTCTCCGCCTCGCACAACCCGATGCCGGACAACGGGATCAAGCTGTTCGCCCCGGGCGGCCAGAAGCTGCCGGACGAGCTGGAGGCGCGGATCGAGGCGGCGATCGAGGACGGGCACGGGCTCGTGGGCCGCCCGACCGGCGCCGGCGTGGGACGTGTGCACGATCTGCTGGACGGCGCCGAGCACTACGTGAAGCACCTGGTCGCCGCGACGCCGCACAGCCTTGCGGGCGTCAAGGTGGTCGTCGACTGCGCGAACGGCGCGGCCAGCGACGTCGGCCCGGCCGCCTACGAGCAGGCGGGCGCGGAGGTCGTCGCCATCCACGCCGATCCCGACGGCCTCAACATCAACGACAACTGCGGCTCCACCCACATGGAGGCGCTGCGCGAGGCCGTGATCCGCGAAGGCGCCGACCTGGGCCTGGCCCACGACGGCGATGCCGACCGCTGCCTGGCCGTGACATCGACCGGCGAGTTCGTCGACGGCGACCAGATCATGGCGATCCTGGCGCTGGCGATGCGCGAGGCGGGCACGCTCACCGACGACACGCTGGTCGCCACAGTCATGAGCAACCTGGGCCTGCGGCTGGCCATGAAGCAGGCCGGCATCCGCCTGCTCGAGACGAAGGTCGGCGACCGCTACGTGCTCGAGGAGCTGACCGCGGGCAACCTCGCCCTCGGCGGCGAGCAGAGCGGCCACATCGTCATGCCGGCGTACGCGACGACCGGCGACGGCGTCCTGACCGGCCTGCACCTGATGGCGACGATGGCGTCCACGGGCAAGTCCCTGGCGGACCTGGCGGCGGTGCTGCACAAGCTCCCGCAGGTGCTGATCAACGTCCCGGTGAAGGACCGCGAGGCCGGCGCCCAGGCCCCGGCGGTGCAGGCCGCCGTGGCGCTGGCGGAGAACGAGCTGGGCGAGACCGGGCGGGTGCTGCTGCGCCCGTCGGGCACGGAGCCGCTGGTCCGGGTGATGGTCGAGGCGGCGACGCAGGAGCAGGCCCGTACGGTCGCCGAGCGGGTCGCGGACGAGGTCCGGGCCGCGAGCCCGGCCTGATCGAGATTCGGGCCGCGAGCCCGGCCCGATCGCCGGAGCCCGGCCGAAAGGTCGGGCTCCTTTTCTCCACCAGGTCTCAGGCGAGGGTGCGTAGCCGCCGGGCGGCCTCGTCGATCACTTCCTCGCGCTTGCAGAAGGCGAAGCGGATCAGATGGCGGCCCTGCTCCTGGTGGTCGTAGAAGACCTGGGTGGGCACCGCCACGACCCCGCAGCGCTCCGGAAGCGCGCGGCAGAACTCGACCCCGTCCTTCCCGCCCAGCGGCGTGATGTCGGCGGTCACGAAGTAGGTGCCGGCGGGCGGCAGCACCTCGAAGCCGGCGTCGGTCAGTCCCGCGAGCAGCCGGTCCCGCCGGGCCTGGAGCCCGTCGCGGAAGGCGGTGAAGTAGGCGTCCGGGAGCCCCAGCGCGACCGCGACGGCCGGCTGGAGGGGCCCGGCGTTGACGAACGTCAGGAACTGCTTGACCCGGAGCACCGCGGAGACCAGCGGCGCGGGGCCGGTCGCCCAGCCGACCTTCCAGCCGGTGCAGGAGAAGGTCTTGCCCGCCGACGAGATCCGCAGCGTGCGCTCCCGCATGCCGGGCAACGAGGCGAGCGGCGTGTGCGGCGAGGCGGCGTCGGTGAACACGAGATGCTCGTAGACCTCGTCCGTCACGGCGTACACGTCGTGCTCCCGGCAGAGCCGCGCGACCAGCGCGAGCTCCTCCGCCGTGAAGACCTTGCCCGTCGGGTTGTGCGGCGTGTTGAGCAGCACGAGCCGGGTCCGGGGCCCGAAGGCCGCGCGCAGCTCGCCCTCGTCGAACGTGTACTGCCCGTCGGCGCCGGGCCGCAGCGTCACCGGGCGCCGTACCGCACCTGCCAGCGTGATCGACGCGGCGTACGAGTCGTAGTACGGCTCGAAGCACACCACCTCGTCACCGGCCTCGCACAGCGCGAGGATGGTCGCGGCGATCGCCTCGGTGGCCCCGGCGGTGACCGCGACCTCGGTGTCCGGGTCGCGGGTGAGCCCCCAGAACCGTTCCTCGTGCGCTGCCACCGCCTGCCTCAGCGCCGGGATGCCCGCCAGCGGCGGATACTGGTTGGCGCCCGAGCGCAGCGCCTCGGCGGCCGCCGCCAGCATCTCCGGCGGGCCGTCGGTGTCGGGGAAGCCCTGCCCCAGGTTGACGGAGCCGGTCCGCGCGGCGAGCGCGGACATCTCCGAGAAGATGGTCGTGCCGAAGGGGCGCATGCGGCCGACGAGCGGGTCCGCCGAGGTCGTCGTCACGCCCGTCAGCCTACGGCCCCGCGCTAGAAGATCACTTTAGAGCAGGAGGCGGTGATGCCGCTGCTCGTCTTCTGGGCGACCTCCTCGCCATCGATCGTCGCGCTGCAGGAGATCGTGCCGCCGGAGGTGCCCCTGCGGATGACGACCACCGAGACGAGCGAGGAGCCGCGCAGTTTCACCTTCTTGCTCCAGGGCAGGGAGGCGTTGCTCACCCTCTTGGGCTCCTTGCCCAGCTCAGCCATGTAGACGATCTCGACCGGGCCCTCGCCG
The DNA here is from genome assembly GCF_003751945.1 of Couchioplanes caeruleus. Lineage (NCBI taxonomy): Bacteria > Bacillati > Actinomycetota > Actinomycetes > Micromonosporales > Micromonosporaceae > Couchioplanes > Couchioplanes caeruleus. The sequence goes on along the minus strand of NZ_RJKL01000001.1, from coordinate 3,368,964 downwards.
GTCACCTTGTACTCGACTTCGATCTCCTTGCCCTGTCCCGGAAGCTGAGGGATGCCGGTCGGCAGGTCGGTCGGCAGCTCCGGCAGGTCGGTGGGCAGGTCCGTGGGCAGCTCCGGAGCCTCGGTCGGCAGATCCGGCACCGTGGGCAGCGACTCGATGGTCTCCTTGGCCTTGTCGGTGGCCCGGTTGACCAGAAGGACCGCCGAGGTGATCCCTCCGGCGCAGAGCAGAAGCGTGACCACGACGAGGACCGCGACCAGCGGGGTGTTGCTGCGCTTCGGTGCGGGCGGGGGAGGGGCGCCGTAGCCGGGCGGACCATATCCCGGTGGGGGGCCGTATCCGCCGGGCGGCGCGTACTCCGGCTGCTGGTGCTGCGTCTGGGGCTGCTGGTACTGCGTCTGGCCGACCAGCGGGAACTGCGAGGTGGGCGGATAGCCGTCGGGTGGCGCGCTGGCCGGCATCTCGGGCAGCGAGGCATATCCTGGCTGGTATTGCGGCACGGCGGGTGGCTGATAGGCCGGCGCGGCCGGTTCCGCGGACGCCGGATACTGCAGTGCGGTCGGTGGTTCGTCCTGTGTCCCGGCGGGCGGCTGGTCTGGCGAGGCGCCCGGTAGGGAGCTCTGCGGCGGGGTCAGGGGCTGCGCCGCAAGCGGGTCGCCGGTCGGGGACGACCAGGGCTGTCCCGACGGCGGCTCCGGCGGGAGCGGGCGCGTCGGGTCCGAGGGCGGGGGATAGCTCATCGTCTCTCCAGAGCAGGCGTCTGGCCGACGGTACGCCTCCGGCGCCAGGAACGGATCACCCGGTCGTGTCAGGGTTGCCCGGGACCTGGACGGGAAGCGGCCCACACCTGACCGAACGGATGTTTCGATCACGTCCGATGCGCGAAAGTATGCCTCTCGAGCAGCGGCCATGAGCGAAGGTCCGCTAGGCTCCCCCACATGTGTGGGATCGTGGGTTACGTCGGCAACCGTCCGGCGCTGCAAATCGTCCTCGACGGGCTCCGTCGGCTGGAGTACCGCGGATATGACTCCGCGGGTGTCGCGGTCATCGACGACACTGTCATCCTGACCGAGAAGCGTGCCGGCAAGCTGGCAAACCTCGAAAAGGCCCTGACCGAGCGAGCGAGCGACGGGATCGCCACCGGAACGACCGCCATCGGGCACACGCGCTGGGCCACCCACGGCGGACCCACCGACCGCAACGCACACCCGCACCTGTCCGCCGACGGGCGGGTCGCGGTGATCCACAACGGGATCATCGAGAACTTCGCCCGGCTGCGCGCCGAGCTCGAGGCCACCGGCATCGAGTTCGTCAGCGACACCGACACCGAGTGCGCGGCCCACCTGGTCGCCGCCGAGATGCGCGCGCTGCGCGAATCCGGCACCGACGTCGAGGGCCCGCAGCTCCTGGCCGAGGGCATGCGCCGCGCCGTGCGCCGCCTCGAGGGGGCCTTCACCCTGCTCGCGATCGATCTCGGCGTGCCGGACGCGGTCGTCGCCGCCCGCCGCAACTCGCCGCTGGTGGTCGGCCGGGGCGACGGGGAGAACTTCCTCGCCAGCGACGTCTCCGCCTTCATCGAGCACACCCGCGAGGCCATCGAGCTGGGCCAGGACCAGATCGTCCTGATCACTCCGGACACCATCGAGATCACCGACTTCACCGGCGAGCCCGCGACCGGCAAGGAATTCCACATCGACTGGGACGCCTCGGCCGCCGAGAAGGGCGGCTACGACTACTTCATGCTCAAGGAGATCGCCGAGCAGCCGCAGGCGATCGCCGATACGCTGCTCGGCCGGCTCTCCGACCGCGGCGAGATCGTGCTCGACGAGGTGCGCCTCACGGACCAGGACCTGCGTGACGTCGACAAGATCTTCATCATCGCCTGCGGCACGTCGTACAACGCGGGCATGGTCGCCAAGTACGCCATCGAGCACTGGGTACGCATCCCGTGCGAGGTCGAGCTGGCCAGCGAGTTCCGCTACCGCGACCCGATCCTCGACCGCTCCACGCTGGTCATCGTGATCAGCCAGTCCGGCGAGACCATGGACACCCTGATGGCGCTGCGCCACGCCAAGGACCAGAAGGCGCGCGTGCTGGCCATCTGCAACACCAACGGCTCGACGATCCCGCGTGAGTCCGACGCCGTGCTCTACACCCACGGCGGACCGGAGATCGCGGTCGCCTCCACCAAGGCGTTCCTCACTCAGCTCGTCGCCTGTTACCTCATCGGCCTGCACCTGGCCCAGATCCGCGGCGTCATGTACGCCGACGAGGTCGCGGCGGTCGTCGAGCGGCTCCAGCGCACCCCGGACGACCTGCGCCACCTGCTCGACCAGATGGAGAGCGTCCGGGCGCTGGCCCGCGATCTGCGGACGGCCTCGACCGTGCTCTTCATCGGCCGCCACGTCGGCTTCCCGGTCGCTCTCGAGGGCGCGCTCAAGCTCAAGGAGCTCGCCTACATGCACGCCGAGGGCTTCGCCGCCGGCGAGCTGAAGCACGGCCCGATCGCCCTGATCGACGAGGGCACGCCGGTGGTCTGCGTGGTGCCGTCGCCGGCCGGCCGGGGCGTGCTGCGTGACAAGGTCGTCTCCAACATCCAGGAGGTGCGCGCCCGCGGAGCCCGGACGATCGTGATCGCGGAGGACGGCGACGACGCCGTTGCCGCGTACGCCGACCACCTGATCCTCGTGCCCCGGACGCCCACCCTGCTCGCGCCGCTGATGACCACCGTGCCGCTGCAGATCCTCGCCTGCGAGATCGCCGCCGCCCGCGGTCACGACGTCGACCAGCCGCGCAACCTGGCGAAGTCCGTCACCGTGGAATGACATCGGACCGTCCCAGGGTGATGTTCGTGAGCGCGTCGAGCGCCGGGCCGCCTTCGTCCCAGTAACCGAGGTGGCCGGCGCCGGCCTGGCTCGGAAACCGCCGGGCTCCGAAGGCGGGCTCGGCGGGGTTCGTGCCGTGATACAGGTCGTCCTCGGGGCGGCCGAAGGCGAGCAGCGCCCCTGCCGGCCGGGCGTGGGCGGTGAGCAGATCTTCCGCCAGGCTGCGCGGCGAGACGGCCGCCCACTGGATGACATCCGTGCGGGAGGTCGAGGCCCAGACCTCCCCGGCCGGGACGTGCAGGTCCGCCGCGGAATCCACGCCGACCCCGGGCGAGCCGACGAGGACCACGCTGTCGGCGGCGAGGCCCGGGCTTGCCGCGGCGGCGCCGACCACCAGCGACCCGTAGCTGTGCCCCAGCACGGTATGCCGCGCGGGCGGGCCCTCATGGCCGGCGCGGAGGCCGTCCTGGAAGCGTCGCAGGGCGAGGGCGCCGGCATCGGCCCGTGACCGGCTCGCCGCCTCGCCGAGGAAGTCGGGGGCGTCGTAGCCCAGCCACATGACCGCACTGGTGGCGATGCCCGGCGCCAGCTCGCCCGCCCGGACCGCGATCCGTTCCGCACGGGCCAGCTCGCCGCCGAACGACGCCAGGTCGGCCGTCATGCCGGGCACCTGGGTCAGGACGTTCTCCGCCCGGTCGGGGTCGCCCAGGGCGACGACCGCGCGTCCCTCGCCCGCCGGGTCGATCACCAGCAGGTACGCCCGCGGGCCGTCGCCGTCCGCGAGTCGTTCCGCGAGCGTGCCCTCGATGTGCATCCCGTCGAGCAGCAGCCGGTTGGCGCGGTCGCGCGCCGCGGCCGGAACCCCGTCGAGCGACCCGATCCATCCCGGCTCGGTGGCCAGCAGCCATTCGCGCTGCTCCGGGCCGAGGCCGGCCCACCACCGGCCCACCTCCGCCGGAGTCGCCGTGCAGGCCGGTGGATCGGCACCCGGCGGCGACGCCGGGACCAGGAACAACCCGCGCAGTAGCGCGCTGGCCGTCGCGTCCGCCGCCGTGGCCGCCCGAAGGTCGTCATCGGCCCGGGCCCGGGTCAGCGCCGCGGCGAACTCGGTCAGCGCCTGGTCGGCCGCCCAGCAGCCGAGCCGGAAGAGGTCCAGCAGGCGTTGCAGCCGGGCCAGCCTGGCGCTGACCGCCTCGGCCGCCGCGCCGCGCCAGACCGTGCGCAGCGCCGCCGCGCAGCGCCGGACCTCGGCGGCCCAGCGCCCGGCCGCCGACGCCCAGGACCGCCACGCCAGGGCCGCTTCCACCCAGTGGCCCGGGTCGGTCGCCCGCAGCACGGTCATCGGATGGCCCGGAGGCGTGCGGCGGCGGAAGCGTCGGCGGCCTCGTAGTCACCGGCCGCGCCGGCGGCCGCGCGTCCCGTGGTGATGATGTCGTTCGCTATGGCGGCCAGGGCACGCTGGGCGGCCGCGGCGGCGACCGTACCCGCGTCGGTGGCCGACCAGTGCGGACCCGGCACCGGCGACGGCGGATCGGCCTGCAGATTGCCGCTTGCGGTCGTCAGCGCCGCTGCCCAGTCGCGTACGCCCTCGGTGTCCACCTCGAAATCCGGTCTCATCGGCAGCCTCCATCGGCAACGTGGCGAACCCGGGGTGGGCTCGCCGGCGACGAGGCTAGGGAAACGGCGGCCGTGTCGTTTCCGGGCTGTGGACAACCGCGTCCGAGACCCGGGTTGTGGACAACCGGTCCCGATAGGGTTGGTGGTGTGATCGTGTCTTGCGGGATCGACGTGGTGCTGGTCGAGCGGTTCGCCCGGGCACTGGAGCGCACGCCCCTGCTTGCGGACCGGCTCTTCACCGACGCGGAGCGGACGACGCCGTCCGGCAACCCGCGGTCGGCGGAGTCGCTGGCCGCACGCTTCGCGGCCAAGGAAGCAGTGGCCAAGGCCCTCGGCGCGCCCGCGGGGTTGCGGTGGCACGACTGCGAGATCGTCTCGGATCCGGACGGCAGGCCGTGGCTGACCGTATCCGGTACGGTCGCGGCGGTGGCCGTCGAGCGGGGGGTCAACCGGTGGCATCTGTCGCTGTCCCACGACGGCGGCATCGCCTCGGCCATGGTGGTCGCCGAGGCCTGAGACGGCACAGGAGCGCGGATGCGGCAGGCATGGCGGGTTGCGGACGTACGCTCGGCGGAGAAGGCCCTGATGGCGACCCTGCCCGACGGTTCACTCATGCAGCGCGCCGCGGCCGGTCTGGCGCGTCGCTGTGCGCTGCTGTTGCGCGACGGTGGCGGCGTCTACGGCGCGACGGTCGTGCTCCTGGTGGGCAGCGGCGACAACGGCGGCGACACCCTCTTTGCGGGTGCCCGGCTGGCCGCGCGTGGCGCAGCGGTTCGGGCTGTCCTCCTCAGTCCTGAGCGCGCCCACGTCGCCGGGCTCGCCGCGCTGCGTCAGGCGGGTGGCCGTGTGGTCGCCGACCTGCCGGACCGCGCGGATCTCGTCGTCGACGGCATTGTCGGCATCGGCGCGAGCGGTGGCCTGCGACCTCAGGCGGCGGCACTGGTCGCCCGGCTCGGTGCCTTGCGCGCGCGGGACGGCGCGCGGCCTCCGGTCGTGGCGGTGGATGTGCCGAGCGGGGTGTCGGTGGACACCGGCGACGTGCCGGGCGACGCGGTGCACGCCGACGTCACGGTGACCTTCGGATGCCTTAAGCCCGCGCATGTGGTGGGTCCCGCCGCCGCGCGGGCGGGCCACGTCGACCTGGTGGACATCGGCCTGGGTGCGACGCTGCGCACGACCGCCGCCGTACGCGTCCCCGACGCGTCCGACGTCGTCTCGTGGTGGCCCCGCCCGGGCGCCACCTCGGACAAGTACTCCCGTGGCGTGGTGGGCCTGGCGACCGGCTCGGCGACGTATCCGGGCGCGGCGGTGCTCTCCGTCGCCGGCGCGCTGGCCGGCCCGACCGGCCTGGTGCGCTACGCGGGCAGCGCCGGGCGTGAGGTGGTGCGCCGGCATCCGTCGGTGATCGCCGCGGAGCGGGTCGCCGACGCCGGACGTGTACAGGCCTGGGTGTGCGGGTCCGGGCTCGGGACCGGCGACGACGCGCGTCGGGAGCTGCGCAGCGTCCTGGCCAGCTCGGTGCCCGTCCTGCTCGACGCCGACGCGCTGACGTTGCTGGTCGACGGGCAGCACGCCGCCGGCCTGCGACGGGACGCGCCCCTGGTGATCACCCCGCACGACCGGGAGTTCGCCCGGCTGGCCGGGGAGGCGCCGGGCGCCGACCGGGTCGGCGCCGCCTGCCGGCTCGCCGCGTGGATGAACGCGGTCGTCCTGCTGAAGGGGGACCGCACCATCGTGGCGACGCCGTCCGGCGAGGCGTGGGCCAATCCCACGGCCACCGCCGACCTGGCGACCGCCGGATCGGGCGACGTGCTGGCGGGATTGCTGGGTTCGCTGCTCGCCGCGGGAGTTCCCGCTCAGCGGGCGGCCGTGGCGGCGGCGTACGTGCACGGCCTGGCCGGGCGCAGGGCCGGGCTGGACGGCCCGGCCACGGCCTCCGACGTGGCCGCCGCGCTGCGTCCCGTCCTGGCGGACCTGCGGTGACGCGGTTCTGTCGGACCCGGTCAGTAGGCTGATGAGCATGTGGCAGGCCGAGATCCGGATCGACCTCGACGCAATCCGGGACAATGTGGCGACGCTGTGCGCCGGCACGAGCGCCGAGGTCATGGCCGTGGTCAAGGCCGACGGCTACGGGCACGGCATGCTGCCGGCCGCCCGCGCGGCCCTCGCCGGCGGTGCCACCTGGCTGGGTGTGGCCACCCTCGACGAGGCCCTCACGTTGCGCAGGGCCGGGCTCACCTCTCCCATGCTGGCCTGGCTGCTCGGGCCGGGGTTGCCGCTGCACGAGGGCGTCGAGGCCGAGGTGGACCTCAACGCGGGCAGCCTGGCGCAGCTCGACGAGGTGGTCGCGGCCGCCCGCCGGGTCCGGCGCCCGGCCCGCGTGCATCTCAAGCTCGATACCGGCCTGTCTCGCGGCGGCTCGACGCCGGCCGAGTGGCCCGCCCTGGTGGAGGCGGCCGCGAAGGCCCAGGCCGATCAAGACCTGGAGGTCGTCGGGATCTGGAGTCACTTCGCGTGCTCCGACGCGCCCGGTCACGAGACGATCGACCGACAGCTCGCGGTCTTCGCCGAGGGGCTGGCGACCGCGGAGCGCTACGGCGTCGAGCCGCGCTACCGCCACATCGCCAACTCGGCGGCGACCCTCACCCGCCCCGACTCCCACTACGACCTGGTCCGGCCGGGCGTGGCCATCTACGGGCTGTCGCCGCTGCCGGGCCCGCCGCCGGCCGGGTTGCGCCCGGCGATGACGGCCCGGGCGCGGGTCGCGCTCACCAAGCGGGTCCCGGCCGGGCAGGGAGTTTCGTACGGGCATGCGTACCACACCGCCCGCGAGACGACCCTGGCGCTGGTGCCGCTCGGCTACGGCGACGGCGTGCCGCGGCATGCCTCCAATGCGGGGCCGGTGTGGCTCGGCGGCGCGGTGCGCCACATCGCGGGCCGGGTGTGCATGGACCAGTTCGTGCTGGATTGCGGTGACGACCCGATCGCGGTGGGCGACGTGGCGGTCCTGTTCGGCGCCGGCGACGACGGCGAGCCGACGGCGACCGACTGGGCCGAGGCGATCGGCACGATCAATTACGAGATCGTCACGCGCTTCGGTGGGTCGCGGGTGCCGCGCATCTACGACGGCTCGGCGGGTGTTCCGTCGCCCGAGGAGACGGCTGAATGATCTTGCGGGAGCCGGCTGGGGTTCTGGGGAGGGCCGGATGAGCTTGCGGATGCCGGATGGGGCACTGTCTCTCGCGGCGTGCAGATCCCGTCCACTCGCCCTCGGCGTAGGCGAGCGGGTCGGTCGGGCCGGGAGCGGGTCGGTCGGGTCTCGAGCCGGGAGCGGGTCGGTCAGGCCCCGGGCCGTGAGCAGGTCGGGTGGATCTCGGGCCGTGAGTAGGCCGGGTGGATCTCGAGCCGTGAGTAGGCCGGGTGGATCTCGAGTCTTGTGGAGCCGCTGGATGAGTCCTGAGGAGGCTGGATGAGGCCCGTCAAACCGTCCGCCCGTTCCTCGTCGCGGACGGGCCGGTCCGGTCCGCGGCGGCGGGCGAAGCAGGTCGGGATCGCCGGTGCGGTCATCGGTGTCGCGGCGGCCGGGCTCGCCACCGCGTTCGCGGTCGAGCGGGCGCTGGTGCGCAAGTCGGTCAACGCGCCCGGTGACCCGCACGCCGACGAGGAGTTCGGTGAACAGCCGCACGACGAACGGCTCACCGTCACCGCGGCCGACGGCACCGAGCTGCACGTGGAGATCGTCGAGCCCCAGCAGGCCGGCGCGAAGCCCACGATCGTCTTCGTGCACGGCTTCGCCCTGGACATGGGCACCTTCTACTTCCAGCGGCAGGCGCTCACCGAGCTGGGGGAGCACCGGCTCGTCTTCTACGATCAGCCGGGTCACGGCCGGTCCAGTCGCCTGCAGTCCGGTGACTACGACATCGCGGCGCTAGGGAAGTCGCTGGCGGCGGTGCTCGACGCGACCGTGCCGGAGGGGCGCATCATCCTGGTCGGGCATTCGATGGGCGGCATGACGATCATGGCGTTCGCCGAGCAGTATCCGGAATGGTTCGGCGAGCGGGTCACCGGCGTGGTGCTCATGTCCACATCGGCCGGCCTCATCGACAAGGCCAAGCTTGGTCTGCCCACGCTGGCCGCCCGCGTCAGTGCGCCGTTCATCCCGCTGTGGGGCGGGGCGGCGCGGCTCGGGGGACCGGTGATCGAGCGGGCCCGGCTCGCCTCGTCCGATCTCGCCTGGCTGCTGACCCGGCGGTACGGATTCGGCGATTCCCGGCCCAGCCCCTCGCTGGTCACCTTCGTGGAGCAGATGAACTCCAAGACATCGGTCGAGACCTTGACCAAGTATCTGCGCACGCTCTACACGCACAACCGGTTCCCGGCCCTGTCGGCGCTCAAAGCCGTGCCGGTGCTGGTGCTGGTCGGCACGAAGGACTACCTGACCCCGGTGGCGCACTCGGAGGACATCCTCAGGAGGCTTCCCGACGCCGAGCTATTGAAGATCGACAACAGCGGCCACGTGGTCATGCTCGAGAAGGCGGACGAGGTCAACGCCGCGCTGATTCCCTTCCTGGAGCGGGTGTCTTGAACACAACCGGCATCCGCCTGCCCACTGTGGACGACACGCGCGCGTTCGGTCGCCGGCTCGCGGCCCTGCTGCGCCCCGGAGATCTGTTGCTGCTGACCGGTCCGCTCGGCGCCGGCAAGACCGCGCTGGTGCAGGGCATCGGCGCCGGGCTGAAGGTGCTCGGCGACATCACGTCGCCGACGTTCGTGATCGCCCGGGTGCACCGGCCCGATCGGGAGCGTGGGGGCGAGGTTCCGCTGGTGCACGCGGACGCGTACAGGCTGGGTGATGCGGCCGACCCGCGCGCGGAGATCGACGATCTCGACCTGGACGCCTCCGCCGACGGCGCGGTCACCGTTGTGGAGTGGGGTGCGGGCCTGGTCGAGCAGCTCAACGACGAGTATCTCGCGGTGCGCATCGACCGCCTCGACGACGACACCCGGGTGATCGACCTGATGCCCCACGGCGGAGACTGGGCGGCCCGCCTCGAGAAGCTGTGACCCGATGATCGACGCTTCCTTCTCGTCGCCTCCGCCGCCGGGTCCTCCGCGCCCAGGTGCGGCGGTAGGTGAGGCGGGTCGACAGCGGTGCCACCTCCGCAAGGAACTGCTCGATGCGCTGGACGCGGCGGTCGACCCACGCCCCGGCGACGGCGCCGTCGCCGTCGCCGCCGAGTTCTTCGCCGTCGCCGCCGAGTTCGCCGCCGCCGATGACCACGTGTTCGTGCTGCACCGCGCCTTGGTGCCGAAGGAGACTCGACGACCCCGCCGCGACGCTGTGATCCCGCCGATGGCCGACCTCGTGCCATACGGCGATCATCGGCAGGCTCCGGGCCGACCGGGCCTGCCCCGGAAACCATGACCGTTCCCTCGGCCTTCCAGACCCCCGGAGATCATGTGAATCTGCCCGATCTGCTGCCGCCCGCCTGGCGTGCGGAGCTGACGCCGTTCCTCGACCCCGCCGCCACGGAGGCGCTGGGCAGCTTCGTGGCCGAGCAGTATGCCCAGCACACCGTCTACCCGCCGGTGGAGGATCTTTTCGCGGCGTACCGGCTCTGCCCGCCCGAGCGGACCCGGGTGTTGCTTCTCGGGCAGGACCCGTACCACGGGCCGGGGCAGGCGCACGGCCTGAGCTTCAGCGTCCGTGAGGGAGTGCGGGTGCCTCCGTCGCTGCGCAACGTCTACAAGGAGCTTGCCGCCGACGTCGGGGTGCCGCCCGCGACCAGCGGAGATCTCACCGGGTGGGCGCGGCAGGGCGTGCTGCTGCTCAATGCGGTGCTCACCGTGCGCGCGGGAGCCGCGGCGTCACACAAGAACAGGGGTTGGGAGGTGTTCACGGACGCCACGATCCGTGCCCTGAACGCTCGGCGGGAGCGGGTGGTGTTCCTGCTCTGGGGGTCGTATGCGCGGAAGAAGGCCGCCCTGGTGACCAATCCGGCGCACACGGTGATCGAATCCGGTCATCCGAGTCCTCTCAACGGCGGCAAGGACTTCCTCGGCGCCCGCATGTTCAGCGCCGCCAACAAGGCGCTCGCCGACGCCGGGCGCCCGCCGATCGACTGGGACCCCCGAGCCGCCGCCGAAGCCGGCGCCTGAGCCGGGAGCCGGGCCAGGCGGCCGGTGAGGGAATGATCGCTCGCCGCCCCCGCTGCCGGGACGCAGCGGAGCAGGGAAGGCGTCAGCCCGGATGTGACCAGGCATCGTCGCGCGGTGAAGCGCCTCAGGGGCAGCCTCGCGGCCGCCCCGGCAACCCGCTGCCGCTACTGTTTCCTGGTGCTCGTACTCGCTCTGGACACCTCCACGCCCGCGGTCACCGCCGCCCTCGCGGAGGTCACCGATGCCGGCCTGACCGGCCTCGGTGAGCGGCGGGTGGTCGACCCGCGGGCGCACGGTGAGTTGCTGGCACCGCAGATCCGCGCCGTCCTCGCCGACGCCGGCGCCCGCCCGGCCCAGCTCGGTGCGATCGTCGCCGGGCTCGGCCCCGGCCCGTTCACCGGCCTGCGCGTGGGTCTCGCCACCGCCGCGAGCATGGGGCAGGCGCTGGGCGTTCCCACGTACGGGATCTGCTCGCTCGATGCTCTCGGCCGTGCGGCCGGGCCGGGCCGGGTTCTGGTCGCGACCGACGCGCGGCGGCGGGAGGTCTATTTCGCCACCTATGTCGACGGCAAGCGGGTGACCGAGCCCGACGTCGCGAAGCCCGCCGAGGTGCCCGTCGATGCCGATCGCGCCGTCGGCGAGGGCGCGCTGAAGTACAGCGACGTCTTCGGGGTGCCGATCGAGGGCCGGCTTCTGCATCCGCCGGGCGAGGCACTGATCGCCCTGGCGCTCGACAAGATCCGGGCCGGGGCGGCGGGTGAACCGCTCACCCCGCTCTATCTGCGCCGGCCGGATGCGGTCGAGCCCTCCGCCCGCAAGCATGTGCTGCCCTGATGGCGATCGAGCGGTTCCGGTGGTGGCACATCGCCGATGTGCTGCCGATGGAGGAGGATCTCTTCGGGCCGGTGAAGTGGTCAGCGGCCATGTTCTGGAATGAGCTGGCCCAGCGTCACTTCTACGTCGTGGCCCGGGAGGACGACGAACTTCTCGGCTATGCCGGGCTGGCGGTCGTCGACGAGCAGGAGAGCTGGGTACAGACCATCGGCGTCAAGCGCGAGGCCCAGCAGCGGGGTCTGGGCCGGGCATTGCTCGAGGCACTCCTCGAGCGGGCCGGGAAGCGCAAGGTGCTGCTCGAGGTGGCCGTGGACAACCGGCCCGCGCAACAGCTCTACGCCGCGTACGACTTCGAGCCAGTCGGGATCCGGCGCGGCTACTACCAACCGACCAACACGGACGCCCTGGTGATGATGCGCGATGCCTGACGAGCCTCTGGTCCTCGGAATCGAGACCTCCTGCGACGAGACCGGCGTCGGCATCGTCCGTGGGCACACCCTGCTCGCCGACGCGCTGGCCTCCAGTGTGGATCAACATGCGCGGTTCGGCGGGGTGGTGCCCGAGGTCGCCAGCCGGGCGCATCTGGAGGCCATCGTGCCGACCATGCGCCGGGCGTTGGACGACGCCGGTGTCACGCTCGCCGACATCGATGCGATCGCCGTGACGGCCGGGCCCGGCCTGGCGGGTGCGCTGCTCGTCGGGGTCGCCGCCGCCAAGGGGTACGCCCTCGCCGCGGAGAAGCCGATCTACGGCGTCAACCATCTCGCCGCTCACGTCGCCGTGGACACCCTCGAGCACGGGCCGCTGCCGGAGCCCGCGGTGGCGATGCTCGTCTCGGGCGGGCACTCGTCGCTGCTGCTCGTCGACGATCTGACCGCGGGGGTGACGCCGCTCGGCGCCACCATCGACGACGCCGCGGGGGAGGCGTTCGACAAGGTCGCGCGGTTGCTGGGGATGGGCTTTCCGGGCGGGCCGGTGATCGACCGTACGGCCCGTGACGGCGATCCGCGGGCGATCGCGTTCCCGCGCGGCCTGACCGCGCCGAAAGATCAGGCCGAGCACCGGTTCGACTTCTCGTTCTCGGGCCTGAAGACGGCGGTGGCGCGCTGGGTGGAGGCGCGGGAGCGCAGCGGCGAGCCGGTGCCGGTCGCCGACGTGGCCGCGAGCTTCCAGGATGCGGTCTGCGACGTGCTCACCGCGAAGGCCCTGGACGCGTGCCGGGAGCACGGCGTCGAGACGCTGATCATCGGCGGCGGGGTCGCGGCGAACTCGCGGCTGCGGCTGCTGGCCGAGGAGCGCGCGGCGAAGCTGGGCGTACGGGTACGCGTACCCCGTCCGCAGTTGTGCACGGACAACGGTGCGATGGTCGCCGCCCTCGGGTCGCATCTCGTCGCGGCCGGCGTGGCTCCCAGTCGGCTCGATCTGCCGGCCGATTCGGCGATGTCATTGACCTCGATCGCTGTGGCGGGGTAGGAAGCGAGCATGATCGCGCGAATGTGGGAGGTGCGCGCCTCGCGCGGCGGCTTCGACGAGCTGCTGAGCTGGGTGTGCGACGTGGCGCTGCCGAAGCTGGAGGTGCTGCCCTCGCACGTGTCGAGCGAGGTCTTCTCCTCCACGGATCTACGCATTGTGGTCATCTCGAAGTGGCGGAACAATCCCGCTGCCCTTCCGGCGCCTCCGGCAAACCTCGTGGCGCGCTCTCCGCACGTGTGGGATTTCTCGCCGGTCGACAGATAACGCGCTGGATCGTGACGGCGGGGTTACGTAACGTCGAAGGGCGATGCGAGATCTGCCCCCCGCCGATCCCGGCTCTCCTGACCACCGGTCCGCCACCCGCTATCTGGGGTGGCTCGCCCGGCGCACATGGGTATCCGTCAGCGCCGCGATCCTCTTCGCGGTGGTCTGGATGGTCTGCCAGGCCTTCGTGCCCGCCGTCATCGGCCGGGCCATCGACGCCGGGCTGACCGAGCGCGACGGCCGCGAGCTGCTGATCTGGAGCATGGTCCTGCTGACCGTGGGCCTCGTGCAGGCCGGCGCCGGCCTGCTGCGCCACCGCCGGGCCGTCTTCAACTGGCTCTCGGCCGCCTACCGTACGGTGCAGGTCGCGGTCCGGCAGGCCGGCCGGCTCGGCGTCGCGTTGCCGCGGCGGCTCGACGCGGGCGAGGTCGTGGCCATCGGTACGGCGGACATCACCCACATCGGCAACGCCATCGACATCACCGCCCGGGGTGTCGGCTCGGTCGTCGCCGTCCTCACCGTCACCACGATCCTGCTGCTCACCTCGGTCCCGTTGGGCCTCGTGGTGGTGCTCGGCATCCCCGTGCTGATGGCCGTCGTCAGCCTGCTGATCCGGCCCCTGCACCGGCGCCAGCAGGCGTACCGGGAGCAGCAGGGCCGGCTCACCGCCCACGCCACCGACCTGGTCGGCGGCCTGCGGGTGCTGCGCGGCGTCGGCGGCGAGCCGGTGATGTCGGGGCGCTACCGCGCCGAGTCGCAGCGGCTGCGGGCGGCCGGGGTGCGCGTGGCCTGGGTGGAGTGCCTGCTCGACGCGGCGCAGGTGCTCCTGCCCGGCATCTTCCTGGTGCTGGTCACCTGGCTGGGTGCACGCTTCGCGATCTCCGGGCGGATCACCGTGGGCCAGCTCGTCTCCTTCTACGGGTACGCGGCCTTCCTGGTCTCCCCGCTGCGCCAGCTCACCGAGACGATCGACAAGCTGACCCGCGGCCACGTGTCGGGGCGCCGCGTCGTGTCGATGCTGCGGGTCCGCTCGGACCTGCGCGGGCCGTCCCTGCCGAGGCCCGCCCCGGAGCGGGGTGAGCTGGTCGATCCGGTGTCCGGTGTGGTCGTCCGGCCGGGGATGGTCACCGCGATCGCGGCCGCGGTGCCGGCCGACGCGGTCACCATCGCGGATCGGCTCGGCCACTACACCGCGGCCGGCGCGGGGACGACGCTTGCCGGCGTACCGTTGAAGGATCTTGATCTGGCGAGCGTGCGCGAGCGGATCGTGGTGGCCGACAACGACGCCCGGCTGTTCTCCGGGCCGTTGCGCGAGGATCTTGATCCGGAGGGCACCGGGCGCGCCCTGGCCGCCCTGGCCGAGGCGTCCGCCGCCGACGTCGTGGAGGCGCTGCCCGACGGCCTGGACAGCGAGGTCGCGGAGCGGGGCCGCAGCTTCTCCGGAGGACAGCAGCAGCGGTTGCGGCTCGCCCGCGCCCTCGTCGCCGACCCGGAGATCCTCGTGCTGGTCGAACCGACCAGCGCCGTGGACGCGCATACCGAGGCGCGTATCGCGGCCCGGCTCGGGGCCGCCCGCCACGGCCGCACGACGGTCGTCTGCTCGACCAGCCCGCTGGTGCTGGACCGCGCCGATCACGTCCTCTACGTCGAGGACGGGGTGGTGATCGCCGAGGGAACCCATCGCGAACTGCTGGACGGCAGCTTCGCTTACGCGAGGACGGTGCTGCGCGAGTGAGCAACGCGCTCCCGGTGGCGGACTCCCGCCAGGTGCGCCGGTACGCCCGCGAGCTGTTCCGCCGGCATCCGCGCGCGCTCACCACGACGGTGGTCCTGCACGCGCTGGCCGCCATGACCGGCCTGGTCGGCCCGCGGCTGCTCGGCGAGCTGGTCGAGTCGATCCAGCACCACGCCGGCGTGCGGACGGTGGACCGGATCGCCGCCGTCATCGCGGTCTTCGTGGTGTTGCAGGCCGTGCTGGTGCGGTTCGCGTACCTTGCCTCGGCAAGACTCGGCGAGCAGATCCTCGCCGAGCTGAGGGAGGACTTCGTCGACCGGGTCCTCCGGATTCCGCTGTCCACTGTGGAGCGGGCAGGCACGGGGGATCTGCTCACCCGAACCTCGCGCGACGTCGACGCGCTCTCCCGTTGCCTGCGCTTCGCGGTGCCGGAGACGCTGATCGCCATGATCACCGCGTCGCTGGCCGTCGGCGCGCTGATCCTGGTGAGCCCCCTGCTCGCGCTGCCGCTGCTGATCGCCGTGCCGATCCTGACCTGGTCCACCCGCTGGTACCTGCGCCGGGCAGCGTTCGGCTATCTGCGGCAGAACGCCGCGTACTCGCAGGTCACGGACGGTCTCGCGGAGACCGTCGAGGGAGCCCGGACGGTCGACGCGCTGCGGCGCCAGCGGCAGCGCATCCGCCGTACGGACGGCGACCTGCGCCGCTCGTGGCGGACCGAGCGGTACACGTTGTTCCTGCGCACGGTGTGGATGCCGTCCATCGAGATCGGCTACGTGCTACCGGTGGTCGGCACGCTGCTGCTCGGCGGCTGGTTCTACCTGCGGGGCTGGGTCAGCCTCGGCCAGGTCACCGCCGCGGTGCTCTACGCCCAGATGCTGGTCGACCCGGTCGACCGTTTCCTCGGCTGGCTGGACGAGCTGCAGGTCGGCGCGGCGTCGCTGGCCCGGCTGCTCGGCGTCTCGTTCCGCACCCCGGCGTCGACCTCGCTGACCCCGCGCGGTGCCGAGATCGTCGCCGAGGATGTGCGCTTCTCCTATGTCGAGGGCCGGGAGGTCCTGCACGGCATCTCGCTCACGATCGCGCCGGGGGAGCGGCTGGCGATCGTCGGGCCGTCCGGGGCGGGCAAGTCCACCCTGGGCCGGCTGCTCGCCGGAGTGCACACGCCCGGCGGTGGCTCGCTCACCGTCGGTGGGGTCGCGCTGGCCGGTCTGCCCCTGGACCGGTTGCGTACGGAGGTCGCCCTCGTCAGCCAGGAACACCACGTCTTCATGGGTACGCTGCGCGACAACATCGCGATGGTCCGGCCCGGTTCGTCGACCGCCGACGTCCGGCAGGCGCTGGCCGCCGTACACGCCCTGGCCTGGGCGGACGAGCTGCCCGACGGTCTGGACACGGCGGTCGGCGCGGGCGGGGTGAGCCTTTCGGCCGCGAGAGCGCAGCAGGTCGCGCTGGCGCGGCTGGTGCTCGCGGATCCGCACACGCTCGTGCTCGACGAGGCCACCGCGCTGCTGGACCCGCGGGCTGCCCGGGATCTGGAGCGGTCACTGGCGGCGGTGCTGAAGGGGCGTACGGTCGTCGCGATCGCGCACCGGCTCTTCTCGGCCCACGACGCGGACCGCGTGGCCGTGGTGGAGGACGGGCGGATCACCGAGCTGGGCTCGCACGACGAGCTGGTCGCCGCCGGTGGTTCCTACGCGGCGCTGTGGGACTCGTGGCACGGCACGCCGCCGGTCGGGTCTAGCGCAGGCCCAGGAACGCACCCAGCAGAACAAGGGTGACGACCGCGATCGCCAGCAGCAGCAGGAACTCGCGCCGCTGCCGCTCCTCGGCCTCCTCGGCGGGCAGGTCGCTCACCACGGCGGCGAGCTCGTCGAGCGTGCGGGCGTCGGCGGCCACGCCCACGCGCTGGGTGAACTCGTCCAGGGTCAGCCGGCCGGCGCCGGTGTGCCGCTCCAGGGCGGCCATGATCCGCTGCCGGTCCTCGTCGGAGGCGCGCATGCTCACGGCCGCACTCTAGCCGGTCGCGCCCAGCAGCGGATCCTCCAGAAGCTTCTCGAAGGCCAGCTCGGCGGCGCCGATGAGGGCCGCGTCGGCGCCGAGTTCCGGCGTCCGCAGCCGGATGTGTTCGCGGCAGGCAGGCAGGGCGACCTCGTTGAGCCTAGACCGGATCTGGGCAGCCGCCACCAGGTACACGTCGCGCAGCGTGCCGCCGAAGATCACCGCCTCCGGGTTGAAGATGTTGACCAGGTTGCCGACACCGAGGCCGATCCACTCGCCCACGTGCCGGACCGCCTGTTGGGCCGCCCAGTCGCCGCGCATCGCCGCCTCGACCACGCCGAGCACCGCCTCCCGGCCGCTGCGGTCCTCCCGGCCGGCCAGCCTGAGCAGCGGATACTCGCCGATCTCCGTCTCCCAGCAGCCTCGCGAGCCGCAGCTGCAGGGGTTGCCTCCGGGGTTGATCACCATGTGGCCGACCTCGCCGCCGTACCCGCCGTGCCCGGTGATGCGCCGGCCGCCGGCGATGATGCCCGCGCAGACGCCGACGTCGCCGTACAGGTAGATGACGTTCTCGCGGCCGGCGGCCGCGCCGCGGCTGTGCTCGACCAGCGCCGCCACGTCGGCGATGTTGCCGACGACCATCGGGCCGACGTCGCCGCCGATCTCCTCGACCAGCGCGTCGCCGACGGGCTGGTCGACCCAGCCGATCGGGGGCGCGAGCCGCACCATGCCGTCCGCGCGGCGCACCATGCCCGCGACCGCCAGTCCGGCGCCGACGTAGCGGGCGCCGTCCGGCACGTCCTTGCGCATCTCGTGGATGAAGCCCGCGAGCGGCCGCACCGCGTCGACGACCTGCATCTCCCGGGGGCGTGGGGCCTCGCGCCGGTCCAGGATCACCCCGCCGAGGCCGACCCGGGCGGCGCGCAGCCGGTCCACCTCGATGTTGAGGGCGTACGCGTACACCATCGCCGACTCGGGCCGCACGAGCAGCGACGGGCGCCCGGCCCGGCCGGTCTCGCGCTGACCCTTCTCGGTGACCAGGCCGACGGCGGTCAGGTCCGCGGTCAGGGCGCCGATGGTGCTGCGGTTGAGGCCCAGCTTGGTGGTCAGCTCGGCACGGGACGTAGCACCATGAATGTGAACATAACGCAGCAACGTACCCAGGTTGTGCCGGCGTACCTCCTCCTGGCTGGGCGCGGCCTTCATCGGTTACCGGTGGCGGCCGCTCTGCGGCGGGACAGCGCGTCGACGCTCGCCGCGAGCAAAAGGATGAGTCCGGTGAAGATGAACTTCTGACCGGCGCTGAAGCCCATCAGGCCCATGCCGTTGTCGATGACCGCGATCACCGCGCCGCCGATCACCGCGTCCAGCACCCGGCCCTTGCCGCCGAAGAGGCTGGTGCCGCCGATGACGGCCGCGCCGACCGCGTACAGCAGCACGTTGCTGCCGCCGGAGTTCGGGTCGACGGAGTTGGCCCGGCTGGCCGCGATGATGCCGCCGATCGCCGCCATGAACGAACCGATCACGAAGACCGAGATGCGGATCCGGTCGACCGCGATGCCGGCGCGGCGGGCGGCCTCCTTGTTGCCGCCGACGGCGTAGACGTGCCGACCGAATGTGGTGCGCCCCAGCACGAACGTCCACACGATCAGCGCCACCGCGATGAGCGGGGCGACGATCGGCACACCCTTCACCGAGATGATCAACGGGTTGATGCTGCGCTCCTGGGTCAGTACGGCGACCGCGGCGACCAGCAGCGCGGCCAGCCCGGCGATGCGTGCCAGCACGATACCCATCGGCTCGGTGACCAGCCCGCGCACGGCCCTGCCCCGGAACCGCACGAGCTGCACCGCCGCGTACCCGATGATCGCGACGGCGGTGAGCGTCCAGCTCAGGCCGGCCGGCATGTTGTTGTTGGCCAGCGACAGCACGAACGGGTCGCGGACCGAGATGTTCTTGCCGCCGCTGAGCAGCACCAGCAGGATGCCCTGGAAGGCCAGGAAGCCCGCCAGGGTGACGATGAACGACGGGATGCCCAGCTTCGACACCAGGAAGCCGAGGGTGAAGCCGATGGCCAGGCCCGTCGCCAGGGCGACCGGGATGGCCGAGTACCAGTGCCAGCCCTGGTCGGTGAGCAGGATGGCCATGACCGCGCCGCAGACGCCGCTCGCGAAACCGGCGGACAGGTCGATCTCGCCCAGCAGCAGGACGAACACCAGACCCATGGCGATGAAGATGACGGCCGCGCCCTGCGAGAAGAGATTCGCGAAGTTGACGGCGCTGAAGAACGTCGGCCGGGCGATCCCGAAGATCAGGCAGAGCACGATGAGCCCCAGGATCGCGGGGAGACTGCCGATGTCCCCGCCGCGGACGCGCCCCCAGTAGTCGTGCAGGTGGCCGGCGACCGTGGGCTCGGCCACCCGCATCGGGGATGAGTACGCGGTCGTCATGCGTGGGCTCCCGGAGGGGTGATGTCGATGAAGCCCGCGGCGGCCGGCCTCTCGGGGGGCAGGCCGAGGTTTCCGCTGCGGCCCGAGGTGATCAACTCGACGATCTGGGAGTGGGTGACGTCCGTGGTCTTCACCTGGGCGGCGGTCCGGCCGAGGTAGAGCGCGACGATGCGGTCCGAGACGGCGAACACGTCGTTCATGTTGTGCGAGATGAGCACCACGCCGAGCCCGTTGTCGGCCATGCGACGGACGAGCTCGAGCACCTGGGCGGTCTGTGCCACGCCGAGCGCCGCGGTCGGCTCGTCCAGGATGACGATCCGGCTGTTCCACAGCACGGCCTTGGCGATCGCCACGGTCTGCCGCTGGCCGCCGGAGAGGCTGGCGACGAGCTGGCGCAGGGATTTGACCGTACGCACGGAGAGGCTGGCGAGCGTGTCGCTGGCCATCTGTTCCATGGTGGGTTCGTCGAGCACGATGCCGCGTACCCGCTCGCGGCCGAGGAACATGTTCTGGACGATGTCCAGATTGTCGCAGAGCGCGAGGTCCTGGTAGACGACCTCGATGCCCAGCGCCGCGGCGTCGCGGGGACTGTGGATGGCCACCTGTTCGCCGTCGAAGGTCACCGTGCCCGCGTCCATGGTGTAGATGCCGCTGACGCACTTGACCAGGGTCGACTTGCCGGCGCCGTTGTCGCCGACGAGCGCGGTGACCTCGCCGGGATAGACGTTCATTCCGACGTCGTGGAGCACCTGCACGGGACCGAAGCTCTTGTCGATCCCGCGCACCTCCAGCAGGGGTGTCGCGGCCACGGATGGTTCTCCTTCTTCGGTGCGGCGCCGCCCACGCCCCGGCCGGGCGTGGGCGGTGGCGTGCTGCGGCGTCGTCCCGGGGTCAGCTCACACGCCGTTCTCGGTGCACAGTTTCGCGAAGTCGCCGGTGCAGAGCTGAGCCTTGGTCACGAAGCCGTCGGCGACGACGTCCTTGACGTTCTCCTTGAAGATCGCCTTCGGACTGATCAGAACGGCCGGGACGTCCTTGCCGGACTCCGGGTCCTTGATGCTCTGGGAGACCGTCTTCTTCTCGCCCTTGGCGAGCGAGATGGCGAGGTCGGCGGCGGCGTCGGCCACCTGCTTGATCGCCTTGTAGACGGTCATGCACTGGTCGCCGGCGAGGATGTTCTGCAGCCCCTGCACGGTGGCGTCCTGCCCGGTCACCGGCACCTTGCCGTTCAGCTTGTTCTTCTTCAGTACGGAGATGACGGCGTTGCCCAGGCCGTCGTTGGCCGCGAGGACCCCCTTGATGTCCCTACTCTGCGTCAGCATCTGCTCGAACATCGTGCCGGCCTGCGCATTGTCCCAATCCGGCACCGACTGGTCCGGACCCTTCACGTACTCACCCGAGTCGAACTTCGGCTGCAACACCGAGTCGTACCCCTGCTTGAACAGCGTGGAATTGTTGTCGGTCGGCGCACCGTTGAGCTCGGCCACCACCGGCTTGGCGTACCGCATGTCGGTCAGGCACTTCACCAGACCCTCGCCCTGCAACTTGCCGACCGCCACATTGTCGAAACTGACGTAGTAGTCGGCGCCGCCACTGAGCGTGAGCCGGTCGTAGTCGATCGTGGCGATCCCGGCCTTCTTCGCCTTGTCCAGGACCGCCTTGCCGGTGCCGGAGTCCAGGTTCACGATCATCAGCACCCGGACCCCGCTGGAGATCATGCCGTCCGCGATCGTCTGGAACGAGCTCTTGTCACCCTGCGCGTTCTGGATGTCGGCCGGCACGCCGGCCGCGTCGAAGGCCGCCTTCAGGAACTTCGGGTCGTCCGAACCCCAGCGCTGGGAGCTCGCGGTGTCGGGCAGAATGATGCCGACCTTGCCCACGGATCCGTCGCCCGTGGTGCCGGATCCGCCGTCGTCGCCGCATGCGGCCACCCCGCCGGCCAGCAGGCCCGTCACGGCAAGGGCGAAGATTCCCCTACGCATTCCTCGTGTCCTCTCCTCGTCAGGCGCGCAGTCGGGATCGCCGCTCCAAGAAAAATGTTTGTTGTGTCGGGCAACGTATTCCCGTGACTCGGTGCGGCACAACCGGTCAGCCTCCGGTACTCCGCAAAGTGACGCTAGGTCACGTTGCGCTCCGAATCTGGTACTTTTCCGGTTTCGCCCGCCCTCAGCCCCGGATGCGGGCGGTGTGGGCGCCGGTCAGCCGGACCAGGTCTTCCGGCGCCAGCGACACCTGCAGACCGCGGCGGCCGGCCGAGACGTACATCCGCGGCAACTCCAGCGCCGAGTCGTCGATCACCGTGGGTAGACGTCTGCGCTGTCCCAGCGGGCTGATGCCGCCGCGCACATAGCCGCTGCTGCGCTCCGCGGCCGCCCGGTCGGCGAGCGTCGCCCGCTTCCCGCCGGCCGCACCGGCCAGGGCCTTGAGATCCACCTCGCCGGCCACCGGCACGACGGCCACCGTCAGCGCGCCGTCGACCTCGGCGATCAGCGTCTTGAACAGCGACTCCGGCGGCACCCCCAGCGCCTCGGCGACCAGCGCGCCGTAGTTCGGCGCCTCCGGCGAGACGTCGTACGGGTGCAGCTCGTGCGGCACCTTCTCCGCGGACAGCAGTACGGTCGCCGGCGTCCCGGCCGCCTTCTTGGCCATGACCAGCGAGGCTATCGGCAGAGCACCACGGTCGGTGCACCCGCCACCCGGGTCAGCACCACCGACGCCGATGCGTCGCCGCGCAGCCGCAGGTCGCGGCGCAACTGCTCGGGCTCCAGCGCGGAACCCCGCTTGCGGATCTCGACCCGGCCCACGCCGCGCTCCCGCAGCAGCGCGCGCAGCCGCTTGAGCGAGAACGGCAGCACGTCGGTGACCTCCAGCCGGCGGGCGAACGCGGTGTCGACGCTTTCGTCGGTGTAGACGTACGCGATCTGCGGGTCGGCCAGCCGCCCCCCGATCCCGGCCGCGAACTCGGCGACCAGATGCGAGCGGACCACGGCCGGGTCCGGGTCGTACAGGAATCGCCCGACCGTGCCGACCGGCGCGGCCTGCTCGCCGGAGCCGTGCAGCGTGCCTCCCCCTGGCAGGAGCACCGCCCGCCGCGGGAACTCCGCGAGCGGCCCGCACCAGAACGCCGCCTCCACCAGATCGCCGTCGACGCTGACCCACTCGCCCTCGGCCCCCGCGGGCAGCAGGGCGTGGTCGATGCCGGGCGCCAGCTTCAGCACCGTCCGCGGCACGCGGCCGGGCAGCGCGGCGACGAAGTCCCACGGGGGCGACCACGCCCGGGGATCCATGACCCGGCCGCGTCCGGCCCGCCGGCGGGCCGGGTCGGCGAAGACCGCGTCGAACCTCTCCACCTCGACGGAGGTCGCATCGGCGCACTCCACGGTCACCATTTCGGCGAGGCCGGCGGCGGCCGCGTTCGCCTCGGCGAGGGCGGCGGTCAGCGGGTCGGCGTCGACCGCGTACACCCGGATGCCCTGGCGGGCCGCCGCCAGCGCGTCGGAGCCCAGCCCGCAGCCCAGGTCGGCGAGGGTGGCGACGCCCGCCGCGCGCAGCCGCGCGGCGCGGCGCTCCGCCACCACGGCCCGGGTCGCCTGCTCGAAGCCGGCCCGGGTGAAGAACATCGCGGCCGCGTCCGCGCCGAACTTGCCCTCGGCGCGTCGTCGCAGGTCGGCCTGGGTGAGCGCGGCGGCGGCGAGCGGCGCCGCGATGCCACGGGCGCGCAGGGCCGAGGCCGCGGCGAGCGGGTCGGTGCCGGTCACCCCGGCCGCGGCCGCGAGCGCCGCGGACCCTTCCGGGGTACGCAGGGAGGCGAGCAGTTCCAAGTCCACGCGGAGTCATTCTGCCGTGTTGGCACTCTCCTTGACGGAGTGCTAGTTCCGGCATAATCTCCGATTAGCACTCTCAACCTGAGGGTGCCAGCGCGCGCCCCGACCGGGGGAGTGCGCTTGCGCCAGGCGGACCGGCACCCGCGACGACGGCCCCGCCCGGTGGCATGAGGCATGAGATCGGCCGACGCTGGCCGGCGAAACCTGTACCCAGGAGGGTATGCCCGTGACTACCGCGACCAAGGTTGCGATCAAGCCGCTCGAGGACCGCATCGTGGTCCAGGCGAACGAGGCCGAGACCACGACGGCTTCCGGCCTCGTGATCCCCGACACCGCCAAGGAGAAGCCGCAGGAGGGCACCGTCCTCGCCGTCGGCCCCGGCCGGATCGACGACAAGGGTAACCGCGTCCCGATCGACGTGAAGGTCGGCGAGACCGTCCTCTACTCGAAGTACGGCGGCACCGAGGTCAAGTACGCCGGCGAGGAGTACCTGGTGCTCTCCGCCCGTGACGTCCTCGCGGTCATCGAGAAGTGACCTACTGACAGTGCTTCCCGCCCTGGCCCGCGTCTCGGGTCAGGGCGGTGGTGCGTGAAGGGACCATTACATGGCGAAGATCCTCAGCTTCTCTGACGACGCCCGGCACCTGCTGGAGCACGGCGTCAACACGCTCGCCGACACGGTCAAGGTCACCCTCGGCCCGCGCGGCCGCAACGTCGTCCTCGACAAGAAGTTCGGCGCGCCGACGATCACCAACGACGGCGTCACCATCGCCAAGGAGATCGAGCTCACCGACCCGTACGAGAACCTCGGTGCCCAGCTCGTCAAGGAGGTGGCGACCAAGACCAACGACGTCGCCGGCGACGGCACCACCACGGCCACCGTGCTCGCCCAGGCGCTGGTCCGCGAGGGCCTGCGCAACGTGACGGCCGGTGCCAACCCCATCGCCCTCAAGCGCGGCATGGACCAGGCGGCCGAGGCCGTCTCCAAGGCGCTGCTGGCCAAGGCTGTCGAGGTCGCCGACCACAAGTCGGTCGCCAACGTCGCCACCATCTCGGCCCAGGACGCCACCATCGGCGAGCTGATCGCCGAGGCCATGGACCGGGTCGGCCGCGACGGTGTCATCACCGTCGAGGAGGGCTCCGCGCTCAGCACCGAGCTCGTCGTCACCGAGGGCCTGCAGTTCGACAAGGGCTTCATCTCGCCGAACTTCGTGACCGACGCCGAGGCGCAGGAGGCCGTGCTCGAGGACGCGTACATCCTCATCACGACCCAGAAGATCTCCAGCGTCGAGGAGCTGCTGCCGCTGCTGGAGAAGGTCCTCCAGGCCGGCAAGCCGCTGCTCATCATCGCCGAGGACGTCGACGGCCAGGCGCTGTCCACCCTCGTGGTCAACGCGCTGCGCAAGACCTTCAAGGTCGCCGCCGTGAAGGCGCCCGGCTTCGGGGACCGCCGCAAGGCGATGCTGCAGGACATGGCGATCGCGACCGGCGGCGAGCTCATCGCCCCCGAGCTCGGCTACAAGCTCGACCAGGTCACCATCGACATGCTGGGCACCGCCCGGCGCGTCGTGGTCGACAAGGAGAACACCACCATCGTCGACGGCGGTGGCAAGAAGTCCGAGATCGAGGACCGCGTCGCGCAGATCCGCAAGGAGATCGAGGCGTCGGACTCGGACTGGGACCGCGAGAAGCTCTCCGAGCGGCTGGCCAAGCTCTCCGGCGGCATCGCCGTGATCCAGGCCGGCGCGGCGACCGAGGTCGAGATGAAGGAGCGCAAGCACCGCATCGAGGACGCCATCGCGGCGACCAAGGCCGCGGTCGAGGAGGGCACCGTGCCCGGCGGCGGCGCCGCCCTGGCGCACGTCGTCTCCGCGCTCGACGGCGACCTCGGCCTCACCGGCGAGGAGGCGATCGGCGTGTCGATCGTCCGCAAGGCGCTGGTCGAGCCGCTGCGCTGGATCGCGCAGAACGCCGGCCACGACGGCTACGTCGTGGTGGGCAAGGTCGCCGACCTGAAGTGGGGTCACGGCCTCAACGCGGCCACCGACGAGTACGTCGACCTGGCCGCCTCCGGCATCATCGACCCGGTCAAGGTGACCCGCAACGCGGTCTCCAACGCCGTGTCGATCGCCGGCCTGCTGCTCACCACGGAGAGCCTCGTGGTGGAGAAGCCGGCCGCGCCGGAGGCCGCCGCCGGCGGCGGCCACGGGCACAGCCACGGTGGCCACGGCCACCAGCACGGCCCGGGCTTCTGACCGGACGGGCTTTGCCCGACAACGGGTGAAGGGCGCGTCGCTTCCGCGGCGCGCCCTTTCTCGTGTGTGATGCAAGCTTCACCGGGGGAAGGGTGCGTAGATGATCGTCGTCGTGGAGGGCCCCACGGCGGCCGGGAAAACCTCCTGGTGCCGCCGGTACGTGGGTAGATCCGTCGCCGAGCACAGGATGACCGGCCGCGAACCGACGGACGCGGTGGCGCTGGCCCGGCACTGGGTGCGCGCGGGCGTGCAGCGCTGGTCCGCGGCGCTCGACCTGGAGCGCGAGGACGGTATCGCGTTCTGCGACACCGACCCGGTGAAGCTGCACTACGCCTGGGGGATGGCGGCGCTCGGTCTCGCGCCCCGGGCCCAGTTCGACCGGGAACTGGCGGTGACCCGCGAGGCGTTCCGCAGCGGCCGGCTCGGCTTCGCCGACGCGGTCCTCGTGAGCCTGCCCGACACGGCGACGCTGCAACGGCGCCGCGATGAGGATCAGACCCGGCGGCGGCGCAATTTCGCGGCGCACGTCCAGCTCAGAGAGCCGCTGCAGCATTGGTACGCGGCACTGGAGAGTCTGTCGCCGGGGCGGGTGGTGTGGGAGCTGCCGGTCGCGGGCATGCCGGCGCTGCCGGAACCCCGCGCCGACCGGTGCGCGGTGGAGGTCCTCGACGCACTGGTCGCCGCGTTGCCACCGCTGCGCCTGCCCGTCACGATCTCGTAGCCAGATTCCGTCATAACTTCGTCAGGAGCGATCGAGCCTGGGCGGGGCAGGATGGGTCGCGTGAAGCCCTCGCCAACTCCGGCGATGCCTCCGCGAGCGGCCGTTCTCCGGGCGGCTCTCGCCGGCATCGCGGCCGCAGGGGCGGCGCTCGGCGCCGCCGAGCTCGTCGCCGTGTGGACCGGCCCGATGTCGT
Source organism: Couchioplanes caeruleus (assembly GCF_003751945.1). Taxonomy (NCBI): domain Bacteria; kingdom Bacillati; phylum Actinomycetota; class Actinomycetes; order Micromonosporales; family Micromonosporaceae; genus Couchioplanes; species Couchioplanes caeruleus. The sequence goes on along the minus strand of NZ_RJKL01000001.1, from coordinate 3,342,613 downwards.
CCCCGCTCCTCGCGGTCGGCGCGCTGGTGGTCGACACCGTCCCCGGCCCGGTCAAGGACTTCGGCATCGCGGTCTTCGGCACCCACGACAAGACCGCCCTCATCACGGGCACGCTCTTGCTTCTCGCCACCTATGCGGCTCCCGTCGGCATAGCCGCCCTCCGCTCCTGGCGCCTGGCCCTCGCCGGCATAACCCTCTTCACCGCAATCGGCCTCGTGGCCGCCCTGACCCGGCACGCCGCCGATCTCACCGCCGGCATCCCCTCGATCGTCGCCGGAGTGGTCGCCGCCATCACCCTTCGCCTTCTCACCACCCTCGCCGCCTCTACCGCGGCATCCCCGGTCGCGCTGGGGTCATCGCACGCGGCCGAGACCCCGATGTCAGCCCCGGATCTGCCATCGGCGGCGCGCGGCCGTCGGCGCTTCCTCATCGGCGTCGGAGCGGCCGCCGCGGCCGGCATCGTCACCGGCGTCGGCGGCCGGCTCCTGGGTGGGCGGCGCGCGGTCACCGCGGCCCGCGCCGCCGTCGTCCTGCCGCCACCGGTCCAGCCGGCGCCGACGATCCCGCCCGGCGTCCAGGCCGAGGGCGCGACGGCGTGGGTCACCTCGAATGCCGAGTTCTACCGCATCGACACCGCGCTGTACCCACCTCAGATCGACCCGTCGACGTGGCAACTGCGCATCCACGGCATGGTCCGTAACCCCCTGACCCTCACCTGGGAGCAACTGCTGCGCCGGCCCATGATCGCGCGCTACGTCACCCTCGCCTGCGTCTCCAACGAGGTGGGCGGCAACCTCGTCGGTAACGCGCTCTGGCTCGGCGTGCCCGTCAGAGAGTTGCTCGACGAGGTCCAGCCCCTGCCCGAGGCCGACCAGCTCGTGTCCCGCTCGGCCGACGGCTGGACCTGCGGCAGCCCCACCGCGGTCCTGCGGGACGGCCGCGACGCCCTGCTCGCCATCGGCATGAACGGCCGCCCGCTCCCGGTCGGCCACGGCTTCCCGGCCCGCATGGTCGTCCCCGGCCTGTACGGCTACGTCTCCGCGTGCAAGTGGATCACCGAGATCGAGCTGACCCGCTTCACGGATTTCGACGCCTACTGGGTGCCGAGGGGCTGGTCGGCCCAGGGCCCGATCAAGACCCAGTCCCGCATCGACACCCCCCGCGACGGCACCACCCGCAAGGCAGGTGCGGGGACGGTGGCGGGTGTGGCCTGGGCCCAGCACCGCGGCGTCACGAGGGTGGAGATCCAGGTGGACGCCGGCCCCTGGACCGAGGCGAGCCTCGCCCCGACGGTCTCGGCCGACACCTGGGTGCAATGGTCCTACCGCTGGGAGGCCACCCGCGGCAGCCACACGATCCGGGTGCGAGCCACCGACGCGGACGGAGAAATGCAGACAAGCCAGCAAACCCCGGTCGCCCCGAACGGCGCCACCGGCTGGCACTCCGTGCGGGTCACCGTCGAATAGCCGATGGCGGCAGCGCTCCGGCCCGGCGGTGCGGTTCCCGGGCCCGGTGGTGCGGTTCTCGGCCTGGTGGTGCGGTTCCCGGCCCGGCGGTGTGGTTCCCGGTCCGGTGATGCTGTTCCCGGCACTGCCGCGCTGAAGGTTCGGCGGGTGGGCGACCTCTCGTGTTGAACGCCGACTCCTACCGGCTGCGTCATGCCGTGGAGTGCGGCAGCACCCTGCTGAGACAGCATCGCGCCGTGGCTACGCGGTTCGACGAACTCGCGGTCCGCTACACCGCCACGGTGACCGTCGTCGCGATCAGTATCTGGCTATAAGCCGTCCAGGGATCGCCCTTGCCGCGTTGTGGCAGCCTCGCCTACACCTGCAGCGATCATGACGACACTTACTACGAACGGAGCACCGTGGCCAACCGGCTGCTGTACCTGGCCCGACACGGCGAAGCCATCGACGACGGCGACCTCAGCACCCGCGGCCGGCAGCAAGCCGACCTACTCGGCCAGCGCCTGGCCACCGTGCCCCTGACGGCCGTCCACCACGGCCCGCTCCCACGGGCCACGCAGACCGCCGACGTGATCAGTCGGCATCTTCCCGATGTCCCGATGCACTGTTCGCAGGTCGTCGGTGACTACGTCCCGCCCGTGCCGGACCTCCGAGCCCTGCCCGAGGTCTACGCCCGGTTCCTCGACGGCGTCAACGCCGACGAGTACGCCGCCGGAGCCACCCTGGCCGCCGCCGCCCTCGCACAACACGCGGCGCCCACCACCACGGACACCCACGAGCTGATCATCACGCACAGTTTCCTGATCGCCTGGTTCGTGCGCCATGCCCTCGACGCCCCCGACGCACGCTGGCTCGGCCTCAACGCCGCCAACTGCGCCCTGACCGTCATCCTCTACCGCCCGCACCGTCCGCCGACGCTGATCAGCTTCAACGACACCAGCCACCTACCACCAGACCTGCGCTGGACGGGCTTCCCGCCCGAACTGCACGTCTGAAGCACGGTCTGGTGCTGTGTACCGGTGGCCTCGGTCACGGGAGGCGGCGTCATACACCCGGCGCATGCCCGGCCTGCAGCACACCGCCACCATCGCGGCCCCGCCCGAGCGGGTCTGGGCGGTGGTCGTCGACGTCGAGCGCTGGCCCGCGCGGATCCCGACGGTCGACGCCGTGGAGCGTCTCGACGCCGGACCACTTGCCGTCGGCTCCCGAACCCGGTTGCAGCAGCCCGGGCTGCCCACAGCGGTGTGGACGGTCACCGAGCTGGCCGACGGGTCGTCGTACACCTGGACGTCGAGCTCGCCCGGCGTCACCGTCACCGCCGCACACGTCGTCGAGCCGCACCCCGACGGAAGCCGGCTCACCCTCGCCCTGACCGTGTCCGGTCCGCTGTCCGGGATCGGCTGGCTGATGACGCGGTCGCTGACCGAGAAGTACGTCGAGACGGAGGCCGCCTCGATCAAGAGGGCCGCCGAGACCTCGACCACGTAGAGAACCAGGCAACGTCTCGGTCACGACCGCGTGATGGACCAGCGTCTCGGGTCGTCCCGGACGCGCGGCACCCGGCGAGCCCGGCCGATCCCGGTCCCGATAGCGGTTGCGCCACAGCAGCGCCGTGGTCACTGTCGTGCCGACGGCCGCGTGCACTGTTGGTCACCGTCGTGCCGACGGCCGCGTGCACTGTTGGTCACCGTCGTGCCGACGGCCGCGTGCACCGTTGGTCACCGTCGCGCCGACGGCCGCGCACCGTTGGTCACCGTCGTGCCGACGGCGGCGGTGGCCGTCCGCGGTTCCGTGGGAAATGTAGACCGGTGGTGCGGGGCGTGGTGGATGAGGCGTGTGAGTGAAACGGGTGTCACGCGAAAGCCGCACTTTTCGTCCGACGTCAAGGGCAAGTTCGCTCATACGGTGGCTTGCATGTTCACCGATGCGGCTGACATGCCGTTACAGACGCCGACGCGGCTCCCCGGGGGGAACCGTGTCGTCAGGTGTGTGGTCGTGCCGCGTGTCGGGCGGCGTCACGCCGCCGGCGCCTGCCGTTGTGCCGGCACCGTGGACTTGTGGGGTCGGCCGAGGCGTGCCTCGAGCCGGACGAGGTCGACCCGTCCGTGATGCCGATCGGCAAGGTCCTCCCAGCCGACCGCGAGCAGCCGCAGCCGCTCCGCTTCGCTGAAACCTCCCCAGACGCCGTACGGCTCACGGACAGCCAGCGCGTGCGCGGCGCATTCCGCCCGGACCGGGCACGCGCCACACATCGCCTTGGCCTTCGCCTCGCGGCGGTTGCGGGAAGACCCGCGTTCGCCGTCGGGGTGGAAGAACTGAGCGCTGTCGCGCCCCCTGCACAGGCCGAGTCGCTGCCAGTCCCACAGGTCGGCGATGGGCCCGGGCAGTCTGCGAACGTTCGACATCAACACCCTCCTCCCGCGCGGCACCGCGGAGTGTTGTCATGAGGGGCCTGGCTCAGGCCTGCCGCCCGTGTACCCCGGCACACGCCGGATCACACACGACTCGTCGATGTCTTCGCCGGTCGTATCTCACCGGTGCCGAAAATCGTGCCGATCTTTCCCATTTTTTCCATCTAAAGCGCGTAATGCTGCGGCCCTCGCGTGATCTCCTCTGAGAGAGAAGGAGGATCACTGTGCGTACCGTCCTCGTGTGCGTCCGTACCCCACTGGCGGCCCAGACCGTCGCGTCCACCGCGGCCCGGCTCGGCATGACCGGGGTGGTGCGGACAGCGGTGAGCGAGACCGAAGCCATGATCCGTCTGGCTGAAAGGCCGGCCGAGGTCGTTCTGGCCGACACCGCCGTGACTCGTCCCGACAGCGTCGGCTTCACCCGGCGCGTCCTCGCCCGCGCCCCGCAGGCGCAGGTGGTCCTCTTCGGCGCGGAAGACCCCCGGGTCGCCGCCGCCACGGTCGCCGCCGGCGCCCGCGGCGTCATCCGTGGTGTCGAGCACGACCTGGTCAGCGTCGTCGCCAAGGCCCTTCTGCTCCTGCTGCTGCCGGCCCGCCCCCAGGGGCTGCCGATCAACGGCGCGAACGCCCAGCCGGCGGCGGTCGGCGGAGCGGGGCGCAACAACAACTCGGCCACGGCCCGTGGCCTGCATCGGGACGGCATGGCCATGGCCGGCACCCCGAACTCGGCGGGCATCCCGGCGATGCTGCCGAACTCCCCGATGGTTCCGTCGCAGCGTGGGGACGGCTCGGAGATCGACCCGGCGACCGGGCGCCCGTTCGTCTGGCCCGGCAACGAGTCCCGGGCCGGCGAGGCGGCACCGGCCGGACGCCGGCTGACCCTCACCGAGCGGGAGCTCCAGGTCCTGCGCGGGATGGCCGACGGCAAGAGCAACGCGGAGATCGGCCGGGAGCTGTTCGTCTCCGAGGACACCGTCAAGACCCACGCCCGGCGGCTCTTCCGCAAGCTTGGCGCCCGCGACCGGGCCCACGCCGTCGCCGCGGGCTTCCGTGCGGGTCTCGTAGCCTGACCGACGGCCGGAGGGATCCGGGCACGGCAGAGTGCCCGGATCCACCGTGCCCGACAGAGATCGCCGCCCGCGGCACACGCCACGCGCCGTCAAGAAGCTACGGGCCCCAGAAGGTCACGCGCCTCCAAGAGTCACAGGCCTTGAGAAGTCACACGCCTCAAAGGGTCACGCGTTCCCAAGGTCACGCGGCTCCACGGGCATGCCGAGGAAAAGGCCCCGCGCGGTAAGAGAAACATGCGGCAAGCGGCCCGTCAGCGGATCTGGACAGTCAGCAGAACACGGCCGGAAGGCGGTAGATGGCCGGCAGGCGGTACATGGCCGCGAGGCGGCATCAGGTCGAAGGCCGTGAAGCGGCGGGGTGGAGCTGTGAGCGGATCAAGGCCGTAGAGACGAAGCAACGAGCCGCAAAACAGGCGGCCCGTCGGGTGACACTGCGCTCGGCTCAGGACTGCTCGTCATCCGAGCCGTCCGTCAATGTGTCGTGTACGCCATCTGCGTAACCTCGGGCGTACTCCCATGTCACGTAGTGATCCGGATCCGGATCGTAGGCGGGCTCGTGCACTCGCGGCCGTCCGCTCGACAGCAGATGGCGCAGATTCCCCCGGAGCAGATCCCAGTCGAAGTAGTGCGGCTCGTGGCAGTCCTCACACTCGATCACCAGCCCACGGATCCCCGTCGGACTCAGCAGCGCCTGGTAGATCTCCAGGTCAGACAGGTCTTCGAGCACGTCCTGCCGCTCCGCCTCGGTCAGCGGGTCCTGCTCGGCGTCCTCGGTGAGGTCGTCGAGTCCCGCGGCCGGATCGGCGGGGTCGCCGTTGAACGGGTCGATCGGCTCTTCTTGCACGGTGTATACCGTACCCATGAAGAGGCACTGTGTGCTGGCCCGCACCTGCTGTCCGCCCCGTCAGGGGCGCCCCGCTCGATGAGTACGATGTAACACTCCGCCTCTTCGCTAGGGATGATCTGTGGAAACTGACTCCGCGCGCACGGTTCCTCTCGGTCTGACGTTCGACGACGTGTTGCTCCAGCCCGGCGAATCGGACGTGGTGCCCAGCCGGGTCAACACGATCACGCGGCTGACCCGCAACGTCGAGCTCTCCATTCCGCTGCTGTCCGCCGCCATGGACACGGTCACCGAGGCGCGGATGGCGATCGCGATGGCCCGTGAGGGCGGCATCGGCGTGCTGCACCGCAATCTCTCCGCCGAGGATCAGGCCGCTCAGGTCGACCTCGTGAAGCGGTCGGAGTCCGGGATGATCACCCACCCCGTGACCTGTAGTCCCCACGACACCTTGCGCGAGGTCGACGCCCTGTGCGGCAAGTACCGCATCTCCGGGGTGCCGGTGGTCGATGCGGACGGCACGCTGGTCGGCATCGTCACCAACCGCGACATGCGCTTCGTCACCGACGACGACGCCAAGGTGCGCGACGTCATGACGAAGACTCCGTTGGTCACCGCGCCGGTCGGCGTGACGAAGGACGACGCGCTGGCGCTGCTTCAGCGGCACAAGATCGAGAAGCTGCCGCTCGTCGACGACAACGGGCGGCTCTGCGGCCTCATCACGGTCAAGGACTTCACGAAGAGCGAGCAGTTCCCGAACGCGACGAAGGACCCGCAGGGCAGGCTGCGCGTCGCTGCCGCGGTCGGCGTGGGAGACGATTCCTACAAGCGGGCCCGCGGTCTCATCGACGCCGGCGTGGACGTGATCATCGTCGATACCTCGCACGGTCATCAGCGGCAGGTGCTCGACATGATCACCCGCCTGAAGAAGGACACCCCCACCGAGATCGTGGGCGGCAACGTCGCCACGTACGCGGGCGCCAAGGCGATGGTCGAGGCCGGCGCCGACGCGGTGAAGGTGGGCGTCGGACCGGGCGCGATCTGCACCACCCGGATCGTGGCCGGGGTCGGCGTCCCGCAGATCACCGCGGTGATGGAGGCGGCCCGGGCCTGCAGGCCGGCCGGTGTGCCGGTGATCGCCGACGGCGGCATCCAATATTCCGGCGACATCGCCAAGGCGATCGTGGCGGGTGCCGAGACCGTGATGCTCGGCGGCTTGCTCGCGGGCTCCGAGGAGAGCCCCGGTGACCTCGTCTTCGTCAACGGCAAGCAGTTCAAGTCGTACCGGGGGATGGGTTCGCTCGGCGCGATGCAGTCGCGCGGGCAGGCGAAGTCGTACTCGAAGGACCGCTATTTCCAGCACGACGTGCCGGAGGAGAAGCTCGTTCCCGAGGGCGTCGAGGGGCAGGTGCCCTACCGCGGGCCGCTGTCGCGGGTGATGGCGCAGCTCGTCGGTGGACTGCGTCTCTCCATGGGCTACGCCGGTGCGGAGACCATCGCGGACTTGCAGCAGCGCGGTCAGCTCATCAGGATTACCGCGGCGGGTCTCAAGGAGAGCCACCCGCACGACATCCAGATGACTGTCGAGGCCCCCAACTACCACTCCCGTTAAGCCGTCCTACCACCCACCCGCCACCCGAAGAAGGACTGAAGGCTGAGTCATGCGTGACGTTGTGGAGATCGGTCTCGGCAAGACCGCTCAGCGCGGGTATCACCTGGACGACATCGCGATCGTCCCGAGCCGCCGCACCCGGGACGTGGACGACGTGTCCACCGACTGGAAGGTCGACGCGTACCCGTTCAAGATCCCCTGCGTCGCGCATCCGTCGGACGCCACCATGAGCCCGGCCTCGGCCGTCGCCCTGGGCCGCCTCGGCGGCCTGGGTGTGCTCAACGCCGAGGGCCTCTGGACCCGGTACGAGGATCCCACCAAGATCCTCGAGGAGCTGGCCTCGCTCGATGAGGAGGCCGACGCCACCAAGCGGCTCCAGGAGGTCTACGCCGAGCCGATCCGTCCTGAACTGATCGCCGCGCGGGTCAAGGCCGTCCGCGACGGTGGTGTCACCGTCGCCGTGCGGGTGTCGCCGCAGCACACCCTCGCGCTCGCCCCGGTGCTCCTCGACGCGGGCGTCGACCTGCTGGTCATCCAGGGCACGCTGGTCAGTGCGGAGCACGTGTCCACCACGGACGAGCCGCTGAACCTCAAGGAGTTCATCGCCGACCTCGACCTGCCGGTCATCGTCGGCGGCTGCACGGACTACAAGACCGCGCTGCATCTGATGCGTACGGGCGCAGCCGGCGTCATCGTCGGCGTCGGCGCCGACGAGTGGTCCACGACGGACACGGTGCTCGGCATCCGGGTGCCGATGGCTACGGCGATCGCGGACGCGGCGGCGGCCCGGCGCGACTACCTCGACGAGACGGGTGGCCGCTACGTCCACCTGATCGCCGACGGCGGCATCCAGACCTCCGGCGACATCGCCAAGGCGATCGGCTGCGGCGCCGACGCGGTGATGCTCGGCGAGCCGCTCTCGCTGGCCGAGGGCGCCCCGGCCGGCGGCGCCTGGTGGCACTCGGCGGCCAGCCACCCGAATCTGCCCCGCGGCGGCTTCTGCATCGCCGGCGAGCCGGACGGCACGCTGGAGGAGATCCTCTATGGTCCCGCCGACCGTCCCGACGGCCAGCTCAACCTCTTCGGCGGCCTGCGCCGCGCGATGGCCAAGTGCGGATACCGCGACCTCAAGGAATTCCAGAAGGTCAGCCTCGTCCTCGACCGGTGAGGTGGCATCCCCCGCGTAGGGTCGGTCAGGACGCGACATGGGGGAGTAGGAATGCGGGCAGGAATCGCGGCGGTCTTCGTCGCCGCGCTGGCGTTGGCTGGATGCACGGGGGACACGCAGCCACAGGCAGGGACGAGTGCCAGCGCCGCCTCCGGCGTCCCCTCCGGCACCGCACCGAGCTATGCGCCCGGTGCGGCCGGGGCCGGTGACCGGTACTTCCCGACCTACGGCAACGGCGGCTACGACGTCGCCGGATACGACCTGAAGCTGAAGTACGACACCGCGACCGGGCGCCTGCAGGGCACCGCGACGATCTCCGCCACCGCGACGCAGGATCTGTCGAGTCTCCACTTCGACCTGGCCCACCTCACCGCGAGCCGGGTCACGGTGGACGGAAAGGCCGCGACCGCCAGGGCGGAGAAGAACGAGCTGGTCGTGACGCCGTCGGCGGGCATCGTGAAGGACCGTGGGTTCACCGTGGTGGTCGAGTACGCCGGGGTGCCCGAGGCGCTGGTCAACAAGGACCTGGGCGCGGGCGGCTGGCAGCGGACCAAGGACGGTGGGTTCGCCGTGGGCCAGCCCGAGTCGGCGAGCACCTGGTTCCCGGTCAACGACCACCCGAAGGACAAGGCGACCTTCAAACTCGAGATGACCGTTCCCGACGGCGTGGAGGCTCTCAGCAACGGCGTGCCCGGCCCGCGCCGTACCGCCGGCGGCTGGACCACCTGGACGTGGACCGAGTCGAAGCCGATGGCGAGCTACCTCACCACGGTGGCCATCGGTCAGTACCGGGTGCAGAACACCACCCATGCCGGCAAGCCGATGGTCGTCGCGATCCCGGAGACGCTTGCCGAGAACGGCCCGGCCGACCAGTCGCTGGCGCTGACCGGCGAGGTTGCCGACTTCCTGGCCACGAAGTTCGGGCCGTACCCGTTCGACTCGTACGGCGGCGTGGTCATCGACGATCCCCGGGTCCCGTACGCGCTGGAGACCCAGTCCCGCCCGGTCTACGGCAGCGTCTTCTTCGAGACCAAGCCCGACACCATGGTCGTCGCGCACGAACTCGCCCACCAGTGGTTCGGCAACAGCGTCGCGATCACCCGCTGGCAGGACATCTGGCTCAACGAGGGCTTCGCCAGGTACGCGGAATGGCTCTGGCAGGAACACAAGGGTGGCCCGACCGTCCAGCAGACGTTCGACCGGTCCTACGGCGGCATCGACTGGGAGGTGCCGATCGGTGATCCGGGCCCGGCGCGCATCTTCGACGATGCCGTCTACGACCGCGGCGCGCTGCTGGTGCACGCGCTGCGCCGGACGATCGGCGACGGGCCGTTCTTCGCGCTCGTCCAGTCGTGGCCGGCCGAGCACCGCGACGGCAATGCGACCACGGAGCAGTTCATCGCGGCCGCCGAGAAAGCGTCCGGCAAGGACCTCGACGCGTTCTTCCAGGGCTGGCTCTTCGGCGAGACCGCACAGCCGAAGCCCTAGCTAGTCGTCGATCAGCGCCGGGTGCGTGCTCAGGTAGGCGTCCGGCTCGCCGGCCGCGACGGCCCTGAGGAATCCGCGTCCGGCGGCGTCGAGTTGCTCGCCGATGTAGCCGCCCCCGGCGTAGACCGACCGGCCGGGCAGCTCCACCCGGGTCAGGGCCGGCGGCGTCAGGTTTCGCAGCGCGTACGCGTACTCGATCGCGGTGCGCTCGCCGGAGAAGACCAGGGTGTCGCCCAGCGCGGCGAGCACCTGCTCGAGCTTGACCCGGTCGGTGGCGAGACCGGCGTTCCCGGCGCGGGTCAGCAGCGCCTCCACGAGCTGCCGCTGGTGGCGCTGCCGGGTGTAGTCGCCGCCGACGGTGTATCGCTGGCGGGCGTAGTCGATGGCCTGCCAGCCGACCAGCCGACGAGTGCCCGGGAGGTAGGTGGCCTGCGGGCCCACGTATCCGCCGCCACCCGGCCGCAGGGCGCGGGCGCTGCCGTCCGGGCGGCGGTGCTGGGAGACGACCCGCTGGTCGATCGTCATGGTCACGCCGCCGAGCGCGTCGGTCAGGCGGCTGAGTCCGGCGGCGGGGCGGGGCGGGCCGGCGACGGCGCCGGTGCGGACGTGCCGGGCGCCGCCGCGCGCTCGGGCTCCTGGGCGTTGCCGCGCAACGCCCAGATCCCGGCGCCGGCGGCCATCAGCACGACGACGACGGCCGTGATGATCGTCGCGGCCCTGCTGGTCCGCATGCTGGAACAGTATGTGGAGCCGGTGATACTGCTCAATAGCCCGAGTTCTCGTTAGGTGGAACGGGGGATGGGCGAACTCAAGATCACCCGTACGCTAGCCCGGCGATTCGGCCCGACGGTGGTCGATGAGGGGAAGGCACGTCCTACATGAAGCTCGTCTCACGGCGCGTCGTCGTCGGAGCGCTGTCCACCGCGGTGGTCGCCGCCATGGCCGGAGTCACCACCTGGGCCCTCGCGGAGGAGACACCCGAGGGGCCGGTCCGGCTCGTCGTCGGCATGAAGCGCAACGCCGACACGGCCGCGCCGATGCGCACGGCCTCCGCGATGGGCGTCCGCGCGATGGACACCGCCGGCCCCGCGGAGGAGGCCATGACGGCTCTCCGGGCCCGGACGGTCGAGGTGTCCGCGGCCCGCCGGGCGCGGGTCGTCGAGGCGCTGAAGAAGGACCCGAACGTCGCGTACGTCGAGGTCGACCACGTCCGCAAGGCCTTCGACGTCACCCCGGACGACCCGATGTACACCACGCTCGACGCCGACGGAGTCCGGCTGCAGTCGGAGGTGGACCAGGTCCGGCTGCCCGCCGCGTGGGAGACCACCACCGGTTCCGCCGTGAAGATCGCCGTGCTGGACAGCGGCGTCACGAAGACCGGCGACCTCGCGAACGCGCTCGTCGGCGGATACAACTACGTCGGCAACAACACCAACACGACGGACGACGCCGGCCACGGCACCACCGTCGCCTCCCTGATCGCGGGCCGCGGCAACAACGGCGCCGGCATGGCCGGCGGCTGCTGGAGCTGCACCATCATGCCGGTCAAGGTGCTCGACCGGAACGGCATGGGACACGACAGCACCGTCGCCAAGGGCATCGTGTACGCCACCAACGCGGGCGCGAAGATCATCAACCTGTCGCTGGGCGGCACGCAGAGCAGCAAGGTGCTCGCCGACGCGGTCGCCTATGCCAACGTCAAGGGTGTGCTGGTCGTCGCGGCGGCGGGCAACGACGGCCGGAGCAGCAGGCTGCGGAACGTCAAGCAGTATCCGGCCGCGTACCCCGACGTCGTGGCGGTGGGTGCCACCGCCCGCAACTCGCAGACCCGCGCCGATTTCTCCAGCTTCAACAAGCCCGGCGACGACTGGGTCGACATCGCGGCCCCCGGCGACGTCGTCGGCATGGACCGCTTCGGCGACTACCACACCGGTCAGCAGGGCACGTCCTTCGCGGCGCCGATGGTGGCCGGCGTGGCCGGCCTGATCAAGAGCGCGCACCCGAGCTACACCGGCTGGTCGTTGCAGCGGGCGCTGCTGCGCTCGGCCCGCCCCATCGGCGGCAACGGCTGGGTCAAGCACGGCATGCTCGACGCGGCCAAGGCGCTGACCATCACCACGGACGCCACCCCGCCGACGATCGCCGGCGTGACCCCGGCACAGAACGCGCGCGTACGCGGAAAGATCATGATCAAGACCTCGGGTGCCGCCGACGCCTTCTCCGGAATCCGCAACGTCGTCCTGTACGCCGACGGCAGGTACAAGGGTCAGGACAACATCGCGCCGTACGAGCTGCCGTACGACACCGCCGGCCGCAACGGCAAGGTCGCGCTGCAGATCAGGGTCTTCGACAAGGCCGGCAACCGGACCGACGTCGAGCGCTCGGTCATCGCCGACAACACCGCTCCGAAACTGAGGATCACCAGCGGGCCGGCTCACAACGCCCGGGTCTCCGGCACGGTCAGGCTCTCCGCCACCGCCTCGGACGCCGGCGGGGTCCGCCGCGTCGAGATGCTGATCAACGGCAAGGTCAGGCAGACGGACACCGCGTCGCCGTACAAGTTCAGTTTCAAGGCGTCCAGCTACCGCTCGGGCATGAAGGTCCAGATCCGGGCGGTCGACACGGCCGGAAACGTCAAGGCCGAGAAAGCGCGCACCTACAAGCGCTGACGCGGCACCCGAACTGCACCCGGAGCGGTCCGACGTTTCCGACCGGTCCCGCCGACGGTGGGATCATGAGGGCGCGCGCGGTATCTGGACTGGCTCTGAGCGTGATGGCTGGTGTGCTGGGGTTCCCGTCGGCGCCGGTGCTGGCCTCCGGCGCGGCGCAGGCCCCGGTCTCGCTGGTCGTGGGGCTGCGCGCGGACGCGGAACCGGACGAGCGCGGCGCCGACGTCGTCGACAAGCTCGAGGAGAGCGTCGACGTCGTCGGCAGTGAGCCGCTCGACGCGGCCGTCGCCGTGGACGTCCCCGCGGACCAGGCCGCCGAGGCCGCCGCGGCGCTGCGGGCCGACCCGGCCGTCGCCTACGTCGAGCGGGACCACATCGCCGGGATCGCGGCGACCGTGCCCAACGATCCCTCCTTCGTCAGCCAGTGGGGCATCAAGCGGGCCGGCGTCGGCACCGCCTGGGACACCACCCGCGGGCGCGGCGGCGTCGTCGTCGCGGTGGTCGACACCGGGGTGAAGGCCGTGCCCGACCTCTCCGGCCGCCTGCTCGCCGGGTACGACTTCGTCAACGACGACACCAACGCCGCCGACGACCAGGGCCACGGCACGATGACCGCCGGCGTGATCGCCGCGGCCGGCAACAACGCGGTCGGCGCCGCAGGGATCTGCTGGTTCTGCAAGATCATGCCGGTGAAGGTGCTGAACTCGAAGGGCTACGGCACCTACTCCGACATCGCGCGGGGCATCCGCTGGGCCGCCGACAAGGGCGCCGACATCATCAACCTGTCGCTGAGCGGGACCGAAGACAGCCAACTGCTGCGGGACGCCGTCGCATACGCCGGCGGCAAGGGCGCCATGGTGCTCGCCGCGGCCGGCAACCTGGGCCACTCGAAGCCGCACTACCCTGCCGCGATCCCGTCCGCCATCGCGGTCGGCGGCTCCACGCCTGGCGACCTGCGCTACTCCTGGTCCAACTACGGCGGCTGGGTGGACATCGCGGCGCCCGGCTGCAACCTGGCCCAGGGGTTGAACGGCGCCGTGAGCCAGTTCTGCGGCACGTCGTCGGCCACGCCGTTCGCCGCCGGCGTCGCGGCGCTGCTCGCCTCGACCAGCCCGATGCCGACCGCCGCCATGATCCGCTCGGCGCTGGTCTCCTCCGCCGACAAGCTTCCCGGCGCCTGGGTCGACCCGTCCGGGGGACGGGTCGACGCGGCCGCCGCGCTGGCTTCGCTCCGGGCCGCGCAGGACGCGCTCGTGCAGGATGAGGTCCCGCCCGCCGCGGCGTTCGTCACGCCGGGCGGCGGGGCGCTGGTGCGCGGCACGGTACAGGTCTCCGCCAGGGTCACCGACAATCTCGGGATCGCCAAGGTGGAGCTGCTCGCCAACGGGGTCGTCGTGATCGTCGACCGCTCCGCGCCGTACTCGCTGCCGTGGCGCACGGCCGTCCGGGGCGGGACCGTGACGCTGGGGCTGCGGGCGTACGACCGCGGCGGCAACGTGACCAGCGCGGCCCGCCGCGTCGTGGTCGACAACTGGGGCCCGACCGCCAAGATCACCTCCGGGCCCGCGAGCGGGACCCGCAACGTCCGCAAGACGAAGTACGTGACCGCGCAGGCCGCCGACCGCAATGGCATCCGACGCCTCGAACTGCTCGTCAACGGCAAGGTGGTGCAGCGCTCCACCGGGACGCGCCGCACGTTCGCGGTGCAGACGTGGAAATTCGGCAAGACCCTCAAGATCCGCGTACGCGCGATCGACCGGGCCGGCAACGTCTCGAACACCGCCACCCGCACCTGGTATCGCTGACGCCCGGCCGCCCCGCCGGCGCGGATCAACGGACCGCCGCGGTACCGGTGACTCCAGCCTCAGCGGCGGCCCCCGGCACCGGGGGCATGCCTCCGTCGCCGGTAAACTCGGGGCTCATGAGCGAGCAACGCGAGCGAATCATCCAATACAGCGCACTCGTGCCTCGCGTCGTCGCGGAGCGAAACGAGGCGACGGCGTGAGCACACCGCGTCCGGTTCTCGTTGTCGACTTCGGCGCCCAGTACGCCCAGCTGATCGCCCGCCGGGTCCGCGAGGCGCGGGTCTACTCGGAGATCGTGCCGCACTCGATGCCGGTCGCGGAGATGCTCGCGAAGAACCCGGCCGCGATCATCCTGTCCGGCGGACCGTCCAGTGTGTACGAGCCGGGCGCCCCGGTGCTCGATCCCACGCTGTTCGCCAGCGACGTGCCCGTCTTCGGCATCTGCTACGGGTTCCAGGCCATGGCGCAGGCGCTCGGCGGCACCGTGGCGCACACCGGTTCGCGCGAGTACGGGCGTACCGCGCTCTCCCCGAGCTCCGAGGCCGGAACCCTGCTCCGCGAGCTGCCGGCCGACCTGCCGGTCTGGATGTCGCACGGCGACTCGGTCACCGAGGCCCCGGCCGGCTTCGCGGTGACCGCCTCCTCGGCCGGCGCGCCGGTGGCGGCGTTCGAGGACCTCACCACCCGGCGTGCGGGCGTGCAGTTCCACCCCGAGGTGGCGCACACCCAGCAGGGCCAGGAGATGCTTCAGCGCTTCCTCTATGACATCGCCGGCCTCGAGCCCACCTGGACCCCGACGAACATCATCGAGGACCAGGTCGCCGCGATCCGCGCCCAGGTCGGCGACAAGCAGGTCATCTGCGGCCTCTCCGGCGGCGTCGACTCGGCGGTCGCGGCGGCGCTCGTGCACAAGGCGGTCGGCGACCAGCTCACCTGCGTCTTCGTCGACCACGGCCTGCTGCGCGCCGGTGAGGCCGAGCAGGTCGAGAAGGACTACGTCGCGGCGACGGGCATCCGGCTCAAGGTCGTCGAGGCCTCGGACGTCTTCCTCGGCCACCTCGCCGGGGTCACCGACCCGGAGCAGAAGCGCAAGATCATCGGCCGGGAGTTCATCCGTACGTTCGAACAGGCCGCCCGCGAGCTCGACGCCGAACGCCACATCGAGTTCCTGGTGCAGGGCACCCTCTACCCGGACGTCGTGGAGTCCGGCGGCGGCACGGGCACCGCCAACATCAAGTCCCACCACAACGTGGGCGGCCTCCCGGACGACCTCCAGTTCGCCCTGGTCGAGCCGCTGCGCACCCTCTTCAAGGACGAGGTACGCGCGCTCGGCGCGGAGCTGGGCCTGCCCGACGAGATGGTCCACCGCCATCCGTTCCCGGGTCCCGGCCTGGCGATCCGCATCATCGGCGCGGTCGACCGGCACCGCCTCGACATCCTGCGCGCGGCCGACCTGATCGCCCGCGAGGAGCTGACGGCGGCGGGCCTGGACCGCGACGTGTGGCAGTTCCCGGTGGTGCTGCTCGCGGACGTCCGCAGCGTCGGCGTCCAGGGCGACGGCCGCACCTACGGGCACCCGGTGGTGTTGCGGCCGGTCTCCAGCGAGGACGCGATGACGGCGGACTGGTCGCGGCTGCCGTACGAGGTCATCGCCAAGATCTCCACGCGGATCACGAACGAGGTTCCCGAGGTCAACCGGGTCGTCCTCGACGTCACCAGCAAGCCGCCGGGCACGATCGAGTGGGAGTGACCCGCGGCGGCGCCTGAGCCGCCCTCGTCACCCCGACCCCGCAAGGGCCGCCGCCGACCTCGGCCGCGGCCCTTGCTGCTGTACTGAGCCCCGCCCCGGCCGGTCAGGCGACGGGCCGGAGCGGGCCGGGTGGCTGATCGCAAGAATCCGGCCCGGTCGGTCACGTGCGCCGGTGGGACGGCCGCCGGCTCGGGCTGTCATGCGGCGGGCGGGGTGCTCGTCGGTGCGACGCTCGCCGGGGTGGAGTGTGCCGGGCTCGCCGGGGTGGGGTCTGCCAGGCCGCTCGCCGGCGGGGCGGCGGGAGGGACCGGGGGTTGTCCCCACGAGGGGTGCGCGGGATCGAGCCAGTCCTGGGGGGCCGGGGCGGGCTCCTCCGGCATCAGGAACCAGGCGATCGGGTAGGCGAGCACCGCGGTACCCCAGGTCAGCACCGCCAGTGCGGCGAAGCCGACGCGGACGAGCACGGGGTCGACGGACAGGTAGCGGCCGAGGCCGCTGCACACGCCGGCGACGATGCGGTCGTCGAGGGGGCGGCGAAGTTGCTTGTACGGAGCGACGGTCGGATCAGTCATGTCTCCAGAGTGGGCCGTCGCCCGCCCGGCGGCCTCGGTGAACGCCCCGAGTCCGACCCTGAATCCTCGCCCGGGGTCGTCCCGGGAGGGGGTGGTCTGGGGGCATTGCTGTCTGTTACGCACTCGTTGCGCTTGGTGCGGAGAACCTCCCTGAACTGCGATTACTGAGGGCTATCGCCCTGTCAGGAATCCGACAGATGTTCCCCAGAGTTAACATAAACCGGGCAAGATGCCGCCCGTGACCCCCGCACTGGAGCCGCTCCGCAGGATTGCGGCATACGCCGTCGCGACCGATCCCCACGGCCGCGTCCTTCTCGTCCGGGCCTCGGCCCGCTCCGGCACGCCCGGCATCTGGTCCCTGCCCGGCGGCGCCGTCGACCACGGCGAGGACCCGAACCACACCGTCGTCCGGGAGACCGCTGCGGAGACCGGACTGTCGGTCGCCGTCACCGGCTTGCGCGACGTTCTGGCCGACATGCGCTCGCTGCCGCACCGCGGCGTCACGATCCATACCGATCGCCTCATCTACGAGGTCTCGGTGCGCGGCGGCAACCTCATCGACCGGGTGGGCCAGCCGACCGACATGGCCCGGTGGCACACCCTCGAGGAGGCGCAGGAGCTGCGGCTGCGCCCGTTCACCGCCGCCGCGCTGGGGCTGCCCGCCGCCAGCGCCGACCTGCGGCCCGAGGAAGTTCCCGACTTCCCGTCGTTCTACGCCTATCCGGGGCCGGACGGACTGCACCGCGCGCAGCGCTTCGCCGCGTACGCGATCGCGACCGACCCGCGGAACCGTCTGCTGCTGACCCGCGTGGCCCCGGGCTACCCGGGCGAGGGCTGCTGGCACCTGCCCGGCGGCGGGACGGACTACGGCGAGCAGCCCGGCACCGCCCTGATCCGCGAGCTCGTCGAGGAGACCGGGCAGCAGGGCCGCCTGGTCGAGCTGCTCGGCGTGGCCAGCCACCGCGACGCGGCCTCGCTGGGTCCCGAGGGCTATCCGATCGACTGGCACGGCGTCCGCGCCTTCTACCGGGTCGCCGTCGACGCGCCCACCGAGGTGGCGGTCGGGGACGTCGGCGGCTCCACCTCCGAGGCGCGCTGGATGGCGCTCACGGACGTCGCGGCCCTGCCCTCCGATCAGCTCACCGAGGTCACCGCCGATGCTCTCCGGGCCGCCGGCCTGCTCTGATGACGCAGCGAGGTCCCATGGTGCGGCGAGACGAGCGGAGATCATCGCGGCGGTGCAGCGGGGAGGGTGCCGCGACGCTCCGCCCGGATAGCCTGGGCGGGTGAAGGTCAGACGAATCGGAGCGTACGGTCTCTGCCGCGACGTCGCCGGGCGTGCGCTGCTGGCGCACAACTCGCGGCTGTCCGCTTACCCCGGGCTCTGGACCCTCCCCGGGGGCGGGGTCGAGCAGGGCGAAGATCCCGACGACACCGTCGTCCGGGAGTTCGCCGAGGAGACCGGCCTTCGCGTGCGCATCGTGGGACTTCACTCGGTGACCTCCGACGTTTTCCGGCTACCACACACCGATACGTGGGAACACACCGATCGGATCATTTACGACGTCGAAATCGTCGGTGGGGACCTTTGCGACGAGGCCTCCGGCACGACCGATCGCGTCGCCTGGGTGACTCCGGGCGAGCTGCCGCTGATGCCCTTCACGGCTGGCGCGCTGGGGCTGCCCGTCTCGCCCTCCGAGGTGCCACCGGACCCCGCGGAGCCTCAGGTGCGCACCAACCAGCGCTTCGGGGCGTACGGGATCGTGACGGACCCCGGCGGCCGGATCCTGCTCACCCGGATCGCGGCCGGATATCCGGGCGCCGGGCTCTGGCACCTGCCCGGCGGCGGAACGGACCACGGCGAGCTGCCGGAGGCCGCGCTGACCCGCGAGCTGATCGAGGAGACCGGGCAGGAGGGACGGGTGACAGGCCTGGTCGGCACCTCACACCGGCACGATCCCGCGGCGATGGGCCCGGAAGGCGTACCCGTGGACTGGCATGTGGTCCGTGTCCTGTTCAGGGTTTCCGTCGACCGGCCGACAGAACCAGTGGTGATGGAGGAGGCGGGCGGATCCACGGCGGCGGCGGCCTGGTTCGATCAGGTTACGGCGCGTGATCTTCCCTTGACCGAAGTCGCCGCGTCGGCGCTGCGCCGGCTCGCGGAGGAAAGCGCTCACAGGTGATCGGGTTGCGGGCCCTCGGTTAGACTCGTCACAGGGCCCGGCAGTGCGCATGCCTCTTCGCCCACCGGAGGGGAAATCAAAACTCCAGAGAACGTCGTTGCACAGGACGGTCGATTCGTCCCTCGCCAAGAGGGCCCGGCTGTGCGATTGTGTAACCCGCTTTAGTGACGGTCCGTAGACGTACGGGCGATGGGCAGCACCCCGCGACGGCCGCAGCCGGCGGGCATACCGACCCCAGATGGAGGAGCACGTGCCGAGAACCCCGTGGCGCCGGCGTCGAACGACGGATAGTCCCCGTCCCGCCGGGCGTCGTTGGGCAGGCCGGCTGCGCCGCGGCGGAAGTCTCGCCCGGCAGGCCCTGCTGGTGCGAGTGGGAGGCCGATCCGCGGAAGCGCGCCGCGCCGCCACCGCCACCCGGGCGGAAGTCATCTACACCGGCACGGAGCTCGTGTCGGTCGCCGGTCGTGGCCGCACGGTGGCCACCTCGGGCAGCCACGGCGCGGTCGCCATGGCCCAGCCGGCCACGATCGAGGCCGAGTCGGGGGCGCTGCTCCCCGGCGAGCACACGGTCCGCCGCCGCATCAGCTTCGCGCTGGTCAACTTGTGCACCCTGGCGAGCCTCGGCCTCGGCCTGCTCGCCATCTTCCTCGCCATGCAGGGCGAGACCCGCTTCGCCGCCGCCTGCCTGGTGGCCTGCGTGGCCTTCGACGGGCTCGACGGTGCCCTGGCCCGGCGGCTCGGGGTCTCCAGCCCGTTCGGCGCGCAGATGGACTCCCTGGCCGACATGTGCTCGTTCGGGCTCGCGGCGCCCGTGGTGGTCTACGCCTCGCTCGCGCACACGGTGCCGACGGCCGCGGCCGGGGTGGCGTGCGTGCTCGTCGCGGGCTGTGCCGCGATCCGGCTGGCCCGGTTCAACGTGTCGCCCAAGGACGGGAAGTTCTTCTCCGGCGTGCCGACGACGATGGCCGCGGCGGTGCTCGCCTTGACGGTGCTCATCGGCCTGCCGCTGCCGGGGATCGTGGTACTCGGCGGGGTGGCCCTGCTGGCGTTCGCGATGGTCTCCAGCTTCCCGTACGCGAAGCTTGCCCGGATCGTGAAGCTGCCGCCGTGGCTCTGGCTGCTTCCGGTCGTGGGCGCGCTGGTGGACGCCCGACTGACGTTCGTGATGGTGGTCGGTGCCTACCTGCTCAGCGGCCCGGTCATGTGGGTGCGGGTCCGCCGCGCCTGACGAAACCTCATGAAAAGGCCCACCCGCTTGCGGGTGGGCCTTTTGCGCGTCGCGAGAGCTGGATCCAGCTCGTTGCGAGAGCTGGATCCAGCTTGCTGCGAGAGCTGGATCCAGCTTGCTGCGAGAGCTGGATCCAGCTTGCTGCTGGAGCTGGATCCAGCTTGCTGCCGGAGTCAGATCCAGCGGGCGATCACCGAGGTGCCTCCGCGGACCTTGTCGCCTACGGCGACCGTCGCCTCGGCCCGGTCCGCCGGGAGGTAGACGTCGGTGCGGGAGCCGAAGCGGATCAGGCCCATGCGCTCGCCCCGGGCCACCAGGGTGCCCACCGGGATGCGCTGGACGATGCGGCGGGCGATCAGGCCCGTCCGCTGGGCGACCGCCACGGTCCCGCGATCGGTGTCCAGGACCGTGTACGCCGCCACGTTGTGCTCCGCCGCGGCCGTCATGGCGTTGGCGTAGCCGCCGTCGATCACGAAGTAGTCGGTCACCCGGCCCGCGACCGGGACGCGGTTGACGTGCACGTCCAACACCGACAGGAAGACCGCGATGCGCAGGAACTCGCCGTCGCCGAGGCGCTCGTCGGTCAGCCTTTCCACCGACAGGACCTTGCCGTCACTGGCCGCCACCACGGCGGCGGGATCGCCCGGGACGTCGCGCTCCGGGTCGCGGAAGAAGGCCGCCACGGGCGCCGCCGCCAGCGCGGGGAGCAGCCACAACTTCGACGCCGGGCGGGCCCGGCGCGCCAGGGCGGCCAGACCCAGGGCGATGCCCGCCGCGGCCACGCCGTTGGAGTCGAGATGCATGCTCCGGGTCACCGGCACGCTGGACGGCCGGTACGCCGGTGCCAGCGTCGCCGCCTTCGCGGTGTCCGCCGGCGTGAAGCGCAGCTTGTGGACGCGCAGCGGCGGCTGGTTGCGCAGCACGAGGTCGGAACCCACCCCGAAGAGGGCGCTCTGCCGGAACAGCTCGGCGGCCGCTCCGTCCGTCCGCCCGGGGGTCGCCGGCGTCGCGACCGAGACCACCGCGCCGTCGGTGAGGTATTTGCTCAGGCCGTCGAGGACGGCGCGGGTCTCCTCGGCCGTGCCGGTCAGCGGCTCGCCGAGGATGACCACGTCGGCGGGCTCCGCCTCGGCGAGCGACTCGACGATCCGCACCCGCTCGGCGATCCAGCTCCCCAACCCGGTGATGTGGTCGCGCAGCAGGCCGACGGTGCTCCGCTCGCTTGCGACCAGGATGAGGGTGTCGCCGGGAAGCAGGGCCTCGAGCGCCGCGGCCACCACGGCTGACGCGTGGTCGGCGCCGATCACGAGCGCCGTCGTCGCCGCGTTCTGGCGGGCGAACTCGGCGGTGAGGCTGCGTGCGGCGCGGGGGCCGACGGCGGTCACGGGCGCGGCGGACACGGAGGGAAACGTCATGGGCTAGAGCATATTGCGCGGTCGCGGGTCCCACCTCTTGGTGTGACCCGCGCCCGGTCCGTCCGCTCAGTCCTGCCGCCGGAAAAGGTCCGGCCGCGTATCCCCGCCCGCGCCCTCGCCCGAGCCCGCCTCCAAGCTCGCCTCCGAGTTCCCGGAGGCCACCGACGGCCCTCCCTGGGCCGCTGTCGGTCCTCCGGGGGCGACCGCCGGCCCTCCGGGAGCCACCGCCGGCCCTCCGGGAGCCACCGCCGGTCCTCCTTGGGCCACGGGCGGGGCGGACGGGACGGGCTGGGCGGCGGTCGGGTCCGGGACAAGGTCGATCCGGTGGACCGGGTCGCTCAGCAGCTCCCGCACGATGTCGGCGTGCATCTCCGGCGGCAGGTCGCCGGGCGTCTCCACCTCGGCCTCCGCCGCCACCGGCGCGGGCACCTCGGCCCGGCGGCCACCCCGGATCGCGCCGAGCAGTCCGATCGTGCCGAAGAGGATCAGGACGCCGGCGACCAGCCAGCCCGGCTGTGGCAGCGGCACGGTGACGATCTTCGCGACCGCCCACCAGAACGCCGCCAGCAGGAATATCAAGCCGAAACTGAGCGAAATGCCGTCCGTACGGTGCGGCTTCACCGGGTCACCTCCACGTTGCCCGCGTCCATCTGGATCGTCAGTTGCAGGTTGCCGCCGCCCTTGCCGTCCGGGCCGAGATCAGTGGCGCCCTGCATATCGAGCTTGCCGGTCGTCTCCCGGCCGTAGACCACCGCCCGGCCGTCGTCCATGGAGATACTCGTGCTGGCGTCGACCTTGTCCGGCAGCAACACCTTGACGTGGCCCAACCTCATGGTCACCGTGACCGCCTGGTCGTGTCCCGTGAAGTCCAGCGCACGCAGGTCGAGGGTGGCGGTGCCCACCGAGAAGTCGTAGCGGTCGGCCACCGCCGCGAGGCTCTGCGGCCGGTACGAATTGTTGGCGAACTGGCCGCCGAAGGTCTCCGCGCCGGAGGAGATGGACAGGCCGAGCGTGGCCAGGATGGCGAGGAAGATCAGCCCGCGGGCCCGGCCGAACCAGGCGCCGACGATAAGACCCAGGGCGATCGTGGCCAGGGCGCCCGCGAAGTACCCGGACACCGGCACCGCGGCACCGGCCAGGTCGAACACCGTCAGGACGCCCATCACGACCACGACGCTGGAGAAGGTGATCCGGCCCAGCTTCGAGCGTTCGCGCGGCGGCTTCGGGGGCTTCGGCGGCCTGGTGGGCTGCGGCGGGGCGTACGGCGGCTGCCCCGGCTGCGTCCAGGGACCGTGCGGCGGCTGTCCCGAGCCCTGCGCCCACGGCCCGTGCGGTGCGAACGGCGGTCGGAAGCCCCCGGACGGCGGCCCGAACTTCGGCGGCGCCGGCGCCTGATGCGGCGCCGCCGCCGTGGCCGAGGTGGTCCCGGCCGCGGTGGTCCCGGCCGAGGTGGCTCCGGCCGCGGGGGTGAACGGCGGCATCGCCGGCAGTGGCGCGGTCACCGGTTCGCCGGCCGGTGCCGGGGCGGGCGCCGGACCGCCGGCGGGCGCGAACGCGGTCGTCGGATCGTCATCCGGCGTCGGGGCCGGCGTCGGAGCGGCGGTCGGCGCCGTGGGAAACGTGGCGGCCGCGGCCCACGGATCGCCCGCCGCGGCCCCCGGAACCGTCCCGGAACCCGTCGACCTGGAGGACTTCTTGAGCACGAGGGCGCCGCACAGCAGCACCGCGGCCGCCAGCAACGTGGCGCGGAAGCCGTCCCGCACGATGAACGCGAAGGTCAGCATCGTCGTGGCGCCGAGCAGGACCACCGAGAGCGGGGCCATCGCCGAGCGGCCGCGGCCGAGCAGCGACTCGACCGGAGAGGCGGTGTCGCCCTCGGCCGCGATCAGCAGCCAGCCGATCAGGTAGACGAGCACGCCGACGCCGCCGAAGAAGCCCAGGACGGCGAGGAGCACCCGCCACAGCACCGGATCGGTGTTGGTGGCGCGGGCTATCGCGGCGCACACGCCGGCGATGTAGCGGCCCCGGGCGGGACGGACGAGCTTCTCGCGAGAGAAGCTGGGGCCGTCCGGAGCGCTGAACCACGGAGGCGCGTTCCCGCCGGGAGGCGGCGGAGGGGGAGGCGGCGGACCGGCGGCCGGGGGCGTCTCGGCCGGCGGCGGCTCAGACGCGGCAGCGGACTCGTAACCGGACGAATCCGCCTGCCCGTCCTCCGGGGTGGTGAACGTGCCGGAAGGGGAGGGGGGAACGGCGGAAGGTGCCGGAGCGTCCTGCGACGACCCGGCAGCTTCGCGGGACTGGGCAGCTTCGTCGGTCATGGCTTCGATACTGGCGCCCGGGCCGCCCGGCTCGCCTCAGGCGGCGACCCTGACACCACCCTGAGATCCGGGGGTACCCGTCATGGGGGAAGTTCCCCGTGGCCCCGGCCTGCCGGACGTGTGACGATCGAACAGGTCACCTTCCGCACCCGCCCGTGAGGAGCGCAGCGATCACCGCCACCGCCGTACCGCCACCGACGCGCCGCCTCTATCGGCCGCGCGAGCACCGCGTCATCGCCGGTGTCGCGGCCGGCATCGCGCGCCACCTCGGCATATCCGTCACAGCGGTCCGCATCGCCCTGGTCCTGCTGCTCGGCTTCAACGGCCTGGGCCTGCTGCTGTACGCCGTCTTCTGGGCGGTGCTGCCGCTGCAGGCGCCGACCGGGGTGACCCCCCGGCGCGACCTGGTGCTGCTGTTGCCGTTCGGCGCCATCGGCCTGGGCGTGGTGCTGCTGCAGGCGCTGGTCTCGAGCGACAACGGCGTGGCCGGGACGGTCGGCTGGCTGGTCGCGGTCATCGCGGTCGGCGCCGGTGTGATCTGGCATCAGTCCGATCCCACCCGGCGCAGCCAGTGGACGGACGGCGCCTCGCAGACCCCGTGGCTTGCCGCCGTGGTAGCCGAGAGTGACCGCCGGTCCTTCGTGTTCCGCTTCATCGGCGGCGGCGTGCTGGTCGCGGTCGGCGTCATCGGCGTGCTGGCGGTCTTCCTGCCCAAGGGCAACCTCACCACGGTCTTCAACGGCGTGATCTTCGCTCTGGTCGGGCTGCTCGGGGTCGGCGTGGTGGTGGCGCCGCTGCTGTGGCGCACGTTCAGCCAGCTCCGCTCCGAGCGGGAGGGGCGCATCCGCGAGCAGGAGCGCGCCGAGGTCGCCGCCATGATTCACGACCAGGTGCTGCACACGCTCGCCCTCATTCAGCGCAACTCCACCGACATCAAAGAGGTGCAGCGGCTCGCCCGAGGTCAGGAACGCTCGCTGCGCAACTGGCTCTACAAACCGGCCGCGTCGCCGACCGAGCGGTTCTCGGCCGCCCTGGAACAGGCCGCCGCCGAGGTCGAGGACACGTACGCGATCTCGGTCGAGACCGTCGTGGTCGGCGACACGCAGTGTGACGAGCGGGTCGCCGCCCTGGTCGCGGCCGCGCGCGAGGCCCTGGTCAACGCCGCCCGGCACGCGGGCGTACGGACCGTCTCGCTGTACGCGGAAGTCGAGGACGACGAGCTCAGCGTCTTCGTCCGCGACCGCGGCGCCGGCTTCGATCTGAACGCGGTGGAAGATACCCGCCATGGCGTACGCGGCTCGATCATCGGACGTATGCAGCGGCACGGCGGCAAGGCCGTGATCCGCAGCGAACCCGGGGACGGCACGGAGGTCCGCCTGACACTGCCCGCCTCGCGCGACAGCGTCGCCGCCGGAAAGGAGAACGCACGATGACCGAGACCGCCGCCGAGGAGGGCCGCCGCCTCACCGTCTTCCTCGTGGACGACCACGCGATGTTCCGGGCCGGCGTCCGCGCCGAGCTGGGCGTGCACGTCGACGTGGTGGGGGAGGCCAGCTCCGTGGCCGAGGCGGTCGCCCGCATCGCCGCCACCGAGCCCGACGTCGTGCTGCTCGACGTGCACATGCCCGACGGCGGGGGCCGGGCCGTGCTGGACGCGATGCGGCGTACGCACCCACAGGTCAAGTTTCTGGCGCTGTCGGTGTCCGACGCCGCCGAGGACGTGATCGGTCTGATCCGGGCCGGCGCGCGCGGCTACGTCACCAAGACCATCTCGCCCGACGAGCTGGCCGCGGCGGTCCGGCGGGTGGCCGACGGCGACGCGGTGTTCAGCCCGCGGTTGGCCGGCTTCGTGCTGGACGCCTTCGCCGCGCGCCCGGACGTCCCGGTGGCCGATCCGGAGCTCGATCAGCTCACCAACCGTGAGCGGGAGGTGCTGCGGTTGCTGGCGCGTGGGTACGCGTACAAGGAGATCGCCAAGGAGCTGTACATCTCCATCAAGACGGTGGAGACGCATGTGTCGAACGTGTTGCGGAAACTGCAGATGTCCAACCGCTATGAACTGTCCAGATGGGCGGCGGATCGTCGGCTCGTCTAGCCGGCCTCATCCATCCGGCGGGGACTTTTCGACGCGCCACGGGCGAAACCCGACATTGCGCTTACGGATCGCTGTCAGACCATTACGACTGACGGGTAACCGCTGGTCAGCGCCTTGTCGTTGACCGAAAGTACGAGCCTTCGGAGACGGCCGAGGCCCAACGGGCGAATATCGGGTTGATAACGGCGGCCTCAAGGACTAGGGCCGCTGTGTAAAGGTGGCACCTACTCACACAACCCCTCGTGAGCGCCCCTGAAGGAGGCACTCCCATGTTTGGGAATCGCCCATGGAAGATGGCGGTCGGCGCGACCGCCATCGCCTTGTTCGCTGCAGGCTGCGGAGGCGGGTCGGAGGAAGCTGACTCCGCGTCCAACAGCATCGTCATCGGAATCGCTGAACCGCAGCACCTGATCCCGTCGAACACGACGGAAAGCGGTGGTGCGCAGGTCCTTGCCGCACTTTTCTACCCGCTCATCGACTTCGACGCGGAGAACAAGCCCTTTGAGGTTGCCGCCGAGTCGGTCACCTCGGACGACAACAAGGTCTGGACGGTGAAGCTGAAGCCGGGCTTCACCTTCCACAACGGCGAGCAGGTTGTCGCCGACAACTACATCGACGCGTGGAACTACGGCGCCTACGGCCCCAACGCCCAGGGTGCCTCCTACTTCTACGAGCGCATCGAGGGTTACGCGGACCTCCAGTCCAAGGACCCGGACGGCGAGGAGGGCCCGCAGAAGGCCCCCGAGCCGAAGGCCAAGACCCTGACCGGTCTGAAGAAGATCGACGACTCGACCTTCACCGTGACGCTCTCCGCGCCGTTCGCCGGCTGGAAGTCCGTCATGGGCTACACCGCCTTCCACCCGCTGCCCAAGGCCGCGTTCTCCGCTCCCGGCAAGATCGCCGACGGCTTCGAGGACGCGATCATCGGTAACGGTCCCTTCAAGATGAAGGGCACCTGGCAGCACGACTCGAAGATCGAGGTCGAGAAGGTCCAGGGCTTCAAGGGCGAGGTACCGAAGATCGACGGCGTGACCTTCAAGATCTACCAGGACGCGAAGGCCGAGTACGCCGACCTCGTCGCCGGCAACGACGACGTGCAGACCCAGATCCCGATCGAGAGCCTGGCGTCCGCGCCGGGCGACCTGGGCGAGCGCTTCAAGAAGAGCCCGGCCTCGACCTTCCAGTTCGTCGGCTTCCCGACGTTCGACAAGTCGTTCTCGAACGTCAACGTGCGTAAGGCCCTCTCCATGGCGGTCAACCGCAAGGAGATCACCGACCAGATCTTCCTCGGCTCGCAGACCCCGGCCGCCAGCTTCGTGTCGCCCGCCGTCGCGGGCTACCGCGAGAACACCTGTGGTGCCAGCTGCGAGTACAACCCCACCGAGGCCAAGAAACTCTGGACGGAGAACAACGGCCCGGCTAAGGTCCAGATCACCTACAACGCCGACGGTGGCCACAAGGCCTGGGTCGACGCGATGTGCAACCAGATCAAGCAGGCGTTGCAGATCGACTGCACCGGTGTCGGCGAGCCCAAGTTCGCCGACCTGCTGACCAAGGTCGAGAAGAAGCAGCCGGTCGGCCTGATCCGCCTCGGCTGGGTCATGGACTACCCGCTGATGGAGAACTACCTCGGCCCGCTGTACGCCACCGGTGGTTCCTCGAACTACTACGGCTACAGCAACCCGGCGTTCGACAACCTGGTGAAGGAAGGCTCCGCGGCGAAGACGACCGAGGAGGCCGTCGCCAAGTGGCAGGCCGCCGAGGACATCCTCGCCAAGGACATGCCCGTCATCCCGCTCCGCTTCGGCCAGAACAACTTCGGCCACTCGGAGAAGGTGACCAACGTAGAGGTGGACATCTTCACTAAGGTGAACCTCTACAAGATCGAAGTGAAGAAGTGATCTAAGCCGTTCGTGCAGTGGTGGCGTCACGGTTTTTGTGAAACCGTGACGCCACCGCTGTGTCTCCCCTCCTATCAGCCGCGCGGCCCACGAGGCCGGGCGGCGCATCTTCCGCGGAAGAGGCTAAATCCGTATGTTCCGCTACATCGTGCGGCGCCTACTACAGATGGTCCTGACGTTCTTCGGGGCCACCTTCATCGTGTACGCGCTGATGTTCGCCAACCAGGACGACCCCCTCCAGGCGTTGGCGGGCGAACGACCCATCTCCGAGAACGTCCGTCTGGCGCTCACTGAGCGATACCACCTCAACGAGCCCTTCCTCATGCAGTACTGGTACTACATGAAGGGCCTGCTGACCGGTGACTTCGGCCAGTCGCTGACCGGTCGCCAGATCAGCGACATGATGGCGACGGCCTGGCCGATCACCATCAAGCTCGCGCTGATGTCCATCGTCATCGTCGCCGTCGTGGCCATCACCGCCGGCGTCATCTCCGGCATCCGCCGTGGCGGCCTGTTCGACAACGTGACGCTGGTGATCACTCTGATCATCCTGTCGCTGCCGATCATCGTGCTCGCCCCGCTGACCCAGCTCATCTTCGGCATCAAGCTCGGCTGGTTCCCTCCCACCGCGGGCGCGAATCCCACCTTCTACGCCCTGTTGATGCCCGCTGTCGTGCTGGGCAGCCTGGTATTGGCGACCGAGCTGCGGGTGACCCGCGCCTCCGTCGCCGAGAACCTGCGCTCCGACTACGTTCGCACGGCTCGCGCGAAGGGTCTGTCCCGCAAGCGGGTGATCGGCGTGCACGTGCTTCGCAACTCGCTCATCCCGGTCGTGACGCTCATCGGCGTCGACATCGGTGGCCTCATGTCCGGCGCGATCGTGACCGAAGGCGTCTTCAACATCCCGGGGGTTGGCTTCAACCTCTTCCGCGGCATCCGGACCGAGGACGGTCCGCTCGTGGTCGGGTTCGTCAGCATCCTCGTGATCGTCTTCCTGGTCGTGAACCTGCTGGTCGACCTGTTGTACGCCGCCCTCGACCCAAGGATTCGTTATGAGTGACATCGACGCCGTAGTCTCCGCCGCGGGCCCCGGCGGTGAGGCGCCGACCGAACCCCGGCACGCCAGCAAGAAGGACAAGCCGCGCAGCCTTGCCGCCGACGCCTGGATCGACCTCCGCAAGAGCAAAATTTTCTGGTTCGCGGCGGTGCTGGTCGTCATCATCACGCTGATGGCGGTATGGCCCGGGTTGTTCGGCGCCGGCGACCCGCGCGACTGCAACCTGTCGCGCCAGCACGACGGCCCCACCGGTAACGCCTTCTTCGGCTTCGACTACCAGGGCTGTGACATCTACGCGAAGACCATCTACGGCGCGCGCAACTCGCTGCAGGTGAGCATCGTGGCGACTCTGCTCGCCGGCATCATCGGCCTGATCTTCGGGCTCGGCGCCGGCTACTTCGGCGGCTGGGTGGACGCTGTGCTGTCGCGTTTCATCGACGTCGTCCTCGGCATCCCGTTCCTGCTCGCCGCGATCGTGCTGGCCAAGCGCCTCTCGGCCGACCCGTCCAGCGACGGCGTCATGGCGGTGACCCTGACCCTCGGCTTCCTCGGCTGGACGACGGCGGCGCGCATCATGCGCTCCTCGGTCATCGCCTCCAAGAACCAGGACTACGTGGCGGCGGCCCGAATGCTCGGCTCCGGCCCGGCGCGGCTGATGATGCGGCACATCCTGCCGAACTCGACCGCGTCCTTCATCGTGGTGCTGACCCTGTTGCTGGGCACCAACATCGCCAGCGAGGCGACGCTGTCGTACCTCGGCATCGGCCTCAAGAACGACGCCATTTCCTGGGGCATCTCGATCGCCGAGGCGGGTCCGTTGGCCCGGGTCGAGCCCGGCCCGCTGATCTGGCCGTCCGTCTTCCTCGCGGCCACGGTGCTGGCTTTCATCATGCTCGGCGACGCCGTCCGCGACGCCTTCGACCCGAAGTTGCGGTGACCGCAGACATGACCGACATCAAGGCGCAGATCGACGTGCTGCCGGGCCTGGACCCGCACGCCCCGCTGCTCGAAGTGAACGACCTGCACGTGGAGTTCCGCACCCAGTACGGCGTCGCCCACGCCGTCAACGGTGCCAACTTCGCGCTGTCGCCCGGTGAGACCCTCGCCATCCTCGGCGAGTCCGGCTGCGGCAAGTCCGTGACCGCGCAGGCGATCATGGGCATCCTGGACAGCCCGCCCGGCTACATCACCAAGGGCGAGGTCAAGTACCGCGGCCTCGACCTGCTGAAGCTGCCGGAGAAGCAGCGCCGCAAGGTGCGTGCCAATCAGATCGCGATGATCTTCCAGGACGCGCTGTCGGCCCTGAACCCGGTGTTCACGGTCGGATACCAGCTCAGCGAGCTCTTCCGGAAGCACCGGGGCATGTCCCGGGCCGATGCCAAGAAGCGCGCGATCGAGCTGCTCGACCAGGTCAAGATCCCGGCCGCCCGGGCTCGGATCGGCGACTACCCGCACCAGTTCTCCGGCGGTATGCGGCAGCGCGTGATGATCGCGATGGCGCTGGCGCTGGACCCCGAGGTGCTCATCGCCGACGAGCCCACCACGGCGCTCGACGTGACCGTGCAGGCCCAGATCATGGGCCTGCTCGCGGAGCTCCAGCAGCAGCGCAACATGGGCCTCATCCTCATCACGCACGACATGGGCGTGGTGGCGGACGTCGCGGACCGCATCTCCGTGATGTACGCGGGCAAGGTCGTCGAGGAGGCGCCGGTCTACGACATCTACGCGCGCCCGTCTCACCCGTACGCGAAGGCCCTGCTCGAGTCGATCCCCCGCCTCGACATGAAGGGTCAGCAGCTCAACGTCATCCGGGGCCTGCCGCCGGCGCTGACCGCCATCCCGAAGGGCTGCGCCTTCAACCCGCGCTGCGCCTACGTCCAGGACGTGTGCCGGCAGGACCCGCCGCCACCGCCGTACGTCGTCGCGCCGGGGCGTACCTCCCGGTGCCACTTCTGGCGGGACGTGGTCGGCGAATGAGCGAGCGTACGTGCGAATCAGTGAGTGAGTGCATGGCCGAGGCCATCGCCGGAGCGCCAGGGGAGGCGATGGTATGAGCGACCGCAACGACGTGGTGCTCGAGACCCGAGGTCTCAAGAAGCACTTCCCGATCACCCAGGGCATCGTCTTCCAGTCGAAGGTCGGCGCCGTGCGGGCGGTCGACGGCGTGGACCTCCAGTTGCGCCGCGGCGAGACGCTCGGCGTGGTGGGCGAGTCCGGCTGCGGCAAATCGACGCTGGCCAAGCTGCTCGTCGGGCTGGAGAAGCCGACCGCGGGCTCGATCAACGTCCGCGGCCAGGACATGGTCAAGCTCAAGGGCGGCATGCTCCGCAGAGCCCGCCGCAACATCCAGATGGTGCTGCAGGACCCGTACACGTCGCTCAACCCGCGCATGACGGTCGGCGACATCATCGGCGAACCGTTCGAGATCCACCCCGAGGTGACCCCTCGCAAGGGGCGCGAGAAGGCCGTGCAGGACCTGCTGGACACGGTCGGCCTCAACCCCGACCACGTCAACCGCTATCCGCACCAGTTCTCCGGCGGCCAGCGCCAGCGCATCGGCATCGCCCGGGCGCTCGCGCTCAAGCCCGAGATCATCGTCTGCGACGAGCCGGTCTCCGCGCTCGACGTGTCGATCCAGGCACAGGTGATCAACCTGCTGGAGGGGCTGCAGCGCGACTTCGGCCTCTCGTACATCTTCATCGCCCACGACCTGTCCGTGGTCCGCCACATCTCGGACCGGGTCGCGGTCATGTACCTCGGCAAGGTTGTCGAGATCGGCGGCGACGAGCAGATCTACGAGAACCCGACGCACCCGTACACGCAGGCTCTGCTGTCGGCAGTACCCGTGCCGGACCCGAGGCTGCGCGGTCACCGCGACCAGATCGTTCTGGAGGGCGACGTGCCGTCGCCGGCGAACCCCCCTTCGGGCTGCCGGTTCCGCACGCGGTGCTGGAAGGCCCAGCCGGTCTGCGCCGAGCAGGAGCCGCTGCTGCAGATTCGGGAGCGCTCGCCGCACCCGAGCGCCTGCCACTTCGCAGAGCCGCGGGACGTGGTTCACGCGGTGTGAATGTCGGCTTTCGGCGTTGAGGGGTCCGTCCGGGTGGGCGGGCCCCTTTCGCTTGTGTGCAGATCACATTCTGGATGACTCGGGTTCGTCGTGGTCCGAGACGTCGCTCCCGCCAGAGACCGGGCGCGGGCGCCCAGTCGCCTGGCGGCTCCTGAGCGGCCGCCCGCACCCTGCCACGTGCGTGAGTGGCTGAGCTTCACCCGAAGATCAAACCCGCGAGGGCGGTCAGAGGGGCCCGCGGCCGGCGCGGAGCAGGAGGAGCGCCACCTGGGTGCCGTCGGGGCCCAGAGCCTCGCGGAACCGCTCGACGATCTCACGTTCGCGCGACAGCACCAGGCGGGTGCCGCCGGAGGCCATGCGGGTGCGTCCGACCTGCTGCGACAGGTGCGATCGTTCCAGCCAGAGGTCGATCAGCGCCTGATCGATCGCGTCGATGCGCTCGCGGATCGCGTGGATCTCGTCGGCCGCGAGCTGGTCGCTGGTGCCGGTCGGCTGGCCGGCGGCATCGTGCCCGGCGGTGGCCGCGGTTTCGGGCTGGTCGATCAGGTCTGCGGTCATGTCCTGCTCCTCGGGTGCTGAGGCCGCGGTCGGCCCAGCCCGGGCAGCATCAAGCCCCGGGCTGGGAAGCCCGGGGCTTGATGTAGGCATGTCGTTCAGACGCGTCCTACGGTCGCCGGACCTCCGGTGCCGTAGTAAAAATACGAAGCGCGCTGAATCACGAAGCGAGTATGCCCCCGGTCCGGGCCGCCCCGCAAGGAAACGGCCCGAAGCGTGGGATGACGCTCTGGCGGGCCTTGCTCAGCCGGCCTTGGTGATGCGGTTGGCCGGGCCCGGCGCGATCGGGTCGCCGGCGCTGAGGTAGCCGATGAGGGCGTCGATGTCGAAGCCCGCCGCCGTGGTCCGGTTGGTGCCGAGGGCCAGGTTCGTGAACCCGTCGCCGCCGTTCGCGAGGAAGTCGTTCGTCGTCACCCGGTACGACGCCGCCGGATCGATCGGCGTGCCGTTCAGCTTCAGCTCGGACACCTTCGAGCCGGGCGCCGCGGTGCTGTTCCAGGTGTAGGTCACGCCGGCCGACACCTGCAGGATGCGCTGGGTGGTCTGGCCGCCGAAGCCGACGAACTGCTGCTCCAGCACGTCCTTGAGCTGCGCGCCGGTGAGGGTCTGGGTCACCACGAGGTTGTTGAACGGCTGGACCGTGAACGCCTCGCCGTACGTCACCTTGCCGTCGGGCTCGCCGCCCGCGGACCCCTCGGCGTCGAAGTCGGCGCGGATGCCGCCCGGGTTCATGAGCGCGAGCTGGGCGCCGTCGTTCTTGGTCCAGGCGAGCTGGCCGTCCGCGATGACGTCACCGAGCGGCGACTCGCCGTTGGCGCCCACCGTACGCACGATGTCGCCCGTGATGGTGCCGACGACCTTGTTGGCGATCGGCGCGACCGCCGTACGGTACTTGTCGGCGACCTTCTTGGCCTTGGCGTCCACCGTGTCGGGGTTCTTCAGGAAGGCGCCGGTGGCGGGGTCCTTCTTCCAGCCGCCGTTGCCGTCCGGCACGCCGTTCTCGACGACCACGTTCTTCGCCGTGACCTCGGCGAACCGGCCGGTGCGCCGGTCGATGGTGTAGTCGATGTCGGTGACGACCTGTCCGTTGTTGCCGGCGCTGGTCACCACCGAGGTGCCCTTCGCGTTGGGCAGCTCGCACGAGTAGAACTTGTGCGTGTGCCCGGAGACCACCAGGCTGAACTCGGGGTTGAGGCCCTTGACGATGTCGACGACCGGGCCGCCGAAGTCGTTGCAGTCGGAGACGCCGGGCACCGGGTTGTCCTCGGAGCCCTTCTGCGTGCCGCCCTGGTGCAGGAGCAGCACCTGCGCCTTGATGCCGAACAGCTTTAGCAGGCTGCCCCACTTGTTGGCAGTCTGGATCTCGTTGGCGAACCGCACGTTCTTGATGCCGGCCGGGTTGACGATGCCGGGGGTGCCCTCGAGGGTCAGGCCGACGAAGGCGACCGGCTGTCCCTGAACGAACTTGATGTCGATCGGGGGCAGGATCGGCAGGCCGGTCTTCTTGCTGATGGTGTTGGCGGCGAGGTAGGTGAACTTCGCCCCGCGGTATCCGTCGCCGTCCTGGCACCCGTCGACCGGGTGGCAGCCGCCGCGCTGGATGCGGATCAGCTCGTCGACGCCCTCGTCGAACTCGTGGTTGCCGACCGACGAGACCTGCAGGCCGACCTCGTTCATGAGCTCGATCGTCGGCTCGTCGTGGAACGCGGCGCTGACCAGCGGCGTGCCGCCGATGAGGTCGCCGGCGCCGACGGTGAGCGTCTGCCGGCCGTCCTGGGCCGCCTCGGCCCGCAGCTTCTTCAGGTAGGTGGCCAGGTATTCGACGCCGCCCGCGGGGACGCCGTTGACGACCGCCCCGGACCCGGCGGGCGGGTCGATGGCGCCGTGGAAGTCGTTGTAGCTGAGGAACTGGCCCTTGACGGTCGGTCCGTACGGAAGCCCGTAGTTGACGCTGATCGGTGCGAGGCCGGCCAGATACTCGGGGGCGGCGGGGGCGTCCTCGGAGCGGGTCGTCGGCAGCGTGGCGACGACGGCCAGTGCGAGGGCGGGTACGGCGAGGTGACGCAGCACAGCCCAGCCGCGACGGCGGGGGTGGTTCATAGTATGTGGTCTCCCGGTCGGGGTGAGATCAATCAACCTCGACAGCCTGGTGCATCGACGCTGGTCAGCGCTACTACTTCCGGATGACAGGTTGGTTGCGAGCGCCGGTCGCGCAACCTTTTCGTGGCGTTTCCGCCCTCGGTGCGCCCCCGGGTCCCGCAAAGATTGTCGGACCCCGGGCATAGACTTGTCCGCGCGATGCGAGCCCTTCCCGAAAATACGCAGCCCCTGTTCGCGATGCCCGCGGTTAAGCCGCCGAGCCAGCACCCGGCCTCCCCGGCCTCCCCAGGCGAGCCGCGGCGGGCCGCGCCCCGGCGCCTCGATCCGGAGGCGCTGCTGGCCGGCCTCAACGGGCCGCAGCGCGACGCGGTCACCCACGCCGGCTCGCCGCTGCTCATCGTCGCCGGTGCGGGATCGGGCAAGACCCGGGTGCTGACCCACCGGATCGCTCATCTGCTCGCCGAGCGGGACGTGCATCCCGGCCAGATCATCGCGATCACCTTCACCAACAAGGCCGCCGGCGAGATGAAGGAACGGGTTGCCGCCATCGTCGGCCCGCGCGCCCGGTTGATGTGGGTTTCGACCTTCCACTCGGCCTGCGTGCGCATCCTGCGGGCCGAGCACGAGCACGCCGGGCTCAAGAGCACCTTCTCGATCTACGACGCCGACGACTCGCGGCGCCTGATGCAGCTCGTCGCCCGCGAGCTCGACCTCGACCCCAAGCGCTACACCGCGCGCGGCCTCGCCGCCCAGGTGTCCAACCTCAAGAACGAGCTGATCGACCCGGCCGCGTTCAAGGAGAAGGCCAAGGGGCCCAACGAGCGGGCCGTCGCCGAGGCGTACGAGCTCTATCAGCGTCGCCTCCTCGAGGCGCACGCGCTCGACTTCGACGACATCATCATGGCCACCGTGCACCTGTTCCAGTCGCACCCGCACGTCGCCGAGGCCTACCGCCGGCGCTTCCGGCACGTGCTCGTCGACGAATACCAGGACACCAACCACGCGCAGTACATGCTGGTCAAGGAGCTCGTCGGCACCCAGGGCGGCGAGGTCCCCCCGGCCGAGCTGTGCGTGGTCGGCGACGCCGACCAGTCGATCTACGCGTTCCGTGGCGCGACGATCCGCAACATCCTGGAGTTCGAGCGCGACTACCCCGACGCGCGCACGATCCTGCTGGAGCAGAACTACCGCTCCACCCAGACGATCCTGTCCGCGGCGAATGCCGTCATCGACCGCAACACCAGCCGCAAGCCCAAGCGGCTCTGGAGCGACCAGGGTGCCGGCGAGCAGATCGTCGGCTATGTGGCCGACACCGAGCACGCCGAGGCCGACTGGGTCGCGCGGGAGATCGACCGGTTGGGCGACAGCCACGAGGTGCGGCCGGGGGATGTGGCCGTGTTCTACCGTACGAACGCGCAGTCCCGGGTTTTCGAAGAGGTCTTCATCCGCGTCGGCCTGCCCTACAAGGTTGTCGGCGGCGTGCGCTTCTACGAGCGCAAGGAGGTGCGCGACGCGCTCGCCTACCTGCGCTCTGTGGTCAACGACGACGACACGGTGAGCATCCGCCGGGTCCTCAACACCCCGAAGCGGGGCATCGGCGACCGCGCCGAGGCATGCGTCGAGGCACTGTCCACTCGCGACCGCATCTCCTTCGGTCAGGCCCTGCGCCACGCCCGGAACGCGCCGGGCATCTCCACCCGGGCCGCCAACAGCATCGCGGACTTCGTCCAGCTCCTCGACGACCTGCGGGAGCTGTCCCGGACGGCACCCCCGGAGGAGGTGCTGGAGGCCGTGCTCCAGCGCTCCGGCCTGTTGTCCGAATTGGAGGAGAGCCTCGATCCGCAGGACCAGGGCCGCGTGGAGAACCTCCAGGAGCTCGTCAGCGTCGCCCGCGAGTACACCGAACGCGTCGAGGCGCAGGCCGAGGAGGAGGACGCGCAGGCCGCCACCCTGGCCGGCTTCCTCGAGCAGGTCGCACTCGTCGCCGACGCCGACCAGATCCCCAGCGACGACCCGGACCACCAGGGCGTGGTCACCCTCATGACGCTGCACACGGCGAAGGGCCTGGAGTTCCCGGTGGTCTTTCTCACCGGGCTCGAGGACGGCGTCTTCCCGCACATGCGCGCCCTCGGCGACAACACCGAGCTGGAAGAGGAGCGGCGGCTCGCCTACGTCGGCATCACCCGCGCCCGCCAGCGGCTCTACCTGTCCCGCGCGGTGACCCGCTCGGCGTGGGGACAGCCGCAGTACAATCCGCCGTCCCGGTTCACCGACGAGCTTCCGCCGGAGTTGGTGCGCTGGGAGCGTACGGCCGGCTCGTACACGTCATGGTCGGGTACCGGCGGCGGCGTGGGCGGCCGCGGCGGCGACCTCGGGCGTGGCGGCGACTCGGGGCGTGGCTTCGGCCGCGGTGGTGGCTTCGCCGGGGGAACGCCCAAGGCGCAACGCCTCGCCGAGCGACTCGGGGTGGACGCCAGCAAGCTGACCACGGCCAGCGAGATGAAGCAGCCCCCGAAGGTGGCGGCCGGCGACCGCGTCAACCACCAGCGGTACGGGCTGGGCCGGGTGGTGACCGTGGAGGGTCAGGGTCCGGGCGCCCGCGCCCAGATCGACTTCGGCGACCAGGTCATGTGGCTGATCCTGCGGCACGCGCCCATCGAGAAGCTGTAACCGCCCGGACCGCCCCCGGTCAGTTCTTGAACGTCGCGCAGCCGGCGATGTCGACAGCGTGCCTGTGTGGCAGGCGTCGGTCGGCTTCCGGTCAGGCCTCGAACGTCGCGCAGCCGGCGATGTCGACGCCGTGCTCGTGCATCCACCGGGTGGGCTCGATCGGGTTCTGGTAGCTGCCCTCGTGCACCTCGAAGTGCAGGTGCGGACCGGTCGAGTGACCCGTGGAGCCCTCCCCGCCGATCTGGTCGCCCGCCTCGACCCGCTGGCCGACCGTGGCAGTGATCACCGACAGGTGGCCGTAGTGGGTGAGGTAACCGTTGCCGTGGTCGATCAGCACCGCGTTGCCGTACCCCTCGGCGGGACCCGCGGAGACCACGACGCCCTTGCCCACGGCGCGGATGGGGGTACCCGTGGGCGCGGCGAGATCGAGGCCCGCGTGCAGGCGTCCCCAGCGCTGGCCGAAGCAGGACGTGACCGTGCCTTCCGGCATGGGATGCACCCACTGCGGAAGCGGCTTGACCTTGCGGCGCTGGGCGACGAACGGCTGACCGTCCGGCTCGGCGCCCGCGGCCACCGCCGAGGCCACGCTGGCCGCCGCCTTCTGGGTCAGGCCGGCCGCCGACGGGGTCGCGCTGGTCGCCGCCGTCGGGGCGACGCTGGTCGCCGGGGACGGGGACGACGTGAGGCTGGGGGAAGGGGTCACGCTCGCCTGGCTGTTCGCCCGTGCCACCGCTCTGGCCGGCGTGCTGCCGTCGCTCGCGGCGGCGACCCCGGTGACGCCCACGCCCGCGACGAGGGCCGCGGCCACGGCGTAGCGGCCCTTCTCGGCGATCGGCTCGCGCGGGGCACGGTGGCTGTGCAGCGGGATGGTCCTGCGGTGCCGGCCGGGCGCGTTCCGTGGGGCTCGATGCTGCACGGTGGGTTGATCCTCCAGGCTCCGACGTCGGTCCGACACCTGCCTGTCGGCACCGGGCCGGGGGGCCCTGAGTGGGCCCGCCGACGTGCTACCGCCCCGGTTGCCGGCCGGTTGCGGAGTGGCCGGAATCGGCCGTCGTCGCCGGGAAACGCCGGCCTCAGCGGCGGCGGGTCGGGTGTGGGGCTCGGCGGTCCACCGGACGGACTCCATCTCGATGACGGCGCGGCAGGCCGGTCCGGAAGATCGTCAGGCAGCGACGCACAGCGGCGACCGGCGCACGGAACGCGGGCGGTGGCGCGGCAAGCGGTGGAACCGCAGAGGAGAGCGGTCGCGGGAGGAAGAGACGGCACGGACGCACATGCAGCCACAGAAAAAGGGTGGGCGCGGCGCGACAGGAGGAGGGGCGGGCGGGGAAGTCCTGTGGCCGCGGAAGAAGAGGGTGGCCGCGGAGGAAGGGTGGCGTGGGAGCCGTGTGGCCGCGGGGGAGATGGCGCGGTGAGGTAGTGGCCAGCGGGCCCCGGTGGCCGCGGAAAGCGGCCGGGTCGCTCGGGGAGGGAGGGGGAGCGGCTCAGGAGGCCGCGAGCGTCCCGAGGACGGAATCGATCTTGAGCTTGATGTCGACGCCGTGGTCCCTCAGGAAGCCGATCGGGTCGGTCGGGGAGCCGTCGACGTGCACCTCGAGGTGCAGGTGGGTGCCGTACGAATATCCGGTGTTGCCGACCTCGCCGATGATCTGTCCGGCCTGCACCTGGTCTCCGGCCTGCACCAGCAGGCGGCGGGAGTGAGCGTAGATCATCTCGGTGCCGTCGTCGTGCTTGACGGTGATCGAGTAGCCGTAGCCGCCGTTGTAGCCGGCCGAGGTCACCTCGCCGCCGTGGACCGCCTTGTAGGGCGTTCCCTCCGGGGCTGCCAGGTCGATGCCGGCGTGGAGCTTGCCGAAGCGGATGCCGTAGGGGGCGGTGAACTCGTAGTCCTCGAGGGGCAGGTGCCAGGCCTGAGCGGCGGCCTCCTCCTCGCTGACCGGGGCGGTGGCGGCGACGGTGCGCTCCTCGCCGCGGGAGGCGCGGTCGCCGGAGTCTGCCGAGCGCTCCGCCAGGGCCTCCTGGGCGGTGGCGGCCTCTTCGAGGTTCTGCAGGACCGTCGGGTTGACGGCCTTGGCGTCGGGCAACTGCGACGCCGATCCGAGGGCGACGACTCCCGCGCCGACGAAGGCGGAGGTGACGACCGCGGCGTAGCGGCTGCGCGGAGGAGTCGGGACGCGGCGACGGCCGCGATAGCGGTCGGGCTCAGACGACAAGCGCTGACGCACGAACAACCCTCCGTCGGTGACGATAAGCGGCAGCCACCGGGGGATAGCAGGTGCTGAACGGTGGTTTGCCGAGCCGCAGGTCCGGGTTTAACCGGTTGACAGCCGGGAGCCACGGTAACGAAACGCAACGCCGGTCACAAGTCGCAGCGCCAATTCCCTGACAGTTCTGTCGGAGCATTCGACGGTGATTGTCCGAGTTGGTCAGCTTTTCTGAG
Organism: Couchioplanes caeruleus; assembly: GCF_003751945.1. Taxonomy (NCBI): domain Bacteria; kingdom Bacillati; phylum Actinomycetota; class Actinomycetes; order Micromonosporales; family Micromonosporaceae; genus Couchioplanes; species Couchioplanes caeruleus. The sequence continues at coordinate 3,302,732 of NZ_RJKL01000001.1, read as the reverse complement.
GAGCTGCAGGGTTGTCCCTCCGTAGCTAGGTAACTAACACAACGTAATGTGACGGGGAATACAATGAACGGTGCTTGCATCGGAGCGCCCGAGCCTCTTCGGTGCCGGCGGATAGTACGGAGCGGCGGCTACCAGGGTTCAACGTGCCCGGGTTACCGTTCGTTAAGGTCTGACTCGACGCGCGCCGAAGGGGTCGCAACATGCAAGCACGGATCAGGGTCGTGGTCGCCAAGCCGGGACTCGACGGGCACGACAGAGGAGCCAAGGTGGTGGCCCGGGCCCTGCGTGACGCCGGCATGGAGGTGGTCTACACCGGGCTGCACCAGACGCCCGAGCAGATCGTCGAGACGGCCGTCCAGGAGGATGCCGACGCGATCGGCCTCTCGGTGCTCTCGGGTGCCCACATGACGCTCTTCAAGCGGGTCCTGGAACTGCTCGCCGAACGCGATGCAGCCGACATCGTCGTTTTCGGCGGAGGCATCATTCCGGCCGACGACATCGCCGAGTTGGAAAAGATCGGCGTCGCCCACATTTTCACTCCGGGCGCGACGACGGCATCCATCATCGAATGGGTGCGCGCCAATGTGGCGACCCCCGTTTCTTGACGGATAATCACCAAATAACTGCGAAGAGTTAAGGGGAGAGGCCGGACGCACCCCTCACACGTCCGGCCTCTCATGCACGATGCCCCGCCGCCACCCCTCGACCGACAGGGCATCGGCCGCCTTCGTCGTCGCTCAGCGCTCCGACACCACACTCAACGACGCCTCCGGGGCGGGGTTACGCGGTGTTCTGAGTGAGGATCAAGATCTTTGGGATTTGGTACGCGGCTCCCCACCCCCCCACCGCAACAACGTGGCCGGACCGCCTCCGGCGGCTACCGCGCCCGGGCCGTCGTGCGTCCCGGCCGTCCCCCGCCGCCGGCCGAGCCGGGCAGACAGTAGGCCGGGGCGGGCAGGCGGCGGGCACCCAGTGGCCGGGCTGGGCACGCAGTGGGCCGGGGCGGGCAGGCGGCGGGCACCCAGTGGCCGGGCTGGGCACGCAGTGGGCCGGGGCGGGCAGGCGGTGGGCACCCAGTGGCCGGGCTGGGCACGCAGTGGGCCGGGGCGGGCAGGCGGTGGGCCGGAGGGGGCGGACGGCCTGGAGTGGCTACGGTCCGGAGCGGTAGCCGCCGAAGGCGGTCCAGCCCCGGTGTCGCGGTTGGTTGCCCGTGTCCGCGTACCTGAGAACGGTTCTGAGGTTCTTCAAGCTCTTGAGCGTCGTGAAAGTCGTGAAACCTGTGCCGTCTTGCACAGCAACCCCCCGCGAACCCCTTGGACTCCGCTGACTGGCTAGGCTGCGAATCGAGGCCTCGAGCATCACCGGGGCCGACATTCCTCACGCTGGCGGCGACGCAACGACGCGCCGCGCACAAGGTCGGGACGCAGGTACGCGGCTTGCCGGGGCAAGCGTCGCGAGCGAAAGGAGACACGTGGACCTGTTCGAGTATCAGGGGCGCGACCTGTTCGAACGGCACGGGCTGCCCGTGCTGGGCGGCGGCGTCGCCGAGACCCCTCAGGAGGCGCGGGCGATCGCCGAGCGCCTCGGTGGCAAGGTCGTCGTGAAGGCCCAGGTCAAGGTCGGTGGCCGGGGCAAGGCCGGTGGCGTCAAGCTGGCGACGGACGCGAACGAGGCCGAGGCTCGCGCGACCGACATCCTCGGGATGGACATCAAGGGCCACACCGTGCACAAGGTGATGCTCGCGGAGACCGCGGACATCAAGGAGGAGTACTACTTCTCCTACCTGCTGGACCGCGCCAACCGCACCTTCCTCTGCATCGCCAGCGTCGCCGGCGGCATGGAGATCGAGACGGTCGCCGAGGAGGACCCGGAGCGGGTCGCCAAGATCGCGATCGACGCGACCAAGGGTGTGGACGAGGCCAAGGCGCGCGAGATCGTCGCCGCCGCGAAGTTCCCGGCCGAGGTCGCCGAGCACGTCGTCGACATCGCGGTGAAGCTGTGGCAGGCGTTCGTCGCCGAGGACGCCACCCTGGTCGAGGTCAACCCGCTCGCCAAGGTCGGCGACGGCCGGGTGCTCTGCCTGGACGCGAAGATCACGCTGGACGAGAACGCCGGGTTCCGGCACCCCGACCACGAGGCGCTGGTGGACCAGTCCGCGGTCGACCCGCTGGAGCAGGCCGCCAAGGCCAAGAACCTCAACTACGTCAAGCTCGACGGCGAGGTCGGCATCATCGGCAACGGCGCGGGCCTGGTCATGTCGACGCTCGACGTGGTCGCGTACGCGGGCGAGAAGCACGGCGGGGTCAAGCCGGCCAACTTCCTCGACATCGGCGGTGGCGCCAGCGCGCAGGTGATGGCGAACGGCCTCGAGATCGTGCTGGGTGACCCGGCGGTCAAGTCGGTCTTCGTGAACGTCTTCGGCGGCATCACCGCCTGTGACGAGGTCGCCAACGGCATCATCCAGGCCCTCGCCCTGCTCGGCGAGCGCGGCGAGGCCGTCACCAAGCCGCTCGTGGTCCGCCTCGACGGCAACAACGCCGAGGCCGGCCGGGCGATCCTGGACTCGGCCAACAACCCGCTGGTGCAGCGGGTGGACACGATGGACGGTGCGGCCGAGCGTGCCGCCGAGCTCGCGGCTGCGGGGAAGTGACGACATGGCTATCTGGCTCACCAAGGACTCCAAGGTCATCGTCCAGGGCATGACCGGCTCGGAGGGTTCGAAGCACACCCGCCGCATGCTGGCCGCCGGCACCAACGTGGTCGGCGGCGTGAACCCGCGCAAGGCGGGCACGACCGTGGACTTCGACGGCACCGCGCTGCCGGTCTTCGCGAGCGTGGCGGAGGCCATGAAGGAGACCGGCGCCGACGTGTCGGTCATCTTCGTGCCGCCGGCGTTCACCAAGGCCGCCGTGCTCGAGGCCATCGACGCGGAGATCCCGCTCGCGGTCGTCATCACCGAGGGCGTGCCGGTGCAGGACTCGGCCGCGTTCTGGGCGTACAACGTGTCGCAGGGCGAGAAGACCCGTATCATCGGCCCGAACTGCCCCGGCATCGCGTCCCCGGGCGCGTCGAACGCGGGCATCATCCCGGCCGACATCACCCCGGCCGGCCGCATCGGCCTGGTCTCGAAGAGCGGCACGCTGACCTACCAGCTCATGTACGAGCTGCGGGACTTCGGCTTCTCCACCTGTGTGGGCATCGGCGGTGACCCGATCATCGGTACCACCCACATCGACGCCCTCAAGGCGTTCCAGGAGGACCCCGACACCGACGCGATCGTGATGATCGGCGAGATCGGTGGCGACGCCGAGGAGCGGGCGGCCGAGTTCATCAAGGCCAACGTCACCAAGCCGGTCGTCGGCTACATCGCGGGCTTCACCGCGCCTCCCGGCAAGACGATGGGCCACGCGGGCGCGATCATCTCCGGCTCGGCGGGCACGGCCGACGCCAAGAAGGAGGCCCTCGAGGCCGCGGGCGTCAAGGTCGGGAAGACCCCGAGCGAGACCGCCCGGCTCATGCGCGAGGTCATGAGCTGATTTTGGTACGGCCACAGGCGCGCCGCCGCACGGACCTTCCCGGCCCGTGTCGCGGCGCGCCCGTGTATCTCCCCGGCGCTCGGAGCCGGCCGGGAACGTTCGTCTGGCTTGCCGCATTCGGCCTGGTCCGGGCGTCCGCCGCGGCGGACGGCTGCGGCGCGTCGCCGGTTCTGCGTCGCCGCGGGCCGTCCGGCGTGCAAAAGTAGGCGGCGATGCCGACCACACCCGACCGTCCCGACGGTCGACCCGCCGGCTCGGGGGACCCGATCGAGGCCGCCGAGGCCGACGACGCTGCCTTCGCGCGGGGCCGCCCGGTGCCGACACCACCCGGGCGGGCCGAGCCCGAGCCGGACGACGACTTCGACATCGTGCGGGACACGGTGGCGGCGGGCGTGCGCCCGGCCGCGCCGGACCACGCCGAGGCACGCCCGGGCCCCGCCTCGCCTCGTGCCGGCCGGGAGCAGGACCGGGCCACCGTCACGGTCGATCCCCGCAACCACCCCACCGTCACGGTCGATCGGAGCACCCATCCGACCGTCACCGTGCCCGACCAACGCCGCCCCGCCGACTCCCGGGGCCGTGCGCCGCTGCCGGTGGCCGCCGCGTTCGCCACCGCGTGGGCCGCGCTGCTCTCGTACGTGCCGGTCGCCGCCGTCATCGGGCTGGCCCGGGCCCTCGAGGACCAGGGCGGAGTGAGCGGCGCCGCGCACGCCGGGCTCGCGGGATGGCTGCTCGGCCACGGCGTGCCCATCGGCACGTCGATCGGTCCGCTGGGCCTGGCCCCCCTGCTGCTCACGCTGCTGGCCGGATGGCGGCTCAACCGGGCGGGCCTGCACGTCACCCGGGCCGTCGGGGCCCGGCGCAGCGGCTCACCGCGGGCAGCGATGCTGGTGGCGGCCGCGATCGGTGCCGCGTACGGAACCCTCGGCTTGCTGGCCGCCCTCGTCGTCGACGGCCGCGGCACGGACGTCTCGCCGGGGCGCGCCGCGTTCCACCTCTTCCTCGCCGGCTTCGTGTGTTCGCTCATCGGGTCGCTGCGCGGCACGGACGCCCTGGTCGTGATCGCCCGCCGGCTGCCGCCGCCGGTGCGGCACGCCCTGCGCACCGGCGTGGTGGCGGCGCTGCTGATCCTCGCCGCCGGCGCGGCCTTCGCGGGGCTCTCCGTCGCGGTCGGCGGCGGGCAGGCCGCCGACATGACCGGTGCGTACCGCACCGGCGTCGTGGGCCAGGCGGGCATCACCCTGGTGAGTCTCGGGTACGGGGCCAACGGCGCGGTGTGGGCCGCGGCCTATCTGCTCGGCCCCGGCTTCCTGCTGGGCACCGACTCGGCCGTACGCCTGACCGAGCTGAGCGTCGGCCCGCTGCCGACCCTGCCACTGCTGGCCGGCCTGCCGGACGGACCCATGGGCGCGAGCGGCGCGGCGCTGCTGGCGGTGCCGGTCCTGGCCGCGATGGCCGCCGGCTGGCTGCTGACCCGGCGCCTGATGGGCGTGCACCACGTCGTCGGCGGGCACCTGCGGGACAACCGCCACGCGGTACGCCCGGGCGACGCGCTGCCGGCCGAGCCGGCGTGGTCGCTGGTGCTGGGCTCGGCGCTGCTCGCCGGCCCGGTGGCGGGCCTGGTGCTGGGCGTGCTGGCCTGGCTGTCCGGGGGGCCGCTCGGCGACGGCCGGATGGCGCAGATCGGCCCGGTGCCGTGGCACGTCGCCCTGATCGCGACCACGGTCGTCGCAGTGTCGAGCGGCATCGGCGCGGCGGCCGGACGCGCTTTCCGCGCCCCGGTCCACAAGTAGCCGCCCCGGCCCGCAAGTAGCTGCTTCGGCCCGCAAGTAGCCGCCCCGGGAAACAAGTAGCGGCCTCGGGAAACGAAAACGGGCGCCCGGGCCGAAGCCGGGGCGCCCGTTCGTGCCGCTACGACTACCGGGTGGTCGTGGAGAAGTTGTACAGGTCCGTGGTGGCGTAGAGGACGATCTGCAGGATCAGGAGCAGAGCCGTGAGGCCGAAGCCCACGTATGCCAGGATGGGCTCCTTGCGGAACTTCTTGGCCTCCAGCAGGCTCAGCACCGAGAAGACGACGGCGAGCGGCGTGCAGCAGAAGGCGAAGACGATGCCCAGGACACCCCAGAGCGTGGTCTTGTCGTTGCCCGGAGCGGCCGGCGGCTGCTGTCCGTAGTAGGGCGGCGGGGTCATGGGCGAATCCTCCAGTTAACTCCGCCCTCAGGCGGTGATGTGCAGATCAGTCGCGCCCGGTGCTGCCACGCGAGCGGCCCGCAGCCTAACTGATGATCAGCGGTTTTGCTGTCCCCGTTTCGACCCGTCTGTGGTGGCGTACGGGTCCGACGGTAGGGTGCTCGCGTGACAGACCCCGCGCCCTCCCGCCTGGTCGTCCTCGTCTCCGGCTCCGGCAGCAACCTGCAGGCACTTCTCGACGCCTCCGCGGATCCCGCGTACGGCGCGCAGGTCGTCGCCGTCGGTGCCGACCGGGACGGTATCGCCGGCCTCGACCGTGCCACGGCCGCCGGAGTTCCCACGTTCGTGGACTCCGTGAAGGACCATCCGACCCGAGACGACTGGGACGCCGCCCTCACCGCGCACGTCGCGGCGTACGAACCCGATCTGGTGATCTCGGCGGGCTTCCTCAAGCTCGTCGGCAAGCAGTTCCTCGACGCGTTCGGCGACCGCTACGTCAACACCCACAACGCGCTGCTCCCGGCGTTCCCGGGCATCCACGGACCCCGCGACGCGCTGGCCTACGGCGTGAAGATCGCCGGCGCGACCCTCTTCTTCGTCGACGCCGGTGTCGACACCGGACCCATCATCGCCCAGGTCAGCGTGCCCGTGCTCGACGACGACACGGAGGCGACGCTGACCGAGCGGATCAAGGAAGCCGAGCGCCGGCAGCTCGTCGAGTACGTCGGCCGGCTGGTCCGCGAAGGCTGGACCATCACGGACAGGAAGGTCACCATCCCATGACCGAGCGAAGCGAGGGCATCATCAGCCTCAGCCCGTCCGTGCCTCATGACGGCATGGAGCGAAGCGGAGTGCCGGCATGAGCGGGGGGCGTCGCCCGATCAAGCGGGCTTTGCTGAGCGTGTACGACAAGACCGGCCTCGTCGAGCTCGCGCAGGCGCTGCACGGCGCCGGGGTGCAGATCGTCTCCACCGGCTCGACCGCGTCGACGGTCGAGGGCGCCGGCGTGCCGGTGACCCGGGTGGAGGAGCTGACCGGCTTCCCCGAGTGCCTGGACGGACGGGTCAAGACCCTGCACCCGCGCGTGCACGCCGGCCTGCTCGCCGACCTGCGCCTGCCGGACCATGAGCGGCAGCTTGCCGAGCTCGACATCGCGCCCTTCGACCTGCTGGTGAGCAACCTGTACCCGTTCACCCAGACGGTGGCGTCGGGCGCGAGCGTGGACGAGTGCGTCGAGCAGATCGACATCGGCGGCCCGGCGATGGTACGGGCGGCGGCGAAGAACCACCCGTCGGTGGCGGTGGTGACGGCCGTGGCGGCGTACCCGCTGATCGTGGACGCCCTGCGCGACGGCGGTTTCACGCTGACGCAGCGCAAGATGCTCGCCGCTCGCGCCTTCGCCGACATCGCGGAGTACGACGTCGCGGTCGCGAACTGGTGCGCCACCACCCTCTCGCCTGCGGAGTGGCCGGAGTTCGCCGGGCTCGCGTTGCAGCGGCAGAGCCCGCTGCGCTACGGCGAGAACCCGCACCAGCAGGCGGCCCTCTACACCGACCCGAACGCGCCCGCCGGGCTCGCGCAGGCGGAGCAGTTGCACGGCAAGGAGATGTCGTACAACAACTACGTCGACGCCGACGCGGCCTGGCGCAGCACGAACGACTTCACCGAGCCCTGCGTCGCGATCATCAAGCACGCCAACCCGTGCGGCATCGCGATCGGCACGGACGTGGCCGACGCGCACCGCAAGGCGCACGCCTGCGACCCGGTGTCGGCGTTCGGCGGTGTCATCGCGGTCAACCGAGAGGTGACGCCGGAGCTGGCCAAGCAGCTCGACGGCATCTTCACCGAGGTCATCGTCGCGCCGTCGTTCGACCCGGAGGCGCTGGCGGTCTTCCGCGAGAAGAAGAACCTGCGCGTGCTCGCCGCGCCGGCCTGGAAGCCGCCCCCCGCGGAGATCAAGCAGATCGGCGGCGGCGTTCTGGTGCAGCTCGCCGACCGCATCGACGCCGACGGCGACGACCCGGCCGGCTGGACCCTGGCGACCGGCCCGGCGGCCGGGCCCGAGGACCTGCGCGATCTCGCGTTCGCCTGGCGCGCCGTCCGGTCGGTGAAGAGCAACGCGATCCTGCTCGCCCGCGACGGCGCCACCGTCGGTGTCGGGATGGGCCAGGTCAACCGGGTCGACTCCGCGCACCTCGCGGTCAACCGGGCCGGCGCGGAGCGGGCGAGCGGCAGCGTGGCCGCCTCGGACGCGTTCTTCCCCTTCCCGGACGGGCTCGAGGTGCTGATCGCGGCCGGGGTGAAGGCCGTGGTGCAGCCGGGCGGCTCGATCCGGGACAACCTGGTCATCGAGGCGGCCGAGAAGGCGGGGATCACCGTCTACCTGACCGGCACCCGGCACTTCTACCACTGACGTGGAGGCGACGCCCGTCAGCGGCCAGATCTTCTCCGGGGAGGACTGGGCGCTCGCCGAGGTGGAACGCGCGGTCTACGAGGACTGCGCGTTCCACGACATCGACTGGTCGGAGGCGCGGCTCACCGGCTGTACGTTCCACCGCTGCGAGTTCGGCAACGTCCGCTTCAACGCGGCCGAGCTGAGCACCTGCGCGATCCTGCAGTCGACGCTGCGGCGGTGCAACCTCTTCGGTGCGACGTTGACCGATTGCAAGCTCACGGGTACGCAGTTCTCCGACTGTGATCTGCGCCCCTTGACCGTCGACGGCGGCGACTGGTCCTTCGTGTCGCTGCGCGGGGCGAACCTGACCGCCGTCGGCCTGGCCGGCCTGCGCCTGCACGAGGCGGATCTCGAGGGCGCCGACCTGAGCCGGGCCGATCTGCGCGGCGCGGACCTGTCCGCCGCCCGGCTCAAGGACGCGGTCCTCAAGGGCGCCGACCTGCGCGGGGCGGACCTGGACGGGGTGGCCCTGCGCGGCGTCGACTTGACCGGCGCGAAGATCGACATCGCCCAAGCCGGGCTGTTCGCCCGCGCGTACGGAGCGGTCATCGGTTGAGCCGGGAGTGGCTTACCTCGCCCGATGAGGCCCTACCCGGTATCGGGGCGTCAACCGACTGATACGGTCCGGAAAAAGCCGTCCCGCGGACTGGGAGTAGAGCATGGGCAAGAAGGTCACCGTCGTAGGCGCCGGGTTCTACGGGTCCACGACCGCACAGCGTCTGGCCGAGTACGACATCTTCGAGACCGTGGTGCTCACCGACATCATCGAGGGCAAGCCCGAGGGTCTCGCGCTCGACCTCAATCAGTCGCGTCCGGTCGAGGGCTTCGAGACCAAGGTCATCGGCGCCACCACCGGCCCGAACGGCGAGGGCTACGAGGCCATCGAGGGCTCCGACGTCGTCGTGATCACCGCCGGCCTGCCGCGCAAGCCGGGCATGAGCCGCATGGACCTGCTGGGCGTCAACGCCAAGATCGTGCGCCAGGTCGCCGAGAACGTCGCGAAGTACGCCCCGAACGCCGTCGTGATCGTCGTCTCGAACCCGCTCGACGAGATGACCGCGCTCGCCCAGATCGCCACCCAGTTCCCGAAGAACCGGGTCCTCGGCCAGGCGGGCATGCTCGACTCGGCGCGCTTCACCAACTTCGTCGCCGAGGAGCTCAAGGTCCCGGTCGCCAGCGTGAAGACGCTGACGCTGGGCTCGCACGGCGACACCATGGTGCCGGTGCCCTCGAAGTCCTCGGTCAACGGCAAGCCGCTCGCCGAGCTGCTGCCCGCCGAGAAGGTCGAGGAGCTGGTCACCCGCACCCGCAACGGCGGTGCCGAGGTCGTGGCCCTGCTCAAGACCGGCTCCGCGTACTACGCTCCGTCGGCCGCCGCGGCCCGCATGGCCAAGGCCGTCGCCGAGGACTCCGGCGCCGTCATGCCGGTCTGCGCCTGGGTTGACGGCGAGTACGGCATCTCCGGCGTCTACCTGGGTGTCGAGGCCGAGATCGGCGCGACCGGCGTGCGCCGCGTCGTGACCACCGACCTGACCGACTCCGAGCTGGCCGGTCTCAAGGAGGCCGCCGAGGCCGTCCGCGCCAAGCAGGCGGACGTCGCCGACCTCTGAGCATCTCCGCGTGAAGGCCGGGCCGTTTTCGGTCCGGCCTTCACGTTTTAGGCGTGGGCGACGCCGAGGCCGATCAGGATGAGACTGAGACCGGCGGCCAGGATCGTGACCGTCGACGTGGCGGCGCGTTCCGGCGACTGCTCGCGCAGCACGCAGGCGGCGACCGGGACGACGGCCGCCGCCACGAGGAGCATGCTGTTCATCGTGACGGCGAGCAGCGCCGCCAGCGCCGCCATGACCAGGATCACCCTGGTCAGGGGCCGGGGGTGCCGTTCGTCACGCTGCTCGGTGTGGGTCATCGAGGGCAAGCGTAGAACCCGCGTGCCAGCCCGGACCCGGCGACGATCACCAACCGAAGGGCAGTACGCTCGTACTGCTAAACATGTGTCCCGGGAGAGGAGCGCCGGCCGATGGCGAAAATCAAGGTCAATAACCCGGTCGTGGAGCTCGACGGCGACGAGATGACCCGGATCATCTGGAAGCAGATCCGTGAGCAGTTGATCCTGCCCTACCTCGACGTCGACCTCGAGTACTACGACCTGTCGATCCAGCACCGCGACGAGACCGACGACCAGGTGACCATCGACGCGGCCAACGCCATCAAGCGGCACGGCGTCGGCGTCAAGTGCGCGACGATCACCCCGGACGAGGCCCGCGTCGACGAGTTCGGGCTGAAGAAGATGTGGCGGTCGCCGAACGGCACCATCCGCAACATCCTCGGCGGCGTCGTGTTCCGCGAGCCGATCATCATGTCGAACGTCCCCCGGCTGGTACCCGGCTGGACCAAGCCGATCGTCATCGGCCGGCACGCGCACGGCGACCAGTACAAGGCGACCGACTTCGTGGCGCCCAGTGCGGGCAAGCTGACCATGACCTTCACCCCGGCCGACGGCTCGCAGCCGATGGAATTCCTGGTCAGTGACTTCCCGGCCGGCGGCGTCGCCATGGGCATGTACAACTACGACGAGTCGATCCGCGACTTCGCCCGCGCCTCGTTCCGCTACGGCCTGGCCCGCAACTTCCCGGTCTACCTGTCGACCAAGAACACGATCCTGAAGGCGTACGACGGGCGCTTCAAGGACCTGTTCGCGGAGATCTTCGAGACCGAGTTCGCCGAGGACTTCAAGAAGGCCGGCCTCACCTACGAGCACCGCCTGATCGACGACATGGTCGCCGCCGCCATGAAGTGGGAGGGCGGCTACGTCTGGGCCTGCAAGAACTACGACGGCGACGTGCAGTCGGACACGGTGGCGCAGGGCTTCGGCTCGCTCGGCCTGATGACCTCGGTCCTGATGACCCCGGACGGCAAGACCGTCGAGGCCGAGGCCGCCCACGGCACGGTCACCCGGCACTACCGCCAGTGGCAGAAGGGCGAGAAGACCTCCACCAACCCGATCGCCTCGATCTTCGCCTGGACCGGCGGCCTCAAGCACCGCGGCAAGCTCGACGGCACCCCGGCGGTCACCGAGTTCGCCGAGACCCTCGAGAAGGTGTGCGTCTCCACCGTCGAGGGTGGCCAGATGACCAAGGACCTGGCGCTGCTCATCGGCCGCGACGCCCCCTGGCTGACCACCGACGAGTTCATGAACGCCCTGGACGAGAACCTGGCTCGCAAGCTGTCTTCCTGACCGCTGCCCCGCACAGAGGCCTTCCGGCGTACGGCCGGAGGGCCTTCGTGCATTCGGGAGCGAATCGGCCGAACCGGGCCCGTCACCGGAATGTGATGTTTAGGATCCGTAACTAGGGGAACGCGGCCCTCGTTTCACCTAACAGAACGGATGACGGTCGCCACGCACGAGGAGTCGCCCGCCGGTCCGGCTTGCCTTGTCCCGGGCGCCGATCGGTTTCCTCGTGAAGGTGGTGGCCAGTAGGCGCGTAAGCCTGCCGTCCCTTCCCTGCGGGGGGCCTTGTCCCGGGCCCCCCGCCCCCTATTTCTCGCGCAGGATCTGCGCGGCGCGTTCGGGCTCCACGTCGTTGACGAAGGCGCCCATGGCGGACTCCGAGCCGGCCAGATACTTCAGCTTGTCCGCTGCCCGTCGGACGCTGAAGAGCTGCAGGTGCAGATAACCCAGATCCCGGCCCTCGCCGGTCACTGCCTGGTGCCAGGCGGCGATATAGGGCAGAGGCGTGTCGAACAGGGCGTCGAAGCGGCGGAGGACGTCCAGGTACAGCGGGGCGAAGGCGTCTCGTTCCGGCGCGGTCAGGGCCGGGATGTCGGGGACGTGGCGGTGCGGGGCGAGCTGCACCTCGTAGGGCCAGCGGGATGCCGCCGGCACGTAGGCGGTCCAGTGCTCGTTGGTGGCGACGATTCTGGTGCCGGCCCGGCGCTCCGCGGCCAGCACGTCGGCGTAGAGGTTGCGGCCTCCGGTGCGGTCGGCATGGCGGCGGGACGCGGTCAGCATGGCCGTGGTGCGCGGGGGGACCATCGGGTACGCGTAGATCTGGCCGTGCGGGTGGCTCAGGGTCACCCCGATCTCGACGCCCCGGTTCTCGAACGGGAAGACCTGCGCCACGCCCGGCAGGGCCGACATCTGTGCGGTACGGTCCGCCAGCGCGTCGAGCACCGTGCGGACGCGTTCGGGAGAGAGCGCACCGAAGGAGCTGTGGTGGTCGCTGGTGAAGCAGACCACCTCGCAGCGGCCCACCCCCGGCCGGACCGGGACCTCGTCGGTCAGTGCCGTGGTCTCGTCCGCCACGACCCGGTCGCTGAACGACGGGAACTGGTTCTCGAACACCACCACGTCGTAGTCGGGCGCCGGGATCTCGCTGGCGAAGTCCGCAGTGGACGGACACAGCGGACACTTGTCGGTCGGTGGCAGGAACGTGCGGGTCTGGCGGTGGGCCGCCACCGCCACCCACTCGTCGACGAGCGGGTCGTAGCGCAACTGCGAGGTCGGCGGCGGGGGCGGCAGATCGCGGGTGTCCTGCCGGTCGGTGCGGTCCGCGACCGGGTCCTCGTCGAAGTAGATCAACTCCCGGCCGTCCGACAGCTTGATCACCGTCCGGCTGCCGATCACGACCCGCTCACCACGACGAGCTCGCGCACCTGTTCGGACAGGATCGCGCGGGCGGACTCGTCGAGCTCGTCGTCGGTGATCACCACGTCGGCGCGGTGCAGGGGGACGATCGACGAGATGCCGACGGTGCCCCACTTGGTGTGGTCGGCCAGCACCACGAGCCGTTCCGCCGCGTCCACCAGCGCCCGGTTGACGTCCGCCTCCATGAGGTTGGGCGTCGTGTAGCCGGTCCGCTCGCTCATGCCGTGGACGCCCAGGAACAGCATGTCGAGGTGCAGGCTGCCGATGGCCGCGACCGCCACGGGCCCGACCAGGGCGTCCGACGGCGTGCGCGTGCCGCCGGTCAGGATGACGGTCTGGTCGGGTCGCCCGGCGCGGTAGAAGACGTCCGCGACCGGAATGGAGTTGGTGACCACGGTCAGGTCCGGCACGTCGACGAGCCGCTGGGCGAGGCCGGCGGTCGTGGTGCCGGCCGAGAGTGCGATCGCGTCGCCGGGCGAGACCATGGCGGCCGCGCGCGTCGCCATGGCGGCCTTCTCGGTGCGCTGGCGCACCGACTTGGCCGCGAACCCCGGCTCATGCGTCGAACCCGGGCTCACCGTGGTCGCGCCACCGTGTACCTTCGCGAGAAGGCCCCGGTCGGCGAGGGACTCGAGGTCGCGGCGGATGGTCATGTCGGACACGCCGTATTCGGCGGCCAGCTCGCTGACCCGGACGCCGCCGGCCGCCCGGACCCGGTCGAGGATCGCCGCTTGGCGCTGCTGGGCGAGCATCAGCGGCCCGCCCGCTTGAACCGCACTATTTCGAACACGTGCGAACACTACCCGGCGATCGGGTGTGCGCGAAAGAGTGTGTTAGATCCCTCGGCCGCGTTTGTGCAGCGCGGAGAGGACGTTCTCCACCTTCACGGCGCCGGTCATGGCCGCCAGCGCGATCGCCGTCCGCGGCTCCTTCCAGTTCGCCCGTACCGCCTCCTTGCTGAACTGCCAGGCCTGCGAGCGGTTGCCGGTCGCCGCCGACCAGCAGGCGAGCTGCCCGTAGACGCGGGCCGCGCCGGGCCGGCAGCCGCTGATCTCCGGATGGCGTTGCATCATCCAGCGCAGCGAGGAGATCTTCGTCGCGTACTCGTACGCATAATGCGAGGTCCGGCCCCACAACACCCGGACCAGCGGCTCGTCGAGGTGCACGATCGGCCGGCGCCGGGACGCGCGCAGCAGCAGGTCCCAGTCCTCGTTCTGGCTGCCCGGGGCGTCCTCGGCGACCAGCCCGATGCCGTCGGTGCCGAGCGCCTCGCGCCGGACCAGGAACGACGACGAGTGCAGCATGGCCATCCGGGAACGGGCCAGCTCGTCGATGGTGACCCGGCTGCGCCCGGCCAGCCGGGGCGTGCACTTGCCCTCGTATTCCACCTCGATCGCGCACGTGGCGAACTCGGCATCCGGCTCTGCCACGAGCGCGGCGACCTGGCGGCGCAGCTTGTCCGGTGCCCAGCGGTCGTCGTCGTCGCAGAACGCCACCAGCTCGGTGTCGAGCGCCAGGATCCCGGTGTTGCGGGCGCCGGCCAGGCCGGAGGTGCGCCAGTTGGTCAGTACCAGGACCTGGGTGCCCTCGGTGGAGGCGAGCAGGTAGTCGGGCTCGGTCTGGTCGTAGACGACCACCACCTTGATCTCGCCCGGGTAGTGCTGGTCGCGGACCGCCGCGATCGCCTTGCGAACCAGCTCGGGGCGGTTGCGGGTGGGGATCACGACGCCGACGGACGGCCAGTTCATCACGCCTCCTGGGGGGCTTCTGCGGGGTTGAGCGGGTAGCCGTACGCGCGCAGCATCGGCGCGCACACGGCGCCGACCAGCCGTCGCTGGCTGCCGGGCAGGGCGCGTACCCACGCGTCGTCGCGGCGCAGCGGCAGCCGTCCGACCGTGAAACGCATCGGGTTGCCGGCGGCGCTGTGGCTGACCCCCAGGTCCGCGTACCCGTCGCCGAGGAAGCCGAGGTCGGCCTCGGCGACCGGAACGCCGGCGTAGGCGGCCAGGTCGCGCAGCGCCGCCCGGGGATCGGTGAGGAACTGTTCGTAGCGGATCCGCCGGACCGGCACCCCGCGGCGGGCGAGCAGCCCGAAGGCCGCGTTGTGCGCGTTCCAGAGCAGGGCGGAGCGTCCGGGGGAGTAGCGGGTCATCTCGTCGCCGCCGTCGGTCTCCGGCCGGGTGACGGTCTTGGTCCAGGAGTACGCGACCCCGCGGGCGTCCCGCACCACGTGCACGACCCGCAGGTCCACGTCGTCCGCCCAGCGCAGCACGTGGGCCAGTGCGCTGTGCTTGGACGAGTCGACGACCACCGACGCGCCGGAGACCTCGGCCGCGGCCGCGTACACGCGGGAGTAGAAGGTTGCGTACTCGCGGACGTCGGCGAGCTGCGCCGGGGGCAGGTGGGTGGCGGCGAGGCGAGGGATGAAGCGGGTGCGCTCGACCGTGTCGCGCAGCGCGTGCACGCGGTCGACGTCCACATTGTGCCATCCGCCGTACGCACGCTCGCCGACCCGCTTCCAGAAGGTGCAGGCCGCAAACCGGGCACCGCAGCCGCACCGCTCGTTGTCCCGAATGTCGCGCTGCCAGAGGTGGACGATCTCGCCCAGCGTGCACACCGAGGGCAGCTCGCCGAGGAGGCGCTCCACGAGCGTCGTGCCGCTTCGTCCTAATCCGCCCAGATAGACGACGTGTGCCACTTCTGACCGCCTTCGCTCGTTTCGCTCCTATAACGAGCGAACAAGCCTGAAGGAGGCGTTGCGTTGTCAATCGACGCTTTCGACCGTGTCCAGCTCGACGGAACCGGTTTCGACCCGATGACCGAGGGCGAGGTGGTCGCCGTGGTCCGCGAGGCGATCGCGGCCGGCCGCGGCGGCCGCATCGTCACTCCCAACGTCGACATCCTGCGGCAGTCGCGGGTGGACGACCGGGTCCGCGGCTACCTCGACGACGCCGACCTCATCGTCGCCGACGGCATGCCGCTCGTCTGGGCCAGCAAGCTGAGCGGCACGCCGCTGCCCGAACGGGTCGCCGGCAGCAGCCTCATCTGGTCGCTGTCGCGCGGCCTCGGGCACGACCGCCGGTCCGTCTTCGTCGTCGGCGGGCGGCCGGAGAACGACGGCGTTCCGGACGGCGCCACCCGGGCTGCGGACCGGCTCGCCGCCGAATGCGCGGGCCTGCGCGTCGCGGGCACGCTCTGCCCACCCTTCGGCTTCGAGTCCGACGAGCAGGCATATGCGGACGTGTGCGCCAAGATCGCCGGCGCCGAACCCGACCTGGTCTTCGTCGGCCTAGGCTTCCCCAAGCAGGAGGAGGTCGTCACCCGGCTGCGGGAGACCATGCCCCGTGCCTGGTTCGTGGGCTGCGGCGCGGCGGTCAACTTCGTGGCCGGCGACGTGGAACGGGCGCCGCGCTGGATGCAGCGCACCGGCCTGGAATGGGCGCACCGGATCGGCACCGAGCCGCGCCGGCTGGCCGGGAGATACCTCAAGCACGACGCCCCGTACGCGCTCCGGCTGCTGGCCCAGGCGAGCCGGCGCGCGCAGGTCACTCCGGATTGAAGTAGGGGTCCTTCGTCAGCCGGGCGAAGGCCTGGAAGGCGGGCCGGTCCCCGGTGAGCTGGAACTGCTGGTTCGGCCCGTTGCCCTCGGGATCGCTCTCGAAGTACACGACCGCCTTGATCTGCGGGTTGGCCTTGAAGGTGCGCTGGGCGTCGCGCAGCCAGGCCGCCCGCCCGTCCGGTCCCCAGGCCTTCGCCACGCCGAACTCGCCGATGACGATCGGCTTGGGGCGCTGGGCGGCCCACTGCAGGAACGGGCCCATGAGCCGGCCTATCGGTTGGAAGAGGTTGCCGGCGTACACGTCCACGCAGGTCCAGTCGACGTGGTCGTCGCCGGGGTAGAAGGCCGGCGCGTCGCCGCGGATGAAGCCCTCCGCCGTCGGGCACCAGACCCACGAGACGTTCTTCGTACGCTCCTGCGCGAAGATCTCCCGGATGTGTTTGTACGCGGCGATGTAATCCTCGCCGGACCACATCGTGGCCCGCAGGTTGGGCCGGTCCATCTCCCAGCGGATCCGCAGCAGCAGCGGCTTGCGCACCTTGCGGATCGCGCGGGCCTGCTGGCGGATCAGCCGGTCGTGCTCGCCCGCGACGATCGAGCGGTTGTCGCCGGTCGCCCAGCTCACCATCAGCGTGGCGTCCTGGGCCAGGAACTCCGCGTCCGACTCGGTGCCGACGAGCTGCTCGAAGCGGCGGTACGTGTTGACGATGTCCAGCCGCCGGCCGAGGTTGCGTTCGAGGCCGTCCACGGCCTCCACCCGGCCCGCATGGGTCAGCGCCTCCGGCTTGATCCACGCGCCCAGGTACGCGCCGGACGACGGCGCCTCGAACGGTCCCGCCTCGAACGGCCCCGGGTTCACCGCGACCGCGGGCGGCGGGCTCGTCAGATCGGGCGACGGCGTCGGAGCGGGCTCGGCCCGCCGGTGCGAGGTGCAGCCGGCGAGCACGAGCACGATCAGCCCCAGCAGGGCGGCAGCGCGGCGTGCGGCCATTACTTCTTCCGGCGCGCCACGTAGAGCACGTTGACCGCGAACCCGTCCGTGCCGGGCAGCGCGCGCGCCGCCGCGTCGGCGGCCCGGGCCAGCGGATTGCCGTTCAGCGACTCGGTGAGCATGGAGAAGCCGCGCCGCTCGGCGATCTCGAAGCCGTGCCGGTCCAGCAGCCGCTCGACCTCGGCATGGGAAAGCTCGGCGAACCAGCGCTCACCGGAGTGCCGCCGGGCCCGCAGGTGGCGCAGCGAACCGGCGTTGCCGTGGTTCTCCACCACGAGCAGCCCGGCGTCCGGCGTCGGCAGCGCCTTCGCGGCGAAGGCGACGGCCCGGTCGCGGACCGCCTCGTCGACGTTGAGCAACAGCCGGAACATGGTGACGATCGCCGGGTGCCCGGCCGGCACCGGGTTCGGCACCGGGCCGTCCGGGGGGATCTGGTGCCACCGCGCCCGCGAGCCGACCTCCTCGGCCTTGGCCATCATCTCGGCCGAGGTGTCGTAGCCGTGCGCCTCGCGGACCAGGCCGTGCAGGGTCCGGATGGCGCGGCCGGTCCCGCAGGCGAAGTCATGCTGGACGGGCAGCTTCGCGCCGAACTCCCGCTGCACGAGCTTGCGCAGGTACGCCTGCTGCCGCTCGTTGATCTGCGAGGCGTAGCTGTCCGGCGCGTACGTCACGTGCTCGTACTTGTCGACTGCGTCCGCGTCCTGGAACACCTTGGTGTAGTCGGTGGTCAATCGGTCCTCCTTGACGAGAGTTGGCGGGGATTGAAGGCCCCGAGGGCGAGCCGGCCGCGCAGCAGCCACGCGCCGGCGCCGAACGCGGCCACGGCGAGCCCGGACGCGAGCGCCAGGGCGGCCGGACCGGAGCCGGCCACCGCGAGCACCGCTCTCGGGAGCACGCCGAAGCACGCCACCGACAGGGCGGCGGCGGCGAGCGTGCCGCGGCCGAACGGGTGCAGCCGCGCGGCCCGGCCGACCTGAACGAGCGGCAGCAGGTTGTTCGCCATGAGCGCGCAGGCCAGCCCGATCGCGGCGCCCAGCGCGCCGTACCGGGGAATCAGGAGCACGTCCAGGCCGACCGTCACGACCAGGGCGACCAGGACGTTGGCGAGGTTCCACGAGGTGCGTCCGGCCATGGCGAGCACCATGTCGACCATGCCGCAGCCGGTGGCGAAGAGCATCGCGCAGGCCAGCACCACGACCACCGGTGTGCCCGAGCGGTACCCCGGGCCGAACAGTCCGAGGTAGACCGGGGCCAGGAGGATCACCATCAGGTTGATCGGCCAGGTGACGAGCACGAGCCAGCCGGTCGCCGTCTGGTACAGGTGGTTCGCGGTCCGCCGGTCGCCGACCGCCAGCGCCTCCGCGAGCCGCGGCTGCACCGACTGGGAGATGCCCTGGTTGGCGAACTGGATCAGGACGACGAAGCGCCCGGCGACCGCGTAGACCGCGGCCGGCGCCAGTCCGGCGAGCGCCGCCACCAGCAACACGTCGACGCGTTGCAGGGCGAGTTGGGCGACGCTGGCCAGCGCGCGTGGCCCGGTGAAGCGCCAGAAGTCGCGGCGCAGGTCGAGGCGCTCGCTGCGCCGGCTGCGGAAGCGCGCCGGCTTGCCGGTCAGGTAGATCCTGCGCAACGCCACGGCCGCCAGGACCGTCACCGGCAGGTACGGTACCGCCCATGCCAGGGCGAACGCGGGCAGCGTGACGCCGACCCAGAGCGTGGCCACTCCGGCCGCGCCGACGCACAGCAACTGCAGCGCGCTGCGCAGGACGCGGTCGAGGGTCACGGTCGGGCGCATGGCCTTGTAGCCGCGGGTGGCCGTCAGCAGCGTGTCGGTCAGGGCCTGCAGGGGCAGGAACAGCGCGAGGATCCGCAGCCCGGCGATGTGCTCGGCGACCACGTGCGGCGATCCGGCGGCGGTCAGGTGCGCGATGGAGGGCGCCGCGATCCACATCGCGGCGCCCAGCAGGGTCGCCAGCACGAGCACCGGCGTCAGGCCGGTCCGCAGGCAGGCGCCGAGCAGATGCTCACGCCCGGTGGCCCGCAGCCGCGCGGGCCAGTACACCAGGCCGGTCTGGGTGCCGAGCTTCGCGCACCCGCCGACGAGGACGAACGCCGCGGTGGCCGCGAAGAAGGCGCCGGCCTGCTCGGCGCCGAGGCCCCGCGCGACGATCCAGGTGACCACGACTCCGGTGCCGCCAGCCAGCGCCGAACCCGCCATGTTCGCCAGGCCACCGCGGGCGGCCCCCCGCGTACCCCGCTCCGGTGGAGCCTCGGTGGCGACGACGGTCATGAGGAACGCCAGATGGGTACGCGACTCAGCCACGTCATCAGGGCCTCGTCGTGCGAGGCGTAGTGGCTCGACAGCTCCCGGCGGATGCCGGGGTCCATGTCGGACTGTCGAGGCCGGGCGTTGTGCCGCTCGAAGGGCGGATGGCCGAGGTTGATCGGCAGGCCGAGGAACGCGCACACCTCGTCGTAGACCTGTTCGGGCTCGCGGAAGAACCGCTCGCTCTCCACCACGTGGATGCGTTCCCGGCCGACGTGCTGCGCCATGACGCTCAGGTAGCGGGCATACTCGCCACGGGCGCGGTAGGCCTGGTGCTGATGCGCGAACGAGTAGTAGGCCGGATCCGCCGCGAGCCGCTCCTCCTGGCGGTGCAGCCGGGCGGGCTCCAGAGCAAGGGCGTTGCCGAAGTTGCGCTCGTTCTCGAAGCCCCGCGCCACCTCGTGGTGGTGCTGCGAGTACGCCCGTTCCACCGGGTCGCGGACCAGCACCACGAGCTTCGTGCCGGGCAGGTCGGCGGCGATCCGTGCGGCGGCCTGCGGGTGGTACATGTAGTAGGGGCTCGACTCGAACGTCTGCGCGGGGACCCCGTACGTGTCGTAGACCTTGTCGGCCTGCCGCTGCGTGGGGAAGTGCGCCTTGTACCAGGACATGCCGCGCTCGTACGACACGTCGAAGTAGTGCACGCCCTTGTGCAGCACCGCCTTGAGCACCGCCGGATGCGCGGCGAGCGCCCGGTAGAGCGAGGTGGTGCCGCAGCGCTGCCCGCCGCAGATGAGGAACGACGGCGTCATCCGGCGGGGCGCGGTCAGCCTGCCGTACGAGCGCGAACCGAGGTGCACGACCCGCTTGACGGGCGACGGAACCTTGCGGACATCCATCAGAGCTTCTCCACCCTTCGAATCAGTACGGGCAGCAGCCACGTCCCCAGCACGCCGAGGCGGGCGCCCGCCTCGGCCTGCCGGTCGGCCAGATAACGAGCGGCGAGGTCGACGAGGTAGAGCAGGGCGGTCAGCTCCCGGGCCTCCGGCGCGACCCGGAACGGATGGAGGAGCTCACCGGCGCGGCGTACGGTGGTCTCCACCGCGCCTTCCGCGTCCCCGCTGGACTGGATCCGGCGCTGCAACTCGTAGTGGATGGCGTCGAAGCCGACCGGCACGCCCTTGGTGAACCGCTCCCAGTCCCAGACCAGCAGCGCGTCGGCGAGATTCGCCATGTTCCACGGCGCCCAGTCGCCGTGCCAGGAGCCGTAGCGCAGCACGGAGTCTCCGGCGTGCGCCGCGAGCAGCTCCGCGGCCGCGGCCAGCTCGACTCCCTCGGAGCGGTCGGCCACCGCCGCGAGGCGACCGCGCAGCTCGGCCCAGTAGGCGCTGCCGACCAGCGTGCCGTTGGTGTACCCGCAGCACCCGGCGATCTCGTACATCGCCGCGGTGAGCCGGCGCGGGGTCAGCGGTGCCCGCGGAAGCCACACCGGCAGAGCCGACTGGATCAGCACCTGGGAGCCGCGCCACTGCCCGGCATGCAGCACCCGGGGCACGGTGAGCTTGGACAGCCCCACCGTGCCGAGCGCGGTCAGCGCGGCGGTCTCGGCCCGCACCAGGCGCTGGGTCAGCGGTCCGGTGCCGAGCTTGCCGAAGCCGAAGGTCTCGCCGTCGGGGCTGATGAGCTGCAGCACCGGCTTGCGATTGGCCCGAGCCGGTCCGATGTGGATGCTCATCGAAAGGTCCCGGCCCAGCGCCTCGCGCAGGTAGCCGTCGATGCTCTCCCGCGCCGGCCCGGTGACCCGCACCCGGTCGCGCAGCAGCACGCTGGAGGCGCCGGTACGCACGGCGGCCACCACCGCGTCGCGCTTGAGCCGGGCGGCGCGGGACTGCGGCTCGGCATAGCGGCGGACGGCGGCGGCGGCGACCCGGCGGGACGTGGTCGGCACCAGCAGCCGGGGCCGCCGGGCGTCCGGGACGACGAGGTACTCGGCGATCGGCTCGCCGCGCCGGTCGTCGGTGGAGCAGGGCGCCGGGTAGAGGAGAGCGAGCACCTCGGCCAGGTACTGCGCGCGCAGCGCCGAGTCGCCGGCGGTCAGCTCGGCCGGCGCGGTCTTAACGGGCATGTGCGTCCCCCTCGATGTGGTTGCGCCAGAGCAGCGCGTAGGCCAGGAACATGAACGCCAGGGGGGTGGGGATCGCGTTGTACCAGAGCATCGCCGCGAACGAGCTCACGATGGCGGCGCTGCCGGCGATCCCGATCGGCGTGCGGTCCCGCCGGAAGCGCCACAGGCCGAACCCGAAGAAGGTCAGGTAGGCGACGGTGCCGACGGTGCCGTGGGCGTACATGAGCTGCCAGAGCTGGCCGTTGCCGCCGACGGTGAAGTTGCCGCAGCGCTCGCACTCCGAACTCTCGCCGACGGCGATCGAATTGCGGCCGCCGATCGTGTTGCGGGTCGAGCCGTAGCCCACGACCGGCGAGTCCACGAACCCGTCCATGGCCCGGTCGATGAGGAACGAGCGCACGCCGTTGGACTTGCCGTTGTCCAGCCGCGCGTCGACCACGTCGCCCAGCGGGGTGGCCAGCAGGGCGAGGACGAGCCCGGCGGCGGCCAGCACGACCGCGCCGATGATCCACAAACGACCCATCAGCACGTAGCGGGCCGCCACGTAGCAGACGACGACCCCGATGCCGATCCACAGCCCGCGGTTGAGGGAGACGACCGCGGGCACGATCGCGACGGCGAGGCACAGCACCGCGAGCACCTTGTCCCGGGTACGGCGGGTCGCCCAGGCGGCCACCACCAGCCAGCCCATCAGGAGGCAGAAGTTGTTGCCCCAGGTGTTGGTGTAACCCCAGGGCGCGGCCGGGCGAGGCTTCTCGCCGCCGACCAGGTCCATGATCTGCGCCGCGTACGGGTGCACCAGCGACTGCACGAATCCCTTGCTGCGTATGCCGCCCGGCAGCAACCACTCCACCGGCGAGGTGAACTCGAACCGGCCTGCGACCATGCCCAGCAGGCCCCCGGCCACCGTCACCACGAAGAGCCAGCCGAGCAGCTTCGCCAGGCGACGGCGGGGCAGCTCCTCCTCGGTGAGGTTGCCGGTGTAGACGAGCAGGATGGTCAGGGACGCGTACATGCAGAGCCGGTAGAGGACTGCGACCAGGCGGTCGCTCGCGTGCTCGACCACCGTCCCGGCCGGGTCGGCGCCGAGCGCGGCGATGCTGATGACGACGGCCGCGAGGAACAGCGCCCACCAGCCGAACCCGGGCGGCAGCCGCAGCGGGCGCCCGGCGGCCCGGCGCCGCAGCAGGAGGACCAGCATCGGCACGGCCATGATCGGGAAGATCAGGACGCCGAGGCCCAGCGCCCACCACAGGGGATAGAGCGCGAGCACGCTCGCGACCGGCCACGCCGGCAGTGAGATGGGTCGTTGCGGTGCCGTGCCGTGTGCCGCCCGCTGCTTCGCGCCCGGGACGACCAGGGTCACTTGTCGTCCGGCTTCTCGGTGATCCGGGCCGCGGTGGGGGAGGGCTTGGCCGCAGGGGTCAGGTCGATCACCGCGGTGACGTCCTCGGTGCCGTCGCCCTGCCGGGGTGGCCGGACCGGGCCGCCCTGCGGCAGGCGCAGCGGCTGGGTGCGGTCATCGTCGATGGCCGCGGGCTCGGCCGGCTTCTGCGCGCTCAGCGCCACCACCGGCAGGATCTCCTCGGCCGCGGACCGCCGCACGCCGGTGAGCTGGGGCAACACCACGGCGCCGAGCAACGGCGTGCCGACCCGGCTGAGCTGTTCGGCCGCGTCGAGCAGGGCGGGCCGCTTCGCCCGGCGCAGCTCGACCGCGAGGATGGCGGCGTCGGCGAGGCTGGCCAGGCTCTGCGCGTCGGCGCTGCTGTTGGTGGACGGGGCCTCGATGACGACGTACCCGGTCTGCCGGCGCAGCGCCTCCAGCGTGTCGCGCAGCCGCTGCGACTGCATCAGGCCCGCCGCGGTCGCGGCGCCACCGGTCGTGATGACCCGCAGCGACGGAATCCGCGGGGTCCGCTGCAACGCCTTCGCGAGCCCGATGCGGCCGGCGAGCAGGTCGGACAGGCCGGGCATCGCGGAGACCCCGAGCATGCGGGCCAGCGGCGCGGCGTCGAGGACGCTGTCCGGCAGATGCGCGCCCATGAGGACCACGTCGCTGCCCGTACGCGCCAGCGCGGCGGCCAGGTTGGCGGCGACGAGCGTGGTGGCCGAGCCGCGGCTGGCGCCGGTGACGACGATGATCTGATCGCCCGCGTTCAGGCTGGCCAGGATCTCGTTGCGGAGGCGGTTGAAGACCCGGCCGCCCGGACCGTACGGCTGCAGCACGTCGTCGAAGTGCGGGGTGGTGCGCTCGTCCAGCGCGGCGAGCACCGGCACGCGGCCGCGGTCCCGGACGTCGGCGGCGGTCCGCAGCCGACGGTCGAAGCGCTCCCGGACGAACGCCAGGCCGAGCCCGGCGATCAGGCCGATCATCGCGCCGGCCGCGATGTTGAGCATCGTGTTCGGGCTGGTGGGCTCCTCCGGCTCGCGGGCGTCGCTGATGATGTTGCCCGCGCCGACGGTGGCCGTGGTCAGTTCGTTGAGCCGGCCGGTCAGATTGTTGAGCTGGTTCTGCGAGTTGCCTCGCAGGCTCTCCAGGTTGCTGCGCTCAGAGCTGCCGCTGGCCGCCTTCGCCAGCCGGTTGTTGAGGCTCGTCAGCGTCGTGGTGAGCTGCTTGACCTTGAGGCTGAGCGTCTTGATCCGCTGGTCCAGACCGGAGCGTGCACTCTCCTCCCGGTTGCGCAGGTACGCCTCCGCGAACGCGTGCGACCCGGCCTGGGCGTCCTTCGGG
Organism: Couchioplanes caeruleus; assembly: GCF_003751945.1. NCBI lineage: Bacteria > Bacillati > Actinomycetota > Actinomycetes > Micromonosporales > Micromonosporaceae > Couchioplanes > Couchioplanes caeruleus. Next base: position 3,278,231 of record NZ_RJKL01000001.1, on the reverse strand, counting down.
TTGTCGGCCTCGAAGCGGATCACCAGCACCGTGGTGTTGGCCGGCACCTCGACCGAGACGCGCTTGGCCAGCTCGATCGGCGAGACGGGGGAACGCAGCAGCGCCGCCGCCTTCGCCGCCACCGCGCCGGAGCCGACGAGCTGGGCCTCGGTGTCGAGGTTGATCGTGCCCTTGGTGCGGCCACCGGAGGCGTTGGTGTCCTGGTCGACGGCCTGCACGAGCACCGATGTGGAGGACTCGTAGACCCTGGGCAGGGTCTGGGTGATGGCGGCACCGATACCGAGGCCGGCCCCGGTGGCGGCCACCACGACCCACCAGTGCCGGCGGAACACCCCCAGGTAGTGGGAGAGGTCGGCGGACACCGGGCGAGTCGCTTCCATCGGTACGGCGGCCCTTTCGCAGGCGGAGTTGTCGGCAATCGGGCGTTTCGCCCCCGAGGGGTAAACGGCCCGTACGCCGATGCGTAACTACTCCGCCTCGACCGGTTACTTCATCTCCGGCTCCACCCAGCCGTTCTCCACGAGGTGGGCCAGCACGAGATCGATGGCCTCCGGCACCGTCATGCCCGTGGTATCGACCACCAGCTCGGCGTCGGTGGGCACCTCGTAGGGGTCGTCGACGCCCGTCATGCCGCGGAGCTGACCGGCCCGGGCGCGGGCGTAGAGACCCTTGCGGTCGCGCTGCTCGCAGACCTCCAGCGGGGTCGCCACGTGCACCAGCACGAAGCCGGCCCCGGCGTCGGCCGCCATCTTCCGCACGGCCGCGCGGGCGTCCTCGTACGGGGCGATGGGGCACGCGACCGCCATGCCGCGGTGGCGCGCGACCTCGGCCGCCACCCAGCCGATGCGTCGCACGTTGCGGTCCCGGTCGGCCCGGCTGAACCCCAACCCGGCCGAGAGCTCCCGGCGCACCACGTCGCCGTCGAGGAACGTGATGGTCCGCTCGCCGCTCTCGCGCAGGGTGTCGGCCAGCCCGCGGGCGATCGTGGACTTTCCGGAGCCGGAGAAGCCGGTGAAGAAGACGACCAGCCCCCGGTGCCGACGCGGCGGGCGGACCCGGGTCAGCTCCTTGGCGACCGCGGGCGGGGTGTGCCACTCGGGCAGCGGGAACCCCCGGTCCAGCAGGTCGTCGATCTCCGCGGCGGACATCGCCAGGCGGCGGTTGCGCGGGGGGATGTCGTCGCGCCAGCGCCACTGGCCGTCGCGGTTGTCGTACGCCAGCTCGCGGGGCACCAGCACCCGCAGCCCGGCGCCGGAGAGCATCTCGCCGGTGGACAGCACGTGGGTGACGCCGTACGCGGCGGCGACCCGCGCCCGCAGCAGCGCGTCGCGCATCTCGTCGCCCCGGGTCATCAGCGGGACCGCGACGATGGTCGCCGGCGGCATCCGGTCGCGGGCCGCGAAGATCGCGCGGACCAGCGCCTCCGGGGGCAGACCGTCGGGGCCCGGACCGGTGACGGGTACGAAGATCAGCAGGTGGGCGGCGAGGGTACGGGCGGCGTGCGCGATCTGCGCGAGCTGGGGGCGGTGCAGCGGGCGGTCCGCGATGACGCCGAGGACGCGCCCGGGCGGCAGCAGCGCCTTGACCTCCTCGGGGGTCCGGCGCAGCCGCTGGAACGGGCCGTGCCCGCCGTCGCCCATCCGGCGCACCGTGCCGCCGACCGCGTACCGTCCCTCGGTCGTGGGCCAGGCGTCGGAGATCTCGATGGCGGCGACCGGCGCGCCCTCGGGGTCGGTCAGCACGACCGTGCGCCGCAGTGGATCGTCGAGGTCCAGGCCGTTGGCGAGCTCGGCGGGAATCTCCAGGGTGACCGCGACCGGCCACGACGTGCCGTCGGTGAGGCGGCCGCGCCGGCGCACGGACTGCAGGTCGGCGCGGCCGAGGAAGCCGGTCAGCGGCGTGTACGCCCCGGCCAGCAGCAGCTCGAGGTCGGCGAGTTCGTGCGCGCGCGGCGTGTACGTCGGCGCGTCACGCATGACGTCCTCGGGCAGCACAGAACCGTCGTTCACCTAAGACTCCCCCTGCAGTGACTTTGAGGACAGTTTCGCAGCCGGGCTCCTCAAGGTCGAGCGGGGCTCGGGGTCCGTCCGTTCTCGACGGTCGACGTGGCTCCGCGAGGTCGGGTAGTCGACAAAAGGGATTTTAATGCCGATACTGGGCGATCGTGAGACGTGGACCGCGCCGCAGCCGCTTCCTGCACCTCGCCGCCATCACGACCGTCTTCAGCATTTCGGTCGTCGCCACCCTTTCGTGGGCGTGGACCGGGGGCGTCGACCAGATCGGCCTGCCCTACGGCCCCGACCCGGTCGTGCTTCCCGGGCCGGCCGCGAGCTCGGCGCCGGGGGCGTCCCGGGGACTGCCGCCGCCCGTCGAGCCGGGCGTGCCGATGTTGCCCGGGGCGCCGCCGGCCTCCGGCGCACCCTCGCTGCCGCCGTCGGCGTCACCCTCCGCCGCCGGGACCGCCTCCGCCGGCCCCGCGGCACCGGCGCCGGCCGGCTCCTGCCGTACAGGGAAGAAGCTCGTTCCCACCTGTGGGGTCCTCTGGGGTGTTGCGCCGGGAGCCTTCACGGACACGCGGGGCAGGCAGGCACTGGCGCGCTTCGAGGAGAAGACCGAGCGGCACCAGGACGTGTTCCACGCGTACCACCGCGGCAACAACCAGCTCTTCCCGACCAAGGAGGAGGTGGCGATCGCCCGCGAGCCGGGCCGGGAGCGCATCCTCTTCCTCAACTGGAAGCCGCGCGGCACGTCATGGGCGAAGATCGCCCAGGGTGACAAGGCGACGGACAAGTTCCTGGACAAGCTCGCCGCCCACATCAAGAAGGAGTTCCCGGAGGAGTTCTTCTTCACCGTCCATCACGAGGCTGAGGACAACGTCAAGGAGAAGGCCGGCTCGGGCTACACGGCCGAGGACTACTCCCGCATGTTCCGCTACGTCGTCCAGCGGCTGCGTGCGGACGGGGTCGACAACCTGGTGACGGTGCTGGTGCATATGGCGTACGTGCCTCACACCAGCCAGAAGTGGTTCAGCGACATGTATCCCGGCGACGACGTGGTGGACTGGATCGGCTTCGACACGTACGCGTACAGCGACCCCGGCTACGGCCACGGCGACTTCGATGAACTGCTCAACCGCCAGTCCTCGGCCCGGCCCACCTGGCCCGGCTTCTACAACTGGGCGACCGGGAAGCACCCCGGCAAGCCGCTGATGGTGGCCGAGTGGGGCGTGTGGTCGTCGAAGAAGAATCCCGGCCACAAGGCGGCGTTCTACCGCGAGGTGGGACGGCAGATCCGGCGCTTCCCGCAGATCCGGGCCATGGTCCACTTCGACACCCCGCACAACCAGGAGGGGCGGGAGTCGTCGGTCGATGCGACGCCGGAGTCGCTGGCGGCGTACCGCAAGCTGGGCAAGCTGCCGATCTTCCAGGTGGATCTCGTCACCACCCTGCCATGATGGGTGATTTGTCCGGGTCGCCAAAGCCCTGCCGCGCCGAGCCCGGCGGACGACAATGGTGTTCATACGCCGGCGGCTAGCGCCCGGGTCCGCTCCGGCGGCCACGGAAAGTCGGCGGCACGGTTTCCACGGCGGGGTCCGGCGGCCTAGTACCCAGGTGATGAAGATGCGCGAAGGGAGCCCGGCATGATGCACCCCGACATCGCTGAGCAGGACGACGCGGGCGACATGTCCGCGGCCGACGCGCTCCGATTCCTGACTCCCGACCTGCGCGAGTTCCTCGCCGACCTGCACGGTGCGCCGGCGTCGATCGCCCAGGCCGCGGTGCAGCTCCTGCCCTTCGGCTCGCGGTCGGCCCTGCTGTCGACGGGCGTCGCGACGGCGGACGGCAGCGGCAGCGGGCCGGCCGGCGAGACCGGGCTGCGGCTGACCACCCTCGGTTTCGAGGTCATCGCCGAGGCGGCGATGCCCGCCGAGCCCGACGAGGTCGAACGGCTCACCTCGCTGGCGGAAGCCATCGTCGCCGAGCACAATTCCTACCGCTGAGATCACCGAGCACGATTCCAGGCGCTGAGATCGTCGAGCGCGACTCCTGCCGCCCGGGTCAGGCGGTGAGCGCCGTGGCCAGATAGCCCCTGAGCCGGCGCAGCGCCTTGGCCACCCCGGTGTGGCTGAGTCCCAGAGCGTCGCCGGTGGTCCGGTTGCTGGGCGTCTCCCCGGTCTGCTGGATCTGATCGAGCAGGTAGGTCGCCACCTTGACGGCGGTGACGTCCCCGTCGAGGCGGGCCCGCACCATCGCCCGGCGGAGCACGTCGACGGTGGCCAGGCGGTCGAAGCGGGCCGCCGTGTCGGTGTCGGTGAGGGTCGCCTCGATGCCGTCGAGGACCGCCGTGCCGCCCACTCTCCTGATCATGGCGAAGCCGTTGTTCATGGCGATCCTGAGCAGGTAGCCGGTGGGATTGCCGTCCGCGAGCACCAGGTCGCGCCGGGCCGCGGCGAGGAACTGGGCTATCGCGTCGGCGGCGAGATCCTCGATGTCGCCGCGGCCGAGCTGGCCCGCGAACCGCCGCGACAGATAGTCGCGCAGCGCGGAGAAACCCTCCTGGAAGCTGCCCGGGGGAAGCTCCGCGTCCTCCTCCAGCAGGGCGCGCACCAGACGCAGCATCGGGTCGTCCTGCCTGGTCACCGGGGATCCGGCCCCCGCGAGCGTCGCGACTCCAGCAGGCTGTAGAAGTCCGTCAGAGCGTCTTCGACGGACTCCTTGGAGAGCGGACGGGCCGGCGTCCGCAGGCTGAGGGCGATCGCCGCCGGCAGGGGTGGCTTGCCGTCGAGCTCGGCGACGTCGAGGTAGTACGTGACGATGCGGAACTCGAGTTCCCTGCCGGACGTCACGAGGTCCCGCATTCCCGCGCGGATCTCCGCCGCGTCGAACTGACCGTGGAAGACCGTCTCGGCGAACAGGTTGTCGTATTCATGACTGCCGGCCGGGATGCTGCCGGCCTCCTTGAGCCAGGCGAGCGCGGCGCGATTGGCGTCGGCCCGCAGCCCTCGGACCGGCTCACCGGCGGCGTCGCGCAGCGGGCCACTCTGCCATCGGTCGAGGACGTCGGTCACCAGCGCCTCGATGGACGCGTCGTCGATCCGGTCCGGAAAGCGGTCGCGCACGTGGGCGCAGATCTCCCGGAGAAGGCGCTCCGCGGCCTCGGAGCTCAGGGATTTCCAGGCCGGGGCCGGTGACTGCCCCGCGTGGCGGCCCGACACGTGTCGTTGATCCACCATCGCGAGTCCACCTCGACCCGTTATCTCGCTTGTGCCCGGCTTCTAGTTATTCATAGGCAAGCGCCGAGTCTACGGTGAGTTGTAGGGTCTTGGACTGAGATCATATAAACCGCGGAGCGGGTCATGTCCCTTGTCCTGGCAATGCTGACAGCGGCGGTCTTCGCGGTGTTCGGGTTTCCCTTCAGCTCCTACCAGTTCTGGCATAGCTGGAGCCGCAAGGGTTTCTTCGCCGGCTTCGCCTGCTATCTCGTGCTCGCGGGGGCCGGCGGGGGCTTCGTCGGCTGGCTTCCCGCCCAACTGGGCATCCTCACGCCGACCGAGAACGGTCTGATCAATGGCGTGATCTTCGGGGTCGCCGGCTCGCTCGCCGTCCGCGCCGACTTCGGCGGCCGTGGCGCGGCCGGCCCGGCGGAGTCCCGCCGGGCGGCGTCGTTGATCGGCAAGGGCATCGACTGGACCGCCGCGATGCTCGACCAGGTGGCCCGCCGGAGCATCGAGAACTGGGCGAAGAAGCTCTCCGACGGCGAATTGCTGGAGGTCACGCTCGACCTCGTCTACGGCATCGGTGAGGCCTCTCCCGCCGCCGTGCCGGGCCGGACGAAGCAGACGACCCTCAAGGCGATCACGGAGGCCATGGCGGCCCTGGGCAGCGGGAAGACCGAGCAGCGCGCCGAGGCCCGGGCCCGCCTGACCCAGTTCTGCCTGCACTACCTCTGCGCCCGGCGCACTCCCAAGCCGATCGGGAACGCGGGTGACGCGCGGGATGATGCCGGAGTCCGGGGACAGGCGGGCGGCGCCGGACGGCCCGCGGGTTAGCTCGTCTCGCCGGCCACCGAGAACGACCGGAGGCGGTCCACCGAGGCGACCGCGCACCCCAGCACGAAGATCGCACCCATCACCACGGCCACCGGGAGCGACACCTTGCCGTCGAGCAGCGTCGTCGGGGTGATCTTGTCGGCAATGGTGATCACGTACTGCTGGATGGACAGCACCCGGCTGCCGCTCACGAAGCGGCCGAGCAGGCCCTCCCAGACCAGGATGTAGACCAGGCCCAGCAGCACCGGACGCCGGGTCAGCAGGCTCATCAGCACGAACAGCGCCGAATACGCGAACGCGCCCACGACCGCGGCCGCGGCGAGCGCGCCACCCAGCGCCGGGGAGTGGGCCAGCCAGCCCGCGACGAACAGCGGGATCGCGGCCGTCGCCGCGGCCACCACGACCGCCACGCCCAGCTTCGCCATGATGATGTCCCGCCGGGGCAGCGGCTTGGTCAGAATGTGCACGATCGTGCCGTCGTCCACCTCGGATCCGAGCACGCCCGTGCCCACGATCAGCGACACGATCGGCAGCAAGACCGCAAGGCCGAGCCCGATGAGCACCGGGGCGCCCCATTCCGCCGGGTCCACGTCGTACGCCCGGCAGAGCCAGGCCAGGCCGACCAGCAGCATCGGCAGCGGCAGGAGAAGCAGGACCCGCCGGCGGCCGAAGAGGCCCCGGGCGGTGATCCACGCGACCGTCGACATGTCAGGCCTCCAGCAGGTAGGAGAAGACGCTCTCCAGGGATTCGTCGGACGGGATGAGTTTGCGCAGCCGGATGCCCGAGTCCAGGGCGATGCGGGGCAGGGCGCGGGTGAAGCTGCCGTAGTCGCCGGCGCGGACCGTCATCCCGTTCGCCTCGATCTCCACGCCGGTGACCGACTTCTCCCCGATGAGGGCCACGGCCAGGCGGCGGTCGTCCGACGACTGCACCGCGAAGACGTGCGGACGGTTCGTCATCAGCCGGCGGATCTTGCGATAGTCGCCCGACGCCGCCAGCCGGCCCGCCACGATCACCTGGACCGTGCCGGAGACCTGCTCCACCTCCTCGAGGATGTGGGAGCTGAACAGGATGGTGTGGCCGCGGTCGCCCAGCTCGTGCAGCAGCGCCATCATGTGCATGCGCTGCCGCGGGTCCATGCCGTTGAACGGCTCGTCCAGCAGCAGCACCTGCGGCTCGTGCACGAGCGCCGCCGCCACCCGGGTGCGCTGGCGCATGCCCTTGGAGTACGTCTCGATCCGGCGGTCCGCCGCCGGCGCCATCTCGACCATGTTCAGCGCCCATTCGGTCGCCGCGGCCGGGTCGGACAGCTTCTGCATCTTCGCCGACGCGAGCACGAACTCCCGGGCGGTGAGGAAGCCGTGCACGGCCTCGCGCTCCGCCACCAGGCCGAGCGTGCGGTAGACGGACGGGTTGCGCCAGGTCGGCGTGCCGTCGACGGTCACCGTGCCCTTCGACGGCGCGAGGAAGCCCGCCATCATGTGCAGCACGGTCGTCTTGCCGGCGCCGTTGGGGCCGAGCAGGCCGGTCACGCCCGCCTCGAGGGTCATGCTGATGTCGTTGACGGCAACGACGTTGCCGTACCAGCGGGACACGTTCTTGAGGTCCACCGTGGTCACAGCGAGGCCACCCTCCGGTAGCGGGCCAGTAGGAGCAGCAGGCACGTCGCGATCAGCGTGACCGCCTCGATGGCGTACACCGGGCCGTAGCGGCCGATGGGCAGGCCCGTGTTGGCGGACGGGACGAGCCACTGGCCGACGCCGCTCATCAGCGTCATCGGGCTGGCCAGACCGGCCATCTCCTGCACGGCCCGCGACGGCAGGTTCGCCAGTACGCCGACGACCGGCGTGGTCATCAGGAACACCGCGACGATGCCGCCGGCCGCGAACGCGCGCTTGCCGGTCAGGGACGCGATCAGCAGGCCGATGCCGGTGAACAGCAGCGCCCACAGCAGGCTGTAGCCCCAGCCGGGAAGCAGGTCGCCGAGCTCGTTCCAGACGTCCGACATCCCGTTCTTGGCGGTGAAGGCGGCGCCCAGGAAGATGATGAGCTGCGGCACGGCCAGCAGCGCCCAGACCGCGGTCACCATCGCGGCGACCTTGGCACCGATGTAGTCCGCGGCCCGCAACGGCCGGCTGAAGTAGAGCGGCAGCACCCCGGCGCGCATGTCCCGCGACACCAGCTCGGGCGCGACGATGGCGACGAAGAAGATGATCAGCCAGCTCATCGCGTCGGCGAACTGGATGTAGTTGAGCGGCAGCAGACCGGTCTGGGACCGGACGGCGGCGAGGATCACCGCGACCAGGGTCATGATGCCGACCACCAGCCACGGGAAGATCTTCGCCTTGGCCGAGCGGCCCAGGCCGTACGCGGCCCGCAGGCCGTGCACGTAGATGGCACCCAGCACCGCGCCGCGGCCGAGCCTCGGGCCGGTGTAGCGCTGGTAGCCGATGTCATGGATGACGCTGGCCTCAGACATCTGCGGTCTCCCTGGGTGCGAAGAGCTCGGCCACCCGGTGGCGTCGCTGGTCGAGACGGTGCAACGGCAGGTCGAGGTCGGCGACGGCGCGCAGGATGCGGTCGTACGTGTCCTCGTGGTCCAGCGGCACGAGCAGCATGCGCCCGTCCACCTGGGGCGTCATGCCGAGGTCGGTCAGCGCGGCGGCGAGCTCCTCCATGCCCTCGGCGACCTCGACCGCGAGCACGTCGCTGGCCTCGGTCATGGCCGAGATCCGGTCGGCCCGCAGCAGGCGGCCACCCTCGATCGCGACCAGCGAGTCGCAGATCCGCTCGACCTCGCCGAGCAGGTGCGAGCACACCACGACCGAGATGCCGAACTCGGTGCCGATGCGGTGCACCAGCGCCAGCATCGCGTCCCGCCCGGCCGGGTCGAGGCCGTTGGTGGGCTCGTCCAGCAGCAGCAGGTCGGGGTCGTGCACCAGCGCCTGCGCGAGCTTGACCCGCTGCTTCATGCCGGTCGAGTAGCCACCGATCTGGCGGTAGCGCTCCTCGTAGAGCCCCACGTGCCGCAGCGCCTCGGAGGCGCGTTCGCGTGCGGCCGTCCGCGGCAGGCCGCTGATCCGGCCCAGATGCGTGACGAACTCGGCCGCGGAGACGTCCGGCGGCAGCGCTTCGTGCTCGGGCATGTAGCCGACCTTCGCCCGGACCCGGTCCGGGTCGACCGTCGGGTCGATGCCGAAGACCTTCACCTGGCCGGCGGAGGGCGGGATCAGGCCGAGCAGAATCTTGATGAATGTCGACTTGCCGGCGCCGTTGGCGCCCACGAGGCCGATGATCCCCGGCTCGACGGAGACGCTCAGCTCGTGCAGGGCCGTCACCCGCCCGCCGTACGTCTTGGTCAACCCTTGGGTTTCGATGAGGCTCACGGCTGACAGCCTAGGGAGACTTGTCACCTCCCGGGATCAGGTGATCACCCCTACTCACCCCTGAGGCGCCGCTATGTCCCAGGGTGGACGACGACGTGGCGCAGTCGGGTCAGTCCGGGCACGGGTGTCCGGTTCCGTGGCTTTCCGGAGACCGCGTCGAGCCAGCGGATCTCGTCGGTGCCGCCCAGATAGAGCAGGTTCGCGTCGCGGTCGAGGCCGAGGCCGCGGATCGGCGACGGCGCCGTGAGGCGGGTGGTCGTGCTCCCGTCGAGCACCGTCACGGTCGTACCCGCCCCCACGTACGCCCGGTTGCCGGCCAGCGCGAGGGCGGCCGGCCCCGCGGCGACGGGCACCGGGTCGACCCGCTCGATGGTCAGGCTCTCGGTCCGGGCGTACGCGAGCGACCCGGAGGCCACGTCCACGACGGCGAGCCGGCCGCTCGCCGAGTCGACGGCGACGGAGTGCGACTCCGCCGGCCCCTCCCCGAACGGGTGCGGGAGATCCAGGCAGTACGCCCACCGCTGCTCGAGGTGCAGGACGTGCACGAACGCGTGCACACCGCCGCCGCCCCGGCCGGCGATCAGGTCGCGGGTGTGCAGGTGGCCGGGCTGATGGGTGTAGAGCGTGTAGAGGATCTCGCGGTCGCCGGAGAGCACCGCCTGGCGTCCCTCACCGCGCATCTCCTCCTCCGCGCCGGGCGGCACCGGTGCCTTGGTGCGGGTCAGCAGGGGGTGCAGGACGCCGGTGGTCAGGTCCATCAGTCGTACCCGGTAGCGGTCCGGGTTCTCCGGCGCGAGCCACTGCAGCACGAACAGGCCGGTGTTGTCGCAGGTGAAGGCGTCCGGCTGGACGGTTGCCGGCACGTCGTAGCGGCGCCGGTCGGACCCGCGCGCCACCATGAGCGCGTCCGCCCGACGCAAGGCGCAGGCGGTGCCGTCCGGGGAGACCACCTGGGGGGCCCAGCCGGGTTCGAGCGCCGTGGTGGCCGTGGGGCCGGTGAGGGTGTTCTCGCCGGCCGCGTACACGAAGGCGCCGTCGGGGCTGGTGGCCGCGCGGGTGCCCAGGTCGCGGGCCCGGGAGCCGTCGAGGACCACCAGGCCGCCGGCGGTCTCGGCGATCAGCACGTCCGGCACGGCCATCGTGGCGGTGCGGCGAGGGGAGCGGCAGCCGGCCACACCGGCCGCCGCGCCCGCGAGAATGAGGAAGGTGCGCCGGGTCGTCATGACCTGTGGACACCGCCGCCCGCACCGACGTTCCGCCGATCGGGAACCCGGAGGCCTCCGGCGGTGTCGGCACAGCGGAGGTGTCGAGGCTGGACAGGGTCGGCGAAATCGACGACGCGGCCGCCGCGGTGCGGGCCCGCGAGGGCGATCTGGATGCGTACGAGCTCCTGGTCGTCCGGTACACCGCGCCCGCGCACCGGTTCGCGGTGCTGCTCGGCGCGGGCGAGGACGCCGACGACGTGGTGCAGGAGGCGTTCGTGAAGGCGTACCGGCAGATCTCCCGGTACCGGGGTGACTCCGGCTTCCGGCCCTGGCTGTTCTCGATCGTCGCCAACGAGACCCGCAACCTGCACCGCTCCCGCAAGCGCCGGGACGGGCTCACCCTGCGCGCCGCGGCGTACGAGGAGACCGGGGTGACCGGCCCGGACCCGGCCGAGCTGACCATGGCGGACGAGCGCCGCCGGCAGCTCGTGGAACAGGTCCGCCGGCTCGACTTCCGGGAGCGTGAGGTCCTGGTGTGCCGGTACTTCCTCGACCTCTCCGAGGCGGAGACCGCACAGGCGCTGGACATCCCGAAGGGGACCGTCAAGTCGCGGACGTCGCGGGCCCTGGCCAAGCTGCGCGACCGGCTCGCCGTGGGGGTGCCCGGTGCCTGACGACGACGCCCTGATCGCCGAGCTGCGCGCCCTGGCGGCCGACCTGGAGGTGCCCGAGGCGGCCGACCAGCGCGCGGCGGTCCGCGCCCGGCTCGTCGCGCTCCCGCCGCGCCGGGCGAGGCGCTGGGTCGTCGCGGGGATCGCCGCCCTGGCCGGGACGGTCGTCGCGGTGTCACCGGCCCGTGCCGCGGTGGTCGATGCGGTCGGCGAGGCGCTGCGGGTGGTGGGCATCGAGGTACGGGCCGAACCCGGGCCGCGCCTGCCGTCCGTGCCCAGCCCGCTGCCCTCCCCGGGATCGGTGACGCTGGCCGGGGCCAGGGCGGCCGCCCCGTTCCCGGTGCTCGTTCCGGCGGCTCTGGGCGTACCGGAGAAGGTGGAGCTGGCCGATCCCGGACCCGACGGCGCGCCGCGGGTGGTGACCATGACTTTCCGCGGCGGCGCCGTGCGGTTCGACCAGTTCGACGGCCGGGTGTCGCCGGCGTTCCTGAAGTCGTCGACCGCCGCCGAGTGGAGCGAGGTGGGCGGCGAGTCGGCGATCTGGCTGCCCGGCCCGCACCCGGTGACCTACGTCGACCGGCAGGGCGTGCAGCGTACGGAGACCGGCCGGCTGGCCGCACCCACCCTGATCTGGTCGGCCGGGACGGTGACCTACCGGCTGGAGGGACTGCCGACCCTTGCCGAGGCCACCGCCGTCGCGGCCGAGCTGCGCTGAGCCGGACTCAGCCGGTGTTGCGCATGCCGGCCGCGATGCCGTTCACCGTGGTGAGCAGCGCCCGCTCCAGTGCCGTCGAGTCCGACGGCACCCGGCGCGTGCCCGGTGCGGTGGCGGGCTGGCGGCCGGCGTCGCCCAGGTCGCGATACTGCCGCAGCAGGGCGACCTGGAGGTGGTGCAGCGGCTCCAGATACGTGTCGCGGACCCCCAGCGTGCGCGACAGCTCCGGCTGCGCGGCGAGCAGTCGCTCCCGTCCGGTGACGGCCAGCACCTCGCTCACCGTCTTCTCGTACTCCTGCTCGATGGTGGCGAAGATCGGCTGGAGGCCGGCCGGCACCAGCGTCTCGACGTAGCGCCGGGCGATGGTCAGGTCGGTCTTGGTCAGCATCATCTCCACGTTCGAGACGAAGGTGCGGAAGAACTGCCAGTCGGCATACATCTCCCGCAGGACGTCGGCCCCGCCGGCCTCGCGGACCGCGGCCAGGCCGGTGCCGACCCCGAACCAGCCGGGAACGATCTGGCGGGTCTGGGTCCAGCCGAAGACCCAGGGGATCGCCCGCAGGCCGCCCAGCCCGGCGTCCGCGTTCGGGCGCTTCGCCGGGCGCGAACCGATGTTGAGCGCGCCGAGCAGCTCGGTCGGGGTCGCCGCCCAGAAGTACGCCGGCAGGTCCGGATTCTCCACCAGCGACCGGTACCGCCCGAAGGCCGCTTCCGAGGCGGTGTCCATGGCCGCGTCCCAGCGGGCCAGCGACGACAGGTCCACCGACGGTTCCGTGTGCAGCAGGGTCGCCTGCAGGACCGCGGCCACGGTCAGCTCCAGGTTCTCCCGGGCCAGCGCCGGCAGCGTGTACTTGTCGGAGATGACCTCGCCCTGCTCGGTCACCTTGATGGCGCCGTCGAGGGTGCCGTACGGCTGGGCCAGGATCGCCTCGTGGGTGGGACCGCCGCCCCGGCCGACCGTGCCGCCGCGGCCGTGGAAGAGGCGCAGCCGTACGCCGTGCCGGGCCGCCACGTCGCGCAGCGCGCGCTGTGCCTTGTGGATCGACCACTGGCTGGTGGTGATGCCGGCTTCCTTGTTGCTGTCGGAGTAGCCGAGCATGACCTCCTGCAGGTCGCCCCGGGCCCGCACGATCTCCCTGTACGCCGGGAGGGACAGCATCTCGTCGAGCAGGTCACCGCCCGCGTCGAGCTCCGCCGGGGTCTCCAGCAGCGGCACGATGCCGATCCGCGCGCGCGAGGTGTGGATGTCGATCAGACCGGCCTCGCGGGCCAGGACCGCCGCGGCGAGCACGTCGTCGACGCCGAGGGTCATCGAGATGATGTACGACTCGATCACGTCGGCGCCGAAGCGGTCCTGCGACTCGCGGATGGTGGTGAAGACGTCGAACGTCTTGCGGGCCGAGTCGGTCAGCGGGACGTCTCCCGCCGCCAGCGGTCGCCGCCCGGTCAGCTCGGTGGCGAGCAGCTTGGTGCGCTCCTCGCGGCTCAGCGACCGGTAGTCGTCCACCTCGCCGACCCGCGCGTACATCTGGGCCAGCACCTCGTGGTGCCGCTCCGCGTGCTCGCGGACGTCGAGGGTGGCGAGCTGGAGGCCGAACGCGGACGCGGTCCGGATCGCCGACGCGACCGTGCCGATCGCCGTGAGCTGCCCGGAGTTGCGGGCCAGCGACGCCCGGATGAGCTCCAGATCGGCGATGAGCTCGTCGCTGCCCAGGTAGTCGCGGCCCGGCACGTGGGCGGTGCCGTGCTGCAGCCGCCGGCGGGTGTTGGCCAGCTTCGCCTTCACGCACCGGACCTTGAGACGGTACGGCTCCTCGGCGTTCACCCGCCGGAAGCGCGGCGCCACCTCGGGCAGCGCGTCGAGGTCGGCCGCCAGGCTCGCCGACAGGTCGAGGGAGACCCCGCGCAGCCGTCGCGACACCGAGATCTCGTCGATGAGCGCGTCCATCGCCGCCTCGGTGGCCTGGATGCCGTGCTCGTGCTGGATGATCAGCACCTCGCGGGTGACGGCCGGCGTGACGAACGGGTTGCCGTCGCGGTCGCCGCCGATCCACGTGCCGAAGGTCAGCGGACGGGCCGTCGGGGCGGTCTCGACGCCGAGCTGGCGCAGCGTCTCGGCGAGGTCGTCAAGCACCTGCGGAGCGGCCTCGGCGTAGAGATCCTTCAGGTAGTAGACGGCGTTGCGGGCCTCGTCCGTCGGATCCGGCCGGTCCAGGCGCAGCTCGTCCGTCTGCCACAGCAGGTCGATGAGCTCGGCGAAGCGGCGCGTCGACCCGGTCGTGTCGGTGGCGCCGTAGAGGATCGCGGCCGCGGCCTCGGCGTCCAGCGAGTCGGCGAGCTGGCGCAGCTTCGACAGGATCGAGCGCCGGGCGGCCTCGGTCGGGTGGGCGGTGAAGACGGGGCGTACGGCGAGCCGGCGGGCGGCCGCGGCGATCTCGTCGGAGGGCACACCCTTCTCGGCGATCCGCTTGGCGGCCTGGTCGAGCCAGCCGCCGTCGCGGGCGCGGCGGCGCTGGAGGTCGCGGGCCCGGTGCACCTGCTCGGTGATGTTCGCCAGATGGAAGTAGGTGGAGAACGCCCGGGCCAGCTTGGTGCCGGTCATGACGTCCATCGCGGCGAGGCGCTCGGCCGCCGCCGGTGCGTCCGTGCGGACCAGGGCCCGGACCTCCTCGACGAGGTCGAGCAGCGGCCGGCCCTCCTGCCGGGCCAGGGTCTGGCCGAGGAGCCGGCCGATGCGGCGGATGTCGGCGCGCAGGGCGGCGTCGGGGCCGTCAGGGTCGATCTGGCCGTGCTGATCTGTCACCGGGGCGCTCCTTGGGCATGGCGTGCGGCGGACAGCGCTGTCCCGATATCCGCGATCGTATCGGTGCCCTGCTCCGGCTGTGTGGTTTGAGGTAAGTCTCATACCGCCTTACGTCTTCTTCACGCCATTGCGACCTTCCTGAGCGGCACATGACCCTCTGGGGAGGAAAAGCATGACAAAAGGACTCGGCTGCTGACGGTGGGCGCGCACCCGGCGCGACGCTCCGGCGGAGAACCCCTATCCGCGCGGCTGCTCGGGAGGCAACCCGTTCAACCTCGGCGCGGTCTGGGGCATCCAGGCCGGCTGGAACGCCGAGGTGGGCAGCAACCCGCAGGGCGAGCCCCTCGACCTGACCGACGGCAAGTACACGGCGACCGTCACGCTGAACCCGCGATACCGTGACCAGTTCAAGGTCGCCCCGGACACCGCCACAGACGATCAACATGACCGTACGCACGATCCAGGGCGGCGAGGGCGCCGCACAACTCGCCCAGGCGAAGCTCAAGGCCGCGCGGGCCGGCGAGGACACCTCGCCGCAGGCCGCCCTCGCGGAGCACGGCGAGCACGCCGGCGAGGGCGACCCCAATCTGCAGATCTCGGCGTACAAGCCCGGCTTCCGGCCGGCGGACAGGAAGCTGGCCGTCCGCAGCGGCAAGGAGGCCTTCTGCCTGGCCAACACGGACGCCATCGACTACACGATCCCGAACCACGGCCTGGACTGACACCGCCGCGGCGGTAGCCTCGGAAACGAAGGCGCGGCCGGTCCCAGCGGCCGGCCGCCCCCTCGCTCCGACCACTACCGGGAGCGTGACACCGTGGACCGGTTTCCCGACGAGCTCCGCCGCCTTCGGGCCCGACGCGGTCTCTCGCTGCGCGAACTGGCCGCTGCCGTGCACTACGGCAAGTCCTACCTCCACGAGCTCGAAACCGGTCGGAAGCCACCCAGCCCGGCCGTAGCAAGCCGACTCGACGACGCCTTGCACGCCAACGGCGTGCTCGCCGCCATGCTCGGGCCGCCGGCACCGGCCGACTCGGAGGGCGAGATCGAGGCGCTGGAGCTCGCGCGCCGGGTGACGGCCTCGGATGTCAGTGCCGAGACGCTCGACCGGCTCGAACGCGCGGTCGACGCCATGGCCATGGCGTACGCCACCACCCCTCCGGCGAATCTCGTCCCGCGGGTGCGGCGCCACCTCGAATACGCGTCCCGGCTGGTCGACGCCCGCAAGACCCTTGTCCAGCATCGGCGGCTGCTGGCCGTCGGCGGCTGGCTTTCGCTGCTGCGCGCCACATTGCACATCGATCTGCGACAGGCGGCTGCCGCCGATGCGTACCTGTCCATCGCCGCGGAGTTCGCCGGCCAGGCCGAGCATCGCGAGATCGCCGCCTGGTGTCTCGAGACGAAGGCGTGGGCCGTGCTGACCGCAGGTGACTATCGCCAGGCCCTCGATCTGTCCCGGCAAGCCCAGGGAGTCGCACCTCGGGACGGCTCGGCCTTCGTGCAGGCGACGGCGCAGGAGGGAAGGGCATGGGCGCGACTCGGCAACCGGGCCGCGACCCGGCGGACCCTGGACCGGGTCGAGCGGCTCGCCGACCATCGGCCCTTCCCGGAGCATCCCGAGCATCACTACCAGTACGACCCCGCGAAGGCGCACGCATACACGGCGACGACGCTGGCCTGGGCGGGTGACCCGGCCGCCGAGGCGGTCGCCCGGGAGGTCATCGCCGAGCTCGAACAGGAAGGTGCCCGTCCCCGGCGGGTGGCCTCCGCCCAACTCGACCTCGGCCTGGCGCTGCTCGCCGCCGAGAAGCCGGACGAGGCGGCGGCCGCGGCCACCGCAGCGATCGGCTCCGGCCGCATCGTGCCGTCGAACTGGTGGCGGGCATCGGAGGTCGTCGCCGGAGTGCAGCGCGCGGGCGTTGAGGCGCACGACCTGCGCGAGCAGTACGAGGCATTCCGTCCGAGCGAGCCGGAGTAGGGCGCCTCGCCTGCCCTCCTGTCCACAGGCTTGCGGACAGGAGAGCAGGCTCGGCGGACACCGCCCATCTCCACATCGAGTCCCGGCGCCACGACGATCGGGGTGGAGGCGGCAACCGTCAGCTCGTCGCCTCCCTCACGACGATCACGCGGGAGGCGACGATGTCTTTGCTCAGCCGTTGGCGGAAGGCGTGTGCGCGACGGGCCTTCGAGGCGACGAGACGCGCGCAGCGAGCCGAGGAGGTCGAACGCGCCGCGGCACGGCGGCGTCTGTCCGAGCTGGCCGCGACCGTCCCGGACTGGAACACCGAGACCCGCTACCTACCGACTGCTCCGCTGCTCACGCCAGGCCAGCGCGACTGCGGCCGGAGCCCGCAGCGTCGCACCTACGGTGGAACGCTCAGCCGGAACTGGTGAAGCGGGTGCGCCGCTGACGCGCCAGCAGGAATGCTGCGCCGCCGGCGACGAACAGGCCCAGGCCGGCACCGACCATCGCGGTCGCGTTGCCGCCGGTGAGCGGGAGGCCACCTTCCTCGTCGTCACCCTCACCGGCGTCTACGAGCGCTTCGCCCGAGGGGGTCGAACTCGGTGCGACCGCCGGGCCCTCGCTGGACGGGACGCTCGGCGCGGGCTTGCCGGTGGACGGGACGCTCGGCACAGGTCCGCCGGTGGGCGGGACGTTCGGTGCGGGCCCGCCGGTGGAGGCGGCCGGAGCCGGCGTGCTCGGAGCGGTTGTCGGATCGCCGTTCCGCACCAGCGTGAGCGTCGACAGCTTGTCCGGATCGTTCGGCTCGACCCAGGTGTAGCGCTCGAGGTCGTCGGAATACTTCCCCGTCCATCCCGCTGGAGCAATGGCCCGCACGATGTACCTTCCGAGCGGGAGGTTCGTGAAGTCGGCATTCCCGGCGGCATCGGTCGTCAGTCGCGCCGTGAACTTGCCGGGGCTGTCGGTCTGCTCGGTGATTTCGACGACGACGCCGGCGACAGGGACGTGGGTGTGGTCCTCCTGAGCGCGGACCGTGTAGTTACTGCGAATTCCCGGCACCCGCATGTTGCGGAATGCCCAGTTGTCCCGCGGGTTCTCGTCCCAGTTCTCCGCCTGGAAGACAAAAGCGAAGTAGAGGTGGCCGATCTTGTACCCCTCCTGATTGATGATGCCGTGGTATTTCCGCACCGTCGACTCTCCTGGCGCGAGATCGAACACGCCCGGCCCGTCAGCGAGTGTCGGGGGCGTGTAGTCCAACGGGGGAAACGCCCCCTTTATGTTCCGGACGTTCTTCGCGGTGACGGTGCCGTTGTTGGTGATGGTGACGGAGACGGTGACGGCGTCGCCCACCTTGCCGATGTCGCGGTTGAACGCGACGGTGACCTTGAGGTCGGGCTTGGCCTCCTCTGCCCGAGCCGGCGAACTCAGTGCGACCGATGCCAGTCCAATGGCGACGGTCAGCGCCGCTCCGGTCAACTTGCGAAGAAACATGCAATGCTCCCCGTGATCAACTAACGAACCGCCGAAGCCTAGAGTTCGTCGTCGATTGCCGGGTCGCCGTAAAACGGGTCAATAGGGCTCAGAGGAGGGCGTCCGAGATGGTGATCTTGGTTACCCGGACGCCGCCTTGGTGCTTATCGGATGAGGCCGAGGGCGTACTCGGGCCACCATTGGCCGGCCGGGGGTGCGCCGTTGCCGCAGGCGCCGTCGGATTCGCCGGGTCGCTTCACCCACAGGTAGGCGTCGGCGAGCGGCACCCCGGTGCGAGTGGTCGGCGGGTCGCCGAGGGCTCGGCCCGGTGGGTTGCACCAGTGCTTGTTGCCGGCGCCCTTGCGGGCCGGGCCGTTGCCGTTGCGGCTCGTGTCCACGACGAAGTGCGCGCCGCCGAGGAGGCCGGAGAGGCGGGTGCCGTACGCGACGTTGTCCGCCGTCGTCTCGAAGTTCGCGACGTTCAGGGCGAAGCCCGAGGCCCGGGCGATCCCGGAGCTGCGCAGCGCGGCGAGCATGCGGGACGGGTCGGTGATCCAGGTGGGGTTGCCCGCGTCCAGGTAGACGAGCACGCCCGGGTTCTCCCGGAGCGCGCCGATCGCCTCGGCGAGCAGGGCGTAGCGTTCCTTGGCCGCCCGGTCGTCGAGGCAGCCCTCGACCGCCTGGGCGATCGCGTCCGGCTCCAGCACGATCACCGCCCGGTGCCCGCGCAGGGCTGCCGCGATGGCGCGTACCCAGGTCCGGTAGGCCGTCGCGTCGGCGGCCCCGCCCGCGGACTGGCCGGAGCAGTCCCGGTTCGGGATGTGGTAGAGCGTGAGGACCGGGAGCCGGCCGGCGGTGGTCGCCGCGGTCACCAGTTGCCGGACCCGGTCGGCGTAGCCGGCGCTCTCGTCGGCGAACCAGGTCGCGACCGGCTGGTCGGCGATCTTCCGGATGCGGGCGGCGTCGGCCGTGCGTCCCGCGCTCTCCCAGGCCCGGACCTGTTCCGCGGCCGCGCCCTTCGGGTCGGCGTAGAGCTGCTGACCGGCGAGGCCGCCGTCAGCACCGCTCGCCGCCGGCCCCGGCACGCTCACGGCGGCGGGGCCGGTGACGACTGGCGAGTCCTCGCCCCGCAGCGACAGCACCACGATGGCGGTGATGACGAGGACCAGCGACAGCCCGGCCGCGGCCAGCGGCCACACGCCGCGCGACAACAAGCCGCGCGCCGACAGGCCGCGCGGCCTGGCATGTCGCGACATCAGCGCACCAGCATCCAGCGGCCCACGGACGGCAACCCCCGGTCATCGATGAGGAACAGCATGTACCAGCCGGAGGGTACCAAGCCCTTCGCCTTCGGTACGGAAAGGGCCAGGCCTCCCGCCGCCGACGTGATGTCCAGCGCGACCGAGCGCTGGTCCACGTCGGTGACGTGGGTGACCGCGCTGGGACGCATGAGCCGGGCGGCGCGGATGCGGGCGGCGTCCGGGGTCGCCACGCCGAAGGTGGTGCCGCGCTGCACCGTGTCCGGGTTCCGGCCGATCGTGGGTCGCTCGCCCTTGAACAGGTATGGCGGGGAGTAGATCTCGATCCGCTGCTCGAACGTGCCGGGGTTGCGCCCGCTCGGGTCGTAGAGCGGGTCGGAGCCCATCGTGATGACCCGTCCGTCGCTCAGCAGGAGCGCCTCGGAATGGTAGTTGCGGCCGACGGTGGAGTCCGCCGCCGTCTCGAACCGTCCGGTGGCGGGACGGTAGATCTGCGCGTTGAAGAGGTCGCTGCGGGTCTGGTCGCCGTACCGGCCGCCGCGGTAGCCGGACGAGCCGCCCGTGGTGAAGACGGTGTCGTCGGGCAGTACCACCGTGCTCAGGTAGCGTGCCGGCTTCGGCAGGTCCGGACCGGGGGCGTAGGCCGGGTTCGCCGTGTCGAGGTCCGCGATGGCGGTCCGTGCCGTCGACACCGCCGACTCGCCGACCTCGCCGCCGCCGAAGATCATCACCCGCTGGTCCTGGGCGGGCGGCAGCAGCACCGACGAGCTGGTCTCCGTCATGCGCGCGTCCTTGAGCCCCGGCACCACCCGGAAGGTGTTGTTCTTCAGGTTCCACAGGCCGGGGGTCCGCCCCTCGGTGTCCGAGCCGTAGCCCGCGTTGGAGCCGGAGAAGAACAGCTTGCCGTCCGCCATGAGGTGCAGCGACGGGTACGTCGGGAAGACCCGCTTGAGCTCCGGCGCGTCCACCCAGCGCCGCTGGTCCTTGACGTAGCGCTCGTTGTCGCCGGGCAGGATCCGGCCGAACTGGTCCAGGCCGGAGACCGCGAGCACGTCGCCGTTGGGCATCTCCGCCAGCGTCGGATACCAGCGACTCTTCACCATGTCGCCGGTGCGCACGTAGCGTTCGGTGCGCGGGTCGAACTCGTACGACGTCTTGTCGCCGCCGTACTCCTGCTTCTCCCGGGTGATCTTGTCGGAGAGGCCGTACACGTTCCGCTGGTCCTCGCCGGTGAGTCCGGCGACCGTGTACTGCGCCGGGTGGTCCACGACAGCGCCGTCGCCCGGCTGCACGGCGTCCACCCACACCTCGGCCTCTCCGGCGTGGGTCATGACCTTGTCGCCGTGCTTCATCGCCGTCGCGGCCGGCACGCTCAGGTCGTCCCGGGTGCGGTAGGCGGTGCCGTTCTTCGCGAGCAGAAGCGTGCCCTTCGGGAAGGTACGCGCCCCGCCGGTCGGCGACTCATTCTTGATCTTCATGACCCCGGCGGCGTGGGTGATGTCCTTCTCCAGCACCTCGTACGACTTCGTGCCGCCGGCCACCAGCAGGTTGCCGTTGGGCAGGAAGGTGTGCCCGGCGCAGAACACGTCGGTGGGCGTGGGCACCTCGGAGAAGGAGTCCTTCGCGGGGTCGTACAGCACCGTGCGGAAGGTACCGGCCTCGAAGTTGTCCCGGTTGTTGCCGCTGCCCGCGATGATGAGCACCTTGCCGGTGTTCAGCAGCGCGGCGTGGATCGCGTTGACCCGGAAGTTCTGCGGCACGTTCAGGCGCGACCAGTGGCCGTACTTCTCCTTGTAGGACTGCCGGTTGATGGTGAAGTCGTGGTAGGCGTCGGCGCCGAAGGCGACCATCGGCCGGTTCACGAACACGAGCACGCTCAGGACCACCAGGGCGATGCCGGCGCTCAGCAGGCGGCGGGCCGTCGTGGGGCGGGGGCGGGGCTTCATGCGTACGACTCCACGGGTGCTTCGATCTCACTGTTCGATACGGGTACGGGTACGGATGCGGATGCGGATGCGGATACGGGTACGGGTACGGGTACTGATGCCGATACGGGTGCGGGTGCGGGCGGCGGTGCCGACCGGAGCGCGGCCCGGCGGCGCTGCCATTCCTGAGCGGCCCAGATGGCCGGCGGGGTGAGGCAGATGACCAGGTTGAGGCTCGGCCACACCCACATCGCGCCGTTGACGTGGCCGCCGATCGGCGCGGCGACGAGCAGTGCGACGTAGAACGCGGCCCAGCGCAGGCTCTGCCGGAAGGTCAGCAGCCGGTCGGGGCTGGCCGAGTCGCCCTTGGGCGTCACCACGAATCCGGTGCGCCGGCGCAGGATCGCGCCGACGAACGACGAGACGTAGATCGGCGTGGACAATGTGGACACCAGCATGCCCGCCAGCCCGGACGAGCCGGCCTCCTCGTGCGGGCTGACGTTGTGGCGCCGGTTCCAGATGTAGAGGCCGATCTGGAAGATGGCCGCGTCGACGTAGAGCATCAGCCACACCTCCTGCGGCACCAGGACGCCCTTGGCGCCGAGCACCATGTAGCAGGCGGCGTTGACGGCGCCGAGGATCCAGGCGAGCGCGGTGAGCGGGTAGTACGACATCAGCAGCATGTAGTGCAGACCCCGGCGGAAGCCGAGCTTCCAGGCGAGCTTCGCGAAGGAGGTCACGGCGACCTCGTCCGTGCCGCGCGACCAGCGGTCCTGCTGGCTGAAGTAGTCGGTCCACGAGGAGGGACCCTCGCCGACCGCGAGCACGTCCGGCGTGTAGACCGAGCGCCACCGCCGGCCGGACTCCGGGTTCTTGTTGCTGTGCATCACCAGGCTCGTGGCCATGTCCTCGGTGATCGAGTCCTGGAGGCCGCCGATGCTGCGCAGGGCCGCGATGCGCACGGCGTTGTTGGTGCCGACCAGCATCGAGATGCCGAGCCGGTTGCCGGCGCGCTGGAGCAGCGAGTGGAAGAGATACTGCTGCGACTCCGCCCAGCGGGTGACCACATTGTCGTAGTTGCCGTAGATCTGTGGGCCGACCACGAAGGCGACGTCCGGGTCGCGGAAGTAGCCGAGCAGTCGCTCACAGAAGTTGGGCAGTGGCACGTGGTCCGGGTCGACCGAGACGAAGACGTCGTACCCGTCGCCCTGCGCGTCGACCCAGGCGTTGTAGTTGCCGTGCTTGGTCTTCGCCTTGAAGGCGCCCGCCGGGGTGTTGTACTCCGGCTTTCCCTTGCGCGAGAAGTGCTTCACGCCGATCCGGGCGCACATCCGCCGGACGTCGTCGTCGTCGCCCTCGTCGAGCAGCCAGACGTCGAAGGGGCCCGAGTGCCGGATGGCGCGGGCGGCGCGCAAGGTGCGCTCCACCATGGCGATCGGTTCCTTGCCGGGCACGATCGTGGTGAGGAAAGCGACGCGCAGGCGGGCGTCCGGGACCATCGGCACGGGGTCGCGGGCCCAGAGTGTGGCCAGGCACAGGGTGACGACGTTGACGAGGCGGAACAGCTCGATGAGCGCGGTCGCCGCGATCATGAAGAGGGTGGCCGCGTAGAGCCACATGTGCAGCCCGCGGTCGGGGAGGTCGATCGAGGTGATCAGCCAGGCGAAGAACGTGCCCTCGAACGCGAACGCGAACAGGGTGATGAGCAGCGTGGTGAACGGGCGGCGCCGGGCGAGCGGCCGCATCCGCACCTGCTGAGGCTCGTCGTCAACGCTCTCCGCGGGGCCGGCCAGCACGCTGTATCCGGCGTACTCGTAGCGGCCCGGCAGGGCGACGGTCGGTGCGTTGAGGGCTCGCGCGAGAGCCGGGTCCGCCGGAGGTCGCGGCTCGCTCATTTACGTCCCCTCGCACCGAGTCGGGAAATGACAGTGTGTGATGCGGCGCGCGCACCCGGGATGCTGTTCGCCTTCATTACGCTCAGTAGCCTTACGGAGGTCCATCATGGATTTGAGCAGCGCCGACGCCACCCACACTGGTGACAGACGGTTGCACGTTCACACGGATAGCGCGCCATGCCGGATGGGTATCGTGATCACACTCACGAGCGTTGGGGCATGATGTCTACGGAGCGCAATCACTCCGATCGACATGCGCCATCCGTCGATGTCCGGATCGCGGCAATAGTCCTCAGGCCGACATGGGTGTGGCGGAGCGCAGGCGCGGCGGTTGTTCGGCTGCCGGCGTGGAGTTGCGGGTCCGGCCGAGCTGCCGCGGGCGGGCCGCGTTCTGCGGTGCCGGGGCGGTGAGCAGGAGCCGCTCGGGCGTCGCCACCCTCGCCTTGCCGACGAACGCGCGCCGGGCGGCCGCGAATCCCGACCGGTCGCCGAATATGTCGCTGCTCATCTCCGCGAGCTCGCGGGACTCGTACACGTCCAGCGGCACCCGCTCGCCGGCGAGCCGCTTGGCCTTGGCCGCACGGCGCCGGCCGGCCGTCCGCGGGTCGGCGTGCCGCAGGGCGAGCGCGGTCAGCCACTCGGCGTACGCCTCGGGGTGGCGCGGGCCCACCTCGTCGACGAGCCCCAGCGACGCGGCTTCCTGCGTGCTGACCGGCAGCTTCGCGTCGATGAGCCGCTGGGCCGTCTCCGCGCCGACGCGCCGCGGCAGCGTGTAGGTGTGCAGCTCGGAGCCGTACAGACCCATGTCGTAGTACGGGTTCAGCACCACGCCGTCGCGGGCGGCCACGACGTCGGCGCCCAGGCCCAGGATGGCGCCGCCGGCTCCGGCGCTGCCCGCGTACGCCGCCACCACGACCTGCCGGGTGCAGCGGATCAGGGCGGTGCACACCGCGTTGATCGCCTTGATGTTCGCCCACGCCGAGGCGGCGGGGTCGGCGGCGGCCTCCACGACGTTGAGGTGGATTCCGTGGCTGAAGGCGTCGGTTCCTCCGCGCAGCACCAGGACCCGGGTGTCCTGCTGGGCGGCATGCTGGAACGCCGCGAGCAACCGGCGGCAGTGCCCGGCGGACATCGCGCCGTTGTAGAAGTCGAAGGCCAGCCAGCCGATCGACCCGGTGCGCCGGTACCGGATCTGTCGGTACGAGGGCGCCTCCGGCTCGATGCCGGCCGGCAGGGGCGACTGCGGCACGGTGCGCAGCCGCCGGCCGAGCAGTGTGGTGGCGGGAAGCTTGAAGCATCCGGGGCGGGACGCGTCGCGCAGGTGTCCTAGCCAGACACTGCCGTCGCCAGTGCCGACGAGCACCGCCCCCTGCCGGCGGGCGACGAGCGTGCCCGGGCGCACGCCGCGGGCCAGACCCGTGTGCGCGTCGTAGGCGAAGACGTCCAGCCCCGCGAGTTCCGTACGCACGCCGGGAGCGCCGTCCGCCGCCCGGATCCGCCGGATGATGTGCTCGGTCGGCGCCGACCAGTCGAAGGCCCGGTCCGCCTGGGTCATCGCGGGCCGCGGCCGGGCGCCCTGCACCTCGACCGTCATCTCGGTGGCGGCGGTGGGCCGGAACGCCGGGTCGGCGGCCTTGGCGATGACCTCGAAGGCGCATTCCAGGGAGGCGTCGGCGACCGGGCCGTTGTAGAGGGAGGACTTGCGAGGAGCCGCCGGCATGGGGAAGGTCCGGGTGGCCCAGATCGGGCCGGCGTCCATCTCCTCGACGGCCTGCAGCGCGGTGACCCCCCACGCGGACGCACCCTCGGTGATGGCCCAGTCGAGCGAGGACGGACCCCGGTCACCGACCGGACCGGGGTGCAGGATCACCGTCCGCCAGTGCTGCCAGACCTCGGCCGGGACGCGGTCTTTCAGGTACGGGCACAGGATCAGCTCGGGCTGCGCGGCGCGTACTCCGTCGATCATGTCCTGGGGGCTGGTCGAGAGCAGCACTCCGACGTCGTGGCCGGCCTCCCGCAGCGCGCACCACACCCGCTGACTCAGGCCGTTGAACGCGGTCACGAGCAGAAGAACCCGCACATTGCCTCCCCAGACAATTCCCCACAACAAACGGGCAGTCTCGGGCACCCGTTTGGCGCTATGTCGGACATGTTGTCCGATAGTGGTCCGTCGCTCCGGGGGTGCCGGTCGGCGGACTAAGCTTGGCGCATACCCCCCGTCCAACTGGCGTCGGGGTTTTTCGATGTGCCTTCGAGAGAGTCTTTTTGATGCAACTCAGTGGCCTCCTCCCGGCCGCCCTGCGTGACCGCGGGCTGGCGCGGGCCCGCGACCTGGCCCGCAAGGGCGGAGTCGACTCGGACGCGCTCGACCTGACCGCGCCGGCCGCGCTGCGGCCGTTCGTCGTCGCCGCGGTCGCCGGGCCGGCCGCGATCGGCGGCGCCGCGCGGCCCGTCCTCGCCGTGACCGCGACCAGCCGCGAGGCCGACGACCTCGCCGCCGCACTCGGCTGCCTGATCTCGCCGGACGGCGTCGCCGTCTATCCCTCATGGGAGACGCTGCCGCACGAGCGTCTCTCGCCGCGCTCGGACACCGTCGGGCGCCGGCTCGCCGTCCTGCGCCGGCTCGCGCATCCCGCCGAGGCCGGTGCGGAGCCGTTGCAGGTGGTCGTCGCGCCCGTACGCTCCCTGCTGCAGCCGCAGCTCAAGGGCCTCGGCGACCTCGAGCCGGTCGAGCTGCGACCCGGGGGAGAGGCCGCGCTCGAGGACGTCGCGCGCCGGCTGTCCGACATGGCGTACGCCCGCGTCGACCTGGTGACCAAGCGGGGCGAGTTCGCCGTACGCGGCGGCATCCTGGACGTCTTCCCGCCCACCGACGAGCACCCGTCGCGCGTCGAGTTCTGGGGCGACGAGGTGGAGGAGATCCGTACCTTCGCCGTCGCCGACCAGCGCACCATCGAAGCGGCCGAGCGGCTGTGGGCGCCGCCGTGTCGCGAGCTGCTGCTCACCCCGGCGGTGCGGGCCCGCGCCGCCGAGCTGGCCCAGCAGCACCCCGAGCTGGGAGAGATCCTCGACAAGCTGGCCGAGGGCATCCCGGTCGAGGGCATGGAGTCGCTGGCCCCGGCGCTGCTGCAGGGCACCGACAGCATGGAGCTGCTGATCGACTGCATGCCGGCGGGCACCCACGTCCTGCTCTGCGACCCGGAGCGGATCCGTACCCGGGCCCACGACCTGACCCGCACCTCCGACGAGTTCCTCGAGGCGAGCTGGGCCGCTGCCGCCGTGGGTGGGCAGGCGCCGATCGACGTCGGCGCCGCCGCCTTCCGCACCCTCGCGGACGTCCGCGCGCACGCCGCGACGCTGCACCAGCCCTGGTGGACGGTCTCGCCGTTCGGGCTGGCCGAGGCCGACGAGCGACCCGCCACCGACATGCCCTGGCTGGAGACCCCGGAGGTGGAGGTCAGCCCCGACACCGGGGACGCCGTCGCGCTGAAGGCGCAGCCGGTGCCGCTCTACCACGGTGACACCGCCCGCCTCGCCGCCGACCTGCAGCAGTGGGCGGGCGCCGGCTGGGCGATCGCGCTGGTGTTCGAGGGCCACGGCACCGCGCAGCGCGCCACCGAGCTCCTGCGCGACGCGGGACTCGGCGTCACCCCGGTCGAGTCCATCTCCGAGTCCGTGGAGCCGGGCCAGCTCCTGGTCACCTGCGGCGGGCTCAACCACGGCTTCGTCGACGACGGCTCCCGGCTCGCCGTCATCACCGGCAACGACATCAGCGGCGGCCGCGGCGCGTCCACCAAGGACATGCGCAAGATGCCGAGTCGACGGCGCAACACGATCGACCCGCTCGAGCTCAAGACCGGCGACTTCGTCGTGCACGAGCAGCACGGCATCGGCCGCTACGTCGAGCTCGTGCAGCGCACCGTGAACGGCGCCGACCGCGAGTACCTCGTCATCGAGTACGCACCCAGCAAGCGCGGCCAGCCCGGCGACCGGCTCTTCGTCCCCACCGACCAGCTCGACCAGCTCTCCCGCTACGTGGGCGGGGAGTCGCCCTCGCTGCACAAGATGGGCGGCGCCGACTGGCAGAAGAGCAAGGCGCGCGCCCGCAAGGCGGTCCGCGAGATCGCCGCCCAGCTCATCCAGTTGTACGCGGCGCGGCAGGCTTCCAAGGGACACGCCTTCGGGCCGGACACGCCGTGGCAGCGGGAGCTCGAGGACGCGTTCCCGTACACGGAGACCCCGGACCAGCTCGCCGCGATCAGCGAGGTCAAGCACGACATGGAGTTGGCCGTACCGATGGACCGCCTGATCTGCGGCGACGTCGGTTACGGCAAGACCGAGATCGCCGTACGGGCGGCCTTCAAGGCGGTGCAGGACGGCAAGCAGGTGGCGATCCTCGTGCCCACCACGCTGCTGGCTCAGCAGCACTACAACACGTTCGCCGAACGGATGAGCCAGTTCCCGGTGAGCATCAGGCAGCTCTCCCGCTTCCAGACGCCCAAGGAGGCGTCGCTGGTGCTCGAGGACGCCGCGGCGGGCACCGCCGACATCGTCATCGGCACGCACCGCCTGCTGGCCAACTCGACCCGGTTCAAGAACCTCGGCCTGATCATCGTGGACGAGGAACAGCGCTTCGGCGTCGAGCACAAGGAGCAGCTCAAGGCCCTGCGCGCGGCGGTGGACGTGCTCACCATGTCCGCCACGCCGATCCCGCGCACCCTGGAGATGGCGATCACCGGCATCCGGGAGATGTCGACCATCGCCACCCCGCCGGAGGAGCGCCACCCGGTGCTGACGTTCGTGGGCGCGCACGACGACAAGCAGGTCGCCGCCGCCGTCCACCGCGAGCTGCTCCGCGACGGACAGGTCTTCTACCTGCACAACCGGGTCGAGTCGATCGACCGGGCGGCCCGCAAGCTGCGCGAACTGGTGCCCGAGGCGCGGGTCGCGGTCGCGCACGGGCAGATGAGCGAGGAGCAGCTCGAGAAGGTGATGGTCGGCTTCTGGGAGAAGGAGTTCGACGTCCTGGTCTGCACGACCATCGTCGAGTCCGGCATCGACATCCCGAACGCCAACACCCTCATCGTCGAGCGCGCCGACCTGCTCGGCCTGGCCCAGCTCCACCAGATCCGCGGCCGGGTCGGCCGTGGACGCGAGCGCGCGTACGCGTACTTCCTCTACCCGCGGGAGAAGCCGCTGACCGAGCAGGCCCACGAGCGGCTCGCCACCATCGCCCAGCACACCGAGCTCGGCGCCGGCATGTACGTCGCCATGAAGGACCTCGAGATCCGCGGCGCCGGCAACCTGCTCGGCGGCGAGCAGTCCGGTCACATCGAGGGCGTCGGCTTCGACCTGTACGTCCGCATGGTCGGCGAGGCCGTGCAGGCGTTCAAGGGCGAGCGGCCCGAGGAGGAGCCGGAGGTCAAGGTCGACCTGCCGATCGACGCGCACCTGCCGACCGAGTACATCGCGGTGGAGCGGCTGCGCCTCGAGATGTACCGCAAGCTCGCCGAGGCCCGCGACAACGCCCGCCTCGACGAGGTGGTCGCCGAGATGACCGACCGCTACGGCGACCCGACGGAGCAGGTCGCCAACCTCATCGCGGTCGCCCGGTTCCGGCTGATCGCGCGGGCGTACGGGCTCACCGACGTCTCGGTCCAGGGCAAGCACCTGCGCTTCTCGCCGCTGCCCCTGCCCGACTCCAAGCAGATGCGGCTCAAGCGCTACCACCCCGACTCGGTGTACAAGCAGGCCAACGACCAGGTCAGCGTGCCGCGGCCGAGCACCCGCCGGATCGGCGGCGAGCCGCTGCGCGACCAGGCACTGCTGCAGTGGTGCACGCAGTTGCTCAAGGACGTATTGGGTGACATCCCGGCCCCGGTGTCGGGCGTCACATCCGGAGCGTGAGAGAGTCATGACCATGCAGCGTGCCCGCCGACTCGCATCCACCGCCGTCGTCGCCGTCCTCGCCGTCGCCGGCCTGACCGCCTGCCAGCAGTCGCCGGACGTGGCCGCGTACACCGCGGGCGGGAAGATCACCGAGGACCGGATCCAGGTGATCTACGACCAGGTGCGCGATCAGCTCACCGAGGCGCGCGCGCAGGCCCAGCGTCAGGGCGAGGCCTCCGGCGCCACCGAGGAGTTGCCGCCGCCGGTCATGCCGATCAAGCAGCAGGATGTGCTGAACACGCTGCTCAGCGTGGACATCCTGCGCAAGTCGGCGCAGGCGCACGGCGTGTCGCCGGCCGGATCCCCGACCGTCGAGCAGGTCGCCCAGGCCCGCAACTACTCGCCCGAATGGGAGTTCACCCAGCTCTACGCGGAGACCTACCGGCTGCGAACCGCGCTGCAGAGCGCCGTCAAGCCGGCGCAGCTCACCGAGGCCGACCTGCGCGACGTCTTCGGCCGGCTGGTCAAGGGCGGCGCCGCCGACCCGAACAGCAAGTTCGAGGAGTTCCAGAGCACGCTCTCGCCGGAGAACAAGTCGCTCCTGGAGTCGTACGTGGCGATGCGCACGGAGCTCGAGCGGGTCGTCGCCGACCAGAAGGTCAAGATCAATCCTCGGTACGGCGCCCAGCAGGTCACGCTCCTGTCGGCGCAGGGCGCCGACGGCAAGGACGTCCCGCTGGTGGTGCTCTCCCTCAGCGGCGACGATGCCGAGGACGCGTACGTCACGGACGTCTCCGCCGTGACCACCGTGGCCTGATGCCCGAGGGCGGTCGGATCGTCCTGCTGGTCACCTCGCCGCGGCTGCCGGCCGGGATCCTGACGGCGGCCGCGTGGGACCTCGTCCGCGCCTGGCCCGTGCTCACCGCGGCGGACGGCGACCAGGCCGCCGCCTTGCGCGCCGCCGGCGTCACCGTCACGGTCGTCGAGCCCGACCCCGAGCGGCTGATCGGGCTCCTGGCGGCACACGGCACGGTGGTCTGGCTCGCCGGGGCGACCGGCGACGAGGACTTCGCCCGCCGGCTCGGGCTGCGGCTGGCCCGCGAGCCGTCCCTGGCCGAGCTCGAGCTCTGCTACGGATCCTGGGATCCGCCGGGGGCACGGCTGCTCGACGCCGTCGCCGTCATGGACCGGCTCTACTCGCCCGGCGGCGACCCGTGGAAGCGGCAGCAGACCCACGAGACCCTCGCGCCGTACCTGCTCGAGGAGAGTTACGAGGCGTACGACGCGATCGTCTCTCAGGACCTCGCCGCGCTGCGCGAGGAGCTGGGCGACGTGCTGCTCCAGGTGGTGCTGCACGCCAGGCTGGCCGAGGAGCTCCCCGAGGACGAACGCTGGACGGTCGACGACGTGGCCGGCGGCCTCGTCGACAAGATGGTCCGCCGCAACCCCCACGTCTTCGCGGGAGAGGACGTCGAGGATGTCGAAGCGATCATCGCCAACTGGGAGCGGATCAAGAAGGAGGAGAAGGCGCGGGACTCCGTCCTGGAGGGCATCGCCCTGAGCCAGCCCGCGCTGTCGCTCGCCGCCAAGATCCTCCAGCGGGCGGATCGCGCCGGGCTGGACGTGCCGTTGCCCGCCGATCCCGGGCTCGGCTCCGCGCTGCTGCGCACCGTGGCGCAGGCGCGCGCGGACGGCCTCGACCCCGAGGCTCTGCTGCGCCAGGCGGCGCTGCGGTACGCCGACGCCGTACGGATTCGGGAGGATGTCGCACCCGGCGAGTAGATTTCGCTTCATGCCGGAGTTCGTCCCGCTCGCCGAGCGCATCGTCGACGCCATCCTCGAGAGCGACCCCGCCCTCGCCACGTCCGCGGGCGACCACCGCTACGACGACCGGCTGCCCGACCGTTCGAGCGGCGCGGTCGCCGCGCGGGTCACCATGCTGCGGGACGCGGCCGACGCCCTCGCCGGCGTCGACCCGGAGGCCATCGCCCCGCAGGATCAGGTCGACCACGCCATCCTCTCCGCCGTCGTGGAGCGCGGCATCTTCGAGCTGACCGACGTGCGCGGCCACGAGTGGAACCCGCTGGTCCACAACCCCGGCCCGCTGCTGCACGCCCTGATCGCCCGCCCGTTCGCCCCGGTGGAGGAGCGGCTCGCCGGCCTCGGTGGTCGGCTGGCCGCCATTCCGGACGCGCTGGCCACCGCCCGGGCGGTGCTGCGCGACGTGCCCCGGCTGCACGCCGAGGTCGCGGTCGGCCAGTTCGCGGGCACGGCGGCGCTGATCCGCGACGAGGTGCCGGAGCTGCTGGCCGAGGCGCCCGGCCTGCGACCGGCAGTAGAGCCGGCGGCGGCCGCCGCGCTCGACGCGTTCGTGGAGTTCGATGGCTGGCTCCGGGCACGGCTGGAGAGCGGCGAGCCCGGCCGCGACCCGCGCCTGGGCCGGCCGCTGTGGGAGGCCCGGCTGTGGCACACCCTCGACACCGAACTGCCCGCCGCCGAGATCCTCGCCCGCGCCCGGCAGAACCTCGACGACGCCGCCGCCCGGCTCCGCGAGGCGGCCGCCGAACTGGTCGGCGGCCCGGCCACCGACGCCACCGTGCGCCAGGCCCTGGACACCTGCGCGGCGCAGCACCCCGACGACGCCACGATCGTCGACCTGGCCAAGGTCACGATGGCCGAGGCCACCGAGTTCGTCCGCGAGCACGACCTGATGACGATCATCGACGACCCCTGCGTGATCCAGGAGATGCCGGAGTTCGCCCGCGGCGTCGCGGTGGCCCACTGCGACCCGCCGGGCCCGCTGGAGACGGCGGACGTCCCGACGTTCTACTGCATCGCCCCGGCCCCGGCCGACTGGCCGCGGGAGCGGGTCGAGTCGTTCTACCGCGAATACAACGACCACATGCTGCGCAACCTGACCGTGCACGAGGCCATGCCGGGGCACTTCCTGCAGCTCGCACACTCCCGGCGCTTCCGGGCCGCCACCCGGGTCCGGTCCCTGGGCCTCTCCGGCCCGTTCGTGGAGGGCTGGGCGACGTACGCCGAGGAGCTGATGGCCGGGCTGGGCTTCGGCGGCCTGCCGGTGCGCCTCCAGCAGCTCAAGATGCAGCTCCGGATCAGCCTGAACGCGGTGATCGACCAGCTCACACACTGCGAGGACCTCTCCGAGGCCGACGCCATGGAGCTGATGATGACGCGCGGCTTCCAGGAGGAGGGCGAGGCCGCGGGCAAGTGGAAACGAGCGCTCCTCACCTCCACCCAGCTCTCCACCTACTTCGTGGGCTACACCGAGGTCGCGGCGATCGCGGCGGCCCGCCCCTTCGGCGCCACCCCGAAAGCCTGGCACGACGCGATGCTCGCCCACGGCTCACCGCCGCCGCGTCATCTCCGGTTCCTCCTCGGCGTCTGACCCACCCGCGGGCCTCCCGGGCCGGGGGCGGAGCGGGGGTCGGGCCGGGTCGTTCCGGGTCGCGCCATACCGAGCCATCCCGCGTCATGCCACGCCGTGCCGCGCCCATCCCACGCCGTGCGTTGGTGATCAGGCGGCGGATTGCCGACATCGAGTGGGTTGTCGCGCAGGCCGTAGGGGTGCGGTGGGCGGGTCAGCGGCGCTGGTCGATCAGCTTGGCCGCCTTGGGAAGATCGAAGAGGTTCTCGGACAGGCGGTCGGCGTAGTGCGTCATGGCGACCTCGACCCGCGCCTGGTGGAGCACCCCGCTGAAGCTTCCCAACACGCCCTCGTTGGTGACGCACGTGCGAAAGTCCCGGGCGGCCGCGCCGTCGACGCCGGTCAGCTCGACGCACGTGGCGTGCCGTCCGGCGATCGTCGTGTCGTGCTGGGTGACCTCGGCGTCGGCGTCCAGGGCCGCCCTGTTGAGCAGCCCGATGACCGTGACGGGCGTCACCATTCCGCTGGTGTCGGCGCCCCGGAAGACCGCGGGCGGCGGGGGGCTTGTCGGCGTCGCCGGTGCCGTCATCGTGCAGGTGGCCGGCTTGGTGCCGGTGCGGCACTCGGTGGTCGCGTCCGTCGTGAGCAGCACCTTGCCGCCGGGGTACACGTACGCCGCGCGGGCGGGTTGCTGTCCCTGGGCGATTGTCGCGGTCTCGCCGCCGGCGAGCTGGTACGTCGCCTCGTAGGTGCGGTTCGCCGCCCCGGAGAGCTGGGCCGCAAGGTCCGCCACGACGTCGGTGTGGCTCAGGCCCGGCGACGCCGACGCCTCGTTCAGATCCGAGCAGCCTGTGACGAGGACGAGCGCGACGAGTGCGGCGGCCGTCCGGCGCAGGGTGGTGGAAAGCACCCGCCCACCTTGGCCGATGCCTGCAAGCCGCGCAAACCGGCGCCGGTAGTCCGCGCTCAGGAGCGCGTACGGCTCAGCAGTTGCTGGCGCATCACATAGCGCCGGATGATCCGGGCCAGCGACTCGTCGATGTCGAAGATGGCGACGATCTCCACCGACATCGGTCCCGGCGGCACCTGCTGGGGGAGCATCGCCACGCGCGCCGCCACCGCGGGGATGTCGATGATCTCGCCGCCGAGCTGCATCCAGAGCTGGAGCTCCTCGCCCTCGACCACGTTCGCGCCCTCGAAGTGGGCCCGGGCGCTGTGCTCGCTGACGTCGCGGATCCAGCCGTGGGCGTCCTTCCAGCCCGGCCGGCGCATGATGATCCGCTCGCCGCCCCCGCCGCGGACGAACTCGCGCTGCTGCTCGACCAGGGCCTCGCCGGCCGTGCGCACCTCCAGCCGGTTCTCGTCGGCTTCCACGACCGCGCACGGCAGGGCGAACCGGCCGCGAGGGGCCGCCGACCAGCGCAGGGTCACGGTGGTGCCCACCGGCGGCACGGCGGCCAGCGGCGAGGACAGGGTCAGCACCGAGCTCTCCGCGTGGACCACACGGACGCGGGCGGCCTGCTCGTCGGCGTCGGTCATCTCGACGTACGAGCCGGCCTCGGGGAGGTGCGCGGAAGTAGTCATGGCAACGGGGTGATCGGCAGTCCGGTCCGTGGCCTGAGGTATGTGGCCGCCGAAGTTCACCAGCCGCCGCCACGGCCGTCGGCCCGGCTCGATACCCTCAGGTCGTGGTCGGCCGCAGGGGCGCGG
The DNA here is from genome assembly GCF_003751945.1 of Couchioplanes caeruleus. Taxonomy (NCBI): domain Bacteria; kingdom Bacillati; phylum Actinomycetota; class Actinomycetes; order Micromonosporales; family Micromonosporaceae; genus Couchioplanes; species Couchioplanes caeruleus. The sequence continues at coordinate 3,243,904 of NZ_RJKL01000001.1, read as the reverse complement.
TCTGAGGAATCCATCCGAACGAACATGAGGGAGCCACGGCAGATGGCCACCATTGAAGCGATCGTCGCCCGGGAGATCCTCGACTCGCGGGGCAACCCGACCGTCGAGGTCGAGGTCGGTCTGGACGACGGCAACACCGGCCGTGCGGCCGTCCCGTCCGGCGCCTCCACCGGCGCGTTCGAGGCGATCGAGCTGCGCGACGGCGACAAGGGCCGCTACCTCGGCAAGGGCGTCGAGAAGGCGGTCGGCAACGTCGAGGACAAGATCGCCGACGAGCTCATCGGATACGAGGCCAGCGAGCAGCGCCTCATCGACGAGAAGATGCTCGACCTCGACGGCACCTCCGACAAGTCCGAGCTGGGCGCGAACGCGATCCTCGGCGTTTCCCTCGCCGTGGCCCGGGCCGCCGCGGCCAGCGCCGAGTTGTCACTGTTCCGCTACGTCGGCGGCCCCAACGCGCACGTGCTGCCGGTGCCGATGATGAACATCCTCAACGGCGGGGCACACGCGGACTCGAACGTCGACGTGCAGGAGTTCATGATCGCTCCGATCGGCGCGCCGTCGTTCCGCGAGGCGCTGCGCTGCGGTGCGGAGGTCTACCACGCGCTGAAGACGGTCCTGAAGAAGAAGAGCCTGTCGACCGGCCTGGGCGACGAGGGCGGCTTCGCCCCGAGCCTGCCGTCGAACGCCTCCGCGCTGGACCTGATCGCCGAGGCCGTGCAGGCCGCCGGGTTCTCCCTGGGCACCGACATCGTGCTCGCCATGGACGTCGCCGCGACGGAGTTCCACTCCGACGGCGCGTACGTCTTCGAGGGCACGCCGAAGTCGACCGAGGAGATGATCAACTACTACGCCAAGCTCGCCGAGACGTACCCGATCGTCTCCATCGAGGACCCGCTGTCCGAGGACGACTGGGCCGGCTGGACCGCGATGACCTCCCAGCTCGGCGGCAAGCTCCAGATCGTCGGCGACGACCTGTTCGTGACCAACCCCACCCGCATCGGCCGGGGCATCGCCGAGGGTGCCGCCAACGCGGTCCTCGTCAAGGTCAATCAGATCGGCTCGCTGACCGAGACCCTGGACGCCGTGGACATGGCGCACCGGGCCGGCTTCAAGACGATGATGAGCCACCGTTCCGGCGAGACCGAGGACACCACCATCGCCGACCTGGCCGTGGCCGTCGGCAGTGGCCAGATCAAGACCGGGGCGCCGGCCCGCTCGGACCGGGTGGCGAAGTACAACCAGCTCCTGCGCATCGAGGAGGAGCTGGGCGAGGCCGCGCGGTACGCCGGGGCGGGCGCGTTCCCGCGTTACCGCACCGCGTAACGCTCCGTCGACGGATCATGGAGTTGTGGCGCCGCCTGCCGGAGGCATAGCCTGGCGGGCAGGTGCCGCAACTCCATGGTCTTGGCGAGTGCCGGGGGGAGGGCAGGGATGACGCAGCGCCGCACACCGAGTGGGCAGGGTCCGACCCGTCGTCCCACCGGCCAGGCGGGGCGTCCGGGGGTCCGCAATGGCGCCCGACCGGGCCGTGTCCGTGACACCGGGGCGACGCGCATCGAGCCGCGTCGCATCCCCACCGCCCGCACCACCGGCAGCGTCAACCGCTCCGGCAGCAGGCCGGCGGCGGCACGCCGCGCCGCGGCCTCCGGGGCCACGAAGCGTACGGTCGCGACCCGTCCCAAGGCCTTCACCGGGCGCGCCACCGTCCTGATCATCGTCCTGGTCGCGCTGGCCCTCGCCTACACCTACCCGGTCCGCGTCTACCTCGCCCAGGAGTCCCAGATCGCCCAGATGCAGGCCGACCAGGCCGCGCAGCAGGCGAAGATCAAGGGGCTGGAGGAGGAGGTCGACAAGTGGAAGGACAAGGAGTACGTCCGCATCCAGGCCCGGGACCGGCTGTTCTACGTCAAGCCCGGTGAGGTGCCGCTGCTGGTGCTCAACGACCCGGCCGGCGCCGCTCGCGACGCGGCCGGCACCGCGGCGCCCGGCCCCGACCGGTGGTACGACACACTGTGGGGAAGCGTCGCCGCCGCCAATGCAGAATCCCGAAAGTAGATGACGACTCCTTCCGAGACCGATCTCGAGATCGTCGCCGAGCAGCTCGGCCGCCGCCCCCGCGGCACCCGCGCCGTCGCGCACCGTTGCCCCTGCGGCAACCCCGACGTCGTGGAGACCGAGCCCCGGCTGGACGACGGCACACCGTTCCCGACGATGTTCTATCTGACCTGCCCGCGTGCGACGGCGGCGTGCAGCCGCCTCGAGTCCGCCGGCGTGATGCGCGAGATGCAGGTCCGGCTCGCCGTGGACCCGGAGCTGGCGGAGCGCTACCGCGCCGCGCACGAGGACTATCTGGCCCGGCGCGAGGCGGCGCGGCACGTGCCCGAGATCGAGAAGGTCTCGGCCGGTGGCATGCCGGACCGGGTCAAGTGCCTGCACGTCCACCTCGGTCACGCGCTGGCGGCCGGCCCCGGCGTCAACCCGTTCGGCGACGAGGTCCGTGAGGCCGTCGGCGCGTGGTGGTCCGGTGGCCCGTGTGTCGCTCGCGGGACCGGGTGAGCCGGTGGGGATCGAGATCCGCCGGGCCCGTACCGCCGACGTGAAGGCCATCCGGGCGCTCGTGGACACGTACACCGAGGACCGCAGGCTGCTCAGCAAGGCCACCGTCACGCTGTACGAGAGCGTCCAGGAGTTCTGGGTGGCCGTGGATGCGGAGCAGGACCGGGTCATCGGGTGTGGCGCCCTGCACGTCATGTGGGAGGACCTGGCGGAGATCCGTACGGTCGCCGTCGACCCCGCCCACCGCGGCATGAAGATCGGCCATCGCCTGGTCGCGGAGCTGCTCGGCGCCGCGCGGGAGCTGGGCGTGGCCCGGGTGTTCTGCCTGACCTTCGAGACCCGCTTCTTCGGCTCCTTCGGCTTCGAAGAGATCGACGGCGCCCCGGTGCCGCACGCCGTCTACGAGCAGTTGCTGCGCTCGTACGACGAGGGCGTTGCCGAGTTCCTCGACCTCGAACGGGTGAAGCCGAATACGCTCGGCAACAAGCGGATGTTGCTGCATCTATAGGAGCCCTGAGTGAGAGTCGCCGCCATCGACTGTGGCACCAACTCGATCCGTCTGCTCATCGCCGACGTGGCGGGGGGAAAGCTGACGGACGTCGCCCGCCGGATGGAGATCGTCCGGCTCGGCGAGGGTGTCGACAGCACCGGACGGCTGGCGCCGGAGGCGATCGAGCGCACCCGTAAGGCCCTGGTGGGCTACGCGGCGGAGATCGCCGAACTGGGCGTCGACCGCGTGCGCATGTGCGCCACCTCGGCCTCCCGGGACGCCTCCAACGCGGAGGAGTTCCGCACGATGGTCCGTTCGGTGCTCGGCGTGGAGCCCGAGGTGATCACCGGCGACGAGGAGGCCCGGCTGTCCTTCACCGGCGCTCTGCACGGCCTGGACGCGGAGCCGCCATACCTGGTCGTCGACATCGGCGGCGGTTCCACCGAGTTCGTGGTCGGCTTCCGCGAGGTGAAGCACGCCGTGTCCGTGGACATCGGCTGCGTCCGGATGACCGAGCGGCATCTGCACGGCGACCCGCCGACCCCGGCGGAGATCCAGGCCGCCGAGCGCGACATCACCAAGACGGTCGACAACGCCCTGCGCGCGGTCTCGGGTCACGGCACGGCGACCCTGATCGGCCTGGCCGGCTCGGTCACCACCGTCGCGGCGCTGGCCCTGAGACTCCCCGAGTACGACCCCCGGCAGATCCACCACGCCCGGATCCACCGCGACGACGTGACGAAGGTGACCGCCGACATCCTCGGGTCGACGGTCGCGGACCGGCTCGACCTGCCGGTGATGCATCCGGGCCGCGCGGACGTGATCGGCGCGGGTGCCCTGATCCTGCGCATCATCATGGAGCGGGCGAACAAGGCGTCGGTGATCGCCAGCGAGCACGACATCCTCGACGGGATCGCCTTCTCGCTGGTGTGAGGCCGGACGCCCGGCTCACTTCAGGCGCGGCAACCTCAACTGGACGGTGCTGACGCCTTACTCGCCTTCGATCTTTTGACACTACTTCGCATCGCGAAGTACTGTGCTGCGCGTGGATACGACCCAGCTCCTCAAGGGTGTGCTGGATCTCGCGGTGCTCGCCGCCCTGCGCGAGGACGACGGTTACGGATACGACATCCTGCGCCGCCTGCGGACCGCCGGGCTGGCCGAGGTCGGGGACGCCAGCGTCTACGGCACGCTGCGCCGGCTGTTCAACGCCGGGTTGCTCAATACCTACGTCGTGCCCAGCATCGAGGGTCCGCACCGGAAGTACTACGCGCTGAACAGCGCCGGCCAGGCCGAGTTGGAGCGGTCGGGCAAGATCTGGAACGAGTTCGCTTCAACGATGAACGATCTGCTTTGCGAGCGGGGGACGGCGTGAAACCCACGGCCCAGGACGAGATCACCGCATATGTGTACGCGGTCCGCGCGGCCCTCGGCGATCTGCCCGAGGCGCAGCGCGACGAGCTGCTCGAGGACCTGACCGAGCACCTGACGGAGGTCATGGCCGACGGTGAGGGTTCGCTCACCGACCGGCTGGGCAGCCCCGAGGCGTACGCCGCGGACCTGCGCGGCGCGGCGCCCTTCGTGGGCGGCTTCCCCGATCCGCCGAGCAGCCGCCCGCGCGTCATCGCCGGCCTGCGTGACCAGGTCACGCCCGCGCTGCGTGACCACGTCCTCCCGACGCTGCGCAAGGCCGACGCGCGCTTCGGTAAGGCCGTCGGGTACGAGCGGGTCAGCGACTTCCTCCGTCTCCTGCGCCCGGCCTGGTGGGTGCTGCGCGGCTATCTCGTGGCGATGGTCGTCGCCGACATCCTCGACAACACCGGACGGCCGCTCGGTCTGCTGCCCCGCATCGGCGACAGCGAGATCGTCGCGCTGATCCTGCTCGCCCTCGCGGTGCTCGGCTCGATCTGGTTCGGCCGGCGGGCGGCGCGCCTGCCGCAATGGTCACGCCTGTCCATGTACGGGGCCACGGTCGTCCTCATCATGATCGGGCTGGCCGGCTTCCTCGACGTCGACAGCAGCACCCGCAACTCGTACTACTCGGACGTCAACTACGACAACCCGTACAGCGGTGTGCAGGACGTGTTCGTCTATGACGAGCAGGGCCGGCTGGTGACGAACGCCCGCCTCTTCGACCAGAACGGTCAGCCGATCCACCTCGGCGACCCGTACTGCTACGACGAGAGCACCGAGACCGGCGAGGAGAAGGAGGGCGGCGTGTATCCGTACTGTGCGAGCGGCGCCCCGTTCCGCATGCCGAGCGCCGCCCCCAAGGCCACCCCGTCGAAGAGCGCCGCGACGCCGTCGCCCGCGACGCCGTCGCCCGCGGCGAGCCGCTAGGGAGAAGCCGGAGCGCCGCCGGCTCGTTAGGCCCCCGGGGAGGGAGGACCTGACGTGGGAAATCTGGTCGTGCGGCGCGTCGCGGCGGCCGTGGTGGCCCTGGCGACGCTCGTGATCGTCGGGTCGCTGCTGGCGCCCGGCGACGCCGCCGAGGACGCCGCCGTCGGCGACTGCCTCTCCGCCTCGGCGGCACACCCCGGCGCGAAGCTCGTCGGCTGCGCCGAGGCCGCCGCCGCCTTCACCGTGGTCGGTCGCGTCGACGGCGAGAGCGACTCCGCGAGCCGGTCCTGCGAGCGGTTCTTCGAGGCCGACGAGGAGTACTTCCTCTACACCAGCACCGCGGGCGACGGTTACCTGCTCTGCCTGCGGCGGGCGGGCTGAATCCACCCCGGCTCCCCGGTCCGTACGCCCGGATGCTCTGCTGGACGGGTGCCCAGCCGTACCCCCGAAGACGTCGCCACCCACGCGGCCGAGGCGCCGGACCTTACCGTGCTGGACGCCGGCGTCGCGGATTGCTTCGCCTGCCCCCGGCTGGTCACCTGGCGTGAACAGGTCGCCGTCGCCAAGCGTGCCTCCTTCCGCGAGCAGACCTACTGGGGACGCCCCGTCCCGGGGTTCGGGGCCGGCGACGCGCCGATCGCGATCCTGGGCCTCGCCCCCGCCGCGCACGGCGGCAACCGCACCGGGCGGATCTTCACCGGCGACCGCTCCGGCGACGTCCTCTTCGCCGCGCTGCACCGGGCCGGCCTCGCCAACCAGCCGACGAGCGTCTCCGCCGACGACGGCCTCGCCCTGCGGCACCTGCGGATCTTCTCCGCGGTCCGCTGCGCGCCGCCGGACAACAAGCCGCTGCCCGCCGAGCGCGACACCTGCGCGCCGTGGCTGCACCGGGAGGTGTCCCTGATCCGGCCCACTCTGCGGGTCGTGGTCGCGCTCGGCGCGTTCGCGTGGGCGGCATGGTGGCCGGTCCTGCGTGAGGTGTACGGCCGGAAGCCCCCCGTCCCCCGGCCGGCGTTCGGCCACGGCGCCCACGTCGTCCTCCCGGGCGTGCCCGACCTGCTCGGCTGCTATCACGTGTCGCAGCAGAACACCTTCACCGGCCGGCTGACACCCGTGATGCTGGACGACGTCTTCGTCAGTGCGAAACGGCTCGCGGGCCTGGCATGATTCGTGTCCTGCCCCCCGTCCCGCCGATCACGGATCAGAGCCTGAGCATTGGATCTCGCCGCGCTGCGTCGCTGGTGGCCGCTGGCCGCCGTCCTCGCGCTGCTCTTCCTCGCCTCGCTCGCCGCGACCCGGTCCGCACCGCAGCTCGAGCGCTTCAACCCGAACGCCGGGCTCGAGGTCGAGGAGACCGCCGCGCCGCTGCTGCCGCCGGCCCCCGAGCCGACCGTGTCGGCGAGCCGGGAGCCGGTGGAGGCCGCCCGCGAGCTGCCGGACTGGATGGACACCGCGGCGTGGGTCGTGCTCGGCCTGGCCGCGGTGGTGGTGCTCGCCCTGGTGGTGTGGGCCGTGCTGCGCGACCAGGGCCGCCGGCGCTCGCGCCGCGGCGGCCGCCGGGCCCCGGCCCGCTCCGAGACACGTACGGCGGAGGACCTGGTCGCCGCCCTCGACGCCGGCCTGCAGGAGCTTTCCGACACCGACCGTGACCCCCGCCGCGCCGTGATCGCCTGCTGGGTGCGCCTGGAACAGGCCGCGGCGGCGGCGGGTACGCCGCGCCACGCCGGTGACAGCCCCACGGACCTGGTCGCCCGGCTGCTCGCCGAGCAGCGGGTCGAGGCGGCCGTGCTGACCCCGTTCGCGCACGTCTACCGCCAGGCTCGGTACGCCACGCACACCGTCGACGACCAGATGCGACGCCAGGCCGTGTCGGCGCTGGAGCGGCTGCGCGCCGACCTCGGCGCGGGGGTGCCGTCGTGAGCCGCGACCCCGACGGCGGCCTCGAGGATCTCTTCGGCGCCTCCGCCGAACCCGCCACCGCCGCCGAGCCGGCGCGGGCCGGCGCGAAGCCCCGCTCGCGAGCCGCCCGGGTCACCGGCAATGTGCTGCTGGTCGCCGTGGCCACCACGGTCACCGTCGCCGTGCTGCGGTCCCAGGGCATCAAGCTCCCGATCCCGCTCGTCGTGGCCGCATTCACGGCATTGCGCCTGATCATGCTCGGGGTGTCCGAAGTCGCCCCGCCGCCGGCACCCCGGGGTCGTCGCCGCACGAGCGACGTCGGCGCCGGCCAGTTCGCCGGCAACGACACACTGCGGACGGCCGTACGCCGGTGGGAGTGGCAATTGGACTCCGCGCAGCACGACGCCGACCGGTTCTCGCGTATCGTGCAGCCCGCGCTGGCGGAACTCGCCGACGAGCGGCTGCGGCTGCGGCACGGCGTCACCCGTTCGTCGGATCCCCGCCGCGCGCGCGAACTGCTGGGCGAGCCGCTGTGGCGGATGCTGGAGGAGCCGGGGCGTCGGCCGCCGAAGTCCCGGGAGCTGTCGGCATGGGTCGACGCGCTGGAGAAGATCTGAGAAGGGTGGATCGGTGACGGACGCGAGCGTGGAGGCCCTGCCGCCCTATGAGGTGGGCCGGCTGGCCGGCGCGGTCCTCGACTCGGTCGGCAGCGTGGTGGTCGGCAAGCGGGACGCCCTCGAGCTCGTGCTCGCCGGCATCCTGGCCGGCGGCCACGTGCTGCTCGAGGACCTGCCCGGCCTGGGCAAGACGCTGACCGCCCGGTCCTTCGCGCAGGCGCTCGGCCTGGACTTCCGCCGCCTGCAGTTCACCCCGGACCTGCTGCCCGCCGACGTGACCGGATCGTTCCTGTACGACCAGCGCAAGGGCGACTTCGCCTTCCGGGCCGGCCCGGTGTTCACCAACATGCTGCTCGCCGACGAGATCAACCGAACCCCGCCGAAGACCCAGGCGGCGCTGCTGGAGGCGATGCAGGAGAAGCAGGTCTCGGTCGAGGGTGTCACCTACCGGCTCGACCCGCCGTTCCACGTGCTCGCGACCGCCAACCCGATCGAGTACGAGGGCACGTACCCGCTGCCCGAGGCCCAGCTCGACCGCTTCCTGCTGCGGGTGTCGTTCGGCTACCCGACCCAGGACGAGGAGTGGGACGTCCTGCGCCGGCGCATGTCGCGGCGCCAGGAGGAAGCCCAGCTCGCGCCCGTGGTGAACGCGCGCACCCTGCGCGCCATGCAGGCCGCCTTGGAGTCCGTCGCGGTCGAGGACTCGATCGGCCGCTACATCGTCGCGCTGACCGCCGCGACCCGCGAGCACGCGTCCGCGCTGGTCGGCTCGTCGCCGCGCGGGTCGCTCGCCCTGCTGCTGCTCGCCCGGGCCCGCGCGGTCATGGCCGGTCGCGACTACGTGGTGCCCGAGGACGTCAAGGACGTCGCCGTGCCGGCCCTCGCCCACCGGATCACGCTGCGGCCGGAGATGTGGCTGCGCCGCGTCGACCCGTCGTTCGTGGTCCAGGAGGTGCTGCAGAACGTCCCGGCCCCGGCCAGCGGCGCGCTGCCGACGTACGCCGGCGGGTACGCCGAGCAGTGACCGTCACCGACCCGCCGACGCTGCGGGCCGCGGTGCCTCCTCCGAGCGAGGCGGCGGCGGCCGACGAGGGCTGGGCGCCGCCGGTCTGGGTGCCGACCCGGGCGTTGGGGCGCACGGTGCTGCTCACCGGCCTGCTGCTGGTTCTCGGCGTCGCGCTCGGCCGGGTCGACCTGGTGCTGCTCGCCGCGCCGTTCGCGATCGGCGCGGCGGTGAGCCTGCGGCGCATGCCCCGGTCCGCGCCGGAGCTGCGGATCGACGCCGACGAGGACCACATCGTCGAGGGGGGCGCGGTCGCGGCCTCGGTCACCGTCGGCAATCCCGACGTCATCGCGTACGACCTGGTGGTGATGCGTACCCGGACCTCGCCGTGGCTGCGCCTGGAGGACGCCGACCGGCCCTTCGCCGTCAGCGTCGCGGCGGACGCCTGGACCGCCGTCGACCTGCCCGGCACGGCACAGCGGTGGGGCCGCCACGATGTGGGCCCGGCCGCGGCCCGGGTGGCCGCGTGCGGCGGCCTGCTGGCCTGCCGCCCGGTCGTGGTCCCGGCCCGGGGCGTGCGGGTCTATCCGGAAACCGAGCCGTTCGCGGCCACCGAGGCGATGCCTGCGGCGGCCGGGCTGGTCGGCAACCACCGGTCGCGCCGGCCGGGCGAGGGCGGCGAGCTCGCGGGGGTACGCCCGTTCGCGCCCGGCGACCGGTTGCGCCGGATCGACTGGCGGGTCTCGCTGCGTACCCGGGATCTGCACGTGGCCTCGACCCTGTCCGACCGCGACGCCGAGGTGCTCATTCTGCTCGACGTCCTGGGCGAGGCCGGTGCCTCCGGCGGCGTGAAGGGCGCGGCGTCCGTGCTGGACACGACCGTCCGGGCCGCCGCCGCCATCGCCGAGCACTATCTGCAGCGCGGCGACCGGGTCTCGCTGGCCGAGTACGGCGCGTCGGCCCGCCGCCTGCGCCCCGCGACCGGCCGTCGGCAGTATCTGACCGTGCTGGAGTGGCTGCTGGACGTCCGTGCGGACACCGGCGACCAGGAGCAGCACGTCTTCGGTGCCCACAACGTCTCCTCCGACGCCCTCGTGATGGTGCTGACCCCGCTGGTCGACCCGCGGGCGGCGGACATGCTGGCGGGGCTGGTGCAGTCCGGTCGCTACACCGTGGCCGTCGACACGCTGCCGGTCGGTGCCGCGCCGCCGCAGCACAACCAGTGGACGCCGCTCGCGACCCGCTTGTGGCGGTTGGAGCGCGAGAACGTGCTGGGCCGGCTGCGGGAGCACGGCGTACCCGTGGTGACCTGGGCCGGTGCGGGCAGCCTCGACCTGGTGCTGCGCGACGTGGCGCGGCTCGCCTCGGCGCCGAGGGGTCGCTGACATGCGCGCCGGCATCACGGGCCGCGTCGCGCGGGTGCGTACGGCCACCGCCCGCGCGACCGTCCTGCCCCTGCTCGTCCGCGGCGGCATCGGCCTCGCCTTCCTCGCGGCGCTGCTGGTCGCCTGGCCGGTGTCGCTGGTCCTGAGCCGCTCGGTGGCCCTGCTGGCGGTCGTGGCCGTGTACCCGGCGCTCGCGCCCCGGGGCCGCGGGCCGACCGTCGCCGCGCTCACCGTCGTCGGCGGTTGGATCCTCGACACCACCTGGTACGACGCCCGGATCGCGCTCTGGCGGGTGCTCGCGGTGGCGACCCTGCTGTACGCCGGGCATACCCTGTCCGCGCTGGCGGCGGTGCTGCCGTACGACGCGGTGGTCACCGCGGACGTCGTCACGGCCTGGCTGGCCCGGGCCGGCGCGGTGGTCCTCGGCTCGGCCGTGCTGACCGTGATCGCCCTCGGGCTGACCGCCGGGCTGGCCGGTCCGGCGTTCGTCCTGGCGAGCCTGGTGGGCCTGGCCGCGGCGGTCGGCCTGACCCTGCTGCTGGCCCGTTTGCTACGCCGAGCGTGATGGGGAGCCCACCCTAAGTTCTCAGCGAACTGAAACCGAAATATCCCCGTGACCACTCTTGACTTCGCGGTTTGGGATTGATCACAGAACGAGGCGTCGATCCGTCCGGGGCGGAATGATGAGTACGTGAAACCGCAACGCATCGTGGTAGTCGGCGCAGGTCACGTGGGGCTCTACGCCGCCCTGCGCCTGTCGAAGAAGGTCAACGCCCGCCGGGCCGAGGTGGTCGTCATCGACCCCCAGCCGCACATGACGTACCAGCCGTTCCTGCCCGAGGCGGCGGCCGGCAACATCTCGCCGCGTCACTCGGTGGTGCCGTTGCGCCGTGAGCTCAAGCGCTGCCACATCGTCTCGGGCGAGGTCACCCGGATCGAGCACGCCCGCAAGACGGTGACCGTGCAGCCGATCGAGGGGCCGATCAAGGAGATCGCGTACGACCACATCATCGTGGCGCCGGGCTCCGTCTCCCGGGTCCTGCCCATCCCCGGCCTGCGCGAGCGGGGCATCGGCTTCAAGACCATCGGTGAGGCCATCTACCTGCGCAACCACATCCTCGACCGGCTCGACGTCGCGGCCGTCACCCCCGACCCCGGGGTGCGCCGGGCCTCGCTGACCTTCGTCTTCGTGGGCGGCGGCTACGCGGGCGTCGAGGCGCTGGCCGAGATGGAGGACGTCGTCCGCGACGGCCTCAAGTACTACCCGGAGCTGAAGAAGGAAGAGGTCCGGTTCGTCCTCGTGGAGGCGTCCAACCGGATCCTGCCCGAGGTCGGCCCGGAGATGGGCGCGTACGCCGCCCGCCAGCTCCGCAAGCGCGGCATCGACATCCGCCTCGAGACCCGCATGGAGTCGTGCGTCGACGGCGAGGTCCACCTCTCCGACGGCGAGGTCTTCCACGCCGAGACGATCGTCTGGACGGCCGGCGTCAAGCCGTCGCCGATGCTCGACCAGACCGACCTGCCCCGCGGCCCCCGCGGCCACGTCACCTGCCTGCCCACCCTTCAGGTCGTCGACGGCGACCGGGTTCTCGACGGCGCGTGGGCGGCCGGCGACTGTGCGCAGGTCCCCGACCTGACCAGCCCGGGCGCCTGGTGCTCGCCGAGCGCCCAGCACGCCGTCCGCCAGGCCGCGGTGCTCGCCGACAACATCCGCCAGGTCATCTACGGCGGCGTCCCCAAGGACTACAAGCACAAGTACGCCGGCAGCGTCGCCAGCCTCGGCCTCTACAAGGGCGTGGCGAAGATCTACGGCGTGAAGCTCAAGGGCCTCCCGGCGTGGTTCATGCACCGCACGTACCACATGAGCCGCATCCCGTCGTTCAACCGCAAGGTCCGCGTGCTGGCCGACTGGACCCTCGCCTTCGTGCTCAAGCGCGAGGTGATCTCGCTGGGCCAGCTACACGCCCCCCGCGAGGAGTTCACCCACGTCACCCCGCCGCTGGGCGACGAGAGCACCCCGGTGGGTACCGGCACCCGCTGACCACCACCCCGGCCCGGCCCGGCCACGCACCGGGCCGGGCCCCCGTGGTCCGGCGACGAAGTGAACAGAACTGGGCAGTGCTGAGCGGTCGCCGACGGCGCGACTGGACAGCGGCTCCGGCCACCATCAGTGGCGCACCGGTGATCGCCGTGTGGCCCGCCGGAGGGGCCTTCTCCGGTGTGGGTCACCCCACGGACATCCGGAGTGTCGGCGTGGCCATCCTTCCGCTCGCCGTGACGATCGTGCTGGCGTCGCGCGGCGCCGGCACTCGCGTCGTAGGCACTCGCGTCGCCGGGCAGGTCGCCGCCGTCGGCATGCTGGTCTCCGCCTATCTGGCCTGGGTGCCACAGGATCCGGCCGACCGGCCGCTGGTCGCCGCGTTCAGCCTCGTCGTCCTGGCGGCCACCGCGGCGGTGGCGGTCGCGCGGCTGCGTCTGCAGGCCGCCGACTCGCGGGCGGCCCGCCTGCCCTGGCTCGCCACCCTGACCACTCTCGCGCTCATCGCCGCGATCTTCGGGTTGTATGTGCAGAACCAGGCGCCGGCTCAGGCGGCGGGCCACGCACACCACCGCTCTTCGCTCGAGTCTTCCGCCGCGGGCAGGCCGAGCATCGCCGTCGCCAGCCTGACCGGTCTCCACCAGGGAAAGCCCGACGTGCGGTTCACCCTGGTCGCCGCGCACGGCAAGATCCGGCTCTCCTCCGGTGCCCAGATCGACGCGCTGACCTTCAACGGCGCGTCACCCGGACCCACCCTGCGGGTGCGCCAGGGCCAGCTCGTCGAGGTCACGCTGGTCAACACCGACGTCGCCGAGGGCGTCACCGTGCACTGGCACGGCGTCGACGTGCCCAACGCCGAGGACGGCGTTCCCGGCCTCACCCAGGAGGCCGTCCGGCCCGGCGGCCGCCACGTCTACCGGTTCGTGCCCAACCCGGCTCCCGCCACCCGCACCTACGACCTCGTCATGGACAACGGCTCCGCGTTCACCAACGGCACCTTCTCCTGGGCGAACACGGTCAACGGCGCCTCCGGTGCGGCGATCGCGACCCTCATGGTCGACCGCGGCGACACCGTACGGATGCGGTTCACCAACCGCGGCATCATCGACCACCCCATGCACCTGCACGGCCACCGCATCCGCGTCCTGTCCCGCAACGACGCGCCGGTCACCGGCAGCCCGTGGTGGACCCACACCCTCAACGTCGCGCCGGGCGAGTCCTTCGAGATCACGTTCACCGCCGACAACCCCGGCATCTGGATGGACCACTGCCACAACTTCGAGCACGCCGCCGAAGGGATGCTGTGGCACCTCGCCTACACCGGCGTGATCGGACCGTCCCCCGCGCGTCACGACGCGGAATGAGTTCTGGAATGAGTGCTTCCGCCGCGTCCCGGGTGACCGACCAGGGCCGCGGCGAGCGGCGCCGCGCGGGCGATCCGGAATCCGAGGTCGATTCGGGACGGGCGACTCGTGTGCCGGACGGTCGTCGAGTGCCCGGGGCGGGTCTCGAACCCGCACGCCTTTTGGGCAGCCGCTTTTAAGGCGGCCGTGTCTGCCGTTCCACCACCCGGGCCGGGGAGCTGATCCTCACCGTATCGGGTCGGGCCCATCCGGCACGACGCCGGACCGGCCCGAAACCGGTCACCGGCGCGCCAACCAGGCACGATATCCCGGACGTGCGTGTTTTTCAGCTCGTTCACAGCCTCGCGGACCGGACTCCCGCTGATGTAGCGCTTATTCTTGTAGGGCACGACCCCTCAACCTCAAAGGGAGACTGGACACAGTGAAGACTTCGAACCCGGTGCTTTCGCGCCTCGGCCAGGCGGCCGAGCGGGAGCGCGCGGCCGGATACGGACCGTACGGACCGCCCGCCGGTCAGCCGGGTTACGGTCAGCCGTACCCGACGGCCACGGGCTACCCGGCCTCGCCGCCGGCCGTGCAGCCCATGACGATCGACGACGTCGTCGTCAAGACCGTGACGCTGCTCGGCATCACCGGCATCTCCGCCGTCGCGGCCTGGAACCTGATCCCGAACAGCCTGATCGGCCCCGCCTGGATCGGCGCCGCGATCGTCGGCCTGGTGCTCGGCTTCGTCATCTCGTTCAGCCGGATGGCCAACCCGGCCCTGGTCGTCACCTACGCGGTCGTCGAGGGCACCTTCGTCGGCCTGGTCAGCAAGTTCTTCCAGGTGATCGCCGGTTACCAGGGCATCGTCCTGCAGGCGGTGGTCGCCACCTTCGGCGTCTTCTTCCTGATGGCGGCGCTCTACCGCGCCCGGGTCATCCGGGCGACGCCGAAGTTCGCCCGCGGCATGATCGCGGTCATGGCCGGCCTGTTCGGGGTCATGATGATCAACTTCGTGCTGGCGCTCTTCGACGTCAACACCGGTCTGCGTGACAACGGCCCGCTCGGCATCGTCTTCAGCCTGGTGTGCATCGTCGTGGCCTCGCTGAGCTTCATCCTCAGCTTCAACGAGGTCGAGGAGGGGGTCCGGATGGGGCTCCCGCAGCGCTACTCGTGGACCGCCGCCTTCGGCATCCTGGTCAGCCTGGTCTGGCTCTACATCGAGATCCTGCGCCTGCTGAGCTTCCTGCAGGGCGACGACTGACCGTCGCGCCCGACGACACCGAACGCCCGGTCCGCCTCGTGCGGGCCGGGCGTTTCGCTGTCGGTAGGGTCTTGCCCGTGGCTGCCGAAGAACTCCGGACCGCGGTCCAGCGCCTGCTCGCCCAGGTGGGCCACTGGGAGACCGGCCGGTGGGCCGTGAGCGCGGGCGCCGGCACCCGCGGCGACCTCGTCCACACGCTGGTCCAGCGCCTGGCCGATCTGGGCGCGGAGGCGGAGCGGCGGCCACACCGTGAGGTGCCCCGCGAGGCGGACACGACCCTGCCCGACCAGCTCCGCGTCATGACCGGCGACCTGCTCGCGGTCCCGGCAGCGGACGAGCTGCTGGCTCAGGCCGCCGCCGCGATCCGCACCGCACGCGAGGCCCTCTGACGCGATTCCGCGCCGCGCGCGGCTCTGGACCGGCCGAATGAGGTCCGCCGATCCCGGCGCCCTCTGCGGCAGCCGAACCCGGCGGAAGAATGAGCTCCGCCGAGCCCGGCGCCCTGTACGGCAGCCGGACCCGGCGGAAGATTCGGTGCGGTGTATCAGTTCAGGCGCTCAAGCACCATCGCCATGCCCTGGCCGCCGCCGACGCACATCGTCTCGAGGCCGATGGACTTGTCGTGCCACTCCAGGGAGTTCAGCAGGGTGCCGGTGATGCGGGCGCCGGTCATGCCGAACGGGTGGCCGACGGCGATCGCGCCGCCGTTGACGTTGACCTTGTCGAGCGGGATGTTCAGCTCGCGGTAGGACGGGATCACCTGGGCCGCGAAGGCCTCGTTGATCTCCACCAGGTCGATGTCGTCGACGGTCATCCCGGCGCGCTTGAGCGCCTGGCGGGACGCCTCGACCGGGCCCAGCCCCATGATCTCGGGGGAGAGGGCGGTGACGCCGGTGGACACGATCCGGGCCAGCGGGGTGATGCCGAGCTCGCGGGCCTTGGTGTCGCTCATGATCACTACGGCCGCCGCGCCGTCGTTGAGCGGGCAGCAGTTGCCGGCGGTGATCCGGCCGTCGGGGCGGAACACCGGCTTGAGGCCGGACACCGCCTCCATGGTCACGCCCGGCCGCGGGCCGTCGTCGGCGGAGACCACCGTGCCGTCCGGGGTGGTCACCGGGGTGATCTCCCGCTGCCAGAAGCCGTTGGCGATGGCCTTCTCGGCGAGGTTCTGGCTGCGGACGCCGAACTCGTCCATGTCCGCGCGGCTGACGTCGTACGCCTGGGCGAGGTTCTCCGCCGTGTAGCCCATGCCGAGGTAGATGTCGGGGAGCTGGCCGTCCTCGCGGGGGTCGTGCCAGACGCCGCCGTTCCTCGCGGCGTCGGTGGTGCGTACCCGGGCGTCGGCGAACTTGGGGTTCTCCCAGCCGCCGCCGACCAGCTCCTGGGCCTCCGGCGGCAGGCTGTCGGAGTTGCCGCGGGCGTAGCGCGACACGGTCTCGACGCCGGCGGAGACGAAGACGTCACCCTCGCCGGCCTTGATCGCGTGGAACGCCATCCGGGTGGTCTGCAGCGAGCTGGCGCAGTAGCGGGTGAGGGTCGCGCCCGGAAGCCCGTCGAGGCCGAGCAGCGTGGCGACCACGCGCGCCATGTTGAAGCCCTGCTCGCCGCCGGGCAGGCCGCAACCGAGGTAGAGATCCTCGATGAGCGCCCGGTCGAGCTGGGGCACCTTGCTCAGCGCGGCGTCGACGATGGTGGCGGCGAGATCGTCGGGGCGCAGGTCCTTCAGCGAACCCTTGACGGCACGGCCGATGGGGGAGCGGGCGGTGGCGACGATGACAGCTTCCGGCATGACCACACGTTAACGCGCCGGTAACTTATCGCGGAAGCGCCACTTCGTCACACCTAAATGTCCGATCTATGGAGCTGGCTCCTACTCCTGGATGGAACGGTTGCCGGCCGCCTGGGCGGCATCGAACACCGCGGGGTAGAGCGCGTGCGCCCACACCCGGTAGCCGTCCGCCGAGGGATGGAAGCCGTCGTAACAGAGCGTTCCGGCGTCCGCCCGAAACACCGCGCCGGTCTCGCCGGCGAGATCCACCACCACGCCGCCGGCCTCGGTCACCGCCGCTGCCTGGGCGCGGCTCATCCGGCGCCCCAGCCAGGCGGTCACCTGACGCAACGGCTGGGCGATCGAGCGTACGGCGCCGAGGTCGGGGCACGTGCCGACGACCACCTGGACGCCGGCGTCGCGCAGGCGGCGTACGGCCTCGCCCAGGTACCGCGCCGACTCCTCGGGTCCGCGCAGGGCGGTCGTGTCGTGGGCGCCGATCAGCACCACCGCCACATCGGGGCGGTCGCCGAGCAGTGCGCGGGCCACCTGGGTGGCCAGATCGGTGGAGCGCGAGCCCGCCACACCGACGCTCGAGAGCAGCACGTGCCGCCGGCCGGTCTCCGGGGTGCCGTCGGCCAGCAGCCGGGCCAACTGGCCGCCGACCGTCTCGGACAGCCATTCGACGCCGACGCCGATCGCGGCCGAGTCGCCGAGCAGCACCAGCCGCAGGGGTGGCGCGGCGGACGGGCCCATCGACGTACGCAGCGCCAGACCCATGGTCGGCTTCGCATACCGCCGGCTCTTGGCGGCGAGGGCCTCGCCCGCGAGCAGGGCGACACCGCCCACGGCCGAGGCGAACAGCGTCGTGGCCGCCGCCCTGCCGATTCGTCCCGTCAGGCCCGTCATGTCGCCTCCTCGCGGCGTGCTGAGTCCTGCCGCAGCCGTCAATCGACGGTCGCTTGATGATCCTCCGATGTCCAGCCTACGGCGCCGGCGGCCGTCCGGCCCGACCCACGGGCAACGCGAGCACTCATCCGGCTTGCCACATGCGCTCCCACCCGTTTGACTCCGGCGACCGCACCGCTGCTCGTGGGCCGCCCGAGCGCGCTCCCACCGAGTAGGAACCGCACCGGGCCGCCGCCGAGCGTCAACCCGCCCAGAGAGCTGCCGCCGAACGACAACCCACCCAGCGAGCTACCACTCAGCGGGAACCTCCCGATCGACCCGCCTGACAACGCCAATCCGCCGATCGCTCCGGCCGGGCCGTCCGCTCCACCGGCCGGGCCGTCCGCTCCACCGGCCGGGCCGTCCGCTCCACCGGCCGGGCCGTCCGCTCCACCGGCCGGGCCGTCCACATCACGGGCCGGGCCGTCCGCGCCACCGGCCGGGCCGTCCGCGGCCGCCGCCTCGCCGGCCGCCGCCCCGCCGACTGCCGGCTCACCGCCCGCAGGCTCCCGCCCGGCCCCCGTGCCCATCCCGCTCACCGGCAGGCCCGACGGCAGGAACGTCAGGGCGCGGTGCCCGAGCCAGCTCCGCGGCTCGCCGAACCACGGGTGCCGGCGCAACTGCGCCCACCGCCCCGCCGGCCCGCGATCGCGGCCGTCCACCTTCGCCGCACTGACCTCGGTACCCGCGGCGCGGACCGCCTCGTGGGCCGCCTGCGACAGGCTGCGGACACCGTCAGGGCCGGTGGCCGGCATGCGGTCCTCCTCCTCGCCCAGCACGGCCATCAGCGTCGGCATGATCACCGCTGCCGCGCGGGCGTACCCCTCGACCGACGGGTGGAAGCGGTCCGAGCCGAACATGCGCACCGGATCCGCCACGAAGGCCGGTCCCAGCAGGTCACAGAGGGAGACCGTGCGGCCGCCCGCCTCGACCACCGCGACCGTCTGCTGGGCCGCGAGCTGCCGGCTCCAGGTCGTGGCGAGCCAACGCAACGGCGGCTTGATCGGCTGGATGGCGCCGATGTCGGGACAGGTGCCCACGACGACCTTGCAGCCGACGGCACGCAGGCGCCGGACCGCGTCGGCGAGATGGCGCACGGCCGCCGTACGCGCCGACACGTGGGTGACGTCGTTGCCGCCGATGATGATCACCGCGACCTCGGGGTCGTACTCCAGCGCCGCGTCCACCTGATAGGGCAGGCCGGCCGAGGTGGCGCCGACCACGGCCACCCGGTGCAGGCGGACCGGGCGCCGCAGCCGGCGGGACACGCCCGTGGCCAGCAGGGCGCCGGGCGTCTCGCGCGGACGGTGCACGCCGTATCCGGCCGCCGACGAGTCGCCCAGGATCACCATGCTCAGCGGCCGGCCCGGGAACTTGGGGCCGTACAGTCCGTCGCCGCGCGGGGGTGGCGCCTCGGCCAGCGGGATGATCCGGCGGGCGTCCGCCGCCTGGCGCAGCAGCACGCCCGCCGACAGGAGACTGAGCCCGGCCGCGGCTCCCGTGACGCCGCCGGCGACCTGGCCGGCGATCCTGATCCGCCGGCGTTCCTCCGCTGTCAGATTGCGCACCTGTCGCATGCTCTCCCTCGCTCTCGCCCGGGTGGGGATGGCCCGTCAGCCGTCGGTGGAGACCGGCTTCCGGCGATGGGTGGGGTCTTCGAGGCTAACGCGGCTTGGCGACAGACGTCTGAACCCCGCGCCGAGCGGGCACAACTGGCGGATGGACGTCATGCTGGGATCGGCGAGAGGAGACGACCATGGCCAAGGCGCTGCGACGGACCGCCGCGTTCACCGCACTCGCAAAGGCGCTGATGGCGGGCGCGCGCGGTGGACCCTCGATCGGCAAGCGCATGGCGGCGCTGCCCAGGATGATGAAGGCGAGCGCGAGCGGACAGTACGACGGCGGCATGCGGATCGCGATGATGGCCGCCGCGACCGCGTACGTGGTCTCGCCCATCGACGTGGTCCCGGAGATGTTCCTCTGGATCTTCGGGCTGGTCGACGACGCCGCGATGATCGCCTGGATCGCCGGCAGCGTGCTCAGCGAGACCGAGCGGTTCCTCGAGTGGGAGAAGCAACGCGACTCGGTCCTGCTCGGGAAGATTGTGCCCTGAGCCGTAGGCTGACCTGATCAGTCACAGGTCAGCACCGAGAAGGGCACAAAGACGTGCGGTACTACGACAACGTCGTCGAGATCATCGGGGATACCCCCCTCGTCCGGCTGCGTAGCGTCACCGACGGCATCGCGGCGACCGTTCTCGCCAAGGTGGAGTACTTCAACCCCGGTGGATCCGTCAAGGACCGGATCGCGCTGCGCATGGTCGAGGACGCCGAGAAGGCCGGCATTCTCAAAGAGGGCGGCACGATCGTCGAGCCGACCAGCGGCAACACCGGAGTGGGGCTGGCGCTGGTCGCCCAGCTCCGCGGATACCGGTGCATCTTCGTCTGCCCCGACAAGGTCAGCGAGGACAAGCAGAACGTGCTGCGGGCGTACGGTGCGGAGGTGGTCGTCTGCCCGACCGCCGTGGCCCCCGAGGACCCGCGGTCCTACTACAACGTCTCCGACCGGCTCGCCCGCGAGATCCCCGGCGCCTGGAAGCCGAACCAGTACAGCAACCCGGCGAACCCGCGCTCGCACTACGAGGAGACCGGGCCCGAGCTGTGGAAGCAGACCGAGGGGCGGATCACCCACTTCGTGGCGGGCGTCGGCACCGGCGGCACGATCAGCGGCGTCGGGCGTTACCTCAAGGAGCAGGGCAGCGTCAAGGTCATCGGGGCCGACCCCGAGGGCTCGGTCTACTCCGGCGGCACCGGCCGGCCGTACCTCGTCGAGGGCGTCGGTGAGGACTTCTGGCCGACCACCTACGACCGCGAGGTCTGCGACGAGATCATCGAGGTCTCCGACTCGGACTCGTTCGACATGACCCGCCGCCTCGCCCGCGAGGAAGGCCTGCTCGTCGGCGGGAGCTGCGGCATGGCGGTGGTCGCCGCCCTCGAGGTGGCCCGCAAGGCCGGCCCGGACGACGTCGTCGTGGTCCTGCTCCCGGACGGCGGCCGCGGCTACCTGTCCAAGATCTTCAACGACAACTGGATGGCCCGCTACGGCTTCCTGTCCACGGGCGACGGCGCGCCGACCGTGGCCACGGCGCTGGAGGCCAAGGGCGGGACGATGCCGCCGCTGGTCCACGTCCACCCGACCGAGACCGTCCGCGACGCCATCGACTACATGCGCGAGTACGGCGTCAGCCAGCTCCCGGTGCTCAAGGCGGAGCCGCCGGTCGTGACCGGCGAGGTGGCGGGTTCGATCTCGGAGAAGGCGCTGCTGGACGCGCTCTTCACGGGCCAGGCGCACCTGCACGACACGATCGAGCGGCACATGGGTGAGTCGCTTCCGATGATCGGCGGCGGCCAGCCGGTGAGCGAGGCGGTCGCGCTGCTCGAAAAGGCGGACGCGGCGATGGTCCTCATCGACGGCAAGCCGGCGGGTGTTCTTACTCGCCAGGATCTTTTGGCGCACTTGAGCTGAGGATCAAGATCAATCTCGGGATGTCGTAGCGGGGTGGTGGGTGCAGACCGCTGCTCACGCCGAGGGCCGGGGTGGGCCGAGCATGGGCGCGGGGCGCCCAGAACGCTCGGCCCACCCCGGCGACGTGCGTGAGTGGTTGCGCCCCTGAAACCCCCCGGTTCCCTTCAGCTCGGTGGGTGGTGGCCGCTGTGACGACGCCGGTTCATTCGAGCTCGGTGGGGATCGTGATGACGTCTACGAGGGCGTTCCTGCGGAGGACCGTGATCGGGAGGTTCTTGCCGATGGCGGGGCCGAGCATGAGGCGTTGCAGAGCCTGGACGGTCTGAACCGGGGTGCCGCCCGCTGTGAGCAGGATGTCGCCCAGGTAGATGCCGGCTAGGCCGGCAGGGCTGGTGGGGACCACCTCGACGACGCGGAGGCCGAGTTTCTGGCCCAGGCGGTCGGCCAGCGGCGGGGGCAGGGGGACGGGGAGCCCCGCCACTCCCAGCCAGGCTCGGCGGACGCGGCCGGAGGCGACCAGTTCGCCGAGGATGTGGCGGGTTGTTCTGTTGATGGGGACGGCGAGGCCGAGGCCGTAGCCCGCGACCGCCGTGTTGACGCCCACCACGGTGCCGGTGGCGTCGGCGAGCGCGCCGCCCGAGTTTCCCGGGTTGAGGGCCGCGTCGGTCTGGATGACGTCGTCGATGATGCGGACCCGGCGGCCGTCGCGGGCGGGCAGGGAGCGGCCGAGGCCGGAGACCACCCCGGCGGTGACCGAGCCGGCGAGGCCCATCGGGTTGCCGACGGCGACGACCAGTTGGCCGATGCGCAGGCCGTCGGCGTCGCCGAGCGGTGCGGCCGGGGCGCTCGGGTGATGGACGCGGACGACGGCGAGGTCCGAGAGCGCGTCCGCGCCGGCCACCTCGAAACGGGTCTCGGTGCCGTCGGCGAACGTGGCCGTGCCGCCCGTGGCGCCGGCCACCACGTGCGCGTTGGTGATCAGGAATCCATCGTCGGTGAAGGTGACCGCCGAGCCGGCGCCGGCACCCCGGGCGGTGCGGACGCCGAGGGCGGCGACGGACGGCAGGAGGGCGGCGGCGACCCCCGTCACGACACGGCTGTAGGCGTCGAGTGCCCGGCCTTCGACATCCGTGTGTTCGGTATCCATGGCACTGGCAACATCGCCGTGGGCCGCATCGATGTCCGTGCCGCGTCCGCCCAGGGCGAACAGCCGCCGGAACGCCCGATTCTCTGTCGCCCGGGCCGCGGCCGAGGCCGGCAGAGATCGGTCGTCACAGATAGTTGCGAGGGTCGCACACTCAGTCCGATCGGCGGTTCGGCCCCCGGGGTTGTATGGGGTACGACAGAGCTACGCATCCGGACGGAGGTTCGTAGAACATGGTCATCGTCGACCAGGCCGCACCGGCCGGCATCGTGGACCGGTTGCTCTGGCAGGACGCCCAGCGGATGCTCGGCCGTCACGCCGAGGCCGGTCACGACGGCAACTGCGTCTGGTGCGGATGGCGGTGGCCGTGCGCACCGCGACGCATCGCCGAACGCGCCGATGCCGCCTCACGGCGCCCGTGGCGGGAGGCGTGGACGCTGCGCCACGACCTCAACAGCCTGCGGGAGCTGCCCGGTGTGTTCGACGACAACCGGGTCCGCCGGGAGACCCGCAAGAACGACGAGCTCAACCGAGGCCGTTTCGACTGATCGACAAGGCGCCGATCGGAAGCGTGACCGTCCCCCGGCAGACCCGCTCCCGTGACGCCTACCGCGGTGACATCGCCGTAGCCCCGCCAGCACGCGGTGTCCCGCACCCCGGACCCGCCCCGCCGATCGACCGGCACGCCTCCGCCGGTCGGCGCCTCCGGCCAGGCGCACAACCCGGTAGGGGCGGGCGCGGTAGGCGGGAGTGCGTGACCACAGGTTCCCCCGCATTCACTCGGTCACGCGCTCCCGCCCTCCCTCCGCTCACCCGGCCCGCAACAACGCAGGCCGACGTCCTCCGAGCCGCGCATTCCTGTGCCGGCGCCGCTCAGACGGGTCGCGAGTAGCGCACCAGGCGGACGGTGTCGCCGCCCATCGACTCGATTCGCGAATTGCCGTCCGGCGTCCAACCGCCGCGCTCGTAGAAGAGCCGGGCCCGGTCGTTGCCCTCCAGCACCCACAGCGCGGCCCGGTCGGCGATGCGGGCCAGCGCGGGCAACGCATCGCGCATCAGTGCCCGGCCGACCCCGGTGCCGACGAACTCCGGCGCGGCGTGGATCGCCGTCAGCTCGGCGACGCCTTCCTCGTCGCTCGGCCCCAGGTAGGAGAAGCCGGCCAGCTCGTCGGCGACCGTGGCGACGGTGAGCCGATGGGTGTCGCGTTCCCACTTCCAGCGCTCCGTCCACCACTCGCCCATGGCCTCGGGACCGCCGAAGGCGAGCGCGGCGGGGGAGAGCAGGTCGGCGTAGGCCGAGGCCCGCGAGCGGTGATGCAGCTCGCCGATCCCGGCGAGATCCGTGTCGACCGCGGGTCGGAGCAGCACGCTCATGAGACGGCCGGGCTCTGATGCGCGGGCCGGGGATCACCGGTGACGGACCGGGGATCACCCGTGGCGTGACCCGGATCGCCTGCTTCCCGGCGCGGCGGGACCGGCACGCGCATCAGGTCCTCGGCGAGCACGATGTCGCCGTCGAACTCCGCCCGGGCCTCGTCGAGGAAGCGCGCGCTGTCCTCGTACCGTTGCGAGAAGTGGGTGAGCAGCAGCGTGCGTACCCCCGACTGCCGGGCCACCGACGCGGCCTGGCCCGCGGTCAGGTGGCCGACCTGCGCGGCCATCGCGGCGTCTTCCGCGAGGAACGTCGACTCGATGACGAGCAGATCGGCGCCCTCCGCGAGGGCGAAGACGTTGTCGCACAAGCCGGTGTCCATGACGAAGGCGAACCGCTGGCCGGGCCGCGGGGTGCTGACGTCGTCCAGGGTGATCCGGCCCGACCGGCCGGTCCGCTGCAGCTCTCCGATCGCGGGCCCGGCGATGCCGTGCGCGGCGAGCAGCGCGGGGACCATGCGGCGGCCGTCCGGCTCGACCAGGCGGTAACCGTACGTCTCGATCGAGTGCCGCAGCGGCAGCGCGGTGAGCGACCCCGCGGCGGTCTCCGTGCGGTAGCCGTCGCCGACGGGCTCCTCGACGAGCTGTGCGACGTCGTAGAAACTGGTCGCGTGCCGGAGCCGCGCAAGGTATTCGCGGCCGCCGGCGGGGAAGTGCACGTGCACCGGATGCGGCACCCGGTCGAGCGAGATCCGCTGGATGATCCCCGGCAGACCCAGCGAGTGGTCGCCGTGGAAGTGCGTGATGCAGATGCGGCGCAGCGGCGTGACGGCCAGGCCCGCCATGAGCATCTGCCGCTGGGTGCCCTCGCCCGGGTCGAAGAGGATCACCTCGTCGTCCCAGCGGAGCAGATATCCGTTGTGGTTGCGGTGCCGCGTGGGCACCTGGCTCGCCGTCCCCAGGACGGTCAGCTCACGCATCGGTGCGTTCCCCCGCCATGACCGGAAATGAAGCGACCCCCGGGGACTTCCACGCGCCTGATGGAGCGTGGTCCGGTCGGACAAGGCCGGATCCCCGGGGGTCGGGTGGCTGTCTGGTATTCGCCGTACCGCTGCCACACGGTCTCGACGTCCTACAAGAAATTTCTACGAAGCTGTCGAGGACAGCGGCTAGCGGACAGCCACCTCACGAGTCCCGTTGCTATACAACTTCGGACCACCTCCCTTCACGTGTACGGCCACGGTAGCGACCCCGGAGGCCGGCCGACAACGCCTTATTGGTCACTGCTGCCGTGGGAATAAATATCGGGACAACTCGGTCACTGATCAACACCCGGCAGCCGTGGGACACCGCGGCCGGTTGTCCCCAGGGACGGAGGAACCGAGGATGGGCATGGACGGTCTGCGCGAGTTGCTGAAAGAGCTCGACGGCGCACGAGTGCGGGACGTCCGTGTCCCCGGTTACCTGGACACCGCGTAGGGAACGGTGCGCTTCGAACCGTTCGGCGCCGTCGCCTACCTCGATTCCCGGGTTCGTGCATGAGCACGTCTGGGAGCCGTCGCGGCGCTGATCGGTCAGAGCCGCGGAAACACCCGGGGGGAGAGCTCGGTTCCCTCGACCGCCAGCGATGCCGGGCCGACGATCTTCGGGTCGGGGACGCCGACCACGTCCGGGTCCTTGTCGTCGTACTTGAAGCGGTGCAGGACGTGCCGCATGGCCTCGAGCCGGGCCCGCTTCTTGTCGTTGCTCTTCACGACGGTCCACGGGGCGTCTGCGGTGTCCGTGTAGAAGAACATCGCCTCCTTCGCCTCGGTGTAGTCGTCCCACTTGTCCAGCGACTCGAGGTCCATCTTCGAGAGCTTCCACTGGCGTACGGGGTCGACCTGCCGGATCGCGAAGCGGGTGCGCTGCTCGCTGCGGGAGACGGAGAACCAGAACTTGACCAGGTGAATGCCGGAGCGGACCAGCATCCGCTCCAGGTCCGGGGCCTGGCGCATGAACTCGAGGTACTCGGCGCGGGTGCAGAAGCCCATGACCCGCTCGACGCCGGCCCGGTTGTACCAGGACCGGTCGAAGAGCACGATCTCGCCGGCCGCCGGCAGGTGCTTGATGTAGCGCTGGAAGTACCACTGGGTGCTCTCGCGCTCGTTCGGCTTCTCCAGCGCCACCACGGACGCGCCGCGTGGGTTCAGATGTTCCATGAAGCGTTTGATCGTGCCGCCCTTGCCGGCGGCGTCGCGTCCCTCGAAGAGGATCACCAGGCGCTCACCGGTGGCCTTGCACCAGTTCTGGAGCTTGAGCAGCTCGATCTGCAGCAGGCGCTTGTCGTGGTCGTACTCCGGCCGGGCGAGCCGGGAGTGGTACGGGTAGTCCTCGCGCCACGTGTCCACCGGGTTGCCGTCGGCCGTGAGCAGCACCGGGTCGTCGTCATCGTCGTCGGCGACCCGGTAGCCGTCCAGCTCGCTGACCGGCCCCTGGTACGGAGCGGTCCGCACGTCGTCCTCGGCCTGCTGGTCGTCGTGGGACTCGTCGTCCTGGGGCTCCTGGTCGTCCAGAGCCTTCCGGTCGGTCCGGGGCTGCTGGTCGTCTTGGGACTGTTGTTCCTCGGCCTGCATGAACAGGTTTCATACCCCGCCGCGGGCGGGTCCCAACGCGCTCAGCCGAGCCAGCGCCGCAGCTTCCCCCTCCGCGAGCTCTTGATCACCGCGGGCAGTTCGTGGAACGTCTCCTCGCCGATCCGCTCCTGGCGCGCGTACAGGACGCCGTACTCGAACGCGTCCGGCGCCGTCCGCGCCACGTCCCGCAGCAGCTCGCGGGCCACGACGGAGTCCTGGTGCGCGCCGAGGACGTCCTGCAGCGAGGTGAGCGCCGAGACCAGCTTCTTCCCCGGCTTGCCGGCGGCGGGCGCGAAGACCTCGACGGCGTACCGTGCCTGCTTGTACTTCTTGCGGGCATCGTGCAGCTCCGCGTCGACGCCGTCGCCGACGGCCGTGTCGAGCAGCGCGTCGGCCCGGTGCAGCACCTTGCGGACGCGGCGGGGTGCGTTCCCGGCGTCCGGGCGGGCCTCGTCGATCAGGGCGTCCATCGCGTCGAGCAGGGCCAGGTAACGGTCGCTGTTCAGGGCCTCGACCAGCGCCTGTCGCCCGCGCGAGACGTCGGCCTCCAACTTCTCGCGGATCCGGGCGGCCACGTCGGGGAAGCCCTCGGACGCCGCGGCGAGCTTGTGCTGCAGCACCTGGCCGTCGCGGACGTCACCGAGGCAGTCCGCGAGCCACTTCAGCTCGTCCTTGAGGAACTCCGCGCGCTCCGGGTCGAAGGAGGACTTGAAGGTCTTCAGTGTGCTGCGCAGGCGCCGGGTGCCCACGCGCATCTTGTGCACGCCGTCGGCGTCGCCGGCCCGGACCGCCGCGTCGTGGGCCTCGATGGCGTCGCGCTGCTCGCGCGCATACCCGAGGACGGGGTCGGTCTTCGGGGCCTTGCCGGGCTGCGGCGCGCGGAGCCGGTCGCCGAGCGCCCGGGCCAGCTTGGACGGCCCGGCCGCGGGAGTGGCGCCGGCCGCGCGCAGCAGGCCCTCCACCGCGTCGAGCAGCTCGGGTCCGCCGTCGACCAGCTCGACCTCGATCTCCTGCCAGCGTTGCTGGCCGTTACCGGTCTCCGCGTCGACCTCGTCCTGCGCGATCAGCGCGAGCGTACGGCCGTCGGCGTCGCACAGCGGCGTCTCGACCCGCCGGGTCCGCAGCGTGGCCACCGGCCGCAGCGGACGGGTCCGCACGATGGTGCGCACCTCCGCGACCAGTTCGGCCGGGACGGCGTCGTCGCCGGTCAGGGGAAGCCGGTACTCGGTGCGGCTGGAGCCCTCGCCGGGCGTCTTGAGATGCCACCCGGCGTCCGTGCCGCCGGTGCGCCGCCGCAGGGTGCGTTTGTTGCGGGCCAGCCGCAGATCCTCGGTGTCGAAGTACGTGGCGTCGAGCTCGTGCGTCGCGGGCTCGCCGCTGGCGCTCACGCCGCCCGCGCCGGAGAGCGGGGGCAGGGCGAATCCGGCGGGCACGTCGTACTTGCGTTCGGACTCCGTCGCGGTCTGCATCGGTCAAGTCTGGCGGAATTACGGCGTCACAGCGACCTCACAGGAATGCGATGCACGCTTGCCGCAGACTCCGGAGGGCTCGGCGCCCGCTCCCCCGTGCGGGTGTCGGGCTCTCTGGGCCAGGCGTCGCTCAGACCCGGGCCTCGCCGCGGCTACGCAGGTAGTGCGCCCGCGAATAGTGCGCGGCGGCGGCGTTGTAGTACATCGTCGCCAGCGACACGTGGAAACTGTTGTCGGTCAAAGCGTTCTTCGCGTTCGCCGTCTCCGACCACCGGATCTCAGCGTCGGACTCGCTGATCCCGCGTCGCGCGCACCGCAGCCGGGTCATCTCCTTGCCGATCCGCCACGTCTCCAGGGCGCTCTCGGCCTGCCGCATCATGGCCCGCGCCTTCTCGATGAGGGATTCGGCGAGAACCCACGCGGCGCGTTCCTCCTCGTTGTTGAACATGGGACACCTCCCGAGGGCTACCTCCCGAATTGTCGGTCCATTCAGTGTGTGAGACGCCTTCGGCGGTTGTCGATCTTTTCCACCCGCACGGGTTACGGCCGCCGCCCCAAACTCCGGCGACGGCCGCAAATTCCCTGCTGGAACGTAGGTCAGGCGGAACGCGCGACGCCGACCGGGCAGGTCATGCCGTTCGGGCCGTGGGTGCAGTAGCCGCCCGGGTTCTTGCTGTCGGACAGGTACTGCTGGTGGTAGTCCTCGGCGTAGTAGTAGGCGTCCAGCGGCTTGATCTCGGTCGTGATCGTGCCGTGGCCCGCCGCCGTTACCACCGGCTGAAAGGCCTCCAGCGACTCCCGGGCGATCCGGGCCTGCTCCGGCGTCGTCGTGTAGATCGCCGAGCGGTACTGGGTTCCCACGTCGTTGCCCTGCCGCATGCCCTGGGTCGGGTCGTGGTTCTCCCAGAACGCCTTCAACAGGTCCTCGTAGCTGATCTTCGACGGGTCGTGGACGACCTGGACGACCTCGGCGTGCCCGGTCCCGCCCGAGCAGGTCTCCTCGTACGTCGGGTTCCTGGTGGTGCCGCCCGCGTACCCGACCGACGTCGAGTGCACGCCCGGCAGGCGCCAGAAGATGCGCTCGGCGCCCCAGAAACAGCCCATGCCGAACACGGCGGTCTCGAAGCCGGCCGGCCACGGACCCTTCAGCGGCGTACCGAGCACCGTGTGCGTGTCGGCCACCGGCATCTCGATCAGGCGGCCCGGCAGAGCCTGGTCGGGGGTGGGCAGCTCGAGCTTCTTGTGTCGCAGGAACACGGTGTCTCCCTTCATCCGGTCGGTGTAACGCCGTCCCGCCGAAGATCCTTACCCGAGGACGCCGGCTATCCGGGAAGCGTAGGAGGCCGCCTCCTCCTCGGAGCCGTATTTGTGCCGAGGCCAGAAGAACCCGCGCAGTCCGTCCCCCTTCGTGCGGGGGACGACGTGGGCGTGCAGATGCGGCACCGACTGCGACACGATGTTGTTCATCGCGACGAACGTGCCCCGCGCACCGGTCGCCTCCGGAACCGCGGCGGCCACCCGCTGGACGAGGGCGAAGAAGCCGGGCAGGAGGTCCGGCTCGAGCGCGGACAACTCGGGCACGTGCGGGCGCGGCACCACCAGTACGTGCCCCTTGAAGACGGGCCGGATGTCGAGGAAGCCGACGCCGTCCGGCGAATCCACGACCTTGAACGCGGGAACCGAGCCCGCCACGATCGCACAGAAGAGGCAGTCGGGCATGGCCGCAGACTAGCCTTGCCCCTCATGACGGGTAACGCGTACGGCTTCGACACACTGGCCATCCACGCCGGGCAGGACCCGGATCCCCGCACGGGTGCCGTGGTGCCGCCGATCTACCAGACCAGCACCTATGCCCAGGACGCCGTGGGTGCGCCCCGGCTGGGCTACGAATACAGCCGCTCGGGCAACCCGACCCGCGACGCCCTGCAGGAATGCCTCGCCGCGATCGAGGGGGGCCGGCGCGGCCTGGCCTTCGCCAGCGGGCTGGCCGCCGAGGACACGCTGCTGCGCACGGTGTGCCGTCCCGGCGACCACGTGGTGATCCCGGACGACGCGTACGGCGGCACCTTCCGGCTCTTCAGCAAGGTCGCCGAGAACTGGGGCCTCGACTGGACCGCGGTGGCGCTGCACGACCTGGACGCGGTCCGGGCGGCGTTCCGCCCCGGCCACACCCGGATGATCTGGGCCGAGACGCCCACCAACCCGCTGCTCAACGTCGCCGACATCGCCGCGCTGGCCGGGCTCGCCCACGAGTACGACGCGATGCTGGCCGTCGACAACACGTTCGCGTCGCCGTACCTGCAGCAGCCGATCGCCCACGGCGCCGACGTGGTGATCCACTCCACGACCAAGTACCTGGGCGGACACTCCGACGTGGTGGGTGGCGCGCTGGTGACGGCCGACGAGGACCTGGGCGAGAAGCTCGCCTTCCACCAGAACGCGATGGGTGCGGTCAACGGGCCGTTCGACGCGTGGCTGACGCTGCGGGGGATCAAGACGCTCGGCGTACGGATGGACCGGCACTGCGACAACGCCGAGCGGATCGTCGCGTACCTGGACGGCCACGCCAAGGTCGGCCAGATCCTCTACCCGGGGCTGGAGTCGCATCCCGGACACGAGGTCGCGGCCAAGCAGATGACCCGCTTCGGCGGCATGATCTCCTTCCGCGCCAAGGGTGGCATGGAGCAGGCCATCGAGGTATGTAACCGGACGAAACTGTTCGTTCTTGCGGAGTCGCTCGGCGGCGTCGAGTCGCTCATCGAGCACCCGGGGCAGATGACACACCTCAGCGCTGCGGGCTCCCCGCTTGAAGTACCCGCCGATCTCGTGCGACTGTCTGTCGGCATCGAAACCGTTGACGATCTGCTCGCCGATTTGGAGCAGGCGCTCGGCTGAGGTTCCACAGACAAGCGGAGAAGGGCCATGGACAACCTGGCGACCACATGGGTGGGTGCCACGGCGAAGCAGATCTCCCGTGCGGTGCGCCGTGGCGACACGACCGCCACCCAGGTCGTCGCCGACCACCTCGAGCAGATCGCGATCTCCGAGCCCGCGCTCACCGCGTTCCGCGTGGTGCGTGGCGGTGAGGCGATCGTCGAGGCGGAGAAGGTCGACGAGCAGGAGGACCTGGCCAACCTGCCGCTCGCGGGCGTACCCGTCGCGGTGAAGGAGAACACCCCGGTGGCGGGCCTGCCGACCTGGCACGGCTCCGCGGCCGCGCGGACCCCGGTGGCCGAGGAGGACCACGAGGTGGTCCGTCGGCTGCGCGGCGCCGGCGCGGTCGTCGTAGGCGTCACCCGGATGCCCGAGCTGGGCCTGTGGGCCACCACCGACGGGCCGGACGGTGCCACCCGCAACCCCTGGGCGCTCGACCGTACGGCGGGCGGCTCGTCCGGTGGCTCGGCCGCGGCGGTGGCCGCCGGGCTGGTGCCGATCGCGCACGGCAACGACGGCCTGGGCTCCCTGCGCATCCCGGCCGCCTGCTGCGGCCTGATCGGTCTCAAGCCGGGCCGCGACGTCATCCCTTGCGACGTCGGCCGCGACGGCTGGATGGGGCTGGTCGAGAACGGCATCCTGGCCACCACGGTCGGCGACGCCGCGCTCGGCTTCCACGTGCTCGCCGGGCGCACGCCGGCCAAGCTCACCCCGCCGGGCAAGCTGCGGGTCGGCGTCGCGTTGCGCTCGCCGGTCCAGGGGGTACGCCCCGACGAGCCGAACCGCGAGGCCGTGGCGACCGCGGCGAAGCTCCTCGTCCAGGCCGGACACGACACCGTCACCGCCGAACCGGGGTATTCCACGGTGCTCGGCGTGACGGGACTGCTGACCTGGTTCGCCGCTGCGTACCGGGATGCGGAGGCGGCGGGCATCGACCCGGCGGTGCTGCAGCCGCGCACCCGGCGGCACATCCGGCTCGGCGGGTTCGCCTGGAAGCGCGGCTGGGTGCGGCAGGAGCAGCGCGAGGCCTGGCGCGCGCAGAGCATCGACTTCTTCGCGGAACGCCGCATCGACGTGCTGCTGACGCCGGCCCTGGCGGCGACTCCGCCGCCGGCCGGCGGTCACGCGAGCGGCCGGTGGCGGCGCAACATCATGGACAACGTCCGGTACGCGCCGTACGCCGCGCCGTGGAACATGGCCGGGCTACCCGCGATCGTGGTTCCCGTCGGCATGCGGCCGGACGGGCTGCCGGTGGGAGTGCAGATCGTCGGCCCGCCCGATTCCGAGCTGCTGCTGCTGTCCATCGCCGGTGTGCTGGAGGTCGCCAACCCGTGGCCCCGGCACGCGTTCGTGTGAACCGTCCGTGTTCGTCGCTGTGGCACGATCTCTGCCATGAGTGACCTGCTTTCGCTCGCCGACGTCGAAGCCGCGCGGGCGCTGCTCACCGGCATCGTCAAGACCACACCGCTGGAGCACTCGACGCCCCTGGCGACCGCGCTGGGCATGCCGGCCTGGCTCAAGTGCGAGAACCAGCAGCGGGCCGGCTCGTACAAGGTGCGCGGGGCGTACACCCGCATCGCGCGCCTGTCGGACGAGGAGCGGGCCCGGGGCGTGGTTGCCGCGAGCGCCGGCAATCACGCCCAGGGAGTGGCGCTGGCGGCCGGCCTGCTCGGCGCCAAGTCGACGGTCTTCATGCCCCAGAACGCCCCGCTGCCCAAGGTCTCGGCGACGAAGGGGTACGGCGCCTCGATCGAGTACGCGGGCATCACCGTCGACGACGCGCTGAGCGCGGCCCGCGCCTTCGCCGAGCAGACCGGCGCGGTCCTCATCCACCCCTTCGACCACCGGGACGTCATCGCCGGCCAGGGCACGGTGGGCCTGGAGATCCTCGACCAGCGCCCGGACGTCGGCACGATCGTCACGGCGGTCGGCGGCGGCGGCCTCATCTCGGGCGTCGCGGTGGCGGCCAAGGCGCTGAAGCCGGACGTACGGATCATCGGCGTCCAGGCGGCCGGCGCGGCCGCGTACCCGCCCTCGCTGGCGGCGGGATCCCCGGTGACCCTGACCTCGCTGGCGACCATCGCGGACGGCATCGCGGTGATGCGCCCGGGCGACCTCACCTTCGCCCACGTGAACGACCTGGTCGACGACGTCGTCACGGTGACTGACGAGGACCTCTCGGCGGCGCTGCTCCTGATGCTGGAACGCCACAAGATGGTGGTGGAACCGGCGGGCGGCGCGGCGGTAGCGGCCCTGCTCGCCGGCAAGGTCGACCTCGAACCGCCGGTGGTGGCGATCCTCTCCGGCGGCAACATCGACCCAATGCTCCTCATGCGCGTGATCGAGCACGGCCTGGCCTCGGCGGGCCGCTTCCTGCGCCTGTCGGTGCAGACGGGCGACCAGCCGGGCGAACTCGCGCGACTGCTGACCCAGATCGCCGAGCATCGCGCGAACATCGTCGACGTGCTGCACTCCCGCCACAATCCCCGGCTGAGTTTCGGCCAGGTGGAGGTGCAGCTCTCGGTGGAGACCCGCGGCCCGGACCACTCGACGACGCTGATCGGGGCCCTGCGCAATTCCGGCTACGCGATCACCCTGCTTTCCGGAACCCCCTGAAGCCCGGCTTTCTCCGGTCGCTCCCCGCCGTTCGCCGTCTTTCCGGGCGGCGGGGGCGGGGCGGGATGCGGAGGGTGCTCGAGGAGCTCGCCGGATGCGACGGTTCCTGGCTCGGCAAACCCCTCGAGCCGTGATCACATCCTGTCCCCGATTCGCCACCGCCGTGTCGACCGTCCGTGGCGCTGCTGCTGATCGTGGCAGCAGCAGCGGTCGCGTGCATGCCTCGCTGGTGGGATGACGGCGGCGTGCGGGCGCGTGGGATCTTCCCCGCGCCCGCACGGTCGCGTGGTGTTTCTATCGGGCCGGTCAGGCGCCGAAGGGTGAGAAGTCGACGATGGTGACCTTGATGTCCGCGCCGCTGGGGGCCGTGTAGGTCACGGTCTGGCCCTTGGTCGCGTCGAGGATCGCCACGCCGAGGGCGGATTCCGGGCTGTACACCGTCAGGTCGGTCGTCGAGGCGATCTCGCGGGAGCCGAGCAGGAACTTCTCCGTGTCGGTCTTGTCCTCGTCGAAGTAGATCGTCACGACCATGCCCGGAGCGACCTTGTCGGCCGTCGGTGCCTCGCCGACCTCGGCGTTGCGCAGGAACTCCTTCAAATAGAGGATCCGGCCTTCCTGCTTGCCTTGCTCCTCACGGGCGGCGTGGTAGCCGCCGTTCTCCCGCAGGTCGCCCTCCTCGCGGCGGGCGTTGATCTCGGCGGCGATGGCCGGCCGGGCTGCGATCAACTCGTCGAGCTCGGCCTGCAGCCGGTCGTAAGCGTCCTGGGAGAGCCAGGTCTTCGACGCTTCTGAACTGGTCACAGACTCTTCTCCTTGGGGCGGGACAGGCGTACGGAGCGAATCACCTAGCTTACCAGCGGTGTGCCTGCGGCCGGTTCGCTCGATAACGCACGGTGAACGGGAGATCCGCGAGCGGATCGTGGCGGCGCGGGACCCCACCGGCGGGTGCCGGGTGGTTCCTGCCTTTGTAGCGTGCGGGTCCGACAGTTTCGACCGGCCGTGGCGCCGATCCGGCCGATGCCGTCGAGGCCTTCTCGCCGCGGGCGCGGCTTCCTCAGCTCGCCGAACAGCCGTTTCGTCGCGGTGGGCGGCGAATTCAGGCGGCTGCGCGGCAGCGGAGGACCTCGCCCACGAAGGCCTTGGCGGTGGTGGGCACGACCTCCGATGCCTCGATCGTGCTGCCGCCGGCGGCCGCTCGTACGGTCACTGTCCGGATTCCGACCTGATTGCCCGCATAGTCACGCGCCCGTAGATCGCAGGCTGCCGCGCCGCCTGCTGGCACCCGTACGGTGAAATCGATGGTTATCTGGGTTTCTGTCGCCCCGGTCCATCGGACGATCTGGGCGTCGTAGTGCGGGTTGCCGTATTGCTGGTAGAGGCGGACGGCCAGGGTCGCCGCCGTGACCGCGACCACCACGGCGAAGATCACGGGTACGAGCAGGCGGCGTCGACCGTCGCGGCGCCGGCCATAACGACCCGGCGGGAATACCGGCGCTGTGGCGCGCGTCTCGCTCACCAGGGGGCCTCTCCTGCGAAAAGTGTCGGTGCCATCGGCCAGAATGGCCGTGTCCATCTTCGCAGCCGGAGCCGGGGCCTGCGACAACAGGTCCGGTCGAGGGAGATATCAGTGGCTGAGCAGTTGCGTCTGATGACGGTGCACGCGCACCCCGACGACGAGTCCAGCAAGGGCGCGGCCGCCATGGCCCGCTATGTCGCCGAGGGTGTCGACGTGCTGGTCGCCACGTGTACGGGCGGGGAGCGCGGCAGTGTGCTCAACCCGAAGATGGACCGTCCCGAGGTGCTGGCCGACATCACCAACATCCGCCGCCGGGAGATGGACCGCGCGCGCGAGATCCTCGGCGTCAAGCAGGCGTGGCTGGGCTTCGTGGACTCGGGGCTGCCCGAGGGCGATCCCCTTCCGCCGCTGCCGGACGGCTGCTTCGGCCTCGTCGACCCGGTCGAGGGTGCGAAGCCGCTGGTCAAGCTCATTCGCGAGTTCAAGCCGCACGTGATGACGACGTATGACGAGAACGGCGGATACCCGCACCCGGACCACATCATGTGCCACAAGATCTCGGTCGTGGCGTTCGAGGCGGCCGGTGATCCGGAGAAGTATCCCGAGCTCGGCGAGCCTTGGCAGCCGCTGAAGCTCTACTACAACGCCGGCTGGAGCCGGGCGCGGATGCTCGCGCTGCACGAGGGCATGCTCGCCGCCGGCCTGGAGTCGCCCTACGCCGAGTGGCTCGAGAAGGCGGAGGGCCGCCCGGACCGCGGCGACAAGATCACCACGCGGGTGGAGTGCGGAGAGTACTTCGAGATTCGCGACAACGCGCTGCGTGCCCACGCCACGCAGGTGGACCCGGACGGGTTCTGGTTCCACGTGCCGCTGGAGCTGCAGCAGAAGGTGTGGCCGACGGAGGACTTCGAGTTGGCGCGGTCGCTGGTCGACAGCCCGGCGCCGGAGTCGGACCTGTTCGCGGGGATCCGGGAGTCGGCCGAGATCCACTGACGGGGAGCCGTCGTCGAATCCCGCGGCCGGGCTGTCTCCCGGGGTCAGTCGGGCGTTCCGCGGCCGGGGCTGCCTCCGGGGGTCCGTCGGGCGTTCCGCGGCCGCCTCCCGCGGCCGGGGCTGCCTTCCGCGGTTCTGGGGCGTCCCGCGTCGGTTCCTCACGGTTCGACGGTCTCCGTGACCTGGTCGTGACTTTGTCATGCTTATCGGCGGGTGGCGTGGTGTGGGTCTCGCGCGGCGGGGGAGATGCGCCCGGTGTCCGGACTTGTCGGACCCACGGCGGGCCGCCATGATCTGCGGGAGCCCGAGGGGACGCCAGGCGGCGGAGGGCGTACCGTTATGGGGTGAACTTTGTCGTGGCGGTCAACAACTTCGGGGACACCCGGTCCGGTGGCCTGGCTGGGCCGATGGGCCTCTTCATCATCGTGTTGTTGTCGGTGGCGACCGTCCTGCTGATCCGCAATATGAACAAGCGGTTGCGTCGGCTTCCCGACAGTTTTCCCGACGAGAGAGATGTGGCGCGGCAGGCGGAGGTCGCCCGGCTGGATGCCGATCTCGCTCGCAGTGAGGTCGCTCCCGGATCGGCCTCCGGCGGCGCCGGAGGCTCCACTGTGGATGACGATGTTGCGGACGGTGAGGTCAAGCGCCCGGCGTCCGGGCGGACCTCGGCGGATGACCTTGATCGGGGCGAACGCGCCTAGTTACTCACGGCTGCGGTCCACTGTGTCAAGGCGCCCTGACCTGCGGCATCGGCGAGCTGCATCGATTCGGCCTTCGACAATGCTTCTCCGTCAACCCCTGTTGCGTTCCGCCGGATTGGCTTAGCCTTCCGCCGGGGGGCTTTGATGTCCCTCGACCCTGCGCGGAAAGGGGGCAGTCGGTGACCATCATCCGCCCCCCGCTTCCTCCACTGCAGATGCACGTGCATCCTCCTGTGCCGCTGGTCAGCGCTCTGCGGTGCCACCCCGAGCACGGTCGGCCCTTGCGGCTCCCACCTCCACACCGGATCGGCCGGGTGGTGGCATGACCTCATCGTCGGCTGTTTCCTCCTCGGTCCACCGGGATGCCGGTGATCGGTTCTCTGCGGTTGTCCGGCGCACTGTCGGCGTACGGATGCTGACCGGTGGTGTGGTCGGCGTCGCCGTGGTCCTCGCCGTTCTCGCGGCGTTACTTCCGTGGGAACGACCGCTGGCCCTGGCGCATCCGTCGGCGGTGGGCGTCGCGTCTGCCATAGCCCTCGTCGGACTGGCGCAACTGGCACAACTGCGGGTGCGGGTGGGGCGGGGAACCGTCAGCGTCTCCTGGGGCGAGACCGCGTTCGTCCTCGGCTTCGCGCTGGCGCCGCCCGGATGGCTGCCCGCCGCCACCCTCGTCGGTGCCGCCGCCGCGTGGTTGCTCATCACCTGGCTCAACGGCCAGCGGGCGGTCGCCGACGTGCTTCATCTCGCCGCCTGCCTCGCCCTGGGGACGAGCGGTGCGATCTGGGT
Source organism: Couchioplanes caeruleus (assembly GCF_003751945.1). NCBI lineage: Bacteria > Bacillati > Actinomycetota > Actinomycetes > Micromonosporales > Micromonosporaceae > Couchioplanes > Couchioplanes caeruleus. Next base: position 3,206,577 of record NZ_RJKL01000001.1, on the reverse strand, counting down.
CGCGTACGCGATCACGGGTGGGTCCATGAGCGGCACCCGTGCGCACCTCGGTCTGATCGCCGGCGCCGCGACCTACCTTGCCATCACCCTCGGCCTGGCCGTGCTGACGCTGTCGGTGCATCGGGACGCGACGCCCGCGCAGATCGTCGCGCGGGCGCTGCACGCCAAGCTGCCGATGTTCGTCGGCAACGTCCTGGTCGGACTCTCGGCGCTGTATGCCCTGGTCAACGAGCCGCTGTGGCTCCTCGCCCTGGCGCCCGTGCTGTGGCTGCTGCAGCGAACCTACCGATATCACCTTCGCGCCGAGGAGGAGCGCCGGGTGTGGGAGGCGTTCGCGCGGGCTACCCGTACGCTCGGCGGCCCGACGGAGGCGGCGGTGGCCGAGGCCGGGTTGCGGGGCGCGCTGGACGTCTTCGGTGCACGGCGTGCGGAGATCGAGGTTTCGCTGCCGCCCGCGCCGGTGGACAGCGAATCCGGACGCGGCGACCGGCGGTATCTTGGCGACGCCCTGCCCGATGCGGTGCCGGGTGCGGCTCCGGGACCGGTCATCAGCCGGACCATGGCGGTCGGGGGCACGACGGTCGGCGAGCTCACCGTCTGGCTGGCCGAGCCGACCATGCCCGCTGCCCGCGATGAGCTGGCTGTTTCCGCGTACGCCGACGTGTTGGCGGGCGCGCTGCATGATGCGGCGACGCGGGAGCGGCTCGCCCTGCTCGACGCCCGGGTCGCGCACGACGGTGTCCACGATCAACTGACCGGTCTCGCCAATCGCCGGGCGCTGCTCGCCGACGGCGAGGAGCTGCTCCGGTCGTTGCACCGCGACCAGGCCGTCGCGGTCCTGCTGCTCGATCTCAACAACTTCCGGGAGATCAACGGCACGCTCGGTCACGGGGCAGGCGACGACGTCTTGCGTACGGTCGCCGTACGCTTGACCGATCTCGCCCGCAAGGGGGAGCTCGTGGCGCGCCTCGGTGACGACGAGTTCGCCCTGCTGCTACCCGCCGTCGCGACCCTCACCGACTCCGCGACGTCCCTGCGCGGGGCGCCCAGCCCGCTGCCGCAGGCCGTCCGGCGGGCCAGGGAGATCGTCGACAGCCTCGGCCTGCCCACCGAGATCGGGGGAGTGCGGCTCGTCCTCGACGTTGCCGTGGGCGTCGTGGTGGAGCGCGCCGGCCACGCCGATCTCAGCGAGCTGATCCGCCGGGCGAGCATTGCGCTGGAGCAGGCGAAGGAGCTGCACGTCGGCGTCGCCGCCTATGACAGCGCCCGCGACGCCAGCAGCACCGACCACCTCGCTCTCCCCGCCGAGCTGCACGACGCGCTCATCGCGAAGGACCAGCTCATCCTCATGCTGCAGCCCGAGGTCGACCTCGACACCGGCGCACCGACCGGCGTGGAAGCACTGATCCGCTGGAACCATCCGCGCCGTGGCCTGCTGACGCCCGCCGTCTTCGTGGAGACCGTGGAAGTCGGCGAGCTCCTCGCCCCGTTCACCCGCTATGTTCTGGACCGCGCCCTCGAGGCGGCCGCGGCGTGGGCGGCGGCGGGCGTCGACGTACCCGTCTCCGTCAACGTCTCGGCCCGCAGCCTGCTCGACGCGACCTTCCCGGCGCAGGTGGCCGACGCCCTGCGCCGGCACCGCATGGTGCCGGGGCGGCTGGTGCTCGAGATCACCGAGTCGGTGGCGGTCAGCGACCAGGGCGTCGTGGACGAGGTGCTGGCCGCGCTGCGGGAGATGCAGGTGCAGATCTCGGTCGACGACTTCGGCACCGGCTTCTCCTCGCTCGCCTTCGTCACCCGGGTCCGGGTCGACGAGCTCAAGGTGGACCGCTCCTTCGTCACCGAGATGACCGACTCGCCCGCCGCGGCGGCCGTCGTCCGCGGGGCGGTCGAGCTGGGCGCCCGGCTGGGCGCCAGGGTCGTCGCCGAGGGCGTGGAGACCGCGGAGCAGCGCGCGGCCCTGCTCGCCCTCGGTTGTACGGCGGCACAGGGCTATCACTTCAGCCGTCCACTTCCCGTCGACAAGATCGTCCCGGCGCTGGTGCATCTCGCCGACGCCGCGCCTGCCAAGATCGTGCCGCTGCGAGCCGACGGCGCTTCGTAAGGTTCTTCCGCGTGCGGCCGGACTAGGTTGGAGCCATGGCCAACCGTCTGGCGACCGCGACCTCGCCCTACCTGCTCCAGCACGCCGGCAACCCCGTCGACTGGTGGCCCTGGTCGGCGGAGGCGTTCGAGGAGGCCCGCCGGCGGGACGTGCCGGTGCTCATCTCCGTCGGGTATGCCGCCTGCCACTGGTGTCACGTGATGGCGCACGAGTCCTTCGAGGACGAGGAGATCGCCCGCCAGGTCAACGCCGCCTTCGTGGCGATCAAGGTGGACCGTGAGGAGCGCCCCGACGTCGACGCGGTCTACATGACCGCGACGCAGGCCATGACCGGGCAGGGCGGCTGGCCGATGACGGTGTTCGCCACTCCGGAGGGCGAGCCGTTCTTCTGCGGCACCTACTACCCCCGGGCCGCCTTCTCCCGCCTGCTCGATTCCGTGGCCACCGCGTGGCGCGACCAGCGCGACGACGTCGTCAAGCAGGGCTCGGCGGTGGTCCAGGCGATCGGCGGCGCCCAAATGGTCGGCGGCCCGACCACCCCGATCTCGGCGTCCCTGCTCGACGCCGCGGCGGTCCGGCTCGCCAAGGACCACGACCAGGAAAACGGCGGCTTCGGCGGCGCCCCCAAGTTTCCGCCGCACATGAACCTGCTGTTCCTGCTGCGCCGCCACCAGCGCACCGGCGCCGCCGAGGACCTGGAGATCGTCCGCCACACGGCGGAGCGGATGGCCCGGGGTGGCATATACGACCAATTGGCGGGCGGCTTCGCCCGCTACGCCGTCGACACCACCTGGACGGTGCCGCACTTCGAGAAGATGCTGTACGACAACGCCCTCCTGCTTCGCGTCTACACCCAGTTGTGGCGGCTGACGAGCGACCCGCTCGCCCGCCGCATCGCGGACGAGACGGCCGAGTTCCTCCTGCGAGACCTCGCCACACCCGCCGGCGGCCTGGCCTCGGCGCTGGACGCGGACACCGACGGCGTCGAGGGCCTCACGTACGCGTGGACGCCGGCGCAGCTCACAGAGGCGCTGGGCGAAGAGGACGGGCGGTGGGCGGCCGATCTCTTCCGCGTCACCGCCGAGGGCACCTTCGAGCACGGCAGCAGCGTGCTGATCCTGGCCCGCGACATCGACGGCCTCCCCGACGCGCTTGATCCGGACGCAGCCGGCGTCGGTGGCGTGCGCGGCGGGGATGCCGGTGGTGTTGGTGGCGTGCGCGGCCGGGACGATGACGCTGCTGCCGAGGTCGTGGCTCGGTGGCGGGATGTGCGCGGCCGGCTTCTTGCCGCCCGGGCCGCGCGACCCCAACCGGCCCGGGACGACAAGGTCGTGGCGTCGTGGAACGGGCTCGCCATCACGGCGCTGGTGGAGCACGCCGCGCTCCTCGGCTCGCCCACGTCCCGCGCGGCGGCCGTGGCCCTCGCCGACGTGCTGGCCGGCCGGCACATCGTCGACGGCCGCCTGCGCCGCGTCTCGCGCGACGGTCTCGTCGGAGATCCAGCCGGCGTGCTCGAGGACTACGGCGCCGTGGCGGAGGCATTCTGCGCGGTGCACCAGCTCACGGGAGACGGCCGCTGGCTCGCATCGGCCGGCCGGCTCCTGGACGTGGCGCTGGCCCACTTCGGCACCGGCCAGGGCGGCTTCTACGACACGGCCGACGACGCCGAGCGGCTGGTGACCCGACCGGCCGACCCCACGGACAACGCCACGCCGTCGGGCCTCGCGGCCATCTGCGCGGGCCTCGTGGCGTACTCGGCCCTGACGGGCGACATGCGCTACCGCGAGGCGGCGGACGCGGCGCTCGAGACGGTCGGGCCCCTGATCGGCAGCCATCCCCGCTTCGCCGGCTACTCGGCGACGGTGGCCGAGGCGGTGCTGGCAGGCCCGTACGAGATCGCCATCGCCACCGAGAACCCGGACGACCCTCTCCTGGCCGCGGCCCACCGCCACGCCCCACCGGGAACGGTGATCGTCGCGGGCCCACCGGACAAGCCGGACGTCCCACTCCTTGCGAACCGCCCCCTGACCGACGGCCGCCCGACGGCCTACGTGTGCCGAGGCTTCGTCTGCGACCGACCCGCGACAACCCCGGCGGAGCTCCAGGCCCGCCTGACAACCTGACCCGAAGCTCCGGACGCGCGTCCGGCCGCTGCTCTGACCGGCGCGTACGCGACGTCTCGGCGCGCACTTCTCCGACGTGCCGCTCGCCCCTGGCGGGGAACCCCTCGGGGTGCAGAAGGAGGGCGGTCTGTGCCTGTCGACGTCGCGGCGTGGGCTCGTCTTGGTGGTGCGCCGGGGCTGCTCTGCGTGTGGCGAGCGCCCGCGGGTCGGTCTTCGTGGTGCGCTGCGCCTGCTTGCTCCTGGGGCGCCAGGCCTGCTTGCTCTCCGAGGTGCTGTGCCGGCTCGCGCCCGGGCCGCTGCGCCGGGTCGCGCCCGGGCCGCTGCGCCGGCTCGCGCCCCGGCGCGCTGCGCCGGTTTGCGGCTCGGGTGCATGGTGGGCTACCCGAGTAATGGTCTTGCTTACCAGCGGCCGCCTCCTGGCTGCCAAGGTGCAGTCGTTAGGCTTGGTCAGCGATGGATACTCGAACCGGTCTTCCCGTTGTCGGCATGGTGGGCGGCGGGCAGTTGGCCCGGATGACCCACCAGGCCGCGATCGCTCTGGGGCAGTCGTTGCGCGTGCTTTCCGAGGCGCCCGACGACAGTGCCGCTCTCGTTGCCGCGGATGTGCGGAGTGGCACGCATACGGACCTTTCGGCGCTTCGTGAGTTTGCCAAGGGCTGCGATGCCGTCACCTTTGATCATGAGCATGTGCCGACCGGGCACATCGCCGCCCTGGCTGCGGAGGGCGTAAAGATCTATCCGGGTGCAGAGACGATCGTCTTTGCGCAGGACAAGCGGCGGATGCGGGAGCGGCTGTCGGAGCTGGGCGCGCCCGTGCCGCGATGGCGGCCCGTGTCGACCGCCGCGGACATCGCCGACTTCGCCGCCGAGGTCGCCGAGGTCGCCGGCGCGAACGGCGGCATGGGCGCCGACGCTGTCGGCGGTCGCCGGGAGGCGGTCTCTGGAGCTGGGGCTCAGGCGGGAAGGGCATCCGGGTGGCCGGTTGTCGCCAAGGCTGTCCGGGGTGGCTACGACGGGCGTGGCGTGTGGATGCTTGCCGATGTCGCGGCCGCACAGGAGCTTGTCGCCACCGGGGTGGAGCTGATCGTCGAGGAGCGGGTGCCGCTTCGGCGGGAGATCGCGGCTCTTGTCGCTCGGTCGCCGTTCGGGCAGGTTGCCGCCTATCCCGTGGTGGAGACCGTGCAGCGCGACGGGATCTGTGTCGAGGTGCTTGCGCCCGCTCCCGAGCTTCCCGAGGAGCTTGCCGTCGAGGCCCAGCAGCTTGCCATCGACCTCGCTCATGCGCTCGGGGTTGTCGGGTTGCTGGCCGTCGAGTTGTTCGAGACCGAGGCCGGGATCGTTGTCAACGAGCTGGCGATGCGACCGCACAATTCGGGGCACTGGACCATCGAGGGGGCTCGGACCTCGCAGTTCGAGCAGCATCTGCGGGCCGTGCTCGACTATCCGATGGGGGAGACCTCGCTCACCGCTCCCGCCGTCGTCATGGCGAATGTGCTCGGTGGGGCCCCCGGTGGGATGACGCTGGACGAGCGGCTTCATCATCTTTTCGCCGCGGATCCCGGGGTCCGGGTTCATCTGTACGGCAAGCAGGTCCGTCCCGGACGCAAGATCGGGCACGTGACCGTGCTCGGTGACGACATGACATCGGTACGCGCTCGGGCCGCCCGCGCCGCCCGGTGGCTGCAGGAAGGCGAGTGATGGCACCCAGCGTCGGCGTGATCATGGGCAGTGACTCGGACTGGTCCACGATGGAGGCGGCGGCGCTGGCGCTCGCCGAGTTCGACGTGCCGTTCGAGGTCGGCGTGGTTTCCGCGCACCGTACGGTCCAGAAGATGGTCGACTATGCGACGACGGCCGCCGACCGCGGGTTGAAGGTCATCATCACGGGCGCGGGCGGTGCCGCGCACCTGCCCGGCATGGTCGCCGCCATGACGCCGCTGCCGGTGATCGGGGTGCCTGTGCCCTTGAAGTACCTCGACGGCATGGATTCGCTGCTGTCGATCGTGCAGATGCCGGCCGGGGTTCCGGTCGCTACGGTCTCCATCGGCGGTGCGCGGAACGCGGGGCTGCTGGCGGTGCGCATCCTCGCCGCCTCCGATCCGGAGCTGCTGGCGAAGATGCGGGCCTTCCAGGCGAATCTCGAGCAGGTCGTCGCGGAGAAGGACGAAGCGCTGCGGGCCAAGCTTCTGGGCTAGTCAGCGCATCCGGACCAGCGCCCCTCGCAGCCGTTCCTGGGTCCTTCGCCGGTTCTCGTTGGTCGCGCCCAGGAAGAGCAGGACCACGCCGACCGGCACCAGCACCAGCCACGGCCCGACCAGCGTCGTGGCGAAGTGCAGGGTGGCGACCGCCGTCGCCGTTGCGCCGATGACCACCGGGGCCTGCTGCTGGAGGCGGGAGCCGATGATCAGTGTTGCTACCGCGCCCAACAGGAGCAGCATTTCGCGGAGGTCGCCCGCGTCCGTGGCGATCACCAGGCCGGTGGTCGGGACGAAGGCCGCGAGCAGCGCGGGGCCGTACGCCGCCCAACTGCTCAGTTCCGGCCGCTGACGGGCCTCCAGGATGCCGACCAGCAGCGCCAGCGCCGCGAAGGGCAGCGTGTACGCCTCCGGCAGCGCCACGTCCGCCAGCGCCACGAACAGCCAGATGCCGATGATCTCGAAGCCGACCGCCAGCCAGAACAGGTTGCGGCGCTGGTGGGGTGTGCGGCCCGGCCGGGTCGCGGCGAGGCCGAGGACCGCGCCCCAGGCCGCCAGCAGGGCCGCGAGGTGGGATGGGGAGTCGTAGGCGAGGGCTCCCGCGAGCAGCGCCGAGGCGTAGCCGCTCCACTCCACCGTCGTCGCCTCGAGGCGGTACTCCGGCAGGCCGAGGCGCGGCAGCGCGGCCTCGAGGATGAGCAGCGCCGCGCCGACCGCCAGGACGCCGAAGGCCGCCCATTCGTGGGTGAGGCCGGCGACGAGGGCCACGGCGAGGACGAAGAACTGGCCCATCGCCGCGGCGAACAGCCAGCCCAGCACCCGGGCGTGGCGGCTGCGGCCGGCGATCGCGGCGACCAGGCCGACGCCGACGGCGCAACCCAGCGTGAACAGCGTCAGCTCCCGGGTCGCCAGGCTGCCGGCGAGGCCGGCACCCCCGCCGAGCAGGCCGATGACGAAGACGATGGTGCGGGTCGTGTGCAGCAGGGTGGCGCGGGTCGCGACCGGGGGCGGGGTCAGTGCCAGGCCGAGCATGGCGATCGTGAACACCACCAGGGCCGCCGCCGTCGACGCCGGCCATCGGGCGTCCAGCGCGATGGGCGCGATCAGCAGGGTGATCGCCAGGCCCGGCAGGATGACCGGTACGGCCTCGGCCGGCTTGCCGCCGAAACCGAGGGCGGCCAGCGCCGCGGCCACGGTCAGCAGCACGGTGGCGAGCACGCTGGTGCCGTCGACGCTGCCCTGCGCGGGGTCGGTGAGGGCGGTTACCGGACCGTCCCAGATCGCGCTGAGCTGCCCGAGCGGGTCGAACAGCGCCGCGCGCAGCGCCGGTGCGATGGAGAACAGGGCCAGGACCGTGGGCAGCGCCGCGACGATCACCGCGCCGGTGGCCGGGCCGACGAGCCAGCGCCCGCGCAGCCCGCTTGGACGCAGCCCGGCCCGGCCTGGCCGCGCGATCTGCTGTTCGCGCCAGCTCTGCGGCGGGGCGGGACGCCAGGGGTGCGGCGGAGCGGGCCGCCAGGTGTGCGGCGGGGCGAGGGTCAGCCCCGGCGCCGGCACCGTGCCGCGTAGGAGCTCCGCGACCACGCCGAGCAGAGCGGCGGCGGCCGCGTACAGGGCCGTGGGGTAGTCGCTCGGTACGGAGGCGACGGCGGTGATGGTGGCGCCGCCGACCAGGCCGATCGTGGCCCACGGCAGATACTGCGGCACCCAGCGGCCGGCGACCGCCAGCAGGGACAGCATCAGGCTGGACCCGGCCAGGGCGGCGGTCAGCACGACCTGTGCCGAGCGGTGCTGGTCCGCGGCGATCGCGGCCAGCACGCCCGGGGCCGCGAGTAGCGCACCCATGGTGGCGGCGCCGCCGATCTGGGCCCGGTGCCGGGGCATGCCCGTGTCGTCGAGTGTGTACGCCATGACCTCGTCGAGCTCGGCACGCTCGGCCCACCGGCGCCGGGCGGCGGGGGTCAGGTCGGCGCGGGCCAGCCAGGCGACCAGCGTGCCGGTGAGCACGATCAGGCCCAGGGCCAGCGCCGTCGACCAGGGCCGGATCAGGCCGGCGCCGGCGGCGTGCAGGGCGGCCACGGCGGCGACCCCGACGCGGCTCAGCGCGGCGCGGGGGTCCGTGGCGGCCACCGACGCGATCCCGTACCCGAGGGCGACGGCGCCGCCGATCAGCAGCGGTGACCACCAGGGCAGGCCGAAGGCCGCGGGTGCGCCGATCGTGGCCAGCGCGACGCAGACGGCACTGACGTCGTACCGGGCCGGGAGGGGCAGTGCGGCGGTCGCGGCGATCGCGATGATCACCAGGGCGAACGGCGCCTGCCACGCGCCGGGTTCGGCGGCCGTGGGGTAGCCGCTGACGTCGGAGGACCAGATCGGTCCGGGAGCGGCCATGATTCGCAGGCCGTCACCCAGCGCCTGCCAGCCGGCGATGGCGGCGACGACCAGGCCGGCCAGGCTGACGCCGCGGACCGGGCCGCGGCGCCAGTCCTCCGGCAGCGAGTGGACGCCGGCCGCGACGATGAGGATCACGACCGCGCCGACGGCGAGCGGCGCATCCGGAAAGGCGAGGGCCGCGACCCGGGCGAGCGCCCCGCAGACCGCCACGGTCGCGGCGGCCGCGGCGATGTCGGGGCCGTCGAGCAGCCGGTCGGCGCGGCGGCCGTGGTCCAGCGACTTGGCGAAGAAGAGCAGGGCGGCGGCGACGAGCAGGAGCGCGCCGACCCAGATGTCGGCCGCGGTGGCGCCGGGCGAGAGCAGCGCGGCCAGGGCCAGGGCCACCGCGCCGAGGCCGGCCCCGGCGGTCATCGGAAGGCTGACCTCGCGGCGCGCGACCTGGAACACCGCCGCGTAGGTGAGCGTCCCGGCCACGGCGAGGAAGCCCAGCGCGAGCGCCGGCACCGTGACCGCCTCGGTGGGCGGCGGGCCGCCGCCGGGGTCGTCGACGGCGAGGACCGCGGTCACCACGGCGCCCGGGATCGCGAGGGCGGCCGCTCCGGAGGCCCAGTCGCCGACCAGCCAGGCGTACAGGCGTACCGGCATCTGGCGGGCCGCGACCGCGACCATGACGCCGGCGCCGGCCAGCGCGGTCAGGACGGCGGCGGTGAGCCACGATGCGCTCAGCGCGGCGCCGGCGCCGAACCCGCCGACCACGCCGGCGGCGGCGATGTGGGCGACGGCGACCCGGCGGGTCGGCGCGAGCAGGCCGGCGGCGCCGATGCCGATCGCGGCGATCACCAGCGGCCAGGGCGCCTCGGACCAGGGCAGGCCGAGCGACGCGGGCACGGCCAGGGCGGTCAGGGCGACCCCGGTGACCGCGCCTTCGCGCCGGTATTCCGCCGGCAGGGCGAGCGCGGCGGCGACGGTCGCCAGCAGGGCGCTGAGCGCGAGCAGCCAGCCTGAGTCGCCGGCGGCCTCGGCGATCCGGCCCGCGTACGCGGCGGTGTCCGCGTCCCAGACCGGCCGTGCGGCCTGGACCGGCGCGAGTGCCGCCCGGATGGCGTCGACGGCCACGAACAGGCCGATCAGGGTGAGCGCGGCGGCCGACGCATACTGCGGACCGCGGCGTACCTCGTCGGGAAGCATGCGGACGGCCGCGCCGGTGACCGCGACGGCGGCGGCCGCGGCCGCCAGGGTCCAGGCCGGCGACGCCACGTCGGCGATGCGCGCGCAGGCCGCGATGACCGCGAGGGTCAGCACCGCTCCGGCGATGTTGCTGGCCTGGGTCTGGTCGACCAGCCGCGCCGCCGCCGCCGCGGTGACGGCAGCCAGGATCAGAATCAGTCCGGAGCGTACGGCGTCAGCCACCGCGTCCGCCCCGATCAGCCCGGCGCTCGCGTACACCAGGGCCCCGGCCGCGGCGAGGCACAGCAGGCCGAACGTCAGTTGCCGCAACCACCCCGCGGACGGCGGGGTGGCGGGAGGTGCGAGGGGCACGGAGCCGGCCGGCGGCGCGCCCGCGGGCCGCGCGCCGGGGAAGATCCGGGTCGGCAGCCAGCGCCGTCGCCGGTTGCCGGTGAGCCCGTCGATGATCAGATCGGGTTCCTCGGGCCGCGACTCGGGACGGTCCGGGGTGCCGTAGCCGGCGTCGGTGCCGGCCGGATCGGCCTCGGCGACGCGCACGGCCGGGTCGTAGGAGCTGGGATCGGCCGGATCGAGCCGGGTCTCGAAGTCGCGGGCGCCGATGTCGCGGGCGTCCGCCTCGGCCAGCGACTCCCGGTCGCCGGCCACCGGGCGGCCCACCGGCCAGCGCGGCACCAGCCGCCCACTGCGGATCACGGTGGTGAGCAGCAACAGATCGATCACGGCCACCGCGGTCAGCGCGACCGCCCAGCCGGCCGGGCTCTCGATCACCGGGTACGCGAGCAGCGGCGGCACCGGCTGCACGGCCACCACGGTGGCGTACCGCGGCGCGGCCAGCCGCGTGGCACCGGCGTACGCGAAGGAGGCCGCGGCGGTGATCAGCAGCGTGACGCCGAGGAACACCGGGGGCGGGACCGCGGTGCCGCCGAGCGCGGGACTGCCGTGCAGGGCGTACAGAGTCATCGGCAGCAGGACGAGGCCGACCGCGGCCAGCGTCTCACCGGTCGAGGTGAGGCCCCGGCGGGCGATCGCCGGCGCGGCGACGAGGGCGACGCCGGTGGCGAGGGCGAGGATGAAGGCGCGCCCGACCGCGTTGCTGGCCGCGCCGGCGAAGACCACCGCCGCGACGCCGAGCACCAGCGCGCTGAGGCCGAGCAGGATGTTCTGCACCGACTGCGACGACGTTTCGGGCGGATGCGGCGGTGGGTGCTCCGGCGGCGGGGCGACCCGGCGGCGTGGCGGTGGCGGCGCGGGTTCCTCGGTCGGCGGCGGGTCGTCCACCAGAACGGTCACGCCGTCGGTGGCCTGTCCGGGTGGCCCGGTGTGCGGCGTGCCGGGCGGCGACCACGACGGACGGCCCTCGGCGGGCCCGGCCGCCTCGGCGGGTCGCCGGCGCACCCGGCGGGTGGTCTTCGCCGTCGCCGCCCGCTTCCGCTGCTGGTTGGCATGGGCCAGGATGTCCCGCTGGAACTGCGCGGCCTGGATCTTGCTGGCGATGGTGGTGCGTTCCTTGGCCGCGGCCATGTCGCGAATCTTCAGTTCCGCGATCGACGCGTCGATCCGGGCCAACTCCTCGTCGTAGCTGTCCGGCTCTCCCGACTGCGCCACGGCACCCTCCTAGACCGGCCCCACCCGAAGCATGCCCTTCCGACACCTCATTAGAACAGGCCCAAGCGGGTCGAGATCAATGGAAACGGCCGCGAACCCGGCAGGTTCGCGGCCGCGGAGGCGAAACGGTCAGTCTTCAGAGTGCGGGCGTGGGGCGGCCCATGCCGCGGTACAGCCAGCCGGCCCGCGCCCACCGCGCCGGGTCCAGGCAGTTCCTGCCGTCGATGACCCGCTTGCCGGCGACGAGGTCGCCGAGCGCGAACGGGTCCGCGTTGCGGAACTCCGCCCACTCGGTGAGCACGCACACCAGCTCGGCACCGGTCACCGCCTCGACCATGGAGGTCTCGTACGTCAACGTAGGCTGTTTGATCCGCGCGTTCTCCATGCCCTGCGGGTCGTACACGTGGACGTCCGCGCCGGCCGTGGACAGCGCCGTCGCGACGGCGAGCGCGGGCGCGTCGCGTACGTCGTCGGAATTGGGCTTGAAGGCGGAGCCGAGCACGGCGATCCGGGTTCCGGACAGGTCGGGGCCGGCCGGGCCGGCCCGGCGGCCGAGCAGCTCGGCCGCCAGGGTGAGCACCCTGGTGCGACGCCGCTGGTTGATCAGGTCGACCTCGTGCAGGAAGCGCAGCGCCTCGCCCGCGCCGAGCTCCTGCGCCCGGGCCTGGAACGCCCGGATGTCCTTGGGCAGGCAGCCGCCGCCGAAGCCGACGCCGGCCTGCAGGAAGCGGTTGCCGATGCGCGGGTCGTAGCCGATCGCCTTGGCGAGCTGGGTGACGTCACCGCCGGCGACCTCGCACACCTCGGCCATCGCGTTGATGAAGCTGATCTTGGTGGCGAGGAACGCGTTCGCGGCCACCTTCACCAGCTCGGCGGTGGCGAAGTCGGTCACCACCAGCGGCACCTCGCGGTCCTCGGTGGCGGCCAGGTCGAAGACGCCCTTGTGCGCGGCGTACAGCATGCCGTTCGACCATTCGGAGCGGACGCCGACCACGATGCGGTTGGGGCGCAGCACGTCCTCGACCGCGAAGCCCTCCTGCAGGAACTCCGGCGACCACGCCACCTCGACACCCAGCTCGGGGTCGGCGTGCTTGGCGACCAACTGCTCGACCCACTCGGCGGTGCCGACCGGGACCGTCGACTTGCCCACGATCAGGGCGCGGCGCTTCAGGTGGCGGGCCAGGTTGGTCACCGACGCCTCGACGTACGCGAGGTCGGCGCCCATGCCGTCGGCGCGCTGCGGCGTGCCCACGCAGATGAAGTGCACGTCCGCGAAGTCCGCGACCGTCTCGTAGGAGGTGGTGAACCGCAGCCGCCCCGAGGCGAGGTTGGTGCGCAGCAGCTCGTCGAGGCCGGGCTCGTGGAACGGCACCTGGCCGGCGCCCAGCTTGGCGATCTTCGCCTCGTCGACGTCGAAACCCAGGACCTCGTAGCCGAGCTCGGCGAAGCAGATCGCGTAGGTCGCGCCCAGATAGCCCGTGCCGAGGAACGCGAGCCGCGGCCGGGAGGCCCCGGAAGGCACCTCCACCTCGGGAAACGCGGGCAGGGCCTGGTTGCTCGGGTACGGGATGGTCACGCTGCGAACTCCTCACACGGGGCGCCGGGGGTGGGGGGCTGACGCCGTACGTGGCACACACCTTCTCATGCCGGCGCAGAATTTCCACCCGACAGACGTTCCGAGCGAGAATAGTGCGCGTAGCCTACGCGTCGGTAACATGAGGCCGGGAGCCGCAGAGAAGGAGCCACAGTACATGTCTGATTTCGACGTCTATCAGCTGCCGGAGGACCACGAGACCATCCGTGCGGCCGTACGCGACGTCTGTGACGCGCGCGTGGCGCCCAACGCGGCCGAGGCCGACGAGAGCGGGGAGTTCCCGAAGGCGTCGTACGACGCGCTGCGCTCCTCGGACTTCCACGCGCCGCACATTCCCGTCGAGTACGGCGGCGCCGGCGCGGACGCCCTCGCCACGGCCATCGTCATCGAGGAGGTGGCCCGCGCCTGCGCCAGTTCGTCGCTGATCCCGGCGGTCAACAAGCTCGGCACGATGCCGCTGATCCTGTCGGCCTCGGAGGAGCTCAAGCGCAAGTATCTGACCCCGGTCGCGGCGGGCGAGGCGATGTTCTCGTACTGCCTCTCCGAGCCGGAGGCGGGCAGCGACGCGGCGTCGATGACCACCCGCGCGGTCCGCGAGGGCGACTACTGGGTCCTCAACGGCGTCAAGCGCTGGATCACCAACGCGGGCGTCTCGGAGTACTACACGGTCTTCGCCGTCACGGACCCGGCGGCCCGCTCGCGCGGCATCTCGGCGTTCGTGGTGGAGAAGTCGGACGAGGGCGTCAGCTTCGGCGCGCCGGAGAAGAAGCTGGGCATCAAGGGCAGCCCGACCCGCGAGGTCTACTTCGACAACGTCCGCATCCCGCTGGACCGCATGATCGGCGCGGAGGGCACCGGCTTCGCCACCGCGATGAAGACCCTCGACCACACCCGTGTGACGATCGCGGCCCAGGCCCTCGGCATCGCCCAGGGCGCGCTCGACTTCGCCCTCGGCTACGCCAAGGAGCGCCGCCAGTTCGGCAAGCCGATCGCCGACTTCCAGGGCCTGCAGTTCATGCTCGCCGACATGGGCATGAAGCTCGAGGCGGCTCGCCAACTGACGTACGTGGCGGCGGGCAAGAGCGAACGCGGCGACGCCGACCTGACCTACTTCGGCGCGGCGGCGAAGTGCTTCGCCTCGGACGCGGCCATGGAGATCACCACGGACGCGGTGCAGATCCTGGGCGGCTACGGCTATACCCGCGACTACCCCGTGGAGCGCATGATGCGCGACGCCAAGATCACCCAGATCTACGAGGGCACGAACCAGGTGCAGCGCATCGTCATGGCCCGGCAGCTCCTGAAGGACTGATTTCGCACGTTTCCCTGATCAGGACTACGAAAACCGCGCCGACCCCTGGGGGTCGGCGCGGTTTTCGTAGTCCTTCTCAGTGTGACGCCGGTCAGCCGGCGGCCAGCCACTGCCGAGCATTCTGGAGCGGAATCGCGAAGAATGTCGCGTTGCTCCACCGGATCGGCTGTCCGGGCTTGTCGATCGGCTCGACCATCCACGCGTCGACGACGCGCCTGCCGTCGATGTTCACGCTGTCGCCACCGGCGCCGTCGGCGAACTCGATGGCGCGCAGCCATCCGACGCCGTCCGCGTCCCCGCGTTGACCCGCGGAGAACTCGACGACCAGGTCGCCGATCCGCGGCCGCTTCATCCGCTCGCGGAGCTCGGCGGTCACCCAGGCCGCATGGGGGTTGAGGCTCGAGGTCCACAGCTCGTTGCCGAGGACGGCGATCAGTTGCGTCTTGTTCAGGGGCACGGGTGAAAGTCTCTCACGTGCCGCTTTACCAGGTAGAACTCCTCGGCTGACCACCGCTTGACCCCCTTTTCGGGCTTTCGATTGAACGGACTGGAATGTGGTGAAGAGGCAGTCACGAGGGCTGCCTCGAAGACTCCGGCTTCGCAGCGCCGGCGGTCGCCCGCTTGTCGACGACGGCGCCGAGGTGCTTCTCGGCCAGGTCGGTCCGGACCGTTCGCGCGCGAGCGTCGTCGTCCGCGATCGCGCTGCCGTCCGCCTTCGCGACGAGGCAGTACACCAGGTAGTGACCGCGGACGTCCCAGGTGAGGTTCGCGGCGGCCCGGCTGATGATGTTCGACGCCTGGCCCGCGACCAGGCCGCCGAAGCGGCCCTCCCCCTTCTCGACGGCGGTCTCGATCGCGGCCGCCGCCTCCTCGGCCTTTTTCTGGGTCTCGAGGTTGAAGATCCCCGCCGTGATGACCAGCGCGCCATCGGGCGACGTCAGCGTTGCCCGCACCACCTGGTTGCAGCCGGCCGAGGCCAGTTCCTTCGCGACGGCGCCACCGGCGGCCGTATCGCAGTGGGGAGCCGCCTGCGTCTTGAGGACCTTGTACTGACCTTGGGCGCCGGGAATCGTTGCGCCGCGGAAGACTTCGGTCACGGTCAGGGGTGCGGGGTCGGCCTGCCGGTCCGCGACCCTGAGCTCCTGTTCGGTGGGAGGCTTGCTGGCAGAGTCCCGCAGGTAGTACCAGCCGGCCCCGCCGCCGATCCCCAGCACCACGAGGATGATCATGAAGACGAGCGCCTTGCGGGATCGCCGCCCGGCCTTCGGCTCCGGGTCGGCGCCCTTGGGCTCGTGGGCGGTCGCCGGCGGGCGGCTGAGGAACCCTCCGGACTGCTCCGGCACCAGGCTCGGCGCGGTGTCGCCTCGGCTCGGACTGCTCGCATACTGCGCCGGTACGCGGTTCCCTCCGGCGTTTCCGTAGAGGCCGGCATTGCCGCCGTCTGGATGCGGTCTGGTTTGCTGACCCGCGTCGCCCTGCAGCGGCGAGCGCTGACGAGGCGGTCGGAAACCGGCCGGCGATGGTGCGCCGTAGCCCTGCGGCGGCTGCGCGATGTAGCCCTGTGGTGACTGTGTGCCATAGCCCTGCGGCGTGCCATAGCCCTGCGGCGGCTGTGAACCGCCATGGCCGTGCGGTGGCTGCGGGCTGCCATGACCCTGCGGCGGCTGCGCGCCGCCGTGGCCCGCCGCATAGGGGTTACCGCCGTATGGGGTGCCCGCCGGACGCGGACGCGGCTCTTGCGCCGGCCGCTGCGGCGGGACCTCCCCGTACCGGGGCGGGTCGGCGTCAGCGGGATTCCGTTGACCCCTGGGTTGGCCTTGACCACGTGGAGCCGCGCCCTCGCCGTAGTCGTAGGTCATGGCGCAAGACGGTAGCCGAAGAATGGGAACAGGTCAGCTTCGATCAGCATGAACCTGATCACGCGCTAGCCCAATTCGGTCGAAACAGCGACATTCTCTGTTTGTCGGACTAGCCGGTATCTAATGGTTCGCAGTGAGCGCCCGTTCCGGTGCTAGTCGGCTAAATGCTCCTGACAGGACAAAGCCGCTCAGTGCTGGAAGTTCCTCAGATACCGGTTCCCGGGGAGGCGAAAAAAGGTTCTCATGAGTAACATGTGCCCCCGCTGCTAGGGAGATCAACTGTTTACGAAAGCGGGGATTACGTGCCTAACCACCTCGGATTGTTCGAGATACTGCTCGCCGCGGTCGGCGTCGTGACGATTTTTGCGATGAGTGTGCGTCTCTTCTGGAGACGTGGGATGAAGCCGTGACGAAGGCGGCCAAGAACGCTCGGTGGACTCCTGGCCGAGGTCTGCCCGCCGTGCTTCTCATGCTCGGCGCCACGTCGCTGTGGGGCTACCACCACGTGACCAAGTTCGAGCACTTCGACACTGATGTGTCCGCGTTCGAGGTAGTTTATGCCTTCGCGTTCGTCGTGTTCTTCCTGCAGCTCCTGCTCGCGACCTTCGACCGCCCCAAACGTGTCACACCCCGGCAAGTCGACACTTTGGCGAAGCTGAAGGTGGTGGCGGTCGTCCCCCTCTACAACGAGGACGTCGACGCGGTCATCGCGACGATCCGCGGCCTTCTCGGGCAGACCCGCCTTCCGGACGCGATCTTCATCCGCGACGACGGTTCGAACAAAGTGGACTATCTGCCCACCGAACTGTGGGCCATCGAGGCCGCGAACGAGGCGGGTGTTCCGCTCGTCTGGGTCCGCGACCGGAACCGGGGCAAGCGGGCCACTCACGTGGCCGCGTCCCTGCGCTTCGCCGGCTGGGCCGACGCCTACCTCACGATCGACTCCGACTCGTGCCTCGCGCCGGACGCGCTCGAGAACTTGATCAAGCCGCTCGCCGATCCCGAGGTCATGTCGGTCGCCGGGGTGTTCCTCACCTACAACCTCAAGGGAGTGATCGCCCGGGCCGTGGACCTGTTGTGTACGGCTTCGCAGCTCACCGACAGGTCCGCCACCTCGGCTCTGGGGTCGGTGCTCGTCAACTCGGGCGGGATCTCGCTGTACCGCGCGAAGGTGATCGACGAATGCCGTCATGGTTACGCGAACGAGGAGTTCTTCGGGCGTCGCGTCGAATTCTCCGACGACTCCTACCTGACGATCCAGGCGTTGCTCCGGGGCAAGACGGTCCAGCAGTCGAATGCCTTCGCGTTCTGCGTCATGCCGGAGCGCCTCGGCAACCACCGGCGGCAGTTCCTGCGCTGGCTGCGGGGATCGTTCATCCGATCCTTCTGGCGGTTCAAGTATCTGCCCCTGGGTCGGATCGCCTACTGGGTGCACGCGCTGAAGTGGGTGCAGACCATCGCCTCGACCATCATCGTGGCCTGGCTGATCGCCATCAAGCCGGTGGCCGACGCCATCGCCTGGTTGCGTGGCGGGGGGACCGACGCCCTGCTGGCGGACGCGAAGATGCTCGCGATCACCCTGGGCATGCTGATCGTCTTCGGCTACGTCCAGCTTTTGCGGATCTTCACGGTTCGGCGGTCCGATCAGAGCCGGCTGGCGCAGGTGTTCTGGTTCATCGTTCTCGCCCCTGTCGCGACCCTGTGGCAGTGGTCGGTACTGCGGGTGTGGCGGCTCTGGGCCATCGCCTCCTGCATGCGCTTCAAGTGGGGCACCCGCCAGCAGATCGAGGTTGCCATCGGAGGTGATCATGAAACGGTACTTGCTAGCGCTTCCGCTGCTGCTATTGGCTGGATGCGAGATGAGACAACCATCTTCTTTCCAGGGCAGTCAGTCCGCGATGAGCGCAACAGATCAGGCTCTACGACCTAATCCGATCCGCGCCTCGGTCTCGATGCTCAAGGCGAAGAAGCCGGCATTCGGAGTCACCTCCGAGAAGAACGCCACAGCGGACTCCGACGAGTTCGCGAAGGACACGGGATGCCGGCCGATGTGGCGCGGCGTCTACGCCTCCATCGGCGCTCCGTTCGAGTTGTCCAGGCTGAGCGAGGCGGCGGGCACTCCGTTCCTCACCGTGCAGCCGAAACAGCCGGGCAAGGAAGTGAATCAGAAGTCCTGGTCGCTGGCGGCGATCATCGCGGGCAAGCGCGACGCCGAATTCCGTGGCATCGCCGACACCATCGTCGAGTACGGCGACCTGGTGGTCATCCGGTATGCGCCGGAGATGAACGGAAACTGGTCGCCATGGGCGGCCGACGTCAACGGCAACACCCCAGGCGAGTACCGCGAGGCCTGGCGGCACGTGGTGGAGCTCTTCCGCAAGGCGGGGGCGACCAACGTCCTCTGGCTCTGGGCTCCGAACATCGCTCGTGGCGCGACGGTCCAGGGCATCTCCCAGTTCTGGCCGGGTGACGACTACGTGGATCTGGTCGGTTTCACCGGTTACGGGGTCGGGAGCTCCGTATACGGCTTCGAGCCGTCGGCCAGCGAAACGTTCGATCCCACCATGGAGCTTCTCGCTCCGTACAAGAAAAAAACCGGTCATCCTCGCCGAGACGGGTGTGGCCGGGGCCCACAAAGCCGAGTGGATCGCCAGTCTGGGGCCGTGGATGCGCGAGCATCCGAACGTCATCGGAATGATCTGGACCCAGGCGCCGCCGCCGCATTCCAGTGCGGATTGGCGGTTCAACGACACTCCGGGCAACCTGAAGGCCTTCAAGAAGTCGCTCGTCCCGTACCTGGGCTGCCTTTCCGGCGATTGAGCCGGCTCGAGAACAGAATTCCGACGAACTTCGGTTCGGGTGTGACCGCCCGAACCGGTCTTACCTTTGGCTGGGCGTACGGTGCCCATCCAGGAACCAAGGAGTCACCGTGGCTGTCGACATAGTAATTCTCGGGCTCGGATACGTGGGCCTCCCGCTGGCTCGCGAGGCGACCAGGGCCGGTATGTCCGTGATCGGCTTCGACGTCAACCAGGCGTTGGTGGAGTCGCTCAACGCCGGCCGGTCCCATGTCGACGATCTCTCCGACGACGACATCGTCAGCATGAAGGCGAGCGGCTTCCGCGCGACGACCGACGAACGCGAGATCGCCACGGCCAAGGCGGCCATCATCTGCGTGCCGACGCCGCTGCTCGAGGAGGGCGGCCCCGACCTCGGTGCCGTCCAGTCGGCCACGGACGCCGTCGCGCGCAATCTTCAGCCCGGCATGCTCGTCATTCTCGAATCGACGACCTACCCGGGTACCACCGACGAATTGGTGCGTCCCCTCCTCGAGGCCGGCGGCCTCATTGCGGGTCAGGACTTCCACCTGGCGTTCTCTCCGGAGCGCATCGATCCGGGCAACGAGGAGTTCGGCCCCCGTAACACGCCCAAGGTCGTCGGCGGTCACACGCCGGCGTGCACGGAGGCCGCGGCGGCCCTGTACGGACGGTTCATCGACACCGTGGTGCGGACCAAGGGCACCCGGGAGGCCGAGACTGCCAAGCTGCTCGAGAACACCTACCGGCACGTCAACATCGCGCTCGTCAACGAGATGGCCAAGTTCTGCCACCGGCTCGACATCGACCTGTGGGATGTCATCCGGGCGGCGTCCAGCAAGCCGTTCGGGTTCCAGGCCTTCTACCCAGGGCCGGGTGTGGGCGGTCACTGCATCCCGATCGACCCGAACTACCTGAGCCACAACGTGCGCGTACGACTCGGCTATCCGTTCCGGTTCGTCGAGCTCGCGCAGGAGATCAACGCCACGATGCCGGCCTACGTGGCACGGCGTGCCCAGAACATCCTCAACGAGGCGGGCCTGGCCACGACCGGCGCGAACATCCTGCTGCTCGGTATCACGTACAAGGCGAACATCGGGGACGAGCGTGAGTCCCCGGCCGTTCCGCTCGCTCGTGACCTGGGCAATCTCGGTGCGAAGATCAGCTATCACGATCCGCACGTCGCGGAGTGGCGGCCGGGCGTCGAGGTCATGAAGGTGGACGATCTGGAGGGCGCGGTCACCTCGGCCGACCTGGTGATCCTCGTCCAGAACCACCGCGACTACGACGCGGACAAGCTCGCGGCGATGTCGAAGCGCTTCTTCGACACGCGCGGCGTCACCAGCACGGACGACGCGCTCCGGCTCTAGCGAGCCGGTAGTGAGCCGGTAGTGGAAACGCCCTCGGAGACCAGGTCTCCGAGGGCGTTACACGTGGGATCTGCGATCAGCAGCTCGCGACCCACTTGTGCGAGGAGATGTTGTCGTTCGCGTTCTGACCGCCACCCGCGCCGTTGTGCGGGAACGCCACGGTCTGCAGGTTCTCGATGGTGGCGCCGCGCCAGACGCAGATGGAAGCGCCACCGTAGTTGGTGTCCCAGTACATCCGGACGTCGTCGTTACCGCCCAGGTAGCCGTTGTTGAAGACGGAGCTGGCCCTGTTGCGGCATCCGGCGCCCGTCCAGTCGGCGGAGTTGCCGACCCATGCGCAGCGGTGGCCGTTGAAGCCCGCCTCGTTCCAGACGTAGACGTTTCCGTCGCCGACGGCGGCCTGCGCCGGGGCCGGCGCCATGACCAGTCCGACGGCGGCCGCGGTGAGCGCGCCGGCCAGTGCGTAGCGCACCTTCATCTGTTTCTCCTCATGAGGTGGTGTTACCGGAACCGTGGTGGTGACCACGGAGACTGAGTGGGTGTTACGGCTGGGCGTCGACAGCCGTCCGGGCGGGGAGCAGGGCTTGTACGCGCAGACGCAGCGCCAGGTCGACGTCCGCGCGATGCTCGGCGTTCAGCGCGTCCGTGTAGTGGCGGGAGAGCTTCGCGGCCGTGGCGGACAGGTCGGTCTTCGTGGCGCAGGTCGCCTCGGCCTGCGCGACGACCAGCTCCCGGGTACGGCTCGGCCCGGTCGCCGGCGTGTCCGCGAAGGCGCCGCGGGTGTCCGCCGGTGAGGCGTACCGGTGCCCGGCGGCGGCCATGCACCGCGACCAGCGGGTGACCGCCGCCGTGTAGCGGGCATCGCCGAGCACCCGCTGCCGGACCGCGTCCTTGAGCACGCTGACCACACCGCGGACCCGGGTCCAGCGGGTCAGATCGCCGTAGAGCGCACGCTCCGCCTCCGCCTGGCAGCCGTGTTCGCTGCGCCGGACCACCATCCCGTTCGGCAACCGCACCGACACGACACCGGCGTCCCGGCCCGGCCGGAGGTCGCCGTTCAGCGCCTCGGTCGCCGCCTGCCGGCGCTCCGGCGTCAACGTCAGCGTGTACCTCCGATTGGCATCCGACTCCCGCGCTCGGCGGATCTCCTCCCGTACGTCCGAGCCGTAGCCGTGCGCCCGGGCCCACGCCACGTCGTCCAGGACGTACGGGAAATCCCGGTCGCCGGCCACCGGGGCCTCGATCGTCCACTGGAAGCCCGCCCGCTCGAGGCACCGCTTGAGCAGCGTCTGCTCGCCGAGTTCGAGTAGCTCGGCCTCCTCGGCCGTGATGTCACGCACCGGACCGTCGAGCGACACGGCGGGAGGCGACGGTGGAGGCGGGGCGACGGACGGCGACTTCGTCCGCGCCGCACATCCCGTCGACACCACACCGGCGACCATGAGGAGGCACGCCAGCTGTACCGACCGTCTCTGTGACTGCATTTCCGTGTACCGCTCTCCCTGCAACCGGCCCGGCCATGTCCACGCCCCCGTCATTGCTGCGCGTATGGCCGGATCTCCGACGCGAGGAACGTTAGGGCGGGGAAGCCGGCGGCACATCCTGCAACCTTTCAGGTTCCCGGCCCGCGGCATCCTCGCGACGCTGTTCCAGCAGGGTGCAAGCCGATTGAAGGAGCACGATGCGTTTCCGTGTCCGGCAACCACTGGCAGGTCTGATCGCCGCCGTTGCGCTGTTGCTCGCGGCGGCGGCACCGGCGCCGGCCCGCGCGGCCGGTCCCGCCGCACCGGCGGTCGGGGTGCCGGCCGGCGTCACGGCGGGAGTCGCCGTCTACGACCGGCAGGCCTCGGCCTTCACCGTGCAGCACAACGCCGACCGGCAGTTCCGGGCGGCGTCCATCGTGAAGCTGCTCATCGCGCTGGACTTCTTCTGGGACCGCGGCCCCGGCTACGCGGTTCCGGATGCCGACCGTGCCCGCCTCACCGCCATGCTGCGCGGCAGCGACGACGACGCGGCCACCTACTACTGGTCCAGGAACGGCTACGAGCAGGTAGTCAACCGAATGGTCGCGCGGCTCGAGCTGCGCGACACGGCCCCGCCGGCAAGCGCGCAGCGCGGCTACTGGGGCTATACCGCGGTCGCCGCCGCCGACGTCGTACGGATCTACCGGTACGTTCTCGATACCGCTCCGGAACCGGTCCGCCGGTTCGTCATGGACAATCTGCGCCACAGCACCCGTTGCGCGGCCGACACCTACGACCAGCACTTCGGCATACCCGGCGTGTTCGCGCGGCCCTGGGCCGTGAAGCAGGGCTGGTCGGGATTCGGAGATGCCCCGAAGACCTGCGGCGGCGGAACGGCACGCGTCCTCGCCGCCGCATCCGTGGACCTGGTGGGGGAGGTGCTGCACACCACGGGCACCGTCGGCCCGGGCGACCGCAGCATCGTGGTCGTGCTGACCCTGCATCCGGACGGCACGCCGTTCTCCGTCGCGTACAACAACGTCACCACCGTCACCCGGTCTCTGCGCGTTCCCGGCGCGAGCCCGCTTTCCGGCGCGTCTTTCGGTACGTGGGGTGCGGGCGTCCGGGTGCGCTCCAAGCCCACTACCACCGACTCCACGGTCCTCGCGACCGTTCCGGCGGGTGTCGACGTCCTCGTCTCCTGCCAGAAGCCGGGCGAGGAGGTCGTGATCGATACGTACCGCAACTCCTTGTGGGCGTACCTGCCACAGTTCGGCGGTTACATGACCAACATCTACGTCAAGACGCCGGGTAACCGGTTGCCGAACGTTCCGGACTGCTGACGCGTCCGTGGAATTCCGGGGTTCCCCGCGCGATCTTCCGGACGTACGACGAGTCGGTCCGGCCTGAGAAGGTTCACTCCTGCGCGGACGTGTGGTGGATCGTGAGGCCGGCTTCGGCGAGGTAGCGCCACCAGCGGGCGACCCGGTCCGGTTCGGATGCCGCCTGGTGCAGGCCCGGCGTCACCTGGCCGTCGAGGATCTCGCGTACGGCGGCCGCGAGCGTGAGCGACACGCATCTGGCCATGGCGGAGCCGGACGCGTCGCCCTCGACGTCGAGGTGATAGGAGCCGGTCCAGCTTCGGCCGTCCGGCGTACGCAACGACAGTCCGGTGTGGAGCACGACGCGGTCCTGGTCCTGAGCGGTAGCCGGATAGCGCGCGGCGAGCTCGTCCGCCAGCGCGTCCACCCGTGCGTCGTCGGCCTCGGTCAGCTCCCGGAAGACCTGGGCCCACGCCGCGGACCAGCCGTCCAGCCGGAGGGTGCCCCGGATGAACCGGTCGAGCCGCCACCCTCCGGGGAGCGCGTACTGCCTGATCGCCGTCGTGCTGTCGCGGTTGGGATAGCCCTCGAAGCGCTCGCCGCCGATGGTGACCGGTGTGATGGCCTGCCACGGACGGGCGACCGTGCGCACCTCGCCCCCGTCGATGAACCGCGCCTCGCTCAGCAGGGCACGGAGCACCCCGCGGGGCGCCCACGAGAACCTGTACCGGAATTCGTTCGGGACCGCGGGCAGCCCGCCACAGTAGGAGGTGAAGTCGGCGACGGCGTCGTCGCCCATCGCGCGGCGCCCGTCGGCGACCAGGCGGTGGGCCATGAGGTGGTCGATCCCCGGGTCCAGACCGGCCTCGACGACGGCCACCAGCCCGGCGGCGGCCAGTTGCCCGGCCGCGGCGGCGATGTCGTCGGAGAGGTAACTGGTGTTCGCGAAGTGCGCGCCCCGGTCGAGGCAGAGGCGGAGCAGGCCGGCGTGCTCGGTCGCGGGGAGCATCGACACCACCACGTCGCCCGGGCGTACGGTCTCCGCGAGCTCGCCGAGCGGGCGGACGCCGACCCGGCCGTCCAGCTTCAACCGGTCGGCGAGGCCCTGGGCGCGTTCCGGTCGTCGGGCCCAGAGGGTCACCGCGGCGTGCTCGGTCAGGGTGACGATCCCGGCGCCGCTGGAGCGCCCGGCGCCGACCCAGTGCACCACACCGCGGGCGGCGAGTGGGTTCGTCATGTCAGGGAACCTCGCTTGTCGGCAGGCCTTCGACGGCGGCCCGGTAGGCCGCCGCGCAACGTCCCCACGAGCCGCCGAGCCCATCGAGATCCATCAGGTGCGGCAGCAGGTCCGCGGAGAAGCTGTCGGTGGCGTCCTTCGGCAGCAGGGAGGGCAGATTGTCGATCGCGATGACCGCGACCGGCCCGGCGGCGGTCGCCGGTGCCTCCCAGGTCGTGACGGCGTCGTAGATCGGAAGCGCGTTGTACGGCGATCCCGGATCGCAGCTGACGTCGACGACGCAGCGCAGCCGGCAACCGGGATCCGCCAGGTCCGTACGCCGGAGTAAGGGCTCGGTGCCGGCGCCGGTCAGGACCGCGTTGACGAGCAGCTCGTGCCGCAGCAGAGCGGCACGATCAAGATGGCGTGTCTCGGCGACGTCCCACCGGGTCGTCGAGACTCCGGCTTCGGCGAGGGCGGCGACGGCGCCCCGGCCGCTGCGGCCGAGCGCGCCGATCACCAGGGCATCGCCGCTCGGCCGGTCGCGGTACCGCCGGAGCTTCTCCACGAGGTCGGCACTGGTGGTCGGCTGGAGGGGCGCGGTCAGGTCACCGTGCTGCTGGAGCACCCCGAGCGCCGCTCCCACGAATCCGGCCCAGTAGCCGAAGGCCGCGTGACGGCGCCCCGCCTCGTCGGCGAGCTGTTCCAGGTCGAGCAGGGTGCCGCCACCCTCTCGGAAGCGCTCCAGCAGTTGGCGTGCGCCGGGCTGGCCCTTGTACGCGTGCCCGAAGAACACATGCCGGTGCCGCAGCCGAGCCGGTTCGTCGGGAAGCTCCTTCAGGCCGAGGACGACGGCGTCCGGCGGCGCGTCCACCCAGGCGCCCGCCGGAGCGGTTTCGCAGCCCTGGGCGGCGTAGTCGGCGAGCGGATAGATCCGTTGCGGCGACTCCTCGACGGTGATCCGGGCCCCGCGGCGGACCAGGGTCCCGGCATCCGCGGGGCTGAGCGGGCAGCGCCGCTCGGACGAGCGCGTCTCATGTCGAATCCACAGCTCAAGCATCGTTACCTCGATCTAGCTTCGGTCGTCACGTGCCCACCGTAAGGCATTGCGACGAAGTCCCTTTTTCTTTGGCGTGCATGAATGCGTTTGACCGACCGGTGATGATGGGAACGCTGCCGACCCGGGCCGCCTTCAGGAACGGAACGAAGCCTGCACCATGTCGTGGACCGATCTGCGCGGGCGGTTGCTCGTCATCGTCGCTGCCGCGGGTTTCGGCCTCATGCCGATCTTCGCCCAGTACGCGTACGCCGAAGGCATGGGCGTACAGACCCTGCTGCTGCTGCGGTTCGCCATCGCCGCGGCGGCGCTGCTCGGCTACCTCGCCCTGACCCGGACGCTGGTGTGGCCCGGAAGGCGCGCGCTGGCGCGGTTCGCACTCCTGGGCGCAGTGCTGTACGCCGCACAGTCCACTCTGTACTTCACGGCGGTCCGGTACATCTCGCCGACCTTGGCCGTCCTCCTGCTCTATCTGTATCCCGCGCTCGTCGTGCTGCTCACCTCGGTCATCGAGCGGACGCCGCCACCCCTGACCCGGCTCGCATCGATCGGTCTGTCCCTGGTCGGCGTGGTCATCGTGCTGGGCGCACCGACCGGCGGGGTACGGGTGGCCGGCGTGCTGCTGGCGCTCGGCGCCGCTCTCACGTACGCCGTCTACATCGTCGCCGGTGACCGCTTCTCCAGCACGCTGCCGCCGTTCACCACGGCCGCGTACGTCATCGCCTTCGCCGCCGTCTCCTTCGCCGTGACGGGCTTCGCCGGCGGCGCGATCGACCTGACGGTCAGCCCACGAGGATGGGCGGCGGTGGTCGGGGTGGCCGTGATCTCGACCATCGTGGCGATCGGCTGCTTCTTCGCGGGACTGGCGGCGGTCGGACCGACCCAGGCCGCCATCCTCAGCGTGGTGGAGCCGGTCGTGAGCGTCGCAGCCACGGCACTTCTGCTGCACAAGGGGGTGTCGGCACTGCAGATCGTGGGTGGCGTGCTCGTCCTCGCCGCGGCCGTGTGGGGAGTCGCGGGCGGCGGCGACCGCAGGACCCCGCCGGCGGGCCACCCCGACGAACCCGTCGCGGCCGGAGGCGCCGACCCGGTTCGGGGCTAGCCGGTCCGGGGCCGGGCGGTTGAGGGCTGGCCGGTTCGGGCCAGGCGGGCCGGGCTAGGCGGGCCGGGCTAGGCGGGCCGGCGCAGGTAGGCGACCTTTCCGTCCTGCTCGAAGTTGACGACCTGCCAACCCTCGGCCTCCAGCATCTCGGCCGCGGTAAAGACCATGTCGACCATGGCGGCGACCGTGGAGCCGCTCGCCACGGTCACCCGGAAGCCGCTCGACGGGGTCGCGTTGATCCAGATGTAGCGGAACGGGTAACCCGCGAGGCTGACCCGGCCGTGGACGATGTCCTCGGCCGAGAACCAGCGCGGGGGCCGCGGCGCCGTCATGCGAGCTCAGCGAAGGTCATCGAGGACGTCCTTGGTGAGGGTGATGGCCGGGTCGCGCAGCTTGCCGGGGCCGTCCGCGGAGGCCGACGAGGCGGGCGGCCGGAGCCGGACGACGGCCACGGCGTTGTTGGACAGCACGCGCACCGCCATGCCGTCGGGCTCGGTGGAGGCGAACGCCTCGCGGCCGAGGCCTGCCACCGGGTCGGTCTGGCCGGTACGCAGCGCTTGCCACTGCGCGTCGGCGCCCTCCTGCCGCTGGTAGATGCTGATCCGCGCGGTCGCCGCGTAGCCCTGGGAGTCGGTCGAACCCCAGGCGCAGTCGGCGTGGACGATGTCGCCGAAGTCGTTGTACTCGTCGGTGGGCCGGCCGGCACCGGCGAGGCCGAACCGGGTGGCCACCGGGCCGGTGAGCGCCGGGCACTTCGCGGTCAGCCCGGCCCATCTGCCGGTCATCGGCGGCAGGCTGGCGGTGGGCGCGGCCGCCGGGACCGAGCCGGTGATCGGGTTCTCCACGGGGCTGACGTCGACGCCGCCGCCGCAGCCGGCCACGGTCATCACGACCGCCGCCGCGGCGGGGATCCCGCGCCTCATGCGTTCACCGGGGTGGGCCACTTACCGCCGGGCAGACCGGTGTGGTCGCCGTACTCGCCGGCCACAGCGGTGATCTGCTTGACCACTTCGGCCATCCGGTTGGCCAGGTTCGCCAGATACTGCAGGGTCTGCTTGACGATCTCGCCGATCAGCTCGGAGGTGTGCTGGAGCGTGATAACGATCTGGGTGACCGCGCCGGAGGCCGTCTCGGTGGCGTCGATGATCACCGCGACCAGTGCGCCGACCACGTCGGCGGCGCGGTCCGCCAGGCTCACCATGTACGCGGTGTTGGCGGCGGCCACCTCGGCCAGCCAGTTGCCCACCGTCTTCACCTTGCCGGTGGCCGCCTCCACGGCGTCGATCTGGTCGCGTACCCGCTTCTCGTAGGTCTCCTTCGCCGGGCCGCGCCAGGCGTCGATGGCGCCGGAGCCGGTCATGTCCGGACCCAGGTCGGACAGCGGCGTGTTGACCTTCACCGCCCAGTCCAGGCCGACCTCGAACAGCGACAGCACCGGCACCGAGCCGGCCACCACCTTGTCCACCGAGGCGAGCACCTCGGAGACCTGCTGGCCGATCACCTTGATCAGGCTGTGGACCTTCTCGACCGCGTCCTTGATCTTCTCGGTCCACCACTCGGAGATGGTGGCCCAGACGCTGTCGTTGTTGAGCTCGTGCTCGAGGCGCTCCAGCAGCGCGTTGATCCGCGCCACCATCGCGTCCCATTCCTTGCGGATCTTGTCGACCGCCTGCGAGAGCAGTTCCTTGGCCGCGCGGAACGAGCCCATGGTGCCCCGGGCGAACTGGTCGCCGTCGGGCGCCGCGCTGGTCGAGCCGCCTGGTGCCGGAGTGGTCATCGGTCCTTCCCTCGTCCGCCGGTCCCCATCACGATGAGGCGATCTCATCGAAGTTCTGGGCCGAGTTCTCGTCGCTCTCCTCGTACCAGTCGGCGATCTGCATCAGCGCCTTGCCGAACTTGTCGAACTCGTCGACCGCCTGCGAGAAGAGCCCGTTGAGCCACGTGTGCATCTGGTTGTACGCCGAGCTGAGGTCGGCGGCGGTGACCACGCCGCTGATGTCGGTGACGACGAAGGCGCCGACCGTGAGCGTCTGATCCTTGGCCGCGTTCGACACCGTGGTCATCCGGTCGGACAAGTCGTACCACTTCTTCGCCTCGGCGCGGATGCCGTCGGCGGCCACCTGGATGTTCTCGTCGGAGAACCAGTTGTAGTCGGGCACTTACGCCTCCCCCGTCAAGACCCTGGGCGACTGCACCGCCCGCAGGGCGTCCCGCGCGTCCAGCGCCAGCTCGGCCCCGCTGCCCGGGCCCACCATGAAGGTGTCCACCCGGGCCTCGATGATCTGCGACCCCCGGACCACGACGCTGAACAGCCCGCGCGGGCCGCTGACGGTGCGCTCGGCACCGGGCTCCTGCAGCCGGCTGAACCGGTCGGCGTTGGTGAGGATCTCCTCGGCGCGGCGCAGGTTGCGCGCCAGCACATCCTGGAACCGCTCGCTGTCGTAGTCGGGCAGCGGGACGGGCGGCATGTCGGTGAACGCCGACGCGGGATCGTAGGCCGGGGCGGGCACCTCGTGACCGTGCTGGTGCAGCATCATCCGCGCGGCCGCCGCCTTGTCCTTGGCGCCGCGCACGGCCTGCAGGATCGCGGGGCCGACGGTGCGCGGCCCGACCTGCTCCCACCAGGAGTCGTCCAGGCCGATCCGCAGCAGCGCGCCGGTCAGGTCGACGACGGCGTAGACGGTGCCGGAGCTGTCCGTCCCGTCGATCTGCTCCAGGCCGCGCACCGGCTGGCCCGGGGCGGCACGGGACACAAGGTCCTCCAGATCGCCCAAGAATCTGCGCGCGTCTCCCACGCGGTTGTCCCCGTAACTCACCGCTGCCCGTCCCCGTCGTCGTTTGGGTAGGTGACCAACTAGCGTCTCGGGACGCGAAGGTGCACCTGACAGGTATGGGCGTCATGTCCGGGTCACCGACAGTGCGGCGCCGGGCGGGGCGGCCTGCCCGGTCCGGTATGGACGGACCGGCCCGGACCGCTGGACGTCAGGACGCGAGGCGGTACGGACAGGACGACGACTCGTTGTGGTGCCGATGGTGGCCGGTCTCGGCGAGGTGGAGCACGGCCTCGACCAGCTCGGTGTTGGAGAAGGGCTTGAGCAGGACCCCGCAGACCTGCCCCTCGGTGAAGCGCGGATCGCCCGGCTGGATGCCGCCGCTGAGAATGGCGACCGGAGTGTCGCAGAGCTCGGGGTCCCGGCGGATGGCCTGGCACAGCTCCAGGCCGTCGAGGTGGGGCATGTCGAGGTCGGTGAGCACGACGTCCGGAGGCTGCCGGCGCGCCAGTTCCAGGGCGGCACGCCCGTCCTCCGCCGCCAGGACGGTGAATCCGGCGCGGGTGAACAGGCGCTGCAGGACCAGGCGTAAGTCGTCAGTGTCCTCGGCGATGAGGAGCGTGGTCATGGCGGGCCCCTTTCTCGAGGCGCAGACCGCTCCACTTGACGGCTTCAGCCTCCTACCGGGCGGGCCGCCCGATGGGTGCTACGTCCATCTTCGGGCCTTCCGGCGGCATAGCACCCACTTTTGGCCATATTTCTGCGCCTTCCGGTCATCGCCTACAGGCGCCGGGTGGTGTCGTCCTCGCCGACCTCCGACCGGATCACCTGGGTCTTCTCGCCGTCGCCGTCCCTGGCCGGCAACACCGTCGTCCGCTCGTCGTCGGCGGTCAGCAGCACGGTCGTGGGCTCCTCGTCGGCGGCAGCCAACAGAGTCGTGGGCTCACCCTCGTCGGAGGCGGGCAAGCGAGTCGTGGGCTCACCCTCGTCGGCGGCAGGCAACCTGGTCGTGGGCTCCTCGGAGGCGGCGACGTCCCGTGTGGATTCGGCAGAGGATGGCGCGGCCGGGGCCGGGACCGGTCGGCGCTGGTGCGGGATCGGCGGCCTGGGTGGCGGCCGGAAACCCGGGCCCGCGGCCGCAAACACCGTCGTCGGCTCCGCGGCCATCGGGGTGCCCGGCGCCGGCACGGCACCCCGGACGCGGCCGATGGTGCCGACCAGCACCACCTGCGGCGGCTCGTAGCCCGCCCAGCGCCGGGCGCTCAGCGACGTGGCCAGCAGCGGCACCGCCAGCAGCACGACGAGCCCGTAGCCGGGCGTGCTCACGTCGAAGCCGTCCTTGCTGATTCCCGCCGGCCAGACGCCCGCGTACGCCTCCGGAGCGATCCGGGACCAGATACCGACGCCGAGGAAGGTCAGGCCGGCCAGGAGCGGCCCGGCCGGCGAGATCGGTGCGAAAAGCAGGATTCCGTACGCCGCCCCCGCCAGCAGCAGGAGCATCACCGCGCCGAACGACTCCACAGCGCCGTTGTCGCGGGCGCGTCCGGTGAGGTCCCGGTCGAAGCCGACGCCGCACAGGATCCATGCCGCGGGGGCCAGTACCAGCGCGTACAGGATCGACCGAAGATGACGCACGCGTGGACCGTACCCGCCGGCGGCGATCGCGAGGAACTAACGTAACGGGCATGAGTGACCAGCCGGTGGGGCTGCCCACCTCGCACTCGCGCGTCACGCTGAGCCGGATCATGACCGCGGTCGACGTCAACCTGTACGGCACGGTGCACGGCGGCGTGCTGATGAAGTTCGTCGACGACGTGGCCGGGGCGGCGGCGGCCCGGCACAGCGGCGGCACCGCGGTCACGGCGGCGATCGACGAGATCGTGTTCGCCGAGCCGGTGCGGGTCGGCGATCTCGTGCACGCGTACGCGCAGGTGAACTGGACCGGAAGCACCTCGATGGAGGTCGGCGTACGGCTGTCCGCGGAGCGGTGGGACACCGCCGGCGGCGAACCGATCACCGTGGCGACCGCCTACCTCGTGTTCGTCGGCGTCGACGTATCCGGCCATCCGCGCCCGACCCCGCCGGTCCTGCCGGAGTCGCCCGACGACGAGCGCCGCTTCCGCGAGGCGATCATCCGACGCGAGCACCGCCTCGCCCGCCGGAAAGCGATCCAGGACGCCCGGGCGATCCCGGCTGAGTGAACGTTAAGGTGGCGAGATGACAGTGCTGTGGGAGCCTCCGGCGGACGTTCTCGAGACCTCCCGGATGGGCCGGTTCATGACCTGGCTGCGCACCGAGCGCGGGGTAGAGGTCACCGACTACGCCGGGCTGTGGGAGTGGTCGGTCACCGATCTGTCCGGTTTCTGGCGGGCGATCTGGGACTACTTCGAGGTCATCGCACACAGCGAGCCCACAGCGGCCCTCGGCGATGCCGCGATGCCCGGGGCGCGCTGGTTCCCCGGTGCCACCCTCAACTACGCGGAGCACGTGCTGCGGATGCCGGGGCTGGGTGACGACGAGCCGGTCGTCCTCGCGTACTCGCAGACCCGCGAGCCCGTCATCCTCACCGCCCGCGAGCTGCGCGAGCAGGTCCGCAAGGTCGCTGCCGGGCTGCGCCGGCTCGGCGTCGGCGCCGGAGACCGGGTGGCGGCCTACGCGCCCAACATCCCCGAGACGTACGTGCTCATGCTGGCCACGGCGAGCCTCGGCGCGATCTTCTCCTCCTGCGCCCCGGAGTTCGGCTCGCGCAGCGTGATCGACCGGTGGACGCAGATCGAGCCGCGGGTCCTGGTCGCCGTCGACGGCTACCGCTACGGCGACAAGGCGATCGACCGGCGTGCCGAGGTCGCCGCGATCCACGCCGCGCTGCCCAGCGTCGAGCACCTGATCACGATTCCGTACCTGGGCGCCGGGGGCGACTGGGACACCCTGGACGGCGACGACCCGCTGACCTTCGCCGCGGTGCCGTTCGACCACCCGCTCTACGTGCTCTACTCCTCCGGGACCACCGGCCTGCCGAAGCCGATCGTGCACGGCCACGGCGGCATCCTGCTCGAGCACCTGAAGATGCTGGCGCTGCACCACGACCTCGGCCCCGGCGACCGCTTCCTGTGGTTCACCACCACCGGCTGGATGATGTGGAACTTCCTGGTCTCGGCCCCCGCGGTCGGCGCGGCCATCGTGCTGTTCGACGGCAACCCCGGCCACCCCGACCTGGGCGCGCTCTGGCGGCTCGCCGCCGACGCCGACGTCACCTATTTCGGTACGTCCGCCCCGTTCATCCTGGCCTGCCGCAAGGCCGGCGTGCGGCCCCCGGCGAACGTCATCCGCGGGGTGGGCTCGACCGGCGCGCCGCTGCCGCCGGAGGGCTACCGCTGGATCTACGAGGTGCTCGGCGACCGCCCGCAACTGCAGTCGCTGTCCGGCGGCACCGACGTGTGCACCGGCTTCGTCGGCGGGACGCCGCTGCTGCCGGTGGTCGAGGGCGTCATCTCCTGCCGGGCCCTCGGCTCGCGGGTGGAGGCGTACGACCCGGAGGGCAAGCCGGTCATCGGCCAGCTCGGTGAGCTGGTCATCACGGCCCCGATGCCGAGCATGCCGGTGGGCTTCTGGAACGACACGGACGGCCGCCGCTACTTCGAGGCGTACTTCGACGTGTTCCCCGGCGTCTGGCGGCACGGCGACTGGATCACCGTCGGCGAGGACGGGAGCTGCGTGATCACCGGCCGGTCCGACGCCACCCTGAACCGGGGCGGCGTGCGGCTGGGCACCGCCGAGTTCTACTCGGTGGTGGAGGGCATCGAGGAGATCGCCGACTCGGTCGTCGTGCATCTCGACGAGCAGGACGAGCTGTTGCTGTTCGTGGTGCTCGCCGAGGGCCTCGAGCTGGACGACGCGCTGCGCGACCGGATCCGGCGGGAGCTGCGTGCTGCGCTGTCGCCGCGGCACGTCCCCGACGAGATCCACCAGGTACGCGCGGTGCCCCGCACGCTCTCGGCCAAGAAGCTCGAGGTGCCCGTCAAGCGCATCCTCACCGGCACCCCGGCGGACCGGGCGGCGGCCAAGGGCGCCCTGGCCAATCCGGAGTCGCTCACCGCCTTCGAGGACTACGCGAAGGGCCGCAACGCCTGATCAGAGGGTCAGGGTGACGTGCTCCGCCGCCACGCGCTTCTCGACGACCGCCGGGTCCAGGCTCGCGCACAGGACGATGCTCGCTCCCGCGTAGAGGGGCGCCAGGAGCCAGTCCATCGGGTCGGCGTGGGTCCCGGCGTCGATCAGGACCCGGGCGCCCGGCGCGATGCCGAGCTCGCGGGCGCGGGCCGTGGCCGCCGCCGAGATCTCGCGGTGGCTCGTCGCGCCCAGCGCCGGGTCGTCGGGCGTCACCGGCTGGGAGGCCGTGAAACGGTCGCCGTGCCCGCGTACCTCGATCGTGTAGTCCACGAATCCGGCCGGGAGCGGGCGCAGCGGCATGGCGAGCGGCAGCAGGCCGGTCGCGTAGCGGTCGCCTGCCGGCCACGCGCCGGCCGCCTCGACCGTCGCCGGGCCCGCGAACACGACGTCCACCGCTTGCGGGTCGGGGCCCAGATGCACGGCCGGCCCCGCCGTCCAGCTTCCGAGCAGGATCGCCGCGGTCTGCCAGTGCGGTGGCAGCAGCACCGCAGCGGAGTCGCCCGGTCCGAGGCCGGCGCCGTCGACCAGCAGGTTCGCCGTCTTCGCCACCCAGTTGTCCATCGTGGCGCCGGACAGCTCGGTGCGGTCGCCGGTCGTGTCGTCGTACCAGGTGAGCAGGGGCGTGGTGGGGTCCGCGTGCACCGCCGCCGCGAAGGCCGCCGGAATCGTCTCGTTCATCGCTCCTGACGATAGTCGTATTACTGACAGTGATCGGGTGGTGTCGGCGCGGATCGAGCTGGGAAAGAGCTCATAACTAAGAGATGTCGGGGGGCGTCGCGGTCCACACGTGAGCCATCGAGCGGCGTACCCTTGCCAGTGGTCTGGCCCACAGATGTGAGGAGTTGCCACGTGACCGCCGGTCGCCCGCCCCGAGTACTCGTCGACGCCACGAGCGTCCCCGCCGACCGAGGCGGCGTGGGCAGATACGTCGACGGTCTGTTGGGCGCCCTCGGCGCGATCGGATCCGAGCGGGTCGATCTCGCCGTCGTGGCGCAGCGTTCGGATGCGGAGCGTTACTCCCGCATGCTTCCGGGCGCCGAGGTCATCGCCGGGCCGTCCGCCGTCGCGCACCGCCCCGCGCGCCTCGCCTGGGAGCAGACCGGTCTGCCGCTGCTCGGTCAGCAGGTGGGCGCCCGGGTGCTGCATTCGCCCTTCTACACCTGCCCGCTGCGGGCGGGTTGCCCGGTGACGGTCACCGTCCACGACGCGACCTTCTTCACCGAGCCGGAGCACTACGACAACACCAAGCGGACGTTCTTCCGCAGCGCCATCAAGACGTCGCTGCGCCGCGCCGCCCGAGTCATCGTGCCCAGCAAGGCGACCCGCGACGAGCTGATCCGGCTGCTCGACGCCGACCCGACGCACATCGACGTGGCCTACCACGGTGTCGACCAGTCCGCGTTCCACGCGCCGACCGATGAGGAGAAGGCGCGGGTCCGGGCCCGGCTCGGCCTCGGCGACACCGGCTATGTCGCCTTCCTCGGCGCCAAGGAGCCGCGCAAGAACGTGCCCAACCTGATCCGCGGCTGGGCCCGTGCGGTCGCCGACTGGCCGCATCCGCCGGCGCTCGTCATCGCCGGCGGTCAGGGCCACGACGACGACATCGACCGCGCCGTGGCGGAGGTGCCGTCGCACCTGCGGCTGCTGCGCCCCGGATACCTGCGCTATGCGGACCTGCCCGGCTTCCTCGGCGGCGCGCTGGTGGCCTGCTACCCATCCTTCGGCGAGGGATTCGGCCTGCCGATCCTCGAGGCGATGGCCTGCGCCACGCCGGTGCTGACCACGCCGCGGCTGTCCCTGCCCGAGGTCGGGGGCGACGCGGTCGCGTACACCACGGAGGACCCGGACCGGATCGCGGCCGACCTCGCCGATCTGCTGCACGACGAGCCCCGGCGGCTCACCCTCGCCAAGGCGGGCTTCGACCGGGCCAAGGAGTTCAGCTGGGCGTCCAGCGCCGAGGTACACGTCGCGACGTGGAACCGAGTGGCGGCGTGACCATTCGTTACAATGCGTGCGCATGAGTGAGAATTCGGGCGGGCTGTACGCCGTCATTCCCGCAGGTGGCAGTGGAACCCGCCTATGGCCGCTGTCGCGCGCCGGTCACCCGAAGTTTCTGCATCCACTGACCGGCACCGAGGCCTCGCTGCTGCAGGCGACCGTGGAACGCCTGCTGCCCCTGACCGACCA
Source organism: Couchioplanes caeruleus (assembly GCF_003751945.1). Classification (NCBI taxonomy): domain Bacteria; kingdom Bacillati; phylum Actinomycetota; class Actinomycetes; order Micromonosporales; family Micromonosporaceae; genus Couchioplanes; species Couchioplanes caeruleus. The sequence continues at coordinate 3,170,729 of NZ_RJKL01000001.1, read as the reverse complement.
CGCCCAGGTGTATGTCGTGACGGGTGTGGCCCACGCGGCGGCAGTGTCACGCCAGCTCACCGCCGTACCGGAGGAGAACATCCTCGTCGAGCCCTCCCCGCGCGACTCGTGCGCGGCCATCGCCCTGGCCGCGGCCGTGATCGCCCGCCGCGACCCGGAGGCCGTGATGGGCGCCTTCGCGGCCGACCACCTGATCGCCGACGGCGAGCGCTTCGTCGCGGTGATCGAGAAGGCGATGTCCGGCGCCCGGCAGGGCCTGCTGATGACGCTCGGCATCACGCCGACGCGCCCCGAGACCGGGTACGGCTACGTCCAGTGCGGCGGCCCGGTCGGCGACGGCGTCCTCGCGGTCGAGGAGTTCAAGGAGAAGCCGTCGTACGAGGTGGCCGAGGGCTACGTCAATTCCGGGAACTACCTGTGGAACGCGGGCATGTTCGTGTGGCGCGTCGACGTGTTCCTCACGGAGCTCGCCCGGCAGCAGCCGCAGTTGCACGCGGGCATCTCCCGGATCGCCCAGGCCTGGGACTCCCCGGCCCGCGAGGAGGTGCTCGGCGAGGTGTGGCCGACCCTGCCGCGCATCTCGGTCGACTACGCGGTGATGGAGGGTGCGTCGGCGGTCGGCCGGGTCGGCACGGTCCCCGGCGACTTCGGCTGGAACGACGTCGGCGACTTCCACACCCTCGGCGAGGTGCTCGCCTCCGACCACGCGGGCAACGTGATCGTCGGCCAGGGCGCGCTGGCGAAGCCGGGCGTGATCCTGCGGGAGGCCGAGAACCTCGTGGTGGTCCCCAACTCGGGCCGCCTGGTCGCGGTGCTCGGGGTTCGCGACCTGATCGTGGTCGACACCCCGGACGCCGTCCTGGTCTGCCCGCGCGACCGCGCCCAGGAGGTCAAGACGATCGTCGACGACCTCAAAGAGAAGGGCGAGGTCAGCTACATCTGACGGATGTCATCCAGCCTGGCGAAGGCGGGGGCGAGCTGTTGCACGACCCCGTCCGCCAGCGGGGACGGCAGCTCGTCCGGGGCGAACCAGCCCAGCTCCGCCGACTCGTCGCTGACCTGCTCGACGGCTCCCGGCGGGCAGACCGCGAGGAAGCGGACGTCGTGATGCCAGGACGCCTCGGCCGGACGCCCGTCGGCCGGGGCGCAGCGCACGGCGTGCACCTCGACGTCGATCGGTTCCGGGTCGAGACGCAGGCCCGCGATCCCGGACTCCTCGGTCGCCTCGCGCAGCGCGGCCGCCGCCAGTGAGGCATCGCCCGGCTCACAGTGCCCGCCCACCTGCATCCACAGGCCGAGCCGGCCGTGCAGGCAGAGCAGCACGCGGCGGCGCTCGTCGACGATGAGCGTGCTGGCGGTGACGTGCCCAGGCCGATGTGCCCGGGTCATCGCGACCGGGCCGGCGCCGAGCAGGTCGATCGTGCGGGCGCGGGCGGCGTCGGCGGGCGGCGAGGTGGCCCGCCAGCCGGTGAGGACGCCGTGGGCGTCGTCGTAGAGGCTCACTGCGCCGCCGAGACGGCGACGGTGGCGCCGGTCTCGTCGTAGGCCACCGCGGACGCGAGCCCCTCGGCCGCCAGCGCCGAGCGGAGCCGGTGCACGTCCGCGCCGAACCGCATCAGCCCGGCCGGCGTGGTGTCCGTGGCGGTGCAGCGCAGGGTCTGCGGCGACGGCACGGCCACCGAGCCGTCGAGGCCGGCCGTGGTGATCGCCCGCCGCACCGCCTCGGCGTCCGCCGGAGCGTCCGTCGCGGTCTGCGGGAGGGTGGCGGCCGTGCGGAGCCCTTCGGCGTGTGCTTCGGCCGTACCCAGAGAGAACATGTCGCTGGCCGCGTCGCGCAGCAGAACGACCGCGCCCGGGGTCTCCGCCGCGCCGGCGCCCGGGTAGCCGCGCACGACGGCGACCGGCACCTGGTCGCACTTGCCCTTCACCAGCTCGCCGGCGGCCGCGAGCTCGTCGATCACCGCCATCTCGGTGAGCTGCAGCTCGTTGCCGTACGGGTCGATCTCGCCGCGATGGTCGCGGAACGGCTCGATCCCCGCGGCGCCGAGCGCGACGTCGGTGAGCCCGTTGCGCCAGGCCCGGCCCATGGTGTCCGAGACGATGACCCCCACCCGCACCCCGCGCGCCGCGCACGCCGCGCGCAGCCGCCGGGCCGATTCGTCCGGCGACTCCGGCAGCAGCACGAGATGGGTCTTGTCGACGTTGGACGCGTCGATCCCGGCCGCCGCCATCACGAAGCCGTGGTGGGTCTGCACGATCGCGGTCGGGCCGCGCCGGGCCACCACACGCCGGGTCTCCGACGCCAGTACCTCGGCGCGGGCGGCCTCGCGTTCCGGCCCGTCCGCGGGAACCTCGACCAGCCGGCCCTCCGCCTTGGAAACGATCTTGCTGGTCACCACGAGCACGTCGCCGTCGCGCAGCCAGGGCGCGGCGCGGGTGATCAGCTCGGCCAGGTCGTCCCCGGCCGTCACGTCGCCGATGCCGCGCACCGGCAGAATCTCCAGGCCATCCATCATGACAACCCTGCCAGCTCCACAGCGGCAGCGACCATCGCCGTCGTCGCCTCCTCGTCCGTCATCCACAGCGGCACCGCCCGCGTGCGGACACCGGGCACCTCGGCGCCGGCGTCGGCCGTGTCCACCAGCCAGCCGTCGAGCAGGCCCTGCGCCGACCGGGCGCCGTAGAGGCCGCCCACCCCGGCCGCGCTGACCTCGACGCCGAGCGTGGCGAGGCAGCGGTCGGCCATGCCCCGCACCGGCGCGCCACCGATGATCGGCGACACCCCGACGACCGGCGCCGGGCCGTCCACCACGGCCTCCTTCAGCGTGGGTACGGCCAGAATCGGCGCGATCGACACCACGGGGTTGGACGGCGCCACGAGCACCACATCGGCGCCCGCGATGGCCTCCACCACCCCGGCGGCGGGTGTCGCGGCCTCCGCGCCGACGAAGACGAACCGGTGCGTCGGCACGTTCCCGCGGTGGCGGACCCACCACTCCTGGAAGTGGATCGCCTTGCGCTCGCCGTCGACGTCGACGACCACATGGGTCTCGAGCCGGTCGTCGGTCGCGGGCAGCAGCGTGATCCCCGGCTGCCACCGGTCGCAGAGCGCGGCGGTCACCTGGGAGAGCGGGTAGCCGGCGTTGAGCATGGTGGTCCGCACGAGGTGCGTGGCGACGTCCTTGTCGCCGAGGCCGAACCAGCCCGGCTCGGCGCCGTACTTCGCCAGCTCCTCCTTGATCACCCAGCTCTCGCCGACCCGCCCCCAGCCGCGCTCGGGGTCGGCCGCGCCGCCCAGCGTGTACATGACGCTGTCGAGGTCGGGGCAGATCTGCAGGCCGTGCAGGCGCACGTCGTCGCCCACATTCACCACCGCCGTGACCTCGGCGCCGATGGCCTGCGCGTGTGCGCGCACGCCCCTCAGGAACCGGGCGCCGCCGATCCCCCCGGTCAGGACCACGATCCGCATCCGACCATCCTCGCGTACGGTGCACCGATCCGCGGCGCCCGGGTCGCGGGTGTGATCTGCGTTTCGGGTCTACGCTGAGCCGACTGCCCCGATCCCCTGTGAGGAGAGCCGCTGTGACCAGCACCCCGCCGCCGCAGCCCGAGCCGGCCCGCCCGGTCCTGCCGGTGCTCCGGCCGCTGCGCGACCTGGCCGCCTACGCCCTCGTCGCCGCGCCCGCCGTGTGGCTCTTCGTGGCGATCATCCGGTTGGTCCCGTCCGGCGTGGGACAGGACTTCCTCACCCGGGCCCAGAACAGCTTCTACAGCTACATCAACGTCGAGACGATCCTGCTGCCACTGGCGGCGGTGCTGCTGGCGACCCTGGTCACGCCCCGGCACCGCAACGCGCGGCTGATCACCGTCGTGGCGCTCGTGGAATATGCGGTGGCCGCGTTCTTCGCGGTCCTCTTCGGTTTCCTGATCGCCATCGTCAAGCTCGCCGGCTTCAGCGTGCGGGTGGCCTTCGAGGAGCTGCTGGTACGGGTGGCGTGGCTCGCCGTCTTCGCGGTGGCGGCGTACGCGGTCTTCTCGATCTGGCGCGCGCTCTTCCACACGCCGAAGCCCGCACCGCAGCCCGGAATGTACGGCCAGCCCCCACAACAGTGGGGTCAGCAGCCGCAGCCCGGTTTCGCTCCGCCCGGCCAGCCGCACCCGGGCCAGCCTCACCCGGGCCAGCCTTACCCCGGTCAGCCGTACCCGGGTCAGCCCCAGCCGGGTCAGCCTTACCCGGGGGCCCAGCAGCAGGCCTGGGGCCAGCCGTCAGGGTGGGGTCAGCCGACCGCCGCGCATCCGCAGGCCCAGCCTGCGCCCGGCTCGTCCGCGCCGCCGGCTTCTGCGCCGCCGGCTTCTGCGCCGCCGGCTTCTGCGCCGCCGGCGCAGCCCGGGCCTGGCCTCTCCGACCCGACGCAGACCATTGCGGCGCGCGACACCGCCGACGACCGCACCCAGATCGTCGGCGAGGACCCGAACCGCACCCCATGAGCAGCGTGTTCCAGACCACTGTCTCCTCCGGGACAGTCGACCTCGTTCCGGCCTAGGCTGCACGGGTGGTAGCAGTGGACATCCCGCCGACCGAAGCCAGCATCCGCCGCGCGCTCAAGCGTGCCGCCGACGGCAAGGCGATCGACGCCGACGAGGCGACGGCCCTGCTCGCGGCGGAGGGTGCCCTGCTCGACGACCTGCTGACGATCGCGGGTGGCGTGCGGGACGCGGGGCTGCGGGAGGCCGGGCGCCCGGGCGTGGTCACGTACTCGAAGAAGGTCTTCGTCCCGCTGACCCGCCTGTGCCGGGACCGGTGCCACTACTGCACCTTCGCGACGGTGCCGCACCGGCTGCCCGCGGCCTTCCTCGAGCGTGACGAGGTGCTGGCCATCGCCCGGGAGGGCGCCGCGCAGGGCTGCAAGGAGGCGCTCTTCACGCTGGGGGACCGGCCCGAGGACCGCTGGCCCGCGGCCCGCAAGTGGCTCGACGAGCGCGGCTACGACTCGACCCTGGACTACGTCCGCTCCTGCGCCATCGCCGTGCTCGAGGAGACCGGCCTGCTGCCGCACCTCAACCCGGGCGTGCTCGGCTGGGCCGACCTGCAGCGGCTCAAGCCGGTCGCGCCCAGCATGGGGATGATGCTGGAGACGACGGCGACGCGGCTCTGGTCCGAGCCCGGTGGCCCGCACTTCGGCTCGCCGGACAAGGAGCCGGCGGTGCGCCTGCGCGTGCTCGACGACGCCGGCCGGGTCGGCGTGCCGTTCACCACCGGCATCCTGATCGGCATCGGTGAGACCCGGGCCGAGCGCGCCGACGCCATCTTCGCGATGCGCCGCACCGCCCGCGAGTACGGCCACATCCAGGAAGTCATCATCCAGAACTTCCGCGCCAAGCCGGACACGGCGATGCGCGGCATGCCGGACGCCGAGCTGCGCGAGCTCGCCGCGACCGTGGCGGTGGCCCGCGTCATCATGGGTCCGCGCGCCCGCCTCCAGGCGCCGCCCAACCTCATCGCCGGCGAGTACGACCTGCTGCTGCGCGCCGGCATCGACGACTGGGGTGGCGTCTCGCCGGTCACCCCCGACCATGTCAACCCGGAAAGTCCGTGGCCGCAGATCGAGCTGCTCCGCGCGATGTCGGCGGCGTCCGGCTTCACGCTGCGCGAGCGGCTGACCATCTACCCCGAGTATCTGCGCCGGGGCACCGAGGGCTGGCTCGACCCGCGGCTCGCCGCCCACGTCGCCGCGCTCGCCGACCCGGACGGCCTCGCCCGGGAGGACGCGATGCCGTCCGGCCTGCCGTGGCAGGAGCCGGACGAGGCGTACGCGTCGGGCCGCACCGATCTCTTCGCGACGATCGACACCGAGGGCCGCACGGGCGACCGCCGCGGCGACTTCGACTCCGTCTACGGCGACTGGGCCGAGGTCGCGTCCCACATCTCCGCCGCTCCCTCTCCCCGTGGCGCGGGTGAGCGGATCGGGAGCGACGTGCTGGCCGGTCTCAAGCTGGCCGCCGAGACCCCTGCCGCGTTGTTGCTGCCGGAGCACGAGGACAAGGCGGTGGCCCTGTTCCACGCCGAGGGGTCCGCACTGGACGAGCTCGCCCGCATCGCCGACGACCTGCGCCGGGAGGTCAACGGCGACGACGTCACGTACGTCGTGAACCGCAACATCAACTTCTCCAACGTCTGCTACGTCGGGTGCCGGTTCTGCGCCTTCGCCCAGCGCGAACGGGACGCGGACGCGTACCGGCTGTCGGTCGAGCAGGTCGCCGACCGGGCCGAGGAGGCGTGGCGCGACGGTGCCACCGAGGTCTGCATGCAGGGCGGCATCGACCCCAAGATGCCGATCACCGCGTACGCGGACCTGGTGCGGGCGGTGAAGCAGCGGGTGCCAGGCATGCACGTCCACGCGTTCTCTCCGATGGAGATCGTCACCGGGGCGGCCAAGGCGGGCGTGCCGGTGCGGGACTGGCTCATCGAGCTTCGCGACGCCGGCCTCGACACGATCCCGGGCACGGCGGCGGAGATCCTCGACGACGACGTGCGCTGGGTGCTGACCAAGGGCAAGCTGCCCGCCGCCACCTGGGTCGACGTGGTGACCACGGCGCACCAGGTCGGCATCCGCTCCAGCTCCACCATGATGTACGGCCACGTCGACCACCCCCGCCAGTGGCTGGGTCACTTCCGGGTGCTGGCCGGAGTGCAGGACGTCACCGGTGGCTTCACCGAGTTCGTGGCCCTGCCGTTCATCCACACGAACGCGCCCATCTACCTGGCGGGAATCGCCCGCCCGGGCCCGACCCCGCGCGAGAACAGGGCCGTGCACGCGATGGCTCGGATCCTGCTGCACGGGCGCATCGACAACATCCAGTGCTCGTGGGTGAAGCTGGGCGACGAGGGCACGATCGCGATGCTCAACGGCGGGTGCAACGACCTCGGCGGGACGCTGATGGAGGAGACCATCTCCCGGATGGCGGGCTCGGAGCACGGCTCGGCGCGGACGGTCACGGAGCTGAAGGAGCTGGCCGCGGCGGCCGGGCGGCCCGCGGTGCAGCGCACGACCGTCTACGGTCGCCACTAGCGCAGTGTCCACCACGGCCCGGGAAGCCCGGACCGGCGGCAGGCCGCCGGCGCAGGCGGCCGGCATCCGGACAATGTGGGCTCGATCTCGTCCCTCCCTCGCGGTTTTCGGCACCCATCCGCAGCCTTGGTCGGCGGCAAGGTTACAAATTGGGGTAATTTGGACGCGACGCGCCGACTGAGCGTTACCTTCCGGCGGCTCTGAGAGATAGGGCTGGAACGGGACCGTGAGGCGGCGTCGGCGCCTCGGGGAAACGGGCCTATTTATCAGGTTCGGCTTGACGACGCACGTCTTACACGCGTGTAATTTCGGTGGGGTTGTGGGAAAGAAGCGCCGCGAATCGCCTGTTTTCCGCAAGAAACACGCCGCGTGCGTGGGGGGTCAGCGCCGGCATCACTGTCGGCGCGGAAAAGGAGGCACGCCGATGGAAGCGCAGGTAGAAGGAGTAGACCTGCTCGGGGACGCGCCCGAGTGGCAGGAGCGGGCGCTGTGCTCGCAGACCGATCCAGAGGCATTTTTCCCGGAGAAGGGCGGCTCGACGCGCGAGGCGAAGCGCATCTGCGGCCGCTGCGACGTCAAAGCGGAATGCCTCGAATACGCCCTCGGTCATGACGAGCGCTTCGGCATCTGGGGCGGGCTCTCCGAGCGGGAGCGCCGCAAGCTCAAGCGCCGGGTGGCGTGACCGCCGGCTCTCGCGCGGACGCCGGGGGGCCGTCCTACGAGAGTTCGTCGGGATCGACGCCGAGCAGGTTGGCGACCTGCTCGATGATCACATCGTGGACGAGGTCGGCGAGGTCCTCGCGGTCCATCGCGCGGAATTCCAGCGGCCGCCGGTAGAGCACGATCCGCGGCGGTAGCTCCTGACGACCGGGCCGGCCCGGCAGCAGGCGGGCCAGTGGCACCTCGCCGTCCTCGAGCACGTCGGAGTCGTAGACGTTGAGATCCGGCGGGACGTCCTCGACCGCGAACTCCACGCCGGCCAGCTCCTTGGCGTACCGGCGCTCCAGGCTCTCGACCGTGTCGAGCACGAGATCGTCGAAGATCTCCGCCTTGGTCCGGGCCAGTGGCACGGTGGCGGGGACGAGCCGACCGCGGAGCCCGCGCCCGTGCCGGTCACGGCGGGCGGGGCGGCCGGGTCCGGGCGTACGCGTGGACCGGCCGGGATCGGATCCGGCCCGGCGGCGGTCGGGACTGGTGGTCACGTGACCAGCCTAGCCCGCGAAATGCGTCGTACGTGGTCAGGCTGTGTCGGCCGCGTTTCGTCACCGGGAATTCGCCCCATTGGGACGGCGTGTCGGTGCGCCATGTCGAAATCGTGATGCATGGTGGGTCGGCGTGTCGCGGCACCATCGGCCCCGTGCGAGCGCGCTTAGAGATAACGTGCCGCCGTGAGGTCCCCACGGCGCTGCTCCCGGAACGGCTGTCCCCGACAGGCGGTCGCCACCCTGACCTACGTCTACAGCGACTCCACGGCCGTGGTAGGCCCGCTGGCCGCTTTCGCCGAGCCGCACACGTACGACCTCTGCGAACCGCACGCCCGCAGCCTCACCGCGCCGCGTGGCTGGGAACTGGTCCGACACGACGGGGACTTCGCGCCCCCGCCGCCCACGACGGACGATCTCGTCGCGCTGGCGGACGCCGTGCGCGAGGCGGCCCGTCCGGCCCCGCCGCCGCGCCCGGAGGAGCACGACAACCTCCCCGGCCACCAGACCGGCCGCCGCGGCCACCTGCGCGTCATCCCGCCGTCACACTGACCGCCGTCCCGCCGTCACACTGACCGCCGTCCCGGCGCTTGTCGCCGGTCGCATGTCCTCGCGTGGCAGGGTGACCGTCGCGCTTGTTGCCGTCCCGGCGCTTGTCTGCCCTCAGGGCAGGGCAATCAGTTGGTAACGCTTCTTCAGCCACGGCAGGAGTGAGGCGTAGGCGGCGATGGTGTCCGGCTGCGCGTTGTCGTGCGAGAGCACGATCGAGCCCTTGCCGACGTGCCGCTTCACCTCACGGATGATCTTCGCCTGGTGCTCGCCGGAGGATTCGCCGTGGTGTTCCCAGTCGCGGGGATCCACCTGCCAGTAGATCGACGTCATGCCCAGGCGGGACGCCTCGGTCACGAAGCGGGGGGTGAAGTTGCCACCCGGCGCCCGCATGTACTTGATCGGCGCGTCGGGCACGGCAGCGCGGATGGCGTTGTTCGTCTTCTCCAGGTCGGCACGGATCTTCGCGGGCTTCTCCTTGCCCAGCGTCAGGTTGTGCCGCCAGGTGTGGTTGCAGAGCGCGTGGCCCTCGCGGACGATCCGCCGTACGAGCTCGGGATGCTCGGCCGCCTGCATGCCGACCAGACAGAAGGTCGCCTTGACACCGTTCTTCTTCAACAGGTCGAGCAGCCTCGGCGTCTGCACGGGGTCCGGGCCGTCGTCGAAGGTCAGCGCGACCCCCGCCCCGCCCGTCTTGATGTGGCTGTTCGCCGGGCCGCCGTGGTGCACCTTGCCGTGTTCCGGCGTGCCCTTCTCGGTGGGGCCCGGTGACGTGGCCGGCCCGGGCGGCGAGCCCGGGCGGGAGGAAGGTGCCGGACCGGAGGAGGGGGGCGATGCCGGAGCCGGCGGCGCCGAGACCGAGGAGGATGGCTGCGCCCCGGCGGCGGCCCCTGCCGGTTCTCGGCCGGCGCGTCCGGCTGTGCCGCATCCGGCCAGTCCGATCAGCACCATCACGATCACCAACACCTTGGGGGTACGCATCGTCACACTCCGTCCATATGCGGAAATCCGCCGTGGACAGCAACTATGGTGCGACGGCACACCTCCCGGCCACTGCGCGGGAAGGGCTGGCACGCTTCGGGGAGATGTCCCACCCGATGGGTGACGATCCGCTCCCGGGTGACTCCAATGGGGAGCGACAGGAAGGGTGAACAAGTGAACGGCGCCGATCCGAGCCGCTGGTCCGCGGTCGCCGAGGGCTGGGCCGAGCTGTGGGGCACCTTCGCCGAGCCCGCCTGGCGCGCGATCCTCGACACCACCCACGCCGGCCACGGCACGCGTGTCCTCGATGTCGGCTGCGGCAGTGGCGACTTCCTGGCCTACTGCGATCGCCGCGGCATGGTGACCGCCGGCATCGATCCCGCGCCCGGCATGGTCGAACTGGCCCGACGGCGAAGTCCGGACGTGCGGCGGGGCGGGGCGGAGAAACTGCCCTGGGCCGACGCGACCTTCGACCTCGTCACCTCCTTCAACGCATTGCAGTTCGCGGAGGACACCGACGACGCCCTGGCCGAGTTGACCCGGGTGACGGTGCCCGGCGGGTACGTGGCCGTGGCGAACTGGGCGGAAGCGGCCCGCAACGATCTCGACGCCGTCGAACGTGCCCTGGACGACGGGCCTCCCCGGCCCGACGGCGACCTGCGGGTGCCCGGTGGGCTGGCGGAACTGCTGACCGACGGCGGCCTCGTCGACGTGCGGGAGGCCCTGGTAGAGGTGCCGTGGGAGGTGCCGGACGACCACACACTCGTCCGCGGCGTGCTTCTGGGCGAGGACGCCGGAGGGGCCGGCGCGGTGCTGGGTTCGGGCGCCGGAGGGGCCGGCGCGGTGCTGGGTTCGGGCGCCGGAGGGGCCGGCGCGGTGCTGGGTTCGGGCGCCGGAGGGGCCGGCGCGGTGCTGGGTTCGGGTGCCGGAGGAGCTGGCGCGGCGCTCTTGGGTGAGGACGCCGGAGGAGCCGACGCGGTGCTGCTGGGTGAGGACGCCGGACGAGCCGGCGCGGTGCTCGCGGCGGCTCGTCCGTACCGAAATCGTGACGGGGGTTATCGACTTGTCAATCACTTCCGGTATGCGGTGGGGAGGAAAGCAGGCGGCTGCGGATGAGAAACCGCACGCCCTCCGGCGCTTCCAGGCTGAAGCCGCTGCCGCGACCCGGCACCACGTCGACGGTGAGATGCGTGTGCTTCCACGCCTCGTACTGGGCCGCGCTCATCCAGAACCGCACCGGCTCGTCCACGCCGTCGATGCGCAGTTCCTCCAGCAGGACGTCGCTGGCACCCGTACGGAACTCTCCGTCGAGGTAGCACATCGGGGCGCTCCCGTCGCAGCAGCCGCCGGACTGGTGGAACATCAGCGGCCCGTGCCGCTCCCGCAGCGACCGGATCAGCTCGGCCGCCGCGGGGGTCACGTCCACCCGGGCACCCATCAGAAGAAGCCCATGGCCTTGGGGGAGTAGCTGATCAGCAGGTTCTTCGTCTGCTGGTAGTGGTCGAGCATCATCTTGTGGTTCTCTCGGCCGATGCCCGACTGCTTGTATCCACCGAAGGCGGCATGCGCCGGATACAGGTGGTAGCAGTTCGTCCACACCCGACCCGCCTGGATCTCGCGGCCGGCCCGGTATGCCAGGTTGATGTCGCGCGTCCAGACGCCGGCGCCGAGGCCGTAGAGGGTCTCGTTGGCGATCTTGACGGCGTCCTCGTAGTCGGAGAACGACGTCACCGAGACCACCGGGCCGAAGATCTCCTCCTGGAAGATGCGCATCGTGTTCGCGCCCTCGAAGATCGTCGGCTGCACGTAGTAGCCGCCGGACAGCTCGCCACCGAGGTCCGCCCGGGAGCCGCCGGCGAGCACCTTCGCGCCCTCCTGCCGGCCGATGTCCAGATAGGACAGAATCTTCTCCAACTGGTCGTTCGAGGCCTGGGCGCCGACCTGCGTGTCGGTGTCGAGCGGGTTGCCCTGCCGCAGATTCTCGACCCGCTTGACCCCGGCGGCCAGGAAGTCCGAGTAGTGGCCCTGCTGGATCAGCGCCCGCGACGGACAGGTGCAGACCTCGCCCTGGTTCAGCGCGAACATCGTGAAGCCCTCGAGCGCCTTGTCCATGAAGTCGTCGTCGGCGCGGCTGACGTCGTCGAAGAAGATGTTCGGGCTCTTTCCGCCGAGCTCCAGTGTCACGGGAATGATGTTCTCGGAGGCGTACTGCATGATCAGACGTCCGGTCGTGGTCTCGCCGGTGAACGCCACCTTGGCGACCCGCGGGGACGACGCCAGAGGCTTGCCCGCCTCCACGCCGAAGCCGTTGACGATGTTCACCACGCCCGGCGGCAGCAGATCGGCGATCAGCGCCATCAGGTAGTGGATCGAGGCCGGCGTCTGCTCGGCGGGCTTGAGCACGACGGCGTTCCCGGCGGCGAGCGCGGGCGCGAGCTTCCAGACGGCCATCAGGATCGGGAAGTTCCACGGGATGATCTGCGCGACCACGCCGAGCGGCTCGTGGAAGTGGTAGGCGACGGTGTCGTCGTCGATCTCGCTGAGCGTGCCCTCCTGCGCCCGCAGCGCCCCGGCGAAGTAGCGGAAGTGGTCGATCGCCAGCGGGATGTCGGCGGCCAGGGTCTCGCGGACCGGCTTGCCGTTCTCCCAGGTCTCGGCGACGGCCAGGGGTTCCAGGTTCGCCTCCATCCGGTCGGCGATCTTGTTCAGGATGTTCGCCCGTTCGGCGGCCGGCGTGCGACCCCAGGCGCCGGCCGCGGCGTGCGCGGCGTCGAGCGCCCGTTCGACGTCGTCGGCGGTACCCCGGGCGATCTCGCAGAAGGTCTGCCCGGTCACCGGGGAGGGATTCGAAAAGTATTGGCCCTTGACGGGCGGCACGTACTCGCCGCCGATCCAGTGGTCATACCGGGACTCATAGGCGACGATCGCGCCGTCGGAACCGGGCGGGGAATAGACAGTCATGGCGCACGACCTCCGTATCCGTGGTGGACACGGCGGACGCTAGTGAGGGAGACGTTGCATGGACGTTGCAATGCCGTACTCCGCGGCGAGCGAGGCCGTCCGATGGGCGGCGAGAAGGCGGGCCGGGGAACCCTGGGGGAGCGTGGCCGCGTAGGCCTCCCACATCTCGAGGTCGTCGGCTCCCCAGGCCGTGGCCAGCCAGTTCTGGATCAGCCGGTGGTCCCCGGCGGCGAGGATCGCCGTGCGCAGCCGGGAGTCGATCAGATGACGCAACCGGATCACGCCGGGCGCATCCGACGATGGCAGCAGCGGTCCCGGATAGGCGGCGAGCGCCTCACCGACGCGCCCCTGGTCCAGCAGCCGGGTCAGGTCGAGGAAGTCGGCCGACGTCTCGCCGCACAACCGGTAGGGGCGCGAGTCGAGCACCCGCGGCCCGAGGATGCGGCGCAGACGGGACAGCTCCGCGCGTACCGTCACGGGATTGAGGTCGTCGGCGTAGAGATCGAAACCCAATTGATCTCCCGTACGCCCGTCGGGGTGGACCAGAAGCAGGCAGACCAGCTCCGAATGCCGGCGGCCGAGCCGCAGCTTGCGCCCCCCGACCGTCACCGCGGCGTCTTCGCGCCCGAGCACGGACACCGTGGTGGTACCGGCGCCGCCGCCCATGCCGGCGCCGGAGCTTGATCCGGGGCCGCCGCTCATGCCGGAGCCGATGTTCGTACCGGCGCGGACACCAGTGCCGCCGCCGCTCATGCTGGCGCCGCCGCTCATGCTGGCGCCGCCGCTCATGCTGGCGCCGCCGCTCATGCTGGCGCCGCCGCTCATGCTGGCGCCGCCGCTCATGCTGGCGCCGCCACTCATGCTGGCGCCGCCACCCGTGCTGGCGCCGACGTTTCTGCTGCCGCTCATGCCGGGGCCGATGCTCGTACCGGCGCGGATACCGGTGCCGCCGCCGGTCATGCTGGCGTTGCTGCTCATGCCGGTGCCGACACCGGTGCCGCCAGCGCCGCTCATGCTGGCGCCGGTGGTCATGTCGGCGCCGAGGCCGGTGGCGGAGCGTGGCGCACCGCTGCGGAGAACGGCCTCGGCGGCGAGCGCGGTGGCTCGGACCAGCGCCAAACTGTGCGGGTTGGCCAGGTGATCGCCGCCGGTCACGTCGATCGCGCCGAGCAGCGTGCCGGTCGCCGGGTCGTGGATCGGCGCCGCCGCGCACGTCCAGCGCTGCACGCCCCGGCTGAAGTGCTCGGTGGCGAAGATCTGCAGCGGGTGGTCGACGGCCAGCGCGGTGCCCGGCGCGTTGGTGCCGGCGTGCGCCTCGTCCCAGCGCGCACCGGGCACGAAGTTCATCGATTCGGCCCGGCGCAGCGCGCTGCCGTGGCCCTCGACGTAGAGCAGCCGGCCATGCGCGTCACAGACCGCCATGAGGTGATCGCCGTCGTCGGCGAGGCCGCCGAGCAGGTCCCGGAAGAGCGGCAGCACCAGGGACAGGGGATGCGTGGCTCGGTAGGCCTCCAGCTCCCCGTCGCTCAGCTCGATGGGCGCGGTGGCGTCCGGACTGAGCCGGGCGGCGGCCGTCCGCCGCCACGAGTCGGCGACCAACGGGCGCACGCGGCCGAAAGAGCGTTCTCCGAACTGCTCCCCGGTCACGAAACGCTCATGGGCGCGGCCGACCTCGGTGATCCGCTGCGCCGGATCGGCGCCGAGGTCGAGCGCGAGCCAGGGATTGGACATCTGCGCACCTCCTTGCCCCACATCGTGGCCCTCGCCAGGCCCGGGGACAACCGCGAGTGCGCGCCCTGTGGACAACGGCGAGCGCTGTCCACAGGCGCCACGCGGGCGCCCGCCACAGGCATAGGCTTGGCGACGTGGACGCGACAGCTTTCCCGGGCGCAGGGACGCCCTTCTATGTGGCAGGCGCTGCGGCGCACGGCGCCGGAGAGGTGACGGTGACCTCGCCCTGGGACGGCCGCACGGTCGGGCGCACCACCTGGGCCGGGGACGACCAGATCGAAGCCGCGGTCGCCGCGGCGGCGGGCGTCGCCGAGGAGGCCGCGGCGCTGCCCGCCCATGTGCGTGCCGCCGCGCTCGACCACGTCTCGCGCCGGCTCGCCGAGCGCCGACAGGAGATCGCCGAGCTGATCACCGCCGAGAACGGCAAGCCGGTGAAGTGGGCACTGGTGGAGGCCGACCGGGCGGTGTCGGTGTTCCGCTGGGCCGCCGAGGAGGCCCGCCGGTTCGCCGGTGGCCTGCAGCGCCTCGACACCGACCCCGGCGGAGCCGGTCGGATCGCGGTGGTCAAGCGTGTCCCGCGCGGCCCGGTGCTGGGCATCTCACCGTTCAACTTCCCGCTGAACCTGGTCGCCCACAAGGTCGCCCCGGCGCTCGCGGTGGGCGCGCCGATCGTGCTCAAGCCTGCGCCGGCCACCCCGCTGACCGCGCTGCTGCTGGGCTCGATCCTCGCCGAGACCGCCCTGCCGGCCGGAATGTTCTCCGTGCTTCCGCTCCCCAACGACCGCGCCGCGGGGTTGGTCGCGGACCCCCGGTTGCCCGTCGTGTCGTTCACCGGCTCGGGTCCGGTCGGCGCGCAGATCCGGCGCGCCGCCCCGGAGAAGCACGTCACCCTGGAGCTCGGCGGCAACGCGGCGGTGCTGGTCTGCGGTGACTACGGCGGCGACGACGACCTCGACTGGGCCGCCGGGCGCATCGCCACCTTCGGCACCTACCAGGCCGGCCAGAGCTGCATCGCGGTCCAGCGCGTGTATGTGCACCGGGGCCTGGATCTGCTTTCCCGGCTCACGAGAGAGATGGAGGCGCTGCGCACCGGTGACCCGGCGGACCCGTCCGTCGAGGTCGGGCCGATGATCAACGAGGAGGCGGCCCGGCGCGTCGAGTCCTGGGTCGACGAGGCGGTGGCGGCCGGGGCCACGGTGGTGACCGGCGGCAAGCGTGACGGCGCCACCTATCCGCCGACGCTCCTGACCGGGGTCCCCGCCGGTGCCAAGGTGGTCGCCGAGGAGGTCTTCGGACCGGTCGTGGTGGTCTCCGAGGTCCCGTCCGACGAGGCCGGCTTCACCGCGATCAACGACTCCGCCTATGGGTTGCAGGCCGGCGTCTTCACCCATGACATCCGGACGGCCTTCGCGGCACACCGCCGGCTACAGGTCGGCGGCGTGATCGTGGGCGACGTGCCTTCCTACCGGGCGGACCAGATGCCCTACGGAGGCGTGAAGGGCAGCGGCGTGGGCCGGGAGGGCATCGCGAGCGCCATGGAGGACTACACCGAGCCCCGCGTCATGGTGGTCGCCGGCGTCGAGCTCTGACCGGTCGCCGTCGCGTTGCGGCGGTCCGAGGTCTACGCGGGTCGCGCGTCATGGTGGCCGCCGGCGTCGAGCTCTGACCGGTCGCCGTCGCGTTGCGGCGGTCCGAGGTCTACGCGGGTCGCGCGTCATGGTGACCGCCGGCGTCGAGCTCTGACCCGTCCCCGTCACGCTGCGGTGGCCTCACGAGACGGTGACGCGGGGCGAATGCGGCATGGCGGTTGCCTGCGCTCCGTTACTCTCTGCGGGACGAAACTCGGCCGAGGGGTGTGTGTTGACTGACCTGTCCCAGCTCGTGAAGGCGTACGACGTCCGCGGCGTCGTGCCCGACCAGCTCAACGAGACCGTGGCCCGCGCGCTGGGCACCGCTTTCGTGGAGATGCTGCGGGAGTCCGGCGATGATGCCGACAAGATCGTCATCGCACACGACATGCGCGAGACCGGCCCGGCGCTGGCGCGGGCCTTCGCCTATGGCGCCAACTCCGCCGGTGCGGCCGTCGTCCACATCGGCCTCGCCTCGACCGACCAGTTGTACTATGCCTCCGGGTCGCTTGGACTGCCCGGCGCCATGTTCACCGCCAGCCACAACCCCGCGCAGTACAACGGCATCAAGCTGTGCCGCGGGGGCGCCAAGCCGGTCGGGCAGGACAGCGGCCTGGTCGTCGTCCGGATGCGGGCCGAGGAACTGCTCGGCGATCTCGACGCGGTCGCCGAGATGCCGTCGCAGATCGAACACATCAGCCTGCTCGAGGGCTATGCGAAGCACCTGCGCTCGTTGGTCGACCTGAGCCGCATCCGCCCGCTGAAGGTGATCGTGGACGCCGGCAACGGCATGGGCGGCTTGACGGTGCCGGCGGTGCTGGGCAACCAGCTCCTGCCGTCGCTGCCGCTCGAGATCGTGTCGATGTACTTCGAACTGGACGGCTCGTTCCCCAACCACGAGGCCAACCCGCTGGATCCGGCCAACCTCGTCGACCTGCAGGAGGCGGTCCGCAAGCAGGGCGCCGACATCGGGCTGGCCTTCGACGGCGATGCCGACCGCTGCTTCGTCGTGGACGAGCACGGCGACCCGGTCTCGCCCTCCGCGATCACGGCGCTCGTGGCCAAGCGCGAGCTGGCCCGGTTCCCGGGCGCCACGGTGATCCACAACCTGATCACCTCGGCGGCGGTTCCCGAGATCATCAGGGCGTGCGGCGGCGAGCCGGTTCGCAGCCGGGTCGGGCACTCCTTCATCAAAGCCGAGATGGCCCGCACCAACGCGGTCTTCGGCGGCGAGCACTCCGCGCACTACTACTTCCGCGAGTTCTGGTTCGCCGACACCGGCATGCTCGCGGCGATGCACGTGCTGGCGGCCCTCGGCGGGCAGGATCAGCCGCTGTCGCAGTTCGCGGCCGAGTACGAGCGCTACTCCGCCTCCGGTGAGATCAACTCCACCGTGGCGGACGCGGCGGCCAAGATCGCCGACGTGCGCGCGGCCTTCCCGGACGCCACCTTCGACGACCTCGACGGCATGACCGCCCAGCTTGGCGACGGCGCCTGGTTCAACCTGCGCGCCTCCAACACCGAGCCGCTGCTGCGCCTCAACGTCGAAGCGCCCAAGCCGGACCGGATGGCGGCCCTCCGCGACGAGGTGCTCGCCATCGTCCGCGGTTAGGATCACCGGGTCCGCGAAAGAACCCGCATCCCGCAAGGAGCCGTCCGGTGGCCCTCGATCCGCATCTGCTGGAAATCCTGGCCTGCCCGGACACGCACCATGCGCCGCTGACCCACGACGCGGCCGCGCAGACGCTGACCTGCACCGAGTGCGGCCGCGTCTTCGAGGTGCGCGACGACATCCCGGTGCTTCTGCTGGACGAGGCCCGGCCCGGGTCCAGCCCGACCACCGGCCCGGACTCCGCGTCCTCCTGAAGGCCGGCGCCCGACCGGCGCCGACCACGGGGGCAGGGCCGACCACCGGGCAGGGCCGACCACCGGGCAGCCGACCACCCGGCAGGGCCGGCGTCCGGCACGGGGCGGACCAGCGGGTAGGCGGCCGAGGGGATGACAGGTCCCCGGTGGCCTGTCGCAATCGGCGGTGCCTCCGCGACGTCGGAGGTGTCGCCGGCGAGCTTGCGGGGCATGTCGCCTGTGCGGTGGCGACCCGCCGTACACGGTTAGGATCACCTGGTCCGAGAAGAAAGCCCGGACCGGCAATGACGCTGGTGGCGGGCGCCGCCGAGCAGGGTGGAGAGGTGGCCTGATGGCAAGCCCCGAAGACGGCACGGCCGGGCTGACCGGGCGTCGCGTGGCCGACGAGTCGCTGCTCGAGGACGAGAAGGCGATGCTCGGCAACGACCCGGGCGGCATGCTGCGCGCCACCGCCTCGGCCGGGGCCCAGGTGCGGGAGTCGGCGGCGCTGGCCGCCGAGGCCAATCTCAGCGTGCTCGCCGACGAGGGCCGCCCGCGCGCGGTCGTCGTCGCCGGCATCGGTACGGCCGGCCTGACCGGCAACATCCTGGCCACGGTCGCGGGTCCGCGCTGTCCCGTACCCGTGATCGGGCACCGCAGCGCGGGCGTTCCCGGCTGGGTCGGCGCGGCCGATGTGGTCATCGCCGTCTCCGCCTCCGGCCGCAGCCCCGAGGCGCTCGCGGCCGCCGACGCCGCCGCCCGCCGGGGCGCCCGGCTCGTCGCCATCGGCAACCCCGACTCGGAGCTGCAGGCGGTCGCCGAGCGCGCCCGGGCTCCTTTCATCCCGGTGCCGCGGCGTGCGCCCGCCCGGGCCAGCCTGTGGGGCCTCGCCGTGCCCGTACTGCTCGCCGCCCGCAGCCTCGGCCTGGTCAAGGTCAACGAGGCCGACCTCGCCGAGACCGCGGCCCGCCTCGACGCCGACGCCGAGCGCTGCCGCCCCGGCGCCGAGTCCTTCGTCAACCCGGCCAAGTCCCTCGCCCTCGACCTCGCCGGCTCGGTGCCGATCGTGTGGGGCTCGTCCCCGCTCGCCACGGTCGCCGCCCGGCGCTTCGCCGACACGCTCGCGGCGAACGCCCGCTACCCGGTGATGGCCGGCGCGCTGGGCGAGGCCGGCCGGGGCCGCGTCGGCCTGCTCGACGGACCGTTCGGGGGCCTGGCCGAGTCGTCCCGCGACATCTTCGCCGACCCCGGAGACGACGACGAGGACCCGGCCACCCGCCTGCGCCTCGTCGTCATGCGCGACGGCGGCCTCAACCCGCAGGACGACGCGGACGAGCCGGTCGCCGTCGAGGAGCGCCGGGCGGACGCCGTCCAGGTCCTCGCCGAGCGCCGCGGGGTGCGCTGCGACGTGGTGACCGCCGAGGGTGGTTCCGCGCTCGAGCGTCTCGCCTCGCTCGTGGCGGTTCCCGACTTCGCGTCGATCTACCTGGCTCTTGCCCACGGTCTGGATCCGATGGCGGTGCCGGCCATCAACGAGATGAAGGAACTGAGCAACTCCCTGCCGGAGGGAATGCAGTGAGTGCTGAGGGCGGAACCAAGGCGATCGTCGCAGCCCTGCTCGCGAACCTCGGGATCGCGGCGACCAAGTTCGTGGCGTGGATTCTGACGGGCTCGTCCTCAATGCTCGCCGAGGCGATTCACTCGGTGGCCGACTCCGGCAACCAGGGACTGCTCCTGCTGGGTGGAAAGCGGGCCCAGCGCAAGGCCACACCGCAGCACCCGTTCGGGTACGGACGCGACCGCTACATCTACGCCTTCATCGTCGCGATCGTGCTGTTCAGCGTCGGCGGCCTGTTCGCGCTCTACGAGGGCTACCACAAGTGGAACCACGCGGGACACATCACCGCGTGGCACTGGGTGCCGGTGGCGGTCCTGGTCATCGCGATCGGGCTGGAGAGCTTCTCGTTCCGCACCGCGATCCAGGAGTCGAACCGCGTCCGAGGCAACACGTCCTGGATCAACTTCATCCGCCGCGCCAAGGCGCCGGAGCTTCCCGTCGTGCTGCTCGAGGACCTGGGCGCCCTGGTCGGCCTGATCCTGGCGCTGATCGGTGTCGGCATGACGCTGATCACCGGTAACGGCCGCTGGGACGCCGCCGGGACGATCGCGATCGGCCTGCTGCTGGTCGCCATCGCGATCATCCTGGCCATCGAGACCAAGAGCCTGCTGCTGGGCGAGGGCGCGACCCCCGAGGACGTCCAGACCATCGAGAACGCGCTCCTGGCGGGCGGGGGCGTCGAACGCATCATCCACATGAAGACGCTCTACCTGGGTCCGGAGGAGCTGCTGGTGGCGGCCAAGATCGCCGTGCCGCGCTCGGAACGCGCCGAGGAGTTGGCGGCGCACATCGACGAGGCGGAAACCCGCATCCGCCAAGCCCTGCCGATCGCCCGGGCGATCTATCTGGAGCCGGACATCTACCGTCCGGACGCGGCGAAGTCCGCACCGGACGCCAGCGCCGAACCGGCACCGGCCTGACCACGATCGGTCCTCGCGGCGCCGGCCTGACCACTGTCGGTCGTCGCGGCGCCGGCCCGATCGCCATTGGTCGTCGCGGCGCCGGCGGGACCGCATCACCGACCGCCGGCGTGAAGTCGACGGCGTAACTACACATCAGCGAGGGTGGCTGTGGCTGCAGTTCTTCCGCTGGCCGGCGTGATCCGGCCGTATTCCTGGGGGTCGCGCACGTCGATCGCCGAGCTGCAGGGCCGGCCCACGCCCAGTGCCACTCCGGAAGCCGAGCTGTGGTTCGGCGCGCACCCCGGTGACCCGTCGACGGTCATCGGGGCGGCCGGACCGGTCAGCCTCGCGACGCTCATCGCCGACGACCCGAAGGGCCAGCTCGGCGCCGAGGTCGCCGACGAGTTCGGGGTACGCCTGCCGTACCTGATGAAGGTCCTCGCCGCGGCCGCCCCACTGTCGCTGCAGGCGCACCCGGACGCCGACCACGCGCGCCGGGCGTTCGCCGCGCAGGAGGCCGACCCGGACGCGCCGAGGAACTACACCGACGCGTACCACAAGCCCGAGATGGTGGTCGCCCTGACTCCGTTCGAGGCACTGTGCGGGTTCCGTGAGCCCGCCGAGTCGGCCGCCGCCCTCGAGGCGCTGGGCATCGAGCGGCTGGCCCCGGTGATCGAGGCACTGCGTAAGGGCACGGCCGGCCTCGGCGAGGCGGTCCGCGCCCTGCTGACCTGGCCGGCCGACGACCGCGCGGCGCTGATCGACGAGGCGGTCGCCGCCGGGACGTCGCCGCTGGTCACCGGCCTTGCGAGCCACTACCCGGGTGACCCGGGCGTGTTGGTCGCGCTGCTGCTCCACCACCTGCGGCTCGCGCCCGGCGAGGCCATCTGGATGCCGGCGGGCAACCTCCACGCCTACCTCGACGGCACCGGCGTGGAAATCATGGCGGCGAGCGACAACGTTCTGCGCGGCGGCCTGACGCCGAAGCGGGTGGACGTCGACGAGCTGCTGCGGGTCTTGCGCTTCGAGGTTCTCCACGACCCGGTTCTGCCCGCGACCGAGCTCGCGCCCGGCGTGGTGACCTGGAAGGTGCCGGTCCGCGAGTTCGCCCTCTACCGGATCGACCTGGGCCCGGCCTCGCCGCCGGTGCGCCTGCCGGCCCGGGGGCCGCGCATCGTCCTCGGCACTCGGGGCGACGTGCACGTGGCCGAGGCGGTGGACGGCACCCCCGTCGAAATCACCGCGGGAACGGCGGCGTTCATCCCGGCGGAGACCGGCCCGGCGACGCTCGCCGGCATGGGACAGGCCTTCGTGGCCGCCGTCGCTCCCTGAGCTGCGTTTCCTGAGCCGGCGTCGTTCCGTGAGCCGGCGTCGTTCCGTGAGCCGGCGTCGTTCCGTGAGCCGGCGTCGTTCCCTGAACTGCGTCGACCCTCGTTTCCTGAACGGCTCCGTCGGCGTGGCCGGTGACGCTCGCGAGCGGGATCGCGAAGACAAAACGGGAAATTTCCGGATTTGCTTGACAGGGGATGTGCGGAGTGTGAATCTATAACCACGCAGCGTCATTGGTGATCGGGGGGTCCCACGACGCGCGCGGTACCAAACCGGGGGGATGAACGGGGCGGCAGGTCTCTGACCTGTCGCCCCGTTCGCTGTCCGGCCCGAGGTTTCGCAGGGGAGCCGTCCGGCGCCATGAAGGCCGCGCGGAACCACGCCGAGTGGCTGACGGTGCTGGGCGGGTCGCCGCGCAGGCAGGGGCCGTGGACCACTGGCGGGGTTTTTGCGGTTGGGGAGTTTGTGCCCGTACTTGGAAACGGTCTTGCTTGTTGCAGCCCAACCACCCACATCCCGGACAAATGCCGCGCGTAGAGTGGCATGCTGCGTATCCCCGTCTCGCCAAGCATCTGGAGCATGATGACCAGCAAGCGCCCCACATCCGTGGCCGAGGGCGACTACAAGGTCGCCGACCTGTCGCTCGCCACGTTCGGCCGCAAGGAGATCGAGCTCGCCGAGCATGAGATGCCCGGCCTGATGTCGCTGCGCAAGGAGTACGGCCCGAGCCGGCCGCTGCGTGGCGCGCGGGTGACCGGCTCGCTGCACATGACCATCCAGACCGCCGTCCTCATCGAGACGCTCACCGCCCTCGGCGCGGAGGTGCGCTGGGCGAGCTGCAACATCTTCTCGACGCAGGACCATGCCGCCGCCGCGATCGTGGTGGGTCCGGACGGCACGCCCGAGGCTCCGAAGGGTGTTCCGGTCTACGCCTGGAAGGGCGAGACGCTGGAGGAGTACTGGTGGTGCACCGAGCAGGTGCTGCTCTGGCCCGACGGCGAGGGTCCCAACATGATCCTCGACGACGGCGGTGACGCCACGCTGCTCGTGCACAAGGGGGCCGAGTTCGAGAAGCTGGGCGCCGTGCCGTCGGCCGACACCGCCGACTCCGAGGAGTACGCGGTCATCCTCAAGGTCCTCGCCCGCTCTCTCGAAGAAGACGACCGCCGCTGGACCCGTGTCGCGGCCGGGATCAAGGGTGTCACCGAGGAGACCACGACGGGTGTGCACCGGCTCTACGAGATGCAGCAGAACGGCACGCTGCTCTTCCCGGCGATCAACGTCAACGACTCGGTGACCAAGAGCAAGTTCGACAACAGGTACGGCTGCCGCCACTCCCTGATCGACGGCATCAACCGCGCCACCGACGTGCTCATCGGTGGCAAGGTCGCGGTCGTCTTCGGGTACGGCGACGTCGGCAAGGGCTGCGCCGAGTCGCTGCGCGGCCAGGGTGCCCGGGTCATCGTCACCGAGGTGGACCCGATCTGCGCGCTGCAGGCCGCGATGGACGGTTACCAGGTGGCCACGATGGAGGACGTCGTCGAGACGGCCGACATCTTCATCACCGCGACCGGCTGCTTCGACGTGATCACCAACGAGCACATGGCGCGGATGAAGCACCAGGCGATCGTCGGCAACATCGGCCACTTCGACAACGAGATCGACATGGCCGGACTGGCGAAGCGCAAGGATGTCACCCGGGTGACCGTCAAGCCGCAGGTGGACGAGTGGAAGTTCGCCGACGGCCACTCGGTGATCGTGCTCTCCGAGGGTCGCCTGCTGAACCTGGGCAACGCCACCGGTCACCCGTCCTTCGTGATGAGCAACAGCTTCTCCAACCAGACGATCGCACAGATCGAGCTGTTCACCCGCACCGGGGACTACCCGGTCGGCGTGTACGTGCTGCCGAAGCATCTGGACGAGAAGGTCGCCCGCCTGCACTTGGACGCGCTCGGCGTGAGACTCACCGAGCTGACCAAGGAGCAGGCCGCCTACCTGGGCGTTGCGGTCGAGGGCCCGTACAAGCCCGATCACTACCGCTACTGAGTCTCCATAGACGACGAAAGGCGAACCGGTGGTTGCCGCCGCCGGTTCGCCTTCCTTGTCCGCGCGCCGCCCCCGCAGGCGATGCGCAGGGCGCGGAGCCCCCCGCCCGGCGGCCCGCACCCAAGTTCGTACCTCTTCTCCCATTAGCACATGCCATCGGCCGATCTGCAAGTGCATAAAGTGCCATGCGCGTCGCACTGAGTTACCGGTACGGTGGGCGCGTGGCAAGACCGACATCGATGGCTGCTCGCCGCGAGCTCGGCGACGAGCTCCGCCGGCTGCGCGGTGAGCGCCGAGGTGCCGAGGTCGTGGCCGCGCTGGGTTGGTCCGAGTCCAAGCTGAGCCGCATCGAGACGGCGCGCATCGGGATCAGCGACTCCGATCTGGAACGGTTGCTGCGGGTGCTCGAGGCGTCGAGTGACCAGTGGGCGCGGCTGCGGGAGCTGGCCGGCCGCGGACGGGCCCGGGTCTGGTGGGCCCCGTACCGGTCGTCGGTCGCCGACCGCTACGACGAGTACGTCGCCTTCGAGGCCGAGGCCGCCACCATCTGCGAGTGGGAGGCCCAGGTGGTGCCGGGCCTGCTCCAGACCGACGAGTATGCGTACGCGGTCATCGAGGTCGGCGCCGACGTGCAGGACCCGGAGACGGTGCAGCGGCGTACCGCCCTGCGGATGGCCCGGCAGACGGTGCTGACCCGCGAGCCCCCGCCCCGGCTCCGCGTCGTGCTCGACGAGTCGGCGCTGCGCCGCGAGGTCGGCGGCCGGGGAGTGCTGCGGCGCCAGCTCAAGCGGCTGTACGAGGAGAGTCACCGACCCGGCATCGAGTTGCGGGTGCTGCCGCTCTCCGCCGGCGCGCACGCTGCCCTGGGTGAGACCTTCATCATCTTCGAGTTCACGGACGGCCGCGCTCCCGTGGTGCACAGCGAGGATCTGGTCGGGGGTCAGCTCCGTACAAAGGACGCTGACGTGCAGGTTTACCGCGACGCCTTCGCCGACCTGCGGGCACGGGCGCTGCCGGTCGGGCCGTCACGCGAGCTCATCGCTCGAACAGGCGACGGACTCCGCTGATTTGATCATCGTTGAAGCGGATGAGTTTTCATTCGTGAGAGGGCATGACATTGCAGCAGCGCATCCTGACCTGGCACAAGAGCAGCCGCAGCGCCGCCGCAGGGCACTGCGTGGAGGTCGCGACGGCGGCCTCGGCGGTCTTCGTCCGGGACTCCAAGGACGCCTCCGGCCCGGTGCTGGAGTTCGGTACCGAAGGATGGGCGGAGTTCCTCGCCGGCGTCCGCGACGGTGAGTTCGACCGTTGACCCACGGGTTGTGGGCGGGCGGCTCCCGGGCCGTCCGCCGCGTCATACCTGTGATCGGAGCGACTCGGACCGCACTTGACGGACCGGCCTCCGCCGTGGCTAAGGTGTGCCGAACCTAACTTAGGGATGCCTTAGCAAACGGAGTGCCATGCTCGCCACCTACCTCATCGGACTGCGCGAGGGGTTGGAAGCCACGCTGGTGGTGAGCATCCTCATTGCCTTCCTGGTGAAGTCCGGCCGCAAGGACCGCCTCGTGCAGGTCTGGGCCGGCGTCGGGCTCGCCGTCACCCTCTCGGTCTTCTTCGGCTGGCTGCTCAGCTACACCTCGACCACGCTGCTGCAGAGATATGAGCACCGGGAGCTGTTCGAGGCGGTCACCTCGATCCTCGCCGTCGGCTTCGTCACCTGGATGATCTTCTGGATGCGCCGGGCCGCCCGGTCCATCGCGGGTGAGCTGCGCGGCAAGCTCCAGGACGCGCTCGCCGTCGGATCGATCGCGGTCGCCGTGATGGCCTTCCTCGCCGTGATCCGCGAGGGCCTCGAGACCTCGTTGATCTTCTACTCCGCCGTGCAGGGCGCGTCGTCCGGCTCCGGGCCGTTGGTCAGCCTGCTCGCCGGCATCGCCTCGGCCGTCGTCATCGGCTGGCTGATGTACGCGACCGCCGTACGGATCGACCTCTCGCTCTTCTTCACCTGGACCGGCGCCCTGCTCATCCTGGTCGCGGCCGGGATCCTCAAGTACGGCGTGCACGACTTCCAGGAGGCGAACGTCCTGTCCGGGCTCTACGACCTGGCGTACGACGTCAGCGGCGTGCTCGACCCGAGCGCCTGGTACACCGCCCTGCTCGCCGGAATGTTCAACATCACCCCCACGGCGTCGGTGCTGGAGACCGTCGCCTGGGCCGCGTACGGGATCCCCGTCCTTGCGATCTTCCTCTGGCCCGCGCGCGGAAAGGCGCCGGCGCCCGCTACCGAATCCCCCACCCCGGCGTCCGCGCCTCAGCAGTAGGAGAACCGTTCCATGCGTACCACCCCCTTGCTCGCGCTGGCCGTCGGGCTGCTCGGCGGCAGCCTGGCCGCTTGCAGCGACGATTCCGGGACCGGCGGTTCCGGCTCCGCCGCGGCCGCCGGTGGACCGATCGCCGTCAAGGCCTCCGACACGGCCTGCGAGGTCGCCCGGAACACCACTGCCGCGGGCACCAGCGTCTTCTCCGTCACCAACGGCGGCAACAAGGTCACCGAGTTCTACGTGTACGCCGCCGGCGACCGGGTCATGGGCGAGGTCGAGAACATCGCGCCCGGGCTCTCCCGTGAGCTGCACGTCGAGCTGCCGGCCGGGTCGTACGAGACCGCCTGCAAGCCCGGCATGATCGGCAAGGGCATCCGCGCGGCCTTCACCGTCTCCGGTTCGGCCGCCCCGCTGACCGCCGACGCCAAGCTCGCCGACGCCACCGCCAGCTACTCCCGCTACGTGAAGAGCCAGACCGCCGCGCTGCTGCCCAAGACCGAGGAGTTCGTGGCCGCGGTCAAGGCCGGCGACGTCGCGAAGGCCAAGGCGCTGTTCCCGGTCGCCCGCACGTACTGGGAGCGCATCGAGCCGGTCGCGGAGATCTTCGGCGACCTCGACCCGAAGATCGACGGGCGCGAGGAGGTCATCGAGGAGGGCATGCCGTTCACCGGCTTCCACCGGATCGAGAAGGACCTCTGGGCGGCGAAGCCGGACATCTCCAAGGACGGTCCGATCGCCGACCAGCTCCTGGCCGACGTCAAGGAGATCGTCGCGAAGGCCAACGCCGAGAAGCTGTCCCCGCTGCAGCTCGCCAACGGCGCCAAGGAGCTGCTCGACGAGGTCGCCACCGGCAAGATCACCGGCGAGGAAGACCGCTACTCGCACACCGACCTCTGGGACTTCAACGCCAACCTCGAGGGCTCCAAGGCCGCGATCGCCTCGCTGCGCCCGGTCCTGGAAGAGCGGGACCCGGCCCTGGTCAAGACGCTCGACACCGAGTTCGCCAACGTCGACGCCGCACTGTCCGTGCACCGCGCCGGCGACGGCTGGAAGCTGCACACCCAGCTCAGCAAGGCCGACCTGAAGACTCTCTCGGACGCGATCAACGCGCTCGCCGAGCCGGTCTCCCAGGTGGCCGCGGTCGTCTCGAAGAAGTAGGTCCCTGACCCTCCCCGCGGCGGAAAACCGAGGAAAAAGCATGAACGAGAGGTCGGTGTCACGCCGGCGAGCCATCGCGCTCGCCGGCGTCGGCGTGGCAGGAATCGCCGGTGCCGCCGCGGTGGGCGGCGCGCTCGCCCGGGGCGCGGCCCGGGACGAGGGTGGCAGCGCCGTCGAGGGCGCGATCGCCTTCACCGGTGCGCACCAGGCCGGCATCGTCACGCCCGCCCAGGACCGCCTGCACTTCGTCGCCTTCGACGTGATCACCAAGGATCGCGAGCGGCTCGTCCGCATGCTGAAGGACTGGACGGCGGCCGCCGCGCGGATGACGGCCGGCCGTGACGCCGGCGAGATCGGGGCCGTGAACGGCATGCCGGAGGCGCCGCCGGACGACACCGGCGAGGCGCTCGGGCTGCCCCCGTCCGGGCTCACCCTGACCGTGGGCTTCGGCCCGACGCTGTTCCGCGACGCCGGGGGCAGGGACCGCTTCGGCATCGCCGCGAAGCGCCCGGCGGCCCTCGCCGACCTGCCGCACTTCCCCGGCGACGTCCTCGACGCCGCGCTCTCCGGCGGCGATCTGTGCGTCCAGGCCTGCGCCAACGACCCGCAGGTCGCGGTGCACGCCGTGCGCAATCTCGCCCGGATCGGCATGGGCGTGGTCAGCGTGCGGTGGTCGCAGCTCGGCTTCGGGCGTACGTCGTCCACATCGCGCACGCAGGCCACGCCCCGCAACCTCTTCGGCTTCAAGGACGGCACGGCCAACCTGAAGGCGGAGGAGGCCGACCTGATCGAGGAGCACGTCTGGGCCCGGCCCGGCGACGGCCCGGAGTGGATGACCGGCGGCTCCTACCTGGTCACCCGCAAGATCCGCATGATCATCGAGACCTGGGACCGCTCGCCGCTGTCCGAGCAGGAAGCGATCGTGGGCCGGCACAAGGGCACCGGCGCGCCGCTGGGCAAGGCGGACGAGTTCGAGGAGCCCGACGTACCGTCGCTGCCCGAGACCTCGCACGTGCGGCTCGTCCACCCGGATTCGAACAACGGGGCGCGGATGCTGCGCCGTGGGTACAACTACGTCGACGGCTCCGACGGTCTCGGACGGCTGGACGCGGGGTTGTTCTTCATGGCGTACCAGCGCGACCCCCGCAAGCAGTTCGTGCCGGTGCAGCTCAACATGTCCCGGCGCGACGACATGAACGAGTACCTGAAGCCGGTGTCGCTGGGGCTGTTCGCCTGTCCGCCCGGTGTGTCGGGGCCGGACGACTACTGGGGCAAGACGCTGTTCGCCTGACGTCGGATTCCTTGCCCTCGCGGGTGACTTCGGCGTGGGTTCCGGTGGCCCCGGGAGCGGATCCTGCGCCGGGTATCGGTGGCCGGCTCTGGATTTCGGGCGTCCGCCGGGCCATTATCGGCTGCGCCACCCCCGCTTGATCGACGGGCGGTCACACGGGCCGGAAGGGGACAGTGCAATATTGGATCGCATGAGAGCCCGCGTACTCGTCGTCGACGACGACCCCGCGCTGGCGGAGATGCTCGGCATCGTCCTGCGCAGCGAAGGTTTCCTGCCCTCCTTCGTGGCCGACGGTGAGCGGGCCCTCGCCGCGTTCCGGGAGAACAGGCCCGACATAGTCCTGCTCGATCTGATGCTGCCCGGCATGAGCGGCATCGACGTCGCCCGGGCCATCCGCACCGAGTCCGGCATCCCGATCGTCATGCTGACCGCCAAGAGCGACACCGTCGACGTGGTGCTGGGCCTGGAGTCGGGCGCCGACGACTACGTGGTCAAGCCGTTCAAGCCCAAGGAGCTGGTGGCGCGGATGCGCGCCCGGCTGCGCCGCGGTGAGGACGCCGCGCCGGAGCTGCTGACCATCGGCCCGCCCGGAAACCAGATCACCATCGACGTGCCCGCGCACACCGTCACCCGCGACGGCGAGGAGGTGAAGCTGACGCCGCTCGAGTTCGATCTGCTGGTCGCGCTCGCCCGCAAGCCGCGCCAGGTCTTCACCCGGGAAGTGCTGCTCGAGCAGGTCTGGGGATATCGGCATGCGGCCGACACGCGGCTGGTCAACGTGCACGTCCAGCGCCTGCGGGCCAAGATCGAGCCGGACCCGGAGCGGCCGGAGATCATTCTGACCGTACGGGGGGTCGGCTACAAGGCCGGCACCGGCTGATCGTCTGGTGTGGCGGAGAATCGTCAGAGGTCGGTAAGCGGCGCGGGGCGAGTTCGAGACCCCGGAGGGACTAACCTTGCCCCCGATGCGTGCTCCTGCCTGGCTTCCGATGCCGATCCGCCGCGCCCTCAGGATGGTGCGACGGTATTGGCGCGCCGCCGTGCGCCGGTGGATGAGGGTCTCCGCCCCCGCCCGCCGGGCGTGGCGGCGCTCCCTGCATCTGCGGGTCGTCACCCTCACCCTCGTCGCCTCCAGCCTGCTGGTCGGCGGCTTCGGCTGGTTCATCGCCGACCGCAGCACCAAGATCCTGCTCCACCGCGCCGAGGACGAGGTCTACTCGCAGCTCCAGCGCAAGGTCGACTACGCGTACCGGCAGCTCACGGTGCACCCGCATGTGCGCGACACGAAGCTGCCGACGACCATGAACGACACGGTGACCCGGCTCGCCGACGGCGACCCCGCCGAGAGCGGCGGCACGATCGTCTCGCTGCGCGCCGACACCTTCCCGGCCGACCTCAAGCCGGTCACGTCCACCAAGGTCGACACCACCTCGCTGATCACTCCGGAGATGATCCGCGCCGTCTCCGGCAAGAGCCTGGTGGCCCAGCAGATCCGCACCGCCCAGGTGAGCGGCGTCCAGACCAAATACCTGGTGTACGGCTCGCCCGTGCCGACCAGCTTCGGCCACGTCGAGCTCTACTACCTCGTGCCGCTGACCACCGAGGATCGGGCCGCCAACCAGATCCGCACCACGGTGCTGGTCACCGGCCTCGCGCTGGTCATCCTGCTCGGCGTCGTCGCCGGCCTGGTCACCCGCATGGTGGTGACGCCGGTCCGGGTAGCCGCCCGCACCGCCCAGCGCCTCTCCGCGGGCCTGCTCGACCAGCGCATGAAGGTCGACGGCGAGGACGACCTGGCCCTGCTCGCCGCCTCCTTCAACCAGATGGCGGCCAACCTCCAGCGCCAGATCGTGCGCCTGGAGGAGATGTCCCGGCTGCAGCGGCGGTTCACCTCCGACGTGTCGCACGAGCTGCGGACGCCGCTCACCACCGTACGCATGGCCGCCGACCTGATCTTCGCGGAGCGCGACGAGTTCGAGCCGGCCGTGGCGCGCAGCGCCGAGCTGCTCCAGGCCGAGCTGGACCGCTTCGAGAGCCTGCTCACCGACCTTCTCGAGATCAGCCGCTTCGACGCGGGCTTCGCCGCCCTCGACGCCGAGCACACCGACCTCGTGCCGATCGTCGAGCGGGTCGCCGAGCGCCTCGCCGGCCTCGCCGAGCGCGCAGGCGTCACCATCGATCTGCGACTGCCGGAGACACCGGTCATCGCGGAGGTCGATCCCCGCCGCGTCGAGCGCGTCCTGCGCAACCTGATCGGCAACGCCGTCGAACACGGCGAGCGCAAGCCGGTCGAGGTCACCCTCGCCACCGACGAGGCGGCCGTCGCCATCACCGTGCGCGACCACGGCGTCGGCCTCAAGCCGGGGGAGGAGCGCCTGGTCTTCAACCGCTTCTGGCGTGCCGACCCGTCCCGGGCGCGCCAGACGGGCGGCACCGGCCTCGGCCTCTCCATCTCGGTCGAGGACGCCCGCCTGCACGGCGGCTGGCTCGAAGCCTGGGGCGAAACCGGCGGCGGCGCCCAGTTCCGCCTGACCCTGCCGGTGCGCTCGGGCGACCGTCTGGTGGCGGCTCCCTTGCCCCTGATCCCTCGCGACCGGGCCATCGACGAGATCACCGCACCACCGACTCCCACCGACCGCCCTCCTGGCGAAACCCCCGCCCTATCACCCGCGGCGTCACCCGCCGCCGACCGAGCGGCCCCCATCACGGCCGCACCCGACGTGGATCCGGGCGCTCTTGCCGGCGCGTCATCCGATGTCGATCCGGCCGCACTCGCGGCCACGCCATCCCCTCCCGAGCCGTCCGTTCCCGTTGACACGGCCTCGGGCGGCTCCTCCCCGGCGGGCGCCTCTCCGGTCGGTGGCACGCCGTCGCGGGGTGATGCGGGGGATCGGGATGCGGACGGCGAGGGCGTCGACGAGCCTGCGGAGGTGGGACGATGAGGCAGACCTTGGTCCGTGCCCGGGCGCGTGTCCGGCGCCGGTCCGGCGCGGTGGTGGCCGCCGCGCTGGCCGCCGCGGTGGTGCTCGGCGGCTGCGGCATCCCCGACAACACCGAGATCGTGCACATCGGGTCGGGCCCCTCGCGGGGGTTCGCCTCCGGTGACGACGGCGCGCCGGCGCGCCATGATCGCACCTCCACCGCCGACAAGGCCGAGTTCGTGAAGTACTACCTCGAGGCTGCCGCCGGTGATCCCGACGGCGCGCTGGCGCGGGTGAAGGGCTTCCTCTCGCCCTCGGCGGCGATCACGTTCAAGGCGTCCAGCGAGATCAGGGTCGTGCATCTTGCCGAGGATCCGCTGGTCAACCCCGGCAGTGACAAGGTGACCCTGAATGCGCGGACGGTCGGGGTGCTCCGGCACAACGGCGTCCTGGACCCGGTGGCGGACAAGGGCGCCACGACGCCGTACGAGCTCACTGTCAAGTCGGTCGCCGACCAGACCGGCCTGTACGTCACCAGCGCGCCGCACGTGCTGCTGCTCAGCGACACGGCGCTCAACACCTACTTCGAGCGTCGGCCGATCTACTTCTGGAACCGGGACCGCACCGCCCTGGTGCCGGACGTGCGGTACCTGCCGAGGGACATGCCGTCCGAGCAGGAGCCGCAGCAGATCATCAAGTGGCTCATCGAGGGACCTGCGCCCTGGCTCGCCGACGCGGTGGAGCCGCTGCCCGAGGGCACCGCTCTGCTCGGCAACGTGCCTGCCGTCAGCAACGACAAGCTTCAGATCAACCTGAGTGCGCAGTCCGTGCAACCCCCGGACGAGGCGAAGGCGCTGGACCGGCTGCGGCGCCAGCTCATGTGGTCGCTCAAGCCCAACCTGCCCAGCGTCCTGGAACTGAGGATCGGAAACCAGGAGCAGACCGACTACGACGGCAACGACTACCTCCCCAGCAACCCGGCCTACCGGCTGGCGGACCAGCCCGAGCGGTTCGTCATCTTCAACGGCCAGATTCGGCGGATGTCGAGATCGCCGGGTGCCACGGATGCGATCCCGGTGATCCGGCCGCAGGCGAACCGCAACGTCAAGGCGGCGGCGATAGCGCAGGACCCGGGCGGCGGCCGACGGTATGCGGCCCTGGTCACCGTCGAGAACAAACGCCAGGTGCTCCGGGTGGGTAGCGCGCCGATCGGTGAACAGACCGACCTGCACCGGGTGACGTTGGCGGGGGGCTCGACCGGCCAGCCCGTCTGGGCCATCTCGTCCGACGACCCGCAGACCGGCGCCATCGGCCTGATCACCGTCGGCGGCCGGCTCCACTACTTCTCGACCGACGGATCGCCGGCGCGTCGCGTCGCGTGGACCGGCCCGGACGGCCCGGTCTCGGCCGTGGCGGTCGCGCCCGACGGGCGGCGGATCGCGCTGGCGGTCGACGGCGAGCTGTACCTGGCGGCGCTGGTCACCGGCGCCGACGGGCCCCAGCTCTCCACCCCGTCACAGGTCCAGGTGCCGGCGCTCGAGACGGTGTCGGCCGTCGACTGGGGAACCGAGTCCTCCCTGATCGTGGCCGGCAGGCGCGCCGACCGGACCCGCGTCGCCATCATCGACACGACGATCGACGGGACCCAGTACAGCGAGCTCCAGCCGGACATCGGCACCGCCACCGTGACCTACCTCGCGGCGTACCCGGTGAGCCCGGTCAGCGGCAAGAGCTCACCGGACGTCATCCAGTACATGGCCAACGGGGCGGCGTTCGACGCGCTGTCCGGCCCCGAACGCATCGCGGTGTCGGACCTGGCCAACCCGGTGACCAACCCTGCGCCCGGAGCGGCACCCATCTCGCCGTTCTTCCTCCGCTGACCGCGGCACGGGTCAGCCGGCGAGCGCTCGGGTCCGCGGACTGCCGATGCGGTGTGCCGTGCGAGTGCGGTGTGCCGTGCGGGTGCGCTGCTGGGTGCGGTGTGCCGTGCGGGTGCGCTGCTGGCTGCGGTGTTCGGCGGGCTGCCGGCCCGGTATTCCGCGGGCTGCCGGTCTGGCGTGCCGGGGGTTGCCGGTGCGGCGTCAGTGGCCGCGAGGCGGGTTCGAAACTGCGATAGGGCGGGTTTCAGCATGGCGGTGCCGATTTCGGGCGGGCGGGGTGCGGGGATCCCGGTCGGGGATTCCGGCGGGCCGAGGCTCGCCTCGTCTCGGGCTCGGCACGGTCGTCTCGCAGCCTCACCTCGCGATTCACGGGGGCAGGCATGATGAGGTTGCTCGCCGCCGACCTCGCCGATCTCGTGCTGCCGAGCGCCTGTGCCGGCTGTGGCGGGGAGCGGGTGGCGTTGCGGCACGGCACCTGCGAGGCCTGTGTGGCGGTCCTGGAGGCGCTGCGGCCGTACCCGACGATGCCCGAGCCCCCGCCGCCCGGCATGCCCGGCTGCGTGGCCGTCGGTGCCTACACCGGCGCGCTTCGCGGGGTGCTGCTGGCGTACAAGGAACGGCAGCGGTACCGGCTCGCCCGTCCCCTGGGGGCATTGCTCGCCGGGGCGGTCGTGGAGGCGGCGGTTCGTGCGGGCGGTGGCCGGAGCGTACCCCTGCTGGTGGTGCCGGTTCCGTCCACCGCGAGCGCGGCGCGGGAGCGCGGAGGCGATCACATGGCGCGACTGGCCGCACACGCGGTGTGTCGGCTGCGAGTGGCCGGTTGGCAGGCTGATGCCGGGCGGGTGCTTCGGGCGCTCCCGCGGGCCGACTCTGTGTCACTCACGGTAGCCGAACGAGCGGCGGCCGCTGAGAATTCCCTGCGAATCAGGGGTACCCGGATCCGTATTCCGCGGCGGCGGCCGACGATCGGAGGCACCCTGATAGTGGTCGACGACATCGTCACGACCGGGGCCACGCTGGCCGCGGTGACGGGACGGCTCCGGGAGGCGGACATGCAGGTCGCGGGTGCTGCAGTGCTAGCGGCGACGCGGCTGCGCAAGGTGCGCGGACCGGTGCGGGACGGGGCCCGTGTCCGAGCGGCGCCAGGGACGAAAGTCCCCGGATCCGTTCCCCGAACGAGGGGTGACGGGCGGGCGTCGGCAGGTTAGCGTCATGGTGACGAGGGTGAGCGAGCTCGCTCACCCGCCACCGGAGCGAAGTCGACCAGATTCTGACCCGCCGCACCGGAAAGGAGTGTCCTCGTAAGCCGTATCGGTCATGTGCGTGGGATTGCTCCGTGTTCCCCCGCGTCACCGATACCCGCACCACCGCGTCGAAGTGCAAACGTTGGGGGAGGTCACGAGTGGACATTGTCGTCAAGGGCCGCAACGTAGAGGTTCCCGATCACTACCGGGAACATGTCGCCGACAAGCTGGCAAAAGTGGAGCGCTACGACCAGAAGCTGATCAGGGTCGACGTGGAACTTTTCCACGAGCGCAACCCACGGCAGTCCGACAACTGCCAGCGCGTCGAAATCACGGTCGTGACCCGTGGGCCAGTCATCCGGGCCGAAGCCACAGCCAAGGATTTCTACGCCGCCTTGGACGGCGCCATCAACAAGCTCGACGGCCGTCTGCGCCGCGCCGCTGATCGCCGGCGCGTGCACCGCGGACGCCACGCGCCGGTATCCGTGGCCGCCGCCACCGCCGGTCTGCCGACCGACCTGCCGGGCCTCGCGCCGCCGGTCGAGGACACCGCCGCCGCCATCGAACTGGCGGAGCACGATGACAACCAGCCGTGGCGCATCGTCCGCGAGAAGGAGCACCCCGCGGACCCGATGACCGTCGACGACGCTCTCTTCCAGATGGAGCTCGTCGGCCACGACTTCTATCTCTTCCACGACAAGGAGAGCGGCCGGCCCAGCGTCGTCTACCGGCGACGCGGCTACGACTACGGCATCCTCAGCTTGGAAGCGAGTGCCTGACCTCTGCGCATGACGGCCTTTCTCCGGTCGGCGGGGATCCCGTGCCGGAGGGCCGGTGTCGGCGACACCATGGCCGTCCCGTGATGGCATCCCTCCGGTCGGCGGGGATCCCGCCCCCGGAGGTCGGTGCCGCCCGCGAGCGCGGTCGGTGCCGCCCGCGAGCGCGGCCGGTGCCGGGCGCAAGCGAGGTCGCCGCCGTTCATGAGCGAGGTCGGGTTCCGCACCGGTCACCGCTCAGGGCGCGGTGATCGCGTCAGCCGTCGAGGCGGGGGCCCTCGGTGAGGAGATCCTCCGCCAGGAGGGCGAACTGGACGTCGTCGCTGCGGCGTCCTCCGGCTCCGGGCAGGCGCGAGCGCAGGTACGCCTCCCGCTTGAACCCCGCCTTCTCGAGGACCCGTTGTGATCCGACGTTCGTCGGCAGGGCACCCGCGATGAGGCGGGCGATCCCGGTCTCGGCGAACGCCCACAGAGACAGGAGCTGGGCCGCGCGCGTGGGATAGCCGCGGCCCCGCCAGGCGGCCAGCATGCTGTAGCCGATCATCGCCTGGCCGGTGCCCGGCTCCTGGTAGTAGAGGCCGATCTCACCGGTCGGCGTACCCGTGGCGGTGTCGACGATGACCAGGTCCGCGCGGTCGCCGGCCAGCCAGCGCGAGGCGGACCACGCGCAGCGGCGCCGCATCTCCTCGGGACTGGGCGGCACGGGCGGCACGGTGGTCGCGACCACGTCTTCCTGCGAGTGCAACTCGGCGTAGAAGGCGAGGTCCGAGCCGGCGAGCGGGCGCAGGGTCACCACGCCGTCGGTGAGCTCGCCGCCGGGCAGGTCGGGCAGCAGTCGCTCGACCGGTCCCGGCGGGTCGTCGGCCAGGCGGGCGTACGCCAGCGCGTCGTCGCGAGCGTCGTCGTGGCCGGGCAGGGCCGCCCGGCGTACGCCCTCGGGCCGGAAGCCGGCCGCCAGTGCGACCCGCTGACTCGCCGCGTTCTCCCGGTGCGTGAGCAACTCCAGCCGGGCCAGCCCGGTGTCGAACGCGTGCCCGGCCAGTGCGCGGACCGCGGCCGTGGCCACGCCGCGGCGGCGGGCCCACGTCCCGGTCCAGTAGCCGATCTCGGCCTGCGCCCGGCCGGGCTGCAGCCGGTCGATGCCGACGCCGCCGAGCAGCCGGTCGGTGACCGGATCGGCCACCGCGTAGAGACCGCCGCCGGCGGCGAACATCCGCGGCGCCAGATCGTGGATGTACTCGTCGGCGTGCTCGCGGGTGAACGGCACCGGCAGCACCGTCGTGAAGCGGCGCATGTCCGGGTCGTTGTAGCAGGCCAGCAGGTCGTCCAGGTCCTCCGGGCGCAGGACGCGCAACCGTACGCCGTCGCAAGGGATCGCGGGAACGATCACGTCGAGTCACCTTTCGCAGCGACGTCGCCCGGCAGCCGCCGCTCGCCGTCGAGTCGTCACGGCCTGCCACGACAGACCGTCGGTCGGGCCGGATTCTGACACGCCCGGGAGCCGACCTCGGCGTTCCCGGCCGCCGCGGGCGGGTCAGTCGGCCGGCCGAACGGTCATCCCGGCGCTGGCGACGCGCGAGGACGCCGCCGGGTTGCGGCGTCCGCAAAGATGCGCTGTCAGCGAACTCTCAGCCCTATTTCGTCCTCTTTGCGAGGTTACTCGGAGGCTCGGGTCACGGCGCCCCAGGGAAGACGCCTACGATGGTTCGGCAGACCGTCTAGGGGAGCGTTGACCCGTGTCGATTTTGGAAAAAGTCCTTCGTGCCGGCGAGGGCCGCATGGTGCGCCGCCTCAAGGCGATCGCCAATGCGGTCAATTCGATCGAGGACGAATACACCGACCTCACCGACGACGAGTTGCGGGAGCAGACCGAGCAGTTCAAACAGCGCATCGTCGACGGGGCGTCGCTCGACGACCTGCTGGTCGAGGCCTTCGCGGTCGCCCGCGAGGGCGCGCGCCGGGTGCTGGGCCAGCGGGCGTACGACGTCCAGCTCATGGGCGGCGCCGCGCTGCACTTCGGCAACATCCCGGAGATGAAGACCGGTGAGGGCAAGACGCTGACCGGCGTCTTCCCGGCGTATCTCAACGCGCTCAGCGGCGACGGCGTGCACATCATCACGGTGAACGACTACCTCGCCCAGCGCGACGCCGAGTGGGTCGGCCGGGTGCACACCTTCCTCGGCCTCACCGTCGGCGTGATCCTGCCCAACCGGCCCGCCGCCGAGCACCGCGCCGCGTACCATTGCGACATCACGTACGGCACCAACAACGAGTTCGGCTTCGACTACCTGCGCGACAACATGGCGTGGTCGGCGGCCGAGCTCGTGCAGCGCGGCCACAACTTCGCCATCGTGGACGAGGTCGACTCGATCCTCATCGACGAGGCGCGCACGCCGCTGATCATCTCCGGTCCGGGCGAGCACTCCGCCCGCTGGTACGGCGAGTTCGCCGCCCTGGTCGGCCGCCTCCAGAGGGGCAAGGACGGCGAGGGCGACTACGAGGTCGACGAGGCCAAGCGCACGGTCGCCGTCACCGAGCGCGGCGTCGCCCGGGTCGAGGACCGCCTCGGCATCGACAATCTGTACGAGTCGGTGAACACCCCGCTCGTGGGCTATCTGAACAACGCCATCAAGGCCAAGGAGCTCTACAAGCGGGACAAGGACTACATCGTCGACGAGAACGGCGAGGTCCTGATCGTCGACGAGTTCACCGGCCGCATCCTGCACGGCCGCCGCTACAACGAGGGCATGCACCAGGCCATCGAGGCGAAGGAGGGCGTGGAGGTCAAGCAGGAGAACCAGACCCTGGCGACCATCACGCTGCAGAACTACTTCCGCCTCTACAACAAGCTCGGCGGCATGACCGGTACGGCGCAGACCGAGGCCGGCGAGTTCAACCAGGTCTACAAGGTCGGCGTCGTGAGCATCCCGACGCACCGGCCGATGATCCGCATCGACCACCCGGACGTCATCTACAAGACCGAGAAGGCCAAGTTCAACGCGGTCATCGAGGACATCGCCGAGCGGCACGCCACCGGCCAGCCCGTGCTGGTCGGCACCGTGTCGGTGGAGAACTCCGAGATCCTCTCGACGCTGCTGCGCCGCCGCGGCATCCCGCACAGCGTGCTGAACGCGAAGTTCCACGCCCAGGAGGCGCAGATCATCGCGCAGGCCGGGCGCAAGGGCGCGGTCACGGTCGCCACCAACATGGCCGGCCGTGGCACCGACATCCTGCTCGGCGGCAACCCCGAGTTCGCGGCAGCGGCCGAGCTGCACCACCGCGGCCTCGACCCGGTGGAGAGCCCGGAGGAGTACGCGAAGGCGCTCGAAGAGGTCATGCCGTCGGTGAAGGAGGCCTGCGAGCGTGAGGCGGCCGAGGTCATCGACGCGGGCGGCCTCTACGTGCTCGGCACCGAGCGCCACGACTCGCGCCGCATCGACAACCAGTTGCGGGGCCGCTCCGGCCGTCAGGGCGACCCGGGCGAGTCGCGGTTCTACCTGTCGCTGCAGGACGACCTGATGAAGCGGTTCCGCGCCGGCGCGGTCGAGGCGGTCATGGACCGCTTCAACATCCCGGAGGACGTCCCCATCGAGTCGAAGATGGTGACCCGCCAGATCCGCAGCGCCCAGACCCAGATCGAGGCGCAGAACGCCGAGATCCGCAAGAACGTCCTCAAGTACGACGAGGTGCTCAACAAGCAGCGCATGGTCATCTACGCCGAGCGCAAGCGCGTGCTCGACGGCGAGGACATGCACGACCAGGCGCAGCACATGGTCGACGACGTGGTCGAGGACTACGTCAGGGCCGCCACCTCCGAGGGGTATGCGGAGGATTGGGACATCGAGCAGCTCTGGACCAACCTCAAGCGGCTGTTCCCGCTCAGCCTGACGATCGAGGACATCGTCGAGGAGGCCGGCGGCGAACGCGGCAGCCTCGACCAGGACTTCCTCATCGCCCGGATCAAGGAGGACGCCCAGCGGGCGTACCAGGCCCGCGAGGAGGAGCTGGGCGAGGAGGCGGTCCGCGAACTGGAGCGCCAGGTCCTGCTCGCGGTCATCGACCGCAAGTGGCGCGAGCACCTCTACGAGATGGACTACCTGCAGGAAGGCATCAGCCTGCGGGCGTACGCCCAGCGTGACCCGGTGGTCGAGTACCAGCGCGAGGGCTTCGACATGTTCAACCAGATGATGGAGGGCATCAAGGAGGAGGCGGTCGGCTTCCTCTTCAACCTGGAGGTCCAGGTCGAGGAGGCTCCCACGGTCACGGTCGACCCGTCCCAGGCCCGCGCCATGCCCACCACCGCCGAGGAGCCGGAGCAGCACGTCGAGGTCCGCGCCAAGGGCCTGGGCGGCGGTCGTCGTCCGCAGAACCTCCAGTACACGGCCCCGGTCATCGACGGCGAGGCCGGCGCGGGCGCCCCGCAGATCCAGGCCCCGCAGGCGCCCGCCCTCGGCATCGGCCCCGCCCCGGTGGTCCCGGCCAGCCCGGCACACACCGGTGCCCACCGCGTCTCGTCGGGCCGCGGCTCCGGCGAGGCGGAGGCGAGCAGCGGCCCCTCCCGCAACGCCCCGTGCTACTGCGGTTCGGGCAAGAAGTACAAGCGCTGCCACGGCGCGCCCGGCGGCGCCTGATCCGTCGAGCTTTCCGCACCCGGCCTCCACGAGTCGCTCGTGGAGGCCGGGTGTTTTCCGTTCCGGGCGCGTGGAACCCAGGACGGCCGCCGCCTCTGCCGCACAGCGGACGCCCCGGGGGCTGCGTGGTCAGATCAGGCGGAGGACGGTCGCCAGCCAGGCTTGGTCGTCCGCAGGACACGGGGCACCGGGGCGAGGCAGCGGGGCGGCCGACCCGGGAAGGCGTTGCTCCAGGCGGAAGGCCATCGCCAGGGTGCGGTCGTCGACGACCAGCACGGCGGCGGCCTCCACCGCGCCGGGGCGAGGTTCGCAGAGGCTGGACCTGACCACCGCCACCGGCACGGGGCGGCGAGCCCGGAAACGGCCGGGAGGGTGAGGCTCGAGCCTCCTGCGGCGGGTCTGTGCGACCTTGTGGGCCGCCGCGACGCCCTGGGCCACCACGGCCGCGGCCTCGCGGGGCTGGGCGAGCCTTCGGAGGTGTGTCGCCGGACGGTAGCCGTTGAGGACCTCGACGCAGGAGTGCACGAATCTGCGGACCGCCAGCTTGGCGTCGGCGGACACACCGGACGCCGCCGTCGGGCGGGCCGGCGGGGACTGCCGGGACGGGGTGGGGGTCGCCACGGGGAGGCGGGGCCACTCCAGGGCCAACTGGTGCGGTGACCACCACGGATCGGCCTCGCGCTCGTCGTCGAAGGGTGTGTCGCAGCGCGGTGCTCGGCGGAGCCGGATCGCCGGTGCCATCCGCTGCGTCTCCCAGGTGGCCATTGCCATGTCGCACCCCGATCCTTGCGTTTGCCTTCGTTTGCCTACGACAAGGAGTGTCCCGAGGGCGTCGAGGAGCGTCAATGCCAGCTTCGGATCCTGTGGAAACCGGCGAGATTCAGTCGGCGTCGCGCTCGGTCAGCGGGTTCTCGTGCACCCACGCCGCCGTCTCCGTGTACTTCCGCTCGATGTATTCCTCGAGCTTCGCCCGCTCCACCCGCCACTGTCCGCGCCCACCGATCTTGATGGCGGGAAGCTCTCCGCTGCGGACCATGTGGTAGACCTGCGAGTCGGACACGTTCAGCTCGGCCGCCACGTCGGACAGCAGCATGAACCTGGCCTCCACGGGGTCCTCCGGTCGTCGGTGCGGCGCTGACGGACCCTTAGTTTGCCACCGTTTGCTTGTGACTGCGGCCCAGGATCCCCAGAGTCCGCGGTGGGAAAGGGTCATCCGGTAGCGTGCGCGGCGGTGTACTACAGGGACGGTCGAGTCGCCCAGGGGGATGAGAGTGCCGATCACCGATCTGGTCCGGGTCTATGTGCCCGCCACCGTGCCGATGCTGGCCGCCCTCCGGGACTCCGGCCGGCTCGGCGATGGCCCGGTGGTCGCGCACGCCGTCACCCCCGCGCTCCGCGAGTGGTACGCGGAGGGTGACGAGGAGGAACTGGAGTACGTCGCCTTCACCCGGGCCGCCCAGGCCGCCCTCCAATTGCTGCGGCACGATCCGGATGCCCCGCGCCGGAGGGTGGTGGTGTCGGCCGACGTGGCCTCGGCCGGGCTGGTCCGGGAGGACGTCGAGCTGGGGTCGAGCACCGTGCGGCTGCCGCACCCGATCTCCATCAAGGAGGTCGCGTCCATCCACGTGGACGGCACCGACGCCGCCGAGGCGGTCGCCGACGCCGCGGAGGTGGTCGACGAGGCGCTGGCCGGCGATCCGGACGCCCAGTTCACCGTCGACGGCGCCGAGGACCACGAGCTCGAGTGGTATGCCGTCAGCGAGATCGACGAGCTGATCTGACGGGCCATGCAAGCGGCCCGAAGCCGTCGGCGCCCGGGCTCGGGCCGGGTCAGTCGTCCTTCTGGCTGCCGACCGGCTCGGTGTCCTCGGCCCGGGCCGCGCGCTCGATCTCCTCGGGGTCGGCCGGGGCCTGGGTGGGCGCCGACACGGCGGTCGTCGCCGAGGCGGATGCGGACGGGTCGGCGGGGGAGCCGAGAGTCCGCCCCACCGCGATCATCGCGGTGAACGTCCCCACGAAGAGCACCACCAGCGCGATGTTGAGCCGCGTCCCGCTCAGCACCTGCTGCACGGTCAGCTCCAGCTCGCTGATCTTGCCGGCGAGCTCCAGGACGCGTGCTCCCGCCGTACGCGTGAGCAGCTCGGAGACGACCAGCAGCAGGCCCGGTCCCGCGCCTGCGAGGGCGTAGAGCGGCCACTTCACGTCGGTGCCGCTGCGGCGGCGGGCGTGGCGCATCAGCCGGTGGGTGACGAGCCCGGCCGCCAGGCCGCCGAGCGCGCCCTGCACGAAGCCGAAGTAGCCCGCGGCGCTCGCCTGTGAGGCCGCGGTGTCGCCCGCGCCGAGCGCAGGCAGGAGCGTGTCCTGCGCGAAGGTGAGCAGGATCCGGACGAGGAACACGGCGATCGCGCCCGCGCAGGCGGCCGCGGTCACGCGGGGGTAGCGGAAGCCGGCCAGCGCGCCGCCGATCGTCGCCGCGGCCGCGACGGTGCCGGCGACGACGGCGTAGATCCAGCCCTCGGTGTTGATCGTGAAGAACGCCAGGGCGCCGAGGAGGCCGACCGCGAGACCGGCTCCGGTCGCGAGGACGAAGCGCACGGTGGCGCCGGGCTCGCGGCCGTTGCGGGCGAGGAACGCCCGGACCGCCAGGGCGACGGCCGCGCCGGCGACGAGGCTCGCGGAGACCGCGCCGGGCATCGCGTACGCGGTGGAGGTGACCTCCATCTCGGCGTTCGTGTGGCGGGTGATGGAGGCCCGCGCCGACCAGATCATCGCGGCCGTCCACAGCAGGCCGGCGACCGCCAGGACGATGCCGGGCGAGGACGCCCTTTCCGGCCCCTCCTGGGCTGCTTTGCCCTTCGTGACCTCGCTGTCCGCCTCACTCATGGGCCTCAGGGTACGCGGAGGCACCGACACCTCCGACCCCCCGGGAGGGCACCCCGCGCGTGCGAGGATGGAGCCGCGCGACACACAATGTCGGCCCAGTTGCCCCCTCAAAGTCGAGGAGTACGTGATGGACGCCCACTTTTCCGTGCCGGTGCCGCGGAATGAGCCCGTTCGCGGATATGCGCCCGGCAGCCCCGAGCGCATCTCGCTGCAAGCACGAGTCGAGGCTCTTGCTGCCGAGCGCCTGGAGCTGACCAACACGATCGACGGCGTGCAGCGGATGGGCGGCGGCGAGCGGATCGAGGTCGTGCAGCCGCACAACCGGCACCACGTGCTCGGCGTCACCGGCAACTCGACCCACGAGGACGCCGCGGCCGCCGTGGCCGCCGCCAAGCGCGCCGCCCCGGGCTGGCGTGCCCTGCCCTACAGCGAGCGCGCCGCCGTCTTCCTGCGTGCGGCGGAGATGCTGGCGGGCGGCTGGCGGGACACCCTCAACGCGGCCACGATCCTCGGCCAGTCGAAGTCCGCGTACCAGGCCGAGATCGACGCCGCCTGCGAGCTGATCGATTTCCTGCGCTTCAACGTGGCCTTCGGCGAGCAGATCCTCAGCGAGCAGCCGCAGTCGGCGCCGGGCATCTGGAACCGCTTCGACCACCGCCCGCTCGAGGGCTTCGTCTACGCGATCACCCCCTTCAACTTCACCGCGATTGCGGCCAACCTGCCGGCGGCGCCCGCGCTGATGGGCAACACCGTGGTCTGGAAGCCGTCGCCGACGCAGCAGTTCTCGGCGCACTTCACCATGCGGTTGTTCGAGGCGGCCGGGCTGCCCCCGGGCGTCATCAACATGGTCGCCGGCGACGGTCTGGCCGTCTCCGAC
Source organism: Couchioplanes caeruleus (assembly GCF_003751945.1). Taxonomy (NCBI): domain Bacteria; kingdom Bacillati; phylum Actinomycetota; class Actinomycetes; order Micromonosporales; family Micromonosporaceae; genus Couchioplanes; species Couchioplanes caeruleus. Next base: position 3,126,885 of record NZ_RJKL01000001.1, on the reverse strand, counting down.
GTGGCGCTCGCCGACCCGGACCTGGCCGGCATCCACTTCACCGGCTCGACGGCCACCTTCCGGCATCTGTGGCGCGAGGTCGGCTCGAACATCGACCGCTACCGGTCGTACCCGCGGCTGGTCGGCGAGACCGGCGGCAAGGACTTCGTCTTCGCGCACGCCAGCGCCGACGCGGACGCGCTGCACACCGCGCTCGTGCGGGGCGCGTACGAGTACCAGGGCCAGAAGTGCTCGGCGGCGTCGCGGGCGTACGTGCCGCGCAGCATCTGGGAGGGCGGCCTGCGGGACCGGCTCGCGGCGACGGTGTCCTCGATCAAGTACGGCGACGTCACCGACCTGTCGACCTTCGGCGGCGCGGTGATCGACGGGCGGGCGTTCGCCAAGCACGCCGAGGCCCTGGACCGGATCAAGAACGGCGCCTCCTGCACGGTGCTGGCCGGTGGCACGGCCGACGACAGCGAGGGGTGGTTCGTGGCCCCGACGCTGGTGGAATCGACGGACCCGGCGCACGAGGTCTTCACCACCGAGTACTTCGGCCCGATCCTCGGCGTGCACGTCTACGACGACGGCGACTTCGAAGGCGCGGTAGCCCAGGCCGAGTCGGTCTCGCCGTACGCGCTGACCGGCTCGATCTTCGCCAACGACCGCACGATCGTCGACTGGGCGTCGTCGGCCCTGCGCAACGCGGCGGGCAACTTCTACATCAACGACAAGCCGACGGGTGCGGTAGTGGGTCAGCAGCCCTTCGGCGGGGCCCGGGGCAGCGGCACGAACGACAAGGCCGGCTCGATGCTGAACCTGCTCCGGTGGGTCTCGCCGCGGACGATCAAGGAGACGTTCGAGCCGCCGACGGCCTGGCAGTACCCCCACATGGGCTGATTGTCCGTTTAACGGGTCGTCGTCCTTTCTTCACAAAAGGGAGGGCGGCGATCCGCGGCCTTTATGGGGCTTGCCGACTTCGAGCGCCGTCTGACCGTTTTCGTGCTCCATTCTACCGCGTGACACTCGTCCTCAAGGGCGAAACGCCCGGTCACGACCCTCGTGGTCGGACTGTCTGTGCGGGACAGTCGCTTGTGGAGACGCAAATTGGACGGATCGGGCGAAATCCTGGACGGCGGAGCCACAAAGTGGCAGCTTAGAAGGCATGCCCGACTCTCAAATCAATCCCACGGCTGCCGCACTGCTCGGCCTGCTGCACGATGGGCCGATGACCGGCGGACAGCTCATGGCGGCTGCCGAACGCCGCCTCGGGCCCTACTGGTCGATGACGCGGAGCCAGGTCTACCGCGAATTGCCGGTCCTTGCCGAGATGGGCTTCGTCCGCCTCGGCAAGCCCGGACCACGGTCCAGCCAGCCCTATGCCATCACCGCCGCCGGCAAGCGTGCCTTCAGCCGGTGGCTCGCCGAGGCACCCGGCCGCGATGCGATCCGCAACCCGGTCGCCCTGCGCGTCGCCTTCGGCCAGCAGCACGCCGGTGGCCAGCTCAAGACGCTTTACACCGGCGCCAACGAGTATCACTCGGAGGCGCTGGCCATGGCTCGCGAACAGGCCAAGGAGGCCAAGAAGGCGGGCGACGCGTACGGCGCCGCCGCGCTCGAGTTCGCCGTCGCGTACCACAAGGCGGCCCTGACTTGGCTCAAGGCCGCACCCGCGGAGTGATGGCGGAACTACGCACCACGGGCCGCCCGGCCACAACAGGGGCCGGGCGGCGTATTCTTGACCGTCGTGAGTGCAGCCGACTTTCCTGAACAGCTCAAGGCCCTCGACGCCACCCTTCGCAACATCGAGAACGTGCTCGACCTCGACAAGCTGCGCCGGGACCGTGCGGAGCTCGAGGAGCAGGCCTCCGCCCCCGACCTGTGGGACGACCAGGCCCGGGCCCAGGACGTCAACTCCCGGCTGTCGTACGCCTCCGGCGAGATCTCCAAGCTCGAGCGGCTCCGCTCGCGCCTCGACGACGCCACCCTGCTGCTGGAGATGGCCCAGGCCGAGGGCGACGACGCCTCGGTGGCCGAGGTCGGCGACGAGATCGTCGGGCTCACCAAGGCCATCGAGGAGATGGAGGTCCGCACCCTCCTCTCCGGCGAGTACGACTCCCGCGAGGCGCTCGTGGCCATCCGGGCCGGTGCCGGCGGCGTGGACGCCGCCGACTTCGCCGAGATGCTGCTGCGGATGTACCTGCGCTGGGCGGAGCGCCACGGTTACCCCACCGAGGTGTACGAGACGTCGTACGCGGAGGAGGCGGGCCTGAAGTCGGCGACCTTCACGGTCAAGGTGCCCTACGCGTACGGCACGCTGAGCGTCGAGTCGGGCACGCACCGCCTGGTCCGGATCAGCCCGTTCGACAACCAGGGCCGGCGCCAGACGAGCTTCGCCGGCGTCGAGGTGATGCCGGTCGTCGAGCAGACGGACCACATCGACATCCCCGAGAACGAGATCCGGGTCGACGTCTACCGTTCGTCGGGTCCCGGTGGACAGAGCGTCAACACCACCGACTCCGCCGTGCGCCTCACGCACACCCCCACGGGCATCGTCGTGACGTGCCAGAACGAGAAGTCGCAGCTCCAGAACAAGGCGTCCGCGATGCGGGTGCTGCAGGCGCGGCTGCTCGAGCGCAAGCGCCAGGAGGAAGAGGCGAAGCTCGCCGGCCTCAAGCAGGACACCACCGGTTCGTGGGGCGACCAGATGCGCTCGTACGTGCTGCATCCGTACCAGATGGTCAAGGACCTGCGCACTGAGCAGGAGACGGGCAATCCGTCCTCGGTTTTCGACGGTGAGCTCGACGACTTCATCCAGGCCGGCATCCGCTGGCGCAAGCAGACCCAGATGGCCGGCTAGACTGACCGCGACACGCCGCCTGAACGATGAGTCAGGCGGCGTTCACGTTCGGTGTTTCTCGCGCCCGGCACGCCGAAGATCTGCCCCGAAGGACACGAAAACCGTCCACCGGCGGGCTTGGCGTTTCCGTTACACCGCGTAGACTCTCCACCCGTGATTCAGCTCGAGAACGTGACGAAGACGTATCCGAAGGCGTCTCGGCCGTCGTTGGACGATGTCAGCGTCGGTATCGAGAAGGGTGAGTTCGTCTTCTTCATCGGCCCCTCCGGTTCCGGCAAGTCGACGATCATCAAGCTCCTGCTGCACGAGGTCGCCCCCTCGCGCGGCAAGGTGGTGGTGAACTCGAAGGACGTCACGGCGATGCGGTCCTGGAAGATTCCGCACTTCCGCCGCTCGATCGGCTGCGTGTTCCAGGACTTCCGGCTCCTGCCCAACCGCACCGCGTACGAGAACGTGGCCTTCGCCCTGGAGGTCATCGGCAAGACCAAGGCCGTGGCCCGCCGGGTCGTGCCCGAGGTGCTCGAGCTGGTCGGCCTCGGCGGCAAGGAGCACCGGTATCCGCACGAGCTCTCCGGCGGTGAGCAGCAGCGTGTCGCGGTGGCGCGGGCGTTCGTCAACCGGCCGCTGATCCTGCTGGCGGACGAGCCGACGGGCAACCTGGACCCCGACACGTCGATCGAGATCATGCGCCTGCTCGACCGGATCAACCGGACCGGCACGACGGTCGTGATGGTCACCCACGACTCCAACATCGTCAACCAGATGCGCCGCCGGGTCATCGAGATCGAGAGCGGTCGGATCGTCCGCGACCAGGCGCGCGGCGTCTACGGCTGACAATCCCGGGCCCCGCGCCCCTTCCGCTTTTCTGATCTTCGAACGCGGAGTCCCGGAAGGAACCCCCGATGCGTTTCAAGTACGTCCTCAACGAGGTTCTGGTCGGTCTGTGGCGCAACGTCACGATGACCATCGCCATGATCATCACCATGTCGGTGTCGCTGACCATGCTCGGCGCCAGCGTGCTGATGTACATGCAGGTCGACCAGATGAAGGACTTCTACTTCGGCAAGGTCGAGGTCTCGGTCTTCCTCACCGACAACGTGACCGACGCCGAGCGCGAAGCCGTCAAGCAGGTGATCCTCCAGAGTCCGCTGGTGCAGTCTCATGAGTACGAGAGTCGCACGGATGCGTACGAGAAGTTCAAGGTGCTCTGGCGGAACTCTCCGGACTTCGTGAAGTCCGTGCGCCCGGACAGCCTGCCCGAGTCGTACCGGGTCAAGCTCAAGGACCCGGAGCAGTATCAGGCCTTCAACGAGCAGATCGCGAAGACGCCGGGCATTCAGGACATCGTCGACCAGCGCGAGCTGCTCGACAAGATCTTCAAGATCTTCAACACGGTCCAGGTGATGGCGCTGGGGGTGGCCGCCTTCATGGCCCTGGCGGCGCTGTTGCTGGTCGGAAACACCATCCAGGTGGCCGCGTACAGCAAGCGCCGTGAGGTCGCCGTCATGAAGCTGGTCGGCGCGTCCAACTGGTTCATCCAGGCGCCGTTCGTGCTCGAGGCGGTGGTCGCCGGCCTCATCGGCGCGATCCTCGGCTTCGGCATCATCTTCACGCTGAAGATCGTGCTTCTCGACGGCCGGCTGCAGGCCCTCGCCAACGTCCTGACGCCGATGCAGAACAGCGACGTCTTCCTGATGCTGCCGCTGCTGGCCGCCGTCGGCGCGGGCGTCAGCGCGATCACCGCCTGGGTCACTCTGCGCTTCTACCTGAAGGTCTGAGGCTCGAGCGCCCTTCCGGGCGACAAACGCCGATCGCCGCGCATCTCATCCGAGATGCGCGGCGATTGCCGTTCTGCACGATTTCACCGAAAAACTCCGTTACGTCAGAGTACGGTGACTCTTCGTGGAGCCCAAGAGACGCCGACATCGCCGCTTTCGTGCCGCGCTGACCGTGTGCCTGAGCGGGCTCTGCACCGCGGGGCTCCTGGTCACCGTCCCCGGCGCGGTGCATGCCGACCCGTCCTCGGACGACGCCCGCAGGGCGAGCCGGGCCGTCGACCGGGCCGAGGCGATCCTCGAGGACGCCACCGCGACCGCCCGCAGCGCCGCCCGGCGCCTGGAAGTCGCGACGGCAGCTCTGCCCGCGGCGCAGGAGAAGGTCGCCACCTCGCGCGGCATCGTCGCCGCCGCCTCGGTGCAGGCCGCGACCGCCCGGCGCAAGGCCGACACCGCCCGCCGGGCGTACGACCGCACCGCCGCCGCCTTCGAGGTCGCCCAGAGCCGGGTGGACCAGGCCCGTGAACGGGTCGACGACATCGCGGCCGTGTCGTACATGGGCGGGAACATCGCGACCGTCAACGTCCTCGTCGAGGCCCGCGGAGCGCAGGACGCGATGGACCGGATCGGCCTGATCGAGCAGGTCATGCGCAGGCAGCAGGAGGACGTCAACGAGTTCGCCGGGGCGCGGCGCTCGGCCCGTATCCATCAGGACAAGGCCGGGCTCGCCAAGCGCACCGCCGAGGACGCCGAGCGCGAGGCCGCCGACAAGCTTGCCGCGGCGCGCAGCGCTCAGGCGGCGGCGCAGCGGGCCCGGGCCACCATGATCAAGCTCGCGCAGAGCCGCAAGGCGGCCCTGCGCCTTGCCCGTTCCCAGCGCGCCGCCGTGCTCGCCAAGTACGAGCAGGCCAAGGCCGAGGAGGAACGGATCCAGGCCGCACTGCGCGGCTGGGACGAGAAGAACGGCGGCAGCTCCTACACCGGCGGCATGCTCCGGATGCCTGTCCACGGCTGGAAGACCAGCGACTTCGGTAGCCGGTTCGACCCCTACTACCGGGTGTGGCAACTGCATGCGGGCATGGACATCGCCGCCGGCGGCGGCACCCCCATCCACGCGGCGGCGGGCGGCCGGGTCATCCAGGCGAGCTGGAACGGCGGGTACGGCAACTACACCTGCATCAACCACGGCCGGAAAGGGGGCCGGAGCTTCACCACCTGCTACGGCCACCAATCCAAGATCCTGGTCCGGTACGGCGAGTACGTGCGCCGCGGCGAGGTCATCGGCCGGGTCGGCACCACCGGCGCGTCCACCGGATACCACCTGCACTTCGAGACGCGCTTCGGCGGCGTACCGAAGAATCCGGCGAATTATCTGCCGCGCTGTCTGTGCTGACCCGGCGCTAAGATGCAGAGGTCCGGCCGAACGGTCGGGCCTTTTTTCTGCAGTGTCACCGGGTGGGGGAGTCGAACATGCCGCGCGAACAGGGGCGCAAGGTCGTGGCCTCCAACCGCAAGGCGCGGCACGACTACGCGATTCTCGACACCTACGAGGCCGGCATGGTCCTGACCGGCACCGAGGTCAAGTCGCTGCGCGCCGGGCGCGCCTCCCTGGTCGACGCCTTCGGCCACGAGAACCAGGGCGAGATCTTCCTGCACGGGATGCACATCCCGGAATACACCCAGGGCACCTGGACCAATCACGAACCGCGCCGCACCCGCAAGCTCCTCCTCAAGCGCGAGGAGATCAGCAAGCTGATGGGCAAGCTCCGCGACGACGGCGTCACCCTCGTGCCACTCCAGGTCTACTTCCACAACGGGTACGCGAAAGTCGAGCTCGGCCTGGCCAAGGGCAAGAAGGCGTACGACAAGCGCCAGGACCTCGCCGCCCGCGACGCCGCCAAGGAGATCAACCGAGCGATGGGTCGCCGGAGCAAGGGGATGGATTGACGGGTACCCTCGCCGCGGCCCGTTCATCCGCGCGAAGGGACCGCCGTTGCCCGGCAAACACGCCGTGAGACAGTTCGGCCTGCCCCGGTACTCGTTCGTGGTCGTCGCCGCCACGATGCTCGTCATCCTGGCCACCTGGGTGGCCGTCCGGGCGGCCGGGCCGGACGAGCGCCGGACTCCGATCCTGATCGTGCCGTCCGCGTCGGCGCCGTCCACGTCGCCCGGGGCCACGACCGGTCAGGCCCTGCCGATCGCCTCACCGGCGGCCTCGACGCCGGTCGCTGCACCGCAGAGGACCCCAGCGTCGCGGGTGCCGGAGCGCGCCATCGCCAAGCCCGCCCCTTCCTCGCCCCCCGCCGCCCCGAAAGCGGCCTTCACGGCCGACTACCGGACCGGCGCCCAGAGGAACCGCGCCCTCCTCGGCACGATCCAGGTCGTGAACACGGGCACCACGGCCCGCGGCTGGCAGGTGACCCTCACCTACGACCCCCGCGCCGGAGTGCGGCTCACCCAGGCCTGGAACGCCGAGATCAGCCGTTCCGGCGACACCTGGACCATCACCGGCGGCACCCTGGCACCCGGAGCCGGCGCCACCGTGGGCTTCCAGGCCACCAAGCGGACCCGCGACCCCGTCCGGCCGTCCGGATGCGTGGTGAACGGCACACCCTGCCGCATCGCCTGATACCGGAATGAACTCCGGGCGCGGACGCGTTAGGCTTGTACGGCTGCCGCAGTGGCGGTGGCGCTACGAGGGGGTGACTGGTTTCGACTTCGTACGTGGAGACAGGGGAAGCGAGCCGAGGAAGCCGACGTCGTCTCGAGAATCGGTCGTCGGAAACCAATAAGCGCCAAGGATAACTCCCGCGCTGACTTCGCTCTTGCCGCCTGAGGTAAGTAGCAAGTCTGTCGGACTGAGCACACCTCCGGCTCAGATCTCCGGCATCAGCTAGGAGGTTGGCCAATCGGTCCCGGTCGCGGGGGCCGTGCGGCGAGATTAATCAGCGACTGGGCCCGTCACACCGACTCGCTCACGTGATCGGTGGGGCCGAGTAGAGGCACAGTGAGCTGCGCTCGGAGAAGCCCTGACAAAACAACGAAGGACCCGGGTTCGATTCCCGGCACCTCCACTGGAGATCAACTTCGGCGGCCACCACTTGGTGAGCCGCCGAAGTTCGTTGTCGGCAAAATTGGCCGGGGCGGTGCGTCCATGCGCCGGACCAGCGTGTCGGGCTCGTCAGAGACGGTCGGCAGCCGCCATCGTGACCGGGACTGTTGGCACGCCACGGCGAGTGTCGCCGCTCCGGCCTGCACGCGACCGCGCTAGGAGGCTGGGGGAGCGCCGCAGCGACTACCGCGCTGATCGTGTCGATTCGGCGGTGGTCCGCCGACAGCGGCTGGTGTCGGTGTGCCGCCTGTCACGGTGTGCTGCCGAGCGGAATCGGCCGGGGATCGCAGAAGTTTCCGCTGGCATGACGACGATCGGACTCATCGGCAGTGGCAATATCGGCAGCACAGTGGCGAGGCTGGCGGTCGCCGCCGGTCACGACGTGGTGCTGAGCAATTCGCGGGGCCCTCAGACCCTTCAGGACCTGGTGTCCGAGCTGGGGCCGAAGGCGCGTGCCGCAACCCCCGCGGAGGCGGCCGCGTCCAGCGACATCGTGGTGGTGACCGTGCCGCTGCGGGCGTACCAAGACGTTCCGGCGGCGCCCCTGGCGGGCAAGGTGGTCATCGACACCAACAACTACTACCCGGAGCGCGACGGCGTCTTCACCGAGCTGGAGGACGGCTCCAGCACCACCGGTGAGCTGCTGCAGAAGCATCTCTCGGAAGCCCGCGTGGTGAAGGGATTCAACAACATCTGGTTCGAGCACCTTCGGTCCCTGGCGCGACCGGCGGGCAGCGCGGACCGGTCCGCGCTGCCGATCGCCGGTGACGACGCCGCCGCTAAGCAGGCGGTCTCCGAGCTCTTCGACAGCCTCGGCTTCGACACCGTGGACGCCGGCCCGCTCGCTGAGAACTGGCGCACCCAGAGGGACACTCCGGTATACGTGACTCCGTACGGTGCTTTCGGGGAGCTTCCTGGCACGCCGGCGAGCGCGCAGGTCGTACGTGAGGCGCTCGCCGCGGCGAAGCTCACCGCAGGCTGAACCCTTCCTCCGGCTCGGGGTCCGCCGAGTGGCGAAAGGCTATGGGAGGAAGGTCTGGGCCGTCGGCCGGTGCGCCGGGCGAGCGTAGTTCGGCGAGCGTGGCTCGCAGCTGTTGTATCTGATCCTTCGGGTTCGAGTAAGCGGCGAGCATCTCCACGAGTCCCAGGGGCCCCCTGTCCACGGAAAGCGCGGACCGGGGGCCCCGTCTTGTCTGCTCCGGGGGCCGAGTCCCCGGACGCCCCGCGGTGCGGTGGGGAGCCTTCGGGGCCTGTTGCGGTGGGTGGCGCCTTCGGCGGTGGGGCGGCTTCGCCTGGCGCTTCACTTGGTTTGGCGGCTTTGCTGCCGCCTGCCGCCTGCCGCCTGCCGCTGCCGTCAGGGTTCGACTTTGCGGCCTTTGCCGTCCGGGTCTTCCGGCAATCTCGTCTTGGGTTGTCGCCCGTCTTCCAGATGGAGGTGGGGTGTGGAAGGCCGGAGTCAGAGGTATTTGTGGAGGCGGATCGTGGTGGTGGTCGGGGTTGTATAGATACGGACGAGGTCGCAGAGGTCGTTGGTGAGGATGAGGCCGTAGCCACCCTGGCGGTCTGGTGAAGGTAGGAGGCGGCCGGCGAGGGGGTCGGACAGGTGCCCGGCGTCGTCGACCTGGCAGACGAGGGTGCCGTGCTCGGTCCAGATGGTGATGCGGCCCCGCCCTGAGGTGTGTTCGATGGTGTTGGCGGCCAGTTCGTTCGCGGCCAGAACCAGCTCCTCCGTCGCGTCGGCGGAGAGGGATGCGGCGGCGAGGCGGCGTACGAAGTAGCGGACCGCCGCCAGGGACGAGTGCTCGCCGTAGACCAGGAACTCCGCGTCCGGCGGTGGTGCCGGCAGCTCGTGGTTGAAGGTGGACGCCGTCTCGAACGGATCGGCGTACCGGTCGCTGGCGCGGTGGCCGCCGAACTCGATCATCGTCGGATGGGTACGCCAGGCGTCCTCGACCATCGACGGGTCCAGCCGCTCGACGTCGTACGGGCACAGGATGGCGGCGTCGCGGCCGGCGAACGCCGCGTTGATCAACGCCTCGTGCGCGGCGCAGGCGGGATATTCCAGCGCCGTGCGACCCTGCCAGATCGGCTCGCCGATGATCGAGACCCGGCGGCCCGGGTGGTCGGCCGCGAAGGTGAGCAGCACGCGCGGAATGATCCGGCCCGGATTGCGGCCGGCCACGGCCATGTCGGCGAAGACGACCCGGTCGGCGACGTCGGCCAACGCCTCACGCATCAGCTCCAGGTTCGTCCCCGGGACGGCCACCAGGACCGGCTCGCCCTCTGCCACGGCGGAGTGGACGAAAGCGGTGCAACCCGCGACGTATTCATGTTCGCCGCGGTAGAGCAGCGCGGGATGGTCGAATCGCGCAACGGACCTGTGGCCGGTCATTCGGAAAATCCCTCTTCGCACGCTCGGGTGCAGTCGGTCATGCGGAGTCTGTTTCGGCGTCCGTGTCGGGCGCATGCGCTCCCTGGGCGCCTTGGAAGTCGAGTCGGTCACTGTGGAAGCCCAGTCGGCCGCCGTGCACATCGAGTCGGTCGCCGTCGAGGCCGAGCAGGTGCCGGCCGCCCTGCCGGGCGAGCGCTCCCCGGTCGCCGTGGAAGTCCAGCAGCCGGGACAGGGTCGGCGAGGTGCCCACGAGCCGGAGCCTTCCCGCGGAGCGCTCCACGGCGTGCGACAGGATGCGCCCGGCCGCCGTGTCGGCGAATCGCAGCCCGGACACGTCGACCTCCGCCACCGTGCCGTCACCGGGATGGCCGTCGACGAGATGCTCGATCACCGACATGAGCGCCTGCCGGTTGAAGATGTCCGCCTCGCCCGCCAGGCGCAACCCGTAGGGATTCCGGGTGAGCCGCATGCGCAGCGCGGACGCCGGGTCGAACGGCATGCCGGTGCCGGCGGCGCCGGCATGCGTCCCGGTGTGCCGGCGCAGGCTCAAAGGATCGAAGAGCCGCCGATCGTACGCGCAGATCCCCAGCAGGTAGCCCTCGGCGAACAACGCGTTCAGTCCCGCCTCGAAGCCGGGCAACAGCTCGGCGCCCGGCACGGGCCGGCACGCCCACGACATGTCGACGATGAGCCGCAGGCCCCGGCAACCGTCGTGGCGCGCCCTGTCCCGTTCCTGTCGCAGGAAACCCATGGCCACGGCCGGATCGAAGGCACCGGTGGCGTCCAGGCAGAACGACTCCGTTGTCGACGCCCGCAGGCTACCGGACGCCAGCGCCACGGCGGTACGCACGCCGCGGTGCTCGATCGCGGCTAGGACGGTCTCGGGCTCGTCACCGCAGTAGACGATCCTTTCGCTCTCCCGCAGGCCCGCGCGGACGACGTCGGCCAGCGTGTCGAGGCGCACGGTCTCGTCGTCGACGATCCAGCAGACATGATCACCGGAGGTGACCTTATCGAGGAGCACGACCTTCCCTACCCGGTTTTCGGCTACGTGCCGTACACCGTACTCGGGAAAACTGTTGCGGAGGGTAACTCGTGAGGGTGATGTGGCGAAATCTCAGGGGAGGTCGATCGGCAGCTTGATGCCGTCCAGCGTCGATGGGCAGGCGCACTCCCGCTCGGCCGGCAGCCGGGTCACCGTGTCCAGCAGGATGTCGCGCAGCTTCGCCGTGTTCTCCGTGAAGACACGGAAGACCTCGCTCATGGTGACCCCGTGCTCGCCCTCGACACCGGCGTCCAGATCGGTCACCAGCGCGATGGCGGTGTAGCAGAGCGCCAGCTCCCGGGCGAGTACCGCTTCCGGGTGACCCGTCATGTTGACGATCGATCCGCCGATCTCGGCGAACCAGCGCGACTCCGCCCGGGTCGAGAACCGCGGCCCCTCGACCACCACCATCGTGCCGCCGTCGACCGGGCTCACCCGCTCCCCGGCGGCCAGCACGGCGCGGCGGCCGACCGGACAGTACGGGTCCGCGAACGAGACGTGCACCGCGCCGCTGTCGTAGTACGTCTGTTGCCGGCCGCTGGTGCGGTCGATGAGCTGATCGGGTACGACGAAGGTGCCCGGGCCCAGCTCAGGGCGCAGGCCGCCGACGGCGCAGGGCGCGACGATCTGGCGTACACCCAAGGAGCGCAACGCCCACAGGTTGGCCCGGTAGGGAATCTTGTGCGGTGGGAACCGGTGGTCGCGGCCGTGCCGCGGCAGGAAGGCCACCCGTCGGCCGCCGACCTCGGCGATCGTGATCCGGTCCGACGGCGCACCGTAGGGCGTGGACACGTCGTGCTCCGTCGCGCCGTCCAACAGGGCGTAGAGGCCCGATCCGCCGATGACGCCGATCTCCGCCTCTGGGGGTCGCTCGTTCATGCGCAGACCTTATCGGTGGCCCGAACCGCAAGCTAATGTCCAAGCATGGCGGGAGAGCGAGGTCGTCGTGTTCAGTGAAGAGCAGCGTGTCGGAGGTCGGTCGGTGGAGTCGATGACCGGTCAACTGCTGGTCGCGACCCCGACGCTGAAGGACCCCAACTTCGACCGTACGGTCGTGCTGCTCGTCGCCCACGAAACCGGCGGCGCGCTCGGCGTCGTGCTGAACCGAGCGACCGAGGTCCCCGTCTCCGACGTCCTGGGCGACTGGGGCGCCCTCGCGGGCGACCCGGCGGTCCTCTTCGAGGGCGGCCCGGTCCAGCCCGAATCGGCGATCTGCCTGGCCCGCACCCGCCCCGAGATCAAGAAGCGAGTTACCGGCTTCCACCAGGTCGCAGGCAGCCTGGGTACGGTCGACCTCTCGGCCGATCCGGACCGGCTGCGGGAGAGCGTGGCGGGCATCAGGGTCTTCGCCGGCTACTCGGGCTGGTCCTCCGGCCAGCTCGAGGACGAGATCGCGGCCGGCTCCTGGTTCGTCTTCGACGCCCTGCCCGGCGACCCCTTCGTGAACCGCCCGGACGACCTCTGGGCCATGGTCCTGCGCCGCCAGGGCGACATCCTGGCGGCGGTCGCGCACTTCCCGCCGGACGTGTCGCTGAACTGAGCCCCTCCCGCGAACGCGGGCCGGACGGGTGTGTACTATTCCCTCTGTGCCCGGGCGACCGGACATGGCAAGGGGCTGTGGCGCAGCTGGTAGCGCACCACACTGGCAGTGTGGGGGTCAGGGGTTCGAGTCCCCTCAGCTCCACCCTTGTGAAACGGCCCGGACCTGAGGTCCGGGCCCTCTTGTTGTGCCAGATCCGTGCCAGATCATTCGCCGGCCTTGCTGCGAGCCTCCACGATCAGCGCGTTTGAGCGCAGCGGCGATGGCGTCGTCTCGGTCACGGCTCGCGTGCTGGTAGATCATCGCCGCGCGGATGCTGGAATGCCCGATGCGGGCCATCAGCTCTTTGAGCGTGGCACCGCTCTGCGCGGACCAGGTGCTGCCGGTGTGGCGAAGGTCGTAGAGGTGAAGGCCGGTGTCCATCGGTATGCCGGCGGCTCTGAGCGCGGCGTGCCACACTCGATTGAAGTTACGGCGGGGGATGCCGCCCTTCGGTCCGGCGAAGAGCCGGCCGGAGGCAGTCCCCTGAATGTTGAATCTTGAGCAGGCGCGGTGGGTCTGCAGCCCGTAGCGTCAGGGCGCCGGTCGGCACTGGCTCGCATACCCCTTGCCGCTCTTGAGCCTCTCCGCGCCGGGGTGACCGGTGGGCGCACGCCAAAGGGCTATGCCTGCGGCCCTGCCGTGTCGTCTGGGTGGCGTGGACCGAAGGTCAGTGTCAGCGAACTGTGGTAAGCGGCAGAGCCGTCCTGGGTTCGGGTTCGATCGGGCGGCTCGATGTCACTCGTCCAGACCTTCACCGCCCGATAGGCGAAACCGTCCTGGCTCGCTGCTTCGGCGCGGAATGAAACGTGCTGCCCTCGCGCCAACTCTTGGTATCCATCCATGGCAATGGCGGAGAAGTGCACCCAGCACCCGCCCGGCACATCCGGGCCGTCGATGACGCCCCAGCCTTCCTCGGCGTCGAAGGTGCGCACTGTACCAATGCTGATCACGGGCCCAGTCTGCCTGACACCGCGCAGTTCGCCGAACGCGCGCCCTTGCCTGCCGCGGACAATGAGCGGACCGCCGATAGTCGGCACCGTCCATGACGCAGTGCTGACCTGCCGCAACAGGTGCGTCATGGTGAGGTGTTCGATGGGACTCGGTACGCTTCCGACGTGACTCACATGGCTGAGCAGATGGCGCGGACCCGGCTCTTGACGGAGATGGCGCGGCGGATGTTGGCTGCCGGTGCTGACGCGGACCAGATCGCCATTGTGCTGCTCCGGCGCACAGATTCGCCAATCTCGGCGATCAAGGCTGTTGCCGACGCCACCGGCTTGGGCCTGGGCGACGCCAAGTGGGTCATATGCCGCAACCTGGCCCCGCAGAGCCGCGAGGCTGCGGAACGCCTGTGGGATGACCTGCTCGGCGATCTTGCAGCTCCATAAGAAGTTCCGGCGCGCCGGGACCGGATCGCCAGGACTCGTGAACGGTGTTACCGGCCGCCCATCTCGACGCGAAGGACAGACTCGTACGCCGGTTGATCCGGCCGACCACCGGCTCACCGCACACCTATGAACGCGCCAGCTACCTCCGCAGCCTGCTGCTGCTGGCGCCGGAAGAGCCGCGGAACACTATCTACCTGCTTGACTGCGAAGCTGACGTGCGATTGCTCGCTGTCCGAAACACCGCGCTCACTGACGACGCCCTCCGCTGGCTCGCCGAATTGCGCGACGGCCTCGTCGAGCATTCCCATCTCAAAGCCGCCGCGACCGAGCGACTTCACACCCCTTGACCATCTACAATGGCCGCATCTGGCACCCCTGACCTTGTGTTAGTGCAGCTATTAGAAGCGCACTGCGCCGGCTCGGGCGTACTGTCATGCCGCCATCCGCGGCTGAATACGTGTCGCGAAACCGAGTGGCAGCAGCCGAAGTCGTCGCCCAAGCTCGTGCGTTTCTGTCATCGACTCGGCCGCCGGAAGCCTGACATCTTTTGGCGGGCACGTCGGCCACTCATACGGCATGACACAGGGCCCGGCTCGTGGCGAGCAGCCGGACCGCATCGGTCAACTCGTCCGTCGTGTGCGGCGCGTAGCCGAGCACCAAGCCAGGCGGACCGCCGGGCCGCGAGCGCAGCGAGGACAAAGCGATCGGGCCGAGCCCGAGGGTGCGTGCCTCCGCCGCGAGCGCCTCGTCGTCGACCTCCGCCGGCAGCTCCACCACGAGATGCAGGCCGGCCGCGATGCCGGCGATCTTTGCGTACGGTAGGTGGCGGCGTACGGCGGCCACCAGCGCGTCGCGGCGCTGCCGGTGGATGCGCCGGGCGCGGCGCAGGTGCCGGTCGTAGCCGCCGCCGGCGAGGAATTCGGCGAACGCCAACTGCTCGACCGCCGGCCCGCCGTTGTCCGCATCGGCCTTGACCGCGCGCAGCCGGTCCAGCCACGCCGGGGGCGCCACCAGCCAGCCGAGGCGCAGCCCCGGCGCCAGGACCTTGCTGACCGAGCCGACCAGTGCCACCCGCTCCGGTGCGAGGCCCTGCAGGCAGCCGACCGGATCGCGGTCGTAGCGGTACTCGGCGTCATAGTCGTCCTCGACGACGAGCGCGTCGGTGCGGCCGGCCCAGGCGAGCAGCTCGGCGCGCCGCCGGGGCGCGAGCACCACGCCGGTCGGGAACTGGTGCGCAGGGGTCAGCAGCACGGCTCGCACCCCGGTACGGGCGAGCGCCGCCGTGTCCAGCCCGGCCGCGTCGACCGGGACGGCGACCGGCTCCATGCCCAGTCGCACCAGGTGGTCGCGCAGCGCGGCCGGGCCGGGGTCTTCGACCGCGACCCGCCGGACGCCCTCGGCCAGTAGGACTCTCGACAGCAGCGCCAGGCCCTGGGTGACGCCTGCGGTGACGATCAGTCCGTCGGCCGGCACCAGCGCGGCGCGGACCCGGCCGAGATACCCGGCGAGCTCCTCGCGCAGCCGGGGCACCCCGGCTGCGTCGCCGTAGCCGAAGTCGACGTCGAGCGCGGTCGCCAGCGCCCGCTCGTACGCGCGGCGCCAGGCGTTGCGCGGGAACATGCCGAGGTCCGGCACGCCCGGCCGAAGCGGCGCCACGGATCGGGCCGGCGCGGTGGCGGCCGGTGGGCCCGGCGGTGCGGGCGCGGGCAGGGTCGCCACGGTCGTGCCGAAACCGCGCCTGGTGACCAGGCGGCCCTCGGCGACCAGTTGCTCGTACGCGCCGACCACCACGCCGCGCGAAACGCCCAGGTCGGCGGCGAGGTCGCGGGTGGACGGCAGCCGGGTGCCGGGCGCGAGCCGGCCCCGGCCGATCGCCTCGCGCAGCGCGCCGACGAGTTGGTCGCCGACGCGCGTCCGGGAGCGGTCCAGCTCGACCAGCGCCTCCCACACCGACAAGTGGTCCTCCAATCGCCGCTCGAATTGGCACTGTAGCGTGGACCACCGCAGCCCTAGCGTATTGGCCGTGATCAACCGCTACGTGGCTATGTGCGTCACCACCTCGGCGATCCTCGGCGGCTCCTTCACGGTCAGCCGCGAGATCTTGTCCTACCCGGCGCTGTCCGGCCAGGCGATGCGCTACAGCGTCGCCGCCCTGGCGCTGTTCGCCGTCGTCGCGGCCGGCCGCCGCCGCGTGCGCCCGACCGCGCGCGAGTTCGTCCGGCTCGCCGCGGTCGCCGCGACCGGGCTGGTCGCGTTCAACCTGCTGCTGCTGTTCTCGCTGCGTCACGCCGACCCGGCCGTCGTCGGCACGATCGTCGGCGGCAGCCCACTGCTGCTCGCGCTCCTCGGTCCCCTCCAGGAGGGCCGCCGCCCGGCGCTGCGGCTGGTCGCCTCCGCGAGCGTGGTGGTCGTCGGCGCGGCGCTGGTGCAGGGCGGCGGCTCGGCGGACGCGTACGGCATCCTCGGCGCACTCGGGCTGCTGGTGGCCGAGGCGGCGTTCTCGCTGTTCGCCGCGCCGCTGCTGCCCCGCCTCGGCGCCGTACGGGTGTCGGCGTGGAGCACGGCTCTGGCGGTACCGATGCTGGTCCTGGGGATGGCCGCCACCGGTGAGGCACCCCGGACGCCAACGGCCGCGGAGGCCGGCAGCCTGCTCTTCCTCGGGCTGGTGCTGACCGTGCTGGCCTTCGTGGCCTGGTACACCGGCGTCAACGGCCTCGGCATCGAGCGCGCCGGGGTGTTCGTGGGGCTGGTGCCGGTGTTCGCACTGCTGACACTGGCGGCGGTCGACGGCGTCGTGCCGCAGCCGTTGCAGGTGGCCGGGGTGCTGGTGGTGACCGGCGGGCTTGTCGCCGGCCTGCGGGTGCGCACCCCGGCGCGATCGCTCGCACCTACCTGACCCCGGACGCCGCCGCGGATGCTTAGGGCTGTTGATCAGGAAAGGCTTGTTGATGGCGAGTTGGTTGTGTGGTTGCCACCGCCGCAGACGTAGGCCATGCCACGGTCGCCGACTCCTCGTCGCGGCTACTCAGACCCATGCGGTCGCACTGGTCGACACGCTGCGGCGGGCCTGTGACTACATCGGTGCCATCCGCCTCATGCCAGTCCTGCTGGAGGTGGGTGTTTGCGCCCTGAGGATTCCGCGAGGACAAGATGTGCTCGAGCGGTGGAGGTGTCGGGGTGGTCGGTGCCCAGGAGCCGCTCCCGGTCGGCGATCACCTGTCGCAGCAAGTGTGTGGCTTCAGCGGTGCGTCCGACCGAGGCGTACGCGAGTCCGAGGTCGCAACGGGCGGTGAGGGTGTCGGGGTGGTCGGTGCCCAGGAGCCGCTCCCGGTCGGCGACCGCCTGCTCACGATGCCGGATCAGGTCGCTGGGATGAGGCTGTGCGGTTTGACTGCGGGTCCCTGTTCTGACCAGCATCTGAGCTGGGTTGGTCGGGGTAGATGCCTCGGAAAGTTCGAAGTGCTTGTTCCTGGAGCCGGTGATCCAGTATCGACCTGCCGACATTCCCTTGGGGTCGGTCAGCACCAGCACTGCGTACCCGAGGTGCAAAAGATCCTCAAGAGCGGTTTCGGGTAGATCGATCAACCGGATTTGCAAACGCTCCGCATCTGGACCATCGGTCTCCGGGTCGCCATCGAGGTGTCTTGCGAGGGCTTCGCGCAGCGAGCGCAGAGCCGCAGCCAGCGGCGTCGGTGCCTGCTCCGCGCGTGCCGCGCCAGTCCGCAATGCCGCGGCAACCACCTTCGTCACGTCAGCAACGTCCACAGCGGCACATCCCTTGGTCGTATCGTCATCCTCCGGACAACGGTTCCCGACAGCGACTGTTGACATACGTCGGGCCGGCGATCCGTGGCCCGCGAAGGTCACCATAGTATCGATGCAGCCGGGTTTCGGCACTCGCTCGAGGGAATGCTGGGCCCGGTTATCAGGCTGACTTTCCCGGGGCGGCATAGTGCCTCGCCCGCTGTGCGGCGTGTCAATCGACCGGCGAGATGGTTACGGTGTTTGAGACTACGGCACATTGGATCGACCGGTAGGGTGCGGTTCCCGCGCCGATACAACTGGGCGGAGCAGTAGGCCAGACCCAGCCCGTGGGGGCGGACAGGAAATAGATGTTTCCAACCCAGTAGGTTCCTGCGCACACTACCGACGCACACGTATAGGCGTTTTCCGACACCGGGCTGACCGTGCAGTCGACGCAGTTCACTGTCGGTCCCTCCTGGACGACGTTGGAGTCCCTCCGCAGGCACGGTGGCCCGGCTCGTCGACGCCCTGCGACGCGATGATCCCGGCGCGCTGTCGTTGGTCTCCGAGGAAGCGGGCGAGGTGGTCGGGCATGTCCTGTTCAGCCGTGCGCTGCTCGATGCCCCGCGGCGGCTCGTGGCGGTGCAGTCGCTGAGTCCGCTCGCGGTCGCGCCGCGGTGGCAACGCCGTGGCATCGGTTCCGCGCTCGTTCGTGCGGGTCTGCAGCGGCTCGACGAGCGTGGTGTCCCGTTGGTGTTCCTGGAGGGCGATCCTCGCTACTACTCCCGCCTAGGCTTCAGCCCGGCCGGGGGACAGGGATTCCGCAAGCCGTCGTTGCGGATTCCCGAGGGGGCCTTTCAGGTGGTGAAGTTGTCCACATTCGAGCCCTGGATGACCGGGACGTTCGTCTACTCGGACACTTTCTGGGAGCACGACTGCGTCGGCCTGCGTGAGGGTTCCGACGTGTCGTAGGGCGCGCTGGAGCTCGTTCTACCGGCCGGTCCTGTTCCAGTCGCGCAACTCCGCCTCGATCTGTTGCTGATCAGCGGCGTGGTCACGCTCGTCGGCGGATTTCTCTCGTAGGTCCGCAAGTCGTTCTCGCTCGTCGGCGGCCGCGTCACGCTCGTCTGCCAAGGCTTCCCGGAGATCGGCGCGTTGGTCCCGAGTCGTCGCCTCACGATGACGTTCATCGAGAAGCCGTTCCCGTTCCTCTGCCCGGATGTCGCGTTCCCGTGCCGCCGCATCGCGCCGGTCGGCCTCGGACGACCGTTGCTCGAGATCGACCTCTCGCTGGTCGGCCGCGGCTTCGCGTTCGTCGGCGAGCTTCTCCCGCTCGTCGAGGCGCCGCTCGCGGTCGGCGAGCTCGCGATCGCGACCCGGATCGCGTTCCACGAGTCACATCTTAGGCCTGCATCGCGGACTCATCCGCACCCGCTCCAGCGATCATGCCGGCGCGGTGATGAAACGAACCGCACGGCGGCGTACGGGCGTCGGATACGGTGGTACGTGTCGCGTGACGAGGACCGGCCGGCTCGTGTCGAGGACGTCCATGAGCTGGCGTTGGCCATGCCCTATGTGACCGTCGAGTACGGCGGCGGCGACAACCCGGTCTATCAGGTAGGCCGGAAGTCGTTCATCTTCTTCCGCAACCCCCGCCCGGACGCGGTCGACCCCGACACCGGGGAGCGCTATGCGGACGTGATCGTCTTCTGGGTCGAGTCGGAGGCGGACAAACAGGCCCTGATCCGGGACGAGACGTCGCCGTTCTTCACGACGGCACACTTCAACGGCCATCTGTCGGTGCTGCTGCGGGCCGGCCGGCTCGGCGAGCTGACGCGCGGGGAGCTCGCCGAGCTGATCCAGGACGCGTGGCTGTCCCGCGCATCGGCGCGTCGGGCGGACGCCTGGCTGAAGGCCCACCCGCCGGCAGGCTGAACCGTCAGTCGTGGGCGACCCGGTTGCGGCCGGCCTGTTTGGCTCGGTAGAGGGCGTGGTCGGCGCGGGCCAGCACCGCGTCCAGGCCGTCGTCCTCGGCGGTGAGGCGGGCCAGGCCGACACTGATCGTCACCGCGATCGGGCCGACCCTCGTGTCCACCGGGGTGGCTTCGACGGCCGCTCGTATCCGCTCGACCACTTCCAGATCGGCGCCCGCGTGGTCGGGAAGGACCACCGCGAACTCCTCGCCGCCGTAGCGGCCGAGGACGTCGGAGGAACGGATGCCGGCGGCGACCCGCCGCGCCACCTCGGTGATGACGTCGTCGCCGGCGCCGTGCCCGTACGCGTCGTTGACCTGCTTGAAGTGGTCGATGTCGAGCATCACCGCGGCGAGTTGGCGGCCATTGCGGCGGGACACGTCGACCAGGCTGCCGGCGAGGTCGTGGAAGTGGCGGCGGTTGGCGATGCCGGTGAGGCCGTCGATGGTGGCCAGTTCCTGCACCCGGCTGAAGAGCTGGGCGTTGTCGTACGCGCTGACGCCCTGGCTGGCGAGGGCGGCCGAGATGTCGCGCCGGCTGTCGTCGAAGGATGCCGCGGTGAGGACCACGATGCCGGCCAGGCGGTCGCGGGCGACGAGCGGGACGACGAGGGCGGCGTCGGCCGGGTCCAGCATGTCGCGGAGCGGGGCCGGGACCGGGCCCGCCTCGGGAGCGTCGGCGGCGTCGAATCCCTCGTGGCGACCGCCCAGGTGGCGGGGGTCGGTGTCGCCGTACACGTCGGCCACGGTGAGGGCGCCGTCCAGCGGGTCGGGCAGCAGCAGGGTGCCGCCGGTGGCGGCCGCGTTCTCGGCCAGGGTGGCGAAGAGACGGTCGAGGACCTGCCGGGGCTGGTGCAGGGCGTTCAGCTCGGCCAGGCTGGTGCGCAGCAGCTCGGCCAGTTCCTGCTGGTGGCGGGCGGTGCGTACGGCGACGTCGAGCTGGGCGGCGCGGGCGGTCTCCAGGGCGACGGCGACGTGGCTGACGACGGCGGTCAGCACGTCGATGTCGTCGGAGGTGAAGACGCCGCGGGCGAGCCGGCTGTCCAGGTAGACCACGCCGGTGAGGCGCCCCTTGAGCAGGACGGGGGCGACGATGATGCTGCGCAGGCCGTGGGCGACGACGCTGTGCGAGCCGAGTGCGGCGCCCTGGTCCGTGCCGGTGACCACGACCGCCTCGCCGGTGTCGTGCACCCGGTGGATCAGGGTGGAGCCGTAGTCGGTGACCGTGTCGAGGTCCGCCCCTCCTGCGTCCCGGCCGGCGAAGCGACGCAGCTTGCCGGTGGCGTCGTCGCGCATGAACAGCAGGGCGCGCTCGCCGCCGAGGATGCGCAGCGTCTCGTCGAGGGCCACGCGGGCCAACTGGTCCGGGTCGAGGACGGTGGCGGCGGCGACGCTGACCTGCTGCAGGGCCTCCAGGCGGCGGTTGCGTTGCGGGTCGGCGAGCCGGGCGCCGGCGTGGCCGTACCGTTCGGCGGAGCGGGCCCGGTCGACGCCGAACTCGGCGCGTACCTGACGGATCCGGTGTTCCCAGCCGTGCGTCTCGGCCATGCTCGCGGCCAGCTCGGCCTGCCGTTCGGACTCCGCGACCCGGCCCAGCCGGCGCATCGCCCGGGCGCGGATCCGGGCCAGGTCGAAGTTGAGCAGCGGCGCGTCCAGCGACCACCACTTGGCCTCCGCCCGGTATGCGGCGGCGATCGCCGCCTCGGCGCGGCCGGACTGCTCCAGGAGCGCGGCTCGCGCCACGTCGTGCGAGGCCTTGATCAGCGGGGTACGGGCGATGCTCCGCAGTTCGCGTACGGCCTTGCGGGCGGCGGCGAGCCGGACCGGCCGGTCCGCGTCGTCGGCGAGCCGCACCTGCGCCAGCCGGCCGGCGACCCGGAACACGTAGAACCAGTGGTGGAAGACGAACATCTCGCTGCGGGTCAGCCGCAGCTCCTCGAACTCGGCCACCGCGTCGTCGAACGGCGCGCCGAACTCACCCTGCTCCAGCGCGAGGAACAGGCTGGCGACGGCGATGTTGGCGCGTTGCGACACCGACGCGCCGTGCGCGACGGCTTCCCGCACGGCGGCCAGGGCCTCGGCGGCGTCGCCGTGCCGGCCCTGCAACGCCGGTGTCATCGCCCCGAGCAGCGAGAAGAAGTCCGCGGTCAGGTGCGTGGTGCTGGGCGGCAGCAGCGCCAGGCCGCGCTGGTGGGTGGTGCCGGCCGTGCCTGCGTAGCCGCGGAGCAACTGCCGGATGCCCATCCAGCCGTAGCCGGTGAGGAACTGCGCCGGGGCAAGCCAGCGGGCGTCGCGGTGGATCGACCGCTCCCACGAACTGCCGTCGTCGCCCCCGGAGAGGTGGGTGGCCGTGCCGAGCAGCCAGGAGACGTACGCCTTCAGTGCCGGGTCGCCGACCATCGCGGCGGCGTCGCCGGCCCGGGCGAAGCAGTGCCGGGAGACCGGGCGCAGCCCGGCCAGGGCGCAGAAGAAGCCGAGCATGGCGTACACCCGGGCGTACGGCGCGCCGGGCCCGAGCCGGTTCACCAGGTACAGCGAGCGCAGCGCGTAGAGCGCCGCGCGGATCATCCGGAGCCCGATCGTCGAGCCGTATGCGGCGGCGTCGAGCAGTTCGGCGCGGCGGCGGAAGTCCTCCCGGCGCCGGCCGGTCGCCGTGCCGGCCCCGATGCCGGTGCGCCGGACCAGCACGCCCGCGACCGCGGCGCCGAGCGCCGACAGCACCAGCGGGAGGGCCCGGCGCGGCACCGGGTGACCCAGCTCGGCCAGCGCCCGGGTGGCCGCCTCGACGGAGGGGGCGTCCGCCCAGGAGGTGTGCTCCAGCTCGGCCAGGGTGGCCCACAGCTCGGCCCGGGCGTGCGGGTCGGGCTCGGCGGCGATCGCCCGGCGCAGCCCGTCGCGGGCCTCGGCGAACCGGCCCGTCCGCAGGTAGGCCCGGCACAGCGCGTGCGCCACGGCCGTGGGTACCGGCCGGCCCAGCTCGGCGGCGGCCGCGGTGGCCGCCTCCAGATAGCCGACGGCCTCGGCCGGGGCCTGGTCGGCGAGGGCCTGGGTGCCGGCGGCGACGGCGCTGCGGTAGCGGGCCTCGGCGCCGCTGACCGCCCCGGCCGCCGCGTGGTGCCGGGCGACCGCGTAGGCGTGCCCCAGCTCGCGATCGGCCTCGGCGAGCGCTTCGAGCGCCTCGCCGGCCCGCTGGTGCAGCCGCCCCTCCTCCTCGGCGGGCAGCTCGGCGAGGAGCGCCTCCCGTACGCCCGGGTGGACGAAGGTGTAGCGGCCGGCCGCGCCGCCGTCGACGAGGCGGCGCGCCGCGGCCGTGCCGACCGCGGCCGCCACCTGGTCGCCCGGCAGTTGACCGGTGGCGGCCACCAGGTCCAGCCGGAACCGGTTGCCGAGCACGGCGGCCACGGCGAGCACCGACCGCTGCCCGGCGGTCAGCCCGTCCAGCCGGGAGACGATCAGTTCACGGCCGCCTCCGGCGGGCAGCGCGTCCAGACCTTCGCTCGCCAGCCGCCAGATGCCCCAGTGCGGCACCAGCAGGCCGCCCTCCACCAGGTCCCGCAGGTACTCGACGGCGGCGAGCGGCAGGCCGCCGCTGCGCGCGGCGACGTGCGAGGTGAGCTCCGCCGGCGCGGTGGCGCCCGGCAGCCGGGAGGCCACCAGCTCCGTGACGGCGCACTCGGCGAGCGGCGGCACGGGGACCGTCGTGTCCAGCGCGGCACCGCAGGCGGCCCGCACCGCGGTGAGGTCGGCCCCGTCCGGCGCGGTGAGCACCACGAGCAGCGGCACGCCCGCGATCCCGTCGGCGACCGCGGTCAGCACCCGTAGCGTGGCGGCGTCGAGGTGGTGCGCGTCGTCGAGCTCGAGCAGCAGGCCGCCGCAGCCGCGGGCCAGCTCGGCCAGGAACGTGGCCAGGGCGGCGGCGAACTGCTCGTCGCGGCCCTGGCCGGCCGCGTCGGCGCCGTCGCCGAGCAGGTCGGCGAGGGCCGGCGACGCGGTGCGGACCAGGGCGGCGCCGGCCGGCGCGGCGGCGGCCCGCAGCCGGTCCCGGGCAGCGTCGCGTTCCGGACCGGACAGCCTGCGTACGCCGTCCGCGTAGCGCTCCAGCGCGGCGCGCAAGCCCGCGAGCGGGGCATCCGGCTCGGGCGCGTTGCGAGCCCGCAGCGCGCCCCCTCCGGTGTCGGTGACGATCTCGGCAAGCGCCGCGACCAGCCGGGTACGGCCGGCGCCGGCCGGGCCGTGTACCAGTACCATTCCGCCCTCGCCGTCCCTTGCGGCGGTCCAACGGGCGGTCAGTGCGGCAAGTTCGGCGTCCCGGCCGACCAGGGGCAGCTCCGCGGCGGGGATCTCGGCGGTGTCGGCGGCGTCCGTGCCGCGGCAGCGGCGCAGGGCGAGCATGAGCTCCCGGGCGTCGGGGAACCGGTCGTCGGGGTCCTTGGCCAGCAGCCGGTGGATCACCGCGGCCAGCTCGTCGGGGGCGTCCGGGCACAGCTCGCGCAGGTCCGGCGGCGGGCTGACCGCGTGCAACCGCAGCAGTTCGCCGGTGTCGGCGGCGTCGAACGGCGGCCGGCCGGCCAGGCACTCGAACAGCACCACGCCGAGCGAATACAGGTCGGAGCGGCCGTCGACCGGCCGCCGCAGCATCCCGGCCTGCTCGGGTGCGGTGTAGCGGAACGTGCCGACCGCCTGCTCGGCGGACTCCCCGCCGTCCGCCGCGGCCAGCCCGAAGTCGATGAGGGTGGCCGGGCCGCCGGGCGGCAGCATGATGTTCTGCGGCTTGAGGTCGCGGTGCACCAGGCCGGTGCGGTGCGCCGCGGCGAGCGCGCCGGCCAGTTCGGCGGCGAGGGTCAGCACCCGTTCCTGCGGCAGCGGCCCGTCGGCCAGCGCGTCGGCCAGGGTCGGGCCGTCGATCAGCTCGGTGACGAGGGCGGCGCGGCCCTCGTACAGCCCGGCCGCGCAGGGGCGCAGCACGCCGGGGTGGTCGACGCCGGCGAGCAGCGCGGCCTCCCGGCGGAACGCGACCAGGGAGCCCGCGTCGGCGGCGTGGCGGGCGTGCTTGAGGGCGTAGCGCGAGGTCCCGTGGTGGGCCCGGAACACCGTGGTGGCGGCGCCGCGGCCGAGGACCTCCTCGATCACCAGACCGGTCAGTTCGGGTACGTCGGCGTCGGCCCGCCCGGTCGTACCCAGCCCGCCGCTCATCGTCCCGCCCACCTCACGTCCCGGGGAGCCGCGCGGTGCGGGGCTCCGGTGCAAGACATCGGCGCGTGACCTCCGAAACTGAGTGCAACGAGTTGCCCGTACGCAGAGGTTCACTTGAGGTTGCCTTGAGCTTGCCGGGGTTAGCGATGCCGAAGGGGCCGCCGGTGTGGATCAGCCGGGCGGTGCGCGCCGGCGACCGTGATGAGGACCGCCACCGCGATGAGAGCTGTCGAGGTCGCGAAGGCCACCCGCATGCCCGAGGCGACGTCACCGGGGCTCGCGGTCGTGAGGTCGGTCGTCGACATGGCGTACGCGAACACCGTACCCATCGCGGACGCTCCGGTGATGAGCCCCAGGTTGCGCGACAGGGTGAGCATTCCTGACACCGCGCCGCGCCGGCCGGGGCGGACGTCCAGCATGACGGCGGTGTTGTTGGCGGCCTGGAAGAGCTGGTAGCCCGGGGTCAGGACGGCCGTCGCCACGAGGTAGCCCGCCAGGCCCCACAGCGCCGGGAGGATCGTCAGGGCGAGGGCGCCGGCGGCCATGGCGCCGAGCCCGGCGAGGACGGTGAACGGCGCGCCTCGCCGGTCGACCACGCGGCCCGCCGGGACTCCGGTGAGGGCGGAGACGATCGGGCCGGCCGACATGACCAGTCCGGTGAGCGCCTCGTCGAGGCCGAGGGCGCGGGACAGATAGAACGGCCCGACCACCAGCGTCGTCATCATCACCGTCGAGACCAGCGTGTTGGTGGCCAGCCCGGAGCTCAGCGCCGGATCGCGCGAGATCCGGGACCGCAGTGCCGGTGTGGCGAGCAGACCGACGGCGATGGCGGCCAGTAGCACCAGCGTGAGGCCGCCGGCGCCGATCGTCACGGCCAGGGAGTAGGCCCCGAGACCGACGGCGAGCAGAAGCGTCCTCCGTACGCCGGAATCGTGGTCTTCGGTCTGCCGGTGGTCCGCCGGAAGATGGCGGTGGATGAGGACGAGGTTCAGGACACCCAGCGGTGCCAGGACGCCGAAGATGGACCGCCAGCCGGGACCGGCGAGCAGCAGGCCACCCAGCGACGGGCCGAGCGCGGTGCCGACCGCCGACATGGTGCCGAGCAGGCCCATGGCGCTGCCCGTGCGCTCCCGCGGCACCGTGTCGCGGAGCAGGGCCACCGTGAGGGCCATCAGGACGGCCGCGCCCAGGCCCTGCAGCGCCCGGGCGGCGATGAGCGTGCCGAGGGTGGGTGCGATGCCACACAGGACCGAGGCCACGGTGAACAGCGCCGTCCCGGCGGAGAGTACCCGCCGGCGACCCCGCGTGTCACCGAGGCGGCCGGCGCCGACGATCGCGACGGTGATGGCCAGAAGATAGGTCAGGACCACCCATTGGACCGCCGGGAAGGAGGCGTCGAAGGCGTCGGCCAGCGTCGGGAGGGCGACGTTCGCGATGCTCGTACCGATGGAGGACAGCAGCATCGACAACGCCAGGCCGGCGACTGCCCATCGAGGGGAGGAGGTCATGGAGGCCAGGCTCGTCGGCCGGCCGCCGCACAGGCAAAGATCGTTGCCGAAAGTGGGAAAGGCAGAATGAGGAGATGGCCGACTTCGCGCTCCAGGTCCAGCCGCTCGACGCGCGGGAGTGGCTCGAGACCGCCCGCCGGGCCGAGGCCGCCGGCTTCGACACGCTGCTCGCCGCCGACCATCCCGGCTCCTGTGCCGCGCCGTTCGTCGCCCTCGCCGCGGCGGCCGCGGTCACTCGTCGGATCAAGCTCGGGTCCTACGTCTCGAACGCCGGGGTACGGGAGCCGATGCTGCTCGCCGCGGATGTCGCCACCCTGGACGTGGTCTCCGGCGGCCGGGCCGTGCTCGGGCTCGGCGCCGGTCACACCCCCGCCGAATGGGACGCGGTCGGGCGGGTGCGGCCCGGGGTGCGCGGCCGGGTCGACCGCTGCATCGCGGTCGCCGACGCCACGGTACGGCTGCTCGCCGGCGAGAAGGTCACCGTCGCCGCGCCCGGCCTGACGATGCTCGACGCCTTCCTCGAGAAGCCCCGGCCGGTCCAGGAACGGATCCCCCTGCTGATCGGCACGGCGAACTCACGCCTGCTGCGCTGGGCGGGCGGGCGCGCCGACATCGTGGGGCTGACCGGCTTCGGGCGTACGAAGTCCGACGGGCATCAGCACGAGGCCCGCTGGCGGCTCGCCGAGATCGACGCGCAGGTCGCCCTGGCCCGAGAGGGCGGCGACGCGGCGCTCGAGGCGCTGGTCCAGCACGTCGAGATCACCGAGGACACCCCGGCCGTGCTCGGCGCGCACGCCGACCGGCTGGGCATGAGCGTGAGCGAGCTCCGCGAGGTGCCGTTCTTGCTGGTCGGTACCGAGGACGAGATCGTCGCGGCGGTGCGCCGCAACCGGGAACGGTGGGGGATCGCGCGCTACGCCGTACGCCGGAGTGCTCTTGATCTTCTGGGGCCGCTGCTGCCCCGACTGGCCGCGATCTAGCGCCTCACTCCCCGAGGAGCTCGCGCTCGACTTTTACCCGGAAGTCCACATAGATCTGCTTGTAGCGGGCGACGGCGGCCTGGTTCTCGCCATGCTCGAGCAGGGCGAGAACCTCCTCGTGACCCGTGATCCAGGTCTGCCAGAGGTCGCTGTCCGCACCCATCGCCAATATCCGCAGCGTACGGGCGACCACGAGATCCACCATGGACTGCAGCTCGCGGTTGCCGCTGGCGAGGATCACGATGGTGCTGAAGTCCGCGCCGGCCGCGCCCGCCGCCAGCACATTGCCCGCCCGCAGACCCTCGACGAACTCACGCTGGCGCTGACGCATGAGATCGAGATGGGTGGCGGTGAGGTTCTCCACCCCCCACTCGAAACCCGCGCAGGCCAGGACGCTCATCACGTCGATCAGCTCAAGGGCGTTCTTCTGCGTCACCTTGGTGACGTGGCGCGTACGGTTCGGCGCGATGTCGATCAGGCCCTCGACCGAGAGCTGGGCGATCGCCTCCCGCACCGGCGTGATGCTGACCCCGAGGCGGGCAGCGAGCTCCGCGTCCTTGACCAGCGTGCCGGGCGGCAGCTCACCCGTGACGATCTCGTTGCGAAGCTGACGCACCACGGCAGCCGTACGGGTCGGCGGGACCGTATAGGACATACGGAGAGCCTACCCACCGTCACACAACGCTGTGTTTCCGGCCGTCGCCTACTTCTCCGTGGTGCCGCTCAGCGCCTTCGGTTGGGCGAGGCTCGGCGGCGCGTTCCATTTCTGGAGCCACGCCTTGGAGCACGTGGTCACGATCACCTTGGCAGTGCCGTCGGTGTGCGTGTCCGGACTGCTCACCTTCAGGTCGGTGGGCGACAGGCAGCGGTTGTTGCTGTCGACGACGCTGAACCTCGTCACGGCGTTACCCGTCTCGCCGTACATCGTCCACAGCAGCGCCGCGGGCGGCCTGGCGTCCGTGGCGGGGCATGACACCATGGTGACGTACCCGTTGTTGCTGTCGGGCCGGCGCAGGCAGTATCCGGGGTTGCCGCTTCCCGCGGTGCGAATACGTCCCGGCACCGCGGTCTCCTTGCTGGTGGCCAGCGCGGGGAGAGACCACTGCTGGTTCCACGAGACGTTGCCGTCGGGCGCCTGCTTGCAGAACCAGACGATCATGTAGGGCCAGTTCGGGTTGTGGTTGGTGACGTCCAGACAGCGGCTGAACTGCTGGAAGTTGACGAGCTGTCCGGTGGCCGCCGACGCCATGCCGGCTCCCGCCTTCGCCTCCGGCCGGAAGACGTTCCTGTTCGTCGCGCCGCTGCAACCACCGAGAACGAGCCTGCTGGTGATTCCGGCGTCCTCCGCATTGATGCAGAAGTTGTTGAGGGTGACGCCGTCCGAGGTGCCGCGGAACATGGAGCTGTTGTCGAGACTCCACTGCTGGCGGGCCTGCCTGCCCAGGCACTTCTGGAACACCACAGCGTTGCCGCTCCTCTGCGGAGAACCGGCGTCCAGGCAGAGGCCTTCCGGGTAGTCGGTGGACTCCGAGCTCATCAGCTTGATGTTGAGGTTCGTGGTGTAGGAGAACCGCTGCTCGTCACTGCCGTTCTCCTTGCACCTGCGCATCCACACGGCGGTACCTGGGGCCGGATTTTCTCCACCGTCCATGCACAGAGGGTTGGTCGCGGGGGAGGCGAGAGGGATCGCGCCGCCGCTGATGTTCTGGGTCTTGCTCCTGAATTTGTACGTGGCCTGGACGGTGCGGGTGTTCGGGGCGCCCTCGGTGAGGTCGGCGCCCGCAACGCCGCTGCCTGTCACGGTCAACACGGCCCTCGTCGGCACCTCCGTCGGCGGGCAGTCCAGCGGGAGCGCGGTCGATTCGTCGTCGCCTTCCTCCGGCGGACCGTAGTAGGTGATCGTCGCGCGATAGCGCAGGCCGGTGGCGGGATCGACGCCGGCGATCTCGCACGGGGGCAGATCGTCCAGACTGCCCACCTCCGCACCGATGGGCCCGATCACGGAGGACCGGAACTGGGCCAGGGCGGCGTCGAGGCCCCCGGTGGCGGCGTCGATCGACTCCGTGCGCAGTCCGGCGGTGCGGGTGGTGGAGATGGTGTTGACCACGACCGGCGAGATCGCGGCGGTCAGCCCGAGGCCCACGATGGTGACCATGATCGCCATCGGCATCGATCCGCTGTCACCGTACGGGCCGGCGGCGCGTTGGCGCCCCCGGCGGAGCCAGAAGCGGTTCCTCATCACGTGGGCTGCCCTTCCTTGCACTCGTGATCGTCGTCATCCTTGGTGTCGGCGGAGTTGACCGCGGTGTACGTGACGTCGATCCCGGCTGTACTGTCTCCCACCTTGGTATCCAAGTTGATGCGTAGCCGCTGGAAGTCCGGTCTGAAGTCGCTGCCCGCGGATGCCGACGGGTAAGGCGTGGAGTCGACCTTGGTTTTTTCGAACGGCTTCTTCGTGTTGTTCTGGATCTCCGCGGTGTAGATGTCCGAGGCGATCGTGTTGCCCAGGGCGCCCGGGGCCGGCGGGGAGCCGGGTTCCCACTCGAGGAACCTGAGCTCGCCCCTGTAATCGGTGGCGACCGCGCCGGGCGGCTGCAGATCCAGCTGCAACTGCCGACATTTCTCGCCTTCCAGGCCGGCGAATGTCACGTACCAGATGTCGTTCTCCTCGACGGGGTCGCTGATCCATGAGGCGTACCGAAGCTGCCGGTCGAAACGCTGGAACGCGATGGCGACCTTGGATTGCGCGTCCGTCAGGCTTTCCGTCGTCTGGATCGAGCGGTAGACGTGCACGATGGCGGTGGTGAACATGACCATCACCACGCTCATCAGCATCATCGTCATCATGAGCTCGGCGAGCGACGAACCATCCTCGTCCCGGGCGGGCCGCCCATCCCGGCGCATCATGTGATGGTCCAGTCGAACATGAGGTGGGCCAGCTCGCCGGACTTGTTCTTCGCCGTGAGTCGCACGCGGTAAACGCCACGTGCAGCCGGCTTGCCGCTGACCACACCGCCCGTCGTCATGGTCACCCCGAGGGGCAGTCCCGTCGCGGTCCAGGTGAGGCCGGCGGCGGGGACGGCGGACGCCGAGTACGGGGTCATGGTGACATTGACCGGTTTGCTGGGAATGGGGGAGGAGGTCACCCTGAGGTCGTTGCCGCCGCCTGTACTCACCGACACGACCACCGTGATGGTCTGCTGCTGACCCATCCTGTCGGTGACGGTGATGGTGGTCAGATACCGGGTGCCGTTCTGGATCGTTCCCGTGACCGTGCCGGTGCTGGGGTTGATCGTCAGGCCGTCGGGCAGGTCGGTGGCCGACCAGGTCAGGGGTGCTACTCCAGCACCCGTGAGGGCATCATCCAACTCGTAGTTGACGGAGGTGCCGTTCGCCACTCCCGGCGGGGTGAACTGGGCGAGTCTCAACGGCGGCGCCATGAGCCAGTCGAAACTGACCTCTGCGGGTGGCTGGCCGCCCGAGTCGGTCACCTTCACGGTGACGTCGCTGTACAGCGTTGTCACCGCCGGAGAACGGCCCGAGATGACACCGGACGAGTTGATCGTCCAACCTGCCGGAAGGCCGGTCAGGGTCCACGTCAGCGGCGCCTTCCCGCCGGCGACCACCATGGCGAGCGTGACGTTGGTGTTGAGCGGGGTCGTCTGCTTGCCCGGGTTGGTCAGCGTGAGCCTGTCCGTCACGGTCCAGGTGAAGGTGTCGTAGTCGCTGCGGTTGTCCTTGTCGGTGACCTTGACCTCCACCGTGAAGGTCTTGGCCTCCATGAAGGTTCCGGTGATCGCGCCGGAGTCGACGTCGATGGCCAGCCCCGTCGGCAGCCCGGTAGCCACCCACTTGAGCGCCGGCCGGCCGCCCGTCGAGAGGATCTGGAAGTGGTGCGGAAGCATGAGGACGTCGCCTACGTACGAGAACTGGTCGACAACCGTCTTCACGGTGGGCGGCGGCTGCACGGTGTCGAAGGTGGGGTCCTCGGCGTTGCTGATCAGCGTGGACGCGGTGTAGAGGCAGAACTGGTCCGGACACGCGGCGTGCTTCCAGTCCACCGAGACGACGACGCGCAGGAACTTCACACCGGTGACGGTCTTGTTGCAGCTCTCGGTCGGCGCCGGCGTTGCGCTGGGTGCCGGCGTGGCAGTGGCATCGGCCTTGCTCTGCCAGCACCGTCCGAGGTACCACTGCTGGCGGTAGACGACGTTGTTGACCTCGACCTCGATGGGTTCGGTCGGCAGCGCCGCCTTCCTCCCTTCCGTCGACAAGTCGGACAGCGAGTCATCCCAGGTCAGCTCCATGGATTCCAGCAGCTCGCCGACCTTCTCCGGGGCCTCGTTCCACTGCCGCTGCACCTCGGCCTTGCTGCGCCCGATCGCCAGGGAGTCCGCGGAGAGCGCACGGACCCGTTCGATCGCGTCGTTGGCGACCTGGATGGCCGACTGGTCGGCGCGCTGCCGGTCGCTCAGGGCCACGGAGGTGACCAGGAAGGGCGCGATCGAAGCCATCACCGTGCCGATCACGAACATTGCCGCCAGCACTTCCAGCAGCGACATTCCCTCATCGCCCGGCGGCGTGGCGGCGGCTGCTCGATCGGTCGGCATGCTGTCCTCACTGAGATGGAGCTGACACCGCTCCTATCGATCGCCGGCGCCCCGGGTTGAGGATTCCGGGGAAATCAGGCCGTTCGGCGCGGTGGACTGGCCGGGTCGACCTCGACCAGGAGGTGCCGGTCGCCGCCGGCCTCGTCGAGGATGCGTTCGGCGGCCGCGACGGAGAGCCAGTCGAGGACGTCCTCGCCGTGCACGACGTCCGCCATCGCTCAGTCCGTCGTGACCGAGGGCATCCCGGATCCGGCCGGCGGGGCCACGAAGGCGTGGATGGATATGCTGAGCTGATCCGGCTCCTCCTCGTCCTCGTCCTCGTCCTCGTCCTTGTCCTCCGCCTCCTCGTCCTTCTCCGTCTCCTTCTCCTCGGCGGCCTCGAAGGACGCCGACTCGATCAGTACCGCACGCTTCTGGTTGCTGGCCTGCAGCAGTTCCAGGAGGTCGTCGAGCTTCTCCTTGTCGCCGTCCGCCTTGAGCTGGATGGCGATGTCCCAGACGTTCGCCAGTCCCTTGACCTCCTTCGGCGTGCTGACGGTGAGCGACTTGACGTCCACGCCGACCTTGAGGCTCTGCGTCTGAAGCTGGCGCAGGAAGGCCGGTATGCCGGAAGTCGACGGCAGTGCCTTGCGATACGCGTTCCTGGTCGCCTCGAGCTTCTTCTTGTCCTTCTCCGTCTTCTTGAGCGCGGTGATGTCCTTGCGGAGCTTGCTCGTCTGTGCCGTGAAGTTATCGGTCTGGTCGGCCAACGCCTGGGTGTCGGCCGAGGTCGGGATGATGACCGCGAAATATGTCACGGCGACGAGCAGACCCGCGGCCAGGAACCCGAAGATCATCCAGAGTTGGCCGGCATGTCCGGTGCGCATCACTTACCTCCGCAGGACTTGCTGCTGAACCGGCCGCACAGGGCAGCCTTGGTGATCTCCACGTCGACGCTGAACTCGACCAGCGTCGTCTCGTCGTCGCTCGTCTCTTCCCCGTTCGTCTCTTCCCCGCTCGTCTCGTCGTCGCTCTTGGTGTCGACCCGAGTGACGCTGGTGACGAACGGGTTTCCGACCGTGGTCTTCTCGGCGAGGGCGTCCACGTAGGCAGCGAGGGTCTTCTTGTCGGGAGCGGTCCCCGTTACGGTCACCGTGCCGAGCGAACCGGACTTGCTCGTGCTCGGCAACGTGCCGGACGTGGTGGCCCCTTCGCTGTCGCCCTCCTTGGCCAGGCTGCCGGAGATGCCGTCGACGACGATGTCGTCCGGCCCGGTGGTCCGTAGCAGATGCAACAGCGCGGACCAGTCCAGGTCGTTCGCCATCACTGTCTGGAGTTGCTTCTTGAGCAGGTCGCCCTCGTCGCGCAGCTTCACCACCGGCGCGAACTTGTTCTTCTCCCGTTGCAGGGCCGCGATCTGACCGTTCGCGGCGGTGACCTCGCGATCGGCCTCCTGCTCCAGGCGCTTCGCCTGCACGATCCAGGCGCTGCAGGCCAGTGCGACGAGGAGCACGAAGGCGATCATCAGGCCCCGGATCCGCCGATTACGCCGCTTGGCCACGATCTCGTCCGGCAGCAGGCTGGCCGAGATCGTCAGGACCCGGTTGACCCGCTGGGCGGTCACCGCGGGGTCCACGGGCATCAGGGTGGTGGTCATCAGGCTGCCGCTCCCAGGGTGAGGCCGATCGACACCGCGGCGGCGGGCAGGAAACTGTCGAACCCGCGCTGCTTCGCCTTGCGGGTGTCACGCAAACGGCTCGCGTTGTCGGCATAGACGACCGTGACGCCGAGCTGCTTCTGGACCTGCTCGGCCAGCCCGGGCATGAGCGCGCTGCCGCCGCACAGCGCGACGCGGGTCACCTGCTTCTGCCGCTCGCCCGACGCCAGGTAGGTGAACGAGCTCCGCAGCTCGCTGATCAGCGGACGGACCGCATCGCTGACCGCGGTGGCGGAGTCCGGGCGCTCGTCGCCGTGCAACCCGTAGCGGCACTTGAGCGCCTCGGCCTCCGGCGCCGGGATGCCCAGGCGGGTGGCGATGCTCTCGGTGATCTCCACGCCGCCGCGCGGCACGGTACGCACGATGAGCGGCTCGCCGTCGGCGTGCACGATCACGCTGGTGATCTGGGCGCCGATGTCGACGATCGCCTCGACCTGTGCGTCCAGGCGGGAGGCCGCACGCAGCAGGGCGAACGAGGCGAGGTCGACGTCGACGACGTGCAGGCCGGCCCGTTCGACCGCCTGGACGAGGTCCATCACCGCGTCCTTGGGCATGGCGACGAGCAGGCCGCGGACGGTGGCGTTGTCACCGGGCTCCTCGAGCGGCCGGAAGTCCAGCAGCGAGCGCTCGACCGCGAGCGGGAGCATGTCACGCACCTGGAACGGCAGCGCGCTGCGCATCTCCTTGGCCGGGAGGTTGGCGATCGACGCCTCCCGCACCACGAGCTGCGGGTTGGTGACGCCGAGCCGCACCTTCTTGGTGGCGAACTTGCACGCCGCCCAGAGCTGCTTGAGGGCCGAGGTCACGGCGAGGGGATCGGCGACGGTGCCGCTCTGCACGGTGCCGGGCGGCAGCGGGACCTGACCGAAGTTGGTCAGGTTGAACTCGTCCTTCGCGCGGCGGACCTCCACGGCGCGGATGGACGACGAGCCGATGTCCAGCCCGATCGGAGTGACGCCAGCCATCGGTTCCTTCCTCGGTGGGTCAGAGGGTGGGGACGAGCAGGGAGGTGTACCAGTCGGCGATGGGCGCCGCGGCGAACACGGCGAGGAAGGCGCCGGCGAGCATGTACGGGCCGAACGGGATGCGGCTCTTGCGCCCGGCGACCTTCAGCAGCATCAGCACGGTGGCGACGATGCCGCCGAGCAGAAAGGCGGCGAAGGCGCCGACGGCGACCGAGCTCCAGCCGAGCCAGCCGAGATAGAAGCCGAGCAGCGGCGCGAGCTTGACGTCGCCGCCGCCCATGCCCCGGGGCACCAGCGCGAGAGCACGGTAGATCGCGTAGAGCAGAGCGGCGGCGAGCAGGCCGCGGACCACGGTGTCCCAGCCTCCGCCGGCGACCGCCGCCGGGATCAGCAGCAGCGGGGCGACGGCGTACGACGGCAGCACGATCGCGTCGGGCAGCCGCAGCACGTCGAGGTCGATCGCGGTGAGGGCGATCGCTATCGCGGCCAGGTAGAGGTACGCCGGCAGCTCCCACGACCACCCGAACTTCGCGGCGACGGCGACGAACAGCGCGCCGGTGGCCGCCTCGACGAGCGGATACCGGGCGCTGACGGGTGCCTTGCAGTCCGCGCAGCGGCCGCGCAGCATGATCCAGCCGAGCACCGGGACGTTGTGCCGGGCACGGACCCCGTTGCCGCAGTGCGGGCACTGAGACGGAGGCCGCACCAGGGATTCGCCGCGCGGAACCCGGTGGATCACGACGTTGAGGAACGAACCCACGACGAGACCGAGCAGGGCGACGATGCCGAACAGCAAGGGCTGGGGCATGGCGGTCCTCCTCGGCCTCGTCAGTGAGTGAAGGGGTGGCGCCGGTGCTGGCGCCACCCGACCCGATACGTCAGGCGCAGGTGCCGGAGTCGAAGGCGCCCTCTTGGGGCGTGACGGAGCCGCCGGCGCTGCTGTCGTACAGGTACCACGTGTCCTCGCTGCCGTTCTTGTTCTGCGCGCAGAGCAGGTATCCGTCGCCGACCGGGACGTAGCCGAGCTCCGTCTGCTCCGACAGCGTGACCTTCCGCCCGTCGCCCAGGTTGAGGTACGTCTCGTCGGCGTCGTCCTCGCCCTCGTTCGATTCGGCGACCGCCGCGTCGGGGTATTTGTTGCCGTTCTCGGTGTAGTACTGCTCGACCGCGCTGATCGCGCCGCGCACGTCGGACTGGGCCGACTTGTCGGCGGCGCCCTGGCGGTAGTTGAGGTAGACCGGCACGGCGATGGCGACCAGCACGCCGATGATGACCACGACGACGAGAAGCTCGATGAGGGTGAAGCCCTCGTCGTCCTTCTTGGCGCGCAGTCGGCTGATGGTGTCCTGCATGGGAGGTGCCTCCGTTGTGGCGTCAGGGTGGGCGAGGTTGGGGTTGTCCGGGCTCGGGCGCCCGACGTCGACCGGAGACCGGTCGGGTACTGCTCCAGGTCAGCCCTGGATGTTCTGGTAGATGGTGAACATCGGTAGGTACAGACAGATCACCATTCCGCCGACCACACCTCCCATGACGAGGACCATGATCGGTTCGATCGAGGCGGCGAGGGACTCGGCGGCGCTGTCGACTTCCCTGTCATAGAAATCGGCAACCTTGTCGAGCATCTGACTGATTTGACCGCTTTCTTCGCCGACTTCGATCATCTGTGTGACCATCTGCGGGAAGACCTTGTGATGGCGCAGGGCCGACGACATCGGCTGGCCGTCACGGACGGCCGACTGGACGTCCTGCATGGCCCGGTTGACGATCTCGTTGCCGGTGGTCTCGCCGACCACGGTGAGCGCCTGCATCACCGGCACGCCCACGTTGAGCAGCAGACCCAGGTTGCGGGAGAACCGGCTCATCGCCAGCTTGCCGAGGAGCGAGCCGAAGACCGGCAACCGGAGCTTGAGCGTGTCGACCTTGAGCCTGAAGTCGGCGCTCGTGCGGATCTGGCGCTTGTAGAGGACCGCGCCGCCGATCGTCACGGTCAGGAACGTCGGGGCGATCCAGAACATGTTGTGGCTGGTGTCGACGAGGAACTGCGTGATGCCCGGGAGCTCGCCGCCCAGGTTCTTGAACATGTCCTCGAAGATCGGGACGATGAACTTGAGCACCGCGCCGATCATCACGAAGGTGAAGCACAGCACGATGGCGGGATAGGTCAGCGCCGCCTTGATCTTGCCGCGGAGGGCCGTGTCCTTCTCCATGCTCTCGGCGACCTGCTCGAGGGCCTGGTCGATCATACCGCCGGCCTCGCCGGCCCGGACCATGGCGATCATGAGGCGCGGGAAGACCTTGTCGTGCTTCGCCATCGCCGTCGACAGCGAGACGCCGCCGGAAACGTCGGCGCGGACCTCGCCGACCGCCTTCTTCAGCGAGGCCGCCGAGGTCTGCTCCTCCAGGATGGCCAGCGAACGCAGCAGCGACATGCCGGAAGCCGTCATCGTGGCGAACTGCCGGGCGAAGACCGCCAGGTCCTTGAGCTTGGTCCGGCCGCCGAGACCGGGGATCTTGATGTCCTTGTTGAGGCCCTGGCCGGCCTCGGACAGGTCCAGCGGCGTCTCGCCACGCTGTTTGAGCATCTGGGTCGCGGCGGCCTCGTTGGCCGCCTCGATCGTGCCCTTCGTCTTGTGGCCGGAGGCGTCGATGCTGTTGTAGTGGAAGGTTTTGGTTGCCGGCATGTCACACCCTTCCGATCAGGCGTTTCAGTTCCTCGGCGGAGTGGCAGATCTCGAGGGCGGCGTCGACCGTCACGATGCCCTCGCGGACGCGCTCGGCGAGATGCTGGTCGAAGGCCAGCATTCCGTCGTTGCCGCCGGCCTGCATGAACGAGGGGATCTGGTGGGACTTGCCCTCGCGGATGAGGCTGCGGATCGCCGGGGTGGCCGTGAGGATCTCGCAGACCACCGCGCGGCCCTTGTTGTCGGCGCGGGGGGCCAGGGCCTGGGTGACGACGCCCTGGAGGCTGGCGGCGAGCTGGGCTCGGATCTGGAGCTGCTGGTGCGGGGGGAAGATGTCGATGACGCGGTCGATGGTCTGGGTGGCGCTCTGCGTGTGCAGCGTCGCCAGCACCAGGTGGCCGGTCTCCGCCGCGGTGAGGGCCGTCGCGGTCGTCTCGAGGTCGCGGAGCTCGCCGACGAGGATGATGTCGGGGTCCTGGCGCAGGGCGTGCTTGAGCGCCTGGGCGAAGGTGTGGGTGTCCGCGCCGACCTCGCGCTGGTTGACCACGCTGCGCTTGTGCGGGTGCAGGAACTCGATCGGGTCCTCGATGGTGATGATGTGCGCCGCCCGGCTGCGGTTCGCCAGGTCCAGGACCGAAGCCAGGGTGGTGGTCTTGCCGGAGCCGGTCGGGCCGGTCACCAGGACCAGGCCGCGGGGCAGGTGGGCGAAGCGGGACACCGACTCCGGCATGCCGAGCTCGTCCAGCGGCTTGATCTTGTGCGGGATGGCGCGGAAGACGGCGCCGCAGGAGTTGCGCTGGATGTAGAGGTTGCCGCGGAAGCGGGAGACGCCGACGATGCTGTGCGCGAAGTCCAGCTCGTGCTCCTGCTGGAAGGTCTGCCACTGCGCCGGGGAGACGCCCGCGCGGCACAGCAGTGCGGTGTCGGCCGAGTTGAGCTTGCCGTATCCGGGGAGCGGGCGCAGCCCGCCGTCGACCCGGATCATCGGGGGTGAGCCGACCGTCAGGTGCAGGTCGGAGCCGCGCGACTCGACGAGGGTGACCAGCATCTGGTCGAGCACGGCCAGGTCATCCGCGGCAGGCTCGGACGGAGCGGACTGCTGCGGAACCGTGTGGTCGAGCGTGTACATCTGCTGCACCGACAATCTCCCGATGGTCTTTGGACCCTCCTCATTCGGCATCGCGACGACCCGGTTGAGGACGTTTTTCGCCAGAAATGCGTGCCCTCGGCCCCAAGGGGGTACCCTGCGGCCCGCTCAGGTGATCTCAGATCGCGACACGGGACACCTCGGTGACCGACGTCAGGCCGCCGGCCGCCTTGGCCAGGCCGTCCGAGCGCAGGTCGTACATGCCCTGCTCGATCGCCACGTCGCGGATCTCGCCGGAGGAGGCCCGCCGGATGGTGAGCGTCTCGATCTCCGGGGAGATGGGCATCACCTCGTGCAGCGCGATGCGGCCGCGATAGCCGGTGTTGGCGCAGTCGCGGCAGCCGATCGGCTTCCACAGCGTCTCGGGGATCTTGAGGTCCTGCACCGGCCAGCGGGCGTTCTCCAGCTCCTCCTCCGTGGGCGCGTACGCCTCCTTGCACCAGTCGCAGAGCCGCCGGGCGAGCCGCTGGGCCAGGACGCAGTCCAGCGACGAGCCGACGAGGAACGGCTCGATGCCCATCTCGGTGAGGCGGGTGACCGCGCCCGGCGCGTCGTTGGTGTGCAGGGTCGAGAGCACGAGGTGACCGGTCAGGGACGCCTCGGTGGCGATCTGGGCGGTGTTGCCGTCCCGGATCTCACCGATGAGCACGACGTCGGGGTCGGAACGCAGGATGGCCGGGAGCACCGCCGCGAAGGTCAGGCCGGCCTTGGCGTTGACCTGCACCTGGTTGATACCGCGCAAACGGAACTCGACGGGATCTTCCACCGTGATGACATTGATTTCGGGCTTACTGATCCGGCCCAGGGTCGCATACAGGGTGGTCGACTTGCCGGAGCCGGTGGGGCCGGTGACCAGGACCATGCCGTGCGGCTTGCTGAACGACTCCGCGAAGCGGTTGAGGTTGTGCTGGGTGAAGCCCAGCTTGCTCATGTCCAGATCGATGCCGCCGGTGTCGAGCACCCGGAGCACGATCTTCTCGCCCCACACCGTCGGCAGGGTCGCGGTCCGCAGATCGACCTTGCGGTCGCGGATCATCACGGTGATGCGGCCGTTCTGCGGCACCCGCTTCTCGGTGATGTCGACGCCCGACATGATCTTCAGGCGGGAGGTCAGCGCGGACATGACGCCGCGCGGCACGGTGTCCAGCTCGTGCAACACGCCGTCGATGCGGTAGCGCACCCGCATGCCGTCCTCGTTCGGTTCCAGGTGCAGGTCGGAGGCGCGGTTCTGGACGGCCTGCTCGATCAGGCTGTTGACGTAGCGCACGATCGGCGCGTCGTCGGCGCTGGTGGCCTGCGCGGTCATGCCGCCCTGGTCGTCGTCCGAGGTGTCGGCGAGGTCGCCGAGGTCGCTGGCCTCGCGCTGCAGGCGCTCGATGATGCGGCGGACCTCGCTGCGGGCCACCACCACCGGGCGTACGGTCATGCCGGTGGCCGCCCGGACGTCGTCGAGGGCCACCACGTCGCCGGGGTCGGTCACGCCGACGACCAGCTCGTCGTCGACGATGTTGAGGCCCAGGACCCGGTGTCGGAGGACGACGGAGAGCGGGATGCGCTTGAGGGCGGCGGGTTCGAGCGGGTAGCCGACCAGATCGACGGTGTTCAGGCCGAAGGCGTACGCGGCCGCCTCGGTCAACTGCTCCTCGGTGACGATCTTCTCGCTGATGAGGACCGCCCGCACGGACTTGCCGCTGCGCTCGGCGGATTCGGCCGCCGCATCCACCGCGTCCTCGTCGATGCCCATCTGCTTCAGGGCATCGATCAACGGGCGGAAGGTCTGGTCCATGACATCCTCACGAAACGCCTGTGCCGGGGGCTACCTCAGTCCCATCGGACACTTCCGCCGCGAACTGAGCGTGAGCTCGGCCGCCCTCCGTGTCGACCGATTGATGCCGTTCTGGGGGATTTGCATTCGGCGGTGCCCGCGGCTCGGGGGGACGCGGACGGGGGGTACCACCATTTGGTTGCTTGTTCCCGCCATGTGGATTGGTGTCGATCGATGCCGTGCTCCGACAGTCGGCGGCTCGATGAGGGATTTGCCGGTGTTGGGGAATTCGCCCAGCTCCGCCGGTCGCCGGTCCGACGGGCTTCCTCGCCGCCGCATGCAGGGGTTCCTCGATACGACGGGCCGCGGCCGGCGTCCCCGCCGCTCTCGGCGCCGGTTGCGAGAGCCGGCGCACCACGCCTGTCAAGGCGATGGCGGCGGTAAAAAAATCGACGTCTCACCCATGTCCCGGCATAGCATCGTCCTCTTAAGATCGCCACGGTGATCAACATCGGCGGCCATCGGGGGAGGCAGCGGTTTGATGATGAATGCGCCTGTGGAATTGGATGCTTTCCGCAGCCCACAAAGGATTGGTATGCGGTTGCTGGGGCCGTTCGAGGTGCTCGGCAAGGAAGGTCAGTCGATAACACCACGGCCGGCGAAGATGCGTACTCTGCTGGCGCTGTTGTGTGCTTACGCGGGTACCGTGGTGTCCACGCAGCAGATCGAGGCGGCACTCTGGGTGGAGGGTCGTCCGCGCACCGCGGCGACGGCACTGCATGTCTACATGTCGCGGGTCCGCAAACATCTGGAGGGTCATGGAGCAGGCTCGGTCGGCATCTCGACCAGGGCCTCCGGCTACGTCCTCAACGACGGGGTGTACGACCTGGACCATCAGTCGTTGCGCCGCCTCGTGCAGCGCGCCGACGACGCCGAGGCGGCCGGTCGTACCGCCGAGGCCGTCGAGATCCTGCAACGCGCCACGGCACTGCGGCGCGGCCCGGCGCTCGCCGACTTCCGGGACGTGCCGGTGCTCAACTCGGTCGGCCGGCACCTCGACGAGCAGTTCCTGCTGGCGTACGGGCGCAA
Organism: Couchioplanes caeruleus; assembly: GCF_003751945.1. NCBI lineage: Bacteria > Bacillati > Actinomycetota > Actinomycetes > Micromonosporales > Micromonosporaceae > Couchioplanes > Couchioplanes caeruleus. Next base: position 3,085,402 of record NZ_RJKL01000001.1, on the reverse strand, counting down.
GGCCGAACTGGAACTACGCCTCAACCGGCACGCCCGGCTGGTTCCCGAGCTCTTCGCCGTGGCGACGGAATACCCCACCCACGAGCACATCCATCAGCTCCTGATGCTGTGCCTCTACCGCACCGGACGCACTGCGGAGGCGCTGTCGGTCTACACCCGGCTCCGCGAACACCTCATCGAGGCGGTGGGCCTCGAGCCGAGCGCACGCAGCCAACGATTGCAGCAGCGCATCCTCCAGTTCGACACCCAACTGGACGAGGCGAACGCGCTCGCGAGCTAGCGAGGCGGCGGTCCTGGGGTGCCCTGCCGACGGGCACCCCTGCACCTCGTTCGTGCCGAGGACGCCGACCGGCACGACCGTCGCGCCGGTGAGTCAGGGCCAGCCGCGTGACGCCGGTCTTTCCCCGGTGGAGCCGGCCGTCCGGCGGACGGGTTGCCCTTCGGGAAGATGCCGAAGACCTTGCCGCTCATGACCACGCGGCGCGCCTGTTGCAGGCCGGCCTGCGCCGCCCGGCCGCCACTGCGAATCCGGTTGAGGAAGCTGGTCCGGGCCCGGCGTACACTGTGGACGCCGTCGGCGCCGAGCTCGCCGGTCCGCTCGTACACCCGGATCTCGATTCGCCCGTCCGGGCCGAGCCGGTCCACCGTCGCGGCGAGCCGTTCCAGCGCGTAGGTGGCCCGGGGCCCGCCACCGACGATCGTCAGCCGGAAGTGGTCCCCACCGCCCTGCGTCTCACGTGGCGGCAGGGATTCGCCGCTGTGACCGTCATCGGGTGAACCCGGCATCCGTGGCGACGGCCGCGGAAACCAGCCCGCCCAGCTTCTCGAGGAACGCTTCCACGTCGCCGTCGCTCATCGTGCCCATCGTGGACAGCCGGATGTACTCGCCCGACAGCACCTCCTGTGCGGGGTAGATGACGAATCCGGCGTCCCGCATGCCGGCGTGCACGGCGGCGAAGTCGACGCCGGGGGGCAGGGCCGCCGCAGTGAGGCTGACGGCGCGGTCCTCCGGGGCCAGCAGGAGCCGGAAGCCGAGTCGCTCGAGCCCGTCCCGCAGCCGCTCCGCGAGGCGCGCGTAGCGGGCGCCGCGCGCCGCCACACCCTCCCGCAGCGCCAGGTCGAGAGCGACGTCGAAGGCGTAGAAGGCCGGTACGCCGGGGGTGAAGGCGGGAGCGCCGGTGACCTCCTGCGCGAGGTAGTGACGGTGCAGATCCAACGAGAATGTTCGGCGCGGCATGGCGTCGAGCGTCGCGAAGCCGCTGCGGGGGCCGCACACGAATCCGAGGCCGGGCATGCCCTCCAGACACTTGTTGGCCGAGCCGGCGAGCCAGTCGACGCCGGTCGTGCGCATGTCGAGATACTCGGCGCCGATGCTGCTGACCGCATCCACGATCACCTCGCGGCCGTACCGGTGCGCCTCCGTCGCCATAGCGGCCACGTCGTTGCGCATGCCGGTGCTCGTCTCGTGGTGGACGACGAGGACGTGGGTGAGTCTTTCGTCGACGGCCAGGAGGCGCCCGACCTTGGCCTGCGGGATGCGGGTGCCCCAGCCCAGATCGAGATGACGGGTGTACAGCCCGTAGGCGGCGGCGATGTCGTGCATGCGCCTGCCGTAGTGGCCGTTGTCGATGGCCAGTACGCCGCCGCCCTGCGGCACCACCGAGCTGATGAGCGCCTCGACCGCCGAGGTTCCCGAACCGGTCAGCACCACACCGGCATGGTCGTTACCTCCGCCGCAGATGCGGACGACCTTGTCGCGGACGCGCCGCAGCAGATCGGTGAACTCCACTTCGCGGTGGCAGATGTCCGGGCCGGCCAGCGCGGCCCGGACCCGCTCGTCGGCATTCACCGGTCCCGGGTTCATGAGGATCTGCCGGCGACGGCCCGCGGAGTCGGTCTTCATCGTCTTCCCCTTGTGTCGGACCGGCCGGTTGGGTGGTGGCGGGAGTTCCGTGCACCGCCCGGAGCACCGCGGCACCGAACCGGGCGACCGACGCGGGTGGCGCCAGCGCCGGACGGCCGAGGTGCGGGTCCATTCCGGGATGACGGGTACGCGCAGGAACTGCGGGCCGCCGTGCCGCATCGCCCGGCGGACGGCCTGGCGGATCGTGGATCCGTCGGTGGCCTCGCGGTAACCGCATGCCCGCGCCACCGCGGGCAGATCCACGACGGGCGACATGGTCGGCTGGCCGCCGGTGGACTCGAGGCCGCTGGACCAGACTCCGTCGAAGCCGGCGCGTTCGGCGAGCCGGGCGCCGAGCGGATTGTGGGCTCCGGCGACCCGGATGGGACCGGGGCGCTCCGAGGCCTCGCGGAGACGCGGAACCGCTGGGGGCGGCCCGCAGAATCGGTGTGATGGTGTGCTCGCTGGTGTGGGTCAAGACTGCTGCCTCCGTGGCCGGCGGAAAGGGCAAGCCCGGCCTCCCCCGTCGCATGCCGAGAAGTTCGCACGAGACGAACGGATCCGAGCAATGAAGATAGGCGCGGAATTCCGGTGACCGCCAGAGCGGGGACGCGATTTTAGTGGCGGCGCCAGATCGGTGAATGGCATGGTTAAGTCGCGTTTTAGCCGGGCTTCAGGAGCGGGTGTTAAACCGCTGCTAGCATCGGCCGACCGATCGCTGCCGATGGCGCGAAAGTGTTCTGAAGACGCATTTCGCCTATCCATTCGGGCCTGGCAGGATGCGGGAAGAAACAATTTGTTGAGACGAGCTGTTCGGCTTGCCCTGCCTACTCTGGTTAGGGTGGTCTATCGTCCCCGCGTATCCGGGGCGCACCATATTCCGGCCATTGGCCGTGCATCATCGCGGCCAATCACCTTTCCTTTTCCGACCACGTCTTCATCTCGCTGACCACCCGCCGGCCGGTGGTCTTCATCGGCAAGCCGGAGCGACTGACCGGCGCCGGCATCAAGGGCCGGCTGGGCGCGGCGTTCTTCCGGGCCATCGAGATCGTGCCGGTGGAGCGTGACGGAGCGACCACGATGCCGCGGATCGCCCGCTTCTCCATGCGCTTCCGCGCACCGATGACCTTCACGGGTGCGGAGAGCGATCCCAAGCGCCGTCGCGGTGCTTCTTGCTTCTCTACCACGCCGAAGTAAACCGACGGGTAGCCGGAATGAAATGGACGCCGCGCCGGGCGGTTTAACCGCCATTTAGCGACGAATAAGCGGCGCATTAGTTGCGGCTGCTACCTTTGCTCGAGGTCGATTTTCAAATGTCCGTGCTTTGCGTTTCGTCAGCGACATGGGATGGGACTTTCTCCATGGATGTGCAGGTCACCGACAACGGTTTCGGGGCCACGGTGCGGGGCTTCGACCCGGCCACCGCCTCCGACGATGATTTCGCTGCCCTCAAGAACGGCGTGTACGAGCACAAGATCCTGATCCTCAAGGGGCAGGCGCTGGCGCCGTCCGCCTTCGTCGAGATGGGCCGGCGGATGGGGCGGGTCGAGGCGTACTACGAGCCGATGTACCACCACCCGGAAGAGCCGGACATCTTCGTGTCGTCCAACGTCAGCGACGGGGACAAGCAGATCGGCGTGCCGAAGACGGGCAAGTTCTGGCACGCGGATTACCAGTTCATGCCGAAGCCTTTCGGCCTGACGCTCATCTACCCGCAGGTCATCCCGGCGAAGAACCGGGGCACCTACTACATCGACATGACGCAGGCGTACCAGCGACTGCCGGAGGATCTGAAGCGGGAGATCGCCGGCACCCGGACGCTGTTCAGCGTTCGCCGGTATTTCAAGATCCGGCCCTCCGACGTCTACCGGCCGCTCGGCGAGCTCACCGAGGAAGTGGAGCGCAAGACGCCCACGGTCGCGCACCCGACGCTGTTCAAGCACCCGGTGACCGGTGCGACCGTGCTCTACAACAGCGAGGGCTTCACCGTCGGGATGGAGGACGCCGACGGCAACCGGCTCGACGACTCGCTCATGCAGCGGGTCTTCGAGGAGACCGGCCAGCACGACTCGAGCTTCTCCGGGCCCGGCATCCACCTCGTCACGCCGGAGCAGGGCGACCTGCTGATCTGGGACAACCGTGCGTTGATCCATCGGGCGCTGCACACGAGCACGCCCGAGCCCACGGTCTCGTTCCGCGTGACGGTGCACGACGACTTCCCCTTCCACGACGACCAGCCGCTCTGACCATCGCCCGACGCCCCGGAAGGGATCATCGATGACCTCGAAGTGCCCCGTGCACAACCTCGACTCCCCGTACGACGAGGAGTGGTTCGCCGACCCGTACCCGACGTACGAGCGTCTTCACGAGGAGGGCCCGGCGCACCGCGTGTGCCTGCCTGACGGCTCGCCGGTCTGGCTGATCACAAGGTACGAAGAGGCCAGCGAGGCGCTCAAGGACAAGCGGCTGGTGCGCAACCGCCGCTACGCCGACGACGACTACGAGAACGAGATGCTGCCGGAGATCGTGCGGTCCGGAAACCTCCACATGGAGGACGGCCCCCTGCACACCCGCCTGCGTCGCTTCATGAACTTCGCGTTCACCCCGAAGCGGATGGCGGCGCTGGTGCCGCGGATCCAGCAGGTCGTCAACGACCTGCTGGACGAGATCGAGCGCAAGGGCGGCGGCGACATCATGTCGGACCTCGCGGCGCCGCTGCCGATCACCATGACCGCCGACATCCTCGGCGTGCCGGACACCTCCCGTGCCGACTTCCGCGCCTGGAGCGACGCGATGCTGGGCAAGGACCCGGCCGCTGCCAGGGTTGCCGCCGGCAAGCTCCTCGCGTTCGTGGAGGAGCTCATCGAGCTGAAGAAGAGGGAGCCCGCCGACGACCTCATCTCCTACTGGATCAGCGCCCGCGACAGCGAGGGCCAGCCGCTGACCGACCAGGAGATGATCGGCATGACCTTCTTCCTGCTCCTCGGTGGGTACGACACCACGGTGGGGCAGATCGGCGCCTCCGTCCTGGCCCTGATCAACCACCCCGACAAGGCGCAGGAGATGCGGGACAACCCCGACATCATCCCGGCCGCGGTAGAGGAGCTGATGCGGTGGGACGGCTCGACGCACAGCGGTATCCGCCGCTTTGCGATCGAGGACATGACCATCGGAGGGGCCCAGATCAAGGCCGGCCAGCAGGTCATCATCTCGCTGGGCGCTGCGAACCGGGACCCCGAGCGCTTCGAGTGCCCGGCCGAGCTCCGGCTGGACCGACCGGACAACCAGCAGCTCGGCTTCGGCCGTGGACCGCACCACTGTCCGGGCAAGGAGTTGGCCCGCAACGAGCTGCGGATCGCCCTGGGCGAGCTCGTCCGCCGGTTCCCGAACATCAAGTGCGCCGTTCCGCAGGAAGAGCTCGATTGGCGGCCGTCCTGGCTGATCCGGGTCCCGCGGCAGTTCCCGGTGACCGTGTGAACACAGTGACCCACGCCGCCGGCTCTGTGGTCGGGTCCGGCGGCGCGCACGCCACCGATGAGGAGCTGCTGGCCGCCGTACTGCGCCCGTACCGGGAGAACTGCAAGTATCTGCGGTCGGCGGAGGTGACCGCCGTCGGCGAACCGGCCGACGGCGGTCGGGTCACGGCGCGATGCACCTTCGTGATCCCTGAGTCCTGTTACATCGACGACACCGGACACTTCAACTCGGTCGAGTTCAACATCTGCTACAACCAGATGCTCTACTACACGGTCGCCAAGACCGTGCAGGAACGGCTGGCGGCCCCCTTCTCCCGGTGGACAATGGACGACTACTGGGCCCGGCAGCTCGCCGACTTCCTCATCACCGACTTCCGCAGCTCGTTCAAGCGCGCCATGAGCGGCCGGTACTTCCACGGCGAGCTGGAGATCAACGACATCGCCGAGTGGGGCGGCAGCGACATCCGCGACGCCCTCGTCGTGCTCCGCACCACGTGCCGCTACTGGGACGAGCAGGGCGGTGCGTCGGCAGGAGAGATCCGGGTGGCGATCACCAATCCCCCCGGCGCGACCGCCGAGGACGCGAGGACATGACCGCTGTGCCGACCGAATTCATCACCGCGTTGCAGCGGATTCCCGCGTCCGCCCGCCGTGCGGCCCTGCAGGAGGCGGTGACCGCGGAATTCCGTACCGCCCTGCTGATGACGCCGGAGGAGACGCTGCCCCTCGACGCGAACTACTTCGACCTTGGGCTCACGTCCCTGCGGGTGACGGAAATCAAGCAGCGCCTCGAGGAGAAGCTCGGGTGCGAGGTGGACGCCGCGGTCCTGTTCGCCAGCCCGACCATCGCCGACCTCACGGATAACCTCGTCGCGGCCATGCCCGGGTCGTTCCCGGCCGCGCCCGCGCCGCCGCCGGGCCCGCCCGCCGACCGTAAGCCCCTCGTCGACAGTTTGCTGAAGGACCTGTTCGAAGCATGAGCAGCAGGGAGAAGACCACCATGCCGACGTCCGACCCTGAGATCTTGCGCGAGCTCCTGCTGGAGAAGTACGAACCCATCGCCATCGTCGGGATCGGCGTACGCTTCCCGGGCGGCAACCGCACGCCCGACGGTTTCGCCGAATTCCTGCGCGCCGGCGAGTCTGGCATCGGCCCGCTGCCCGCGGACCGGTGGGACGTCGACCGCTACGCCTCCTCCGAAGGCGGCAAGGGCACCATCCAGGCCTCCGGCGGCGGCTTCCTGGAGGACATGGACCGGTTCGACCCGCGCTTCTTCGGCATTTCGCCGAAGGAAGCCCAGTACATGGACCCTCAGGGCCGTCTGATCCTCGAGACCGCGTGGGAGGCGCTCGAGCACGCCGGCATCGACCCGGTCCGGCTGCGCCGTACCGACGGCGGCGTCTACGTGGGCGTGAGCTGCGTCGACTACTCGCTCGAAGTGGACGCCCTCGAATACTCGGAGCTGGATGCGTACGTCGGCACAGGTACGGCACACAGCGCGATCCCGGGCCGCCTCTCGTACTTCCTGGGCTGGCGCGGGCCCAGCATGGCGATCGACACCGCCTGCTCCTCCTCGCTCGTCGCCCTGCACCTCGCGGTCGAGGGGCTGCGCCGCAAGGAGTGCTCGGTCGCGCTGTGCGGTGGCGTCAACGCGATCCACCACCCGCGCAACCACATCGTCTTCAGCCAGGCCGGGATGCTGTCTCCGGACGGGCACTGCAAGACCTTCGACGACAGCGCCGACGGTTACAGCCGCAGCGAGGGCTGTGGCGTACTCGTCCTCAAGCGCTACTCCGATGCCAAGCGCGACGGTGACCACGTCCTGGCCCTGGTCCGCGGCACCGCGGTCCGGCAGGACGGCGAGAGCGGCGGACTCACCGTGCCCAACGGCTCGGCGCAGGACGCCGTCATGCGCGCCGCGCTGACCGGCGCGATGCTGGAGCCCGCCGACATCCAGTACGTCGAGGCACACGGCACCGGCACATCCCTGGGCGACCCGATCGAGGTCGGGGCGATCCGCTCGGTCTTCGCCGGTTCCCACTCCACCGAGCGGCCGGTCATCATCGGCTCGCTCAAGGGCAACCTCGGGCACATGGAGTCGGCCGCGGGCATCGGCGGCGTGATCAAGACCGTGCTGCAACTGCAGCACGGCGAGGTCTTCCCGCACATCGGCATGCGCACGCCGTCCCGGCACATCCCGTGGTCGACGTATCCGGTGTCGGTGCCCGTCACCGGGCGGCCGTGGGAAGCGGACGTCCGGCGGGCCCTGGTGAACTCCTTCGGCTTCGCGGGCACGATCTCCTCGGTCGTCCTGGAGCAGGCCCCCGCGAAGGCCCCGGACCCCGAGCCGGCCGCGAGCGGCGACGAGCCACATGTGCTGGCCGTCTCCGCGCGCAACGACGCCGCTCTGGAGCGGCAGATCGCCCGGTACCGCGACCACCTCGCGGCGAATCCCGACGTGTCGGTGGCCGACTTCTGCTACACCGCGGGCGTCTGCCGCGCCGACTTCCCGTCCCGTACGGCGGTGGTGGTCCGCTCCAGGGAGGAGCTCGCCGCTGCGCTCGCCGGCCCCGCACCGGCCGCGACGGAGGCCGGTCCGTCCAAGGTCGCCATGCTCTTCACCGGTCAGGGCGCGCAGTACGTCGGCATGGGCGAGACCCTGTACCGCCGCTACCCCGTCTTCCGGCGGTACGTCGACGCGTGCGACCGCCTCTTCGCGGCGCACCTCGGCGAGTCGATCCGCGACCTGATGTTCGGTGGCGACGCCGAGCGCATCAACGAGACCCGGTACACCCAGTCGGCGCTGTTCAGCGTGGAGTACGCGACGGCCATGCTGTGGCGTTCGTTCGGCGTCGAGCCGGACATCCTTCTGGGACACAGCATCGGCGAGATCGTCGCGGCCACGGTGGCCGGGCTCTTCGAGCTCGAGGACGCCGTGCGGCTCGTGTCGGTCCGTGGCCGGCTCATGCAGTCGGTCTCCGAGCCGGGCGGCATGATCGCGGTCGCCGCTCCCGCCGACGAGGTACGACCACTGATCGCCGCAATGCCCGATGTGAGCTTCGCGGCCTTCAACGCTCCCGGGCACTGCGTGATCTCCGGCGGTCGCGACTCGCTCGCGGCCGTCAAGGAATCTCTCCTCGGCCGCGGTCACCGGATCACGGAGCTTGCCGTCTCCCACGCCTTCCACTCGCCGCTGATGCGGACGGTGACCGAGTCCTTCAGGCGTGAGCTGGCCGATCTGCGCTTCGGCGAGATCACCGTGCCGTTCGTCTCCAACCTGACCGGCGAGGTCGCCGACCCGGCTCTGGTCGCCACGGTCGACTACTGGGCACGCCACATCGCCGAACCGGTCAACTTCGCCGCCGGGATGCAGGCCGTGCAGAAGCGCGGTGCGCATGTCTTCGTCGAGGTCGGGCCCGCGCCCACCCTGACGGGACTCGGCCGCCGATGCGCGCAGCCCGGCCTGGGGCACCGTTGGCTCGCGAGCATGCGTTCCGCTGACACGGACGGGACGACGCTGCTGGGGTCGATCGTGACCGCCTACACCGGAGGGCTCGCCATCGACTGGGCCGCCGTCTTCGACGGCACGGCCGGCCGGCGCGTCGACCTCCCCACGTACCCGTTCGACCAGCGGCGGTACTGGCTGCCGATCAAGGGAGGACGCCACGACCGGCGGGCTTCGACCGACCCGGGAGCCGCCCGGCACCCGCTGCTGGGCGACGAGATCAGCACCGCCGAGCAGGCCGCGGCCGGTATCCGCGAGTTCCGGACCCAGATCGGCCCCGACCAGCCGGCGTGGCTCGCCGACCACGTGGTGATGGACCAGGTCGTCTTCCCGGCGGCCGGATACGTCGAGACGGTGCTGGCACTACAGGACGCCGTCTACGGTGAGACGTCCCGGCCGGTGCACGACGTCGAGATCCTCGAACCCCTGCTGCTGGCGGCGGACCGCCTCACCGAGGTCCGGATACGGCTGCGTCCGGCACCCGACGGCGCCGCCGGGGTGGAGATCCTCAGCGTCGACGGAGCAGGCGACGCGGCGATCGAGCGCACGCACGCCCGGGCCGGCATCGCCGCGAGCGCCGCCGGCTCCGCCGAGCTGGAGTCGCTCGGCGAGCGGTTGCGCGAGGTCGCCGCGGAGCGGGCCGGCGACGAGCGCACCGGCGACGAGCTCTATCCGGAGTGGGCCGATCTCGGGCTGATGTACGGCCCGCAGTTCCAGCGCATCGACACGCTGTCCCGGATAGACCCGGAGACCGCGGTCTCGGCGATCCGCGGGCGCGAGACGGGAGGTCTCGACCTTCTGCCACCCGAGCTGCTCGACAACGTCATCCAGACCCTCGGCGGCGTGATCGACGACGGCCGTACCTATCTGCCGGTGCGGTTCGGCCGGCTGCGGTTGTTCAAGAAGCCCAAGGGCGGCATACTGCGGGCGGTCGTCCGCCGTACGGGCGCCGCCGAGACGGCCGGTGACTTCAGCGCCGACCTCCTCCTCCTCGACGGCGACCGCGTCGTGATCGTGGTGGACGGCCTCGGGTTCCGTCAGGTCGCCCAGACCGGGGACCGCACGCGCACCCGGATGTTCCATCGGCCACGCTGGCTCAAGCGGGCGCTGGTACGCCGCGCGGAAGCCGGGGAGCGAAGGCTGATCGTCGTCAACCGGGACGCGGCTGACGCCACCGTGCTGCGCCGGCAGGCCGAGAGCACAGGTACGGAGCTCGTGTTCGCGCCGAACGCCGGCGCCGTCCGCGAGCTGTTGGACGCCGGCACGGCCGACGTCTGCTGGGTGTGGCGTCCGGCCGGGGGAGACCTCGCCGGGCGGTTGCGGGACGAGGCCGAGAGCAACTACCGGGATCTTCTCGCGCTCATCGCCGCGCTCGAAGGACGCAGTACCCGGCTGTTCCTCGTCACCGAGACGGCGCAGCAGCTCACCGGGGATGCCGGCGATGCGGTCGCGGAGCACCTTCCCGCCAGCACGTTGTGGGGCTTCAGCCTCTCACTGTGGTCGGAATACCCGGCGTACCGCGTCACCCTCCTCGACCTGCGCTCGCTGGAGGAAGACGCCGCCGCGCTGCTCGACGAGGTCGTCGCGGCCGAGGACGAGTACCAGGTGGCCTACCGCGCCTCCGGTCGCCACGTGCGGCGGCTCCTGCCGTACTCGCCGGAGCGTGCGGACGCCGGCAACGCGGAGCTGATCGTCCAGGAGTACGGCAGCTTCGCGGGCATTCGCCTCACCCCGGTGCCGGACGTCGAGCCCACCGGCGACCAGATTGCGGTGCAGGTCCGTGCGACCGGCCTCAACTTCAAGGACGTCCTCAACGCGCTCGGCATGCTCAAGCAGTACGCCGAGGACACCGGGCAGCCGTACGTGCCTCTGCCGCTGGGCTTCGAGGGCGCCGGCACCGTCGTCGCCGTCGGACCGGAGGCCGGCTTCGAGGTCGGCGACGATGTGGTCTTCAGCCACATCGGATCCATGCGCCAGCGGGTGCTGGTGCCGTCGGAGTCCGCCGTCAGCATGCCGGCCGGGATCTCCTACGCGGAGGCGGCAGCCCTCCCGACCGCCTACATCACGGCGCACTATGCGCTGCACGGGCTGGCCGGGATGAAGCGCGGCGACCGGGTTCTGATCCACGCCGCGGCGGGTGGCGTCGGTCAGGCGGCGGTCCAGCTCGCGACGGCGGCAGGTGCGGAGATCTTCGCGACCGCCAGCCCGCACAAGCACGGCCTGCTCCGCGAGCAGGGGGTGGCCCACGTGCTGAATTCGCGCAGCCTGGACTTCTCCTCCAAGGTGCTGGAGGCGACCGGTGGCGAGGGCATCGACATCGTACTCAACAGCCTCAACAAGGAGTACATCGAGGCAAGCATGCGCTGCCTGGGACGGGGCGGCCGGTTCGTGGAGCTGGGCAAGATCGGCGCCTGGTCTCCCGAGCGGGCCGCCGAGGAGCGCCCCGACGTCGCGTACCACAACTTCGACCTGAGCGAGTTCCCCGAGGCGGAGCTGCGCCGGATCAACAACGAGATCCTGCGCGAGGTGGTCGACGGGATCGACCGGGGCACGTTGTCGGCGCTACGGACGACGGAGTACTCGCTCGACGAGGTCGAGGAGGCCTTCGGGGTGCTCAGCCGGGGTGCCAACGTCGGCAAGCTCGTGCTGTCCCTGGAGGCCGGGGAGGCCGAGCAGCCGCCGCCGGCGATCCGCCCGGACCGCACCTACCTGATCACCGGTGGTCTGGGCGCGCTGGGTCTGCTCGCCGGACGCAAGCTGGCCGAGCTGGGAGCCCGCCATCTGGCTCTGGTGACCCGGCGTCCGGTCAGCGAGGAAGAACTCGCCGGCCTGCGCTCCCGCATCGGCCGCGACGTCGAGGTGCGGGTCTACCGCGCCGACGTCGCCCGAGCCGAGGACGTGCGCGAGGTGGTCGCCGAGCTCTCCGCGGGAGACTGTCCGCTGGGTGGCGTCCTGCATGCTGCCGGCGTCCTCGCCGACGGACCCATCGCGACAATGACCTGGGAGGACCTCGACACCGTCTTCGGACCCAAGGTGTACGGCACCTGGCACCTCCACGAAGCCGTCGCCGCGATACCGACCGTCGAGTTCTTCACCGCCTACTCCTCCGTCGCCTCGGTCATCGGCTCCGTGGGCCAGGCGAACTATGCGGCCGGAAACGCGTTCGTGGATGCCGCGATGTCCTGGCGCGTCGCGGCGGGGCTCCCGGGAACCTCACTCAACTGGGGACCGTGGGCCGAGGTGGGCATGGCGGCAGAGCTGGACGAGCGGCTCGTCCGCAACCTGGAGGCTCAGGGCACGCGTTTCATCCGGCCGAAGCGGGGCATGGCCGCGCTCGCCACGATCCTCGCGCACCCGGTGCCACAGGCGGTCGTCGGGGAGTTCGACTGGGACAAACTGGCCGGGGGCCGGGCGCCGAATCCGCTGTACCAGCGGCTGGCCCGGCGCACGCAGAACCGCGACGACGCGATCGACCCGGCGGTGCTGCTGGCCCTGCCCCGGTCGGAGCGGCGGACCGCGGTGAACCGGATGATCCGTGGGCACGTCGCCGACGCGCTGCACTTCGACGGCCCCGACGACGTCCCGGCCGACGCGAAGTTCCTCGAGGTGGGCCTGGACTCGCTGGGTGCCGTCGAACTGAAGAACTTCCTCGAATCGTCGCTGCGGGTGGCCCTCCCGACCAGCCTGGCCTTCGACTACCCGTCGATCGGCCTGCTCACCGACTACCTCGAGCAACAGCTCGGCGGCGCGGACTCCACGGCAGAACAGCAGGTGGACGTGGGACCGCACGACGTCACCGACATGTCCGCCGACGAGGTGGCGGCCGAACTGGCGGCCCTGAGGGACCTCTGAGCGATGAAGGACTACATCGAGTTCCTCAACTCGCTGAGCCGCGAGCAACTTGTGCTGACAGCGGCCCGGCAGCACGCCCAGGAGAATCAGGGAATCGCGGTCGTCGGCATGGCGTGCCGCTTTCCCGGCGGCATCAACGATCCCGGGGCGTTCTGGGCGGCGCTGTGCGACGAGCGGGTCGTGCCGGCCGAACCACGCGAGGCGCCGCCACGGTGGAATCCCGCGGCGCAGGATCTCAGTCCGTTCGCCGGCCTGCTCGCCCGTGGTGTGCACGTGGAGGGCGTGGACCTCTTCGAACCGGAGCGCTTCGGGATCGACGAGGAGGAGGCCCGGTACCTGGATCCGCAGCAGCGTCTGCTGCTGACCTGCGCCCAGCAGGCACTCACCGATGCCGGTATCGGTGACACGTCGGGCCGGCGCGTCGGGGTCTACACCGGTGTGAGCACTGTGGAGTTCCCCTTCGCGCACCTCCGCAACGGGATCGGGCCGGACGAGCTTTCGCCGTACATGGGTACGGGGAACGCGCTGAGCGCGACGGCCGCCCGGATCGCCACGGGCCTGCGGCTCAACGGGCCGGTGCTGACCGTGGACACCGCCTGCTCCTCCGCGCTGACCGCGGTGCACCTCGCCGTGCCGGCGCTGCGGCGCGGCGAATGCGACATCGCCGTCGTGGGGGCGTGCCATCTTCAACTCGCCCCGTTCACCAGCGTGGTGTTCGACCGCGCCGGAATGCTGTCGCCCACCGGGCGCAGCCGGCCGTTCGCCAAGGACGCCGACGGCCACGTGCGGGGCGAGGGCTGCGGGGTGCTGGTGCTCAAGCGGCTCAAGGACGTGACACCGGACGAGCCCGGACCGTACGCCGTCATCCGCGGCACCGCGCTGTGGCAGCAGGGCGACCGGGTGGCGATGACGGCGACTCCGGTGGCCGCCCAACGCCGCGTCATGGCGGACGCACTGCGGGCCGCTCGGGTCGATCCCCTCGACGTGCGCTACGTGGAGGCCCAGGCCAACGGTTCCAAACTGGGCGGCGTCATCGAGGCCGAGAGCACCGCGGCGGCCTACGGGCGCGAGAAACCCGGCGCCCCGCCGCTGTACCTCGGCTCCTGCAAGGCCAACCTCGGATACCTGGAGACCGCCTCCGGGGCCGCAAGTCTCATGAAGGTCGCGTTGGCACTCAGCCATGGTGAGATCCCGGCGCAGCCGGGTTTCGACCTTCCCGACCCCGACATCGCCTGGGACCGGCTGTCGATCGGTGTACCTCGCAAGCGGATGCCCTGGCCGGAGTCGGCCCGCCGGGTCGCGGGGGTCAGTTCGTTCGGGTTCACCGGCACCAACGCGCATGTCCTGATGGAGGCCGCAACCGGGGCGCCGCCACGGAGCGGTTCGTCGTCCGGCCCCGTCGCCGGCCGCCGCCTCTGGCCGGAAACGCACGTCTGGTCATGACCAGCCCTTCGCAAGGAGTTCGCCAGGTGTCGTTGTACTACCCGAAGCTGCGTACGTTGCAGCAGACGATCGCCTTCCACGCCGCGGAGCGTCCCGACCATCCGGCGGTGCTGTGCGAGGACCGGAGCGTCACCTACGCCGAGCTGCACCGGCGCAGCAACCGGACGGCACACGGCCTGCAAGCCCTGGGCCTGGCTCCCGGCGCCCGGGTGGCGTTCCTGGCCAAGGAGTCGGAGCACTACTACGACGTCCTCTTCGGTGCCGCCAAGGCCGGCGCGGTGCTGGTGCCGATCAACTGGCGGCTCGCCGCGGGCGAGGTTCGGCACATCCTCGGCGACTCCGGCACGGCGGTGCTGTTCGTCGAGGACGAGTTCCTCCCGGCGGCCCAGCAGGTCGTCGCCGAGCTGACCGAGGCGCCCGTCATCGTCCGGCTCGACGGGCCCGCCGGGCCCGGCACCGGCCTGCCCGACTGGCAGCGCGCGTTCCCGGACGCGGACATCGACGAGGGCGGCGCGTGGGACGACCCGGTCGCCCAGCTGTACACCAGCGGCACCACCGGGCTGCCCAAGGGCGTGGTGCTGGCGCAGCGCAGCTTCTTCGCGGTCCGCGACGCGATGGAGTCCAAGGGCCTCGACTGGATCGACCTGCGCCCCGGCGACGTGAGCCTCATCGGCATCCCGGGCTTCCACGTCGGCGGCATCTGGTGGGCGGCACAGGGCTTCAACGCGGGCGTCACCATCGTGTCGATGCGGATGTTCGTCAGCTCCTCGGCGGTGGACCTCATCCGCGATGCCGGTGTGACCATCGCCTGCGTGGTGCCGGCGATGCTGCAGATGATGCTCGCCGAGCCGCGGGCCACCAGCGCGCACTTCGCCAGCCTCCGCAAGGTGGTGTACGGCGGATCGCCCATCTCGGAGACCCTGCTGAAGCAGTGCCTCGACGAGATCGGCTGCGAGTTCGCCCAGATCTACGGGCTGACCGAGACCGGCAACACGGCGGTGTGCCTGCCTCCCGCGGAGCACGTGGCCGGCAGTCCCCGGCTGAGGGCCGCCGGGCGCCCGTACCCGGGGATCGAGGTCAAGGTCATCGACTCGGTCGGCCGGATCCTGCCGCCCGGCGAGATCGGCGAGATCTGCCTGCGCTCTCCGGCGGCGATGCTGGAGTACTGGGCGCTTCCCGAGGCGACCGCCGAGACGCTCGTGGACGGGTGGGTGCACACCGGTGACGCCGGGCACCTCGACGAGGACGGCTTCGTCTTCGTCAGTGACCGGATCAAGGACACCGTGATCGTGGCTGGTGAAAACGTATACCCCGCAGAGGTCGAGAGCGCGCTCGCCAAGCATCCGGCGGTGGCCGAGGCCGCGGTGGTCGGCATTCCGCACGAGCGGTGGGGCGAGGCGGTACACGCGTTCGTGGTCTTCCGCCCCGGGCGTACGGCGACCCCGCGAGAGCTCATGCTCTTCCTGCGTGGCGAGATCGCCGACTTCAAGGTGCCCACGTCCTACGACGTCATCGGCTCGCTTCCCCGCAATCCCAGCGGCAAGATTCTGCGACGCAGCTTGCGCGATCGGTTCTGGGCCGGAAGGGTCCGACAGGTCAACTGATCGGACAGTCGAGTTGGGAGAGAACCATGGCAGTTTCGTCACTCAGCAGCCGGTTGAACGCCGTCTCGTACGTCGCGCCCCGGCTGGCGGGGCGGCGGGCGTTCAAGCTGTTCATCGAGCCGCTGCGCCGGGCCGAGATCCGGCCGGCGCAGCAGCAGGTGATGAACGCGGCCACGGTGTCCGATCTGGACCACGATGGTGTGGCGGTGAAGACCTACCGGTGGGGCGACGGCCCGCGCCCGGTGCTGCTGGTGCACGGCTTCCAGTCGAGGGCCGCGTCCTGGGCGGGACTCGTACCGGCGCTGCACGAGGCGGGGCTGCCGGTGCTGGCGTACGACGCCCCGGGCCACGGTGACTCCGGCGGGGTGTCGGCGACGATCGTCGACCAGGCTGCGATCATCGCGCGCCTGCAGGAGAAGTACGGCCCGTTCCGCGCGATCGTGGGCCACTCGTTCGGAGTGCTGTGCGCGTACCACGCGATCCGGTCCGGGGTGCGGCCCGAGCGGCTCGTCGCGATCAGCGGCATCAGCAGCTTCGCCTACCTGGCCGACGCTTTCTGCACGCAGATGGCGCTGCGGCCCGCGATCAGCCGCGAGCTGCGGCGGCGCACCGAGATCTACTTCCGGCCGCAGACCGACATCTGGGAGCGGTTCTCGCCCACCTATCGCCCGGAACAGATCGCGATTCCGACGATGGTGCTCCACGACGAGGACGACAAGGAGGTGCCGGTGCTGCACGGGCGGCGCATCGCCGAGGCGTACCCGGCCTCCGCCGACCTGGTCTTGACGCAGGGGCTGGGCCACCGGCGCATCCTCGGGGACCCGGGGGTCATCGAGACGGTGAGCCGGTTCCTGACCAAGACGGACGAGTAGCTGGGAGATCATGAGTAACAACTCCGGTGAGAGCATGCCCGTCGCGGTGGTCGGCATGGCCGCCCGGTTGCCGGCCGCGCCGACACCCGACGACTTCTGGCGGATGCTGACCCGTGGTGGCGATGGCACCGGACCGGCCCCCGCGGGCAGGTTCGGTGCCGCCGACTTCACGGTGCTGGGGCCGCAGGAACGGCGCTCGGTGCGGACCGGCGGCTTTCTCAGCGACGCCGACCGTTTCGACGCCGCGTTCTTCGGGATGTCGGCGCGCGAGGCGGCGGCGACGGACCCGCAGCAGCGCCTCGCCGTGGAGTTGAGCTGGGCCGCGTTCGAGGACGCCCGGATGGTGCCGGGAGGACTCGGCAGTGCCCGTACCGGAGTGTTCCTGGGCGCCACGGCCGACGACTACGCCGCTCTGGTGCGAGCCGCCGGCCTGCTGGACGGCTACAGCTTCGCGGGCCTCAACCGGGCACTTCTCGCCAACCGTGTCTCCCACCTGCTGGGCCTGCAAGGCCCCAGCCTCGTGGTCGACTCCGGCCAGTCCGCCTCGCTGGTCTCGGTTCATCTCGCGTGCGCCGCGTTGCGGGCGGCGGAATGCGATCTCGCCCTGGCCGGTGGCGTCCAGCTCAACCTGGCGGCGGAGAGCTGGATCGCCGCAGCCCGGGCCGGCGTCCTCTCGCCCAGCGGCGCATGCCACACGTTCGGGGCGGCGGCCGACGGCTTCGTCCGCGGCGAGGGCGGCGCGGTGCTGGTGCTCAAGCCACTCGAGCGCGCGGAGGCCGACGGGGATCGCATCTACTGCATCATCCGGGGGAGCGCGGTCAACAACGACGGCCACACCGGGACGGTGACGGCGCCGAGCGTACGGGCCCAGGTGGAAGTCATCCGCGACGCACAGCGCCGGGCCGGGGTGGCGCCCGGCGACGTCGACTACGTCGAACTGCACGGCACCGGAACGAAGCTGGGGGATCGTGTCGAGGCGCAGGCGCTGGCGGCGGCGTTCGAGGAGCGGTCGCATCCGCTGCTCGTCGGCTCGGCCAAGCCCGCCGTGGGCCATCTGGAGGCGGCCGCGGGCATCACCGGTCTGGTCAAGACCGCCCTGAGCCTGTGGCACGGCCTGATTCCCGCCCAGCGCGCCGCCGGACCTGTGGCGGCGCACGTGCCGGCCTCGCTACGCGTCGTCACCGAGAACACGACCTGGCCGGAGTCGGGACGGCCGGGCACGGCGGGCGTCAGCGCGTTCGGCATCGGCGGTACTAACTGCCACGTGGTGGTGACCGGGCACCGGGCGGCGGACCCGGCGCCGCGCCGGCTCGACCAGCGTCCATGGCCTTTCCTGATCAGCGCTCGCACCCCGGGCGCGCTGCGGGCGTACGCCGGGCGACTCGCCGACTGGCTCGCCGCCCACCCGGACGCCGCGCCGCTGGATGTGGCGTATTCGCTCGGCACGACGAGGACGGTGCTGGCGCATCCGGTGGTGGTGAGCGCCGCGCGGCTCGACGACCTGCGGGCTGCCCTGGAATCGGTGGCGCAAGGGCGCGATGTCGACGCCGCCGAACCGCCGGAGGACTGGGACGCCGTCTTCGCCGGGCATGAACCACGCGTGCTCACGTTGCCCGGCTACCCGTTCGAGCGGGAACGGTACTGGTTCGGTGACATCGCGGCGGACCCTGCGCCGGTGCGGCCCGGCGCGGCGCCGGACGACGAGCTTCTCGAGCTGGTGCTGCGTGAGGTGGCCGCCGTGCTCGGGGAGCCCGGCACCGCCTCGCTCGATCCGGCCGCCACCTTCACCGACCTGGGGCTCACCTCGCTGACCGCGGTGGAGCTGCGGGACCGTCTCCAGGAGGCCACCGGTCGGCACCTGCCTCCCGGCCTGGTCTTCGACCGGCCGACACCGGTGGAGCTGGCCGGCCATCTGATGGTGTCGAGCACGCCGGCGGTCGCCCCGGAAGCCGCGCGGACGAGGACCGGCGAACCGATCGCCGTCGTCGCCATGGCGTGCCGGTTCCCGGGCGACGCCGACTCTCCCGAAAAGCTGTGGCAGTTGCTGGCCCAGGGGCGCGATGCCATCTCGGCCTTCCCGGAGAACCGGGGATGGGACCTCGACGCCCTGTACGACCCGCGTCCGGCCCGGCCGGGACGCACGTACGTCCGGTCCGGTGGCTTCCTGCACGACGCCGACCGGTTCGACCCCGCCTTCTTCGGGATCAGCCCGCGCGAGGCGCTCGCGATGGATCCGCAGCAGCGGCTCGTGCTGGAGGTCGCCTGGGAAGCGATCCAGAATGCCGGCATCGAACCGTCGACGCTGCGCGGCACCGACACCGGCGTCTATGTGGGAGCGATGTCGGCGGGCTACGGGCCACGTCTGCTGAACGCCCCCGCGGCCGTCGAAGGGTACGCCCTGACCGGTTCGGCGGCGAGCGTGTTGTCCGGGCGGGTGGCGTACACCTTCGGATTGACGGGTCCGGCCATCACCGTCGACACGGCGTGTTCGTCGTCGCTCGTCGCCCTGCACCAGGCCGCGCGCGCCCTCAGGAACGGCGACTGCTCGATGGCCATCGCCGGTGGTGTCACAGTGATGTCCGAGCCGGGCATCTTCGTGGAGTTCAGCCGCCAGCGCGGCTTGTCCGCGGACGGCCGCTGCCGGGCCTTCGGCGCGGACGCGGACGGCACGGGCTGGGGCGAGGGCGTCGGCCTGCTGGTCCTGGAGCCGCTGTCCCGGGCCGTCGCGGCCGGCCGGCCGGTGCTGGGCCTGCTCGCCGGCACCGCGGTCAACCAGGACGGCGCGAGCAACGGGCTCACCGCGCCGCACGGCCCGTCGCAGGAGGGCGTGGTCCGTGCCGCGCTGGCGGACGCGGGCCTGCGCCCCTCGGACGTCGACGTGGTCGAGGCGCACGGCACCGGCACCCGTCTGGGCGATCCGATCGAGGGACAGGCGCTGCTGAACGCGTACGGGACGGACCGCCCCCGGGACCGGCCACTGTGGCTGGGATCGCTCAAGAGCAACGTCGGACACACGCAGGCGGCGGCGGGCGTGGGCGGAGTCATCAAGGTGCTGCTGGCGATGCGGCACGAGACGCTGCCGCGAACGCTGCACGCCGAGCAACCCACGCCGCTGATCGACTGGTCGGCCGGGGTGATGCGGCTGCTGACCGAGCCGGTCCCGTGGCCGCGGGGCGAGCGGGTACGGCGTGCCGGCGTCTCCTCGTTCGGCATCAGCGGCACGAACGCGCACGTGATCATCGAGGAAGCGCCGGACCTGAGCGACTCCACCGCGGTCGGATCCGGGCCGGCGATGATGCCACTCTCGGCGCACGATGCCGAGGCGTTGCGCGCCCAGGCCGGGAAGTTGCTCGCTCACACCGCCGCGCTGTCCGCGGAGGATCTCGGCGGCCTGCGCGGAGCACTGGCGGCGAGCCGGTCCTCGATGCCGTTCCGGGCGGTGGTCATCGGTGAGCCCGGGCCCGGGCTCCAGGCCCTCGCCCGGGGCGCGACCCACGACAGCCTGATCACGGACCGGGTTCGCCCCGGCGGGACCGCCTTCCTCTTCAGCGGTCAGGGCAGCCAGACGCCCGGAGGCGGTCACGACCTGTACGTCGCCCACCCCGTCTTCGCCGCGGCCCTCGACGAGGTGTGCGCCCATCTCGACGCCGTCCTGGACCGTCCGCTGCGGGCGGTCATGTTCGCCCCGGCCGGGCATCCCGACGCCGCCCTGCTCGACGAGACCGTCTACACCCAGGCCTCGCTGTTCGCGCTCGAGGTCGCCCAATACCGCCTCGTCGAGAGCCTCGGGCTCGAGCCGGACGCGGTGCTGGGACATTCCATCGGGGAGCTCGCGGCGGCGTACGTCGCCGGCGTGTGGTCGCTGGCGGATGCCTGCCGGCTCGTCGCCGCCCGCGGTTCCCTGATGCAAGCCTTGCCCCGCGGAGGCGCGATGGTGGCGCTGACCGCGGCGGAACGGGAGATCCTGCCCCTCCCCGAGGGCGTCTCCGTCGCGGCGGTCAACGGGCCCGACGCGGTCGTCATCTCCGGTGCGGAGGAGCCGGTGCTGGCCGTCGCCCGGCAGTGGCGCGAGCGTGGCCGCCGGGTGGATCGCCTGCGCGTCAGCCATGCCTTTCACTCGGCTCACATGGATCCGATGCTGGATTCCTTCGCCGAGGTGGCCGCCTCGTTGCAGTACCACCCGCCGCGCATCGGCATCGTGTCGAACCTGACCGGCCGGCTCGCCACCGCGGAGGAGATCTGCACTCCGCAGTACTGGGTCCGTCATGTACGGGAGGCCGTGCGCTTCGGAGATGGAATCCGTCATCTCGTGGACACCGGCGTGCAGCGCTTCCTGGAACTCGGCCCGCGCGGCGTGCTGACCGCGCTGGGCGCCCGCTGTCTCGGCGACCCCGACGCCGTCCTCGTGCCGATCAGTCGCGGAGTCGTGCCCGCTCTGGCGCGGCTCTACTGCGCGGGTGCACGCATCGACTGGTCCCGTACGCTCAGCGGCTCGCGCGGACGGCGCAGCGAGATGCCGCCGTACCCGTTCCACCGCGAGCGGTACTGGCTGTCGGGTGCGGTTCCCGCCGCCGGCACGGCGGTCCTGCCCCCGGCGGGCCATCCACTGCTCGGTGCGGTCCTCGAGGTGCCGGGCTCCGAGACGCTGCTCGGCACGGTCCGGCTCTCCCTCGACGCGCAACCCTGGCTCGCCGACCACACGGTGTCGGGAACCGTGGTGGTTCCGGGCGCGGTCTTCGTCGAGTGGACCGCCCACCTCGCCGCCCGCCTCGACCGGGACATCGCGGAACTGGTCATCCAGTCGCCGCTGGTCCTGACCGCGGACGCGCCGGTGGACCTGCGACTGGTCGCGGACCCGACCGAGATCACGGTCTTCAGCGGAGACGATTCGGCGGGCTGGCGGCAGCACGCACGCGCGACGCTCGAGCCGCGCCGCAGGATCGTCTCCGACCGACCGGTGGACGGCATCACCGTGCCGGCGTCCGCGGCCGACGTCGGGGAGCATTACCGCCTGCTCACGGAGCGCGGTTTCGGGTACGGTCCCTCCTTCCGTGCCCTGACCAACGCCTGGCGCGACGGCGACGAGGTACACGCCGATGTCGAACTGCCTTCGCACGTGTCCGGTGACGGGTTCGCCCTGCACCCGGTGCTGCTCGACGCGGCCCTGCACGCGGCCCTGCTCACCGTCGCGGTACGGGGCGACGGCGTCCCCCTTCCGTTCGCCTGGTCCGGCGTCCTGGTGCGGCCCACCAATGCCACCAAACTCCGGGTCGAGGTACGGCCGCAGGGGCCCGATGCCGTCTCGGTGGATGTCACCGACGGCGACGGCACCCTGGTGGCCTCGGTGCGGAGCCTGCTGTTCCGGCCGGTCGACCCGGACCGCCTGGAATCCGCCGCGCCTGCCCGGGACGTGCTGCTCACCGCCGCGTGGCCGCCGGTCGAGACGGACGGCGCGACGGACGGTCCGTTGCCGAGCTGCGGGATCCTGGGCACCGATCACCTCGGTCTCAGCGGTGCGGTGAAGGACGGGTACGCCTACGCCTCCCTGCGCGAGATCGAGAGGGACCTGCGGCGTGGGGCCACGGTCCCCGGCCTGATGCTGGTCTGCGGCGGTGAAGGGACGTCCGAGGCGGACGGCAGCCTGCCCGGCGCGGTGCGCGCGGGTGCCGAACGGACCCTCGCGCTGCTCCAACACTGGCTGGACGACGTGTTCGACCACTCGACGCTGGTCTTCGTGACCCGCGGAGCGGTGGCCACGGAGCCCGGCGCGGACGTGCCCGATCCGGCCGCGTCCGCGGTGTGGGCCGTCGTGCGCAGCGCCCAGGCGGAGCATCCGGGACGCTTCCGCCTGATCGACGTCGACGACGCGTCGGCGTCCGCCGAGGGGCTGCGCCGAGCGCTGGGATCGGCGGAGCCGCAGCTCGCGGTGCGCGACGGCCGGCTACATCTCCCGCGGCTCGCCCCGGCGGGCACGCCGGACCCGGGCCGGCCGCTCGACCGTGACGGCACCGTGGTGATCACGGGCGGCACCGGTGCGCTCGGCGCGCTGATCGCCCGGCATCTGGTGCACCGGCGCGGTGTGCGTCACGTCCTGCTGCTGAGCCGGCAGGGTCCGCAGGCGCCCCTGGCGGCCGGGCTCGCCGCCGAGCTGGGCGCCGCGGCGACCATCGTGGCGTGTGACGTGTCCGACCGTGCCGACCTGGCCCGGGCGCTGCGGTCGGTGCCGGCCGACCTGCCGCTGACCGGCGTGGTGCACGCCGCGGGCGTCGTCCGCGACAGTGTCGTCACCCTCATGACGCCGGCCCGAGTCGACGCGGTCATGCGGCCCAAGGTGGACGCCGCCGTCCACCTCCACGAGCTGACCGCCGGCCACGACCTGTCCGCCTTCGTGCTCTTCACCTCGGTGATCGGGGTGTTGGGTGGGGCGGGACAGGCCAACTACGCTGCCGCGAACGCGGTCCTGGACGCGCTGGCGCACCGGCGGCGGGCGGCCGGGTTGCCCGCTACGGCCATCGCCTGGGGCCCCTGGGCCGGTGGCGGGATGGCCGGCGAGCTGACCGGCACCGATCTGCGCCGGATGGAACGTACGGGATTCGAGGCGCTGCCCGAGGTCCGCGGTCTGGCGCTGTTCGACGCGGCCCTGCACAAGGCGTACCCCGCCGTGACGGCGTTGCGGCTGGCGGGGCGGGCCGGCCCGGCGACCTCGGCCATGTTGCGTCACCTCGCTCCGGCACGTCCCGTCGCGGCGGCGACGCAAGTGACTCCGCAGGCCGACTGGGCGTCCCTCGACGGCACCGAGATCCGAGAGCTCGTCCGGGCAATTGCGGCCGCGGTTCTGGGCCACCAGGGCGCCGAGGCGGTGGACCCGGACCGGGAGCTGTGGGACAGCGGCCTGGACTCGTTGACCGCGCTGGAGTTCACCCAGCGGCTGACGCAGGCGTCGGGGGTGCGGCTGCCGCAGTCGTTCGTCTTCGACAGCCCGACGCCGACGGCGATCGCGGGGCGCCTGGTAGAGCTGCTGGGCTCTCGCTGACGGCATGGGGCCGGGCGCGACGCGCCCGGCCCCATGCGACGGCGCCCGATCACGGACAGCGCACGACCTGCCCGGCGTACGAGAGGCCGCCGCCGAAGCCGAAGAGCAGCACCGGCGCCCCGGACGGAATCTCCCTCCGCATGACCAGCTTGGACAGCGCGATGGGGATGCTCGCGGCCGAGGTGTTGCCGGACTCGACCACGTCGCGGGCGATGACCGCGTCGCCGGCCCCGATCCGCCGGGCGAGCGGCTCGATGATGCGCAGATTGGCCTGGTGCGGCACGATGGCGGCGAGGTCTTCGGGCCGGACGCCCGCCTTGTCGCACACCTGGCGCGCAATTTTCGGCAGCGAGTACGTCGCCCAGCGGAAGACACTCTGCCCTTCCTGCTGGAATGTTCCGTCGCGGCCCTCGATGCGCACCGCCTGTGACATTTCCGGAACCGAGCCCCACACCACGGGGCCGACGTGTTCCTCCTCGTCGGCGACGAGCACGGCGGCGCCGGCACCGTCGCCGATGAGCACGCACGTGCTGCGGTCGGTCCAGTCGGTGAAGTCGGAGAGCCGTTCCACGCCGATGACGATGGCCTTGGTCGCGGAGCCGGTCTTGAGGGCCTGGTCGGCGGTGGCGAGGGCGTGGGTGAAGCCGGCGCAGGCGACGTTGAGGTCGAGCGCGGCCGGGGCGGGCAGCTCCAACCGGCGGGCGACCCGGGCGGCGATGTTCGGCGAGCGGTCGATCGCGGTGCAGGTCGCCACGATCACATAGTCGATCTCGGAGGCCTGCACGCCGCTCTCCGCGAGGGCCTTGCGCGCGGCGTGCTCCGCCATCTCGTCGATGCTCTCGTCGGCGGAGGCGATGTGCCGGGTCTCGATGCCGACGCGGCTGCGGATCCATTCGTCGGTCGTCTCGACCATCTCTGCCAGGTCGTCGTTCGTCAGCACCCGGGCCGGTTGGTAATGGCCGAGAGAGACGATTCGTGATCCGGCCATGGCAACCCCTTGAGTGAATAGGTAAAAACCGCACACCATTTCCATTCGGAAAAGTAATGGGTGCACCGCACCGATGCAACCGCCGCCCAACAGTCGGACGATCCCCTCGGGCGCAGGGGCCCGGCGGCCGCACATTGTGTGATGCCCCTTGAGCATCACGTGACCATGAGGCGGCAACCGGTATGACCTCGTTGCATTGGCAGTCATCGATCAAAAGCTACGGTGTGGGAATTCCCGTCCCCCATCCCCCGGGAGGTCACCGATGCTGCTCAAGAGACTGGCCGCCACGCTGTTCGCGCTGCTGGCGGCGACCGGCGTGCAGGTCGTCGCCGCCGATCCTGCCGCCGCCGCGCCCCGCGTGCTCTACTACGACGCCAGCCAGGCGCGGGAGTTCGTCTCCGTCGTCCACCAGGGCGCACAGATCTGGAACAGCCGGGTCGCGAACGTCCGGCTCGAGCCCGTACCGGCCGGGCGTACCCCCAACATCCGGGTGTACGCCGACAACGGCTGGCCGCGGGCGTACGTGTCATCGCTCGGCAACGGCCGCTGGTACATGGGCCGGGAGGCGGTGAACGACGGCTACCACCCGCCGCGGATCGCCGCTCACGAGTTCGGGCATCTGCTCGGCCTTCCGGACCGTCGGACCGGCTTGTGCAGCGATCTGATGTCGGGTAGCAGCGCCCCGGTGTCGTGCACCAACGCCTACCCGAACGCGGCCGAGGCCGCCACGGTCGACAGCAACTTCCGCACCTCGGTGGCGGCGCCCGCCCGGGAGTTCGTCTGGGTGGAGTGACCGGCTCCGCGCAAGGCAGGGGCCGTCCGGGTGCCGGGCGGCCCCTTACTGCTGGAGTCCGACGACCTCGAGGACGCCGCTGAGGACCAGGATCTGGTGGACGCCCCTTGTCGGGCGGGCCAGGAGGAAGTCGACGCCCTCGTCGCGGGCGCGCTGGAAGCCGAAGATGATCGCGCCGAGGCCGGTGGAGTCGATGAAGGACAGCTCCGACAGGTCCACCACCAGCGTCCTTGGTCGTGCGTCGAGCGCCTCTACGAGGGCGACCCGGACCTGGTCCACGTTGAGCACGTCCACCTCGCCCCGCAGAGCCACGGTAGCCACGTCGGTGTCTCGATCGAGGCTGGTCACAGGTTCGTCGGTCACTGGGGGCCTTCCGCTAAGGGGTGAGGATTGCTCGCGACGGTGGAGACCTCGTGCCCTGCCTTTGCAAGGCGGGACTCACAAGAGCTCGCGGACAACCCTCAACTTCCGCAGTGGCGATGATTCCACGTACGGTAATCGGCAGCATGACAGTAGAGTGCTAGGTCACCAGTGGGGGAGGGCGGCGTGCCGATCCGGGGCGGTCTGCCGCCGCGTAACCCGCGTTTCGTCGGGCGCGAGGAGCTCCTCGCCGACACCCGCGGGCTGCTCGGCAACGGACCGGTCGTGCTGTTGCCTTCCGCCGATCACCAACTCG
The DNA here is from genome assembly GCF_003751945.1 of Couchioplanes caeruleus. Lineage (NCBI taxonomy): Bacteria > Bacillati > Actinomycetota > Actinomycetes > Micromonosporales > Micromonosporaceae > Couchioplanes > Couchioplanes caeruleus. Next base: position 3,059,257 of record NZ_RJKL01000001.1, on the reverse strand, counting down.
GTGGAACGGGGCGTACCCAGCTCGCCGTGGAATACGCCTATCGGTACGCGGACACGTACGAACTCGTCTGGTGGATTCCCGCCGAGCAGAACGCCGGGATGCGGGCCGCCCTGGTCGGCCTCGCGAGCGAGCTGAAGCTGCCCGAGGCCCGCGACATCAACCGCACGCTCGGTGCCGTGCGGGACGCGCTGAGCCGGGGGGAGCCGTACCGCAACTGGCTCGTCGTCTTCGAGAACGCCAACCGGCCCGAGGACATCAAGCCCTACCTGCCCAGCGGCGCCGGACACGTGCTCGTCACCTCGCGCAATCCCCGGTGGACCTCCGAGGTGGCGCAGGCCGTGCCGGTCCCGGTGTTCGACCGTACGGACAGCGTCGACTTCCTGCGCGGCCGCAACCCGGAGCTGACCGCGGAGGACGCCGATCGGATCGCCGCCCACCTCGGTGACGTGCCGATGGCCCTCGACCAGGCCGCCGCCGTCCGCACGGCGACGGGCTGGGGCGTCGACGACTACCTGCGCCGCTACGACGCCCGCGCCGCGGAACTGGCCTTCCCGACCCCGATCCGGGTCGCGTGGGGCCTGGCCGCCGACGGGCTCGCCGAGGCCTCGCCGGCGGCGTTCGAGCTGCTGGAGCTCAGCGCCTTCCTCGCCAGCGCCCCGGTCTCCTGGGAGCTGCTCTGGGCGGCGCGCGGGCTCGTCTCGCTGGAGCTGGCCCGGACGGTGCGCATCGAGCGGCGGCTCAAGGCCGCGATCCGGCTGATCGGCCGCTACGGCCTCGCCGACCTCGATCCCCCCGGCGAGAGCCTGATCGTGCATCCCATGGTCCGCGGCATGCTGGGCCAGCAGCTCAGCTCGGAGCGGCACGCCGCCCAGTTGCGGTCGGTCCGCGCGATGCTCGCCGCCGCCGACCCGGGCGATCCCGACGACCCGACGCACTGGCCGCGGTACGCCGCGCTCATCCCGCATCTCGTCCACTCCGACGTCCTCGGCGGCGAGTCCGAGGAGATCCGCCAGCTCGTCGTCAACTGCGTCCGCTTCCTGTACGCCCGCGGCGACTACGACTCCAGCCGTGACCTCGCCACCCAGGCGGTGACCCGGTGGCGGGACAGCCTCGGCGAGACCGACGAGCAGACGCTGCTCGCCAGCTTCCACCTGGCGAACGCGTTGCGGGCGGTGGGGCGTACGGCCGACGCCCGCGCCCTCAACGCCCAGACCCTGCGTTCGCAGCGCGACGCGCTCGGCGAGGACGACGAGACCACCCTGGCCACGGCCAACAGCGTCGGCGCCGACCTGCGCATGCAGGGGCACTTCGGCCAGGCCCGGCAGCTCGACGCGGACAACCTGGTCCGCTACCGGCGGCTGTTCGGCGAGAGTTTCCCGACCGCCCTGCGCTGCGCCAACAACCTTGCGGCGGACCTGCGGCTGCTCGGCGACTTCCGGGGTGCCAAGGCGCTGGACGAGCAGGTGCTGCGGCACCGGCAGACGATCTTCGTGGACGGCCATCCGGAGACGCTGTCGTCACGGGCCGCTCTGGCGTTCGACCTGTTCGGCCTCGGCGACTACGCGGGCGCGGGCGAGCTGCTCGCCGTCGCCGGGCACTTCGACACGCTGGGCGCCGACCATCCGATGGCGATGTGGGCGGGGCGTTTCGCGGCGATGGCGGCGCGGCGCTCCGGGCGTGCCGAGGCATGGGCCCTGGCCACCACCAACGTGGAGCTCTACCGGCAGAAGTTCGGCGACCTGAGTGTCGAGACGCTCGGTGCGATGGTGTCGCTGGCCAACTGTGCCCGCGACGCCGGAGACCTCGACGAGGCCCACCGGCTGCTGGAGCGTGCCGTCGCCCGCTACCACGCGGTGCTCGGCGACGAGCATCCGTTCACCCTGGCCGCCGGTGCGAACCTGACCAGCGTGGTCCGTGCGACCGGGCGGCACACCGAGGCGCGGACCATCGGCGAGGAGGCGCTCGGCGGCCTGCAGCGCAGCGTGGGCCCCGACCATCCGTTCACGCTGAGCTGCGCCAACGGCCTGGCGGCCGACCTGTTCGCCACCGGTGAGGCACAGCGGGCCCGGGAGATCGCCCTGGACACCCTGAGTCGGTCCCGCGGCGTGCGCGGCGCCGACCACCCGGACACCCTGGCGTGCGCGTTCAACGTCGCCCTGGACGCCGGCGACGACCAGTCGGCCCACGCCGCGGTCGAGGAGTTGCAGAAGGCCTACGGCGAGGGCCACCCGACCCTGTCCCGGGCGCTGGCCGGCGTCCGGCTGGAGACGGAGATCGAGCCTCCGCCGCTGTAGGGACGCCTCAGCCGGCGATCGCGGACTGGCGGGCCAGCAGCTCGGTCAGGGCGCCGGCCGGCATCGGCCGGGCGAAGTGGTAACCCTGAGCCTGCGCGCACTCGAGTTCGCGCAGCCGGGAGGCCTGGGTGGCGTCCTCGACGCCCTCGGCGACCGGCGACAGCTTGAAGGTCCGGGCGATCTGGAGCACGGCCTCGGCCACCGACGCGCCCGAGGAGTTCTCCTGCATCGCCTGCACGAACGACTTGTCGATCTTCACGACGTCGACCGGCAGGGTGCCGAGGTGGCTCAGCGACGAGAAGCCGGTGCCGAAGTCGTCCAGCGCGATCCGCACCCCGAGGGTCTTCAGCGCGCCCAGCACCCGGGCCGACTCGACCAGGTCGACCAGCGCGACGGACTCGGTCAGCTCCAGCACGAGCAGCGACGGCGGGAGGCCGGTGCGCTCGAGCACGCTGCGTACCTCTTCGACCAGGTTCGGGTTGCCGAGCTGGCTCGCCGAGAGGTTCACGTTGAGCTCGAAGCCGGGGTTCTGCCGCTGCCAGACGGCGGCCTGCTTGCAGGCCTCTTCCAGCACCCAGCCGCCCAGGCGGGGCAGCAGGCCGAGCGACTCGGCGATGTCCAGGAAGGCGATCGGCGGGATCATGCCGCGCTCCGGGTGGTTCCAGCGGATCAGCGCCTCGACGCCGACCGTACGCTCACCCTCGAGGTCGACGATGGGCTGGTAGTGCACCTCGAACTCGCCGGCGTCGAGGGCGCGGCGCAGGTCCGCCTCCTCCCGGCGGCGGGCCTCGGCCGCGGCGAACTGCGCCGGGTCGAAGCGACGGGCGACGTTCTTGCCCTCTTCCTTGGCCTGGTAGAGCGCCAGGTCGGCCTCGCGCATGACCTCGTCGACGGCCCGGCCGCTGCCGCGGGTGATCGCGATGCCCGCGCTCGCCGGGATGCTCAGCACGTGGTCGCCGATGAGCAGCGGCTGTGCCAGGTCCATCAGGATGCGGTTCGCCACCGTGTCGGCGATCTGGTCGTCGATCAGGCGGGGGAGCAGCACCACGAACTCGTCGCCGCCGAGACGCGAGACGGTGTCGTTGGTACGGACGTTGGCGAGCAGCCGGGACGCGGCCGTGCGCAGCAGCTCGTCGCCGGTGGCGTGCCCGTACGTGTCGTTGACCTCCTTGAACCCGTCCAGGTCGAACAGGATCACGGCGGTCATCGTGTCGTCGGCGTCGGCCAGCGCGTCGGTGGCGTGGTCGAGGAAGAGCTTGCGGTTGCCGAGCTCGGTCAGCGGGTCGCAGGACGCCTGCCGGGCGAGCTGGGCCCGCTGCCGGGTGAGGTCACGCACGATGCTCTCGTTGGAGCGCGCGCCGAGGAACTGCCGGCACAGGATGATCGCGGCGACGGCGACGGTGAGCCACATCAGTCCCTGGCTGATCGCGTCCTGCCGGCCGAACCAGAAGCCGGCCATGAGCACCGCGACGGCCACCGGGACGTAGCGCACCAGCGGCAGGCGGCGGGTCAGCATCATCACCGCGGTGCTGGCGGCCGCCACCGCGGCCAGGCCGGCGACACGGCCGAGCGCGCCGGCGTCCTCGAGGAACGGGGGCCAGGCGAGCAGCAGCAGGGCTGCGAAGATCATGGCGCCGTCCACGCAGAGACGCACGCGATCCATGGTCTTGCCGGTCCGACTCATGATTCACCTCCCACGGGCAGCTTGATCGGCCTGGCGCCGGGAGACTTTAGGAAAGCCAGCGAATGACCGCCAGCGGGTCGGGGTCGTCGCCGTTCTCCGCCGCGGGCGGGCTCAGCCCGTCGTAGGCCGCGGCCGCGAGCTCGGGTGCGGCCTGCAGGCCGCTGGTCAGCAGCATCCCGGCCCAGGCGGCCCGGTCACCCGGATTCCTCCGGTACGCGCCGAGCGCCGTCGCCTCGTCCCCGCGCACGTACGCGACGTCTCCCGCCGAGCCCTCCAGCGGTAGCCCGCGCAGCAGGCGGTGGGTCAGGTCGAGGCGTGAACTGGTCTCCAGGGCCCGCCCCGGCGAGCGGCGCAGGATCGGTGTGACCGAGGGCGGACGCTCGCCGCGCCGCCACGCGGCGACCAGGGCCGCCCGGTCCGCCGGCTCGACGTGCAGGTTACGCAGGCGCCAGCGCAGCCGGTGGTCACGGTTGGCCCCCTCGGCGAGGCGCAGGATCCGGGACGGGACCGGCTCGTCGAGCCACGGCCGCACCTCGGCGCGCAGGGCGCCGACGAACCGCTCGCCGGCCGGGGTCAGGTCCCGCAGCCCGTCCGCGGCGGCGGCCACGGCGGCGCGCCAGCGGGCGAACTCGAACCGGGCCAGCGGGTCGTCCGGCAGGGTGCGCCAGAAGCGGGCGACCGTCAGGTACGCGTACGCGCCGTGCAGGATGCCGGAGGCGGGCCGGGGATCGTCGCGCCAGGGCGAGTAGCCGAGGGTGTCCGGGGCGTCGAGCAGGTCGAACAGGTACTGCACCGCGTTGAGGATGCTGTGCTGGGCCTCGTGCAGCAGCCCGACGGCGAAGGCGGCCGGGTCGGCCGGCTCCGAGATGGCGACGGCCCCGAACGCGTCGGCCGAGGTGGCGCTGATCCCCCGGGAGGCCGGGTCGGCCCGCACCGGGATCACGCTGTCGAGGACCACGGTGAGCACCTCGGCGTCGGGGCGTACCCGCTCGACCAGCAGCCGCCACGCGGCGGCGAACGACTCCTGCCAGCGGGCGAGCTCGTCCGGGGCGAGCGGCGGCACCGGCGGCAGGCCCAGCCGCGCCCGCAGCGGGTCGCTGTCCTCCAGGCGCACCGAGATGCCCAGCCCGTCGTGCTCGGCGGTGAGATGCCGGCCCGGATCGCGCCGCGGATGCGGCGTCAGCGCGTGGGCCGCGAGGTCGCCGAGGTGGCCGACGCCGGCCCGCTCCGGTGCGGCGCCGGCGCGCAGGGCGGTGAGGCAGCCGGTCGCCCAGGCCCCGAAGAGCGGCCGGGCCAGCAGGTCGCGGACCCGGTCGGGGGCCGTGCGATCGGCGGCGGCCAGGGCGGCGAAATCACCCGTACGTGCCGTCGCGGCGATCTCGCGGAGCAGCAGCAGATGCCGGCTGAGCCGGGCACGGCGCAGCTCCTCGAGCGCCGCCCGGTCCGGCCGTCCGGCGCCGAGAGCGGTGAGCGCCGTGTCGCTGAGCCGGTGCGGCAGCGCCGCCTGAACCCCGGTGAAACCTGTCACCAGATGTGCCTACAGGGCCGAGTTGAACCCGGCTATCGGCTCACCCGGATGGGCGAGGTCGTCGGCGAGTCGGCGCAGGCAGTGCGCGAGCGGGCTCTCGGCCGGCAGGTCCGCTTCGGCGCTCGCCGCGAGGTCGGCCAGCGACAGGCCCGAGACGTCGATCATCGCCGACCGCCACTCCGGTGTCGCACCGGTGGTGCTCGTGCGCCCGTCCACGTCCGCCTACCTCCGTCGGATGGTGCTCTTTATCGACCTGCAAGGATCGATGTGTTGCCGCCACATTACGGCGGTCGTCGGGTCGAGTGATGTCCGGGCGTGTCCGCGAGCGGGGTCGCCCAGGTTGCCCCGGCGTGATCTCATAGGACGCCAACACCGCAAAAGTCGGCAACGGAGGACAAATCGTGCTGGGGCGCAACGCCGGGGAAACGGGAGAGCGGGTGCAGGAGCCCATCGAGGACGACGTGACCGAGGAGGGCGGCGCCGAGGACACGCCCGAGTCGCCGGTGATGCCGGCGCCACCGTTCCCCACCTTCCGGAGCCGGCCCACCCTGCCGCACCAGACACCCGGTGTCGGGTTCGAGAGCGGGCGGGACAGCCGTGCACGCTGACGAGTCCCTACCGCACCTGCCGCGCCGTGGACCCGCACCCGCCGTCGAGCGCATGGACAACGCCGAGCTGGCGCGCATGGTCGAGGCGGAGCATCCGTACCGGGGCAAGGCGCTCTTCGAGCTCTGCGACCGGCTCCCGCACGACGACGACGCGGCGACCAAGGTCGCGATGCTGAGCCGGCTGACCTCGCTGCGCCAGGCGCGGCTCTTCGACCGGGTCTCGCTGGCCTGGTCGGCGATCATCGCGCTGCTGGCGGCCGAGACCCCACACGCCCGGGCCTCGGCGTACGAGGCGTTCGCCACGCTGGATCCCGCCGAACAGCGGGACCTGCTGGACTATCTCGAGGTGACCGCCATCGAAGAGGCGCACCCCAGGATCGGTTAGGGCGGTGGCCGGCGCGGGCTGGTGCCCGCACCGGCCACCTTCTCAGACTTCGACCTTGACGTTCTTCTTGAACGCCACGCGATCCCGGACCGCCTTCGCATCCGGCTTGGGATCCGGGTAGTACCACACGGCGTCCTGGGTGACATGCCCGCCGGACTCAAGCGTGTAATAGGAGGCCTTGCCCTTCCACGGGCATACGGTGTGCGTGTCGGAGGGGCGCAACACATCCTCGCGCACGGAAGTGCGCGGGAAGTAGGTGTTGCCCTCGACTACCACGATGTCGTCGCTCTCGGCGATGATCTCGTCGTTCCAGATGGCCTTCGGCATGCTTCGAACGTAGCGCGCCCGTCGCTCTCCGTCTGATATGCGGGGTTTATTCGCCTCCCGGGGGTGAAACGCCGTCGGACATTCGGACATTGCCCCCGCGCCGTACGAAGATCTAAGGTCGATCCGCCCAGGACCCGACTGACGGAGCCCCCGCCATGATCAGTTCGACCACGCTGCCGGGCGTTCGCGAGCAGGCCCGGCACGCGCTGCTGCTCCTCGGGGTCCCCGCGCCCGCCCGGCTCCTCGTGGACGTACACACCGCCCTGTTCGACGGCGACCTGTCCATGTCCAGCCTCGCCGCCGTGCTGCGCGACGAGGAGCGGCACTACGATCCGCACGCGCTCGCTGCGTACCGGATCTGCCCGGCCCTGCACCACGACCTGACCGCGGCCCGCGGGCAGATCACGCTCTCCGGCTGGCCGCCCGCGCGGCGCCTGGTGTCCCCGGCGGCGAACCGGGCCAACGCGCTGGCCGCGGTGGTCCGGATCGCCGAGTTCGTCGCCATCCGCGCACAGGCCGGCGCCGCCGCGCTCGACCTGCTGCGCCGCCTCGCCGACGGCGTTCCCGGCGGGTCCGAGGCCTTCCTGGTGCACGACCCGAGGGCGCTCGCCGACGCCGCCCGCGCCGCCCTGGCCGCGACGGCCGGCGACGAGGTCCCCGAGGCGCTCGAGCGGCGGTGGGACCGGCTCGACGAACGGCAGCGGCTGTTCGGCGTCATGAGCCTGCCCCACCAGCGAGGGCGCGGGTGACGGCGGCGTCGCGACGCTCGAGGCCGGGTCCGGCATGAACGACACTCCCGGCGTGCTCGACCGGCTGCGCGGCGGCGTACCCGCCAAGCGGCACAACGCCCGGACGATCGCCGCACTCACCGCCAACCCCGGGTGCTCCCGGCGCGCCGTCCTCGACGCCGCCGGCGTCGACAAGCCGCGGTTGGCCGAGCGCATCGGCTTCCCGGGAAACTTCGGGCAGTCCCGGTTCGCGCTCGCCCGCGGCAACGGCTTCGAGGCGATGCTCAAGAGGGACGACTGCGCGCTGCTGTTGTCGGTGTTGCGCGAGGTGCTCCACCTCGCGGCGCCCACCGTTTCGTACGACGACCTCGGCGCGGACGACGACGCCACACTGGGGGCGCGCCACGGGCGTACCCGGGAGCTGCTCGCGGCCGCCGCCGGTGCCGCGCTGATCGACCACCCGCTGCTGACCCTCGACGTGGCCGGCCGGCAGGTCTTCCTGGAGCCGGACCTCATCGCCTTCCAGGCCGGCGGCCGCCTGCACGTCGTGGAGATCAAGTCCTTCGCCATCGTCGACGGCCAGGCGGACAGCGCCAAGGTGTCGGCCGCCGCGGTGCAGGCCGCCGTGTACGTGCTCGCCCTGCGCCGGCTGCTCGCCGACCTCGGCCACGACCCCGCACTGGTCAGCCACGATGCCGTGCTGGTCTGCCCCCGTGGCTTCTCGCTGCGGCCCACCGCCGCGCTGGTCGACGTCCGCAAGCAGATGTCGACGCTAACCCGCCAGTTGACCCGGCTGGCCTCGGCCGCCGACCTCGCCGCCACGCTGCCGGCCGGCGTCACCTTCGACACGTCCCTGCCGCCCGAGGAGCTGACCGCCGCGCTGAGCCGGGTCGAGGCGCGCTACGCGCCCGAGTGCCTGTCGGCCTGCGAGCTGGCGTTCTACTGCCGGCACGAGGCCTCGGGAAGCACGGCCACGCTGGGCCGGCCGGTCCGGGACGCCCTCGGCGGCGTCGACACGGTCGAGGAAGCGCTGGCGCTGGCGGCGGGCACCCGCACGCCGACCGAGGAGCAGAGCGAGGCGGCGGCGCTGCTCCGGGCGGCCGCCCGGCTCCGCGCCGAGGCCCTCCTCCCGGCCCAGGACCGGGGGAATTCTCTGATTCCGGGCGGTGGCGCAGGGTCGTGAGCACGCTGACCGCGCTGGCACGGGCGCAGGCTTTCGCGGCGGGGCGGGCTCAGCCGCTTGCCACCGTGCGCCATCTGCACCTGCACGAGCGACCGCTGGTCCTGATCCCGTACGCCATGGCGGGCGAGGCCAACGCGCCCCTCGCGGCCATGGTCGGCACCGCGGAGGACGAGCCGGAGCTGCTGGTGGTGGCCCAGCCCCGCAACCCCGACGACCGGTTCGCCTTCGCCGCGCGGCTAGCCGACGTGCTCGTGCCGTACGTCGACTCGTTCGCCGCCGTCGCCGAGCCCGTACCGGTGGACCGTGGTCGGGACGTGCGCTACCGCTTCACGAACGCGCCGCAAGTATGGGTGCCGAATCCCGGCGGCGTCGACTTCCTGCGGCTCTTCGGGCGTTCCACCCGCTTCCGCGGCGTCGAGGGCGAGTATGCGGTGCCCGCCTCGGTGCCCTTGCTCGGGCGGTGGCTGACCTTCTTCGCCGGCGCCGCCGAGGTGCCGGGCTCGTCGCTGCTGCTCAACGGCGTACAGGCGCTGTCGTCGCATTGGGCGACCGGGCAGAGCAGTGCCGAGGACGCCCAGCTCGCCGCCCTGATGGCCTGGCTGGACCCGCCGCCGGGACGGACCGTCTTCGAGGCCGCGGCGGCGGCCGAGGACCCGGCGGTGACGCCACCCCCCGGCCCCGCGACCGACCCGGCCTTCGACAACCACGTCCTGGCGCCGCTGCTGTCGGCGGCCCAGCCGGACGTCGCGGAACTGTCGGAGGTGCTGCGCGCCCAACTGCTGCCGACCTGGTCGCTCATGTGGCGCGCACTGGGCCTGCTGCGGACGCTGCCGCCCGGCTCCCGGGTCGCCGGACGTTGGGACGCCGACCGGGACTCCTATTCGGGATTCCTGCAGCATCTCGCGGAGGGAGGCCCGCCCCAGCCCCGCCGGGACGGCGCGGTGGCCGCCGCCGCCCGGCTCGCCCGCCTGGAGAACGCCGCCGCCCGGTACGCGGTCCAGCGCGCCTTCGACGACCCGCTGGTGATGGCCGAGCACCGGCTCGCGGGTGCGGCCTTCGCCGGGGAGGTCACCCTGGCCAAGGCCGACCGCGTCGACGACAGCGGCAAGCGGCCGGTGCTGCGCCCGCGGATCATGGTGGTCACGTCGGAGCCGGTGAGGGTGGCGCCGGGCGCCGTGCTGACGTCACCGGCGCGGCCCGCGCAGAAAGCCACGGTCATCTCGGTCAGCGTTGCGGTGAGTTCCGGGGACGGATCGGCGCGGACCGAGGTGCTGCTCGAATTGTCCGGCGGGATGGGGCGCAAGCTGGTCGCCGAGCCGGGCAGCGTGCCGGAGGTGGGTGAGCGGCTGCTGCTGACCACGCTGAGCGAGGCCTATCGTCCCGGCGGCGCGTTTCCGGAGCCGGACCAGACGCCGTGGACGCACGGGGGACCTCCCGCTCCGCGCGATCCTGTCGACGAGGTGATCGAAGAGCCGTCGCAGCTCCCGGATCAGTAGAGCGCGACGGACCGTCGCTGTCCCGGCCGTGGTGGTCAGGGGGCCGGGTCGCCCGCGGTCGTGATCCGTGCCTCGCCGGCGAGCGGTGTCCACCTTTCGGACCAGCGCTTGAGGACCACGTCGAATGCCGCGCCGTCCAGCCCGTAGGTCGAGATGACGATCTCCATGTGCCCGGCCTCGGCGCAGCCGAGATCCTGGCGGCCGGCGATCACCACGAGGTGGCCGTCCCCGTCGACGAGCCAGGCGACCCGCCGGCCGGCCCGGGTCGTGGGGCCGCCGGCCAGCGCCAGCGCCTGCCGCCCGGTGGCCGTACCGGTCAGGTAGACCGTGCGGCGCACACCCTGCGGTTTCTCCTGCAGCAGGTGGCGCAACTGGATCAGGAAGGAGCGCCACCCCTCCTCGATCGCGTCGTACCGGTCGGGATCGCCGGCGTGCCTGCCTTCCCGAACGGCCCGCACCACGGCGTGGTCGTCATCGCCGGTGACCTCGAGATAGGACCCGTCGGCCCAGCCCATCCGCTCGGGTGCGCGCAACGTCGCCTCCTCCACGAAGATGTGGCGGATCTCGGCATCGAGCCCGTCGTAGTCCCACCCGAACCATCGGCGCAGCAAGGCCGGCTGGGTGACGGCCTCCCACACTCTGTCCCGGCCGGCATTCACGGCGATCTCCACGGCGTACGGCTTCGGCGTCAGTTCATCGGTCACCCTCACTATCCTGGCCGTAGCTCCTGGACCACGCCAAGCGATGCTGGTCGATAGCCGGCCGGCCGTGCCTTGCGCGGGATGCTGGCGATGCTCCGCAGGTGCCGGCGTGGTTCGTGACAAGTCGCTGAGCGGTCACGGATGGCTGGCGAGGTTGGTCGGGGACCGGCGGCCGGCGTCCAGTCCGGACCGGATGGTGCGGATCGTCTCGTCCCGGCCGAGCCCCGCCCAGGCCCCGGCCGCCCTGAGCTCACGCGTGACCGTCGCCGCGTCCAGCATTCCGGCGCCGACGAGGCGGCCGAGTGCGAAGGCGGCCCGGTTCAGCGTGTCGTTGCGCGTGCCGACGACGGCGTACGCGACCCGGTGGGTCTCGGCCTCGAGGGCCGCGGCCGCATACCGTCCCGGATGGGCGATCATCGTCGGATCGGCGAGCGGCACGTCGCTGCCGAACGGCGGATCCGGTCCGGCGATGAGCTCCCGCAACGCTTCTGGCGCCGCCGGTGGCTCAACTCCCGGTCGCACGACCCAGTAGTAGTAGGTGCCTTTGACGTGCCGGGAGGGCGGAGCTATCACGTAGCCGCCACACCCGCGCCAGTCGACGCCCGGCAGCACACGGACGCGATTGCCGAAGTTCGCAGGACGGAACCAGAAGTGCCACCCTCCGCCGCCGGTGCGGACCTGAGGACCAGCCGGCAATTCGCCGCCGAGCAGGTGGCGCAGGGCGTGCCAGCCCTCCGGCGAGTCGACATCGGCGACGTCCATGACGATCCCGGTGTGCAGCCCGACATTCGCCTCCGGCCAGCGGGACCACCATTGCGCGATCCGATGTGGATCAATGCTGGCCTCTGTCAGCCCATGGCGCAGCCGGGGATGCTTGCCCGGCCGGTCACATCGGGGGCGACCGCACGAGCACGAGCCTCCCGGCGCGGGCCAGTGGACCGGCAGGACGGGAATCCCGTGCCGGGCATACGCGAGTGCGGCATCGAGCATCATTCGAACAAATGTACTACTGGTTCAGGCGTTGTCGCGGCGTGGGTGCGTCAGTGCTATCGCTGTTCACGGCCCATGATCGGATCGGACCGCAGCGGTCGGGCGCGGGCGGGGTGCCGGCGGCCAGGCTTGACGTCGAAGGGAGGCCTCGTGATCACGGCACTCAACCAGCTTGTCGACCTTGTCGAAGAGCACCTTGGCGAAGAGTTGGATGTCAGAGCTATCGCGAGGGCATCCGGTACGACCGAGTACCACTTGCGCCGGATGTTCTCCTCGTTGGCTGGCATGCCACTGTCGGAGTACGTGCGCCGACGCCGCATGACCATCGCCGCCGCCGACATCGTCCGCGGCGAGGATGATCTGCTCAACATCGCCGTCCGACACGGATACGGCTCGACCGAGGCGTTCGGACGTGCGTTCCGGGCGGTTCACGGCGCCAGCCTTCGTGACGTACGCCGAGACGGTGGCCCCCTTCGCACGCAACCACAGCTCAGGTTCCGCCTGACCGTCGAAGGGAGTATCCCCATGGACACCCGCATCGTCGACCGCCCCGCGTTTCGGCTCGTGGGCCACACGGCCCGGGTTCCGCTGATTCGCCAGGGCACCAACCCGCACATCCAGCAGCACATCACCACACTGCCGAAAGAGGAGAACCTGCGCCTGAAGGCCCTCGGCGACACCGACCCGAGTGGGCTGCTGCAGGTCTGCGACGACCTCGACCCCGACCGTACGGACGGCAGCGAACTGACATACATGCACGGGGTCGCCACTCGCGTGGGTACGCCGGTTCCCGACGACCTCGACACGATCGAGGTGCCGGCCGGCAGGTGGGCGGTCTTCCGCACGACCGGACGTTTTCCAGACGCTCTGCAGCAGACCTGGGCCGCGACCGTGTCCGAGTGGTTTCCCTCCAACCCGTGGCGATCTCGTCCTGGCCCGGAATTCGTGGCGATGCTCGAGCACGCCGACGACTTCAGCACCGCGACCTGCGAGTTGTGGCTGCCGGTCGAATCCACGTGACCGGGTCAAACGAATCCAGACCACATCGAGGCTCGGGCCGGCCCACCTGCCCTTGACGCATACCTGGCGTCCGCTCTCGGTTCTGTCCCTTCTAGCGTGATTGATCTTGCTTAGTGTTCGGGAGGACTCGTTCGGAGGAACTCGAAGTGTAGGCATCAGATGTCGGTGAGATCGGGCGTCGGAGAAGTCTCGCCATCCTCGATGTTGGGGAGTTTCAGTGCCGCTGTTGGTTCCTCCGCGTCGGTGACGTGGCGGAGATACAGGTGCGACGCCATGGCGAGGTACTGAAACGTCGTGGTTGAAGAGGACGGGCCGAGTTCGATCTGGAACGCATCCTCGTACTGTTGCTGGTTACGAAGCAGCCACTGCCAGTCCGATTTGCTGCCGAGGAGGTTGTCCCGCGGTGATCTGCCGGGACCGCGCGAGCTCTTATGCCGAAGGCGCCCGGACCGGAGCACCGGACGCGATCCAGGTGGCCGATCGATTCCACCTCTGGCAGAACCTCGCCACCGCGGTCGAACGCCTGGTCGCCAAACACAAAGGCCGCCTGGTCGAGCACCCCACCACTGCGACCTTCGGAGCCAAAGAAGCTTCCGAAGAGCCACAGGGCGCGATGGCGCAGCGCCGCCGGGCCCATTACGCCTTGGTCTACGAGATGCTCGCGCAAGGAGCCGGGTTCCGGCAGATCGCCAGGCATCTGGGCTGGAACGCCACATCCGCGCAGCAATGGAGCTTGTCAAGACATCCGGACGGCCGATCCGACAGCAGCCCCTACGCGGCCCGAGCCCAGTTGCAGTCCATGTGATCCGCGAAGCCTACAGTTACGTTGATCAACATCGTCCGGCCTCCATGGAGTTGATGCTGTATGAATTCCGGCGCTGTGCCCGCGACCGCTGATCCTTCCGTTGCTGACGATGCCCTTGCCGCACAGCCCATAGGTTATTGGAGTGGTGCCTTGCACAAGGCCGTCGTCAAACAGCTTCGTGACGCGATGGCCACCATCGACGTCTCGCAGCCACAGTGGTGGACTCTCACCCGTGTGGACGTTGATAACGGACTCAGTCGCGAGGACGTGGCAACGCAACTCGAAGACGTCGCGGACAGCCCGTACGAGGTACCTCGTGCCATCGATCAGCTTCTGCACCGCGGTTGGATTGCCATGGATGAAGCCCGACGGCTGTATCTGACTGACGCTGGACGGGCGGCTCAAGGCCGGATCAGGGAGCTGGTGGCAGACCTGCGAGCGCAAATCCACGAGGGCATCTCGGATGAGGAGTATGTCGCAGCGCTCAAGGTCATGCGCCGGATGATCTCGAACAGCGGATCTGCCGCTGGCTGAACGGCCCAAGGGTCACAGCGCCCGCTGGACGCAATTCCACTCGGCAGTTGAGCGCGCGTCCTCGGTAGTCACGGCTGCGGGGCCGGGCGTTCGGGGACTGTTGGCGCTGCTGGCTACGGGTGTTCTCGTGCCGAGCCCCGACGGCCGGTGACTGACTGTGGCACGTCCGCTTGTTCATGCGTGACGTGCTCGACCGGGTGTACTCCGAAGGAACTCGGTTCGCTGCGGCACGGGAGCCTAGAGTGAGGGTGAGCTGCCGTACCGGTTGGGTGCTGTCTCGGTGGGACGCTGGCGCCGGTGATGCCGGGTCTGAATTCGTGACGGTCTGCCGCGGCAGGGATCGGAGGTTTCCGATCATGGCCAGCGTCGGATTGGCAGCACTTCGCGAGGTTTTCGGGGGCGGGTGTGGTCGTGGCTAGCGCCGGTCACCGGCAGCGGGTGGCGCAGTTGGTTGCTGCGCATGGTCCGGATGTGGGCCGGTTGTGTGATGCGTGTGTGTCGGGTCTGCCGGGGGTGGACGGGGCGGGTTTGACGGTGATGGCGTCGGTGCCGGTGCAGCAGGTGCGCTATGCCAGTGACTCGATTAGTACGCGGATTGAGGAGTTGCAGGTCACGTTGGGGGAGGGGCCGTGCCAGGACGCGCATGCCGGGGGTGAGCCGGTTTTGGCTGCTGATCTGGGTGCGGTGGTGTGGCGGCAGCGGTGGCCGGTGTTCACGCCGGGGGCGTTGGGTGCGGGGGCGGCGGCGTTGTTTGCGTTGCCGTTGCGGGTGGGTGTGGTGCGGTTGGGTGTGCTTGATCTGTATCGGTTGCGTCCGGGTGTGTTGGCGGGTGAGCAGTTGGCGGAGGCGTTGGCGTTTGCTGATGCGGCGTTGGAGTTGTTGCTGGCTGAGCAGATGCCGGGCGCGGCGGTGGCGGGTAGTGAGCAGTTGTTCACGCATCGGGCGGTGGTGCATCAGGCCACTGGGATGATCAGCGGTCAGTTGGGGATTCCGATGGCGCAGGCGTTTCTGCGGTTACGGGCGCGTGCGTATGCCGGTGAGCAGGGTTTGGAAGAGCTTGCGGGTGAGGTGGTGGCGCGGCGGTTGCGGTTCGATGAGCCGGACGGTTCGGCTGCCGGTGCGCCGGATTCGTCTCGATGAGCACGGTGCCGTGGGAGGTGGTTGTGAGTAGGCGGGAGCAGGCGGTCGCGCAGGCGTTCGTCGAGTTGTCGGACACGTTGGTGGGCGACTTCGATGTGGTGGAGTTCCTGCATACGCTCGCGGGTCGGTGTGTCGAGCTGGTCGGGGTGCAGGCGGCCGGGGTGATGCTCGCCGATCAGCGGGGTGGGTTGCGGGTGTTGGCGTCGTCGTCGGAGCAGGCTCGCCTGCTGGAGTTGTTCGAGGTGGAGGCCGATGAGGGCCCGTGTGTCGACTGCTATGCCAGTGGTGAGCCGGTCGCTGATCTGGATCTCGACATTGCGGGTTCACGCTGGCGGGGTTTCGCCGTTCGGGCGTTCGGGGCCGGGTTCCGGTCGGTGCATGCGGTGCCGGTGCAGCTGCGGGAGCAGACCATCGGGGTGCTCAATCTGTTCGCGGTCACTCCCGGGGTGTTGTCGGAGGGGGATGCGGGTACCGCGCGGGCGTTGGCGAACACCATCGCTCTCGCGTTGGTGCAGCACCATGCCGTGGCGTACCGGCAGGTGTTGGCCGAGCAGTTGCAGCACACGATGACCAGTCGGGTGGTGGTGGAACAGGCCAAGGGTCTGCTCGCCGAGTTGCTCGATCTGGATTTGGCGCAGGCGTTCGCCGAGTTGCGTCGCCTGGCTCGGCGTACCGGGCGGCGGCTCAGTGACGTCGCCGCCGACATCGCTACCGGCGATTTTGCTTCGGTTGCGCCGGAACCCGAGACCGGCCGCAGCCGGGTCCTGTTGATCCGGCGTATCTATCCCCGCAACGGGACGCGGACGCTGCGTGCGGAGATCCGTAGTGCCGCCGCCCGGCACGGTCTGGCAGCCTCGCAGCAGGCCGCGTTCACCCTGGCCGTGCACGAGGCCGTCGTGAACACCCTCGAGCACGGCGGTGGTAGCGGGCGGCTCATCATGTGGCGCTACCACGGCAGTCTCTACGCCGAGATCAGCGATCACGGCCCGGGTCTGCCCCAGGACTACCAGATACGCGCCGGTGCGCCCTCCACCGGCCCAGGCACCGGCCGGGGCCTCTGGGTGATCAACCGGATCTGCACCAGCCTGGACATCGACACCGGCCCCACCGGCACCCACCTCATGCTGCGCTACGCCCTGAACAGCCCACCACCAGAAGCACTCGGCCCTCCCCCACAACGCATCCAGGACTGACCAGACCCACCCCAACCGCCGCCTGCCGCGTCGAGCGCAGACACCCACCCGTCATGCCCTCCTCATGCAGACGGCTCCCACGTATCGAAGTCCAGGCTGCCGGACAGGGTCACCACCCGCACGCCGTCTCTCACCAGCGCTGCGGAAATCTGGAAGTCAGCTTCGCGGTCGAAAGACGTCGACATCGCTTCCCTCACCTCGGGCGCCTGATGGCTTCACCGGGCGAAGTCACCGCTGCCAACCAGAGGGGCGTCGGACGCAGCACGAGATCAACTGAGAAGGTGGCCGACCAACCGTCGCAACCCTTCCCAGCGGGCGAGGTCAGCGTCGTACCGGCTGGCCGACTAACTGTCAGCATTCGCGATTGCCTCGGCCTGAACAGACCGCATCGGTGCGATCAACGATCGGAAGCGGCCGGTGATCAGGTATTCGACTCCCGCGCGATCCTGGTGCACTCGCGCGAATAGAATCGCCTGGTCACGCTGCCGTAGCAGGAGGCGGCCGTCCACTGCTACGTGGACCGCAAGTCCGGGTCGGGCGCGACCGTCGACCTCGAGCGCCAGGACCGACACGCCGTCATTCGCGCGCCCCACGTCACCTGTCCTGTGCATCAGCCGATCGTAGGCGGCCGCCGCCGCGGCACCGGTCTGGCGAGACGAGCGCCGGCACGGTCGAGGAACGCGTCCCCCACTTGACGTTGCCTTCGACGGCGCCGGAGCTGGAGGGCAGGCCGGCTCGCGAAAGTTGTCTCGCCCACGATGACAGACGTCGACCGGCCTTCACGTCGTAGCCTGATGGACCCGTCGAGGAGTCTGGATGAAGTGGTACCTGTCAGCGCTGCGTAACTATGCAAACGTCAACGGCCGCGCGGGTCGCGCCGAGTACTGGTGGTTCCGCCTGGTCGATGCCCTGATCAGCGCCGCCCTTCTGGGCCTGGCCATCGTGGTGAGCCGGCTGGCGCACGACGGTGCGCCCGCCATCGGCGTTGCCCTCACCGCGGTGTTCTTCCTGTACGCGCTGGTCATGGTGCTTCCCAACTGGGCCGCGAGCGTACGGCGTCTGCACGACACCGACCGTTCCGGAGCGACCCTGCTCTTCGGCCTGATTCCGCTGGTCGGCGGCATCGTGTTGCTGGTCCTGCTCAGTTCGAGCGGCACCCGGGGCCCCAACCGGTACGGTCCGGACTCGACGATGCCGCCGGACGCGTACCAGCCGGGCTCCGCCACGCTGCCGCCCGGCGCCGTGCCGGCCGCCGCGACGTTCGGCTCGGGCCCGCCCGGTCCGGCCCATCCCGCTCAGCCCTACCCGTACCCGCAGGCGCAGCCCTTCATCCAGTCCAAGCCGAAGTTCCTGGCGCGGCTGATCCTCGTGCCGGTGCTGCTGCTCGCCGCGTGCATGTTCGGTGGCCCCGCCGTGATCGACCTGGCGCGCGGCCCCTCCGACGACGGGCAGCCGACGACCTCGGGCAACGCATCCACTCCGCGTGTCGAAGCGTCCGCCGTCGCCCGTGACGGCGCGGCGAAGGTGCACGGTGTCGCCACCGCGGGTTCGCGCCGTAGCGCCTACCCGGTCCGGCAGATCGCCGATCTCACGCGGGTCTGTGACGGCTGGTACTACCCGAAGGCCCCGCGGTACACCGGCCTCGCCCCGCATCCGATCGTCACGGCGTCCCGCAACCGACTGCTCAACGACGCGTGGGAGGTGTCGGAGAACTTCGAGGCGCCGGACGTCGCTTGGCCGCCCGCCAAGGACGCGTGGCGGCCCAGCGATCCGACGAAGGTGCGGGTCGTGGCGTGCGCGGACCGGGTCGCGACCCGGTCCAAGGTGCGCACCTGTCACGTCGACTCGAAGCCGCCGGCCGACGTGACCATGAAACAGGCCGTCTTCAGGGTCACGTTGTACGAGGTGGCCACCCGGAACAAGCTCATGCAGACCCGGATGACCGGCGACAACGAGGACTGCGGGCCCATTTTCATCCTCGTCGACCAGCACGATCAGACGTACACCTCGATCTCGGACCGGCAGATGTGGGAGACGCTCAGGCGATACGTCGAGCATTGAGAAGGCCCGGGACGTCAGAGGCGGGTCAGATGGGCCAGGACGTGGGCGATGTGGTGCGACGTGCTCCACGCCATCCAGCTTGCCGGGCTTCCGCCGCCGCGGGCGCTCCGGGCGCGGCGGGCGATCTCCGCGTCGCCCCAGGAGAAGCGGGCTCCGGCCGCCGGCCAGTGCGGTGATTGGACCAGGGTGCGGCACAGATCGTGGCAGCGGTCGTCACTGCGGCCGCCGCGCCTGGCCCAGCGGTAGATCCACCAGTCACGCTCCGCTGTGTAGCGCAGCGTGGGGAGCTGGCGGTGGTTGATGCCGTTGCGGCGTACGGGCGACGTCACTCCGTAGTCCGCATAGCCGACGCCCGGCTCGCACAGCCGGGCCCACATCCGGGCGTCGAGGCGGCCGACCGTGACCGGTTCGTCGGTCGGCAGGTCGTCCAGATTGGGCGGCATCGCGCCGGCCGCGACGGTGACCGATCGCCACGGTGTCGCCCGGGCCCAGCGCAGCACGTGGCGGGCCCGGTCCTCGAAGCGGTCGGCGTGCGCGGCGCAGGCCGTCTCGGCGAGGTCGATGAGCAGGTCGACGCGCTCCGCCTCGAGTCCCGCCCCGGCCAGCATCCGGTCGGTGGTCGCGGTCGCCTCGGCCGCGTTGCGCGCGTCGATGTGCGGCTGAAGCCGCAAGACCGCCCGCATCAGGTGCATGCGAGCGGCCAGGCCGTTCTCGATCAGGCGGCGACGGCTGTCGTACGCCCGGAGCACCGGAAGCATCGCCACCCCGAGCGCCGCCAGGGCTTCGGCGAGGTCGAGTGGCGGCGAGACGTGCCGGTCCGCGGAGTCCGGCACGGCGCCGAGATCCACGGCGATCGCGCCGGTCCGGGGCGGAAGCTGGCGGACTAGGGGGAGCAGCCTTTCCGAGGGTGCGGCCTCGATGATGGGGGTGACCCGGCGGGCGGCGGCCGCGTCGAGGTGGTGCAGGGCGGCGAGTTCGCCGCGGCGAGGACGCAGGATCGGGCGGTACACACCGTCGTCCGCAGCCTCGGGCCCCGTGAATACGGTCATTCACTCAAAGTAGCGGTATCTCGCGCGCCCGGGCCGTTGCACGATCCGTTCCTCACTTCAGGTGAAGTTTGCGCCTGGCGGATTGTGTCGGATCCCGGCGATACGGTGGTCGCCGTGACCGCGACATCACCGCTGGAGAGTCCCGCTGCCGAGGCGGCCCGGGTCGTCGACGCCGTGCTGCACGACCTCGCCACCTCGCCGCATCGGGGTGTCGTCGTCGACTCGCCACCCGGCGCGGGCAAGAGCACCCTGGTGGTCAAGGCGGCCGGCGTGCTCGCCGCGACGGGCACGCCGCTGATGATCGTGGCTCAGACCAACGAGCAGGTGGACGACCTCATCGCCCGTCTCGGGGTCGCGTCGCCGGAGCTGGGCGTGGGCCGGCTGTCGGCGGTCGACTACGCCGCGACCGAGCGGGTCCGAGCGCATCCGTCGTGCCGGGTCGCTCCCAAGGTCGCCGATCTCGGCGGGCCTCCGGTGGTCATCGGCACCGCCGCGAAGTGGGCGACGATCACCGAGGGCACCTGGCCTTGGGCCATCGTCGACGAGGCCTATCAAATGCGTTCCGACGCGCTGCTCCGCGTGGCCTCCCGCTTCGAGCGCGCGCTGTTCGTGGGCGATCCCGGGCAGCTCGACCCCTTCTCCACGGTGGAGGTCGACCGCTGGACCGGCCTGTCCTGGGACCCGATGCAGAGCGCCGTGGCCGTCCTGCTGCGGCACAACCCCGAGCTGCCGGTGCATCGCCTCCCCGTCTCGTGGCGCCTCCCCGCATCGGCGGCGCCCGTGGTCGCGGAGGCGTTCTATCCCTTCACCGGTTTCCGCGCCGGCACCGCAGCGAACGACCGGCTCCTGACCTTCACCGACCCGAAGCGACCGGGATTCGGCTCGGCGCGACTCGGGCCCGGCTCGGCGACACCGGGATTCGGCCCGGCGTCGACGGCGTGGCAGGGCGGCTCGGCGGCGGAGATCGACGACGTGCTCGATGCGGCGGCGGCGACGGGATGGGGTCTGCACGAGCTTCCGGCGCGTTTCACCGTGCGCACGGACGCCGAGGCGGCCGCGGCCTGCGCCGCGCTGGCGGCCCGCGCCCTCTTCCGTGGCGGCGTCACCGTCTCGGAGGCGGGGACGAGTCCGCTCACCGCGGAGCGCATCGCCATCGGGGCGGCGCACCGCGATCAGGTCGCCGCCATCCGTTCCTTTCTGCCACCGGAGGCCGCCGGCATCACCGTCGACACGGCGAACCGGCTGCAAGGCCGCGAGTATGACCTGACCGTGGTGCTCCATCCGCTCTCGGGCCGCCAGGACGCCACCGCCTTCCACCTGGAGTCGGGACGGCTGTGTGTGCTCACTTCCCGGCACCGGCACGCCTGCGTGGTGGTGGCGCGGGCCGGCATCGCCGAACTGCTGGACGCGCACCCGTCCACCGAGCCGGTGCACCTGGGGGTGCCGGTGAAGTTTCCGGACGGATGGGAAGCGAACCAGGCGATGCTTGCTCATCTCGCGCGTTGCCGGTGAAGTCCGGCTGGCGGGGAGGCGAATCAGACGACGCGTGCCCGCCCGGAGCCGGGTCGATGGTGGCCAGGATGCGGCGTGCCTCGCGGACTGCCGGTGAAAAATTCGCGGTGCGGGACGGGCCGTCTTTGATCACCGTCCGTTGATGTTCGCATCGCCGCAATGCGCTCGAAATATGGGCCGGGTTAACTGTCAAATCGAGGACTGATCCACGAGCCGACATGCAACTTGCACGAGCGGTTCGCCGTGCAAGTTGCATGTTCGCGGGTCGCGGACCTGCTGCTCCGGTGATGCCGTAACAGATTGACCATCTCGTAATGCTTCATTCACCATCGTTTTTGAGATGTCGGTGGAATGCCCTTCCTCTCGATCTTCGGAGGTGGAACTCTTCTAGCGAGACGTAGCGCCAGCGACACGGACGGTGGTGGTACCGAATGCGTCCAGACGTTCTTGTCGGTCCCAGCGAGTGGGTGGTCGAGCAGTTCGGTGACAAGGTCGCCGCCGAGCTCTGGACCCGGGTGCCCGAGGCTTTCAGCACGGCCATCGACCGTGAGGTCAACGCGCACCCCTCGACGACGCAGACCACAGAACGAGTCCTTGCCAACCCGCGTTGGCCCCTGCCGTACGAGGAGCTCGTCCTCTTCCTCGGCACGCTGCCCGGCGCTGAGATCATCAGCGTCCCCAAGTCGGTCTATCAGCTCGTGGTCATCAACGGGCATGTCGTCGTTCCATGGTGTTACGGCCAGTCCGCCCGTGACTCCATGCGCGACGCCCAGGTCGGCCGCTCGTTCGGCCGGCTCGCCCGCGAGCTGCTGCGCCGCTTCGGCCCGCCGTGGCGCCGTTCGCAGGCCGAGGCTCCCCTGCCGCTCGACGCCGTCGACGAGCGCGAGGTGGCCAAGATCTGCGCCGCGATCGCCCGGATCGTGCCCACCCCGGAGGTGGTGATCGCCGGCTTCGCCGGCGCGCCGAATCTGGGCCTCCTGCGTGCCTGTCTCGGCGAGCTCAAGTCCACCGACAACGGCGCGCTGCACTGGAGCCACGTCGACGACCTGCCGCTCCCGCCGCCGGTGATCCCGCGGCCCCGCCGCATGCAGTTCCCCTGACCAGCATCTCCGCCACTGCTCGGGCGCCCGCCGGACCAGGTCCTGGCGGGCGCCGGCCGTTGTGGGGTCGAGCGCCGGAGAGGGCGTCGGTCGTTGCTGGGTCGAGCGCCGGAGAGGGCGTCGGTCGTTGTGGAGTCGAGCGCCGAAGACCACGCCGTCAGAGACGTGCCGACCGGCCGGTCGCGCCGGGTGAGCCCAGGAGCGCCAGCTTCTGGGCGCTCGCGCTGCCCGGCGCCGCCGCGGAGACGACGAGCTCCTGGCCCGGCGCGCCGCGTACCTCGAAGGCCTGGAAGTCGAGCCCGATGACGCCGACCGCGCGGTGCTGAACCGCTTGGCCTCGCGCGTCTTGCCGCGCACCTCGTGCCCGGCCCAGAGCCGGGCGAACAGGGCGCTGGCTCCGGCCAGCTCGCCGACCAACTCGGCCACCCGCGCGTCGAGGGAGTCGTCGGCCTGGGCGATCCGCAGGTTCGCCACGCAGGACTGGGCGGCCCGTTCGTAATCGACGAAGAATTCGCGGCCGACCGGGTCGATGAAGGTCATCCGGGCCAGGTTGTCGATGCTGCCGAAGTCGCGGTAGAGCGCCGACGCGAGCTCGTTGAGCGCCAGTACGTCCAACGTCCGGCCGATGACCACCGCCGCCGTGTGCGGCCATGCTGCGAGCAGTCGGAGCATCTCCGGGCTGACCTGCCGTGGCGGCCTGCTGCGCAGCAGCGGAGGCTGCACCCCGGCGAGGCGGAACAGGTGGGCGCGGGCGTCCTCCTCCAGGTCGAGCGCTCGGGCCAGTGCGTCGAGGAGGACATGTACCCCGGCACCCGGCTGGCGGCGCTCACCGCGATCGACAGCGGCATCACCTGCATGCTCGCCGTGGCCCTGGCACCGACCTCCGACGCCCAGATCGTCCTGGAGACGGCGATCCCGGCCGTGAACGAGGCGCTGGCCGTGGGCGTACGTCCGGGTCTGAGCATCGACGTCGACCTCGCCGCTCTCCGCGCCGAGGTCGAGGAATCGCGCGCGCACATCCTGCGGTCCGCGTCCGGAATCGACACCGCACGGGCGGCGGCAGCCGTCGGATAGTCTGCGAAGAATGCCCGAGCCAGAGTCGCCCACCGTCATTCGGGACCGGGCCGTCTCCGTCGCCGACTACCTGCTCGGCGTGCGGGCGCACATGGAGCGCCCGGCGCGCACCGTGCCCGCGGAGGCGTGGTGGCTCGAGGCGTTGCCGGCGCATCCCGCGTGTGGCATCGGCCCGGCCGCGGACGGTACGACGTGGTTGCGCGTGGGTCTGCCCGACCTGCCGGGCCCGCCACCGGTCCCGGCCGAGCTGCGCCGCCGGCTCACCGACGTCACCCCCGCCGCAGAGCCGGCACTGGCCGACGGGCCGGCGGTGAAGGAGTCCGGCGACCCGGCGACAGGGCCGACCGACGACGGCGGGTTCGCGGCCTGGCGTGACGAGGTGTGGCGGCCGTGGTCGCTGCTCAGCCGCGGCGCGGAGCAGACCCGCACGCTCCACCGCCGGCTCTTCGACCTCATGCACCAGGTCGACATGGCCGCGGCCACCACCGAGCTGGTGTGGGGCCACGGCATCCTCGAGACGGTCGTCGACGGCCAGCGGGTGCGCTACCCGCTGGTCGCGACGCCGGTCGTCGTCGAGTACGCACCGGACCGCTCGCTGATCACCGTGTCCCCGCAGGGGCCTTCCCGGCTGCAGACCGACGCCCTCGCCGGCCTCGACGAGCGCTACCTCGCCCAGCTCATCGCGTTGGCCGGGCCCGCCGGGACCGTCGAGGCCGACCTCTGGGACGACCTCGAGCGGCGCGAGCTGTTCGAGCGGGCGCTCGGCCGGCTCGGGTACGACCGCATCGTCGTGCCGTCGGGAGACACCACCGCCGGGCCGCGCATCGTGGATACGGGGGTGTTGTTCGCACGGCCGAAACAGCGGTTGCTGCGGGGCTTCCTGGAGAATCTGCGCGACCGGCTGCTCGCCGGCGACACTGCGAGCATCGGTGCGCTCGCCGCGATCGTCGCGCACGAGCCGAGCCGGTTGCACATGCCCGACGACCGGCCGGAGCAGTGGCGGCGGGTGGGCGAGCGACTGCTCATGCCGTTGCCGACGAACGAGGCGCAGGAGTCGATCGCCCGGCGGCTCGCGCTACACCGCAACGTCGCGGTGCAGGGGCCGCCCGGCACCGGCAAGACCCACACCATCCGCAACCTGATCTGCCATCTCATGGCCAACGGCAAGCGCGTCCTGGTGGTCGCGCAGAAGGAGGACCCGCTGCGGGTGCTCCGCGACGGGCTGCCCGAGGAGGTGCGCTCGCTGTGCCTGGCCGTCCTCGGGCGTACGACCGATCAGTTGGTGCAGTTGCAGCTCGCCGCGCGCGAGCTGTCCGACCGGGCCGCCACTCTGGACAAGTCCGCCGAGGCCGCGCGGGTCGAGCGGCTCACCGGCCGGCTCGAGGAGGCCGAGCGGGAGCTCGCCCGGGCGCTGGGCGGGCTGCGGGCGATCGCGGAGAGCGAGGCTGCCACCTACCGGATCGACGACGTCGACCTCTCGCCTGTCGACGTGGGCGCGTGGCTGCGGGAGCGGGCCGCGACGCACGGCGGCATCCCGGACGCCGTCGATCCGTACGCGCCGCCGCCGCTGGCCGCGGACGAGTTCGCCGTCCTGCTGGAGCTGGCCGCCATGTCGCCGGCGGACCGGGCCGCGGCGCTGCGGGACCTGCCCGAGGTCGCGGATCTGCCCGACGCGGCCCGGGCGAAACAGGACCGGGCCGACCGGGCGGCGGCCGCCGAGCGGGTGGCACGCTTGGAGATGGCCGGGGTCGACCCGGATTCAGTACGGGCACACGGCTCGAAAGCCCTGGCTGACCTGCTCGACGGACTCCGGGACGCGGTGGCGTGGCTGCACCGGCGCGAGGGCACCTGGACGGACCGGCTGGGCCGGCTGCTCGCCGATCCGCACTGGGCCACCGTGTGGTCCGATCACGTGGCCGCCACCGAGGAGCTCCAGCGATCCCTCGCCGACCTGACCCGCCGCCTCTCGGGCCACCGGATCGCCGTGCCGCCGCCGCTGGCCGCCGAGCCGAAACGTCTCCTTGCCACGCTCGCCGAGGTGCGTGAGCGATTCGCGGCCGGCAAGGGCCTCCACCGCCTGCTCCAGGCATCGCTGTGGAAGGTCGCCGACGAGGTCCGTGTCGACGGCGAGCCGCTGCGCGCCGTCGACGACGTCGACCTCGCCATGGCGTGGATGCGGCGGGCGCAGGCGCAGCGGCGGCTGGGCGAGCACTGGACGGAGTGGATCCAGCGCCTGGCGATCCCGCCCCCCGAGGGTGATCCCGAGGTGTGGGCGGGTGGGCTGCTGGCCGAGGCCGTGCAGTCGCTGAGCTGGGATGCCCGGCACTGGCCGGAGATTTCCGTGCGGCTTGCTGCGCTCGTACCCCAGGAGGAGCTGGATCTCGACGCGGCCCGGCTGGCGGAGGTCGCCACGCTGCTGGACGACAGTCCGGTGATCTTCGAGCTCGACCGGTGGGACTCCGCCGACCGGAAGGTGGCCGACGGTCTGGCGCCGTGGCCGCGGTTGGCTGCGGCTTGGCGCACCCTGGAGGACTGGGACGAGCAGGTGGCGGAGGTCGAGCGGCTGAGGAGCCTGCGGCCGCACGTCTGCCGCTACATCGCGCTGCGGGACCGGCTGGCGGAGGCGGCGCCCGAGTGGGCCGCGCAGGTCGAGGACGGTGCCGTGCCGGCGGTTTCCGGGGCGGCCTGTGTCCAGGCGTGGCGGTGGCGGCAGGCACAGACGTGGTTCGACCAGGTGGTCGGCAGCGTGGATCCGGCGGTCCTGAACCGCCGGGTGGAGCAGGGCCGGGAGAAGATCCGCAAGCTCACCGGCGAGCTCGTCGTCGCCTCGGCGTGGCTCGAGGTCGCTCGGGCCCTCGACGACCGGCGGCGTGCCGCCCTCGCCGACTGGACGACCGCGCTGCGCAAGATCGGCAAGGGCACCGGGCGCAGCGCCGCCGCCTGGCAGGCGCACGCCCAGCGGGCCATGGCGTCCGCGGTGGAGGCCGTGCCGGTCTGGGTCATGTCGGTGGACCGCGCGATCGAGCAGTTCGCCGGCGGCGCCCGCTTCGATGTCGTGATCGTCGACGAGGCGTCGCAGGCGGACCTGTTCGCCCTTCCGGTGCTGTCGCTCGCCGAGCGGGCCGTCGTGGTCGGCGACGACCAGCAGATCGGTCCGCAGCTCGGCTTCGTCGGGTCGGTCGCCGGTCTCATCCACACCCACCTCGGCGATGTGCCGTCGGCGGAGCACTTCGACCCCGAGTCGTCGCTCTACGACCACGCCGTGCGGCGCTCGCCCGAGCGGATCCTGCTCACCGAGCACTTCCGGTGCGTGCCGCAGATCATCGAGTTCTCGTCGCGCCACTACTACGACGGCAAGATCCAGCCGCTGCGGGCGGACCGTTCGGCCCTCGACCCGGTCCAGGCCGTTTTCGTGGCCGACGGCGTACGCGGGCCGCTGGAGTCCTTCGGCGACGTCAACCTGGCCGAGGCGGAGGCGCTGGTCGGCCGGGTCGCGCAGATCGTGGCGGACCGGGCGTACCGGGGCCGGTCGATCGGGGTGATCAGCCTGCTGAGCAGCAGTGGGCAGGCGTCCTATCTGCTGTCCCGGCTCCGGGAGACCATCGGCGAGGACGAGATGGAGGCACGCCGGCTGCGCGTCGGCGACGCGTACGCCTTCCAGGGCGACGAGCGTGACGTCGTGCTGGTGTCCATGGTGGTCTCGGACAACGACGGCCGGCCGGCCGCCTTCACCAAGCGCGACTATCACCGCCGGATCAACGTCGCGGCCTCCCGCGCCCGCGACCAGCTCTGGATCTTCCATTCCGTACGCCCGTCGTCCCTGCTCGCCGACGACGCCCGCGCGCTGCTGCTGCACTACGCGCTGAACCTGACCGCCTCCGGCGCGCAGGCCGACGCGGAGCAGCGCTGCGAGAACGACTTCGAACGCGCGGTGCTGCGCCATCTCGTGGCCCGGGGCCACCGGCCGACGCCACAGTTCCGGATCGGCGGTTACCGCATCGACTTCGTCCTCGATGCGCCCGATGGACGCCGATTGGCGGTCGAGTGTGACGGGGACTCGTACCACGGTCCGGAGCGGTGGGCGAGCGACATGCGGCGGCAGGCGGTGCTGGAGCGGGTGGGCAACTGCGTGTTCGTCCGGATCCGAGGAAGCATCTTCGCGCGCGAGCCGGACGCGGCGCTGCGCCCGCTGTGGCAGCGGATCGAGGAGCTGGGCATCACCGCCTAAGCGGGCTCTTCCTTCTCGATGCGAGCCTTGACTCCGGAATGCTCGGCCAGCAGGTTCAGCAGGGCCGGACCGTCGAGCAGTTCCAGAGGACGGCCCGCCACCGCCTCGTGTGCCTCGGGCTCGTAGCCATCCGTCGCCACGAGGATGCCCTTGGTGGCGCCACTCTCGGCGACCGTGGTGGCCAGGGCGGCCGCCGTGCCGGCCGGGACCACCCGTCCGCGGACGGCGTGGATCACCACCTGGCCGCCGAAGACGGGCCGGGGATCGACCGCCTGCCAGCGGCCGTCCGACGCGGCGCCCATCGCCAGGCCCATGTTGCTGAACAGGTCGGTGAGCGTCTGCTCCCATTCCGCCGCCGGCATGGTGGCCAGGTTGGGGCGGTGGTCGATGTCGGCCAGGACGTTGAACTCCTCGGTGAAGTCCTTGTCCGCCTCGCAGTCGAAGTCGATCACCGGGGTCACATCGTCAAGCTGGTCGGGTGCGTCCGAGAGGCCGGCCTGCAGATGTTTGAGGCAGGCGACCGGGTCGACGCGGCGCAGCTTGATCGCGGCGAAGGTGTCCCGGTCGGTGTACAGCGAGACCAGGCAGGGCCGCACGAAACGGCCGGTACGCCGGTCGATCGTGTCGACGATGCCGTTGAACAGCACCTTCGCCACCAGGCCGCCACGGTCCGCCTCGATGATCTCGTGGACCGTGCGCAGGGCGACCATCGAGATGATCTCCGTGTAGCGGCGGCGGACCTCGGACTCGTCGCGGGGCACGGCCGTGAGGTCGTCGCGGACCCGGTCGTAGCGGTATTCCTTCACCACCGGGACCACCTCGACCGGAGGCAGGTGGTACTCGACGAGCAGGTGCTGCTGCTTGGGCAGGTACGCAAGCCGGAAGTGCTGAGGGAAGTCGTCCGGATACACGGAGTTGCCGAGCACCATGGCGAAGTACTCCACCACCGAGGCCGGATCCGCGTTCGCCACCGCCGTCGCGAACCGGTCCACCTCGGCGTTGTACGCGGTCAGTCTCGCCTCGTAGCGGCGGCGGTTCTCCTCGTACTGCGCGCGGCGGGCCGCCAGTTGGCGCTCGCGGCGCCGCTCGCCCTCCGCCCACTGCGCCTGGGCCTGCTCGAAGGCGCGCTTCGCCTGCTGGAGCTGCTGCTGGTGGGCCCGCTCGCCGCCGAGGAGCTTGCCGACGCCGCGCGGTGCCGGCGGGGCGAAGCTCTGCCATGACGGCTCGGGTGTGGCCCGGCCCAGCGGCCCGGGGTCGAACGGCGGCGCGGCGACCGGCTTCTTGAACCGGTCGAGGTCGATGTGGTCGTCGACATCCAGTGTGGACAGAAGCAGGGAGTCGAGGTCGCTGAGGCGGGCGCGGAGGTCGGCGTTGGCGGCGGCGGCATCGGCCGTACGCGCCTCGGCGTACAACCGGCGGTGCTCGCGCTGCCGTTCCGCGTCGGCGGCGGCACGTTGTGCCGCGGCTATCGCCAGATCCGCGTTGCGCCGGATCAGCTGGCGCTGCTGGGCCGCGGCCGTGCCGGCCCGAAGTTCCGCGGCCGCCTGGGTCGCGTGCGCCCGCTGCATGTCCCGAATGATGCCCATGCGTCGTCGTCCTCGCTCACGTGTCCGAAGGGCCACCATATCCACCGGCTCGTGATCTCGTTACGGCGAGCACCGTTGTGGACGCGGTCCGTGCATGTTGATCGCGGTCGACGGGTAGGGGGGTCGCGCATGGTTCCACAGTCAGCACTGGCAGTAACTGTCCGTCATGGAATTCGTACGCTCCGGACGGCCGCGAGGCGCGGAAGACGCGTCAGCCGATCGGTCGGAATCACCGTCTGATCGGTCGAGAACTGCCTGTTCATTGTTTTGTTGGCCGAGCTGCGAAAACATTGACGCGATCGTCCCCTGTTACATGGAGCGGTGACGGGTCGTAATAGGTCAGGGATATCGAATCAGGGAGAGGGGGCGGGGACGCATGACGGCACCAGACGAACGCTTCCCGCGTCCTCGTGCGCTGCGCGGCCGGCTCTCCCGCCGTCCCCGGCTCAGCCCGAACGCCGGGCCCCGTCCGCCGTACCTGCCGGAGTCGCGCAGCCCGGCGGACGAAGAGGCCTGTTTCACCTATCTGGCGGAGGGCGACCGCATCGTGTGGTCGGACGGCCTCGCCGTGCTGCTCGGCCGCCCGCCGAGGGAGAACGAGGTCAGCCGCCAGCTCCTCGCCCGGCACGTGCACCGCGACGACCGGGCCAAGGCCCTCGGCGCCATCACCCGCGCCTGGACGGCGCGCGAGCCGGTGCGGATCACCCTGCGGCTGATGCACGCCGACGGCGGCTGGTTCGACGTGGACTGCCGCCTGGAGGCCGTCGCCGGCCCCGATGGCACGGTCAGAGGTGTCAAGGGTGCGTTGCGTGATGTCTCCGCCCGTGAGCGGGCCCGTCGCGAGGTCGCCCGGTTGTCCCGCCGGGGGGAGACCGTTCAGGCATCCATCGTCGACCCCGACCCCGCGACCGGCCTGCACACTCGGGCGCGCTTCGCCGACGAGATCGACCGGGCGCAGCGCAGCGGCGGGGGAGCACTGCTCATCGTCCGGGTCGAACCGGACCGGACGGACGGCGTACGGTTCGACCTCAACGCCGACCTGCTGCACCGGGCCGCGCGGGTCCTCGAGGGGCTCGTCCGGCCGGACTGTCTGCTGGGCCGCGTCGGGCCCAACGAGGTCGGCGTCCTCCTGCCGGGAGCGTCCTGGGTCATGGCCCGGCGGCAGGCCGACCTCTTCGTCGAGGCGCTGCGGTCGCAGCCGTTCGTGCTGCCCGACGCGTGGGTGCACGCCCGCGCCTGGGGCGGTCTCGTCCGGTTCCGGCCCGGCGGCGACGCGGGCAGCCACGAGCTGCTCATCGACGCCGAGCACGCCTGGCGGCAGGCGCGCGAGGCGGACCGCCCGCTGACGCTGGTCGCCGACCCGGTGCCGGTGAAGGACCGCCAGGGCTCCTACCGCAACCGGGTGGCCGACGCGCTGGGCACCGACCGTTTCACCCTCTTCGCCCAGCCCATCCTCGAGCTGCAGACCAACCTGGTGCTGCGCCACGAGCTGCTGCTGCGGGTGCTGGACGAGCACGGCGAGCCGCAGTCGCCGATCCACGTGCTCGACACCGCCGAGCGCCTCGACGCGGTCTACGACATCGACCTATGGGTGGTCGAGCGCGCGATGGAGGTCGCGGCCTCGCTGCCCGCGCACTCCTTCCAGATCAACCTCTCCGGGCGTACGGTCGGAGACCCGCGCCTGACCGCCGAGGTCGAGACGCTGATCGACCGGTACGGGGTGAACCCGGAGCAACTGACCTTCGAGATCACCGAGACGGCGCTGATCGGCAACCTGAGCGAGGCCCGCCACTTCGCCGACCGCATCCGGGACCTGGGCTGCCAGCTCGCGCTCGACGACTTCGGCTCGGGATACGCCTCGTTCCGCTACCTGCGGCTGTTCCCCATCGACCTGGTGAAGATCGACGGCGAGTACGTGCGGAACCTGGTGCACAACCCGCAGGACCAGGTGCTGGTGCGGGCGCTGGTGCAGGTCTGCCAGGCGTACGGTATCCACACCGTCGCGGAGTTCGTGCAGGACGAGGCGACGATGCGGATGTTGTGCGAGTTCGGGGTGGATTTCGTGCAGGGCTATCTGATCGGGCGGCCTGAGCCGCTGTCGGCGCTGGGACCGGCTCCCCGCCTGCGCCGCTCCTGACCCCGCGCCGGGCGCGCCCACCACGATTGCGGCGCGACGGTTGCGGGTATCGCCCCTGGCATGGAGCACTACACGATCGCCACCGTTGCCGAGAAGAGCCCGGACTTCCGCCGCGTGCTCTGGACGGGTAAGCACACCCAGCTCGTCATCATGACGATCCCGCCCGGCGGCGAGATCGGCGAGGAGGTCCACGAGGTGGACCAGATTCTCACGTTCGTGAGCGGCACCGGCGAGGCCCGGGTGAGCGGCAAGAACCGCAAGGTCAACCAGGGGGACCTGGTCGTGGTGCCGGCCGGTCACACGCACAACTTCGTCAACGAGGGCCCGAACCCGATGGTGCTCTACACGGTCTACGGGCCGCCGGAGCACGCCGACGGGGCGGTGCACAAGACCAAGGAACAGGCGGACGCGATGGAAGAGGCCGGAAAGGACGAGCCCCCGCAGTCCTGACCGTTCGCGCCAGGAGGCGCCGGGACCGGGTGAGGCCCCCCAGCCAGCCCGATCCCGGCGCCGCGCCGGAACGATACCCTGAGCGATCAAGGGCTTCGATCAACGTTCTGGCTGCTGAGACACCCGGCGTTCGGGCGCGGGCAGGTCCACTAACCTGCAGCCATGGATGAGCCGCGGTGGTTGACGGACGAGCAGCAGCGGACGTGGCGTGCGTTCGTCGAGGTGCTCGTCAAGGTTCCGGCCGCGCTCGAGGGCCAGCTCCAGCGGGACGCGGGCCTGACCCACATGGGATACCTCGTTCTCGCCACACTGTCCGAGCAACCGGATCGCCGCCTGCCCATGAGCCACCTCGCCCGCAAGGCGAGCGCCTCGCTGTCCCGCCTCTCGCACGTGGCGGCCCGGCTCGAGGCGCGGGGCTGGATCCGCCGCGAACGCGATCCCGAGGACGGCCGCGTCCAGATCGCCGTGCTGACCGGCGCGGGCTTCCGCAAGGTCGAGGAGACGGCGCCCGGGCACGTGGAGGCCGTCCAGCAGCTCGTCTTCGACCGGCTGACCGCGGCCCAGGCCGGCCAGCTCGGCAAGCTCTGCGAAGCTCTCCTGCGGTCCCCGGCGAGCTGAACCTCGCTCGATGCTTCGCGCCCAGCCCGCGCGGTGGCAAGGTGGTCGGCATGAGCCAGCGAGTCAACGGAGTCATCGCCCGGGCCAAGGGTGCACCCGTCGAGGTCACCACCGTCGTCGTGCCCGATCCCGGCCCCGGCGAGGCGGTCGTGAGGATCCAGGCCTGCGGGGTGTGCCACACCGACCTGCACTACCGCGAGGGCGGCATCAACGACGACTTTCCCTTCCTGCTCGGCCACGAGGCCGCGGGCACCGTGGAGTCGGTCGGGGCCGGGGTCACCGACGTCGCTCCGGGCGACTTCGTCGTGCTGAACTGGCGGGCGGTCTGCGGCGACTGCCGCGCCTGCCGCAGGGGCAAGCCGTGGTACTGCTTCGAGACGCACAACGCGGCGCAGAAGATGACGCTGGAGGACGGCACCGTGCTGTCTCCCGCGCTGGGCATCGGCGCGTTCGTCGAGAAGACGCTGGTCCATGCCGGTCAGTGCACCAAGGTCGATCCGGCCGCCCGGCCCGCCGCCGTCGGCCTGCTCGGCTGCGGCGTCATGGCGGGCATCGGCGCCGCGATCAACACCGGGGGCGTCACCCGCGGCGACTCCGTGGCGGTCATCGGCTGCGGCGGTGTCGGCGACGGCGCGGTCGCCGGTGCGGCGCTGGCCGGCGCCACCACCATCATCGCGGTCGACACCGACGACCAGAAGCTCGAGTGGGCCCGGGCGTTCGGCGCGACCCACACGATCAACGCGCGGGACGCGGATGTGGTCGAGGCCGTCCGGGAGCTCACCGGCGGCCACGGCGCCGACGTGGTCGTCGAGGCGGTCGGCCGGCCGGAGACGTACCGGCAGGCGTTCTACGCGCGCGACCTGGCCGGCACCGTGGTCCTGGTCGGGGTGCCGACCCCGGAGATGACCGTCGAGCTGCCGCTGCTCGACGTCTTCGGCCGCGGCGGTGCCCTCAAGAGCAGTTGGTACGGTGACTGCCTGCCCACCCGCGACTTCCCCCTGCTGACCGAGCTATACCGGCAGGGCCGGCTGGACCTCGACGCGTTCGTGACGGAGGAGATCCGCCTCGACCAAGTCGAGGAGGCGTTCGCCAAGATGCACGCCGGCGGGGTGCTGCGCTCGGTGGTGATCTTCTGATGGGTGCCCGCGTCGATCACACGGCGACCAGCGGCACGTTCTCCCTCGACGGGGAGACGTTCGACGTGGACAACAACGTGTGGGTGATCGGCGACGACGCCACCTGCGTAGTCGTGGACGCACCGCACTCCGTACCCGAGATCCTGCGGGTGGTGGACGGCCGCGAGGTCGCCGCCATCGTCCTCACCCACGCGCATGACGACCATGTCCGGGTCGCTCCGGAGCTTGCCGCCGCGACGGGTGCGCCGCTGCTGCTGCACCCCGCGGAGGAGGTGCTGTGGAAGCTGACGCATCCGGGCCTGCCGATGCCGGCGCCGCTGAGCGACGGCCAGGAGATCGAGGCGGCCGGGACGACCCTGCGGGTGCTGCACACACCGGGCCACAGCCCGGGCGCCGTCTGCCTGTACGCACCCGAGCTGGGCTGCGTCTTCACCGGCGACACCCTGTTCCAGGGCGGTCCGGGGGCGACCGGGCGCTCCCACAGCGACCGGCCCACTATCGAGCGGTCGATCCGGGACCGGCTGCTGCCCCTGCCGCCGGAGACCGTGGTGCACACGGGGCACGGCCCGGACACGACGATCGGGGCGGAGCGGTTCTAGGCCGCCCGCGCGTACGCGGGAACGGAACGGTCGGTGAGCAGATCGAGGGAGAGCGCGGCGGCCGGGACGGAGGCCGGGGCGCCGACGCCCTCGCCGGTGGACGGATGGAACGACTCGTGGAGTCCGCCGCGGTGCACCAGCCGGATCATCGCCGTACGCAGCTCCTCCGCGGCGCCGAGGTAGCCGTGCACCAGCATGCCGCGCCGCAGCAGCCAGGTGACGTCGATCCGGATCGTCTCAGCGCCCGGCGGGGAGCCGGCCTGCGCCATGATCGCCTCGACCTGCTCCCGCGGCAGATCCGGCAGCAGCAGCGGCATCAGGCCGTCGACGCCCGATGCGGGTCTCAGGACGCCGGTGCGCGCGTCCCGGCAGTGGAAGCTGCGGGTCCGACCGTCGTAGAGCCGCGTGGCGACGGCGTCGGTGATCTTCCGGGCGCGCCGGCGGTGTTCCGTCGGGTCCGCGCCCACGACCGCGGCGAGGTGCACGAGGGCCAGCTCCGCGGCGGCCAGGATCGCGTTGAAGGCCGGGCACTCGACCGCGAAGCCGGGCCGGGGCGCCGGGTCCGCGTTCCACGCCGGGCTGTCGCCGAGCCCCGACTCCCACGGGTGCACGATGCTCGCCAGCCCGGCGCCGCCCGCGTCGCGTCCGCGGGTCAGGAACTCCTGCTGCGCCACCAGCCGCGGGTAGAGCCACGCGAGCTCGGCGCCGGCCTCGTACGCGCACACCGCGCCGTGTGAGGCCGCCCGCCGGTAGACCTCCCAGGCGGCGATCGCCTGCAACGGCGGCCGGACGAGCCCGGCGCCGTTGTGCGCCAGGCGGCCGTCGGGCCACTGCCCCTCGAACAGATGACGCAGGTCACGCCACGCCCGGGTGGGATTCACGTACGCGAGCCCCACGGCGGTGACCGCGACGTCCCAGCTCGTCGGAGGTGCCGAGAGGCTGCGACCGAGGACGGCGACGGCGGAGTTCCAGAGATCGGCGGATTCCGGCAGCGAGTGACTCATGGTGACCGACCCTTCCGCCGAGGAAACCTCATGATCGGGTGGCGGGGGCCTCACTGAAGGAAAATCAGGTCCCGATCGTCAGCCACATGCGGCTGCGGCGGCCCGGCAGATAGGGCGAGTCGAGGCGCTTCGCGACGATCCCGTCCAGGCCCTGGGCCCGGGCCGCGTCCCGGGCGAACTCGCCACCGCCGCTGAAGTAGGGCGGCGTCTGCCAGTGGTCGCCGGCGAGGTCGAGTCCATCCAGGAGCTCGCGGCGCTCGCCGTAGCGGACGAGCTCCACGGTGGAGTGGCCTTCCAGCCACAAAAGGTCGTACACCAGGAAGTGCACCGGCGTGCGCTCGGCGGCCCGGCGTGCGGCCGCGGAGTCGCGCGGTGCCTTGCGCCGGGCGAGCAGCTCCGGCGAGACGGCCGGGCCGTCGAAGGCCACGATCTCTCCGTCGAGGACGGCCTCCAGCGGCGCGATCGCCTCCCCGAGCGGGCGCAGCTCCGGATACCAGGAGGTCACCTCGGTGCCCTCCGCGTCGGTGAGCCGCACCCGGCCGCCGGAGACGTACGCGATGGTGCGGCGGCCGGTCCAGCTCAGCTCGTAGCCCCAGTCGTGGTCGTCCGGGGGCAGGCCGGGGGCCGGGGTCGCGAGCATGGGTGCCATGGCGTCGGGCATGCTCTCCCAGCCGGGTTCCGGCGGGTCCATCCGCCGGACCATCCAGTCCCGGCCGCCGGTCTGGAAGAAGACGTACCGGCCGTGGGTGCGGTCGCCGTGGAATGTGACGCCTATCTCGTCGTCGCGCCACTTGTCCGTCTCGTAGGTGCCGTGGTCGTGGATGGTCATCCGGCCGCCGCCGTACTCGCCGGCCGGGATCTCGCCGTGGAAAGCGAGGTATTCCAGCGGGTGGTCCTCGGTGTGTTTGGCCAGGTGGTTGCGGGCGCGGTCGCGGGGCAACCCGCGCGGGACGGCGAACGACACCAGCACGCCGTCGCGTTCCAGGCGGACGTCCCAGTGCAGGCTGCGGGCGTGGTGCTGCTGGATGACGAACCTGTTCCGGCCGGTCGGGCGGGGCCGCACCCGGGGCACCGGCTCCGGCGTGCGGCGCGCATCCCTCTTGCGCCGGTACTCGTCCAGACGGTCGGCCATGTGCCGATTGTCCGCCGGGACTACACCGTTGTCATTCCGAGCGGGCCGCGGAACTGTCGTACCCCCGTGCCAGGGTCGCCTCATGTACGCCGAATGGGCCTCGAGCCTGCCGCACGTCGTCGCCTGGCGCAGCACGGTGCCGCCGGGCAGCACGATCCAGCGGATTCTGCCTGACGGCTGCCTCGACGTGATCTGGCAGGACGGCGACGTCTTCGTGGCGGGCCCTGACACGACCGCGCAGCTCGCCGCGGCGCCGCCCGGCAGCACGCTGGTCGCGTTGCGGTTCGCCGACGGCGTCGGCGCCGCGGTGCTCGGGGTGCCCGCCGACGAGCTCACCGACCGCCGGGTGCCCCTGGCGGACATGGTGACGCCGGCCCGGGTGCGCCCGCTGGCCGAGGCCGGCGACCCGCTCGCGGCGCTGGAGGACTTCGCCCGGCGCCGATGGCGGACCCCGGACCGGACGATGGTCGCGGTCGCCGCGGGAGCGCGCGCCGGCGTGCCGGTCGGCGCGATCGCCGACTCCTGCGGCCTCAGCTCCCGGCAGCTCCAACGACGATGCCGGGCCGCCTTCGGGTACGGGCCCAAGACGCTCGCCCGGATCCTGCGGCTGCAGACGGCGGTGGGGCTGGCCCGGCGTGGCCGTCCGTTCGCCGACGTGTCGGTGACGGCGGGCTACGCCGACCAGGCCCACCTCGCGCGCGACGTGAAGGCCCTGTCCGGGGTGCCGCTGAGCGAGCTGGTCACGTGAGGGGTGCGAAGAGGTCCACGCCGTTGCCGTCGGGGTCGAGCACGACGGCGTAGCGCTGGCCCCAGGGTGCGTCCCACGGTGCCAGATGGGATTCGTGGCCGGCCTCGACCAGGGCGGCGTGCGTACGGTCCACGTCGGCCGGACCGGCGCAGGCGAAGGCGAGGCTGATCCGTCCGGCGCCGGGAACGACGGAGAAGTCCGGATCGAACGACCGGATGGTCTCATGGGTGTCCCACATGACCTTGACGCCACCGGGCAGGGTGGCTTCCACGTGCGGCGCGTCCTCGGCACCGGCCGGAATGTCGAGGCCGAGCCGGCGATAGAACGCGAGTGACTTTCCCATGTCGGCCACCGCTAGGCCGATCGCAGCAAAGGTAGGTGCCATGAGCGATACGCTACGAGCACGCTGGAGTGTTCGTCTTGAACAAATCGGACGCCGCGATGATCGTGGGTTTCAAGCGTCAGTGGCGCCGGGTAGTGTCTTGGCTCCGACGCGTATCCACCACCCCTCGGAGGCGTTGCTGCGATGACCTTGCGCATCCTGGTCGTGGGCGCTGGTGTCAGTGGTCTCGCCGCCGCCAGGGGGCTGCGGATCGCCGGCTTCCGTCCCGACGTGGTGGAGGAACTTCCCGCCACGATGAGCCCCGGCGCCGGCATCTTCCTGCCAGGCAACGCGTCGCGCGCCATGCGCCTGCTGGGCCTCGACGCGCCGCTGCGGCCCCTCGGCGACCTGATCTTCCGCCAGGTCTTCCTGGACAGCGCCGGTGGCGAGCTCTTCGAGCTGGATGTCGCCGCGCTCTGGGCCGGAGTGGGGGAGTCACGCGCGTTGTCCCGCGCCGACCTGCAGCAGGTGCTGCTCACCGGCGTCGGCGGGGCGGTGCGCTACGACACCGCTGTGCGTGACCTGGCCATCATCGACGGCGCTGCCAAGGTCGAGTTCGGCGACGGCAGCGTCGCGGAGTACGACCTGGTGGTCGGCGCCGACGGGCGGCGCTCCACGATCCGCGAAAAGGCCGGCCTCGGCGGCGCCGCGGTGCCGACCGGGCAGATCGTCTACCGCAGCGTGGTCAGCGGCGGGCCCGTGCTCAGCGACTGGACGGCGTTCCTCGGCGACCGTTGCCAGTTCGTGGCCATGCCGATGGGCGGCCGGCGGCTGTATTGCTACGCCGACGAGACGGCCGAGCCCGGGATGCCCAATCCGCCGGATCCTCGCGCACGGCTGCGCGAGCTGTTCGGCGACTTCGGCGGATGCGTGCCGGCGATCCTCGACGCCGTGGAGAAGGTGCAGGTCGCCCGCACCGACGAGGTGGCGATCGACGCCTGGACCGCCGGGCCGGTGCTGCTGGTCGGTGACGCCGCTCACGCCACCGCGCCGAGCCTCGCCCAGGGTGCGGCGATGGCCCTGGAGGACGCCGTCGTCCTCGGCGAGGTGCTCAGCGCCGCCGGTGGCGACGTTTCCGCAGCCCTGCGGGCATATGAAGGACGCCGGCGGGACCGTTGTGACCTGGTCCGCGAGCAGACCCACGAGCGGGACCGGACCCGGGACGAGATCCCGGTCGAGCGCGACCCTATGCTGCGCAGGCGGGGCCAGCAGATCTTCACCGGTCACTACCGGCCGCTCGTGGAGCCGTTCTGAGACGTGGATGGTCGTTGGTCACCCCGTGCTCGCCGAAGGTCGGCGGGGGACTATTCTGCCTGCGGAGTACGCCTTTGATCTCAGGCGTACGCAGTGGGACGAAACGAGACACCGGAGGACATCCGTGACGACCGTTGCGCCTAAGCCGATCGTGACCCGGCCATGGCCGGTCAGGCAGCAGGTCAAGGGCTCGGCCCTCGCGCGGATCCTGCGGACGACGGACGCGAAGCAGATCGGGATCATGTACATGATCACCGCCTTCGTGTTCTACATCCTGGGCGGGTTCATGGCCCTGCTCATGCGCACCGAGCTGGCCCGGCCGGGCATGCAGGTCCTGTCGCCCGAGCAGTACAACCAGATGTTCACGATGCACGGCACGATCATGCTGCTGTTCTTCGCGACGCCGATCGTGTTCGCCTTCGCGAACTTCGTGGTGCCGATCCAGATCGGCGCCCCCGACGTGTCGTTCCCGCGGCTCAACGCCTTCGCCTACTGGCTGTACCTGTTCGGCGGCACGATCACCATCAGCGGGTTCCTCACCCCCGGTGGCGCCGCCGACTTCGGCTGGTTCGCGTACACGCCGCTCAGCGACGACCTGCACTCGCCGGGCGTCGGCGGCAACATGTGGGTGGTCGGCCTGGCGCTGTCCGGCCTGGGCACCATCCTGGGTGGCGTCAACATCATCACGACGATCATCACGCTGCGGGCGCCGGGCATGACCATGTTCCGGATGCCGATCATGACGTGGAACATCCTGGTCACCAGCCTTCTGGTGATCATGGTCTTCCCGTTCCTGGCCGCCGCGCTGTTCGCGCTGGCCGCCGACCGGGTGCTGGGCGCCCATGTGTTCGACATCTCCACCGGCGGCCCGATGCTGTGGCAGCACCTCTTCTGGTTCTTCGGCCACCCCGAGGTGTACATCATCGCGCTGCCGTTCTTCGGCATCATCACCGAGGTCATCCCGGTCTTCAGCCGCAAGCCGGTCTTCGGCTACAAGGGTCTGGTCGGCGCGACCCTGCTGATCGCGGCCCTGTCGATGAGCGTGTGGGCGCACCACATGTTCGTCACCGGCCAGGTGCTGCTG
Source organism: Couchioplanes caeruleus (assembly GCF_003751945.1). Taxonomy (NCBI): domain Bacteria; kingdom Bacillati; phylum Actinomycetota; class Actinomycetes; order Micromonosporales; family Micromonosporaceae; genus Couchioplanes; species Couchioplanes caeruleus. The sequence goes on along the minus strand of NZ_RJKL01000001.1, from coordinate 3,019,487 downwards.
CCGTTCTTCAGCTTCCTGAGCTTCCTGATCGCGGTACCGACCGGCATGAAGTTCTTCGTCTGGATCGGCACGATGTGGCGCGGCCAGATCAGCTTCGAGTCGCCGATGCTGTTCGCGATCGGCTTCCTGGTCACGTTCCTGTTCGGTGGCCTCTCCGGCGTGCTGCTCGCCGCCCCGCCGATCGACTTCCACGTGTCGGACTCGTACTTCGTCATCGCGCACTTCCACTACGTGCTCTTCGGCACGATCGTGTTCGCGGTGTTCTCCGGCATCTACTTCTGGTTCCCGAAGATGTTCGGCCGGATGCTCGACGACCGGCTCGGAAAGATCCACTTCTGGCTGACGTTCCTGGGCTTCCACGCCACGTTCCTGGTGCAGCACTGGCTCGGCGCCGAGGGCTTCCCGCGCCGCTACGCCGACTACCAGCCCGACGACGGCTTCACCACGCTGAACATGATCTCGACCATCGGCGCGTTCGTGCTCGGCGCCTCGACCCTGCCGTTCATCTACAACGTCTGGAAGTCGTACAAGGTCGGCCAGCTCGTCACGGTGGACGACCCGTGGGGCGCGGGCAACTCTCTCGAGTGGGCGACGTCCTGTCCGCCGCCGCTGCGTAACTTCGACCGCATGCCGCGGATCCGCTCGGAGCGCCCGGCGTTCGACGCCAAGTACCCCGAGCTCGCCGCGGGCGAATCCCTCGCCGGCCCGCCGGAGGGCGGCGCCCGGCCGCTGACCGGCGAGTCCGACGGCGGTGCGACCTACCAGGAAGACCTGAGCGACCACAAGTAGGCACTGACACCAGAAGCCCGCCCCGGCAATCGGCCGGGGCGGGCTTCTTCGTGCCGGGGCCGGGGTGAGCTCCGTCAAATCCGTTGGGAATGTCGTACCCCTGGCGGACACTGTCGGGCGGAGGTTAGGACCGTAATGACACTCACGCCTTACCGGGAGACGCTCGCCCTGCGCGGTATCCCGTCGTTGCTCATCGTGGCGACCCTCGCCCGGATACCCATCACCGCAGGGACGGTCGTGCTCACGCTGCACGTCACCCAGGATCTCCACCTCGGGTACGGCGCCGCCGGCTTGGTCGGCGCCGCCTTCACCATCGGTGGCTCGCTGGGCGCTCCCGTCCTGGGGCGGATCACCGACCGCAAGGGGCTGCGGCCCGTGCTGGTGCTCACCACCGCCGCCGAGGTGACGTTCTGGACCGCGGCGCAGTCCCTGCCGTACTGGGCTCTGCTCGTCGCCGCCCTGATCGGCGGGTTCCTGACGCTCCCCGCGTTCTCGGTGGCCCGGCAGTCGATCGCCGCGCTGGCCCCGGAGTCCCATCGGCTGCCCGCCTTCGCGCTCGACTCGATCACCACCGAGCTGTCGTTCATGGCCGGGCCCGCCCTGGGCGTCCTGATCTCCACGACCGCGGGGGCGCGTGTCGCGATGTTCACCGTCGGCGCCGGCATCCTGGCCTCCGGCATCGGCCTCTACCTGCTCAACCCGCCGATCCGGGGCGAGGACGAGGCGCCGATCTCGGCCGGCGAGCGGGTCCCTCGCAGCGCCTGGCTGCGACCCCGCCTGATCGCGGTGCTGGCCACCAGCAGCGCCGCCACCCTGGTGCTCAGCGGCACGGACGTCGCGGTGGTGGCCGTGCTCCAGCACTCCGGCGAGGTCGAGTGGACCGGGGCGGTACTCGCCATGTGGGCCGCCTACTCGTTGCTGGGCGGCTTCGCGTACGGAACGGTCAAGCGAGGCCTGTCGCCGTTGCTGCTGCTGGCCCCGATGGCCCTGCTCACGATCCCCGTGGGCCTGGGCGGCAGTCACTGGTGGCTGCTCGGGTTCCTCCTGCTGCCCGCGGGCGCTCTGTGCGCCCCGACGATTACCGCCACGGCGGACGCGGTGAGCCGGCTGACCCCCGCCGCCGCCCGCGGCGAGGCGATGGGCTGGCACAACTCGTCTCTGACGGTGGGTGTCGCGCTGGGCGCACCGCTGGCGGGCATGGTGATGGACGCGACGTCGCCGGCCTGGGGATTCGCGGCGGTCGGTGGCGTGGGGCTCGCGGTGGCGTTGCTGGTGCTCCCGGCGGAACTCCGCCGCCGCGGCGCCGAGCCCGAGGAAGCCGCCGAAGGCGTCCCGGCGCGGACCGGAGAGGGCGTCTGGGATCGCGGCGAGGCCGGCCCCGCGGTCGAGTTCCCGAGGCAGGACGACACGCCGGTCCCCACCCGCTGAGCCGGGCGGGCCGGGCTCAGGGTGCGGTGATGACGATCGGGTCGCCCGACGTCCTCACCGCGGCCTCCTCGAACTGCGCCAGCGCCGCCGCCGTGGTCGCCGGTGCGACGCCGGCCGTCAGGTCCAGCAGCACCGTGGTGCCGAAGCCCGCCTCCTTGGCGTCCAGCGCCGTCGCCCGCACGCAGTGGTCGGTCGCGATGCCCACCACGTCGACCTCGGTCACGTCGCGGTCCTGCAGCCACTCCGCCAGGCCCTCGCCGGTGTCGGTGTGGCCCTCGAAGCCGGAGTACGCCGCCGCGCGCTCGCCCTTGTGGAAGACCGCCTCCACCCGGTCCGTGGCCAACGCCGGATGGAACTCCGAGCCGGGCGTGCCCACCACGCAGTGCACCGGCCACGAGTCCACGAAGTCGGGGTGCGAGCTGAAGTGCGCACCCGGGTCGACGTGGTAGTCCTTCGTCGCCACCACGTGGTCCCAGCGGCCCTCGGCGCCGGCGAGCGCCGAGGAGATGGCGGCTGCCACGCCGGCGCCGCCCTGGACGGCCAGCGAGCCGCCCTCGCAGAAGTCGTTCTGGACGTCGACGATGATCAGAGCGCGAGGCATGGTTCCTCCGGGATGCTTCGGCCGGTCAGGTGGTGGGGACGACCGTGACGGGGACGGCCGGGTCTCCGGCCGAGAGCTTGAGCCCCTCCCACGGGATCGAGATCAGGCACTGCCGCAGATGCTCGCGCGACTCCGCCAGCGTCGACGCCTCGGCCACCTCGCCGCCGACCACGAAGGAGCGCTGCAGCAGCCGGTCGTTCGGCTGGTGATCGGGCACGCCCTGGGAGACGACGATCTCCTCGGTGGCCGTGCCGGTGGGCTTGTGGCGGCGGATCGCCGTCTTGCGGCCGCCGACCGTCGCCTTGTTCTCCGAGCGCTTCACCACCGCCCGGCCCTCCACCTCGACCAGCTTGTAGACCAGCCCGGCCGTGGGTGCCCCGGAGCCGGTGACCACCGCCGTGCCCGCGCCGTACATGTCGACCGGCTCCGCGGCCAGGGTCGCGATCGCGTACTCGTCCATGTCGCCCGAGACGATGATCTTCGTTTCGGTGGCCCCGAGGGTGTCGAGCAGTTCGCGGGAGTGCTGGGCCAGGACCGACAGGTCGCCCGAGTCGATGCGGATCGCCCGCAGGTCCGGGCCTGCCACCGCGATGGCGTTGCGGATGCCCTGCGCGATGTCGTACGTGTCCACCAGCAGCGTCGTGTTCTTGCCCAGCGCCGCCACCTGCGAGGCGAACGCGGCCGGTTCGTCGTCGTGGAGCAGGGTGAAGGCGTGCGCGGACGTACCCGTGGTCGGAATGCCGTAGCGCCCGCCCGCCGCGAGATTCGACGTGGAGGCAAAACCCGCGAGGTAGGCCGCGCGGGCCGCGGCCACGGCGGCCTCTTCGTGCGTACGCCGGGAGCCCATCTCGATGATCGGCCGGCCTCGCGCGGCGGTGACCATCCGGGCGGCCGCCGAGGCGATGGCGCAGTCGTGGTTGAGCACCGACAGGATCAGCGTCTCCAGCACCACGCACTCCGCGAACCCGCCGGACACGGTGAGGATCGGGGAGCCGGGGAAGAAGAGCTCGCCCTCGGCGTACCCGTCGATGTCGCCCGTGAACCGATAGTCCGCGAGCCAGGATGCCGTGGCCTCGTCGACGATGCCCGCCTTCCGCAGGAAGGTCACGTCCTCGTCGGTGAAGCGGAAGTCGCGGACCAGCTCCATCAGCCGTCCCTGGCCGGCGGCCACGCCGTAGCGGCGCCCGCTGGGCAGTCTGCGGGCGAACACCTCGAAGACGCTGCGGCGATGCGCCGTCCCGTCCCTGAGGGCCGCACTCACCATGGTCAGCTCGTACTGATCGGTCAGCAACGCGGGAGAGAATGCGGCAGTCACGCCCCTACCCTATTGCGGCAGCAATCGCAGTGCGGGCGCCAGCTCGTTGCGGCCGCTCACTCCGAGCTTGGTGTAGACGCGCTGTAGGTGGTTCTCCACGGTGCGTGGCGACAGGAAGAGCCGGTCGGCGATTTCGCGGCTGCGGACCCCACCCGCGGCCAGCTCCGCGACCTGGCGTTCACGGACGGTCAGCGCCGGCTGGACCGCCAGCAGGGCGGGGGTCCGGAGGGTCTCGCAGCGGGCCAGCAGATCGGCGAGCAGGGTGCTGGCGCCCAGTGCCCGCGGATCCCGATCGGTGCGGAAGATCTGAACCGCGCGGGCGGCCGCCTCAGCCGCGAACACCTGATAGCCGAGTACGGAGAACTCCCGGGCCACCGCGAGGTGCGCCTCGCCCTCCGTGCCGGCGCACGCGTGGCGCACCAGCAGCGGGGTCGCCCGCCCGCCGACGGACGCGGCCAGCTCGGCCATCCGGGCGGCGGCGAGCTCGGGGCTGCCCAGCCGGACGAGGTCGTAGAGCACCAGCAACTCCACCGCGCGGAAACCCGCCGTGCGTAGGCGGGCGGCGACGTCGAGCAGCAGGCGTACGGCCGTCGCCGGATCTCCCGCGCAGGCGTGGGTCCAGGCTCGGGCCTGCTGCCGCCAGGCGTAGTAGAGGCCGGTGGCGTGGCCGGCCCCCGAGTCCGCAATCTCCAGCGACGACCGGGCCAGGGCGTGATCGCCGCGTTGCGCCGCGATGAGGGCCCGGGCGAAGTGGGCGCAGCCGTCGTAGACGCGGGTCATGGCGAGCGCGGCACAGGCCTGCTCCACCGCCCGCAGCGCCTCGTCGGTGCGGCCCGCCAGCCATGCGGCCCGGCACTCCAGCAGCGACACCCAGCCCGAACCGAAGCCGAAGCCGCCGATCTGGGCGAGGGTGGCGAACTCCGCGGTGACGATCCGGTCGATCGCCGGCAGGTCCAGCGAGACGCTCGCCAGCGTGCCCTCGCACATCTGCAGCGCGTACTGCAGGGCCGGGATGTCCCGCCGCCAGGCCGCGCTGTCGGCACCGGCGGTCGTGAGCAGCTCGCACGCGCCGTCGGGGTCGCCGGCGAGCGCCGCCAGGAAGGCGAGTACGCACCGCGCCAGCCCGCGGGCGGAATCGCTCGCCGCCGGGTTGCCGAGGACGCCGACCGCGAGCTCCCGGGCCCGGGAAGCCTGGTCGCACTGGAGGCGGATGAAGGACTCGACGGCGGTGATGCGCGCCGCGTCGGCCGGGTCGGCGTGCCGGGCGGCGGCGAGCGCGTCGGCGGCCTCGGGCCTGCCCAGGCCGAAGAACTCCACCGTCGCGCGGGCGGTGGCCCACCGGGCGCCGTCCTCCGGCGACGCGTCCAGGACCGCCAGGGCTTCCTCGGGCTCGTCCGCGAAGAGCAGCGCCGTGGCCAGCAGCTCGACGGCCGGGCCTGGTCCGCGGGCGCCGGGCTTGTGGATCGCGCGCTTGTGGATGGTGGCGGTCTCGCGGGTGGCGGGGCTGTGGGTGGCGGTTTCGTGGGTGGCGGGGCTGTACGTGGCGGTTTTGCGGGTGGCGGGGCTGTGGGTGGCGGTTTCGTGGGTGGCGGGGCTGTGGGTGGTGGCGTCGTGGGTGGCGGGGCTATGGGTGGTGGCGTCGTGGGCGGCGGACGCCAGGCGGCAGGCCAGGCCGATGTCGAAGCGGGCGAAGGCCTGGGACGCCGCGTCGAGCAGCAGCGCGCCGTTCTGGGCCGTGCCGGAGTCGAGCCGCCAGACCGCGACCCGCAGCAGATCGTCGCGGCGCCGGGCACCGACGGCTTCCACCAGGTCGGCGAGGGTGGCCAACAGCCGCCGGGCGCGGGTGACCGGGCACCGGCGGCGCACGACCTCGCCGTAGAGCGGGTGCGCCAGGCTCACGTCGCGCCGGCGTTCGTCGCGGGTCACCCGGATCAGCCCGCGCTCCTCGGCGGCCTCGACGTCGGCCGGGTCGGCGGCGCGCAGCAGCAGCGGCAGGCCGATCGGCTCGCCGAAGGAGGTGAGCTCCAGGACGTCGCGGACCCCGGCCGTCAGGCTGCCGACCCGGGCGTCGACCAGCTCTGCCAGGCTCGGCGCCAGCATGAGGCGGCCGGTCCAGCGCCAGAAACCGTACGCCGGGAGCAGCTCCCCGCCGCGGACCGCGGCCATGACCAGCTCGCGCAGCAGCAGCGGATTGCCGCCACCCAGCCGGCCGAGCCGTTGTGCGGACCCCGCCTCGACCGGGCCGCCGGTCAGGGCGGTGAGCAGCGCCTGGGACTCGTCGGTGTGCAGCGGTGCCAGCTCGGCGTGGCCGACGAGACCCTCGGTCCACAGTGCGGAGATCGGCGGCGGGACCGGCTCGGAGGTCCGCAGGGTGGCGAGCAGCGTCGCGCCCTCGCGGACGAGCAGGTGCGCCAGCGCCGCCGAGGGCGGATCGAGCAGGTGGGCGTCGTCGACGGCGAGCACGATCGGGCAGTCACCGGCGGCGGTGTGCAGGGCCTCGGCGGCCCACCGCAGCAGCCCGGCGGGGGAGAGGCCGGCGGGCGGGTCCGGCGGCAGGATCTGGGCGAGACCACCGAAGGGCAGTCCGGAACTCGCGATGGTGGCCGAGGCGGAGAACACCGCCCACTTGTCCGTCGGAAGGCCGGTGACCGCCTCGCGCAGCAACCGGCTCTTCCCGATGCCGGCAACCCCACTGAGGATCAGGCCCCGCTCGGACTCGCTGGTCGCGACGCTGCGGAGGCGGGCCAACTCGTCGGCGCGACCGACGAATTCCCAGTGCTCCACGGGCTCAGCATATCGAGATCCATCATCTTCGCGGCCCCCCAGGGTCCCGTGCCCGGAATGAGTATGTGCGGGTAAAACGGTGAGTAATCCGACATCTGTCCCGAGGCGTTCCGGCCGTTTACGGTTCGGCGGTGCCGGCGCGACGTGCCCGGGCCGTGCCTGGCGGGGCGGGCCCGGGCACCTGCACCGGGCCGCGTAACCGGCCTGGTTGCCCGTGGCCGGCCTGGTTGCCCGCGGGCGCTCGGGTGCCTGCCCTTCCGTGCCGGGCGATCGTCGTCCGCGCCGGGCGATTTCCGCGCCGTCGGGCCCTGGACCTGCTGCTTCCCACCCCCTACCGGTCGCTGCCGCGGTCCGGCCCGGCGGGGGCGGAACACGAGATCCGGGCCGCGTCATCCCTCGGCGGCTGGACCCGTTCCCCGGGCGGCGTGGCACGATGGGGGGCATGGCGTTGCCTCAGGTCGCTCCCGTCGAGACGCCGCAGATCGAGGAGGTGCCGGCTGATGACCGGCCGTGGGTGACCATCGTCTGGGACGATCCGGTCAATCTGATGTCGTACGTGACCTGGGTGTTCCAGAAGCTCTTCGGCTACAGCCACGAGAAGGCCGAGAAGCTCATGATGGACGTCCACAACAAGGGCAAGGCGGTCGTGTCGAGCGGCGCGCGGGAGCGCATGGAGATGGACGCCTCCCAGCTTCATGGATACGGTCTGTGGGCGACGGTGGACCGCGCGTGACGTTCGCGCTTGGGATCGATGCTAGGCGGGTGATCGGCTGATGTTCCGGCGCAACGGCAACCAGTGTGTGGCCACCTTCGCCGTGGATGAGGTGCGGGTGCTGCGCAAGGTGGCCGGCGAGGTGGTCGGCCTGCTGATGGACGGTTTCGACCACACCGATCCCGTCGTCTCGCGGCTCTTCCCCGACATCTACCCCGACCGTCCCGACGACTCCGCCGAGTTTCGCCTCTATACCGAGGGGGACCTCAAGACGGGCAAGATCGACCAGGCGGGTGCGATCCTGGCGGCGCTGCCGGACGACGGCCCCGGCGAGGTGCGCCTGGACGGCGAGGAGGCCGAGGCCTGGCTGCGCGCCATCAACGACGCCCGGCTGGCCATGGCGACCCGGCTCGACATCCAGTCCGACACCGACCTCGGCGAGGAGCTCGACGAGGCCGTGATCCACGATCCCGGGTCCAGCCGGGTCTTCCAGCTTTCCGTGTACGCGTACCTGGGCTATCTCCAGGAGTCGCTGCTCAACGCCCTCCCGGAGATCGAGCAGGCGTAGCGCGTGACCACTGCCACGCTCACGTCACGCGCTCCAGGAGCCGCTGCTCAACGCTCTCCGGAGATCGAGTAGGCGTAGCGCGTGACCACTGCCACGCTCACGTCTCGCGCGCGTCGCGGTAATGTGAACGGCGTGCTGACCATCGACAGCGCGATCATCGAAGCGATCGTCGCCCACGCCCGCCGGGACCACCCCGACGAGGCCTGCGGCGTGGTCGCCGGCCCGATCGGCAGCGACCTGCCGACGCGGCTCATCGCCATGGACAACGCGGCGCGTTCGATGACGTTCTACGAGTTCGACTCGATGGAGCAGTTGCGGGTGTGGCGCGAGATGGACGACAACGACGAGGAACCGGTCGTCATCTACCACTCGCACACCGCGACCGAGGCATATCCGTCCCGCACGGACATCTCGTTCGCCGGTGAGCCGGGTGCCCACTACCTGCTCGTCTCGACCCGTGAAACGGATTCCGAGGAGATCCGCTCGTTCCGTATCGTGGACGGTGTGGTGACCGAGGAAAAGGTCAACATCGTGGATGCGACGGTGGACGCGTGAGGAAGAGTGCGGACGGTCTCGCCGTCCAGTCGTACATGTTCGGGCAGAGCCCTGCGTCGGTTTATTACGAGTGTCGCTGAGCGACGACTCCCGACCTGCCCTGAACGTCTCTCGACATCCTCTTTCTTGCTAGGAGCATCACTGCCATGGCTATCGAAGTTCGCGTTCCGACCATTCTGCGCACCTACACCGGCGGCTCGAAGGTCGTCGAGGGCTCCGGTGACACCCTGTCCCGGCTGATCGACGACCTGGACGCCAAGCACTCCGGCATCAAGGGGCGGCTCATCACCCCCGAGGGCGGCCTGCACCGCTTCGTCAACATCTACGTCAACGACGAGGACGTCCGCTTCCTCGGCGCGCTGGACGCCCAGGTCAGCGACGGCGACTCCGTGACGATCCTGCCGGCGGTGGCCGGCGGTGCGCTCGGCTTCGTCGCAGCCGCCGCCCTGCTCGGTAGGTAACCGCCATGGCTCGCTACGAGAGCCTTCTGGACGCCTGTGGGGGCACGCCGCTCGTCGGCCTGCCCCGGCTCGCACCGACGGTGCCCGAGGGGGCGCCGCCGGTGCGGCTCTGGGCGAAGCTCGAGGACCGCAACCCGACCGGCAGCATCAAGGACCGGCCGGCGCTGTTCATGGTGCGCGAGGCGGAGGAGTCCGGTCGCCTCCGCCCCGGCGACACGATCCTGGAGCCCACCAGCGGCAACACCGGCATCTCGCTGGCCATGGTCGCCAAGACGCGCGGCTACCGACTGGTCTGCGTGATGCCCGAGAACGTGTCGGCGGAGCGCGTCCAGCTCCTGCGCATGTACGGCGCGGAGATCATTTTCTCTCCCGCGGCGGGCGGCTCCAACCAGGCGGTCGCCGTCGCCAAGCAGATCGCGACGGAGCACCCGGACTGGGTGATGCTCTTCCAGTACGGCAACGCCGCGAACGCCCGCGCCCACTACGAGACGACCGGCCCGGAGCTGCTGCACGACCTGCCGACGATCACGCACTTCGTCGCGGGCCTGGGCACCACGGGCACGCTCATGGGCACGGGCCGCTACCTGCGGGAGAAGGTCGACGGCATCCAGATCATCGCGGCGGAACCCCGCTACGGCGAGCTGGTGTACGGCCTGCGCAACATCGACGAGGGCTACGTGCCCGAGCTCTACGACGCCACGGTGCTGACCCGGCGCTTCTCGGTCGGCACCCGGGACGCGGTCCTGCGTACCCGCCAGCTCGTCGAGGTCGAGGGCATCTTCGCGGGCTTCTCCAGCGGCGCCATCCTGCACGCGGCGCTCGCGGTGGCCCACGAGGCGGTCAGGGACGGCCGGCGGGCGGACGTGGCCTTCGTGGTCGCCGACGCGGGCTGGAAATACCTCTCGACCGGCGCGTACGGCGGCACCCTCTCCGACGCGGAGGACGCCCTCGAAGGCCAGCTCTGGGCCTGAGAATCACCGAGCTCGGCGGCGCTGGGCCTGAGAACCGCCGAGCTCGGCCTCGGGCCACCGCGCCGGGAAAGCCGCTCCGGGCTGGTGCGGGAGGCGGGTCGAGGCGGGCCGCCCGGTCGAGGCGGGAGGCCGGGGCTGGTGCGGGGAGGCCGGGTCGATGCGGTCGCCGGGTCGATGTAGGCCGCCGCACCGGGGCGGAGACCGCGCCGCGCTCGGAGTGAGACCCCCAGGGCCGGCCTGAGGCCGTCGGGGGCGGGGCCGGACTAGTAGGCCACCGCGAGCATGATGTCCGCGATCAGCGGCACCGCCGCCGCGATCAGCAGGATCCACGGCAGCATCCGCCGGTGGATCGACAGGAACGCGCCCACCGCCAGCGCCACGCTCACCATGCCCAGGAAGGCCAGGACCCACGTGTACCAGCCGGGCACCCCGCCGCCGATCTGCGACAGCAGCCCGCGTACGCCGACGCCCACGCCGGCCAGGCCCAGCAGCGACGCGTAGATGGACATGCCCAGCAGGCGGCGGGTGCCCGGGGCGGGGTCGTCGGCGGCCGGGAAGCGGAACAGGGCCTCGTCGCCGGCGGGCAGCGGAGCGGCAGGGCGGGCGGGTTCCCATCCGAAAGGCACGACCTCCGGCGCCGTCGCCTCGGGTGTCGCGGTGGTGTGGTCCACGTCCGTCGTCGTCACTTTTCGCCCCTTTGCATTTGCCCCGTCTGTCCCCTTCACGGTGTGCAACGGATAAGACTCACGAGGCGTAACGCGACCGAAAATGACCCAGCTCACGCCCGGTGTGACATACGTTGTCGATTTAGCGACAAATCGATCAGACGTTTACGTGACGCGCTGGTCCCGGCGTAGGCTGCGCAGCGTGATTGACTGGTCTGCAATATTTGCCGGTGGTCAGTCGGCAAAGAAGTGGACGACCGAGTGTGAACCAGAGGGACCCGCATGCGACTGACCGTTCTCGGCTGTGCCGGCAGTTTCCCCGGCCCCGAGTCGGCCTGTTCCGCCTACCTCGTGGAGGCCGACGGCTTCCGGCTGCTGATCGACTTCGGCTCCGGCTCACTGTCCGCGCTGCAGCGCTACGCGAGCATCGACGCCGTCGACGCGATCCTGCTGACTCACCTGCACTGCGATCACATGCTCGACGCCTGCACGTACGTGGTGGTCCGCCGCTACGCTCCCGGCGGGCCGCTGCCCCCGCTGCCGGTCTACGCGCCGATGGGCGCCGCCGAGCGCATCTCCGCGGCCTACAGCGCCGAGAACGAGCCCGTCGATGACGTCTACACCTTCTATGCCCTGCAACCCGGCACGTTCCCGATCGGCCCTTTCACCGTCACCGCCGACCGGGTCAACCATCCGATCGAGACCTATGGCGTACGGGTGGAGCACAACGGCCGCGTCCTCGCCTACTCGTCGGACACTGCCCCCTGCGAGCCGTTGCTGCGCCTGGCGCAGGGCGCCGATCTGTTCCTCTGTGAGGCAAGTTACCTCGACGGCATGGCCAACCCGCCCGACCTGCATCTGACCGGCGGGGAGGCCGGGGAGGCCGCCACCAAGGCCGACGTGGCCCGTCTGCTCCTGACCCATCTGGTTCCCGCCTGGGCTTCCGAAGCCTCTACTGTGGAGGCGGCGTGCGCCGCGTACGCGGGTCCGGTGGAGGTGGTCCGACCCGGCGCCCGCTACGATCTCTGAGCCGAGGGGACGGCACCAGCGCACCATCGATTCGATTGTGACCTTGGAGTGCCCTGCATGACCGGTGGATCAGTGGGCGGGCGCGGGCTGCGCATCGTCCGACTGGCGAACTTCGTCTCACCTCGCCCCGGCGGCTTGCGGACGGCCCTGCGCCACCTCGGCGAGGGCTACCGGCGGGCGGGACATGAGCCGATTCTGATCATGCCGGGCCGCGCGCACTCCGACGAGATGACCGACCAGGGTCGCGTCATCACGCTGCCGGGCCATCACCTGCCGCGGACGGGCGGCTACCGGGTCCTGGCGGGGCGCCGCCGGCTGGCCCGCCTGCTCGACGAACTGGCCCCGGACCGCCTCGAGGTGTCCGACCGCGCCACCCTGCGCTGGACCGGCACGTGGGCGCGCGAGCGCGGGGTCGGGTCGATGATGGTGTCCCACGAGAGCCTGGCAGGGCTGCTGGGCGTCTGGGGCATGCCACACCGCGACTCGCTCGCCGACCGGCTCAACCGGCGTACGGCGGAGTCGTTCGACCAGATCGTCTGCACCACCGCCTTCGCCGCCGCGGAGTTCCGCCGCCTCGGCGTGCCCAACCTGGTGGAGATTCCGCTCGGGGTCAATCTGCACCAGTTCCGCCCGAGCCGCCGCGACGCGGTCCTGCGCGAGCGCTACGCCCGGCCCGACGAACTGCTGGTGGTCTACTGCAGCCGGCTCTCCGCGGACAAGCGCCCCGAGCTCGCGGTGGACACCATCGCCGCGCTGCGCGCCGCCAAGGTTCCCGCCGTGCTGGTGATGGCCGGCGACGGATCGCGACGGGCCGCGCTGGCCTACCGTGCGGCGCGACTGCCCGTGCGCTTCGCGGGGCACATCACCGACCGTGACGACGTCGCCGCACTTCTTGCCAGCGCGGATATCGCCCTCGCACCCGGGCCGGTGGAGACGTTCGGGCTCGCCGCCCTGGAGGCCCTGGCGTGCGGCACGCCGGTGGTGGTCAACGAAGGCAGCGCGCTGCCCGAGGTCGTGGGCGAGGCCGGAATGGCCGTGCCGGGCACGCCGGAGGAATTCGCTGCGGGCGTGCGCAATCTGATGGAACGTCCCGAGCCGGAACGCCGCGCCGCCGCACGCTCCCGGGCCGAGCTCTTCGGATGGCCGCAGGCCGTCGACGGTTTCCTACGGGCGCACGGGGCCCGGCCCGCGCCGCGGCCGGTGCTCGCCCGGCAGAGCGCACGGACGCTGCGACCCGCGGTGCCGATCGGCGCCTCGGGCGATGGACTCTGACGGGCGCGTTGTCCACAGGCCGGGCTCTGACGGGCGCGTTGTCCACACGCCCGGCTCCGACGGGCACGTTGTCCACACGCCCGGCTCTGACGCGCACGTTGTCCACAGGCCCGGCACCCGGCGGCGCGCAGAGGTCACGGTCCGCCTAGGCTCTTTGCCATGGCACGCCCCGACGGCCGAGCGCCGGATCAACTCCGTCCCGTGACCCTCACCCGCCGGTGGAGCATCCATCCCGAGGGATCGGTGCTCGTCGAGTTCGGCGACACCCGGGTGCTCTGCACGGCCAGCGTGACCGAGGGCGTCCCGCGCTGGCGCAAGGGCTCCGGGCTCGGCTGGGTCACCGCCGAATACGCGATGCTGCCGCGCGCCACCAACACCCGCGGTGACCGTGAGAGCGTCAAGGGCAAGGTCGGCGGCCGGACCCAGGAGATCTCCCGGCTGATCGGGCGCAGCCTGCGGGCCTGCATCGACCTCAAGGCGCTCGGGGAGAATTCCATCGTCCTCGACTGCGACGTGCTGCAGGCCGACGGCGGCACCCGGACGGCGGCCATCACCGGGGCGTATGTCGCGCTCCACGACGCCGTCACCTGGCTCGCCGACCGTAAGTCGCTGGCCGGCAAGCCGGCCGCGGTCGTGCACCGCTCCATCCAGGCGGTCAGCGTCGGCATCATCGCCGGCGAACCCCGTCTCGACCTCATGTACACGGAGGACGTCGCCGCCGACGTCGACATGAACGTGGTCTGCACCGGCAACGGCGACTTCGTCGAGGTCCAGGGCACCGGCGAGGCCAACGTGTTCCGCCGCGACCAGCTCGATGCCCTGCTCGACCTCGGCGTCCTCGGCTGCGCGGAGCTCGCCGCCGCCCAGCAGAAGGCCCTCGCGTCGTGACCGCCCGCCTGCTGCTGGCCACGGCCAACAAGAAGAAGCTCGTCGAGCTGCAGCGCATCCTCGACGTCGCGCTCGGCGCGGGCGGCATCGAGCTGGTCGGCCTCGGCGACTTCCCGGACTACCCGGACGTTCCCGAGACCGGCCTGACCTTCGGCGAGAACGCCCTGATCAAGGCCCGCGAGGGCGCCTCGCGCACCGGCCTGCCCACGGTTGCCGACGACTCCGGCCTGGCGATCGACGCGCTCAACGGCATGCCGGGCGTCTTCAGCGCCCGCTGGTCCGGCGGCCACGGCGACGACCAGGCCAACCTCGACCTCGTCCTGGCCCAGATCAGCGACGTCCCCGACGAGCACCGCGGCGGCGCCTTCGTCTGCGCGGCGGCCCTGGTCCTACCCAACGGCCGCGAGCACCTCGTCGAGGGCCGCCAGAGCGGTCACATCCTGCGCTCCCGCCGCGGCACCGGTGGCTTCGGCTACGACCCGGTCTTCCTCGGCGACGGCCAGCAGCGCACCAACGCGGAGCTGTCCCCGGCGGAGAAGGACGCCATCAGCCACCGAGGCAAGGCCTTCCGCGAGCTCGCCAAGGTGATCGCCAAGGAGCTGCCCCGCTAGCTGTGTGGCCGATGGATCAGCCGGCGGCGGTGTGGAGTGCGGTGATGAGGGCGTCGGCGGGGGTGGTGGCCGGACGGTCGCTGACCTGCCCGTCGCCGATCTCGACGAGACGCCATCGGCCGTCGGTGTGCCGCACCAGGTCCGCGGTCACGAACGGCAGTCCCAGCTCTGCGATCAGTGGTGCGACGGCCGTCGGATCGAGGTCGGCCGGGGGCTGCTCGCCGGGGGTGTCCGGGTGTGCCGTGACCAGCCAGCAGACGCCGCCGATCCACCACGTGCGGGCCTCCGCGCCGGTGAAGGACTCGAAGCGGCGGAGCACGAATCCGCCGGTGAAGTCGTCGGCGCGGAGTTGCTGGAACCGGCTCGCCACCCGCCAGGCAGTGTCGGAGTCGGCGACGTCGTGGATGAACGCGGCCTCGTGCCAGTGATGCTTCATGGACTTGGTGTAGTCGCGCAGCACCGCCGGACCGGACCTCAGGACGGCGCACGCCCGGTCGAAGTCGCTCCGCTCGGCGCCCTGTGTCCACACCGTCTCGGGGGTGGCGGCCTGGACCGTCGCGTACCAACCGGGAAGCTCATGTCCCCGCCGATACTGCTCGGCGCTCGTCCGCAACACCACATCGCGGGCCGCCAGGGCCGTGGCCAGTGCCGCGTACTCTTCCGTGCGCAACATCCATCCCCGATAGACCGCATCACGACCGGCTGGAACCCGCGCGACGGCAGCGGCGTGGTCGCCGCCGCGGACGAATGCGTCATGGTCGATGACGGCCACCTCGAGTGCGGCCCCACGGGCCGCCGCGGCCTCGGCCGCGAAATGTTCGTCGGGCCGGCGCGGTCGTAGCGGATCTCCAGGTACGAGCACCATCATGCGTCCATGATCGAGGACCGGAGGTGCGGCGACGCCTCCGGGTTCAGGTTGCCGACCCTCTCCCGGAGGCTCGTCGGATCAGCCCAGCGCTTTCAGGGCCGATCGTGATCGGAGCGAACCCGTGCATTCCGGTCGCGCCGCAGGTCAGCCGGGTGCCGGGGTCAGGGCGGTGGCCCGGACCCCGGCAGTCGGCCGATCACCAGTAGTACAACTCCCACGGTCCGATCACCGTGGCGCGGGCGCGGAGCATGCCGTTGTCGCCGGCGCTGTAACCGATCTCGGTGGAGACCCACCGGGCGTTGCCGTAGGCGTACATCGAGAACCAGTTCCCCGGTCCGAAGGTGGTGTAGTACTGCTCCCAGGGCCCGACGATCGTGGCGCGGGCGCGGAGCATGCCGTAGTCGCCGGCGCTGTAGCCGAGCTCCGTCGACACCACGCGGCCGGTGTCCTGGGAGGCCCAGTAGGTGTATCCGGTGACGTTGTCGCGGCACACCACGTAACGCTCCCACGGGCCGACGACCGTCGCGCGGGCGCGGAGCATGCCGTTGTCGCCCCCGCTGTAGCCCTTCTCCATGGAGACCCAGCGGCCGTTGGCGTTGGCGTAGATGGCCACGTTGTGCCAGCAGAGGATGGCCTGGGCGGCCATGTTGTGCCGGGCGGCGATGGACTTGCGCTGCTGTTCCACCACAGCCGAGCCCTCTCCGTACGGGATGAGCACGGCCGTCGAGGCGACCGGGGCGGGCTGCGGTGCGGGAGCGGCGGCGGCGGGTGTGCCGCCGACTCCGACGGCGGTCAACGCGGCGAGCACCAGGGCGGCCGCGGCGCGGGTGAGCATTCTCATGGTCTGCTACCTCCCATCGCGGAGGCGGCGGCGGGGGGTCCGCGGCCATCCTCCGTGCTGATTGATATCAGTCGATGGGGCCGCGGATCCCCGCTATGTCCTCGATCGATCACTGTGAAGAAATATGTGACGTCCTCAGTGGAGGGTACCGATTTCGGTCTCGATTTCCGTTCGCAGCGCCCGATCCGCGATGACGGCGCGCGCCTGTTCCATCACCGGGGCGAGGTAGATGTCGGGGCCCGGCTCGCCCGCGAAGGCCGATATTGCCGCGACCGCGGCCCGGCCCGCCGGTGACGGGGCCAGCGGCGCGCGGAGCTGAATTCCGCGTACGCCCGAGATCAGCTCGACCGCCAGCACGCTGGTGAGGTTGTCCAGGACCGTGCGCAGCTTCTTCGTCGCCGCCCAGCCCATCGAGACGTGGTCCTCCTGCATGCCGCTGGTGGGCAGCGAGTCCACCGACGCGGGGCTCGCCAGCCGGCGGTTCTCCGCGACGATCCCGGCCGCCGTGTACTGCGCGATCATCAGGCCCGAGTTGACGCCGGCATCGGGGGAGAGGAACGGCGGCAGGTCGCGGGAGCGGGCCACGTCGAGCAGCCGGTCCACGCGGCGTTCCGCGATCGCGCCCACCTCGGCCGCGGCGATGGCGAGGAAGTCCGCCGCGAAGCCCAGCGGCGCGCCGTGGAAGTTGCCGGTCGACTCCACCCGGCCGTCGGTGAGCACGACCGGGTTGTCCACCACCGAGCGCAACTCCCGTGCGGCCGTGGTGCGGACGAACTCCAGCGTGTCCCGGGCGGCGCCGGCCACCTGCGGGGCGCAGCGCATCGAGTACGCATCTTGCACCGCATGCGCGAGGTCGTCACGATGCGAGTCCATGATGGCCGAATTCTGCAGCAGCTTGGAAATGTTCGCGGCGGACGCGGCCTGGCCCGGATGCGGGCGGATCGAGTGCAGCTCCGGCAGGAACGGCCGCTCCGAGCCGAGCATGGCCTCGATCGCCAGCGCGGCCGTCACGTCGGCCATCGCGAACAGATGCTCGGCGTCGTCGATCGCCAGCAGCAGCATGCCGAGCATGCCGTCGGTGCCGTTGATCAGCGCCAGGCCCTCCTTGGCGGCCAGGTCGAGCGGCTCGAGGTGGGCGGCGTGCAGGGCCTGCGCGGCGTCGATGCGGGCGCCGTCCTTGCCCAGCACCCATCCCTCGCCCAGCAGCACGAGGGCGCAGTGGGCGAGCGGCGCCAGGTCGCCGGAGGCACCCAGCGAGCCGTGCTCGGGCACCCACGGCGTGATGTCGTTGTTGAGCAGGTCGACGAGGCCCTGGGCGAGCTTCGGGCGGACGCCGGACAGGCCCAGCGCGAGCGAGCGCACCCGCAGCAGCATCATCGCGCGGACCACCTCGCGCGGCATCGGGGCGCCCACGCCGGCCGCGTGCGAGCGGATCAGCGCGTGCTGGAGCTCGGCCCGGCGTTCCGGCTCGATGGACGTGTTCGCCAGGGCGCCGAAACCGGTGCTGACGCCGTACACGGGGCGGCCGGAGGCCTCGATGCCGTCGACGATGGCGCGGCTGCGTTCCATGGCCGCGACCGCGGCCTCGGAGAGCTCGACCTTCGCGTCGCGCCGGGCGACGGCGAGAACGTCGGCGGGGGTGATGCCGGTGGGCTGGACGATGACTCTCATTGGGGCACTCCGTCGTGCAGAACTGTGCTGATCAGGGGAACTCCGGGCCGGTAGGCCAGGTGCAGATGGGAGGGGGCGTCGAGGACGACCGCGTCGGCGCGGGCGCCGGGGCGCAGCACTCCGATGTCGTCGCGGCGCAGCGCCCGGGCGCCGCCCACGGTCGCGGCCCGGACGGCCTCCGCCGGCGTCATGCGCATCTCGCGGACGGCGAGGGCGATGCAGAACGGCATGGATGATGTGTACGACGAACCGGGGTTGCAGTCGGTCGCGAGGGCGACGGTCACGCCGGCGTCGAGCAGCCTCCGCGCATCCGGGTACGGCGACCGCGTCGAGAACTCGGCGCCCGGCAGCAGCGTCGCCACGGTCGACGACCCGGCGAGCGCGTCCACGTCCGCGTCGCTCAGATGCGTGCAGTGGTCGGCGCTGGCGGCGCCCAGCTCCACGGCGAGCCGCACGCCCGGACCGGCGGTGAGCTGGTTGGCGTGGACGCGCACGCCCAGCCCTGCCTTCAGCCCGGCGGTGAGGATCTGCCTGGTCTGCTCGCCGTCGAACGCGCCGCGCTCGCAGAACACGTCCACCCACCGGGCGTACGGCGCGACGGCGTCCAGCATCGGGCCGGCGACGAGGTCGACGTAGTCGTCGGGCCGGTCGGCGTACTCGGCCGGGACGACGTGCGCGCCGAGGAACGTGGTCTCGTCGGTGAGGTCGCGGGCGATGCGCAGGGCGCGGACCTCGTCGGCGACCGTGAGGCCGTAGCCGCTCTTGACCTCCACGGTGGTCGTGCCCTGCCGCCGCATCTCGGCGACGAGCCGCCGGGCTGCCGCGCCCAGGTCGTCGTCGGAGGCCGCCCGGGTTGCGGCGACCGTCGTCCGGATGCCGCCGCCGGTGTACGGCTCGCCGTTCATCCGCGCGGCGAACTCGGCGGCGCGGTCCCCGGCGAAGACCAGATGCGCGTGGCTGTCGACGAAGCCCGGCAGCACCGCCCGTCCGTCCGCGTCGAGCCGCTCGTCGGCCGCCGGGGCCTGCGCGGCCGCTCCGACCCACGCGACGCGACCGCCGTCCACGACGAAGGCCGCGTGGTGCAGCGTGCCCAGCTCGTCGTCGCCGGTGAACAGCTCGCCGATGTTGGTGACCACGAGACTCATGAGAGTGCCTCCCGCAGGGCCGCCGGCACGTCGAAGCCGGTGTGCCGGCCCTCGTCCACGATCATCCGCCCGTCCGCGACGACGTGGGTGACATCGGCGTTGGTGGCGGCGAAGACCACCCCGGAGGGGTCGACGCCGGCGGTGCGTACCGAATCGAGCGTGACCGCGATCAGGTCGGCCCGTTTGCCCACCGCGATCTCCCCGGCGTCGTCCCAGCCGAGCGCGGAGTGCGCGGTGGCGGCGGCGAGCAGCTCGCCCGCCGCGAAGTGGCCCCGGCGTTCGGTGGCCAGCCGCTCGTCCAGCTCCACGCCGCGGGCCTCCTCGAACACGTCGATGACGGCGTGGCTGTCGCTGCCCAGGCTCAGCGGCGATCCCGCGTCGGCCAGCGCCCGGCCGGGCCCGATGCCGTCCGCGAGGTCCCGCTCGGTGGTGGGGCAGAGGCACACCCCGGTGCCGGTGCCGCCGAGCAGTTTGATGTCGCCGTCGCTGAGATGCGTCGCGTGCACCGCGGTGGTGCCCGGACCGAGGACGCCGTGCCGGTGCAGCAACTCCGTCGGGGAGCAGCCGTGCACCGCGCGGCACTGCTCGTTCTCGGCGCGCTGCTCGGAGAGGTGCACGTGCAGCGGTGCCCGGCCGGCGAGGCCGTCGAGGAAGCGCACCGGCACGGCCCGTACGGAATGCAGCGCCGCACCGATCCGCACCCCGTCGCCGTCGCGCAGCCAGGCGGTCCGGGCGGACCAGCCGTCGAGGTCGCCGTCGCCGAAGCGGCGCTGGACGCCCTCGAGCGCCTTACCGTCCACCGTGGACGTGAGATACAGCGTGTCGAGCAGGGTGATCCGGATGCCCGCGTCCCGCGCCGCCCGCACCACCGCGTGGCCCATCGCGTTCGGGTCCGCGTAGGGCTTGCCGTCCGGGGCGTGGTGCAGGTAGTGGAACTCGCCCACGCACGTGATGCCGGCGAGGGCCATCTCGCCGTATACCGCCCGGGCGAGTGCGTAGTAGCTGTCCGGGTCCAGTCGCCCGGCCACCTCGTACATCCGCTCGCGCCACGTCCAGAAACTGCCCCGATCGCCGTGCGTACGCCCGCGCAGCGCCCGGTGGAACGCGTGGGAGTGGGCGTTGGCGAGCCCGGGCAGCACGAGGCCGGGCAGGCGCGTGCCGCCCGGGGCGGCGCCGGGCGTGACGGCGGTGAGCCGTCCGTCGGCGACCTCGACGGCGACGTCGCGCTCGACCCGTCCGCCCATCCACGCCAGGTCCGCGAAGTACCTCATGTCAGCGCCTCGAGAACCTTCGCGAGAGCCTCGACGCCCGCCGCGCAGTCCTCGTCCGGTGCGTGCTCGGCGGGGGAGTGGGACACCCCGGTCGGGTTGCGCACGAACAGCATCGCGGTCGGCACGTGCGCCGAGAAGACCCCCGCGTCGTGCCCGGCCCCGGTCGGCAGGATCGGCGCGCCGCCGAGCAGGCCGGCGATTCGTTCCGCCAGCGCCGTGTCGAACGCGACCTGTGCGGTCACCGACTCGGCCGTCACGCCGACCTCGGTGCCGTCGCGGCCGGCCCGGTCGTGGGCGCGCTTGACGATCGCGTCGACCACACCGTCCAGGGTGGACTCCTCCGCGGCCCGGGCGTCCAGCCAGCCGCGCACTCGCGCCGGGATGGCGTTGGTGGCGTTGGGCTCGACCTGCACCCGGGCCATCGTGGCGTGCGCCCCGGACAGCCGGGCCTCCTTGTTGGCGGCCAGCACGGTGTAGGCGAACGTCAGCATCGGGTCGCGCCGGTCGGCCATCAGGGTGGTGCCGGCGTGGTCGCCGCGGCCGGTGAAGTCGAACCGCCAGCGGCCGTGCGGCCAGATGGCGCTCGCCACCCCGACCGGCACGTCCAGCGCCCGGCCCTGCTCGATGTGCAGCTCCACCAGCGCCGACACCCGGCCCACGAGGTCCGGGCGGGCGCCGGACGGGGTCGCGCCCAGCGCCTCGCCGAAGCTCACCCCGTCGCGGTCGGTCAGCGCAGCGGCCTTCTCCGGGTCGACCGCGCCGGTCAGCAGCCGCGAGCCGAGGCAGGGCAGCCCGAACCGGCCGCCCTCCTCCTCGACGAACGCGGCGATGCCCAACGGCCGGCCCGGGGCGTACCCGTCGGCGCGGAGCCGGTCGACGGCCAGGAACGCGCTGACGATGCCGAGCGGCCCGTCGTAGCCGCCGCCGTGCGGCACCGAGTCGAAGTGCGAGCCGGTCAGCACGGCGCCGGAGCCCCATGGCTCGCCCCACCAGGCGAACAGGTTGCCGTTGCCGTCCTCGGTGACCTCCAGATCACGCGCGGCGGCGTGCGCCCGGAACCAGTCCCGCAGGGCCAGCTCCGGTTCGGTGAGGGCGTATCGCAGGTAGCCGCCACTCTCGGCCCGGCCGATCGGCGCGATCTCCGCCCAGAGGGCGGCGAACTGCGCGACGCTCATCGCTTCATGGGGATGTGGACGCCGGCGGCGGCGGCCGACTCGTAGCCGGCGTCGACGTGCCGGATGACGCCCATCCCCGGGTCGTTGGTGAGCACCCGCTCGATCTTCTGCCCGGCGAGGTCGGTGCCGTCGGCGACGCAGACCTGCCCGGCGTGGATGGAGCGGCCGATGCCGACGCCGCCGCCGTGGTGGATGGAGACCCAGCTCGCCCCACTGGCGGTGTTGACCAGGGCGTTCAGCAGCGGCCAGTCGGCGATGGCGTCCGAGCCGTCGAGCATCGCCTCGGTCTCCCGGTACGGCGACGCCACCGACCCGGCGTCCAGGTGGTCGCGGCCGATCACGATCGGGGCCGACAGCTCGCCGCGCTTCACCATGTCGTTGAACCGCACGCCGGCCTTGTCGCGCTCGCCGTAGCCGAGCCAGCAGATCCGCGCGGGCAGGCCCTGGAACGCGACCCGCTCGCCGGCCATCGTGATCCACCGGGCCAGCGGCTCGTTCTCGGGGAACAGGTCGAGCACGGCCCGGTCGGTGGCGGCGATGTCGGCCGGGTCGCCGGAGAGCGCGGCCCAGCGGAACGGGCCCTTGCCCTCGGCGAACAGCGGCCGGATGTACGCCGGCACGAAGCCGGGGAACGCGAACGCCCGGTCGTAGCCCCCGAGCTGGGCCTCGCCGCGGATCGAGTTGCCGTAGTCGAACACCTCGGCGCCGCCGTCGAGGAAGCCGACCATGGCCTCGACGTGCTTGGCCATGCTGTCCCGGGCCCGGTCGGTGAACTCCTCGGGCTTGGTCCGGGCGTACTCGTCGGCATCGGCGAGCTCGACCCCGATCGGGACGTAGCTGAGCGGGTCGTGGGCGCTGGTCTGGTCGGTCACGATGTCGATGGCCACGCCGCGGCGCAGCAGCTCGGGGAAGATCTCGGCCGCGTTGCCGACCACGCCGATCGACACGGCGCGGCGCTCGGCCTTCGCGGCGAGCGCCTGCGCGACGGCGTCGTCCAGGTCCTTCGCCACGGTGTCCAGGTAGCGGTCCTTCACCCGGCGGCGCAGCCGCGACTCGTCGACGTCCACGATCAGGCAGACGCCGCCGTTCATGGTCACCGCGAGCGGCTGGGCGCCGCCCATGCCGCCGCAGCCGCCGGTCAGCGTCAGCGTGCCGGCGAGGTCGCCGCCGAAGCGCTTGGCCGCCACCGCGGCGAACGTCTCGTACGTGCCCTGCAGAATGCCCTGGGTGCCGATGTAGATCCACGAGCCGGCGGTCATCTGGCCGTACATGGTGAGGCCGAGCTTCTCCAGGCGGCGGAACTCCGGCCAGGTCGCCCAGTCGCCGACCAGGTTGGAGTTGGCGATCAGCACGCGCGGCGCCCACTCGTGGGTGCGGAACACGCCGACCGGGCGGCCGGACTGCACCAGCAGCGTCTCGTCGCCCTTCAGCTCGTCGAGCTCGCGGACGATCGCGTGGAACGACGGCCAGTCGCGGGCGGCCCGGCCGGTGCCGCCGTAGACGACGAGGTCGTCCGGGCGCTCGGCCACGTCCGGGTCGAGGTTGTTCATCAGCATCCGCTTGGCGGCCTCCTGGGACCAACCGTTCGCGGTGTACGCCGTGCCGCGCGGCGCGCGTACCTCAGGCATGCCGGACTCCTTCATGCTTCGAAGATGTGGCGGCGGTTCGCCGTCGCCTCGAACTCCTCCAGGCGGCGCTGCGCCGTTTCCGGCGCCGCGTCGCACATGGCTTGCAGCAGCACCATGGCCATCGCCATGGGGCCGGTGTGCAGGTCGAACACGAGCTGGGTGCCGACCGGCGCGGGCAGCACCACGTCGGCGGCCTCGGCGACCGGACTGACCGCAGAGTCGGTGAGCGCGACCACGGCGAGGCCCAGCTCCTTCGCCTCCCGGATCGCTTCGAGCGTCTCCCGCGGATAGCGCGGCAGGACGATGGCCAGCACCGCGCTCGCCCCGGCCGCCCGCGCCTGGTCGAGGCGGTCGAGCAGGATCGTGCCGCCGCCGTCGAGCACCCGGACGTCCGGATGCACCTTCGCCGCGAAGTATCCGAAGTATCCGGCCAGCGGCGCCGCGGCGCGCAGCCCGAGCACGGGCAGCGGACGGCTGCCGACGAGCATCTGCGCGGCCCGCTCGACCGCGCTCAGGTCGCCGAGCTCGTCCGCCATCCGCTCGAGGCGTCGGGTCTCGGCCCGCAGCGCGTCCTGCATCGGGTTCTCGCCGGTCTCCGGCGGGGTGGCCGGCACCGCGGCCAGCGCCCGCAGCTCGCGCCGCAGGGCGGGATAGCCGGCGTAGCCCAGCGCCATCGCGAACCGGGTCACCGACGGCTGGCTCACCCCGGCGAGCTCCGCCACCTCTGCGGCCGACAGGTATGCGGCCGACGGCCCGTGCTGCACGAGACTGTGGGCGATGCGCCGCTGGGTGGGGGTGAGCCGGGCGCCCTGAAAGAGCCCGAGCACCCGCCCGCCCGTGCCGACCGCTGCTTCATTCACGTACGCAGACTATGCATAAAAACTTTCACTCCGCTAGTGCCACGCCTGGATTCGCCCGTGCGCGGCTGTGCGAGGCTGGCCGGATGCGGATCGCTTCGCTGCACACGTACCCGCTCAAGGGTTGTCATCGGCTGGACCACGAGGTGGCGGTGACCGAGCCCTGGGGTCTGGCCGGCGACCGTCGGTGGATGGCGGTCGACCCGGACGGTGTCGGCATCACCCAGCGTGAGGCGCCCGCCCTCACCCGACTGCACGCGGTGCCGCGTCCCGGCGGGATCTCGCTCAACGGCTTCGACGTGGCCGAGCCGGCCGGCGGGCCGCCGGCGACGGTCCGGGTCTTCCGCTCGCAGCCCGAGGTGACCGCCCGGCTCGCCCCGGCCGCGGCGGCCTTCCTGTCGGACTTCCTGGGCCGTGACGCACGGCTGGCGTGGCTCGCCGACCCCACCGCGCGGCGGATCCGGCGCCATGCCGAGGAGGGCGACCGGGTCAACCTCGCGGACGGGTTCCCGGTGCTGCTGACCAGCGAGGCCTCCCTCGACGCGCTCAACGGCCGGCTCGACGAGCCCGTGCCGATGACCCGCTTCCGGCCCAACCTGGTCCTTGCCGGCGCCGATGCGTGGGCCGAGGACAAGTGGGTGGGCGGCCGCCTGCGCATCGGTGACACGACCTACCGGGTGGCCGAGCCGAGCAACCGTTGCCTGGTCATCACCATCGATCAGGAGACCGGCGAGCGCGGTGGCGAACCGCTGCGGACCCTCGGCCGGTTCCGGCGGCGCGACGGTGGGCTGCACTTCGGCGTCAACCTGATCCCGGACCTCCGCTCAGGCGAAACGGGTGTCATCCGGGTGGGGGAGTCTGTCTTAAGCGTGTCTTAGGAACGTTGCCCGCGGCCGTCGAGGCCCCGGAGTATGCCTCAGCGTGACAGCTCACCGCCTCCTGCGTCCCCGCTGGCTCGCCACCGGCGGCGCGGTGCTCCTGGCCGGCGTCCTCGGTGTGGCGATCCTGCTGCAGAACGGCGGTGGCGCGTGCGCGGCCCCGCCCACCAGCGCCAAGCGCCAGGGCAAGGCCACCTTCTACGACCTCGCGGGCACGGTGGGCAACTGCAACTTCGCGCCGCCCGCCGACGACCTGTACGTGGCCCTGGGCCGCAGCGAATACTCCGAGGCGCTGTCGTGCGGCAGCTACCTCGACGTGACCGGCCCCAAGGGCACGGTACGGGTCAAGGTCTTCGACTCCTGCCCCGAATGCACGCCCGGCTGGCTGGACCTGAGCCGCACCGCCTTCAAGAAGATCGCGGACCCGGTGCAGGGCATCGTGCCGATCACCTACAAGGCCGTGCCGAACGCGGCCACGCCCGGGCCGCTGAGCATCACCTTCGCCGAGGGATCGTCGCAGTACTGGTGAGCCGTGCTGATCGACAACCACGCCAACCCCATCGCCTCCGTGAGGGCCAAGGGGCCGGGTCGCGACTGGATGACCGCCTCGCGTACCGACTACAACTTCTGGATCATCGATCGGAACACCGGGAACGGGCCGTTCCAGATCGCGATGACCGACATCTACGGCAGAACCGTCACCGCGAAGGACGTCAAGCTCGTCCCGAGGAAGAAACAGGCGTCGACGTCCGCACCGACCGCCGCCAAGGCACCGGCGCCGAAGAAGAAGGCGAAACCGGCAGCGAAGCCGAAGGCGTCCCCGTCCGCCGCGCTGGAGGCCCCCGCGCCGCAAGCGCCCGTGGCGGACACCGGCGAGGACCTCGCGCTGGCCGCCGGGGCTCCGGCGCCGAGCTGTTAACCGCCCGGGCGGTTCGTGGAATGCTGGGAGGGTGAACCGGGACGACCTCGTCCGGCTGCGCCGGGCCCGCGATCGGATGGACCGCGACTTCGCCGAGCCGCTGGACGTGCCCGCGCTGGCCCGGGGAGCCCTCATGTCGCCGGGACACTTCTCGCGCAGCTTCCGGGCGGCGTTCGGCGAGACGCCGTACAGCCACCTCATGACGCGGCGGATCGAGCGGGCCAAGGCGTTGCTGCGCCGGGGCGACCTCACCGTCACCGAGGTCTGCTTCGCCGTCGGCTGCACCTCGCTCGGTTCCTTCAGCTCCCGCTTCACCGAGCTGGTCGGCGAGACCCCGAGCGCCTACCGGGCCCGGACCCACGAGACCGGGGCCGCGATCCCGGCCTGCTTCGCCAAGATCCTCACCCGGCCGGTCAGGAACGGAGAAGCCCGCGCGGCCTCGCCGAACGTATCGTGAGCTGCATGGACATCAAGGTTTCGCACTGCTTCATCACGGTCGACGACCACGACAAGGCGCTCGGCTTCTATCGTGACGTGCTCGGTCTCGAGGTCCGCAGCGATGTCAAGTTCGAGGGCATGCGGTGGGTGACGGTGTCCCCGCCGAGCCAGCCCGAGCTGGAGATCACCATCGAGACCCCGGACTCCAACCCCAGCTCCTCGGCCGAGGACAAGCGGAAGCAGTCGGAGCTGCTCGCCAAGGGCATGCTGCGCGGGCTCATCTTCGTCACCGACGACGTCGACGCCACCTTCGCGCAGATCCGTGACTCCGGCGCCGAGGTGCTGCAGGAGCCGGTCGATCAGGCGTACGGCGTCCGCGACTGCGCGTTCCGCGATCCGGCGGGAAACATGATCCGCTTCAACCAGCCGCGGAAGAACTAGCGCAGGTCCAGCCACATCTGCAGCTCGTCCCGGTCGTCGTCCGGTGCCACCCGGAGGGCGCCCGGGACCCGGCCGGTCTCGGTGTAGCCGAGCTTCGCGTAGAAGGCGTCCAGCCCGTGCCCGTCCCGGACGGTGACCTGGAGCCCGGTCAACCGCATGGCACGGCCGACGGCCTCCGCCTCTCGCATGAGCGCGGCGCCGTAGCCCCGGCCCTGGCTGCCGGGCAGCACCATCACCCGCTTGAGCACCCGCCAGTGCGCCTTGAGATCGAACCGGTTGTCCACGATGAAGAGCACGGCGACGGGCTCTGCGCCGTCCATCCCGACGAGCAACCGGTCGACGCCCGCCTCGACCCCGGCGAACGTGGCCTCGGCCATCGGGCGGACGTCGTCGACGGTGACGGGCGCGACGAACCCGATCGGGCCGCCCGCGTTGGTGACGTCGGTCCAGAGCCGGACGATCCGCTCCCGGAGGTCGGCGGTCAGCGGCGGGTCGAGCAGGAAAGACAGCGCCAACGCGTCCTCCTGCGCGAGCTGGGTGCGGAAGGCGGGACTTGAACCCGCACACCCTCACGGATACGGGCTCCTAAGGCCCGCGCGTCTGCCTATTCCGCCACTTCCGCCCGACGGGCCCGGGTGGGCCGTCGATCCCAGCAGTCTAGACGCTGGCCTGCGGATCCACCGCCCCGGCAGGGCCCATCGCCCCGGGCGCACGGCACGGCGGCCGCCTCGCGGATCCAGGCCGCATGACGGCCGCCGTGGGCCGGGGGTCCGCGGGAGGTGCTCAGAGGCGGAACACGCCAGACTTATCGGCATCTCGCCCCGGGATCCGCGAACTTCGCCCCGGAAGTCAGTCGAGACCCAGATCCCGCCGGAGCTTCGCGACGTGCCCGGTCGCCTTGACGTTGTAGAGCGCCTTCTCGATGGCGCCGTTCTCGTCGATCACGAAGGTCGAGCGGATGACGCCGGTCACCGTCTTGCCGTAGAGCTGCTTCTCGCCGAAGGCCCCGTACGCCGTCAGCACGCTCTTGTCCCGGTCGCTGACCAGGGGGAACGTGATCGCGTCGCGCTCGCGGAAGGTGGCCAGCCTGGCCGGGGTGTCGGGCGAGATGCCGACGACCTCGTAGCCCGCGGCCTGCAACGAGGCCAGGGAGTCGCGAAAGTCGCAGGCCTGCTTGGTGCATCCCGGCGTCATCGCCGCGGGGTACGCGTACAGCACGACCTTGCGGCCGCGAAGATCCTTCAGCGTCAGCGTGCCGCCACTGTCGGTGGGCAAGGTGAAGTCGGGGGCCGGATCACCCGGCGAGAGACGCTCAGTCATGCGTCCGAAGATATCCCCGCCGGAGCGGGGGAACGCAGGCGCAGCAGGGCGGAAACGGCCGCGCCGGCACCGGCGCCGAGCGCGACGAGCACCGCGGCGCGCGGGACCCAGCCCGGTCCCGGGAAGTTGACCACGGCCTGGGCGAGGACGCCCGCGTCGCCCAGGCCGCCGAAGATCGCCAGCGCGGTCCCGCCCAGGAACGCCAGGAACGGCGTGCGTCCGAGCAGGGTGGCGGCGCCGGCGGCCGTCGCGACCGCGGCCGCCCCGATGACCGGTGCCTGCCCGGGTACGCCCAGAGTCGCGCGCGTCACCGCGTACCCGAGGGTGATCATGCCCGCGACCAGCGTGACCGCGCCCACCCAGCGGAAGCGGCGCAGACCGATGGCGACCGTCGCGACGCCCAGCGCAGCCGCGCCCAGCCACCAGGCCCACGTGGCCGGCGGGGGCTCCCACGTCAGCGTTCCGCGCACCTCGAAGGGCGCCACGTCCTGACGCAACGGCACCACCCAGTCCCGGAGCCGATGCGCCCGGGTCGGGTCGGCCTGCGCCTGCGGCGGCAGGCCCGGGCTCAGCCAGTAGGTGCGCTGGTCGTGCCAGCGCACGGTCCGCTCCGCGGAGACCCGCTGCCACTGCGGTGCGGCGGCCGGGGAGGCATGCGTCGGTACGGTCGCATCACCGGCCAGCGTCTCGTTCATGTACGTGGCCGGCGAGTTGACGTTCTGGTACGTGCCGTCCGGCCGCACCTCCAGGTACGGCTCGCCGGAGTAGCCGAGCACCTCGACCGTGCGCCCGGTGTCGTTGACGAGCTCGAGGCGGGCGCCCGCCTCCACCGCGCGTACGGTCAGGCCCGGCACCGGGATGCTGAACCCGGTCACCTCGGTGCGGTAGGCGGTGGCGTCGGGCGCGTCACCGCCGTGCGCGGCGGCCGGGCCGGCCGGCGTGAGGACCACGCCGGCCAGCACGGCCAGGAAGAGGACGCCGCGTCTCATGCGCTGGCCGCCTCCACCGCGGCGGCCAGCGCCTGCGGGGTCGGACTGTCCAGTTTGGTGCCCGCGACCAGCACGGAGGGCGTGCCCGTGATCCCGCGCGACGACGCGGTGTCGGTGACCTTCGTGGCCCAGGCCGTGTAGGTCTTGCCGGTGATCGCGTCGGCGAACGCCTGGTCGGTCAGGCCCACCGATCTGCCGATCTCGATCAGCTTCGCGTCGTCGAGACCGGCGCCGCCCTCCGGGGGCTGCTGGGCGAAGAGCGCCTCGTGGTACTCGAAGAACTTGCCGCCCTGCGCCGCGGCCGCCGACGCGCCCGCGGCCCGGGTGGAGTACTGCGTCGAGGAGAGGTGGTCGAGAATGGCGATGGGGTGATAGCGCACCGTCACCTTGCCGGCGTCGACGAGCTGCGTGACCGTGGGGCCGATCGCCGTCTCGACCTTGCGGCAGAACGGGCACAGGAAGTCCTCGTAGATGTCGATCTGCACGGGGCCGGTGCCGCGGGCGAAGGCCGTGCCGTCGTCCACCGCGGCGGGCGGGACCGTCAGCTTGCCCGCGTTGGCCTTCTCCTGCCCGGCGGCGACGCCCCAGCCGATCAACCCCGCCATGACCAGCACCGTGACCACGCCGACGGTGGTCCAGAGCGTGACCTTGCGGCGGCGCTCCCGGGCGAGCTGCTCCCGTACCACCTGCTTGGCCTGTGCCCGTTTCTTGTCACCGTTGCTCACTGCCCGTCCCCCATCAGGATGCCGTCGATCGAAAAGCGGGTCCGCGGCCGCCACAGCAGGAGCCCGGCGAGCAGGAGGAAACCGGCGTCGCGGGCGATGTCCCACCCGTACGCCGGGTCGGCGCCGGCGCCCAGCTCGCCGCCCGTGCTGAAGCAGCCGCAGTCGATCTGCAGGCCGCGGGCCCACGCCGAGACGATCCCGGCGATGAAGATCAGCAGCAGGGCGGCGGAGAGGCCGGCACTGAGGCGTACGGCGAGACCGGCCAGCAGGAGCAGCCCGAGGGCGATCTCCAGGAACGGCTGGACGGCCCCGATGACCTTCGCCACCTCGTACGGAAAAAGCTGGTAGGCGTTGACCGCGCGTCCCGAGGCGGCCAGGTCGCCGACCTTCAGCCCGCCGGCGATCAGCCACACCGCGGCGAGGCCGAGCCGGGCGGCCGTCGAGATCCACGGCCATGCCGTCCGCGTACGTGTCTCCATGCTCACGCCCCTTAGTCGACGCGGGGCGTCGCCAGGTTCCGTTGTACCGCCTGGGGATTTGCTGTGTGATGGGCCGAAAGACCCTGGATCAGCTAGCGCGGGCCTCGGCGACCGCGGCCATCAGCTCGTCGCGGGCCCGCGCCACCCGGGAGCGGATGGTGCCGACCGGCACGCCCTCGACCTCGGCGGCCTCCGCGTAGGACAGGCCGAGCAACTGGGTGAGCACGAACGCCGTCCGCCGCTCCTCGCCCAGCCGGCGCAGCAGGTCGTTGCTGCCCAGCCGATGCGCCGGGTCGGGGTGCAGGCGGTGATCCGCGAAGGCCTCGGCGGCCAGGCGGGCGTCCAGCCGGCGCCGCCGCACCACACTGCGGAGGTGGTCGGCGCAGGTGCGCCGGGCGATGCCGAGCAGCCAGGTGCGCACGTGCGCCCGTCCCTCGAACCCGGGCAGCGCCTTGAACGCCCGCAGGAACGTCTCCTGCGTCAGGTCGTCGGCGGAACCCGGGTCGACCAGCGCGGCCGTGAAACGCCACACCTCGGCCTGGGTGGCCCGCACCAGAGCGGACTGGGCGCCGGCGTCGCCGGACCGCGCCCGGAGGGCGAGCACGGTCAGAGAATCGCTGGCTGTCACGACCGCACATCGTACGCGGTGGAGAATTGTCCTACCGGGCGGGAACTATCGGGCCCGGGCGTCCGACTGTTCTTCGTCCGTCCGCGCCCGCGCGACCACGTTGTCGTGCCCTTCGAGCCATCGGGGAGCATTGCTCGCATGACCGTTGATCGACGCCGGGCTTCGGCGGCCCTGACCGGGCTGCTCCTCGGGCTCCTGGGCCTGCTCGCCGGGCCGGCGAGCCCGGCCAGAGCCCATGCCGCGCTGGTCGCCAGCGACCCGGGCGCCAACACGATCGTCCCTGACGCGCCCAACCGGGTCACCCTGACCTTCAGCGAGTCGGTGCAGCTCATCGCGGGCAAGATCCAGGTGCTCGCCCCCGACGGCAGCCGCGCCGACCAGGGCGAACCGCAGGCGGCCGGCGGCACGGTGACCATCCCGCTGCGCTCCGGCGGCGCCCGCGGCACCTACCTGGTGAGCTACCGCGTCGTCTCCGCCGACAGCCACCCGGTGGCGGGCACGCTGACCTACTCGGTGGGGGCGACCTCCACCCCGCCGAGCGAGTCGGACGCCGCGCAGGCGGTCGACCCGGTCGTGCGCGCCCTCATCCCGGTCGGCAAATACCTCGGGTACGCCGGCCTCGTGCTGCTCGTGGGCCCGGTGCTGGTGCTCGCGCTGCTGTGGCCGCACCGGCTCTCCCGGACCGGGCCCGCACGGCTGGTCTGGACCGGCGTGGGCCTGGTGCTCGCCGGCACGGTGCTGGGGCTGTGGCTGCAGGCGCCGTACACGACCGGCAGCGGGCTCTTCGATGTCTCCGGCGGCGACCTCCAGGCCGTGCTGGGCAGCACGTTCGGAGCGGTGATGCTGGTCCGGCTCGGCGTCATCGCCGCGGCGGCGTTCCTGCTGCGCCCCCTGCTGCGCGGCGACGGCGGCGAGTCCAAGGCCGACCTGGCCCTGCTCGGCGTCCTCGGCGTCGCGGCGCTGGCGACCTGGCCGTTGACCGGGCACCCGACCGCCTCGCCGGTGGCCGGCGTCTCCGTCGTCGTCGACGCGATCCACCTGGCCGCGATGGCGGTCTGGCTCGGCGGGCTGGTGATGCTGACCGGCTTCCTGCTGCGGCACGCCAACGAGGGCGAGCTCGGCGCGATCCTGCCGATCTGGTCCCGCTGGGCGGCCACCGCCGTCGCCGCGCTGATCACGGCGGGCGTCGTGCAGGCGCTCATCGAGGTCGCGTCCTTCGAGAACCTCTTCGAGACCACGTACGGGCAGCTGATCCTGGCCAAGGTCGGCCTCGCCGCCGTGGTGATCGCGATGGCGGCGTTCTCCCGCAAGCTCGTGCGCAGCCGCAGCGCCGAGACCGGCCCGCGCACCCTGCGCCGCGTGGTGCTCGCCGAGCTGGCGGTCACGGCGATCGTGCTCGGCGTGACGGCGGCGCTCGTGCAGATCCCGCCGCCGCGCACGGCCGAGGCGGCCGAGACCGGGGCCACGTCCAGCACGATCACGCAGACGGTGTCGGACAGCCGGGTGTCGTTGCAGGTGGACGTGTTCCCGGCCACGGTGGGCAACAACTCGCTGCACCTGTACGCGTACACGCCGGACAACAAGCCGCTGCCGGTCGTGGAATGGACCGCCACGGCGGCCCTGCCGTCCAAGGGCATCGAGCCGATCGAGGTGCCGCTGCTGCGGATCACCGACTTCCATGCCATCGGGGACATCGCGCTGCCCATGGCGGGGGAGTGGACGTTCAAGTTCACCGTACGCACGAGCGAGATCGACCAGTCCACGCTGACGGTGAAAGCCAAGATCTCCTAGCGCGCGTCGTCGCGAGGGCCGGTCCGCGCACGCCGGCCCTCGCGTGTTTTTGCTCTCCCCAAGGTTCTTTCAGCGGCACCCTTTATACCGGTAGGGGCTGAAGTAACCGTTTATCCATTTTGGTGTTATTTCGGTCTGTATGGTCTGCCGCAGTACCACCGAGAAGGGGGAGATCGAGATGCGGGTGCTCCGCACGATCCTCGGCATGCTGTTGCTGACCGTCGGCATCCCGGCACTACTGGTAGGCGGCGCCTTCTGGGCCGCCATGCAACACCGGGATGCCGGAGGCGCCTTCAGCGGGACGATGCAGCGAGTGGCGACCTCCGGGTACGCCATCGTGGTCGACGACGTCGACACCCTGCTGCGCAAGGACGCCCCGTTCGCCCGCCTCGGCGACACCCGGCTGCGCATCACGGCCGCCTCCTCCGGCGCCCCGGCCTTCGTGGGCATCGCACCCCGCGGGCGGGCCGACGCGTACCTGGCCGACATTCCCCGCGTCTCCGTGTCCGAGATCGACCTCGGCACCGGAGCCCTCCCGGTGACCGGCAAGCTGGTCCCCGGCACCCGCGCCCCGGAACAACTGCCGGGCCGCGAACGCATCTGGATCGCCGCGGGCACCGGAGCCGTCGACTGGAACCCCACCGAGCTGCGCGGCACCGAATACAGCCTGGTCATCATGAACCCGGCGGCGCAGCCCGGCGTCCGCCTCGAATCCACCGCGGGCGTCCGCCCCGGCTGGCTCAACCAGGCCACCTGGTCCCTGCTGACCGCCGGGAGCATCCTGGTGATGATCGGCATGATCGTCCTCGGCTGGCCGTCCCGCCGCCGCGAGGTCGTCTACATCGTGGAGCCCAGCCAGGTCCCGGACCTGATGCAGGCGATCGGCGCCCCGCTCCCGCTGAGCCGCGTCGGCGGAGGCCGCCATTCGGCGACCCACCGCCCCCGCACCCTCGCCGACTGCCAGCCCCGCAGCCGCCCGCCGTCGCTGACCTGGCCGCCGTCGTCGTCGAAGAACCAGCCGTCGGCCCGCGGCCCGGCCATCCCGATGCCGGCCTCACCGGCGGTCGCTCCGTCGGTGCCCGCGGCCGCTCCGTCCTCGCCGGCGGTCGGCCCTTCGGCGCCGGTCGGCGTGCCGGCGGTCGGGTCGCCCGGCATGGTGCCGGACGCCGCTGCCGTGCCGGTCCCGGCGGGACCGGTCCCGGTGATCGCGGGCTCGGCCCCGGCGCCGGTCGCTGCGGGCTCGACCTCCGGTTCCACGACGAGCACGGTGGCCCCGTCTTCGCCCACGGTGGCGCCGGCTGTTCCTTCGCCCGCGTCTCCGCTCCCTTCGCCTGCTTCCCCGGCGTCCACGGTTCCGTCGCCGGATTCCGGGGCCTCTTCGTCCGCTCTTTCGTCGGACCCCTCGGCGTCTTCGCCGGTTCCGTCGCCGGCGCCCTCCTCGGTTCCTTCGTCGGTTCCTTCGCCGGCGCCTTCATCGGTTCCTTCGTCGGTTCCGTCGCCGGCGCCGGGAGAGCCGCTGGGCCTGATCACGCCTCGGGCCACTCCGGCACCGGCCCCCGTGGCCGGACCAGCGCAGGCAACCTCGCCGGACCCGCTCTTCGGCCGTGGCCCGAACCGGGCCGCCCGCCGCCGGACCACACCCCAGCCCACGGACCTGCCCATCTTCGAGGCATCCGCGGTCGGAGCCTGGGTCGCCGAAACAGCGGCGGCCCGAGCCCGCGAAACAGAGGCCTGCGCGGTGGCCGCCCTCAACGTTTCCCGCAAAGCAGCATCCACCGCCGCGGCGAAGCAGCCAAGCACCCAGCCCACCGACGCCCAGTCACCCGTCACCACCGATCCGGCCGCGGCCGGTCCCGACGCGACTAGTTCGGCTCCCGTTCGCCCGGCCTCCTCCGGCCCGGTGAAGGGCTACGACGTCTTGGTGGTCGGTCTCTCCGTGGCCTCCGCGACGGATGAGCCGGTGCGCACCGAGACCGCGAGCGCCTCCAAGCCCGCTGGGTCGGGCACGGCGGTGCGCACCGAGCCCGCCGAGCCCACCAGGCGCGCCGAGCCCGCGGAGGCTGCCCAGCGCGTCGAGCCCGCTAAGGCCGCTGAGCCCGCTAAGGCTGCTGAGCCCGCTAAGGCTGCTGAGCCCGTCAAGGCTGCTGAGCCCGCCAGGCGCGTCCCGGCCGAGGCCGCTCAGCGCGTCGAGGCCGCCACGCCTGTCGAGCCCACCAAGGGTGTCGAGGGCGCCAAGGCTGCCGAGCCCGCCGACCGTGCGGACACGGCTGAGCCTGCCCCGTGCGCCGAGGCCGCTCAGCATGGAGAACCCGCCGAGTCCGCAGATGAGAAGGGTGCGTCGGCCGGCACCGTCGGCGCCGCGCCGAAGCCCACCGCGCCTGCCAAGAACCCGCCGCGGAACGCCCTCTTCGGCGGGCCGCCGGCGAACGCCTGGGCGG
Organism: Couchioplanes caeruleus; assembly: GCF_003751945.1. Taxonomy (NCBI): domain Bacteria; kingdom Bacillati; phylum Actinomycetota; class Actinomycetes; order Micromonosporales; family Micromonosporaceae; genus Couchioplanes; species Couchioplanes caeruleus. Next base: position 2,984,336 of record NZ_RJKL01000001.1, on the reverse strand, counting down.
CGACCGGCCTCACCCGGGCCGACTCCGGCCGGGTCGGCACGACCACCGGCACGCCCAAGCCCGACGACCAGGCTGCACCGAGCAAGCCCGCCAGCCCGGCCGCACAGGACAAAGGTGCCAGCCCGACCGCACAGGACAAAGGTGCCAGCCCGGTTGCGCAGACCAAGCCCATCAGTCCGGCTGCATCCAGCGGATCCACCGGCCCGTCTGTGCAGGACAAGCCCGTCAGCCCGGTTGCGCAGGGCAAGCCGGCTGGTCCGGTTGCGCAGGGCAAACCGGCCGGTTCGGTGGCGCAGAACAAGGCTTCCGGTTCGGTTGTGCAGACCAAGCCAGCCGGTCCGGTTGTGGGGGACAAGGCTGCGGGTTCGGCAGAGCATGGCGGGTCGCAGAAGCCGGCTCCGGTCAATGCGGACACCACGCCCACGCCGGCCAGGCCGGTTTCTCCGGGGCCGGTCTCGCCGACGAAGCCTGCCGCACCGGCGCCGGTCAGTCCCGCGCCTGCGCCCTCGCGGCCCTCGGTTCCCGGGCCTTCGCGGCCTGCCGAGCCGGTCCGCGAACCCGTGCCATCGGGGAAGACCGAGGCAGCCGGGGTCGCTCCGGCGGCTACTGTGCAGCGCCCTTCGGCGTGGCCGCCGGTCTCCTCCGGCTCGGGTGAACCTGCATCCGGCTCGGTCCGCGCCGCCGCGAGTCCTACGGGTGCCGCGGATGCAGCGCCGAAGGTCGAGACGCGGATCGCCGGGCAGCGCACCGAGCAGGCTCAGCCCGCGGACACCAAGCCGGAGCAGCACACGGACGCGGACGTGAAGCCGGAGCAGCGCACCAACGCGGACGCGAGGCCGGAGCAGCGCACCAACGCGGACGTGGAGCCGGAGCAGCGCGCTGGCCTTGATGTGAGGCCGGAGTCGAAGGCTGTCGCGGATGTGCAGCCGGAGCAGGAGCAGATCGCCGGGAAGAATTCCGGAGAGGCGTCGAGCACGCGGCAGCCTGTCAAGCGCGGGTTGTTGGGCAGCTACAAGGACGAGGTTGCCGAGCTGTTGGGCGGTGCGAAGGCCAGGCGTCGGCGCAATGTCACGGCGTCCGGGTTGCCGGCTCCCGATCCGGACAGCCAGGAGCCTCCTATCAAGGTGACTCGGCCTTCTCGCCGGGGTCGCGGGCAGGCCAAGGACTGATCGGAAGCCTCGGGCGCGCAGCCCGGGGCTTTCTCGTTCCGCAGGAGGGCGGTACCGAAAGGGCCCTCCGCGCTGCCGACGCGGAGGGCCCTTTACCGGGGGAAACGGAGTAACCGAAGGGGGGCTTCGTCCGTTAAGCCCAGTTTAGCCCCTACCGGGGCGAACTGGGTAGTCCTGGTGTCAAGACGGGCAATCTAGGGTGAATCCGGACGCCTGGGCGCGTTGAGTATCGAACAGGTGGGTACGACCGGGCGTCCCGCACGTCACCAGTTCGTGCGCGTAGGCTGATCCTGTGGCGGATCTTCTGGTATGGATCGACTGTGAGATGACCGGGCTCGACCTGGGCAAAGATGCTCTGATCGAGGTGGCCGCGCTCGTCACCGATCCCGATCTCAATATCCTGGGCGAAGGTGTCGACCTCGTCATCCACGCCGACGACGCCGCGCTGGACGCGATGCCCGAGGTCGTGCGGGAGATGCATGCCAAGTCGGGCCTCACCGACGAGGTGCGTCGGTCCACGGTCACGATGGCGGAGGCCGAGGAGGTCGTCCTGTCGTACGTGAAGCAGTTCGTGACCAGCCCGCGCACCGCCCCGCTCTGCGGAAACTCGATCGCGACCGACCGGGGTTTCCTGGCCCGCGACATGCCGACGCTGGACGACTTCCTGCACTACCGCATGATCGACGTCTCGTCGCTCAAGGAGCTGGCCCGCCGCTGGTATCCGCGGGTGTACTTCGGGCAGCCCCAGAAGGGCCTGGCGCACCGCGCGCTCGCCGACATCCGGGAGAGCATCCGCGAGCTGGAGTACTACCGGCGCACGATGTTCGTGCCGCTGCCGGGTCCGGACGTCGACCAGGCCCGGGCGATCGCCTCCGAGCTGTAGGCCCGCCGCGCCGCGCCGGACGGTAACCCGGTCGACGGCGGGGTGGGGAGTCCGGCTATGCTTGTCCGGCGCCCGCTGCGGAGGTCATCCTCCACAGGCGGAACATGGTGGTCGTAGCTCAGCTGGTAGAGCACCGGGTTGTGGTCCCGGGGGTCGCGGGTTCGAGTCCCGTCGATCACCCCAAGGAAAGAGCAGTCAGAGCGCCGGATCGCGGAAGCGGTCCGGCGCTCTGCCGTTCAGGTGTCCGATTTTGGGAGCAGATTGGAGCGGCGGCTCCCAGTGGGAGCGGGCGGGGTGGGTCGAAGAGCGCCATCAGGGCCGCGTGCAGGACCGGGACTGCCGAGGTCGGCGACAAAGCCGCGCGAGCCCGCAGCGCCGCCATCCAACGCTCTTGCAGTGCCTCGCGGATCTCGTTGAGCATCCGGTCGGTGACGTGGCTGTAGATCCCGCGCGTGCCCGGCACCTCGTGGCCCATCTGCTGTGACTGCGCGACGTACGGGATGCCGTCCTCATCCATCCAGGTCTGATACCCGTGCCGCTGGCCGTGCGGGGTCAGGCCAGGCAGCACGGGCAACCACGACGCTAGGCGCGACTCGTCGGTGACACGGGGACGACCCCGGCCCTGCGGCGGGGTGTACGGCTGGCCCGCTTCCGCTGCCGGCCATGGCGGCAGAGGCTTGCCGGGCCATGGGTGCCGGTGGTCGACCAGGACGGGCATCCGCGGCCGCGTGGTAGAGCGTTGCGGGTACCAGCCGTCGGCGGCAGGCCGAAAATCCTCTCGCTGAAATTTGACCGCCGGTAGTTAGGTGATCTCAACAAGGTAGGTGCCGGTGCTCGAAGTGGGTGAGTACCAGGGCGGCTTCGCGATCGGGTCGACGGCCTGATCGTCAGCGTAGAGCGCGGCTAGCGACGGAGAGGTGGGCCGGTCGATCTGCAGCGTGCGCATCCGCTGGTGCTGGCGTGAATTCGGTGGTTCAGCGGGCGGCGGATGTGGCAGCGTCGGCCTCATGTCTGTGGAATTGATCCGCGCCAGCCGCCTGACCGATGCTGTCCCGTATGCCTACGCCTCGGTAGTCCCCGCCGGTGCCCGGCTTGTGCACACCGCCGGCGCGTGCCCGATCGACGAGCACGACCGGGTTGTAGCGCTCGGTGACGTCGCCGGGCAGGCCCGGCAGGTCATGGACAATCTTGAGGTGGCGCTGCAGGCGGCAGGGGCTGTGCTGACAGACGTCGTGCGGACGGCCGTCTACGTTGCGAGCACCGACCAGGCGGACCTCGTAACAGCCTGGAACGTAGTGCGCGCCCGGTTCGGCGACCACGACGCGCCGAGCACCTTGCTCGGCGTCACGGTGCTCGGCTACCGGGGCCAGCTTGTCGAGGTCGACGCCGTTGCCGTAACGAAGTGATCTTACCGAGGTAGATGTCCGCGCTCGAATTGGGTGAGCACAAGGGTGGCTTTCACGATATCGCCGATGCGGCTGGGACTGCGGTGATGTGCTGCAGGACGCGCCGGCGGCCCAGCAGCAGGGCGAAGCCACGTTCGCCGAGCGCCCGCATCGCGCGGAGCAACCGGAGTACCGCACATCGATGACGTTGCCCTTGCGGCTGATCGTCTTCGCGTTTGGCGCTCGTTGCCGCGCTGCAACCGAAGCTGGCTACCAGGACGGGGCCTCGTCGACCGCCTCGACCAGAGTTGTCCGTTTCTGGGGCCGCAGTGCTCGATCGTCGGCGGGCCGCAGAGGTGGCCCGCGCGAGGGCGGTCGATCACTACTCGCGTGGCGCCGCCGCCGTGGCCGAACTACAGCGCGGTAGTTCGATCTACGACTCGTCAACCCCTCTGACCTGCGCGTACCGTCGCCAGGGTGAGTCCGGTGATCGAGTTCGTCATGGAGACCCCCGACGCAGCCTGGCGTGTCGAGGTCGTCCGGCGGGGTCGGACCCGGTGGTACCGGATCGTGCACGGCGACAACGAGCTCGACTGGCTCAGCATCGCGGCCGTCCAGCGCGTCCTCACCGAGGCCGGCATCGACATGGCCGACCTGCAAGAGGTGACAGGGCCCGCCGCAAGCGCGGAACACGGCGTCGCCTGAGCTCGCCCGCATGCCACTGTGGGGCCGGCCGAACTCATGGCCCAGCGTCGGCAGACCGCGATCCCGGCCCTCGGCTGTTGGCCGGGTCCTGCGAGGGTGCTGCATCCCGCACGCCGCCGCGCTCCGGACCGGGGCAGGAACGAGAGAACGCCGTTGCGAATTCCACGGGGGAAGAACTCGCAACGGCGTGAGACCTACCTTAATCGATGATCTGTCAATCGTCCATATCGGCGTTCGACATTGCCCCAACGGGCATCGGAATCCGGCGTTCAACGGCCGAACGTGCAAGGCCAAACTGTCGCCACGGCCGGTCGCTGTCCGGCGGCCAGTGGTCGAAGCCCGGCGCCAGCCAGATCGGCACGGCCGAGCCGGCGTTCGACCGGCCGGAACGCGCACCCGAACCGTCATCGGCCGGATGAGCCGATCGGCGCTGTTTCCTCGACGTTGCCGTACGTCGATGAATCCTTGCCGTGCTTGACCGAAATGTATCTATAGTGAAGGTAGGTGGTGAGCGGGCAGGGGCAGGCCAGCTGAGGAAGGCTCATGGGTCGTGTTCTGCACATTCGACTAGGGGGCACATCGGAGCCGTCGTGGTGAGCCGGAACGGTCGTCCTCGGCCGGTGCGCGCGCCCCACTCCGGCAACGCGCGTGCGCCCGTGCACCACTCTGGACGCGCTCGTACGGCCCCGTACGGCGTCGTCGCCGAGCTCACCGAGATCGTTGCCGCGCCGGAGCCCATCACCGCCCGTGCGGAGGCCGTCCTGACCACGCTGCGGCACCGCTTCCGGTTCGACGCCGGCCGGATCAGCCTGCTGGACCCCGAGCGCCGGATCCAGCCGACGCTGATCAGCCACGGCTATGACCAGCGGACCCAGGATTATCTTGAAGGGCGGGGCCTCATCCACGACGTCGAGGTCGTCGGCCTGCACCGGCATGCGGCGCCCGTACGGATGAGCTCGCTGCCCGTCCCGCCCGCCGAACTGCCGGTGTGGGCGGAGTATCTGCGCCCCGCCGGGTTCCGGGAGGGAATCGCCGTACCGCTGCGGACCGCCGACGGCCGCTATCTCGGGTTGTTCGGGGCTTGCACCGAGGCGGCGACGCCGATATGCGACGCGACGTGCCGGCTGCTGGCCCGCGTCGGCGGCCTGGTCGCCCACGCCGTCGATCCGATGCGGACCATCGCCGCCATGGCCGGGCTCGTCACCGACGCCGTGGCCGGTGTGATCCTCACCCGCGGCGGCAACACCGAGGCCCTGCCCGGCCTGCCCGGGCACCGCCTGCTCGCGCCCGGATCGCCCGTCCTGGAGGAAGCCACCTCCTGCTACCGCGACGGCGACAGCCGCGCCGGGTTTCTCACGCCGACCCGTCCGCCGGACCCACCCGGCTACCTCAAGGTGACAATGCTCGCCTGCGTCGACCAGCTTCCGCACCATCTCACCGCCGTCGTCGTGCTGCACCCGGCCGGCGATCTGCATCACCTGTCCCACCGGGAGATGGCCACCCTCGGGCACCTGATCACCGGCGGCACCCCGGAACAGATCGCGGCCGTCCTGCACATCCCGCTCTCGTCGGTCATCGCGTCGCTCGAGCAGGCCCGTACGAAGCTCGGCGCCCGCAGCTCCGCGGCCGCCGTCATGCGCGCGGCCGACCTCGGCCTCTACCTCCCGCCCGCGACGGCCTCGGGGTGCCCACTCACGCCCGAGTGAGCACCCACAATGAGGCCGCAACGCGGGACGTCGCGCCGTCACGCCGGCCGGGTCGTCTCCACCCCGGCGAGCGCTGTGCCATCAAGGCCGCCGCGCCTCCGTCCAGCCGGCGTTGTCCGCCCAGCGGCGGCGCCCGGTCAGGCGTTGTCCGGTCAGGCGCCCGGTCAGGCGGACGTGGCGCGGCGGTACTTCTCCCACCAGGTGAAGGCCGTGCGGTAGGCCGAGGGGGTGTCGTCAGCGGCGTGGTTGGCCAGCCCGTTACGACCGAAGTAGTAGTCGTGGATCTGGCGGGCGGCCGGCGCAGACAGGTCGGGGTCCGAGACCGCGACGGCGTGGATGTGGTGCGGCCAGGATCCCTGGGAGGGGGTGCGCCACCAGGCGGCGAAGCCGACCGTTCGCAGCGCCCGTACCGTCTCCCAGCGTTGGGTCGTCGTCAGGTTCGTCACCGCGATGTCGACCGCGCCGCCGCCGTCGTGGGTGCCGGCGGAGGTCGGGTCCGACGTGCTGTAGGAGCCCTGGTCGAGTACCAGGTTCCACGTCAGCCGGGCGTCGGCGGCGGCCAGCATGTCGCGGGTACGGGCGTTGACCTTCTTTCCCCCGTACGTGGTGGAGGAGCCGGCGGCGAGCGTCCGGGTCACCGTGAACCGGCCGTCCCCGAGCTTGGCCAACGAGGTGGCGCCCGGGAGGCCGTTGGCGTCGATGCCCGAGAAGCCGAGGGAACGCTGCCAGGCGGCGTACGCGGAGATGGTGGAGGTCCCGTAGTGCCCGTCGACCGCACTCGCCGCGAGCAGTCCCTTGACGTTCAAGGCCCGCTCCACCTCCCGGACGTGGGTGGCCGCGCCATCGGTAGGGCCGGTGCCGTCCTTGGGCGGATCGACCTGGGCGGCGAGGAGGACCATCTCCATGTCCACCGCCGGAAGTGCCGAGGCCTCGCCCGTGACCAGCATGCCGCCCACGGTCGCCACGACGCCGACGGCGGCGCCGCGCGACAGCAGCCATCGCCTCGACCGGCCGGTGCCGGGTGCGCGCTCATTCATGATGGCTTCCCTCAACTGCAGTGGACGCGGTCGTAGCCGCTGTAGCCGCCGCCGCCGGACGTGTCGAAGCTGCCCCAGATGTCGATGCAGGCGTTCGGCGCGTGGACGTAGAGCGGCCCGGCGTACTTGGTGAAGTGCTGGCCCGGTTCCTGGCCGTCGCTCTGCCAGGTGCCGCCGCTCTTGCGGACGCCGACGGCGATGTCGTTGGACCACCCGGTGATGACGCTGTCGTTCACCCGCGACATGACGCAGTTGTAGCCGTTGGTCCGGTTGTAGTAGACGTCGATGTACCCACCGGTGCGAGTTCGCCAGTCGATGGACCATGACTTCAGAAACGCGTATGCGCTGCCGCACTTGTTCGTCCGGGGAATGGCCTGGGCAGGGGCGGTCGAGAGCCCGACCAGGCCGCTGCTGACCAGCGTGACGGCGCCGAGCATGGCGGCGGTCCGGGTGCGGAGGGTCTTTCGCATCGTGGGGCATCCGTTCTGTCTGGGGAGGAACTCCGACCACCACACCAGGACCCGGGCCTGCGGAACAGGTGGCGAAGCGGCCACCAATTCCTCCCCGTACCGATGGACGCAAGGGCATGTATCAATGTGCTCCCGTCCCTTCCGGCGGCTTCGGCCTTGAAGGTTTGCTGCGGCCGCCTGTTCACTGACGGGACCTTGCCAGGAGGTGAGCCCGTTGTCCGACTACACCGACCGGCAGCTCGAGCAGATGCTGGACGACTACCAGCAGCGCCGGCACACCCTCGCGGACCTGCATCAACGGGTGCAGGCGATCACGGGAACGGCCACCTCGCCACGGCGCGAGGTCACGGCGACCGTGACGCACACCGGAGCCGTCGTGGACATCTCGTTCTCCGGACCCGGCTATCGCCGCCTGCCGCCGCGAGAGCTGTCCGACCTCGTCCTGCAGACGATCGTCGCCGCGCGGGAAAAGGCCGTGGCGGAAGCGGCGACACTGATGGCCCCCGTCCTGCCGCAGGGCATCGACGCCCGGCAACTGTTGGCGGGCCGGCTCGGCTTCGAGGACCACGCGCCGTCCGCCGGCCCACGCATGTCCGGCATCGTCCGCGATCAGCTCGAACGGTGAGGGGTCCCGCATGCCCGAAGACTTCTACGTCGACGCGGATGGGCTCAGGAACCAGACGAGGCCGTACCAGGACGCGGCCGACGAGTTCGCTCAGCTCAAGCAGCGGGTCGCCGACTTCGAGAAAACGTACGGCGACGCGTACGGCAACGATGATCTGGGTGAGAGGTTCACGCCCAACTTTCGGGCGGTGATCGCGTACCTTTCCGGCTCCGTCGACGGCGTCGTGGTGGCGCTGGACATCAACGCCGACGGGCTGCGCGTCACCGCCGATCATTTCGACACCGTGGAAGAGGACGGCGTTCACAACGCAACAAAGCTGGCGAACGGAATGCCGACGGTGGGTGGTCGGCAGGGTCGCACCGGTGGCCCGCCGGGCGTGTGCCGCCAGCAGGTCGCCGGAGCGGAGCATGAGCAGGGCGAACACCTTGCGGAAGTGACCGCTGTGCGGCAGGCACTCCCGGAGGGCTGGGTGGTGGGCACGAAGGCGGCGGATGTCGTGCAGGGGAAGGAAGCGTTGGCGATCGACCACCCGAAGGAGCGGGTGTGGCAGGCGCTGTCCGATGAGATCCCCCGGGAGCGGGTGTGGCGGGCGCTGTCCGATGAGATCCCGCGGGAGCGGGTGCTCGGCGCGGCGCCCGCGGAGGCCGGTGGGTATTCGGAGTCGCGGTACGGGCCGATCGCGCGGTACGAGCAGGACGCGAAGCCGGGACAGTTCTACTTCGTCGACGCGGACAACCCGATCTTCCGTCCCGCGCCGGGAGCGGTGGTGGACCCGACGAGGCCCGCGGACGAGTGGGGCCCGCACTACATCAATCCCGACAACAGCGTTCCCCCGCGTCCGATGATCGTGGCCAAGCCCGTCCCCGCCGAGGGGCCGTGCGGCCCCGGCGAAAAGCCGCGTGGATAGCCCTGCGAAGGCACTCCCCGAAACGACCGTGAAGCGAGCCCGGCATGCCTGACATGGTCATCCCGGACGACCCCGAGTGGGCGTGGGCGTACACGGCTATTCTCTACACCTCGGGCGAGGAGTGGCCGAAGGCCAACGAGCCCGAGCTGCGTGCCCTCAGCGACGAACTGGACACCTTCGCCAACGACCTGTTCAGGGCCGCCACCGGCGTCAACGCGCTCGCCGGCAACGTCTTCGACTCGCTCAACGGCGAGACCGCCGAGGCCTTCTACGCGGCCAACAAGAACGTCATGAGCTCCATCCCGCAGAGCGCGTTCCTCGCCAGGGACCTGGCGGTGCGTACGCGGAACTTCGCGCTGGACACGGAGCACACCAAGTACACCGTGACGATCGCGATGTTCACCACCGTCCTGGACATCTACCTGGCCTTGGCCTCGGGTTTCCCCGCCCTCGTGCCGTTCCACATCGCCACCGGTGGCGCGATCGTCCGGGCGCTGATCCGTGGCCTCAAGCTCCGGCAGGCGGCCTCGGCGGGCCAGAGAGTCCCCATCCCGCCGGTGCCCAAGCCCAAACACGGGGGGCCACCGCCACCGGGTTCCAGGTCGCCGGATGGCCCGCCGTCGGGTTCGAGGTCGACCGGCGTTCCTCCGCCGGTGAAGGACTCCTCCTTCCCGCATGTGATCAAGGAGATCGGCGAAGAGGCGATCGAGGAGGCGGGCGACGAAACGTTCGAGAGCCTGGCGGCCTACGCCGTGCAGGCGGCCGAAGGAAACCCCCACGAGGTCGACGCCAAGGATCTCGCCATCGGCGCGGCTTTCGGGGCGGCGGGCGGCGCCAACGTCGCCGCGTTCAAGCAACTCGCTGACCGGCTCGCTCCGAAGTTCAGCAAGTCGGCCACCGGCGAGGGCACCATCGAGGCCGCCGGCGAGCTGCCCACCGAGGCGCTCGCGATGGGCGTCTTCGGCGGCGACTTCGGCAACCTCGGCGCGACCGCCGTCTCCGCCTTCGGATCCGGCGCCCTGACGAAAGTCGCCGAAGACCTGAGCGCGGCCCTGGGCGGCGGCGCCAATCCGAATGACGGGGCGGGCGGCGGCGACGGCGAGATCGACTTCGGCGGAGATGACGCCGCGGGAGATGACGCCGGTGAAGGTGGCGGCGCGGGAAGTGACGCCGGTGAAGGTGGCGCCGGTGGGGGAGACACTGGCTCGGATTCGGGGAGCCAGTCGGCCCCGCCACCGACGGAGCATGGGGGACTGCCCGGCTTCGGCTCCGGTGCGCCCCCGGCAGGTGCGGATACGTCACCGCGTGGGTCCGACTCGGACGGTGCGATACGGCCCGATCAGTCCGGCATCTCCCGGCCGGGCTCCGGCCAGGTCCCGTCCGACGAGGCGCCGCCCACCGACGCGACGCCCGGCAGGAGAGAACAGGACAGCGGTTCCGCGCCCGGCCGGGGAGGGCAGGACAGCGGCTCTGCGCCCGGCAGGGGTGGAACCGATACCGGTGCGGTGCCTGGCGAGGCGGGGACGCCGAGGTCGGGTGGCACGTCGCCTGTGGCGGGTCAGCCCGTGACCGGTCAGTCCGCCACCGGCTCGGCAACTGGCAACAGCACGAGTCCGGCACTCGGTAACGGCGCGGATTCGGCCAGAGGGGAAAGCACGAGCTCCGAGGTAGGCCGCAGCACGGGTCCCGCGGCCGAGGCGGCGCGGGAGAGCGACGGCGCGAATTCGGCTACTGCGGGAAATCCAGCAACATCGGCTTCGCCGGCGGGACAGCTTGGTGGGCAGCCGGCGGGGCAACCTGGCGGGCAGCCGAGTTTGGGTTCGGGCGGCCAGTCGATTGCTCAACCCGGCGGACAGACGTCCTCGCCGGCGGGTGGGCAGTCGGGTTCGCAGCAGGGTGGTGGGCAGACGTCCGGCTCGCAGCAGCCGGTGAACCCGAACACGGGCACTCAGCAGAGCACCCCTCCCTCCGAGAAGACCATGCCGGCCTCCGTCGAGGGACCGTCCGGCCTGGACGGCCACTCAGGCCCGGAGCAACGGGCGAACCACGCCGAGGTCGATCCCGCGCCCGGCGAGTCGGGTCAGGCCGCGGTCGAGACGCCGGTTCGGGATGCCGGGACGAGCATGTCCGACGACGCGGCGACTGGTACCCCGGATCGCGATGCTGCGCCGCCTCCGCCGGTGCAGACGGTCCGGGCTACCACCTATGACGCGGTGGAGCTACCGGGCGCCGATCGCGGTGTGCCCCCGGTGGTCGCCGATTCCTATCGGGCCGCCGGGCTGGAGGTGCCGACCGAGGCGCGGCCTCAGGTGGGACGGATCGACGGGCTGATCGCGTACGACCACGGCGTCCGGGCCGACGGGCAGCATGCTTTCACCGTACGCGTGCATCTGAAGCCTGAGGACGACGTGGCGCGAGCGGAGCAGCAGGCCGTGGAGCAGAGGGTGCGTGCTGCCGTGGACCGCGTCTTCAACGGCGGCGGGCGGGTGGCCGTCGCCGTCGAGTTCGTCGGCGATTCCACCGCGGCGCACACCACGATCGGGTTGTCGAGCGGTCCCGGCGTGATCACGCAGACGCAGTGGCCGACGACCGGTTCGGGCCTGGAGCTCGCCCACGAGATCGGCCACTATCTGGGGCTGGCCGACGAGTACCGGGACGACCGCGAGTTCGGCCGGGTGCTGTACGGCTCCGGCGACGAGGACTCGCTGATGGGTACGACGGATCCGACCCGGAATCCGGACATCACCGACCGTCAGGTCGACAAGATGATCGAGACGGTCGGCACCGCGGCGGTGTCCACGGAGGACGACCACGGGGACGCGCTGGGCTTCCGCGCGGCGCCGCAGGCGGGCGACTCATTCGTGAACGAGAGGTTCGCCGACTTCGCGGCGAACCGGATCCACATCGATGCCGCGTCGTATCCGTTGGTCCGCGACCAGCTCATCGACGCGGCGCGGAACCCGGGGGTCACGATCGAGGACATGCGGGCCTCGATGGGCTTCGTGGTGAACATGATCATGCCTGCGTCGAACGTGCACGAGCTGGGTGCGGTCATCGACGCGATCACCGCCGGAATGCGCCATCCCGGCCAGGTCGCGTTCGTCGTCGGCATCAACACCCGGACCGGCAATGCCGGCCGTGAGCTGAACAATGCGGTCGCCACCGCCGCCGAGATCGTCGAGCAGTCGCCGTACCCGATCGCGATCGTGGGACACGCGGTGGGCACCGCCAAGAGCTTCCCGTTCGGTGCGGCGCGCAACGCGGTACTCAACAGCGTGGAGACGACGCAGGCGATCGAGGCGTTCGCCGCGCGGGGCCTGTACCCGTACGTGTCGATCCAGGATGCCGACACGGAACCGCGGAAGACCGTGTCGGGAGAGCACATCTTCGACCGGGTGCAGGACGAGACGGCGTACGCCGAGGACGTGGACGACGCGTTCCACGCGGGATCGGACTACGCGATGAGCGACGGATCCTACGGCGGGGAATCGTCGCGCCGGTGGTTGAGCCGGCCGCTGATGATGACCGGCGGGTACCGGCCCGGCGACCGGCACAAGCTGGTCACCGACACCCGGCGGCGGCTCAGGGAAGGGCGCAGCGAACTCAAGAGGCAGATCCCGGAGCTCGAGAACCAGGTCGACGAGGCCGAGCTCCGGGCCGACCGCGCGGCGGAGGAGCTGGAGGAGCTCGAGCGGCTCGACCGGTCGGGAATCCGGGTCCGCGGCAGGGATCTGAAGGCGGCGCAGGAGGCGCTCAAGCAGGCCACCAGCACGCTACGGAGCGCCAAGGGCGCGCGGACGAGCGTGATCAACGATCTGGCGAAGACCAAGAGCGCGATACGGCAGCTCGACACCCACGACGGCCGGGTGTCGTTCTACGGCGACTTCGAGCAGGCGATCGCGGACGACATGGCGACCCGGAACCGGCAACGGAACCTGAACTCGCTCCTGCCGTACGCCCCGGAACCGAACCTGTTCGTGGACGGCGTCCTCGTGCGCGGCGACCGGAAGGTGCGCTTCTCGGAGGGTGGCGGTGGCGAGTACGCGAAGCTGAGCGAGCACCTCGGCCGGGCGTACGCCCGCGAGCTGAAGGCGGCGTACGGGGACCCCGACGAGGCGGCCGGCGCGGCCCAGAACAACCGGCATCCGACCCGGGAGGAGGCGTTCCGGCTCGACTACGAGGGATGGGCGGTGCCCACGGACCTGTCCCGCCTGGCCGCCGACTTCATCAGGGGCAAGCCTCTGCCGCAGACGCACACCACCACCCAGAAGCTGGGCGACCGGTTCTTCGGCTACGACGAGGACAATCGGACGGAGTCCGGCCCGAGCAACGCCAAGTACGCCAAGACAGGCACGCACTTGGGGCCCTTCAGTCAGGCCCAGGGCTCGACGCCGAACCCGTTGGTCAAGCCGTACCGCCGCACGGCGGCGATGGTCAAGCAGCACGGCGGTGACAAGAAGCTGAAGCCGCGCAAGTCGTTCGAGTCCTACCTCACCTCGACGCAGCGCCGGGATCTCGGCGACCACCCGATGAACACGCTGGCGCCGCAGCTCACGGCGGGCATTCCGCCGGAGCACAAGGTGTACGCCGCCCGGCAGCTCGCCCTGTCGAACACGGCGAACACCATCCGCCAGGACTTCGCCAACGCCGCGGCGACCCTCGCGGCGGCCCGGGCCGACTGGCAGTACCGGTACGCCCTGCAGCCCGGACAGCAGCAATCGGTCCGCCCGAACTCGATCTACGACGCGCTCGCGCAGGTGCAGGGATTCTCGGCGGACACCATCCGCGACCGGGTGCTCGGGACGCCGCTATCCGACACGCTCGTCTCCGAGCTGGCCGACCGGCGGCTCATCGCCGACTACGAGTACGGGCACTTCGTCGACGCCGCTGTCTCCGCGCCGCGGGTGCTGCACCCGAACGCCGGCGCCGAGCTGGACGGGCTCTCGGACGACGACTGGCGACTCGAGATGGTGCGGCGGCTGGCCGCGCACGACGTGCTGACCGAGGCGATCGCCGCGGAACTGAACATGTCGATCGTGGTGAACGGTCCGTACTCCAAGATGCAGCATTTCGTGCCGGGCGCCCCGGGGACGCTGTACCTCGACCGCTGGATCGACGACCGTGACCGGGTGACCTACCGCCCGGCGGAGTACTCGCCGATGCGGTCGGCGCCGGACGGGGCGCCGGTCGCCGAGGTCGAGCGGGATCCCCGGCGTCCGGAGCGGGTCGATGCGCCGGTGCCGCGGGAACGGATCGACGCGCTGCGGGATTCGGTGGTGCCCCGGCGGGCGGACTCGTCGGCGTTCGACGTGAAGCCGGGCGAGGCGGCGTCCGGAGTGCCCGACCGGGTGCGCGAGTCGTACGAGGCGATGGGCCTGCCGGCGCCCGAGGCTGCGCGGCCACAGGTCACGGGGGTGGAAGGGCGGATCGCCTACGACTACCGGAAGCTATCCGGCGGAGTGCACGACTTCACGGTGAAGGTGCATCTGCGGCCACGTGGCGACACGACGCGAGAGCAGCAGGCCGACGTGGAGCAGCGGGCCCGATCCGCCGCCGAGCAGGCGTTCAACCAGGGCTTCCAGTTCGCTGACGGGCAGCTCAACGTCAACCTGGAGTTCGTCGGGGATCCGGCCGAGGCGCATGCGGTCATCGATCTGCACGGCGAGACGACGATGACCCAGATGCAGTGGTCCGCGGCGGCCGACGACCTGGCCTTCGCCCACGAGATCGCGCACTTCCTGGGGCTGGGCGACGAGTACGTCGACGAGCGGGTGTTCCACCGGGATGCGCACGCCCCTCAGGTGCACAGTGCCTCGTCGATGATGGCGTCGACGGATCCGAGCTCGTCGCCCGGGATGATGCAGCGGCACCTGGAGGAGATCGCACGGACGGCGGAGGCGTCGCTGTCGCCCGATCGCGGTGACCTTCCCCCGCCCGCCCACGACCCAGTGACCGCCGCCGACCTGGACATGCCCGCGCGCCCGGCGCCGCCGACGGCCGCACCCGGCGTCTCGGCAGACCACGCGGTCACCACCCTGGCCGACTGGGGCTTCGACCTCGCCGCCTCGTCGGAGGTCGCCGCGCAGTTCGCGCACCACCACCGTGACGCCGCCCTCAGCGACCATTCCGCCGAAGTCCTGGCGTCACCGGTGCTCCGGGACGCCGTCCAGCGAGTGGACCGGGGACTGTCGCAGTTCTCCCCGGACGTGGCGGCGCGGGTACGCGCCTTCGTCCGCGACGGCGTGGTCTCCACCGCCCTGGCGCGGACACAGGCCCACCACGAGGTCACGCCGTGGACGCCGCAGCAGCTCGACGCCGTGATGGTGCATCTCGCGCACGAGGTGGAGCAGGGCCACGACCCGCTGATGGATCCGGCCTCGCCGCTGCGGGGGACCGGCTATGACCCGGCCGAGTCCCTGCCGCAGCGCACGGCCCGGCTCTGGACCCTGAACCTGACCCCGGACGGTCGCGCGAGCCTGACCCGGGACCCGTTGTTCGATCGGATGATGCGGTCGCCGGCCGCGCTCGACGCGGCCCTGACCGGTGCCGTGGGACCCGACGAGCAGCGCTTCCTCAACACCTGCGATCCCGCGGTGACCAATACGCTCCTGCGGTCCGTGGCGCCGACGATCGCCGGGCAGGTGCTGCTGGGCCGTGACCTCGCCACCCAGATCGAGGCAGCCGCCGAGGCGGTCGGTCGTCGGTATCCCGACCTGCTGACGCAGCGCGACCAGCGGTTCCCCGGGCGGACCCTGGGCGGCCTCGTCGACGAGCGCCTGGCGCAAGCGCGGGAGTCCTTCGACGGCCTGGAGCGCCGGGCGCACACCCTGCTCGGCGACGGGGAGACCGATCCGTCCGCGTGGGCCAAGCTCAGCGACGAGTGGGGCCGGTCGATGCAGAAGCTCGGCGGCGTCGTGGACCTGGTGGCGGTCGCCGGTCCGGCCGGAGGACCCGGCCCGGACGGGAAGCTGTCCGTTCCGGTGCTGAGCAAAAAGCTCTTCGACAACCATTGGCTGCTCAGCGCCGCGCTCTCCCTCCCGCTGGCCGCCGACCGTCCGGCGCGACGCAAGCAGGGCGTCGACGGCGACACCTACCGGCGGTCCGCGGCGCGACTGCTGGATCAGGAGGCGGCGCCGTCCGGATTCCGGCCGGGACGGCTGAGCGCACCGCTGGGCGGCGACTTCTGGGGCCGGTTGCACCGCGCCGGCCCGCAGCCGGTGGGTATCGCCGGCCGGTTCGGTGGCCACGCGGTCGCGGTCGGCGCGGTCCGGGTCGGGGGAGAGCTGGCGTTCGTGCTCAGCGACCCGAAGGACACCGAGGCGAAGGTGCTCTCCCCGCGGGAGCTCGACCAGTGGGTGAGCGGCAACCGTTCCGACATGCCGCCGGTGCCCGACCTGCCGGTGCCGGCCACCTCGGCACCCGGGCAGCCGTCGCAGATCCCGGCGTTCGTCCCGCCCGGCGACATCGTCACCGACTACCATCTGACCCACGGTGACACGCCGCCGTTCTCGCGCCGGTTGATGGACGCGGACGTGCACGACCGCGGGGCCGGGTCGCCGTTCCCGCGTTACGTGGTGCAGCGGCCGCTGGTGGTCGACAAGCACCCGCCGTTGCACGTCTCCGAGGACCGGACGGTGGCGATGAACGCCACGGCCGACGGACAGCGCAACGAGTTCTACACCACCGCCGCACGGGTGGAGCAGCTCAACGAGATCCTCCGCCGTTCCGGCAAGGTGACGCTGAAGACCGTCCCGGAGAACACGGTACGGGTGGGCGACGGTCCCGAGTTGGTCATGGTCCAGCCGGCGAACCCGCCGCAGACCGACGTCTGCCGCGACTTCGCCGCGGGCGTGCTGGGCGGCAAGCCGTCCCATGTGGTCCTGCGCCCGGATGGCCGGGCGGTCCCGGGCACGGCCCAGGTGGCGCCGATCAACTCGGGCGACGGCATGGAGATCACCGGCACCCACCATCTGGCCGAGCATCTGACCACGGCCGCCCGCACCGGCCGCCCGGAGGAGGTCAGCACGTCGTCGGCCCGGGACGCCATCGGGCAGGACGCCCGGCCCGAGGGACGCCGGGGCGGGGCGCCACGTCCAGGCCGCGAGTACGGCCTGACCGTGCACAGCAACCCGGCGATGAACGACGCGGCGCGCGCGATCGGCGTGAACCAGTACGCCCGATCCCAGGTCGGAGAGGCGTACCTGACCCAGTCCATCAGTGACCGCGGCTCCGATGAGGACACGGGTTTCGCCGTCGACCACTCTCAGGAAGGTAGACCGGTCCGGCTCGCTGGGGCGTACGGCTACCACTTCGCCGCCGTCGTGGCGGAAAGCAGCGACGGCACCGTGCACGTCACCCTGGAGAACGAACGGCGGGGTATCGACGTTGCCGCCGTGGACGAGGCCCTGCGGCTCAATGCCGAGCACTACGTCAACGATGGCGTACCCACCGGCGTCGACGGCTCCGACGAACTCGCCGACAGCCTGCCCGGGCTGGCTCGGTACCTCGACGATCCCGCTGCCTTCGCGGAGCATGCCAGGCCTGTCCGCGAAGCGCTGCTCGGCCGCTCGCCGGAATACGGCAAGGAGAGCGACCTGTGGCAGTTCCGCATCTGGGGCGAGGACGTGCCGAGCTCCCACTTCGCCGCCAACCAGGAGTCGCCCTACTTCGTGAATCCCCTGACCACCGTGGTGGTCGGCGGTCACACCGGCGGCACCCGGCCGTTCGCCGTCGACTTCGAGGAGGGCTCCCGCGAGATCACCGGGGAACCGCTCGGCCTGGGCACCTTCACGACCGCTGTCGCTCGTGAGGCCGAGTGGCGTTCCCGCAACGGACTACCGCAGCTCAGCGTCGTGGTCGAGGGTGGCGGCAACGGCCCGGCCGTGCCGCTCGCCGGCGGGCCGGCCGAAACCGATGCGGGCCTGGCCCGTGCGCAGGCCGTCGCCCGAGTCGTCCGCGACCGGCTGGACGCCGCGCCGGGTGATGCCGCCCGCCAGGTCCCGGTCCGGAGTACCTCGCGCGGCCGGCGGCCGGCCGCCTACGACCCCTTGCAGGAACCGAATCGGCCGTCGGCGGAGAAGCTCCAGCGTCGTACCACCGCGAGCGTGCGCCGGCCCGCCGCGCCGGACCAGGCCGAACTGGGTACGCGGCCCGCGCCGGCCTCGGATGCCGCGGTGCCCGGGAGTGCCTCGTCGAGCCCGGCCGGAACCGGTTCCCCGGCCGGCGGCGAGGCGCCGCCCCGGACGGACGCGCCCGCCGACACGCGGGAGATCGCCGCCGCCCGGGGGGCGACGCCGCCGCGGACCGTCACCGCCACCGTGTACGACGCGGTCGAACTACCGGTGAAGGACCACGGCCTGCCCCCGATGGTCGCCGAGTCCCACCGTCTCGCCGGAACCGATCCGCTGCCCGCGACAAAGATCCAGCCGGCCACGACCGTGTCCGATGCCGCCGCCGCGCGGCCGCGCCCCCGGCTCGGCCACGTGCGCGGGATCATCGGGTACGAGCACCGCACCCTCACCGTGCCGGGACCCGGCGGCCCGCGGAAGGTGCAGGACTTCACCGTCGAGCTGAACCTGAAACCGCAGGACCCGGAGGCCGAGCGCGACCTGCGCGCCCTCAAGGAACGGATCCGCGCGGCCGTCGAGGCCACCTTCAACGCGGGCTACCGCATCGGCCCCGACGGCGACCAGTTCCACGTCCACGTCGACTTCGACGACGAGGCCGGTCACCCCGTCGACGTGTACGGAGACCAGCGCGACATGTCCCAGACCGAGTGGTCCACGGCAGCCGGCGACCTGAAGTACGCCCACGAGATCGGCCATTTCCTCGGCCTGTACGACGAGTACGGCGACACCGCGCTGCGCGACCACGACGGCAACCTCGTGAAGCGCGTCTTCCACCGCGACAGCGGCTCGGCGAACGTACACGACGACGCCTCGATCATGGCCACCACCGACCCGGCCGCCGCACCGCAGCTCCACCGGCGGCACCTCGACACCATCGCCGACCTGGCCGGACAGTCGGGCATTCCGGACCGGCTGTCCGTACCGCCGGACAGCCCGGGCTCGGACGAGTTCCTCGGCGACCGCCCCGCGCTGGGCATCGAGGTCGAGTCCAAGCAGCCGCTGATCTGGACCGACCGCGCGAACACCGAGCCCCTGACGTACGGCATGGCCCACGGCGACGCGGAAGGCGTCGACATCCGTGTCGGCGACCAGACCGTCACGGTCGACGGCGAACAGTTCGCCCAGCTCGTGTACCAGGCCCGGGTGATCCAGGAATCCTGGGCCGGCATGCGATCGCCGATGCTGGTCACCGCGTGCGCCTTCGGGGCGTCGGACGAGCCGGGTTCCCTCGGGGCGGACTTCTTCGCGACGATGCGGCACCTCGGCCACGAGGCGGACGGGCACGCATTCACCCACGAGGCCATCTTCCGCAGGCAGGAGTGGGAGAGCGCGGTCGGCGTGCTCGGCAACGGGAGGCTGCGCACGTGCTCCGCCCGTACCGATGAACCGGGGTCCGAATGGGACCCGGACGACCGGCACACGGAGTTCCGTGACCGCAACGGCACAGTCATCGGCGTCCCGTATCCGGGCCGGGTGGACGAGTGAGAGGACGGACGATGCAAGAGAGCTACTTCCTGCTCATGGACCCGGACTGGCGGCCCGGCCCCGACGAGCGCGTGCCGCCTCCCGCTGCCGTGATGGGCGCCTGGCCGCTCGGTGGGGACGGCTCCGTCGAGCCGTTCCGCGGCAATCCCGGATACCGCCCCCGTGACGCCGGCGCTGCGGCCGACCCGCTGGACGCGGTGCTCCGCCTGCTCTCACGGCGGCGGGCCGAGCCGGAGCAGCTTCAGGTGCTGTTGCACGAGGCGCGGCTCGACGTCGCGCTCGACGGCGAAGAGCAGGAACTGGTGGTCCCTGCTCCCGATGGCGTCGACTGCGTCGTCGTCGCCACCAGTGCCGCCCAGCGTGACCTCGCCGACGTGCCGCGGTGGCGTGGTGCCGACCTGATGGGCCTGGTCACGGCCCTGCCGGACGGCATCGACGTGCTGTTCAACCCGGGCGGCCCGGTGCCGGTGCGGCTGACCGGCGACTTCCTGCGCGAGACGCTGATGATGGGCGACGAGGAGCTCGCCGAGGCGTACGACCACCTGCGGTCGTCGGCCCCGGGGCCCGTGCCGGTGCTGCCGTGGGTGCTCGGCGACGGTCGTAGCGACCGAAGGGGCACTGTTCTCCGGTAGTTGGTGCATAGCAGCGGGATTGACGCTCATCGCGCCCTGATCGTCGCGGAGGATCCAACCCTGGGGTGCGCGAATCCCCCTTCGCCGACCTCGCCACCGTCCGAGAAGGAGTAGCGATCATGGCCCAACCAGACGTCAGTACCACAGATGAGGGCATGGCCAGGGCCATGGCCCTGTTCATCGACAAGAAGGGCGAGTTCTCCACCCACCGCCAACGCGTCGAAAACGCCATCGCCAACCTGAGGGCGTCGTTCGACGGCCGGCCGGCCATCGCCTTCGAAAAGGCGATGTACGAGTGGGGTCAGGGATTCAATGTGATCACCGAACAGCTCAATATCCTCATGGATTCGATGAGCGAAAACAGCAAGGAGAACCAGAGGCGCGAGGAGTCCGGCGTGGAGGACGCCGGCATGTTGATGCAGGCCCTGCCCGGCTTCTGACCCGGCCGCGCCAATCGTTTCCGCCCGCTGAAGAGGAAGGCAGCACAATGTCGTACCGCACCAACTATGCAGCGGCTGAGCAGGCCGGCACCGAACTTGTGGATGCCTGTCAGAAGATCCACCTCGGCGTCGAGGAATTGCTGGAGTACTGCATGAGTCATCTGCAGGAATGGACCGGTGAGGCGCAGAGCGCGTACGGACCGGTGCAGGCCAAGTGGACTGGCGCTCAGGGCAAGATGGGCCAGCACCTCGTTGTCGCCGAGCAGATCCTCGCCAAGATCCACGCTGACATCCGCGATGGCGACGTGCTCAACGCGAACCGGTGGAACGACACGAAGGTCGGGTTCTGACCAGCAGTTTCCGCTGATGACGCGCCGGGGCCGGTCGGTGACGGCCGGCCCGGTGGCGCCCTTGCGCAGTCAGGAGTGCACCCGTGGCCGACACGCCTCATGTGGACATCCCGTACAAGAACTACAACTCGATCCCGCCGGAGGTCGTGTACCAGGAAGGCGGACTGACCAAGGAACAGTACGACGCCTATCTCGAGCTCGAGAGAAAGCGGAGTGAATACCAGGGGGACCAGAGCAACCCGGAGGACACGTATAACCCGACGGACGCGGAGGCGGCTGCCGAGTTCGCGTACAACAAGTGGACGCGGGAACACCCCGACTTCCCGATCAAGGTCAACACGGCACTCGCCTCCAACGAATTCCAGAAATTCGATCCGAACACGGACTACTGGGCCGGTGGTAAGGCGAAAGGTCCCGACTCCCATGCGGACACGCCGCCCGGCCTGCCTGACGTGCCGAAGACGGAGGGGGACGGAAAGGCCTCCGTCAGCGTTCATCAGGAGGCGTTGGAGAAGTTCCGGGTGAACCTCAAAGAACTGAAGGGCGTCCTCGCGGGCGCCCGGACGAAGCTGGGGACCGTGGAGGCCAACCCCGGCCGTTTCGGCGCCGGAGTCGATCTCGCCGTCGCCGTGAACTCCGATCTCGTCGGCGACGTCGACAAAGCGCTCGGCCGTGTCGTCCAGATCTTCAAGGACATTGACGACGACTGCGTCGCGGTGATCAAGCAGTACGACACCGTCGAGGAGTGGAACGAAAAGGACGCGAAGAAGCTCGACAACATCTTCCGCGAGACCTTCGGCGGGATCACCGCGAAACCCGAGGCCGCAGCCGGCGGGAAACCCGACCCCGCGGCCGACCCGAAGGGCGGCGGCGCCAAGTCCGGCTGAGCGAGGACTTCGCCTTGCACGTCGTCAACATGATCCCTCGAGAATGGTGGGCCCCGGTGGCGGATGAGAGAGATTCCCAGGCGACCCGCCCCCCGGAGCTGAAGCCGGGGGAGCGGCCCAAGATCGACGACTTCGAAGATGAGAAGCTGGACTGGCGCCAGCTCAAGGCCCTGATCACCGGGTCCGCGGCGGTGGAGGTCGATTTCCCCGACATGGCGCAGGATCTGCGCCTCGCGAGCGTCGACCCGAACTCCCTCTTCCGGGCCGGCGACACCATGATCACCGTGCGGCGCCACATCGCCGAGGTGGCGAACAACCTCCGCGCCCAGGCCGCCGCCATCGCGGGCGAGGGAAAGGTGTGGCAGGGAGCCGGCGCGGAGTCGTTCCTCAGCAAGATGACCCAGCTCGGGGACGGCCTGGAGGGCGTGGCCGAGGAGCTGGCCGGCGGTGACGACGAGAGCTCCGTCTCCATCAGCAGCAAGCTCTACGACGCCGGCAACATGTTGCAGTGGGCCCAGAACCAGGTCAACTTCATCGACCACTACTACGCGACCTGGGCGTTGGCCCTCGGCGCCAAGAAACACTCGGACGGCCTCGTCCACATCAGCGAGGCCCACGGCGCCGACAAGCTGAAGAAGCAGATGGCCGAGGACATGCGGAAGGTCCTTCGGCAGGTCGCCACGAGGTACGAGGAGACCAGCGCCGCGGCCAGGGCGATCGAGGCCACCTCGACCGGTACGAGCTCGTCCGGAGGCGGCGGTCCGGAGACGAGGATTCCGCCACCGACCGTGCCGAACGGCCCGCCACCGACCGGCGGGCCACCGAACGGGCCGAACGACCGGTCACCGAACGGCGACAGCCCCAACGGCCAGGACGGATTCAACATCCCTCGTCCGGAGGGTGGCAACTTCGACATCCCGTCGCCGGACGATGACTTCGACATCCCTTCGTCGGATGGCGGCAACTCCGCCATTCCCTCGCCGGATGGCGATGACTTCAAGTCGCCGAGTGGCGACAACTTCACGTCGGATGGCGGCAAGCTCGACATCCCGGCGCCGGACGGCGGCTTCCAGCCCCCGCCTTCGCCCACCGGCGTCGGCGCACCTTCGCCGAGCGGCGTCGGCGCACCCCACCCGGGTGCGAACATCCCGCCGGTCGTGCCGCCGGTGATCCCGACGGGCCCGGGCGCCAACGGCCGCACCGCATCCGGCAACTCCGCTTCGCCGCCGAATGGTGTGAACCGCCTGCCGCCACCGGTGGACCCGTCGAGGGCGCCCGCACCCTCGGGGCCGGACGGTGCGAACGGCGGCCGCGTGACTCCGCCCACCAGGCCGGGCACGCTGCCGAACATCTCCGGCAGTACGCCCTCGCTCGACGTGCCGAATGCACCGGACGCCACCCCTCCGAGCCGCGTGCCGGGCTCCCCGGTTGGTCCGGGTCTGGGTGATGTGCCGAGTGCTCCGGGTGACTCGCCTCCGGGTCGGGTGCCGGGTGTTCCGGGTGGTCCCGGTCTGGGTGATGTGCCGAGTGCTCCCGGTGACTCGCCTCCGGGTCGGGTGCCGGGTGTTCCCGGTGGGCCGGGCCTCGGCGATGTGCCGAACGCCCCGGGCAGTTCGCCTTCGGGTGCGGGGATACCGCCCGCCATGCCGCCGGCGAGCCCGGGTGGTGGCCAGGAGTCGCCACCGGATCGATCGGAGTCGTCGGGCCTGCTCGACCCGGACGGCAAGCAGTGGCAGCCGAGTCCGGTCGAATCCGGCCTGCCCGACGCGCCGACGGGCGCGTCTCCGGGCCGCCCCGGCGGCGTCGACGCCGCCGGGGCGGAAACGCCGGTCGTGGAGGCGCCGGATGTCGGGCGCCCGGTGGGCGTGCCGGGCGTCGAGCTACCGAGCGTGACGTCCGCGCCGGGTGCGGGCGGACCGGGCGCGATGATGCCGCCGGCGATGCCGCCGCCGAGTCCGGGTGGTGGCCAGGAGTCGCCACCGGATCGATCGGAGTCGTCGGGCCTGCTCGACCCGGACGGCAAGCAGTGGCAGCCGGCGCCGCCGGTGCCGGACGCCCCCGACGCCCCGGTAGGCGTTCCCCCGGGACGGGCGGGCATCGCGGGTTCCGGAGTGGACTCGCCCGCGGCGGCGGGCGTGGGCTCTCCGGACCTGCCGGTCGCCGGGCCCGGTTCGCCGGTGCCGGAGACCGGCCTGCCGGCCACCGGCCAGCACGGCGGTGTGCCGGGCGGACCGGGCGCGATGATGCCGCCGGCGATGCCGCCACCGAGTCCGGGTGGTGGCCAGAACTCGCCGCCCGACCGATCGGAGGCGTCGGGCCTGCTGGACGCCGCCTCCCGGCCGTGGGACGCCACCGTGGTGGAACCGGATGGCCCGGATGCCCCGGCCGGCGCGGCTCCCGGCCGGCCGGAGGCACCGCCGGTGGCCGCCGAGCCACCGGACGCCGCGACCGCCGCGCCGGAGAAGGCCACGGCCGGGAGCGCCGCGCCTGCGGGAGTGCCGGACCTTCCCGGTGCGCCC
Organism: Couchioplanes caeruleus; assembly: GCF_003751945.1. NCBI lineage: Bacteria > Bacillati > Actinomycetota > Actinomycetes > Micromonosporales > Micromonosporaceae > Couchioplanes > Couchioplanes caeruleus. The sequence goes on along the minus strand of NZ_RJKL01000001.1, from coordinate 2,960,008 downwards.
GAGGGCGGCCCCGGCCCGGTAGCGCCGCCGATGATGCCGATGCCACCGGTGGCACCTCCGCCGGCAACGCCTCCCGGCGGAGCCTCGACGCCGGGCCAGGCGCGGCCGGGAGCCGCCGGGAGTCCGGGGACCACGACGCCGGATCGCGGGGAGACCGAGCCGGAGGTCACGGGGGATCCGGGGGACGGGCCGGTGCTGCCGGTGGTCGTACCGTCGGCCGACGCCGTGGGTTGCCGCCCGGAGCGCTCCGACCGGCCCACCGTCGTCGCGGCGGGCGCCGAGGACGATGACGATGCGGTCCTGGTCGTGCCGCCGGTGCCGTTCCCGCGCGGCGCGGCGAAGGCCGGCGATCGCGAGCGGCGGCCTTCCGCTTCGGGCGTGCAGGTCGCGGCCGATGGGCGGGTGTGGTTGCCCGGGGAAGCCGGCGTCCCCGCCGTCCTGGACGACGAGGGCGAGGCCGCGGCGGCCGACGGGGAGCCGGACGGCGAAGCGCCCCCGCCCGACAACCACGTGGCCGTCATCCGGCCGTCCGACGGCGCCGAGGACGTCAGCGACTGGGACACCGGACTGCTGCCGTGGAGCGCGCCGCCGGCGACGGCGGAGCGGTGATGACCGGGAACGGACGGAGGCAGACCATGACGGACGGGACGGGCCCCGATCCGGGGCTCGACGGCGCGCCGGGGCTGCGCCGCTGGCGGCCGCGGCGGGCGGACGGTCCGGCCGCCGGCGGGCTCGGTGCCGCACCGCAGATGCTGAGCTGCGGCGGCCCCGATCTCACTGCCGAGGAGGCCGAGAAGCTGCGCGAGCAGCGGCGGCGCGCTGAGGCGCAGCGGGAGGGCAAGACGGCGGAACCGACCGAACCGGGGGAACCGGCCGAGCGCCGCGCCGTGGACCTGCTCCAGGGGCGTAGCTCGTCGTGGACCGTCAGCAGGCCGGCGAGCGGGGTGATCGAGTGAGGATCACTCCCGCCCGGCGGAGGGCTTGCGCATGAGTACGGTCACCGTCAAGCGCCCGCCACGGGCCGAGGGCCCGGTGCTGCCCGAGGGCCAGGTCGAGATGCAGGAACCGCCGGTGATGGCGGAGCCGGCGCCGCTGGACTTCCGGTCGTTCCTGATGATCCTGCCGATGGGCATCGGCATGGGCTCCATGATGATGATGTTCGGGATGCTCAACCGGGCCCCGGCGATGTACGTCATGGGCGGCGCGATGGGCGTCGGCATGATCATGATGGGTGTCGTCCAGATCGGACGGAACGCGGCCGAGCGCAAGCGCAAGATGCGCTCCGAGCGCCGCGACTTCCTGCGCTACATCACCCAGCTCCGCGAGAAGGCCCGGGAGGCGGCGGACCAGCAGCGGCGGGCGGTCACCTGGAACAACCCGGACCCGGGACGGCTGTGGTCGATCGCCATGAGCGACCGGGTGTGGGAACGCCGGGCCGCGCACGACGACTTCGGCCGGATCCGCATCGGGGTCGGCCGGCAGCGGGCCGTGGTGACGTATCTTCCGCCGCACACCAAGCCGATCGAGGACCTGGAGCCGCTCTCCTCGATCTCGCTGCGCCGCTTCACCGAGGCGTTCTCGTCGGTCGCGGGCGTGCCCACGTCGCTCGGTCTGCGCAGCTTCGCCAGCGTGGAGTTCGCGGGCGACCTCGCACCGGCGCTGGGGCTGTTGCGTGCGGTCGTCGGCCAGTTGGCCACCTTCCACGCCCCCGACGAGCTGCGGATCGCCGTGCTCGCCGCCGGGGCTGCCCGCGACGAGTGGGACTGGGTGAAGTGGCTGCCGCACAACGCGCACCCGGTGCGGCAGGACGCCTGCGGCATGGTGCGGCTGTTCTCCGACGACCACGACGAGCTGATGGACCTGCTGGGCGCGGAGGTCACCGATCGCGGTGAGCACGACCGCGGAGCCCGGCCCACCGTGCTGGAGCCGTTCGTGGTGATCGTCGCCAACCGTGCCGAGATCCCGGACGGTTCCCCGCTGTTCGGCGCCGGGCTGCGCAACGTCGTCCTGCTGGACGCCACCGGCCAACTTCCCGGCGGGCCGAAGACCTTGCGGCTCACCGTCTCGGACACGGAGGTGGAGTTCCCCGCAGGCGACACCACCGGCCGGGCCGCCTGCGACGGTTTGGCGATCGCGCAGGCGGAAGCGCTCGCGCGGATCCTTGCGCCGAAGCGCACCAGCGGCACCCTCGAGGTGGTGGACGAGCCGCTGACCTCCGACTTCGAGCTCACCACGCTGCTGGGCATACGGGACGCGCGCGGTTTCGACGTGAGAGCCCTGTGGCGCCCGCGGCAGACCCAGCGCGCGCGCATGCAGGTGCCCATCGGGGTCACCGAGGACGGCGAGGTCATCGAGCTCGACCTGAAGGAGTCCGCCCAGGGCGGCATGGGACCGCACGGGCTCATCATCGGCGCCACCGGCTCGGGCAAGAGCGAGCTCCTGCGGACGCTCGTCTGCGCCCTGGCCGCCACGCACTCCTCCGAGATCCTCAACCTGGTGCTGGTCGACTTCAAGGGCGGCGCGACGTTCCTCGGCATGGACCGGCTGCCGCACACCTCGGCGGTCATCACCAATCTCGCCGACGAGCTACCGCTGGTCGACCGCATGCAGGACGCGCTGAACGGCGAGATGAACCGCCGCCAGGAGTTGCTGCGCGCCAGCGGCTACGCGTCGCTGTTCGAGTACGAGAAGGCCCGCCTCGCCGGCGCGCAGCTCGTGCCGTTCCCCGTCCTGCTGGTGATCGTGGACGAGTTCAGCGAGCTGCTGGCCAGCAAGGCGGAGTTCATGGACCTCTTCGTCTCGATCGGCCGCCTGGGCCGCAGCCTCGGCGTGCACCTGCTGCTCGCCTCGCAGCGCCTCGACGAGGGCCGGATCAGCCGGGTCGAGGGCCACCTGTCGTACCGGATCGGGCTGCGCACCTTCTCGTCGATGGAGTCCCGCGCGGTGATCGGCGTCGGTTCCGCGTACGAGCTGCCATCCGAACCCGGCAACGGCTATCTCAAGATCGACATGACGAACCTGGTCCGGTTCAAGGGCGCCTACGTCTCGGGTCCGTACGTGCGCCCCGCCCTCGCGGGCAGCGCCGAGGAACAGCGGCGCGCGCTGGCCGAGATCGTCCCGTTCACGACGCGCGCCGTCGCCCGCCCCGACGCCGAACCGGCGACGGAACGCGACCCGCAGGTCGGGGAGGCGGAGCCCGCCGAGGAGGCCGAGGACGACGCCACCCCGCCCAACTTGATGGATGTCCTCATCGACCGGCTCGTGGGCGCGGGCCCGCCGGCGCGCCAGGTCTGGCTGCCGCCCCTGGGCGAGGCGCTCACCCTCGACACGCTGCTGCCCAGCGTCGTGCCCGACCCCGACCTCGGCGTCACCGTGGAGAACCCGCGCCTGCGCGGCGGGCTCAAGGTGCCCGTCGGGGTGGTCGACCGGCCCTACGAGCAGAGCCGCGAACTGCTCATCGTCAACCTCGCGGGAGCGGACGGGCACGTCGGCATCGCCGGTGCGCCGCAGAGCGGCAAGTCCACGCTGCTGCGTACCCTCGTGCTCTCCCTGGCCCTGACCCACACCCCGCGTGAGGTCCAGTTCTATGGCCTCGACTTCGGCGGCGGCGGCATCATGTCCGTCGCCGGGCTGCCGCACGTCGGATCCATCGCCAACCGGATGGAACACGACCGGGTCGTGCGCACCATCGAAGAGGTACGGCAGGTCATGGAGTACCGCGAGGCGATGTTCAGTAAGCACGCCATCGACTCCATCGGATCCTACTTCGCCGCCCGCGCCCGCGGCGAACTGCAGGACCCGCACGGCCACGTCTTCCTGATGGTGGACGGGTGGTTCACGCTGAAGCAGGACTTCTCCGACCTGGAATCCGGCCTCTCCGAGATCGCCGCCCGGGGCCTGTCGTTCGGCATCCATCTCGTCATCACCGCCAGCCGCTGGTCGGAGGTCCGTACGTCCCTGCGTGACATGCTCGGCACCAAGCTCGAGCTGCGGCTGGGCGACTCCATGGAATCCGAGGTCGGCTCCCGCAAGGCGGCGACCGTGCCGAACCACCCGGGCCGCGGCATGACGTCCGAGGCACTGCACTTCCTCGGCGCTCTGCCACGCCTCGACGGCGTGGACAGCACCGACGACCTCAGCGATGTCACCAAGTCGCTGGCCGAGGAGATCAGGACCTTCTGGCCCGGCGAGGCGGCTCCGCCCGTACGGATGCTGCCGGCCCGGCTTCCCGTCGAGCAGCTTCCGGCTCCCGAGAAACCGTTCCGCGTCTGCCTCGGCCGCGACGAGCAGCGGCTCGCCGACGTGTGGCACGACTTCCGGGTGACGCCGCACCTGATCGTCATGGGCGACAACGAGACGGGCAAGACGAACCTCTTGCGGTTGGTGCTGCGAGCGGTCTCCCAGCGATACCGCCCCGAGGAGGCGAAGGTCGTCATCGGCGACTCGCGCCGCGATCTCGACAACGCGCTCGATCCGGCGTACCGGGCCGGCTACGGCATCACCTCGGACTCGCTCTACGACCTGGCGGCGCAGGGGCAGGTGTCGCTGCGCGGCCGGGTGCCCGGGCCGGACATCACCTCCGAGCGCCTGCGCCGCCGCGACTGGTGGACCGGGCCGGAACTGTTCGTCGTCGTCGACGACTACGAGCTGCTCGCCCGCGGGCACGGTCAGTCGGCGCTGGAGCCGCTGCTGCCGCTGCTGTCGCAGGGCGCGCACATCGGGCTGCACGTCATCATCGCCCGCAGCACCTCGGGAGCGATGCGGGCGTTGATGGACCCCGTCATCCGCCGCATCTGGGAGCTGGGCAATCCCGGGCTGCTCTTCTCGTACCCGAAGGAAGAGGGCCGGTTCCTGGGCGACGCGCCACCGCGCCGCCTGCCGTCCGGCCGGGCCCAGCTCGTGACCCGCCGCGGCGTACGCCTGGTGCAGACCGGCGCCGTCGCCGCCGGTGACAGTGGAGGTGCGGCATGACCAGCGCGATCAGTGACGACCTGTGCCGCATCACCGTGAACGGCCCGGACAAGCGCGTCGACCTCGTGGTGCCCTCGTCGACGACGGTTGCCGCCCTGCTGCCGGTGCTGCTCTGGCACACGGTCGAGCTCAACGCCTCCGACGGGCACCGCCCCGACGGCACCTGGGTGTTGCAGCGCCTCGGCGGCAGGCCGTTCGATCCGACCGGCACCCCGGAGTCCCTCGACTGGCTGGAGGGTGAGGAGTTCCACCTCCGGCCGGCCGCCGAGCCCCTGCCGGAGCTCGACTTCGACGATCTCGCCGATGGTATCGCCACCACCGTCAACAAGCGGCCGGACCGCTGGCAGCCGCACTACCGCAGATATCTGTTCCTCGCGCTGTCGCAGCTCGCGCTGGCCCTGCTGACGGCCACCGTCGTCGCGGGCTACGCCGGCGCGGCGCTGGCCGGCGTCGGCTTCGGCCTCGCGGGCCTGCTCGCCGCGGCCGCCGTGGTGGCCGGGCGGCAGGCCGGCGATGCCGGGCTCCCGTTCGTCTTCGCCACGTCCGCGTACGGGTGTGCCGCCGTGGTCGCCCTCACCCTCGCCGACGGGGTGGCCGGCGCACCGTCGCTGCGCGAGCCGGGCCTGGCGATGGCCGCGGTGGCCGGGCTGGCCGTGGCGGCGCCGCTGGTCGTGGTGCAGCGGCTGTGGGCGCGGGCGCTGCCGTACCCGGTGCTGCTGGGCCTGCTCGTCGTTGCGGCGGAGACCGTCGTGATCACCTGGCTGCACCGGACGTTCGGCCTCTCCTGGCCGGGCGCCGCGGGCCTGTCCGCGTCCGTGCTGTTCGGCGTCGTCGTGTTCGCGCCGAAGATCGTGCTGCGCTCGGCGCACCTGCGCGGGCCGCAACTGCCCAAGACCGGGGAGGAACTGCAGTTCGACACCGAGCCGCATGAGGCCGATGACGTGCACCGCCGGGCCAACGACGCGGACCGCTACCTCAGCGTCGCCACGGTGACGGCCGCGGTGGTCCTGTCGGTCCTCTTCTGGCTGGCGATGGCGGAGCCGGGCTGGGCCGGGTGGCTGTTCGTCCTGGTGCTGGCGAGCGCCCTGCTGCTGCGGGCCCGGGCGTTCCTGGGCGTCTGGCAGCGCGTGTCGCTCACCGCCGCCGGTGCGACCGGCATGATCCTGGTGATCGTTCACTGGTCGCGCACCGCCACACCCGGCCGGCTCATCGTCATCCTCTGCGGGCTGGCCCTGCTGGTGGCGGCCTTCGTGATGGCGGCGCTACGTCCCTGGCCCCGGCGGCTGCTGCCGGTGTGGGAGTTCACCGCAACCATTCTCGACGTGGCTACCGGCCTGGCGGTGCTCCCGATCGCCCTGCAGTTGCTCCACACGTACGCGTGGGCGCGCGGATTGGTGGGCTGACGCATGCAGACCCAGCGCGACCACGTGCACGCCCACCAGTTCCTCATGGGCCGGATGAGCAACGCGCTCGTGCTCGGCGATCCGGACACGGTGGAGAATCCGTTCACCCGCGCGGTGACCGGCCTGCTCGCCGGCATCCTCATCGCCCTGCTGATCGTCGCCGGCTTCGGCATCTACGGCTGGCTCGTTCCCGGCGGCAGTAAGGCGTGGCGGCAGAAGGACGCCATCATCGTCGAGAAGGAGACCGGCGCGGCGTACGTCTATCTCAACGGCGCGCTGCTGCCGACGATGAACATGGCCTCGGCCCGGCTCATCAAGGGTGCCGACGCCCGCATCCAGCTCACTTCCCGCCGCTCGCTGAAGGGCGTGCCGCGCGGCAACCCGATCGGCATTCCCGGTGCTCCGCTGGTCCTGCCCGAGCCGGGCAGGATGCTGACCGGGCCCTGGCTGGCCTGCCCCGACGCCTCCGGCGAGAAGGCCGGCGCCAACCTCGACCCGAAAGCCCCGGCCGATGCGCTCGCCGACGACAAGTACGTGCCGGTCAGCGCCGGCGGCAGGGACTACCTGATCTGGCGGGGGCAGCGACACCCGATGGCCGACCGGGCCGCGCCCGTGGCGCTGGGCCTGTCGACCGTGACGCCGATCCGCGTGCCGCAGTCCTGGCTCGGCCTCCTGCCCGAGGGCGAGCCGCTGCGGGCACCCCGGATCGACGGCGCCGGACAGCCCGGCCCGGCCGTCGCCGGGCGCGGGCATGTGATCGGCACGCTGTTCCGGCAGCCGGTCGCCGGTGGCACCGAGCAACTGTTCGTGCTCCGGCGCGAGGGGCTGGCACCGGTCAACGCCACCCAGTTCCGATTCCTGCAGGCCGCCCGCGCCGGCCGGCCCGTCGAGCTCACCGCCGCCGACGTGGTGTCCGCGCCCCGCTCGGCGAACGTGTCCCTGACCGGCGGGCCCCCGGAGCTGGCGGCCGCCCGCTGGGAGGAGCCGCGCGGCCGGGTGCTGTGCCAGCGGCAGGAGCCGGTCGGCGTCGGCGCCGTGGCCGCGACCGTCGTGTTCACCGGTGACGTCCAGGCCGTCCGCAAGTCGGACGGCTCGCCCCGGGTGTCCGTGCCGTCCGGCTCCGCGATGGTGGCGTACCCGGTGCCGCTGCCGCCGGGAGGGCGGATGCCGGCGCCCTACCTCATCTCCGAGGTGGGCGTCCGGTATCCCGTGCCGAAGGACCAGGCACTGACGGCGATGGGCGTCAACGGTGTCTCGAGGCCGATGCCGGGGATCGTGCTGGCGTCGATGGAGAACGGGCCCGTCCTCGACCGCGACGCGGTCATCGTGGCCGGAATGGGAGGCTGACATGAGCGGACAGATGCGATGGCCGCGGCGGCGCAGCGGAGACTCGGCCATCATCCGACACACGGTGGGCAACGCCGTTGTCCTGCGGGCCCGGTCGCGGATCAGCCCCGAGGCCCGGGACATCGCGCTGGCGGTGCAGGAGGACGCGCACAACGACATCGTGCTGCTCGACCTGCACGGCGAGGTGCCTATGGGGCTGTGGGAATCGGTGGCGGCCGAGCTGCGTCGCCGCCGGCGCGGCATCCGCCTCGTCGTCTGCGGGCAGCGGCAGGAGACCGCGGCGCTCGCCGGGCAGTGGCTGTCGGACCGGCTGCACCGCACCGTCATCGCACCCTACGGCCACCTGTACCAGGGCGTGGCCGGGTCGCTGTTCGTGCACGCCACCGACGGCGGAGGATGGGTACGCCACCGGCCGGGCAAACCGCCCGCGCTGGAGGCCAAGCGGTTCCCCCAGCCGGAATGGGACCTGGCCGTCGCCACGCCGCGACCGACCAGCTCGGTCGGCGTGGCGGAGCCGCTGCCCGGCGGCGTGTGGATCCACGACACCGAGGACAGCCCGACGGTCCAGCGGCACTGGCGGTGGCTCGCCTCGGCGGTGCCGTGCCAGCCGCAGGCGCTGTCCATCGTGCTCGGCTGCCCCGGCACCGCGCCGCTGTCGCTCGACGACGTGGCCCGGTTCTGGCGTGAGCTGGACGACGAGGGCCGCCGGTACGCCCGCTTCATCCAGTTCGGGCCGGTGGCGCTGCCGAAGGGCGACGCGCTGGGCCAGGCGCTGGCCGACACGCTGCGCTCCCGCGTCGTGTGCTTCGGCGGCATCCCCGTCGGTGAGCCGGAGCGGCCCGACATGTACACCGTGGAATCGACCGGCTCGCTGGGCTGGCAGGTGTTCGCCCGCGAGCTGGCGTACGAGCCCCGGGCGCGTCCGACGGCCACCGCCGCCACCCCACAGGTGCTCAGCCACCAGGCGCCGCCGCTGCTGGGTGAGCCCGTCGGGCCGATGGTCTACTGGTATGCCCCCGACGCCGTCGTCGAGGTCGTCCAGGCGGGGCTGTGGATGCGGCCCGCGGTGGAGCCCCGGACCGCCGACTCCGTCCGCGCGGTCAAGGCGCGGCCGGACCGCAACACGTTCGTCTTCGACGACTCCACCGAGCACCTTGCCCAGCGGATGCGGGAGCTGGCCGAGGACGCCATCGCCCGGCTCGACCCGGCCACCCGCCAGCGCAGCGTGCTGTGCGCGGCATCGGAGGTGGCGGCCGGGGCGCAGGTGAGTACGACCGCCGATTCCACCCTCGCCGACGACCCGATCGAGGTGGCGCACGCGGCCACCGTGGCGGCTCTCGAGGAGGCGACGGGCGCCATGCCGGCGCTGGCCGGCTCGCCGCCGCCGGCGACCTCGATCGCCGTACCGCTGGCGAGCAATGTGATCGACGCGCCGGTGCGGGAGATCGCCGCCGCCCCTGAACCCGCCGTGGCGGCGCCGGTGCCCTCGACTCCGCCGGAGCCATCGGCTCCGCCGGCGCCACCGGTGCAGCCCGCGACCGCGCCTGCCACGGCGGTCGCGGTGCCGAGCCCGTCGGCGTCCGTTCCCAAGCCGGTCGCATCCCCGGTCCCTGCGGCCTCCGTGCCGTCCGAGAGCGCGCCGCCGTCCGCGCCCGCTTCGCCGTCCGCGCCTGCGCCGGCGACTGCGCCGGCGACTGCGACTGCGCCGCCGACCGCGCCCGCTTCGCCGTCCGTGCCGGTGCGGAAGGCGCCGGCGAGCCGGACCGTGCCGGTCGCCCGGGCGCAACCGACGCCCGCGGCGTCCGCGTCGGCGGCGCCGTCCGGGCGCCCGATCGACGAGGAACGCGCCTGGATGCGGCGCAGCCTCAGTCGCGAGTTCGACATCGTCGCCAGCTCCATCGCCCGGGTGCTGTCTCAGCACCCCGGCCTGCAGGGCGGCCCCGGCCGCGCCACCGACGAGATCGTCAACGACTCGGTGGCGGTCCGGTTGTACCTGTCGGCCAAGGGCACCGCCATCGACACCGGGCTGCGCTCGGGGGCGAAGGGTCCGCACGTACCCTTCGCCCGCTGCGTGGTGGCCGGGCTCAGCCTCCTCCCGTCGCACCGGGGCACGGCCGTCTTCTCGGCGAGCCCGTCGCCGGAGCAGTGGGACCTGCTCCGGCGGCGCCGGCTGGTCACGGAGTGGGGCTTCACCGCCGCGCTGACCGCGCCCTCCGCCGACCAGACCGGCGACGCCGACGTGCTGCTCTGGTCGATGACGGCGCGGCGTACCCGGCTGCTCGAACCCGACGGCGAGGACCGCGCGGACGACCGCGTGCTCTTCACGCCCGGCACCAGCTTCAAGGTGCTGGACCTGGTCGAGCCCGGTAGGAACGGCGACCGCGGGCAGATCCTCCTGCGCGAGCTGGCCGCCAACGAGATCGACGCCGACGGCCGGGTGGCCACCGACCGGGCGTCGCTCGACGAGCTGGCCGCGGCCTCCCTGCGCAGATGCGCGGAGCGGTGGGCGGCGTCGGAGCCGGGGTCGCGGGTCGGCCCGTCGGCGGTTCTGCGCTTCGGCGCATTGCCGGGTCTGCTGTAGACGTCGGGGTGGCGCGGATGAATCGGCAGGTTCTGGTGGTGGCGAACGGCCGCCCGGGAGCGTACGGCACCATCGCGGCCGCCGTGGCCCGCGCGACCGACGGTGCGACGATCACCGTCGGCCCCGGCCGGTACGAGGAGAACCTGGTCCTCGACAAGCGGCTGACCATCCTTGCCGAGGAGGGCCTCGGCACCGCGGTGGTGCTCGCGCAGACCGGCAGCGTTCTGACCGTCGGAGGACCGGGTGCGCAGTTGCGCGGCCTCGAGCTGTCCAGCGCGGATGCGGACCTCGCGGCGATCGACATCCACCGCGGTCAGCTCGCCCTGGACGGCTGCCGGGTCACGGGCGCCTCGTGGGCGACGGTGCTGGCCCGGCTGAGCGGTTCGGTCGCGATGCGCGACTGCGAGGTGGGCAGCAGCGCCGGCGCGGGTGTCGTCGTCATCGGGGCGCAGGCCAGCAGCGTCGAGGACACTGCCTTCCGCCGGATCGCGGGCTCGGCCGTCCTGGTCGGCGACGTCGGCGTGCTCACGATGCGGCGCTGCGAGCTGCAGGAGCCCGCGGCCAATGCGGTGTGCGTCCACGGTCAGGGCACCTGCGTCGTCGAGGACTGCCAGATCGTCGGTGCCGGCAAACCCGCGCTGGCCACCGAGCAGGGCGGCGTCCTGGAGGTACGCCGCACGACCGTACGCGACAGCCGCAACGTCGACCTCTTCCTGCGCGGCACGGGCGCACTGTCCATCGAGGACTCGACCTTCACCGGCGCCGCCGTGCAGGCCGCGCACATCGCCGAGAAGGCCGCCCCGGTCATCAGCCGCTGCACCTTCGCGGGCGCCGAGCACGTCGGCGTCCACGTCACCGATGAGGCGGCACCGCGGCTGCTCGGCTGCACGGTCGAGGGTTCGCCGATCGGCGTACGGGTCGACGGGTCCGCCCACGCCACCTTCGAGGCGATGACCGTACGGGAAACCTCCGCGATGATCGCCGTCGTGACCGGCACCGCGACGGCCGGGTTCGTGGGCCTGCGGGCGTCCGCGTCCGCAGGGTCGGGGATTCGCGCCGAGGGCGGCTGCCGGCTGGACCTCGCGGACCTGAGGCTGACCGTGGCCGCCGCCGCTCTCGACGTCGACGGCGACGCCGACGCGACGGTGAGCACCGCCACGATCGACGCCGCGGCAGAGGCGGGCGTCACCGTCGCGGGCTCGGCCCACGCCACGATGAGCGGACTGACCCTGCGGGGCGGCGGCCTGCTCGTCACCGCGTCCGGCCGGGCGGTGGTCCGCGACAGCGAGGTCGGCTCCGCGCCGGGCGCCGGCATCCGGGTGACCGGCTTCGGCACCCTGACCGCCACCCAGTGCCGCATCCGCGACTCCCGGGGGTACGGCGTCCACGTCGAGCCCGGTGGCCGCGCCACGCTGCGGCAGTGCGAGATGTTGCACAACGCCGGAGACGGCGTCCACGCCGACCCGGCCGACTCCGTCGAGCTCACCGAGTGCGTCGTCCAGAACGACGCGTCGCCCGCCGGTCCCGTCCCGGAGGAACGTGCCGAGGACCGCCAGGACGACGTCGAGGAGGCCGCCGGGGACGAACTCAGCGGCGCGCTCGCCGAACTGCACACCCTCATCGGCCTGAGCGGCGTCAAGAAGGAGGTCACCGGCCTCGTCAACCTCATCAAGATGGCGCAGCGACGGCAGCGGATGGGCCTGCCGATGCCGCCGATGAGCCGCCACCTCGTCTTCGCCGGCCCGCCCGGCACGGGAAAGACCACGGTCGCGCGGCTCTACGGCTCGGTCCTGGCCGAGCTGGGCATCCTCGCCAAGGGCCACATGGTCGAGGCGGCGCGCGCGGATCTCGTCGGCCAGTACATCGGCTCCACCGCCATCAAGACCACCGAGCTGGTCACCAAGGCCCTCGGTGGGGTGCTCTTCATCGACGAGGCGTACACGCTGACGGCCTCCACCGGCGGCTCGGGGCCGGACTTCGGCCAGGAAGCCGTCGACGCGCTGATGAAGATGATGGAGGATCACCGCGACGAGCTTGTCGTCATCGTGGCCGGCTATTCGGCGCTGATGGAGAAGTTCCTGGCGTCGAACCCCGGTCTGGCGTCGCGTTTCACCCGCACCATCGAGTTTCCCAACTACAGCGTCGACGAGCTGGTCACGATCACCTCGAATCTGTGCCGCAAGCACTACTACGAGCTGACCGACGACGGTCTGCAGAACCTGATCCAGTACTTCGAGCGCGTGCCGAAGGACGAGACGTTCGGCAACGGCCGCGTCGCCCGCAAGCTGTTCGAGGCCATGGTCAACAACCAGGCGTCCCGGCTCGCGCTCTCCCGCCCGGCCCGCGACACCGAGCTGAACCGCCTCACCGGCGCCGACCTGACCGGGGAACTCGCCCAGCTCGACGCCCTGCCCGACGCACCCGCCGCCGGCCCGGCCACCGCATCCGACCCGGCCGCGGCACTGACCACGAGCCGTGCCTGGAGACGGCTGACCGATGCGGTGGGCGTCGCGGGGATCCGCCAGTCGGCCGGTGCGGCCGTCCTGCGCCTCGCGGCGGCGCGCGCCGCACGCCGGCCGATCGGCCGTACGGGAAACGTCATCCTCGCCGGCCGCCGAGGCACCGGGCGCCGCCACTTCGCCCGTCTCTACGCCCAGGCCCTCGCCGAACTGGATGTACTGCCGAGCGGCCACGTCACGTACGCCCGGCTCACGGACGAGCTGTGCCCGCAGTGGCCCGGCCAGGGCCGCATCCTGGCCCGCCAGGCCCTCACCGACGCGGCCGGAGGCATGCTCGTGCTCAACTGCGACGGTGCCGACGACAGCCGCGGAGACCTCGCCGAGGGCCTCGGCGAGGCCTTGGCGGAGGCGCCCGGCGACCTCGTCGTCGTCCTGACCGGCGAACCGACGGCCGTGGCGCGGGTTCTGGCCGCGGCGCCGGAGCTGGCCGCGCACTTCCCCGAACGCTGGGACGTGGCGGACTACACGGTGCCCGACCTGGCCGAGATCGCGGTCCGCCACCTCGTCCGCCGCGGACACGACGTCCCCGACGAGGTACGGACGGCGTTGCTGGCCAGAGTCGCGGATCTTCCGGAGAGGACGGTCGCCGCCGCGCACCGCCTCTCGGAACAACTGGCCCGGACCGCATCGGCCCGCACCCTCACCATGGCGGACCTGGGCGAAGCGGCCGCCTCGCCCCGGATCACGGGAGGCCTCGCCGCGGTCGGCTGACCCCGTCCTACTACTCCGGTTCCCAGGCGATGAGCTGGTCGAAGATGCGTCGGTCGCCGTCCAGCTCCACCGAGTCCAGCGGAATGCGGCCGTAGAAGACCAGAACCAGCTCACTGGCCGTGGCCCGGGCGGAGGCGTCGGCAGCGGTGACGGGTTCGGCAAGGCGGGCGATCCGTGCGCCGTCGCCGGAGAGCCGAAGGCGCCAGGAACGGCCCTCGGTGGCGTGGTAGTCGATGACAGCGGGCTCGTGCGGCCAGGCGGCCGTCGTTGCACAGCAGGTGAACTGGAACTCCTCGACACCGTCGAGGGCGACCTCGTCCGGCAGCGGCTGCGGGGCGCCGAGGGTGACCTGGACGTCGTAGGTGTGCACCGCGATCTCCTGGAGCTGGTGCCGGGCGGCGGCGCCGCAGGTCTGCGGCACCTGCGACGTGCCCCACCACGTCCAGCAACCGCTATCCGGGCCGACCTCCCGCAGTGCGTCCAGGAGCTCCTGCGTCGATGCGGCCGACCAGGCCAGCAGAGCTTCGCGCTCCCGGGGCGCGGCGCTCTTCCATGCGGATTCGGCCGGGGGAGCGTCGGCAGGCCCTGCGGCGATGATGGCGGCCCACTTGCGGCGTCCCTCGCCCAGATGCTCCACCAGATCGAACAGCGTCCACCCGGGGCAGGTCGGCACCGGCACGTCGAGGCTGGGCGCGGAGGCGACCGCGGCGCGGAAGGCGACCGACCGCTCGTCGATCAGCCGCAGCAGGTCGGGGAACTCGAGAATCTCCTTCACTGAGGCTGTCTATCACCGTGTCCCGGCAACCGACAGCGCTCTTCCCGGCCGCGCAGGCAGCTCCCGACACTTCCGCAAGAAAACCTCAAGTTTTCCGCGGGCCGGACGATGGAGTCGCTGCCAACTCGCCCGGCGCCCGCCGTGCGGCAGTCACAAGGTGGTACTCACATGTCAATCGCCTCGATCGGCTCGGGTGCTGCTCTCTGGGGACACGTCATGGCTCCCGGTGCGGCGCCCGACCCGAGGGCACAGCAGGAGCAGGTCAACGCGCAGGCCGACCTGCTCCAGGCGCTCCGCGGCGTCCAGGCCGGCACCGTCGTCGCCGCCAAGGTCACCAACGGGACGGGCATCGACATCTACATGTGACGGCGGAGCCGTCTCCCGGCCGTCGACCCGCTGGTATTCCTGTAACCATGGTTGTGCGACTGGGAGCCAACGACCGCGAGGCGCAGGTCCACGGCGTCACGATGGCGTGCGACGACAGCGCTCCCGGCCGCGACGAGCTGCCGGTCCTGCTGTGCCTGCACGCGATCGGGCACGGGGCACAGGATTTCGCGAGCCTGCGCGCCGCCCTGGCCGGGCAGTGGCGAGTCGTCGCGCCGGACTGGCCCGGCCAGGGCAATTCCGGCCCGGACCGGGAGCCGCCCACCGCCACCCGATACGCCGAACTGGCCCTCGGCCTGCTCGACGCGCTCGGCATCGCGCGGGCCACCGTGCTGGGCAACTCGATCGGCGGCGCCGCCGCGCTGCGGTTGGCGGCCCTGCATCCGGAGCGTGTCACCGGCCTGGTCCTGATCGACGGCGCCGGCCTGGCACCGATCGGCCGGCGCGAACGGCTCGCCATCCGCGCGTTCGTCGCCCTGTTCCGCGCGGGGCGACGACGCCGGTGGTGGTACCGGTGGGCGTTCGCGGCGTACTACCGGCAGATGTTGCGGACCCCGGCGGCCGCGACGCACCGGGCCGCGATCGTCGCCGCCGGCTACGACTCCGCGCCGATCCTCGCCGCGGCATGGCGCGGTTTCGCGGACCTCGACGTACGGGACCTGGCCGGGCGGGTGCGCTGCCCGGTGCTGGCCGCCTGGGCCCGCCACGATCGGATAGTCCCGCTGGCGGCGAGCCGTCCGGCGCTGGAGTGCGTCCCGGATCTCACGTTGTCCACGTTCGACGCCGGCCACAGCCCGCACGTCGAGACCCCGGCGGAGTTCGAGGCCGTGCTGCGCTCGTTTCTCCGCAACCACATCACTTGATCCGGTGGAACAGTTCCTCGCCTCCCTTTACCTCAGTGGGGAGGATCTCTACGGTGGGGCCGGTGATGTGGCCCATGATGATGGGTGCCGAGACGACCTGGTCATCCACGATGATGGCGAGCATGCCCTGGTGTGGCTCCAGAGCCGCGGTGATCTCGTCGAAGCGGACCGTGTCGCTGTCCGACATGGTCAGACGCACCACTTTCTCATTGGTGGTCGGATCGATCACGAGTTCGACGTTGCGGGGGCTGTCGACGCGGAGGCTGTTCGGAGCGAGCCGGAAGCAGCCGTCACTGCCGGGCAGCCAGCCGCTGGCGCAAGTGCCCTGCCGCCGGCGGACCTGTTCGACGGCTGCGAACACCACGGGACTGCCCGGGGCCGGGGCTGCGTTGGGCGCGGCCGAGACGTGCGACGGCGGCGCGGATTCCGCTGTCACCGCGAACGCCGCCGTGGCGGCAACGCCGACGGCGCAGATCGCCGCCAAGGACGTCCTTCTCCGGCGTGACTGGCGGCCGCGGTGCTCGACCATGTGCAGGAATCCCGGCGGCACGACCGGAGCCAGCGAGGCGCTGTCGGCGAGGGCGCGGCGGGCGGAGCTCATCAGTTCGCTGTCAGGGTGGTCCATAACTACTCCTGTCCATCGTGAGCTCGTTGGAGGACGCGGTGCCGCTGTGGCGCCCAGTCGTCCAGTGCGCCGTCGGCGCGGAGTTTGCTCAGACCTCGGGAGGCCTGACTTTTCACATTGCCGACCGAGGTGCCCAGCAGAGCGGCGACCTGTTGCTCGGGGAGGTCCTCGTAGTAGCGCAGGACCACGACGGCACGCTGTCGTGGCGGAAGCTGAGCGAGCGCCGCGATCAGAGCGCGGCGGGCACCGATGCTTTCCAGCTCTCCGTCGTGCGCTCCCGTGTCCGGCAGGCTCTGAGCCGGGCGTTCACCCCGCCATTTCCGGCGCCACCACGAGGTGGCCGTCGTCACCATCACCCGGCGTACGTACGCGTCCGGCGAATCCTGGCGTCGTACGTTGCGCCACGTCCGCCAGGTCTTGACGAGGGCCGTCTGCAGCAGGTCCTGGGCGAGGTGGGAGTCCGCGGTCAACAGGAACGCGGTACGCAGCAACGCGGGGGACCTGGCATGCACAAAGTCCGTGAAGTGTAGTTCGTCATCCTCTGACACAGACCCACCGTTCTCGATCCTTCGCAGTTGCCGGTACGGACTAGAGACGCCTCGAAAGATCGCTGAAGTTGCACGAGATCGAAAAACAGTGCCGTCCCCGTTCGGGGGCCCTACCGGGCGGCGCCCGAGACCAGCTCGGGATGGGCGGCGACGAACTGCGGCAGCGTGCCGTCCCGGACCGCGCGGAACATCTCGTACGCGGCCGGTTCCAGCTCCTCGCCGAGATACTGGCCGGCGCGGCGCACGCCGTGCCCCGGTGTCTTGATCATGGTGATCTGGTCCGGGCTGATCCCGCGCAGGGCCAGCGCCAGATCGGTCGGACTGGCCGGCCCGGTCGTCATCGTCATCGCGTTGCCGGCCCGCCGGAGCACCGCGTCGAGCTTGACCGGGTTGGTCGCCAGGTTCTGCCGCTTGGCCTCCGCCGCGATCGACGCGATGAACTCCTGCTGGTGGTGCTGCCGCCCGTAGTCGCTGCCCTTCACCGACTTGCGCTGCCGCAGGTAGTCGATGGCCTCGCCGCCGGTCATCCGGTCGCAGCCCTTCGGGAACACCCGGCGGGTGTGTATCGAGCGGACCTCGGCGTCGACGCAGACGCGCAGCCCACCGAGCGCCCGGATGACATCGGCGAAACCGTAGAAGTCGACGAGCACCGCGGCGTCCAGCCCGGGCAGGCCGGTCAGCCGCTTGACCGTGGCGGCGAGCAGCCGGCCGCCCCGGGCCCGGTCCTGGTCCAGCCCGGACCCGTACGCGAAGGAGCTGTTGAGCCGGTCGCGCCCGCCCTGGAAACCGATCTCGGGCAACGCCGGGATGTCGACGAGGGTGTCTCGCGGCAGCGAGAACAGGTACGCGCGATCCTTGCTCTTCGGCACGTGCAGGACGATCACGGTGTCCGACCGGATCGTGCCGGTGGACCCCTTCCGCCAGTCGATGCCGATCAGCAGGATGTTGAGCGGCTTGTCGAGGCTCCAGCCGTCCGCGTCGCCGTGGTAGGTGGCCGCCTCGCCGAGTAGATCGGCGCGCTGGATGGAGTTCTCGTAGCGGTGGCGTAGGACCGCGGTGACCACCGCCGTCGTGCCGCTGATCGCGATCAGGACGACGCCGGTCCACAGCGTGAGCCGGGCCCACAGCGGGCCCTTGTCGCGCCCGAGCCGCCGCAGTCGGACCCGCCGTTGGATGCGTACAGCGCGGCTGTCGGCCGCCGTGGCGTTCGGGGCGAGAGCCGCCGCGCGCCCGGTGCGCGCCGTGACGTGCCAGCGCAGGCGGCTGCCGATCAGTGCGGTCACCGTCGACTGGATGGTCACCAGATAGATGAGTTGCCGGTAGCCGATCTGTTGCAGCGGCAGCGACCACAGCGGGCCGGCCGGCTCCCGGTCGAGGCGGAACGCGTAGACGGCGACCAGGAACTGGGCGACGTGGATGCCGAGCCAGAGCACCGCGACCCAGCCGGCCGGCTCGAACAGCAGCGACCAGAGCAGGTAGATGTCGACGGCCGGGGCCAGCAAGGGCTGCAGGACCTGGAAGACGGCGACGTAGACCAGGCCACGGCGGCCGAGCCGGCCGCCGGCGCCGCGTTCGCGCAGCGCGGCCCGGTGCTTCCACATCGCCTGCATGGTGCCGTAGCACCACCGGTAGCGTTGCCGCCACAGCCCGGCCCAGGTGCCCGGCGCCTCAGTCCAGGCGCAGGCCTTGTCGTCGTACACCACCCGCCATCCGGCCCGGCAGATCGCCATCG
Source organism: Couchioplanes caeruleus (assembly GCF_003751945.1). Taxonomy (NCBI): domain Bacteria; kingdom Bacillati; phylum Actinomycetota; class Actinomycetes; order Micromonosporales; family Micromonosporaceae; genus Couchioplanes; species Couchioplanes caeruleus. Next base: position 2,941,549 of record NZ_RJKL01000001.1, on the reverse strand, counting down.
TGATGTCGGTGTCCTCGGCCAGCGTGTCGGTGTCGAAGCCGCCGGCCGCCTCCAGCGCGGCCCGGCGGAAGGCGCCGAGGGCACCGGGCACGGTCATCATGCAGCCGGCGGTTTCGAACACCCGGCGGTCCAGGTTGAACGCGACCACATACTCCACGTGCTGCCAGCGGCCGATCACGCCGGTGCGGTTGGCGACCTTGGCGTTGCCGGCGACCGCGCCGACGCCCGCATCGGCGAACCGGCGAACGAGCAGCTCGATGGTGTCCGGCTCGACGATGGTGTCACCGTCGATCAGCACCAGGATGTCGTGGCGCGCCTCCGCGACGCCGGTCCGCAACGCGGCCGCCTTGCCCAGGTTGGTACGGCGCAGGACGCGAACGTCGGGCCGGTCGAGCGCCTCCACCAGGGCCGCCGTGTCGTCGGTCGATCCGTCGTCGACGACCACGATCTCCATGTCGGGATAGTCGTTGGCGAGCAGTGACTCGACGGTGGCGACGATGTTGGCGGCCTCGTTGTGTGCCGGCACGATCACCGACACCGGCGCGCGGAACGGCGGCGGGGTCCGGCGCGAGCGACGGGAGTGCCGCCACGCGCAGAAGGTCTGGATCAGCATGCGGGTGCCGGCGAGCACGGTCGCGAAGATCATGAGGACGAAGAGGGCGTCGCCGACCAGGCCGGCGCCGTGCTGCGCGATCGCGAACGCCTGACCCTGCACCTTCAGGCGCAGCGACGCCGGAGCGGTGGCGGGCAGGTCCGGCAGCGCGCCCGAGACGGTGACGCTGTGCCGCCCCTGCGCGGCGAGTTGCGGCAGCAGCACGTCCAGCGCCTCGACGGTCTGCTGCCGGTCCCCGCCACCGTCGTGCATCAGCACGATGGTTCCCGCGTCCCCGCCGGGCAGGGCGGCGTTGGCGATCCACTTGACGCCAGGGCGCCGCCAGTCGTTGGTGTCCCGGTCCGCCAGCACCGTCACGTAGCCGTCTCGCCCGGCGGCCCGGATCAGGTCGAGGCCGCGTTGGTCGACGCGGGCCGACGATGCCAGGTAGGGCGGCCGGAACAGGCGGACGTCGCGGCCGGTGGCGTGGGCGACGGCGTTGCGCGTCAGGGCGAACTCGAGGCGGCGCCGGCTCTCCGACATCGTCGCCAGGTCGTGATGGGTGAACGAGTGCAGGCCTAGCTGATGCCCCTCGGCAAGGATCCGGCGTACCAGCTCGGGATGCTTGTTGACCTGGGCGCCGACCACGAAGAACGTGGCCTTGGCGCCGTGCCGGCGCAAGGCGTCCAGGATCTGTGGCGTCCATACCGGATCCGGGCCGTCGTCGAAGGTCAGCGCGAGGGCCCGGGCGGGGAGCCGCCGCGCGGTCAGCCGTCCCGCCTCGGACTGGATGACCGGCCCGGAGAGGGCCGAGGCCTTGTCGACGATCTCGGTCTGGCCGGGCTGTACGGTGCCGCCGCCGGTCGTCGTGGTGTAGGCGTTCAGACTCAGTGTGATCATGAGGGCGGACACGGCCAGCGCGAAGATCACCCAATGCGCGCGGGGCCGATCGGCGCCTCGGTTGCGCACCACCGGTGACCTCAGGACGGTGCCGCCGCGATGACGACGCTCACCACGATGATGGCCAGCCAGGCGGTGAGCGTGACCGCCACGAGCACGCCGAGCGCGGCGAGCAGCCGGCGTCGCGAGCCCCGATGATCGACGAACACACCCTGTGGTGGCAGGCCCAGGACCTGCGTATCGCTCTGCTCTTCCCAGCTCCCCCGTTGCACGCGGCGATGGTAGTCATTGATGGCCACCGGTGCCCTTTCTTTGACCGAGACGATCGACACACAGCGATCCGCAACCGCGCGGACGCGCCCGGTGATCAGTGACCGGCCTTCCCGGCTCCGGGCGGTGGTGGACGACTTCCTCGGGCGGCATCGGATGGCGCTAACCCTCGAACGGCGGCTGCCCAACCTGGCACGGCGAACGACCGGGCGCGGCCGGTGCCGGCCTTTCGCTCGCGACAAGCTATGGCTGATGGAGTAGGACAAATTTCGCGTCGGCGGGTTGGCCACCCTTCCAACAGCGCACTCCGACGGTGGTGGAGTCGCCGAGACGCTTGGTCGAATGTGCGATGGCGCAGTAGGCGGAGCCGCCGTATCCGGAAATCTGCGCCTGGCCCTGGCCGGCGTCGAAGCCGGCCAGTTCCACCGCGTAGTCGCCCGGTCCCTGGCGTTGAATCATGATGTCGTGTCCGGTGGAGTTGCACTGATAGCTCATCATGGGCGTGTACCGCTGCGCGTGCTCGTCGTTGGCCCAGAGCTGAGCACCGGGCATCCTCAGGTCCGGTCGAGACGCCAGCTCGACGGTGTAGGTCACGGTGAATCCCGTGTCCACTCCGACGCCCGCCGCGTCCGAGCAGTGGACTTTCGCCAGCAGGAAGCGGTTGCCGGTGTCCTTGTTCTTCCAGGAGTTCCACATCTTCGGGTTGCACACCCTTGGTACGGGCCCGAGTGAGGTCACCTTCATGACGCCCGGCGCTCCGTTGTCCACCGATTGCTGGATGTCCTGGAGGAAGACTTCATACTCGCCGGCCGCCTCGCGTTCCACCGAGATGGCGGAATTGAAGGAGTTGAACGAGTAGTTGGGGTCGGGAATGAACGGCGACACGGATCCGGCGTCGTAGCGCAGGTAGGCGAGCGCACCGGTCCCTGCCCTGGCCTGCAGGAAGCGCAGGGTGAAGCCCGAGTCTCGTGGCGTCCCCCGCTCGTCGGAGCAGACCACCCGGGCGTCGAGGTCCTTGCCGTTGCCGGCCATGCCCCACCCGTCGGTACCGCAGACCCGCGCGGCGTCGCTGACCGCGGTGACCTCCACGGTTCCACCGTTGACCCCTAGCTTCTCCAGGCGTACGTCGTAGCGACCGGGTCCGCGCCGGGTCACCCGGTTGTCGGCATCGCGGGAGTTGCAGGCGCGCGAGACGGAAGGCCGGGGTTTGGTGGCGCCCGGACTGTCGATCACGACGTAGCCACTGACCAGCAGATCGGGCTCTCCCGTCATCGACATGCCGCAGACCGGTCGCCGGGAGGCCATGCTGGCGCTCGTCTGATCTATGAGCCACGTCGCACCGCCGGCCAGGAGGCCGACCACTGTGATGGCGAAACCGGCCGCGGCGATCCACTTCTCCAAGGTCCAGTCGGGCCACCGTCGCCTGATCGGCTCGAGCCTGGAGGGCGGGCTGCCGCTTGATCCGCTGGACTCGGGCGGGGTTGTTGTCGGCGTCTTGCTCCGACGACCTGCTGGGCGCTTGTCCTGAGGGCCGGTGGCCCCATGGATCTCAGCCTTCTGACGGTCAGCGGTCCTACCGCGTCGCGGCGAACGCAACGGACTTCCCTTCGAAGAAGAGGGGACGCCGTCGTCGGCGACGGCCGACTCGACGGCGTTCCGGAGATCAACGACACATGAGCCGCCGGTCAGCTAGCAGCCGGCGTGCTGCATGCCGTCGGCCGGCTCGCCTGGCATCGTGCCGTTGCCGGCGTGCTGCATGCCGTCGGCCGGTCCGCCCGGCATCGTGCGGCACTCGGTGTCCCGCACCGTGGCGCCGTCCCGGTTCATCATCTGTGTGCCGGTGTCTTGCTGCATGGTGCCGGAACCGTCGTTCGAGCCGTCACCGTGATCTACTTTTCCACCGCTGTCCGTGCTGCCCTCTCGGCCTTCACCCGTGTCGCTGCGCGACTCCTCGCTCGGCTCATCTATGTGACGACCTGGTTCGGTGCCGTCCGTGGTGGGCTTTGTGGTGTCGTTCTGATCGCGCTCGGGCATGGTGCCCCTGTCGTCGTCCGGCATAGTGCCGCGGTACGGGGTCTTCGGCATGGTGCCCTGGCTCACCTTGCCGTCCGATGCCTTTGTTCTGCCATGTGGGGGCCGCATCCCATGGCTACCGGCGTCCGTGCTCCCGCTCGGCGGGGACGTCGTTGAATCCGTGGGCTGGCCGCAGGCAGCGAGCAGGGCACAGGCGAAGAGGCCGACGAAGAACGTTCGCCGCCGGCGCAGGTGTCCCGCGGACGCTGACTTGATCATGGACTGGCTCCTGTACCCCGTGGAGGACGATCCTCATAGGACAGTGCTGCAATCCAGGCTGGCGGCGGTGAGTGGTTGAAGGGTAGCTCGGAGTGTCGAGTCGCGCCGTACCGCGAGCGGGCGACATCGGTCCTCGCCGTGCTTCGGGCTCCCGGTGAGTCCGGACCCCGGGCGTCGTCGTTCGCCGCGATCGCCTGAACCTGCAACCCGCGGATTAGGAGTCCGCGATCATGGGGTGGCCGCGGCGAGAGCGGACCGCTTCCCGGCGTGCCAGTGCGCCGCGAACTCGGCCGCGGGCACCGCCGGCCCCCACAGCCGGCCCTGGCCGTTCGGTACGCCCATCGCGGCGAGCGCGCCCTGCTGGAGCGGGGTCTCAACGCCCTCGGCGATGACGCTCAGCCCTAGCGCGTGGCTCATCGCCACCACGGCCCGGACGATCTCCTCGTCCTCGGTACTCGACCCGAGCCCGGTCACGAACGACCGGTCGATCTTCACCCCGGTCACCGGGAGGCGGCGCAGGTAGCCCAGCGCCGAGAATCCCGTTCATCCTGGTCACCGACCGACCAGATCAGCGACCGGCCCACCACGAGAAGGGCACCAAGCCCCGCCGCACGGGTTGAGGAACAAGCTCAGAAACGGTCGTATTGCGTTACGGACGCGGTCATTGTGAGGCGCTTCCAGATGCCGCCGGTGAATGGCCCGAGCGGACGTCGTGCCGGGCGCGGTCGCGATCGCTGGCGTAGCGCAGGGACTCGAAGGTGACGAGGGCGATCACGATGGCGGTGAGCAGTGCGAGGGTGGCCAGGGCGGGCAACGCGCCGCCGAGCCAGGCGAGGGGGACGAGCAGCAGAGCCACGGTGAGCCGAGCGGGATTGAGTCGGCCGGTGGTGCGGAGCTGGAAGGCGACGTGGGCCAGGAGGTACAGCACCACGCCGCCGACCAAGGCGGCCAGCGCGGCACCCTTGAGTGGGTCGGACAGGGAATGGTGGCCGGTATCTCCGACGTACTGGAGGACCTTTTTCAGCCCGAGCGCGAGCAGCACGATCCCGGCGACCAGGGGCAGGTGCAGGAAGCTGTAGGCGTCCCGCGCCAGCCCGGCGCGCCGTTGTTCGCCGGCGGCGGCCAGAGCGTGCTCGGCGACGAGGGCAGAGACGTCGAAGTAGGCCCACCACAGCGCGCCGGCCAGCGCCAGGCCCAGAATCGAGGCGGCCACGATCGGCCAGGAGATCGGCAGCTCCGCGACCCCGACCCCGATCGCCACGATCGATTCCCCCAGCGCGACGATGACGATGAGCCCGTGCCGCTCGGCGAAGTGACCCGGCGAACGGACTCGCCAGCCGTGCGCTCCACCGAGGTATGTCCCGACGTAGTCAGCGACCAGGGCGGCGACCCACAGCCACGTCTGCGCTGCGCCGTCGGCGCCCGCGGCGGCGAGCAGCAGCGCGGTACCGGCCAGCATCGCCGGGGTAAAGCGCAACAGCTGGGCGCGCAGGCCCGGGTCGTCGGCCGACCAGGCGTAGAACAGCAGCAGGTGTAGCGCGCGGAAGACGAAGTAGCACACCGCGACCACGACGGGCCCGGACAGTCCGCCCGGGGCGTCGTCGAAGGCCTCCGGGATGCACAGCGCCAAGACGAACATGGCCGCCATCGCCGCGAACATCCCGACCCGCGCCACCCCCTCGTCGGCCCGGACCAGGTTCGCCAGCCACGCGTAGGCGGTCCAACTCCACCACAGCAGCGCGATCACCAGCAGCCCGCGGAGCAGTCCGTAGCTGGTGAGGTCGTCCGCCATCGTGGCCGTCACCTGGGTCAGGGCGAAGACGAACACCAGGTCGAAGAACAATTCCAAAGTGGTGACCGACCCGGCCTCCGGCATCGGCCGCGACGGCATCCGCACTGCTCTCCTCGAGCGCTGCGCACGCCCCACCCGGCCCTGGACCGCGTCGCTGTGCTGACTCACAAAGCCCTCCGTTCGTGACTACCGGCGCCATCCTGGAAGCACCCAGCCGGATCAGCTCTGGTGCCATTGCGTACCCCGCGGACCGATGTCGCCGAAACCACCGTCGGGCAGGCCATCGTCGGCACATGCCGACTCAGGTGAACGTCGTGATGCCAATCCGGCAGCGTCGGGAGACCCATCGGGCGTCGGCGGTCGGCCACCCAGCGCCCGCCACACCAGCGTGGCTGTGCGCTGCGGCCAGTTCGCCGGCACCGGCGTACCGGCGAGCGCCCGTCCGTACCAACTGCCTGTGCACATGGTTACCGCGACCGAGAGGTCTGCGTCCTGGTCGATCAGGCCGAGACGCTGCGCGGCTTCGAAGATGGCCCGGATCCTGCGCCGGCGCGGGGTGATCACCTGAGCGCGGTACCGGTCCACCACATCAGGCTCGGTCGTCTCCTGCAGCATCGTCCCCACGAGCGAAAGCCGGCCGGGCCGCGAGACGCCACGCTGGAAATCGGCCAACTCCGCAACCAGCGCGCCGAACGGATCATCCTCCGGGACGAGTCGTCCGGGATCCTCCTCGATCGCCGCAACGGCGGCGCCGGCCAGGTCTGCCTTCGAAGCCCACCGTCGATACAGCGCCTGCCTGGTGGTTCCCGCTTCCTGGGCCACAGATGCGAGGGACATGCCCTCGTAACCGAGCAGTGAGAGCTGGCGTCTCGCCGCTGCCAGGATCCTGGCGTCGATGTCAGGATCCCGGGCGCGGCCCGCCGGGGCGGGGGTGGGCTCGGCGCCGGAGGCACGGTTGCGATACACACCTGTAGTGTATGTTTCCAATGCACACCTGTATTGTATTGGAAGGTGACCGCGACATGATCATCGAGTACATCCGCTACCGGATTCCGGCCGAGCAACGAGGCGACTTCGAAGCTGCCTACGCACGCGCGGCCACGTCATTGACGACGGCCCCGCAGTGCATTCAGTTCGAACTCGCCCGCTGTGTCGACCAGCCGGAGTGCTACATCCTGCGCATCGAGTGGACGTCCGTCCACGATCACACCGAGGGATTCCGGCGCAGCCCGCAGTTCGCGGAGTTCCTCGCCCAGATCCGGCCATACGTCTCCGCCATCGAAGAGATGCGCCACTACGAGCGCACAGCGGTCAAAGGCCCGGGCGGCTCCGTGCCGACCCTGTACGAGTGGCTCGGCGGGATCGAGGCCCTCGAACGACTCACCGAGGTCTTCTACGTCCGCGTCGCGCAGGACGAGCTGATCGGGCCGCTGTTCGCCCACATGGACCCGGACCATCCGCGGTTCGTCGCGATGTGGCTCGCCGAGGTCTTCGGCGGCCCCACCCGCTACAGCGACGAGCGCGGCGGCTACCACCACATGCTCACTCGGCACCTGGGCAAGGCCATCACCGAGCCGCAGCGTCGGCGCTGGATCAACTTGCTTCTCGACGCCGCCGACGAGGTCGAGCTTCCCGCCGACCCCGAGTTCCGCGCCGCATTCCTCAGCTACGTCGAATGGGGAACCCGACTGGCCCTCGCCAACTCCCAGCCCGACGCACACCCCACGACCGAAGCCCCCGTGCCGCGCTGGGGCTGGGGCGTCGCGCCGCCGTTCCGCGGCTGACCTCCGTCGTCCTCGTACCGACCCGCATCGATGACACATCCTGGCCGCGATGCCACTGTGGGGCACTCAACCGCACCTCGCTGCCGCACTTCCTCATCCCGCTGCTTGTGCTGTGCAGCCGTCTCAATGGATCGCTTCGTGGTGAAGCCGGGCGTACCGTGACGGCATGCCGGTGCTGGAACTGCTGCGCGCCGCGGGCGCTGATGAGGAGCGTGCGGCGGTTAAGGCGACATGGCTACGGCACCAGCAGACAATCCGCGAGGCGGAGAACAGCGGCAAGCGCGCGTAGGCAGCTCTCGGACCTGGGCCGGCCGGGTAGACCTGAACTGTCGATGACCGCCTGGTTGAGTCTTCAGGGGAAGTGATCGACTACTGGCGCCGGCCACACCTCACCGGGTCATCCTCCGCGATTCTCCTCGATGCCGTCGGCAGCGTCAGACGCTGACTCGCACGGTGAAGGAAGGTCAGCGGCGATCCGCCCACCGAGCGCATCGGCGCCGTCCCCGTCGAGCTCCGCCAGCGTCGCCGCACGCCCGGCCACCGCCATGAGCAACGCCTGAGCCGGCCCGCGCACGAGCGCCCCGCGGCCTACCGACCAGTCGAGGTCGGTCGCCTGCAGGCGCAACCCTCGCAGCATTCCGTCGGGCACTACGCGCTTGGCCGCACCGCTGGTGAGATAGGCCAGGCAGACGCGGACCCGGTCGAGCGCCGGAGCGTGGGCGATCCCGAGTGGGTGGCTGATGTCCTGCTGGTGGATGACGAGATCAGTGAGTGGCGCCTCGTACCCCACGCCCGGTGGCTTGAACCGGTGTTCCGCGTGCTCCCTTAGTCCTGCCGCGATCTCGGCCGCGGGGCGGCCGGCGACGGCGGCGGTGAGCCTCACGTTGGCCCGGTCGAAGTCCATGCCGCTGGCCACCATCGCCATCAGCAGCCGAGTCCTGGACAGGACCAGCGGCATCAGCAGGTGCGCGGCGACCTCGTGCACCGTCCACTGCCCACAGAGGCTCGGTGCGCGTAGCTGGTCGACGCTCAGCGACTCGATCAGGTCCGCCGCCCGCCGCCGCTCGTCAGCGATGTGGTCGTGGATATTCATCGCGGCAGCGTAGCGCGTCATCCGGTGGCCGAAGGTGCGCAAACGTCGTGGTCCGGTTCCGCACGGCAGAGGGAAGAGTTTGTCGCACCGTAATCTTCCGTATTGCCGGGTCAGCGCATTGCGGGGCGGGATGGCCCATCTTGTTGAGAACCGAGTGGCGCAGGCGCCAATGACATCACGGCGGGATTGGCAAGCGGGTGTTCAGCGACGCCGTCTCCGCGCGAACGGCGAGCACGCTGCGCCGATGACCTGATAGAGCATCCGCACATGCGGCCGGGCGTTCGGTGAGGATGACGCGGCTCGGCCAGCGGCGTTCCGCCGGGAGCCTAGGTGGTCCAGACGGCGGCCCAACGGCGGGATCAAGATCGTCCGAACGGATGGTCGCGCCGGATGGCGGCGCGGTTAACCTCGGCCGGCGGAACGGGAATGAGGACAGGCGAGCATGCAACAGGACGACCAGGAGTCTCCCGCCACCCCCCTGCGGATCGGCGGGTGGGTGCCACCGGCCAGCCCCGGACGTCCCGCGGCGCAGGCCCCGGGGGCCCGGCCGGTGACACCGTTGCCCGAGCCCAGGTCCGGGACAGGCGGGCGCCCGACCGGCAGCCGGGCCGCCGCGCGGACCGCGCGTCGTCGGGTCGCCCTGCGGCGGAGCGGACGCCGCTCCGCCGCCGTGACGATCATCGCCCTGGCCGCGACGGGTGTGCTGGTCGCCAGCATCTCCAGGATCGGATCCCCGGCCACGTCGGCCCAGTTGCCGGCCCTCCCGCTGCCGTGGTCCCCGACTCCGGTGCCGGCATCCGCCGCGGCCGTTGCGCTGCCGCCGGGATCTCCGACCCGTCCACCCGATCCCACGCCGAGCAGGTCGCTGGCGCGACCGGAAGGGTCGGTGACATCCTTTGTTCCGGCCGCCCGACCGTCGGCGTCACGGTCCTCACCCGCGCCGCCGGCTGCGGCCGAACCGGCTCCGGCAACTCCGTTCCGGGCGTCCTACGAGGCCGAGTCGCAGCGCAACGTGCTGGGGGGTCAGACCCGGCCGTTGCCGCGCGACGACGCCTCCGCAGGCCTGGTCGTGCGGTTCGTCGGCAACGGCCCGGACAACTTCCTGCGCTTCGTCGGAGTGACGGTGCCCGAACCCGGCACCTACAACGTCCGGGTCCAGTACATATCGGGTGAACCCCGGCCGGCCATGGTGCTCATCAACGGCCGGGCCGTGATGTCCCTCGTCTACCCGGCCAGCCCCGACTGGTACACGGTGGCGGCTGTGACGCTGCGGCTCCCGCTCGACGCCGGGCCGAACACCATCGAGTTCCGTAACGACACCGCGTGGGCTCCCGACTTCGATCGCATCGACCTGACCCGCTGAGGGCCGTCATCAGGGGCAGGCCCGCCTGGTCCGGCAGAGCCCGACGACCGGCGGCGGCATTCCGCGGTGCGCCGCCGCCGCCGGCGAGCTGGGGCAGGTCCTCACCTCGCCGGTATGGCATCCACGACCACGCCCGAGGTCACCCCGCGACAACACCGTGCAGGCGTCGGTCTCGGTGCTACAGCCGGCGACGGTGCGCGGCTCGGTTCGATCGAGGGCATCGGACTCGTAGGGGCGGAACGCCCCGTCAGCCGCATGCGCCACGGCCGGCGGGCGATCCGTCGTCGACCGGCGAAAGCCGCAGCGGACCATAGGTCGCCCGGTACGACTTAGGCCCCATCAGCGGCGTGACCAGATCACGGAGCCACGGGGGCATGGCTGCGATTCGCGAAAACCTGTCGGTCATGGCCTGGATGTGAGTGACGCGATCTCGGCGGCGGTCTTCATACCGTGCGCCCACACCATCCCAACTGCCGTCGGCGAGCAGGTCCGCGAGCACGAGCGCGTCCTCCATCGCGAGGGCCGCACCCTGCGCCCACACCGGCGCCGTCGCATGGGCCGCGTCACCTATCAGGACGCAACGGCCACGGGCCCACACGGAGGTGCGAACCTCCGCAACCGGCGAGTGATACAGCGACTCAGGATGGCGCAGCGCGATGTCGAGCACTTCGGGAACCGGCGCGGCAAAATGGCGGAAGGTCGTGTGCAGCCAGGTCGGATCGGCGTCGACCGAACCGCCACTGGTGGCGGATGCGTACCCGTACACCGCGTTGCCATCGACGGGGATGAGCAGGATGACCCCGGCTGGCCCGGTCCACGCGGTCCAGTTATCGATGCCCGGATTCGGCACCATGAAGCGCCAACTGGCGGCGCTCAGCATCGCGGGTCGCACACCCTCATGGCCGAACACGGTGGCGCGTACGACCGAGCGCACGCCGTCAGCGCCCACGACGAAGCCGTGCGGCTCCGTTCTTCCGTCGTCGAAAGCAACCTCGGCGCCGGGCTGAGTCAGCCGTACGGATTCCACCGTCGAGGCCTCTCGGAGGGCGGAGGCTTCCGAGTCGTCATCGAGCAGCGCGATCAGGTCGGATCGGCGGACGCATCGCGGTCGAGCCTCGGGGCCCCAGAAGGCGTCCTCGTCGACCGCGAACAACAGGCGTCCGCGCATGCTGCGATATTCCCGGCGTCGAATCGGCCTGCCCAGCCTCTCGAGACCGTCGCGGAGCCCCAGGGCCGCGAGGGCCGACACCGCGTTGCCTGGAAGGTTGATCGCCAGTCCGCCCGTCGCCGGTGCGGCGCTCCGTTCGGCAATCGCCGCCGGTATACCGCGTTGCCTCAGCGCACGCGACAGCGCGAGTCCCGCGATGCCGCCGCCGACGACGAGTACTGAATCGTCCGCCACCATACCTCCTGAATACTGATGAAAATCACAGGGTCATCCCGCTTTGGAGCTGCCGGTGGCCAAAGGGCCCTGGCTCACGACGTCCTCGAGCGTGTCGGCGAGAGTGGCCGGCCGAGCCAGGAAGGGCGAATGGCTGCCCGGAAGGCGACGTACGAGGTCCGCCTTCGGCGCCAGTTTGTCCGCCAACCCCTCGGGAAATACCCTGTCCTGGTCGCAGACGATGTACGCGGACCGAATGCTCTTCCAGGCCGCCCTGGTCAGCGGCTCCTCGAAGGACCTGGCACTCTGCGGGCGGAGCCGGGACGCGGCGTCGTCCGCGATCTCTGCCGGGACGTCGTGGTAGAACAGCTCCCGCGGGTTCTCCGGAGGCGCGATCGATCGGTTCTCCGGCGGATACCACGGCCCGCCGATCGGACTCACCAAAGACTCGCCCTCGTCGAGCATGTGCGCGCTCAGATAGACAAGTTGTCGGACGTTCGGCACGTCGGCGGCCGCCTCGGTGACGGGCATTCCCCCGTACGAGTGGGCGAGCACGACCACAGGCTCGTCGAATCGGGCCAGGTGTTGCCGGACCGCTCGCGCGTCGTCATACAGGCCTGCATCCGAATCGCCCGTGGCGCTGGGCAGGTCGACGACCGCGGGGTTGGGCCAGCCCCGCCCGGTGAGTTCGGCGATGAGGTGGTCCCAGCACCACGCGCCATGCCATGCCCCGTGAACGAGCACGAGGACCGGTAGGTTCCGAGCAGTCATGTCGGAGGTTTCCTTTCGTTGCGAAGGAGGGTGAAGCTCGTCGACGGCCCCGGCCGTCGTCCCGCCACCCCGGATGGAAGGCCCACCGGAAGCCCTACTCGGCTGGACGGCGAAACGCGCCATACCAGACGATGCGGGCCAGTTCCCCGGCGAAGATCGCGTCGCGGCCGGCGTCGCATGTGTCCAGATGTCGGCTCATCGCCTCGCCGCCGCCCCAGACGACCATGGTGACGGCGGCGTCGACGTCCATCGATGCCGGCACCAATCCCGCTTGCTGATCACGCAGCAGCCGGGCGCGTGCCCCGGTCGCCAGCCGCTCGACATGCGCGGCCCGGGTCTCGCGGACATCCGGGTCGTACGCCGCGACCTCCCGGAGCGCCGCCCACACCACCGCGTGTCGGCGAAACAGCGCCATCAACCGCTCGTACAGCGACACGAGGGCGGCCAACCCGGCCACATCGTCGGAGTGCCAGGCGGTGACCAGCTTTGCCGACTGGTCCTGGAAGTCCTGGGTCAGTCGCAGCAGTAGCGCCGTCTTGTCGGGGAAGGCCGTGTAGAAGGCGGAGCGGCTCATGCCGGCGGCGTCGGTGATCCGCTGCACCCCCAGCTCGGTGAAGCTGGCCCCGTCGGCCAGCAGCCGCACGGTGGCCTCCAGCAGCCGGCCCTGCGCCTCGGCCCGCCGGTCGGCACCGCCGCCCGGCCGGTACGGCAATGGGGTCACGGCAACCTCCTCACCCGCTCGCGGCGCGCGCTCCTGACGCGGCACCAGGGCCGGCATCTGCGGCCGGTACCAGGCTAACATGCTGTCTGACACAGTGTCTAACAGCATGTCTGAGGTGGCGAACGGGTGGCTGGGCCGGTGGTTTACCGGTCGTCATCCACCCGCCGGCTTATCCGGCGTCGCAGCAGCCGGGGTCGCGGCAGGCCCGAGGTCGTCGATAACCTCAGCGACCACGGCGAGGTGTCATGGCGCCCCTCGCGTCAGGAAGATCTGTACGAGGTGCTTCGATCATGAAGTTCTGCGTGCTCGGCCCGGTAAGGGCATGGCGCGGCGACACCGAGCTGGATCTGGGGCCGCCCAAGCAGCGGGCACTCCTGGCACTACTCCTGGTGCACGCCGGCCGCCCGGTGTCGTTCGACGAAATACTGGGCACCCTCTGGGGGGAGTCCCCGCCGGACACCGCGGTGAACGTGGTGCACCGGCACATCGGAGCGCTGCGCCGGCTGTTCGAGCCGGACCTGCCGGCCCGCGGCACCTCCCGCTGGCTGATCCGCAGTTCCGGCGGCTACCGCCTCGACGTGGACCCGCAGAGCATCGACCTGTCTCGGTTCCGCAGCCTGCGCCAGGAGGCGGCCCGGCTCGCGGAGCTGGACCGGCGCGGCGAGGCCGCCGGGAAGCTGCTGGAGGCGCTGAGTCTCTGGCACGGTCCGACGGCCGCCGGGATCTCGCCGGAGATCCGCTCGCAGCAGACCTTCACCACGGTGGACGGTGAGCGGTTGTCGGCCCTGAAGTCGGCGGCCGAATGGGTGCCGGCGGCCGAACCGGCGGTGGCCGAGGGGGTGTTGGCCGCGCTGCGGCAGGCCGCCCTGGAGCATCCGCTGGACGAGGTCCTGCAGGCGCGGCTGATGCTCGTCCTGGCCGCGACCGGCAACCAGGCCGAGGCGCTCGAGGTCTACCGGTCGGTGCGTGACGCCCTCGCCGGCGACCTGGGCCTGGACCCGGGGCCGGACCTGCGGGCTGCGCAACAGCAGGTGCTGCGCCTGATGACTCCCACCCCGCAGACCGCGGCTTCGCCGGCGGAGGAGCAGAGGGCTGCCGCGCCGCGTCTGGCCCAGCTTCCCGCGGACCTTGCGGTCTTCGCCGGCCGGCGTCACGAGCTCGACCAGTTCCGCACGCTGCTGTCGGAGTCGGCCGAGGCGCGGCCGGCCTCGATGGTCACCATCGGTGGCATGGCCGGCGTGGGCAAGACCACGCTCGCCGTGCACTGGGCCCATCAGGTCGCCCATCTGTTCCCTGACGGGCAGCTCTACGCCGATCTGCGCGGATTCCACCCGAGTGGTGTGGTCACCAGCCCGGCCGAGGCGATGCTCTCCTTCCTCGACGCCCTGGGTGTGCCGCCGCATCGTGTGCCGCCCAGCCTGGAGTCGCAGGCCGCGCTGTTCCGGAGCCTGCTCGCCGGTCGCCGGATGCTGATCGTGCTGGACAACGCCCGGGACAGTGAGCACGTCCGGTCGCTGCTGCCCGGGGCGCCCGGCTGCCTCACCATCGTGACGAGCCGCCACCAGCTCTACGATCTCGTCGCGGCGCAGGGTGCGACGGCCGTCACGCTGGACCTCATGCCGCACGCGGAGGCCAGGGAGCTCCTGTCCCGCCGGATCGGGGCCGCCCGGGTCGGCCTGGAACCCCGTGCCGCCGCGGACATCATCGAACTGTCCGGCCGCCTGCCGCTGATCCTGGCCATGGTGAGTGCCCGGGCCGCGATGAACCGCGGGTTCTCGCTGCACTCCATCGCCGACGAGTTGTCCGCCTCGCACGGCAGCCTGGACGCGTTCTCCGGGGAGTCGCCGCGCTCCGACGCCCGGTCGGTCTTCGCCTGGTCGTACCGCACCCTCACGCCTGCCGCCGCGCGGCTGTTCCGGCTGATGGGGCTGCATCCGGGGCCGGACTGCTCGCTCGCCGCGGCGGCATGCCTGACCCGGCAGACCGCCGCGCAGCTGCGGCCGCAGCTCACCGAGCTGCTGCGCGCCCACCTCATCGTGGAGACCGTGCCGGGGCGCTTCGGTTGCCACGACCTGCTGCGGGCGTACGCCGGGGAACTCGCCCAGCAGCCGGAATCCGCCGAGGAGACGGCCCGGGCCCGTTGCCGCCTGTACGACCACTACCTGCACAGCGCGCACGCGGCGAGCAGTGTCCTGTTCCCCGGCCGGGAACGCCTGGAACTCGAGCCGCCGGTCGTCGGCGCCGACCCGGTCACCGTGCTCGACCAGCCGGCCGCCGTGGCCTGGCTCGACACCGAACTGGCCGTCCTGATCGCGGCGATCGAGCAGGACGCCCGCCACGGCAGCGGCCGGCGTAGCTGGCAACTGGCTACCGCGCTGGAGCTGTACCTGGACCGGATCGGTTCCTGGCAGGTGCAATGGGACGTGCAGTCCACCGCGGCCGAGGCCGCCGAACGCATCGGCGACCGGCACGGCGAGGCCTGCACGCAGCGGTCGCTCGGCTTCGTCAACGGCCGGCTGCGGCGATGGGCGGAGGCGGACCTGCACCTGAACCGGGCGCTGGAGCTTTTCGCCGAGATCGGTGACCGCGACGGCGAAGCGCGGGCACATCGCCTGTCCGCCATCTTGGCCAACCAGCGGAAGCGGCATCACGAGGCGCTGGACCACTACCGGATCGCCAGTGAGCTGTACCGGTCGAGCGGCTGGGCCAGCGGGCAGGCCAGCGTGCACAACGAGGTCGGCTGGACGCACATCCTGCTGGGCGAGTACGCCGAGGCCGTAGTCCGGTGCCGGCAGGCGATCGAGGGACATCGCGAGATCGGCGACCGCAACGGCCAGGCGGCGGCGTGGGACAGCCTGGGCTACGCCCAGCACCACATGGGGGAGTACGACGACGCGTTGTCCTCGTTCGGGCACGCCGCGCGGTTGTACCGGTTGACGTGCGACCGCTACCTGGAGGCGGACACGCTGGTCCACATCGGAGACGCCCAGCTCGCCGCCGGCCGGGACGGGCCGGCCGCCCAGGCGTGGCGGCAGGCGCTGGAGATCCTCGACGGGATCGGTCACCCGGACGCCGATCCGGTGCGCGACAAGGTACGCAGCCTCGGTGCCCGGTCCGGATCGGACGCTGAACGGTCGTCAGAGTTCCGTCACAGTTTCGGCTGAGCCTCCTGCCTATGGTCCTCGACGTGCCGCGCCCCCGGTCACCGTGGCCGTCGGACAGTCGGCGGCCACGGCACCGGGTAGCGGCTCCTTCGAGCCCTCTACCACAGGAATCCGGCCCCCAGAATGACCACGATCGTCGACGTCTCCACTGCTGATCACCGGCAACACCTGCTGGACGTGCTGTTCGCCGAGCACGCCAAGGCCCTGCTCGCGTACACCAGAACGCTGGTGAACGACCACCACCTGGCGGAGGACATCGTTCAGGAGACTCTGATCCGGGCCTGGCGCCACGCCGAGCGGCTCCACTCCACCGAGGGATCGGTGCGCGGTTGGCTGCTCACTGTGGCGCGGAACCTGGCGATCGATTGGTTGCGTAGCGCCGCCTCCCGGCACGAGAGCGTCGGCGCCGAGGACTGGGACCTGACCCTGCCCGACCACGCCGAGGCGGTCGCCGCCTCGGTCGAGGCGGTCGCGCTGCTACGAAAGCTGTCCACGGAGCACCGTGCGGTGCTGCTGCACACGTACCTGGGTGGCCGGACCGCGCAGGAGACGGCGCGCCTCCTCGGTGTCCCGGTCGGCACCGTCAAGTCACGTCGGCACTATGCCCTCACGGTCCTTCGCGCCAACCGGCTCAGGCCGGCACCGTGAGCGTCATCCCGAGCACCGGGATGTCCACGTTGCCGTCCCCGCCGGTGTGCCAGCGCCAGTGTGCGCCGCCACCGACCGGGCCGCACACCAGGCCGGTCCAGCCCGCCCCGCCGGGGCCGCAGAGCACCATCAGCTCGGCGGCCTCGCGCTCGTCCGGAGTGCCCGTCACCACCACCAGGCCGCGCACCGGGCGCCGGGCGGCGGCGCCGCGGACCGGGCCGTTGGCGTGGTGACCGCCGGCCGGTACCGGTACGGGGACCCGGGGAACCGGGGCGAGCCCGGACGGGATCGGCAGCGGCACCCCGCCGGCCACCTCGAACAGGGTCACCGGGAGGTTCGGCCGGACCTGGGCGATCTCCGACAGCAGATTCCGTACGACGTCGCGGGTCACCGCCTGATCGCCGGTCACGCTGAGGACCCCGTCCAGCCGGCTGAGGTCGACGAAGACGGGTTCACCGTCGGCGTCCGCGCCGGCCCGCACCAGGCACGCCGCCGCCTGCTCGGCCCGTACCCGGTGGGCCTGGTCCGCTGTGCTCCGGCCGCCCCACCCGGCGGCGGCGGTGGACGCCCGGCGCCAGCGGGTGCGGTCCAGGCTCTGCCAGGGGGCGATCAAGTGGTCCGAGGCCGACAACCACACCGTCGTACCCGCACGGTCGACGCGTACCGCGTACACCGGCCGCTCCGCGTGGTCCGCCGTGGCGGCGACCTCGCCGATCGTGTCGTAGGCGCGGCGCACCGAATCCGCGTCGGCCGCGAACCGCAGACCGAGTGACTGCCGTGCGGCGACCAGGCGGCGCCGGCGAACCGGCTCGCCGAGCGCCCGGAAGCCGCGGCCCACGAGGGCGAACCAGCGGGCCGTTCGCCGCCGGGCGACGATCGCCGCCGTCACCAGGGCCAGCAGGATCGAGCCGAGGACCGCCAGCGCCGCCGGCAGCGGGAAGGTGACGACGGTCCCGGAATTGCCCGGCGCGGCCGCGGTCCCGCCCGGATTCCCGCCGCCGCCGTTGTCCTGGGCCAGTTGGACGTCCGGGCCGGAAGCGTCGGCGGGCAGGCGATGGATCCAGCCGGGACGCAGCCGGTCGTCCGACCCGCGCCCCGTCCGATCCCCGCCCGCGACCACGAGCACATTGACCGGGTCGGATGCGGTGCCGACCGGGGCACCCACGGTGAATACGGCCGCGCACGCCAGCGCCAGAACCGCAATGGCGACCAGAAGAGCGGGCCGGGCCCGGCCCGTCACCGGACCGGCCGATCGTTCGGTGCTGTCACCCATGTTCTCCGTCCACATCGCTCGGTGTGCCTCGGCTGCAAGTGCCGTCGTGTACACGGGGACGACCGGGCGAAGGGTTCGATCCTCGCCTGAACCCTCCGGTGGGGGCGTCTCGTGTATCCCGCGGACAAGCCCCGAGTGCTCGTCGAGAGGTGGAGAATGGCGCGGCAGCACGCGACTCCTGCGGACTTCGAACTGGTCGGGATGAGCGAGGACCCGACCCCCGGCGACCCGCAGCTGATCCAGGGCATCCTGCAGCGGTACAACGACATCGGCGACGCCGCCGACAGGGCGCTGACCATCCTGAAGAAGGACGGCGAAATCGCGGTCGGCCGAGGCTCGGCGATGGACAAGCTGCGCGAGAAGATCGGCGACGATCTCCCGGACAAGCTGACGAAGACGGCGACGTCCTATCGCGACGCGGCAGCCGCCTACCGGGACTACATCCCGAAGCTGCAGGAGGCGCAGGACACCTTCGACCGGGCGGTGGAGCAGGCACGAAGCGCGGCACCGCAGGCGAACCAGACACCGCCGGTGCTGGCGGCCGACGCCACAGACGAGGACAAGGTGGCCGCGGCCAAGGCGCAGGACGCCATCGACGCGGGCAAGAGCCGGATGTCGGCGGCGCGGAGCCTGGCCGAGCAGGCGCAGACGATGCGGGAGACGGCCCAGCGGTCGTGCGCCGACGTGCTCGACCGGGCTGCCGGGGAGGCGATCCCGGAACGCGACATCTTCCAGAAGATCGCCGACTTCTTCGAGGAGTTTCCGTTCGTGCAGCTCCTGCTCGGGTTGCTGATCGCCGTGATCTCGGTGTTCTTCCCGGTCGTCGGGCTGCTGCTGGGGGCGGCGTTGTTCGCGGTTACTCAGGTAGCCGCGATAGCCAGCGGCAACTTCAAACTGGGTGACTTCCTGGTGGGCCTGATCGCCCTGGTGCCCGGGGCGTCGGTGGTCAAGGTTCTCGGGGGAGTGGTCAAGGCCGGCGCCGGTGCGGTGGCGAAGGTCGCTCCGCTGGTGACGAAGAGCGGGAGCGGCACCATCACCGGGATCACGTCGTCGATCAGCGCCAGCAAGACCATCGGGCCGCTGGTGAACAGTACCGCGGGCCAGGTGGCCGCGGGCGGCGCCAAGGGCTTCGCCGAGGGCGCCGCCGAGCAGGCGGCGACGCAGGTGCTCAACGGCGAGGGGCTCGACCCCGGGCAGATCGCCGCGGGCGGCGCCCTCGGTGCCGTTCTCGGCGGGGTCGCCGGCGGGGTCGCCGGGCGCAAGGGTGGCAAGGGCTTGAACGCAGGCGCCGCCCCGGGCGGGATCCCGGTCAAGACCGCGCCGGGAACGGGCACCCGGGCCCTGGACGGTCCCGACCCCTCGTCGCCGCCCGTGACCACGCACGTGCCCGATCCCGACGATCCGTTCCTTGACGTTCCGCGCACTGTCGCGAGGAAGAACGACCCGGACAACCCGCTGGGGTTCACCCACACCGACTCGAAGACCGGGGTGTCCACCGACTTCACCCTGACCCGGACCGACACCTTCCCGCCGGTCTTCACGGTGAACCGCACCGGCGAGCAGATCTTCTTCGATGAGGACATCAACAAGTTCCGCAAGTTCGAGGGCGGGAACGAGACCAGCTTCGACAGTCCCCTGTCGGACTTCTCGCAAGGCGGAGTGACGATCCCGAAGGACCATTTCCAGATCCAGGGTCTCGAGGGCCAGAGTCCCGGGACAGTGAAGTTCAGCGACCTCGACCGCGTGTCTGACGGCAAGGTCGTGCTGGTGCCGACGGACCAGATCCCCGATGGCCTGATCCGCGCGGACCTCGATCCGCAGCGGGTGCAGAAGATCAAGGACGGCTTCGCCCAGGGCATCGCGCTGCCGGCCGTCAGCCTGGACAGCAATCTCACCGTCAACGACGGCAACCACCGCATCCGCGCGGCGAAGGATCTCGGGCTTCCATTCGTCCCCGTGAAGATCACGTAGCCGCGCGCCCCCTATTTCCATCCACCCGGATGGGCAGTCAGCACCACCACCATGAAGGAGAAGCACCATGCCCGACTACAAGGTCAACTCGGACGAGACCGCCGCGACCTCGCAGGCCCTGCTCAACGACTTCAGCCAGCTTCAGGACAAGCTGACCGAGGTCAAGGGCAAGATCTCCGGGCTGCTGGCGAACGGCTACTCCACGCCGGCCGCGCAGCAGAGGTTCTCGCCCTTCTTCGACGAGTTCGCCAAGGGGTTCGACCAGGTGAACCAGGGCCTGCAGGGAATCAGCCAGTACGTCAAGTCCGTCGGCGACGCGTTCTCCCAGACCGATGACCAGCTGGGTGCCAACCTCGGTTGATCCGCGGGCCGCCGCCGCGGCCACGCCGTCCCTCCCTCCGACATGAAGGTCGAGTAGCCGTGCGATTGAACCTGAGCGTCCGAGATCCGCAGGTCGAGGACGTGTCCACCACCGTCGTGATCGACACCGAGCCCTCCGCCACCGTCGGCCGTCTCGCGGCCGCACTGGCGGGCGCGGTCGGCCAGGCGCCGCTCGACGGTGCCGGCACGTCCGGACCGGTCCTGTACATCGGGTCCGATCCGGTGGATCCGGAGGCCACGCTTCAGGCTGCCGGGGTGCGCGACGGCATGGACCTCGGGCTCGGCGGGCCGGTTCCCGCCGAGCCCGAGGCCGAGGGGCGCACCGAGATCCGCGTCGTCTCCGGTCCGGGCGCCGGGATCGTCTTCCGGCTCGTACCCGGCGACTACGACATCGGCAGTGCCGGCGCCTGCCGGATCAGGTTGTCGGCGGTGGACGGCACGCCCCCGTGGGCGGCCCGGGTGCGGATCCGTCTGGACGGCACCGCCGAGCTGCTGACGGCCGAGAACGCCCTGCTGGACGGGCGATCGGTGCCCGACGGCACGAGCTGGCGCGAGGGCAGTCAGCTCGCCGTCGGCGACATCCTGCTGGAACTCACCTCCCGCCGGTCGGCCCGGGCGCCGCTCACCCCGGCCGCCGACGGTCTCGGCCTGGAGTTCAACCGTCCGCCGCGGTTCCTGCCGGCCGCGGCCGGCGGCAAGTTCCGGCTGCCCGCCCCACCGACCAAGCCCGACAAGCGGCCCATCCCGCTGCTGCCGATCGTGCTCCTGCCGGCCGGCAGCGCCCTGGTCGCCATCCTGGCGACCGGGCGATGGATCTTCATCTTCATCGCGCTGCTGTCCCCCGTCGCCGCGCTGGTCACCCAGTTCGGCGGGCGCAAGCAGGCAATGCAGAAGTACCTCGAGGACGTACGGGCGCACGAGGAGAAGCTGGCCCGGGTCCACGCGGACATCGAGTCCGGCGTGCTGGAGGAACAGCGCAACCTGCGTTTGTCGCTGCCCGACCCGGCCTCGCTGCTGCAGATGGCCGTACAGCCGTCCGAGCGGCTCTGGGAGCGGCGCTGGCAGGACCCCGACTTTCTGGCCGTACGGGTCGGGACCGCCGACGTGCCGTCCTCGCTCAGCGTCGACGACCCCACCCAGGATGAGCATCGGCGCACCACCGTGCCGTGGCTGAACCAGGTGCCGGTCTCCCTGGCCGTCCGCCGGGCCGCCGTGGTCGGCGTCGCCGGACCGCAGGCCAGCAGCGTCGCCGGCTGGCTGACCGCGCAGGCCGCGGCCCTGCACAGCCCCACCGACCTGCGCATCGTCGTGCTGGCCGGCCCGGACGGCGACCGCGACTGGGCGTGGACGCGCTGGCTGCCGCACACCCAGCCGCAGGGCGAGGACGCTTACTCCCTGGTCGGCAGCACCACCGACTCGCTGGCCCGGCGGATCGGGGAACTCGGCCAGATCGTCACCGCCCGGACCGCCGCCGGGCCCGGTCTCGTCCGCGGGGGCGACGGCGGCTACCCGGACATCCTGGTGATCCTGGAGCAGGCCCGCCGTGCCCGTTCCCTGCCCGGCGTCATCGCTCTGCTGCGGGACGGCCCGGCCGTCGGCGTCTACGTCGTCTGCATCGATCGTGAGGAGCGGCTGCTCCCGGAGGAATGCGGCGCGGTCGTCGTCACCGGGTCCAGCGCCCGGAACATGTCCAGGGTGCGCACCGGCACTGGTGCGGCGCTGGAACAGGTCCGGACCGACTCGCCCGAACCCGGATGGTACGAGCCGTTCGGCCGGGCGCTGGCCCCGCTCCGCGGCGTCGGGGACGGCGACGACAGCGTGCTGCCCGGGTCGGTGCGGCTGCTCGACCTGCTCGGCATCGAGCCGCCGACCCCGCAGGCCGTGGTCGCCGGATGGTCGCTCGGCGGCCGTAGCACCTCGGCCATCCTCGGCGTCGGCTACGACGGCGCGTTCGCCGTCGACCTGGTACGCGACGGCCCGCACGCCCTGATCGCCGGCACCACCGGCTCCGGCAAGTCGGAGCTGCTGCAGACCCTGGTCGCCACCCTGGCCGTGGTGAACCGCCCGGACGAGATGACCTTCGTGCTGGTCGACTACAAGGGCGGCAGCGCGTTCGCCGAGTGCGCCGACCTGCCGCACACCGTCGGCCTGGTCACCGACCTCGACACCCACCTGGTCGAGCGCGCCCTCGTGTCCCTCGGCGCAGAGTTGCGCCGCCGGGAGACGCAACTGGCCCGGGCCGGCGCCAAGGACATCGTCGATTACCTGGACAAGCGGTCGCGCGGCGGCGACGTGCTGCCGCCTCTGCCGCGGCTGCTGCTGGTCATCGACGAGTTCGCCTCGATGGTCCGGGAACTGCCGGACTTCATCGCCGGGCTGGTCAACATCGCCCAGCGGGGCCGCTCGCTCGGCATCCACCTGGTCCTGGCGACCCAGCGGCCCGGCGGGGCGGTGACCCCCGACATCCGGGCCAACACGAACCTGCGGATCGCGCTGCGCACGACCGACACCTCGGAGAGCCGCGACATCATCGACGCCCCCGACTCCGGGGAGATCTCGCCGGCTAATCCGGGCCGCGCCTACGTCCGGCTCGGCCCGTCGGTGCTGCTGCCGTTCCAGTCCGCCCGGGTCGGTGGGCGCCGCCCGGGCAGCGCCGTCGCCGAGGGGGAGCCGGTCAAGGTGCGAGCCTCGCCCGTGGCCTGGCCCGACCTCGGCGGTCCGCTGCCGGCCGGGCGGGCCGGCCGCGGCGATCCCGATGCACAGCGGACCGAGGCGGTCACCGACCTGGCGGTCCTGACCGCAGCGATCGCCCAGGCCGCCGACCTGTCCCGGGTGCCTCGCCAGCCCAGTCCGTGGCTGCCGGCCCTGCCCGAACTGCTCGAATGGACCAGGCCTCCCGCCCCCGAACCCGCCGCCGTCCGCGAGGCCGCGTTGCCGCCGGTCGAGTACGGGGTGGTCGACCTGCCCGCGCAGCAGACCCGGGCGCCGTTGACGTTCGACCTCGACCGGGCAGGTCATCTGCACGTCGTCGGATCCCCGCGCAGCGGCCGGTCGCAGACGCTGCGCACGTTGGCCGCGGCGTTGGCGTTAGCACACGGCGCCGACGACGTGCACCTCTACGCCGTGGACTGCGGTAACGGCGCGATGAATGTCCTGACCGCGCTGCCGCACTGCGGTGCGGTGGTGGACCGCAACCAGGTGGAGCGCCTGGGCCGGCTGCTCGACCGGCTCAACGCGGAACTCACCGCCCGGCAGGCGGCCCTGGGCGCGCGCGGCACCGCCGACCTCGCCGAACTGCGCCGCTCCCAGGCGCCCGGCGAGCGGCTGCCGCACATCGTGCTGATGGTCGACCGGTTCGAGGTGTTCGACCGCGAGTTCGTCTCTTACGACAACGGCAGCTATCTGGAGCGCATGGTCCGGCTGCTGCGCGACGGCGCCGGCGTCGGCATCCACCTCGTGCTGGCCGGTGACCGGGTGCTGGGTGGCGGCCGGTACTCCGGCAGCACGGAGGAGAAGATCGTGCTGCGGTTGAACGACCGCCAGGACTACTCGTCCGTCGGCATCCCGACCAAGGCGGCACCCTCGGATCCGGCCCCGGGCCGGGGGATCCGGACCGCGGACCTCAGTGCGGCGCAGATCGCGGTGCTGGACAGCGACCTGGGTGGCACCGCGCAGGCCCAGGTGCTGCTTACCCTCGGTGAGGAACTGGCCAAGCGGGAGGCGCAGGTTCCGGACGGGCGGCGGGCGCTGCGCCTGGACGTCCTGCCCGACCGGATCACCTACGCCGACGCGCTCGCCCTGCACGCCCTCCGCGGTCCGATGCGGCCACTGATCGCGGTCGGCGGTGACCGGCTCACCTCACTCGGCCCCGACCTCACCGACGTGCCGTCCTTCGTCATCGGCGGCCCGCCGCGCACCGGCCGCAGCACGGCGCTGCTGTCGGCAGCCGAGTCGCTGCTGGCCGGGGGGACCGGCCTGGTCGTGCTGGCGCCCCGCCGGTCGCCGCTGCGCGACCTCGAGGGTCGCCCCGGGGTGGCCGCGGTGATCACCGATCCGGAGGTGTCGATCAGCGAGTTCCGCGGTGTCCTGCGCAACATCCCCCAGGCGAGCGCCGTGATCGTCGTGGACGACGCGGAACTGCTGATGGGCGCCGAGATCGACGCCGACCTGGCTCAGCTCGCCCGGGGTGCGCAGGGCAACGGATGGGGGCTGCTCGCGGCCGGCAACGCGGAGTCGCTGGCGTTGAGCCTGGCCGGCTGGATGGGGCAGGTGAAGCGCAACCGCACCGGCCTGCTGCTGTCGCCGCAGGGCCTCAGCGACGGCGAGATCATCGGCGTGAAGCTGACCCGTGGCGTCGTCGGCCAGGTCCCGCAACCGGGCCGCGGTCTGCTGCACCTGGGCGACGGCAGCCTGGTGTCGGTGCAGGTACCGCTGGCCACCGCCTGACCCGGGCAGGCAGAAAGGGCGGCCGGAGGAACTGTCCGGCCGCCCTTTTCGTCGTCGGGACGTCCTCAGCCGGTGGGGGCGACCTCCACCGGCTCGCCGTCGTCGGTCAGGAAGCGGAAGGTGCTGGTGATCGCGTCGAACAGGTCGTAGACCTCGTTCCGCAACGGCAGATTGGGGCTGGCCATGGTGACCACGAGGAAGTCCCCGGTCTGGCCGGGCACCGGCATCATCGTGTGCATGGTCAGCAGCTTGACGTCGACGTCCGCGGTCAGCCGGGTGGTCTCGGTGCCGGTGACCCGCGCGACCGTGCCCACGTGCGGCACCTCGGCCGAGCTGATCACCCGGTCCTTCGGGGCCACACCGGTGGCGGACGAGATCCCCAGCTGAGCCGACAGGACCGGCAGCGTCAGCTCCTGCCCCCGGGGCGTGGTGACGGCGAAGACCATGCCGTACGCCATGAAGAGTCCCTCGTCGTACACGGTCGCCGTGCCGGTGGCCAGCAGGGCGCCCTGCCGCCGCGCCGCGCGGCTGATCTCGCGGCCCTGTCGGAACATGTCGTTGATCCGCATCCGTTGCCGCGGATCGTCCGTCATGGACAATGCCCTCGCCCGAGTCCGGGCCAGTTCCTCGCCGCTGAGGTCGACCTGGTCCCACAGGTCGGGCACATTGAGCAGGAATCGTTGCGCGCTGGTCATCTCCGTCACCGTTGCCCGGCGTCGAGGCTCTTCGCGGCGTCCTGGTCGGTCTTGTCGAAGGAGTCGAGGATGCTGCCGATCGCGTCGCGCAGTTCCTTCACCTGCCTCTGCAGCTGGTGTTTGCCGTCCTCCCACTTGTTCTCGAAGTTCTGGGCCGAGCCGCGCGACAGCTCCGGCCCGAACGCCGCGTCGAAGTCGAACGTGTGGTGACCGATGTCGATGAAGTCATGGACGAATGCGAGCATGTCCTGCGCTTCCTTGAGCTCGTCCCCGGGAATGTTCACGTCCGCGGCCATCCCGCCCCTTTCCTCCGCTGGGTTGACGACGGCCCGTCATCCCGGCATACACACGGGATCGGGTTATCCCTGGGTTCAATCGCTGCGCCCTCGCGGCGAGAGCCCCGGCGGTGATGAACCTTCGGCGGGCCCGGTCTCGTGTGTCCGGTATGCCATTGAGTCTTGCTTTCCCCCCACCGTGGCGGACTCGGCCTGCGGGCCGCGCCGTCGCCGCCGCCGTGCTCGCCCTCAGCGCCGTCGCGGTCACCTCCGGCTGCGGAAAAACCGTCAGCATCGGCGACTCCAGCCCGGCGACCACCGCGGCCGCGTCGTCGGCGGCCGCGTCGTCGGCGGCCGCGGCGGACCAGGCGGGCCAGAACGCCGGGAACAACGCCTTACAGGTGGTCGACTCCACCGCCGCGCAGGACGGCAAGACCGGCGACGGCGGCACCGTGGTCGGAGTCGCGGTGCAGGCGACCCCACCTCAGTGGGTGCAGCTGTCGGCGGTGACGTCGCCGGCGCTGAACGTTCCACACCTGATCAACATCAACCAGGCGGTGCTGTACCGCTTCGACGACGACACCTCGAAGCCGTCCCGATCCAACTGCAACGATGCCTGCGCCATGAAGTGGCCGCCGGTGACCATCCAGGAGGACGGGAAGGTGTACCTGGCCGGTGTCGACCCGGAGCAGGTAGGGGCGATCCGCCGTGAGGACGGCGCCATCCAGCTCACCATCGGCGGCTGGCCGGTCTACCGCTTCGCGGAGGACTCGAAGCCCGGAGACCTTAAGGGCCAGGGTGTGGCGGGCTCGTGGTTCGTTGTCAGCCCGCAGGGAGAAAAGATCACCGGCGGCCGATAGTCCATGGAGGAGCATGCGCCGGGCTATTCTCCGGCGTGGCGGCGTCACCGCTTCTCGTTGCCGTAGGCCGCTGCGCTGTCGATGGCCCGGTAGCCGACGGCGAGAGCGGCGGTGAGGACCTGCCCGGTCCGGCCTCCGGGATCTGGTGGGCCTGGCCGACTGGTGAGAGCGTCTGTTCAACTGTCGCCAGTTTCTCGGCATCGAGTCGCCGTTGATCATCTTTCGTGATCAGGTCCGGCGGTCAGACGAAGACGTCCAGGAGCGTACTGATCCGCAACCGCAGCGCCGGCGAGTGCGCGCCGGCGACAGTGACGGAGACCAGGTCGTCGTGGACCGCCAAGCGGATGTCGAGCGATTCGAAGGTCCCGACCATGGCGTACGAATGCCAGGTGGCTTGATCCTCAGCTTTGCTGCTCTCCATCGCTCGTGCCACTACGTCGCGGGCACTGTCGGCCGGGCGGTGCAGGGCGTACTCGGACAGCAGGTCGAGGAAGGCACCGAGGTGCGGTAGCCGGATCCGCCCGTCGATTTCCGTGCCTCTCGTCTCCGGCCACGTCTCCTCCTCATCGTCATGGCCCGGCTGCAGGCCACCGCTTACGGCGTGCTTGTCGTCGTACCCGACACGCGCGGCCGCCCAGAGGTCGAGATTGCGGATTACGCGAGCGGGATCGTAGGCGGCGGTCGGCAGCTGCGGGATGCGCTTTCGGCCCGTCTCGTCGAGGCGGTAGGGGACGTCGAACGCGGCCCGCCACTGCTCGACAGCCGGCGCGAAACGCTCTTCCGCCGCGGGACCGCTGAGGTCGAGGTGCCGGCCGATGTCCGCCCAGGAGCTGCCGCGTTCCCGTTCGTAGATCACCGCGCTGGTGACGAGCCGATCCGCGTGACCGGCCACCGCCGCTGCCTCACTGACCCGACCGCCGGCGCCAGAGAACTCGTCGTAGCGGGTGACCGCCAGACTTCCCGCGGCATCGGACAGGCCGCTGGCCTCGTGGGAGAGCACCAGCCGAGCGAGGGCTCGGCGCGAGAACCGGGAGCGGTCGTCGTCGTACGGCGTCTTGGCAGTCACCGATCGAGCGTCGCACAACGATGCAGCAAGCCTGCTGGCCCACGCGCGCGCCGGCCGGCTCGGCCGCCCGAGAGGTGACCGCGAGGCGGCGCAGCGCGGCTTCCACGTCCGAGGCATCGCCCGCCGTTGAGCGGAAGCCACCGAGACTCATCCTGATCCGAATGCCCGGCCGTCCTTGCGCTCGAACTGGCCGTTGAGACTGGTGAGGCCGGCCTATTCAACTGTCGCGGGTTCTCTACTGAGGCGATGACGCCACTCGGACGACTACGTTGTGTAGCTGGCAGCTCTCTCGTCTGCCCCGTTCGTGATCGTGGGTGAGGAAAGCTTCGGTGCGCCAAATCGTGCGAGGTAGTGCCAGACCCGCTTGAGGTCCTGCTGGTCGTAGTGGCCGCTGCGGGCAGCGTCACCGATCAGTCGGGGCGTGAGGTGGGCGTCCTCGGCAAGTCGGGCGCCGAGGTCGACGTATCGCTGACCGCGGTATTCGGGGTGCCGGTTGAGTTCAGCGACGGAGAGCCGGAATCCGGGGTGCCATTCCAGTGGGCAGGGCAGCTGCAGGGCGGCGGTTTCCACGTCGGTGTTTCGGTAACTGGGGTCGAGCACGAGGGCTTCGACGTCGCGGTCGAGGCGGACTTCGCCGTGGACCTGGGCCTCGATGTAGTCGTCCAGCTCGTCTTGTTGATCGGCCAGGGCGAGGTCGATGAGCGACATGCGGCTGGCGACCGCGAAGGCGGTGGGTTCCAGGTGGCTGTCCGGGTAGCAGAACGTCGCCCGTGCCAGGGCCGCTGCCGTTAGCCGCAGGTGGGCGGATCCGAAGCGGGGTGCCGCGCCAACGATTTTGTGGCGGAAGTTCAACGCTCCGTAGATGGGCCGGACTCGGGCGGGGGCGTCGTCGTAGGCTCCGCCGAACATGGTGTGTTCCCAGCGCCATCGGTCGCCGCCGTGATGGGCGGTCAGTCCACCGTTGCTGGTGCCGGTGACAAACTGCGATAGGTAGCTCCCATCGGCGCCGAGAGCTTGGAGGAGAGGCTGGCCAGCGGCTATGCGGTCGGGATGAAAGTTGAGTGTGATCCGCAGGGACGCCTCGAGGGGTGGACCGGCTGACAAAGTGGCGACGTGCTGCAGCGCTTGCCGGCATGAGGGGTGAAGGGCGGCGGCCTGCCCTTGGCCCGTGGTTGCAGAGACGGTTTCGCCCTCGCTGCCTGTCACATCCACGGCGATCATCATTGCAGGGCTTCTAACTCGACAGGCCGGAAGGTCAGGAAGCGACGGTCCTGAGCCGACCGTCGCGGGGTTCTGCTGAGGGACAAGGCAATGGCTAACGGCCGTGATCGCTCGGGGCGTAGTTGGACCAGGTGGTGCCGGCTTCGGCGGCGAGACGGGTGGTGGTGACGTGGTGGTAGCCGAATGCGGTGGCGACGATCGGGGCGGGCAGGTCGAGGACGTGCTGGCGGATCGCGGCGGTGCGGGCGGCGGTGGTCGGGACGCCGAGTTCGTGAATCAGTGGCGGCAGGGTGCGCGCCTGGAGCGGTTGACCGGCGCGGCGGCCAGGGAACAGCCAGCGTGAGTTGCGGTTGGTGGCGGTGCGCATGTTGGTGCGCTGGCCGAGGTACTCGAGCAGCAGGGCGGCGACCGGTTCCGGCATCGGTGAGGGTGGGTCGCCGAGCCGCAGCAGGATCTGGTCGCCGTCGTGGATGATGTCGTCGACGGTCAGCCGGGTGATCCGGGTGACGGGTTGGGCGTAGAGCAGCAGGATCACCGCGGCGACCCGGGTGCGCAGCGGGGTGCGGTCGTCGGTGAGGAGTTGGCCGAGCAGCTGGGTCCGGTCGCGTTCGGGCAGCGGCGTGCCGCCCGGTCCTTGGGTGGCGGGCAGCTCGAATCGTGGGCTGAGCCGGTTCGAGGCTGACCACTGCAGGAAGGCCCGGACGTTGGCGCGGTCGCTGATGCTGTGCTCGACGGCCCATGCGTCGACGTCGGCCTGAGTGCAGTCGGCGAGCGCGCGACCTCGGGCGGCGAGCCAGCGGCCGCAGCGGGCGCAGTCGCGCTTGTGCCAGCGTTCGTACTGCTCGGCGGTGTAGGCGGGGCTCATTCGTCGGGCAGGATCAGGGCCGGGCGGGGCCGGAACCTTCCGCCGGTGGGTGGGGCGGGCAGGTCGCCGGTGGCGGTCTTGCGGACGCCGGCGTTCTGGGCGCTGGTGGTGATCAGCTCTGCGGGGGTGCAGCCGAGGATGTCGCAGAACGCGGACAGCACCTGCAGCGACAGCCGCTCGGGGGTGCCGGAGACGAGTCGGTGGACCTGCGAGGCGGACAGGTCGATGCCACGATCGCGCAGCAGCGGCATCACGTCGGTGGCGGTGAAGATTTTGTGCTGCGCCAGCACAACGCGATGACTGCATCGCCCAGTTTGACTTCACTGTCGGATACCACGCGCGATCGAAAAGCTGTTGACCATCCGAGAGTCGGACGGAGGTGCATCCTGCCAGGGTCGTCGCGATCGCCATGGCCGATGCCGCCACGGCCACGGATCGCGTTCTCTTCAACATTTCTCTTCCCTGCACTGGTCGGAGCGGAGGCCTGGAGATATCTTCAAGCCTCCGCAGTGACTCGGTCGCCTCAATGCGAATAGTGCGGTCCTACTCGCTAGTTGACGGGCGTCGTAGAGTCGTCGCGGAAGTACCGGATTCCTCGCGACAACCCGCCCGCCGCCGCCAGACGGCCGCGGGGAGATCCGAGGGCGCGCTTGCCGCCGGGCACGGTGGTCGACGGCGAGCTGATCGTCCTCGACCCTGACACGGGGCGGACGTCGTTCGCGGCGCTGCTCGGCCGGGTCACCGCCGGTCGGCGGCTGGTGCGAGGTGGCAGTGCGGCCGGCGAGCATGATGCTGTTCGACCTACTCGCCGACACGGGCGAGGACGTGACCGGCCGACCGCTGCGGGAGCGCCGAGCCCGGCTCGCGCGGCTGCTGGCAGGAGCCCCGGCCGCGCTGGCGCTGTGTCCTCAGACCGCGGACGTGGACGTGGCCCGGCTGTGGTTCGACGAGTTCGGGGTGACCGGCGCTGAGGGCCTCGTCGTCGATCCCGAGTCAAGTCCGACACCTCCAACGGCGGGGCGGCATGGGTCCCAGCCACGCCGCGGCTAATCGCGGCGATGTGGGCAGCGTCACTATCCGTCGACGGGCCGCCATGCACCGGATACGCCAGCGCGACGGCCGGCGAGCCGCCGCGGCCTCAGCGCCGGTCGGTCCGGGCCTCCGACTTGATCCAGCCAAACGTGTGCTCCACCGCCCGCTGCCAGTTCTCGTGCTCCTCGGCGCGGTGCCGGTCGTCCATCTGCGGCACCCACCGGGCGGCCCGATGCCAGTTTCGGCGCAGGCCGTCGAGGTCGGGCCAGTATCCGACGGCCAGCCCGGCCGCGTACGCGGCGCCGAGGGAGACCGTCTCGGCGGCCATGGGACGCACCACCGGCACGTCGAGCACGTCGGCGACGAACTGCATGAGCAGGTTGTTGGCGGTCATCCCGCCGTCGACGCGCAGCGAGGTCAGCGCCAGGCCGGAGTCGGCGTTCATGGCGTCGACCACCTCGCGGGTCTGCCAGCCGGTGGCCTCCAGCACCGCCCTCGCCAGGTGTCCCTTGGTGATGTACGAGGTGAGCCCGACGATCACCCCGCGCGCCTCGCTGCGCCAGTGCGGGGCGAACAGCCCGGAGAAGGCCGGCACGATGTAGCAGCCACCGTTGTCCGCCACGCTGCGGGCCAGGGTCTCGATCTCCGGGGCGCTGGTGATGAGCCCCAGCTGGTCGCGGAACCACTGCACCAGGGAGCCGGTGATCGCGATCGAGCCCTCCAGGGCGTACACGGCGGGCTGGCCGGCGATCTGGTAGCCGACGGTGGTGAGCAGGCCGTGCGTGGAGTGCACCGCCTCGGTGCCGGTGTTGAGCAACAGGAAGCTGCCGGTGCCGTAGGTGCACTTCGCGTCCCCGGGGTCGAAGCAGGTCTGCCCGAACAGCGCGGCCTGCTGGTCGCCGAGGGCGGCGGCGATGCGCACGCCGGGCAGCACCGCGGTCGCCGTGCCGTACACCTCCGAGGAGGAGCGGATCTCGGGCACCATCGCTGCCGGGATGCCGAAGAAGGCCAACGAGTCGGGGTGCCAGCGCAGGCTCTGCAGGTCCATCAGCATGGTTCGGCTGGCGTTGGTGACGTCGGTGAGGTGCAGCCCGCCGTCGGGACCGCCGGTCAGGTTCCAAATCAGCCAGGTCTCCATGGTGCCGAACAACACCTCGCCGCGATCGGCCCGCTCGCGCAGCCCGGGCGTGGCGTCGAGCAGCCAGCGCAGCTTGGGTCCGGAGAAGTACGTGGCCATGGGCAGCCCGCAGCGGCGTTGCACGTCCTCGGCCCCGGCCGCCGAGGTGAGCGTTTCGACGAGGGTGTCGGTGCGGGTGTCCTGCCAGATGATGGCGGGGGCCACCGGCACGCCGGTGCGCCGGTCCCACACCACGGTGCTCTCCCGCTGGTTGGCGATACCGATGGCAGCCACCTCGTCGGCGCCGATGCCGGCCTGGGACAGGGCCCGCGGCACGACCTTGCCGACGTTGCGCCAGATCTCCAGGGCGTCGTGCTCGACCCAGCCGGGCCGGGGGAAGTGCTGATGATGTTCGCGCTGAGCCACCGCGACCAGATTGCCTCGCCGGTCGAACACGATGCACCGGGTCGAGGTGGTGCCTTGGTCGATGGCGACGACGTAGCTCTCAGTCATGGTGCGTCCTCGTCTGACGGGGATGGGAGAGCGGCCGGCCGGCTCACCAGCGCGCTCCGCCGAGGTCTCGGGAAACGGCACGTGCGGCGTCGCGGACGTACGCCACCAGGGTCGGACGGGGACTGCCCTGCGCGGTGCAGACCCGCTCGACCGGCCCTGAGAGCCCGATCGAGCCGACGACGAGTCCGCCGTAGCCCCGGATCGGCACGGCGATGCCGGCCTCGCCGGGGGTCATCTCCTCCACCTCGAAGCCCCAGCCGTGGTCGCGGATCTCGCCGAGCGCCTTGGCGAGGCTGCGCGGGGCCACCAGCGTGCGGCGGGTGTACGGCTCAGGCTCGCCCTGCAGGACCGCGTTGGCCGCGCCCACGTCGTACGCGAGCAGCACCTTGCCGAGCGCGGTGGCGTGCGGAGGCAGCAGCGTGCCCACGTCGAGGGTCTGGAGGGTGTCGTCGGGGCGGAAGACGTGGTGCACCACGAGCACCTTGCCCTCCAGGAGGGTGCCGATGCGCACCGCCTCCCCGCTGCGTACGGCAAGCGGGTCGGCCCAGTTGATGGAGCGGGACCGTAGTTCGTTGACGTCGAGGTAGCTGGTGCCCAGGTGCAGCAGCGCCGCACCGAGCTGGTACTTGCCGGAGGTCTTGTCCTGTTCGACGAAGCCCACGTCCTGCAGGGTGCGCACGATGCCGTGCGCGGTGCCCTTGGGCAGGTCGAGGGACCGGGCGATCTCGCCGATGCCGAGGCGGCCGGAACTGCTGGCCAGCAGGCGGAGGATCGCCGCGGCCCGTGCGATGGACTGCACCTGCCCTGGCATGGGCGCGATCGTAACGGTCGTTCGGGCTGACGCAACAGTGTTCGACAATGTCGACCGGCGTTCGTTGACCTGTTGCCGTGATGTTTCTTACGGTTCGCCGCACGGTTAACACACGCCACCGCGGCGCCACCGGACCGGGCGATCCATTCTCTGCCCGACGCCAGGGCCGCCGCTTTCGATACCAGGAGTAAGCATGACAATACCGAAGGTGCCCGGGCTTCTCGGCGAACTCGCCGCCGAATTCGCCGGCACAGCCGTCCTCATTCTGTTCGGCGTCGGCGTGGTAGTCCAGGTGGCCGCCGGGGGCACCGGCGAGTTCGACAGCATCGCCTGGGCCTGGGGTCTCGGCGTCACCCTGGGCGTGTACGTGGCGGGCCGGATCAGCGGCGCGCACCTCAACCCGGCCGTCACCCTGGCCCTGGCCGTCTTCAAGGGCTTCGAGTGGCGCAAGGTCATGCCGTACGCGCTGGCCCAGACCGCCGGCGCGTTCGTCGCCGCCCTGATCATCCGGTGGAACTACAGCGAGGTGCTGTCCCGCTTCGACCCCGGCTTCACCAGCAAGAGCCAGGGTGTCTTCTCCACCCTGCCCGGCGCCGGCATCACCGAGTGGGGAGCGCTGCGCGACCAGATCATCGGCACCGCCCTGCTGCTGTTCCTCGTCCTCGCCGTCACCGACGCCCGCAACTCGCTGCCCGGCGGCAACATGGCGCCGCTGATCGTCGGCCTCATCGTGGTGGCCATCGGCATGGCGTTCGCCGTCAACGCCGGCTACGCCATCAACCCGGCCCGCGACTTCGGTCCCCGCCTCGCCTCGTTCCTCACCGGTTACGAAACCGCGTTCCAGGACGCCAGCGGCTACCCGTACTTCTGGGTGCCCATCGTCGGCCCACTGGTCGGCGGCGTGATCGGCGCCGGCCTCTACGAGCTGGCGATCGGCCGCTTCCTGCCCAAGGAGGACGAGCCCGAGCCCGGCACGCTCGCCACCGAGCCCGCG
Organism: Couchioplanes caeruleus; assembly: GCF_003751945.1. NCBI lineage: Bacteria > Bacillati > Actinomycetota > Actinomycetes > Micromonosporales > Micromonosporaceae > Couchioplanes > Couchioplanes caeruleus. The sequence goes on along the minus strand of NZ_RJKL01000001.1, from coordinate 2,907,258 downwards.
GTCGAGCCCGCTCGAGCCTGACCCGTCGCCACCCCATCCGCACCTTTCACTAAGGAGACCCGCATGGCTGACTTCGTCGGCGCCGTGGACCAGGGCACCACCAGCACCCGATTCATGATCTTCGACCACGGCGGCAACGAGGTGGGCCGCCACCAGCTCGAGCACCAGCAGATCCTGCCGCGCGCCGGCTGGGTCGAGCACAACCCGCTGGAGATCTGGGAGCGGACCTTCACGGTCGTCCAGACCGCGATGAACGCCCACGGCCTGACCGCCTCCGACCTGGCCGCGCTGGGCATCACCAACCAGCGCGAGACCACCGTGGTGTGGAACCGCCACACCGGCCGGCCCTACTACAACGCCATCGTCTGGCAGGACACCCGCACCGACCGCATCGCCTCGGCGCTGGAGCGTGAGGGCAAGGGCGACGTCATTCGGCGCAAGGCCGGCCTGCCGCCGGCCACGTACTTCTCCGCGGGAAAGATCCAGTGGATCCTGGAGAACGTCGACGGGGTCCGCGAGGCCGCCGAGCGGGGCGAGGCGATCTTCGGCAACACCGACACCTGGCTGCTGTGGAACCTCACCGGCGGCGTCCAGGGCGGCGTGCACGTCACCGATCCGACCAACGCCAGCCGCACCATGCTGATGAACCTGGAGACGCTGGACTGGGACGACGAGCTGCTGTCGTTCTTCGGTATCCCCCGGGCCATGCTGCCGGAGATCCGCCCGTCGTCCGACCCCCGCTCGTACGGCAGCACCCTGGAAACCGGTCCGTTCGCCGGGGCCGTACCGATCACCGGTGATCTCGGCGACCAGCAGGCCGCCACGGTGGGGCAGGTCTGCTTCGCCCCGGGCGAGGCAAAGAACACCTACGGCACCGGCAACTTCATGCTGCTCAACACGGGCCACGAGATCGTCCGGTCCAAGGCGGGCCTGCTCACCACGGTGTGCTACCAGTTCGGCGACGACGCGCCCGTGTTCGCACTCGAGGGCTCGATCGCGGTCACCGGCTCGGCGGTGCAGTGGCTGCGCGACCAGCTCGGCATCATCAGCGGCGCGTCGCAGAGCGAGACGCTGGCCAGGCAGGTCGACGACACCGACGGCGTGTGCTTCGTGCCGGCGTTCTCCGGGCTCTTCGCGCCCTACTGGCGTTCCGACGCCCGGGGAGCGATCGTCGGCCTGTCCCGGTACCACACCAACGCCCACATCGCCCGGGCCACCCTGGAGTCCATCTGCTACCAGAGCCGGGACGTTGCCGAGGCGATGGAGCAGGACTCCGGCGTACACCTGGAAACCCTGAAGGTCGACGGCGGGGTCACCGCCAACGACCTGTGCATGCAGCTGCAGGCCGACATCCTCGGCGTGCCGGTGAGCCGACCGGTGGTCGCGGAGACCACGGCGCTGGGCGCCGCCTACGCCGCCGGCCTGGCCGTGGGGTTCTGGAAGAACACCGATGAGCTGCGGGAGAACTGGAACGAAAGCCAGCGCTGGCAGCCGACCTGGTCGTCGGAGCGGCGCCAGAACGGCTACGCCAGGTGGCAGAAGGCCGTTCAGCGGACCCTCGACTGGGTCGACGTCGACTGACCTGCGCTCGCCCCCTCTACCCCGGACGGCAGGCGACCCCCGCGCCTGCCGTCCGGCACCCAGCGGCGCCCCACCCAGGGTGCCCGACCCGAAAGTGAGAAAAGATGTACTCCGCGACACTGTCACCGGCCGCCCGCGAGCGGTCCATGGCCGTCCTCGGCAGCGGCGAGGAACTGGACGTCCTGGTGATCGGCGGCGGCGTCACCGGGGCCGGCTGCGCGCTCGACGCGGTCACCCGGGGCCTGTCGGTCGGACTCGTCGAGGCCCGCGACTGGGCCAGTGGCACCTCCAGCCGGTCCAGCAAGCTGATCCACGGCGGCCTGCGTTACCTCGAGATGCTCGACTTCGGGCTGGTCCGGGAGGCCCTGCGCGAACGCGGCCTGCTCGTGCAGCGGCTGGCCCCGCACCTGGTGCACCCTGTGCCCTTCCTCTACCCGCTGCGCCACCGCGGCTGGGAGCGGCTGTACGCCGGCGCCGGCGTCCTGCTGTACGACACCATGGGCATCTCCAGCGGGAACGCCCGCGGGGTGCCCGGGCACCGGCACCTGAGCCGCCGCGGCGCTCTGCGGGCCTGCCCGTCGCTGCGCCCGGACGCGCTGACCGGCGCGCTGCAGTACTACGACGCCCAGGTCGACGACGCCCGGCTCGTGACGTTCCTGGTCCGCACCGCCGCGCAGTACGGCGCGCACCCCGTCTCCCGGGCCCGGGTGGTCGGCTTTCTGCGCGACGGCGCCCGGGTAGTCGGGGCCCGGGTACACGACCTCGAGACCGACAAGGTGTACGAGGTGCGGGCCCGGCAGGTCATCAACGCCACCGGCGTCTGGACCGACGACACCCAGGCCCTGCTGGGCGAGCAGGGGCACTTCCAGGTGCGCGCCTCCAAGGGCATCCACCTTGTGGTGCCGCGGGGCCGGATCAAGTCCGACACCGGACTGATCCTGCGCACCGACAAGAGCGTGCTGTTCGTCATTCCGTGGGGCCGGCACTGGCTGATCGGCACCACCGACACCGACTGGGACCTGAGCAAAGCCCACCCCGCCGCGACCAGCAGCGACATCGACTACCTGCTCGATCGGGTCAACGAGGTGCTGGCCGACCCGCTGACCCGCGACGACGTGGAGGGCGTGTACGCCGGGCTGCGCCCGCTGGTCTCCGGTGAGTCGGAGCTGACCGCCAAGCTGTCGCGGGAGCACTCCGTGGCTACTCCGGCGCCCGGCCTGGTCGTGATCGCGGGCGGCAAGTACACGACCTACCGGGTGATGGCCCGCGACGCCGTGGATCAGGCGGTGCGCGGCCTCGGTGGCGGGCTGCCCGCGTCCTGCACCGACCGGCTGCCGCTCCTGGGTGCCGAGGGGTACGTGGCCCGGTGGAACCAGCGCCGCGGACTGGCGCAGCAGCACGGCATGCCTGTGCAGCGGATGGAGCATCTGCTGCGGCGCTACGGCACCGCCGTCGACGAGGTGCTGGAACTGCTGCGCGACGACCCGACGCTGGCCGAGCCGCTGGAGGGCGCGGAGGACTACCTGCGGGTCGAGGTGGTGTACGCGGTCACCGCCGAGGGGGCCCGGCACCTGGAGGACGTGCTCACCCGGCGGACCCACATCTCGATCGAGACCTTCGACCGGGGCCTGCTGGCGGCCCGGGGCGTCGCGGGGCTTATGGCCGAGCCGCTCGGCTGGACGGCCGAGCAGGTGGACCTCGAGGTGGCCCACTACACCGCGCGGGTCCAGGCGGAGCGCGCCGCCCACGAGCAGCCCGACGACGAGTCCGCCGACGCGGCCCGCTCGGCGGCGCCCGAGGTGGTGCCGACGGCCGCGCTGTCGGCCTGACCGGCGCCGGCGGTGTGCCGACCCGGCACACCGCCGCATCGCCGGGCTCAGCGGTCGCCGTTCTTGTTCGTCAGCGGGTTCCGCCCCGCACCGTCCCCGGCCAGTAGAGCTCGGCGTACTCGCAGCCGGTCCCGACGTCAGGTTGACGTGCCGGCGGCTATCGATCAAATCGCCGGGTGATGCCAAAGGTGGTTGCGGCACCTGCCGCCCGCCCGCTGCGGAGCGGGCGGGTAACGGGGGTGATCCTGAGTCAAGTCCGTCACCTCCAACGGTAGGGCCGCATGGGCCCTGGCCGCGTCGCAACGGACCGTGACGATGTCGGCGACATCACTGTTGGCTAGCGGGGCACCATGCGCGGTGGGCGATGCGGGACGTGTTCAAAGCTCTAGAGCACACATCGATCACACGGGCGTCCACAAGGGACATCAACAAGGCTCTGATCAGACGTAAAACGCCTGATCAGAGCCTTGACCACCTGTGCGCCGCGTAGGACTTGAACTACAACCCGCGGATTAAGAGTCCGCGATCATGGCTGTTGGGAACTGCTGGGCTGTGCCGCTTTCTGTCGGCTGAGATCGTTTCGTCCTGCTGGTTGCGGGGCGCGGCTGCCGACTCGTGCCAGGCAGTGTTGTTCCACGCCAGAATCGTCGATCACGCATGGATCACGCGTACTGCCCGTGGACGCCGCCACGCGCCGATGCCGTGCGCAAGCCGGCTTCGGTGCATCGCCGTCTGGTCGAGGGCGCGGATGTGTCCATCGCGGGGCTGGCGAAGCGGTGCGCGTCGCCGATCTCCGCGACGAAGATCGCCCCGAGCACCGGTCCGACACCCGGCACGGCTTGCACGGCCCGGAACCCGGCATGCCCGGCCAGGCCGGCGCGTAGCGGGCCGGCGACCGCGCGGATCTCAAAGTCGATCGCGTCGATCAACCGCACAAGCGCGTTGACCCGCAACCGATACGCCGTATCCAACGGCGCCGCAGCGAGCAACTGCCGGCCGCCGACACCGAACAGGTCAGACACGCCCAGGTGCAGACCCTGCTTGGCCAGCACAGCGTGCACCGACGCCTTCAACGCGCTGCGCCACGCGACCAGCTTCGCCCGATGACGGGCCAGCTCGCGCAGCTCGCGGACCTCCGGCGGGGCGATCCAGCCCTCGGGTAGCCGGCCCATCCGTAGCAGATCCGCCAGATCGGCGGCATCGCGGACATCGTTCTTCACTCGGCGATAGGCGAACCCTTCACGCCCAACGGGTGCGCGAGGTGGACGTCGGCGCCGGCGTCGGTCAGCACGTCGACGGCCCAATACCAGCCGTAGGTCGCTTCCAACACGACCTGCGGCTGTTCGCCCGGCATTTCGGCCGCCAGGGCCATCGGGTTGTTGTCGATATGCACATTCGCGAAGTGCTCGCCGGTCTCGGTCATCCGCACCATCACCGAACGGCGACGGTGCAGATCGATGCCAACGATCTGCTGACCGTCGTACTCTGCTACATGTGGGGCCTCCTTCATCGATTGACGTGAGTACCCCGAGCATCCCGCCGGGAGTCACGAGGAGCGAGGCCCCGCTCCTTCATGCCATCAAGGTCGACGAGGGCGGTGACCTCGGCCTTGAGTTCAACCTTGCCGAGGTGGCCGGTCTCCGTAGCGAAGCAAAGATGACCCTCAACTACTGCGCCGCCGCGCAGTGGTGAGGTGGGCGCAGGGGCCGGCAGAAGCTCCCGCGTCGCCGCGATCCACCGCCCGCCGGGCATCACGCCACACAGCGGTACCTGCCCCGAGCCCTTCGACCTGGTTCCCGGCAGACCGTTGGGGCGCCACGGAATTCGAATCTGGAGCCTGAAAGCGCTCAGCTAATACTGATTCACACGGACAAGTCCTGCCCGATCCGACTCGCACGATCGGTTCGTTGTAAGCGCAACGGCGAGTCGGATATCGCCAAGATCGATTTGGCTATCATGCCGCGAACAACGGTCGCGTCCGACGCCCTGTCACTCGGGTGATGGCTCCAACCGCTCGCGGTCGCGGCTGAGTTGGAGCCGCATCGTTCCGTTGTCATATGTCTGCCAGCCCGCGTCGAGGGCCTGCCGGACGATCTTCGCGACCAGAGCCGGGGCGATCGGGCTCAGTTCGAACACTTCGGCCGCTCGGCCGGCAGGTGCGGTGATGATCGGTCCATAGTTCAGCCATGGGTCATCAAAGGTCGCCAGGACCTCCAACGCACCGCCAGGCTCGGGTCCGTCGCGCCAGATCTTGACCTTGACATGGCCGGGATCGACCAGGCCGACGGTCCATCGGTAGGCGATGTCCTCGACGACAATGCTCCTGATACGAGGCCGTGCCACGACGGAAGAGTACGCGCTCCCCGGCGCACAGTCTGGTAGCGAGATACCGCTTCGCCGATTCTTCGTCTACCTGTCTGTGAGCCGGGCGGCGGCGTAGCTGTCTGTAGCTCAAGTGGGGCGGCCAAGGGGATGACGGGCGACACGGCACCCCAGCGCAGGCACGGGAAGACGTACTGATCTACCGCGCCGAGGGCGCTTGAGGTGAGCCGGCCTGCGCGCCGGCCGGCAGTGAACGCGTCGCCAGTGCCCGACCGCGTTCCTGCCGGTTCGGCGACACCGCTCACGAGGCACCCACTTGATAAAGTGATATCACATTGATAGCGTCATGACATTGCCACGCTGAGGGAGGCTCATATGACGGAACACCTCGACCTGCCCGCCCCGCAGGTTCGTGAACGCATCGCTCGGGGTGTCTCGGGCTGGCCGGTCCTCGCCGTGTCCGCCTTAGTGCTGGTGCTCAGTGGCGCCGGCTTCATCACCGGCCTACAGCAGGAGGGTGACGCAGTCGTTCTCAGCGTCGTCGGCGTCAGCTTCCTGTTCGGGCTGACCGCTCTGATCGCCCTAGCCGGTCTCACGCCAGTCGCGCCCGGTGAGGCTCGCGTCCTTCAGCTTCTCGGGCGCTACACCGGGACCGTCCGCACCGACGGACTCCGCTGGGTCAACCCGCTCACCGCCAGGCGCCGCGTCTCCACCCGGATCCGTAACCACGAGACCGACGTGCTCAAGGTCAACGACGCCGACGGCAATCCCATCGAGATCGCCTCTGTCGTCGTCTGGCAGGTCGAGGACACCGCCCGGGCCGTCTTCGAAGTCGACGACTTCATCGAGTTCGTCGCCATCCAGACCGAGACCGCCGTACGGCACATCGCCAACAGCTACTCCTACGACTCCCACGACACCGCCCGGATGTCGCTGCGCGACAACGCCGACGAGATCACCGCCCGGCTATCCGAAGAGATCGGGATACGGGTCGCCGCCGCCGGAGTGAAGATCATCGAGTCCCGGCTGACCCGCCTCGCCTACTCACCCGAGATCGCCCACGCCATGCTCCGCCGACAGCAGGCGAACGCCATCGTCGCGGCCCGCACCCGCATCGTCGAAGGCGCGGTCGGCATGGTGGAGATGGCGCTGGTCCGCCTCGCCGAGCACGACGTCGTCGACCTCGACGAGGAACGCAAGGCCGCGATGGTCAGCAACCTGCTGGTGGTCCTGTGCGGCGACCGGGACGCCCAGCCCGTGGTCAACGCGGGCACCCTCTACTCATAGGCGCATGGCTACCGAACGGAAGAAGCTTCTCCTCCGGCTCGACCCCGCCGTGCACGACGCACTCGCACGGTGGGCCGGAGACGAGCTGCGCAGCACGAACTCCCAGATCGAGTATCTGCTGCGTAAAGCCCTCGCCGACGCCGGTCGCCTTCCCGGAGGAGTCAGCCGGATGCGCGGCCCCGGCAGGCCCCCAGCCGAAACCGACCCGGACGAGGAATGAGATGGCACTGCCCAGCAGCCTTCCCCAACGCATCTACCTCCTGGCCTACAACCCCGCCAAAGGAAAAGTCGGCATAGGCACCGAACTCGGCGCCATGCTGCGCGCGGGCGCCCTCGCCGACCTCTACATCAAGGGCCAACTCACCGACGTGCGCGGACGCGCCGCCATCAACGACCAGCACCCGTGCAGCGATTCCGTCCTTGCCGGACTCCTCGAGGAGATCGCCGGCTCCAAGCCCCGCAAATGGCAATACTGGATCGGCAAGCGACAGCGCACCACCGTCGGCGCGGTCCGCCAGCAACTCGAGGACGGCGGCTGGGCGCGCTGCCAGCGGTACAGAATCCTCGGTCTTTTCCCCGCGACCAAAGTGACCCTCCGCGACCCTCGGGTCCGCAAGGAACTCATGAGCCGGGTCAACGGCGCCTTCCGGACCCCCGCCGGCAGAGTCGATCCCGCCGACGCCGCGCTCGTGACCATCGTCGCCGCGGCGGAGCTCAATCTCGTCGTCGACCGGAAGACCAGACGCGACAACAAACGGCGCATCCAGGAACTCAGCGAAACCACCGGACCAATCGGGCCCGCCCTGCACAAGTCGATCCAGGCCGCTGCCAGCGGCGGCGACGGCGCTTGAAGAGCTCTCGTGCCGATGGGCGCCAGGGCTGCACTGATCTGGCCGCCGATCGTGCGCGCCGGCTCCGCCGTAGCGTCACGCTCCGTGTCGCCGTCGCGGCGTGCTGGGCACACGCTCGTGCCGATGAGCGCGCACCCGATCATGCCGACGGCCGCGCGGGGCGTGACTGCCACGTGGGATGATCGCCGGGTGTCCAGCGCCGAGCCCATTCACGTTCAACTGAACGCAGACGAGCGCGAAGTCCTGCGTGCCGGATTGCTGGATTGGGGCGGGCCAGCCAGGCCAACCGATGCTTTTGCTACGGCCACGGGTTTCACCGACGCTGCATCCCTATCGAGCGAGGCCCGAGAGCTATGGCAGCAGATCGACCGCTCGTCCTCGCTTACCGCCGAGCGGCGGTGGTGGACGTCAAGTCGCGAGCCAAGCCGCGGTGTCGGGTGGCAGGAGTTGGCCACGCAGCGGCCCGCTCGCCAGGAGACTTGTCTCGTGGGCCGGCAGGGCGAAGTCGTCGGCGGACAGATTGACGGCGCAGACGAAGCCGGGGTCGCGAGCGATCAGCAGGACGCCCTCGGGTGCCGGGAGCCAGCGCATCCCGCCGTCGCCGAGCGCCGGGTGCGCGCGTCGGATCCGCAGCGCTGACCGGTACAGCTCCAGTGTGGAGCCCGTGTCGCCGGTCTGCGCGGCCGCGGTCAGTCGCCGCCAGCCGTCGGGCTGTGGCAGCCAGGGTCGCTTCGCCGCCGTGGCCGGGCTGAAGCCGAACGGCGGCGCGTCACCCTCCCATGGCAGTGGGACGCGGCAGCCGTCGCGGCCGCGGTCCCGGTGGCCGGAGCGGTGCCAGACGGGATCCTGGAGCACCTCCTCAGGGAGGTCTTCGACCTCCTCCAGGCCCAGCTCCTCGCCCTGGTAGACGTAGGCGCCGCCGGGCAGGGAGAGCATCAGCAGGGCGGCCGCGCGGGCCCGGCGCCGCCCCAGCGCCGGATCGACCGGCTCCGTGCCGATCTCGGCGAGCGAGTGGACGGGCCGGTGGGACTGGGGACGGCCGTACCGGGAGACGTGCCGCGCGACGTCGTGATTGGACAAGACCCAGGTCGCCGGCGCCCCGACGGTCCCGAGGTGGGTCGTGGACCGGTCGACCGCCGCGCGGAGATCCGCGGCGCGCCACGGGGCGCGGAGGAAGTCGAAGTTGAAGGCGGTGTGCAATTCGTCAGGCCGCACGTACCGGGCGAGTCGGTCGGGCCGGTCCAGCCACGCTTCGGCCACGAATACCCGCGGCTCGGTGTAGGAGTCCGCGATCGCGCGCCAGGACCGGTAGATGTCGTGCACCTCGTCGCGGTCCCAGTGCGGATGGTCTTGTCGGTCCGGCGGTGCGAGGAGCTCCTCCGCGTCGAGGCCGAGATCGGGCAGGCCGTCCTGCTTGACCAGCGCGGTGGCCACATCGATCCGGAAGCCGTCGACGCCGCGGTCGAACCAGAAGCGCAGTGTCTGTTCGAAGTCGGATCGCACCTGCGGGTGTTCCCAGTTCAGATCGGGCTGCTGCGGGGCGAACAGGTGCAGGTACCACTCGCCGGGACTGCCGTCCGGTTCGGCGACCCTGGTCCAGGCGGGACCGCCGAACACGCTGCGCCAGTCGTTCGGGGGACGGTCTCCCTCCGGACCCTGGCCAGGTCGGAACAGGTATCGGCGGCGCGCCGCTGAGCCGGGCCCGGTGGCGAGCGCCTCCTGGAACCAGGGATGCCGGTCGGAGGTGTGGTTCGGGACGATATCGAGGATGACCCGTAGGCCGTGCCGGTGGGCGTCCTCGACGAGCGCCTCGGCCTCCGTGAGCGTGCCGAACTCGGGTGCGACCGCCCGGTAGTCCACAACGTCGTAGCCCGCGTCGGCCATCGGCGACGGGTACCACGGGTTGATCCACAGGGCGTCCACGCCGAGGGCCGCGAGGTGACCCAGCCGGGAGCGGACGCCCGCGATGTCTCCCAGGCCATCGCCGTCGCCGTCGGCGAAGCTGCGGATGTAGACCTGGTAGATGACGGCACTGCGCCACCACTGCGCGGGTTCGATGGCCGGCGCCTCGGCGGCTACGGGAATGGGCTCGCGTTCGAGGTCGGCAACCTCGGTGCGCACAATGGGGGCCATGGTATCGCTCCCTAGCGGTCTTGGGCGTGCTGGTGGGGTTTTGCTGAGCCTCGCCCGCGGTGTGCCGGTGGACGGGCGCTGCCGGGGCGGCGGGCCGGCGTCATTGCTGGACCGGCGGCATACCGGGCGGTCGGGCCGAGAAGATAAAGTTAACGACACTTAGTAAATCGGTCTGAGGTAGCGTGCCCTCGACGGGCTGGCCGTGTCAAGGAGGAGTCAGTGGAGCTGGAGGGCACCGCGACGTCGCCCCTGCTGCGCCGGCTCAACGCCGGGCTCGTCCTCGACGCTCTGCGGGCATCCGGCCCGATGACCGTGACAGATCTGATGGCGCAGACGCAGTTGTCCCGCCCGACCGTGCATGCCGTGGCCGACGCGCTGATGCGGCTGGGACGGATTCGGGAGCTGCCCGGGGATGAGGTGCCCGGGTCACGCCGGGGGCGGCCGGCCCGGCGCTACGAGTTCCGGGCCGACGCGGGCTACGTGGTGGGTGTGGACATAGGCGCTCACCGGACCGGGGTCATGGTCGCGGATCTGCGCGGCGACCCGGTGGCCGAGCGGCAGCACGCGTTCACCGATCCGCACCAGCCCGCCGCCGCCAGGATCGCCGCGGTACGCAGGACCGTCGTGGCCGCCCTGACCGCAGCCGGCGTCGATCCGGCCGACGTCATGGCGATGTGCGTCGGCGCGGCGGGCACCGTCGACCCCCGCGACGGCGTGGTGAAGTTTCGCAGCGGCATCCCCGGCTTCATCAACGTCAAACTGCGCGAGGCGATGGAGCACGGGTTCGGCTGGCCCGTCGTCGTCGACAACGACGCCAACCTGGCCGCGATCGGCGAGCAGTGGCGCGGAGTCGCCGCGGAGGTGGACGACTTCATCGTCCTGCTGGCCGCGGAGCGGCTGGGTGCCGGCATCGTGGTCGGCGGCCGGCTCGTCCGCGGGCGCGGCGGCGGCGCCGGCGAGATGGGGTTCCTCGGCCTGATGGATCCCGCCTGCACGGCGGACGGCGTCGCGGCGCTGGCGCGCACGCTCGGCGCGGAGGCGGTCGCCCGGATGGCGGCGCAGCACGTGCCCGCCGTGCCGGCCCCCGGTTCCCTGCGTGAGCTGGTCGGGGGCGATCCGCGCAGGGTGGACGCCGAAACCGTCTTCGCGGCCGCCCGCGCGGGCGACGAGGTCGCCGGGGCGATCCTCGAGCGCGTCGTCGGCCAAGTGGCCAAGGCCGCCGGCACGATGGTCCTGCTCCTGGATCCCGAGCTGGTCGTCGTCGGCGGCGGCGTCGCCAACGCCGAGGACGTACTCCTCGGCCCGCTGCGCCGCCGGCTCGCCGAAATCACCCCGGACCCGCCCCGGCTGGCGGCGTCCGCGCTGGGACACCGTGCCGTGACCATCGGCGCGGTGCGGGCCGCTCTGGACCACGCCGAAGGTCGGCTCTTGGAAGGCTTCGCCGCGGCGTGACGTCCGGCCGGACAAGCCTGCCGGGGCCGGCCGTGGACGCTGGCCCGGATCGGGCACACAGGGGCGCTCGCGGGCGTCGCAACGGCGTGGCCGAGCGCCACCGCGATCTTCTTCGCCGGGGCTATTGACGGCGTTGCCAGCGTGTTGCATCCTTCCTGCACCCGCTTTACAAAAACCCACTTATAAAAGCGTCTCTTTGCCGGTCGGGCGCCTTCTGCCGTGGTCGTCGACTGCCCTGGACTGGCATATCCCTCACCATTCCGGTCGCGCATCGGCCGCGCGCCGAAACCGCCGAACGACACTTCCAATAGATGGGAACCAGATGAAGCGCCTGCCCAAACTCCTCGCCGGGGCCTTCACCACCGTCCTGTTCCTGTCCTCCTGCGCCGCGGGCGACGTGGGCAAAGACCAGCAGGACGCGGGCAAGGACGGCCAGATCGTTGTCACGGCTGTGTGGGGCGGCGCCGAGCAGAAGGCGTTCGAGAACCTGCTCCGCGCCTTCACCGCGAAGACCGGCGTCGACGTCCGCTACGAACCCCAGCGCTCCGATTACGCGACCGTCCTGCGGACCCGTATCGCCGGCGGCAACGCCCCGGACGTGGCGGTCATTCCGGGTATCGGTTACCTGCGCGGGCTGGTCCGCGACGGACTCGCCAAGCCGCTGAAGAACTACGGCGTGGAACGCGCCGCGATCGAGGGCAACTACCCGCCCGGCATCCTCGACGTCGGTACGGTCGACAGCGAGCTGTACGCGGTCATGCTTAAGCTCAACTCCAAGGCCACTGTCTGGTACAAGCCCGAGTCGTTCCGCGCCGACGGCTTCCAGCCGCCGCGGACCTTCGCGGACCTGGTGAGCGTCACCAAGGCGTACAAGGCCAAAGGCAAGATCCCGTGGGCGGTGGGCGCGAAGGACGGCTGGACCCTCACCGACTGGTTCGAGATGGTGTACCTGCGCCAAGCCGGGCCGGGCAAGTACGACGATCTCTTCAGCGGAAAGCTGCCCTGGACCGATCCGTCCGTCAGCCGCGCCATCGACACGGTGAAGCAGATCATCAACGAGGAACACGTCGCCGGTGGCATCAACGGCGCGCTCGGCACCGGCTTCGTCGACGCCATGGGCCAGACGTTCGGCGGGAAGCCGGCGGCAGAGATGTTCTACGAGGGCGGGTTCGTGGGACCACTCGTACTGGAACAGGTCAATCCGCAGCTGAGCGTCGGCAAGGGGATCGACTTCTTCCCGTTCCCCGGCTTCGACGGCGGCGACGCCACGCAGATCGTCGTCGGCGGTGACCTCGCCGCAGCCTTCACCGACAAGCCGGGGGTCAAGGAGTTCCTCCAGTTCATCACCAGCCCGGAAAGCGGCGATGTGGTCGCGAAGGACGGCACGTTCGTAACCCCGCTCAAGACCGTCGACCCGGGCTCCTACCCCAGCGCGCTGACAAAGAAGGAGGCGCAGCAGGTGGCGTCGGCCAGCGCCGTCCGCTACGACGGATCGGACCTGCTGCCGGCCGGGCCCGATTTCGGCGCCCTGCTGCAGACCGCGATCAAGGGCGGCAACCCGCCGCTGGCCCAGTTCCAGGAGCAGGTCGCCGACGCCTGGAACGACGAGCGCGGCTGACCCCCGATGGGTGGCGGGCCGGCCTCGGCCACCCGCCACCCACTCGCATCCGGTGACCTGACGAAGGAGTACCCGCGATGACCGCCACCACCCCGGCCGCCGCCGAGCCGCGCCGAGCCGGCCAGGCCCGCCTGCACCGCAAGGGCTGGACGGCCCTGGTGTTTCTCGCCCCCGCACTGTTTCTTCTGCTCGTGTTCCTGGTTTATCCGGCGTTGTACACCGTCGGGCTGAGCTTCTTCCGGGGCCGGCTGGGACGCTTCGACGGATTCGTCGGCATCGACAACTACATCCGGCTGTTCACCGACGACCCGCTGTTCCTCGACCTATCGACGTTCCCGCCGTCCGGCGCACTGCTCAACAACGTGCTCTGGATGGTCGTGTACGTCAGCGGCTGTCTCATGCTCGGGCTGCTCGTCGCGGTCCTCGCCGGCCGGGTACGGTACGAGGCACTGATCAAGGCCATCATGTTCATGCCGATGGCCGTCTCGGCGACGGCCCTCGCCGTGATCTGGACCCTGATGTACGCCCCCAACCCGGAGATCGGGCTGCTCAACGCCGTCCTCGGCAGGGTCGGCGTGGACCCGGTGTCGTGGCTCGGCCGGACCGACACCGTCAACTGGGCGCTCATGGCGGTGGGCGTGTGGAGCACCGTCGGCTTCACCACCGTCGTGCTGTCCGCGGCGCTGAAGGGCATCCCCACCGAGATCCTGGAGGCGGCCCGCACCGACGGCGCCGGCGAGGCACAGCTCTTCTGGCGGATCCTCCTGCCCATGGTGCGCCTGCCCGCGACCGTGCTCGCCGTGACGCTCGTCGTCAACGTCATCAAACTCTTCGACCTGATCTACGTGATGACGCTCGGTGGCCCGGGCGCGTCGAGCCGCGTCATTGCCTTCACGATGTACCAGGAGTCGATTCCCGCCGGGCGTTACGGCTACGGCGCCGCCGTCGCCGTCATCATGCTCGCGCTGCTGATCCCGGTCATCGCCTACAACGTCAAGCGTTTCCGGACGGAGAACGTCAGCTCATGACCGCCCTGATCACGCCCAAGCGCCCCCTGGCCGCATCGACCGCGCGCCGCACGCTTGCCCCCGCCGCCGGGCGGTGGCGCAGGGCGGAGCGGCTCGTCCGCCGGGCCCCGCTCCACCTCGCCCTGTGGGCCATCGCCCTCGCGTGGCTGGCCCCCGTCGTCGGCCTGCTGATCACATCGTTGCGCCCCAAGTCCGACATCCTGTCGACGGGCTGGTGGGCCGCGGTGGTCCAGCCCCGGTTCACCTTCGACAACTACGCCGAGGTGCTCGGCTCCCACGGCATGCTCGGCGCCCTGCTCAACAGTCTGCAGATCACCATCCCGTCCACGCTCATCCCGCTGGTCGTCGCCGCTTTCGCCGGGTATGCGTTTGCCTGGCTGCGCTTTCCGTACCGTGACACGATCTTCATGGTGATCGTGGCGCTCATGATGGTGCCGGTCCAGCTCGGGTTCATCCCACTGCTCCATCTGCTCGGCGACGCTGGGCTCACGCAGAACTTCACGGGGATCTGGCTCGTGCACTCGGCGTACGCGTTGCCATTCGGCGTCTTCCTGCTCCGGAACTTCTTCGTCGGCCTGCCCAGCAGCATCATCGAGGCGGCCCGGCTCGACGGCGCCGGTGAGTTCCGCATCTTCCGTACCCTCGTGGTGCCTCTGTCCACGCCGGCGATCGCGTCCTACGGCATCTTCCAGTTCCTCTGGGTCTGGAACGACCTGCTGATGGCGTTGGTGTACGCGCAGAACCCGGCCGCGAGCCCCATGACACGACAGATCCAGGGTCTGCTCAGCGAGTTCGGCACCGAATGGCACCTGCTCGCCGCCGGCGCCTTCGTCCTGATGGTGGTGCCGCTGACCGTGTTCTTCGGTCTGCAGCGATATTTCGCGCACGGTCTGCTCAGCGGCTCGGTGAAGTGACGTGTGCGGCTCGTAAACCCGGTTTCTGTGGCCTGACGTGCGGGTCTGTGCGCGATCTGACTCTCGGCGGGCTGTCAGGCTGCGGGGTCGTGAACGCGTCGTTGGTGAACCTGCTGCTGTGCCAGGTGCTGCAGATGTTGACCCAGCTCGGCCGCGACGATTCCGGCTGCTGCACCGGTCAGGAGCGCGGGAACGACGGTCCAGGCCGGTCGTGCGGATGCGCCGAGCCACCACCTTCGGTAGACGGATGCCACCCTGGGCAGGCACCGAGTAGGCGATAGCCGCGACCGGGATTCCGGCAAGCGCGCCCACGACGGCGAGGCCGCTCGCGGCGAAGGTGTTCACCGGCTACCGGTCATCCTCGTCGCGGTCTTCGGTGCGGTGTTCCCGTGTCCATCGTTCGAGTTCGGCAAGCAGAGCGACCAGTTCACTGCCGGCGGTGGTGAGGCGGTAGTCGGCGGTGTCCGCGTCCTGGTGGTGCTCGACCAGTCCCTCTCAAGCTTCCCCCCGAGGTCCGCCTCTTCGTTGATGAGCTCGCCGACGAGCTGCGGGCGAACGTCAGCTATGCCGTCTTAGTAGGAATCTCGCTGACCGGCCTGCTCGGTGCCGTGGTCATGTTCAGTGACACCGACGAGCCACTCGGCCGACTCCCGACAGCGCTCATCGCCTTCACCGGGATACACCTGCTCATGACGATCTTCATGATCCTTAAACGGGTCCGTGCGATGTTCCGCTCCTTCCGGATCAAGCACACGGAGACTGTCCCGTAGGCGGCACACCACGAAGTAGCCCCCGCACCAGGACTGGTGCGGGGGCTACTTCGTAAGGCCCTGCTTCGGGACGGCCAGGGTCACCTGGCCTTAGAGATCAGTTCAAAATGAGTCGGCTGTCGGGTTGAGTGATCCGGCAAGGTGATCACCGCTCGTGCGGTGTCGGACACGGTGTTCGGTCGCGTCGACGGTGGCGCCGGCCGCGTACAAGCGCCTCGACCCCGGGCAGGCCGTGGCGGGCCTGCACGCCCGCGCTCGACCGGCGGCCGGGGGCCCGCCCGCGCAACGAGGACCTGCTGCGGACCAAGGCCGAACGGCTGAAGTCCGCGCTCACGGTGCTCGCCAACGGCCTCCGGGCTGCTGATCCTGGCGGGTGTCCTCGCGTGGCTCGTCTGATGGGTTCGTGCGCGGAACATGAGGATCAAGTTCAGAGCTTGTGAGGATCATGTGAAGGCCGTGGCGGAGCGCGACGACAGGTGCCTACGTTGATCGCGTGCAGCGGGGATTGCGAACGGCGACGTGGGTCATGGTGGCGGTGCTCGGTGGCGCGTGCTTCGGGGGTCGCCTGCCGTCCTTGCCCCGCACGGAGCAGCGCAACGTCGACCTGACCGCCGACATCGTCGCCGGCGTCTGGGTCGGCCACCTCAGCGGCGCCACCTACACATTCGCCCCCGACGGCACGTTCGACGCCGTCGGCGTGCCATCCGCGACCTTCGACGACAAGTCGTTCCGCATCGGTGGACCGTTCGGGCCGTTCCACTGCCGGGGCTCCTGGCGCATCGCCGAGGACCACCATCTGCTCGTGCTCGACGTCACCTCCATCCGCGACGAGCACGACAGGCAGCCGTACCCGCAGCCGCCCGGCGTGACCTTCGACGCGAAGCAGTGGGTCAGCGAACCGCCGGACGATCCCCTGAAGCCGATCACGCTGGCCCATGGCGAGGACTGGATGACCAAGAAATGAAGAAGCGAAGCATCGCGTTGGCCATACCCGCGCTGCTACTGACCGCGGCCTGCGGCGGCCTCGCCGACATGCTCAACGACGGTCCTACGGCCCCGTGGGAGGTGGACGCCGCCACCTTCGTCGACGTCTGGGCCGGCTACCAGAGTTCGGCCCACTACGACCTGCGATCCGACGGCACCTTCACTGCGACCGGCGTTCCGGCCGGCCAGCTGGGCGACCTCTACGAACGCACCGGCCGGGTGGGTCCGTTCCACGGCCACGGCCACTGGAAGCTCGACGACCCGTCGAACGACTCGCCGCCGACCTCCCGGAAGGCCGCGCTCGACTTCGACGAACTGCTCGACGCCGACAACTCGCACGTCCCGCGGCCCGGCACCATCCAGTTCTATGCCATGGTGCCGAAAGACTCCGGCTTCAGCCCCGCCGTGATCCTGGAAACCGACGAGGGCGACCATTTCCAGCGGCTACGGTGAACGGCTGGTCAACAAGGTCTGATAAGAGGTCACATCAGAAAGAGGCTAGAAGCTTGCGTAGGCAGATGACGGCGCAGGCGAGGCTGAGCATGGCTTGGTGGACGTCGGCGCGGCGTTCGGAGCGGGTGCGGAGGCGTTTGAAGGCGTGTAGCCAGGCGAAGGTGCGCTCCACGACCCAGCGTTTGGTGCCCAGTCCGGAGCCGTGCGCGGTGCCGCGGCGGGCAATGACTGGAGTGATGCCGCGTTGGCGCAGCAGCCGGCGGTACTTGTCGTGGTCGTAGCCGCGGTCGGCGTAGATCCGCCGCGGGCGGCGCAGCGGCCGGCCGACCAGGCCGCGGATCGGCGGGATGGCCTCGACCAGGGGCAGGAGTTGGGTGACGTCGTTGCGGTGCCCGCCGGTCAGGGTCACCGCCAAGGGGGTACCCGCGGCGTCGGTGATCAGGTGGTGTTTGCTGCCTCGTCGGCCCCGGTCGACCGGGCTCGGCCCGGTGTGATCCCCCCTTTCCGCGCCCGTAGATGGGAGGAGTCCACCACGGCATGGGCCAAGTCGATGCGGCCCGCGGCGCGTAGTTCGGCCAGCAGCCGCTCGTGCAGCCGTTGCCAGACACCGGCGGCGTGCCACTGTCAGCCGCCGCCAGCAGGTCGCGCCGGAGGCCCCGAACGCCGCGGTGGGCAGGTCGTTGAACGCGATGCCGGTCCGCACCACCAACAGGATGCCTTCCAACGCCGCCCGGTTGTCGGTACGCCGCCGCCCCGGGTAACGGAACCGGCGGGGCGGCAGCGCCGGCAGGAGCGGCTCCAGCCGCGCCCACAGTTCGTCAGTCAGGATCCGGTCGGGCATGAACCTCAGCGTCCGACGGGCGGTCAGTACATCGACGGACGCCGCGTCCGCTCTTTCTGAACTGATCTCTTAGCCTGGCGTTGCCGAGGGACAGCCGCGAGGCCAAGAACACGTTCGCCAGGGCCGAGCAGGGTGCGCGGCGAAGGTCGCGCTGAACGCGGCGGTTGGCGGAAATTCGGCTTGCAGCAGCCACGGCTGATCGCCGCGACCGGCCCGATCGGGCGCCTCGGCGGTCCGGAGCTGAGGACGAGCCTCTCAAACTCTCACGGATTCTGCCGACGATGGTCTCGGCATGCTGCGGATCAGACCAAGGGACTGCCCAAGCCGCTGAGCCTGCGTGCTGACGATTCTTCGTCACTGACCGTGGGTGCGACACACGAGGGCAGCGGCTAGCTGAGCTGGGGATGGTGCGGTCCGCCGAGTTTGACGGAGATGGCGTCCACGAGCGTGCGGTAGGCGGTGCCGTCCGGCGCTGGGTGGTCCTCGTCGGCTTCGGCGGCGACCTCGTCCGCGATGAAGGCCGATTCGGTCAGTTGGAGGAGTAGGTCGGTCCAGCGCGGGCCGGTCAGCGTCATCCGGGCATGGGTCCGGCCGACGTTCGTGCCGGCGCGGAGCAGGCGTTGCTGACGGCCGGTCAGCCTGATTGTGTAAGCGCGGTCGGGACGCAGGCCGAGCTCGTTCAACGCTTCAAGGCTGACGTCGCCCAGTCCGCGGTAGTCGATGGCGTCCGGGGACACGGTGAACTCGCACCAGGGCGACCAGCCCTGCTCGTCGTCCGGGGCGTTGAAGGAGATGGGGTTGCGGGCCTGTTCCTGGCGGTCGTCGGCTCGTGCCCGCCAGCGGTAGCTTTCGCCCGGCGCCAGCTCGCCTGGATCGAACTCCAGGACCTCCATGCCGGATGCGTTGATGGGTTCGCCGCCGTGGAGCTGCTGGTACTGGTAGGTGATCGCTTCGCCGGGCCCGGCCGTCGCCGAGACGCTGGTGAGTGTCGTGTCGACCATTGGCCGGCCGGGACCGGCGACGCAACCTGCCTGGCCCGCGGTGATCGGCCGGGTCGGCGCCGGCCGGGTCGGTGGGGCCGGCCATAGCAGCTTCGGGTCCACGATTGTGCCGTCCGGCCGTTGGCAGATGAGCATGAACGAGGCGTTCTCGACTTGGCGGTACTCGTCGGCCAGTTCCTGCCCGGCCTTGCGGCATTGCGCGTACAACGCCTCGTCATCGTCGCCTCGTCCCGCCTGTGCGGGCACCGATCCGGCTGCGGTGAGGACGAACATCAGGACGGCGAACCCTGCTGGCCAGCGCAGCACTGCGCGTGTACGCCCCGCAGTCACCACCGCCACCTCTCGAGCATCGGACCGCCACCCCATCGGCTGCCTGAGGACGAACTTAAGTTGCCTTGGCCCGGACGGGGGTAGTACGAGACAGTTCTGACGGTATGGCGCCCGTGGTGGTTCTGGTGTGGTGCCCGTCATGCTCTGACTCAGCTCTTGGGGCGCTTCTCCCTGATCCACGCCCTCGACGTCCTTGATGAGCCACACCCCGCCTTGGCATACGGGCTCGTCAACGAAGGATCCGGGCGGTAATGGCGCCGGTTCGGCAGGGTAAGATGGATCACCAGCGGGCCGTCGTTGCGGTGGATGCTTCCCGCTGTCGCCAGGTCTCAGCGTCTCCAGATCACGCATGGATCACGCAAGCGTCCACAAGGGACACAGAAATGGCCCCGACCAAACGTATAAAGCCTGGTCGGGGCCATGATCACCTGTGCGCCGCGTAGGACTTGAACCTACAACCCGCGGATTAAGAGGACTCGCTCTCGACCGTGGTCAGCCGCTCCTACCTGCATCCAGTTGGCTGAGCGAACGCGCTCCTCTTGCAGGCATTGCGGCCGGTTGGGGTCAGACGGGGGTCAGGCTCTCGTCGCCCAGCAGCCGGCCGCACTGACCTCTTCCGTGTCAAGTTCACGCAAGACGGTCGCTGAGGGTCGCGTGCGAGGTCAGACGTGGTGTGCGCGCCTCCGATGGTCCGGTGCGGTGTGGCTGGTTGCTGTACTTCTCTGCTGTACGACTCGACCAGCCGCCCGACCGGCCACCTCACTGGCTGGCCGCAGAGCGGTACGACCGTCGGAAAGGTTCGTAGGACGGCGGGAGCTGCAACCAGATGCTCGGCCTTAGTCGCTGCTCACCGGCGCCGCACATCCTCGTTGCCGCTGCCACGAAGGCAGTTGGACTCGCACCGACGGGTTCCTCAGAGCGAATCGCGCAGGACTGTCGTCTGCAGCAAGCGGCCGAGTTCCTTGGCGTCGATGTTGTGGGAGGTCTGCCGGCGCAATTCCTTGCGAGCCGATTCCAACACCGCGTCAGATAGCAGAACGGATGCCAGGGACTTGGGCGAGGTAGCCGCCTTGGCCCGCCATAGATCATCGATGACGCGTCGCTTGAACGCCTCCTTCGACAAGGGGAAGAGGGCGTCGCCCTTGTGCGCCGGACCGCCGTCGCCCAACAGATCCACTTCCAAGGCGAGATCGATGACCACGGGCAAGCCCGCGGTCAGGTGGTAGACCTGCCACACCTGGCCGTTGGTCAGCACCATCCACTCGACGCCTTCATTGACGGCATACATCTCAACCTGCCGTAGATGCTTGGCGTTCAACTTGGTCGCGCAGCGCTTAACCTCGATGAATGCGGTCAGCTGCCTGTCGATGCGGACCCCGTAGTCGGCAAACTCGCCCTTGACCTGGTACTCGGTCGTCAGGTCCTCATACTTGTCGTAGCCGAGTCCCTCGCACAGGAAGTCGGTGACAAGAAGACGTGTGTCGCCTTCGTTGGCGTCACGGGCGACTAGATCGGCCAGGGGCTTGCTGAAGCGGCGCACAGCCGTTCGGACGCGGTCTCGCGCGTCGGTCTCCCACTTAGGAGCAGAACGAGCGGCCGGCTTCCGTGGGGCGATCACCGCAGCCGGATCTTCGATTACCGGTTGAGTGTCCTGGCCTGCCACGATCGCTACTTCGTCCATGTAGATCACCATCCGCCGAGGGGTACCTGTATGGCCCCCAACGAGCGGACGGTTCGGGCGCTACGGCCGTTGACCGAAGGCACGATCGAGGTCTGGACAAACCGTCAATGGGACATCGCCAATAGCGGACCCGCGGATTAGAAGTAGATCAGGACGGACTGGCAGGGGAGTGGCGTCCCTGCTCAGCCTGTCTGTCGGTGTCGGGTGATGTCGGTCCCAGCGTGGAGGCTTGGCTGTACGGGTGGCTGTACGACGCTCGGCGTGTGGGGGCCACGGGCGGCCGGCCTGCGGCGTCGAAGCGCCCAGCGAAGTTCCATCGACTGGGTGAAATGTTTGGCAGTTGTCGCTTGTAGGGTAGTCGTATGCCCAGAGATCTCATGGGAGCAGCCGAAATCCGCTTACGACTCGGAGGGATCAGCCGTCAGCGCGTCTACCAGCTCACGCACCGGTCGGACTGGCCGGCACCCTACGACGAGCTGATCCAGGGCAAGGTATGGCGACGAGATGACGTTGAAGCCTGGATCAAGCAGCATCGGCCGGACTTGAACGACCAGGCGCCTTGATTCCCCAGCGCACTTCCTGGCGCTGGCCTGGTCTGGCCTGAATCTAAGGAGTGCCGGCAGTGAGGGTGGACGCGGCACCAACCGCAGGTCAGGAGCCATCTCCGGTCGGCAGCGTGTCACCTCTGTCCCTCGAACCTAGTTCAAGACGGAGCGCCTAAAAGACTATCGCTTTGGCTGCTTATCCGAAATGGCTGGCACAGGTTGGTCAAGACCGGCCAACTGCGGCACGTCGCCGCCCGCCGGCTGTTTCTCGCACTCAGCCGTCTGCCCACAGGTGCACACTGAGGTAAGCCATACCGATTAGCGCCGAAGTTAGCGCCAGCGATATTACGGAGTAACCCATCGGGACTCGATCGTCCAGGAAGAGATTCACGTAAGCGGCGATTCCAAAAATGACAGGAGTAAGGAAAACAACAGCGAGATCGGTCCACATTACTACGTCTCCCCAGGATTCCGATCGCTTTGACGACAGCCCCTCTCCATAGACGAAGAGGAACTGCACGTCATCCACCGGAGCAAGATCTAGCCCCGATTCCGACCACCGAGGAAATCGCTTCTTGACAATCTCATGGTATAGGTTGCGTAACCGAGCGCGCCTGATCGCCAACAAGCTTACGCTTGCGAGCAGATAGGCCATCACTACAGGGATGCTCACACGGAAGAGGATAAAATTCTGCACTTTAATGCCGAACAGCTCGGCTTCCGTCAGCCCCCCGCTGGACAGCAATGCGAACACCCCTGCGGAAAGAACAATAGTCAAAGAGTAGCGCCTCATGCGTGCGGCGTAACTCTCGATCCGCGACGCGATCCTGGAGAGATAAACGCGAAGATCCTCCGGATCGGCGTTCTCTTCCGACAGGAAGATCTCAACGTTCCTCTGGAGGGGCGATACCTCATTCATGAGCTTTCCTCATGCATGTCGGAAGAATGTGGGACGTCACAGCATAGAGTACAAGTCCTTGATGAATGGCCAGTGATTGATCGATCCAGCATTCTGCTGCCACGCCATCCCGTCGGCCTTCGTCCACACATCGTGGGGCAGACAGGGCCTGCCTGGTCAAGGTGGAGCACCCTACGTCTGAACGACCTTGACCAGGCAGGCCCTGTCTGCTCGGCTTTGCCTGGACGAAGGGTGTCGGGATGGCACCCCCATCCCAGAGCGCCCGAGCTCCCCGCCGGAGGCGTCATGCCTTCACAAGCTTGTAAGTTCCGGATCTGCCGGCTACCCCGGCGGCCCGGGGCTTCTTCGTGTTCGCGCCTGCCGCAGGGCTGAACCGCCGGGTCCGCGCCCGCCGAAGGCATGGGCGCGGATCCGAGCGGCGGGCCGTAGGCCCGGCCCTGCTGGGCGGCGCGAGCGGCCTGCGAAGCGGGCCGCCTTGAACCCGTACAGAAACTTCTCACAAGTTCTGGCTTGCACCTTTGTCGTACTTCGCTTGATGCGTTACACGGCGACTGCAGTTGACGCGTGACACCCCGCCGAGTGCTGTGGCGATGAACGTGATGGACCGGCCTGCCTGAAGGAAGCCCCGTTGGCACCGCGTTCGGGGGCGTCGACCGGAAAGGCGGCGATGTTCTAGAGGAAGCCGAGCTGACGGGCAGTCTCCTGCTGAACCGAAACGAGCTCAGTGAGCCGGATCGGTCTACGGGACACCACCGAGAGATCCTTCCCCTCCCTGGTCCACGGCGGCGGCACCGCGCTGATTCCCTCGTCCAGAGCGACGCCGGCCACCTCGGCTTCCCACCCCGGCCAGCGCAGACCCGCATAGAACTGCGTCACCGCACCAGCAAGCATCGCATGCAGCCAATCGCCGTACCCGAACTCAAGATCTTGCCACGCTAGGTCCTCTGGGCCGAAGTAATGCACCGTCGGTCTCGCGCCTGGCTCTGTCGACAACCACGCGAACTGTCCACCCATCACGTCGAAGGCAACGACCAGGCGGCCATCATCGGCAGCCACCTCCGGCAGCCCGTCGTGCCCACCGCCGAGCACCCGAAGCCAACCGTGATCGATCACCAGCCCGCCGCTGTTGGCCACCACCGCGCCGAGCCATGACCTGGTGGTGATCCCCAGAGCCGTCAGGCAGGCCGACGCCCGTTCAGGGTCGGTCGACAGCACCTCCACCGGATATGGAGCTGCTGCTGCCAGCGCCGAGACCTCAGTCCACGCAGACTCTTCCACTCCCTCAGCCTCCCAGGGGCATCAACCGCGCAACCATAAGGGGCCCGCGACACGGCAAGCAAGATCGTCTAGCCGGAGCTGTTACGGATCATCTGACCCAGATTCGTAACGCATCAAGTGGAGCCCGACATCTGGCTTGCACCTTGTCCTCTGTCGACTGGCATGCGGCAGCGGTCAGCCAACTGAGGGGAACCTCTACGCGCGTTAGTCGCGGCAGATCCGGATGCCGCCGGATCACGTGAATGAACCCGCCAAGTGGTCGGCCACGTTGAATCGAATGCCGCAGCTCGGACAGTCCATCCGGCCGAACAAGCGGGTCATGCCTGTGCCCACCGCTCCTCGACCGGTGTGCGTCGCCTCGGCATGAAGGCGTTCAGCCAGTTCACTGGACAGTCCAGGCAGGATTTCAGGGTCGTCGCCGGACAGGTCCACCAGTGCTTCCTCATCGCATTCTGGGCACCGTACCTCTACTTCTCCGTCGTTGAGGTGATCGAGTTCCTTGCCCCACGTCTCGTCGCCGTCGAAGCCCAGGATCGCCTGCAAAAGGTAGACGAATGCCGGATCGTCGGATACCTCCGGCAAGCGCTCGACCGCCATCGTGCGGAGAGCCGCGATGTCGTCGGCGTAGGTTGCGCGGTCGGCATCAGTGGCGTCCAACGCGATGAAACCAGCCAGCGCCAATGGAGTTTCGCGTCGGTCCGCAGGGAACGCGGCAATCGTCGTCGAGAGCCAGGGCAGGAGAACAGCGCTCGCGGGGTCACAGGTTCCTTGATGGCACGACTGCTGCCAGATGGTGCTCCACGCCGCAGAGGCGGGATCGGCTGCAGCCGATTGAAGTACGTCGCGAGAGAATTCCACGCGCCGCATCTTCACACATTCTCCAATCGAACGCCCTCGTCTCGGTATCCGGATGTCAGCGGCGAGCGAGCTCCGACTACGGCGTGTGACCTGCTGAGCGCAGCCGGCGCGCACGGACTGCGGCAGATCAGTGCGTTCGGGCATGATGAGCGGTCGTTGCCATGAGATCTGCGCCGTCGGCCAATGAGCCGGACCCTTGAGGCTGGCCACGGCATGATGACTCTCGTGAGCAGCTCCAGTCCGTACCTGCTGGTTGAAGAGCCGACGTTCGTGGCGCGGTTCCTTCTAGACCCGGCTGATTCCGAAGAGTCGGTGGCGAACGTCGACGCGTTCGTCGACCTGCCGGACGCCTCCTGCTGGGTGCTGACAATTTTCACGGTCGACGAAGTCCGGCGGCTCCTCGGGGTGTGGCGGGAGACCGGCGAAGTGGCGAATGGCAGCTATTTCTATGGTGTCGACGCCGTCATCGTGCCGGCGCCCGGGATCGCCGTGATGACCGCTGCGATACGGGAGCTTGTCCGCAGCGGCGACATCACGAGCGCTGGAATCCGGTCTGAAGGCTCTTTCTGAGGCACGCGAACCGATGCAAGGCTTAATGATCGGCGTGGGTACTCAGCGGCATGACGGTACGACTGCATCGGGCCCGGCAACTGCTTTATAGCTGTCAGTGTCCGCTGGGGTGGTGCGAGAGCCAATCGCGATGCCGGGCTCGGAGGTTGTCGCGTACCTCACAGCACCGGCTGGGACCTGGATGCCGAAGAATCAGCATCTTCTCGCCCAACTAGCGTGCGAACTGAATAAGCAGTGAGCCCGGATGTGGGCGACCTATGCATAAGAGCCGCACGGCTTGATCGGATGCACTCTCCTCGGCATGACAAGACGTTGCGTCGGTGGCGAACCTTCTCGCAGGTGACCGGACCTTGGCGCACATCAGTAGACGAACAGGTGTCGCGGATTAGTGTGGACCACACTGGGGCTCGCCGACGCCCGACGCCCGACGGTCGTGGCCGAGGCTTAGACCGGCTGGAACTGGGCGATGGTCGCGTCGTCGTGCCGCTTGGTTCGGGGGTAGCGTTCACCGTCCGGATCGGCGATCTCGATGGCGCGAACCTGTTGGATCAAGCCTGCGGGACCGAGCTTGTCGAGGAGGTCCAGGTAGGTGCTCCATTCGAAGCACCGCATTTGGTCGACCGGACGTGTCGCGCCGTCGGTGAAGGCGCTTGCTCGCCGCATCGCTGTCCTGGGATAGCTCCTGACATGCGCGTACTGAGCTGCATCTGGATCGGCTGCTGCCACCCACCAGCCGTCCGGGCGGTTGCGTGTGGCGGTCTGTCTGGCGACGAGGTCGGCCAGGGCTGCCTGGTGCCCGTCGGTGCCGAAGCGGAGGCCTGCGACGGCGTCGGGTTCGGTCCCGCTGATGTGTTCGATCGATAGGTCGCACGTCACTTCGAGGCCTGATTCGAGATCCACGACGATGCTGACATCGGATAGCGCCAGGGTGTCGACCTGGTGCTCCCCCACGCGCAGAATTCCGATGGCCGCGCACGGCGTACCGGGGTTGGCAAGATCGCAGGTGGCAACGTGCATGCTGGCGACCGTCGCGATGCCCGTCGCGAGTCCGTCTGTCAGCGAGATGTCGGGATTCTGGGTTAACGCTGCCAAGGTTCTGACGCCGAGCTGCTTGGCGTACCAGGCGACTCCGTGGTGGCAGCCGCCGTACGGGATTCCTGCGCCGTCGACGACGACGGCGATCTCCGGGGTCGCTACGACGAAGTCCTCGTTGGGGCGGCCGGGAGCGGTATCGGTGGCTAGCGCGAACACTCGGCGGGTACCTCCGTCACTTCGTGCCGGCCGGGCCTCGAACCTACGACCGGCAAGTTCTGCAGCCAGCGTTCCAGGTGCTGTGGTTCTCACAGCGTGCATGGCTGACGGTAGGCTTCGTCCTGTGGCAGCGGATACGACGGCGGAGTGGTGGACAACCTCCGACGTGGCTGCTTACCTCGGAGTGCAGGTGGCGACCGTGAGCGGCTACCGCAACCGGGGCCAAATGCCGGAGCCGGAAATGAGGCTCGGTCGGACCCAAGCCTGGAAGCCGTCAACCATCATCGAGTGGCACGCGTCTCGGCCCCGTCCAGGCGTCGGCGGCCGGCCTTCCTCTAAGCGCACGGAAAGCGACGGAACCGAGGAGTAGGAGCGTCAGGATCTTGGCAACAGCGGCACCGTCCTTCGACAAGACCACTGCTGACGTCTCCCTGGCGGCTGCTGCTTCGCGGCTTGGCATCTGCTCCGATGATGCTGAGTTGATCCGGATCGGGTCTGCGGCGGTCTACTGGCTTAGTAGCCGAACCATCGTTGCACGGGTTTCGCGGTCGCTCGACCTGCTGCCTGTGGCCGTGAATGAGATCGCGGTTTCCAAGTGGCTCGCTGGAGCGGGTGTCCCGGCCGTCGTCGCTCTTGAGGTGGCTCAGCCGGTCGTGGTTGGCGAGCATGTCGTCACCTTCTGGGAGTCGGTGTCAGATCGCGAGGCGTACGGGACGACCTCCGAGTTGGGTCGTCTCCTTCGGGCACTCCATCAACTGAGTGTCCCCCAGGGCATCACGCTTCCCGAATTGCGACCATTCGACCGTCTTGAAGCGCGGATTCGATCTGCGCTGGCACTTAATGAAACGGATCGCGAGTTTCTGCTCCGGCGTACCCGCGAACTGTTCGCGGCCTACGAGCGGCTGGAATTTCCGTTGGGCGTCGGGGTCGTTCATGGGGACGCCAGCGTTGGCAACGTCCTGCGAACCTGGACCGGCACCGCTGTGTTGTCCGACCTGGACGGGCTTGCCCACGGGTCGCGAGAGTGGGACTTGCTGCTGACGGCAATGTTCTTCGAGCGATATGGGTGGCACACGGACGACGAGTACCGCGCATTCGTCGACACCTACGGCGTAGATGTCATGCAGTGGGACGGCTACAAGGTGTTGGCCGATACCCGCGAACTCTCCATGGTTGCATGGCTTTCGCAGAATGTGGCAGCAAGCGACTCAGCCCGACAGGAATTCGCGAAACGGATCCACGCGCTGCGGACGGACGGTAGTCGCCGAGACTGGAAGCCGCTCTAACGCTGAGCTGACAAAACCCACATCTCGTTCTCTGCGAAGGATTCGATGAACTCCTTGGCTGCCGAACATTCCTCGAAGGGAACGATGAGGGATCGGAAGTGGCGCACGTAGTCCAGGCACCTCGCGGACTTCAGCGACAGCCCCGCCGTCAGCGCCTCTCCGGCTGCACGAAACGCCGCTTCCGGGTTGCCTTGGCCCGCATGTCCGGATGCAAGAACCATCGACACGAAGAAGTCGCTCCGCGTGGACGCTCCGGCGTTCGTCAAAGACTCGCTTGCATACATTGCAGCTTCTCGGTGACGACCGAGGTCTCGTAGGCAGTGGCTGAACTCGGCGTTCAACTCGGCTTCGTCGAAGTACGCGATCCAATCTGGGTCGTCACCCGGCCGTCGCTGTTCGAATAGCCGGGACGCTTCGGAAAGCGCGGAAAGGCTTCCTCTCGCGTCGCCTCCGCAGGCGAGGGCGCGAGCCTCCATGGCGTAGAAGTGGGCGCTCAGGGTGGCTGTCGCCTTGCCTTGGGTCCCGGTCCGAGCTGCGCGCGCGAGGTCGACTGCCTCTCGGTGCCGTCGCAGGAAGGTCGCCTGGTGACTCATCGCGTCGAGCACGCTGCCCGCGAGCAAGGTGTCTCCGGCCTCCTGAGCGAGGCGTAGAGCTTGGATGAAGTAGCGCTGCGCAGCGCCGTGAACCCCCGAGTCGTATGCAGTCCAGCCGGCAAGGAGGGTGGCCTCGGCGACTGCCGCATGGAGCTGGCGCCCAACCGGGTCGGAGTAGGCGCCTCTGAGTAACGCAGTACCTTCGGTGCCAAGGAATTGGACGAGCGCCTTGCGCGCCTGCCCGCCTCCATAGGCATTGTCGAGGTTCGAAAAGGCATTGACGGTGGCTCGGAACGCCTGGATGTCAGGCAGTCCTACACGTCGTCCCGCCGCTGTTCGCGGGACAGCGCTGTATCCCCGGACAAGCCATGACAGCGCCGCAGCGACACCCGCAGTCCCGTGTGCCGGCACGCGGAGGATCTGTGGATCATCGGCCACATCCGCGCGCCAAAGTTGAGCAAGCGTCTCGGTGGCGACGTCAACGGAGTCTTCATATCTCGTCCCGAAGTCGTCGGGCAGCATTTCCGCAGAGGGGAAGCCGACCTCTGCCGGTGTGACACTTCGTGAAAGTCGGGTGCTCAGGGCCTCGGCGATGTACATCGGGACTCGCCCACGGGGGCGCATCCGCTGAGCCAGCGACTGACCGACGTGTGGTCGCAGTTGACCGGCTGACCATGGCGTGCGGACACCTCACGCACTGCTCGCGCGAACGCTTTATGGGACAGCGCGGCCTCACTGAGGACCCGGGCAAGTTGCTCGTTGCGCTGCGGCAATGCGGCCCTCCCGTCACTGCAACTGCGTTTGCACGAGTGCGCCCCTAACTGTCCCTAACACGATCTGCTGAATCGATGTTGATCAGCATGGCGATGTGAAGATCAGTCTCGTTCGACGGGCATGAGCAAGGCGTGGATCGTCGACGACGGCCTGTGGGAGTTGATCGAGCCCTTGCTGCCGACGTGGCCGGACAAGGCTCCGGGGCCGCGCCCGGTTCCGGACCGGTTGTGTCTGCAGGGCATCTTGTTCGTGCTGCACACCGGGATCGGCTGGGAAGACCTGCCGCAGGAACTCGGATTCGGCTCGGGCATGACCTGCTGGCGGCGGCTGCAGCGCTGGAGCGAGGCCTGGGTGTTCGATCAGGTGCATCAGATCCTGCTCGCCAGATTGAACGCGGCGAACCGGATCGACTGGTCGAGGGCGGCGATGGACGGCAGTCACATCGACGCGAAAAAAGGGGCGCCGGGACAGGCCCGTCGCCGGTCAACCGCGGTAAGCCCGGCTCGAAACACCACCTGATCTGCGACGGCCACGGCACCCCGATCTACGTGCTCACCAGCGGCGCGAACGTGCCCGACATCAGCCGTGCCCTCGAACTTCTCGACGGCTTCCCACCGATTGCCGGGCGCCCGGGCCGCCCACGGCGGCGTTTCGCCACGCTGCTGGCCGACAAGGGATACAGCAGCGAAGGCTTCCGCCACGCCTGCCGCGAGCGCGGCACCGAACCGATCATCCCGAAGCCCAAGACAACCGGCATCAAGGGCCTGGGCAAGCTGCGCTACGTCGTGGAACAGACTTTCGCACTGCTGCATCAGTTCCGCCGTCTGGCCGTGCGTTGGGAACGACGCCTCGACATCCACGACGGCTTCGTCAGCCTCGCCTGCATCCTGATCTGCTGGCGCAGACTGATCAACTGGACCACCCAGAGATCGTGTTAGGGGCAGTAAGTGCGCCCTCCTCGATGGAGTCGATCGGCGGCAACCTTGGGTTGTGCAAGCGATCGTACTCAATGTCAGCGACCTGCGATGCTTGCCAAATACAAACCTAGTTTGTACTCTGCTCCTGGGGCGACCGCCCCGAGAGACCTCGGCGCTGAGGCCCGCGCCGTCACCAACATGAGGAGCCAGTCGTGTCGAATCAGCCTCGTATCAGTACTCAGCCGCGTCTGATGCTGGACATCACCAACGTCATCTTCGAGATGGCGGACGACATCGTGCCCAAGCTCGACGACAAGGGCGCGCAGAAGATCGACACCCGGGACACCGGGCTGCCGATGTGGACCGCGCCGATGTTCGGCCGTGGCCGCGCAGTCGGCCGCAAGTGGTCCGGTCAGCTCAACGTCACGATCGTCGCGGCGGAGAAGCCGGCCGCCGAGGACGGCGACCAGGTCATCCCGCACGACCTGGAAGCGCTGCCGTGGGTGTCGGAGCAGAACGGCAAGACCCGCAGCGGTGTCGCGTTCAAGGCCTCGGGCCTGGAGGTGGTGTCCGTCCCGGCGATCAAGGCCGCCTGAACCCTTACCTGTCTGGCTCTCGAAGCCAGTGACCGCAGGATGCGGGGCCGCCAGAGATTGGCGTCCGAGTGCGGCCCCGCACCTGTTCGAACTCATCCAGCCCTGACAAGGGAGGAATCATCGTGTCCAAGTCTACCGGCCGGCGCCTGTTCGGATCGCACACTCGGGGGCAGACCGTCACGGTCATCGAGGCCCCGACCCGCTACAACCAGCGCCGCAAGGCCATCGTCGCGTTCTGGGTCACCGCAGTGATCGTCGCCCTGTTGGGCGGCACTATCGCCGCGCACTACATGCACCCGATCCTCGGTGGTCTGCTCGGGATTGTGTTCGGCGCCCTGTCGGGTGGTGCTCTGGCCGTTCTGATCATCATCTGGCCCGTGCTGCGGATGATCTGGCACTGGCTACCCGAAATCCTGCTCGCCGCGTTCCTGATCTACGGCTGGCAGTCGCTGATGTTCGCCACCCCGGTGTGGCTGTCTCTGCTGATTCTGGCCGTGATCGTGGGTGGCCCTGCCGCCTACGGCCCGACCCGCCGGGCCGTGCTGTCGCTGTTCTGGTGCCTGACGGTGCGGCACCGGCTGCGGATGTGTTTCGCCGCGTTCGTCGCGCACAACCGGCAAGGCACGCTGCCGTTCATCCTGCTCGCCCGACCGGCCCGGGCCGGGGAACGGGTGTGGCTGTGGCTGCGCCCCGGCCTGTCGCTGCACGACCTGGAACAACCCGGCCAGGTGCAGAAACTCGCGGTCGCCTGCTGGGCCAACGAGGTCCGCGTCAGCCGCGCCTCGCGTAAGTACGCGCCGTTCATCCGTGTCGACATCACCCGCCGTGAACCGCTGACCGACACGGTCCTGTCGACCCTGCCGGACCACGTTCCCGCGCACATGCCGGCCACCGCACCGGCGTCCCCGGCCGTGCCACCAGTCGGGGTGAACCTCGCCGAGGTACCCGCCCCGCGCAGCACCCGCGCGAGCAACAACAACACCAAGGACCGGCCGCGCAACCCGCGCAACGCGCGCCCGTCGGCCGCGCCGCCCTCGCCTGGTTTCGACCCGTCCGACTACGCCTGACCGTCGCTGACACGTACGTGTCAACACCCCGCTTGCTCCGGCGTGACCTCGACTCAGGTCAACAGCGTCACGCCGGACACCGATCCGATCGGAGTCCCTTGCCATGACCGATCTCGCCACGACCCCGCCGAGCATTCCGGTCGGCGCAGGCCCGTCCAAGCTCACCACCACCGCACCGCCTCAGCCCACCGACCCCGTCAACCTGCCGCTGATCTACCGCAACATCCTGATCGGCGGTGAGCCCGGCGCCGGGAAGTCCAACCTGCTCAACACCATCGTCCGTCACGCCGCGCTGTGCGCCGACGTCGACACGGCCCAATCGGAGCCCCTGCCATGAGTGACCTCACCACGGCCCCGCCGAGCATCCCGGTCGGCACCGGCCTGTCCATGTTCGACCCGCTGTTCCTCGGCATCGACGAGTACGGCCACCCGGTCTACCTGCCGTTGATCTACCGCAACATCCTGATCGGCGGTGAGCCCGGCGCCGGCAAGTCCAGCCTGCTCAACACCATCGTCGGCCACGCCGCGCTGTGCGCCGACGTCGACCTGGTGCTCATCGACGGCAAACAGGTCGAGCTCGGCCTGTGGAAGGACTGCGCCGACGTGTTCGTCGGACCCGACCTCGACCACGCGATCGACACCCTGGAACGGCTGCAGGAGGTGATGGACAACCGGTACGCCTACCTGCTGTCCCAGCGCCGCCAGAAGATCCATCAGGGTGACGACTTCGACCCGATCCTGCTGGCGATCGACGAGCTCGCGTTCTTCTCTGCCACGGTGGGCACCAAGACCGAGCAGGAGTACTTCTCCGCCCTCAACCGCGACATCGCCTCCCGTGGCCGGGCCGTGGGCATCATCGACGCCTCCGCCACCCAACGCCCTAGCTCGGACATCATCCCGACCTCGCTGCGGTTCCTGTTCGCCTGGCGCTTCGCCGGCCGCTGCGTCGACGAGTCATCGTCCGACGTCGTCCTCGGACGCGGCTGGGCCGCCCGCGGCTTCTCCGCCGCCAGCATCGACCCGGACAACCGCGGCGAAGGACTCCTACTCGCTCACGGCGGTATTCCCGCGCGCGTCAAGGGCGCCTACATGAGCAACGACGACATCATCCGCGTCGCCGACTACGCCGCCTGGACCCGCCGCACCCGCCGAACCACCACCACGACGACCGCCGCGGAACTCGGCGCGGTCGCCTAACTCACGAAGGAGCTACGGACATGACCGAGTGGGTGCCCGTCGACTTCCCGCCTCCACCGGATGACTTCCACACCTGGGCGAAACCGGCTCCCACTCCGTGCCCCGACTGCGACTGCTGCTCGAAAGCCTTGTGCGACAAGGCCATCGCGGACGACAGCGCATGCCACTTGCTAGGCAACGCGAACGACTTCGACCTGACCGAGTGCCCCTGCTGGCGCAAACAGCCCGGCCACCTGCCGCCCAACCCCCGCTACCCCCGCGGCAAGCCGCTGCGATAGCCCGCACATCTACCGGAAGGCAACACCTGCACGACCCCATAGGAACAGCCGACGAACCGGACCACGCCCTAGGAAAGCTGCCCGGTCCGTCGGCCACCACCACCGCCCACGAAAGGACGTGGCGTCATGAACCGTACCCAAAACCCGACCGGCACCGCCGCCGACACCGACAGCCCCACCGTGGTTGTCACCCCGGCTGACATCCTGCGCGGCGCCGCCTACTACCTCGAGGAACACGGCTGGAACCGCCGCAACTACTACGCCGAGGGCTACAAGCCGTTCCCGCCTGCCTGCGTCGCCGGCGCCATCGGCATGGCTGCCTTCGGTCGCTGCGTCGACCTGCTCTACCTGAACACCGACCCCCGCGTCGACCGTGAGGGCCTGCGCGACTACCAGCGCGCCGTCGACTTCTTCTGCACCTACCGCACCGATCAGATGCAGATCGCCCTAGACACCTACGACCCCGCCAGCGGCGACCCCACCCCGGAGTGGGACTTCGACCTCTACGCCTGGAACGACCACGCCGGCCAAACCGCCGAGCACGTCATCGCCACCCTGCGCGCCGCCGCTGACGAATACGACCGCACCCACGGGTCCCTGCGATGAGCACCGCCACCCTCATCAAGCTTCAGCGGCTCTGCATCCGCTGCCACCACGCCATTCCCGCTGCGCCCGCTGCTGACCTGGGCTTCGGCTACTCCCGCGAACCCGACACCACCGCTGAGCAGGCGGAGCCGGTGCCCTTGGGCGTCGAACTGCACTTCTTCACCGGCCGCACTCCTAGGAGGACCGCCGTATGACCACCACCGAGATCACCGACCTGACACGTACGTGTCAACCCACCTTCACCACCGCCGGACTGCTGACCGCCCTCGAAACCGCCTGGACGGCCATCCGCACCCGCCACCCGGAAGTCCCGGACGCTGTCCTGGTCGTTGGCTCCGGCTCACCCGCCAAGGGCAGCCAATCGATGAAGTGGGGCCACTTCGCCTCACTGCGCTGGCAATCCGGCGACACCCAACTCCCGGAAGTCCTCGTCTCCGGCGAAGGACTCCAACGCACCCCCGCCGAAGTCTTCACCACCCTGCTACACGAGGCCACCCACGGCCTGGCCGACACCCGCGGCATCCAAGACACCAGCCGCCAGGGCCGCTGGCACAACAAGAAGTTCGCCACCCTCGCCGCCGAACTCGGCCTCACCGCCCGTAAGGACGACAAGTTCGGCTACTCACCCTGCACCCTCACCGACACCGCCGCTGCTGAGTACGCGGCCACCATCACCACCCTCGCCGCCGCGCTGCGCGCCTACCGCCACCCCGAACCCACCGGCAACGGCAAACAGCGCACGAACAACAACAACGGCGTCAGCGCCGAATGCGAGTGCCCCCGCAAAATCCGGCTCTCCAAGACCGCCTTTGAAGAGGGTGGCCCGATCGTCTGCGCCGACTGCAACACGGCGTTCCTGCCCGAGACCGTCGACCGCGACACCTACTCGCATCCCACGTTCGGACCCGCCTGCACCCACGGCGACACCCCAGCCCGTACCTACGAGTTCGGCGACTGCCACGTCTGCGGGACCTCCGGTGTGCCCGTCATGCGGCCCACAAACCCAGATCCGCGCGGCCCGCTGTTCGTCTGCATCGACGGCAAAGCCTGCGAAGCCCGCTGCGACATCGACTCCGGCCCGGAGGACCCGATGGTGTTCTACGACCCCACCGGCGAGCGCTACGGCATCCCCACCTTCCCGTACCGGTTCGCCCCCGACGGGCTGGCCACCCTGCGCCAGCTCCACACCCAAAATCTGCGCCCTGGCGGGCAATCCGTTGCGGCGCAACTGATGTGGCGTCGCGGCAAACGCGTCGCCTACCTCTACCGCATCGACCTCGCCAAGCCGAAACGCACCGCGACCCCCGCGCAACTCGCTGCCCTCGACAAGGCCAACCGCGCCAAGCGCATCTGTCCCGCCTGCGGCCAGTTCAAGCCCTACCAAATCCCGCGCCGTAGCGGCGCCTGCCTCGACTGCACCCCCGGAGGTCCCTCATGACCAAGCCCGCCATCCGCGGCTGGCACATCCTCGCCGCCCTCGCCCTGGCCTTCGCCGCCCTGGCCTACCACTCCACCGGCACCGGCCGACCGCTGCTCGCCACCGCCGCCGTCGCCTTCACCATCTCGGCCACCTGCGCCGCCAGCACCCACCGCCCGGGGAACACCCGATGACCGCCGCTGTCTCCGACTGTCTGTTCTGCATCGAGGGACACATGCCCGCCGGACGTGACGAGTCCATGGGCGAACTCTTCGAAACCTGTCCCGCCTGCCGCATCCCGTGCGGCTTCTGTGACGGCATCGCCGTCTACCCCACGAACTACGACACCCCGACCGAACTGGTCATCGACCTGCTCACCCTGCGCTTGGCCCCGGTCTTTTGCCCCGGCTGCTACGGCGTCATCGCCGTCATCTCCCTCGGCTCCAGCCTGTGAAAGGACCTCTCCGGTGATCTACATCTACAGCGCCGACTTCACCTACGAAACCCGCGACGGCCAACCCGCCACCGAAACTCGCGAATTCACGTACCCGAACCACGTCACTGACCCCACCGACCTGGCCGACATCGCCGAACACCTCATCGGCATCGCCGTCAGCAGCCGCCGCCTGCACATCCTCGCCGTGCGCCCGGTACGCGCCCGCCTCAAGACCGACTTCGTCTGAAACCCCGAAGGGACCACTGCCATGTTCATCCACCTGATCGTCGCGATCGTCCTTCTCGCCGCGCTTCTCGCTGTTCGCTACCTGCCCATCAAGGCCCTCGACCGTCCGACCACCCGCCGGCCTTCCTCCCGCAACCGCAGCCGCCGCAACCGGCGCCGTAAGCCGCTGCGGTTCACCCCTGGCCTTCTCGACGGCCAAGTACGCCCCACCCGGGCAACCAAGTGCAGCCGCTGTCGCGGCCCGATCCTGCGTGGCGAAGACGCCTACCCGACCCGCAACCGCCGCGGACTCATCGGCCCGTGCTGCTACCTGCACTGACCGCCGCTCACCAGGAGGCCCGACCATGACCACGACCGACACCCGTCGACCGGCGCTCACCCGCGTCGACCGTCTCCGCGACGGCATCCTGCTCATCATCGTTCTGCTCACCGGTGCCATGGCCGGCGCTGCCTCGTTCCACCACGTCCACGACTTCACCATCACCAACAGTCCGGCCGGAACCGCGGACTGGTTCGGCTGGGCCAACGCCGTCATCAGCGAACTGATCCCGACCGCATCGCTGATCGAGATCGGCCGCCGCCGACGTCACCACCCGCAGGCGTCCGTGCGCTACCCGATGGGCCTGCTCGTGGCCGCCGTCGCCGTCTCACTCACCGCACAGCTCGCCGTGGCCAAGCCCGGCGTGTTCGGCTGGATGGTCTCCGCCCTCCCGGCGCTGGCCTTCTTCGCCCTGTCCAAGCTCGTCTTCACCGCCACCGCACCACCCCGGCCCACCCACCCGGTCCCGGCACTTACGCCGGCCACCTCGCCCGCCCCGTCACCCGACATCCCGCGCGCGCAGGTTCGCCCGGCCGCCGCAGCCACCAAGACCAGGGCCACCGCCGCCAAGAAAACCGCACCGGCCAAGAAGACACCCGCACGACGGACACCGGCCACGAAGACCACCACACCGGCAACCGCGGAACCCGTTCCTGCCGTGCCCGCACCGGCTTCTGCCCCGGCCCCTGCTGAACCGGTTGAGCGTTTCCCGGCGCCGCTGTTGGCCAACGCGCGCACCATCGCCGTCTCGCACCGCGACACCCACGGCGAAGACATCAAAGCGAACCAACTCGCCGTCAGGCTGCGCGTCCCGACCCCGATCGCGGCCGACATCCTGACCCAACTCACCGACAACCCGCCCACGGCGGCAAACACGAAGCCGCACAACGGCAGCACCGTCGAAGTTTCTGCATGACCAGCTCGACGCTGCCTTTCACACCCACAACCAACTTGGTTGTGGGTGCGGGAGAGAACGCCGAGACCCCTCGACGGCATCCCGAAAGGACCCGCAATGACCAGCTCACTGCCCCACGCACCGGAAGGCTTCGACATGGACGACACGCACGACAACGGCCGTCCCGAACCGGCGGCCATCGTGACTGCGCAGGACTTCTTGCGACCACACCTGCACAACCCGGAGGTGTACTGGCCCACCCTCGTGTTGCTGTTTGAGGAACGGATCTGGCTCGTCGACTCCCGGCACACCCCCTCCTGCACCAGCGCCGAGTGCCTGATCTGCGGCCTGATCAGAGACCTCAACGCGGTCTCCGCCGCACACGACCTGATCCAACCCTCCGGCTGCGCCTGCCCGGACCACATCACCCACCCGACGACGCCGACCGGCACCGACGTCACCTCGAACCCGAAGGCCACCGCCTAATGACCAGCTCGACGCTGCCTCTCACACCCACCGCCACCACGGCTGTGGGTGCGGGGGAGAACGCCGAGACCTGGCCCTGGGCCACCCCCACCCCCGCCGCCACACACCCCGACGCCCGGCACGGCTTCGACCCGGCCGAAGTCATCACCGCCCGCAATCGAGTGCGTTCGGGTGAGTTCCCCGAATGGCTCGACCATGTCAGTGCCGCCGCCGC
Source organism: Couchioplanes caeruleus (assembly GCF_003751945.1). Taxonomy (NCBI): domain Bacteria; kingdom Bacillati; phylum Actinomycetota; class Actinomycetes; order Micromonosporales; family Micromonosporaceae; genus Couchioplanes; species Couchioplanes caeruleus. The sequence continues at coordinate 2,869,435 of NZ_RJKL01000001.1, read as the reverse complement.
GTGTACCCGCCCGATCCGGCTGACTGGTGCGATCGACGTGAAGAACCCCGACGGCACGCTCATGCGCCACGATCGACACCGACGCCATGCCCGACGGCGTCATCTACACCCCGTGTGGCAACCGCCGCGCCTCCGTGTGCCCGTCGTGTGCGGAGGTGTACCGCCGCGACACCTACCAGATCATCCGAGCTGGGCTCGAAGGCGGACGCTACGGGTTGCCCCCACTCGGCCAGCACCTGGCCGTGTTCCTCACCGCCACAGCGCCCTCGTTCGGCCCCGTGCATCACCGGGTCGTGAAGACCCACGCGGCCGACTGCCGCAGCAAGGACCGCTGCACCTGCCGGGCCTCACTCTGCCGGCCGTTCGGCAAGACCTGCCCGCACGGCGCCGAGATGCGCTGCACCGCCCGGCACGCGACTACAGATCCCGCGCTCGGGACGCCGCTGTGCCTGGACTGCTACGACCATCACGCCCAGGTCGTCTGGAACAACGAAGCCCCCGAACTGTGGCGCCGCACCATCCAAGAATTCGACCGCGAGCTCGAACGGCTCGGCAAACGCCTCGGGGTCACCCTGCGCCGCCGCTACGTCAAGGTCTACGAGTTCCAGGCCCGGGGGGTGATCCACTACCACGCGGTCATCCGCCTGGACGGCTACCACCCCGACTGCCCCGACGCGATCGTCCCACCCGACCGCATCGTCACCCGCGCCATGTTTGCCAGCGTTCTGGAAGAAGCGTTCGCCAAGACCAGCTACACCACCCGGTCACATCCGGCGAATAACGGTCGAGGTTGGCGGATGGCCTGGGGCGACAAGGGCCTGGACATCGTGCCCATCAACGCCGCCGGCGACGATGCCAACCTGAGCAAGCTCACCGGCTACCTCGCCAAGTACGTCACCAAGAGCACCGAAGTCACTGGCGCCATCTACCGCCGCGTCGACGACCTCACCATCGAGCTGTACGCCGGACCGGACACCCACCTCGGCCGCCTCATCCGCGCCTGCTGGGACCTCGGCACCGCCGACGGCTGGCACCCGCTGCGCCGCTACGCCCACCAATTCGGCGTCGGCGGACACGTCACCACCAAATCCCGAGGCTTCTCGGTCACCTACGCCTTCAAACGCCTCGAACGCACCATCTGGCGCCGCACCCAAGGCTTCCCCCACCTCTGGGACGACCAACAAGCCGACCTCGTCGTCTACCGCCTCGGCTACCACGCCACCGGATGGATCACCACCGGCGACGCCCTGCTCGCCAACAGCGCCGCCGACGCCGCCCGCCGCCGCGCCGACACCGCCCGCGACTACGCCGACGATCCCAACCCGTCGGCCCAACCCACCTTGCCTGACACGTACGTGTCAAAGCGTTCCTTGACAACTCCACAGCGACATATTCCACACAGTCGATGCGCCCTGCTCGTGAAGCACTCATCACCGCCTACACGAGAAGCACTCATCACACCAGCACGAGGAGACATCTCATGACCGATTCCCCACAGGCCGCCGTCGCGGCGCGCCCGACTCGTCCGAACTCCGCAACAAGGAAGGAGGTAGAGGTGAAGAACGACAACGCCTGGCTAACGATTGATCAGGTGGCCGCCATGTTGAACGTCTCGTATTGGACGGTCTACCGGCTGATCAAGACCCGCCAGATCGTCGGCGTACAAGTGGGACGCGCCCGGCGCGTTATCCCCGAGTCCGTCGAGGCATACAAGGCGCGTTTGATCGAGGAGGCCGCCTGATGCCCCGGCGCAACGTGAACGGGGAAGGGAACATACGGCAACGCCCAGACGGCCGATGGGAGGGCCGCGCCTGGGTCTACACCAGCGACGGCCGGGAGGTGCGGAGGAGCGTCTACGGCAGCTCCTGGGAGGAGGCACACGAGAAGCTGACCGCACTCAAAGCGAAGTCGCAGGCCGGTGTCCGGGTCGCCGGAACCATCCAGTCGGTGAGTGACTTCATGGCCTATTGGCTGCGCGAAGTCGTCCGGGATCGGGTTCGCCCCAGCACCATGCGGACCTACGACTGGCTGTCACGCTGCTACGTCGTACCGATGATCGGCAACCAGCGGCTCAGCAAGGTGCAGCCGCCCACCTTGCGCGCGTTCTTCAACCGGGCGAAGGACACCTGCCAGTGTTGCGCCCAGGGCAAGGACACTGCCCGGGTTGCCAAGGGTGAGCCGGCTCGATGCTGCGCCCGGCGTCCTCGGGCTTGTTGCGAGCAGAAGCCGTCCGACGGAACGATCCGGCATCTACACCGGATGGTGCGAGCGGCACTTCAAGACGCCGTGGTCGACGGGCTCATCGCAGAGAACCCGGCGCGGAATCTTCGACTGTCCCATAGGTACCGACCACGGTTCACCCCACTGACCGGGGCCGAAGCGAAGACGCTCCTGCGAGCCGCTCGTAGTGACCGGCTGTACGCGCTCTACGCGGTAGCCCTATCACTCGGATTGCGGCGTGGTGAGGCATTGGGCCTGCGATGGCACGACGTGGACCTGGTCGACGGCGTCTGTACGTCCGGCAGAGCCTGCAACGCCTCGGCGGCAAGCTCGTGGTCGGCCCGGTCAAGTCCGACGACTCCGAGCGAGTTATCGGTCTGCCCGAGCCGTGCATCGACGCACTTCGCCAGCATCGAGTGGCCCAGAACGCTGAGCGCAAGCTCAAGGGCAGGGACTGGAAGGAGACCGGCTTCGTCTTCACCACCGGCATCGGCACCCCGATCGAGCCGCGCAACGTCAACCGCCACTTCGCAGGTCTGCTCGACAGCGCCGGCCTTCGCCGTATCCGGTTTCATGACCTGCGCCACTCGTGCGCGACGCTGCTGTATGAACAGGGCGTGCCCATCGAGAAGATTCAGGACGTCCTCGGCCACAGCTCTTCCACGATCACCAAACTGGTTTACGTAGACGTCACCAAGCAGTCGCAGCGAGCGACTGCCGACCGGCTGGGTTATCTGTTCGAGGCGTGACGTTGGGGTCACAAAAAGGGGTCAGGGCCAGTCTCTGGGAGACCGGCCCTGGGTATTACTGCTGGTGCGCCGCGTAGGACTTGAACCTACAACCCGCGGATTAAGAGTCCGCTGCTCTGCCAATTGAGCTAGCGGCGCTCGCTGGCAACGGAGAAACATTAACACGCGCTCCGGCGGCCCTGAAAATCGGCCCTCCCGCATGATCGCCGGAGGCGACCCCGCACACAGGGGCCACCGCCGACCCGGTTTCTAGGGCAGGATGTGCCCGCAGAACGCGAGAACGGGGCTGGGGATGATCGGGATGCGGCGCTCGCTGCCGGCGGTGGTGTCGTTGCTGGTCGTGGCGCCCTTGGCGCTCGCCGGGTGTGGGGATGACGCGGGCCGCCCCGCGCAGGCCACCTGGGTCGCTTCTGGGGCGCCTTCGACTGCCCCATCCGTTTCGCCCGACTCATCCGCTCCGTCTGTGGCGCCCGGTGGTGGTGGGTCGCTGAATGTGACTCCGGTCGCGGGCAAGAAGGGCGTGCCGATCAGCGCCGAGATCGGGTTCGCGCTCTCCGGCGGCAAGGTCACCGCCGTCGTCCTCAAGGACGACAAGGGCAAGACCGTCTCCGGCGCCCTGCGTGAGGACGGTTCCTCCTGGGTGCCGGCCAAGCCTCTGAAGAACAGCCGGGGGTACGTCGCCTCGGTCACGGCCGTGGACGCCGCCGGGCAGTCCCGCACCGAGACCACGTCCTTCACCACCAGGGCGGAGGGCGGCCCGCTGACCGGGACCGGCCTCTACCTCTTCGACGGCAACACGTACGGCGTCGCGATGCCCGTCGTGGTCGAGTTCAACCCGGGCATCAAGCAGAAGGACCGGGCCGCCGTGCAGAAGCGGATGTTCGTCAAGAGTTCGCCCGCACAGCCCGGCACCTGGTCGTGGACCTCGAGTGGCACGCAGGCCTTCTACCGCCCGCCGAACTTCTGGCGCAGCGGCACCAAACTCAGCGTGCGCATCGCCGTGGAGGGGCTGCCGACCGGCGGTGGGCGCTACGGCGACCTGGACCGCTCCGCCGACGCCGAGATCGGCCGCAGCTTCGTCATGAAGGTCGACAACGAGTCGAAGAAGATGACCGTCACGCAGGACGGCGCGGTGGTCAAGAGCATCCCGGTCAGCCTCGGCCGGAAGAAGTACCCGTCGGCCAGCGGCACCATGGTGGTGATGGAGAAGAAGCGCAAGACCGTCTTCGACACGCGAGGCGAGTTCCCCGCTGAGGACGCCTACCGCGTGGACGTCGAGTACGCCCAGCGCCTCACCTGGTCCGGCCAGTACATCCACGCGGCAGAGTGGTCCGTCGCCGACCAGGGCCGGCGCAACGTCTCGCACGGATGTGTGAACGTGTCGCAGGCCAACGGGCAGTGGCTGTTCGAACGCACACTCATCGGTGATCCGATCACCATTCGGGGTACGGAGAACGAGGTGGCCTACGGCAACGGCTGGACGCCGTGGGACGTGAGCTGGAAAGAGTTCGTGAAGGGCAGCGCCCTTCCGGTGCCGGCCGAGCTGGCCGCCCAGGCGGGCGAGGCCTGAGCGGTTCCGGCCGCTCAGGGGCCCAACGGATGAGGCCAGACGGAGCCGAGGGGGAGAAGGGGTCGGATCGAGGACGCGAAGGGACCGGATTCCACAGCCCGGAAGTGGGAACCGATGTATCGCGGCACGATTGCGGGGTTGGAGCCCCGTCCATCGCTGACGGATGATGGTCGCCGGGACGACAGGGCGGTGAGACTGATCATGAGACTTCCTGGAGTGACCGGACCGACCGCGCCGCGGCGGTGGCGCATCGCCGTGGCGACCCTGGTGACCGCGGGTGTGTTGGTCAGCGCCGGTTGCAGCGGCGACGGCAAGCCGGAGTCCCCGTCCTGGCAGAACGGTGACGCGAACGCCTCGGGCGCCCCGGCGCAGCCCGCGCTGAGCACCGTCTCGGTCACCTCGCCGGGCGCGGACGCGACCGGCGTCCTGGCCAGCGCCGAAATCGCGTACGCGTCCGAGGACCCCGCGAACACCTCGGTCGAGGTCAAGGACGCCGACGGCAACGAGGTCAAGGGCACCCTCGACCGGGATGCCAAGGTCTTCCGCCCGGCGCAGGCGCTGGGCTGGGGCAAGAAGTACACGGTGACGGTCACCGGCACGCCCTCGGGCGACAAGGGCGGCACCGCCTCCAGCTCCTTCACCGTGATGAACAAGCCGTCGAAGCTGGTCCGGGTGATGAGCTTCCTCGGCGACGATCAGACCGTCGGCGTCGGCATGCCGCTGATCGTCCGGTTCGGTCGCTCGGTCCCGGAGAAGTACCGCGCGGACGTGCAGCGCCGGATGCAGGTCACGGCGACCCCGGCGCAGGAGGGCATCTGGCACTGGACCAGCCCCACCGAGGTGCACTACCGCCCGCAGACCTACTGGCAGCCGCAGACCAAGATCTCCTACCGGGTGCAGTTGGCGGGCGTGCCCATGGACGACGGCTGGTACGGCCGCTCCGACCTGACCGTGAACGTCAACATCGGGCGTTCCTTCGTCATGACGGTGGACAACAAGACCAAGCAGATGACCGTCACGCAGGACGGCACGGTGGTCAAGACCCTCCCGGTCAGCCTCGGCCAGAAGAAGTACCCGTCGGCCAGCGGCACCATGGTGGTCATCGAGAAGAAGCGCAAGACCGTCTTCGACACGCTGGACGAGTTCCCCGAGGGGGAGGGGTACCGCGTGAACATCGACTACGCCCAGCGGCTCACGTGGAGCGGCCAGTTCATCCATGCGGCCCCGTGGTCGGAGGGGGAACAGGGCCGCCGCAACGTCTCGCACGGCTGCGTCAACGTCTCGATGGCGATGGGCAAGTGGCTCTTTGAGCGCACCATGATGGGTGACCCGGTCACGGTCCGCGGCACCGAGGACAAGCTCGAGAACGGCAACGGCTGGACCGACTGGAACATGGGCTGGGACGAGTACAAGAAGGGCAGCGCGATCTGACGCGGTGCCGGCGCTCTCAGCCGCCGCTGGAGAGGCCCGAGTCGGAGCACACCGCGACCATCTCGGCCGCGGCGCCGCTCACCGCGGCCACCAGGTCCGGCTCCTCCTCGGCGCCCTGGGCCTTGACGGCCTGCTCGTAGGCCTGCTGGAGGCGGGCCGCCGCGTCCGCCACCGGGGCGTCGGCGGTGGCGGTCGACGCGCTCACGCCGGTGATCACTCCCGGCTGCATGAGGCTGCCCTCCCGGACGGCTTCGCCGATCTTCCCGCAGGCGAGGGCGCCCGGCGGCTCGTCGGCGACGGCGGGCGTGCTGGGCGGCGCCGCCGTCGCGGGTGCCGGAGCCGGGGCGCCGGCCGGTTCCGTGCATCCGGCGATGACTGCCAGCAACAGCAGGGCGCACATCGTTGCAGATCGCGACACATCTCTGACCGTAGGCGCTGGGTGCGCCGCCGATCTGCCCGTCCAGAAATCCCGGGTCACACCACGCTCGCGTGCGCCGCGATGATCCGCCAGCCGTGCGCGTCGTCGCGAATCCAGGTGCGGGTGTAGCGCATCCTCGCCGAGAACGGCACGCCGTCGATGCTGCCGCGCAGACTCCCGAGGAACCAGGTCACCCCCGTGTCGCCGGCCACCACGAGATCGAGTTCCTCCTCGTGCAGCGCGTCGATGACCTGCGCGCCGGTGCGGTGCACCCGCAGGTCGTCGTCCTTGCGGTAGAGCTGGCCGTCCGGACCGGTGAAAACCAGGCGGTCGTCGAGCAAGCGGTCGAGGGCACCGACGTCGGAGGCGACCTGGGCGGCCTGCAGCCGCCGCTCGGCGGCACGGAGTTCGTCATCCATACCGTTCTTTGTAGCCGAGGCGACCACGGCTACTTCGGTTGGACGAGCCAGTTCCAGGCGCGGCGCAGGCCGTCGGCGACGGAGTCGGTCCGGGCGGCCGCGTCCTCGCTCGGCTCGGCGAGCCGGTCGGCGCTCACGGCGACGATCACCCCGTGCTCGTAGATGCCGTCGACCTGGTCGGCGGCCGCATAACGGTGGCCGTCGGCGGTCTTGACGACCAGGCCGTGGAAGATGTCCGCGCCGTCGTCGGCCAGCACGTGCTCGACGGCGCCGACCCGGTCACCGGCCCGGTCGAAGACCGGCGTGCCGTCGGCCAGGACGAGGAAGGACTGCGGTGCCCCGAGGTCCTCGGGGGCGGATTCGGTGTCCGGCATGGCAGAGGACGTACCCCGCCGCACGCCGCGGTAACCGGCTTGTTCAGTCGGTCGGGGGCAGGACGGCGACCTCGCGGTAGAAACGGTCGATCGTGCGTACGGTCGACTCGAAGTCCTCCAGGTCGAACGGCTTCGTCACGTACGCGTTGGCCCGGTGCTGATAGCTCGCGACGATGTCCGGGGCGGCGCCCGAGGTGGTCAGGATGACCACCGGGATGGTCTTGAGCCCGTCGTCGGTCTTGATGGCCGCCAGCGTCTCCCGGCCGTCCATGCGGGGCATGTTGAGGTCCAGCAGGATGAGGTCGGGGCGGTGGGCATCCGCATACGGGTCGACGCGCCGCAGGTAGTCGAGCGCCTCTCGGCCGTCGGAGACCCGGTTGACGGTCGTCTGCCTCTGCGAGCTCTCCAGTGCTTCCGAGATCATGAAAGCGTCGGCGTCGTCGTCATCCACGACGAGGATCTCGAGACTGCGCACCCTGCCCCCTTGTTTGCGGTGCGGCAAGCATAGGGGGCATCCGGGTTCGGATACCACACGACACAGGTATGAAATGCCGCGTTGTGGGACGGTATGCACAAAAGGGTGCAGCTCAGGAGGTGGCGAACCATCCGCCGGCCTGCTCCGGTGCCACGTCCTGGCCGGTCGCGCGGGCTCCGGCCCAGTTCACCCCGACGAGCAGGCCGTCGCTGCGCAGTCCGGGCAGCCAGGTGCCGAGCCAGTCGGCCAGGGGGATCTCGACGACCTCGAAGCCCTGGTACGCCGCCACGGCCCCGACGACCCGCTCGGCCCGGGACCGCTTGGACCAGAACGGCATGGCGCCGCCGGACGCGGGGAAGCCTCCGGAGTCCCGGATCGAGAAGACCCGCCCCTCCCGGGGCACCTCCCGGCGGAACGCCGCCGCATGCGCCGCACTGAGCGACATCGCCGTCCCCTTTCCGATCCTCGTGAGTCGTTGCTGTCCCTATGGTGGCCCGTCGGCGGGTCCGAAATGATTTGAACGGCCAAATAGGGTCGTCCCATGGAGATCAGAGAGGCGACCGACCGGGATTGGCCGGCAGTTTTTCCGTTCTTCTCGGCGATCATCGAGGCCGGGGAGACGTACGCGTATCCGCTCGGCCTCGCCAGCGACGAGGCGCGCACCCTCTGGATGGAACAGCCGCCCGGCCGCACCGTGGTCGCCGTCGAGGGCGGTGCCGTGCTCGGCTCGGCCAAGATGGGCCCGAACCGGCCGGGCCGCGGCGCGCACATCGCCACCGGCAGCTTCATGGTGGACCCGGTGGCGCAGGGGCGTGGCGTCGGCCGGGCGCTGGGCCGCTGCCTCATCGAGTGGGCGCGAGCCGAGGGCTACCACGGGATCCAGTTCAACGCCGTCGTGGAGACGAACCGAGGCGCCGTCCATCTCTGGCAGTCCCTGGGTTTCGAGATCATGACCACGATTCCGGAGGCGTTCGACTCGATGCAGCATGGGCTCGTCGGTCTGCACGTAATGTACCTAAAACTATAAAAAGCCGGATACCCCGGCACGTACACGTCGGCGACGATGACCTACACCAACTGCAGGACCGACGAGGCGAAGGTCAAGAGCTTCCGGCTCACCCTGCCGGTCCTCGCGGCGTACCCCGGGCACTGAGCGGGGATACGCGCGGCCGGCGGGGGCGGCCGGCCGCGCGTACGTCTTCTACCGCGAGGCCATGATCAGTGCGGCCGGGTCGGTGCAGACGAGCTGCAGCGCCCGGGCCACCACGGCCGGGTCGTACGTCGAGGCGTGGAACGTGGCCTCGAGATGCAGCACGCCACCCATCTCGGAGGTGGTCAGCGTGATGCCCTCGGGACCGTTGAGGGTCGGGACGCTCTGGTTCACCCGGCCGGCCGCCTCCACCGTCCACGGCAGGTCGGCGAGCACGTCGTGGCGCCCCTGGTTGCTGAAGGTCAGCCGCGGCCGCGGCGCCGCCGGCGCCTCGGTCGGGTACGGGTCCGGCATGCCGGGCGCACCGGTCACGAGGATCTTGCCCTCGCGCAGCAGCATCATCGTCAAGATCCGGCCGGTGGCCAGCTCCGCCTTCAGCGTCGTGTGGATCGCCTGCGGGTCGGTCAGGCTCGGCGGCGCCAGGTACGGACCCTGGCAGAAGTTGCTGTCGATGCTGACGCCCTTGTCGACGTAGCGCCGCGCGTCGGCCAGGAACGTGCCGCCCGCCAGATCGGGGTTCAGCCCCACCTCCTGAAGCGCCGCGGTGAACGCCGCGAAGGTGATCGCCGAGGTGGTCACGCCGGGGGCGTGCTCGTCGCGCCAGACCCGCATCTTGCCCAGCACGTCCGCCGAGCGGGCCGTCTCGACGGTCAGGTTCGCGGTCCACGGCTGCGTCGCGCCCTGCTCCACGTGCGGCGGACGGGCGAAGCTCAGCCCCTGCTTCCACCGGCCCGGCTTGGTGCCGAACTGCTTCCACCAGGCCTTGGGCAGCGCCCAGCGGTGCCGCAGCGAGGGCTCGATGACCGCGGCGCGCTGCTCGCCGGCCGCGCGCACCAGCTCCCGGAGGAGGGTGTTCACGGGGCCCGCGTCGCCGTAGGCGTGCGCCACCTTCATCGCCACGTATCCGCCGCCGGCCAGGATGCGCACGGGGTGGTGGGCGCGGGGCTCGGCCTGCAACTGCCGGGTCATCGCGTCGAAGTCGACCGGTCCGTTGCCGAGGTCGGTCACGGCGTCCCGGACGTAGGAGGCGAACGCGGCGGCGTCCATGTGCAGCCAGCGGGCGCCGCTGCGATCGAGGCGCGACACCGCGCGGTGCGTCGGGTCGGCGGCGTGCAGCCCGATCAGCGCCTCGCGCAGCCGCTCGGCCGTCACTCCGGTCAGCGGGCCGACCGTACGGATGTACTCCAGCGGCAGCCAGGCGCGCTCGCGCAGGGTCAGGCTGGTGCTCGACATGATGTTCTCTCCTTCGGGGACTGCCGTGGCGAAGACGACGCGGAACACGGTCGGTGCGACCAGCACGGTCTCCACCGCCATCACCAGCGCCACCCAGGTGACCAGGTCGGTGAGGCTGCCGCGGCTGCCGCCGTACCAGGCGGCGGCGATCTCGGCGACCCCGGCGAACACCGCGAAGATGCCGGCGCCGCGGACCGTGCCCTGCACCCGGGAGATCGCCAGGAAGAAGTGGTGGAAGACGAACGGCACGTAGGTCAGTGCCAGGATGGCCAGCGCGGAACCGGCCGCCTCCGCGTAGCTCGCGCCGAAGACCGACATGATCGGCTTGGCGGCGAGCACGACCACCAGGGAGACGGGCAGGCCGCCACCGAGGCAGATGAGCAGGCCCATCCGGACCTTGGAACGCAGGGCGGCCTTGTCGCCGCTGGCCACCGCGAAGAGCGTCAGTGCCACGTTGCCCGGGACCATGGCCAGGAACGACAGCACCATGAAGGCGGTGTAGAACGCCGCGTTGGCCTCGGCCGACAGTACGGCGGTGACGACCAGCGGCAGCGCCGCCCGCGGCAGGTACGTCGCGAGGTTCAGCAGGTTGTGGTCGAACGTCGACCGGCCCCGGCCCCGCAGCAGCGAGGCGCGGGGGCGTACCGAATCGATCATGCCCTTGCGGCGCAGCGCCCGGCCGAGGATCGCGACCGAGAGCACCATCCCGGCCACCCAGGTCAGCAGCAGCTCTCCGCCGGTCAGGGTGATCGGCAGCAGCGCGACGGCGCCGAGCAGCGCGAGCTTGAGCAGCGAGAACCAGGCGTTGCGCATGAGCTGCATCGGCCCCTGCAGGAGGCCGACCAGGGCCTCGTCCAGGACCAGCGTCATCGCGTTGAGCGCGATGCCGAAGATCAGCAGCACGGTCGCGGGCGTACCGCCGAGCGCGTCGCGCAGGCCGGGTGCGGCGAAGTGAGCCAGCGCGACGTAGATCAGCCCGCCGAGCGTCGCGGCGCTGCCGGCGACGAGCAGGCAGGTGGAGATCAGCTCCCACTTGCGGCCCTTCAGGCCGGGCAGGTCCGAGATCAGCATGGTGCCCATGCCGAACATCCCGATCGTGCCGATCAGGGTCATCGCGGACACCGCCGCGGACGCCTGGCCGACCGCCTCGGCCGGCGCGGTCCGCGCGGCGAGCCACCAGTACGCGAATCCGAACAGCGAGGTGAGCGCCGTGGTCGCCATCAGCGAGCCGGCGTTCACGAACAGGTCGAGGTGCCCGCGCAGAACAGCCACGAGCCCCGTGCGGCCCGGTCCCTCAGGACCGGGATCAAGGCTCTCCGGTACGGCCTCAGTTACGGTGCTTTCCACTACTACCGCCCCCAGTTGCAGTGATCGACTCGCAACGGTAGTAACTGGACGTGTTGATCGACCATGGCAAAGGGGGGCACATCCGGGATGCCGTCCGGAGTGGAGAAGGTGCGGTCCGGGGGACTGGGCCGGGACCGAACGGCGGAGGTTTGGGACGGATGTGACCTGGGACTATTTTTCCCTTACCGGAACCGGCGGGAGACCTCGCCCGGCGCGGGCGGCATCGGTCAACTCTCGGATCAGTGCCTCCTTACCCCGCGTATACGCCTCTCCTGGGCCGAATCGGTCCATCAGCTCCTGCTTGGCGGCGGCGTACCGTTCGCGGGCCCCCGGATGGGTGAGCAGGTGGTCACGCAGCAGTCGCTCGCTGCGCGTGTCCCAGGTGTCGGTGGTCACGACGTACAGGTGGTACGCCGTGCTGTCGTAGTCCTCGCGCCGGTAGAGCAGCCGGTCCGGCAGCTCTGCCGGGTGCATCCGGTAACCGAACGTCTCCAGCGCGTCGTCGTTCACGTCGTCGAGGTCGTCGACGGCGGCCATCAGGTCGATCACCGGCGTGGCGGGCAGGCCCGGCACCGCGGTGCTGCCGATGTGTTCGATCGCGGTGAACAGGGGTGCCAGCGCCACGCACGCCTGCCGGCCCAGCTCGGCCCAGCGCGGGTCCGGTTCCGCGATCGTCACAACCAGCCCACCTTCTTGAACCTCCGATACAGCAGCAGGGACGCGACGAGCATGACTCCGATGACGGCGGGGTAGCCGTACTTCCAGTTCAGCCCGGGCATGACCGCGAAGTTCATGCCGTAGATGCCCGCGAGGGCCGTCTGCACGGCGGCGATGGCGGCCCACGACGCGATCTTGCGCATGTCGTTGTTCTGGTCCACGGAGACCTGCGCCAGCCGGGCCTGAAGGATCGAGTTCAGGAGGTCGTCGAAGGCGGCGACCCGTTCCACGGCACGCGCAAGGCGACCCCGTACGTCCACAAGGTACGGATACACCGCCTCCGGCACCACCCCGCGGTCCAGAAGTCGGTGCAGCGGCTCCTGCAGGGGCAGCACCGCGCGTTTGAATTCCACCATCTCGCGCTTCAACTGGTAAATGTGGCCGATCTCGGGCGATCTGTCCGCCGCGAAGGCGACGCTCTCCAGGGCCTCCAGGTCGTGTTCGACATGCCCGGCGACCTCCAGATACAGGTCGACCATCCGATCGCAGACCGCGTACGCGACCGCCCACGGGCCCGTCTCGAGCAGTGTGGGTCGGCCTTCCAGGTCTCGCCGTACGGAGGCGAGCGCGCCGGCCGCCCCGTGCCGCACGGTGATCACGAAGGAGGGCCCGAGCAGCACCGTGACGTCCCCGGTGTCGACGACCTCGGAGGACTCGGTCAGCTCCTCGTGCTCCACGTAGCGCGCGGTTCGCAGCACCAGCCGGGTCACGTCGCCGATCGTCTCGGCGGCGGGCCGGTGCCCGGGGTCGGCGGCCTGCGCGGCGGTCAGCTCGTGCAGGCCGAACACCTCGGCGACGGCGGCCATGGTGGCCTCGTCGGGCTCGTGCAGCCCGAGCCACACGAACGCGCCGCGGTGCCGCCGCGCGATCCGGGCGGCCTCGGCGTAGTGCGAGCCGCCGGGCCGGCGACGACCACCCTGGTAGACGGCGCAGTCCACGACGGCGCCGGGATTGTGGCGCCGCTGCCGTGGCACGGCCGGTTCCGGACGGCTCAGGCCCTCGATGATGCGCCCGAGCGTCCGCGGAATCAGGTACGGCTCCCGCCGCCAGCCCAGCATTCCCAGCGCCTCCCGCCCGTCGATGACGATGATCGGCACCGACGGTATCCGGAAGGCGCCCGCACGCAACGCACTGCACGCCCGGTATGACGCTGGGTATTAAGGTCATTTTCTGGCCGCAAGGGAGGGGAATCTGGGCTCATGGCGAACACCAGCGCGAGGATGCTCCGGCTGCTGTCCCTGCTGCAGACCCACCGCTACTGGCCGGGCGCCGAACTGGCCGAGCGGCTCGAGGTCAGCCCGCGCACCCTGCGGCGCGACGTCGATCGGCTCCGCGACCTCGGTTATCCGGTGGACGCCGCCCGCGGTGTCGCCGGGGGATACCAGCTCCAGGCCGGGGCGGCGGTGCCGCCGCTGCTGCTCGACGACGAGGAGGCGGTCGCCATCGCGGTCGGCCTGCGGACGGCCGCCGCCGGCGCCGTCGCGGGTTTCGAGGAGACATCGGTACGCGCCCTCGCGAAGGTCATCCAGCTTCTGCCGCCCCGCCTGCGCCGCCGCATCGACGCCCTGCAGGCGGCGACCGCCCCGGCCGTCCCCGGTGGCGGCCCGGTCCTCGACGCGACCACCCTGACCACGATCGCCATGGCCTGCCGGGGCGAGGAGCGCCTGCGTTTCGACTACCGTCCCCGCGACGGCGAGGGAGACACCCGGCACGTCGAACCGCACCGGCTCGTGTCGCTGGGTCGCCGGTGGTACCTGATCGCCTGGGACCTGGACCGGGGCGACTGGCGCAGCTTCCGCGTCGACCGCCTGACGAAGCCCGCACTGACCGGTGCCCGCTTCCGCCCCCGCGACATCCCCGGCGGCGACCCGGTCGCCTGGATGCGCACCCGCCTGGCCGGCGCGCCCAACCGCTACGACGTATCGGTGCTGATCGGCGCGCCGGCCGAGGTGGTGCGACGCCAGGTCGGTCACTGGGCCGCCGTCGAGCCGGTCGCCGAGCGGAGCTGCCGGATGCGCATGAGCGTCGACGACCTGGGTTGGCCGGTGATGATCCTGGGCGTGCTGGGCGCGGACTTCACGATCGAGTCACCGCCGGAGCTCCACGCCCGCGCCCGCGAAACCGCGCAGGCCCTGCTCCGAGGCGCCCCGGCCTCGACGACCTGAGGACGCCCGCATGGGAAGCATTCGTCGCGGAGGCGTACTCCTGACGGGCGTGGTTTGTGGCGGCGTCCCGGCCGCCGACGGCCCCGCGGCCGAGGCGTGGGCAGGCTGAGGCAGGCGCGGATCGGCGCCCCCGTGGCGCCGATCCGCATGGGGAAACCCTAGCGGGACCCTGTGACATTTTCGCGCAGATTAGTCCACAGTGGTGCGCTGAGCAGCGGAAATCGTTTGTGAGCCACGGCATACCCGGGTGCCGTCGCGCCTACCAGCGGCGTGGCCGTCCGGCGCGGTCGCGGACCGTGGCCCAGACCAGCTTGCCGCCCGCCGTGGGCAGTGCGCCCCAGGCCGTGGAGTCGGCGTGCACCACCCGCAGCCCCCGCCCGCGCTCGTCGAGGGGCAGGCCGCCGCGCACCGGCGCCAGCTCGAGCACCCGGGGCAGTTCCGGATTCCGGTCCCGTACGGCGATGTGCAGCGTCGTCCCCCGGCGCGAGACCGCGATGTCGATCCACGTCCCGGCGTGCTCGACCGCGTTGGTGACCAGTTCCGACATGACCGCCCGCGCGGGCAGTAGCAGCGTGGACATGTCCCAGTCCTGGCAGACGCGGCCGATGAGGTCACGGGCCATGCCGGGGGAGTTCGGGGCGGGCGGCAGGCTCAGCCGGACGACCTCGCCCGGGGAGAGCTGCCCGGCCAGGGCCGCGTGGGCCTCCGCGACGGTGGTGTGGATCGGCAGGTCGCCGGCGTCCTCGCGGCCGGGCCGGGGTCGCGCCGAGCCGGGCGGCAGGCAGACCGCGATGCGGGTCTTCGCCTCGGCGCCGGCGGTGGCCCGTACGGCGCCGAGCCACGTCGGCACGCCTCCCGGGCCGGGATCGTCGATCCGGCTGAGGTCGAACACGATTCCCGCCGGGCTTCCCGCGAGGCACTTGCGCAGCGTCCGCGAGACGACGGGGTGCAGCGACGCCGCCCAGGCCCCGCGCACGGCGACGTCGATGACCGTGCCGTCCGGGTCCGCGGTGACGCTGAAATGCTCGTCGCCGGGATCGAACAGGTACGGGGATTGCTCCTGCATTGCGCGGTCCTCCCACCGCCGGGTACTCGGAGTCTTCGGGTCGCGACCGCAACGGGTCAACGGGGAGGTCACCCGAACGGGCTCGCCCTTTCGGCGCCGATTGGCCGCCGGTGCCGCCGGTGACGGCTGGGCTGATTCCGGCCACCGCCGGGCGGTGCGCCTGCCTTGTCCGGCATGCCCGTCTCCGGGGTACCCGCGCCTCCGCCGGGTGAGGGACGGTCGCCGGAAACTGGAAAGAGGGTTTAGTGTTTCCGGGTGAGCAGAGAACTGGGCGATGTGATTCCGGCACCGGTCGAGGTGCGGCCCGACGCGGCGGCGCGGTTCACGCTCGATGCGGATACGGCGATCGGCGCGGCCCTCGAGGCGCGCAAGGTGGCGGCGTACCTGGCCGGCATCCTGCGACCGGCGACGGGTTTCGACCTGCCGGTGACCGACGGGCCGGCCGCGATCGTGCTGCGGCTCGATCCGTCGCTGGGCGAGGAGGAATACCGGCTCGAGATCACCGATGGCGGCGTCGCGCTGACCGGGGGCGCGCCGGCCGGGCTCTTCCGCGGCGTGCAGACCCTGCGCCAGCTCCTGCCCGCGGAGATCTTCGCGACCGTGCCGCAGGCGGTCCGGTGGACGCTGCCGGGCGGCACCATCGCCGACCGGCCGCGGTTTGCCTACCGCGGCGCGATGCTGGACGTGGCGCGCCACTTCTTCACCGTCGCCGAGGTCAAGTCCCACCTCGACACGCTGGCCCAATTCAAGATCAACCACCTGCACCTGCACCTCACCGACGACCAGGGCTGGCGGATCGAGATCGAGAGCTGGCCCAAGCTCACCGCGATCAGCGGCGGCGACGGCACCGGCGTGGACGGCGCCGGCCCGGGCTTCTACACCAGGGACGACTACGCGGAGATCGTCGCGTACGCGGCGAGCCGGTTCATCGTCATCGTCCCGGAGATCGACATGCCCGGGCACGTGAACGCCGCCCAGGTGGCGTACCCGGAACTGACCGCCGACGGGGTCGCTCCGCCGCAGCGGACGGACGTCGAGGTCGGCTACAGCTCGCTGGTCGCCGGCAAGGAGGAGACCTACACCTTCGTCGACGACGTGCTGCGCGAGGTCGCCGCGCTCACCCCCGGCCCCTGGCTGCACATCGGCGGCGACGAGGCGCAGGCCACCACCGCCGAGGACTACCGGACCTTCATCCAGCGGGTGCTTCCCCTGGTGGCCAAGTACGGCAAGAGCCCGGTCGGCTGGCACGAGATGGCCGCCGCGGACCTGCCGCCCACGGCCGTGACCCAGTTCTGGCGCATCGAGGCCACGGACGACGACACGGCCCGGGCCGTCGCCGGCGGCGGCAAAGTGATCATGTCGCCTGCGGATCGCACGTACCTCGACATGAAGTATGCGGACGACAGTCCGCTGGGGCTGGACTGGGCGGGGCTGCTCGACGTCGGGAAGGCGTACGAGTGGGACCCGGCCGAGCGCCTCCCCGGCGTCGGCGAGCAGGCCCTGCTGGGCGTCGAGGCGCCGCTGTGGTCGGAGACGTTGCGCAGCCTGACCGACGTGCAGACGATGACCTTCCCGCGGCTGCCCGCCATCGCGGAGATCGGCTGGTCGCCGCGGGGCAGCCGGGACTGGGAGTCGTTCCGCCGCCGGCTGGCCGCCTACGGTCCCCGTTGGACCTTCCAGGGCGTCGCCTTCCACCGCTCACCCGAGGTGCCCTGGGCCGGCTCCGGCGTCGGAGGGCTTTGAGTCGCTTCAGGCCGAAAAGCATCCGCTTCCTACATGGACGGCGGCGGATCACATGATGCGGTGGCGGACGCCTCCGGGTTCAGGGACTCTGGCGCCGTCGGCGGAGGGCGCGCATTGAGACCTGGGAGCCGCAGCCAGAACTGCAGTAGGCGCCGGAGGCGTTGCGCGTGCGGTCGAAGAATCCGATGTGACATGGGGGGTTGCGGCAGGCCTTGAGCCGGCCCCACTTGTCGGTGGCCGCGGTCTCGGTGATCGCCGCCAGGATCATCCCGAGGGCTCTGGGCACTCCCGCTTGCTCGGAGGTGAGGACGGCGCCCTCAGCAGTGATGACGGGCACCAGCGGGTATACCGACGCGGTCCGACGCAGATGTCTCTCCGCGGCGGCGAGTGCCTCGCCCTGAGCGCCCTCGGCTCCGGAGTGGGCGAGCAACACCATGACCAGGGCGTCGCGCAACTCTCGCGCGCCGGCCGCGTCCGCGGCCGTGACGACGACTTCGGGCTCGACCAATCCGGATGCCACCAGCCATTGCGCCAGGGACTCCGCGTCGCCGAGACGTTCCGGGCTGCCACCGCCGGTGGGCTTGGTGTTCACGAAGTCGAGCACCAGAGCCGCCCCCGGTGGAGTGGCGAGTGGGCTGCGCGCCGCGCCGGAACGTCCACCCGCGATGCCGTCGGTCATGCGGCCAGCATACCGGGACGGATTCGGTCAACGGAAATTGCCCACAACACAGGCTGCCATGAATCCTTGGATGTTGCGTTCTAACGCGTTACGGTCGCAACATGAACACCACGACACAGCCTCGGACCGCTTCCGCGAAGACCTGGTTCATCACCGGCGCCACCTCCGGCATCGGACGAGAGCTCATGCTCGCCGCACTGCGGCGAGGCGACCATGTCGCCGCCCTCGCCCGCAACATCGACGGCCTCGACGACCTCGCTCAGCAGTTCGACGCCACGCTTATCACCCTGGCCGCCGACGTCCGCGACGACGCATCCGTCCGTGCCGCCGTCCAGCGCACCGTCGAAGCATTCGATCGCATCGACGTCGTGGCCAACAACGCCGGTTACGGCCTGTTCGGTGCCGTCGAGGAGGCCAGCGACGCGCAGGCACGCGCCATCTTCGACACCAACGTCTTCGGCAACCTCAACGTTCTCCGTGCGACCTTGCCGGTGCTACGCGCCCAACGATCGGGCCACATCCTGCAGGGATCGTCCGTCTACGGCCAATCCGCTCACCCCGGGGTAGGCCTGCTGTCCGCCACCAAGTACGCCGTCGAAGGGCTCTCGGATGCGCTTGCCGACGAGGTCGCCCCGCTCGGTATCCGAGTGACGATCGTCGAGCCGCAGTTCGCGGCCACCGCGTTCCTGTCAAACCTGGAGACCGCCGAACCGAATGCGGACTACGACCACACCGTCCGCACGGTGCACCAGGCGATCGGCCGGCTTCCGGCATCCGCGTTCGCCGCCCCGGCGGACATCGCTGCCGCCGTCCTCCGTGCGGTGGACGCCGGCACGTCGCCCCTGCGACTGGCCCTCGGCGCAACGAGTGCCGAGAACATCCGCATCGCGCTGAACGCCCGGATGCGCGACCTGGACGCGTGGACCGACCTCACCGCGGCCGCCGCCTGACGCGCCGGCATCATCCAGCACCTGTGGCGTGGTGGTGGCCTGCGAGACGCAGCACGCAGGCCACCCGGCGCGGATCACAAACGACAAGGGAGCCGGACCAAAGCGCACTCTGACCCTCTCAGGGGACCACGAGCCGGACCCCGCTCGCGACCCGGGCGGGCATCCGGCTCAGGTCGATGGAGAGGTCCTGCGGCGGCAGGTAGTGGTCGAGCCACGCCAGGCGCTGGGCCAGCGTGCCCAGCACCGCCATCGTGATCTTCTCGCCGGGGCAGCGGTGGCCCGTCCGCGGGTCGCCGCCGCCCTGCGGGATCAGGTCGAACTCGCCGATCGTGCGGCCCGCGAAGCGCTCCGGCCGGAAATCGTACGGATCCGGCCACAGCGCCGGGTCGTGGTGCTGGCCGTAGACGTCGAGCAGCACGAGCGTGCCCCGGGGCACCCGCTCACCGCGGAACACCAGGTCACGGCTTGCCCGTCCGCCGAGGAACGGGGTGAACGGGTAGAACCGCCGCACCTCATGCGCGAACGCCGTCGTGAATTCCTCGTCACCGGTACGGAGCGCCGCGCGGTACCGCGGTCGGCGGTCCAGGGCATGCTCCGCGTACGCGACCAGCCACGCTACCGCCGTCGCGGGCCGGATGATGTTGAGCAACTCGACCGCGGCCGTCCGCGGATCCAGCAGCCCGTCCTCGTCGCGGAAGTGTGCCACTCGCGCCAGGGCTGTGTCCGCGGCGGCGTCGGCGGGCTCCCGGCGTACCCGCGAAATCAGGCCGGCCAGCCACCGCTCCCGCCGGCGCCGGGCCGCCAGAGCCCGCCAATGCCGCGGCCCGAGCGTGCCGAAGCCGTCCACCAGCGCGACCATGTCGGCCGCCAGGCCGTCCACCTCGTCGTCCCGCACCGTGACGCCGGTCCAGCGGGCGACCGCGCGCGCGATCGCCCGGGCCGCCTCGTCGAAGAGTACGACGGCCTGCCCGCCCCGCCACGACTCCGCGGCCCGGCCGAACTCCTCCCCGGCCAGCTTCGCGACGGCGTCGATCCCGTCGCCGAGCAGCAGCGACACGAACAACGCCTTGCGCGTCCGGTGGGCCTCTCCGTCGAGGGTGTGCACGGCGCCCTCGCCGAACAACGACGCCACCACAGGATGCGGCAGCGCGGTGTGGCGTTCGAGATTTCCCTCGCCGTAGAAGAACTCCGCGGCGTCGATGCCGCAGATGCCGAGGGTGGGCTGCCCCAGCACGCGCATGTGTACGGGCGCACCGCCGGCCCGGCGGCGCAGGTCGGGCAGCCAGGCGTACCCCTTGATACCGAGAGCGAGAGTCCGATCGAGTTCAGCCATGCGCTCCTGCATCCCCCGCCGGCCGGTGCCGAAACCGGATGGCGGGCGGCGCGGGCCGCTGCGGGTCACCGCCTACGCTTGCCGGGTGCAGAAGCGGGTGTGGGCCTCGATCGCCGGGCTGGCCGGGTTCCTCGTGGTCGCGGCGTCACAGCTCGCGCTCGTCGTGACGCCCGTGATGCTGGTGCTCTCCACGCTGCCCGGGGCGGCGGTGCTGCGGATCGGCCTGCCGGTGTGCATCGCCACGGTCGGCGTGATGGGGTATGCGACCTGGCGTGCCCTGCACCTGCGCCGACCGGAGCCGGTCGGCATTCCGGTGACCCGTACGGACGCTCCCGAGCTCTGGTCCCTGCTCGACGGGGCCGCCGGCGTGGCCGGAACCCGGGCGCCCGACCGCCTGACGATCGTGGCCGATGCCGCGGTCAAGGTCATCGAACGCACCCGCCTGCTCGGCCTCGCCGGCGGTCACCGCGACCTCTACCTCGGATTGCCGCTGCTGCAGGCCTGGGACACCGCCCGGCTGAAGGCGGCCGTCGCGCACGAGATCGGCCACTTCTCGCCGCGAGGCGGCCGGCTCGCCCCGATCGCCTACCGCGGGCGGATCGCCGTGGGGCGGGTGGTGCCGCGCATTCCCCGGCGCAACCCGGCAGGGCCGCTGCTGCGGGCGTACGCGCGCTTCTACCGCCGGGTCGACGCACCGTTCAGCGCGGCACAGGAGCTGCAGGCCGACCTGATCGCGGCCGAGTACGCGGGCGCGGGCGCCGCGGCCGCCGTGCTGCGCGACCTGCCCGCCCTCGACGGGATGCTGCGGATCTTCCACGCCGAGTACCTGGGGCCGGGCTGGCAGGCGGGCCACGTGCCGGAGGACGTCTTCGGCGGGTTCCTGCGGATGTTGGCGGCCCGGGCGGAGGAGGTGGCCGTGCTGCGGGCCCGGGAGGTGCTGCGGGCCGGGGAGCCGGCGGCGCCGTCCAGGTGGGACACCCACCCGGCCCGGGCGGACCGCCTCGCCGCGCTCGCGGCGCTCGCGGCGCTTCCCGGCAGTGCCACGCCGGCCGAGGATTCGTCGTCAGCCGAGGCACCTGCCGCTCTGGAGCTCATTCCCGACCTCCCCGGGCTCGGGCGGGCGTTGCAGACCGTCGCCTTCCCGGCACAGGGACGCACGGCGGTCGGCTGGGACGAGTTCTTCGGCGCCGCGCGCGTCGTCGAGATGGAGCGGGAGGCCGAGGTCGCCCTGACCGCCCTCTCCCGGGTGGCCGGCAACCCGATCGCCACCGCGGCCGACGTCCTGGATCTCGCCGCCGAGGGGCGGCTGCCCGAGCTCGCCGAGTCGGTCTTCCCCGATCTGAGCGCCGACGAGACCGCGTCGCGGATCGCCGACCTGGTCACGCTCCTGCTGGCCCTGGCGGCGCTGCGCAGCGGCGCGGCCCGGTGGCGGCATAGCTGGACCGGCACCGCCGAGCTCGTCGCGCCCGACGGCGCACACCTCAACCTCGGCGAGCTGGCCGCGCTCGCCGTCGACCCGGCGACCGTCGCGACCGTACGGGAGCGGCTCACCGCCCTCGGCATCGACGTCTCCGCCGGGCCGGCCACCGGCGTCGCGCAACCGCGGGCCGAGGTGGTCGGCGGCGTGGTCAATCTGCTGGTGGACGGCGCGCGGACGGACGTGCTGGTCGTCGACACCGGCCTGGTGCTCGTGCCGGGGCTGCCGCGGTCGCAGAACGGCTCCGCGAAACGGCGGCTGGCCGAGTTCGCCGCCGCCGACATCCCGCGGCGCACCGCCATCGCGCCGGAGAGCCGGTTCGTCGCGTACGCGGACGTGGCCGGTGCCACCCAGGTCAAGCGGCGGAGCTGGGACATTCGGCTGCGGGACGGGGCGACGCTCAGCGTGCGCGCGGCGTTCGACTCCGGCGAGCTGCCCGGGGGCTGGACGGCCTGGGACGAGGCCGTGGCGTTTCTGTCGCGTACCAGATAGTCATGTTCGCGGATGAACCGCTCGGGCCTGCCACCCGTGTTCTCCCCTGGACGGTCGCATGTCCGACGAAGCGGTGGTCGTGCCATCACAGGCGGTCACACTGAAAAGACTGGTGTCGTTCGCTTACCGTTCGCGAAATCGGGTAGATCAGCGTCACGCGGATCGGCGATGATCGCCACGACAGGGGGGAGGGGCGCTGATGGAGCGGGGACCCATGGCGCTCTTCGGGGCCATCGTCGCGGTGGGCCTCGGACCGGCGATGTGGCTGGGCGCGCAGTTCGGCGAGGCGACGCTGACGCCGCAGCAACCGCCCACGGTGATCGTGCAGCAGAACGAGGTGACCTCGTCCGACGGCGGCACCGGCGCCGGCGCCGCACCGGAGGACCAGGCGAAGATCGTCCGCAGCGGCCCCGCGGCGAACACCGGGCCGCTGCGCAACCGGCACAAGCCGAAGCCGGCGGCGACCTCGGCATCGCCGACGCCGTCCACCTCGACACCGACGAGCCCGCCGACCGAGTCCACGACGCCGCCGGTCGACGAGTCGGAGGAGCCCAGCACGCCGCCGACGGGGCCCACGACGGACCCGGCCACTCCGCCCACGGGCGGGAGCACGGACACGCCGACGCCGCCGGATCCGCCGTCGGCCGGGCTCGACATCGAGGAAGTCGCCGAGGCCTGAGGCCGGGAGGATGCACGCATCCCGCCCGGCCTGCTTCTTGCCGCCCGAGGTTCCGCTCGCTTCTTACAGCCCGAGGATCCGGTTGAGGATGTCGCGGTAGCCGCGCAACTGCAACCGCAGCGCCTCGGTGTCGTCGCTGTCGCCGCCGAGGTCCTCCTTGCGGGACCGCAGGCTGGCGGTCAGCTTCTCCACGGCCTCGTCGACCAGGCCGGCAGCCTCGGTGGTCGCCTCCTTGGGGTTGTCGACGAAACGGAGCTGGACGTCGCGCCACCGCTCCTGGAATGCCTCGGCGTCCCCCACGGCGAAGAAGGTATCGGGCTGAGCCGGCGTCACCGCCGCCGTCTCCTTCCGCTCTTCCGCCGGTGTCCCGGCGGCGGAGGTCTCGGCAACGGGGGTCTCGGCGGGCTGCTCCGTGACATGTGGGTCGTCGAAGGTGCCGCGGTCGTCGAGCGCCACGTCCACCTCCTCGGATTTCGTGCCGTCGCGTTCTTCGGTGGTCGTGCCCGCGTACGTCGTGGTGCCGGCGTCTGCCGGGGACTCCACCGTGCCGTCGCGGTCGCCGGTGTCCGCGTTGCGGTCCGTCGCCCGCCACCGGTCAACAAGCGGGTTGGTGGCGGCGGAGGCGGCCACCGCGCCGCCCACGGTAGACGCGCCGAAGGCGGTCGGCGCGGGGTCCGGCTCGCGGATCTCGGTACGGTCCGGGTCGTTCACGGCGTCCGTCGCCCGGTCCACCTCGTCGTCGCCGGGGGTGGCGTGCCGTACGTCGTCGTCCGGGGCGTGGCGCACGTCGTCGTCCGGGGCGTGGCGCACGTCGTCGGTCGAGACGTCGCGCGTGACGTCGGCCGGGGCGTCGGACCAGGGGGAGGGCGGCCGCTGACCGGGCACCGCCACCGGCTCCGACTGGACCCGCTCGGGCCGGTCGTCGCTCGCCTGCTCGTCGGCGGACTCGCGGGCGTCGTTGGAGAAGAAACGCATCGTCGCACTCCTCAGCGGCTCGTGGCGTCGGGACGGTGGCCCGCGACGTCGCTGTCGTGGTCATTGATCTTCTGGGACGGCACCTTCGGCTCGGACGCCGGGGCGGCGGCGCCCTCGGTGTGTACCGGGTTCTCGCCGAGCAGGTCGGCGAAGAGCGCACGATAGTGCACCAGAGCCTGGCGCAGATCCTCGGTCTCGGCCTTGCCGCTCTTGCTCCGCTCGCTGATCGCGTGGGCGTCGCGGTAGTGCTCGAGTGTGCGCGCGTGGTCGACCGACAGGGTGGCGAGCTGCTCGTCGTGGTCGCCGGTGGGGTAGCCCCGCTCGGAGATCAACCGGGTCACCAACTCGTCGGCGGTGGAGACGGCGTGCTCGGGCGCGTCCACGAACTGGATCTGCACCTCTTCCCAGGCGACAGAGTACTTCGCCTTCGATTCCGCCGACAGCGGCTTGAGCTCGAGCTGGGCGTGTCGCTTCTGGCGCTCCTCCAGCTCCTTCTCGCCGGCGGCACGGCTGTCCGCGTCGCCGACGACCCGGTCGTACTCGGGCCCGAACGTGTTCTGCAGCTTCTTGCGGCGGCCGGCGCGGACGCCGTACACGACGGCGCCGGTGACCAGCAGCGCCAGGACGATGAGAATGATTACGAGCGTGGGGGACATGGTCGCCTCCTTCTTCACCCGCTGGTATTCCCACCCAACCAGGGTCATCAATCCGATTCGACGCCGCGAGGTCAAAACCCTTCGACCGTGTCGTATCCTGCCGGAGGTGCGCAGCTCATCGACGGTCGTTGACGCCTCAAGCAACTGTCCACGCGGCGCGCGTTGTCCTGTACACCCCTCGGGCGGAGTCTGATGCGAAGCCGCAACTGGTCGATCCGGGTGAAGATCCTCGCGTTGGTCGCGGTGCCGCTCGCGGCGCTGCTGGCGCTCTGGGCCTTCGCCACGACGATCACCGCCGGCCCGGCGCTCAACCTGTGGTCGGCGCAGACGCTGCTCGACACGGTGGGCAACCCCGGCGAGGTCCTCATGGGCGAGGTCCAGCGGGAACGGCGGGTCTCCGTGCAGTTCCTCGCCGATCCCGAGGCCACTCCGGCCGCGATCGACGCCCAGCGGGCCGCTACCGACCGCGCCGCCGCGGAGTTCCGGAGCACGGCCGGCGGCGACAAGGCGCGACGGGCGGCCGGTGCGACCCTCGAGTCCCGCATCCGGCAGGTGATGTCCGACCTCGACGGCCTGACCACTGCCCGCGACTACATCGACCGGCGCGAGGTGGACCTGGTAGGAGCGCAGAACCTCTACAACGCCATCGTGGACAGCGGCTTCCAGATGTTCTCGGCCACCGCCACGTTCGGCGACGAGAGCGTCGACCGGGAGATCCGCGCGCTGACCACGGTCGGCCGCGGCCAGGAGTACCTCAGTCGGATCGATTCCCTGCTCGCCGGCGCCTACGCGGCCGGGAAGTTCAGCGAGCAGAGCCGTACCGAGCTGGTGCAGGCGATCGGCACCGCCCGCTTCCTCTTCGCCCAGGGGGTCGGTGACCTGCCGGAACGTGACCGCGAGGCATACCAGCGGCTGAGCCGGGGAGCCGCCTTCAACCGGCTGCAGGAGTTGCAGAACGTGCTGGTGGCGGCGAGCCGGGCCGACGCGCCGTCGCCCGTCGGCGCCGACGCGTGGCAGCCTGCGTACGACACCACCGCGCAACAACTGCGCGCCTTCGAGATCAACGCCACCGACTCGCTCGCCGAGGACGCGCGGCCGGTCGCGGTGAACGTGCTGACCCGCCTCGGCATCGCCGGACTGCTCGGCCTCGCCGCCTTCGTCGCGACCGTCGTGGTCTCCGTGCGGGTCGGCCGCTCGATCGCCGGCCGGCTGGTCCGGCTGCGCCGCGAGGCCCTCGAGGTGGCGAGCGAGCGGCTGCCCGCGGTGGTCCGGCGGCTGCAGCGCGGCGAGGCCGTCGACGTCGACGTCGACACCCCGCCCCTGCAGTACGGCCAGGACGAGATCGGCCAGTTGGGCCGCGCCTTCAACGAGGTGCGGCGCACGGCCGTACAGTCCGCGGTCGAGGAGGCGGCGGTCCGCCGCGGCATCAACGAGGTCTTCCTCAACATCGCCCGGCGCAGCCAGACACTGCTGCACCGCCAGCTCGCCCTGCTCGACCAGATGGAACGCCGCGAGACCGAGCCGCGGGAGCTCGAGGACCTCTACCGCGTCGACCACCTCGCCACCCGCATGCGCCGCCACGCCGAGGACCTGGTCATCCTGGCCGGCGCCGCCCCCGGCCGCGGCTGGCGCAACCCGGTGTCGATGATCGACGTTGTCCGCGGCGCGATCAGCGAGGTCGAGGACTACAAGCGGATCAATATCGTCGCGATCGAACCGTCCGCGGTGCTGGGCCGCGCCGTCGGCGACGTCATCCACCTCCTCGCCGAGCTGCTGGAGAACGCCACCGCCTTCTCGCCGCCGCAGACCAGGGTCGAGGTGGTCGGCCAGATCCTGCCCAACGGGTACGCCGTGGAGATCGAGGACCGGGGCCTGGGCATGTCCGCCGAGGCGATCGCCGAGGCCAACCGCAAGCTGCTCGAGTCGCCCGAGTTCGACCCCGCGAACAGCGCCCGGCTCGGCCTCTTCGTGGTGGCACAGCTCGCGGCCCGGCAGGGACTACGGGTCTCGCTGCGGCCCAGTTCATACGGTGGGGTGACCGCGATCGTGCTCATCCCCGGCGAGCTGGTCACCGCCGCCCCGCCCGGTCCCGTCGCCCTGCCCGGCCTCGCCACCCCGCCGGGCCTGGGATCCCCTCCTGGGCTCGTGGCGCTGCCCGGCCCCGAGGGCGCGGCCGGTCATGCATCCGGGCCTGCGGCCCTGCCGGCCGCCGGGGCGGAGCCGGCCACGGCGGCCGAGGCCTGGGACCGCCCGCGGACGGAGGAGGAGGTAACACCGGCGATCCACGGCAGCCCGGTGCCGCCTCCGGACGAGCCCGGCGGCCGCCCGATGACCGGCCCGACCCCCAGCGCCGTGATCGAGGGTCTGAGCGCCGACGGCCTGGTCCGGCGGCGCCGCACCGTGCCCCGGCGCCGTACGGACGATCCGGCCGAGCCGCCCACCCACCTGCCGCCGAACCTGACCTCTCCGGCGGACCTGACCGGCGCCCCGGCGCCGGGCGGCCCGACCGCGCCCACCGAGCAGATGCCGCTCGTGGCCGGCGACGGCCTGGACGTGGACCGGCCCTCCGGCGGCGAGCACCGCAACGGCCACCGGGGGGACACGACGGGTCTGCGGCACGGGGAGGCTCCGGCACTGCTGCCGGGGCCGGGCACGCCGGTCGCTCCCCGCATTCCGGCGCAGCGCGGACCGTCCGGGCCGGTCTCGCCGGCGTCCCCGCCCACTGTGGATGAGCGGCGGCTACCGCAGCGGGTACGGCAGGCAAGCCTCGCGCCGCAGTTGCGGGAGCCGGTCGCCGAGCGTACGGAGGCCACGACGGTCCGCTCGCCGGAGCAGGTGCGGAACCTGATGAGCGCCCTGCAGCGGGGGACCACGCGAGGGCGCCGGGAAGCAGCCGCCCTCATCGCCGGTAAACCCGCGGGAAACCCGCCGGAAGCGGCGGTGAGTGAGGGTGTCGCAGCAGGTAGTGAGCGACACGCCGGCGAGGGGGAGCAAGTCCCCTCTGGAACTGACAAACAGCGGACGGCGGGACAGCCGCAGTGGTCCGAGGCGGCTACCGTCACTCTCCCGGCCGTGCCGGGCGACGTGGTCGGGACCGACGGCACCACGGGCGGCACTCCCGACGAGAACCACCAGAACCACCGGCCGGATAAGGACGCATAAGTGGCACAGACGACGAACCAGAGCGCCAACCTCACCTGGCTCCTCGACGAACTCGTCGAGCGGGTGCCGTCGGCGCGGCAGGCGGTGGTCCTCTCCGCCGACGGGCTCATGCTGGGCGCGTCGGCCGGCATGGGCCGGGAGGACGCCGAGCACCTGTCGGCGATGGCCGCCGGGTTCCAGAGCCTCGCCAAGGGCGCGAGCCGGCACTTCCGCGCCGGCCCCGTACGCCAGACCGTGGTCGAGATGGAGGACGCCTTCCTCTTCGTCACGGCCGCCGGGCAGGGCGCCTGCCTCGCCGTCGTCGCGGGTAGCGACGCGGACCTCGGGCTGATCGCCTACGAGATGGCGATGCTGGTCATCCGGGTGGGCCAGACGATGGACGCGCCGGAGCGGCTGCCCGGGTCCGATGCCCGCTGATCCGAGGCGCGCGCCGCACGACTGGCTGGACCACGACGCGGGGCCGGTCGTGCGGCCGTACGCGATGACCCAGGGCCGGGTGGCACCCGCCGGCGACGAATTCGACCTCGTCGCGTTCGTGGTGGCGACCATGCCCGGCGCGCCTCCACCACCGACGCTGCCGCCGGAGCATCATGCAATCGTCGGCGCGGCGTGGGAGCCCACGTCCGTCGTGGAGCTAGCCTCCAAACTGGACCTCTCCCTCGGGGTCGTCCGGGTCCTGCTGGGTGATCTACGCTCGGCGGGACTGATCTCGCTCTACGAGCCTCCCGCGGCCTCCCAGCCGCATGACGTCGACGTACTCAAGGCGGTTGTCAATGGACTCCGTGCGCTCTGACCGTGACGGCGCGCGCTCGCGCATCCCGGTCGCGCTCAAGATCCTCATCGCCGGCGGCTTCGGTGCGGGCAAGACCACGATGGTCGGCTCGGTCAGCGAGATCCGGCCGCTGCAGACCGAGGAGGTGCTCACCGGTGCCGAGGGCGCCGACGACACCTCCGGCGTGGAGGCCAAGCGCACCACGACGGTGACGATGGACTTCGGTCGCATCACCATCACCGACGACCTGCAGCTCTACCTGTTCGGCACGCCGGGCCAGGACCGCTTCTGGTTCCTCTGGGACGAGCTGTCCCAGGGCGCGCTGGGCGCGGTGGTGCTGGCCGACACCCGCCGGCTCGCGGACTGCTTCCCGTCCATCGACTACTTCGAGCAGCGCGGCACGCCGTTCGTGGTGGCGGTGAACTGCTTCGACGAGCGCCGGTTCGGCACGGACGCGGTGAGCCGCGCCCTCGACCTCGACCCGGACGTGCCGGTGGTGGAGTTCGACGCCCGCGAACCGCTCGCCGCCCGCAACGTCCTCATCGAGCTGGTCGAGTACGTGGCCCGCCGCCAGCTAGCCTCGGCCGGCTCCCGCTGACAACCCGCCGCGCCGGGACGGCGTCCATCCCGCTGTGCCGACCTTCCCGCCGTGCCGGCGCTGGTTGTCCACAGGCTCCGGGCGGCCACGGCTCGATTGTGGTGGGATCGGGGTATGGGTGCGAACGACGAATTCGTGTTCCTCGGCTGTTACACGGGCGAGACCGGAGGTGAGGGCGAGGGCATCGTCCTGTTGCGCCGCGACGGTGTGACCGGCTCCCTCACCCGGCTGGGCGTCGCCGCCCGGACCCCGTCGCCGTCCTTCCTGGCGCAACACCCCACGCTGCCGGTGCTGTATGCGGTCAACGAACTGGACTCCGGCACGGTCAGCGCCTTCGCCGTCGCCGGGGACGGCTCCCTCTCTCCACTGGCCGTGCAGTCAACCGGTGGTTCGGCTCCCTGCCATCTCGCAGTGTCCTCGGACGGCCGTCATCTGCTGGTCGCCAACTACGCCAGCGGGGATGTGGCCGTGCACCCGCTGGAGGCCGACGGCGTGCCGGGCGAGCGCTCCGACCTGCTGAACCTCGACGGCAAGGGCCCGGTCGCCGACCGGCAGGAAGGCCCGCACGCGCACATGGTCGCGCCCGATCCGAACGGTCCGGACGTCCTCGTCTGCGATCTCGGCTCGGACCGGGTGTGGCACACCCGGCTGGACCCGATCTCGGGCCGGCTCACGCTGGTCGGGGCGGCGGCCGTCGCGGAGCCCGGCACCGGTCCCCGCCATCTGCTGCGGACGAGGGACGGTGCGCTGCTGGTGGTCGGCGAGCTGGCCGCGGACCTGACCTGGTTCCGGCCCGGCGCCAGCGGCGCCCTGGAGCGCGCCGGCGCCTGCCCGGCGAGCGCCGCGTCCGAGAAGGCGAGCGCCGCGTCCGAGAAGGCGAGCGCCGCCTTTGAGAAGGCGAGCGCCGAGGAGGGGCAGGTGGGCGCCGCGGACGAGAAGGCGGGCGGCGGCCGGCGGAATGAGCCGTCCGAGCTGGTCGCCGGTCGCGACGGCCGCTTCGTGTATGTCGCCAACCGCGGCCCCGATACCGTCTCGGTCTTCGCGTGGGAGCCCGACGGCGGCACCCTCGTGGCCGAGGTGGCGACCGGCGGCAAGGGGCCGCGGCACCTCGCGCTGCTGGCCGATCACCTATATGTAGCAAATGAGCGTTCACATTCCGTGACGGGATTCCGGATCGATCCCGACTCCGGCATTCCGCATCCGGAGGGCGAGCCGGTTTCCGGGGGCAGTCCGACCTGTCTCCTGCGGTGGGCGCCGGCCCCGGCGGCGTAAGGGATTCCAGGGAAGGAGCCGGACACCGCCGGAGTGTCGTGATCTTCGGGGAATAAACGGCAAGGCCGACGAGGGTGCCGCCACGCACCGAGATGGCAACACCACGCTGAGTTAATTGAGTATTCGGAATTTCCAATCCGAGTAAGTTTCGTCCGAACGTATATGGCATTCGGCCCAGCAGATGCGCAGTATGGAGCGCGTGTCAGGCCGCCATCGCAGAAATTTCACGCTCCGAGGAGCCGGCGTCGTCGCGTCTGCGATGGCGATCGTTGTAGTCCTCGCCGGGACCTGGCTTGGCTACCAGAAGCTCGCCGACGACGGCTGCTCGGGTCAGATCAAGCTCAACGTCGCCGCCGCGACCGAGATAGCGCCCGCCGTGGAGCGGGCCGCGCAGCAGTGGACCACCGGAGGCGCCCAGGTCAACGGCACCTGCGTCGCCGTGACGGTCACCGGTGCCAATTCGAGCACCATGGCCTCGACGATCGGGCAGAAGCACGGCGCCACGCTCACCGGCCTCGGTGCCGGCGGCAAGGACACCGTGCCGGACGTCTGGATCGCCGACTCCACGACGTGGCTCCTGCGCCTGCGCTCGGACGCCTCCGGCTTCCGGCCGACCGACGGCAAGTCGGTCGCCACCAGCCCGGTGGTCGTCGCCATGCCGGTTCCCGTCGCGCAGACCGTCGGCTGGCCCGACCGCAAGCTCGGCTGGAACGACCTGCTCAAGAAGATGACGACCGGAAACGCGCTGCGGACCGGCATCGTCGACCCGACCCGGGACGCCGCCGGCCTGGCCGGTCTGCTCGCCCTGGCCGCCGCCGCCGGCACCGGCGGCGGTGTGGAAGCCAAGGCCCAGCAGGTCGGCGCGATGCGGGCCCTCGCGGCCGGCAGCTCGTCGCTGCGCGAGGACCTGCTCCAGAAGTTCCCCCGCTCGGCAGACGCGACCGACCTGGCCACCGGCATCAGCGCGGCGCCGCTGTCCGAGGAGGACGTCGTGGCGTACAACGCGGACAAGCCGCCGGTGCCGCTCGCCGCGCTCTACCTGAACCCGCAGCCGCCGTCGCTGGACTATCCCTACCTGGTCATGCCCGGGGTCGACCTCACCAAGGCGGCGGCCGCCACGGGCCTGCGCGAGGCGCTGGAGCAGCCGGGCTTCAAGAACGAGCTCGCCAAGGTCGGGCTCCGGGCGCCGGACGGCACCGTGGGCGCCGGCTTCGCCGCTCCCACCGGCGCGCCGCAGGCCACCCCGGGGGCCACGGCTCCGTCGACCGGCACCGAGGGCAGCGCCGCGTCGGGCATCGACGCCAGCGCGATCAACCGGGTGCTGGGCAGTTGGACCGCCATCACGCTGCCGGGCCGGGTGCTCGCCGTCTTCGACGTGTCGGGCTCGATGAAGACGAAGGTGCCCACGGCCGGCAACCTCGACCGGGCCGCCGTGACCCGAGCCGCCGCCGTCCAGGGTCTCACCCTCTTCGACGACAAGTGGGAAGTCGGCACCTGGGTCTTCTCCACCGAGATGGACGGCGACAAGCCCTACAAGGAGGTCGTGCCGATCACGCCGCTGACCTCCGGACGGGCGAAGGTGCAGGCGTCGGTCTCCGAGATCGTGCCCAAGGAGGGCGGCAACACCGGCCTGTACGACACGACGCTGGCCGCGTACAAGGAGATGCAGGAGAACTGGGTCCAGGGCAAGGTCAACTCGGTCCTGCTCTTCACCGACGGCAAGAACGAGAACGCGAACGGCATCTCGCGGGAGACGCTGATCGCCGAGCTCAAGAAGATCGTCAAACCCGAGAAGCCGATCCGCATGGTGATCATCGGCATCGGCACCGGGGTCGACGCCGACGAGCTCGAGGCGATCACGGCCGCGACCGGCGGCGGAGTCTTCGTCGCCCCCGACCCGGCGAAGATCTCGGAGATCTTCCTCGAGGCGATCTCGTCCCGCAACGGCGCCCGCTGACCGGACCGCAGAAGGCGCCGCTGGGCGGACTGTAGAAGCCGCAACCGGCCAGAGCGCAGAAGGCCGCCGGTAAGAGCGCAGAAGCCGCTCCGCCCCACCAGGGGCGGGGCGGCCTCTCAGTGCCGGGGGCCGGTCCAGTCGAGGCAGACGGCGACCGCGTCGTCCTCGAGGTCCCCGCTCACGAAGGCCCGCAGATCGCCCAGGAGCGAGCGCACCGCCTGCAGCGGTGCCAGCGCCGCGGTCCGCCGCACGAAACGGTGCAGCGCCGCGTCGCCGTACCGCCCGGTGTGCCCGGCAGCGTCCGATATCCCGTCACTGACGACGATGAGGCGATCGCCCGGGGACAGCCGCAGTGTGCGGGTGACGTAGTCCGACGTCTCGAACATGCCGAGCGGGAACTGCGCCCCCAGCGGATGGTCCAGGACCTCTCCGGCACGCAACACCATCAGCCGGGGCGAACCGGTGTCGACCATCGTCAGTTCGCCGGAGAGCGGGTCCAGCTCCAGCAGGAGCGCCTCCACGTGCGCCTCGCCGCGGTGCTGGGCGAAGATCGCCTGGTCGGCGAGGGCGGCCTGATCCGCCAGGCAGAGCCCGGCCCGGCGGGCGTTACGCAGGGCGTGCACGGCCAGCGAGGTCAGGAGCGCGGCGCTCACGCCCTCGCCCATGCCGTTCAGCACCGTCAGGAAGACCCTGCCCTCGTACTCGGACCAGTCGAAACCGTCGCCGCGTACGGCGTACGCCGGCTCGAGCTGGCCCGCCAGGCTGAACTCGCGCCCGACGCGGCACCGTCCGGGCAGCAACTCCCACTGCATCTCCGCCGCCAGGGTCAGCCGGCGCGTGCGCGCGGCCACGGTATAGCGGTCGGTGCCCGCCCCGGCCGCCTGCAGCTCGTGCGCGAGCAGGGTCGCGATCTCGGCCAACTCGGCGCGCTCCACCTCCGAGGACGGCGCGGGGGAGCGGCGCAGCACCCCGAGCCGTTCGCCCCGCGTGGTCACCGGCAGATAGGCGACCTGCCCTGCCGTGACCTCGGCCTGATGGTCGAACGAGCGCCATGCGGGGTCGCCGGGACGCGTGACGGGCGGGCCGGCGAACAGCGGCAGCAGGGCAGCCAGCCGATAGTCGACCAGGAGCAGGTCGAGGTCGCCGGCGGCGTACTCCTTGGCCACGACCTCGGCCAGGCACTCCACCACGCGGTCGGCGGGAGCGTCCGCCAAGGCGCGTCGTACGGCCGTCAGCCGCTCTGACACGCTTTCACCCCCTCGACAGGTGCATCGTACGGGTAGTCTCTGCTGCACCATGGCCGAACACCATGGGCCGGATGGGCCACTCCACGCTGCGGCGGTCGACGACGCCGCACCCGCCTTGCTGGCCGCCTGGGATGCCGCCCGCGAGCGGGCCACCCCGCGGCTGTCCTGGCCCCAACTCAACGCCCTGCTGGTGGTGGAGCGCCAGGAGGGCATCAACCTGCGTGGCCTGGCCGGCGAGCTCAAGATGATCCTCTCCTCGGCGAGCCGGCTGTGCGACCGCCTCGTCGCGTCGGGCATGGTGGAACGCGTTCCCGGCCGCGTCGACCGGCGGGAGATTGCGCTCTATCTGACGCCGTCGTCGCGGCAGCTCCTGGACGATCTCCGCCGGACCCGCCGCGAGATCCTCGCCGAGGTGCTGCGCCGGATGAGCCCCTCGGGCCGCGCGTCGCTGATCCGCGGCCTCACCGAGTTCAGCGCCGCCGCGGCCACCGCCGAAAGGGATCCGCAAGCGCGTACGGCGTGAGTCGCCGTGGCGGCCGACGCCCGAGATACTGCGAGCAACGCACACATCGGTCTCGCCCCCGTGGAGGTAGCCGTGCCGCTCCGACCCACCCGCGATGACAAGTTCTCCTTCGGCCTGTGGACCATCGGGTGGCAGGCCCGGGACCCGTTCGGCGACGCGACCCGGGGGCCGCTCGACCCGGTGGAGGCCGTGCACCGGCTCGCCGAGCTGGGTGCGTACGGGATCACCTTCCACGACGACGACCTCGTGCCGTTCGGGTCCGACGCGCACTCCCGCGACGGGATCGTCGCCGGCTTCCGCAAGGCGCTCGACCAGACCGGCATGGTCGTGCCGATGGTGACCACCAACCTCTTCACCCATCCGGTGTTCAAGGACGGCGGCTTCACCAGCAACGACCGGGGCGTCCGCCGCTATGCGCTGCGCAAGGTCCTGCGCAACATGGACCTCGCCGCGGAGCTGGGTGCGAAGACCCTGGTGCTCTGGGGCGGCCGGGAAGGCGCCGAGTACGACGTCGCCAAGGACGTCCACGCCGCCCTCGACCGCTACCGTGAGGCCCTCGACCTGCTCGCGCAGTATTCGGTGGACCAGGGCTACGGCCTGCGTTTCGCCCTCGAGCCGAAGCCGAATGAGCCGCGTGGCGACATCCTGCTGCCCACCGCCGGGCATGCCCTCGCGTTCCTGCGCGAGCTGGAGCGCCCCGAGCTGTTCGGGATCAACCCCGAGGTCGGCCACGAGCAGATGGCGAACCTGAATTTCGCCCACGGCGTCGCCCAGGCGCTGTGGCACGGCAAGCTGTTCCACATCGACCTGAACGGCCAGCACGGCCCCAAGTTCGACCAGGACCTGGTTTTCGGCCATGGCGACCTGCTCAACGCCTTCGCGCTGGTCGACCTGCTGGAGCACGGCGCGCCCGGCGGCGGTCCTCGGTACGACGGACCCCGCCACTTCGACTACAAGCCGTCGCGCACCGAGGACCACACCGGGGTGTGGGAGTCGGCCGCGGCCAACATGCGGATGTATCTGCTGCTCAAGGAGCGGGCCCAGGCATTCCGGGCGGATCCGCGGGTGCAGGCCGCACTCGTCGAGTCCGGGGTGCTCGAGCTGGCACGGCCGACCTTGGACGAGGGCGAGACCTACCGGGAGCTGCTCGCCGACGAGAGCGAGTTCGACGTCGAGGCAGCCGGAGCCCGGGGCTACGGCTTCGTGAAGCTCCACCAGCTCGCCATCGACCACCTGCTCCGGGCGTGAGGACGACATGACTCTCGTCGCCGGGATCGACAGCTCCACGCAGTCCTGCAAGGTGGTCATCCGCGATGCCGAGACGGGCGAGCTGGTCCGGCAGGGGCGCGCCGGTCATCCCGACGGCACCGAGGTGCACCCCGACGCATGGTGGTCCGCCCTGCGGAGGGCCGTCGAGGATGCCGGCGGCCTGGACGACGTCGCCGCCGCCTCGGTGGCCGGTCAGCAGCACGGCATGGTCGTCCTCGATGAGGACGGGGAGGTGGTCCGCCCGGCGCTTTTGTGGAACGACACCCGCAGTGCCGGCGCCGCCGCCGAGCTGATCGAGGACCTGGGCGGTGGGGACGCCGGCCGGCGCGCCTGGGTCGACGCGGTGGGCATTGTCCCGGTCGCCAGCTTCACCCTCACCAAGCTGCGTTGGCTGGCCCGCCACGAGCCGGAGGCCGCGAAGCGGGTGGCCGCGGTGTGCCTGCCGCACGACTGGCTGACCTGGAAGCTGTCCGGGGCCTCCGGCCTGGACGCCCTGCGCACCGACCGCAGCGACGCCAGCGGCACCCTCTACTGGTCCCCCGCGACCAACGCTTACCGCCCCGATCTGCTGGAGCTCGGTTTCGGACGGCGCATCCACACGCCCGAGGTTCTCGGGCCGACCGGCGTCGCCGGACGCCTGCCCACCGGTGCTCCGCTGGGGCCGGGAGCCGGTGACAACGCCGCGGCGGGGCTCGGCACCGGCGCGCTGCCCGGCGACGTCGTGATCTCCATCGGCACCTCCGGCACGGTGTTCGTCTCCTCCGACGTCGCTCCGGACGACCCGAGCGGGACGGTGGCCGGGTTCGCCGACGCCACCGGCCGGTTCCTGCCGATCGTGGTCACCCTCAACGCGGCCCGGGTGCTCGACGCGGCGGGCCGGCTGCTCGGCGTCGACCACGCGGAGCTGTCGCGGCTCGCGCTGACGGCGCCCGCCGGGGCGGACGGGCTGGTGCTGATCCCGTACCTGGAGGGCGAGCGCACCCCGGACCGGCCCGACGCCACCGGGGCGATCCACGGCCTCACCCTGCGCACCTCCGACCCCGCCCATCTCGCCCGGGCGGCCGTCGAGGGCATGCTGTGCGCGCTCGCGGACGGGCTGGACGCCCTGGTCGCGCAGGGTGCCGCCGCCCACCGGGCGGTGCTGGTCGGCGGCGGCGCGCGCAGCGTCGCCGTCCGCCGGATCGCCCCGGCGCTCTTCGGGCTGCCGGTGCTGGTCCCGCCGCCGGGCGAGTACGTCGCGGACGGCGCCGCCCGCCAGGCCGCCTGGGTCGTCGCGGGCGGCGACGCGCCGCCGAGGTGGTCGGCCGGAAGCCCCGAGGTGTACGAGGCCGACAGCGTTCCGTTGATCCGGGAGCAGTACGCGGCGGCCCGGGACAGCGTCGTTGACCGAGCCGACCGTTAACCTTCTGCGGGTGACCGGAGGAGGCTCGGCGCACCGCGCGTACAGCGTGGTGGTCTTCGTCGTCCTCGCGTCGCTGGACAACGTCGCCATCGGGCTCGTCCCGCCGCTGTACGGCAGCATCGGCGCGGCCTTCGGCGTCGGCGAGGGGCACATCGCGCTGGCCACCACGGTCATGTTCCTCATCAGCGCCGTCGCCGCGGTCGGGTGGGCGTACGCGGGCGACCGTACCGACCGCAAGCCGGTGCTCATCGCCGGCACCGCGATCTGGGTGGCCGGCACGGCCTGGTCCGGCCTGGCCGGGGGCTACGGGTCGTTCCTGCTGTCGCAGGTGCTCGCCGCGATCGGCCTCGGCGGCGTCGCCAGCGTCAGCTTCTCGGTGGTCAGCGACCTGATCTCGCCGCGGCGCAGGGGACTGGTGATGAGCTTCTGGGGGCTCGCGCAGGGCATCGGCACGCTCGCCGGGACGATGGTCGGCGGCCTGCTCGGCTCGGGGGACTGGCGGCGGCCGTTCCTCGTGGTCGCGGCCGCCGGCGTGGTGGCGGGAGTGGCCTACCTGCTCACCTACGACGTGCCGCGCGGCGACAGCCAGCCGGAGCTGCGCGGTGTCGAGTACGACGAGCGCATCCACCACGATCATCTGCCCCGGATCCTGGCGCGGCGCACCAACGTCTGGCTGATCTTCCAGGGCCTCTCCGCGCAGATCGCGTTCGGCTCCCTGGTGTGGCTTCCGGTGCTGTTCCGCGCGCGGGCCGAGGATCAGGGCTACTCGACGTCCACGGCCATCGTCGTGGGCAGCGTCTTCGCGAGCCTGTTCCAGCTCGGAGGCGCCCTGTCGATCTTCGGTGGGCTCATCGGTGACCGTCTGCAGCGCCGGACGCCGCGGGGGCGGGCCCTCATCGCGGCGGTCGGTGTGCTGGCCGCCGTACCGTTCTACGTGGTGCTCTACTTCGTGCCGCTCCGCATCGACGTCCCCGACGGCGGCAGCACGGGCGCGGTGATCCACGCCGTCCTCGCCGACGTGCTGACCGAGCCGTCGGTCGGCCTCAGCCTCGCCACCGCGGTCTTCGCCCTCGCGCTGACCTCGGCGAACTCGCCCAACTGGTTCGCGATGATCGCCGACGTCAACCCGCCCGAGCACCGCGGCACCGTCTACAGCCTGGGCAACCTGGTCAACGGCGTGGGCCGGGCCGGCGGCAACGCGCTCGTCGGCGTCGCCTTCCGCGGGCTGTCGGGCGCCTTCCCGCCTCCGCTGAACTACGCGGTCGGGCTGGCGGCGTTCCAGTTCTTCTTCATCCCCACCGGGATCATGTACTGGCTCGCGAGCCGGACGGTGGCCAGGGACATGGCGGACACCCATGCGGCCCTGGCCACCTACGCGGACCACGAGCAGGCGTGCCGGGAGACGCCCCCTACGCGCGCGCCCAGACCGTGACGTCCTGCGGCACCCGGCCGTCGGAGGTCAGAGGTTCGCTCGTCAGCAGCACCCGGGCGCCCAGCGGCAGCTCGGCCGGCGCGGCGCCGAAGTTGGTCAGGACCAGCACCTCACCGTTGCGGAACGCCAGCACGTCGGCTGGGGTATCCACCCAGGTCAGCGTGCCGGAGCCCAGGGCGTGCTCGGCGCGCAGGCGCAACGCCGAGCGGTAGAGCTCGTACGTCGAGCCCGGCACGTCCCGCTGCCGGTCGAGGGCGTACTCGGCCCAGGAGTCGGGCTGGGGCAACCAGCTCGCGTCGGCGGGACCGAAGCCGTACGAGGGTGCGTCCGCCTCCCAGGGGATCGGCACCCGGCACCCGTCCCGGCCCCGCTCGGCGTGCCCGGAGCGTTCCCACGCCGGATCCTGCCGGAGCTCGTCGGGGATCGCGGTGTGCTCCGGCAGGCCCAGCTCCTCGCCTTGGTAGAGGTAGGCCGAGCCGGGCAGCGCCAGCATCTGCATCGAGGCGGCCCGGGCCCGGCGCAGGCCCAGCGGCGCGTCGGGCTGCGGGTCGTCCGCTCCGATACCGTGCCGGCGCGGCTCGCCCACCGGATAGCCCAGCCGGGTCGCGTGCCGCACCACGTCGTGGTTGGAGAGCACCCAGGTGGTCGGGGCGCCGACCGCGGCGTTGGCGACGGTGGTGGTGTCGATGACCTGGCGCAGCGGGTCGGCGGACCACGGAGT
The DNA here is from genome assembly GCF_003751945.1 of Couchioplanes caeruleus. Lineage (NCBI taxonomy): Bacteria > Bacillati > Actinomycetota > Actinomycetes > Micromonosporales > Micromonosporaceae > Couchioplanes > Couchioplanes caeruleus. Next base: position 2,830,702 of record NZ_RJKL01000001.1, on the reverse strand, counting down.
GTCGAGGTACTCGAAGTTGAACGCCTGGTGCATCTCGTCCGGGCGCACGTAGCGCGCGAGCCGCTCCGCGGGCCGCACCCAGGCCTCGGCGACGAGGATCCGGTCACCCTCGTACGCATCCAGCACCGAGCGCCACTCCCGGTAGATGTCGTGCACACCGTCCTGGTCCCACATCGGTGGCGGCGGGGCGCCCTCCGGTGCCAGACCACCGAGGATCATCTCGTCGGCGTACTCGTAGTCGGCGAGGTCGGCGTCCTTGATCAGACCGTGGGCCACGTCCACCCGGAAGCCGTCGACGCCCCGGTCGAGCCAGAAGCGCAGGATCGCCGAGAATTCGGCCCGGACCCCGTCGTCGCCCCAGTTCAGGTCGGGCTGGGAGACGTCGAAGAGGTGCAGGTACCACTGGCCGTCGGCGACCCGCTCCCAGGCGGGACCGCCGAAGACGCTGCGCCAGTCGTTCGGCGGCTCTTCGCCGTCCGGGCCCCGGCCGTCGCGGAAGATGTAGCGTTCCCGCTCGGGGCTGCCCGGCCCGGCGGCCAGCGCGGCCCGGAACCAGGCGTGCTCGTTCGAGGTGTGGTTGGGCACCAGGTCGACGATGACCTTCAGCCCCAGCGACCGGGCCTCGGCGATCATCTTGTCGGCGTCGCCGAGGTCGCCGAAGCGGGGATCGACCGAGCGGTAGTCGGCGACGTCGTAGCCGGCGTCGTGCTGCGGTGACGGATAGAACGGCGACAGCCACACCGCGTCCACGCCGAGGTCGCGCAGGTCACTCAGCCGCGCGGTGATGCCGGGCAGGTCGCCCATGCCGTCGCCGTCGCCGTCGGCGAAGGAGCGCGGATAGATCTGGTAGATGACGGCGCTGCGCCACCAGTCAGTGGGGGATGGCATGCATCCAGGCTATCCGTCCAGGATGGCGGCGAACCGTTCCTCCGCGAGGTCGAGCTGGTCGAGGATGTGGTCCTTGGCGGCGAGCGACAGCGGGGTGTCCGCCCGTCCGACGAGCTCGCGCAGCTTCGGCACCAGCGGCCGGTACTTCATCGCCGAGCTGCGCGCCTTGTCATCCGTCGTGTGGATCACCCCCAGCCCGTTGTCGGTGAAGTCGCTGACCTTGATGACCCGCGCCCACGGATCTTGTTCGAGGCTGGCCGCCACGTGCGTGCGGTACTGCTCGTTCCGGTCGCGGTGCGGGTCGTACTCCGGGTTGGTGACCGAGCGGACCAGCTCGGCCACCCGCGGGCTGTAGCGTTTGGCCAGCGCGGCGACGGCCGAGTCGGTCAGCTCCTGATGACTCAGGTCGGAGGGCAGCTCGGCCAGCTCCGCGGGATGGTCCTCGACGGCGTCGTGCAGCAGCGCCGCCGTCAGCACGTCGACGTCCTGGATGCGGTAGTAACCCACGATGCGGATGGCCACCCGCAGCAGGTGGTTGAGATAGGGCTCCCGGACCCGCCGGTCGTCGGCGTGCAGCCGGGACGCGAGCGCCAGCGCGTCCTCGAGCTGCCGCCGGTCACCGTCCGGGAGGCGCGCGATCTCGAGGTTGAACCGGTCCCGCAGGCCTGCCTCGCCGTACACCTCGGTGATCGCGTGCAGCGGCATCGACAGCAGCATCCTTGGCGCCACCCGACCAGGTATACCGGACGAGGCCGTCCCGCGGGGCCCCGCTCAGGAAGGAATGTCGATCAGCGGCTCTTCCTTGACCGGCTGGCGCGGGGCTACGGGCCGCGGGGACGGCCGGCTGCCCGGCGTACGCCGGGCAGCCGACAGCGACGCCTGCTTGAGCGACCACGGGTGGTGGTTCTCGGCGTGCACGCCGCGCCGGGGGATGCCGGCACCGTCGGTGAACTCCTCCTCGGTCATGGCCTGCAGGGCGCTGAGCGCGACGCCGAGGATGGTGGCGGCACTGATCAGGGTGATCGGCACGATCATGAGCAGCGGCCGGATGCCGGTCGTCTGGCCGGACACGGTGTCGGCGAGCTTTACGCCCATGGCCGCCATGCCGGTGTAGTGCATGCCGCAGACCGCGACGGCCATGATCGCCGCGGCGCCGAGCATCGGCGCCCACCCCTTGACGGAGACGGTGAACCACAGCGCGGTGGTGGACGCGACCACGGCGATGATGCCGGAGGCGATGACCATCGGCAGGTCATAGTGGATCGTGCCGGAGACGTGCATGCCGGCCATGCCGGTGTAGTGCATCGCCAGCACGCCCGCGCCGGTCAGCACCCCCGCCAGGACGACCCGCGGCAGGCTGCGCCGGCCGTGCCCGACCACCATCAGGCCGAAGCCGACCGCGAGCACCGCCAGGCCGAGACTGATCATGGTCAGTCCGGGGCTGTAGCGGACCGGGCTCTGCGGCACCTCGAAGCCCAGCATCGCGGTGAAGTGCATGAGCCAGATGGCGGCGCCGCCGATGGAGAACGCCGCGATGATGAGCCATCGGCTGCGCCGCCCGCGGGTACGCGCGGAGCGGGCCCGGCCGGTGGAGAGCAGGCCCAGGAAGGACCCGAGCATCGCCACGAGGAAAGCGGCGATCGGGTTGAACGCACCATAGGTGAAGTGATGGACCTCGGCCACAGCCGGACACCTCGCGAAGATCGGGGGGATCGATTCGCTGAGGATTCAGCCATGAGTCCGATCTCCGACATCGCACTTCGTGTGCGTGTCACTACATAGTGAACCGGGGCCACCGTATGGCTGCCTGCGCATGACAGCCATACGGCGACCCCGGTGCGGGTCGGGGGGCCTAACTGCTGAAGATGCTCACACCGCCGGGGCCCACGAGCAGGCCGACGACGATCAGCACCACGCCCCAGAGGATCTGCCGCCGGAACAGCGCAAGGACGCCGGCGACCACGAGTACGACTGCGAGAATCCAGAGCAAAAGTTCCATGACCAGGTGATACCCGAGTGACGCGGGTTGAAAACGTGGTCTACACACGACGGAGGCCCCGTCCCTGAGGGAGCGGGGCCTCGCGGAGTAAATCGGGATCAGACGGACACGAGTTCGGCGTCCACATTCTCCGACAGCAACTGGTAGACGTTGTACGCCTGCTTGATGACCGCGTGGGCCACGTTGCGGACGGGCACCCCGCCCGGCGTACGCCCCCGTTCCGAGCCGTGGTGCGCGTGCCCGTGCAGGGCCAGCGCGGTCGGCGCCGAGTCGATCGCCTGCCCCAGCAGGTACGACCCCAGGAACGGGTAGATCTCCAGCGGCTCGCCCACCAGCGTCTCCGGCACGGGGGCGTAGTGCGTGAGCGCCACGAGCGCGTCGCAATCGAGGCCGCGCAGGGCCGCTCCCAGCTTTTCCGCGATCGCCTCGGTGGTGCCGATGAAGTCCTTCATCTCGCGCTCGCCGAACGCGCTGGCGCACGCCCCGGCGAACCCGCCGCCGAAGCCCTTGGCGCCGGCGATGCCCAGCCGGTGGCCGTTGAGCTCGAGCACCGTGCCGTCGCCCTCCAGCACGGTGATCCCGGCGTCGGAGAGCACCCGGGTGACCTCGGCCTCCTGGTCGCTCTGGTGGTCGTGGTTGCCGAGGACGACGACGACCGGCACGGCCAGCCCGCCGAACTCGGTCGCCATGCACCGCGCCTCCTCGACCGTGCCGTGGCGGGTGAGGTCCCCCGCGATCAGCAGCGCGTCGGCCACGTCCGGCAGGCGGTCCAGCGCGGGCCGGTAGCGGCCGACCACGTCCTTGTCCACGTGGACGTCGCCCACTGCGGCGATCCGGATCATGAAATCTCCTCCACCTCGGTGGGCGCCGCGGCGCGCACGATGCCGATGTCACAGGCGATCTCGAGGTCCGGGAACCGCGTCGTGATCTGCCGGCAGATTTCGTCGCGGCGCTCGGCGCTCTCGACATCGCCGCCGAGCACGATCAGGTGTTCCCGGCGCTGCAGGGTGATGCCCTGCTCGGCGACCGCGCCGGTCTCCGTCAGGAGGCGCTGGATCTCCGCCTCCGTGTACTCGTCGATGTGTGTTGTCATCTCATCCCCCCACGGTCAGCTGTGCACTACCCGGCTCCGGTACCACCTCGAGGCGGTCCAGCAGCACCAGGAACGCCTCCGCGTACGGCGACTTCGTGGTCTCCTGCCGTACCCGGTCCCAGTCGATCTGCTCGCGCAGCGAGCGGGCCACGGGCAGGCCGGTGGCGAAGTCGCAGTAGTGCTGGGTGTAACTGAGCAATTTGTGCACCATCAGCTGGGTCGCCGACAGCACGGGCATGCTGATCGCCTCGACCGGACGCATCACCGTGTCGCGCAGGGTGGCGTCGGTCACCGGCGACTCGACCGGCCGGTAGATCAGGTCCACCATCCGGCCCTCGTCGTAGACCTTCACCAGCCAGTCCTCCGGCGGCTGCGCCACCTCGAAACCGACCGCGGACAACTCGGCGAGGGCGCGTTCCTTGTCCTGTTCACGGATGAGGAAATCGACGTCGTGATCGCTGGAGTGCCCACCGTGGGCGTACACGGCGAAGCTGCCGCCGAGGGCGAACGGGATCTCCGCCTGCTTGAGGACGGAGGCGACCCGTTTGAGCGTGTTCACCAGGCCCTCGTCCACCCGATACGGCATGGCGTCTCCCTGTGTCGATTGATGTCCGTTTCCAGACGGAACGACTACCCGTCACGGCCCCATCTGTAACGCGAGGCGCCCGCTAGCCAAGGTCAAATTCGACTACTAAGCCCTATTTTGTACGCCCGGAGCACCTCGTCGCCGAAGAACCGACCGCGACACCGGGGGCTACCCTCGGTGGGTATGGTCCCCGGCCCAGTCCTCGTGCCAGCGTCCGCCGCCTCCGCCAAGCGTCCCCGCACCATCGCTCTGGTCGGCATCGACGGCTCCGGAAAGACGACCCAGGCGCACCTGCTGGCGACCACGCTGGCGGCTCGCGGCCTGCCCGCCAGCTACCGCCGCAACGCGGGTGGCCGGCGCTGGTTCGGCCGGCTCGCGGCCGCGCTGGGCCGGCGCGACGGCGAACACCTGCTCGGCCGCAGGGCCATGCTGGTGGTCGAGTCCGTGCTGCGCTGGCTGGCGATCCTGCGCACCCTGCTGCGCCGGCGCATCACCGGTGAGGTCGCCGTCATGGACCGCTACGCCGTGTGCCAGTACGCCAGCATCCGCGCCCACGCCAAGACGCCCCGCCCGGAGCGCTTGAACCGGGCCGAGCGGCGGGCGCGGTTCGCATACCGGATCTTCCCGCGCCCCGACGTGACGTTCCTGCTGGCGGTCGACCCCGAGGTGGCCTACGACCGCATCGAGCGCCGCGGGTACGACCACGAGGAGATGTCTTACCTGTGCGCGGCGTCCGCGGCCTACCGGTCCCTGCCGGAGTACGACGACTTCGTGGTGATCGACGCGAACGGCACGCCGGAGCAGGTCCAGGCCGCCCTTCTGGCCCACCTGTCGCCCCCGGTCCCGCCGGCCCACCAGGATGCGCCGGCCCCGCTCGCCCGCCAGGGCGCTCCGGCCGGGCCGATCGAGGGCGCTCCGGCCGGGCCGATCGAGGGCGCTCCGGCCGGGCCGATCGAGGGCGCTCCGGCCGGGCCGATCGAGGGCGCTCCGGCCGGGCCGATCGAGGGCGCTCCGGCCGGGCCGGTCCAGGGTGCTCCGGCCGTGCCGGTCGCATCCGGTGTGCCGACCTCGTCGGGCTCGCACACCCGCGCCGTGCTGGTGGGGACCGCGGCGCTGGCCGCGGCGGCAGCCGCCCTGACCCTTCAGCTCACCGAGGTCTTCTGAGCCGTCCCGCCGTGATCTCCTGCGCCGGGCCGCCTCCGGCGCGGGTCTCGGTTGCTACGCCCTGCCGTAGACGGGGATGGTCGCGCCGCTGGTCGGCGCCGACTCGTCGCCGGCCAGGAAGGCGATCACCCGGGCGATCTCGGCGGGGGTAACCCAGCGGGTGTGGTCGGCGTCCGGCTGCTGCCGGCGGTTGAGCGGGGTGTCGATCACGCTCGGCAGCACCGTGTTCGCCCGTACGCCGTCCTTGCGGTACTCGACCGCGACGGCGTTGGCGAATGCGAGCACCGCGGCCTTGGCGGTGATGTATCCGGCCGCTCCGGCGAACGGAGCGACGGCGGCGCGGGACGAGACGCACACCACAGAACCGCCGCCGGCCGCCACCAGATGGGGCAGCGCCGCCGCGGTCACCAGGTACGTCGGCCGCAGGTTCAGCCGCAGCATCGCCTCGAAGTCGTCCACCGGGGTCTCGTGCACGCGGCCGCCCATCGCGAAGCCGCCCACCAGGTTGACCACGGCCCTCAGGGGCGCGCCCGGCTCCGCCGCGGCGAGCGCCACGGCCGCGGCAACGTCCTCCGGCACGCCGAGGTCGGCCTCGATGCCCGTCACGCCCGCGGGCAGCCGAGCCATCGCGCCGGCTCGTACGGGCGCCACCACGCGCCACCCCGCGTCGCGCAGGATCTCCGTGACCGCGCCACCGAGCCCGCCGGCTCCACCCGTCACCACCGCAGTGCGCTCTGTCATGAGCGTCACCGTAGTCCGCGGCGGCCAGGGCGCCGCTCCGTCGTCCGGCGGGCTCTCCCGGCTGTGTTCTCCATCACTGTCCGTGTGGCCGACGCGGATAGCGGAAACGGCGAGGGAGCTCGATGGTCGCCCATGCGGGGGTCACCCGGATGGGCTAGTGATCTGCGGCGGGATGTGCCGCATGGTGTCAGGGGCTCCCGGGCCTCGAGCGGCGCCGGGATCTTCGCCATGGCATTTGCATCAAGCCTGGGGGCAACCTGTCGATGCTGGGCGTGAACCCAACTGGCTACCGAGCCGTACTGGGTAGTGATGAGCGTCGCAAGGCTATCCGTGACGCCCGTCGCTGTGACGGATGAGGGGCTGATGGTGTCATGTATGGGGCGAAGGGTATGCGTCGATGCACGCACCCAGCGCCGGGTGCGGCTCCGAATGCCTTCCCTGGGAGCGCTCTTCAGTAAGTATCCACGCGGCTCTCAGGTGACGCTCAGGCATTCGTGACACTTTCGACCCACCAGCCGGAATCAGTGCAGGGCGCCACTTGTTGTGTAGGTGTCAGCACCGCAATGCACGAACTGCGGACGTTACGGGGAGGGCTGATGGACGCAGGAATTGCCCGTAACAGGGTTAGTGAAGGCAATGAGGGGACCGTGGGCAACGTGGAGAAGAACACCGTGATGCGGACGGACGAAGTCGCCGAGGAGCGCGACCTCGTCGGCGTCTACCTGCACGAGATCTCCCGGACGCCGCTTCTGGATGCCGCCAGGGAGGTCGACCTCTCCAAGGCAATCGAGGCCGGCCTCTATGCCGAGCACCTGCTCGACAGCGGTGACGTCCGTCGCGGCGTGAGCCGGGAGGAACTGGAGCGCCTGGTCGTCGAGGGCGAGCGGGCCAAGGACCTGTTCATCCGGGCCAACCTGCGCCTGGTGGTCTCTATCGCACGCCGGTACGTGCGCTCGGGCATGCCGATGCTCGACCTCATCCAGGAAGGCAACACCGGCCTGGTCCGCGCCGTGGAGAAGTTCGACTACGAGCGCGGCTACAAGTTCTCGACGTACGCGACGTGGTGGATCCGCCAGGCGATCAGCCGGGCGATCGCGCAGCAGGAGCGCACCGTGCGCCTGCCCGTGCACCTCGTCGAGGACGTCAACCGGATGCGCAACGTCACCCGCCAGCTCGTCCGCGAGCTCGGTGCCGACCCGGAGCCCGCGCAGGTCGCCGCGGCGCTGGGCGTGACGGTCGAGCGCGTCACCGAGCTGACCCGCTGGGCCCAGGACACCGTGTCCCTGGACACCCCGGTGGGCGACGACGGCGACACCAACCTCGGCGACCTGGTCGCCGACAGCGACGCGCCGTCGCCGGAGGAGATCGTGCTCACGGCGCTCGAGCGCCAGCGCATCGAGGGCCTTCTCAACCACCTCGACGACCGGTCGGCGGGCATCATGCGCGCCCGGTACGGCCTCGAGGACGGGCGGGAGCACTCGCTGACCGAGGTGGCGTCGCGCTTCTCGCTCTCGCGGGAGCGGATCCGCCAGCTCGAGATCCAGGCCCTGGGCCGGCTGCGTGAGCTGGCCCGCGCCGAGGGTCTGCAGGCCGCCTGAGCCTGAACCGGCACCTCTCCCTCCTCGTAGCCGACGAAGGCCGGTGTCCCGTAAGGGACACCGGCCTTCTCCGTGCGCGGACTCCGTGCGCGGACTCCGTGCGCGGACTCCGTGCGCGGACTCCGTGCGCGGACTCCGTGGGCCTTATCCGGGCATGGCCTTTGCCGGTCTTCTCCGGGGCACGGGAAAGGCCGGCGCTCCCCGAGGGGAGCACCGGCCTTCCGCGGTCGTGCGTTACGGCGTGATCAACGCACCCGGCCGTATCCGTACGGCGGCATGATATCGATCGATACCTTGCTGATCGGCTCGCCGGGCACCGACGCGTGGATGATCTGTCCGCCGCCGACATAGATGCCCACGTGGGCGAGCCCGCGGTAGAACACCAGGTCGCCGGGTTCGAGCTGAGACCGGCTGACCCGACTCGTCTCGTTGAACTGCGCCGCGGCGTTGTGGGGCAGGCTCTTGCCCGCGGCACGCCAGGCAGCGGAGGTCAGGCCCGAGCAGTCGTAGGAGTTCGGACCGCCGGAACCGTACGAGTACGGCTTGCCGATCTGGTTGTACGCGAACGTGACGGCCACCCCGGCATCGCCGGAGATGTCGGGGATGTCCCCGGTGTAGGCCGAGCCGCTCTCGGTCGCCCGGCCGAACGCCGCCGTGCGCATGGCGTACAGCTCCTTGAGGTCAGCCTCGATCTTCTTCTTGCGGGCGCCGAGCTCCTTGACCTCGGCCTCCTGCTTGTCCTGGGTGGCCTTCAGGGCGGCCTGACGCTGGGAGAAGGTCTGCGTCGTGGTCGTGTAGGTGTTGATGTCGCGCTGCCGAGTGCGGGACAAATGCTCCAGAATGGACATGCGGTCCATCAGGCTGTCCGTGCCCTCGAGTACGACGTTCATGGTGCCGACCTGACCGGTCTTGTACGCCGAGGCCGCGATGACCTGCATCTGCGAGCCGGCCGCCTCGAGCGCCGCCTTGGCGGGCGCGAGCGACGCGGCGAGCTTCTTCTCCTCGGCGTTCGTCTTCTTCAGGCTGAGCCGCATCTTGTTGTACGACTCGACGACGTCTTCGAGCTGGTGCGAAGCCTTCTCGATCTTCTTCTTGAGCTCCGTCGCGGAAGGCGCCGCGTGCGCGGCGGGTGCGACGGTGCTGGAGATCACGATCGCCAGGGCGGCAACCACCAGGGCGCGTAGCCTCGTGCGGGCGTGTGGCAACGTTACGTGGCCTTTCTTCCGCTGTGCCGCCTACCGGGTTAGCTGACGGATTCGGGCGGGAAGAAGGCCCTACCGCGGAACGCGGATTCACCCCAGGTGCTACTTCGGTGGTTCCCCGGATCGTCGAGGCGGTCCCGGTGCCCCGGGGGAGGGGTCACCGATTCCGCCGTCGGGACTCGGCGGCGTCGGCCGGCGCCACCGGTGTGGCTGCGGACCGGACCAACCGCACCAACTTATCGGCGATCTCGATTAACACAAGAGCCGGAAGAGTGACGTGCGCCAATTAGGGCAATGATCCGAATGATCCCGATAACCGAATGCAATGCGGCCGACCCGCAGCGTTACTTCTCTATTTCTTCGCCATCGCGACCGGCGTGTCCATCGGCTGGACGGCCCACTTGCGGGTGACGACGTGCTCGGCCCAGAAGGAGAGCAGCGGCACCGTGCCGGCGAGCATCACGAGCAGCATCCGGCCGAGCGGCCAGCCCGCACGGCGGCTCACATCGAACGTGGCCACCAGGTAGACCATGTAGAGGAAACCGTGGAAAGGCCCGACGGCGGCGACCACGGTGTCGTCGTCACCGGCGTACTTCAGCGGCATGCCCACCAGCACGAGCGCGATCAGGACCACGCCGACGATCCAGGCGATGATCCGGTAGCGGGTGAGGGCTCCCTGCACGATCCACGTCCTTACTTGATGCCGCTCTTGCGTCCGGGGTAGTCGCCCGGCCGCGCCCCGGGGTGGGCGTTGAGCCAGGCGAGATAGTCGTTGTAGGCGTCGAGCTCCGGGTCGCTGCCGGCCGGGGGAGCCTGCCGGTTCACCGAGGCCCGCACCGGCCGCCGCACCGTGACCGGAGCATCCGCGGCCGAGCCGGCAGTGCTCCGGGCGTCCTGTTCCACCGCCGGCTTTTCTGTCCGCTGGCGGCGGGACCTGAGCTCCTGCTGCACCTCGCGAAACCACAGAAAACCGACGAAGGCCGCGAAGACCGGCCATTCGACGGTGTAGCCCCAGCTCAGGGTGTTGCCGCCGGTCGCGCGGCTGAACTGCCACCAGCCCAGGCCCAGGAAGCCCGCGATGAGGACGAGGGCGACCACGTGGCGCACGATCCACGCCGGGGTCCACAGCGCTCTCATGCGTCGAGCGTACCGGCAGCCTCGGCCGGGCCGGGCCGCCGCTGCCGTCGGTCCGGGGCCGCGGTGTGCGGCAGGGGTTTGACCGAAGGCCACCCGGGCAACCGTTGCGGCAAGCACCGAGAGAGGAAGAGATCATGAGCGACTCCGAGGTCGGCGACCGTGTCGGCACCGAGCAGGGCATAGACCCGTCGGGTCTCGCCGACGACGATCTGCTCCGCGAGCTCGGCAGCCTGCACCGGACGCGGCTCGCGACGCTGCGGCACGGCCCTGACGCGGCGCTCGCCAATCATCTGCGGCGTACGGCCGAGTTGGAGACCGAGTACCTGGCCCGTCATCCCGGGCGCGAGGTCGATCCGCACCGGCTCACCCAGGATTTCTGAGAGGAACCGCATGACTCCCTCGGTACGCGCCCGGCTCGACCGGTTGCGTCGGCAGTACGCCCCTCACGAGCACCGGCCCCTCGGCGGATACGCGGCCATGATGGGCACCTTCGGGGTGCTCGCGGGAAGCCTGGGCGTCGCCGCGAAGATCACCGGTCGTGCGGTGCCGGAGCGTCCCTCCGTCGCGGACGTCGTCCTGATCTCGATCGCCACCCACAAACTGAGCCGGCTGATCGCCAAGGACTCGATCACCAGCCCGCTGCGGGCACCCTTCACCCGCTACGCCGAGTCCGGCGGCAGCGGGGAGGTCAACGAAGAGGTACGCGACCACGGCGGCAGCGTGCGCCACTCGATCGGCGAGCTGGTTAGCTGCCCCTTCTGCCTGGCGGTCTGGATCGCCACCGGCCTGACCAGCGGCCTGGTGTTCGCCCCGCGGCTCACCCGGCTGGCGGCCACCGTCTTCACGGCGACGGCGGCCTCGGACTTCCTGCAGATGGCGTACTCGCTCGCCAAGGAGGCCGCGGAAGGCGTCCCGGCGCGAAGCGAGGAGGAGGAGCGGCTCGGGCAGCAGACGTTCGGCCGCGCGCTCGCGTAAGCCCGACCTGCACCGGCCTTCGTCAGGGTGGGCCGTCCTTCTCCATGCCCGACCAGCCGCGCGGGCTCTCCTGCTCGCCCGTGTCGCGATCCTCGACGACGGCGCGCTCCACGGCCGTGTCGGCGTGCTCCCCGGCGAAGTCGCTCGCGCCGTCCGGGGTGCCGTCGTCGTCACCCAGGGCGGGCAGGCGTTCGTTCTGCTGCTGCGTCATGTCGCTCGACTACCCGGGAGGTCGGCGCGCAAACGATGGTGCGGTCCGTACGCCGGAATGAATGTGGTCCAGGTCACATTTGCTACCGGAATCATGGGGTGCTGCCGACGGTTGAGGGCAGATGCCGGTGTGCCCAGTGTCCCCGGGCCTCACCCATAGCCTTCGCGGAATACCGTCCGGCTGGAGCCGCGTTGAGCCACTCGCCGCGAGGCGACCTGCGCACCGGCATCCTCGTCACGCCGCCCCCGGACCCGTCCGGGGGCGGCGTCGTTTCCGGAGTTTTCGAGGCCGCCGATCGCGGGTACCGGACGGATATGAGTGATGATCGGGTGCGGCGGCGTGCGGTTGACCTGCTGCCGGAGGAGCGGGCCGCGGGAAGCGCCGACCCGCGGGCCCAGGCCGAGGCGATTCTCGCCGAGTCGGACGAGCGCGAGGAGGACCCGGGCGCCGCGCCGAGCACATTCCTGGAACATCGCGCGTCGGGCCAGACGGTTACGCCCGCGGATGGCACCCGTTAGTGGACACCACTTTCGTGTTCACGGATGAGCATGGCAATATCGGGCAAATGTCTGCCCCGGAACGGAGCACAGAGCGGCGGTCGGCGGCGCGTCTCGGCAAGCCGGCGAACGCCGTGGGCAAGCCCGACCCGAGCCGGCTCGGCGTTCGCGGGCGGTCCCGGCGCGAGGCGGAGACAGCGCTCTCCGTCGCCGCCCTGCCCGCCTCGGACGGCGCCCTGCCGGGCGTGGGAGGTGTCCCGCACGGAGCCGGGGCCTCGCCCGCCGATGACACGCAGAGCGGAGATACCGACCCTCGGCGGCGCCGCGGGGGGCGCAACGGCCGCCGGAGCGGCGGCCACAACAGCCGGCGGCCCGTTCGGGCGGCCCAGAGGGGCCGCCAGGGCGCCAACATGACGGCGGGTAAGCGCGGGGCCAAGGACCGCGCCTCGTCGCGCCAGGCCGACCGTGGCGGCGCTCCCGAGGGTCAGTCTGGGCGCGGCGCCGTTCCGGAGGGTCAGGCCACGAACGGTGGCGCGGCGCCGCACCCGGTCGAGGTGGCCGGGCTTCTGCACGAGTTGTCCGCCCTGCTGCTCGGCACCGACGACGTCGCGCAGGCGCTCGACCGGCTCGCCGTCTTCACCGCGGGCGCGGTGCCGGGCGCGGTGCGCTGCTCGGTGGCGCTGATCGGCGAGGGCGGCCCGCCCACCCTTGCCGCATCCGGTCCGCGGGCCCAGGCCCTCGACGATCTCCAGTACGCGATCGGCGACGGCCCCGGGCTGGAAGCGGCCCGGACCCGCGCGGTCGTCGCCGTTACCGACCTCTCCGCGGACGGGCGCTGGCCCGAACTGGCCGAGCGCGCCCGGGACGAGGGAGTGCGCGCCGTCGCGTCGATCCCGCTGGATCTGCGGCGGTCGGCCGTCGGCGCGGTGACCTTGTTCGCCGACCGGCCGGGAATCGAGCCGGAGACGCTGCTCACCGCGATGGCGGTGGTCGGGCAGGCCGAGCTGCTCCTCGGCGAGGTCCACCGCCGGGCGGGGCAGTGCTCGGACTCGGCCGTCGACCGTGCCGCCGGTGTGATCATCGCTCAGCGCGGCTGCGGCGTCCGGGAGGCCTACGACGTGCTGCGCGACACCTCGCAGCGGCTCGGCCTGCCGCGCGAGGAAGTCGCCGAGCGCCTGATCGCCGCCGCGGCCCGCTACGCCGACACCTGATCCGCCGCCACGGCGGCGGGTTACTTCGAGACGCTCTGGACGACCTCGAACTCGAGCAGGTCGGCGCCGGTCGCCACCGGACGGGCCCGCTCACCCGAATGCGCGGCGCGGCCCATGCCGGAGGACCAGGCCTGGAAGTGCTCCTCGCTCTCCCAGCGGGTGTAGACGAAGTACCTGGTCTCGCCCGCCACCGGACGCAACAGCTCGAAGCCTAGGAATCCCTCGGCCTTCTCCACCGCACCCTGCCGGGCCGCGAAGCGCTTCTCCAGCTCGGGGCCCGCGCCCTCGGGGACGTCGATCGCGTTGATTTTCACCACTGCCATGGACACAGGGTACGAGCACGGGCTGCGCCCGTACCCCGCGGAGGTTGTCAGCGAGCTCCTCCGCTTGCCGCGGCGGCGGCCGCTTCGTCGGCGCGCTGCTGCTGGGCCGAGCGCTGCGACAGCGCGATCTCCGGCAGGAAGAAGACGACGACCAGGCCGATCGCCATGACCGCGAGCGCCAGCAGGTACACGACCTGGATGCCGTCGGAGAAGCCGACCTTGAACGGGTGGGCGAGCGCCTCCGGCAGCTCGCTGAGGAACGACGTGTCGCTCAGGTCGACGCCGCCTCCGCCCTGTGGCGAGGGCACCCCGGCCTCCGTGTACGCATCCTTGATCTTGGTAGGCAGCACGTTGAAGAGCACCGACAGGAAGACCGCGGTGCCGAGAGTGCCGCCCATGGAGCGGAAGAACGTCACCGAGCTGGTCGCCACGCCGATCTCCCGCGGCGACACGGCGTTCTGCACCGCGGTGATCATCGGCTGCATGTTGCCGCCGAGGCCCAGGCCCATCAGCACCATGATCAGCATGGTCTTCCAGAGCGGGGTGTCCGCGCCGATCAGCGCGAAGAGCGCGAGCGAGATGGCCATGAGGATGCTGCCGATGATCGGGAAGATCCGGTAGCGACCGGTACGGGCGATGAGCTGCCCCGCGGTGATCGAGCCGGCCATGATGCCGACCACGAACGGGATCATCTGCAGGCCCGCGACGGTGGGGGAGCTGCCCTTGACGATCTGCAGGTACAGCGGGACGGTCATGAGCCCGCCGAACATCGCCATGCCGAGGATCGTGCTGGAGATCGAGCCGACGGCGACCGTACGGTTGCCGAACAGCCGCAGCGGCAGCAGCGCCTCGTCCTTGTACGCGCGCTCGGCCAGCACGAACGCCACCAGCCCGATGCCGCCGATCAGGTAGCAGGCGATGGCGCGGGGGGAGTCCCAGCCCCACTCGCGGCCCTGCTCGGCCACGGTCAGCAGCGGCACCAGGCCGACGATGAGCGCGACCGCGCCCGGCCAGTCGATGCGGTGGTCGGTGCGGTGGTGCGGCAGATGCAGGACGCGGGCCACCACGATCATCGCCGCGATGCCGATCGGGACGTTGAGGTAGAAGACCCAGCGCCAGCCGTCGATCCAGAGGATCTGGTCGGCGCCGGCGAAGAAGCCGCCGAGGATCGGGCCGATGACGCTCGCCGTACCGAAAACCGCGAGGAAGAAGCCCTGGTACTTCGCGCGTTCGCGGGGCGGGACGATGTCGCCGATGATCGCCAGGGCCAGCGACATCAGGCCGCCGGCGCCGATGCCCTGGATCGCGCGGAAGGCGGCCAGCTCGTACATGCTCTGCGACAGCCCGCAGAGGATCGAGCCGAGGATGAACACGCCGATCGCGAACAGGAAGAACGGCCGGCGCCCGTAGATGTCGGAGAGCTTGCCGTAGAGCGGGGTGGAGATCGTCGACGTGATGAGGAACGCCGTCGTCGCCCAGGCCTGCAGGTTGAAGCCGTCGAGGTCGTCGGCGATGGTCCGGGTCGCCGTGGCCATGATGGTCTGGTCGAGCGCCGCGAGGAACATGCCCATCATCAGGCCGATCAGCACCGTGATGATCTGGCGGTGGGTGAATTCCCCGGAAGGTTCGGCGCCCTCTGCGCCGGCGCCCGGCCCGGCCGCCGTCCCTGCGGTGGTGCTGGAGTTGGTCACGCGCTCTCCCGTGCTGATACGGCTGGGTCGCTGCGCAGCCGCGCCTCGACGGAGCTGTTGAATTCTTCGAAGAGGCCGGCGAACGCGCCCACGCGCTCTGCCGGCCAGTCACTGAGCGTCTCGCTGATCAGGACCAGTCGCGCCTCCTGCAGGCGCTGGCAGGCGGTGAGCCCGGCGTCGGTGACGGTCAGCCGGGACGCGCGCCCGTCGGCCGGATCCGCCTCCCGGCGGGCAAGGCCGGCCTTGACGAGCTGCGCCGCCTGCCGGCTGATCGTGGACGGGTCGGCGCCCTTGACCTCGGCCAGGTCGGTGACTCGCAACGGTCCCATCTGGCACAGGGGGAACAACAGCATCAGGGCGGAGAACTCGGCGCCGAGATCTCCGGCGTTGAGCATGCTCTTCGCGCGTGCGCCGAGGCGGAAGAACCGCTGAAGTTCGTCGGCCAGCCGGGAGACGGCCTCCTCGCCGTTCTGCTGCATGCTGCACTCCCCGTCAATATGCGTGCAGCCTACAACTTATTGGTTGGTGAAAGCATCGTGTTTCGCATCTCCCAGACGGCGGTGACCAGCGTTTCCGTCTCCTCCAGGGCCGCCGGCACCGGCACGGTGTATTCCGCCCTGCGGATGAACAGCCGCTCAGGGAAGTACCCCCGACCCGGGTCGCCAACCAGGATCAGGGCGCCCGAGGCGGCGACCGGGCGCAGGGCGGAGGTCATGCGGTCGGCGACCGTACGGGTGTAGAACACGTCCCCGGCCAGCACGACGTCGGCCGGGCCGGCCTCGGTGACGTCGGCGGCGCGGGCCCGGACCGTCACCCCGTTGGCCGCGGCGTTCCGCCGGGTTGCCTCCGCCGCCGCGGGATCGAGGTCCAGCGCCTCGACGCTCGCCGCGCCCGCCCGGGCCGCCGCGATGGCCGCGACGCCGGATCCGGCGGCGATGTCCAGTACCCGCCGGCCCGCGACGATCCGGGGATGGTCGAGGACGTAGCGCGCGAGGGCCTGGCCGCCGGCCCAGACGAAGGCCCAGAAGGGCGGCGGGACGTCGCTGCGGAATTCGCCCCCGGTCGCGTCGAACAACCCCGTGTCGCCGCCGGCGAGGTGCAGGGAGATCTCCGGAGCCAGGGGTACGGGAAGAAGCTCGGTTCGCACCCGGGCATTCTCGGCGTCGCAGCGAGGGGACGCCTGGCATTTAGCCGTACGGTGCGGGGCTTATGCGGTGATTTTCCCCGGAGCCGGCGCCGACGCGTGGTGCGTCTCACGGAGGGCCTGCCGGGCCTTGTCCATGATCGCCCGAGCGTGCTCGGAGGCGGGGTCGAGGTCGAGCGCCTGCTGCGCGAGGGTGAGCGCCGTCCGCGGGTCGCCGATCGCCGAGGCATACCCGGCCGCGTCCAGCAGGGCGGTCACCACCCGCACGCGGTAGCGCTCGCGGGCGTCGGCGGCCCAGCGCGGCTGCTCGACGTCCTCCAGCAGCGGGCGCCCCGCGAGGTGTGCCGCCGCCGTCAACGGGCGCAGGGCCCGGCTCGCCGTACGCCCGGACGCGGCGGCCACCAGTTCCTCGAAGCGGGCGACGTCGACGCGTACCTGCTCGGCCACCAGGGCGTAACCGCCGCCGGCCGTGGTGATCACCGATTCCGGATCCGCGTCGGGATCGAGCCGGTGGCGCAAAAGGGACAGATGACTCTCCATCGTGTCCTCGGCGGTGGCGGGTGGCCGTCCGGCCCACAGCATGTCGGCCAGCTCGTCCTTGCGCAGCGCGCCGTGCAGCGCGAGCAGGGCCAGGATCTGCCGCGGCTCCGCGCCGCCGAGGTCCTCGCCGGAGAGCCGCACTCCCCGGGTGCGAACCTCGAGGCGACCGAAAAGCTGGATTTCGTACATGACGTATCACCCTGTACGGGGGACGGTCGTGCGACAAGCCACCGCCACGGTGAACAGAACCCCGAAAGCGAGGGGTGGGTTCCGCCGAAGATACGAGTTTTGGCGGCCGCTCGTCCTCATCCCTCCGGCGGGCGGGCACTGCGGTCGGCTTGGCTCGGATGTGCTGTCAGACTGTTGGTACGCCTTGGCTTCGCGACACGGACACATAGACTTCCAGCGCTGGCGGATCAGGAGGCGTGAATGGTGAGCGAGGCGATCACGGTGCTCGTGGTGGACGGGCATCAGACGTTCGCCGAGCTGCTCGGTGTGGCGCTGGCCGGGCAGCCCGAGCTGCACTACCAGGGGCATGCGCGTACGGGTGAACAGGCCATCCGAATGGTCCAGGAGCTGCGCCCCAACGTGGTGCTGCTCGACCCGGACCTCCCGGACGCGGACGGCATCGCCATCGCCGAGCTGCTACGGCACCGCCTGCCCGACACCCGCTTCGTGATACTGACCGCGAACAACGAGTCCGCCCTGGTCGGGCGCGCGACCGCGGCCGGGGCGTCGGGCTTCCTGTCGAAGAACGGCCCGCTCGGCGACGTGATGAACGCCATCCGCACCGCGCACGGCGGCGGCATGACGGTGTCGACCGACATCCTCGCGCGTCTGTTGCGCAGCACCGCCCCGGTCGTCGGCCCGCGGGCCGGTGGGCTCACGGCGCGTGAGCACGAGGTGCTGGTGCTGATGGGCTCCGGCCTCGACCCGCGGGCGATCGCCCGGCGGCTCGGCATCAGCGTGCATACCTGCCGTGGCTACGTGAAGGCCGTGCTGGGCAAACTCGGCGCGCACAGTCAGCTCGAGGCGGTCGCGGTGGCCACCCGCAGGGGCCTGCTGCGGCCCGACGGACATAACGCAGAGTAGTTCACTCTCTCACTCATCCGCGTGGCTACGGAATCCGTACCACTCGCCGGAGCGCCCGGAGGCCGGCGCCGCGGGTGGGGGAGGGATTCGCGTGGAACGTCTGAGCGGCGATTCGTCCGATGTGTCCGTGGTGCTGGCCAACTTGCCGGCCAGTTCAGGTGCCGACTGGGCCAATAGGGACAAAAGATCGTTGAATCGCGGTCCCGGAGCCGACCCGCTGCCGTACCGGCGACCGCCTGCGGACAGCGCGCTCCGTGACGAGTGGGAGGACAGCATGGCCGACTCCGGGAGCTGGAACGCTTTCGCCGCGCCCTCGGAGGGTGGTCGCCCACCCACACCCGAGCCGGAGTTCGGTCCCGCACCGCCGGCCACGGGCGGGCGTACGTCGTTCGGCGTGAGCGCCGGGCCGATCAGCGGCAACTGGCGCGAGGATCGTCCGGTCCCCGGCGGCCCGGGCACGCCCGCCTCCGCCCCTGGCCCGGCATCCGGTCCTGCGCCCGCTTCCTCCCCCGGCTTCGGGTCCGGTCCTGCGTCGGCCGCCGGGTCTGGCTTCGGGTCCGGTCCTGCGTCGGCCGCCGGGTCTGGCTTCGGGTCCGGTCCTGCGTCGGCCGCCGGGTCTGGCTTCGGGTCCGGTCCCGCGCCGATGGCCGGGTCTGGCGCCTCGCCCGCCGGTGGTCGGAAGCCGCACTCGCATGCAGCGTCGCGTTCGCATGCGGCGGGGTCGCCTGCGCATGCGGCGGGGTCGCCTGCGCATGCCGCGGGGTCGCCTGCGCATGCCGCGGGGTCGCCTGCGCATGCCGCGCCGGCCACGCACGGATCGGACATGTCGGGTTCGTCGCGAACGTACGATCGTGCATCCGGTGTGGACCAGTGGTTCGACGCCGCTAACCCGGCACGCACCGTCAGCGCCGAATCGGTGCTCGACCGTTCCCGGCGCCCCCTGGCCGCCGGTTTCCCCGCCACGGACGACCACATAGGGGACGTCCTGGAGGGTCCGGGCCGCGAGATCCGGCCGCACCGGGCGCCCAAACACCCCGCCGGGCCGGCGCAGGCCGCCGGGATGCCGGCCCCGCCGCGCCGCAACCGGGGCGTCATGGTCGCCGGCCTGGCGCTCACCGCGGCCGTGCTGCTCGGCGGTACGGTCGCCGGCGTCACCTACTTCTCCGGCTCCGACTCCGACCTCACGTCCGTGCTCGAGCTCGGCGTCGGCGCGACCTCGCAGCGTACGGTCACCGGCCCCCTCGACGGCCGCACGGCGGCGAGCTTCGAACTGGTCAGCGCGGCGAAGCGGGTGACCGTCCGCAGCGAGGACCTCGGGGACGCCCTCTACAAGATGACGACGGCCGAGGACTCCGGCCTGCTGCCGAAGGCGGCGGTCGCGCAGGACGACGTACGGCTGGAGCTCACGCCGGACGGCAAGGGCGACTCCGGCACCGTGGAGGTCGTGCTCTCCGCCAAGGTCGTCTGGACGTTGCGTCTCTCCGGCGCCGTCGAGGAACAGGTCCTCAACATGCAGTCCGGCCGGGTCGCCGGGATCGACCTCGTCGGCGGCGCCCGGCGTGCCCAGATCCAGCTTCCCGCCGCGGCCGGCACCGTCCCGCTGAAGGCCACCGGCGCGGTCGAGGAGCTGGCCATGACCTCGCCGGCCGGCAACCCGGTCCGGGTGCGGGTGAAGGGCGGCGCGACGACCGTCGCCGCCGGCGACAAGACGCTGCGCGACGTGCCGCCCGGCTCCACCGTGACGCCGAAGGACTGGGCGACCAACGACCGCTACGACGTCGAGGCCGCCTCCCGGGTGACCCTGCTGTCGATCGACACCGCCCAGTGACGTCGCTCCCGGTCGCCATTCCTCGCTGAGCGGCGCTCCGGGGTTCAGCAGGCCTGCCGTTCCTCGCTGAGCGGCACTCCGGGGGTTCAGCAGGCCCGGCCTTACTCGCTGAGCAGCACTCCTGGGTTCAGCAGGCCCGCCGGGTCGAGGGCCGTCTTGATCCGGCGCATGGCCGCCACCTCGGCCGCCGAGCGCGACAGCGGCAGCCACCGCGCCTTGGCACGGCCGACGCCGTGCTCGGAGCTGATGCTGCCTCGGCGCGAGGCGACCAGCCGCAGCACCGCGTCGGTGACCTCCTCGGCATGCGCGCCTGCGTCGAGCACGTTGACGTGCAGGTTGCCCTCGCCGAGGTGACCGAAGATGATCGGCCGAGCGCCCGGTGCGGCCGCCGCGACCGTGCCGGGCAGATCGGCGACGAGCCCGGCCAGCTCGCGCAGGGGCACGGAAACGTCCAGCTTCACCGGTACGCCGGCGGCGCTGATCGCCTCGGTGTGGGTCTCCCGGTACGCCCACAGCTTCGCCACGCCGGTGACGTCCGAGGCCACCGTCGCGTCGCGCACGGCCTCGCACTCGCCGAGCACCTCGAGCAGGTCGTCGGTGGGATCGGTGCGCGCCGCGCACTCCAGCACCACGTACGCCGGGTGTGCCTCGGCGAACGGGGCGGCGAGGTTGCCGTGCGCCCGTACCAGATCGAGGCCTTCGGAAAGGAAGAGCTCGGCCGCCGCCAGGGCCGGAAGGCCGGCGCGCGCCGCGGCCAGCAGGTCGAGCGCGCCCCCGATGCCGTCGACCGCGACCAGTGCGACCGCGCGGGCGGGAAGCAGCGGGACCAGCCGGAGCCGGACCCTTGTCACGATCGCCAGCGTGCCCTCGCTGCCGGCGAGGAGCTGGGCGAGGTCGTACCCGGTGTTGTCCTTGGCGAGGCCGACCAGCCGAGTCACCACGCTGCCGTCCGCGAGGACGGCCTCGATGCCGGTCACCTGCTCGCGCATGCTGCCGTAACGCACCACCCGGATGCCGCCCGCGTTGGTCGCGACCAGGCCGCCGACCGTCGCGGCGGACCGGGCCGCGAGGTCGACGCCGACGTCCAGGCCGTGCGGCCGGGCGTGCTGCTGAAGCCGTTCCAGCGTCACGCCCGCGCCCACCGTCACCTGGGCCTCCAGCACGTCCACGTCCTCGCACGACGTGAGCCGGCCGAGACTCAGCAGCACCTCGCCGCCGGCCGGCACGCCGCCGCCCACCAGGCCGGTGTTGCCACCCTGCACGGTGACGGCCACCCCCGCCTCGGCGCAGGCGCGCACGACCGCGGCCACCTCGGCGGTGTCCGCCGGCCGCACGACGCAGCGGGCCTCGCCGGAGAAGCGCCGGGTCCAGTCGGTCTGATACTGCGCCTTCAGGTCCTCGTCGACGAGAACGTGCTGGTCGCCGACGACCCCGCGCAGGACGTCCTCGAGGTCGCTCACGAAAGCACCCGCAGGCGGACCGTCTGGTTCATGCCGCGAAGCTGGTCCAGGACGTCGGCGCTGTACTCGCCGCTGATGTCGGTGATCAGGTAGCCGTACTCGCCGCGGGTGCTGAGCAGTTGACCTTCGACGTTGACCTGGTGCTCGGCGAGGATGCTGTTGACCTGCGCCAGCACGCCGGGCATGTTGACGTGCACGTGCACGATGCGGCTCATGCCGGGCTGCGCCGGCAGGGCGACGCTGGGCAGGTTGACGCTCAGCGTCGTGTTGCCCTCGTGCACGAAGTGGGCCAGCTTGTTGGCCACGAAGTCGCCGATGTCGGCCTGGGCCTCCTCCGTGGAGCCGCCGATGTGCGGCGTCAGGATGACGTTGGGCAGGCCCCGCAGCTCGGAGACGAACTCGTCGCCGCGGCCCTTCGGCTCCTTGGGGAACACGTCCACGGCCGCGCCCGAGAGGTGGCCGCTGGTCAGCGCCTCGCGCAGGGCGACATGGTCGACGACGATGCCGCGGGAGAGGTTGAGGAAGATCGCACCCTGCCGCATCCGGGAGAACTGCTCCGCGCCGAAGAAGCCGGCGTTGCCCGGCCGGCCGTCGACGTGCAGGGTGACCACGTCGGTGGACGCGAGCAGCTCGTCCAGCGAGCTGCACCGCTGGGCGTTGCCGAGCGCGAGCTTGTCCGCCGTGTCGAAGAAAGACACGTGCATGCCGAGGTTCTCCGCGAGCACCGAGAGCTGGGTGCCGATGTTGCCGTACCCGACGATGCCGAGCCGCCGGCCCCGGACCTCGTGGCTGCCGTTGGCGGCCTTGTCCCAGACGCCGGCGTGCATGAGCTCGTTCTTCTCGGTCAGCCGCCGCGTCATCGCGATGATCTCGGCGAGCGCCAGCTCGACGACCGAGCGGGTGTTCGAGAACGGGGCGTTGAACACGGCGATGCCGGCCCGCGAGGCGGTGCCGAGGTCGATCTGGTCGGTGCCGATGCAGAAGGCGCCGATCGCGACGAGGCTGTCCGCGGCCTCGAGCACCTTGGCGGTGACTCGGGTCTTGGAGCGGATGCCGAGCAGGTGCACGCCCGGGATGCGGTCGATGAGCTCGGCCTCGTCGAGAGCGTTCCGCAGGGACTCGACCTGGTAACCCTCTGCCTCGAGCCGGGACACCGCGTCGGGGTGAATGCTCTCGAGCAGCAGAACTCGTACCTTGGCTTGGTCGATCATCACTGTCCGTTCCGTGTGGGGAATCGCTTCGCCCGGGCCGCCACGCCGAAGCCCAGTTCACAGGCGTCCCAGCCTAGTGCCCGCCGCTCGAACGGAACTCGACGGTGGGCGGGGTCCCACCTGCCGGGCGTCCCCTCTTCACGGCGTACCGAGGAAAATGTCACACGGTCGCGGCAGGATGCGTCCATGCCCAACACACCTGCCGTCGAGACCTCCGGTCTCGTCAAGGTCTTCGGAGACAACCGCGCGGTCGACGGCGTCGACCTGACCGTCCCACAAGGCACGGTGTACGGCTTGCTCGGCCCCAACGGCGCCGGCAAGACGACCCTCGTGCGTATGTTCGCCACCCTGCTGAGACCCGACGGCGGTCAGGCCCGGGTCTTCGGGCACGACGTGGTCCGCGAGGCCGACGCGGTCCGCGGCCGGGTCAGCCTCACCGGGCAGTACGCCTCGGTCGACGAGGACCTCACCGGCACGGAGAACCTCGTCCTGCTCGCCCGTCTGCTGGGCCACGGCAAGCCGGCCGCCCGGGCCCGTGCCGCTCAGCTCCTCGAGGCGTTCGGCCTCACCGAGGCGGCGGACCGACAGGTGAAGAAGTATTCCGGCGGCATGCGGCGGCGCATCGACATCGCCGCCAGCATCCTCAACACCCCCGACCTGCTGTTCCTGGACGAGCCGACCACCGGCCTCGACCCGCGCAGCCGCAACCAGGTCTGGGACATCATCCGGGTCGTGGTCGCCCACGGCACCACGGTCCTGCTCACCACGCAATATCTCGACGAGGCGGACCGGCTCGCCGGCCGGATCGCCGTGATCGACCACGGCAAGGTCATCGCGGAGGGCACCCCCGGATCGCTCAAGGCGTCGATCGGGGCGGGCACCGTCCACGTGCGGTTGCGCGACGCCGCGCGACGCCCCGAGGCCGAGCGGCTGCTGGCGGCGGTGCTGGGTGTCGGCGTGCAGGCCGAGGCCGACCCGGTCGCGCTCACCGCGCGGGCCGGTGCGAGCGGCTCCGAGCAGGGCGCCGCCGAACAGGCCTCGCGGGCACTCGCGGCGCTGGCCGACGCCGGCATCGTGGTCGACGACTTCTCCCTGGGTCAGCCCAGCCTCGACGAGGTCTTCCTCGCGCTGACCGACAAGCCGATCACCGAGGAGGTGGCCGCATGACCGCCACGACCACCGAGGCCACCACCGTCTACACGCCGTCGGCGGAGACGCTGGCCGCCGTGCTCGCCCGCGAGGAGCGCCCGAGCCGGCCCGGCGCCCTGGCCGCCTCGCTGACCTTCGGGTGGCGGGCGATGCTGAAGATCAAGCACGTCCCCGAGCAGCTTTTCGACGTGACCGCCTTCCCGATCATCATGACGCTGATGTTCACGTACCTCTTCGGCGGCGCCCTGGCCGGCTCGACCAGGGAATACCTGCAGTTCCTACTGCCCGGCATCATGGTCACCAGTGTCGTGATGATCACGATGTACACCGGCGTGGGCCTGAACACGGACATCGAGAAGGGCGTCTTCGACCGCTTCCGGTCCCTGCCCGTCTGGCGGCCCGCGGCCCTGGTCGGCATGATCTTCGGCGACGTCCTGCGCTACGTCCTCGCCGCGACGACCATCATGATCGTCGGTCTGGTCCTCGGCTTCCGCCCGTCCGGCGGCTTCGCCGGCGTCGCCGCCGGCGTGGGCCTGCTGGTGGTCTTCTCCTTCGCCTTCTCCTGGATCTGGACCATGTTCGGCCTGTTCCTCAGGTCGGAGAAGTCGGTCATGGGCGTGAGCATGCTGGTGCTGTTCCCGATGACCTTCCTGAGCAACGTCTTCGTGGACCCGGGCACGATGCCCGGCTGGCTGCAGGCCTTCGTCAAGGTCAATCCGATCACCCACCTGGTCGCGGCGGTCCGATCGCTGATGGCCGGCGACTGGGACTCGGGCGAGACGCTGTGGGTCCTGGTCGCGAGCGCGGTGCTCGTCGCCGTCTTCGGCCCGCTCACCATGCGCCTCTACAACCGCAAATGACGACGGCTCCGCAGGAGTGGCGCCAGCGGTTGCGGGCGCGCGCGGAGGAGACGAGGCGCAGCCGGGCCGCTGCCGCAGCGGCCCGGCACGACCGGCGCCGGCGCCGCGCCCACGGGCTGGCGGACCGGCAGGCGGCACGGCTGGCCCGGCTGCGGGGAGACCGGCACCCGTTCGCGCCGGATCCGGCCTGCTCTGAGTGAGGAGAAGGCCCCCTGAACCGGGTCGAGAACACCGACTCGACCAAGGACCGGACCGACATCTACCGGCGGACCCTGGACGCGGTCGCCCACTCACCGTTGATCGGCTACGGCGGCCCGCGCATGGTCGACACCACCCACGCCTCGGAGCCGCTCGGCACCCAGGCCGGATCTGGCTCATGATGTACAGCCA
Source organism: Couchioplanes caeruleus (assembly GCF_003751945.1). NCBI lineage: Bacteria > Bacillati > Actinomycetota > Actinomycetes > Micromonosporales > Micromonosporaceae > Couchioplanes > Couchioplanes caeruleus. The sequence continues at coordinate 2,805,712 of NZ_RJKL01000001.1, read as the reverse complement.
CGGCATCCCGGCCCTGCTGGTGTTCCTGCTGCTGTTCGTGATCGCCGCTCGGCGGCTGGCGGCGGTGAGCACGCCCGCCAAGTGGCTCCGCGTCATCCCGGTGATCGCGCTGGTCGTGATGCCGTTCTACGGCTACACCGACATGAACCTGTCGGTGATGTTCTTCGGCATCGGCTGGCGATGGCGGCGGTCGACGGCCCGGTCAACCGTGGCGCCGACGCCGAACCTGTAGGCGCCGCCTACGGAGTGTCGGCCTCGGATACGGCCTGAACTGCCCTGGCGCGCGGTGTCAAGAACGTCCGGTTCTGCGCCCAGCGTGCAGGGGACAGGCCGCGCTCGCGCAGCACACGGAGCCCTTCCTCCACCAGAAAGACGCCCAGCATCCCGGCGAGGCCGGCCAGCAGTGTCTGCGCGATATCCGCCCAGGTGAGATACATGCTTGGAATCTCCTGCCCCCGTCGTTGAATGTCAGTCTCGGTCCGGCGCGTAGCGAACTGCGAACCGGTGCGGTTGCAGGATGGATGCGGCCGGAGGGAAATCCGATACGACACGAAGCTGACAGCGGCAGATTCACCGATCCGTGACGCCCTGCCGCCCGGCGGTGGCTTCCGCTCATCGACCGCGACCCTGCGCGTCTGTCGTCTGCCGCGTCCTCGCCGTCGAAGCGACCGGCTCTGCCCTGATCACCTGACTTCCCAGCATCCGGTCAGCCGGCCAGCCCTTCACGGCCTTCCGGATTTCCTCGACCGACATGCCATGACCAGCCGACAGCTCCGTCCGGGCGACCCTCAGCGCACCGACGTCATGGCGGCGGCACGCCCACCCTCGGCCCATCTGTGGGCACCGGGTTGGCGCCGGCCCCCCGGCTTTTCCCGGCGATGGCCCTCGCCGGTCCGACCTGCCCGAAGCCAGGTCGGACCGGCGACAATCATGAGCTGAACTTCACCTTGATGGTGGGTTCGTCGAACACAGCGCAAATTTGTAGGTATGCGAGTGTCGTGTCGGTGGGAACGTCGAAGACCAGAAGCTGATCGGCAGTCTTTCCTGGATCGATCGGCTCATCGAGAGCTTTGCTCCCTTTGTTGGCGTAGTCCTCGGCGGTGTATTTTCTGTCGAGCACGCGTTCCGTCGGGCTGGTGGCCTCGAAGCTCCATGTCGGATAGGTGTCGGTCTTCTCGCCGACGTTCTTCACCGAGAAGGAGACCACGCAGAACTTGCCCTCGGCCTTCTCGGCCATGGTGTCGTCGAAGGAGGTCGCCGGATCATCGGGTTTGGTGATCGACTGCTTGGTGCAGTCGACGCCGCGGACCGTCGCTTCGAACGACTTGAACCGCGCCGCAGCTCCCACCTCCACCTCTTCCACGTCGCCAGACGAATCGAACAGAGTGGACGAGAGGATCGAGGTCAGGACGGCTCCCATCGCCAGGAAAGCCCCTATTCCGAAGATCAACACCATCAACTTCTGGCGGCGGATCGCTTCGGGCTTCTGTGTGAACGTCCGAGCGCTGCTGATGGTGATGTGCGGCATGTCTGCGCCACCCGTGCCGAACGGCCAGCCGGTCCCGGAGGCCGGCGTCGCCGGCATGAGGACCTCTCGCCGGCAGTACGGGCATCGCATGACACCTGCGCCCTGGTCGACCTCCATCCCGGCTCCGCAGGACGGGCAACTGGAGGAGATGGCGGCGGACGGACCCGGGCCGGTCATCGGGGCATCGGGGGCGGCGTGTGGGCGAACAGGGGCGCAAGCTCGGGTATGTCTGCAGCTCGTGCCCATTGAGCCATTCCGGCCCGCCACACCAGCGTTTCTCGGGTGACCGCACCGGCGCCCACCTGCCCGGTAAGCGTGCCGAGGTCGAATGGGCCCTGCTGACTGCCGTCCAAACCCACGTACCACTGCGGGGTCACGGGCAGCGGAGGCGGCTGTACGGGCACGGAGGCGTGGCCGGCGTTCCCGTCGAGGGCCCCACCCATGCGCTGGCCGAAGAGCATCCCCATGCCCAGTCCCGTGCCCAGCCCGGCGGCGCCCGGGTTCCGGGCGGCGTCCTCGATGGCATTGGCGGTCTGGAACGTCGTGTATCGCTGCAGGTCCCCAATGATGCCCATCTGTGTACGCCGGTCGAGCGCCTGCTCCACCTCGGGCGGCACCGAGATGTTCTGCACGATGACGGTCGGAATCGTCAGGCCCATCGGGGCGAGCTGCTCGGCGAGCACCTCGGTGAGCTGCGTGCCGATGGCCTCCTGGTGGGCTGCCATGTCGAGCAGAGATACATGTGCGGTGGCCAGCGCGGAGGTCAGCCTGCTCACGATCAACTGCTGGAGATAGTTGGCGACCTCCTCCGAACGGAATTCCGGGTCGGTGCCCACCAGCTCGGTGAGGAGCCGGCGTGCGTCGATGATGCGCAGCGCGTACGCGCCGAATGCGCGTAGTCGCACCATGCCGAACTCCGGATCCCGGACGATGACCGGGTTCTGGGTGCCCCATTTCAGGTCGGTGAACTGTCGAGTGTTGACGAAGTACACCTCGGCCTTGAAAGGCGACTCGAATCCATACTTCCACCCCTTGAGAGTGGACAGTACCGGGAGATTCTGGGTGTGCAGGACGTGCGTGCCGGGACCGAAGGCGTCCGCGATGGTGCCCTCGTTCACGAAAACGGCGACCTGCGATTCGCGCACCACGAGGCGGGCGCCCATCTTGATCTCGTTGTGATACCGCGGGAATCGCCACACCATCGTGTCGCGGCTGCCGTCCAGCCACTCAACGATATCGATGAATTCACCGCGTACCCTATCCAGCATCGCCATTCGGACCTACCCGACATCTCCCCAGCCGGCCGGTGCTCGGCCCGCGTCATCCGGCCGGATGATATCAATCATGATCAACGTCGCCACCTGGCCTTGAGAGCTGCCGGCTCGACCCTCATCGACGACGAACACCGCACGCTCGACGAGTCGGGCACACTGCGAGGGGTGCGGTCGGCGTTGGACTGGGGCTTGTCACCTCTGCGGCCGACTCGCTGCCTCGGGCGGATAACAGGAGGCCTTGCCGATCGCTCAGGCGGCCATGACCGCCGGCGTGCACCTCGGCTGCAACCTCATGGGACGAGTCCTCTGTGGCTCAGGCGCCGAAGCAGGCAACGAAACCGATGAGGCGAACGCCCGATAATGCAAGTAATGGCGCGCCCGGCAGAATTCGAACCTGCGACCGACGGATTAGAAGTAGATCAGGACGGGCTGGCAGGGGGGGGGCGGTGTCCCTGCTCAGCCTGTCTGTCGGTGTCGGGTGATGTCGGGGTCAGCCGGGCGACTTGGCTGTACGGCTGGCTGTACGACGCTCGGCGTGTGGGGGCCACAGGCGGCCGCCCTGCGGCGTCGAAGCGCCCAGCGAAGTTCCATCGATTGGGTGAAATGTTTCGGCAGTTGTCGCTTGTAAGGTAGTCGTATGCCCAGTGATCTCATGGGAGCAGCCGAAATCCGCTTACGGCTCGGAGGGATCAGCCGTCAGCGCGTCTACCAGCTCACGCACCGGTCGGACTGGCCGGCACCCTACGACGAGCTGATCCAGGGCAAGGTATGGCGACGAGATGACGTTGAGGCCTGGATCAAGCAGCATCGGCCGGACTTGAACGACCAGGCGCCTTGATCCCAGCGCACTTCCTGGCCTGGCCTGGCCTAAATCTAAGGAGTCTCGGCGGTAAGGGTGAATGCGGCATGAACCGCAGCTCAGAAGCCATCTGCGGACCGGTTCGCCTCAGTCCGGCTCGGTCGGTTGCTGTACTTCGCTGCTGTACGGTGCCGTACGACTGCGGTCGCGAAGTCATCCTGAACTTGAGTTCTCGTTAAGGCGACTCGTCGCTCGGCGAGCTTCTCAACCGAGAGTCGCGCCCTTGAGGCACGGGGATCAACCATCAGTCGGCGAGTCGTGGACCGGCGCGTTGAGTAACGGCCGCAACGTCTCGTCGTACTGGTCGGCGTCGAACGTGAATGGGTCGAGTTCTCCAAGGTTGCGAATCTGGCGGCCGATATCGGTCCAGTGCACCCGGTTGCTGTCCCGGATGAGCCGGGCAGACAGTACGCCGCAACCGCCGTTGGCGCAGTAGGGGCACATGAGTAGTGCGACATGATCCGGCGGGTCGTCGTAGTGGAGGTCTGAGGGCCCTTCGCCGAGCAGGGCACGCGCGTGGATCGGGACGAGCGGGCGGCCGACCCATAGTGGGGACCGCAGCGAGAAGGTGGGCAGCCGCGCAAAGACCATGTCCAGGAACGATGTCCCGTCGATGACCAGGTCGAGCACCACGAGTTCCGGGACGGGCCGGTCCTTCGGCCACCGGGCGGCGAGTCGCGGTGACCGCAGGTCGTGCGTGCGTGATGCCACGGTCAGTACGGAGATCGACTCTCCCACCCCCACAGTGTCGCATCTGTTCCAGGGCGATGTACGGCTGAGCGAGATCCGGCGCGTGCCGAGCCACGGAGAATCGTCGGCGAGGCACTCAAGCGGATAGCTGTGGGTTGGTGGTGACTGGGCTTCAGTCTGACGACCCCGGTCGCGAATCTGCGCTCTAGATGAAGGTGTCCCCGCAGACCCGCCAACGATTCTTGTCGCCGCCATTCAGGGTGAGATTCACCTCGCGGATCGCACCGCTTCCTGTGACGAGCCGTACGTCGATCAAGGCCTCATAGCCGGATTCGCCCAAGAAACTCCCATTGAGGACGGTGTGATCGACCGGTCGGGAACCATCTTTCAGCTTGGCGGCGAAGGAGTCCTGAGTCATTTCGTTCTGGGCCTTGGTGCAGAGCAACCGGTACGCTCCCGTGTCGTCACCCACTTCGATCCGGTCGAAGTATTGCCCGGCGGTCGCCTTGGCATCGTCGAGGTCTGGCCCCAGGAACCAGTACACGAAGAATCCAGCCATCGGAACCGAGCAGATCACTATGGCCGCGACGATGCTGACCGCGAGACCGACCTTGGCGCCGGTCGACCAACCATCGGTGCCCCCGTCCCACGACGAGGGCAGCACCGTTCCGGAACCCTGTGGTGGCTCTGGCCAGGTCATGGTCCGGACCGTATTGATCTGCCACACCGGGACGATCACGCTTCGGACACGGCTGCGTCAAGGTCGCTCTCCGGAGTCCCGCCGCGATGACGGCGCCTATCCATCCTCGATGGAGCGCATTGTGGCGGCCATCTCGTGCGAACTCGTGGTAGCAAACCCGATCCCAGGATCTACCGTGCGACGACCGAAGGGCTTGGCGCGAACCCGGCCGAGTGCGACTACGTCGCCGATAGGCGGACGATGAACTGCCGCCGCCGCGGTGGCCCTCGCAGTGACCGTCAACAGCACGACCGAGCACAACGACACCGACCCGGCTTCGCCTGGACGGAGGGTGACGGGATGGCACCCCCATCGCAGAGGTCAGAGTCCCCGCCGGAGGCGTCGTGCCTTCGTGAGCTGTAAGCCCCGGATCTGCCGGCTATCTCGGCGGCCCGGGGCTCTTTCGTGTTCGCGCCTGCCGCAGGGCTGGAACCGACGACACCGCAGCGCAGCGGAGCGTGTCGGCGGCGGGCCGCCGGCCCGGCCCTGCTGGGCGGCGCGACCGGCCTGCGAAGCAGGCCGTTTAAACCCGTACAGAAACTTCTCACAACATCTGATCAGTGATGCTGTCGCGCCTCTCCTGTCTGATGACACTGATCAGTGATGCTGATCAGTGATGCTATGTTGCCGGTGGAATCCAAGTTTCGCCCACCGATGACAATCGGGCTCGACTTGGTCCACTCGTACATCTGCTGGTCGCGGTGGAATTCGACCCCTGATTCTAGTCCTCTAGTGCGCTGTCCATGAACGTTCACCGGGTCTGAGCGGTCAGGCGGCTTTGGTGCGGGGTCGGCCCCAACGCTGTTGGCGTTCGCTGCGGACGCGGGCTCGTTCACGGCGTTGAGCGGCAAGGACGTCGGGGTGGCGGGCGTTGGCGTTGCGCCAGCGCAGATACCTCTGCAGCTCGCGGGTCTGGACGGTGTGGTTCGGGTGGTTCGAACCGGCCATCGTGAACGTTCGGAGCGGCCCGAACTGCGCCTCGATCGGGTTCGCCCAGGACGTGCTGGTGGGGGTCAGGCAGAGCTCGACCTTGTTCCGGGCAGCCCAATCTCGGATGGTCGGGGTCTTGTTCGCCGACAAGTTGTCCATGATGACGTAGATCGGTGCCCCGTCCGGCCGCGCGGCCCGGATCGATTTGAGCGCGGACAGGGTGTGGTCTGCGCCCTTGCGGCGGCGAACCACACCCCAGAGCTGATCGTCAGCGAAGCTGTAACAGCCGTGGAAGTAGCGGATCCCGTGCGTGCGCGTGTAGGTCGCCGGTAGCCGGTCCGGACGCTTGCGCTTCTGCCAGGTGGTGCCATGGTGCGGGCGGATCGACAACGGCCCGAACTGGTCGAACGCGAAACACCGCTGCGGGAACTGTGTGGTGACCCGCTCAATGCGATCGAGTTTCGTGTCGAAGTCCGGATCCGTGGATTCCTTCCACGTCCTCGTGCGCTGCCAGCTGACGTCGTTGGCGCGCAGCAACTGCCGCAGCCGTTCCCGGCCGCAGACCACCCGCCGATCAGCGTCTCGGGCAAGATAGTCGGCGAGTTTCCGCAGGCTCCAGCGGGTGAACGGGCGTCCGAGTTTGCTCGGGCGCGTGGTGGCCGTCGCGACGATGAACGCCTCATCGTCGTCATTGATCCGGCGGGGACGGCCTCCCGCCCACTGAGGGTCCAACGCGCGAAGACCCATCTCATTGAACAGATGGATCACGTCGCGGACGGTGTCCTCGTGCGCCGCCACGAGACGAGCGATCGACACCACCGGCGTCCCCGAAGCCGACGCCATGATGATCAGCGCCCGTCGCACCCGAACCGAGTCGTGCTTACCGCGCCGCACCAGTTGCTGCAGTCTGCGGCCCTCATCCTGCGTCAACCGCCGTGCCCGAACCGGCTCGGCCAACCCGCTCACCCACTCTCAACGGCGAACATCACCGCCGTCGAGAGTGATCCCCCCAGCCCCATACCGCCCGGACGCCACACGGCGTGTCACCAACCCGGTGAACGTTCATGGACAGCGCACTAGAGGGGTTGACCTTCTTTGATCGAGCGGTTACTTCCCGTGTCGGGACCCCATTCGATCCCGACAACCTGGAACGGTCCTGGTACAAGCTCCGGTCCGCCGCTGACCTGGAATGGCTCCGTATTCACGATCTCCGGCACGCCTGCGCGACGTTCTTGCTCGCCTCGGGCGCTTCTCCCCGCACGGTGATGAAGGTCCTGGGTCACAGCCAGATCGGGCTGACGATGAACACCTACGCGCACGTGCTGCCGGAGGTGGAGCGGACTGCCGTCGACGCGGCCACGAAGCGCCTCTTCGGCTGATTGGCTTTATGAATGGCTGTACGGTCGCTGTCGCCGTGCTGAGCCGACCCGCCAAAACGCCGTGAGCAGGTGTGGAGAGGCGCGCCCGGCAGGATTCGAACCTGCGACCGACGGATTAGAAGTCCGTTGCTCTATCCGCTGAGCTACGAGCGCCTGGCCTGCACATACTAGAGTCCTCGCGGCCCCGAGGCGAGCCGGATCTCAGGCCGTCGGTGTGTCCGCTTTGCCCCCGGTCGTCTCGGAAGCCCTCGCCGCCTCCGCTTCCACCCTGGCCGTCGCCTCCGGGCTGTCCTCCGGGGCCGGCGGGATCTCCTCCAGCGGCGTGCCTGCCGGCGGCAGGAACGCGTCCACCCAGCGCCCCAGCTCCCGGAACACTTCCTCGCGGACATCCTTACCCGACAACGTCAGGTCGTGCATGCCGCCGTCGAAGCGGGCGATCGTCACCCGCGGCCCGAGCCGCGGCGCCCACCTGACGATGTGTTCCACATCGAGAACCGAGTCGGTCACCCGGGCGTCCTCCGACCACGCTCTTCCCCGGAATGTACGGGTGGAGCACGCGACCAGCACCGGGGCGTTGACCGCCAGCCCTGCGCGCAGGCGGGCCTGGCCGCGGCGGATCGCTTCGAGCCAGCCCATCCGTACGGGGAAGCCCAGCAACGGCTTCCAACCGAGCTCGTACGTCCACTCGCCACGGTGGTCCGAGTGCAGGCTCTGCCCGTACACGCCGAGTGTGCTCACCGGCAGGGCGCGGTAGGGGTTGCGTGCGCTCGTACGCCCGACAAGCCTGACCAGTGGGCGGCGCAGCACCCACGGCACGTTGAAGTCGAAGAACGGGCTGTTGAGGAATAGTCCGTCGACGATGCCGCGGTCGCCGCGGGCGTGGGACCACAGCGAGGTGATCAGGCCTCCGGTGGAGTGGCCGGCGACCAGGAGCTGATCGTGGCCGTCCTGCTCGCGGATGATACGGGCCGCCTCGTCGAGCTCCGGGAAGTATTCCGTCAGGCTGCGGGCGAAGTTCGGCGTCTGGTGGGGAAGCAGGCTGCGGCCGTACTTGCGCAGATCCAGCGCGTAGAAGTCCCAGCCGCGCTCGACGAAGAAGTCCGCCAGATGGGTCTGGAAGAAGTAGTCGACGAAGCCGTGCACGTACAGCACCGCGCGCCGTGAGGGGGTCTCACCGCGGCGCCGGACCAGGGTCGCGACCACCGGCCCCTCGTCGTCGGTGCCCAGGTCGATGGTGTGCCGCTCATACGGCGGGCCCAGGACGTCGGTCTCCACGCCCGTAGGTTACCCGCGCGTAGGGGGCTCCGCGCCATAGCAGAGCCGGTCGATCTTCGAGAGATTTCCCCAACGTGCCGTCGTCCACAGGTCGACGCACCACTTTCTGCGGCCGGGATGGCATCCGCTGCACGCTTCTCCCCACGAACTCCGATCGATTGAGGAGAAAGCGATGTTCGACACCAACATTGTCGTGATCGGCAACGTGCTCACCGCGCCGGAATGGCGGCGGACGGCCAACTCCAACACTCTCGTGGCCAACTTCCGGGTCGCGTCGACGGCACGCCGGGTGGACAAGGAGACCGGCCGCTGGGTCGACGGAAACCACCTTCGCGTACGCGTCAACTGCTGGCGCCGTCTCGCCGAGGGCGTGGCGTCCTCCGTCACGGTCGGCGACCCCGTCGTCGTGGCGGGGCGCCTCTACACCCGCGACTGGACGGACTCGGAGGGCAATCTGCGCACGACGTACGAGATGGAGGCCGTCTCCGTCGGTCACGACCTGTCCCGCGGCCGCGCCAAGTTCTTCCGCACCAGGTCGGCCGCGACCGCGGCCGTGGAAAACCCCGAATCGGCGGACAAGGTACGCGGCGAGGCGGCCACCCCGATCCCGGACGACGACGCCCCGGCGGTGTACGGCGAGGGCCTCCCCGACGGCGACGAACCGACCTTCGCCGACGCGCCGGCCCGCACGCCGGAGGGCTTCGATCCGGTCGCAGCTATCCGCGGCGGCGGCTTCGAGCCGTTCGACACGGGTATCACCGTGCCTGCAGCCTCGGAGAGTCCTGCCTCCATGTCGTCGGAAGGGAACTCCGCGGGTCTCGAGCGGGAGGCGGAGAAGCTCATCGAGCCGGTCATCGAGGACACGCTGTCCACCCAACCCACCGCTAGACCTGTCGCCGCTTCGATTGATCCCGCGTCAACCGCTCCCGTCTCGACCGCTCCCGTCTCGACCGCTCCCGTCTCGACCGCTCCCGTCTCGACCGCTCCCGTCTCGACCGCTCCCGTCTCGACCGCTCCCGTCTCGACCGGTCCAGTCTCCACCGGCTCGGCCGCCGCCTCCACGGCCGCTCCCGCCTCCACGGCCGCTCCGGCCTCCACCGTCACGGCCGCCGATGAGGCCGTTTCCGCAGGGCAGGGTCGCGTCGAACACGCCTCCGCCGAGCCGAGCGACGCGCGGGTGACAGCCGAGCCGAGTCCCCGCCGCATGCGGGCACGAGCCCCGCGCCGCCAGCCGGTCGCGATCTGACCCGGCCATGTGCCGCCGCCGTTCCGTGGGCCTCCATCCCCCCGAATGGCTCAGGAACGGCGGCACCAGCCCAGCCCCGCCCCCCGATGAGACGGGCCGATCCGGCCGGCGCCGAACCTCCGCGGTCGCCGCCGATCCGCCCGATCGGGCGCGGCGCAGGCTGGCAGCCGGAGCCCTGCGCCAGGGTCGGGCGCGGGGCATCCGGCCCGCCCGGGTGGGTGCTCGGTGGTCGGCATCCGCCTGGGCGGCATAGCCGCTCGTCGCCCGTGGACGCGAGCGAGCGGCCAGGCCCGGTCGCCACCCCCCCCGGCGGCGACCGGGCCCCCACCCGATCCGCCACCTCAAGCCAGCCCAGAGCCCCCTGACCGGCCGCGGCGCTCGGGACCAGCCGGAGCGGACCGCCATGCAGGGTGCTTTGGCCAGGCCATGCAGGGTGCTTTGGCCAGGCAGGGCGCTCTGGCCAGCCGCAGCGCTGCGGCCAGCCACGGCGCTTCGACCAGCCGCAGCGCCTCCGAACGGCCGGTGGGCCGCCAAGGGGTGAGCTCGCGGCCACCGGCCGGGCGGGCGGATGGGTTAAGTAACCATCCGTTCGTCCGCGCTGTCCCGCCCTTCCCGTGGTGGCACCCGGAGAACCCGGCTCGGCGCCGTTCCCACGGCGACGCCGAGCCCACCCGCGGCGGACAGCGCAACCGGCCGCCGCCGGACACGTCCCGGCGGCGGCCGGCCCCAGCGCTGAGGCCGGCCCCAGCGCTGAGGCCGGCCCCAGCGCTGAGGCCGGCCCCAGCGCGGCGGCCGGCCCCAGCGCGGCATTAGCGCCCTAGCGCGGCGGCGGATCCAGCGCCGCAGCGGCCGACTTAGCGTCGCCGCGGCCGATCGAGCGCCGCCGCGGCGGGTCCCGTGGCCGGTCCCTAACGCAATGGCCGGTCCAGTGCGACGGCAGAGAAGCCGCTTTCGGTTGCTGTCTGAGACGCATGCGGATGTCCGGTGGTCGGCATTCCGCGTGCAGGCCCTCCCTCCCTGCCCCGGGCGGGACGGTCAGACCCCGCCCGGCCGCGCACGAAGAGGCGGGGCGGGCACGGATCGCCGGGCCGCCGGTCCCGCAGACGGACCGGTGGCCCGGCCCGGGTCATGCCGGCCCGGGTCACGCCGCGATGGCAGCGCCGGGCGGGCTGAAATCCGGGCACTGCGAAAGAGGCGCGGCGGCGCTCACTAGGGTGGTCAGGATGGGACGAGCAAGGCGGGCTGCGATCGTTGCCGATGCGGCCGGGATCGTGGCGGGTTACGTGCTGGATTCCGTGTTCGGCGATCCGCGGCGCTTTCATCCCGTGGCCGGCTTCGGGCGTGCCGCCGCCGCGCTCGAGCAGCGTCTCTACGCCCCGACCCGGCGTGCTGGCACAGCCTTCGCCGTCGTCGCCGTGGGCGTGCCCGTGGCTGCCGGTGTCGGCCTCTCCCTGGGAACACGCCGGTGCCCGTCCGCCCGGGCGGCCCTGATGGCCGCCGCGACCTGGACGGTGCTCGGCGGGCGGACGTTGCGGCGGGAGGCTCGGGTCATGGCCGGCCATCTGGAGCGCGCGGAGCTCGACGACGCGCGGGGACGGCTCAACCATCTCTGCGGGCGCGATCCCTCCGCCCTCGACGAGCCCGAGCTGGCGCGCGCCACGGTCGAATCCGTCGCCGAGAACACCTCCGACGCCGTTGTTGCTCCGCTCCTCTGGGGCGGCGTCGCCGGGCTGCCCGGCTTGCTCGGCTACCGGGCCGCGAACACCCTCGACGCCATGGTCGGGCATCGCTCGTCCCGGTACGCGCGCTTCGGCACCGCGTCCGCGCGGCTCGACGATGTGCTCAACCTTCTGCCGGCGCGGCTGACCGGTGTGCTGACGATCGGCGCCGCGCCGTTCGTGCGGGGACGGCCCGGGGAAGCGCTGCGGGTGTGGCGGCGGGATCGGCTCGACCATCCGAGTCCCAATGCGGGGCAGTGTGAGTCGGCGATGGCCGGGGCGCTGGGTGTGCGGCTGGGGGGACGTAACGTCTACTTCGGACGTACGGAGACACGCCCTTTCCTGGGTGACGGACCGCGACCGTCGGAGGACCACGTGCGCAAGGCCGCACGTGTCTCCGGCGCAGTAGGGCTGGCGGCAGTGGCGATCGCTGCGGGGACGGCCCTGCTCCGGGGTCTGGCGAAGGAAGCCCCGTTGCGAGCGAGAGGGGGACGCCGATGAGCGGCGGGCTGCTGGTCGCCGGGACCACCTCCGACGCCGGGAAGAGTGTGCTCACCGCCGGGATCTGCCGCTGGTTGCGGCGCCGGGGAGTCAAGGTGGCTCCGTTCAAGGCGCAGAACATGTCGAACAACTCGGTCGTCGTGGTCGGTGCCGACGGGCGTGGCGGGGAGATCGGGCGGGCGCAGGCGATGCAGGCCGCTGCCTGCGGGATCGCTCCGGACATCCGGTTCAACCCCGTTCTGCTCAAGCCCGGTAGTGATCTCTCCAGCCAGGTCGTCCTGCTCGGTGAGGCCGTCGACACGGTCACCGCCGGCAACTACCGCGCGTTGCGGCCGAAGCTTGCCGAGACCGCGCATGCCGCTCTTGCCGCGTTGCGCTCGGAGTACGACGTCGTCATCTGTGAGGGTGCCGGGAGTCCGGCCGAGATCAACCTGCGGGACGGCGACTTCGTCAACATGGGTCTCGCGCGGCAGGCCGGCCTCCCGGCGGTCGTGGTCGGCGACATCGACCGTGGCGGCGTCTTCGCCGCGCTCTTCGGGACCGTCGCCCTCCTCAGCCCCGAGGATCAGGCGCTGGTCAGCGGCTTCGTCATCAACAAGTTCCGGGGTGATCTCGGCCTGCTGCGGCCCGGGCTGGACATGATCACCGCGGCGACGGGGCGGCCGGTGCACGGTGTGCTGCCCTTCGACCTCGACATCTGGCTCGACGCCGAGGACTCGCTGGCGTACGGCCGGACGCTCGGGCGGCCGGCTCAGCCGCGCGGCACCGAATGGTTGCGAGTCGCCGTCGTGCGGCTTCCGCGGATCTCCAACGCCACCGACGCGGAGGCGCTGGCCACCGAGCCCGGGGTGCAGGTACGGCTCACCGTCGAGCCGGCCGAGATCGCGGATGCCGATCTCGTCGTCCTGCCCGGGTCGAAGGCGACCGTCAGCGACCTGGCGTGGCTGCGCGAGACCGGGCTGGTCGACGCGATCCGCGTGCACGCCGCTGCCGGTAAGCCGCTGGTCGGCATCTGCGGCGGCTTCCAGATGCTCTCGGAGACCATCCACGACGAGGTGGAGAGCCGCCGCGGCACCGTCCCGGGCCTCGGGTTGCTGCCGGTCGAGATCACCTTCGGCGCCCGCAAGACCCTGGCCCGGTCGCGCGGCGCGGCCTGGGATCAGGTCCCGGTCGCCGGATACGAGATCCATCACGGGTACGTCTCCAGCGGCGCACCGGAGCCACTTCTGCGGTACGCGGACGGCACACCCGAGGGAGCCGTCGTCGGCCCCGTCTGCGGCACGCACTGGCACGGCGCCTTCGAATCCGACGAGTTCCGCCGGCGCTTCCTCACCGAGGCCGCGCGGCAGGCGGGCCGGCACGGCTTCGTGGTGGCTCCCGACACCCGCTTCGCCGACGTGCGCGAGAAGGCGCTCGACACCCTCGGCGACCTCGTCGAGGAACACCTCGACACGGACGCGCTGTGGCGCCTGATCGAATCCGGCCCACCCGGCGACCTGCCCTTCATCCCGCCGGGAGCGCCCGGTGCATGATCCCGCGTCATCGCGCCCGGCGGACGGCCTCCCGCCCGGTGGGGAGCGCCCGGTGTGCGATCCGGCGTCGTCGCGCCCGGCGGACGGCTTCCCGGCCCGCGGGGAGCGCCGGGCGGGTAGCTTCGCCGAGCTTGCCGCGCGGATTCTGGCGACCGAGCCGCGGCTCGGACCCGTGCGGCTCGTCGCCGTCGACGGGCCGAGCGGCGCGGGCAAGAGCTGGTTCGCCGGCCGGCTCGCGAAAGTCGCCGACATTCCGGTCGTGCACACCGACGATCTGCTCGACGGCTGGGACGACCAGTTCACCTTCTGGGCCCGGCTCGAGGAGCAGGTGCTGGAGCCGCTGCGGCACGGCCGGACAGCCACGTATCTGCGCTACTTGTGGCATCTGGAGCGCTTCGGGGGAAGCCCTGTCACTGTCGAGCCTGCTGCGGCCGTACTTATCGAAGGGGTCTCATCCGCGCGCCGGACGATTCGGCCGGAGCTTTCTTTCTCGGTATTTGTCACGGCGCCCGCCGACTTGCGGTGGCGGCGGGCTTTGGCACGCGACGGGCGCGACGATGTTGCCTTCCGGGCGTATCTTGAGCGCTGGCGGGCCGCCGAGGACGAGCATTTCGCCGCGGAGGGCACCGCCGCGCATGTGGACCTGGTGGTCGACGGGGCCGCCGAAGGGCCGGGGGACCGTTACGAGGCTGTGTGAGCAGTGGGAACGGGGACGACGATGACGACCGACGACGACAACCGGCCGACGCGGCGGCGGGTGACGCTGACCGGCATCAGTTCCCGGGCGTGGGAGCATCCCGCGGACCGTGGCGCATTGACGGCCCTGCGTGAGCTGCGTGGCTTCGACGACGTGGTGAAGGCCTTCTTCGGCATGTGGAACGAGCGCGGCTTCCGTCTGCAGTTCCTCGCCGGGGCCATCCGGGTCGATCATCGTCAGTATCCCCGGGTCTACCAGCGTTTCACCGAGGCGGCCTCGGCTCTCGACGTCGCCGAGCCGCCCGAGCTGTACGTCACTCAGGAACCCGTGATCAACGGGCAGGCGATCGGCATGGACAAGCCGTTCATCGTGATCACCTCGGCGGCCGTGGAGAAGCTGGACGACGACGAGTTGCGGGCTCTGCTCGGTCATGAGATCGGCCATGTCCGCAGTGGCCACGCGGTCTACAAGACGATCATGATGATTCTGACCCGGTGGGCCGCCAATCTGAGCTGGCTGCCGGTCGGTGCGATCGCCCTGCGCGCCATCATCGCGGCGATGTTCGAGTGGTGGCGCAAGGCCGAGTTGTCCGCCGACCGTGCCGGCCTGCTCGCCGGTCAGGATCCCGCGGCGTCGACGCGGCTGCTGATGAAGCTCGCCGGCGGCGGCGACCTCTCGCAGATCGACACGGCCGCGTTCCTCGAGCAGGCAGCCGAGTACGAGAGCGGCGGCGACCTGCGCGACAGCATCCACAAACTCGGCATGACCGCGTGGAGTAGCCACCCCGTGCCGGTCGCGCGCGCGGCCGAGCTTCGCAAATGGATCGATTCCGGAGCGTACGGGCGGATCCTCGGCGGCGACTACCCGCATCGCGACTCCGACGGCGACGCCTCGGTCACCGAGGACGTGAAGGCGGCCGCCGACTCGTACCGGCAGACCTTCACTACGTCCCAGGATCCGCTGGTCGGGCTGCTGCGCAAGCTCGGCGACGGCGCCTCCGACCTGGCCGGGTCGGCCGTCCGCGGCGCTCGGGACTGGGCCTCCACCGCCGGCCGCCGGCGCGGCGAGGACCCGCCGCCACCGCCGAACTGACCCGCCCGGCCCGTTGTCCACAGGCCCGCGAACTGGCCCGCCACCCACCCGGACCGCAGGCCTAGGATCAGGGCATGAGCCTCACTGAAGACGAACTGCGCACCGCGATCGCGCGGGAGCTGCCCGGTGTCCGCGCCGATCTCGAACGGCTGGTCCGCATCCCGGGAATCGCGTTCGACGGCTTCGACCACTCGCACGTCGAGCGGTCCGCCGAGGCCGTCGCCGAGCTGCTGCGCGGCTGCGGGCTCGAGGTGCAGATCGTCCGGGCGGGCGGCGGCCAGCCCGCGGTCATCGGCCGCAAGCCCGCGCCGCCCGGGGCCCCGACGGTCCTGCTCTACGCGCACCACGACGTCCAGCCGGCCGGCGACCCTTCACTCTGGACCAGCGACCCCTTCGAGCCGGTCGAGCGCGACGGGCGGCTCTACGGCCGCGGCGCCGCCGACGACAAGGCCGGCGTGATGGCGCACGTCGCCGCGCTCCGGGCCTTCGGCGATGAGCTGCCGGTCGGCGTCGTGCTGTTCATCGAGGGCGAGGAGGAATACGGCTCCGACTCCCTCGACGAGCTGGTCCAGACCCACAAGGAGCTGCTGCGCTCCGACGTGATCGTGATCGCCGACTCGGGCAACTGGGACATCGGCGTGCCCGCCCTGACCACGTCCCTGCGCGGCCTCGTCAACTGCTTCGTCGAGGTCAGCACCCTGCAGAACGCCGTGCACAGCGGCATGTTCGGCGGTCCCGTGCCCGACGCGCTCACCGTGCTCTCCCGTCTGATCAGCACCCTGCACGACGAGGCCGGCGAGGTCGCGGTCGACGGCCTGTTCGGCCGCGAGGGTGCCACGGTCGACTACCCGGAGGACCGCTTCCGCCACGAGGCCGGCATCCTCGACGGCGTCAAGCTGGTGGGCAACGGCCGGCTCACCGACCGCATCTGGACCAAGCCGTCGATCGCGGTGCTCGGCATCGACGCCCCGCGCACCAGCGAGGCGCCCAACGCCCTGGTGCCCAAGGCCAAGGCCAAGCTGAGCGTACGGCTCGCTCCCGGCGACGACGCGGTCTCGGCATATGCGGCGGTCCGCGCCCACCTCGAGAAGTACGTGCCGTGGGGCGCCCATGTCGAGGTGACGCTGGAGAGCGGCGGCGCCCCGTGCATGATCGACGCGACCGGCCCGGCGTTCGACGCCGCCCGCGCCGCGTTCGCCACCGCCTGGGACGGCGTCGCGCCGGTCGACATGGGCGTGGGCGGCTCGATCCCGTTCATCGCCACCTTCCAGGAGCTGTTCCCGCAGGCGGCGATCCTGGTCACCGGCGTCGAGGACCCGTACGCCGGGGCACACGGGCCCAACGAGAGCCTGCATCTCGGCGAGTTCGCGAGGGTCTGCCTGGCCGAGGCCCTGCTGCTGCGCAACGTGGCAGAGCTGGAACGCTGACATGACGACCCCGGCCCCGGGTGAACCCCGGCCGAGCTGCGACGTACTGGTGGTCGGTGCCGGCCCCACCGGGCTGATGCTGGCGAACTGGCTGGTGAAACTCGGGGTCCGGGTCATCGTGGCCGACGGCAAGCAGGGGCCGACCCGCGAGTCGCGTGCGCTCGTGGTGCAGGCCCGCAGCCTCGAGGTGTACGACCAGCTCGGCATCGCCGACAAGGTTCTCGCGGCGGCGCAGCGGGCCCGGGCGCTGGCACCGGGCTTCGGCAGCCGGGTGTTCGGCCAGATCCCGTTGGGGGCGCTGGGTGAGGGGCTCACGCCGTACCCGTGGATCGAGGTCCTGGAGCAGAGCCGCAACGAGGAGATCCTCTACGAGAACTTGCTGGCGCTGGGCGGCGCCGTCCGCTGGGGCGCCGCTGTGTCCTCGCTCATGCCCGCGGCCGGCGACGGCTTCTCGCCGTTGCCGGCCGGCTCCGGTGGTGGCGTTTCCTCCTTGCCGGCCGGCTCTGGTGCCGTTTCGTCGTTGCCGGCCGGCTTCGGTGGTGTCGAGGCGGTGGTCGGCGGTGAGACGATCACCGCGCGGTTCTGCGTCGGTGCGGACGGCGCCAACTCGATCGTCCGCAAGGCCCGGGGGATCGGCTTCGACGGCGTGACCAATCCTCACCTGTTCTACGTCATCGACGCGACCGATGTCACCGGGCTGGCCGAGGACGCGATCAACGTGCGGCCCGGCAACGACGACTTCCTTCTCGGCTTCCCGATGACCGGCCGCGGCAACTGGCGCCTCATCGGCCTCGTCCGCGATGACGACGGCGACGGCACGGTGGGGGAGCAGGACGCCCGTGCGCGGATCAGCCGCGACTTCTCCGTCACATATGGCGACGCCCGCTGGTTCGCCACCTACCGGGTGCACCACCGTGTGGCGGCGGCCTTCCGCGAGGGTTCCTTCTTCCTCGCCGGGGATGCCGCCCACGTGCACTCGCCGGTCGGTGGGCAGGGCATGAACACCGGCCTGCAGGACGCGCACAACCTGGCGTTCAAGCTCGCCGACGTCATCCACGGCCGGGCGGGCCAGTCCTGGCTCGACCGCTACGAGGCGGAGCGGCGGCCGGTGGCCCGCACGCTCGTCTCGACGACCGATCGCCTCTTCGGCTTCATCACCTCACAGCGGACGTCACTGCGAGCGCTGCGCCGGGCCATCGTGCCGCTGTTGGCTCCGGTCGGCGTCCGCACACTGCCGGGCTCCTCGGGCGGGTCGCGCCTGTTCCAGTACGTGTCCCAGACCCGCATCCGCTATCCGATGCTGCCGGATTCACCCCGTGACGCCGTGGTGGGTCGGCGGCTCCCGTGGACCGGCGACAACTATGCGGTCCTGCGGGCTCTGGAGTGGCAGGTGCATGCGTACGGGGGAGTGAGCTCCACACCCGACCTCGGCCTCGCGATCCACCTCTTCGATCCCGCTCCCCGGACGCCGCTGAAGCCGGAAATGCTGTATCTGGTGCGGCCGGACGGCTTCGTCGCCGCGGCCGCGCCGCCGGAAGAGGCGGCGGCCGTGTTCCGCCGTGCCATGCCCTCGCGGGACTGACCCGGCGTGGAAAGGCGGCGGCCGTGTTCCGCCGTGCCGTTTTGTCGCGCCGCGCCGCGCCGCCGTCTCACCGTCCTGTCGCGGGCACTTCGCGCCCGTCAGCGCCGCGCCGTGCCGCCGTCCTGTCGCGCCCCGCCGTGCCGCCGTCCTGTCGCGCCCCGCCGTGCCGCCGTCCTGTCGCGCCGTGTCGTCGTGGGAGTGGCCTGGCCGCTCAGGCGAAAATTCCCGTTCGCTTGAAACCCGGTGATCGACTGGCGGGTGTTGTCAGTGACAACGCCACAAGGGGGACACGGGGTGGCCGACCAAAGCGGCTTCGAGGAGTTCTATACCGGCTCACGACATCGGCTGATCACTTATCTGTATGCCATGACCGGCGATCGGGCCGAGGCGCAGGACGCTGCGCAGGAAGCCTATGTGCGTGCCTGGCAACGGTGGTCCACCGTGTCCACTTACGACAACCCCGAGGCCTGGGTGCGCAGCGTGGCGCACCGGCTGTGTCTGAAGCATTGGCGCAAGGCGAAGAACCGGGTCACCGCCTACCTACGGCACGGGACCGATCCCGACGTCGACCCGCCGAGCGAGAACACCGTGGCGCTGATCACCGCGCTCCGGCAGCTCCCGGTGGCCGAACGTCAAGTCATCACCATGCATCACCTCATGGACCTGCCCGTCGCCGAGGTGGCGGCGCAGACCGGGATTCCGGTCAACACGGTCAAGACCCGGTTGTCTCGGGGCCGTCGTGCGCTCGCCGGCTTTCTCGACCAGGACGCATTCGAGGAGTACGCCAATGCCTGACCAGGCCTTCCGCTCCCTGTTACAGGAAACCGAAAACGTGAGGTGGGAATCGATGGACGAGGTTCGCGTACGCGCTCGGCGCCGTACCGTCGGCCAGGCCGCAGCGATGGCCGGCATTGTCGCGGTGGCACTCGTGTCCGGCGGCGTCGCCGTGGCCCAGACTCGGCAGAGCCCGGCGCCGCCCCCGGTCGTCGCGTCGTCGCCCTCGGCCGCGCCGTCCGCCCCGTCGTCGCCGTCCGCCCCGTCGTCGCCGTCCACGTCGCCATCCGCGACGCCGGACCTGGCCACGTCGAAGCCGGCGACGCCGCCGGCCGGTACCACCTCATCGCCGCGGACCCGCGTCACGCGAGCGATGATGTTGCAGCCGCAGGACGTGGGCTCCGGGTACACCATGAAGGAGGATGCGGACGGGGACTGGACCTTCGAGTTCAGCTTCTCGGCCCTCCAATGTCGTGGCACCCACCGAGAGGACCCGATCGCGGAGCGCCAGCGTGCGTTCTACAAGGGCCAGCAGGAGGACGCGGAATCCGTGCTCCAAGAGACGCTCCTCTACTCCGGTGGTGGGGCCGTGCGGTACATGAACCGGGTTAAGGAGTGGGTGGCCTCTTGCTCGCCCGCCGGTGATCAGTCGGTGCGGATCCTCGCCGAGGACTTCGCCGGCGACGATGCGCTGCTGCTGGAGTTCGACCTCGGAAGCGGCAACGTCTCCAAGACTGTGCTGGCACGCAAGGACAACGTGGTGACCCAGATCTTCACCAGGCCGAGCCGCAACGATTCGGCACACAAGGAGATGGCGGTGAAGGCCGTGAATCGGCTCTGACGGCTTGCTCCGCTTGGCGGCTCGAGGCCGTGACGGGTCCGGTCCATGCCGGCGGCGGGCCGGCGATGCTCGCCGGTGTGACCGCGCTCGCCGTGTGGCGCCCGTCGGCCCCAGCCGCCGAGTTGGTCGGATGGCGCGGCCGATTCCGTTCACTTGATCGGATGAGTCGGCTGCGGATCGGAGATCATCCTTGATAGTATTCGAACATGAGTTCGAATGATGCCATCGAGGCGCTCCGCGCCGCCGGCAGCGCTCTGGGGGACGTCGATGTCTCCGGGTGGGACGACACTCTTCTCACCGACCAGCTCGCGGAGCTCTCCGCGGTCCTGTGCCAGCTCGACGCGCAGCTCAGCCGCGTCGCCGATGCCGTGCGAGCGCGTGGCTTCCGCATAGCGGAGCCGCTCGCCGCCTGATCTTCGTCCCATGGTCACGCCTGCTCCCGGCCGCGGACCCGGCGCCCCAGGGCTCCGACGGCGGCGGGTCGGCAGGAACCGCCGCTGTGACGGCGGGCTTCGTCGCCACGGAGCCCGGTGGAACGGCCGGCGGGCTGCCGGGTCCTCCCGACCCGGCGAGCTGCCGGGTCCTCCCGACCCGGCGGCGGTCCGGGCCGGCCCGCATGTCCCGCACGGCCGGCCCGGCAAGCTTTTTCGGGTCGGCTCGTATGTCCCAGTTGGCCGGCTCGGCAAGCTTTTTCGGGTCGGCTGTGTTCCGCAAGGCCGGCTCCGCAAGCTTTCCGGGCCGTTCTGACGTGTTTCACGGGGGAGCACGTCTCGACGGTCCGGAAATTGTCGGAGGTGGCTGCCAGGATGAGTCCGTGCAGTTCTCGGACCTGGCAGCCACCTCGGCAGCCGTCACCGCCGTCTCGGGCCGTAAGGCGAAGATCGACCTGCTCGCCGACGCCCTGCGACGCCTCGACCCCGGGGAGATCGCTCCCGGGTCGGCCTATCTCGCCGGCGAGCTAAGGCAGCGACAGACCGGCGTCGGCTATGCGAGCCTTCGAGACCTGCCGCCGCCCGCCGTCGAGCCGAGTCTGACCGTCGCCGAGGTCGACGCGCGGATCGCCGAGATCTCCGTGGTCTCGGGTGCCGGTTCCCAGGCCCGCCGTCGCGAACTGCTGGCCGCGTTGTTCGGCCGGGCCACCGCCGACGAGCAGCGGCATCTCGTCGGGCTCTTCGGCGGCGAGCTGCGCCAGGGCGCCCAGGCCGGCCTGCTCGCCGACGCGATCGGCAGGGCCGCCGAAGTTCCGGTCACCGCCGTCCGGCGCGCGCTGCTGCTCAGCGGCGATCTCAAGCAGGTGGCTGTCGCCGCGCTCGCCGGCGGGTCGTCCGCGCTGGCCGAGATCAGCCTGCGGGTCGGCACGCCGCTCACCCCGATGCTGGCGAGCAGCGCTCCCGACGTCGGGGCGGCCCTCGTCGCCACCGGCGTGCCCGCCACCGCGGACGTGAAGCTCGACGGCATCCGCATCCAGGTGCACCGCTCCGGCGACGACGTGGCCGTCTTCACGCGCAGCCTCGACGACATCACCGCGCGGCTGCCCGAGGTCGCCGCCGCCGCCCGTGCGCTGCCGGTCGACGACATCGTGCTCGACGGCGAGGCGATGGCCCTCGATGCCGCCGGCCGGCCCCGCCCGTTCCAGGAGACGTCCAGCCGGGCGGCGACCCGAGGTGCCCGCCGGGGCGGCAAGGCCGGTCCGGCCGAATTGCCCGCGCTCGTGCCGTTCTTCTTCGACCTGCTCCACGTCGACGGCACCGACCTTCTCGACGAGCCCGGCCGCGTCCGCTGGGCGGCGCTCGCGGACGCCCTGCCGGCCGGGCTCATCGTCGACCGCCGCACCGTCGAGACTCCCGAGCAGGCTCAGGAGGCTTTCGCCGCGGCGCTCGCCGCCGGCCAGGAGGGCGTCGTGATCAAGGCTCAGGAATCCCCGTACGACGTGGGCCGGCGCGGCGCCGCCTGGGTCAAGGTGAAGCCCCGCCACACCCTCGACCTGGTGGTGCTGGCGGTCGAGTGGGGGCACGGCCGCCGCAAGGGCTGGCTGTCCAACCTGCACCTGGGTGCGCGCGACCCGCGTACAGGTGGCTTCGTGATGCTCGGCAAGACCTTCAAGGGCCTGACCGACGAGCTGCTGCACTGGCAGACCCAACGCTTCAAGGAACTGGCCGTCGACGACTCGGGCTGGGTGGTGACGGTCCGCCCCGAACAGGTCGTCGAGATCGCCTTCGACGGGGTGCAGGCGTCACCCCGCTACCCGGGCGGAGTGGCGCTACGGTTCGCGCGAGTGCTCCGCTACCGCGACGACAAGCGAGCAGAGGAGGCGGACACGATCGACACCGTCAAGGCAATCGGCACCCCGGCGCCGCCGGACGACTGACGGTCGTGCGCCAGTTCCGCTACGGCCAGTTCCGCTACGGCCAAGACGCGCGTCTGATGTCGCTCGGCTCCGCGGAGCCACCATCGGAGACCACCTGCTCCAGGGGTGTGACTCCACCGTCGGTAGCCGGATGTCCTCGGCGCGCGCCGAGGCCGCAGGGGCGCACCCGGAGGCGACCGGGGCCGGCGCGCCCTGCTCAGCCGGCGGTGATGTGCGTCCAATCCAGAGATGTGCGTCCAGCCCAGATCCGCCGAACTTTGTGACCCATCACCGGAGGACAGATGCCGGAGTTGATCGCAACTACCGTCCGCCTGCACCGCGCCTGGCTCGACGCTCATGCGGAGTGGGGCCCCGGCCTGCACGAGGACGGTTTCGGGTTGCGGCCGAGCGACGACGTCGATACGCCGGGCCGGCTTTGCGGCCCGGGTCGCGCGGTTGGCCGACCACTCCGTTCCGGCGAAGAGCATCGATGCCGGCGAACGCCGGTGCGTGTATCGATGGATCGTCGAGAACGGTCGCGTGCTCGGCGGGGTCGCGCTGCGGTACGCCGCGAGACCGGCTCAGCGCCGGCGGGCCCCGTCGCTCCCGGTGGAGCGGGCCCCGTCGCTCCCGGTGGAGCGGGCCCCGTCGCTCCCGGTGGAGCGGGCCCCGTCGCTCCCGGTGGAGCGGGCCCCGTCATCCCCGCCGGAGCGGGGCACGACGCGGGCGGACGCGGACGACGACTACATCCAGTGGGCCGGACACATCGGTTACGGTGTCCGTCCTTGGCGAGCGTCGGCGCGGGCTGGCCGCGTGGGCGCTGGAGCGCATGCTCGACGAGGCACGAGCGCTCTCCCTCGACCGGCTCCTCGCTGTCTGCGCGGTCGACAATGTCGCCTCGGTGAAGGTGATCGAACGGTGCGGCGGCGTCTTCGAGGGCATCGGGGACACCCCGTTCGGACCTGCCAGGCGTTACTGGATCGACTTACAGCGCGGCCAGTGATCTGACGTAGTTGACCTGCTGGTGGACATAGGTGACGTGTCCCTGATCCGTGACCGGGATCCGAGCCACATACTGCCGGGTCCCGTTCGTCACGGTCACCTGCACCGTCCCACGCGGAATCGTCACCTTGACCAGCAGGAACAGCAGGCTGAACACCGTCAGGACGCAGAACCCCACGATGGAGGCCACGATCGCCCAGGTGGGGATCTTCGTCTCGTGGTGCCAGTAGTCGCTGACCGTCCAGGTCGAGCCCGCGAGCGGGATGTCGCCGGCCGGGGTGTGGACGACCGTGGAGGTCACACCCATGTCGCCGATCTGGACGATGACCGGGCCCGGTGCGGCCCACGCGCCCGGGGCGGGCGGGGGCGGGGCCGGGGCGAGCGGGGGCGGGGCCGGCACACTCCACGGGTCGCTCGGGGCCGGATCCTGGGAGAACGTCACCTGCAAAACCCTAGCCGGGCACCAAACACACGAAAACCCCAGCGAAGACCAGCGGTCGCCCCGGGTCGAGGCAGATCGGTAGATCGACGCCGCCAGGGCGTCGCGGTCAGGCCGCTGAATATGGCGGTCAGTCCGCTGGGCGTGCCGACTGCGCCGCCGTGCGCTGGTCGGCCTCCTCTACCCGGTCCAGCCGCTTCTTCGGCGTGTCGCCCTGTGCCTCCTTGCGGGCCTGCCACCCGTACGCCAGCAGCGCCATCACCGCGAACGTCCACCACTGGACCGCATAGCCGCCGTTCTGCCATGCGTCCTCGTGGTTGATCGGGATCGGGGAATATCCCTCCGCCGGCTCGCTGTGCAGGATGTACGCCCCGTACACGGGATAGGGAAGCTTCTCCGCCAGCCGGGGCAGCGCGATCCTGCGGGTGTCGATGCGTCCGTCCCGCTGCGTGATCGCCGACGGGCGGCTTTCCGTGAGGTGGATCTGGCCCACCACGGTGACCTCGCCCGCCGGGGGAGGGGGTGCCACCGGTGGAGACACCGCGTCGCCGTTGGCGGAGGGAACCCAGCCCCGGTCCACCAGCACCGCCGTACCGTCCGCCAGCACGAGAGGGGTCAGGATCTCGAAGCCGACCTTGCTGTTGACCGTACGCCCGCGGGCCTGGATCTCGTGCGTGGCGTCGTACCGTCCCGTCACGGTGACCTTCGTCCATGCCCGGTCCTCGCCGGGCCTGGCGCCCAGCGTGCCCGGCGCGGTGGGCTTGGCCAGCACGGACGTCAGCGGCGCCGCCGGCGTCGAATCGGCGGCGTCGATGCGCTCGTTGACCGCTTTGCGCTCCTGATACCGGTCCATCTGCCAGTTGCCCAGGAACACCATGGCCACCGAGGCGGCCACGGTCAGCGCGGCCCCGGCGAGCCAGCGGGGGGTCAGCAGGAACCGGTACACGACCCGAGGCTACCGACGGGCGCTGGCGGTTGACAGGTAGGGTGCGACTTCCGGCGGTCAATATCACGTCGGCGGCGTTTTCCGTATCCCCGAGGGAGCCACTGATGACCACCCAATCACGTCTGGTGGTGAGCGCCCCCTCGTCCGGGCACGGCAAGACCGCGATCGCGGTGGGGCTGCTGGCCGCCTGCGCCGCCCGGGGTGTGCCCGCAGCCGGCTTCAAGGTGGGCCCGGACCACACCGACGCCGCGTACCTGGGCCTCGCCGCGGGCCGGCCGGGCCGCAACCTCGATCCGCGCCTGGTCGGCGCGCACCGCATCGCCCCGCTGTTCGCGCACGGCGCGGCCGGGTCGCAGGTCGCCGTCATCGAGGGCGCGATGGGCCTGTTCGACAGCCTGACGGGCCAGCCCGAGATCGACGGTACGGCGGCGGTCGCGGCCGCCCTGCGTGCGCCGGTGCTGCTCGTCGTGGACGTCGCCGCGATGGGGCATTCGCTCGCCGCGCTGGTGCACGGCTTCCGGATGTTCGACGAGATGGTGCACCTCGGCGGCGTCGTGCTGAACCGGGTGGCATCGCCGCGGCACGAGGAGATGCTGCGCACCGCCCTCGACGATATCGGCATGCCCGTGCTCGGCGCGCTCCGCCGCGGTGACCTGCCCGCGGTTCTGCCGGCCCGCGCGCAGGGCCCGGTGCCGGTCGCGCACCGTACGGTCGAGGCCGTCCGCGCCGTACGCCGACTGGGTGAAACCGTCGCCGAAAGCCTGGACCTGGACCGCATCATGGCGCTGGCGAACACCGCCCCGGCGCTACCCGGCGCGCCCTGGTCCCCGGCGGACGCGCTCGCCGAAGCCACCGGCGAGCCACCGGTCCCGCCGGAGCACCGCCCGGTGATCGCCCTCGCCGGCGGCCCCGGCGCGCCCTACACGTACGTGGAGACCGCGGAGCTCCTGTCGGCGGCCGGAGCGGACGTCGCGGTGATCGATCCGCTCCGCGACGAAACCCTCCCACCCGGCACCCGAGCCCTCATGATCGGCGCGGGACTCCCCGAGGAATACGCGGAGGAACTCTCCGCAAACCGCCGCCTGTGCGCCGCCGTCGCGCAACTCGCCCACGACGGCGGCCCGATCATCGCCGAGGGAGTCGGCCTGCCCTGGCTGGGCCGCGACTTCGACGGACGCCCGATGTGCGGAGTCCTCGACGCCTCCGCGACCACGGCCGCCCAGACGGTGGCCGGCTACCGCGAGGCGACGGCGCCGGCTCCATCCGCTCTGGCGCCGGCCGGGGCCAGGATCACCGGCTACAAGCAGCACCGGGCGATCGTCACGCCGCGCGCCGGGCAGGTCCCGGCGTGGACGTGGTCGGGCGGGCATCCGGAAGGCTTCATCTGGCGGCAGGTGCACGCCTCGCAGCTAGGACTGCACTGGGCGGGCGCGCCGGAGATCGCCCGCCGGGTCGTCGCGGCGGCGCTGCCGCCGGTCGCGGTTGCGGCGCCGATGATCGGTGGTTCACCGGCTGGTCCGGCCGGCGCCCAGATGAGTCCCGGGCCGATGGGTGCCGGGCCGTCGAGCGCCGTGCCGGCTCAGCCCGCCGCCTCCGCTGCGGGCACCTCACCGGACAACGACCCGGGCGAGGCCACACTGTCGCTCTCGGCCGTAACACCCACAAACCCTTGATGGGTACGGCCACACGAGTGCCGTGACACCAAGGCTCGCGACCGCCGAGGCGACCACAGCGGCGCGACGACGTCCGTCCGCCACGCCTCGCCGTGCCCTCTCTCACCGGGCCTCGCCGCGCCCCGTCTTGCCGCGCCTCCGCGTGTCCTGTCGCGCCGGGCTTCGTGTGTCCTGTCGCGCCGGGCTTCGCGTGTCTTGTGTCCGCCGGGCCTCGCCGCGCTCCGCCTTGTGCCGCACGGCGTGTCGTGGCTCGACACGCCGTGCGGCAATTGTCGCAGGGCGGCCTTACGGTGGGAGGGTCAGCGAGAAGGGAGAACGGCCGTGGCAGATCGTGTGCC
This sequence comes from Couchioplanes caeruleus, assembly GCF_003751945.1. NCBI lineage: Bacteria > Bacillati > Actinomycetota > Actinomycetes > Micromonosporales > Micromonosporaceae > Couchioplanes > Couchioplanes caeruleus. The sequence continues at coordinate 2,778,883 of NZ_RJKL01000001.1, read as the reverse complement.
CCTGGATTTCGACCCGCCGGTCCGTCGGATCCGGGCACTGCTCTTCGGCGTCACCGACGCTCATCTCACCGCACCGACGCCGTGTCCCGACTGGTCGGTCGGCGACTTGCTCGATCACCTCATGAGTCTCTGCTGGGCGTTCACCCAGGCGGCGCAGAAGAAGACCGACGGTGTCACCGCCTCGCCGCCACCCCCAGCGTCCGCGGCCAACCTTTCGCCCCACTGGCGTAGCCGGCTCCCCGTGGTCCTCGAAGACCTCTCCACCGCCTGGAAGCAACCGACCGCCTGGGAAGGAACGGCCCAGGCCGGCGGCGTGACCATGCCGGCCGCCGCCATGGGCAGCGTGGCGATCAACGAGCTCGTCATGCACGGCTGGGACCTGGCCCGGGCCACCGGCCAGGAATACGCCGCCGACCCTCGCATCCTCGAGCACCTGATCGAGTTCCTGTCCCAGGGCCCGGCGGAGGGCACCCCCGGACTCTTCGGCCCCGTGATCGACACCGACGACGAGGCGACACTCCTCGACCACGCGGTAGCCCTCGCGGGCCGCAACCCCCGCTGGCGCCCGGCCCCTCGCTGACAAACCCGACGTAACTCGCCCACCTCACCACCCAGCCAACGCCGGGCGGGTCGTGGTGGGGCGGGCCGCGACGTTGGCGGGCGAGCGACGCCCGGGCGGGCCGCGACGTTGGCGGGCGGGTGCGCGGGCAGGCGGGCCGTGGCGTTGAACGGGTCGCGATGGCGGGCGGCGCGCGACGCCGGGAGGGCCATGACGCCGGGCGGGCCACGACGCGGGACGGCCGGGCCCGCGTCGTCAGGATGCTGCGGTGCGTCTGGCCGGCGTCGGCCCATGTCGGCCATTCCGCCCCGGTGCCGCTCGCTCAGTCGGCGTCTCGCCGCCCCGTCGGGTCAGTCGTCGTCACCGTCGTCGTCACCGTCGTCGTCGTTGTCGTCGCTGTCGCTGTCGCTGTCGCTGTCGCTGTCGTCACCGCGCCAGTTATCGCCGTCGTTGCCGTCACGCCAGTTGTCGTTGCCTTCGCCGTGGGCGATCTCTCCGGAGGGCGGGGTGAACTTGGCCTTCGGCAGTCCCTTGAGGGCGTCCTTCAGCGTCTGCGCCACCGTGAACTTCGAGATGGTTCCCCGGCTGGACCCCACGGTGTTCTCCGGATTATCCGGGTCGGCCACGAAGGCCGCCGCCGCCAGTTGCGGCGTGTAGCCGCAGAACCATGCGCTCCGGTTGCTGTCCGTCGTTCCGCTCTTGCCGGCCACCGGCCGCTTCAGGATCGCGTGCACCATCGGTGAGGTCGACCATCCTCCGCAGCCGCCCTTCGCCGCCCCGTAGCCCGTCACGCAGCGGGCCGCGTCGGTCGCCGCCCGGGCCACCTCCGGGTTCAGTTCCTGCCGGCAGCGCGGTCCCGCGACCTTCTTGCCCTCGAATTCGAGGCTCGCCCCGTCGCGGGTGTTGATCATTTGGACCGGGATGGGCTCGCAGTACTTCCCCTCGGCGGCCAGGGTCGCGAAGACGTTGGCCATCTCGACGGGCGTCGCGTCGGTCACGCCCAGGGTGAACGCTCCCCAGCCGCTCCGGCTGTCGGGGTGGGCCAGGTCCTGGTCGATCTTCGTACGCCACTTCAGGCCGAGCCGTTCCGCCATCCGGACCGCCTTCTCCGCACCCACCTTCTGCACGAGCTGGACGAAGTACGTGTTCACCGACTTGCCGAAGCCGCTCCACATGGTCTGCCGACCGGTCATCGACGGGCTGGAGTTCTTCGGGCACCAGCGGATGCCGCAGGTCGCCGGGCCGGGGGCGGTGATGTACTTCGTCACGAACCGCGGCGGGGAGTAGAAGCTCGTGGACAGCGGCATGTCCTCCTCCAGCGCCGCCAGCATGGTGAAGATCTTGAAGGTGGAGCCGGCCTGGTAGCCGGCCATGTCGCCGCCGCCGAGGAGTGGGTTGACCGTGTTCGGGTAGTTGCCGCGGACCTGGTCGCGCCGGCGGCGGTCGCTGTGTTCGCCGTTGTTCTTCTGGTCCAGCGAGTAGCGGCGGTTCACGGCCATCGCCTTGATGCGGCCGGTGCCCGGCTCGATCACGACCTCGCCGTGGGCGTACACGCTCTTGCGCTTCTCCTTGTCCAGGATGTGCTTCATCGCCGACGCCTGGATCTTCGGGTCGAGGCTGGTGACGACCTTGTAGCCGCCGCGGCGGAGGTTGGCGAGGCGTTCCTGCGGGCTGGGGCCGAACGCCGGCTGTTCCATCCACCAGTTGCGGAGGTAGTCGCAGAAGAAGCCCCAGTCGTTCTCCTTCTGGGGCACCGACACGCAGTCGTTCGGCGGCGACGTCAGGTTCAGCTTGATCTTCGACTTCTGCGCCGACCGGGCCTCGGGCTCGCTGATGGCACTCATCTTGAGCATCTGCTCGATGACGTAGTTGCGCCGGTCGGTCGCCGCCCGCTGGTCGTTGACCGCCGGGTCGTACGCGGACGGGGCCTTGACCAGCCCGGCCAGCAGGGCCGCCTCGGTGAGCGTCAGATCCCTGGGCGTCTTGGAGAAGAAGACCTCCGAGGCCGCGAAGATTCCGTACGCCCGGTGCCCGAAGTACGCCGAGTTGAGGTACCGCTGCAGGATCTCCTGCTTGGAGATGCGCTGCTCCACCTCGATGGCGAGGCGCATCTCCCGCAGCTTGCGTTCGGTGGTCTGCTCGGTGGCCTCGAGCGCCTCCTTGGGCGTCTTCGCGCCGTCGCGCAGGGCCATCCGTACGTATTGCATGGTCAGCGTCGATGCGCCCTGCGAGACGCCGCCGGCCTGCTGGTTCGCGACGAAGGCGCGGGCGACGCCCTTGGGGTCCACGCCGTTGTGCTCGTAGAAGCGGGTGTCCTCCGACGCCACGATCGCACTCGTGATGTACGGCGACATGTCCTCGATCCGGGTGGGCTTGCGATGTTCCTCGTAGAACATGGTGAGCAGCGTTTTGCCGTCGTTGGCGTACACGTAGGTGGTCTGCGCCGACGGCACGACCGTGAGCTGTTCGGGCATGCTCTGCAGGGCGTCCGCCCCGGTCTTCGCTCCGACCCCGGCGAGGGCGACCAGCGGGAAGAGCAGGCCGGCGATCGCGAGTCCGGCGATGAGTCCGGCCCGGATGAGCGGGGCGAGTCGTCCAGCTTGGGCGAGTCCGGTCTTCGTCACCCTTCGAAGGTATGACAAAAAGCCTCATGTCCTGACGGAACGGCCGAAGTGGGCCCTGCTTTCCCGTCCGGCATGCTGGGCCTGTGGAGATGGATCTGCACCACCACGGCGACGCCGAGGTGGCACCCGGGCTGGTCGATCTGGCGGTCAACGTCCGGCGGCACCCGATGCCCCCCTGGCTCGCCGATCCGATCGCGGCGACGCTGGCCGATCTGGCCGCCTATCCCGACGCCACCCGGGCCACCGCCGCCGTCGCGCGGCGCCACGGCCGGACCCCGGCGGAGGTCCTGCTGACGGCCGGGGCCGCGCAGGCCTTCGTGCTGATCGCCCGGGCGATCGCGGCGCGCCGGCCGGTGGTCGTGCATCCCCAGTTCACCGAGCCGGAGGCGGCCCTGCGCAATGCGGGCCACGACGTCGCTCGGGTGCTGCTGCGTGAGGCGGACGGGTTCCGCCTGGATCCGGCGAGCGTGCCGGAGGACGCCGACCTGGTCTTCGTCGGCAATCCCACCAATCCGACCTCCGTCCTGCATCCGGCCGCGGACATCGCCGCGCTCGCCCGGCCGGGACGCGTCCTCGTCGTCGACGAGGCCTTCTCGGACACGACCTGGCGTGCCGGCGTCGCCGGGGAGCCGGAGTCGCTCGCGGCCCGCACGGACCTGCCCGGTCTGGTCGTCCTGCGCAGCCTCACCAAGACCTGGGGCCTGGCGGGCCTGCGGATCGGCTACGTCCTCGCGGAGCCCGCGGTGATCGGCCGGCTGGCCGCGGCCCAGCCGCTGTGGGCCGTGTCGACACCGGCCCTCGCGGCGGCCGAGGCATGCGCATCGCCGGTGGCCGTCGCCGCCGAGCGGGACATCGCGGCGGCCCTCGCCGCCGAGCGCGACCATCTGGTCGCGGGCCTCCGCAACGTGCCGGACGTCACTGTTGCCGGAGAGCCGGCCAGCGCCTTCGTCGCGCTGCACCTCCCCGGCGCCAGCGAAATGCGCCTTAAGCTGCGCAAACGAGGGTACGCGGTCAGGCGCGGCGACACCTTCCCGGGGCTGGGCGCCGACTGGCTGCGGATCGCCGTACGCGACACTGCCACCAGCGACGCGTTTCTGGCGACGCTGACCGACGTGGTGAAGGAGCGACCGTGACCCTGGAGCCGACCCTCGCGGCCATCCGGCCCGCCGACGAGCCCGCGATGGCCGCCGCCCGTGACCTGCAAGCCCGGCTGACGAAGCCGGCGGGTTCGCTGGGCGCGCTCGAGGAGCTGTCCGTACGCCTGTCCGGCCTCGCCGGCACCTGCCCGCCGCCGATGCCGGAGCCCGCGGCCATCGCGGTCTTCGCCGGGGACCACGGGGTGCACGCCCAGGGCGTCACGCCCTGGCCGCAGGAGGTCACGGCGCAGATGGTGGCCAATTTCGTCGGCGGGGGAGCGGTGATCAACGCCTTCGCCCGGCAGGTCGGCGCCTCGCTCATGGTGGTCGACGTCGGCGTGGCCGTCCCGCTGCACGGCGGCGACACCCTCCTGGACGCCAATGTCCGCCGGGGCACCCGCGATCTGGCCGTCACCGCGGCGATGACCGAGGACGAGGCCCGGGCGGCGCTGGAGGCCGGGATCTCGGTCGCCGGGGCTCTGGTCGACGGCGGGGCGAGGTGCCTGCTCACCGGCGACATGGGCATCGCGAACACCACCCCGGCGGCGGCCCTGATCGCGGCCTTCACCGGCGCGGATCCCGCCGCGGTCACCGGCCGGGGCACGGGGATCGACGACGACACGTACGCGCGCAAGGTCGACGTGGTCGCCCGGGCCCTCGCGCTCCACCGCCCCGACCCGGCCCGCCCGCTCGCGGCGCTGGCCGCCGTCGGCGGTCTGGAGCACGCCGCCCTGGCCGGGTTCATCCTCGGCGCCGCCGCCCGCCGTGTCCCGGTGATCGTCGACGGCGTCATCGCGGCCTCGGCGGCGCTGGTGGCGGCGGCGTTCGCGCCGGACGCCGTCGCGGCGATGGTCGCCGGGCACCGCTCCGCCGAGCCGGGCGCGACCGTGGCGCTCGCCCATCTCGGCCTGGTCCCGCTGCTCGACCTGGGCATGCGGCTCGGCGAGGGCTCCGGCGCCGCCCTGTCTCTCCCACTGGTCGCGGGCGCGGTGCGCGTGCTGCGCGAGGTGGCCACCTTCGATTCGGCGGGGGTCTCGGAGAAGTGAGTCTCTATCCACTCGCTTTGCGGCTCGAGGGCCGTCCGGTGCTCGTCGTGGGTGGCGGGTCGGTGGCGACGCGCCGGGTGCCGGCCCTGCTGGATGCCGGGGCCCGGGTCCGGGTCGTGTCGCCGGTGCTCACCCCAGCGCTGCGCGCGCATCTGGACGCCGGGCGGCTGACCTGGCGCGAGGGCCGCTTCGAGCCCTCCGACCTGGACGGTGCCTGGCTCGTCCAGGTGGCGGTGGACGATGTCGCGGCGGCGGCACAGGTCAGCGTCGCGGCGGAGGAGCGCCGGATCTTCTGCGTACGCGCGGACGACCGCGACGCCGCGACGGCCTGGACCCCGGCGGTGACCCGGCAGGGGCAGATCACCGTCGCGGTGACCGACGGCGGCGACCGCCGCAACGCGATAGCGCTGCGGGATCTCGTCGCCGCCGCGCTGGAGAACAACGAGCTGGCCGCCCGGCGAGGCGAGCCCGGCCAGGTCTTCCTGGTCGGCAGCGGCCCCGGCGACCCGGAGCTGATCACGGTGAAGGGCCGCCGGCTGCTCAACCGGGCCGACGTCGTGGTGGCGGACCGGCTCGTGCCCGGCATGCTTCTCGACGAGCTGCGTCCCGAGGTGGAGCTCGTCGACGCCGCCAAGATCCCGTACGGTCCGTCCGTCGCCCAGGAGGAGATCAACCGGATCCTGGTCGAGAAGGCCCTGGACGGCAAGGTCGTGGTGCGGCTCAAGGGCGGCGACCCGTTCGTCTTCGGCCGCGGCGGCGAGGAGGCGCTGGCGTGCGCCAAGGCGGGCGTGCCCGTCACGGTCGTGCCCGGGGTGACCAGCTCGATCGCCGCGCCCGCGCTGGCCGGCATCCCGGTCACCCACCGCGGGGTCGCGCACGAGTTCACGGTCGTGTCGGGGCACGTCCCGCCGGAGAGCGACCAGTCCCTGGTGGACTGGGCGGCGCTGGCCCGGCTGCGCGGCACCCTGGTGATCCTCATGGGCCTCAAGAACCTGCCGAAGATCGCCGAGAAGCTGCTGGCCGAGGGGCGCCCGGGCGACACCCCGGCCGCCGTCGTGCAGGAGGGTTCGACGAGCGCGCAGCGGGTGCTGCGGAGCACCCTGGGCGAGGTCGCGGCGGCGACGGCCGCGGCGGGGCTGCGCCCACCGGCCGTGGTCGTTATCGGCGAGGTCGTTCCCGTGCTGGGATAGTCACCCTACGGGTGGGTAATCCATGCCCATGAGTGAGCGACCGCAGATGACCGTTGCCGGGGTGGTCCTCGACTCCCCGGATGCGCAGGCGCTCGCGGCGTTCTACCAGCGCCTGCTGGGCTGGAACGTCGTGCAGGACGAGCCGGGCTGGGTGAAGCTGGGCGCCCCGGGCGGCGGCCCGGGGCTGTCGTTCCAGACCGAGTCCGCCTACGTGCGCCCGGTCTGGCCGGCCGGCCCCGGCGACCCTCAGATGAGCGTCCATCTCGACATCCACGTCGACGATCTTGACGCGGCCTGCCTGCACGCCGAGAAGGCCGGGGCCACCCTGGCCGACTTCCAGCCGCAGGAGGACGTCCGGGTCTACCTCGACCCGGCCGGCCATCCCTTCTGTCTATTCCTGTGAGTCGTCTCCGTCGGCCGTCTCCGTGGAGCCGTCCCTGTCGGCCGTCTCGGTGACCCCGAGCTCCTCGAGGAACGAGCGGGCCCATTCGGCGACGTCGTGGGTGCGCAGGTGCCGCTGCATCACCCGCATGCGGCGCTTGAGCTCGGCCGGTTCCGCGCCCGCGGCCCGCAGCAACGCGTCCTTGACGCCGTCCGGGTCGTGCGGGTTGCAGAGGAACGCCTGCCGCAGCTCGGTCGCCGCGCCGGCGAACTCGCTGAGCACCAGTGCGCCGCCACGGTCCGAGCGGCAGGCGACGTACTCCTTGGCGACGAGGTTCATGCCGTCGCGCAGGGGCGTGACCATCATGACGTCCGCCGCCACGTACAACGCGGCGAGCTCCTGCCTGCTGTACGACTGGTGCAGGTAGTGCACGGCCGGCATGCCGACCTTGCCGAACTCGCCGTTGATCCGGCCGACCTCGCGCTCGACCTTCACCCGCAGTGTCTGGTAATGCTCGACGCGCTCCCGGCTGGGAGTCGCGACCTGCACCATCACCGCGTCGGGCACCTTGAGCTTGCCGTCGGCGAGCAGTTCGCGGAACGCCTTGAGCCGCAGCTCGATGCCCTTGGTGTAGTCGAGCCGGTCGACGCCGAGGATGACCGTCTCCGGGTCGCCCAGCTCGGCGCGGATCTCCTTGGCCCGGGCCTGCACCTTCGGGTCGGCGGCCATGCGTTCCATGTCCCGCGTGTCGATGCTGATCGGGAAGGCGCCCGCCTTCACCTTGCGGCCGTCGACCTGGATCGACTGCCCCTCGTAGCGCAGGCCGAGCAGGTGCCGGGCGAGCCGGACGAAGTTCTGCGCGGCGAGCCGCTGCTGGAAGCCGACCAGGTCGGCGCCGAGCAGGCCGCGCAGGATCTCGGCGCGCAGGGGCATCTGCATGAACAGCTCGATCGGCGGGAACGGGATGTGCAGGAAGAAGCCGATCCGCAGGTCAGGGCGCATCTCGCGGAGCATCGCCGGCACGAGTTGGAGCTGGTAGTCCTGCACCCAGACGGTCGCGCCCTCGTCCGCGACGTCCGCCGCGGCCTGGGCGAATCGCTGGTTGACCGTCCGGTACGCCTCGCGCCAGCGCCGCTTGTAGACGGGCGTCTCGACGGCGTCGTGGTAGAGCGGCCAGATCGTCGCGTTCGACTGGCCCTCGTAGTAGCGCTCGAGCTCCTCGGCGCTGAGCGGCACCGGATGGATGTGAATGCCTTCGAGCTCGAACGGCTCCGGTGCCTCGCCGTCTCCGCCGGCCCACCCGATCCAGGTGCCCCGGTGCTGGGCGAGCACCGGGTGCAGGGCGGTCACGAGGCCGCCCGGGCTGGGGCGCCACTGCCGAACGCCGTCGACCATGACCTCGTCCACGGGCAGGCGGTTGGCGACTACGACAAAGGAACTTCGTTCGGCCACGCTGAGAGCACCTCCGGGTCGTTCTGGTTCCCCGCCCCTGAGCCTACTGTGCGTAAACGCATGGGGCGCGTTGAGACATCTTCCGGCCGTGCGGCACCGTGCTTGGTGAGCGGATGCCATCCTTGGCCGGTGAGCCTGCCCGCTGATCTTCCCCCGCCGCGACGACCACTGTTCTTCCCTGTGGTCATCGCCACGGTCTTCCTGAGCATCATCGGGATGTCGGCGGGATTCGTCCTGGGCACTCACCACGAGGCTGCTCCCGCCCCTGATCCCGGCCCCACCCGGCAAGACACCCCGGCCCGCCCGGCCGCCACCGATGACGCGAAGAAGTGCCCGGCGCAGATGCACGACACCGCCCAACGACTCGGTATCACCGATACGCTGACCCAGCTTCTGCGCGTGCGCACCACGGACACGGTCCCGGACAGGGACGTGACCGTCTGGATCTGCCAGGACTCCGGCGATCGCCTGTACTACCAGGCCAACCGGGGTGAGGAGGCCAGGTGGGCCGAGGGCGAGACCGCGCTCTTCCTGAGGGATGTGGTCCCCGAGGACGGCGGATACCTCGCCAAGGCCGAGGACGGCGTCAGAATCCGCGTGAACGAGCGGAAGCTGCGGATCTACGCGACAAACGGGGCCGTGGAGAGCCACAACGTCGAGACCTTCTGACCGGGTGGCGGGAATCCCCGCGGGCGGGGCGGGGTTGTCGTCAGTGGCCGGGAGCGACCTGGAAAGATTGTGCTCTCGTTCCGGCACCGGAAACCACGATCACGGAGGTAGGCCGCACCGTGGCCCAGTTCATCTACACCTTGGAGAAGGCGCGCAAGGCGCACGGCGACAAGGTCGTGCTCGACAACGTGACGCTGAACTTCCTGCCCGGGGTCAAGATCGGGGTGGTCGGTCCCAACGGCGCCGGTAAGTCCAGCCTGCTGAAGATCATGGCGGGCGTGGACCAGGTCAGCAACGGCGAGGCCCGGCTGATGCCCGGCTACACCGTCGGCATGCTCGCCCAGGAGCCGCCGCTCAACGACGCGAAGACGGTCCTCGGCAACATCGAGGAGGCCGTCGCGGAGACCAAGGCCAAGCTCGAGCGGTTCAACAAGATCGCCGAGCAGATGGCCACCGACTACAGCGACGAGCTGATGGAGGAGATGGGCAAGCTCCAGGAGGAGCTCGACCACGCAGGCGCCTGGGACGTGGACTCCCAGCTCGAGCTGGCGATGGACGCGCTGCGCTGCCCGCCGCCGGACGCCGACGTCACCCAGCTCTCCGGTGGCGAGCGCCGCCGGGTCGCGCTCTGCAAGCTGCTGCTCGAGGCGCCCGACCTGCTGCTGCTCGACGAGCCCACCAACCACCTCGACGCCGAGAGCGTGCAGTGGCTGGAGCAGCACCTCGCCAAGTACGCCGGCACCGTCATCGCCATCACCCACGACCGGTACTTCCTGGACAACGTGGCCACCTGGATCCTGGAGCTGGACCGCGGCCGGGCGTACCCGTACGAGGGCAACTACTCCACCTACCTGGACAAGAAGGCCCAGCGTCTCGCGGTCGAGGGCCGCAAGGACGCCAAGTTGAAGCGCCGGCTCTCCGAGGAGCTGGAGTGGGTGCGCTCCAACGCCAAGGCCCGCCAGACCAAGAGCAAGGCCCGCCTCGACCGTTACGAGGAGATGGCCACCGAGGCGGAGAAGACCCGAAAGCTCGACTTCGAGGAGATCCAGATCCCGCCGGGCCCGCGCCTGGGCAACACGGTGATCGAGGTCAACGACCTGGTCAAGGGCTTCGACGGCCACACGCTGATCGACCACCTGTCGTTCTCGTTGCCGCGCAACGGCATCGTCGGCATCATCGGCCCGAACGGCGTCGGCAAGACCACGCTCTTCAAGACCATCGTCGGCCTCGAGCAGCCCGACGAGGGCTCGGTCCGCGTCGGCGATACCGTCCACCTCTCGTACGTGGACCAGAACCGTGCCGGCCTCGACGGAGACCAGACGGTGTGGGAGGTCGTCTCGGACGGGCTCGACCACCTGATGGTCGGCAAGGTCGAGATGCCCTCCCGGGCGTACGTGGCCGCCTTCGGCTTCAAGGGCCCGGACCAGCAGAAGCCGGTCAAGGTCCTCTCCGGCGGCGAGCGCAACCGCCTCAACCTGGCGCTGACGCTGAAGATCGGCGGCAACGTGATCCTGCTCGACGAGCCGACCAACGACCTTGACGTGGAGACGCTCGGCAGCCTGGAGAACGCGTTGCTGGAGTTTCCCGGTTGCGCCGTGGTCATCTCCCACGACCGGATGTTCCTCGACCGGGTCGCCACCCACATGCTCGCGTGGGAGGGCACCGAGGAGGACCCCGACAACTGGTTCTGGTTCGAGGGCAACTTCGAGGCGTACGAGAAGAACAAGATCGATCGCCTCGGCGCGGAAGCGGCCCGACCGCACCGCGTCACATACCGCAAGCTCACGCGTGACTGAGTATCCCCGCGGCGGAAAACCGAAAGAAAACCCGATGGAGTATCCCCGCGGCGGAAAACCGAAAGAAAACCCGATGGAGTATCCCCGCGGCGGAAAACCGAAAGAAAACCCGATGGAGTATCCCCGCGGCGGAAAACCGAAAGAAAACCCGATGGAGTATCCCCGCGGCGGAAAACCGAAAGAAAACCCGATGGAGTATCCCCGCGGCGGAAAACCCAAGGGAACCCTATGAGGTTCATCTACGACGCGGCCGTGCGCTGGTCCGACATGGACGCGTACGGCCACGTCAATAACGCGCGCTTCCTCACTCTGTACGAGGAGGCGCGCGTCGCCATGTTCTTCGTCGGCGCGCGGGCGCAGGGGCTCACGTCGTTCGAGGACGGCATCGTCATCTCCCGGCAGGAGATCGACTACCTTCGCCCAGTGGACTACGGCGACACCGTACGCATCGAGCTGTGGGTCTCCGAGCTGCGGGTGGCGGCGTTCACCGTCTCCTACGAGCTTTTCGACGGTGATGTGCTCGCGAGCCGCGCCCGGTCGGTGTGCGTGCCGTACAACCTGGCCGAGGGTTTCCCCCGCCGGCTGACGGCGGAGGAGAGGGCCTTCCTCGAGCCCTACCGGGAAGTCTCGGCGGCGTGACCGGGCACGGCATCACCGGAGTTCCGGACGCCGGGGCGTTCCTCGCCCGGCTGACCCGCCTCGACCGGGCACTTCCCGTGCGGCTGCGGTCGAGCCGCCCCGAACGTACGGCGCTGTGGGCGAGGCTGCCGTGGGGCGTGCTGGTCACCCGCGAGGTGGCCGGTCCCGGGCCGGGCGACGCGACGGTGTCCGCGGACGCCTTGCTGTCCACATTGGCCGCGGGTGACGACGAGCTTCCGCCCCGTCGCGACGCGGACTGGCGCTGGCCGCTGCCGCCGGCCCGGATGCGCGCCGTCGAGTCGGTCGCCGCGTCCGAACTCCACCGGCTGGCGGCCGCGGCGGCGGGCACTCTGCGTGAGGTCACCTCGAGCGGGTTGAGTGGTCGTTCGGTGGGGCAGCGTGCGGTACGTGACGCCCTCCTGGATCACGCCGCGCTGGTCGTCACTCCGGCCGACGGTGGCTCGGTGACGGTGCCGCAGCGTCTCGTTCAGGCGGTCTCCCGGATGGGCTTCCTCGGACCGGCCGACATGGACGGTCCGGGAGCGCGCGTGTGCACAGCGGGACGATGGGTGGGACTTTCGGCACCATATGGAGTTGCGTGGCTACAGCCAGTCCAGGAATTGACTGTTATGCCTATAGGGGCTCACCCGAAAGGGTGATGCTGCATCGGTTGTCCGGTCGCGCCCTCCCTTTGAGGGGATGACCTCCGCGACCTGTACGGGTACCGTCGCCCCCGGGCCACCCGCCACGCCCGGCGGCTGACCTGCTGGGGAGTGAGGTGCACAACGATGCCGTGGTGGTCATGGCGTCCCGGGTCGTCCGGAGACAACGAGCGCGAGAGCGGCGAGGTCGCCGTGCAGAGCACCGTACGCGTCGGCGTGCCGACGCAGCGTGAGCCCGAGCGCTCGGCGATATCCTCCGCCGATCTGTCCACGATCGATGAGCCCGACCAGGTCGCCCCGGTCGACCTGGCCCGGATCGGCAAAGCCCTGGACCTGCTCGACATCCGGTTCCTCGCCGACGGCGGCGGCAGCCTGCTGGCGATGTGGGAGCGGCACGCGGTGCTGTTCACCCTCGAGGGGCCGGACGACGAGATCCTCGTGATGCGGGCCCGCCCGCACGCGACCGTCCCGCCCGACTGGGCCGACCGCGCCTACCGCGTGGTCAACGAGTGGAACCACACACGACGCTTCTGCAAGGCGTACGTCGGCGACCCCACCGAGCGTGGCCAGCTTCCGATCTACGCCGAGCTGCAGGTGCCGCTGGCCTCCGGCGCCCACGACGCGCTCCTGGTCGAGATGATCGACTGCGGCGCCGCGGTGGCCACCTCGTTCGTGGACTGGCTCCACGACGAAGGCGCTTTGTTGTAGTTCGCTCATGGAAAAGGCCGGGCCCCAGAGCCCGGCCTTCCGCGTTCTCTCAGCTCAGCGGGAACATGCCCAGGCGGCCGTGGTACTCCTTGCCGAGCTGGTCGGTGTCGGAGCCGACGATCAGGCCCTCCGGGACGGCCTGGAAGGCGCGGACGCCCACGCCGCGCTCGCGGGTCGGGTTCCAGGGCAGCGCCCGGCCGGTCGTCGGGCTGATCGCGCCGATGCCCACCCGGGAGACCGCGCCCGGGCCGGGGCCCTTCGCGTCGCTGCCGTACGGGTTGTCCAGGTATCGCTGGTGGCCCCCGACGTACACGGCGCTGCCGGTCACCGCGACCGCGTAGAGCGAGTCTCCGCCGGTGCGCTGGACCCAGGTCGGGTTGTGCCGGCCGCCGCCGGCGGTCTCGAAGCGGGCGGCCGAGTCGCACAGCTTCGTCGGCGAGGAGGCCCGACCGGTGGCCGCCACCACGAAGTACCTGCCGTCGGGCGAGAACTTGACCTGCCGCAGGTAGGTGTCGAAGCCCTCCATGCACTGCGGCTTGTACGCGTCGGTGTACCAGCTCAGCAGCGTCGCCGCGGCGCCCGAGGTGTCGAACATGGCGAGCTGCGTCCGGTCGGCCGTGCCGACCTTGAGCAGCGCGCCGATGATGACCAGGCGCCTGCCGTCGGGGGAGAGGTCGAGGTGCTCCACCCGGGTACGGCTCAGCCCCGGCGCGGACAGCTTGGCGTCGAAGCCGGCGTCGACCGCACCCGAGCTGGTGTGCACCCGCGCCAGGCCGACCCGCGGCACGCCGTTGACCGCGGAGAACGTGCCGCCGAGGTAGAGCCGGCTGCCGTGTGCGCTCAGGACCCGGACGTCACCCCAGTTGATCTTCGCCGTGAAGCCGGGAAGCCGCGCGCCGTCGCCGAGCGACACCCGGGCGAGGCCGCGCTGGGCGGCCTGGTTCACGGTCTTGAACGCGCCGCCGAGGTAGACACTGTTGTCGGCGCCGGGCGCCAGGGCGTAGACCGCCGCGTCCACCTCGGGGGCGAACGGGCGGATGATGCCGTCGCGGAGCCCGTACGCGAAGATGTTCTTGCGGTCGTAGGTCAGCTTGCGGGTGCTGTCCTGGACCTTGGTGAAGCTGCCGCCGACCACCACCGTGTCACCGACCACGGCGAGGGCCCAGACCGTGCCGTCGAGCACGTGCGGCGTGTGGTCGACCGGATTCGCCGAGACCACCGCGGGATGGGCGAGGTCCGCTGCCGCGGGCGTCCCGCCCAGCAGGGCGGCGCAGGACAGCGCGGCAGCGGCGAACAGGCGGCGTCGCATCGGTGGCAGCTCCTGGGATCGAGACGCGGTCACCCGATCAACGAGCGGCCGGGCCCCCAGGATGCGCGTCCATGGTGTTGACCATGAAGTACGCGGCGCGCTCGAGATAGTCCCAGAGGGTGGTGTGCTGCGGCTCCGGCAGCTCGAGCGAGTCCACGGCGTCGCGCATGTGCCGCAGCCACGCGTCGCGTTCCTCGGCGCCGACCCGGAACGGCGCGTGCCGCATCCGCAGGCGAGGGTGCCCGCGGCTGGCCGAATACGTGTTCGGGCCGCCCCAGTACTGCATGAGGAACAGCGTCAGCCGCTCGGCGGCCGGTCCGAGGTCCTCCTCCGGGTACATCGGGCGCAGCAGAGGATCCTCCGCGACGCCCTCGTAGAACCGGTCGACGAGCTTGCGGAAGGTGGGCTCGCCGCCGACCGTCTCGAAGAAGCTGACCTCGCTCACCCGTCCAGTCTGCCAGCCGCCGAGTGGCGGCCCGGGCCGGGTGTGGAGCGCGCGGTGGTTCCCCGGGGCAGCGCCTTGGCGCCGTTCATCTCCGCGGGTCCGCGCGGGCGGCCCGCGTTGCCGGTGAGATCCGGTCCCGGCGGCCGGACGGCGCGCTCGTAGCCGTGGTGGGGACGGCTCACGGGTGAACCAGGACCGGGTGGGATCGTGCCGGCCGGGGTGGCGGGATCGTGCACAGGAGCCGGGGGAGGGGCCACCGCGGCCGGTGGCCCGGCGTCGGTTTCGGGCGCCGCGCCGGTCTCGGGCGCCGCGGCGGTCTCGGCCACGACGGTCGTGGCGTTCGCGGTGTGGCTTCGCCAGCGTATGGCCAGCACCGTCATCAGGACCAGCCCGCCGAGGCTCCACCAGCCGACGACCAGCGGGATCGTCGACTGCTGCGCGAGCGCGCCGCTGACGATGAGCGCGAGGCCCTGGCTGAGCTGCATGCCGCCCTGCATGACGCCGAAGGCCCGGGCACGGTAGCCGTGGGGCAGGGTGAGCACGAAGGCGCCGTTGAGCGTCGGCACGAGCACCCCCTGCGCGACGCCCGAGATCATCACGAGGAGTGCGACGACCGCCGCGTTAGGTGCCCACATGGTCAGCGCCAGCGCCAACGGTGCGAGCATGGCGAAGGGTCTGACCAACGAGTTCCGGCGCGAGTGCGGGACGAGCCGGCCCACCGCGAGACCGCCGATCACGAAGCCCACCGGCCCGGCGGCCATGATCAGGCCCTGGTCGAAACCCCGCGCCCGGGGATCGTCGTGGAACACCGCCGCCCAGCCCGCCGCGAGGCCCTCGGGCAGGATCGTGAAGGTCGTCAGCGCGAAGACCATCAGCGCGATCGACCGCAGCAGCGGCGTGCCGAAGACCAGCCGGTATCCCTCGCCGGTCTCCCGCAGCAGGTGGCGACGCCGGTCCCGGCTGCTCGCCGCCGGCCGGGGCCGGACGCCGACCGCGATGATCGCCGCCGAGGCGAGGAACGACAGGGCGTCGAGCGCGAGGCCGAGCCGGGCGCCGACCCCGGCCGCCAGCGTGGCGCCGGCGAGATAGCCGAGGACCTGGGCCGCCTGCGCGGTGGAGGAGTTCACGGCCAGGCCGGTCACGACCTGATGGCGCGGAAGCAGCAGCGGGATCAGCGCGGACCGGGCCGCCTGGGTCGGCGGCGCGCCCAGCATCGCCACGAACATCAGCACGAGGATCACGGGCACGGGCACATCGGGCAGCGCGATCAGCGCGATCGGCACGGCCCGGGCCAGATCACAGACGATCAGGACCCTTCGGTACGGATAGCGCTCGGCGACGGCCGCCAGCACCGGTCCGCCGGCGATCCACGGCAGGTAGCTCACCGCGAACGAGGCGGCCGACAGCAGCACCGACTGGCTCTGCTGGTAGACGAGCACGACGATCGCGGCTCGGGCCAGGTAGTCGCCGATCCAGTTGACGATCAGGGAGAAGTACAGGGCTCGGAACTCGCGGACCGCGAAGACGTCCCGGAAGGTCACCGAGCGTTCCGGCTCCGTCACGCCGCCAGGCCTGTCGCCGAGTTGTGCAGCGGGTCGGTCGTCGGACACCAGGGCCCTCCATCGATCGCGACGGCCGGCGGGTTCACCGACGGCGGTCGGCCACGGACAGCGCGGGCCGGACGATCTCCAGCCCGCGTACGTGACGCTGCATGTGCAGATGCTCCTTGCACGATTCTGCCCGATCGGTCGACCCGTGGCTAGGGCGTACGGGGGGATCATCGGCCGTTCGGCCGAGGGCGGACATCCCCCATAATGCCCTATTCGCAGCTCAGGTGGGACCACCCGGCGTGCCCGAGGAATCCGTCGCGGTGCCCGAAGCGAACGGAGGGACCGCCGACCGCGGCAGCATCCGGGACACCGCGATGCGCTCGGCGATGCCCGAGCTCTCCAGCGCCTCGGTGAGCCGGCGCCGCAACTCGCGTTGCACCATCGGCTGACCGTCCGCCGTGGTCTTGGCGATGGTCCGGATGACCGCGCCGTCCACGGTCATCTGCTCGACCCCGACGACGTCCGGCGGCTCCAGGAACTCGGTGGCGTGCTCGGGCTCGTCCGCCAGCGCCAGCGCCGCCTCGCGCAGCACGGCGGTCGCCTCCTCGGAGTTGACGAAGCCGATCGGGATGTCGATGACCACCATCGCCCACCCCTGGCTCTTGTTGCCGACGCGGATGACCTCGCCGTTGCGGATGTACCAGAGCACGCCGCGCATGTCGCGGACGGTCGTCACCCTCAGCCCGACCGTCTCCACGACGCCGACCGCGTCGCCGAGGTCCACCGAGTCGCCGACGCCGTACTGGTCCTCCAGCAGCATGAACAGGCCGGCGATGAGGTCCTTGACCAGGCTCTGCGCGCCGAAGCCGAGCGCCACGCCCACGATGCCGGCGCTGGCCAGCAGCGGGGCGAGGTTGAAGCCGAGCTCGCCCATCACCAGAAGGGCCGCCATGGTGAAGACCACCGCGGTGACGAAGCTGCGCAGCACCGAACCGATCGCCTCGGCGCGCTGGCGGCGGCGTTCGGGGATGAACTGGTTTTCGGTCGCGTCCGGTTGCTTGTCCTTGCGCTCGCGCAGGGGCTTGAGCAGCGCCGGCATCTCGGCCCGGGAGGTCGAGGTGGTCAGCCGCTGGATCGCGCGGTGCAGCACCCAGCGGATCAGCATCGCGACCAGGACGATGGCCAGGATCCGCAACGGCTTGACGATGAACACGTAGCCGCCGTTGGCCAGGAACTGGTTCTTAGTCTCGTCGTAGATCCACGAACAGAAGGTGTCCGTCTTGCAGCGTTCGGACAGCGGTGTCGTGTCGACGATGATGCCGGTGGAGGGCGCGGGAGTGGGAGCTTGCCAGATCACGGGTCCTCACCGTACCCGCAGCGGGACGCGGCTCAGGAACCGGACATCTTCGCATGAGACCTCAGACGTTTACGTCCCGGCCACAGATTGTGCTCGCAAAATCGTCATCCATCAGGGACTATTGGCGCACGAGGGTCACCGTCAGCGGGGCCCTCGCTCAGACTCGGCCGAGACGACAAGCACATCGGGAGCGGTAACAAGCACCTACACCGAAGGGTGATCGCGATGCCTGACATACGACCCACAGTGGGCTCATCCGCGTTGGTTCTGAACGCTACCTACGAGCCGCTGTGCGTCGTATCGGTGCGTCGGGCGACCATCCTGGTGCTGACCGCCAAGGCGGAATGCGTTTCCGACGGGGACGGCGTCCTGCACAGTGCCCGCCAGGCCCTCCCGGTGCCCTCGGTGGTGCGCCTCACCCGATATGTGAAGGTGCCGTACCGGACGCATGTGGGCCTCTCCCGCCGGGCCATCTTCGCCCGGGACGGCGGCCGCTGCGCGTATTGCCGTGGCTCGGCCGAGACGATCGACCATGTCTTTCCCCGCAGCCGCGGCGGCCAGCACGCCTGGGAGAACGTGGTCGCGGCGTGCGCCAAGTGCAACCACAGCAAGGGCGACAAGACCCCGGCGGAACTGGGCTGGCGGCTGCACTCGCCGCCCCAGGCGCCCCGCGGCGTGGCCTGGCGGGTGCTGGGCCACCGCACGCCGGACCCGCGCTGGGCGGACTGGCTGGATCTACCCACCCCGGTCGAGGCCGAGGCCGCCTGACCCCGACCCGGCGGTCGATCAGTGGTGCCGCTTCGTGCCGATCAGGGACGCGAAGACGATGACGTTGTCGGCATAGCCCCGGTCGCCGCCGAGCCACGTTCCCCCACAGGTGACCAGGCGTAGCGACGGTCTGCTGTAGTCGCCGTAGACCCGCTGGATCGGAAGCTTCTCCTTGCCGAACCGCTCCACCGAATTCACCTGGAAGACGGCCGTCTCGTCATCCTCTCGGAGGACCTCGATCCGCTGACCCGGCCGCAGATCCCGGAGCCGGTGGAACACCCCCGGACCGGTGTCGCTGTCGACATGTCCCACGATCAGGGCGGGGCCGAACTGCCCCGGTGTGGGACCGTCGCCGAACCAGCCCGCCTCGTTGCGCCGGTTCGGCGGGGGTACGTCCACGGTCCCGTCCTTCGCCAGCCCCACCGACAGCACCGGAGCCTCCACTTCGATGGCCGGGATCGACAGGCGTCTCGGCGGGCTGGGGTCGAGCACCGGGAAGTCGCGCGGCGGCGGCTTGTCCGGCCCCTTGAGCAGGTCGCCGACGGCGAACCCGGTGGCGGCGCCGAATCCCGCGCCGACTGCGAAGAGCCCCACGAAGACCAGCACCGTGGCGATCAGTCCGAGGGGCATGGGCCGGCGCCCGCGTGCCGGCGAGGGAGCCGGGAGCCGTCTGGGGCGTGGCGAGCTCCGCGGCGACCGCGCCGGCGCGTGCGGCGGCGGAGGCAGCCGGACGGCGGTGGCGGAACGGCCGTCCGGCCGACGCCCGCTGCGGGGCGGCACCATCGCGCCGGACGGGGTGGCCGTCACCTCGAGGCGTGCCGCCGGCGGTGCCGGCGCGGCCGGACCGGCGGCGATTTCGGCGGGACGACGACGGAGCACCGACTCCGGCATCCGGGGTCCGGGCGCGGCTCGCTCGGGGCTGCGGGGCCCGGGGACGGCCGGGTCCGGGCGCGACATCGGCGCGCCTCAGCTCACGCGGCGGCGGCGCAGCGCCACGAAACCCACGAGGATGCCGGCCGCGATCGTCGCCGCTCCGCCGCCGATCAGCATCGGCGCCGACGCGCCCGGGGCCGTGCCGCCGGCACCGGTCGCCGGGCCGCGCGCCGGCTCGACCTTGGCCACCACGTGCAGCGTGGTCGTGGCCGTCCTGCCGTCGGGGCAGCGCAGCTCGATCCGGTAGTCGCCCGGGTCCGCGGCGGCGGGGACCCGGACGGTGGCGGTCAGGAAGCCGTGCCGGGGAGAGACGGTGACGGTGCCCATCGGGCCCGCCGTCACCTTGGCGGCGGCGAGGTTGTCGTCGCAGCTAGCCCGGATGCCGACCTGGTCGCCGGCGCGGGCGGTGCTGGGGTTGATCTCGACGAACACGGCGGCCGCCGATGCGGGTGCAGGCGACAGCACGGCCGGCAGGGCCAGGGTGAACATGGCGAACGCGGCCGGGACGAATGGGCGCATGACCTCCCCTTCCTGCCGTCCGGTCGGAAACCTCGCGGACAGCGCGTGAGGGTGATTTTCGCACCTCGGCGCCGTTTTCGCGTGGCCCGCGAGATCCCACGTAGTGGGTCTTGACACCCGGCGCTCCGTGACGGCGCCCACTCCGCTACCGTGATTGACGTTCGGATCACTGGGAACACAGTGACTTGGCCCGGTTCCTTTTGACGCCTGGGGGCGTTGAGGTTGTCGATATTCAGCACGATTCTGGTCTTCGCGGTGATCCCCTTCGCGGTCATCGTCGTGATCGCGGCCCTGGCCGCCCTCGGCGGTCGGCGCAACCGGCCCGACCGCCGTTACCGGCCCGGCCGGCCGTATGACTTCGCGCCGATCTGGTTCCTGGCGTCGCCCGCGCAGGTGAGCCCCGCCTTCGGCGGCAAGACCTCCGGCCGGCAGGCGCTGGAGCCGGGCGTCGAGGAAGAGTCGGGCCGGCACCGGCCCGGACCGGTAGGAGGCGCAAGTGACCGTTGGTGAGCAGCAGGCCTTCATCAGCGTCGGTGAGCAGCCGCTGACGGCGCTGGACCACCCGGGCGGCCCGACGCTGACCGAGCAGCCCGAGCTCAACATGTCCCCCGAGGGCATCGCGGCGCTCGACGGCCCGTTCTCGACGCGGCAGTTGCTGCGCCTCGACGAGGCGCTGCGCGTCGCCGACCAACAGACCGGCCTGACCTTCAGCGTCTACATCGGCGACCTCGCCGAGCCCACCCGCGAGAGCGCGGAGCGACTGCACCGCGAGCTCAAGGGCGCGGCCCGCGCGGTGCTCGTCGCGATCTCGCCCAACCAGCGGATCCTCGAGATCGTCACCGGCTCGGACGCCCGCAGGCGCATCTCGGACCGCGACGCCAAGCTCGCCGCGCTCTCCATGGCCGCGGCGTTCGCCGGCGGAGACCTGGCGGGCGGAGTCCTCGCCGGCCTCGACCAGCTCGCCTCCCACGCCGGCCGCCACTGAGCCGAGGTCTTACCACCAGGTGTCCGGGGCGACCCGGACCGGGAACGGGGCGTCGACCTTCACCAGGTCGGCGCCCTGAATCGTTCTCGGCGCCAGATAACCGTCCGGCCCCAGCTCGTAGACGTAGAGCACGACCTCCGGCCCGGAAGCGACGCGCCAGTATCGCGGGATGCCGGCGGCGGCGTACAGGGCGGGCTTGAGCAGCCGGTCGTAGCTGCGGCTGGTGGCGGACTCCACCTCGACGACCATGGCGACGTCCGCGGGGTCCGCCCAGATCGCGCCGGACGAGTGCGGCCGCAGTACGGTCACGTCCGGGATGAGGTTGCTCGTGCCCAGCTCGATGCCGAGCCGGTCGCACACCCACCAGCCCTCCGGCGCCGCCGCGCGCAGCACCGCGATCAACGCCTGGACCAGGGTCTCGTGCGCATCGTCCAGCGGCGGCGTCACGTGCAGGCTGCCGTCGACGATCTCGTAGCGATGGCCGTCCTGCGGGAACAGGTGCAGATCCGGCTCGGTCCAAGGGCCTTCAGGGGCAGCCCATCGCACCGGGGAACCTTGGCCGATCACCACCACCGCACCACCTCCATCACCGCGGAGTGTCAGCGTACTCACGTAGTGTGGTTTTCGGTGGTTTTCTTCGCGGTGAGTTTTGCGGGTCGCGAGGAACGGACTCCCCGCGACCCGCGCGACGGCTCAGGCGGAGGCGTCCTTGGCCCGGGCCTTGAGGGCGCGCAGCACGCCGTCGCGGCCCTCGGCCACGAGCCGGCGCAGCGAGGGCGAGTGGCCCTCGCCCGCCAGCCAGGCGTCGGTGGAGGCGACGGTCTGCTCGCTCACCTGATAGGCCGGGTACGCCAGCATCACGAACTCCTGGGCCGGCTCGCTGTCCGAGCGCGCCCAGACCTGGTCCACGACCTCGAAGAACTTCGGCGCGTACGGCGCGGTCAACGCCACCTGCGTCGAGGACTGGAAGCCCTGCAGCAGCGACCGGTTGAGCCAGTTCGGCAACTTCTCGCCGCCGGTGAGCTTGTCCCAGACCGCCGCCTTGTTCTCCGGCGTGGGCAGCAGGGCCCGGGCCAGGGCGGCCTCGCGCTCGCCGCTCGCGGTGCGGTCCGAGTCGAGCTCGGCGGCGATCTCCGGCTCGGTCGCGGCGCCCCGGGCGGCCAGCGACTCCAGCAGCGACCAGCGCAGCTCGGTGTCGACGGTCAGGCCCTCCGGCACGTCCCGGCCCTCCAGCCAGCCGCGCAGGACCGCGAGCTCCTCGGGGCTGCGGGCGGCGCCGACGAAGGCGCGCGCCCAGGCGAGCTGGAAGCCGCTGCCCGGCTCCGCCGCCGCCAGCGCCGTACGGGCCGTGGTGGCGAGCTGCGCCCAGCCGGTCGGCGCCCACTGCGGGTCGGCGTACATGGTCAGCGTGGTCGCCGCCTGCCGCAGCGTGGCCGTGGTCAGGTTGATGTCGCGTTCCTTGGGCAGGCCGGTGCTGACCAGCGCCACGTAGTCGCGGGCCGCCAGCTCGGCGTCGCGGACCATGTCCCAGGCGGCCGCCCAGCACAGCGCCCGCGGCAGTGACGACTCGAAGCCGTCGATGTGGCGCACGACCGTCGCCATGGAGCGCTCGTCGAGGCGCAGCTTCGCGTACGTGAGGTCGTCGTCGTTGACCAGCAGCACGTCGGCCGCCGGCACCCCGGCCAGCGCCGGGATCGCGGTCTCCTCGCCGCTCACGTCGATCTCCAGGCGGTCGCGGCGCACGAGCCGGTCGCCCTGCAGGTCGTAGAGGCCGACACCGATGCGGTGGGTACGCAGCGTCGGGTACGCGGCCGGCGCCTCCTGCCGCACGACCACGTTCTCGTACGTGCCGTCCGCGCCGATGGTGATGACCGGCCGCAGTGTGTTCACCTGCGCGGTCTCGAGCCACTGCGCGGCGAACTTGCGCAGCTCGCGCCCGGACGCCGTCTCCAGCTCGGTCAGCAGGTCGTCGAAGGTGGCGTTGCCCCACGCGTGCCGCTGGAAGTACGCCCGCAGCCCGGCCCGGAACGCGTCCAGCCCGACGTACGCCACGAGCTGCTTGATGACGCTCGCGCCCTTGGCGTACGTGATGCCGTCGAAGTTGACCTCGACCGCCTCCAGGTCCGGCATCTCGCAGTAGACGGGGTGGGTCGAGGAGAGCTGGTCCTGCCGGTAGCCCCACGTCTTGCGGACCGAGAGGAACGTCGTCCAGGCGTCGGTGAAGCGGGTGGCGCCGGTGTTGCACCAGTGGCTCGCCCACTCGGCGAACGACTCGTTCAGCCACAGGTCGTTCCACCAGCGCATGGTCACCAGGTCGCCGAACCACATGTGGGCCAGCTCGTGCAGGATCGTGTTCGCGCGCTGCTCGTACTCGTAGTCGGTGACCTGCGACCGGAAGATGTAGTGCGCCTCGGCGTGCGTGACGCAGCCGAAGTTCTCCATCGCGCCGGCGTTGAAGTCGGGCACCCAGAGCTGGTCGTACTTCGGCAGCGGGTAGCGCACCCCGAACTGCTCGTGGAAGAAGTCGAAGCCCTGCTTGGTGATGAGGAACAGGTTGTCGGCGTCGAGGTACTGCGCCATCGAGGCCCGGCAGAAGACGCCCAGCTCGATGCCGTCGTGGCTGTCGCGAACCTCGTGGTACGGCCCCGCGCACAGCGCCGTGATGTACGTGCTCATCCGCGGCGAGGTCGCGAAGTGGACCGTCTTGGCGCCCGCCTCGGCGTCGACGGTGCTCTCCACCGGCATGTTCGAGACGACCTTCCAGTGCCCCGGCACGGTGGCGTGCCAGGTGAAGACGCTCTTCAGGTCGGGCTGGTCGAACGCCGCGTACACCCGCTGGGCGTCCGCGGTCTCGAACTGGCTGTAGAGGTAGACCTCGTGGTCGACCGGGTCCTCGCTGCGCTGCATGCCCTGGCCGCTCGCCGAGAAGAAGAAGTCGGCGTCGACGACGAGGGTGTTCTCGGCCGCGAGGCCGGTCAGCGTCAGACCGTTCTCGGCCGACCAGCCGGACGTGTCGACGGGCGTGCCGTTGAGCACCGCGGAGCGCACGGACGCGGCGGCGACCTCGATGAAGGTCTGCGCGCCCGGCTCGGCGCAGCGGAACGTGACCTCGGTGACCGATCGGAAGGTGCCCTCACCCGGGCGTCCGGCCCCGTCGGTCAGATCCAGGGCGATGTCGTACCCCGTCACCTCGAGCAGGCGGGCCCGCTCGGCGGCCTCCACCTGGGTCAGGTTCCGAACTCCGGCCACGTTCACTCTCCTCCACGCTGGCAGGGCCGCGTCGCCCCGCCTCGAGCTTCGCACGCCACCTTATGCGGTGAGCCCGCAGCTACCACCCCCCGCTGTCACCGTGAGGGCGATCCGGGTAGTTCGCCGGAAAACATCACGTCCGCGGTGAGAGTGTCGTTGGAAAGGTGAGTACCGTCACCCTGACCGGAGGCTCCGATGGCCGAATCCGACACCGTCGCCACGAGCACCATCGCGGTGCACCGGGGCGCCTGGGCGAGCATCTGCCCGAACCTGCCCGCCGACGTGGCCGCGATGGTCGCGCCGCCCGTCCTCGTGTCGAGCCTGCCGGTCACCGACGCCGGGACCGCGCAGCAGGAGCGGCGGCGGGCCCGCGAGGCACGCTTCCGGGGGAACATGCCCTCGGTTCCCGCGTACGGACGGCACCGGCGCGCGACCTGAAGGATGGGACGGTCCGGGGCCGGGCCCCCACGGGACCGGCCCGTTTCGGTAGGTTCGCGGTCATGACGGTCGTGCACCCGATCAGCCGGGCCTGGATCACCACTGGCGGCACCGGCGCGCAGAACTACGACGAGTTCGCGGACGACGCGGAGATCACCGAGATCATCGCCGCCAATCCGCACAGCGCGCTGGCCATCGAGATGCCCCACCGGGCACCGGAGGCGGTGGGCCGCTCCTTCCTCGACAGCCTGTCCGACGCCGCCACCCGTCTCGACGAGGAGAAGGCGGCCGGCAGCTACACGCCCGCCGAGCAGGTGGTCGTGCTCTACCGGATCAGCGCTCCCGGCGAGCCGGCGGCATACGGTCTGTGGGCCATGGTCGACACCGACCAGATCTCCACCAGCGCCGACGAGCCCGGCCTGGTGATCCGTAACGAGGACGTGTTCCTCGCCAAGGTGCGGGAGCGCGTCGCCCTCGCCGAGACGTTGCGCACGCTGCTCTCGCCCGTACTGCTGCTGCAGACCGGCAAGGGTGACGAGCTGCACGCCGCGCTCGCCGCCGCGACCGAGGCGGCCGGGCCGCCCGCGGCGACCGACCAGGACCAGAGCGGGCGCACGCACGCGATCTGGGTCGTTCCCGCCGGTCCGCTGCAGGACGACCTGACCGCGCTCGCCGGCGGCGGCGAGCTCGTCGTCGCCGACGGCAACCACCGCAGCCTCGCCGCGCAGACCGGCGGCCTCCCGCGTTTCCTCGCCGTGGTGACCACCCCGGCGTCGGTCGCCATCCAGCCCTACAACCGGCTCGTCGCCGAGCTGCCGGTCGACGACCTCGTCGCGCAGCTCACCGCGGCCGGCGCGCGGGTCGAGGAGCTGCCGCGCCCCGCGGACATCCCCGCCAAGGGCACCATCCATCTCTACGCCCACGGCACGTCGTACGCGGTCACCCTGCCCACCGCCGAGGGCGCCGTGGCGGTGGAGAACCTCGACCACGCCCTGGTCGAGCGGGTGCTGCTGCGCGACGCGCTCGGGCTGGACCCGGGCGACAAGCGGATCTCGTATGTCGGCGGCGACTACCCGGCCGAGTGGCTGCGTGGCGAGGTCGACGCCGGCCGCGCCGAGCTGGCGGTGCTGATCGCGCCGGTGACCGTCGACGACTTCGTGGCGGTCAACCTCGCCCGGCAGAAGCTGCCCCGCAAGAGCACCTGGTTCACCCCGAAGGCGCGGGGCGGCCTCGTCCTCGCCCAGCTCGACTGATCCGACCACCCCACCCACCACCCAAAGCAGGAAAATGGCTCTACATCCCCAAGTCGAGGCGTCGCTGGCGATCCGGCAGCGCCCACCGGCGGAGGTGCTCGCGGCCGAGCCTCTCGAGCGGCTGCGCTACGCCCGGCAGGCCATGGAGGACTCCAACGAGGCGGAGTGCGGCCCGGCGATCCCGCTGCCGGTGGTGGTCGACGTGGATGCCGGCGGCGTCGGCTGCCGGCTGTACGCGACCCGCACCGGCGCACCTGTCGTCGTCTACGTGCACGGCGGCGGCTGGTGCTACGGCAGCGTGGAGACCGTCGACCGGCTCTGCCGCCGGATCGCCGACCGCTCCGGCTGCGCGGTCCTGTCCGTGGACTACCGGCTCGCCCCCGAACACGTCCACCCGGCCGCGCTCGACGATGTCGAGACGGTGCTGGCCTGGGTTCGCAAGGAGGGCGGGAGCCTCGGCGTCGACCCGTCGCGGCTGGCCATCGGCGGCGACAGCGCGGGGGGCCAACTCGCCACGGTCGCGGCCCGCCGTCAGCGGGACGCGACCACCCCGCTCGACTACCAGGTGCTCATCTATCCGGCGATCGACCCGATGACGGCCTCCGCGTCGTACGACGAGGTCGGCGGCTACGGCCTCGACCGCGCGTCGATGCGGCTGGCCTGGGAGACCTACGTCCCCGCCCCGGCGGACCGCTTCGGCCCCGACGTGGCGCCGCTGGCCGCCGAGGACCTCGCGGGCATGCCACCCACCCTGCTGATCACCGCGGAGTACGACGTCCTGCGCGACGAGGGCGCCGACTACGCGGACGCGCTGCTCGCGGCCGGGGTGCCGGTCGTCCATGTCCGGTACGCCGGCGTCAACCACGGCTTCGCGCGCAAGCTGGCCCTCTTCGACGCGGCCCGCGCCGCCGCGGACCAGATCGCCGCCGGCCTCCGGGCGGCGCTCACCTTCTGATCGGCGTTTGACAGACTGCCGTCATGCGCGTCTACCTCGGTTCCGACCACGCCGGCTACGAGCTGAAGAGCCACCTCGTCAACCACCTCGCCAAGCAGGGATACGACGTCGTCGACGTCGGCCCGCACGTCTACGACCCCGAGGACGACTACCCGGCGTTCTGCTTCCACACCGGCGCGAAGGTGGTCGCCGACGAGGGCAGCCTGGGCATCGTCATCGGCGGCTCCGGCAACGGCGAGCAGATCGCCGCGAACAAGGTGGCCGGCGTCCGCGCGGCACTGGCCTGGAAGATCGAGATCGCCCAGTTGGCCCGCCAGCACAACGACGCCAACATCCTGGCGATCGGCGCCCGCCAGCACACCCTGGACGAGGCGACGGCGATGGCGGAGGCGTTCCTGACCACCCCGTTCTCCGGCGACGAGCGGCACTCCCGCCGCATCGGCCAGCTCGCCGGATTCGAGCGCACGCGCGAGCTTCCGGCGCTTCCGCAGGCCTGATCGCGACCGCCGGATCGGCCGCGTCAGCGGCCCTTCGGCAAGTCCTCGCGCGGGACCCAGTTCCGGCGGACGATCACGAGATCCCGCTCGGCGTCGGCGAGCTGCTGCGCGGACGGGCGGGTCGCGTCCCGGGCCCGCATCGCCGCCGACACGCTGACCTGCGACGACCCCGAGCCCACGAGCCCCCGCAGGCCGCGCTCGGACTGGTCCTCCCCGCCGGCGGGCCGGGCGGCCGGGCCGGGACGGAATCCCGCGGCGGCACGGGCACCGGCGGGCCGGGCGGCCGCGGACGGCGGCCGGGATGCCGGGCCCGCCGTCGCGGCGGCCCGCATGGAAGCCGGACTCGCCGCAGGGCCTGCCGCCGGCGGGCCGGGTGCCGGCGGGCCGGGTGCCGGCGGGCCGGGTGCCGGCGGGCCGGGTGCCGGCGGGCCGGGTGCCGGCGGGCCGGGTGCCGGCGGGCTTGACGCCGCCGCGGCGGGCGCCGGGCCTGGAGTCGTCGGGGGTGGCCCCGGCACCGGGGCCGACCCGGGCGCGGGGGTCACGGCCGCGGCGGGCGGGTCGGCGGCCGCGTCGGTCCCCGAGGCGGTCTCGGACGGGGCCGAGGGGAAGGGACGCACGCGGCGGCGCCGGCGTCCGGGTTCGTCACCCATGATGCCGAACCTACCGCCGCGGCGCCCACCTAGAACACCTCGGTCGGACTCGGCAGCCGATGCCAGCCGAACGCCGTCGACGCCGCTTGCATCGCGCCGCTCGTCAGCTCCCGGATCGCGCCGGCCGCGCCGAGCGTGGCCGGCGACACCGCGCCGAGATAGGCCGTACCCAGCTCCAGCACGGTGCAGGCCAGGTCCACGGCGTCATCCGTACGGGTACAGCTCGCCTTCCCCGAAGCGTCGACGGTCAGCCGCCAGCGGCCGGTGTTCTCGGTCAGTAGCGAATCCGTCACGTCGAGCACGACGTCGAGCGGGGCGGCGTACCACCGGGCCGTCAGCGCGCGGGGCACGTCGACGATGCGAATCCACAGCGCGTCGGACAGGTTGCTGCCGAGCCGGCGCGGCTCGTCGACCAGATACTGCAACGGTTCGTCCACGGCCGCGAAGGACACGGTCGCCGTCCGTGCGAGGTCGATGGTGAGCAGGAACTGCCACAGCGCCCGATAGGCTTCCGAGCCGGCCGCGACCACCTCACGGATCTGGACCTCGCAGTCCGGGCCGTGATCGTTCCAGCGGGACCTGGTGCGCCACAGGGCGTATCCGGTGGGCCCGTCGGCGCTCTCGTACACCACGCCGTGCTGGGCCGTGGCACCCTCGCGCCGCGACGCGAGGTCCGCCAGCACGAAGCGCCACCACCGCTCGTCGCGGCTGGACCAGCCGATGCGGGTGCCGCGCAGGTCCTCGTACACCTTGGTCAGCTCGGCGATCGACGTGAGCGGCTCGACCAGGCGCAGCCGGCCGTCGCGCGCCGCGGCGGGCAGTTCGACCTCGCGCATCATGATGTTCATGACCAGCCGCTGCGCCGCCGGACCGTACCCGAAACGTGGGTAGATCTTGGTCTCGCTGGCCCAGAGGACCGCGATCGGCTCGCGGCCGGCGTCCGCGATCTCGCGCAGTTGCCGGTGCATCATCCGGGTGAACAGCCCCCGCCGCCGGTGGGTCGGCGCGACTCCCACCCCGGTCACGTGCGCGGCCGGCACGATCGCACCGGGCACGGTCAGTTCCCTGGTGTACGCCGCCGCGTGGCCGACCACCGTGCCGGCGTCCGCGACGACCAGCGACCGCTCGGGCTCGAACACCGAACCCTCGACGCCGCGTTCCTCGGGCGACGGCGTGTGATGGAAGACACGGCCGAGCAGGTTCGAGATCGCGTCCCAGTCCTCCGCCGTGCCGCCCCTGAGCGTCATTCCGGAGCCGTCCATGCTGTTTGTGTAACGGACGGCGCGCGGTACGGCGAGCGATTTGCGGGCTCGTTACTCTCGATGTGGGGCGGCGACCGGCCGTACCAGGGGAGGGGACGATGCCAGAGCAACCGCAGTGGCCCGAGCGGACGCTCGACATGCCGCCGCAGGATCCCTGGGCCGATCCGCCGACGACGGACATGCCCTCGCGTGCGGCGGCGCCGCAATACGACCCCACCCGCCAGCACGGTGGCTCCGGCCCGGCCCGTCAGCACGGCGGTTCCGACCCGACCCGCCTGCAGGGCGCCGCGGATCCCACCCGCGCCGCGCATCCGGATCCCACCCGGGCTGGGCATCCGGATCCCACCCGGGCGGCGCATCCGGGTCCCGCGCCGGCCGCCCCGGCCGCGCCGCCGCCTTCGCCGTTCTCCAGTGGCCGCGCTTCCGTCACTCCGCGCCCGCAGCAGCAGTTCACGGCGGAGCACGAGCCGACGGGCACCGGCTGGCCCGGCGCCGCGCCGCCCGCCCAGCGTCACCCGATGGGGTGGCACCTTGCCCAGTTGCGCCGCGGCGGCGAGTGGAGCTTCGCGGGGCTGCTGTTCGCCTTCGTCTGCTGGGGCATCTGGGCCCTCTCGACGGACGGCGACGACCTCACCACGCCCATCGTGATCTTCCTGGTGTCGGTGGTGGTGGCCGGCGGCGTGTTCGCGCTGTCGCGGCTGGTGGGCCGGCTCGTGCTGGAGCGCCAGTTCGGCCGCGAACGGCGTACGGCGCGGGGCTCGCACATGGTGGCGGGCCTCTTCCTGGCCGGCGTGGGCGTCGCCCACCTGCGCCAGACCGGGTGGGTCATGACGGCGGTCAACTGGGTCGTCGACCTCGCCCGCTGAGCCCGCGTCGGCGTGGAGCGAAGGGATCGGCCCCTCGCCGTGTCGAGGACGGAAGAGGCCCGCCCGGCGCGGTGCCGGACGGGCCGATCAGGATTCAGCGGCGGCGCCGGGGAACCCGGGCGGCGGCCACCGCCCGCGCGAGCGCGGCCCCGGCCATGCCCGCGGCCAGCAGCGCCACGGCCAGCGGGATGCGTCCCTGCGCCCAGAGGAAGCCGATCTCCACCCCACCGGTGTTCTGCACCAGGAAGACGAGGACGAACAGCAGCGCCGCCCCCACGAGCCCCAGCACGAGCGGTCGGGACCGCGTACCCGCAGTACCGCGCGAGGACGGGGCGGCGCCGGCGGGCCCGAGCCCGGCGAGCGTCCGCGCGAGTTCGTCCGGCAGCGGCGGAGCGTGGTCGGCATGGGCCGTGGCGCCGTCCGGCAGCAGGTGATGAGCTTCCGGCACGGGCCGGTTCTCTGGGGAGTACGCCATGACTGACAGTGTTCCGCAGATCGCCCGTCCAGGTCCGTGAACTCGGCAATCCCGGGGTTAGCGCGGCCCTCGTCCGGGCATCCGACCGCCATGACCCAGGACCAGTACACGCGCCGGGATCCGCGCGGCCAGCACCCCGGACCCGCCCTCGACGGCGGCGACCAGCCGTACCCGGGCCTCACGGACGCGATGCCCGATCGGCCGGACCACGGCGAGGAGACCTACCGCGGCAACGGCCGGCTCACCGGGCGGCGCGCGGTCATCACCGGTGGGGACTCCGGCATCGGCCGGGCGGTCGCCATCGCCTTCGCCCGCGAGGGCGCCGACGTGCTGATCTCGTACCTGCCGGAGGAGGAGCCGGACGCGCGCGACACGGTGAGTCTCATCGAGGAGGCGGGGCGCAAGGCGGTGACCGTCCCCGGCGACATCTGCGACGAGGCGCAGTGCGCGGCGATCGTGGACCGCGCCGTGCAGGACCTCGGCGGCCTGGACATCCTGGTCAACAACGCCGCCTTCCAGATGGCCCAGCCGGGCGGCATCGCCGAGATCACCACCGAGCAGTTCGACCGGGTCATGAAGACCAACCTGTACGCGATGTTCTGGCTGTGCCGGGCGGCGGTGCCACACATGGCCCCGGGCTCGGCGATCATCAACACCGCGTCGGTGCAGGCGTACCTGTCGTCGAGTGCTCTGCTCGACTACGCGACCACCAAGGGCGGCATCGTGGCGTTCACCAAGGCCCTGGCGGAGGATCTGGCCGAGCAGGGCATCCGGGTCAACGCGGTGGCGCCCGGCCCGATCTGGACTCCATTGATCCCGACCACCATGCCCCCGGAGAAGGTCGAGAAGTTCGGCGCCGACACCCCGCTCGGCCGGGCCGGGCAACCGGCGGAACTGGCCCCGGCGTACGTCTACTTCGCGTCGCAGGAATCCAGCTATGTCACCGGGGAGGTCCTCGGCGTGACCGGCGGCAAGCCGGTCAGCTAGCCCGACGCACACCGCTTTCGGACCGATCGCACAACGAAGGCCCAGATCAAGTGCCTGACCTGGGCCTTCGTCGTTGGAGCGGGCGACGAGAATCGAACTCGCGTAATCAGTTTGGAAGACTGAGGCTCTACCATTGAGCTACGCCCGCATGGCGCTGCACTTCCGCGCGGCGCCGTGGCTAGCGTACTGAATCTCCGCGCCGGACGCGAACCGGTTCCCCCGCGTGGCGCATCCGGGCGACGCCGAGGCACACACCACACGACCGACCGCATACACTTGCCTGCGGCCTCGGGGTGTGGCGCAGTTTGGTAGCGCACTCGCTTTGGGAGCGAGGGGCCGTGGGTTCAAATCCCGCCACCCCGACTTTCATCAACAACGAAGAGATCCATCAAGGAGTACGCCTGTGAAGAGCACCGTCGAGACTCTGAGTCCGACTCGGGTGCGGCTCGCCATCGAGGTGCCGTTCGACGAGCTGAAGCCCAGCCTGCAGAAGGCGTACCGCGAGATCGGGTCCCAGGTCCAGATCCCTGGCTTCCGGCGCGGCAAGATCCCGCCCGCCGTCATCGACCAGCGCGTCGGCCGCGGCGCGGTGCTCAACGAGGCCGTGCAGGAGGCGATCCCGCAGCAGATCCTCGCCGCCGTGCGCGAGCACGAGGTCAAGACGCTCGGCCGCCCCGAGGTGGAGATCACCGAGTTCGCCGACAACGAGCCGCTGAAGTTCACGGCCGAGGTCGACGTGCGTCCCGAGATCACCATCCCGGACCTCTCCACCATCAAGGTCGAGGTGCCGGCGCTCGAGATCGGCGACAACGAGATCGACGAGCAGATCAACGGCCTGCGCGAGCGGTTCGCCACCCTCAAGACGGTGGACCGTCCGGCCGCCGAGGGCGACTACGTGCAGCTCGACCTCAAGGCGACCGTCGACGGCGAGGAGGTGCCGGGCGGCTCGGCCACCAACATCTCCCACGAGGTCGGCAGCAAGCAGTTGCTCCCCGGCCTCGACGAGGTCCTCGTCGGGCTGTCCGCCGACGCCGAGACCACCTTCACCACGCAGCTCGTGGGCGGCGACTTCGCCGGCCGTGACGCCGATGTGGCGGTCACCGTGCGGACGGTCAAGGACAAGCAGCTTCCGGAGATCGACGACGAGTTCGCCCAGATGGCGAGCGAGTTCGACACCCTGGAGGAGCTCCGCGCCGACCTCAAGGAGCGGCTCACCAAGGTCAAGAAGGTCGAGCAGATCTACGCCGCCCGGGACGAGGCGCTCAAGCAGCTCGTCGCGGCCGCCGACATCCCGGCTCCCGAGGGCGTCGTCAAGGAGGAGGTCGAGGGCCGCAAGCAGGCCATGACCGACCAGCTCGAGCGAATCGGCGCCACCCTCGAGGACTACCTGGCCTCCGAGGAGAAGACCGAGGAGCAGATCGACACCGAGCTGACCGAGGCGGCCGCCGAGGGCGTCAAGATCCAGTTGCTGCTCGACACGATCGCCGACGCCGAGGACATCCAGGTCTCCGACGACGAGTTCGGTCACGAGATCGTGCACCGGGCGCAGCGTGCCCAGATGCAGCCCCAGCAGTACTACGACCAGCTCGTGAGGTCGGGCGCGGCGGCGGCCGTCTTCGGCGACGTGCGCCGCGGCAAGGCCCTGGCCAACGTCATGGAGCAGGTCGAGATGAAGGACACCGAGGGCAACGTCCTCACGCTCGACGACCTGCGCGCCGCGGGCGAGGACGAGCACGCCGGGCACGACCACTGAGATTTTCCGCCAAGGGCCGCCGCGTAGCCGTGGCGGCCCTTTCGGCATTCCGCCGACCCCCGGTGCGCTGTCAGCGAACACCTGCCCGAGCGGGAAGCTGATGCGCATTCGACCGGTTAGGTTGGTCGTACGACGGACAACCTGCCGGCCGGATCTCGGCCGACACAGTCAGCTGTGAAGGGCTGCCATGACCGATCTGCACATCCCAGCGAGTCCCACGCTGCGTGGTGACTCCCTCAGTGGCAACCTCGACGACTCGGTCTACAACCGCCTCCTGCGCGAGCGGATCATCTTCCTCGGCAGCGAGGTGACCGACCAAGTCGCCAACCGCATCTGCGCGCAGCTGCTGCTGCTCTCCGCGGAGGACCCGGAGCGCGACATCAACCTCTGGATCAACTCGCCGGGCGGCTCGGTCTACTCCGGCATGGCGATCTACGACACGATGCAGTTCATCGACAACGACGTCTCGACGGTGGCGATGGGCATGGCGGCGTCGATGGGGCAGTTGCTGCTCTGCGCGGGAGCCAAGGGCAAGCGCTATGCGCTGCCGCATGCGCGGATCATGATGCACCAGCCGTCGGGCGGCATGGGTGGCACGGCCGCCGATATCGCCATCCAGGCCGAGCAGATGCTGTATACCAAGCGCATGTTCCAGGAGCGGGTGGCTCACCACACCGGCCAGGACCAGGCGACCATCGAGGCCGACTCCGACCGGGACCGCTGGTTCACGGCGGAGGAGGCCAAGGACTACGGCTTCATCGACAAGGTGATCACCGGGGCCACACAGGTTCCCGAGGGCGCCGGAACGCTGAACTGAGGAGCTGAGCAATGACGGACCTGACCATGCCTCCCGGCTTCGCTCCGGTGCACAACCGCTACGTCCTGCCCTCGTTCGTCGAGCGCACGTCGTACGGCGTGAAGGAGTCGAACCCGTACAACAAGATGTTCGAGGACCGGATCATCTTCCTCGGCGTGCAGGTGGACGACGCGTCGGCCAACGACGTGATGGCCCAGTTGCTGACGCTGGAGAGCGCCGACCCGGACCGCGACATCCTGATGTACATCAACTCGCCCGGCGGCTCGTTCACGGCCATGACGGCGATCTACGACAC
Organism: Couchioplanes caeruleus; assembly: GCF_003751945.1. Lineage (NCBI taxonomy): Bacteria > Bacillati > Actinomycetota > Actinomycetes > Micromonosporales > Micromonosporaceae > Couchioplanes > Couchioplanes caeruleus. Next base: position 2,744,657 of record NZ_RJKL01000001.1, on the reverse strand, counting down.
CATGCAGTACGTACGCCCCGACATCAGCACGGTGTGCCTGGGCCAGGCGGCGAGCGCCGCCGCGGTGCTGCTCGCCGGCGGCACCCCGGGCAAGCGGATGGCGCTGCCGCACTCGCGGATCATCATCCACCAGCCGGCCACCGAGGGCGGCTACGGCCAGGGTTCGGACATCGAGATCCAGGCCCGGGAGATCATGCGCATGCGCACTCAGCTCGAGGAGCTGATCTCCAAGCACTCCAACCAGCCGCTGGACAAGGTGCGCAAGGACATCGACCGCGACAAGATCATGACGGCCGACGAGGCCAAGGAGTACGGGATCGTGGACACCGTCCTCGCCACCCGCAAGAAGAGCCTGCAGGCTGCCGGCGTCGGTGGCTGACGCACGACATTCCGCAGGTCCCGCCGCGGTCGCGGACCGGATTGTTCCGTTGCGTGAGCGTGGCAAGTGACCGGTGGGAACGCGATGTCAGGGGTCGGTCCGCGCGCGCTAGACTGACTGGCCCCTGACACGCCCGTTTTGGGGGGTCGGAGAACTGCCCTCGAGCGGGTAACGTCGAGTCGGCAACCTCAGCAACGCGGGTCGGCAGACGATGAGATACCGACGAGGAAAATCGTCCTCGGGCCGAGGGCCGGTGCGAACCGGTCGATGAGCGCAGGGAGAACGTAGGTGGCACGGATCGGTGACGGTGGCGACCTACTGAAGTGCTCCTTCTGTGGGAAGTCTCAGAAGCAGGTCAAGAAGCTCATCGCGGGCCCAGGGGTCTACATCTGCGACGAGTGCATCGACCTCTGCAACGAGATCATCGAGGAAGAACTGGCCGAAACCGGCGAAGTGAAGTGGGAAGAGCTTCCCAAGCCGATGGAGATCTGCCAATTCCTCGACAACTACGTGGTCGGGCAGGAGCAGGCCAAGAAGGCCCTGTCCGTGGCCGTCTACAACCACTACAAGCGGATCCAGGCCGAGTCGGCCGGTGCGCCCGGTGCGGGCAGCGACGTCGAGGTGGCCAAGTCCAACATCATGCTCATCGGCCCCACCGGCTGCGGTAAGACGCATCTCGCGCAGACGCTGGCCCGGATGCTCAACGTCCCGTTCGCCATCGCGGACGCCACGGCGCTGACCGAGGCGGGCTACGTCGGCGAGGACGTCGAGAACATCCTGCTCAAGCTCATCCAGGCCGCCGACTACGACGTCAAGCGCGCGGAGCAGGGCATCATCTACATCGACGAGGTCGACAAGATCGCCCGCAAGAGCGAGAACCCGTCGATCACCCGGGACGTCTCCGGCGAGGGTGTGCAGCAGGCCCTGCTCAAGATCCTCGAGGGTACGGTCGCGAACGTCCCGCCGCAGGGCGGCCGCAAGCACCCGCACCAGGAGTTCATCCAGATCGACACCACCAACGTGCTGTTCATCGTGGGTGGCGCCTTCGCCGGGCTGGACCGGATCATCGAGTCCCGGGTCGGGCAGGGCGGTGTCGGCTTCGGTGCGCACCTGCGCTCGGTCTCCGAGCGCAACACCGACGACATCTTCAGCAAGGTCATGCCGGAGGACATGCTGAAGTTCGGCCTGATTCCCGAGTTCATCGGCCGGCTTCCGGTGATCACGACCGTGCGCAACCTCGACCGCGAGGCGCTCATCAAGATCCTCACCGAGCCCCGCAACGCGTACGTCAAGCAGTACCAGCGCCTCTTCGAGCTCGACGGCGTCGAGCTCGAGTTCGACCAGGGTGCCCTCGAGGCGATCGCCGACCAGGCCATGCTCCGGGGCACCGGCGCCCGCGGCCTGCGCGCGATCATGGAGGAAGTCCTGCAGAACGTCATGTTCGAGGTGCCCAGCAACCCCGACGCCGCCCGGGTGGTCATCACCCGCGAGGTCGTCGTCGAGAACGTGATACCGACGATCGTGCCCCGCGAGTTCGTGGGCCGTCGCGCCCGCCGCGAACGCGAGGAGAAGTCCGCCTGACGGCTCTCGGCTAGCCGAGCCCGCCACGTCACCCGTCACCGTCGCCCTGAGGGCGGCGGTGACGTCGTTTCCGCCCCGACGGTAGCCCCGGACGCCGCCTCGGCGGTTCCGGCCGGTAGGAGCCTGTTGGGCGTCCGCTGCCGGGCGTTTCCGGTGGGCGCCGAGTTCCGTACGCTGGCGGGCATGCGTGTTGCCGTCTGCCAGATGAACGCTCGCGACGACCGTACCGTCAATCTTGCCGCGGCCCGCGACCTCCTGGGCCGCGCCGCCGCAGCCGGGGCGACCCTCGCCGTCCTGCCCGAATACGTCGACTACCTCGGACCGGGTCCCGGCATGCCGAAGCCGGAGCCGGTCGACGGCGAGTTCTCGGCGTTCTTCGCCGAGGCCGCCCGTGAGCTCGGCATCTGGGTGCATGCGGGCTCGTTCCACGAGGCCGGCCCCGACCCGGAGCGCACCTTCAACACCTCGCTGATCTTCAATCCGGCGGGTGAGCTGGTCGAGACCTACCGGAAGATCCACCTGTACGACGTGGAGATCCCCGGCAGGGTGTCCTACCAGGAGTCCCGCTCGGTGGCACCGGGTGAGCGCGCGGTCGTCACCGAGATCGCCGGCGTTCCCACGGGACTGTCCATCTGCTACGACCTGCGGTTCCCCGAACTGTATCGGCGGCTCGCCATCGACGGCGCGAAGATGCTCGTGGTGCCGGCGGCGTTCATGATGCACACGGGGCGCGACCACTGGGAGGTCCTGCTCCGCGCCCGCGCGATCGAGAACCAGTGCTACGTGGTGGCGGCCGGCCAGATCGGCGACCACGAACCGGGTCGGACATGCTTCGGCCGCAGCATGATCATCGATCCTTGGGGGACGGTGGTCGCTCAGGCGCCGGACGGGGTCGGCATCGTCTGCGCCGATATCGACCTGAGCCGGCTGGAGAACCTTCGTACCGAGCTGCCCAGCCTGGCGAACCGCCGCCTTTAGTCGACGTCTCTTGGCGTCCTTGCCGGGGTGGCGTCTCTTCGCGCCTTGCCGGGGTGGCGTCACTTCTCGCTCCGATGCGGTGACGTCTGTTCTTGCTTGGCGCGGCGGTGGTGTCTCAGAAGGTCTGGAACAGGTAGCTGACCACGGCGATGCAGACCACGGCTCCACCCGCGAGGAGCATCGCGCCGCCCATGCGGGACGGACCGCGCTGGATCAGGCGGTGCACCGAGACCACTACCGCCGCCAGGACCAGAATGCCGATGACGAGCTGAGACAGCGGCATCAGGAGGTCGAACAACGCGTCGGCGGCGAGCGCCGGTTGAGGTGCCATGCCTGCCACTCTGGCATGGCCGCGCGCCTCGTGGGATTCCTGGGACGGGGGCCGATTTGCGTTTCCGGTGGGACGTCAAGTAACTTTCTCTCTGCCCGAGGGGAACCCGGACGGAGCGGCACGAAAGTGACCGGTCTGGCGGATTGCGTGAGGGCGGCTGGAAGCAGGCGATATGCTTGCCGACAGTTCCGGGCGAGGCAGGCGGCAGGATTTGCGCCAGCGAGAACGACCGGGTAGAGTTAACCGGCCAGCAGGAACCGGGCGGATCGATCACTGAGTGATCTCCGGACGGCTGCCAGGCCACCTTACGACGCTCACGCCTTCCAGGGTGAGCGTCAGCACGGGAAAACACTTGGGCGATGCCACGAGGATCCTGCGGGATCTTCCAAGACTCAGGTCTTGCGCTGGCGAGGTTGACCAGGTAAGTTAGAGCGGTTGCCCCGAGCGGGTCTTCTCGGAAGAGGGGAACGAGCGGTGTGTGGTTGTTCTTTGAGAACTCAACAGGGTGCTTGATAAGCCAGTGCCAAGAATGATTTACCCGGCCAGGCGTTTTGATGTCTGGTGGGATTCCTTTGGCAGCATTACATGTTGCCGGGATGGATTCACAACAAGGTTTTTGTTGGAGAGTTTGATCCTGGCTCAGGACGAACGCTGGCGGCGTGCTTAACACATGCAAGTCGAGCGGAAAGGCCCTTTCGGGGGTACTCGAGCGGCGAACGGGTGAGTAACACGTGAGCAACCTGCCCTGGACTTTGGGATAACCCTCGGAAACGGGGGCTAATACCGGATACGACACGCCTTCGCATGGGGTGCGTGTGGAAAGTTTTTTCGGTCTGGGATGGGCTCGCGGCCTATCAGCTTGTTGGTGGGGTGATGGCCTACCAAGGCGACGACGGGTAGCCGGCCTGAGAGGGCGACCGGCCACACTGGGACTGAGACACGGCCCAGACTCCTACGGGAGGCAGCAGTGGGGAATATTGCACAATGGGCGGAAGCCTGATGCAGCGACGCCGCGTGAGGGATGACGGCCTTCGGGTTGTAAACCTCTTTCAGCAGGGACGAAGCGTAAGTGACGGTACCTGCAGAAGAAGCGCCGGCCAACTACGTGCCAGCAGCCGCGGTAAGACGTAGGGCGCGAGCGTTGTCCGGATTTATTGGGCGTAAAGAGCTCGTAGGCGGCTTGTCGCGTCGACTGTGAAAACCCGCGGCTCAACCGCGGGCCTGCAGCCGATACGGGCAGGCTAGAGTTCGGTAGGGGAGACTGGAATTCCTGGTGTAGCGGTGAAATGCGCAGATATCAGGAGGAACACCGGTGGCGAAGGCGGGTCTCTGGGCCGATACTGACGCTGAGGAGCGAAAGCGTGGGGAGCGAACAGGATTAGATACCCTGGTAGTCCACGCTGTAAACGTTGGGCGCTAGGTGTGGGGGACCTCTCCGGTTCTCTGTGCCGCAGCTAACGCATTAAGCGCCCCGCCTGGGGAGTACGGCCGCAAGGCTAAAACTCAAAGGAATTGACGGGGGCCCGCACAAGCGGCGGAGCATGCGGATTAATTCGATGCAACGCGAAGAACCTTACCTGGGTTTGACATCACTCGAAAACTCGCAGAGATGCGGGGTCCTTCGGGGCGGGTGACAGGTGGTGCATGGCTGTCGTCAGCTCGTGTCGTGAGATGTTGGGTTAAGTCCCGCAACGAGCGCAACCCTCGTTCGATGTTGCCAGCGCGTTATGGCGGGGACTCATCGAAGACTGCCGGGGTCAACTCGGAGGAAGGTGGGGATGACGTCAAGTCATCATGCCCCTTATGTCCAGGGCTTCACGCATGCTACAATGGCCGGTACAAAGGGTTGCGATACCGTGAGGTGGAGCGAATCCCAAAAAGCCGGTCTCAGTTCGGATCGGGGTCTGCAACTCGACCCCGTGAAGTCGGAGTCGCTAGTAATCGCAGATCAGCAACGCTGCGGTGAATACGTTCCCGGGCCTTGTACACACCGCCCGTCACGTCACGAAAGTCGGCAACACCCGAAGCCGGTGGCCTAACCCCTTGTGGGAGGGAGCCGTCGAAGGTGGGGCTGGCGATTGGGACGAAGTCGTAACAAGGTAGCCGTACCGGAAGGTGCGGCTGGATCACCTCCTTTCTAAGGAGCAACTAGACCGCGAAAGTGGTCCAGTAGCCCGCACTGCCCGGATGTGGTGGTGGGGTGCTCACAGGCGGAGACACTGGCCAGTGTTTGTCGGCAACGGTCACCACGATCTAGTACAGCCTCGTTTTGCGGGGTGGGAACGACACGGTGATGCGGCTGGCGGAACATGATTAGCACCCTGTTGGGTCCTGAAAGAACAACCGTGGCGGTCGTGGACCGTGGGTTGTTGTTTCGGACTTCGCCAGGCATGACCTGGCTGCTCATACCGCTCGAAATATGTCGGCTGGTGCCGTGATCGGGGTTTGGTGGGTGGTCGTGTGGGTTGTGGGTTGGTTGTTGGTTGAGAATTGCACAGTGGACGCGAGCATCTTGTTTTCTGTGGTTAAGTTGTCAAGGGCGAACGGTGGATGCCTTGGCACCAGGAGCCGATGAAGGACGTGGGAGGCCGCGATAGGCCTGGGGGAGCTGTCAACCTAGCTGTGATCCCAGGGTGTCCGAATGGGGAAACCTAGCACGAGTCATGTCGTGTTACCGCTAGCTGAATTCATAGGCTAGTTGGGGGGAACGCGGGGAAGTGAAACATCTCAGTACCCGTAGGAAGAGAAAACAACAGTGATTCCGTGAGTAGTGGCGAGCGAAAGCGGATGGAGCCTAAACCGTGCGCGTGTGATACCTGTCAGGGGTTGCGTGTGCGGGGTTGTGAGACCCGCATGTCTGTGCTGACACGCAGGCGAGGAGTTACAAAGTTGCTGGTTAGTCGAACGACGTGGGAAAGTCGGCCGTAGACGGTGAGAGCCCGGTAGACGAAAATCTGTGACCTCCTTGTGGTGTTCTCGAGTAGCAGCGGACCCCTGTAATCTGCTGTGAATCTGCCAGGACCACCTGGTAAGGCTGAATACTTCCTGGTGACCGATAGCGGACAAGTACCGTGAGGGAATGGTGAAAAGTACCCCGGGAGGGGAGTGAAATAGTACCTGAAACCGTTCGCCTACAATCCGTCAGAGCCTTTCGGGGTGATGGCGTGCCTTTTGAAGAATGAGCCTGCGAGTTAGTGGCATGTGGCGAGGTTAACCCGTGGGGGGTAGCCGTAGCGAAAGCGAGTCTGAAGAGGGCGTCTGAGTCGCATGTTCTAGACCCGAAGCGGGGTGATCTAGCCATGGGCAGGTTGAAGCGTGGGTAAGACTGCGTGGAGGACCGAACCCACCAACGTTGAAAAGTTGGGGGATGACCTGTGGTTAGGGGTGAAAGGCCAATCAAACTCCGTGATAGCTGGTTCTCCCCGAAATGCATTTAGGTGCAGCGTCGCGTGTTTCTTGCCGGAGGTAGAGCACTGGATGGTCTAGGGGGCCTACAAGCTTACCGAAATCAGCCAAACTCCGAATGCCGGTAAGTGAGAGCGCGGCAGTGAGACTGCGGGGGATAAGCTTCGTAGTCGAGAGGGAAACAGCCCAGATCACCAGCTAAGGCCCCTAAGCGTGTGCTAAGTGGAAAAGGATGTGGGGTCGCATAGACAACCAGGAGGTTGGCTTAGAAGCAGCCATCCTTTAAAGAGTGCGTAATAGCTCACTGGTCAAGTGGTTCCGCGCCGACAATGTAGCGGGGCTCAAGCACACCGCCGAAGCTGTGGCACTCACACAATGACTCCGCCATGATCCTTGAGGTTGTGGTGCAGGTGTGTGGGTGGGTAGGGGAGCGTCGTGTAGCGGGTGAAGCGGCGGAGTGATCCAGCCGTGGACGCTACACGAGTGAGAATGCAGGCATGAGTAGCGAATGAAGGGTGAGAAACCCTTCCGCCGGATGACCAAGGGTTCCAGGGCCAGGCTAATCCGCCCTGGGTGAGTCGGGGCCTAAGGCGAGGCCGAGAGGCGTAGTCGATGGATAACGGGTTGATATTCCCGTACCCGCAAAGGAGCGCCCACGACGAACCTCACTGTGCTAACTGCTTGAAGTGCCGGCGGTCTTCGGACCTAAGGCATGGAGACCAGGACCCTGGTGGGTAGTAGTTGAGCGATGGGGTGACGCAGGAAGGTAGCTGATCCCGGCCGGTGGTTGTGCCGGGGTAAGCGTGTAGGCCGGACTATAGGCAAATCCGTAGTCCATGAGGCTGAGACGTGATGCCGAGCCGATTCAGGTGAAGTCAGTGATCCTATGCTGCCGAGAAAAGCCTCTAGCGATGTTCCGAGCGGCCCGTACCCCAAACCGACACAGGTGGTCAGGTAGAGAATACCGAGGCGACGGGCGAACTGTGGTTAAGGAACTCGGCAAATTGCCCCCGTAACTTAGGGAGAAGGGGGGCCGGACGCGTGAAGCCCCTTGCGGGTGGAGCGTGGTATGGCCGCAGAGAGCAGGGGGAAGCGACTGTTTACTAAAAACACAGGTCCATGCGAAGTCGTAAGACGATGTATATGGACTGACGCCTGCCCGGTGCTGGAACGTTAAGGGGACCTGTTAGCTCTTCGGGGCGAAGCGGAGAACTTAAGCGCCAGTAAACGGCGGTGGTAACTATAACCATCCTAAGGTAGCGAAATTCCTTGTCGGGTAAGTTCCGACCTGCACGAATGGCGTAACGACTTCCCCACTGTCTCAACCACAGGCCCGGCGAAATTGCAGTACGAGTAAAGATGCTCGTTACGCGCGGCAGGACGGAAAGACCCCGGGACCTTTACTATAGCTTGACATTGGTATCCGAATGTAATTGTGTAGGATAGGTGGGAGCCGGTGAAGCTCGGACGCCAGTTCGGGTGGAGGCAATCTTGAAATACCACTCTGTTGGATTTGGGTATCTAACTTGCGGCCCTGATCGGGTCGAGGGACAGTGTCTGGTGGGTAGTTTAACTGGGGCGGTTGCCTCCTAAAAGGTAACGGAGGCGCCCAAAGGTTCCCTCAGCCTGGTTGGCAATCAGGTGTTGAGTGTAAGTACATAAGGGAGCTTGACTGTGAGACTGACAGGTCGAGCAGGGACGAAAGTCGGGACTAGTGATCCGGCACTTGCGTGTGGAAGCGGTGTCGCTCAACGGATAAAAGGTACCCCGGGGATAACAGGCTGATCTTCCCCAAGAGTCCATATCGACGGGATGGTTTGGCACCTCGATGTCGGCTCGTCGCATCCTGGGGCTGTAGCAGGTCCCAAGGGTTGGGCTGTTCGCCCATTAAAGCGGTACGCGAGCTGGGTTTAGAACGTCGTGAGACAGTTCGGTCCCTATCCGCCGTGCGCGTTGGATACTTGAGAAGGGCTGTCCCTAGTACGAGAGGACCGGGACGGACGAACCTCTGGTGTGCCAGTTGTCCCGCCAGGGGCACGGCTGGTTAGCTACGTTCGGAAGGGATAACCGCTGAAAGCATCTAAGCGGGAAGCTCGCTTCGAGATGAGGTATCCCACCACCTTGAGTGGGTAAGGCCCCCAGCTAGACGACTGGGTTGATAGGCCGGAAATGTAAGCCAGGTAACTGGTTCAGTTGACCGGTACTAATAGGCCGAGGGCTTAACCACATCATATTTGATACTCTATGCGTCCACTGTGTGATTCACAGCAAACAACCACCCCTCACCCCCCTGGGTGATATTCCAGGGGGTTGCTGGTGAAGAGGTTGTTTCCGCTGATAGATGTTTCGGTGGTTATAGCGGAGGGGAAACGCCCGGTCTCATTCCGAACCCGGAAGCTAAGCCCTCCAGCGCCGATGGTACTGCACTCGGGAGGGTGTGGGAGAGTAGGACGCCGCCGGACTTAACGTGAAGAAACGCCCACCCCCTGGCCGGGGGTGGGCGTTTCTGCGTTTACCTGAAAGGTTTCCAGGCCGATCCCGGGTAGAAGGGGTCGGCCTTTCGCCATTTCTGGGAATCAGTTGCGGGTCTGCGTAGCGGCGCGGATTTCTCGTAACAGGCCGGCCGAGTCTGTTTCCGAGCGACCGGGGAACATCGCCAGCGCCAGGCTTCCGTGATCGGCCCAGCCGCAGACGACCATGTCCGTACCGTCGGATTTCGTGGTACCGCATTTCATGGTGCCGCCGAGCGGGCCGGCGGTGACGGCATGCAGCCCGGTCACCGAGCCCTGCGCGTCCGAGATCAGCCCGAAGGCGGTATCGAGGTCGTTCTCCGGAGTCCAGAGGAGGGTGGTGCCGCCGAAGAAGAGCACGTCGTTACCGCTGCCATCCGAGTAGACGGCACCGACCGCCCGGTCCAGGTCCACGTCCGCCGACAGCGCCGTCTGGAGGTATTCGGCCGTCGACCGGCCGTTGTCGCTGGTGTTGAGCTTGAAGGCGCCGACCTGGGGTGGCACCTGGAGGGTCGCGTCCTTCTGGGTGGCGATGCGCCAGCCGGCGTACCCGAATACCGCCGCTCCGGCCAGGCTCACCGCGAGGAGCGAGCCGAGCACGATGCTCCGGGTCCGGGTCCGGGGCGCCTTCTCCTCCGCCTTCTCCTCCACCGGCTCGGTGAGCGGGAACGGGTCGGAGGCGATCTCCACCGGCTCGGCCGGGGAAGGGTCGGGAGCGATATCCGCCGGCTCGGCCGTGGAAGCAGGCGTCTCGCCAGGGCGCTCGGACATCGTGCGAGCCTAACAACAGTTATCCACAGGCGGGGGCATGCGCCCGCAACCCACCCCCGCGGGCTCCGTAGACTTGTCGCGTGACCGAATCGACCGACACCCGCACCCCCGACAGCCGGCCCACCGGCGGCCTCTCCGCCCAATACCAGCCGGGCGAGGTAGAGCAGCGGCGGTACGAACACTGGGTATCGGCCGGCTACTTCACGGCGGACCCGGCGAGCGACAAGCCGCCCTTCTCCATCGTCATCCCGCCGCCCAACGTGACCGGCTCCCTGCACATCGGCCACGCCCTCGACCACACCATTCAGGACACCCTCAGCCGGCTCAAGCGCATGCAGGGCTTCGAGGTGCTGTGGCTGCCCGGCATGGACCACGCCGGCATCGCCACGCAGAACGTGGTGGAACGACAGCTCGCCTCGCAGAAGCTGTCCCGTCACGATCTCGGGCGCGAGAAGTTCGTGGAGAAGGTCTGGGAGTGGAAGGCCGAGTCCGGCGGTGCCATCCTCGGCCAGATGCGTCGCCTCGGCGACTCCGTCGACTGGAGCCGCGAGCGGTTCACCATGGACGAGGGCCTGTCGCGCGCCGTCCAGACGATCTTCAAGCGACTGTACGACGATGAGCTGATCTACCGTGCCAACCGGATCATCAACTGGTGCCCGCGGTGCCTGACCGCGCTCAGTGACATCGAGGTCGAGCACTCCGACGACGACGGCGAGCTGGTCTCGATCCGCTACGGCGACGGCGACGACGCCATCGTGGTGGCCACCACCCGGGCCGAGACGATGCTCGGTGACACCGCGGTGGCCGTGCACCCCGACGACGAGCGCTACAAGCACCTGGTCGGCACCGAGGTCGAGCTTCCGCTCACCGGCCGGCGCATTCCGATCGTGGCCGACGAGCACGTCGATCCCAGCTTCGGCACGGGGGCGGTCAAGGTGACGCCGGCGCACGACCCGAACGACTTCGAGATCGGCCAGCGTCACGACCTGCCGAGCATCACGATCATGGACGAGCGTGCCGTGGTCACCGTGCCGGGGCCGTTCGAGGGTCTCGACCGTTACGAGGCCCGGCCGGCGATCGTGGCCGCCCTGCGCGAGCAGGGGCGGATCGTCGCCGAGAAGCGTCCTTACCAGCACTCGGTGGGGCACTGCTCCCGGTGCAAGACGACCGTCGAGCCGCGGCTGTCGCTGCAGTGGTTCGTCAACACCGGCCCGCTGGCCAAGGCCGCCGGCGACGCGGTGCGCGACGGCCGGGTCGTGATCGAGCCCGTCGAGCTCTCGAAGCGGTACTTCGCGTGGGTCGACAACATGCACGACTGGTGCATCTCGCGCCAGCTCTGGTGGGGTCACCGCATCCCGGTCTGGTACGGGCCCGACGACCAGGTCGTCTGCGTCGGCCCCGACGAGGAGCCGCCGAGCGGTGAGGGCTGGCGTCAGGACGAGGACGTGCTCGACACGTGGTTCTCGTCGGCGCTGTGGCCGTTCTCCACGATGGGCTGGCCCGAGCAGACCGACACCCTGGCGAGGTTCTATCCGACCAGCGTGCTCGTCACCGGCTACGACATCCTCTTCTTCTGGGTAGCCCGGATGATGATGTTCGGCCTGTACGCGATGGACGGCGTGCAGCCCTTCAACGTGGTGAACCTGCACGGCATGGTCCGCGACGGCCACGGCAAGAAGATGTCGAAGTCGTTCGGCAACGTGGTCGACCCGCTGGACTGGATCGAGCGGTACGGCGCGGACGCCACCCGCTTCACGCTGGCGCGTGGCGCCAACCCCGGCTCCGACGTGCCGATCAGCGAGGAGTGGTGCCAGGGCTCCCGCAACTTCTGCAACAAGCTGTGGAACGCGACGCGATTCGCGCTGATGAACGGTGCCACGGTCGAGGGAGACCTACCGGCGACGGGCGAGCTGTCCGCCGTCGACAAGTGGATCCTGTCCCGCCTGCAGCACGTCATCGCCGAGGTGGACGAGCTCTTCGCCACGTACGAGTACGCGAAGGTCTGCGACGCGCTCTATCACTTCGCATGGGACGACGTCTGCGACTGGTACGTCGAGCTCAGCAAGCCGGTCCTCGCCGGCGACGGTGCCGAGGCGGCGCGGAGCCGGCGGGTGCTCGGGCACGTGCTCGACCAGTTGCTGCGCCTGTTGCACCCGGTCATCCCGTTCGTCACCGAGGAGCTGTGGACGGTGCTGACCGGCGCCGAGACCGTCACGCGGGCCGCGTGGCCGGTGGTCGACCGGGCGCTGATCGACGACGCGGCCGAGGAGGAGCTCACCGCGCTGCAGAAGGTGGTCACCGAGGTGCGACGGTTCCGTTCCGACCAGGGCCTGCGGCCCGGTCAGCGGGTCAACGCCGCGCTCACCGGCCTGGGCAACGTCGGCATCGACACCCACGAGCCGCTGATCAGGTCGCTCGCCCGGCTCGACGCCCCGGGCCCCGAGTTCACCGCCACGGCGACGCTGGCGATCACCGGCGGCATCACGGTCGACCTCGACACCCGCGGCACGATCGACGTCGCCGCCGAGCGCGCCCGCCTCGAGAAGGACCGGGCGGCGGCCGAGAAGGAGGCGGCGCAGTGCCGGGCCAAGCTGGGCAACGAGGCGTTCGTCGGCAAGGCGCCGGAGCAGGTGGTGGCGAAGATCAAGGACCGGCTGGCCACGGCCGAGGCCGACCTGGCCCGGATCGCCGCGGCCCTGACGGCGTTGCCCTCCGCATGAGCGCCTCCTTCCTGAGCACGGTCGGGGGCCGGGCCCGAGCAGCTATGACTTCGGCGCGGTTGGAGGCCTGACGTGACCAGCTACGACTTCAGTGCGGTCGGAGGCCTGACGTGACCAGCTACGACTTCGGCACGGTCGGAGGCCTGACGTGAGCAGCTATGACGAGGTGGTGGCCGCGCTCGACGGGCGCGGCTTCACCCGCATGGACTTCGACATGCAGAAGATCCGTGACCTCATGGACGTGCTGGGCAGCCCGCAGCGGGCGTACCCGGCGATCCACCTGACCGGCACCAACGGCAAGACGTCGACGGCCCGGATGATCGATAGTCTGCTGCGGGCGCACGGGCTGCACACCGGCCGGTACACCAGCCCGCACCTGGAGACGGTCCGGGAACGGATCAGCCTCGACGGCGAGCCGGTGTCCGAAGAACGGCTCGCCGCCACGTACGACGAGGTCGCGCCGCTTGCCGATCTGATCGACAAGCGGGCGCCCGAGCCGCTGACCTACTTCGACATGACCACTGCGATGGCGTACGCGGCGTTCGCGGACGCGCCCGTGGACATCGCCGTCGTCGAGGTGGGGCTGGGCGGCGAGGAGGACGCGACCAACGTCATCGAGGCGGGCGTCTGCGTCGTCACCCCCATCGGGCTCGACCACACCGAGTGGCTCGGCGACACGATCGAGGACATCGCCTGGGCGAAGGCCGGCATCATCCACCGCGGCGCCACCGTGGTCACCGCGGTGCAGACCGAGGAGGCTATGCGGCCCCTGCTCGAACGCTGCGCCGACCTGGGCGCCACGCTCGCGCGGGAAGGCAGCGAGTTCGGCGTGGTGCGCCGCGACCAGGCGGTCGGCGGCCAGATGCTCACCCTGCAGGGCCTCGGCGGCGTGTACGACGAGGTGTTTCTCCCGCTGTTCGGCGCCCACCAGGCCCAGAACGCGGCGGTGGCGCTGGCCGCGGTCGAGGCGTTCCTCGGGGCCGGGACGCACAAGCAGCTCGAGCTCGACCTCGTCCGGGAAGGCTTCGCGCGCGTGGACTCGCCGGGGCGGCTCGAACGCGTACGCAGCGCGCCCACGATCCTGCTCGACGGCGCCCACAATCCGCACGGCATGACCGCCACGGTCACGGCGCTGGAGGAGGAGTTCGCGTTCCGTCACCTGGTCGTGGTGGTCGCGGTGCTCGGCGACAAGGACGTGTCCGGCCTGCTCGACCTGCTCGAACCGGTCGCGGCCCGCATCGTCGTCACGCAGAACAGCTCACCCCGGTCGATGCCCTTGGCGGAACTCGCCGAGGCCGCCGCGAACGTCTTCGGCGAGGACCGGGTGACCGTCGCACAGACCATGCCGGACGCGATCGAGGAAGCGGTCGTGCTCGCCGAGGAGGACACCGACGGTGAGCTGGGCGGCGTCGGAGTGCTCATCACCGGCTCCATCGTGACGGTGGCCGACGCCCGAAAGCTGCTGAAGAAATGACGACGCCGGACCCGGAGCGCACCGGTCGCCCGACGGCCCCGGCCTCGCCCGCCGGCGGGCCAGAGCCGGTCGCCGCCGGCGGGCCAGAGCCGGTCGCCGCGGCAGATGCTGCCGCTCCGGCCGCGGTGGGAGTCGGAGCGGAGCCTGTTCAGCTTGGGACTCACGTTCCTTCTGGGACTGATGTTGGCGCTGGGGTCGAGGCAGCCGCCGGGCCCGGGGTGGGGAGTCTGCGGTCGGGGCTGCGTAATCCTGAGGGGGCCGTGCGTGGCCTCGGCTCCGGGACGCTGGTGCTGGAAGCGATCGTGCTTCTGCTCGCGATTCAGCCGATCCGCATCATGGGTGGCGATCTGAGCGGCTGGGGGATCGGCGCGGTCGTCGGCCTTGCGCTCGCCGCCGGGGCGGTTGCCGGAAGTATGCGCCGATCCTGGGCCTGGCACGCGGGCACGGCACTGCAGGTGCTGCTGTTGGCGTCAGGGCTGCTGCACTGGTCCCTCGCCGCGCTCGGGCTCATCTTCGGGGCCGCCTGGGTGTATGCGACCTACGTCCGCCGCACCATCCTGGGCTGAGTCGACCGTCATCGGCCTTCGTGCCCCGGGCGGACATATCGACCGTCTCCCGGCGTTCCGGGTGGACTGATCGGCAGCCTCTCCGGTCCCGGCGTGGGTGATCGGCGGCCTTCCCCGTCCCGGCGTGGGTGATCGGCGGCCTTCCCCGTCCCGGCGTGGGTGATCGGCGGCCTCGTCCGTCCCGGCGTGGGTGATTCGGCCGCTTCCGCTCTTTTCGGGGGATGATCGGCGGCGGTCAGCGGATGGCTTTCCATTGGGTTATGGCGATGTTGTGGTCGTCCGGGTCGTGGAACGACGCGGCCCAGAGTTCCAGCTTGTCGCCCCTGTTCACCGGGCGGGGGCCGTGGACGAAGGCGACGCCCTTTTCCTTCAGGCCCTGGTAGACGGCCTCCACGTCGCCCACCTCCAGGTTGAGGTGGATGTGGCGGCCCGCGACGGTGGACAGGTCGTGGACCGTGCGCAGGACCAGCCGGGTGTCGCCCGACGCCAGCACCGCGCTGCCCGTGCCGGTGTCGATCTCCAGGAAGCCCAGCATCTCCCGGTAGAAGGCGATCGAGCGGTCCAGATGAGTGACCAGCACGGTGATACCCACGCCGTGAATGGCGCCGGCGGAGCCCGGGCGGGCGCTCGGGTACGCCGTGATGAGCTCGTCCGCACGGTCGTCCGGTTGGAAGCCGTCCTCGAGGTCGGACCATGGGCTACGCCTCTGGCCCTGCTCGGGGACAGAACTTCTCGGGACCCGCTCGGGTGCGGCCTCCTGTTGCTCAATGCGTTGTTCCGGGATCGGAGGGGTGCTGGCCGCTGGTGATCTCTGCGGGGTCTTGGGCGACGACTTGGCGCGGAAAGCCTGGCTGAGGGCCGTTACGCCGGCGGCGACGGCTGCCGCCAGTCCTGTGGCGGCCTTCGGGTCGGACGCGGCTTGTTCGCTCAGCGGGGCTGAGGCTGCCGGGCTTGCGGTCCTGCCGGATCGGGGCCGGGGCGGGGCGGGTGATTCCTGCACCGCAGAGGATTCGCCGGCATCGGGGTCAGAGGGTGTCTCGGGGGCGCGCTGCTGCCAGGGAGGTGGTTCGAGGTCGCCCAGGAGGGCGTCGTCCATCGGCTTGGAACGCGATTCCGTGTCGAGGATTCTGGCGGCGCGCGGCTCGGTCGAGAGCGGCTGGGCCGGGGGATCGGTGGCCGGTGGGGCCATGATGCCGGTGGCCATCGCCGCTCGGGCCTGGGGGCGGGTTTCCGGTGGGGGCTCGGGGTCGCCGTCCAGCGGGAGGTCGATGTCGTCGTCGGGGGATTCTGCCGAGGGCTGAGACGTCGGCGCCGGTTCCTCCACGGTCACTGATCTCGGCTTGGGGCGGGGGCGCGGTCGAGAGTCGGCCGGGCGGGTCGGCGCCGCGGGAGCCGCCGCGGGAGCCGCCGAGGGCTCCGCGGCATCCGAAGCGGCCGCCGTGGCAGTCGCCTCGGATGCCGCGGGTGTCGCTGCGAAGGCCGCCGACGGCGGCGGCGCTTCCGGGGGCGCGGGAGAGGCCGAGGGCTTCGCGGGGGCCGCCGACGGCGCTTCGGGCGGCGCAGGCGGCGCCGCCGAGGGCTCTGCGGTCGCTGAGGGTGCTGCCGAGGGCTCTGCAGGAGCCGCGGGTGTCGCCGAGGGCTCTGCGGGAGCCGTGGGTGCTGCCGAGGGCTCTGCCGGAGCCGCCGGTTCTTCCGGCGCGGCGGGTGGCGCCGCCGGTGGCGGTGGGGCTGTTGCCGTCGCGGTGCCGGCTCGGCGGGGTAGGGGCTGGGTGTAGTCGCCGTCCACGAGCTGGCCCTCGAGGATGGGGCCGCCCGGGGCGTCTCGGACGATCACGCCCGGCGGAGGTGGCGGGAGGAGGTCGTCCTGGTCGCCCGTGCGGGGGGCCGGTGGGGGTGGCGGTGGGGGTTCTTCCGGGCCTCGGCCCCATTGGCGGTCGCGGGTGGTCCACGGCGGGGGTTCCGGCTCGCCGCCGAGCAGGTCGTCGTCCGGCAGGTCTTCCTCGTAGAAGGCCGGCGGTGCCGTCGCCGTGGCCGCATTGTGCGGCTCCGCCTGGTCCCAGTCGATCTTCACGCGCCGCATGTCGTCGACGTCGACGGTGACCGGGAGCATGTCGCCGGGGTGGGGCCATTTGGCTATCGGGACGCGGGGATCACGGATCGTCACCTCGGCGGCGGGGAGGCCGGGAGCCATGATCAGGATCACGAGCTCGGCGCGGCCGTAGATGGCGGTGGCGGGGGGTTCCGAGACGGCTTTGACCTGGGCCGTGCCCGAGACCCAGGCGCGGGCGCCGCGGCGGACCACGTTGAGCATGCCGATGCCGATCGCCAGGGCCAGCATCGCCACGCCCAGTGCGACGATCGCCCAGCTCGACATGCCGAGGCCGAACACCATGACGAAGGCGGCGATGGTGCCGACCACCGCGGCCACGAGCTTGCGGGCCGGCGCGATCGGCCGGCCGTTCTGGTTCGCCACTGTGGACCTCCCGGGGACTACCCGTCAGGTTACGTAGGGCGAGCAGCGGTGGAAAGTGCGCTAGCCGACGGTTGCCGCTCGCGCCGGACGCGGTACCGATAGGCTGACATCCCGGCGTGACAACACGGCGTGTCGCGTTGCCGCCGGGTTCCGTACCCCGACCAGGAGGCCGTTTTCGTGTCCACCAGCCCTGCCGAGCGCACGCTCGTGCTCGTCAAGCCCGATGCGCTGCGGCGCGGCCTGCTCGGGGAGATCCTCGGCCGCTTCGAGCGCAAGGGCCTCGTCCTCGAGGCGCTCGAGCTGCGCACCATGGACGCGGAACTGGCCGACGCGCACTACGCCGAGCACGTGGACAAGGCCTTCTACCCGCCACTGAAGGACTTCATGACCGGCGGCCCGCTGGTCGCGGCGGTCCTCTCCGGCGACGAGGTGATCTCCGTCGTGCGGACCCTGGTCGGCGCCACCGACGGGCGCAAGGCCGCCGCCGGCACGATCCGCGGCGACCTGTCCCTGTCCAACCGGGAGAACCTGGTCCACGCCTCCGACTCGGCGGACAGCGCGAAGCGCGAGCTCGCACTCTGGTTCCCGAGCCTCTGACGCTTGCGCCACGGATTCCGGCGCGAATCCGCCCGGGTCGGAGCCGACCCGGGCGGCAGCCTGCGGCGAGACGATCGCCCCCGTGACGTCGTCCCGCCGCGCGTGCCCGCACCGTACGGCGAAAGCCTGGTCGGCCCGGCAGCTCAGATGCTGCCGCGAGAGGAAACCGTAGGGACTGACGGCGATCTAGGAAACCGATTCGGCGGTTGCCGAATCGTCGTCCAACAGAGTGACCAGGCTGGCTCCGGCGGGCGCGAGCGCGTAGAACACCCGGCGGCCGGCCCGGCGACGGTGAGCCACCCCGGATGCCTGCAGAGCCGCGAGATGCTCGGAGACCGTGCTCGGCGCCAGGCCGAGGGTGCGTGCCAGGCTGGTGGTCGTGGTGGGGATCCGGAGCTCTCGGAGCACGGATGCCCGGCCGCGTCCCAGCAGGAGCCCGAGCCGGTCGTCCTCCGGGACCGGGGGTTTCACCGATTCCTCTGCCAGGAATGCGGCGCCTCGGCACTGATATTCGACCGACTGGAGCTCGGGATCCGAGCTGGAACAGCCCATGTGCCCACCCGCGAAGATCAGGGGTACGAGGACCAGCCGGCGGTCGCGCACCGTCAACACATGGTCGAGCGGCTTCGTCAGCGTCAGCACGGGCGGGTCCCAACTGATCTGGGGGTGCAGGTCGGACAGCAACCCCTCCGGCCCGTTGGTGGCCAGCTCACGGGCGCGGAGCAGGACCTCCTCGTCGAGGGCGTTGCGCATGGCGTCCCAGTGCGGCTCTATCGCGCCCTCCCAGTACGCCGCTATGCCATCGGCGAGCCGGTGCAGCGAACCGTGCGGGTCCGTACGGAAGGCGAGGAGGCCGGGCGGGATTGCGCCGTCCGGGAAATCCGTCGCGAACTGGGCCTCCATGAGGTCACGCGGGGTGTGGCACAACTGTTCGAGTTGCTCGGTGATGTCCGACAGTCCGGTGCGGGGGACCGGCACCAGGAAGTTCGGCAGGACCATCGGGGCGTCGAGGAACAGGTGCAACGACTTGGTGGCCGGGTTCGTGGCCAGGATGCGTCGAGCGTGCCGCGCCCAGGTGGCGTACGGCCATGGCACCGAGGTGGACCGCCCCAGCATGTGGAGGCTGTACACCACCTCGGCCAGCGGATTGATGGCGATCCGGGTCCGCGCCACCGTCGTGTCGTCCAGCTCGATGCGGATCATCGGCGAAGTCTAGGACGCCCGACGTGGCCGACGGTCAGGCGTCGGCCACGTCGGGAGAAGGCGCCGGGATGTGAGTCTCAGAGCGCCGGCGGCTCGTTGCGTACGGCGATCGAGAGCCGGTTCCAGACGTTGATCGTGGCGATCGCCATGAGCAGGTTGCCCAGTTCCTCCTCGGTGAACGCCTTGGCGGCCGGCTCCCAGACCTCGTCCGGGACGCCGTGCTCGCCGAGGCGGGTCACCGCGTCGGTCAGCGCCAGCGCCGCCCGCTCCCGCTCGCTGAAGAACGGCGCGTCGTGCCAGGCCGCGACGGCGAAGAGCCGGCGGGACGACTCTCCTTGCTCCAGCGCCTCGCGGCTGTGCATGTCGGTGCAGAACGAGCAGCCGTTCACCATCGACGCGCGCAGCTTGATCAGCTCCAGCAGGGTCGGGTCGACGGTCTGCCGGCAGTACTGCTCCATGCCGAGGACCGCGCGGTAGGCGCCCGGGGCGACCTGGTCGATCGTCAAACGGGACATGAGAACCTCCTGTGGGATGCGATGTCATCTCCTTGACGAGGCAGCCCCCGTCGGTGTGACAGCGACGCGGAGGAGCCCGGAAATGCGGATGCGGGCCGGGGTATCGTTGTTCCCACAAGGCGTCGATCCGGCCATCACCGGGGAGCCTCCGGAAGAACGGGCCCGGGCATCCGGGTCTCAGTAGAACCGGGCGGCACCGGCCCGCACCCGCGCCGGCGAAACGAGCGGGCGGCCGCATCGCGACCGTCAAGCGAGGTGGTACCGCGGGCTCTGCCGAGCTCGTCCTCGCAGTCCACGTGACCTGCGAGGAGAGCGAACCACCGATGGCGTATCCCCAGCACACCGACGCCTCCGGCGTGCCCGCGAGCCCGGACCTGCCCGCGGTCGAGCGGGCCGTGCTCGAGCACTGGGCGGCCGACAAGACCTTCGAGGCCTCCGTCGACCAGCGCCCCGCCGGGCAGGACGGCAGCAACGAGTACGTCTTCTACGACGGCCCCCCGTTCGCCAACGGGCTGCCGCACTACGGGCATCTGTTCACCGGCTACGTCAAGGACGTCGTCCCGCGCTACCAGACGATGCGGGGCAAGCGCGTCGAGCGGCGGTTCGGGTGGGACACCCACGGGCTGCCTGCCGAGGTGGAGGCCGAGAAGCAGCTCGGCATCAGCACCAAGGCGCAGATCCTCGAGCTGGGCGTCGACAAGTTCAACGACGCGTGCCGCACGTCCGTGCTGACGTACACCAAGGATTGGGAGCGGTACGTCACGCGCCAGGCCCGGTGGGTCGACTTCGGCAACGACTACAAGACCCTCGACCCCAGCTACATGGAGTCGGTCATGTGGGCGTTCAAGACGCTGCACGACAAGGGCCTGGTGTACGAGGGCTTCCGGGTCCTCGCCTACTGCTTCCGCTGTGAGACGCCGCTGTCGAACACCGAGACGCGGATGGACGACGTCTACCGCGACCGGACCGACCCGGCGCTGACCGTCACGTTCAAGCTGGAGACGGGGGAGCGGATCGCGGTCTGGACCACCACGCCGTGGACCCTGCCGTCGAACCTCGCGCTCGCCGTCGGCCCCGACATCGAGTACGCGGTGCTGGAGAAGGACGGCGAGAAGCTGATCCTCGGTGCGGGGCGCGTGGCGGCGTACGCGAAAGAGCTCGACGGTTTTGAGCAGGTCGGCACGGTGCTGGGCCGGGAGCTGGCGGGGCGGCGATACGAGCCGATGTTCGGCTTCCTGGTCGAGCAGGCCGGGCCGAACGCCTTCCAGGTGCTGGCCGCCGACTACGTCAGTGACGAGGACGGTACGGGCGTCGTGCACCAGGCGCCGGCCTTCGGTGAGGACGACCAGAACGTCTGCAACGCGGCCGGTATCCCCACCGTCGTGACCGTGGACGAGCACACCCGCTTCACCGCGCTGGTGGCACCGTGGGAGGGCGTGCAGGTCTTCGACGCGAACAAGCCGATCATCGCGGACCTCAAGGGGCGCGGCATGGTGCTGCGGCACGAGGGCTACACGCACTCGTACCCGCACTGCTGGCGCTGTGACACTCCGCTGGTCTACAAGGCGGTGTCGTCGTGGTTCGTGGCCGTCACGAAGTTCCGCGACCGGATGGTCGAGCTGAACCAGGAGATCACCTGGACGCCCGCGCACATCAAGGACGGCTCGTTCGGCAAGTGGCTGGCGAACGCCCGGGACTGGTCGATCTCCCGGAACCGTTTCTGGGGTTCGCCGATCCCGGTGTGGAAGTCCGACGACCCGAACTATCCGCGGGTCGACGTGTACGGCTCGTTCGAGGAGATGGAACGCGACTTCGGGGTGAAGGTCACCGACCTGCACCGCCCGTACGTCGACGAGCTGACCCGCCCCAACCCGGACGACCCGACCGGGAAGTCGACCATGCGCCGGGTGCCGGAGGTGCTCGACTGCTGGTTCGAGTCGGGGTCGATGCCGTTCGCGCAGGTGCACTACCCGTTCGAGAACAAGGAGTGGTTCGAGCACCACTATCCGGGCGACTTCATCGTCGAGTACATCGGCCAGACCCGCGGCTGGTTCTACACCATGCACGTGCTGGCCACGGCGCTGTTCGACCGGCCGGCGTTCCGTAACTGCCTCAGCCACGGCATCCTGCTCGGCGAGGACGGGCGCAAGATGTCCAAGAGCCTGCGCAACTATCCGGACGTCTACCGGGTCTTCGACACGTACGGCTCGGACGCCATGCGCTGGATGCTCATGTCGTCGCCGGTGCTGCGCGGCGGAGACATGCCGGTCACCGAGACCGCGATCCGCGACTCGGTCCGGCAGGTGCTGCTCCCGCTCTGGAACGTCTGGTACTTCTTCAGCCTGTACGCGAACGCGTCGGGTCACACCGCCACGTTGCGGACCGACTCCGAGCACCTGCTGGACCGCTACATCCTGGCGAAGACCAACGAGCTGGTGACCGACGTCCGGGCCCGGATGGACGAGTACGACATCTCGGGCGCGGCCGGCGCGGTGCGGTCGTACCTCGACGCGCTGACCAACTGGTACGTGCGCCGCTCCCGTGACCGCTTCTGGGCCGGCGACGCCGACGCGTTCGACACTCTGGCCACCGTGCTCGAGGTGCTGTGCCGGGTCGTGGCGCCGCTCGCCCCGCTGACCAGCGAGGAGATCTGGCGCGGGCTGACCGGTGGCCGCTCGGTGCATCTCACCGACTGGCCGGAGGCGGAGGCGTTCCCGGCGGACCACGAGCTGGTGGCGTCCATGGACGCGATCCGCGACGTGGCGTCGGCGGCGCTGTCGCTGCGCAAGGCTCGGGCCCTGCGGGTGCGTCTGCCGCTCGCCCGGCTCACCGTGGCGACGCCCGACGCCGAGCGGCTGCGGGCATTCCAGGACCTGCTCTCGGACGAGGTCAACGTCAAGGAGGTCGCGCTCAGTGCCGATCTGAGCGCGTACTGCCGGCAGGTGTTGACCGTGGTGCCGCGGGCGCTGGGGCCGCGCCTGGGCAAGCAGGTGCAGCAGGTGATCAAGGCCGTCAAGGCCGGCGACTGGGAGCTGGTCGACGGTGCGCCCGTCGCCGCCGGCGTCGCCCTGCAGGAGGGCGAGTACGAGCTGAAGCTCGTCGCCGCCGACGTGGAGAACTCCGCGCCGCTGCCCGGAGACCGCGGCGTCGTCATGCTCGACACCGGGGTCACCCCGGAACTCGCCGCGGAGGGCCTGGCCCGCGACGTGATCCGGGTGGTGCAGCAGGCCCGGCGCGACGCGGACCTGGACGTCTCGGACCGCATCGCGCTCACCGTCGCCGCCTCCGAGGCGGTCGTGGCCGCGGTGGAGGCGCACCGCGACTTCGTCGCCGCCGAGACCCTGGCCACCGCGCTGAGCTTCGGCGCCGTGGGCGAGGGCTTCGCGGGCGAGGTCGGTGATGGCGAGACCGTCACGGTTTCAGTGATCCGTGCGGTCTGAGCGGTACCTGGCAAGGCTCGGCATTTGCCGTCTTACGCGGTAAATGCCGAGCCCGGTGTCAAGCTCGGCGGGAGTTTCCCGGTGGCGTCGGATATCGTCCTACCGCCCCCCACTTCTCGTGAAGCATGTCCGCCGGAGGAACACGTTGCCGCTGCTCTATTCGATCGGCAAAATCACAGTCGGCAAGGCGATGATGATCGGCTGGCGACCCCGCGTCGAAGGCCTCGAGAACATCCCCGCCACCGGCGGCGCCATCTTCGCCGGCAATCACCTGTCCGTCGCTGACGAGCTGTTTCTCGGCTCGGTCGTGCCGCGGCACATCGCCTTCTGGGCCAAGGCGGAGTATTTCCGCGGCGGCGGCCTGAGCGGCGCCCTCACCAAGTTCATCATGCGCGGACTCGGCGCGATCAAGGTCGAGCGGGGCGGCGGCCGGGCCGCGTTGACGGCCTTCGACGGCGCCATCCCGGTGCTCAAGGCTGGCGACATGGTCGCGGTCTACCCCGAGGGGACGCGCTCCCCGGACGGGAGGCTTTACCGCGGGCGTACGGGCGTGGCCCGGCTCGCCGTCGCCGCGGGCGTGCCGATCATCCCGGTCGGCATGGTCGGCACGGAGAAGGTGCAGCCGATCGGGCAGCCGTATCCGAAGTGGGGACAGGGCAAGGGCGAGGTCACGGTGAAGTTCGGCAAGCCGATCGAGACCGTCGGCCGGGCCGACGACCGCACCGCGCTGCGCGCGCTGACCGACGAGGTCATGGCCGAGATCCAGAAGCTGACCGGCCAGGAGTACGTGCCGCGCTACGCCCCGCCGCGCGCCACCTGAGCTTCCCGCTCGCTGTCCGGCTTCCGTTCCTGTCCGGCTTCCACCTGCTGTCCGGCTTCCACTTTGTCGTCCGCGGAAGAGTTCTATCCGCGGACGAGGATCGCCTCGCGGAGCGTGCCGGTGAGCTCGGCGCTCTCATCCACCGACCGTCGTGTCAGCAGGACGGTGGCCATGCTGCCGTGGTCGGCCCAGGCGCAGACGACGACCGTGCCCTGCCGGGTACGGCCGACGCCGCACCGCTCGTGCACGCCGGTCTCACCCAGGTCGAATGCCCGGATGTCCTCGATCTGGTACGTGTCCGTCAGGTGTGCCAGCTCGGCCTCAACGTCGCTCTCCGGGGTCAGGCGTAGGCCCGTGGCGCCGAAGACGGTGACCCGCTTGCCGTTGTCGTCGCCGTACACGCCGGCGAACGCGTCGCCGGACGAGACCAGGTTGGTGCCGCCGGCCTGCTCCGCGAGGCGCTCGGTGGCTCGCTGGTCGGCCGCGCCCTGCCGCAGGTCTAGGTCGGCGATGTGGGACGGCAGGACCGCCGACACGGGGTGCTGCTGGGCGGCGGGCCAGAGGAAGTAGCCCGGTACGCCGCAGCAGCAGAGCGCGCTGAGCAGGGCGGTCAGGAACAGCCGGCGGCCCCATCGGCGCTTGCGGCGCGGCGGGGGCGGCAGCGGTCGCGCCCCGGGGCGAGGCCCGGGAGGCTGCCAGGCCGTGGGCGGCGCAGGTTGTCCCTTTCGCCGTTTCTTAGCCTTCTTGCCGGGTGCGGGCGGCGGCAGCGGGCGAGCCCGGTCGAAATAGGCCTGCGGCACCGCGGCCGGTGTGGCCGGCGAGGGCGGGCGCGCGGACAGCGCTGCCGGACGCGCCGTCGATGGGGCCGGGCGTCCCGGCGCGGACCCGGCGGGTGCGGGTGGTGCCTGACGCGGCTGGACCGGGACGCGGTCGGCCGGCGCCGGCGGGGTCTTGTCGCGGCGTCGGCGCCACCAACCCCGGCGCGGCGTCCCGGCGGGCCCGATGCCGGCCGCCGCCTGCGGCTGCGCGGCTGGTGCGGCCGGCGGCTGCGCGGGTGGTGAGGCCGGCTTCGGCGCGGCTGGTGCGGCCGGCGTCGGCGCGGACGCGGTCGCCGGGGCGGGGGCGTCCACCCGGGTCGGCGGCAGGGGCTGGTCGACCCGGGTCGGCGGTAGTGGCTGGTCGATTCGGGTGGGTGGCACGGGCGGGGCGACCACCGGCGGGACCGGCGCGTCGATCCGGGTCGGGGGCATCGCCTCCGGGAACGGCTCCAGGACGTCGATGGGGGTGTCGTGGTCGGCCCACGGGTCGACCGGGGGACTCGTCGACCAGTCCTCGTTGTCCGCCCACGGATCCGCGGGCGGCGGTGCGGGTTCGTCGTTCGCCGGGCGGCGGCGTTCCCACCAGGACTTCTTCGGCGTGGGTGGCGGAACGGCCGCCGAGCCGCTCCAGCGCTGGGGGACGTCCTCGGTCGCCGGGATCTTGCCCGGTGACGGCGCGTCACCCTCCGGGGCGGCGTCGTCCCCGGCGGCGGGTGCGGCGTTCGCCTCGGCGGGAGGAGAGTCCGGGGTGGGGTCGATGCGCGTCGGGTCCGGGCGGTTGGCGGATTCGCCCGCGGCCGGGTCGTCCGGCTGCTGGTCGGTCATCCGTCGCTCCCCCTCCCGGACGTCGCTGCCTCAGGGCCAGGTTAGAGCCGGTGTGCCAGTCCGCCCACCGGCTCGGCCGCCGGCCGCCGAACCGGATGTCCGGCGGAATCCGGGAAACTGACGGACAGAGGGGGCGATGTGGGGGACGGTCCGGAGTCGTATGGTGACCCGGTGGTGACCCCGGATATGAACACGACTCAGAGACACGCGATCCACGAGCTCGGCCGCCCCGACGGGCAGCCGATGCTGTTCGCCCACGGTTACGGCTGCGACCAGAACATGTGGCGCTTCGTCGCTCCCGAGTTCGCCGACACCCACCGGGTGGTGCTCTTCGATCACGTCGGTGCGGGCCGTTCGGATCTGCGGGCGTACGACGACCGCCGGTACTCGACCCTGGACGGTTACGCGTCCGACGTCCTCGAGATCGTGCACGATCTGCACCTGCGCGACGTGATCTTCGTGGGGCATTCGGTCAGCGCGATGATCGGGGTGCTCGCCGCGATCCGGGAGCCGGAGCGGTTCGCCAAGCTGGTGCTCGTCGGGCCCTCGCCGCGCTACATCGACGACGGCGACTACGTCGGCGGGTTCGGCCGGGCCGACATCGAGGCCATGCTGGAGTCGCTGGACAGCAACTATCTCGGCTGGTCGAGCGCGATGGTGCCGGTCATCATGGGCAACCCCGACCGGCCGGAGCTCGGCCGGGAGCTCACCAACAGCTTCTGTGCCACCGACCCGGAGATCGCCAAGAAATTCGCGTGCGTCACGTTCCTCTCCGACAATCGCGACGACCTGCCGAAACTGCGTACCCCCGCATTGATTCTGCAGTGTGCCGACGATGTCATCGCGTCGTCGGTTGTAGGCGACTATGTGCACGAGCACCTCGCCGGGAGCACACTGGTGGCCATGAACGCGACCGGCCACTGCCCGAATCTGAGCGCGCCCGCCGAGACAGTTGCGGCGATCAAGGCGTATATCTGACGGCGATGGCGGAGAGCGGCGGTGGTGGGCCGGACGTGACGCAAGAGCTGCGCGTGCCCTGGGACGAGGATCCCGGTGATCTGTACGAGCATGCGCCGTGCGGCTATCTGACCATGTTGCCGGACGGCACGATCGTCAAGGTCAACGAGACGTTCCTGGCCTGGACCGGGTTCGAGCGGCGGGCACTGATCGGGCGCCGGCGCTTCCGGGACCTGCTCAGTCCGGGCGACAAGATCTATTACGAGACGCACTACGCGCCGCTGCTGAGCATGCAGGACGACGTCCACGAGATGGCCTTCGACCTGGTCCGCGCCGACGGCCGCCGGCTGCCGATCCTGGTCAACTCGATCCTCGGGCGGGACCCGGCCGGTCGGCCGCGGGTGGTGCGGACCACGATCTTCGACGCTACCGAGCGGCGCGGTTACGAGAGGGAACTGCTCGCCGCCCGGCGCCTGGCCGAGGCCTCCGAGCAGCGGGTCGGCGCGCTGCAGCAGGTGGTCGCGGACCTGGCGGCGGCGGCCACGGCCGCCGAGGTCGGCGAAGCGGTGGTGCGAGCACCCGGCTCCGCTTTCGGCGCCGCGTACGCCCGGGTGTGGCTTCTCGACGCGGACCGGGAGCGGCTGCGAGCCTTGGCCGGCACCGAGCCCGGCGCCACGGACGACGACATGCCGCTCGGCTCGTCGCGGCCGGTCGCCGAGGTCGCCCGCCGCGGCGACCTGCACGTGATCGCTTCGGTGGCGGAGGCCGAACGGCACTTCCCCGAGCTGGCCGCCGCCATGCACCGGGCGGGTCACCACAGCGTGGTGCTGCTCCCGCTCACCGCGGGCTTCCCCGGCGAGGTCATCGGCGCCGACGTGCTCGGGGTGCTCACCTTCGCCTTCACCGAGGAACGCGAGCTGACCGACAGTGAGCTGCGCGTAGTCCGGCTGCTGGGACACCAGGCCGGCCAGGCCCTGGACCGCGCCCGGCTGTACGACGAAGCCCGGCGCCGCGAGGAGCGGGCCGCCTTCCTCGCCGAGACCACCCGGGCGCTCGACGAGGAGCCCCGCTTGATGCTCCGCGCCCGTAGCCTGATCGACCGCCTCGTCCCCGACGTCGCCGAGTGGGCGGCCGTACGCCTGCAGGTCGGCCCGGCCGGGTTGCAGGCCGAGGCCGGCGGTCCCGCGCCCGACCCGGTGCGCCTCGCCCAGCGCGTCGCCCTGGTCGGCGCGCACGGCAAGGCCGAGCTGACGGGCAGCGGCGCCGACCCGGACTGCGCCGTGCTGCCGCTGGCCGCCGGCGGCAAGGTTCTCGGCACGCTGGCCCTGCGGATGGCGCCGGGCCGCCGTCCGGCCTCGGCCGACGCCGTCTTCCTGACCGACCTGGCCGACCGGGCCGGACTGGCGCTGGAGAACGCCCGCCTCTACGAGCAGGAGCGGGCCGTCGCCCGGACGTTGCAGCGCAGCCTGCTCGCCAGCGACCTGCCCACCGATCCGCGCTTCGCGGTAGAGACGCACTACCAGGCGGCCACCCACGACCTGGAGGTCGGCGGCGACTGGTTCGACGCGTTCCTGATCACCCAGGACAAGCTCGCCGTGGTCGTCGGCGACGTGGTCGGCCGGGGCATCGACGCGGCGACCACCATGGGCCAGTTGCGCAGCGCGATCCGGGCGCTCGCGACGGCCGAGGCCGGTCCGGCGCGGCTGCTCGAGCGGCTGGACCGCTTCGTCGACCGGGTCGAGTCGGCGCGCATGGCGACCGTCGTGTACGCCGAGGTCGACCTCACCACCAGCGAGATGACCTACGCCTGCGCCGGGCACCTCCCGCCGCTGCTGGCCGAGCCGGGCGCCGCGCCGCAATACCTGCTCGACGGCCGGTCCGGCGCCCTGGGCACCCGGGCGGGACTCAGGACGCGGACGGAGCACCGCGTGCATCTGGCGGCCGGCAGCCGGTTGCTGCTCTACACCGACGGGCTGATCGAGCGCCGCCACCGGCGCATCGACGCCGGCTTCGAGATGCTGGCCCGGGCGTACGCGGGCCGCCGCGACTCCCCGCTGCCCGGCCTGGCCGCCGGGCTGGCGGAGCGCCTCGTCGGGCGCGAGCACCCCGACGACGTCTGCCTGCTCTGCCTCGCCCTGGGCACCGAGGAGCGGCTGGAACGCGCCATCGGGGCGGACCCGGTGCAGATCGCGCTGCTACGCAAGGACATGCGCGGCTGGCTGGCGTCGCACGACGTCGACGAGGACAGCACCCAGGCGGTGCTGCTCGCCTGCTCGGAGGCGGTGGCCAACGCCATCGAGCACGGCTACCGCAACGACCCCTTCGGCGTGGTCGACGTCACCGCCGTGGTCTCGGCGGACGCGATCGAGGTGCGGGTCACCGACCGTGGGGACTGGCACGTTTCCGGGGACGAGGTCGCGCGCGGCCGGGGGCTGCAGCTCATCCACCAGATGATGGACGACGTGACCTTCGACCGTACGGAAGGAACAACGGTGACCATGCGACGTTCTCGCCGGGA
Organism: Couchioplanes caeruleus; assembly: GCF_003751945.1. Lineage (NCBI taxonomy): Bacteria > Bacillati > Actinomycetota > Actinomycetes > Micromonosporales > Micromonosporaceae > Couchioplanes > Couchioplanes caeruleus. Next base: position 2,715,776 of record NZ_RJKL01000001.1, on the reverse strand, counting down.
GGCGGTATGAATGACCGCACCGAACCGCACTCACCTTCGCGTGCGACGGCCGCGACGGTGAGGGCCAGGAGGGCATGCCCGGAAGGCGCAGCATGAGCGACCGGTGGGTGACCTTCTCGAGGCTCGGCGACGCCGCGGTGGTCCGGCTCGCCGGCGAGATCGACCTGGCGAACGCCCCGGAGCTCACCCGGGAGATCGTCCGGCACACCGGCCGGGCCGGGGCCGTGCTGATGGACCTCACCGCCGTCTCGTTCCTGGACAGCGCGGGCGTGAGACTGCTCGACACGGTCGTCGGTGACATGGACCACGCGGGCACGCCGATCCGGCTCGTGGTGGGGGAGAGCGGGCCGGTCCGGATGACCCTCCGACTCTGCGCATTCCGGGACGATCTTCTGGCCACCGATCTCGCCCGGGCCGCGGAGGAATTGCGCGGCTAGCCCGCGTACCCTGGAGACCCATGAGCGTCTCTTCCGTCTTTCCGCAGCTCGAGCAGTTGCTGCCCCGGGTCAGTAAGCCGATCCAGTACGTGGGCGGCGAGCTGGGCGCCGTCGTCAAGGACTGGGACGCCACCACCGTCCGGTGGGCCTTGATGTATCCGGACGCGTACGAGGTGGGCCTGCCCAACCAGGGCGTGCAGATCCTGTACGAGGTGCTCAACGAGCAGCCCGACGTGCTGGCCGAGCGGACGTACGCGGTCTGGCCCGACCTCGAGGCGTTGATGAAGGAGCGCGGCGTCCCGCAGTTCACGGTCGACGCCCACCGCCCGGTCCGCGCGTTCGACGTGCTGGGCCTGTCGTTCGCGACCGAGCTCGGCTACACCAACATGCTCTCCGCGCTCGACCTCGCCGGCATCCCGCTGAACAGTGCCGACCGCGGCGACGAGGACCCGATCGTGCTGGCCGGCGGCCACGCCTCCTTCAACCCCGAGCCGATCGCGGACTTCATCGACGCCGCGGTGCTCGGCGACGGCGAGGAGGCCGTCCTCGAGATCACCGGCATCATCCGGGAGTGGAAGGCCGAGGGATGCCCGGGCGGCCGTGACGAGCTGCTGCTGCGCCTCGCCCGCACCGAGAGCATCTACGTCCCGCGCTTCTACGACGTGGACTACCTGAGCGACGGCCGGATCCAGCGGGTCGTGCCGAACCGCCCCGACGTGCCGTTCCGGGTGGCCAAGCGCACGACGATGGATCTCGACGCGTGGCCGTACCCGAAGAAGCCGCTGGTCCCGCTCGCCGAGACGGTCCACGAGCGGTATGCGGTGGAGATCTTCCGGGGCTGCACCCGCGGCTGCCGCTTCTGCCAGGCGGGCATGATCACCCGTCCGGTCCGCGAGCGGTCGATCACCACCGTCGGGCAGATGGTCAAGGAGGGTCTGGAGTTCTCCGGCTTCTCCGAGGTCGGTCTGCTGTCGCTCTCCAGCGCCGACCACTCGGAGATCGGCGACATGTGCTCCGGCCTGGCCGAGCAGTACGCCGACACCAACGTCTCGCTGTCGCTGCCGTCGACCCGGGTCGACGCCTTCAACATCGACCTGGCCCAGGAGCTGTCGCGCAACGGGCGGCGCACCGGCCTCACCTTCGCGCCGGAGGGTGGTTCCGAACGGATCCGCAAGGTCATCAACAAGATGGTGACCAAGGAGGACCTGATCCGGACGGTCGTCACGGCGTACTCCAACGGCTGGCGGCAGGTGAAGCTGTACTTCATGTGCGGCCTGCCCACCGAGACCGACGAGGACGTGCTCGAGATCGCGCACATGGCGCACGAGGTGATCCGGGCCGGCCGGGAGGCCGCCGGCACCAAGGACATCCGCTGCACGGTGTCGATCGGCGGGTTCGTGCCCAAGCCGCACACCCCGTTCCAGTGGGCGCCGATGGAGCGCCCGGAGGTCATCGACGCCCGCCTCAAGCTGCTCAAGCAGGAGATCAACAGTGAGCGCTCGCTGGGGCGCGCGATCGGCTACCGCTACCACGACGGCGAGCCGTCGCTGATCGAGGGCCTGCTGTCGCGCGGCGACCGCAGGGTCGGCGCGGTGATCCGGCGCGTATGGGACAAGGGCGGGCGTTTCGACGGCTGGTCGGAGCACTTCTCGTACACCCGCTGGGTCGAGGCGTGCGCCGAGGTCCTCCCGGAGTTCGGCGTCGACCTGGACTGGTTCACCACCCGCGAGCGTGACCAGCTCGAGGTGCTGCCCTGGGACCACCTCGACTCCGGCCTCGACAAGGACTGGCTCTGGCAGGACTGGCAGGACGCCATGAGCGAATACGAACAGGACGACTGCCGCTGGACGCCGTGCTTCGACTGCGGTGTCTGCCCGTCGATGGACACCGAGATCCAGATCGGTCCCACCGGCAAGAAGCTTCTTCCCCTGACCCCGGTCAACAACCTCCGGGTCCCCGTTTAGGAGTCGACATCCCCCCCAAGAATCAACCCGTGGGCGGTCAGGCCCCGGTCGTCCAGCGGATCCGCCTGCGGTACGCCAAGCGCGGACCGCTGCGCTTCACCTCGCACCGCGACTTCGCGCGCGCCTTCGAGCGGGCGCTGCGGCGGGCGGGCGTACCGATCGCGTTCTCGCAGGGCTTCACCCCGCATCCCAAGATCTCGTACGCGAGCGCCGCGCCGACCGGGGTCGGCAGCGAGGCGGAATACCTCGAGATCGGCCTGCAGGCTCCGGTCGACCCGGCCGCCCTGCGGATCGCGCTCGACGCGGCGCTGTCGCCCGGCCTCGACGTGCTCGACGCGGTCGTCGCGAAGGAGGGCGGCCTGGCCGACCGGATCGACGCGTCCCATTGGCGCATCGAAATGCCGGAGATCGAGCCCGGGGCTGCGGAGAAGGCTGTCGAAGCCTTCCTCGCGGCCGACGAGGTGCTGGTCGAGCGCATGACCAAGCAGGGCAAGCGCTCGTTCGACGCCCGAAAAGCAGTTGCGTCGTTCACGGTGGCCGAGGAGTCTGACGCACCTTCCGGGGCGGCAGCGGCACCGTGTGCGATAATCGACCTTGTCGTGCGGCAGGTCACTCCCGCCGTGCGGCCCGATGACGTCATGTCCGGCCTGCGCGTGGTGGCCGGTCTGGAGCCGCCGGTGCCCCCACGGGTGACCCGGCTGGCCCAGGGCTCGCTCACCCCGCAGGGGGAGATCGTCGATCCGTTGGACGCGGATCGCGAGGACGCACCCATCGGAGGGCGCTAGCCGGTTCGGCCGGTGCCCGCGTTGGCAGACTTCGGAAGCCCGTCCGATGAGGGCCGGGTCCGAAAAACTTGCGGCGACCCTGCGTGGCAGCGCTCACCCGCGCCCGGGGCCGCCAGAACTGGAGAGCGCCCGATGCTCGATAACGAGCCACAGGGCGGTGAACGGGAAGAGGTGTCCGCACCTCCTCCCGCCGATGCCGCCGAGAGCACCACACCCGCACGCCGGACGCGTGCACCGCGCCGCAAGGCCGCCGCACCGGCGGCCGTGCCCGTCGACGCGCCGGGCGCCGAGCCCGGCGCGGCCGATGAGGCGGCGAACGCCGTCGACGCGGCCGCGGCGGAGCCCCCTGCGGCGCCGGTGAAGGCCACCCGCAGCCGGGCCCGGAAGAAGGCCGCCCCGGCAGCCGTCTCCCCCGAGCCCGAGCCCGAGGCCGAGGTCGAGGCCGCGCAGGCCGCCGACGCCGAGGCCGCCGACGCCGAGGCCGACAACGCCCCGCCGCCGGTGAAGGCCACCCGCAGCCGGGTCCGGAAGAAGGCCGCTCCGGCGGCTGCGCCGGCTCCGGTGGAGCAGACCCCGGCCCCGGTCGCCGAAGTGCCGGCCGCCGAGGACGCGGTCGAGGAAGAAGAGCAGGCCACCGAGCCGCCCGCGGCCGAGGTGCCGGTGGTCGGCGTGCTGCCGCTGGACGACGACTTCGTCGAGGAGGCGCCCACCCGGCGTCGCGGGCGCAAGGCGGCGCTGCCCCCCGCCGTACTGTTCATGCCGCCGGAGCCCGACGCCGAGCCGGCGCCCGCCACCCGGCGTGGCCGCCGCGGCACGACCGCGGCCGTCACGGCCGAGCCGGTCGCCGAGGTTCCCGAGGCGTCCGCCGAGCCCGTGCCCGCCGCGGAGGAGCCCACCGAGGCCGCCCGCAAGAGCCGGCGCCGCCGCCGGGGTGCCGCCGCGGAGGCCGACGAGGCCCCGGCCGCCGAGATCACCGAAGAGCCCGCGCTGGAAGAGCCCGACGAGAGCGCCGACGACGTCGAGGACGGCGCCGACGAGGACCTCGACGACGAGGACGCCAACGGCCGGCGGCGCCGCCGCCGGGGACGCCGTGGGCGCGGCCGCGGTAAGGGCCCGTCCGACGAGGGCGACGAGGGCGACGAGGTCGCTGCCGACGAGCCCGAGGCCGAGGCCGAGGCCGAGAGCGACGAGGACTCCGAGGACGGCGACGGGGTCACCCGCCGGCGTCGCCGTCGGCGCCGCAAGGGCTCCGGCGACGCCGAGACCGGCGGGGTCGAGGACGGGGTCCACACCGTCGTGCGGGTGCGCGAGCCCCGCCGCAGCGACGAGGTGCAGGGCGTCTCCGGCTCCACCCGGCTGGAGGCCAAGCGGCAGCGCCGCCGCGACGGCCGTGAGCAGCGCCGGACCCGCCCGCCGATCCTGAGCGAGTCGGAGTTCCTGGCCCGCCGCGAGGCGGTCGACCGGGTCATGGTCGTGCGGCAGAAGCCGGATCGCACCCAGATCGCCGTGCTCGAGGACGGCATCCTGGTCGAGCACTACGTGTCGCGTACCACCTCCGGGACCATGGTCGGCAACGTCTACCTCGGCAAGGTGCAGAACGTGCTGCCGAGCATGGAGGCGGCCTTCGTCGACGTCGGCCGCGGCCGCAACGCCGTGCTCTACGCCGGCGAGGTCAACTGGGACGCCACCGGGCTGGAGGGTCGCGCCCGCTCGATCGAGCAGGCGCTGCGCTCCGGCGACTCGGTGCTGGTGCAGGTCACCAAGGACCCGATGGGGCACAAGGGCGCCCGGCTGAGCAGCCACATCGCGCTCTCCGGCCGGCACCTCGTCTACGTGCCCAACGGCAACGCCTCGGGCATCAGCCGCAAGCTGCCCGACAACGAGCGCAAGCGGCTGCGGGACGTGCTGAAGAAGCTCGTGCCGGACGGCGCGGGCGTCATCGTGCGGACCGCCGCGGAGGGCGCCTCCGAGGAGGAGCTGGAACGCGACGTCAAGCGGCTGCAGGCGCAGTGGGAGGACATCCAGGCCAAGGCCGCCGAGGGCGCCGCGCCGCGCCCGCTGTCGGAGGAGCCCGACCTGGTCATCCGCGTGGTGCGGGACCTCTTCAACGAGGACTTCCGCGAGCTGATCGTGCAGGGCGACCAGGCGTACCAGGAGATCGAGAACTACCTCGAGTCGGTCTCCCCGGACCTGATGGAGCGGCTGCACCGGCACGCCGGCGCGGGCGACGTCTTCGCCGACAAGCGGGTCGACGAGCAGATCCTCAAGGCCCTCGACCGCAAGGTCTTCCTGCCCTCCGGCGGTCATCTCGTGATCGACCGCACCGAGGCGATGACCGTGGTCGACGTCAACACCGGCAAGTACACCGGTGCGGGCGGCAACCTGGAGGAAACGGTCACCCGCAACAACCTGGAGGCGGCCGAGGAGATCGTGCGGCAGCTTCGCCTGCGCGACCTCGGCGGCATCGTGGTCATCGACTTCATCGACATGGTGCTGGAGAGCAACCGCGAGTTGGTGCTGCGGCGGCTCACCGAGTGCCTGGGCCGGGACCGCACGAAGCACCAGGTCACCGAGATCACGTCGTTGGGCCTCGTGCAGATGACCCGCAAGCGCATCGGCGCCGGGCTGCTGGAGGCCTTCAGCGAGAACTGCGAGCACTGCAAGGGTCGCGGCCTGGTCATCCACACCGAGCCGGTGCCGGAGAAGCGGACCTCGGGCGCGGCCAACCAGGTCAAGGCCGTGGCCGCGGCGGCACGCACCGAGGCCCCCGCCGCCCCGCCGGCGCAGTCGTCGTCCCGGTCCCGGCGCCGCCGGGGCAACGGGGGCGAGCCGGCACCCGCCGAGGCGGCTCCGGCCGAGGCTCCCGCCGAGGTTTCCGAGGCCGCGGTGGCCGACGTGGCACCGGCCGCGGTGGCGCCGCAGCACCTCACGGAGGATCCGGTGGCGGAGACGGCCGGTCTTCCCCCGGCCGGTTCCGGGATCGTCGCCGCGGCGGGGTCGGGCGTGATCACACCGGCGCCGAAGCTCACCACCGACGAGGGCGACGACGAGTACGACATCAGCGGCTACGACCTGTCCCGGTACGAGACGAACGGCTCGTACCCGGCCGAGCCGCTGCAGCTCACCGGGGCGGACGACCCGGATGCGGCCGACGAGGACGACGAGGACGACGACGACGACGAGCCGGTCGGCGCCGGGGCGGGCTCCCGGCGGCGCTCCCGGCGCGGCGGCTCCCGGCGGCGGACCCGCCCGTAACGCGTACGATCCGGGCGGTCCCGGCAGGTATTGCCTGCTGGGGCCGCCCGCACCAGGTCCGCTGATCGATGTCGGCTACCCTCGTCATCCCCGTCACGTCCCGAGGAGCCCACCATGCGACGCCTGCTGTGCGCGACCGCCCTGAGCGGCGCCCTTTTCGTGCTCGGCGCCTGCTCGGCCGACAAGGCCGCCGAGACCGGCGCCGGCGCCACCCCCGCAACCTCCGCTCCGGCTCCCGGTACGAGCGGCGTTCCCACTCCGCCGGGCTCGTCCCCGGCCGGTGGTGACGTCGCGCTCAAGGGCAACACGAAGGCGATCTGCGCCCAGGCCGCGAGGACCGGCGCGGAGGCCGCCCAGAAGTTCGCCCAGGACCTCAAACTGCTGATCGAGGCCGAGACGGCGCAGGACCCGTCCGCGGTGGCCAAGGCGAAGGCCAAGACCGACCGGGACGTGCAGAACTACTCCTCCGCGCTGGGCGACATGGCGAAACTCGCCTCCGAGCCGGAGCTCAAGATGGCCCTCACCGCCATGGGCAAGCAGGTCTCGACCCTGCAGGGCGACGTGCGCAAGCTCGACGCGCAGAAGCTGGCCGGACTGCAGGAGACGCTGGCCACGGCCTGTGGCACCGCCTGAAGCGTCTCCCCGGTTTGGGTGCGACGCGCTCGATGAAGTACGCTATCTGTCGGCGCTTTTTCAAGCGTCGTGTTCCTGTGCGCGAGGCAGTGATCTCAGTGATCTGCGGCGCCGGGGCCCGAGTTTCATCCGCCAAGCAGCGATGTCCGCTGCGTAAGTCTCAGGGAGTCCGCGTCCGATGTACGCGATCGTCAAGACCGGCGGCAAGCAGTACAAGGTTGCCGAGGGCGACGTGATCGAGGTTGAGAAGCTCGCGGGTGTTCCCGGCGACTCGCTGACACTCGCCGCGGTCCTCCTCGTCGACGGTGACAACCTGGTGACCGATGCGGCCAAGCTTGCCAAGGTGACGGTGTCCGGCGAGATCGCCGAGCACACCAAGGGTCCGAAGATCCGGATCCACAAGTTCAAGAACAAGACCGGATACCACAAGCGCCAGGGGCACCGTCAGCCGCTGACTCTCGTCAAGGTGACCGGCATCTCCAGCGGGAAGTAGGGGCGAACCGCCATGGCTCACAAAAAGGGTGCTTCCAGCTCGCGGAACGGCCGTGACTCCGCCGCTCAGCGGCTCGGAGTGAAGCGGTTCGGCGGCCAGCTCGTCAACGCCGGCGAGATCATCGTCCGCCAGCGCGGCACGAAGTTCCACCCGGGCGACCTGGTCGGCCGCGGTAGCGACGACACGCTGTTCGCGCTCGCCGCTGGTAACGTGCTCTTCGGTCACAAGCGTGGCCGCAAGACCGTCAGCATCGTGCCGGTCGCGGTCGCGGCCGAGTAGTTCCCGGGCCGCGCTCAGCGGCCCGACAGCGTCGCAGCGGGTCGTGGACCTTCCGGGGTCCGCGGCCCGCTGTTGTTTCTCCCGGCGGGAAGCCGGACGGCTTCGCTGGTGTTCTTCCCTCGGGCAGGCACTGCGTTTGAGGTAGGAGTAACCGAGTGGCTACGTTCGTCGACCGGGTGGTGCTGCACCTGCAGGCAGGTGACGGCGGTCACGGCTGTGTGTCCGTACGCCGGGAGAAGTTCAAGCCGCTCGGCGGTCCCGACGGCGGCAACGGCGGCCACGGGGGCGGCATCACGCTCGTCGTCGACCCCCAGCAGCACACGCTGCTCGACTTCCACTTCCGTCCCCACGTCAAGGCGCAGAACGGCGTCGGCGGAATGGGCGACAACCGGGACGGCGCCAACGGCGGCGATCTCGTGGTCAAGGTGCCGGACGGCACGGTCGTGCAGACCCCCGACGGCGAGGTCATCGCCGACCTGATCGGCGCCGGTACCACCTTCGAGGTGGCCCGTGGCGGCCGGGGCGGGCGCGGCAACGCCTCGCTGGCCAACACCCGCCGCAAGGTGCCCGGCTTCGCCGAGCTGGGCGAGCCCGGCGACCGCGTGGACGTGGTCCTGGAGCTCAAGAGCGTCGCCGACGTCGGCCTGGTGGGCTTCCCGTCGGCCGGCAAGTCGTCGCTCATCTCGGTCATCTCCGCGGCGAAGCCGAAGATCGCCGACTACCCGTTCACCACGCTGGTGCCCAACCTGGGGGTCGTGCAGGCCGGCGAGGAGACCTTCACGGTCGCGGACGTGCCGGGTCTCATCCCCGGCGCCGCCACCGGCAAGGGGCTGGGCCTGGAGTTCCTGCGGCACATCGAGCGCACCTCCGTGCTGGTCCACGTCCTCGACGCGGCGGCGCTCGAGATCGAACGCGATCCGATCGCCGACCTGGAGGCCATCGAGGCGGAGCTGAGCGCCTACGGCGGGCTCGAGGACCGGCCCCGCATGGTCGTACTCAACAAGATCGACATCCCGGACGGGCGCGACCTCGCCGAGATGGTCCGTCCCGACCTCGAGGCCCGCGGCCTGCGCGTCTTCGAGGTGAGCGCGGTGACCCGCGAGGGACTCAAGGAGTTCGTCTACGCCCTGGCCGAGGCCGTCGCCGCGAACCGCCTGGCGGCGCCCGCCCCGGAGCCGAGCCGTACGGTGGTCCGGCCGCGCGCGGTGGACGAGAAGGGCTTCACGATCGAGCAGGACGCCGAGGGCGTCTACGTGGTCCGCGGCGTCCAGGTCGAGCGCTGGATCCGGCAGACGAACTTCGACAACGACGAGGCCGTCGGCTACCTCGCGGACCGCCTGGAGCGCCTCGGCGTCGAGGCGGCGCTGGTCAAGAAGGGCGCCCAGGCGGGAGACGCGGTGCGCATCGCCGAGCGGGAGTTCGACTGGCACCCCAACACGGGCGAGTATGTCTCGGGCCCCCGCGGCACCGACGCCCGCCTCGAGGAGGACGCGCACCGGGCCACCGCGGCGCAACGCCTCGCGGCCCGCAAGGCCCGCCGCATCCGCTCGGACGACGAGCTCCTGCACATGAGCGAGGACGGCACGGTCTCCACAGTCTCCATGTCCGCCAAGCCCGTCCTGGTCACCGAGGACGACGACGCCGACGCATAGCTCGCCCCGCCATGCGACATGATTAGGCGCATGCCGAGTCTGACGCGCGCTGAGGCTGTATCGCGGGCCGCCACGATCACCGTCACCGGATATGACATCACCCTTGATCTCACCGGAGGCGGTGACACCTTTCGCTCGCGCACGGTGGTGGTCTTCGAGGCGGCGCCGGGCGGCACGACCTTCGTGGAACTGGAGCCGGCGGAGCTGCTGTCCGCGACGCTCAACGGCATGCCGGTGGATCCGTCGGCGCTGGCGCAGGAGCGGCTGACGCTCACCGGGCTCGCCGCGGCCAACGAGCTCGTGGTCGAGGGCGAGATGCGCTATTCGAACACGGGCGAGGGGCTGCACCGCTTCGTCGATCCGGCCGACGACCGCGTGTATCTGTACGCCCACATGTTTCTCGACGGCGCACGCCGGATCTTTCCCTGCTTCGACCAGCCCGACCTGAAGGCCCCCATCACCCTGAGCGTTACGGCGCCCGAGGGCTGGCTGGTGGCCGCCAACGGCGAGCAGGCCGGTGCCGTGGAGGCCGGCCGGTGGCGGTTCGCGCCGACGAAGCCGCTGTCCACGTACCTGATCTCGCTGATCGCGGGGCCGTACCACGCCCGTACGGACTCCCACGACGGCATTCCCCTCGCGCTCTACTGCCGGCAGGCGCTCGCCGAGCACCTCGACGAGCAGGCCGACGAGCTCTTCACGGTCACCAAGCAATGCCTCGACCGCTACCACGAGCTCTTCGACGTCCGGTATCCGTTCGGCCACTACCAGCAGGCCTTCGTACCGGAGGTCAACTTCGGCGCGATGGAGAACCCCGGCATCGTGGTCTTCCGCGACGAGTACATCTTCCGCTCCGCGGTCACCGACGCCGAGCGGGAGCACCGGGCCATGGTGGTCGCCCACGAGATGGCGCACCAGTGGTTCGGCGACCTGGTCACCATGACGTGGTGGGACGACCTGTGGCTGAACGAGTCGTTCGCCGAATACCTGGGCACCCGGATCACCGCCGAGGCGACCCGGTTCACCGGGACCTGGACGACCTTCGCGATGCAGCGCAAGGCCTGGGGGATGCGCGCCGACCAGCGCCCCTCGACCCATCCGGTGGCGCCCAGCGACGTCGAGGACACCGCCCTCGCGCTGCTCAACTTCGACGGCATCTCGTACGCCAAGGGCGCCGCCGTGCTCCGCCAGCTCGTCGCGTACGTCGGGGACAAGGCGCTCCTGGCCGGGCTGAACGACCACTTCGCGGCGCACGCGTACGGCAACGCCACCCTGGCCGACCTGCTCGGCGCCCTCTCCCGCTCGAGCGGGCGCGACCTGACCGCCTGGGCCGAGGTCTGGTTGCGCCGGGCCCAGGTCAACACCCTGCGCGCCGAGGTCGAGCGCACCGACGACGGCCGGTATGCGCAGGTCACGCTCGTCCAGACGGCTCCGCAGGAGTATCCGACGCTGCGCCCGCACCGGCTCTGCATCGGCCTCTACGACCACGGCGCGGACGGCGTGGTGACCCGCCGGCGTCTGGTCGAGGTCGAGGTGGACCCGGAGGTGGACGGCGGGCGGACGCCGGTGCCCGAGCTGGCCGGGGAACCCGCCGCCGACCTGCTGCTCGTCAACGACGGTGATCTCACGTTCGCGAAGGTCCGGCTCGACGCGGCCTCGGCGGACGCCGTACCCCTGATGTTGCCGTTGCTGGGGGACTCCCTGGCACGCGCGCTGGTGTGGAGCGCGGTGCTGGACGCCGTCATCGACGCGGAACGGCCGGTGGCGGAGCTGGTCACGCTGGTCCTGGCGGCCCTGCCGGTGGAGCGGGAGGTGGCCGTCGTCGAGGACGTGCTGGAACTGACCCGGTACCTGGTGGACCGGTATCCGACGCCGGAGACCCGGCCGGCCGCCCTGGAACTGCTCGCGCAGGCCTGTGACCGCCTCGTGGCCGCCTCCGAGCCGGGCAGCTCGCGCCGGCTGGCGGGGGTGCGCGGCCTGATCGGCGCGAGCGTCGACACCGTACGCCTGAACGGCTGGCTGGCCGGAGAGAACGTGCCCGAGGGCGTGGCCGTCGACGCGGACCTGCGCTGGATGATCCTGTACCGGCTCGTCGTGCTGGGTGCCGCCGGCCCCGAGCGGATCGAGGCGGAGCTGGCGGCCGACCGCAGCGCCTCCGGGGAGCAGGCGGCGGCCCGGTGCCGCGCGGCGCTGCCCGACGCCGAGGCGAAGGCGCGTGCCTGGGAGCTGATCCTGCACGATCCGGAGGCGTCCAACCGCATTCTCGAGGCCACCGCGCGGGGCTTCTGGCAGCCGGAACAGCTCGACCTCGTCACCGGGTACGCCGAGCGCTACTTCGCCGAGCTCCCGGGGCTGCTGGAGCGGCGTAACGGGAAGAGCGGGGAGCGGGTGGCCGTCGCCGCGTACCCGTCGGTGGTGGTGTCGCCGCGCACCCACGAGCTCGCCGCGGAGCTGCTGGCCGCGCCCGGCGTCTCGTCGGTCGTGCGCCGGGTGGTGACGGACGGCGACGACGACGTCCGCCGTGCGCTCCGGGCGCGGGGTGCCTGATTCCGCCCCTCGACTCCGGTGCGAGCCGATAGCCTCGCAACTACGGGGGGTGAGCGGTGGAATGGTCCGAGGAGCTGTCCAGCGGTCTGCTGCAGGCCGCCCCGGGCGCGATCGTGGTCCTCGACGGGGGCCGCATCGTCCTGGTCAACGACCGGGCCGAGGAGGTCTTCGGGTGGCCGCGTGCCGAGCTGCTCGGTCGTGACGCTGGAATCCTGCTCACCGAGGCGGCGCGCGATTCCTTCACCGGCACGGCGGGCACGGTCGTCGTGCAGGCCCGCCGCCGGGACGGCGCGGAGTTCCCGGCGGAGGTATCGCTGGCGGTCATGGAGGTCCCGCAGGGCCGGCTGACCGTGGCGATCGTCCGGGACGTCACCGGGCGTCACCAGCTCAAGGCCGATGCCCACAGCCAGCGCAGCGAGCGGCTCGAGGCGCTCGGCAAGCTCGCCGGCGGCGTCGCGCACGACTTCAACAACCTGCTGGGCGTGATCGTCAACTACGCCACCTTCGTCGTCGAGGAGACGGAGTCGCCCACCCCGGACGTCACCGCGATCGCGGCGGACGCCCGCCAGGTGATCAAGGCCGGAGAGCGCGGTACCGGGCTGACCCAGCAACTGCTGAAGTTCGCCCGGCGTGACGTGGTCCGTCCGCAGCTCGTGGACCTCAACGAGGTGGTCGCGGGGGCCGAGGAGGCGCTGCGGGGCGCGATCGGCGGGGACATCAGGCTGATCACCCGTCTCGCCGACACCCTGCCGCCCGTCACCTGCGATCCCGCCCAGGTCCAGCAGTTGCTGGTCAGCCTCGCCACCAACGCCCGGAACGCCATGCCGTCGGGCGGCAACCTGGTGATCGACACCGCGTGCGCGCATCTCTCGCCGCACGAGCACCCGGAGCTCGCGGCCGGTGACTACGTACGGCTGCGGGTGGCGGACTCCGGCCGCGGCATGACGCCGGACGTCGTGGAGCGCGCGTTCGAGCCGTTCTTCACCACCAAGCCCAACCACGAGGCGACCGGCCTGGGACTGGCCACCGTGTACGGCATCGTCACGCAGGCCGGAGGCAGCGTGAGCCTGGCCTCCGAGCCTGGCGTGGGCACCACCGCGACCGTGCTCCTGCCGGCCTCGGAGGGCGCCAAGCCGGAACCGGAGCCCGAGTCCGGACCCGCGGTCACCGCCGGATGCGGCGAGACGCTGCTGGTGGTCGACGACGAGGCGGCCCTGCGCGAGGTGGCGGGGCGGATCCTCTCCGGTGCGGGTTACCGGGTGCTCGCGGCCGACGGCGGCGCCCAGGCGCTGGAGCTGGCCCGGCTGCACGACGGCGCGATCGACCTGCTGGTCAGCGACGTCGTGATGCCCGGCATGCTCGGCAAGGAGCTGGCCGACCGGCTCACCGACGTACGCCCGGACACCCGGGTGCTCTACATGTCCGGCTACGCGCAGCCCGTGCTCGCCTCCAAGGGGACGCTCGATCCGGGCGTGGCGCTGCTCGAGAAGCCGTTCACGGCCGAGGACCTGCTGACCGCCGTCCGCAAGCGGCTCGACGGCTGACCGGCCGCTTGATCTACGATGCGCCGATGCGACGGCGGCGACGGATCGGCATCATGGGCGGGACCTTCGACCCGATCCACCACGGTCACCTCGTGGCGGCGAGCGAGGTGCAGAGCCGTTTCGAGCTGGACGAGGTCGTGTTCGTGCCCACCGGCCAGCCTTGGCAGAAGGGGCAGGTCAGCCCCGCCGAGGATCGCTACCTGATGACCGTCGTCGCCACCGCCTCCAACCCGCACTTCCACGTCAGCCGGGCCGACATCGACCGCGACGGCCCCACGTACACCGTGGACACGCTGCGTGACCTGCACGCCCTCTACGGTCCGGACGCCGAGCTGTTCTTCATCACCGGCGCCGACGCGCTGGCGAAGATCCTGTCCTGGAAGGATGCGATGGAGATGCTCTCGCTGGCGCACTTCGTGGGCGTCACCCGGCCCGGGTTCGAGCTCTCCGACGCGCATCTGCCGGCCGACACGGTCACCCTGGTCGAGGTGCCGGCCATGGCGATCTCGTCGAGCGATTGCCGGTCCCGGGTCGCGAAGGGGCAGCCCGTCTGGTACCTCGTACCCGATGGTGTGGTGCAGTACATCGCCAAACGGCATCTCTATCGCGAATAACAACCCTTTTTTGGTCGTTTGTCCGAGTCGAGTTGTCACACCTGTGTGAGACGCTAGTACCTCTGACACCGAACGAGGGGAGACCGGTGCCCGTCACCGACCGCGCCCGCGAGCTTGCCTTGACGGCGGCGCAGGCCGCCGCCGACAAGAAGGCGCAGGACATCGTCGTCATCGACGTCGCCGAGCAGCTCTACATCACCGACGCGTTCGTCATCGCGTCGGCGTCCAACGAGCGGCAGGTGATCGCCATCGTCGACGCCGTCGAGGAAGCTCTGATCAACCTGCCGGAGAAGGCCAAGCCGGTCCGCCGTGAGGGCGAGCGGCAGGGCCGCTGGGTGCTGCTCGACTACGTCGACATCGTCGTGCACATCCAGCACGCCGAGGAGCGGGAGTTCTACGCCCTCGACCGGCTGTGGAAGGACTGCCCGACCATTCCGTTCGTCGACCGTGACATGGTCGAGGCCGACTCCTCCGGCGTCGCATGACCACCACCCGCCTCGTCGTCTGGCGGCACGGCAACACCGACTGGAACGCGGCGGGCCGCGTGCAGGGCCAGACCGACGTCCCGCTCAACGCCCTGGGCGAGCAGCAGGCCGTCGACGCGGCCGAGCTGCTCGTCCGCCTGCGCCCCGGCGCGCTCTTCTCCAGCGATCTGCGCCGTGCCGCGGACACCGCGGCCGCCCTCGCCGCCCTGACCGGCCTGTCCGTCCGGCGCGACGAACGGCTGCGCGAGCGCCACTTCGGCGCGTGGCAGGGCCTCACCATGGCCGAGGTCGCCGAGACCCGGCCCGAGGAGCACGCCGCCTGGAAAGCCGGAGCCGACGTGGTGGGCGGCGGCGTCGAGACCCTGGACGACCTCGCCAAGCGGGTCGGCGACGCCCTCCAGGCCGCGGTCGACGCCGTTCCGGCCGGGGGCACCGTCGTGGTGGCCACCCATGGCGGGGCCGCCCGCCACGGCGCCGGTCACCTGCTGGGCTGGCCCCGGGAGCAGCTCCGGACCCTGCGCGCTTTGCAGAACTGCCACTGGACCGAACTGAGCTACGACGACGTCCGGGGCTGGCAGCTCGCCGCGTACAACGTCGGGCCGTTCGCCGACCGCCCGGTCCCGTCGTCGCTGTGATCTTCCGCCACTTGGGCGGAACGGATCAGCGGCAGGTAGCGTCCAAGGCATCATGATCAGTCAACGCATGACTCTGGTTGCCATGACTCTGGTCGCGCTGTCCATCGCGGGCTGCGCCAACGGCGCCGGCCCCGACGCCGGGGTTCCGGCAGGCGCTCCCGCCGCCGAGACCTCGGCGTCCGCGCCGGCCCCGTCCGCGCCTTCGGCGTCCGCACCGCCCGCGTCCGTGCCGTCCGCCGTCCCGGGTGAGGAATCGAGTGCGAAGCCGCCGGCCGCGAGCGGCAGCCGCACCATCTCCGGCAAGATCACTGCCGGCGTCGAGCCGAACTGCCTGCTGCTCGGCGACAACCTGCTGGTCTTCGACCAGGAGTCCCTGCGCACCAAGGCCAAGGTCGGCGCCACCGTCACCGTCACGGGCCGCTCCGAGGCCGGCATGATGAGCACCTGTCAGCAGGGCACGCCGTTCATCGTCACCGCTATCCGCGCAAAATAGGCGACTATCAGTTACGGTGCCCGCATGCCCGTCGCGGTCGTCACCGACTCCACCGCGTACCTGCCGTCCGAGCTGGGCGGCACCCACAACCTGACCGTCGTGCCCCTCACCGTCGTGATCAACGGCGACGAAGGCCTCGAGGGAGAGGAGATCTCCCCGGTCCAGGTGGCCCACGCGCTCGGTGCCCGGCGCTGCGCCGTCAGCACCTCGCGGCCCGCCCCGGAGCAGTTCGCCCGCGCGTACCGGAAGGTCCTGGACGCGGGCGCCGACGGCATCGTCTCCGTGCACCTGTCCGCGAAGCTGTCCGGGACGTTCGAGGCGGCCACGCTGGCCGCCGCCGCCATCGGGCCCCAGGTCGAGGTCGTGGACAGTCAGACGACCGGGATGGGGCTGGGCTTCGCGGCCCTGGCCGCGGCCACCGCGGCGGACCGGGGCGGCACACTGGATTCCGTACGGAAGACAGCCGTGGACCACGCCGCGCAGGTCAGCACCCTCTTCTACGTGGACACCCTGGAGTTCCTGCGCCGCGGTGGCCGCATCGGCGCCGCCTCGGCCCTGCTCGGCACCGCCCTGTCGGTCAAGCCCATCCTGCACGTGGTCGACGGCGCGATCGTCGTCCGCGACAAGGTCCGCACGGCCGGGCGGGCCCTCGCCCGGCTGGTGGACCTGGCGGTGGAGGCCTCCGGCACCGGGGAGGCCGACATCGCCGTCCACCACCTGGGCGCCGCCGACCGGGCGGCGGCGCTGGCGGACGCCGTCGCGGCCCGGCTCGGCGACCGGCTCCGCGACCGCTACATCACCGAGATCGGCGCGGTCGTGGCCGCGCACGTCGGGCCGGGCCTCGCCGGCGTGGTGGTCCACCGCCGGACCTAGGGCCAGCCTTCGCCGCGCCAGCGTTCGGGATTCAGCCCCTGGGCGGTCAGGCGGTCGCTGATCTCCTCCCACGGGCGTACGGTGTCGCCGCACTGCACCTCGTCGGCCCGGGGCAGCAGCGCCGGCCCGTCCGACGGCCACAGCGCCCGGGTGCGCCCCTCCGGCGTGATCAGCAGCTCGGCGGCGAGCGGCAGGCGCTCAGCCTGACGGGCGTAGCCCCAGGAGGCGAGGACGGCCTCGGCCCGGCGTACGCAGATCCACAGCGGCGAACCGGGCTCCGCGGGGTAGGGCACCGTGCGGCCGCGCTCGTCCGGCACGTACGCCATCGGGGTGATGGCCCGCGGCGAGCGCAGGAAGATCGCCTCGGCCCGGGCGAACAGGTCCGGCACCTGGTCGCTGCCGTCCGCGGTGACCAGCAGCGTGCCGCGCTCGGGCGCGAAGGCCACCGGGCGACCGCCGACCTGCCCGGCCAGTCCGGCGAGCCAACCGTCGAGCAGCAGGTGCGAGGTCCAGTACGCATCGCCGTCGTCGACGAACCGCACGACCACCGGCTCGTCGGCGGTACCGAGAAGCTTCGCGCCCGAGAGGTTGGCCCGCGCGGCCGCGAAGACCTCGTCGTCGGTGACACCCCAGCCGTGCGCGGCGTTCACGTACGTCATGGTGTCGGGCTGGTCGACCACGACGTACTCGGCCAGGAACGGCCACGCGGGACGGTGCAGCGGCGTCGTGACGTCGGCCGGTGGGGTCGCGCCACGCAGGACAGGACGCAGCAACGGGCGGGCTTCGGCCCAGGTCGCCGGCAGGCCCGGAGCTCGCAGCAGCCCGGCGACGAAGTCGGCGACGCGCCCGCGGCGGACCTCGCCGAGCCGCAGCACGGTCGGCTCGTCGTCACCGGGACGGGTGAAGCGCACCGTGAAGGATCCGGCGTGGTAGCGGGCCTGCCGCACGCCGCCCCGCCGCAGCCGCCTGATGACCTGGCAGGCCAGGCGTGCACGGGCGGCCCTCCGCAACAAGCCCACGGCGCTCGTGCCCTTCCGCGTGTCGGTGGGCGCCGACCCTATCTCTTCGCTGTGGTGACTGTCACGACCGCCGCCTCGAGGTCGTCGTCGGTGTGGATCCAGGGGTGCAGGCCTGCCGACCGTACCGTCGCGGTCGCGGGCTCGATCTGCTCCCCGGTGATCTCCGACAGCAGCAGGCCACCGGGGGCCAGCCAGGCGGTGGCCGCGGCGACCACGGCGCGGAAGGCGTCCAGCCCGTCCTCGCCGCCGTCCAGGGCGGTGTGCGGCTCGTGCAGACGGGCCTCGGCGGGGAGGAAGGGTATGTGCCGGGTGGCGACGTAGGGCACGTTCGCGAGCAGGACGCCGATGCGGCCCCGGAGCCCGTCCGGCAGAGCGGCGAAGAGATCCCCTTGATGGACGTCGGTGCCGAGATTGTCCCGGGCGCAGGCGACGGCGACGGGATCGCTGTCCGCGGCGTGCAGCTCGATGCCGGGCACCCGGTGGCGTACGGCCAGGCCCAGGGCGCCCGAGCCGCAGCACAGATCGACCACGACGGTGCCCGGGGCGGCGTGGGCGGCGGCCAGCCGCACCAGCAGCTCGCTGCGGACTCGGGGAACGAAGACGCCGGGGCGCAGCCGGACCCGGACCCCGCAGAAGTCGGCGTATCCGACGACCTGCTCGAGGGGCTCGCCGCCGGCCCGGCGGCGCACCGACTCGGCCAGGGCGGCGGCGTCCGGTGCGGCCTCGGCGAGCACGGCGGCCTCGTCCTCGGCGAAGACACAGCCCGCGGCGCGCAGCCGGGCCACGGCCTCGGCCAGGTCCGCGGGTAGCACAGATTTCATCGAACTCCCGGTCATCCACAATGGTTTGCCGTCCACAGGCGGCGGCGCGGGTCATGATGGCGAAACCCTACGGTCGCGGGGTGCGTGAGGAGAACAACCCCGAGGATCCGGTACGCGCCAGGCTGAGGACGGTGCTGGCGGCGGCGTCGGCCTGGCCCGACGACGTGACCCTCGCCACCGCCGTATCCGGCCCGCCCGTGCCGGCGCCTCCTGCGCTGGAGGTCGACCTTGCGTGCCGGCCGCCATGGAGCGGGGAGTCTGCTGGTACGGAGTCTGCTGGTACGGAGTCTGCTGGCACGGAGTCTGCGCTCGGCGGTGCCGGTGCCTTCGGGAGTGACGCCTCGGGGTTGCGGCTCGGCCTGTTCGATCCCGGGCGGCGGGGCGTGCGCGCATTGACGGCCGTTGCCGTCGTCGTCGTGGTGATCGCGGCGGTGCTCGCCTGGCGTGCGCGGCCCCGGGTGGAACCGGCGGCGGCGCCGATCGCCGCGGACTCCATCATGGACGATCCGCGAGCCGCTGGCGCGGCCGTCGCCGCATCCTCCGGGCCCGCCGAGGTGGTCGTGGCGGTCGGCGGCAAGGTGCGCAGGCCGGGCCTGGTGCAGCTCGCGCCGGGAGCGCGCGTGGCCGACGCGCTGCGGGCCGCCGGCGGTGCCCAGCCCGGCGTCGACGTCGCGCCGCTCAACCTGGCCCGCAAGGTGGTGGACGGCGAGCTCATCATGGTGGGTGTCCCGCAGCCACCGGGCGCCCCCGCGGCAGGTGGCGGCGCTTCCGCGGCAGCCGGTGGCCTCGTCAACCTCAACACCGCCACGCTGGCGGATCTGGACACCCTTCCGGGCGTCGGCCCGGTGCTGGCCCAGCGCATCCTCGACGCGCGCGACGCCCAGGGTGGCTTCCGCGCCGTGGGCGACCTCCGCAAGGTCGACGGCATCGGGACGGCGCGCTACGAGCAGCTCAAGGATCTGGTGACCGTATGACGGCGCCGGATCTGCGGCTCGCAGGGTTCGCCGTCGCGCTCTGGCTGGCGGCCCTCGCCGCCCTGCATCTGACGTTCCGCGGCGGGCTCGGCGTCGCCACCGTCGCCTTTCTGGGCGCCGCCGTGACAACCCTGCTTCGGGTCCGGGTCGGTGAAGGGCACGCCGGCGCCTGGCGGGTCGCGCGGTTCCTGATGGCATCGATGCTGCTCGGGGCGGGATGCGGAGCCGCCGCGACCGCCGCACGGGTCGCGGTGCGGGACGCCGGTCCGCTGGCCGCCCTGGTCGCCGCGGATGCCACCGTACGGGTGGAGCTGACCGTGCGCGACGATCCGCGCGCGATCGCCGGCTCGCCGGGCCTGCCGCCGACCTATCTGGTGTCGGTGGACCTGACCGGCGTGCATCCCGAGGACGCCCCCTCGATGCGGTTGTCGGCCCGGGCGCTCGTGCTCGGTGCGGACCCCGCCTGGCGGCCGCTGCTGCCCGGGCAGCGGGTGTCGGCCACCGGGCGGCTGCTGGCTCCCCGGGGCGGCGACCTGCGGGCCGCCGTGGTGTCGGTCAAGGATCCTCCGCGGCTCGTCGGCCGGTCGTCTCCGGCGCAGCGTGCGGCCGGCTTCCTGCGGGCCGGGCTCCAGCGCGCCTGCGCGCCGCTGCCGGACGACGTCGGTGGGCTACTGCCGGGGTTGGTCGTGGGGGACACGAGCCGGATGGACCCCGCCCTCGAGGAGGACTTCCGCGCGACCGGCATGACGCATCTCAACGCCGTCAGCGGCGCCAACGTGGCGATCATCCTCGGCGTGGTGCTGTTTGTCGTGCGGTGGACCCGGGCGGGGCCCGTCGTCACCGCGCTGATCTGTGCCGCAGCCCTGGTGGGCTTCGTCATTCTCGCCCGTCCCTCGCCGAGTGTCGTGCGGGCCGCGGCGATGGGCGCGATCGGGCTGCTCGGCCTCGCCGCGGGACGGCCGCGGGCGGCGGTGCCCGCGCTGGCCGCCGCGGTCGCGGCCCTGGTCCTGGCGGATCCCGAGTTGGCCGGAGACGTCGGCTTCGCCCTGTCGGTGCTGGCGACGGCCGGGTTGCTGCTGATCGCGCCGGTGTGGCGGGACGCGTTGCGGCGGCGCGGATGGCCGGTCGTGGCCGCCGACGCGCTCGCGGTTCCCGCCGCCGCTCAGGTCGCCTGCGGGCCTGTCGTGGCGGCGATGTCGGGCAGTGTCAGCCTGGTCGCCGTACCGGCGAATCTCCTGGTCGTGCCGGCCATCGCCCCCGCCACGCTGCTGGGCGTCTCGGCCGCCGTCCTGTCGCCCGTCTGGCCCGCCGGCGCCGAGTTCGCGGCGTGGGTGGGACAGTGGCCCGCCCGGTGGCTCGTACTCGTCGCCACGCACGGCGCCCGCGTGCCGGCCGGGGCGGTTCCCTGGCCGGGCGGCGTGGGCGGGGCGCTCCTGCTGGGTGCGCTCACCCTGGCGCTGCTGGTCGCGGCCCGCCGACCCGCGGTGCGGCGGCTGGTCGCGGTCGTCGCGGCCGGGGCGATGCTGGGAGCCCTTCCCGTACGGCTGCTGGCATCCGGGTGGCCGCCGCCGCGCTGGATCGTGGTGGCGTGCGCGGTCGGGCAGGGCGACGCCGTGGTGCTGCCCGCGGGGAAGGGGCGGGCGGTCGTCGTCGACGCCGGACCGGAGCCGAGCGCGGTCGACCGCTGCCTGCGGCGTCTCGGGATCCGCGAGGTGGCGCTGTTCGTCGTCAGCCATTTCCACGTCGACCACATCGGCGGCATGGCCGGGGTGTTCCGGGGCCGTACGGTCGCGGCGGTGGTCACCCCCGACTGGCCCGAGCCGCCGGCCGGTCGCGCCGCCGTCGCCGCCCAGGCCGCCGCCGCCCGGGTGCCGATGGCCGCGGTGCGCCCGGGCTGGGCGTTCGCGGTCGAGGGTCTGGCGATGACCGTGATCGGGCCGGTGGAACCGTTGCACGGCACCAACTCGGACCCGAACAACAACTCGCTTGTGCTGCGGGCCCGGGTGGCCGGACGGACCGTGCTGCTGCCCGGTGACGCCGAGGCCGAGGAGCAACAGGAACTACTCCACCGTCTCGGTCCCCGGGCGGTGCGTGCCGAGGTGCTGAAGGTGGCGCACCACGGGAGCGCGTACCAGTCGCCCGAGTTCGTCGACGCCGTGGATCCGGCGGTGGCGCTGGTGTCGGTGGGGCGCGGAAACGACTACGGACATCCGAACGCGGCGTTGCTGTCGCGGCTCGGGCGGGAGGGGGCGCGGGTGCTGCGTACGGATGAAGGCGGTGACCTGGCGGTCGTACTGACCGGCGGCGGCTTGGCGGTCGTTGCCCGCGGTGATCCACCCGAGTGAGCTCACTCACCGCGTGGTGCCGTCGTGTCACGTTGCCGGGGGTTGGCTCGTCCCTGCTGCGACACACTGACAGCAGGGAGCGAGACGATGAAGGTTGCAGTTGCGGGCGGCACCGGTCTCACCGGCCGGCACCTGGTCGAGACGCTGACCGCCGCCGGCCATGAGCCGGTGGTGCTGGCGCGCGGGCGGGGAGTGGACCTGCTGAGCGGCGCCGGGCTCGACGCGGCGCTGGCCGGGGTGGACGTCACCATCGACGTCAGCAACGTGACGACGACAAGGCGCACGATCGCCGTCGACTTCTTCGAGCGGGCCGGGCGCAACCTGCTGGCGGCGGCCACACGGGCGGGAGTGCGGCACCACGTCGTGCTGTCGATCGTCGGGATCGACCGGGTCAAGAGCGGCTACTACCAGGGCAAGTTGCGCCAGGAGGCGATCGTCCGCGACGGCGGGGTGCCGTGGAGCGTGCTGCGGGCGACACAGTTCCACGAGTTCGCGGGGCAGTTGCTCGATCGAATGCCCGGGCCGGTCGCGCTCGTGCCGAGGCTGACGGTGCAGCCGATCGCGGTGCGGGAGGTCGCCGAGGCGCTGGCGGCGCTGGCCGGCGCGGAGCCGCGAGGAATGGCGGGAGATCTGGCCGGGCCGCGGGCGGAGTCGCTGGTCACGATGGCGCGGCGGCTCATCGCCGCGGGCGGCGCGCGGCGGCGGCCGGTGCTGCCCCTCTGGATGCCCGGGCCGATGGGCAGCGGCGGCCTGCTGCCGGACGGGCCGGGAGCCCGCGGCGTGCAGACCTTCGACCAGTGGCTCGAGGAAGGCGCCCGCGGGCAGCGTTTCTGACCGTTCATTCACGAGACGCCTCGCGCAGTATCGGTGGTCCTCGGCGTCGCCCTAGGGTCGGGCGTATGTCCCGGCCTGCTTCCGGCATTCTCTCGCGTCTGCGTGCCCTTCCGGCCGGCGTCATCGGAGCGGTCCTGATCGTGACATCGACGTCCGTCGTCCCGGCCGTCGCCGGACGCGGCGGCGCTGCCGTGCCGCTGGTGGACGATCCGGTCTCCTATGTGGATCCCTTCATCGGGACCACCCGCGGCGGCAACACCTGGCCGGGTGCCACCCGTCCCTTCGGCATGATCGCGTGGAGTCCGACCAGCACCACCGGCGACCAGACCAGCACCGGTGCCGCCAACGGATACGAGTACAACGTCACCAGGCTGCGGGGCTTCAGCCTCACCCACGTCAACGGGGCGGGCTGCAACCCCGGCGCCGCCGGCGACGTGCCGATCCTGCCGCATGTGGGAGAGGTCGACACGTCGCCGACCGCGGACACCCGGGACGCGAAGTACGCCTCGACGTTCTCGCATGCCAACGAGTCGGCCCGTCCGGGTCGCTACACGGTCCGGCTCGACTCCGGGGCGCGCACCGACCTCGCCGTGAGCACGCGGGCGGGCGTGGCGGACTTCGCGTTTCCCGTGGGATCGGCCGCCAATCTGCTGTTCCGCACCTCGAATTCGCTCAACGGCAGCGAGGACGCCGAGATTTCCATCGACGCCTCCGCCCGTACGGTGAACGGATCGGTGTTGACCGGGGGTTTCTGCGGCCGCCGCGGCAACGGCGGCGGAGCGTCCAACCCCAACCGCCGGTCGTACTACCGGTTGTACTTCAGCGCGGTGTTCGACCGTGACTTCGCCCGCACCGGCACCTGGAAGGATGCGACGGTAACTCCCGGTGGCACCTCGGCCAGCGGCGGCGAAGGCTACCTCACGGGCGCCGACCGGGCCGGGCGTGGCTCCGGCGGCTGGGTCGGCTTCGACACCGGCGCCGACGCGGACGTGCGCATGCGCATCGGCATCTCCTACGTGAGCCTCGCCGGGGCGGCGGCCAACCGGGAGGCCGAGGTTCCCGCGGGCGCCACCGTCGACACGGCGGCAGCCGCCACCCGCGCGGCCTGGAATACCGAACTGAAGCGGATCCGGGTGGGCGGTGGCACCGAGGCGCGGACGACCGCCTTCTACACCTCCGTCTACCACGCACTCATGCAGCCGCAGACGATGAGCGACCGCGACGGCCGCTATCTCGGCGCCGACCTTCAGGTGCACCGCCTGCGGCCCGGGCAGGCCGCGGCGTACGGCACCTTCTCCGGCTGGGATCAATACCGGGCGCAGATCCAGTTGCTCGCGATCCTGCGGCCGGACGTGGCCGGTGACATGGCGCAGTCGATGATGGACTTCGCCGCGCAGAAAAAGGGCATCTGGGACAGATGGCTGCATCTGGGCGCGCCGACCCACGTGATGACCGGCGATCCGGCGGCGCCGACGCTGGCCACGTATGCCGCGATGGGCGTGCGCAACTTCGACGCACGCGAGGCGCTGGATTCGCTGGTCCGGCAGGCGACGGTGCAGAATCCGGATGCGCTGTCGGACGCGGGATGCCCGGGGCAGTGCCTGGGGCAGCGGCCGACGCTGAACACGTACCTGGCTCTGCGGTATGCGGCCAACGACATCTGCCACTGCTGGGGCGGCGCCGCCGAGACCCTGGAGAATTCCCTCGCCGACTTCTCGCTGGCGATGTGGGCGCGACGGGCCGGCCGCGGCGATCTCTACCGACAGTTGCGGCCGCGCGGGGACTACTGGAAGAACACCTTCAACCCGGCGGTCGGTTACCAGGCGGCGCGACGGGCGGACGGCAGTTGGCAGGCAGGCTTCAGCCCGTCGACGGACGTCGGGTTCGCCCAGGGAACGAGTGCCACGTACACCTGGATGGTTCCGCAGAACGTCTCCGGCCTGGCCGCGCTGATGGGCGGCCGAGAGGCGGCGGCGACCCGCCTGGACGGGCTGTTCCACGACGAGAACGGCAACTGGGCGGTGCGGGGCGGCAACCCGCTGCGTTCTCGGTCGCTGCGTATGCAGGCCATGCCGGCTATCCCGACCGGTTGGAGAGTTCCGCCAACCGTCGTGCGGCGTATTCCGGCTCCGGTATCCAGCAGGTGGCAGCCTCCCAGGCCACGCCGGCAGTGACCAGGGTCTGCCGGTCCATCGGAACGGCGACATCCTCGGGTATGGAGGCGAAGTCGAACCACGGCACGTCGGTTCGCGCCTCGTCCCAGTCCAGCAGGGACACGTGAGCACCGTCGACAAGGACGTTACCCGCGTTCACATCGCCGTGGACGACGCATTCCGGACCGGTCAGCACCGGCTGCCAGGCGGTGCGCACGGCTCGTACCGCCTCCGGCGGCATGGCGTCCAGGCGAACGTCGCCGCCACGGTCGGCGCTCAGCAACTGCCGGCTTGAGGCGAATCCCGGGCGTTGTGGCCAGCCGGTCGTCAACTCGTGCACGGTCGTCAGCACGTCGATCACTCGCCGCCAGTCTCGGCGGTCACGCGGCTGCCTGCCGTCGATGAACTCGTGGACGTGCACGCCATCCACGTGCCTGCGTCCGTCATCGGTGACGATCGGGCGCGGAACGCCGATGCCGTGACTCGCGAGGTGGTCCAGCAGGTCCAGTTCCCACTCCAGGGCAGGCAGGGAACGACCAGATTGTCGTACGACCACCCGTCGTCCACCGCGGCGCGCGAGGACGACCTCGTTGCGGGCTCCGCCGGTCAGGCGCTCCACCAACTCGATGCCAGACCACGCAGCGACCGACTCCGAACTCAACGCCACGATCTGATCATGCCGCGGCGGGCACCATCTCCTCGCTGCCTTGAGGCTGCGCTCCGCCAAGCGGACGACGAGCACGGCAGTCAGGTCCCTTGCGGTGGAGAAGGTTCCGCGGCCGTCACTCGTAGCGCCGGGCCGCGGACTGTCGGGCGCGTTGCTGCTGGTCGTCCACCTGGCTCGCCCATTGCTGGACCGTGTGGGGTCCCTGGAACATGCCGGGCTCGTCGGTGGCGGATCCGGACGCGTGCAGCGGGCCGCCTGCCCCGCCCATGGTCGCCGGGTCGGCGGCGTAGCCTCCCGCGCCGACCGGCGGCCCGGCGGGAATCTGGTCTTCGCCGTCGCGCACCGCCCACCGGTCCCCGCCGTCATGCGAGAACCGGTCCGCGCCGTCGTGCCCGGACGAGCCCGCACCGTCATGAGCGAACGGCGCCGCCTCGTCGTGGCGGAACGGGCCCACCCTGTCACGGACGAAGCCACTCGCGCCCTCGGGGCCGAACCGGCCTGAGCTGTCGGGGCCGAAGCGGCCTGCACCGTCGGGGGCGAACCGGTCGGTGTTGTCGGGGCCGAAGCGGTCCGTGCTTGCGGGCGAAAAGCGGCCGGGGCTCTCCGGCGCCCACCGATTCCCGGCGGTGGGCGACGTCACCGGGCCGTCGGCCGACATGCGTTCGAACGTGCCCGCCGGGCCGGCCTCGGCACGCGCCGGCCGCTCGCTCGCGGTCGGCTGCCCGCCCAGCATTGGTTGCCCGCCCAGCTTTGGTTGCCCGCCCAGCATTGGTTGCCCGCCCAGCGGCGGTTGCCCGCCCAGCATTGGTTGCCCGCCCAGCGGCGGTTGCCCGCCCAGCATTGGTTGCCCGCCCAGCGGCGGTTGCCCGCCCACGGCCGGCCGCCCGCCCGTAACCGGCCGGCCGGAAGCTGCCGGCCGCCCGGCCGGT
Source organism: Couchioplanes caeruleus (assembly GCF_003751945.1). Lineage (NCBI taxonomy): Bacteria > Bacillati > Actinomycetota > Actinomycetes > Micromonosporales > Micromonosporaceae > Couchioplanes > Couchioplanes caeruleus. The sequence goes on along the minus strand of NZ_RJKL01000001.1, from coordinate 2,689,348 downwards.
GCTGATCGTGGTGGCGGTGTCGCGGCGATGTTCGCAAGGAGGGTTTCGGGAAGCCGTACCGTCTCCCCACCCCGGGACCCAGGCTCCGCCGCGCCGAAGTCCGCACCGGCGCGCGGGCCTGCCACGGACGTGCGCACCTGTGGCCTCGTCAGCGCGCCCGCCACGGCATCGTTCAGCTTGACCATCGCCGCGACGGTCACCGGCAACACCAGCACGCCCCACCAGCTGACGAGCTCCGCCAGGGCCAGCAGGATGCCGAGCGCGATCGCACCCTCGAGGAAGACGAAGCAGAGAAAGCCGCTGGGCGCCAGATACTGCAGGCCCAGCATCCGGGCGTACAGCGGCTGTTGGCGCACTTCGTCACGGGACAGCCCGGCGCGACGGGACCGGGTCATCGGGCACCTCCGGACTGCCGTGCCTGGGCCACCGCGAAGACCGCCTGCTCCAGCGCGTAACCCCGGTCCTCGGCACCGCCCTTGACCGCGGCGTTGCAGTCGGCGGCGGCGCGCATCGCGTCGACCAGGCCTTCGGGGGTCCAGCCGCGGCTGCGCTCCTGGGCCTTCTGGATCTTCCACGCGGGCATGCCGAGCGAACTGGCCAACTGGTAGGGATTGCCGCGCCCGGCGGACGCCACCCGGGCGACCGTGCGCACACCGTCGGCGAGCGCGTCCGCGATCGGCACGGGGTCGACCCCGACGTGCAGGGCCCAGCGCAACGCCTCCAGCGCGCCCGGCACGTCGCCGACCATCGCGGCATCGGCCACGGCGAACCCGCTCACCTCGGCCCGCCCCTTGTAATAGCGGGCGACCACCGCGGCGTTGATCCTGCCGTCGGTGTCGGCGAGCAACTGGGAGCATGCGGCGGCGATCTCGCGCAGGTCGGTGCCGACGGCCTGCAACAGCGCGGACGCGGCCGTCTCGTCGCACCGCCCGCCATTGCGCCGGAACTCGTCGCGCACGAACGCGATCCGTTCCCGCTCGCCCTTGAGCTTGACGGCGGGCACCACGGTCGCCCCCGCGGACTTCAACCCGTCGGCGAACGCCTTGCCCTTGGCCGCGCCGAGATGGGCGACGACGAGCGTCACGTCGGGATCGGGACTCTTCGCGTAGGAAAGGAGGGCGGAAGCGAGATCCTTGCGCGCATCCTGCCCGCCGCGCACGACAAGCACACGCCGCCCACCGAACAGCGAAGGGCTGAGCATCTCGGCTACCTCGCCGGCGCTGAGCTGACCCGCCTCATACTCCCGGACGTCGGCCCCGGGATCCTGCTCCCGCGCCGCCTCGACCGTCGCGGTGATGGCACGCGCGGCAAGCAGCTCCTCGTCACCGAGAACAAGGACGAGGGGGGCGGGAGGTGCGCTGTTCACGTACAGAATCTTTGCATGTCGGTCCGACACTTCCGCGAGCCTCACTCCTGCGCGCAGCTCTCCGATCATCGAACGCGAAACCAGACATATCGGCAGGCTGCCATGCCCGTCGAGAGCGCAACCGCCTCAATCAGGCGGGACGGTGCGGTGGTGGCGCGAACGTGATCCGACGCACAGTCCGACCGATAGCCGGGGGTCGAACCAAACACAAGGCCTAATCCGGGCGTGTCGGGGTTGCGGCTTTTGGTTTGCGGCCTTCCTGGTTGCGGTTTTCCGGTTACGGCTTATTAAGTACGGGCACAGACAAGTCCTGTGGCGCACGGCCCGGCACCTGCCGTCCCGGCCGGATCACGCCCGCATCCGGGCGGGCCGGTGGTCCCGCGTGGCGTTCGGTCCACGGGCAATGCGGATACGGCTTCAGTGCAGGGGCGGCGCGTGCGGTCTCCTCGAACACCGGCTCGGCGGCGCGTGCGGTCTCCTCGAACACCGGCTCGGCGGCGCGTGAGGTCCCCGTGCGCCGGTCTTGCGGTGCCTGCGGATGCAGCTCGGGCCCATGCGTGCGGACGCGTCTCGGGCGGCAGGCTGGCTGTGTGTGCGGCGGCCAGCTCAGGGCCGTGCGGGCGGGTGCGGCTCAGGCAGCGGGCTCGCCGCGCGTGTGGATGCAGCTCAGGCAGCGCTCCGGCGCGTGGTGGTATGAGCGGGCCGGCGGCGTGCGGATACAGCTCAGGCACCGCTGGACCCGGGAGTCCGGCGGTGCCTGGAGAGCGATCTATGACCCGGTCGTGCCCCGAGGGGTGCGACCGTGAACGGTCAGTGATCAGGCAGACAGCGAGGCGACCCGCTTGGCGATGGCCGACTTGCGGTTCGCCGCCTGGTTCTTGTGAATGACGCCCTTGCTCACGGCCTTGTCGAGCTGACGCGAGGCGTCACGCAGCAGAGCGGTGGCCGTCTCGGTGTTGCCGGCCTCGCTCGCCTCGTTCAGCTTGCGGATCACGGTCTTCAGCGACGACTTGACCGACTTGTTGCGCAGCCGGGCCTTCTCGTTCTGCCGGTTGCGCTTGATCTGGGACTTGATGTTCGCCACGCGACAGCCTTGTCCTGACTAGTTCGGATGATGTACTCGGACGGTGGCGACGACGGCAAGCAGCAGCGCGTCACCACACGCGACGAACCAATGTATCAGGCCTGATCGGGCCCGCCCAAATCGAGCAGTCCACGAGGCCGGTCCGTCCCGTGGAAGGTTAGCGGGTCACCGGCGGCAGCCGCGGGGCGGTGACGGTCGGGCGCCGAAATGTCCGACTCCGGCGGGAGCTGCACCGTTCGCCGTCGAGGGCCCCACCACCCTGCAGCACCGTCTCCCTCGCCGGCGACGTGCCGGTTGCTCGGTTTCAGTTCCGCGGGTGCCAGTTGCGCCGGGCGGCCAGCCACGCCAGCGCCTGCTCGCCGCTGAACCTCTGGTGCTGCCGGCTGTGCGGTGAGGCGGTGCTCGGCCTGCCGGCCGCGCGCGTCAGCCAGTGGCCGCTCAGCGCCGCCAGCGCCCCGTCCACTCCCGCCGCCGGCGCCGCCCACGGCGCGAGCAGACCATCCGCGTCGAGGCCGCTGGCGTACGCCGTGACCAGCAGAGACACCGTGTCGAACCAGGGTGCGCCCAGGCACGGCCAGGTCCAGTCGCACAGCCAGGCTTCCCCGTACGCATCGATCATGATGTTGTCTATCCGCAGGTCGCCGTGGAGCATCCCGGGCCCGGTGACCAGTGCCGGCAGCCCGTGTTCGAGGCCTGCCAGATCGTCGAGGCGCTCGCGGACCCATCGTGGTGCCGGGGGAAGAGGGGCTCGTCCGCCCGCGATCTCCGACCACCAGGACAGTTCGCCTCTCACGAGGTCGCTCAGGTGCGGCAGCCCGGGGCTCGTCGGCCGGGACAGCGCGGCGGCGGCCGTGTGCCACGCCCGCAAGGCCGCCGCGAGGTCGTCCGGCTTCCACGGCAGATCGGGTACGCGTCCGTCGAGCGCTTCCATGCACAGCACGTAGTGCCCTTCCGTCGCCAGCGTCCAGCGTGGCCGTGGCGCCCGTATCCCCGGGGGCAGCGCGGATGTGACGACCGCCTCACGGGCGTACGCATCGGCATCGGGATGGGTCAGGGGAGCCGCCTTGAGGAACGCGCGCTCACCGGCCGAGGTCTCGACAACGGCCGCGAAAGCTCTGGTGAACCCGCCGCCCGCGGTGGTCGAGGCGGTCACCCGGGCGCCGAGCCGCGCTTCGATCGCGGCCCGCAGGGGCAACGGCAAATCCCCCCAATCCGGGCGTACGGCGGTAGCGCCGTAAGCGACCTCGGGCAGCGATATCGGACGCATGCCCCCATCCTGCCTGCGGTGCTCCGCCGCCGCCCGGGCCGGTGGGGTGGCGGGCGCCGACCTCCCCGTTTTTGTCGTACCCGGCTGGCAGGCTGTCGCCCATGAGAACGGACGACTTCTGGGCGGTCATCGACCGGGCGACCGCCGATCGGCCGGGTTCGCCCGACGAGGTGGCGAAGCGGGCGGCCGCCGACCTGGCCGGGCGCGGCCCCGCCGAGATCGTGGCGTGGGCCCGCCACCTCGACAAGGTGATGGCCGCCTCCGGCAAGGAGGACCTGTGGGCGGCGGCCTACCTGATCAACGGCGGCTGCTCGGACGACGGCTTCGACCACTTCCGGGGCTGGCTGATCGCCAACGGCCGGGACGTCCTGGCCCGCGCCGTCCGCGACCCCGACTCCCTCGCCGACCTGCCCTCGGTCCGAGCCGCGGCCTCGACGGGCGCGGTGTTCGAGGCGGAGGAGGTGCTGACGATCGCCCAGGTCGCCCACCGCGACGCGACGGGTGACGAGCTGCCACCCGCCGACGCCATCCCGAGCCGCCCGGACGCCTCGATGCTCTGGGACTTCGACGACGAAGACGAGATGCGGCGCCGCCTGCCCCGCCTGTCCTCCCTCTTCCTCGAGCCCCCGGAGTAAACCCCTACTCGCCTTCGCTGGAACCCGGGTAACCCCCGTTGCTGGGGCCGGGAGCGCCCCGCCGCTCCCATTGCTCGGGCCTGGAGTGATCTGCCACTCTCGGTGCCGCCGAGCGACGGTCCGCCGAGGACGAATTGGACAGACTGGCGCGATGAGCATCCCTCAGGACACACCCGCCGTGGGCATCCCTCGGCAGGACGCACACGCGACGAGCATCCCTCGGCAGGACGCACCCGCGATGAGCATCTCTCGGCAGGGCGTCGCCTCTCTGCGGGGCACGGTCGCGGCCGTGAGCCGCAACGATGCCTATTCCTTCAGCAAGCCGCAGCGGGACGCGATCGAGTTGGTCGCTGGCCTCGGCGTGCGTGACGACATCCATGCCGGCGTCACGGTCCGACACCGCAGCCGGGTCGCCGCGGATCCGACCCAGCCGAACCTCCGGCAGGTCCATCTGATGCAGGCCGAACTGCACGAAGAGGTGCGGAACCTCGGCTACGACGTTGCTCCGGGCGCGCTGGGAGAGAACGTGACCACGGTGGGTCTCGACCTCCCGTCGCTCCCTTGTGGAACGATTCTCCGCTTCGGGCCGCCCGTGGAGCCACAACGAGATGCCGCGAAAGCCGTCGGCCGGGCGGTGGGAGTGACGAACGAGGCCTTGGCGAGCGTGGCGGACGGTGGCTTGGCGGGCGGCGCCCCCGAGAGCAGTGGCGGCGCCCCCGAGAGCAGTGTCGCGGCGTCGGGCACGGCCGGCGGTGGCGTGGCCGGCGGTGGTGGTCCGGTGATCGGCGTGACCGGCGGCGCTGGCCTTGCCGAGGGTGTCCCGGCGTCGGACGCGGCGGGCGGTGGTGGCGCGGATGACGTTGTTGCTGTTGCTCGGCGGGTTCCGCTTGATGGGGCTACCGAGGGTGCCGTCGCGGTGCTTGCCGCTGTTGTCGCGGCTGCGGGGTCGGGGAGTGGGACGGGCGACCCGAGGCCTGCCATCGTGGTCATGGGGTTGCGTAATCCCTGCCAGCAGATCAATCGCTTCCGGACCGGGCTGCTCAAGCAGGTGCTCGGCAGGGATGCCGACGGCAACCTCGTGCGGAGGGCCGGTGTCATGGCCGTCGTGCTGCGCGGCGGGACGGTTCGACCCGGCGACGTCATCACCGCCGAGTTGCCCAGGGTGGTGCCGCAGCGGGCTCTGGACCGAGTGTGAACGGTCGGGCTCCACGGCTTCTGAGCGGTCGAGGTTTCACCGGGTCGGACCTGGTCTGACCGGGTTGTGGTGGGGAGGTTCGCGGGAAGTCGGCGAGCCTGGAGGATCGGGTCTTGTCCGGGGTGGGTTCGCGGCGTGGGACGATAGGAGGGCCGGACCTCGTGCCGGTTGCCAGTCGGCAGATCTGACCTGCGTGAGAAGAACGGACGAACGTGCCTGGACCGCTCGACCCCGGCGTGAACATCATCGGAGCGACCGATCCGGGTCGTATCCGCAACTTCTGCATCATCGCTCACATCGACCACGGCAAGTCGACCTTGGCCGACCGGATGCTGCAGATCACCGGCGTGGTCGACCCGCGGCAGATGCGCGCCCAGTATCTCGACCGCATGGACATCGAGCGCGAGCGTGGCATCACGATCAAGAGCCAGGCCGTGCGGATGCCCTGGGTCGTTCGGGCCGGTGAGCAGCAGGGCGAGTCCGCGGTCCTCAACATGATCGACACTCCCGGGCACGTCGACTTCACGTACGAGGTGTCTCGCAGTCTCGCCGCCTGTGAGGGGGCGGTGCTCCTGGTCGACGCCGCGCAGGGGATCGAGGCGCAGACCCTGGCCAACCTGTATCTGGCCATGGAGAACGATCTGCACATCATTCCCGTGCTGAACAAGATCGATCTTCCGGCCGCCCAGCCCGAAAAGTATGCCGAGGAGCTCGCCAAGCTCATCGGGTGCGAGCCCGGTGACGTGCTGAAGGTTTCCGGCAAGACCGGCGAGGGTGTCGAGCATCTCCTCGACGAGATCGTCCGGCAGTTCCAGCCGCCGGTCGGCGATGCCGACGCGCCCGCGCGGGCGATGATCTTCGACTCCGTGTACGACGTGTACCGGGGCGTGGTCACGTACGTCCGGGTCATCGACGGGCGGATCGAGGCGCGGGACCGGATCAAGATGATGTCGACCGGGGCCGTGCATGAGCTTCTCGAGATCGGGGTCGTCTCTCCGGAGATGGAGAAGGCCGGCGCGCTCGGTGTCGGTGAGGTCGGCTACCTGATCACCGGCGTGAAGGATGTGCGGCAGTCCCGGGTCGGCGACACCGTCACCGGCAACGGGCGGCCGGCCAAGGAGCCGCTCGGCGGGTACAAAGACCCGAAGCCGATGGTGTACTCCGGGCTGTACCCGATCGACGGCTCCGACTATCCGGCGCTGCGCGACGCGCTGGACAAGCTCAAGCTCAACGATGCCGCGCTCACCTACGAGCCGGAGACCTCCGCGGCGCTCGGCTTCGGGTTCCGGTGCGGCTTCCTCGGGTTGCTGCACCTGGAGATCATCGGGGAGCGGCTGGAGCGGGAGTTCAACCTCGACCTGATCTCCACCGCGCCGAACGTGGTCTATCAGGTGGTCACCGAGGACATGCAGGAAGTCGTCGTCACCAACCCGAGCGAGTTCCCGAGCGGCAAGATCGCCGAGATCCACGAGCCGGTGGTGCGGGCGACGGTGCTGGTGCCCAACGAATACGTGGGCGCGGTCATGGAGCTGTGCCAGAGTCGCCGCGGCAGCCTCCTCGGCATGGAGTACCTGTCCTCCGAGCGGGTGGAGCTGCGCTACACCCTGCCGCTCGCAGAGATCATTTTCGACTTCTTCGACCAGCTCAAGAGCAAGACCAAGGGGTACGCGTCCCTCGACTACGAGCCCTCCGGCGAGCAGGTGGCCGACCTGGTGAAGGTGGACATTCTGCTGCACGGCGAGCCGGTGGACGCGTTCAGCGCGATCGTGCACAAGGACAAGGCCTACAACTACGGCGTCACGATCGCGTCCAAGCTGCAGAAGCTGATCCCGCGGCAGCAGTTCGAGGTGCCGATCCAGGCGGCGATCGGCAGCCGGATCATCGCCCGCGAGACGATCCGGGCCATCCGCAAGGACGTGCTCGCCAAGTGCTACGGCGGTGACATCAGCCGTAAGCGCAAGCTGCTCGAGAAGCAGAAGGAAGGCAAGAAGCGGATGAAGATGGTCGGCCGGGTGGAGGTCCCCCAGGAGGCCTTCATCGCCGCGCTGTCGACCTCGGACGGCCCGGACACCAAGGGCGGCGCCAAGAAGTGACCTCTCGTCGGCGGCGCCCCGGATCCATGATCCGGGGCGCCGCCGACGTTTGTGGGTGGTCCGAGAGAGTGGTTCAAGGGGGCTGATTCCGCTCGGCGGGACGGAACCGGCTGTCCGCGGGTGAAGGGGCGCGAACAGCGCAGACGGCCTTGCCGCGGTCAGACCGGCAGGGAGTGGCTGAAAGGTTCCTGACAACTTCGCGGTTTGATTTTTCAGGTGCTCGGGAACTCTGCGGTGCGACGGACGCAACGAATGCTCCACCCCCGAGGAGGTACTCCAATGACTGTTACCGGCATCATCACCGCCCTCATCGTCGGCCTCATCATCGGCGCTCTGGGCCGCCTGGTCGTACCGGGCAAGCAGAATATTCCGATCTGGCTCACGATGGTCATCGGTGTCGTCGCCGCGCTGCTGGGCACCGTGCTCGCCCGCGCCATCGGCGTCGCCAACACCAGTGGGGTCGACTGGACCGAGCTGCTGTTCCAGGTCGTGCTGGCCGCGCTGGGTGTGGCGCTGGTGGTCGGCATCGGCGGTCGTCGCGGCTACAGCCGCCGCTGACCTCGGGCCCCTCGGGGGCTTGGAGGAGGAACCGCACCACCAGCAGGCGCCGGGTCCTGATGGACCCGGCGTCTCGCGTGTGCGCGCAGCAAACCGCGGCGCAGGCAGGGAACCACGCGGGTACCAAGGCGCGCACGGGCAGGAGGCCGGGCCCTGGCAGGAAGGCGTGCGCGGGCAGGAAGGCGTCGTCCGTGCCGCGCCGCCGAAACGCGCGCACGGGCACTCGCCCGCCGCTCAGCCGACCTCGTCGGCGTGCACGGCCGCGTGCGGTGGACGGGTCTGTACCGGCAGGTCCCGGAGGGCGACCGCGAGCGCGTCCCGGTCGGCGGTCAGCCCGACCGGTCCGCGCGGCGGGGGCACGTACCGGGCCAGCCGATTCGGCACAGTGGAATCGGCCGTCCGCAGCAGGCTGTAGAAGTCGCCGGCGTGCCCGGCGGTCAGCCGGAACAGCAACCCGGTGCCGATCTGGGTTACCCGCCGGCACCACAGGTCCACCTCGAACAGCCGGCCGCCGGCCTGCACGTGGATCCGCTCGTCCCGGCCGAGCAGCAGCTCGCCGTCGTTGGCCGTGGTTGGCCCGGTGAACAGGGTGTGCCGGGCCAGAACCGCCCCGTACGGGTAGATGCCGGCGTACATCGCGGCGTCGCGCCAGTGCCAGCCCTCGACCTGCCCGAGCCGCGGCTGCGCGGTGATCCGGCCGGTCGCAGGATCGTACCGGGCAAGCTGGCCGTTGATGTATGCGCTGACGTACACGGCTCCGTCCGGTCCGGTGGTGAGCTGGGCGAGCTGCACTGGGGCGGGCGCGAAGGCGAGCGTGTACCGGTCCAGGCGCCGGGTGCCCGGGTCGTAGGTGAACCCGCGGCCGCGGTAGTTGCCGGCGAGACCGTACAGCGCGCCGTCGATCCAGCCGTACCCGATGGCCGGGCCATCCACCGCCGGTGTCCCGGCGGCCGGCACGACAGGGTCTATCCGGTCCGCGGCCAGGTCGTACCGGCGCAGCGCTGATCCGCTGGTGAGGTACACCGCGGCGCCGTCCGGTGACACCGGCGAGACGCCGCGCGAGTCCATCGGGTACGTCGCCACGCCCGCGCCGGTCGACCCGTCGACCAGGGTCCGGCGCGCGCTGGTCACCGCGTCCACAACGGCCAGCGCGCCGCCGCCGTACACGAACACCCGACCGCCGGCGTAGTCGAGGCCGAGGTCGTCCAGCGTGCCGAGGGAAGCGAGGCCGGCGTCGACGGTGGTGCGGGTGCCGGTGGCCAGGTCGATCCGGACCAGCGTGGCCGGCCCAGGCAGGCCGACGAAGAGCTGGTGGTGGTCGGGGTTATACGCTGTGGCACGGGCGTACCTGTGACCCGGGCTCACCTCGCCGATGTCGGTCACCCCGGACGTGGGGTGATAGGCGAAGGCGTGGCCGTGTGGGTAGGTGCCGCCGTACACCGTGCCGTCCGGGCCGATGCTCAGGCCGTACACGAAGCTCTCCTCCGGCACCGGCTGGCCCAGGTCGGTGAGTTGGTCGTTTGCCGGGTCGAACCGGTAGAACCGGCCACTGTTGTACGTGCCCACGTAGAGCCGGCCGTCGGAGGCTACGGTGAGCGCCCACGCCCCGGCGGCTCCGCGCATCGGCGTGGTGGTGACCAGCTCGCGGGTGAGAGCGTCGACCACGTTGATCCGCGCGTCGTCGCCGGCCACCACCGAGTACCAGACCGGCCGGCCGGCGCGCGTCCCGAGCACGCCGCGCATCAGCGTCAGCGTGGACAGCACCGGGCCCAGATCATTGAACGCGCCCTCGCGGGCGCACTCAGCCGGATGGACGGGACCGGCTGGGTGGACGAAGCCGGCTGCCGGACCAGCGGCCTCGGCACGCCCAACGGGCAGCAGCGCGGACAGGGCGAGAACGAGAACGGCGAGCAGTCCTCCGCGCCGCTGCCACGGTGTCCGCCGCATGGTGGTTTCCCTGATCGGATCGGTGCAGGCAGCAGGCATCTCGCGAACTCCCGTAGCCGATGTGCCTGATAACGGTGCAAGTAGGCGCAGCGTATCGAGATGGTGACGTTCCAGCTACGTCCGCCTGCGACCACGAGGGCGCCAAGGGCTCAGCGCCGACCATGCGGGCTCGGTTCGGCAGCGGTCGTCGGAACCGCCGCGTACCGGCGGCTCAACCGCTGGTATGGACCGCTGCGCAGCGCGAGGGCGGTCGCGAACAGGCCGACGATGCCGGTCAGCACGAACACGAGCGCGAGGCCACGGTCGGCGCCGGTGCCCGCGCGGGCAGGAAGGCGCGTGGCAGAGCGGGCGCGGGCGGGGAAGCGCGCGGGTAGGAGAGCGCGCGCGGGCAGGGAAGCGGGGGCCCGACCTGGAAGGTCAGCCCGGCGCGCCCGCAACGGCCTGGACCGGGTCCTGGGCCGGGTGTGTGCCACGGGACGTTGGTGCACCCGTACTGATGAAGTGGAATGTCCCCCAAAACCCCTAATAGCGAAACTTGTGCTGCGCGCTGCGGCGGTTGACCCAGGCCGGCAATGCGTCGACATGCTCCACATGGGGGATCCGTTCGACCGGGTCGTGGGCCCGCGTCACGTCGCGGATCGTCACCACGAAGCCCTGGACCAGACGGTCCCCGCGCAGATCGCGGTACGTGGCCTCGACGAGGATCTGGGTGTCGTCGGGGCGGCGCAGGGCGCAGTACAGCACCCCGTCGCCGTCCTCGCGGAGGGCGCGGCGGACGTGGCTGGTGTCGTCGGGGTGGACCAGGTCCAGCAGCGTGGCGAACGGCGGGAGCTCGTCGGTGCCCATCAGGTCGTGCAGGGCGGGGCTGGCGTAGCGGATGACCTGGTCGTCGTCGACCACCAGCATGATGTCCGCGGTGTTGCGGATGACCGCGCGCAGGTAGAGGTCGCTGTCTCGGCGGCCGACCGCGTCGACCAGGCTGATGCGGTCCAGGGCCAGGGCCGCCTGGCCGGCGAGGACCTCGAGGGCGTCGCGGCTGGCGGCCAGGATGTCGCGGCGGCCCTCGAGGACGAGGGCGCCGCCGCTGGGGCGGGCGACCGCCAGGGGTTCGAGCCAGAGGGGGCACACCAGCGTGACGTCGCCTGCTTCCCTGGAGTCGGGGGAGTGGGAAGGATCGAGCCACCAGCTGCGCGGGCGGGGGCCGCTCGCCGCCGGGGGTAAGGCCTCGAGGGCGAGCTGGCGGTCGTCGGTGGCGAACACCACGCGCGTCAGGTCGTTCGGAGGCAGGAGCTGGGCCACCGCTCCGTGGACGGCGCGGTCGACGGCGGCCTCGTCCGCGGCGGCGACCAGGGCCGCGCTGGCCTCGCGCAGGGCTCGTTCGCGGACCAGGGCCTGGCTGTTGAGCGTGACCGAGTCGGCGAGGCGGGTGATCGTCAGCACCAGGGTAAGGGTGGAGGCCACCGCGATGACCACGCCGTCGGTGACCGTGCCCGACACCGCCTCGACCAGCAGGACCAGCGGGGGTGTGGCGACCGAGAGGCCCAGCAGCGCCGCCCAGCGGCCCTGCCACGGGGGCGGGTGTGTCGGGATCGGGCTGGTCAGGCGGACCATCGAGGGGTGCAGGGCGGCCGCGCCCCACGCGACGTAGAGGACCATGTAGCCGATCTCGCTCGGCCACCGTGGGTCCAGGCCGTACGCGACGTCGCTGGCGAGCATGCCGATCGCGCCCGTGCAGAGCAGCAGGGCCGACCAGTTGAACCAGGCCGCCGCCGCCAGCCGGACGGTGACCCCGATGAGCAGCAGCGCGCCGATCACGTCCGTCGCGGAGATGGCGCCGATCCTGCCGCTGTCGCCGATCAGGAAGACCCATCCGACGAGCAGGGCCGCGCAGGCGGCGGCGAGCAGGTCGATGAGTCGGGCGCGGCTCATGAGCAGGGCGCCTCTGCGGGTGAACTGCAGCAGCGCGAGCGCCACGAAGACGAACATCGTCAGGTAGAAGATCGACGCGGCGTCGCGCGCGGCCAGCGCGTAACAGACATCACCGACGGTGAGGCAGACGATCGATGCGGCGAGCAGGAGCCAGGGTGCGAGGCGGGCCGGCCGGTGGCGGCTCAGCCCGACGGCGAAGGCTCCGACGCTCGCGGCTCCGAACAGGATCCATTCCAGGGCTTGGAGCACGGAAGTAACTAGTACCAGTACGGTCGCTGTCTGTCCATGTCGATGTATACGCAGCGCTATGACCAGGAAAGCCGTACGCGACGACGCCGACCGGTGCGCATCCTCGTGAATACAGGAATGAATCCAGGAACGCCGCAGGTCAGCGGAAGACCTCGGCCACCACCGTCTCGCTGCCGACCCGGCGGTCGCCGGTTACGGGCTGCCACTTCCCGTCCGGCGCGGTCCATTCGCGGTCGGCGAAACGTACCCGTTCGAGGCCGGTGGTTTCGGCGTGCGACACCAGCCAGTGCGCGTAGCGCCAGCCCGAGCTCGGGTCCTTGACGGCGACGGTGACGTCGGCCGCCGTCGTCGCCTCGATGCCCCAGTCCAGGGTGAACACCTCCGCCAAAGCGGCCGCCGCGGCCGCGCCCCGCAGCGCGGGCTTGCCGCTGACCGTGCACTCGACGGCGCCGGTCGCCCGCCCGGTGAGCGCGCGGGCGAGCACCTCGGACTCGTCGGCCCACTTCTCGTACGCGTTCGGGAACGCCGACCGCTGCACCTTCTGCGCCGCGTCCGTGACCCGCATCGTCTTCCAGCCCTTGACCTTCTTGAGCGCGGCGTAGAACTTGTCCGCCGCGTACCGAGGGTCCTGGATCTTCTCCGGGGTGCCCCACCCCTGGCTGGGCCGCTGCTGGAAGAGGCCGAGCGAGTCACGGTCGCCGGTGTCCAGATTCTCCAGCTTGGATTCCTGGAAGGCGGTGGCCAGCGCTACCACGACGGCCCGCTCGGGCATCTTGCGCCGCATGCCGACGGCCGAGATCGTCGCCGCGTTAGCCATCTGCACGGAGTCGAGGGTGACCTCGCCGTCGGCCCGGACCGTGCACTCCGGTCCGAGCCGTGGCAGCTTGAGCCCGCCGGTGAAGGACTTGCCGGCGAAGAACAGGCCGAGCGCACCGATGAGGATGACCACTACGGCCACCGCGACCGGCTTCCGCTTCACCGCTGCCTCCCCTTGTCGTCGGCGACAAGCGTAGACAACGATCGCCTGCCTCTTACGTGACCGGCACCCAGCTCGCCGGGCGCTTCTCCCGGAAGGCGGTCACCCCTTCGCGTCCCTCGTCGGACTTGAAGTATGCCGCGGAGCGCTCGGACAGCTCGGCGAGATCGGCACGGATGGACCCGCCCGGGGGGCGGCGCAACAACTGCTTGGTGCCGGCCAGCGCGAGGGGACCGCCCTTGACCAGGGAGTCGCAGTACGCGCTCACGGCCGCATCCAGGCCCTCGGCCTCGACCGCGGCGGTGACCAGACCGATCTGCTCCGCCCGGGCGCCGTCGAACACGTTCCCGGTCAGGTACAGCTCGGCGGCGGCCCGGGGCGCCAGCCGCGGCAGCACCGTGGCACTGATCACGGACGGGATCACACCGAGCCGTACCTCGGAGAAGGCGAAGGTGGCGTCGCGGGTGCAGACGGCGATGTCGGCGGCGGCGACCAGGCCGAGCCCGCCGGCGCGGGCCGGACCGCCGACCCGGGCCACGACGGGCTTGGGGAACTCCCAGATCGCCGCCAGCACGTCGGCGAGCAGCTCGGCCGGCACCCGGCCGTTCTCCCGGGCCTCGGCGGTCTCCTTCAGGTCGGCGCCGGAGCAGAACACCGGGCCGGTATGGGAGATCACCACCGCCCGGACGCCGGCGTCGGTCAGCGCGGCGGCGAGGCCGTTGAGCAGATCGGTCATGAGCTGGGAGGACAGCGCGTTGCGGTTCGAGGGGCTGTCCAGCGTCAGGGTGGTAACCCCGGCGTCGGTGACGGTACGGACCAGAGCCATGACCGAACCCTAACGGTGTCCGTGCACACTTGGCAGATGCCAGGTCCCCTGCCCGACGGCGAGCCCGTACCGGCCGACGGCTCGCTGCCCGCCCCGGCGCTGCGCGAGGCCGGGCGCCACGGCTTCGGCGTATACGTCCACGTGCCGTTCTGCGCGAGCCGGTGCGGCTACTGCGACTTCAACACGTACACGGCGAGTGAGCTGGGCGGCGGGGCGAGCCGGGACGAGTACGCGGACACGGTGCTGCGCGAGCTCGAGCTCGCCGGCGGGATCCTGCGGGCGCGGGTCGACACCGTCTTCGTCGGCGGCGGCACGCCCACCCTGCTCGACCCGGCCGACCTGGGCCGGATCCTGGAGGGCATCGACCGCATCTGGGGTCTGGCGGCGGACGCGGAGATCACCACGGAGGCGAACCCCGAGTCGGTGACCCCGGCCTCGCTGCAGGCGCTGCGCAAGGCCGGCTACAACCGCATCTCGCTGGGCATGCAGTCGGCATCGCCCGGCGTGCTCGCGATCCTCGACCGCCGGCACACCGCCGGGCGGGCGCCTCGGGCCGCCGAGGAGGCCCGGGAGGCCGGCTTCGACCACGTCAACCTGGACCTGATCTACGGGACGCCGGGGGAGACCGCCGACGACTTCGCCGCCTCGCTCGACGCCGTGATCGGGGCCGGGGTCGATCATGTCAGCGCGTACTCGCTGATCGTCGAGGACGGCACACGGATCGCCGCCCGGATGCGCCGCGGCGAGCTGCCGTACCCGGAGGACGACGTCGCGGCCGACCGCTACCTGGCCGCCGAGCGTGCCCTCTCCGCGGCGGGATTCTCCTGGTACGAGGTCTCCAACTGGGCGACGTCCGAGGAGGCGCGCTGCCGGCACAACCGCCTGTACTGGACCGGTGGCGACTGGTGGGGCCTCGGTCCGGGCGCGCACAGCCACGTCGGCGGGGTGCGGTGGTGGAACGTCAAGCACCCTTCCGCGTACGCGAAGAGGCTGGCCGACGGGGTCTCGCCCGGGCTCGGCCGGGAGGTGCTGACCGGCGAGGACCGCAGGATCGAGGAGGTCATGCTGCGGCTGCGGCTCGCCGAGGGGCTGCCGCTCGGCCTGGCCCGGGAGGACGGGGCGCGGCGGGCCTTGGCGGACGGGCTTCTGGAGCCGATCCCGTACGGGCGGGGCCGGGCCGTTCTCACCCTGCGGGGCCGCCTCCTGGCGGATGCCGTGATCCGCGACCTCGTCTGACTCGTCTGGCGGGGCGGCACCGCCGAGAGCCGGCGCCGCCCATCGCACTACTTGATCATCGAGACCGACATCGGATAGTTGTACGGCTCGTTGTTGCTCGCCTTCACGCCGGCGATGACGCCCAGGATCGTGGCGACCAGCCAGGCCCCGATGGCGACGAAGATGCCGATGCCGATGCAGATCGTGGCGTAGCCGATGACCGCGATGATCGTCCAGAGGAGCTGGAAGTTCAGCGCCTTGACCGCCTCGGCCCGTACGTACGGCGACTGATTGCCCTTGGCGAGCATGGCGACCAGTGGGGCGATCCAGCCGGAGCAGCCGCCGCCGAGGAAGGCACCCGCCGCACCACCGAAGTGCGCGACCAGGATCCAGGTCTTCTCGTCGCCGCCGCCCGGGCCGTAGCCGTGCGGCGGGTAGCCGGGCTGCTGGCCGTAGGCGCCGGGAGCGCCGTAGGGCTGTCCGGGCGGCGGGCCGCCGTACGGGGCGCCGGAACCGGGCGGGGGACCGTATCCGCCCGCGCCGGAGGTGGGCGGCGGGGGAGTCGTGCCGTAGGGCGGGGGCTGAGGGGCTCCGTAGGTGGGGGGCGGCGGCGGGGCGGCCCCGGTGGGGTCGCTGCCCGGATATGGGTTGAGCGGCGCGGTGGGGTCCGAGGGATTTCCCTCACCGGGCGGGCGCGGCGGTTCAGTCATGGCGAACACGGTATGACCGCAGGTCGGTCGTGGCGAGGGCAACACCCGAGGTAGCCCGAAGAATAGACACTCGGCTAAGTAGCTCCCACATCATCGGTCGATCATCGCGCGCGGGCCAGGTGCGTCGTAGACTGGCACTCGACTCGACGGAGTGCCAGGGACAAGAGGGAGGGGTCATGAGTCTCGATGACCGCAAGCTCGAGGTGCTCCGTGCCATCGTCGAGGACTACGTTGCCACCCAGGAGCCGGTCGGCAGCAAGGCCCTGGTCGAGCGCCGCCAGCTCGGCGTCTCCCCGGCCACCGTCCGCAACGACATGGCCGTGCTGGAGGAGGAGGGCTACATCCGCCAGCCGCACACCAGCGCGGGCCGGGTGCCCACCGACGCCGGCTACCGACTCTTCGTGGACCGGTTGTCGCGGGTCAAGGCGCTGAGTCCGGCCGAGCGCAGGGCCATCGAGCGGTTCCTCGCCGGCGCGGTCGACCTGGACGACGTGGTGCACCGCACGGTGCGCCTGCTCGCCCAGCTCACCCGCCAGGTCGCCGTCGTGCAGTATCCGAGCCTCTCGCGCTCCGCCGTGCGCCACCTCGAGCTGGTGCCGATCTCCAGCACCCGGCTCATGCTCGTGATGATCGCCGACACCGGCCGGGTCGAGCAGCGGCTCCTCGAGCTGCCCCAGCCGACCCACCCCGACGACGTGCTGGACATGCGGCGCAAGGTCAACGCCAAGCTGACCGGGGTGAAGCTCGCCGACACGCCGCCGCTGGTGCAGGCCCTGGTCGACGAGTCCGCCCCGGAGAAGCGCAGCACGATGGCGTGCGTGGCCTCCGTGCTCATGGAGACCCTGGTCGAGCGCAGTGACGAACGTCTCGCCCTGGCCGGCACGGCCAACCTGACCCGCGGCGGCGTCCTGGACTTCCAGGGCTCGCTGCGCCCGGTGCTGGAAGCCCTGGAGGAGGAGGTCATCCTGCTCAAGCTCATCGGCGAGGTGGAGCCGAGCACGACTCGGGTCCGCATCGGCGACGAGAACGAGATCGACAATCTGCGGGCGGCGTCGGTGGTGAGCACCGGTTACGGACCGGGTACGACAATCGTTGGTGGCCTCGGCGTGCTGGGGCCGACCCGGATGGACTACCCCGGCACCATCGCCACCGTGCGCGCCGTGGCACGCTACGTTGGCGATCTGCTGGCCCAGAACTGAAACAGGCAGCACGGCACTGACGCACAAGCGACGACGGTCTCCGGCGCTTTACCGCGCGGGGCAGACATGAGGACTCGAAACCCTGTGGCCAAGGACTACTACGGAATTCTCGGCATCAGCCGCGAAGCCACCGACGACGAGATCAAGCGTGCCTACCGCAAGCTGGCCCGTCAGTACCACCCGGACGTCAATCCGGACCCTGAGGCGCACGAGAAGTTCAAGGACATCAACGCCGCCTACGAGGTCCTCTCCGACGACCAGAAGCGGCAGATCGTCGACCTGGGCGGCGACCCCCTCGCCCCCGGCGGCGGCGCGGGCGCGGGCCCGGGCGGTCCCGGCGGCGCCGGCCCGTTCGTCGGCTTCCAGGACATCATGGACGCGTTCTTCGGCACGGCCGCGGGAGGCGGCGGTGCCCGGGGTCCGCGGCCGCGCACGCGGCCCGGTGCCGACGCCATCCTGCGCCTGGAACTCGACCTGGTCGAGACCGCGTTCGGGGTCGAGGCGCCGATCACGGTCGACACCGCGGTGCTCTGCACCCAGTGCTCCGGCGCCGGCACCGCGCCCGGCACCCACCTGGCCACCTGCGAGACCTGTGGCGGCCGGGGCGAGGTCCAGTCGGTGCAGCGCACCTTCCTGGGCCAGGTCGTCTCGTCGCGCCCCTGTCAGAACTGCCAGGGCCACGGCACGGTCATCCCGCAGCCCTGCCCGACCTGCGCCGGCGACGGCCGGATCCGGACCCGGCGCTCGCTGACCGTCAAGATCCCGGCCGGCGTCGAGGACGGCATGCGGATCCGCCTGGCCCAGCAGGGCGAGGTGGGCCCCGGCGGCGGCACGGCCGGCGACCTCTACGTGGAGATCCACGAGCGTCCGCACGACGTCTACTCCCGCAAGGGCGACGACCTGCACTGCCGGGTCACGCTGCCGATGACGGCCGCGGCCCTGGGCACCCGACTGACCATCAAGACCCTCGACTCGGAGGAGAACATCGAGGTCAAGCCCGGCACCCAGCCGGCATCGACCCTGCGGGTACGCGGCAAGGGCGTGCCGCATCTGCGCGGGCAGGGCCGCGGCGACCTCTTCGTGCACCTGGACGTGAAGACCCCGACCAAGCTCACCGCCGACCAGGAGCGGATGCTGCGCGACTTCGCCAAGACGCGCGGCGAGGACGTGGCCGAGCTGAGCAAGCAGGGCGGGTTCTTCTCGCGCATGCGGGACGCCTTCAACGGCCACTGACCGTGTCCGCACCCCTGTTCCTCGTCGAGGACCTGCCTACCTCCCGGCGCTTCACGCTGTCGGGCCGGGAAGGTCATCACGCTGCCGACGTGCAGCGACTCCGGACCGGTGAGGCGCTCATCCTCGCCGACGGGCGGGGTGGCTCGGTGCGCGCCGAGGTCACCGGGGTCGGCCGGGGCAGCGTCGACGTCGAGGTCGGGGAGCGGACCTTCGCCCCGGCGCCGGATCCTCGGCTGGTCGTCGTGCAGGGGATCGCGAAGGGAGACCGTGGCGAGCTCGCCGTGCAGGCGATGACGGAGATCGGGGTCGACGAGATCGTGCCCTGGGCCGCGTCGCGGTCGGTGGCGCAGTGGCGCGGCGACCGGGGCGTACGCGCCCGGGAGAAGTGGGTCTCCACCGCGCGCGAGGCGGCCAAGCAGGCGCGCCGGCCCTGGCTGCCGGTGGTCTCCGGCGACCCCGACGTGCCGACCAAGCAGGCCGCCGCGCGGCTGTCGGCCGCCACTGCCGCCTTCGTGCTGCACGAGGAGGCGACCGACCGGCTGACCGCGGCGAAGCTGCCGGCCGCGGGGGAGATCGTGCTGGTCGTCGGCCCGGAGGGCGGGATCAGCGACCAGGAGGTGGGCGCGTTCGTCGCCGCCGGCGCGCAGCCGGTGCGGCTCGGCGACGCGGTGCTGCGGACCTCCACCGCCGGAGTGGCCGCGCTCGCCGTCCTGTCGGCGCTGCTCGACCGCTGGTGAGAGCCTGCTCACGGTTCGCCGCCCCGGCTTAGGCTAGCCTCCCCTGCGCGGACGGCCCCGTCGAGGAGAGCCGGCGCATCCGCGACAGCGCGAAGGAGTCAGCGTGTCACCCGGCAGCCGCATCCTGCGCAGGACGATCGGCCGCAACGGCCGGCGCCTGTCGGCCGGCACCGCCCTCATCGGCGTGTTCCAGGCCTGCGAGGCGGCGATCCCGGTCCTCGTCGGCGTGATCGTCGACCGTGCCGTCACGCCGGGCGACGGCACCGCGCTGGCGCTGTGGATCGGGGCGCTCGGCCTGGTCTTCGCCGTGCTGACCTCGGCGTACCGGCTCGGGTCGCGGCTGCTGGTGGCGGCGATCGCCGAGGAGGCGCACCTGCTGCGGGTGGAGGTCGCCGCGAAGATCCTGCACCCGCGCGGGGTCCGGACCGACCTGCGCGCCGGGGACCTGCTGACCGTGTCCACGACCGACGCCGACAACACGTCGTACCTGCTCGACTACGTGCCGCGGATCGCCGGCGCCGTCGTGGCCACCGCGGTGAGTGCCGTCACGCTGCTGCTGATCTCCGTACCGCTGGGGCTCGCGGTGCTGGTCGCCACGCCGGTGGTGCTGATCGTGCTGCAGGTCGGCTCCCCGCGGATCACCAAGCGGGTCGCCGACCAGCAGGAGCAGGCGGGTCGGGCCACCTCGCTCGCCGTCGATCTGGTCTCCGGCCTGCGGTCGCTGCGCGGCATCGGCGCGCAGGAAGCGGCCGCCGACCGCTACCGCGCGGTGAGCCGCCGCTCGCTCGCCGCCACCCTGCGTGCCGCGCGGACGCAGGGCGGCTACCTCGCCGCCTCCACCACCCTCAGCACGCTGCTGGCGTGCGGCATCGCGATCCTCGCCGGGTGGTTCGCCCTCACCGGCCGCATCACCGTCGGCCAGTTCATCACCGTGATCGGCTCCGCGCAGTTCCTCGTCGAGCCCTTCGGGTTGCTCGCGGTCGTGCCCGGCCTCATCGCCGGGGCGCGCGCGTCGGCGGACCGGGTCGCCCAGGTCGCCGACGCCGGTCTGCTCCTGCCGGAGGGCGCCGCGGCCCCCGCCGACCGGCCGTGCGAGCTGCACCTGAGCGGGGTGCGCCACGGCCCGCTCGCGGGTCTGGACCTGCACGTGCGCCCCGGTGAGTTCGTCGGCGTCGTGGCGCGCCGGCCGGCCGACGCCGAGGCCCTGGTCAAACTGCTCGCCGTCCCGGCCGGATACGAGGGTACGGTGCTGCTCGGCGGCGTACCGATCGACGAGATCGACCGGGACCAGGCCCGGCGCCTGCTGCTGGTGGAGCCCCACCACGCGGACCTGTTCACCGGCACCCTCGCGGCCAACGTGGCCGTGCACGCGGACGGCGGCGCGCTCACCGAGGCGCTCGCCGCGGCGGCGGCCGACGAGGTGGTCGCGACCCATCCCGGTGGTCTCGACGCACCGGTCTCCGAGCGGGGCGCCAGCCTCTCCGGTGGCCAGCGGCAGCGGGTCGCCCTGGCCCGCGCCCTGCTCGCCCGGCCGCCGGTGCTGGTGCTGCACGACCCGACCACGGCCGTCGACGCGGTCACCGAGCACGCCATCGCTCAGGGCATCCGCGCGCTGCGGCACGGCCCGGGGTCGGGCTTCGGCACGGTCGTGATCACCAGCAGCCCGGCCCTGCTCGCCGCCACCGACCGGGTGGTCGTCCTCGGGGACGGCGTGGTCACCGCCGAGGGCGCGCATGTCGACCTCGGTGCCTGCGACGACCTTTACCGCCGGCTGGTGTTGCGATGACCGACGAACGGGCGGACAGCCTGCCGATCGCCTCCGCGAGGCAGAGCTGGGACTGGCTGCGAAACGAGCTGCGCGGACGCCGCGGCGAGGTGACCGGCACGGCGGTGGCCGGTCTGCTCGCGGCCGCCGCCTCGATCGCTCCCGTGTACGCGCTGGGCCTGCTCGTCGACCGGGTCCGGGCCGGCGCCGGCGCCTCCGCGATCGCCGGCCTCTCGGTCGTCATCGTGGTCGCCGCGGTGGTCGGTGGGGCGGCGACCGGGTTGTCCACGTACCTGGCCGGCCGGCTCGGTGCCCGGATGCTCGCCGACCTGCGCGAGAGCACCGTGGCGACCGCGCTGCGGCTGCCCGCGCTCGTGCTCGACCGCGCCGGCCGCGGCGACCTGCTGTCGCGGGTGGGCGCCGACATCGCGGCGATCGGCAAGGCCGTCTCCGAGGTGTTGCCCGAGCTGATCTCGGCCGTGCTGCTCGCCGTGCTGAGCCTCGGTGCGATGGCGGCCATCGACTGGCGGCTCGGGCTTGCCGGTGCCCTCGCGGTGCCGTTCTACGTGGCCGCCCTCCGCTGGTATCTGCCGCGGTCGGCGCCCCGGTACGCCCAGGAGCGGGCGGCGGTCGCCGAACGGTCCCAGATGCTCGTCGAGAGCATGCAGGGCCTGCGTACGGTGCACGCCTACCGGCTGGAGGATCGGCACCTGCGCGACATCGACGGCGCCTCCGCCCTGGCCCGTGATCTCTCGGTGAACGTCTTCGCGCTGTTCACCCGCTTCGTCGGCCGGATCAACCGGGCCGAGTTCCTCGGGCTGGCAACGATCCTTGCGATGGGCTTCCTGCTGGTGCGCCGGGGCGCGGTCACCGTCGGCGAGACGTCGGCGGCCGCCCTGCTGTTCCACCGGCTGTTCAATCCGGTGGCGATGCTGCTGTTCACCTTCGACGAGATGCAGGCCGCCGGGGCGAGCCTGGCCCGCCTTGTCGGCGTCCAGCGGATGCCGCAGGAGCAGCGCGCCGGCGGACGCCGGCCGGCCGACACGTCGCTGTCGCTGGAAGGCGTCGGCTTCAGCTACGACGGCGTCACTGCGGTGGTGCACGACGTGTCGCTGCGGGTCGCGCCGGGGGAGCGGGTCGCGCTCGTCGGCTCGACCGGCGCCGGCAAGACCACCGTGGCGTCGATCGCCGCCGGCGTCCTGCGGCCCGGCAGCGGCACCGCCCGGGTCGGCGGCGTACCGGTCGCCGACCTGCCCGCGCACACCGTGGCGATCGTCAGCCAGGAGACGCATGTCTTCGCCGGCCCCCTCAGCGAGGATCTGCGGCTGGCCCGGCCGGGAGCGGCCGTCGCCGACGTCGAGGCCGCCCTGGCGACGGTCGGGGCGCTGGAATGGGCCCGGGCGCTGCCCGAGGGGCTGGACACGGTCGTCGGCGAGGGCGGCCACGACCTGACCGCCGCGCAGGCGCAGCAACTCGCCCTGGCCCGGCTCGTCCTGCTCGATCCGGCCGTGGCGGTGCTGGACGAGGCGACCGCCGAAGCCGGCAGCGCGGGTGCCCGGGCGCTGGAGGGGGCGGCCACGGCCGCGTTGCGGGGCCGGACCGCGCTGGTCGTGGCGCACCGGCTGACCCAGGCCGCCGCCGCCGACCGGATCGTGGTCCTGGAGCACGGCGCCATCGTGGAGTCCGGGCCGCACGCCGAGCTGGTCACCGCGGGAGGCCGGTACGCCCGGCTCTGGGCCGCCTGGGAATCGCGCACCCCCACGGGCGCCGAGCTTCCCTGAGGGCCGCCGGATCCGTGATCCAGGCCACGATTCGGAGCCTTTGCGCGGCTCTGACCAGGTGATCCGTGAAAAGTCGCGGCAGGGCGGGTTCGCGGCCTGAACCGCTTCGCGGGGGCGTACGTGTGAAGGGCGTTCGTATCGCAAAGGCCACTAGAAAGGGCCCTGTCATGCAATCCCCGCGAATGCTTTCTTTTGCCGCAGTTGCCGTGAGCGGCGCGCTGCTCCTGTCCGCGTGCGGAAGCAATGGGCCCGTGCCCGCTGCCGCGCCGGTAGCGGCCCTGGCCGATCTGGTCACGGGTACGGCGGCAAGCTCCCAGGCACTCCGCGGCACTGGTGACTGGGCGGCGCCGAAGGGCGGTGCTCCGACCGGTGAGACCGCGACCGTGGCGCAGAAGTGGGTGCAACTGACCGCCGCCCGGGCCGGGAACCTGAACCCGGTGCTGGTGAACGGCGCGGGCCTGACGCTCTACCGGTTCGACCAGGACACGGCGAAGCCGTCGAAGTCCACGTGCAACGGCGACTGCGCGGCGAAGTGGCCGCCGGTGACCGTGAAGCCGGGCGGCCGGATCTTCCTCGCCGGTGTGCACAAGAGCAAGGTCGGGGTGGTCAAGCGCGACGACGGCCGGTTGCAGGTGACCGTCGGGGGATGGCCGGTCTACCGCTTCGCGAAGGACACCGCGCCGGGCGACACCAAGGGACAGGGCGTCGGCGGCACCTGGTTCGGCGTCCGGCCGGACGGCAAGAAGGCCGGCGTCGACGAGGCCGGCGAGACCCCTCCCTCCGGTGACGGCGGCGGTCGCAACGTTCCCGCGAAGCGGGTCGTGCTCTTCAGCGCCCGGTCCTTCAACGTCTTCGACAAGAACGCGAAGTCGCAGCTCATCGAGGGTAAGACCGGCTGCGTCGACGCGACCGCACCCGGCACCGCCTCGTCCATCGTGTTCGACGGGCTGGTCAAGATCTGGAGCGGGCCGGGCTGCACCGGGCAGTCGAAGGAACTGGGCGCGCTCGACGCGGAGAACGTGGGTGGCATCGCCGATCTGCGGGAGATCGGCTTCGACAACCGGATCGGTTCCGTGAAGCTCTGAGCTCGGGACGGCGAGATGGGGTGGCCGGTGGGCCGCCCCTTTCGTCATGGGGTGGGTCTATGCTGTCGCGACGATGAGCGCCACCGAGCAGAACGGCGGGCCGACGGTTCGCCGGCTCCAGCTCGGCGCGCGCCTGCGCAGCCTACGGCTCGCGGCCGGGATCTCCCGCGAACGCGCGGGCTATGAGATCCGCGGTTCCGAGTCGAAGATCAGCCGGATGGAGCTCGGCCGCGTCGCGTTCAAAGAGCGCGACGTCACCGACCTGCTCACCCTGTACGGCGTGACGGACTCCGGCGAGCACCAACGGCTGGTCGCCCTCGCCCGCGAGGCCAATTCGCCCGGCTGGTGGCACTCGTACGGCGACGTGCTGGCCACCTGGTTCCAGAACTATCTGGACCTGGAGCAGGCTGCCGAGCTGATCCGTTCGTACGAGATCCAGTTCGTGCCGGGCCTGCTGCAGACCGATGCCTACGCCCGCGCCGTCATCCTGCTGGGCCACGCCACCGCCTCCGCGGAGGAGATCGACCGCCGTGCCGACCTGCGCATGGCCCGCAAGCGCCTCCTGGCCCGGGAGAACCCGCCACGCCTCTGGGCAGTGATCGACGAAGCGGTGCTCAAGCGCCCGATCGGCGGCCGGGCGGTCCTGCGGGAGCAGGTCGAGTATCTGCTGGAGATGTCCACCTACCCGCACATCCGGCTCCAGGTGATTCCCTTCCGCTCCGGCGGCCATGCCGCGGCGGGCGGCGCGTTCACCATCCTGCGCTTTCCTCACCAGAACCTTCCCGATGTGGTCTACATCGAACACCTGACCAGCGGCATCTACCTGGACAAGCGCGAAGAGGTCGACCACTACGCGGCGGCGATGGGCCGGCTGTTCATCGATGCGGCGCCACCGGACGAGACGCCCGGTCTGCTGCGGGAGGCCCTGCAAGATCTGCGGTAGCGCGCGCTGGGGGGTCGGGTAGGCCTTTCTTCCAATATCGACTCGTCCGTTCGGCCGAGTTCGAGTCACGATCGTTGTCCCGGTTCGTGACGCGGAGGAAACTTCGTCCTCGCGTTGATCCCTCCCCCTCGACGCTCTAGGACGTGTCATGACCCAGCACCGCCATACGCGCAAACGAAGTCCGATCCTGTGGGTGTTCCTCGCCGTCCTCATCGTCGCGGTCGGCGTCGTCCTCGTGCCCAAGATGCTGCTCAACGGCGAGGGCGACGACCCCGCGCCGGTCGCCGCCTCCGAGGCCGACCCGATGCTGACCGTGATCGACAAGTGCGATCCCGCCAAGCAGGGCCTCAAGCTCTCCGACAAGAACCGCAAGCTGACCGTCGACGGCTATGGGAAGACCACCATCGCGGGCCTCCACGAGCAGGCCATGACCTGCGTGATGGAGACGCTCCAGATGCCGGGCGCCCTGACCGACCGGATGTACTCCACCGTGCCCGACGACGGGCGCCTCGCGGGCGAGTGGCCCGGCTACACCGTCACCTGGACCAACGATCCGGAGGAGGGCCTCGACCTGACCATCACCCGCATCGGCTGAGCCCGGCTGTCACACCTCGGCTCTAGGATCTTCGTCGTGGAGCCAGAACGACTGACGAACGCCCGCCGGCGCCTCGAGCGAGCCGTCCGCAAGGTCCAGGCGGACGCCCGCGTCCCGGCGCTCTCGGTCGCGCTGCACCGGGCCGACCGCGAGCCCTGGACCTGCACCGTCGGGACGTCCGGCGATCCGCAACGCCCGCTCGACGCCGGCACCC
The DNA here is from genome assembly GCF_003751945.1 of Couchioplanes caeruleus. Taxonomy (NCBI): domain Bacteria; kingdom Bacillati; phylum Actinomycetota; class Actinomycetes; order Micromonosporales; family Micromonosporaceae; genus Couchioplanes; species Couchioplanes caeruleus. Next base: position 2,663,746 of record NZ_RJKL01000001.1, on the reverse strand, counting down.
GCTTCCGCATCGGCTCGGTGACCAAGACGCTCACCGCCGTACTGGTGCTCCAGGCCCGTGACGACGGTCTGCTCGACCTCGACGACCCGGTCTCCGCCCACCTCGACGTCCCGGCCCACGGCACGGCGACGATCCGCAGCCTGCTGTCGCACACGGCGGGCTACCAGCGCGAGCCCTACGGCGACGTCTGGGACGTGCTGACCGCCCCCGACGACCGCCGGCTGCTCGCCGACCTGGCGCGGGCCGAGCAGGTGCTGCCGGCCCACCGCCGCTACCACTACTCCAACCTCGGCCTCGCCGTCCTCGGTCAACTGGTGGCCCGGCTCCGCGGCGGCACCTGGGCCTCGGTGCTGCGGGAACGCATCCTCGACCCGCTCGGCCTCACCGCCACCACGGTCGACCCCACCGCCGAGGCGGCGGTCGGCTACCTCGTCGACGCGTACTCCGACGCCGCGCGCCCCGAGCCCCGGCTGCATCTCGGCGGTGTGTCCCCGGCGGCTCAGCTCTGGAGCACGGCCACCGACATGGCCCGCTGGGCGGCGTTCCTCGCCTCGCCCGAGCTCGTCGACCCGGACGCCCGCGTGCTGGCGCCGGCCACCCTCGACGAGATGCGCTGGCCGCGCACCACCACCGACGAGACGCTGTGGACCGCCGGCTTCGGCCTCGGCCTGATCCTGGTGCCGCAGGGTGGCCGCGTGACGCACGTCGGTCACGACGGCGCCATGCCGGGCTTCCTGGCGGGCGTCTACGGCCGCCGCGGCGGCGAGGGAAACCCGGGCGCACTCGGCGCGGCGGTCCTCGCCTCCTCGGGTACGGCGACAGAGATCAACGACCTGGTCCACGAGCTCCTGACCATCGCGGTCGACGCCGACCCGGCCGACATCCGCCCCTGGTCCCCGGGCGCGGCGGCCCCACCGCAGTACCGCAGCATCCTGGGCCCCTGGTGGGGTGAGGGCTTTCCCCACATCTTCAGCTGGCACGACGGCGCCCTGCAGTCGCGCGCTGCGGACGCCCCGGCCGACCGGCCGCCGTCGATCTTCCGCCCGATCCCCGACCAGCCGGACATGCTGCGCACAGTGTCGGGCAGGGAGGCCGGCGAGTTGCTGCGGCTGACCCGGGACGCCGAGGGGACGGTCGTGCGGATGCACTGGGCCACCTACCGGTTCACCCGCCTTCAGGAGACCTTCGAGGGCGTGCCGGTGTCGGAGGGCTGACCGCTCGCCCCTCACGCAGAGTCCACCCTCCGTGCGCCGTCCTGGATCGTCTCCGTCCCGCGTCGCGTTGCCGCGCATCGTCCTCGCGGTCGCGCTCCGCCTTTTGGCCGGAAAGTGTCTTTCGGGTGGAGATAGCGCTTTTCGCCTGAGAGTCCGGCTGGGCCCAGCGGTTGCCGGCCGGGTCACGCCGGCGGGGGCGGCTCGTGCACGACGGCCGGGTGAACCCTCAGCGGCGGGCGGGAGGCCCCCAGCGGGCAGCGTCCTGAAACGGCCGATAATGGCCTCGGCGGGGCCGCTCCCGAACGGATACGATGGCACGATCCTTGCACACGCCGCCGGGCCAACGGCGGTGATGAGAAAGAGAGCAGGTGGCGTAGGCCGTACGGCCGCCCCTATGACCGGCACCGAACACAGCAGCGCTGCCGCTCGGGTGCAGACCAGGATCTCGGTCTCTGACCCGAAGATCATGGTGAACCTGCTCGGCCCGAAGGACGAGATCCTGCGGCTCGTCGAGCGCACCCTCGCCAGCGATGTGCACGTCCGCGGCAACGAGATCACCATCACCGGCGCCCCGGCCGACAACGCCACCGCCGAGCGGCTCTTCTCCGAGCTCATCGAGCTCATCGAGAAGGGCGAGACGCTCACCGTCGACGCGGTTCGGCGTACCGTCGCCATGCTGGAGCAGAACACCACCGAGCGCCCGGCCGACGTGCTGACGCTCAACATCCTGTCCCGGCGCGGGCGCACCATCCGCCCGAAGACGCTCGGCCAGAAGCGGTATGTCGACGCCATCGACGAGAACACGATCGTGTTCGGCATCGGCCCGGCCGGCACCGGCAAGACGTACCTCGCGATGGCCAAGGCCGTGCAGGCGCTGCAGGCGAAGCAGATCAACCGGATCATCCTCACCCGCCCGGCGGTCGAGGCCGGCGAGCGCCTCGGCTTCCTGCCCGGCACGCTCAACGAGAAGATCGACCCGTACCTGCGCCCGCTGTACGACGCCCTGCACGACATGCTCGACCCCGAGACCATCCCGCGGCTCATGCAGGCGGGGACCATCGAGGTCGCGCCCCTGGCCTACATGCGCGGACGTACGCTCAACGACGCCTTCATCATCCTCGACGAGGCGCAGAACACGACGCCCGAGCAGATGAAGATGTTCCTCACCCGGCTCGGGTTCGGTGCCAAGATCGTGGTGACCGGCGACGTCACCCAGGTCGACCTGCCCGGGGGCACCACCAGCGGGCTACGGGTCGTCCGGGAGATCCTGCAGGGTGTCGAGGATGTGCACTTCGCCGAGTTGTCCAGCTCCGACGTGGTCCGGCACCGGCTCGTCGCGGAGATCGTCGATGCGTACGCACGCTACGACGCCGAGCAGGAGCAGCAGACCACTCAGCAGTCCGTCCGGGCGGTGCAGGAACGCGCCGCCGGTGGCGGCCGACGGCGGCGCTGAGCCACCGATGCACCGACCGGGACGGCCGAGGCGGCCCAGGGCGGGGCGGCCACCCGCCGCTCACCTTCGGCAAGGCAAGTGGACGATCAGCACGGGAAAGAGCGGCGCCCGCCGGACCGGCGGGGCCGTACCGATTCGAGACCAGGGGTAACGCACCACATGTCCATCGAGATCGCCAACGAGTCGGGAGTCGAGGTCGACACCGACGCGATTCTCGCGGTGGCCCGGCACGCGCTCGAGGAGATGGGGGTCAACCCGCTCGCCGAGCTGTCGATCCTGCTCGTCGACATCGACTACATGACCGAGCTCAACCATCGCTGGATGGGTAGCGACGGCCCCACCGACGTCCTGGCCTTCCCGATGGACGAGGGCAGCGTCGACCACGGCCCCGGCGAGGCGGGTACGGGCGAGCCGGCCCTGCTCGGCGACATCGTGCTGGCGCCGGAGGTGGCGGCGAAACAGGCCGCCGCCGCGGGGCACACGCCCGCGGACGAGTTGCACCTGCTCACCGTGCACGGCGTGCTGCACCTGCTCGGGTATGACCACGCCGAACCCGACGAGGAGCGTGAGATGTTCGCCCTGCAGGCCCGGTTGCTGCAGAGCTGGCGCTCCGGGCGGCGGACCGGCTGATCCCGATGGAGCCGTCCTCACTGGCCGCCGCGGCCCACCTGAGCGCGCCAGTCGCCGCGACCGCCCCGCCGCCACCCGCGGCCGATCCGTCGGTGCTGCCCGCGGCCGATGCGTCGGTGCTGCACTCCGCCGCCGACCCCTCCGCCCTGTTCGCGACGGCGGCCGACACTGCGGGTGCGGCCGGGCTGCCGGATCTTCAGCTCATCGTCTATGCGGCCGTGCTCGTGTTCCTCGCCGGCCTCGCGTCCATGACCGACGCCGCGCTCGGGACCGTCTCGCCGGCGCGGGCAGCCGAGATGGAGCGGGAGGGACAGCGCGGCGCCGCCGCCCTGACCGCCGTCGCCGGTGACGTCGTGCGGCACCTCAATCTGCTCCTGCTCCTGCGGCTGCTCTGCGAACTGACCGCTACCACGCTCGTCGCCCTCGTCGCGGTCGACACCTGGGGTGCGGGATGGCGGTCCGCGCTCGTCACCGCCGGGGCGATGACCCTGGTCAGCTTCGTCGTGGTCGGGGTCGGGCCGCGTACGGTCGGGCGGCAGCACGCGTACGCCGTCGGCAAGGCGACCGCTCCGCTGGTGCGCTGGATCGGGCGGGTCTTCAATCCACTGGCGTCGCTGCTGATCCTCATCGGCAACGCCGTCACGCCGGGCAAGGGGTTCCCCGAGGGCCCGTTCGGCAGCCAGGTGGAGCTGCGGGAGCTGGTCGACCTGGCCGAGCAGCGAGGTGTCGTCGAGCACGGCGAGCGGGAAATGATCCACTCGGTGTTCGCGCTGGGTGACACCATCGCCCGCGAGGTGATGGTGCCGCGGACCGAGATGGTGTGGATCGAGGCGCCGAAGACGTTGCAGCAGGCGCTGTTCCTCTTCCTGCGCTCCGGTTTCTCCCGCATCCCGGTCATCGGCGACAGCGTCGACGACGTGCTGGGCGTGCTCTACCTGAAGGACGTGGTCCGCCGCACGCAGAACGGCGACCCGGGCTCGTCCGCGGTGCCGGTCGCCGAGCTGATGCGCCCCGCGACGTTCGTGCCCGAATCGAAGCCGGTGGACGACCTGCTGTCGGAGATGCAGGCGGCCCGCATGCACCTGGTCATCGTCGTCGACGAGTACGGCGGCACGGCCGGCCTGGTGACCATCGAGGACATCCTCGAGGAGATCGTCGGCGAGATCACCGACGAGTACGACGTGGAACGTCCCCCGGTCGAACATCTCGACGGCGGCGCGGTCCGGGTCACCGCGCGCCTGCCGATCGAGGACCTGGGTGAGATCTTCGGCGTCGAGCTGCCCGCCGATGAGGTCGAGACGGTCGGCGGCCTGCTCGCCCAGACGCTCGGGCGGGTACCCATCCCGGGCGCCACCGTCGACGTGGGCGGCCTGCACCTGATCGCCGAGGGCACCACCGGCCGCCGCAACCGCATCGACTCGGTGCTGGTGCGCCGCGTCGAACCCCCGTCGGACGAGTCCGACGACGAGAACGCCCCCGAGACCGAGGAAAGACAGCACGCCGATGCCTGATCAGACCATTCCCGCCGGCACCGCGGACGCCGAGCTCAGCGCCGAGGACGCCAAGCTGGTCACCCTGGCCCGCGGCGCCCGCGCCCGCGTGGGCGCGACCGAGGGAGCATCGGTACGCGACCAGGACGGCCGCACCTACGCCGCCGCGACGGTGTCCCTGCCCAGCCTCAAGGTGACTGCCCTGCAACTCGCGGTGGCCTCGGCGGTGGCGGCGGGCGCGACCACCATCGAGGCCGCGGCGGTGGCGACGGAGTCGACCACGCTCGACGGCGCGGGCCACGACGCGGTGCGCGACCTGGCCGACGACGCCCCCATCCACGTGGCGGCGCCGGACGGCATCCTGCTGGGCACGGTGACGGAGTGACGGAGTCGGGGGGCGGCGACGAGCGCAGGCTCACGCCGGGGGAGCGCAACGAACAGCGCCGCCAGGAGCGCCGCGCGGCGCGCCGGCAGCAGGAAGCGGGTGGTCGCGCGGCGGGCCGGCAGGAGGCGGGTGGTCGCGCGGCGGGCCGGCAGGAAGCGGATGCCCGTAGCGCCCAGGGCAGCGCTTCGAGCGCGAAGAATGCTGATGTCTCCGGAAAGAAGGGTCGAGTCGGAAACGGCGAGCTGGGCGGCAGGAAGGCGGCCCGGGGAAGCGGCGGCCCGACCGGAAAGGGGAGTCCCGACGGCAAGAGGGCTGGGGGAGGCCTGGGGGACAGCCGCGGAGGAGGTGGCGGTGCCTCTGGGGAAGCCCTGAGCTCGGGGCCACGGGCTGTGGGGGGTTCGGGGAACGCCCGTACCGGAGCCGGGGTGAAGAAGCATCGGCACAAGGCCGCGCGCCCCACCCGGCCGGTGGACGACGTGTATCGCGCGGGTTTTGCCTGTTTCGTCGGGCGGCCCAATGCCGGCAAGTCGACGCTGACCAACGCGATCATCGGGCAGAAGATCGCGATCACCTCGAACAAGCCGCAGACCACCCGGCACGTCATCCGGGGCGTGCTGCATCGCGAGAACGCCCAGCTCGTCCTGGTCGACACGCCGGGGCTGCACCGGCCGCGCACGCTGCTCGGCGAGCGGCTCAACGATCTCGTGCGGGAGACGTGGAGCGAGGTCGACGTGATCGGCGTGTGCTTCCCGGCGGACGAGCCGGTGGGCGCCGGGGACCGATTCATCTCCGCGGAGATCGCCGAGCTCAAGGCCACGGTCATCGCCCTCGTCACCAAGGTCGACCTGGTTTCTCCGGCCGTTCTCGCGGAGCGGCTGCTCGAGGTGAGCCGGCTCTACGACTTCGCGGACATCGTGCCGGTCAGCGCGGTTTCCGGACACCAGGTGGAGACGCTGGTCGACGTGATCGTCGGACATCTGCCGGAGTCGCCTCCGCTCTATCCCGACGATGTGCTCACCGAGGAGCCCGAACAGGTGCTCATCGGCGAGTTGATCCGCGAGGCCGCGCTCGAGGGGGTGCGCGACGAGCTGCCGCACTCGATCGCCGTGCTCGTCGAGGAGATGCTTGTCGAGGGGCAGACCACCAAGATCTATGCGAATGTGTACGTCGAGCGCGACAGTCAGAAGTCGATCGTCATCGGTACGCGAGGCGCCCGGCTGAAGGACGTCGGCACCCGGGCGCGCGCCGAGATCGAGGCGCTGCTGGGCCGCAAGATCTATCTCGACCTGCATGTGCGCGTCGCGAAGGAGTGGCAGCGCGACCCGAAGCAGTTGCGCCGGCTCGGGTTCTGACGGCTGTCACGAGGTCCTGATCGTTGCGTTGCCGCTGCTCGTGCGCACGGTGAGCACCTGCGTCGCCTTCGGGTCGGAGCGGACCTGGGAATCGAAGTTTCCGGCGCCGACCTGCTCCACGATCCGGTAGGAGCCGGCCGGCACCGCCAGGTCGACGTTGCCGCTCGTCGCCCCCGCGGTCACCGACGCCGGTTGGCGCAGGAGCAGGTCGACGTTGCCCGAGCTGGCCTCCGCCCGGATCGCGCCGCCGCCGGTCAACTCCACGGCCTCGATGTTGCCGGAGGTGGCGATCAGCGTGGCCGGGCCGGCGAGACCGTTGGCGACGATGTTGCCCGAGGTCGCTTTGGCCTTCACCTCGCCGGTGGCCTGCTCGATGCGGATCTCGCCGGAGGTCACGCTCACGTCGGCGGACGCCACCCCGAGCAGGTCCAGGTAGCCGGAGCGCAGGGTGCCGCGGACGGCGACGCCGGTGGGCGCCTCGATCTCGTACGAGGCGTGGCAGTCGTCGCCGCAGCTCGTGTCCACGGTCAGCGTGGTGCCGGAGAGCCGGTACGAGACCCCGGGATCGCTGGTGCCGCCGCGGACCACGCGCTTGATGTGGGTCTCGCCGATCGCCGCGGTCCTCACCTGGACGTTTCCGGAGGCGCCCGTCACCACGATCTCGGTGACCTTCACCTTCTCCGTGTCGTCGTAGGTGAGCTTGGCGCCGATCGCGCCGTCACAGCCGGCGAGGGTCGTCGCCGCGGCGACGATCAGGGTGAGTGCGCCGGCGCGCCGGGTCAGCCTCGCTGTCATGGTCAGAACCTATGAGCCCGGGTACGCCCCGCGCCATCCGTCCCTCCACCCAACCGCCCCCGAGATGACCCTGAGATCCGGGTCAGGGTCTGTCGTACCCACCGGGCAGAATGTCTGCGTGCCCGCCGGATACCGCCGCCAGCTCTACCGCGACGACGCGGTGGTGCTGCGCGTGCAGAAACTCGGCGAGAGCGACCGGATCATCACTCTGCTGACCCGTCGTCACGGCCGGCTGCGCGCCGTCGCCCGGGGCGTGCGCCGCACCACCTCCCGCTTCGGCGCCCGGCTCGAGCCGTTCGGCCACGTCGACGTGCAGCTCGCCGGCTCGCCGGAAGGCGTGGGCAGCAGCCTGCACTCGATCAGCCAGGTCGAGGGCGTCGCCCTCTACGGCAAGCGGTTCCTCGAGGACTACCCCCGCTACACCGCCGCGAGCGCCATCGCGGAGACCGCCGAGCGCCTCACCCCGGTGGAGCGAGAGCCGTCGCTGCGGCTCTTCCAGCTCACCCTCGGCGCGCTCAAGGCGCTGGCCGCGGGGGAGCACGCCACGAGCCTCGTCCTCGACGCCTACCTGCTGCGCGGCATGGCGTTCGCCGGCTGGGCCCCGGCCCTGGCCGAGTGCGCGGTCTGCGGCACGCCCGGGCAGCACGGCGCGTTCTCGGTGCCGGCCGGCGGCTCGGTCTGCCCCGACTGCCGACCGCCCGGCGCGGCCCACCCCGCCCCGGCGACGCTCGGCCTGATGCTGGCCCTGACCCACGGCGACTGGCGGATCGCCGACGGTGCCGAGCCGCCGGTGCGTCGCGAGTGCAGCGGTCTGGTCGCCGCCCACCTGCAGTGGCACATGGAGCGCAACCTGCGCGCCCTGCCCCTCGTCGACCGCCGGGAGCCGCCGGCCCCAGCGCCGCTTGTCGATCGTCGGGAGCCGCCGGCTCCCCGTCACCCCATCGGCGGCGAGCCGGCTCCGCGCCACGTCACCACCAGCGAGCAACGGGAGATCCTGTGACACGTCCACCCACCCCGCACATCTCCGGCGCGAAGCCGCCGGCGCTGCCCAAGGACGCGATCCCCCGGCACGTGGCGCTGGTGATGGACGGCAACGGCCGCTGGGCCAAGGAGCGCGGTCTCTCCCGCACCAAGGGCCACGAGCAGGGCGAGCACTCGCTCTTCGACGCCATCGAGGGCGCCATCGAGCTCGGCATTCCGTACCTGTCGGCGTATGCGTTCTCCACCGAGAACTGGAAGCGGTCGCCGGAGGAGGTCCGCTTCCTCATGGGCTTCAACCGCGACGTCATCCGCCGCCGCCGCGACCAGCTCGTCGACCTGGGCGTCCGGGTGATCTGGTCGGGCCGGGCGGGCCGGCTCTGGAAGAGCGTGATCTCGGAGCTGCAGACGGCCGAGGAGATGTCCCGGGGGAACAAGACGCTGACCCTGCAGTTCTGTGTCAACTACGGCGGCCAGGCCGAGATCGCGGACGCGGCGGCGGCGATCGCCCGCGACGTGGCGGCCGGGAAGCTGCGGGCGGACAAGGTCAACGAGAAGACCATCCAGAAGTACCTCTACCACCCGGAGGTGCCGGAGGTGGACCTGTTCCTGCGCCCGTCGGGTGAGCAGCGCACATCCAACTTCCTGCTCTGGCAGTCCGCATATGCGGAGCTGGTGTTCCTCGACACGCTCTGGCCCGACTTCGACCGCCGGCACCTCTGGTATGCCTGCGAGCTATACGCCCAGCGCGACCGTCGCTTCGGAGGCGCCATCCCGAACCCGATCGCTCCACGCTGACCCGGACGTCCGCGATGAAGCCCGGGCCGCCGCGCCGTCCGGCTGCGCGGTGCTGCGTTGGTGTGCGGTGACGCCCTTCCTGCGGTGACGCCCTTCCTGCGGTGACGCCCTTCCTGCGGTGACGCCCTTCCTGCGGTGACGCCCTTCCTGCGGTGACGCAGGGTGTGCGGTGGCGGCGGTCGTGCGGTGGCGGTCGTGCGGTGGCGGTCGTGCGGTGGCGCCGGCTACGCGGTGATGATGTCGATGGTTGCTGCTACGTCCGACAGGTCCGCCAGGACGGCGTGGGCGCCGGCGTGGGCCAGTTCGGCCATGGTGGTGCCGCCGGTCGCCACGCCGACGGCGAGGGCGTCGTTCGCCAGGGCTGCCGACACGTCGTGTGCCGTGTCGCCGATGACGACGGGGCGGAAGCTCTCGCCGTACTTCGCCTCCGCGCGTTCGCGGCAGCGGCGGACGAGCGTCGCCCGTACGCTGTCGTCGGTGCCGTAACCGCCGACCTCCGCGTCGAACGCGCCGGTCAAGCCGAAGGCCGCGATCTTGGCTGCCGCGACCTGAGGCACGTTGCCGGTGACCAGTGTCTGCACGACGTCGTCGCGGGTGCCCAGCGCGTCGAGTACGGCCCGCACCCCGGGCAGCAGCGTTCCCCGCTCGGCGAAGAGATGCCGCGAGGCGTGCACCTGCTCCACGTAGCGGTCGAAGAAGCGCTCCGGCGTGCAGCCGGTGACCCCGTGCACGGCGAAGACCTCGGCGCAGATGTCCAGATCGGTGCGTCCGGCGAAGGCTGGCGTCGCCTGCCAGGCCAGCCCGGTCACCTCGGTGAAGGCGGCCATCCACGCCCGCGCGGCGACATCCCCGCCGCGCAGCAGCGTGTGGTCGATGTCCCACATGACCAGCCGTCTCACTGCTCGGCCCACCTTTGCTCGGTGTCCGGCGTGACCAGCCGTCTCACTGCTCGGCCAGCCTCCGCTCGATGTGCTCCACCTTGGCCTCCAGCGCGCCGGTCACCCCGGGCCGCACGTCGGCCTTGAGTGACAGGCTGACCCGTGGGGCTTGGGCGGCGACGGCGTCGACGGCCTGCTTGACGACGGCCATGACCTCGTCCCACTCGCCTTCGATCGTGGTGAACATCGCATCGGTACGGTTCGGCAGGCCGGAGGCGCGCACTACCCGGACGGCCTCGGCGACGAGGTCGCCGACGGACTCGGACACGCCGATGGGGGTGACGGAGAAGGCGATCAGCATGAGCCTCATGGTGGCACGCGAAGGAACAGGTCGGCATGAGCCCGGTGGTGGGACGGGAGGGGACCGGTCGGCATGAGCCCGGTGGCGGCACGGCATGGGACCGGCCGGCGTGGACGTCGGTCGTGACCGGTGCGGGACGGCGTCCGGGACGCCGTCACAGTGCGGTTGGCCAGGGCGTCGGGAGGGAATTCGCTCCGGAAATGTCACATTCACGGAGGGCAATGGCGGGATGGGAAGGAGCGGGACGCGCTCCGTGCCACTTCCAAGATATATCGCAATAGGGGGCTTGCGGCAAGGCCCCGGTGGTGGAGCAGAATCGCTGGCCGATGCCGGTTTCTCGCAATATCGGCAGACGATTTCAAAAGAGGAGATCGATGACGTCAGTCACCAGCTCGCCCGGCCAGCCCACAGATCAGTCGGCGGAGACCGCCGGAAAGATGTCGCACCGCGAGGTCGTTCAGGCGCTTTCCGGCCTGATGCTCGGCATGTTCGTGACGATCCTCGCCTCGACCATCGTGTCGAACGCTCTTCCGCGGATCATCGCCGACCTGGACGGAAGCCAGTCGGTCTACACCTGGATCGTCACCACGGAGCTGCTGGCCATGACGGCGACGGTGCCGTTGTGGGGCAAGATGGCCGACCTCTACAGCAAGAAGCTCCTCATCCAGATCTCCCTCGGCATGTTCGTCGGCGGCTCGCTGATCGCCGGCCTCGCGCCGAACGTCGAGGTTCTGCTCGTCAGCCGGGTCGTGCAGGGAGTCGGCGCGGGCGGCATGAGCTCGCTCGCGCTGATCGTGATGGCGGCGATGATTCCGCCCCGGCAACTCGGCCGCTATTCCGGATTGTTCGGCGCCGTCTTCGGGGTCGCGACCATTGCCGGCCCGCTGATCGGCGGCGTGCTGGTGGATACGTCCTGGCTCGGCTGGCGGTGGTGCTTCCTCATCGGCGTACCGTTCTCGCTGGCCGCGATCACGTTGCTGCAGAAGACGTTGCATCTGCCCCGTACGCCGCGCAAGCCGGTCTCCATCGACTGGCTCGGTGCTGTCCTGATCACCGCGGGCGTGTGCGATCTGTTGATCTGGTCGACCCTGGCCGGCCACCGGTTCGCGTGGGCGTCGTGGCAGACCGCGATCTTCGTCGTGGGCGGTCTCCTGCTGCTCGCCCTCGCCGTGTACGTGGAATCGCGGGCCAAGGAGCCGATCGTCCCGCTGAGCATCTTCCGCAACCGGACGGTCTCGCTGGCGATCGTCGCCAGCGTGCTGGTCGGCCTGGCGATGTTCGGCGGCACGGTGTTCCTGTCGCAGTACTTCCAGATCTCGCTCGGCAAGTCGCCGACGGTCGCCGGCCTGATGAGCCTGCCGCTCATCGCGGGGGTGCTGGTGTCGTCGACGGTGGCGGGCCAACTGATCACCAAGTACGGCCGCTGGAAGGCCTACCTGGTGACCGGCGCAGTGGTGATGACCGTCGGGATGCTGCTGCTCAGCACCATCGACGCGCACACCGGCGTACCGGCGCTGTCGCTGTTCATGGCGGTGCTCGGCATCGGCGTCGGCATGTTGATGCAGAACCTGGTACTGGCGGCCCAGAACGACGTGCCCGCGCAGGAGCTGGGCGCGACCACGTCGGTGCTGACGTTCTTCCGGACAATGGGCGGCGCGATCGGCGTCAGCGCGCTCGGTGCCGTGCTCGCCAACCATGTGACCTCACTACTGGCCGAACGCTTCGGCGCGCCCGTGACGGGCGGCACGGCGAAGGTTCCGGATCTGGCCACTCTGCCGCCGCAGGTGCTGGCCGTCGTCCGGGACGTGTACGGCGAGGCCACCGCCGGCCTCTTCCTGGTGGGTACCCCGATCGCGGCGCTTGCCGTGATCGCGGTCCTGTTCATCAAGGAGAAGCCGCTGCACACGCTGAGCGGCGACGAGCGCCGTGCGCAGGAAGAGGCGGCCGGCGCACCGCACTGAGGTGACATGAGCGGGCCCGGACCGGTGGTGCCGGTATGTGATCATGTCCCGATGCCGGACTGGACCTACCATCCCCTGCGGCCGGTCACCGCGGCGGTCGTGGGCCGGCGACGGTCGCAGCGGGCGGCGCTGCGGCTACTGGCGACGCTGACCTCGCTGCCGGGCGGCTTCCGGATGGTCTCGGCATTCGCCGGCCGCTTCGGCGCACCGGCGGAGGTGGCCGCGCGGCTGGGTGCGTCGGTCCCGGTAGCCGTGGCGCGGGACGCGGTCCGGGCTCTGCCGGCCCTGGGCGCGAGCGTCATCGAGGTCCGCCCGGTGGGCCCGGCCGACGTCGCGCTGATCCGGCGCGTCGCGGCCGGGCGCCGGTGCACGCTCGTCGTGGGCGCCGCCGAGCCTGAGGTCGCGGCGGCGCTCGCGCCTCACGTCGATCGGATCGCCGGCGACGACGAACCGGATCTGGTGCGCCTGAGCGATCCGGACGTGGCGGGCGCCGCGGCGGCGCTCGCCGATCCGGCGGTGACGGTCCTGGCCACGAGCGCCCTGCTGGTGGCCGCCGGACCCGGCTGGTTTCAGCGCGTCACCGAAGCGACAGCGCCGCCCACCGAGATGAAAGCGCTGCCTATCGAAATGACAACGCCGCCTGTCGAGGTGAAAGCGCCGACCACCGAAGCGACAGCGCCGGCCGGGCCGTCGGGGAGGGCGTCCGGGATCGTGGTGGATCCGCGCCGGTGGCCGGCGTGGTGGTGGGGAATGCTCGTCGGGCTCGGCATGATCGTCGCGGGTCTCGGGGCCGCGGTGATCACCCTCGGCCCGCTGCTGGCGTGGTACGACAACGAATACCTGGGCGCGGGCCGGGGCCAGTTGGAGGCGGTCAACCCGCGACTCGTCCACTTTGTGCAGCATGACCGGATCAGCCTCGCCGGCGCCCTGATCGCGATCGGCGTGCTGTACGCCGGGCTGGCGTGGGGCGGCATCAGGCGGGGATGGACCTGGGCGCGTTACGCGTACCTGGCGTCGGGCGCGGTCGGGTTTCCCACGCTGTTCTACTTCGTCAGTTCCGGTTTCGTGGATGTGCTGCACGCCGCGGCCACGGTGACGTTGTTCCCCATGTTCGTGCTCGCCGTCCGGCACCGTCCGGGCCCGCCGCGCTGGACCGTACGCCCGGAGGGGCCGGAATTCGTGCGGCGCCGCGCCCTGGTCGGTCAGCTCCTCATGATCCTCGTCGGCGCCGGCATGCTCGTCGGTGGCGTCACGATCTCCGTCGTCGGCCTGAGCTCCGTCTTCGTCACCACCGACCTGGCGTTCCTCGGCACCGACACCCACCATCTTCAGGCGGCGAACCCGCGCCTGGTGCCGTTCATCGCCCACGACCGGGCCGGCTTCGGTGGCGCGCTGATGTCCGCAGCGGCGGCCATCGTCCTGCTCAGCGCCTGGGGATGGCGGCGCGGCGAGTCGTGGGTCTGGTGGTCACTCGCGCTGGCCGCGGTCACCGGCTTTGCGCCGGCCGTGGTCGTGCACATGTTCATCGGTTACACCAGCTTCGAGCACCTGGTCCCGGTCTACCTCGGCATCGCCCTCACCGCGGTGGCCCTGACCCTCGCCCACCCCTACCTGAACCGGCCGCGCCGCTGATCCCGCACGGCCGTGCCCCGAGCCGGCGACGTCTCTGACCGTTGCCCGGGTGAGAGGTCTGCCCAGGATCGGGGTGAACCGGGTGAGAGGTCAGCCCAGGATCGGGGTGAAGAAGCCGGTCAGGATGCTGGTGGTCAGCGCCGCGGCGGACAGCAGGGCCGCGCCCGCCAGCAGGGCCGTGTCCGCCCGGCCGAAGTGCTGGCGGCGGGCGTGGGTCCGGGGCGTCCCCGAGTCGAATCCCCGGGCGTCCATGGCCGTCGCCAGCCGGACCCCTCGCCGCAGCGCGCCCACCAGCAGCGCGAAGGCCGTCGACCCGAAGATCCGCAGATGCGCCAGCGGGTTGCGGCCTCCGTCGATGCCGCGGGCCCGCCGGGCCAGCGACAGCATCTGCCATTCCTGTGCCAGCAGCGGGATCAGGCGGAAGGCGGCCAGGGCGCCGATGGCGAAGCGGGCGGGGGCCTTGGCGTTCTGCACCAGGGCGTCCGCCAGGTCGGTCGGATCGGTGGTGGCGAAGACGATGATGCCCGGCAGCGCCACCGCGAAGACCCGCAGGATCAGGCCCAGCGCGACCGTGACGACGCCGGTCGTCACGGCGAACGGGCCGAGCGCGACCAGCAGCGGGCCGGTGCGCTCGGCGGCGAACAGCACCATCGTCACGAGGATGCCGGCCGCCGCCAGGGTCAGCGGCCAGGCCCGCCGGGCGAGCACGCGCACGTGCACGCCGAAGAAGGGCAGCAGGGCCAGCTCGACGGCGAGGGCGAGCGCCGGGGTGAGCGGGTCGAGGGTGGCCATCAGCGGCAGCGAGAACAGCAGGGCCGCACCGAGCTTTGCCACCGGATTGCGGCGCGCCAAGGGTGCCGCCGTATCGGCGACCGGCTCCCCAGCGAGGGTCATGCCGGCCTGCGGTCGGGTCGGCGGTGGGGGCGGGGCGGGGCGGGGGTCAGGTCGTGGACGCGGTCGGCCAGCGAGTCGACGAACGCGTCGTCGTGGGTCACCGCCAGGATGCCGTGGCCCTCGTCGCGGAGGCCCGCCAGCAGGGCCACCAGGCCGATCCAGGTGCTGCGGTCCTGGCCGAAGGTCGGCTCGTCGAGGATGAGCAGGCGGGGTCTGGTCGCCAGGGCCGTCGCCACACTGAGGCGGCGGGCCTCACCGCCGGAGAGGGTGTACGGGTTGGCCTCCGCCAGCGCCGTCAGCCGCAGCCGGGCCAGCAGCTCGTCCACGGTGGCCGACACCTCGGCGGCCGGGCGGCGCAGGCGGCGGGGGCCGAGGGCGAGCTCGTCGGCGACCCGGGACGTGACGAACTGGTGTTCCGGTGCCTGGAAGACCGAGCCGATGCGCTGGGTCAGCATCGCCGCGCGCCAGCGGTGCGGCGGCTTCGGGTCGTCGAAGGCGGTCACCGCGCCCGAGGCCGGCGCCAGCAGTCCGCCGAGGACGAGTGCCAGGGTGGACTTGCCCGCCCCGTTGGGGCCGGTCACCGCGAGGGCCTCGCCCGCGCGGGCCTCGAGCCGTGTGGGCGGGAGGCGGTGATCGACGGTGACGGCCTCTGCCCGTACCAGAGGGTTTCCGGGAGGAGCGACGGCCCGGTGCCGGGGCAGCGGATAGCCCGGCACCCAGACCCCCTGCGCGGCCAGCGCCGGGCCGTGACCGGCGAAGACCACCTCCGGCGCGCCGTCGGCGGCGACGCCGCCGCCCGGCGCGAGCACCACCACCCGGTCGATCAGGGGCAGCGCCTGCTCGACACGGTGCTCGACGACGATCAGGGTGGTGTCGCGGCCGACGGCCCGGCCGATCGCCTCGCGGATCAGCGTGCCGCCGGCCGGGTCGAGGTTGGCGGTCGGCTCGTCGAGCAGCAGCAGGCCGGGCCGCAGGGCGAGGACGCCCGCCAGGGCCAGGCGTTGCTGCTCGCCGCCGGAGAGGGCGTGGGTCTGCCGGGTGGTCGGGTACGGGAAGCCGACCCGGTCCAGCGCGTCGCTGACCCGCGGCCAGATCTCGCCGGCGGGTACGCCCCTGTTCTCGAGTCCGAACGCCACGTCGTCGCCGCTACGGGCCATCACGAGCTGGGTCTGCGGGTCCTGGAAGAGCAGGCCGGCGCTTTCCCGGGCGTGCGGGTCCCGCCCGTCGACGGTGACCGTGCCCTCCGACTCGCCGGAGTCCTCCGGCAGCAGCCCGGCGAGCGCGGCGAGCAGGGTGCTCTTGCCCGCCCCGGACGGGCCGAGCAGCAGCACCCGCTCGCCGCTGCGGATGTGCAGGTCGACGCCGCGGAGCGCCCACGCCCGGCGCCCTGCATGGCGCCAGCCGAAGCCCCGCAGCACGACCTCCGCCATGGCTCAGACGAGGGCCCGGTCCCGGCCCGCCGCGAAGCGGTCGAGGACGCCGGTCGGCGCGAGCGCCCGGGTCAGCGCCCAACTGCCGGCGCCCGCGATCACCGTGCTGCTGACGACGGTGATCAGCGCGTACGGGATCCGGTAGTCCCACAGGTCGAGGGCGCCGTTCCAGGCGAAGAAGTCGAAGAGGGCGGCGCCCAGGCCGGCGAAGGCCCCGGCCAGCAGGGCGGCGGGCAGCTTCCACGACCGGTAGAACAGCATCGCGAAGGCGAGCTCCGCGCCGAGGCCCTGGACCATGCCCTGCGGGATGACCATCGCGCCCCACTTCTCGCCGAGCAGCGCAGAGATGATCGCGGCGACCGTCTCCGCGTAGAGGGCCGCACCCGGCTTGCGGATGATCAGTGCGGCGAGCACGGCGGGCATCAGCCAGATGCCGTAGAGCACGGCCTGCGCCGGCGGGAAGAAGGCGAACGCACCCTCGGTGACGGTCCAGAGGTGGCCCCAGGCCCAGAAGATGACGCCGAAGGTGACGGCGATGACCGAGGCGATCACGATGTCGATCGTGCGCCAGCGGTACGAATTGGTGGACTTGTTCATATATACGCCTCCCAGCGATCACCGGGAGGAGACGCACGCCACACCCGGAATCTCCCGGTGTGGCGCGGCTGGAGAAGACCGAGCTCCCTGCGCTGGCATTACCCAGATCAGGTTCGAGGGTCTGCGGGGCGACCCCGCACTCTCAGCGCCGCGCGCTCCCCTGTCGGTGAAGTTGTCCGCGACTGCCGTCGCGAACAATCTTCATGGCATGTGTTTCGATGACGCTAACACCGTACGCGGATGCCGTCAGCGCAGGAGGCGTCACATGGAGATCAAGGCCCGGGGACTCACCTTCGACGTCACGGTCTCGGGGCCGCAGGACGGTCCGCCGGTGCTCCTGCTGCACGGCTTCCCGCAGGATCACCGGGAGTTCGATCTCATCCTGCCGCGACTGCACGGTGCCGGGCTGCGGACGTACGCCCTGGACCAGCGCGGGTACTCGCCGGGGGCGCGTCCCGGCGCGGTCGCCGAATACCGGCTGCGGGAGCCGGAGGCCGACGCGGTGGCGGTGCTCGACGCGCTCGGTCTGGACCAGGTGCACGTCATCGGCCACGACTGGGGTGCCCAGGTGGCGTGGGTGCTGGGCGCCCGCCATCCCGGCCGGGTCCGTACGCTCACCGCGGTCTCCGTACCGCACCCGCGCGGGATCGCCGTGGCGTTGCGCAACCAGCCGTCGCAGCGGCTGCGGTTCGCGTACATGAAGGTCTTCCAGTCGCGGATCGCCGAGCGGCTGTTGCTGGCGCGGGACGGCGCCGTCCTGAAGGGGATGATGCGCGACATCGGTCCGCGCGCCGCGATGTACGCCGGGGCGATGGCCGAGCCGGGCCGGCTCACCGGGGCGCTCAACTGGTACCGGGCGCTCTCCCGCGGTGAGCTGGCCGACGTCGGCAAGGTCACCGTGCCCACCACGTACGTCTGGGGCGACGGTGACCCGGCCGTCGGGCGCGCCGCCGCACTGGCGACGCGGACCTGGGTGGAGGCGGACTACCGCCTGGTCGTCCTGCGGGGAATCGGGCACTGGGTGCCGGAAGAGGCGCCGCAGGCTCTGGCCGAGGTGGCGCTCGCACGCATCGGTGTTTGACGCTCTTCCCGAGCGGGCATCCGGTGCGCCAGTCGACGGACAGGAGTCACCCGGATGGCCGACGAGAAGCCGCGGATGAAACACGAGACGGAGAAGCAGCGCTGGGACCGCAACTTCGCGGACCTGCTGCAGGAGTTGCGCGTCGCGCAGACCGGCGTGCAGATCCTCTTCGCGTTCCTGCTGACGCTGCCGTTCAGCAACGGCTTCCCGAAGGTGAGCGAGTTCCAGAAGGACACCTACATCGTCGCGCTCATCTCGGCGGCGTTCGCCACCGCGATGATCATCTCGCCGGTCGCCTTCCACCGGGCGCTGTTCCGGCAGGGCCGCAAGCCGGAGCTCGTCCGGTACGCACACCACATGGCGACCGGCGGCCTCGCCTTCATGCTGGTCTCGATGGTCAGCAGCGTCCTGCTCATCACCGACTACCTGTTGAACTTCTGGGTGGCGATCGTCCTCACCGCGGTCACCGCCGCCTACTTCCTGACCTTCTGGGCGGCCATCCCGTTCGCCAAGCGCAACTGGCTCGACGAGGACGCCGAGGAGGAGGACGAGGAGTTCGCGCGGGACGCCGCGGAGCCTAACGCCGCCGGGCGGGCCTGAGCCCGAGCTCGCGCAGCTCCAGCGCGGCCAGCGCGTCGACCGCGGCGGCGTCGCCGCTGCGCCACGCGCCCGCGATGTCCGGACCCAGCTTCGTCAGCTCGTCGAGGGGGCGGCCGGCGAGTGCCCGCAGCGCCAGCAGGTCACGGCCGGCCGGCTCGTCGCGGACCCGGGCGGCGACCCCGGCGCGGCGCATCCAGCGCAGCCGCAGCGGCAGCCAGCCGAAGAGCACCAGTGCCAGCGGTACCGAGACGATCAGCAGCGCCATGGTCAGGGCCAGGTCGCCGACGATCTCCTGTTGCTGGCGGCCGGCCTCGGCCAGACCGCCGGCCGCGTCGGCCGCGCTCGAGAACGGCGAGGTCAGCTCGTCACCCACGAGCGGTACCCGGCCCACCTTGCCGCCGATGTCGCCGAGGTTGCCCGCGATGGCGGTACCGGCCTCCTGCAGTTTCCGCCCGGGGTCGGCAAGTTTCTCCACCATGGCGTGCGCCCAGAGGCCGGCCCGGATCCAGCCGTAGACCCAGAGCACGACGAGGATGTCGGTGAGGAGCTGACGGACGGCGGTGGGCAGCCGGTCGGCGTACATCTTCACGCGCGCCAGCGTGCCACGACCCGGCTAGGTTCGCTTGGCCGCGCACTCCGGGCAGTTACCGAAGATCTCCATGGTGTGCGAGACGTCGACGAACCCGTGCTGGCCGGCGACCTTGTCGGCCCAGGTCTCCACCGCCGGGCCCTCGACCTCGACCGTACGCCCGCAGGAACGGCAGACGAGGTGGTGATGGTGGCCCTCGCTGCACCGGCGGTAGAGGTGCTCGCCGCCCGGCGGGCGCATCACGTCGATCTCGCCGGCGTCGGCGAGGCCCTGCAACGTGCGGTACACGGTGGTCAGACCCACCCGCTCGCCGCGGTCCCGTAGGAGGGCGTGCAGGTCCTGGGCGCTGTGGAAGCCCTCGCAGTCGGCGAGGAGCTCACGGACCGCCGAGCGTTGCCGGGTGTTGCGAACAATGGTTCCGTCGTCCGTCATGTTCCCTCCCTCGCGTGGCTCACGGCGTCGGCGACGATGTGCGCGACGTGTTCGTCCACGAGTGAGTATGCGATCTCGCGTCCGCGGCGGGCACCCCGGACCACCCCCGCGCCCCGCAGCACCCGCAGATGCTGGGAAACCAGCGGTTGCGACACTCCCAGCTTCTCGACCAGCTCGTGCACGCACCGCTCGCCAGCGCCCAGCTCGGCGACGATCGCCACCCGGATCGGCGCGGACAACGCCCGCAGCAGCTCGGCGGCCGCCTCGTACGCCTCGTACGCCGCGGACTGCCCGGTCACGTCGGGAGTGCTCACCGGGCACCGGCGCGGAGCACGACGTCCGGCGGCTCGACGGCCTTCTCCGCGGGCATCCGCGTGCGCCACGCCCGCCAGACGCCACCGCCGGCGGTGAGCGCGAGGAACGCCACGATGGCCAGGATGACGATGGTCGCGCCCGGTGCCGTGTCGAGCTCCGCCGACACCAGCACCCCGGCCGCGGCGGCGACGACGCCGATGGTCATGGCCGTCGCCATGGTGGCACGGAAGCCCCGGGTGACCTGCTGGGCCGCCGCCACCGGCACCACCATCAGGGCGCTGACGAGCAGCAGGCCGACGGTGCGCATGGCGATCGTGACGGTCACGGCCGTGGTCACCGCGAGCACCAGGTTGAGCGTACGGACGGGAAGGCCGGAGACCCGCGCGTACTCCTCGTCGTTGCAGACCGCGAACAGCGCCGGCCGCAGCCCCAGCGTCGTGACGAGCACGGCGGCGCCCAGGATCGCGATCACCGTCAGCTCCGGCCCGGACGTGGTGGTCAGCGAGCCGAACAGATACTGCATCAGGTTGGCGTTGCTGCTGTCCTCGGAGAGCCCGACCAGCACCACCCCGCCCGCGATGCCGCCGTAGAAGAGCAGGGCCAGGGCCAGGTCACCGGAGGTACGCCCGCGCTCGCGGACCAGCTCGACGGCGACGGCGCCGAGCACCGAGACCACGACCGCGGTGACGACCGGGTGGTGATGCAGCAGCAGCCCGACGCCGACGCCGGTCAGCGCCACGTGGCCGATGCCGTCGCCGATCAGCGACATCCGGCGCTGCACCAGGTAGATGCCGAGCGCGGGGGCGGTGAGGCCGATGATCAGCGCGCCGGCCAGCGCCATGAGGACGAAGTCGTGCAGAAGCAGGTCGATGAGTCTTCAATCCTTTCAGGGGCGGTGGCGGGGTGGTCGGACGGGCATCAGTTCGCCGGCATCCGATCCGTGGGTGCCACGCAGATCCCGTCCCGTTCGGGGTCCGCGTGCGGGTGGACGTGGTCGTGTCCGGGCCGCGCGTGGTGCCCGGCGGGTTCCGGGACCTGTCCCTCGTACGCGATCCGCCCGTCGTGCACGACGACGGCCTTGTCGATCAGCGGCTCCAGCGGGCCGAGCTCGTGGGCGACGAGCAGCACCGTGCCGCCCCGCTCGCCGAAGCGGCGCAGCGCGTCCGCGAACGCCTCCTGGCTCGCCGCGTCGACCCCGGCGGTCGGCTCGTCGAGGATGAGCAGATCGGGTCGCCCGGCCAGGGCCCGGGCGATGAGCGTGCGCTGCTGCTGTCCGCCGGAGAGGGTGGCGACCGGGTCGCCGATCCGGTCCAGGAGGCCGACGTCCTCCAGCGCCGCGCGGACCGCCGCCCGGTCGGCGCCGCCCGCGGGCCGGAAGATGCCGCGCCGGGCCAGCCGCCCGGAGGCCACGACCTCGCCGACCGTGGCGGGCACGCCGCTGCCGGCGCCCATCCGCTGCGGCACGTAGCCGATCCGCGTCCAGGCCCGGAAGCGGCGCTGCGGGGTGCCGAAGAGCTCGATCTCGCCTCCGACCAGCGGCACCAGGCCGAGGATCGTGCGGACGAGCGTCGACTTGCCGGAGCCGTTGGCCCCCAGGATCGCGACGACCTGGCCGTCGGCGACGTCGAGGGAGACGTCGCGCAGCACCGGGCGGCCGGCGTACGCGACCGCGGCGTGACGGACGGCGACGACGCTCACGACGAGCACCCCAGGGCCGTGGCGAGGGCGGTCAGGTTGGCGCGCATGACGGAAAAGTAGTCCGCGCCGGGCTGGTCGACACCCTCGATCGGGTCGAGTACGGCGGTGCCCACGCCGACCTCGCGCGCCACGGTCTCGGCCACCTTCGGGCTGACCAGCGTCTCGAAGAAGATCGTGGTGGCGCCCGTGGCCTTCGCCTGCGCGGTGACCTCCGCCAGGCGTTGCGGGGAGGGTTCCGCCTCGGGGGAGATGCCGGTGATGCCGATCTCCTTCAGGGAGTAGCGGTCGGCGAGGTAGTGGAACGCGGTGTGGCTGGTCACGAACTCGCGGCGCGCGCACGTCTTCAGCTTGGCGGCGTACTCGGCGTGCAGCGCGTCCAGCTCGGCGTGCAGGGTGCGGGCGCGCTCGGTGTACGCCGCGGCGTGCTCCGGATCGATCGTGCCGAGCCGCACGGCGAGCGCGTCGGCGATGGTCGCGTAGCGCGCGGGGTCGAGCCAGACGTGCGGATCGATGCCGCCCTCGGCGTGCTCCTCCTCGCTGCCCCCGTGCTCCTCGCCGGCCCCGTGCTCGCCGGCCGCGAGCAGCTCGACCTCGCCGCCCGCGTCGAAGCCCCGCTTCGATTGCTGTGCGACGGCCTGGTCCACGGCCGGCTGGAAGCCCTTGAGGTGCACGACCAGCGCGGCGTCGCCGATCTCGGCGACCTGCCGGACGGTGAGCTCCACGTCGTGGGGCTCGACGCCCGGCTTGGTGAGCTGGCTGACCCGCACGTCGTCACCGCCGACGCGCTCGGCGAGGAACTTCAGCGGA
The DNA here is from genome assembly GCF_003751945.1 of Couchioplanes caeruleus. Classification (NCBI taxonomy): domain Bacteria; kingdom Bacillati; phylum Actinomycetota; class Actinomycetes; order Micromonosporales; family Micromonosporaceae; genus Couchioplanes; species Couchioplanes caeruleus. The sequence goes on along the minus strand of NZ_RJKL01000001.1, from coordinate 2,641,376 downwards.
TAGAACGCCGCCACCACGTCGAGCCGGTCGCCGCCGGATCCTTTCGCCTCCTGCCCGCAGGCGCTGGTCGCGCCAAGCAGCAGCACGGTGGCGGACACGGCGAGGAGTCGACGGAGTGGCATAGCATCAACCATGCGCGATAATGGTAATGATTGTCAAAAGCGCATGGGTCAGAGCGCCTTGGAGACCGCCGCCACGAAGAGCAGGGCCAGCAGAATCACCCGTACGGTGCGCAGCGCGGGCGGCTGCACCGGCCACGTCGTGAAGGTCAGCGCGGCCAGCGCCGACCCCAGCAGGAACAGCACCGCGGCACCCACGATGCCCGGCAGGAACAGGCCCGCGAGCAGCACCGCCAGCGCGGCGATGAACGCGGTCGTCGGATTCACCGCGGCCAGCCTGCGCAACACCGTCACGTCGGGTTCCTCTCCTGTTGCGTACGCTCACGTCATGCTGGTGCTGAACCGCTTCGTCGTCCCCGCCGACACGCAGGACTCGTTCGTCGAACGGGCGCACGCCGCCCTCGCCGCCCTCGCGGCGAGCACCGGATACACCTCCGGGCGGCTCACCCGCGCGCTGGACGACCCCGCCTACTGGACCCTGGTCACCGAATGGGAGTCCGTCGGAGCGTACCGCCGGGCGCTGGGCGGATTCGACGTCAAGGTGCACGCCACGCCCCTGCTGTCCGAGTCGCTCGACGAGCCGTCCGCCTTCGAGACGCTCGCGGCGGCCGAGCCCGGCTCCGGCGTCGTGGCCAGCGCCAGCGACCGCGCCGCGGAACCCTGGCGCTGAGCCGTAGGCTTGATCGCATGACCGCCCTCGGTGACTCCGCGCCCGCCTTCTCCGGGCCGGCTCAGGCCGGTCCGCCCGCGGGGCCGGCCTTCCCCGGGCCCGCGCCCGTTCTCCCCGAGCCGGCTCGGGTCGAGGCGCCGGCGCCGCCGCCCGGGCCGGGGGTCGTCCCGCCCTTCCCGGCGCCGCCGATCGAGGGACGCGGGCGGCGGGTGGGCCTCGGGGTGGGCCTCGGCGTCGGGGCGCTGGTGCTGGTCCTCGGCGGCGGCGTCGCCGCCACGGTCGGGCTCACCACCGTCGCCACCCGCGCGCTCAACGAGCAGGCCGACGTCGTGGTCAGCGACTACCTCGACGCGCTGCGCGACCGGCGCTGGAGCAGCGCCTACGACATGCTGTGCCAGGACACGAAGGACACCACCACCGAGGCGGAGTTCACCAGCGAGGCCACGGCCCGGGAGCCGATCACCGCCTACGACGTCGGCGACCTCAACCCCATGAAGCTGTCCGCGCCCGTCGACGTCACCTACGCCGACGGCTCCACCGACCGGCTGGAGGCTTACCTGGCGCAGAACCCGCGGACAGGCGGTTTCGAGGTGTGCAGTATCGAGGAGTAATCTCCTCATTTTGTCCGCCACACGTCCCCGCCGACAACCAGCCGGCGTAGGAGGAACATGCCTGTCGACCGTATCGACGCCGTCGTCAGCCTGGCCAAGCGCCGCGGCTTCGTCTTCCCCTCCAGCGAGATCTACGGAGGCACCCGCTCGGCATGGGACTACGGTCCACTCGGCGTGGCGCTCAAGGAGAACGTCCGCCAGCAGTGGTGGCGCACGATGGTCCAGCAGCGCGACGACATCGTCGGCCTCGACTCCGCCGTCATCCTCGCCCGCGACGTCTGGGCCGCCTCCGGCCACCTCGACGCGTTCGTCGACCCGCTGACCGAGTGCCAGTCGTGCCACAAGCGGTTCCGCGCCGACCACCTCGAGGAGGCGTACGAGGCCAAGCACGGCTCCGCCCCCGCCTCGCTGAGCGAGCTCAACTGCCCCAACTGCGGCAACAAGGGCACGTTCACCGAGCCGAAGATGTTCAACGGGCTGATGAAGACCTACCTCGGCCCGACCGAGAGCGCGGAGGGGCTGCACTACCTGCGTCCCGAGACCGCCCAGGGCATCTTCGTCAACTACAACAACGTGGCGACCGCCGCGCGCAAGAAGCCGCCGTTCGGCATCGCGCAGGTCGGCAAGTCGTTCCGCAACGAGATCACCCCGGGCAACTTCATCTTCCGTACGCGCGAGTTCGAGCAGATGGAGATGGAGTTCTTCGTCGAGCCCGGCACGGACGAGAAGTGGTACGAGTACTGGCTCGAGCAGCGCTGGAACTGGTACCGCGACCTCGGCCTCAGCGAGAGCAACCTGCGCTTCTTCGAGCACCCCAAGGAGAAGCTCTCGCACTACTCCAAGCGCACGGTCGACATCGAGTACCGCTTCAAGTTCGGCGGTACTGAGTTCGCCGAGCTGGAGGGCATCGCCAACCGCACCGACTTCGACCTCTCCACCCACTCGAAGCACTCCGGCGTCGACCTGTCGTACTTCGACCAGGAGAAGCAGGAGCGCTGGGTGCCGTACGTCATCGAGCCGGCGGCCGGCCTCACCCGCGCCGTGCTGGCGTTCCTGCTCGAGGCGTACGACGAGGACGAGGCGCCCAACACCAAGGGTGGCGTCGACAAGCGCACGGTGATGCGCTTCGACCCGCGGCTCGCCCCGATCAAGGTGGCGGTCCTGCCGCTGTCGCGCAACCCGGAGCTGTCGCCCAAGGCCCGCGGCCTCGCCGAGCTCCTGCGCAAGCGCTGGATGGTCGAGTTCGACGACTCCCAGGCCATCGGCCGCCGCTACCGCCGCCAGGACGAGATCGGCACCCCGTTCTGCGTCACGGTCGACTTCGACACCCTCACCGACGACGCGGTGACGGTCCGCGACCGCGACACCATGAAGCAGGAGCGCGTCTCCCTCGACCAGATCGAGACCTACCTGATCAACCGCCTGCCCGGCTGTTGAATGGTCTTCGCCTCGCTTCGGCGGGCACTGCGCCCTAGGAGCCGATGACGAGGGCACCGAAACGGACCACGGCAAACGCCTAGTCCGTTTCGGCACCCTCGTCATCGGCGGGCGCGGCGCGACTCTGGTTACGGTTGCGTCCGCACGTTTTCGTGCCCTGGACAGCCCTGTGCCATGCTCGACGCCGTGACTTCCGCAGTTTCCTTGAAGCCGTTGACGCTCGGTGAGCATGAGGTGTGGCCGCCGGTGGTGCTGGCGCCGATGGCCGGCATCACCAATGTCGCGTTTCGGCGGCTCTGTCGTGAGCAGGGCGGGGGCGTCTACGTCTGCGAGATGATCACCACTCGGGCGCTGGTCGAGCGGATCCCCAAGACGCTCAAGATGATCCAGTTCGCCTCCGACGAGGGCTTCCGCAGCCTCCAGCTCTACGGCGTCGACCCGGACGTGACCGCGGCGGCCGCGCGCATGGTCGCCGAGGAGAATCTCGCCGACCACATCGATCTCAACTTCGGCTGTCCGGTGCCCAAGGTCACCCGCCGCGGCGGCGGCAGCGCCCTGCCCTGGCGGCGCAGACTGTTCGGCCGCATCGTCACCCAGGCGGTCCGCGCGGCCGCGCCGGCCGGCATCCCGGTCACGGTCAAGATGCGCAAGGGCATCGACGACGACCACCTGACGTACGTCGAGGCCGGGCTGATCGCCCAGGAGGCCGGCGTCGCCGCGGTCGCCCTGCACGCCCGCACCGCCGAACAGCGCTACTCGGGTACGGCCGACTGGGACGCCATCGCCACGCTGAAGCAGGCCCTGGACGTGCCGGTGCTCGGCAACGGCGACATCTGGGAGGCCGCCGACGCGATGCGGATGGTCGCGCACACCGGCGTCGACGGCGTGGTGGTCGGCCGCGGCTGCCTCGGCCGGCCCTGGCTCTTCAAGGACCTCCACGCCGCGTTCGACGGCGTGCAGTCCCAGGAGCTGCCCAACCTGGGGCAGGTCGCCGCCGTCATGTCCCGGCACGCCCACCTGCTGGTCGAGGCGCTCGAGGACGAGAAGCACGGCTGCGCCGATTTCCGCAAGCACATCGCCTGGTATCTCAAGGGCTTCCCGGTCGGCGGCGACCTGCGTCGCAGCCTCTCGATGGTGGCGTCGCTGGCCCAGCTCGACGACCTGCTCGGCAAGCTCGACGCGGCGGCGCCGTTCCCGCGCGAGTCGCTGGGCCAGCCCCGGGGCCGGGTCAACGCGCCGGGCAAGGTCTCCCTGCCGTACGGCTGGCTCGACAGCCGCGACGACGACACCGTGCCCGAGGGCGCGGAGATGGACAACAGCGGCGGCTAGGCCCGCGCGGGACACGACAGCGGCGGGGAGGGCGCCAGGTGCCCTCCCCGCCACTGTCGTGCAGATTGCTCAGACGTCGAGGTCGTTCTCGATGCGCTTGAGCTGGTGGCGCGCCATCGCCAGGTTGGAGCGGTCGCGGCGCAGGGCGACGTACAGGAACAGGCCCTTGCCCGAGCGGCTCGTCAGCGGCCGGATCATGTGGTACTGGGTGTCCAGGGTGATGAGGATGTCCTCGATCTTCTCAGAGAGGTTCAGCATCTCCATCGCCCGGAGCTTGGCCCGGACCACGTCGGTGTTGCCGGCCGCGGCGACCGTCAGGTCGAGATCCTTGCCGCCGCCGACCGTGCCGAGCGCCATGCCGCTCGTGTGGTCGACCAGCGCGACGCCGATGGCGCCGTCGATTTCCATGACCTCTTTGAGTGCGGTGTCCATGTCGGGCATTTGGTGGTCCTCCGTGTTCGCAATGGTGGGTAGGGGTGTTGCGGGTAAGACCTCAGCGGCCTCGGATCGTGTTCTGCAGCGTCGCCATCGGTGTCCGCCGGGCGAGCGGCGTCGGGGGACCCGCCTGCATCGGGATCTCCGGCCGGGGGGTCGCGGGCTCGAGGACCAGCAGCTTCATGAGCCGGCGTACGGCTCGGCGTGCCTCGAGGTGAACCAGGGCCAGATTCGCGCCTCCGGTGGTGACGAGGGTCAGCAGGGCGTTCGATCCCGCGGTGTACGAGGTGATGTATCCGCCGTCGCACTCCACCACCGACTCGCGCAGTTCTCCGTGGTTCACGGCGTGCGCGAAGCGCCGGGCAAGGGCGAGATGAGCGGCGGCCAGGGCGGCGAGGCTGTCGGGTTCGATGCCGTGGGCGTCGTGGGCGACCACCATGCCGTCGGCGGTCGCGAGGACGCTTCCGGACAGCTCGGGCAGCCTGCTGCGGAGGTTGCCGAGTTCCTTCAGTACCGCCGGGTCCACCGTCATCCGCGGTTTCTCCTTTGTGTCGACCGCCGGGTGGCGGGAGGGGCCCGCGTCATCGCAGGGCTTTCAGGGCGGTGCGGATGCGTTTGAGTAGAACCTCGTCCGTGCCGGGATGGATGGGCGCCGGTTCGGCGGCGAGCTCCTTCGGCAGCTTGGCGCCGGGTTTGCGCCGGGCCAGCCGCGGCGGGCGGTAGGCCGAGCCGTTCGCCGTGGCCGGGTCGGGCTCGCGCACGGGAGGGTCGCCCGAGGCCAGGCCGGGCCGGGTCGCGGTGACGGCGGGTACGGCCGGCCCGGGCGGCGTCGCCCGGTGCACGTCCACCGCCGTTCCGCGGGCGCGCGGCAGGCGTACGAAGGTGGGTGCGCTGGCGGCGTCCCGGGGCGTGGGCAGCTCGATCAGGCCGGCCGCGGCGAGCCGGCGCAGCTCCTGGATGGTGGCGTAGCCGGCGCGGCCGAGCAACTGGGCCAGGTCGGCCGGGGTGCGCTGGCCGTCCGCGTGCACCAGCAGCTCCCACTGCGCCGCCGTCAGCGTGATCCGCTCCCGGGGCGGGCGGGTCACCGGGATGACCGCCTCGGTGTCGAGCTGGGGATAGGGGAAGATCTCGTCCAGCAGCCGGACGCGGCGGCGCGACTCCCGATTGAGCGCGGCCGGGTCGACGCGGACCAGGTCGCCGAGCCAGTGCTTGACGCCGTCCACGAAGTCCACCGGCGCCGAGGCGGGGGAGAGCGCGAAGTACGCGGCGTCGTACGTCGCCCCCAGCACGCACAGCTCCAGCTCTCCCTGGGTGATGTGGCCCTGGTCGAGGAGCAGCCGCCCGACCGAGGCCCGCGGGGTGCCCGCGTCGAGCGCCGCCTGCCAGGTCCGCGCCGCCAGCCGTCCGGACGCGGTGAGCAGTTCGCCGACGCCCGGGGCGGCGGCCGACTCCGCGTAGGTCACCAGGCCCTCGTCGAGGTGGACCGTGCCACCCGGCGTGCCGCCGACGATCAGGGCGCCGGTCCGCCGCTCGCCGGCCACCTGCGTGAGCAGGCGGCCGGGCGCGGCGGACTTCGGGGGCTTCACCGTGAACTCCTCACTACTGAGAACTGTCATCCCTTATGTCGCGATCAACTCGTCGGCCAGTGTCTGCATGCGCCGCCGGGCCACGGCGAGGTTGCCGCGGATCCGGTCGAGCCACACGTAGAGCACGAGCCGGCTGTCGAAGTCGGTCTGGACGAGCCGCAGCAGGTGGTAGCCCCCCGCGGTCGTGATGATGAGGTCCTCGAGCAGGTCGTGCGGTACGGCCGAGACGAACAGCGCTCGGCTCTGTGCGGCCTGGACGACGTCGGCAGTGCCGGCCGCCGCGGCCTCGTGGTCCTCGTTGGGTGCGGCTCCGGTCGTGGCGACCGGGAAGCCGGTGGTGTAGTCGACGATGCTGGCGCCGATCGCGCCGGGGATCGCCATGGCCTCCTGTAGACAGTTTTCGACCCCGGGCACATCTCTCCTCAGCCGAGTGATGCTCCCGCCGGCAGCCGGTCCCCGCTGCCGGCGGTGTCGGGTGGTTCCGGACTCATCGCTCCGGCGGAATGTCGTACCTCCCGCCGTCACAATGGGCCATCCTGCGGCCACGCTGAGATCGTGAGTCGCACCCGGTGTGCGTCATGGTCGTCGATGCTCATCCGGGCACCGGCGAGCGCCGCCGGCATCGCGCGGGCCGTCCGCCGTGGGACAGCGGCCGGGCCAGCAGCCGCCGCGCCGTCTCCGGCCCGAGATTGCCCAGATCGGCCTCGGCGATCGTGCCGAACCAGTGCCGCTCGCCGGCCACGAACAACATCGGCGCATCATCGGCCTGCAGCAGCGCGTGGGTGACGGCGGTGATGGTCGCTACGACCCGGCAGGCCAGTTCGTGGTGGCCGAGGTGGCCGTCGCGCAGCAGCACCCGGCCGACCTGGCGGCCGTCGTGGCCGGCGTCGTACGCGGCCTGCCACTGCGCCGCCGAGAGGCGGCCGGAACCGATCAACCGCTCGCCGATGCCGGGGCAGGCCGGCGACTCGGCGTGGGTGATGCGCCCGGCGACGAGATAGACGGTGCCGCCCGGCGTACCGCCGATGTGCAGGGCACCGGTGCGCCCGGCCTCGGCCAGGGCGGTGAGGCGGTGGCTCAGCGAAATCACGATGTCGCTCCTCCTTTCGGCCAGTGTCGGCGGACTGGCCGGAGGATGTCGCACGACGAGTGCGTTGTTTCGATCGAAGCTGCGCCGGCCGTCCGCGCGTGACATGATCGTCACTTTCGATGGTGTTTCGTGGAGGGTGTCCCATGGCCAGCACCTGGGAGCAGATCGTGGTCGACGCCGAGGACCCCGCGCGGCTCGCGCGCTGGTGGGCGGAGGCGCTCGGCTACGTGATCGTGAGCGAGGAACCGGACGGGGTGGAGATCCGGCGTACCCCGGACACCCTGCCCGGCCTGCTCTTCGGCACGTGCCCGGACGCCAAGACGGTGAAGAACCGCCTCCACCTCGACCTGTGCCCGGACGACCAGGAGGCCGAGGTGGAGCGCCTGGTCGACATGGGCGCCCGCGCCATCGACATCGGCCAGCAGGACGTGAGCTGGGTGGTGCTCGCCGACCCGGAGGGCAACGAGTTCTGCGTGCTCGCCGCGAAGCAGTCCGAGTGATCAACTCCGGCCTCTAGGGTTGAGCCATGACGGGCGACGCCGAGCGGTGGGCGAGTGAACCCGCCAAGGACAGCGGCTACGGCCGTACCCAGTTCGAGCGCGACCGTGCCCGGGTGCTGCACTCCGCGGGCTTCCGACGTCTGGCGGCCAAGACCCAGGTGCACACGGCCGGGTCCGACGACTTCCTGCGTACGCGTCTGACGCACTCCCTGGAGGTCGCCCAGATCTCCCGCGAGATGGGCGCGCGGCTCGGCTGCGACCCGGACGTCGTGGACGTGGCCGGGCTGGCGCACGACATCGGCCACCCACCGTTCGGGCACAACGGCGAGGCCGCGCTGGACGCCGTGGCGCAGCCGTGTGGCGGCTTCGAGGGCAACGCCCAGACCCTGCGGGTGCTGACCCGCCTCGAGGCCAAGGTCGAGGGCGCCGGCCTCAACCTCACCCGCGCCTCCCTCGACGCGAGCTGCAAATATCCCTGGCCGCGGCGGCCCGGAACCCGCAAGTTCGGGGTGTACGCCGACGACATGCCGGTGTTCACCTGGATCCGCTCGACCGCACCCGACGGCGAGCGCCGCTGCCTCGAGGCGCAGGTCATGGACTGGGCCGACGACGTCGCCTACTCCGTGCACGACGTGGAGGACGGGGTGCACGGCGGCTACCTGTCGCTGCGGCCGCTGCTCGACGACGCCGGCGAGCGTGCCGAGCTGTGCGCCGACGTCGCCGCCGCGTACTCCGACGAGACCCCGGCGGCGCTCGGAGAGGCTCTGGACCTGCTGCTCTCCGACGGGGTGGTGCGGGCCGCCGCCGACTACGACGGCACGTATGCCGCGCAGGTCGCGCTCAAGCGGATGACCAGCGTCCTGACCGGCCGGTTCGTCTCGTCGGCGGTCGGGGCCACGAACAGCAGGCACGGGTACGGCCAGGTCCGCCGCTACGACGCCGACCTGATCGTGCCGCGTACGGTGCGCAACCAGTGCGCGCTCCTCAAGGGCATGGCGCTGCGCTACGTGATGCGCGCCCGCGCCGCGGAGGACTGGTACGAGCAGCAGCGCGCCATCCTCACCTCGCTGGTCGATCTGCTCTGCGACCGCGCGCCCGGCTACCTCGATCCGATGTTCGCGCAGGAGTGGAAGGCCGCCGCGGACGACGCCGCGCGCTTGCGGGTGGTGGTCGACCAGGTCGCCTCGCTGACCGATCCGGCGGCGGTCGCTCTGCACCGGACCCTCTTGGCGGGCCGCCGGTGACGCGAGGCAGTATGTAGCGGTGGCGGGCAGGGTCAAAGACGAGGACATCGCGCTGGTCCGCGACCGCACCTCGATCGCGGACGTGATCAGCGAGACGGTGACACTGCGCTCGGCGGGCGGCGGCAACCTCAAGGGTCTCTGTCCGTTCCACGATGAGAAGACCCCCTCGTTCACCGTGTCACCTGCCCGAAATGTCTACTTCTGCCACGGGTGTGGAGCGGGCGGCGACGCCATCAAGTTCCTCATGGACGCCGAGCACCTCACGTTCGTCGAGTCGCTCGAGCGGCTCGCCGGCCGGGCCGGCATCCAGCTCCGCTACGACACCTCGGACGAGCGGCCCGGCACGCCCCGCCAGCAGCCCGGCCAGAAGCAGCGCCTGATCGCCGCCCACGCGGCCGCCGCCGAGTTCTACGCCGACCAGCTCGGCCGGGCCGGCGCGCGCAAGGCCCGGGAGTTCCTCGCCGAGCGAGGCTTCGGCCGGGAAGCCGCCGAGAAGTACGGCTGCGGTTACGCCCCCGAGGGCTGGGACCTGCTCACCAAACACCTGCGCCAGAAGGGCTTCACCGCGGAGGAGCTGACCGCCGGCGGCCTGTCCAAGCCGGCCCGGTCCGGCTCGCTCATCGACCGCTTCCGGCGCCGCCTGCTCTGGCCCATCCGCGACCTGAGCGGCGACGTCATCGGCTTCGGCGCGCGCAAGCTCTTCTCCGACGATGACGGGCCGAAGTATCTGAACACCCCCGAGTCCCCGCTCTACAAGAAGTCCCACGTCCTGTACGGCATCGACAACGCCAAGCGCGAGATCGCCAAGCGCGGCCGCGCGGTCATCGTCGAGGGGTACACCGACGTCATGGCCTGCCACGAAGCGGGGGAGCCGACCGCGGTGGCGACCTGCGGCACGGCCTTCGGCGTCGACCACATCGGCGTGCTGCGCCGGCTGCTGATGGACAGCGACAGCTTCACGGGCGAGATCATCTACACCTTCGACGGGGACGCGGCCGGGCAGAAGGCGGCGCTGCGGGCGTTCGAGGAGGATCAGCGGTTCGTCGGGCGTACGTTCATCGCGGTCAGCCCGGACAACATGGACCCCTGCGAGCTGCGCCTGGCCAAGGGCGACCTCGCCGTCCGCGACATGATCGCCGGGCGGGAACCGCTCGTGGACTTCGCCCTGCGCCAGACCCTGGCCCGCTTCGACCTGGACACCGTCGAGGGACGGGTCGAGGCCATGCGCCGCGCCGCGCCGCTGGTCGCCAAGATCAAGGACAGGGAGAAGCGTCCCGAGTACGCCCGCAAGCTCGCCGGCGACCTCGGCATGGACCTGGAGCCGGTGCAGCGGGCGGTGGCCGCCGCCCTGTCACCGGAGGCTCCGGTGGTCGCCCAGCGCCGCGCCGCCGACAGCCCCCAGCGCCAGGTCGAGCGGGAGACGCTGAAGCTGGCCCTGCAACAGCCGGTGCTGGCCGGGCCGATGTTCGACGCGATCGAGGCCGAGGCGTACGGCGACCCGGTCCTGCGCGACGTCCGCGCGGCCGTCGCGGCGGCCGGCGGCACCGCCTCGGCCACCGGCGGCGCGGTGTGGATCGAGGCGGTCCGCGACGCCTGCCAGGACCTGGGCGGCAAGGCGCTGGTCGGCGAGCTGGCGGTCGAGCCGCTGCTCGTCGACGGTGAGGCCGACCTGCGGTACGTGCAGATCACCCTGGCCCGCCTGCAGGTCGGCTCGGTGACCACCCGCATCAAGGACTTGAAGTCGAAGGTGCAGCGCCTCAACCCGGTGGCGCACAAGGACGAGTACCTGGCGCTCGCCGGGGAGCTCTTCTCGTTGGAACAGCACGCCCGCGCTCTCCGCGACCAGGCAGCAGGTGCATTGTGAGACTCTTCCGCCGCGTCCCGAAGCTCCCGGCCGACAAGCGACCCCCGCTGGAGGACGAGGAGCGCGTCCTCGCGTGGGCCGCCACCGAGGGCGACGGCGTCCTCGTCGCCACCAACCGGGGTCTGTGGCTGCCCGACGGCCGCCGGCTGGGCTGGCACGAAATCCACAAGGCCGCCTGGTCGGGGCGCGAGCTGCGCATCACTCCCGCCGAGGTGGCTCAGGAGCGCAACGGATACACGGTGCTGGTGGACGCCCCGGTGGCCGGGTTCCTGCTGCTGGAGCCGGGGGAGCTGCCCGACCAGGTGCGCACCCGGGTGACGCGCTCGGTCGCGTACACCTCGCACCACCCGCTGCCGCCGAACGGCGGCGTCCGGGTCGTCGGGCGGCGGATCAGCGGCGCCGACGGGCTGAGCTGGGCGGTCCGGTACGACGCCAAGACGGCGGTCGAGGCCGACCCGATCATCGAGGCCACGGATCAGCTCGTCGCGTCGGCGCAGGAGGCGACCGCCCCACCGGCGGCATGACCGGCCTCTCACGGCTCGGCCGTCCCTGACGGCTTCACCGGCCCCGCGGCCTGATCGGTCGCGGGGCCGGGCGGACGTCACGGCAGGCGGGGGAGCAGGATCTTGCCCACCTGGCGGGAACAGCTACCCCAGCCGTTGGAGATGGTGACCTGCAGCACGTAGGCGCGCTTGGCCTCGAGACCGAAGAAGTTCTGCGTCCGGGTGCCCGTGCTCCACCTTCCGACGGCCCAGGAGGCGGTGTTGACGACCTTGTTGTCCACCAGCCGGACCAGGTCCATCTTGACGTTCAGCGTCCCTGTCGCGTTCATGGGGTCGTCCGCCCAGGCCGTCCCGCGCACCGGGTCGCCCAGGTAGCCCCGCCAGTGCGGCGCCGACATGGTGAACTTGCCGATGGTGGGCGCGGAGCCGCGGGTGGCGAAGGCCTTGGTCACGATCGTCGGGGCCAGCGTCTTCTCCGTCATGAGGACCGGCGCGCTCACGCCCCCTGCGTTGCGCGCCGCGAGAGTGATCTTGTAGCTGGTGCACTTGTCCGGCGTCGGCACCCGAAGGGTGAAGCGCTTGATGCTGGTGCCCATGGCAATGTAGTAGGCGGAGCTCGGCACGGAATACGTGTTGGTCGTGGTGCCGTCGGTGACGGTGACGTCGTAGCTGGTGGCCCTCGGCGCCGGTGCCCAGAAGAGCTGCGTCTCCATCGGGCTCATGTACGCGCGGTTCTTGTTCACGTTGACCGGCGTGGGCGGGGCCTCCGGAGCGGGCGGTGTCACGGCGGCCGATGCCGAGATCGGGGCGGCCAGGGAGCCGAGCAGGCTCAGGCTCAGGACGGCGACCATGCGTGACAGTTTCACTTCGTGTTTCCTTCCCGGTTCCTTCTGACCTCCCCTCGATCGGCGGGCAGGCTCAAGCCGGTCGCAAGCTCGGCTCAGCAAACGCGCGGTTTTGTCGGACCCCTTCACTAAGGTCGCTCGGGTGAGCCTCATTCACGCCCGCGGGCTGGTCAAACGCTTCGGTGACTTCACCGCCGTCGACGGCATCGACGTCGACGTGGCGCGCGGGGAGGCGTTCGGCTTCCTCGGTCCCAACGGCGCGGGCAAGAGCTCCACCATGCGGATGATCGGCTGCGTGTCCCCGCCGACCGGCGGCGTCCTGCGCATCCTCGACAAGGATCCGCTGCACGAGGGGCCGGCGATCCGGGCCCGCCTCGGGGTCTGCCCCCAGCTCGACAACCTCGACCTCGAGCTCACGGTCCGGGAGAACCTGACCACCTATGCCCGCTTCTTCGGCATCCCCCGCAAGGTGGCCCGCCGGCGCGCCGACGAGCTGCTCGACTTCGTGCAGTTGAGCGAGCGCGCCGACAGCAAGGTCGAGCCGCTCTCCGGCGGCATGAAGCGCCGGCTCACCATCGCCCGGGCGCTGGTCAACGAGCCCGACCTCGTGCTGCTCGACGAGCCCACCACCGGCCTCGACCCGCAGGCCCGACATCTGGTGTGGGAGCGCCTGTTCCGGCTCAAGCAGCAGGGCGTGACCCTGGTCCTGACCACCCACTACATGGACGAGGCCGAGCAGCTCTGCGACCGGCTCGTGGTGATGGACGGTGGGCGCATCGTCGCCGAGGGCTCGCCCCGCGCCCTGATCGAGCGGTATTCGACCCGCGAGGTGGTCGAGCTGCGCTTCATCGTGGAGTCCCAGGAGGCCTTCGCCGACAAGCTCGCCGGGGTCGGCGAGCGCCTGGAGATCCTGCCGGACCGCATCCTGCTCTATGTGAGCGACGGCGACGAGGCGGTCGCCGAGGTGCATCGCCGCGCTCTGAGCCCGGCCAGCGTCCTGGTGCGCCGCAGCAGCCTCGAGGACGTGTTCCTGCACCTCACCGGACGGACGCTGGTGGACTAGGCGCGTCTCGAAGTGCGTGTAGCCACTCGTTGATCGCGGTGATGTGCAGGGTGGCTTCGTAACGGGCGGCGAGGTTTGTCGAAGCGAGTGGCGACGGCGCGGTGGCGTTTGAGGCGGTTGATGCCGCACTCCACGGCGTGGCGTTGCCGGTAGATCTGCGGGTCGAAGGCGGGTGGACGGCCGCCCCGGGAGCCTTTGGCCAGGCGGTGGGCGTCCTGGTCGGTCTTGCTCGGGATGCATGCCTTGATCCCGCGCCGAGCAGCATCGACAACGGCTTACCGCCCTGCTCGCAGGCCAGGTGCAGCTTCGTGGTCCAGCCTCCACGAGAGCGGCCCAACGCGTGATCGGACGGCTCGGGCCCGACGCCGCCGGCCGGTTCACGCTGACCGCTGATGCGGGCTCCAGCGGCGTGCTGATGCGCCCTGGCAATCGTGGAGTCCACGCTGACATCCCAGGTGATCAGCCCGACGGTGTCCGCACGGGCCTGCAGCCCCGTCACGATCTGCGCCCAGAGACCGGCACGCTGCCAGCGGCGAAACAACGCATAGACCGCCTGCCACGAGCCGTAACAGTCCGGTACATCACGCCAGGGCGCGCCGGTACGTACTCGCCAGCGGATCCCGTCGATCAACTGCCGTTTCGTCCATCGTGACGGCCGATCCGACCGCTTCGGCGCAGGCAGCAACGCCGCCAACAGTGCCCACTGCACGTCGGTCAGGTCGAACCGCCTCGTCACCGCTAAGGTAGCCACGAGGTCTCCGGTATTCAGGTTCTTCTTGGTCGTAGAACCCTCTACCGGAGACCTCGTCGTCTATCGAAGACCGACACACCTACTTCGAGACGCGCCCGAGCCCGGATGCCCGCCGTGGTGGTCCTTGCGGGCGTTTTCTATGCTGCGCGGGTTGTTGATCAAGTCAGTCATGGGGGAGATCGTGGCAAGAAGTCGTTTCCGGCCGTGGATCCGCGGCCTCGGCGCCGTCGGGCTCATCGGGCTCGCCGTCGCGGCTTCGTCGACCGCGGCTTCGGCCGCTCCGGGCCAGCCGGCACTCGTCGGCGGTCCGACGACGGCCGTCACGGCCACGCCGGGCGGTAGGGCCGCGGACGCGCTCGCGGTGGGCAATGCGAGCACCGCGGCCATCGCCAAGACCTACGTGCTCCTGGCGTGGGATCCCGGCATGAAGCCGGTCACGACCTTCGACAACTGCCATTACGCGTCTCGTGCTGCCTTCTGCGAGTTCGGCACCGAGCTTGCTCCCGCGAAGCAGTACGTGGTCCAGCCGCAGGTCGAGTACGACATCGACGCCGAGTCCATGGCGCCGCTCACGCTGTACACCCACGCCAAGTGGTACACCGCCGAGGAGGCGGCACCGGATCTCGAGTCCTGGCGCAAGGAACATCCGACGCGCGGCACGGGCGGCAAGCTCGACCTGCGGGCCACGTCGGAGCCGGTGGGTGCGCCGAGCGCGGACCCTGGCAGCAACCGCAACAGCCTCACGGCATTCACGATCACCGGTAACAATCCGGTCAACCTGAAGGCGGTCGGCGCGACCGTGCGGGGCGCGGTCGGGCAGACCGTCAAGCTGAAGGTCGGCCAGCAGAACACAGGCCCCGCGGCGGCCAACTTCTTCGGCGGTGGTACCCGCGGCCTGTTCGACAACACCTTCGTGGACGTGCCGCAGGGGACGACGGTCGTCAAGGCGCCCGAGAACTGCAGGCAGGTCCTCCCGCGCTCCTGGGCGCCGAATTCGGAGGCGTACGACTGCAGCCTCCCGACGTCCCTGGACCACGTGCTCAAGCCGAACACGAGCCAGGAGTGGGAGTTCGACCTCCGGATCGAGCGCAAGGGCGAGACGAAGTCCAAGGTGGTCGTCAATTACGACTTCGTGGGCCGGGAGCACGGCAGGGACGCCAACGCCGACGACGACCGCGCGGACATCGTCGTCATCGCGGAGAGCTCGAACGGCTCGGGCACCGGCACCGGCACCGACACCGGGACCGGCACGGGCACCGACAACGGCACCGGCACCGGCACCGGCACCGGCACCGGCACCGGCACCGGCACCGGCACCGGGACCGGCAACGGCACCGGTAACGGGACCGGCACGGGCACCGGCACCGGCACCGGCACCGGCACGGACGGCGGTACCGCGAACGCCGGTGGCAAGGCGGACGCCGGCTCCGGTGGGGGTCTGGCGCTGACGGGTGCCAACGTGCTGACCGTCGGCAGCGCGGGCCTGGCGCTCGTGGTCGCGGGCGCCGTGGCCTTCCTGGTGGTGGCGCGCCGGCGACGCGCTACCAAGTTCGTCGCCTGACCCGCCGGACACCGGACGCACCGTCGGAGGATCTCGGTTGCTCGTCACCGCGCGAGGAACCGAGATCCTTCGCATTGATCAGGGGAAGGACAGCTCGGCGACGGTGTCTTCGCCAGGCGCGTGCGCGTTCGTGGTCTCGATCGCGCGGGCCGCCCGGTCGCGGCTCTTGGCGAGGTTGCGCCGGATCACGCGAGCCAGGGCGTGCCCGCCGTTGCTCACTGTCCAGTGGACAGCGGCTTGCGGGGAACGGCGCCAGTCGTCGTACCAAGCGAGCACATCGTCGCCGAAGGTGCGAGATGAGAGCTCGGCCAGCTCGGGGCCGCGGAGTTCGTTGTCCCGGGGGAGGACCGTCTCGCCGTGCGTCGGGGCGTTGCGGCGGCGACGCTGCTCGTCGGGCTTGGGGGCGTGCATGGTGCCGCGTGCCAACGGTCCTCCTTTCGGGTGTAGGCGATGTGAGTGGACGATGCAGTGATGCGAGATTGAATCAGTGCATGTGGATGGATGGCATCGAAGTTTGCTGGTCCAAGACCCTTGCACCCTGGTGTCCATGCTCGTACATTCCACCTGTCCGACCACTGCCCACAATGGAGGAACTATGCAGTTCAAGCGCACTGTCGGAACTTCGGAGGATTGATGCTGGCGGCCACGCTCGCTTGGGCAAGTTCGCCGGCGACTGCAGCGGCAGCTTCATCCGGCGTGCCCGCGGTAGCGTCGTCTAGCGCACCTGCGGTCTCTAGCGCGATGTTCGACCCGCAGCCCGGCTCCGTATGTGTACTCGGGCTACAGATTCAGCTCAGAGAGTGGCCCTGCTGATCAGGTGCTATCCAGGTTGCGCGGGACTTTCGGATCTAGAGCATCAGACGCGTCGAGTTGCGTATCGCGGACCGGCTACGCGGAGTGGCGTGCTCTGGTGGGCCCGCCGTCAGCCGGCGACCTCTATGCCGTACGCGGCCCGTGATGCTATGCCGCTTCGGTCGCGGTCGGGCCGGCGAGGGGCCAGCCCAGGGCGCTCACGGACAGTAGGCGAGCTGAGCGTCGGCGAGGTCCGGTGTCACTGCCCTCACCCACGGTGTGTCTGCTCCGGACCAACGCGGTCAAGCGATGCCAGTCGTCAAGAGAGATCGGCGGCTTCTCGCACGACCGCTGCCTCGCTTGGGCTCGGTGTGAGAATGTAGCCAGGGCCATCCGGCTTCTTTGTCACTTGAAACGCTGGTGGACTGACATGACGTGGTATGTGCTGGAATATCACCTGGTCAGCTACCGCCGGATCTGGCGCTCGAGCGTGCTCTCGTCGTTCGTGCTGCCGCTGCTGACGATGCTCGGCTTCGGCGTGGGGGTCGGCGCATACGTCACTGGCGGCGTCGAGGGGGTGCCCTATCTCGACTGGATGGTTCCCGGCCTGATCGCCTCCACCGCCATGCAGATCGCGATCGGGGACTCCACCTGGCCGGTGCTGGGCGGCTTCGAGTGGCAGCGCAACTACTTCGGCCAGGCGGCGGCGCCGCTGCGGGTCTCGGACATCCTCGACGGCCACCTGCTCTTCATCGTCTTCCGCACCCTGACGAGCTGCGCCGCCTTCCTGGTGATCGCCGCGGCCTTCGGCACCATGCACTCCTGGTGGGCGCTGGCCACGCTGCCGGTCGCCGCGCTCGTCGGGCTGTCGGTGTCGACGCCGACCTTCGCGTACTCGTCGACCATCCGCAGCGACAGCTATCTGGCCATCCTGTTCCGGCTCGGCGTCATACCGATGTCGCTGTTCTCCGGCGTCTTCTTCCCGGTCGAGTCGCTGCCCGACCCGTTGCGCTGGATCGCATACGCGCTGCCGCTCTGGCACGGCGTCGATCTCAGCCGCGCGGCGACGCTGGGCACCGCACCGGCCTGGCCGGTGCTCGGCCACCTGCTCTACCTGGGGCTGTGGGCGGTGGCGGGGTGGCTGCTCGCCCTGCGCCAGTTCGGCCGCCGGCTGGTGGTCTGAGATGTCCTGTCGTTCGTCCCGGATGCGCTGAGGGGTTCACCGTGGTCACCCTGGTCCTGCCGCGACTCGTCTCCTTCGAGGGTGCCGGCCGCCGCTCGGGGTCCGTCGTCGAGCGCAACGTGGCGACGCTGCGCAGCGCGTACTGGCTGGTCATGGCGTCGGGGTTTCTCGAGCCGATCCTCTATCTGTTCTCGATCGGGGTCGGCGTCGGCACCCTCGTCGGCGACCTGACGCTGCCGGACGGCCGGGTCGTCGGCTACGCCGCGTTCGTGGCGCCGGCCATGCTGGCCTCCTCGGCCATGACCGGAGCGCTGGCGGAGACGACCTTCAACTTCTTCGGCAAGATGAAATTCATGAAGCTGTACGACGGGATGCTGGCCACTCCCGTCCGCCCCATCGAGATCGCCATGGGGGAGCTCGCCTGGGCGATGCTGCGCGGCAACATCTACGCGGCGGCGTTCCTGGTGGTCATGGTGGTCATGGAGCTCACCACGCCGGCGCGGGCCCTGGCCGCCTTCGCGGGCGCGGTGCTGGTCGGCTTCGCCTTCGGCGCCGCGGGCATGGCGCTGTCCACGTTCATGCGGAGCTGGCAGGACTTCGACCTCGTCGCCTCCGCCCAGTTCGCGCTCTTCCTCTTCTCGGGGACTTTCGTACCGGCCGAGGCGTATCCGTCGATCCTGCGCTGGCTGGTGGAGGTCACGCCGCTGTATCGCTCGGTCGACCTGATCCGCGCGATCACGACCGGGGGAGTGGGCTGGATCCAGCTTCTCGACGTGGTCTATCTGCTGGTGGTGGTCGCCCTCGGCCTGGCCGTCGCAGGACGCCGGATGGAGAAACTGCTCTGCAAGTGACCGGCTGACTCTCCGCAGGTTTGCCCTGCTCGCGCCGATCGGAAGATCGGGAGCAAACCCTCCCGCAGGCCGCGGAGCCGACCGCGGCGTGACGGATGCCGGGAGTCGCCATGGTCATGATGACGCGGGCGGGCACCGAGGTGCCCCTGGACGCGGCCCGGATGACGCAGGTCGTGGACGAGTACGAGGATCTCGCCGACTTCGACGTGGCCGAGGCCCAGGCCACCGCCCTGATGATCGAGCGGGCGGCGGACGAGGCGGGGGAGACCGAGCTGCGCTGGCGGGCCCGGTTGCTGCAGGCCGACATGGTCGAGCGGCGCGGCGAGCTGGCGTCCGCGGCGAAGATGATCGTCGAGGTGCTCGAGTGGGCGCAGGTGAGCGGCTGCATGCGCGTACAGTCGCGGTCGCACCGGGTGCTGGCCCGGCTCTACCACGCCATGGGCGATCTCGCGGCGAATCTCGAACACATGATCCAATGCGTCGACGCGCTTGACGCTACCACTCCCGTCTCCGGGCGGATCGCGTGCCTGATCAAGCTGGCCGACGCGTACGCCGAGACCGGCTCGATGCCGTCCGCCCGCGACCGCTACGAGCAGGCGATCCTGACCGCGGCGGAGCACGGCAACGCCCGCCGCCAGTTGATGGCCCTCAACAACTATGCGTATGCCGAGTACGACCGCGGCAACCTGCCCATGGCCCGGCGCGTCCTGGAACGCCTGCGCGCCGCCGGCGAGGAGCACGGCCGGCCGCTGGACTTCTCCGCGCTGGACACCGTCGCCCGGGTCGAGGCGCTGCTCGGTGACCTCGACGCGGCCGAGCGGGCGGCGCGGGCGGCGCTGCGGGCGTACCTGGACGAGAACGCGCAGGAGGCCGACGCCGAGGCCGACCTGCTGCTGACGCTCGCCTTCGTGCAGCGGCTGCGCGGTGAACTCTACGACGCGCAACAGACGATCGACCGCGTCCAGGCGCTGTGCGGCCGGCACGCGCTGCGGTTCAACGAGGTCCAGGCCCTGTTCGAGCAGGCCGAGATCCAGGCCGCGGCCGGCGACTTCGCCCGCGCGTACGCCACGATGCACCGGTTCCACACCGCGGAGAAGCGGTTGCAGTCGGCGCAGCGGGAGGCTCAGGCCCGCAACCGCCAGGCGCTCTTCGAGGTCGACGAGGCTCGCCGCCAGGCGGAGTGGTTCCGCGACCAGGCGCGGCGCGACCCGCTGACCGGCCTGCACAACCGCCGGTACGTCGACGAGCGCCTGCCTGCCCTGCTGGAGAAGGCCACGGGCGACGGCTCGCCGGTAACGGTGGCCCTGATCGACCTCGACCACTTCAAACGCGTCAACGACACGCTCTCGCACGAGACCGGCGACCGGGTCCTGACGGACGTGGCGGCGATGATCGGCCGTACGGATGCCGGCCCGGCCGGGTTCGCCGCCCGGCTCGGCGGCGAGGAGTTCCTGCTGGTCGTCACGGGCGTCGACGTCGCAGGTGCGGCGCTGCGCATGGAGGATCTGCGCCAGGCGATCTCCGGCCATCCCTGGGAGCCGGTCACCGGGGAGCTGCCGGTCACGGTGAGCATCGGCGTCACCGCGGTCACCGCCGGGGACACGCAGAGCGGGGTGCTGGCCCGTGCGGACGAGGCCCTCTACGAGGCGAAAAGCGGCGGCCGCGACCGGCTCTGCCTGGACCCGCGGGTCCAGATCGCGGAGCGTCGTCGCTTCCGCGACGGCATCCGGTGAGCACGCCGTGTGAAGAAGGTGGTTAAAGCAGCGATGTCCAGGGCATCTCCAGGTCAGGTCGCGAATCGCCCGGCCGGCGGATGAGCCGAGCGGGAGCGGAACGCGACGCGCAGACGACGCGTAGCGCCCTGGAGGTATCCCGGCGATGAGACTTCTTGGCAAGGCCGGCGACACATCGCACGAGCACGGCCACGACAACGAGCCCGCCCACCACGAGGAGGCGGCGAACCGTGGCACGACCGCCCCCGGCAACGCCGCGGAGGCGAAAGCCGCCGGGGCACGGGACACGGCCGACGCCCGGGGCAAGCGGCTCGATCTCGACGCCGCGGCCACCTCCCGGACCGCGGACGACCGGGATACCGACCTCTCCGCGCCGAGCCCGGACGCCGGACCGGACAGCCCCGCCGAGCTCAAGGGCAAGGGCGTCCTGGGGGCCCTCAAGCGGACCTTCAAGCAGTTCTCCCAGGACAACGTCACCGACTGGGCGGCCGCGCTCACCTACTACGGGGTGCTGTCGATCTTCCCTGGCGCGCTGGTGCTCGTGTCGATCCTGGGCATGCTCAGCAGCGACGGCCAGCGGACGGTGCAGGAGACCGTGCAGGAGGTCGCGCCCAGCGAGCAGATCCAGACCCTGGTCGGCCAGGTGCTCACCCAGGTGCAGGACCCGGGCACGGCGGGTCTCGCCGCGATCATCGGTATCGCGGCCGCGTTCTGGTCCGCCTCCGGCTACATCGGCGCCTTCATGCGGGCGTCGAACTCCATCTACGACGTGCCCGAGGGCCGGCCGATCTGGAAGACGCTGCCGATCCGCCTCGGGGTCACCGCGGTCATCGGCGTGATGCTCGTGCTCTCGGCCTTCATCGTCGTCTTCACCGGCGACCTGGCCCGCGTGGTCGGCGACAAGATCGGCCTCGGCGAGGCGGCCGTCACCACCTGGAACATCGCCAAGTGGCCGGTGCTCGTCGTCATCGTCAGCCTGATGTTCGCGATCCTCTACTGGGCCTCGCCGAACGCCAAGACCGGCGGTTTCCGCTGGGTGAGCCCCGGCGGCGTCTTCGCCGTGCTGGTCTGGGTGGCCGCCTCCGCCGCGTTCGCGATCTACCTGGCCAACTTCGCCAACTACAACAAGACGTACGGGACGCTCGGCGGTGTCATCGCCTTCCTGGTGTGGCTCTGGATCTCCAACATCGCCATCATGCTCGGGGCCGAGCTGGACGCCGAGTTGGAGCGCGGGCGGGCCATCGCGGCCGGGCACTCGCCGGACGACGAGCCGTTCCTGCAACTGCGCGACGACCGCAAGCTGAAGAAGGGCAGCGAGAAGGGCCTGAGTACGTCATAACCCCGCAGTCGACCACCGACGGCCGCGGTGCCCGCAAGGGCGCCGCGGCCGTCCTGCGTGCGGCTCCGTGCGGGAGGAATGACCCCGTCGGAATTTCCCAAGATCAGGGTTCGCTCGCCGATCCGGCGCTGGTCGCAGGGTGACCGCGTAGCCGTTCTCCGCGGACCGCGAGCCTTCTGTGGCCGACGGAGTCGGTGAGTCGAGTCTGCCCACCTAACAGACGTAACCGCCCGATCGTGGCGCCCGCGAGCCCGCGTGCGTCGGTTGTGCCGTTTCCGCAGGTTCATGCCATGTCGCCGTGCCCGATGTCGGTCGCGAACGGCATCCTCCTTCAGGAACGAAGCTGATGAAACGCATACATCTCGTCGACACCGGCAGCCGGAAAATCACCGCACTGGTCGAGGTTCCCGGCCAGCTCACCACGGCGGTGCCCTGTCAGGGCAAGATCGCCGCAGCCGACGGAGCACGGATCGTCTCGATGGACCGGGCCGGCCGTAAGGCCGCACTGGCCCCCACGAGCGGACACACTGCATCCTTGACGGCCGACGGCACCGGTGGCCTGTACGAGCACGTACGGCGGCTTCGAGGGGTACCGCGACACCGGCACCCTGCCGAACAGCATCGTGGACGACGACCGGTTCCGGGCATGCACGACCTTCGGCGCCAGCACCTGGCGTTGCACCCCGTGGATCGTGGCCTGACCGGGCCGGTGACGGCAGCCCACCTCGCCCCGCACCATGGCGCGGGGTGGGCCACCGGCCGGCGCCCGAGCTGAGGCAACTTTTGACTCCAGCGACAAAAGTTTGTGGTGATCAACGAGAAGGTATGGACTCCTGTGCCGGAAGGGCCCTAGTGTGACGGGCGTGACACCGTCCGTGTCTCGGCGGTGGGGACGGTCCGGAGGTTGCCCGTGCATGTCGTCGACGCCCCCCATCTGCGCCTGCTCCGCCTGCTGCGGGACGAAGGGCCCGTTTCGCGCGCCGAGCTCGGTGACCGGCTCGATCTGACCCGGCCTCGCCTGCTCGCCGAGGTCGAGCGCCTGGTCGCGGCGGGCTACATCGCCGAGGCAGGGATGGCCGCCTCGCGCGGCGGCCGCCGCTCCACCCTGGTCGAGCTGCACCCCCGGTTGCGGTTCGCCGCCGTCGATCTCGGCGCCAGCTCCATCGACATCGAGGTGACCAACGGGCGGCTCGAGCCCGTGGCGGCGTACCGGGAGGGCGCCGACATCCGCAGCGGGCCCAAGGTGATCCTGCACCGGGTCAACGAACTGCTGGCCAAGGCGCGCACCGACGGCGCCTACGAGCGGCTCGACGGGGTGGGCATCGGCGTGCCGGGGCCGGTGAGCTTCCGCGACGGCGTGCCCGTCTCGCCGCCGATCATGCCGGGATGGGACCGCTATCCGGTGCGGGAGCTGCTCACCCGCGAGCACGGCTGCCCGGCCGTGGTGGACAACGACGTCAACATCATGGCCATCGGCGAGCGGCACGGCGGCGTCGCGCACTCCGTCGACGACTTCCTCTTCGTCAAGATCGGTACGGGCATCGGCTGCGGCATCCACCTCGGCGGCGGCGTCTACCGGGGCGTGGACGGCTGCGCCGGCGACATCGGCCACATCCAGGTCGATGCGCACGGTCCGGTGTGTTCCTGCGGCAACGCGGGCTGCCTCGAGGCGCTGTTCAGCGGCGCGGCGCTGTCCCGTGACGCACTGGCCGCCGCCCGCAGCGGGGAGTCGCCGGCCCTGGCCGAGCGCCTCACCGTCCACGGTGAACTTGGCGCGCGCGACGTCGCCGACGGCGCCGCAGAAGGGGACGTCACCTGCATCCGGCTCATCCGCGACGGCGGGCGCCGGCTCGGGGCGACCCTCGCCACGCTGGTCAGCTTCGCGAACCCGTCGATGATCGTCATCGGTGGCGGCCTCGCACAGCTTGGTCACATCCTGCTCGCCGAGATCCGCAGCGTGGTCTACCGGCGCTCGCTGCCGCTCGCGACCGGCAACCTGCCGGTGGTGCTCAGCGAGCTGGGCGCCCGCGCGGGCGTCACGGGTGCCGCGGTCCTGGCCAGCGACACCGCCTTCGAGCAGGCGTCATGAGCGCCCCCGTGAGCGCCGGAGAGGTCGTGCTGCGGCTGGAGGGCGTGGTCAAGACCTTCCCTGGCGTCCGCGCCCTCGACGGCGTCGAGCTGGAGGTCCGCGCCGGAGAGGTGCACTGCCTGCTGGGGCAGAACGGCGCCGGCAAGTCCACACTGATCAAGATCCTGGCGGGCGTGCACCACGCCGACGAGGGCTCCATCACCTGGCTCGGCGAGCCGTTCGCCCCGGCCACGCCGCAGGCCGCGATGCGCGCCGCGATCGCCACGATCTACCAGGAGCTCGACCTCGTCGACGACCTGTCGGTGGCGGAGAACGCGTTCCTGGGCCACGAGCAGAGCCGCGGGGGATTCCTGCGGCGGCGGTCCACGGCCGCCCGGACGCGGGAGATCTTGTCCCGGCTCGGCCACCCGCAGATCCCGCCCCGCCGACTGGTCCGCTCGCTGCCGGCGGCGGGAAAGCAGATCGTCAGCATGGCGCGTGCCCTGTCGCACGATGCCCGGCTGATCGTCATGGACGAGCCCAGTGCCGTGCTCGCCCACGACGAGGTGGAGAACCTGTTCCGGATCATCCGGGAGCTGACGTCGCACGGGATCGCGGTCATCTACATCTCGCACCGGCTCGAGGAGATCCGCGACATCGGCGACCGGGTCACCGTCCTCAAGGACGGCCGGACCACCGCCGCCAACCTGCCGGCCCGCGACACCCCGACCAGCGAGCTGGTCAGCCGGATGACCGGCCGCACGATCGAGTACGTCTTCCCGCAGCGCGACGCGGAGACCGGCCCGGAGCCGCAGCGCGACGCGGAGACCGGCCCGGAGCCGCAGCGCGACGCGGAGACCGGCCCGGAGCCGCAGCGCGACGCGGAGACCGGCCCGGCGTCGCAGCGCGACGTGAAGGCCGGCCCAGAGCCGCAGCGCGACGCGAAGAGCGCCCCGCCGCTGCTCGAGGTCGACGGGCTGACCCGCGAGGGCGAGTTCGCGGACGCGTCGCTCACCGTCCGGGCGGGCGAGATCGTCGGTATCGCCGGGCTGGTGGGCTCGGGCCGCTCCGAGCTGCTGGAGACGATCTTCGGAGCGCGCCGCGCGGACCGCGGCACGGTCACTCTCCACGGCAGACGGATCTCGTCGATCGGTGCCGCTGTCAGGAACGGCATGGGCATGGCGCCCGAGGAGCGCAAGAGCCAGGCGCTGCTGCTAGACGAGCCGATCTACCGCAACATGACACTGTCGTCCTTCGCCGGCTACGCCCGCGGCGGCTTCACCCGGACCGGCAGGGAACGGGCCGCCGCCGCGCAGACCGCCGACCTGCTGGAGTTGCGTCCCCGCGACATCGAGCGGGCGGTACGCACGCTCTCCGGCGGCAACCAGCAGAAGGTCGTCGTGGGGCGGTGGCTGCTCGGCGGCACCAGGCTGCTGCTGCTCGACGAGCCGACCCGCGGCGTGGACGTCGGCGCCCGGGCGGAGCTCTACCAGGTGATCCACGACCTCGCGGCCGGCGGCGTGGGCGTGCTGCTGGTCTCCAGTGAGGTGCCCGAGGTGCTCGGTCTCGCCGACCGGGTGCTGGTCATGCGCGAGGGTCACCTCATCCACGAGGCGCCCGCCGGCGAGATCGACGAAGCGACCGTCCTGGACCTCGTCATGGCGGGGTCCCTCATGGAGGGGGAGGCGGCGTGACCGAGTGCACCGAGCGACGCCCGCCGGAAGCGGCCCACGACCGTGCCGGCGCGGGCCAGGAAGGCACGCCAGAGGAGGGCACAGCATGACGGATCAAGGCACCCGCCCCGGCGTGCCGGCGCAGTCCCCGCCGGTCGAGCCGAAGACCGTGAGCGGCGCCCCGGCTCCGCCGCGGGGAAGCTGGTGGAAGAGCGACGGTGCGGAACCCGTACGCCGCAACATCGGCCTGGTCGGCGTCCTGGTCATCCTGGTGATCATCGGAATCGTCACCCGGC
The DNA here is from genome assembly GCF_003751945.1 of Couchioplanes caeruleus. Classification (NCBI taxonomy): domain Bacteria; kingdom Bacillati; phylum Actinomycetota; class Actinomycetes; order Micromonosporales; family Micromonosporaceae; genus Couchioplanes; species Couchioplanes caeruleus. The sequence continues at coordinate 2,615,833 of NZ_RJKL01000001.1, read as the reverse complement.
CCGAACTGTACGGCGACGCCACCTGGTTCAGGAACAACACCTTCACGATCCTGCAGCAGGCCTCCGCCATCGGCGTCGTGACCGTCGGCATGACATTCGTGATCATCGGGGGTGGCATCGACCTCTCGGTCGGCGCGATCATCGCGATCGCCGGCGTCTGGTCCACCACGCTCGCCACCCAGAGCTACGGCGCCGCCGGGATGATCTTCACCGCCATCGTGGTCGGCGTCGTGGTCGGACTGGTCAACGGTGTGCTGATCTCGTACGGGAAACTCGTGCCCTTCATCGCGACCCTGGCGATGATGGTCGCGGCCCGCGGCCTGGCGGCGCAGATCTCCGGGAAGCAGACGCAGGTCTCCGCCAACGCGACCATCAACAACATCGCCACCACGAAGATTCTCGGCATCCCGCTGCTGGTCGTCATCCTCGGGGTCGTGGTGGCGGCCGGCTGGGTCCTGCTCAACCGCACCACGTTCGGCCGCCGTACGGTGGCCGTCGGCGGCAATCCGGAGGCGACCCGCCTGGCCGGCATCAATGTCAAGTTCCACACCCTGCTGCTGTACGCCCTGTCCGGACTCTGCTGCGGCATCGCGGCGATCATGCTGACCGCCCAGGCGACCAGCGCGCAGGCCGCGATGGCGAACCTGTACGAACTCGACGCCATCGCCGCGGCGATCATCGGTGGCACGCTGCTCAGCGGCGGCCGCGGCACCATCGTCGGCGCTCTCTTCGGCGTGCTGGTGTTCTCCACCATCACCAACCTCTTCGCGATCAACAACCTTTCCACCGAGGCCCAGAACATGGTCAAGGGCGGCATCATCGTCGCGGCCGTCCTGGTCCAGCAGTTCCGCTACCGATCCCTCACCCATCTCCTGGGTCGTACCCCGAACTGAGTCTCCTGGGTCGTACCCCGAACCGACCGAACCCCCACCCCGCGGCGACCGGCGACGGCCGCCCGGTCACCCCTGGAGAAAGACATGTCTCACCTCTCTCGCCGCCGCATCCTCTTCGGTGGCGCCGCGGTAGGCGCCGGCGCCCTCATCACCGGCTGCACCAGCAACACACCGCAGGAGAACACCCAGGTCAAGACCAACGACGAGAAGGCGAACCCGAACGCCGCACCGGGTCAGAAGGTGGTCGTCGGCTTCTCCGCTCCGGCGGCCGACCATGGCTGGCTCGCCGCCATCACCAACAACGCCAAGGCGCAGGCGAGCGCCTACACCGACGTGGAGTTCAAGGCGGTGGCCGCGAGCACGGACGCCGCGGCCCAGCGCGCGGCGCTGGCCACGCTGATCGCGCAGAAGCCGCACGTGATCGTGATGCTGCCGCACGACGGCAAGGAGCTGAACGCGGTGGGCCTGGAGGCCATGCGGGCCGGTATTCCGGTGGTCAACCTGGACCGCGCATTTCCGGACCGGGCCGCGTACCGGGTGCAGATCAAGGGCGACAACTTCGGGATGGGAGTCGCCGCGGGCACGTACATCGGGGAGCAGATGAGGGCCAAGGGCGTGGCCAACCCGATCATCGGTGAGATTCCCGGGGTCGACTCGCTGGAGCTGACCCAGGAGCGCTCGGCCGGTTTCACCGCGGCCCTCGCGGGCTTCGGCTTCAAGGTGGCCAACCGGCGGCCCGCGGACTTCACCGCCGACGGAGGCCAGCGGGCCGCGACCGACCTGTTGCAGGCGCTGCCCAAGGTGGACGCTCTCTGGAACCACGATGACGACCAGGGCATCGGTGTCCTCGCGGCGATCAACCAGGCGGGCCGTAAGGAGTTCATCATGGTCGGCGGCGCCGGCTCGAAGGCGGCCATCGACGCGATCGCGGCCGATCAGACCGTCCTCAAGGCGACGGTGACCTACAGCCCCTCGATGGCCTCCTCGGCGATCTCGCTCGCCCGGCTGATCGGCCAGGGCAAGGGCATGGCCGACCTGGTGGAGCTGCAGGTGCCGAAGGAGATCACCCTGGCCTCGGAGACGATCACCAAGGAGAACGCGGCGCGCTACGCCAAGCTCGGGTTCTGAGCGGTTCGTCCACTTCGTCATAGGGAGAACTCATGGAGCAGCTGCGGGTCGGCATGGTCGGTCACGCGTTCATGGGCGCCGCGCACTCACAGGCGTGGCGCACCGTCAACCACGCGTTCGACCTACCGCTGCAGGCGCGGATGTCGGTGGTCTGCGGCCGTGACGAGGACCGGGTCGCGGCCGCGGCCGCCACGCTCGGCTGGGAGGCGCACGCCACCGACTGGCGTAAGGTGGTGGCGCGTGACGACATCGATCTGGTGGACATCTGCACGCCGGGCGACACCCACGCGGAGATAGCCCTGGCGGCGCTCGCCGCCGGCAAGCATGTGCTCTGCGAGAAGCCCCTGGCCAACTCGGTGGCCGAGGCCCGCGAGATGGCCGAGGCCGCGGCGGCCGCCCAGACCCGCGGCGTACGGACGATGTGCGGCTTCAACTACCGGCGCGTGCCGGCAGTCGCCCTGATGCGCCGCCTCGTCGCCGCGGGCCGGATCGGCACGGTGCGCCACATCCGCGCCGTGTACCTCCAGGACTGGATCGTCGACCCCGAGTTCCCGCTGGTCTGGCGCCTACGCCGGGACGTGGCGGGCTCCGGGGCGCTGGGCGACATCGGCGCACACATCGTCGACCTCACCCAGTACGTGACCGGCGCCCGGATCACCGGCGTGAGCGCCCTGACCGAGACCTTCGTCCGCGAGCGGCCCTTGCCCACCGAAGCGGCCGGACTGTCCGCCACCGGCAACGGCCACGCCGGATCGGGCGAGGTCACCGTGGACGACGCGGCGCTCTTCCTGGCCCGGCTCGACGGTGGGGCGATCGCCACCTACGAGGCGACCCGCTTCGCCACGGGCCGCAAGAACGGCCTGCGCGTCGAGCTCAACGGCTCCCTCGGCTCCGTGGCGTTCGACTTCGAGCGGATGAACGAACTGGAGTTCTACGACGCCACGGCGCCGTCCGACGAGCAGGGCTTCACCCGCATCCTCGTGACCGAACCGGACCATCCCTACATGGCGGCCTGGTGGCCGGCCGGACATCCGATCGGCTACGAGCATTCCTTCACCCACGAGGCGCGAGACCTCATCGCGGCCATCGCGGCGGGCGAGGACCCGGCGCCGTCCTTCGCGGATGCTCTGCAAGTGCAGCTCGTGCTGGACGCGGTGGAGCGGTCGGCGGCCACGTCGGCCTGGGTCCCCGTGGAGGCCGAACTGGCCTCTGTCTGAGAAGTCCGCCGCTGACCCGCGAGGGCGATCCGGTTGCGCCCCGGACCGTGCGGGGCGGCGGCGGGGTGGGTGTCCGGCATCGGCCGTAGGGTTCCGGGTCGCTGCCGGGCAGCCTTTCCCGCGATGAGTACGGGCACAGAACGGTCCCGTGGCACACGGCCCGGCGGTGCCGTCCCCAGGCCGTAGCGCCCGCATCCGGCCGAGCCGCAGGTCCCGGCACGACCCCTCGCTCGAGAGGGTGAAGCGGCATGCCGGCGGCGGCCGTCGAACCCGGGCACAGAGCTCGTGTGACATGTCGAATGCCTGTCCGAGTGTGCATTTGATGCACCGATCGCGCCCTCTTCTCCTGGCTGTCGCGTTGCTGTCGGATTTCCGTCCGAGCAGCTCACCAAGGGAAGGAGCATCGGCACCTGGCGATGGCACCGACCTTTGTGGATCATGTCCGGGTCGGCCGGGTTGTCGCACGGCGAGTACGCCGCTGATCCGGCAGGCCGTCGAGGCTCGTGTCTGAGGGCAGGCAACCGTACGGATGGAGGCGCCATGGCATCTCGCCGGTCCGTCGCGACAGCCGCGACGACCCGCGGTCGGGGGGTCCACGCGGGACGTCGCGCGCACGGAGGCGCCGGTGACGCCCCGCTCCAGGAGGGATTCTGATGCGTCTGCGTCACCACTCGGGCCGGGTCGTCCACCTGAGCCACGGCACCGACCCGCGGCCCGCCCGGACTCTTTCGGACATCGTCGAGCGGCTCGACGCGTATGCCGCGGTCCGCGCCGGTCACGACGTGCACACCCTCGGGGTGAGCCTCTGGCTACCGCCCGCCCTCGCCGCCGCCCTCGCGATCGACGGGCGCTCCCGCACCCGGCTCCGTGCCGAGCTCGACGCCCGCCGGCTCGAGGTCGTCACGTTGAACGGAATCGCCTGCGCGGAGGACGGCGCCGAGGGCACCCGGCACGACGCCGGCGTGGAGCAGGACGGGGACGCCGGCCAGCCGGACTGGAGCAGTCCCGCCCGTCTGGAGTACACCCTCGACCTCGCGCGCATCCTGGTGGATCTGCTGCCCGACGACGCCGTCCGCGGCGCCGTCAGCACCATCGGCCTGGGCCGCCGGGAGGGCTGGGACGAAGACAAGGAGAAGGCCTGCTCGCGCATCCTGGGCCGGCTCTCCGGCGGCCTCGCGGAGGTGGCGTGGCAGACCGGCCGCGCCGTGCGGGTCGGTTTCCGGCCCGAGCCCGGCGCGGTGCTTGACGGCTCCGCCTCCGTGGCGGCCGCGTTCGCGCGGGTGGACAAGGACCGCCTCGGCGTCGCCCTCGACCTGGCGCACCTCGCGTGCACCTGGGAGGACCCGGCCGCCTACCTCGACCGGCTGACCGGCGCGGGCGTGCCGGTGATCCACGTGGAGGCCGCGACCGCGGTGGAGGTGGCCGACCCGGTCGCCGCCGCCGAGACGCTGCGCCGCTATGTGGACGACGGGCGGCCGCACGCGGTCACCACCCCGGACGGAGGCTACGTCGCCGATGTGGCCCAGGCGCTGCGGGAGTTCCCGCCGGGGCCGTGGCGTGTGCTTCGCCGCGTACCGTGGGGATCCGAACCGCCCGCGCCGCTGACGGCGACCACCGGGATCTGGCGCTCCGGGTTGCGGCAGTTGCTGGCCGGTGCGGTGCCCGGCACCGAGTATCTGGACATCGAATGGCAGGGCGCGCTCGCGCTCGCCGAGCTGGGACTCTCGCCCCCGGGTGCGCCGCAACCTCGATCGGCGCCCGTCTCTCTTGTTGACCGGGTCGCGTTTCCCTAGAGTTTGAGCCGGTAGCCCACCCCGGCGCGGGCGGGCCCGCCGGGCGGCGCAGGCCCGGCGCGGCCGCGACGCCCGCCGCCGGGCGGTTGCCGCCGCCGGTCACCCTCGCCCCGGCCCGGGACCCTCTTCGTCACGCATGCGAACAGGGAGATGACATGGCGCGACCGATCACGCTCTTCACCGGCCAGTGGGCCGACCTGCCGTTCGACGAGGTCTGCCGGCTGGCCTCCGAGTGGGGGTACGACGGCCTCGAGATCGCCTGCTGGGGCGACCACTTCGAGGTGGACCGGGCGCTGGCCGAGGACGACTACGTCGACCGCAAGCGCGAGCAGCTCGCCAAGCACCACCTGCGGGTCTTCGCGATCTCGAACCATCTCGTCGGCCAGGCGGTCTGCGACCATCCGATCGACGAGCGGCACCGGGACATCCTGCCGGCGTCGATCTGGGGCGACGGTGACCCCGAGGGGGTCCGCACCCGGGCGGCGGAGCGGATGAAGGACACCGCCCGCGCGGCGGCCAGGCTCGGCGTCACGACCGTGGTCGGCTTCACCGGTTCGTCGATCTGGCACACGGTGGCCATGTTCCCTCCGGTGCCGCCGGCCATGATCGAGCGAGGGTACGCGGACTTCGCCGCACGCTGGCACCCGATCCTGGACGTCTTCGACGAGGTGGGCGTCCGGTTCGCGCACGAGGTCCATCCCAGCGAGATCGCCTACGACTACTGGACGACCCGGCGCGCCCTCGAGGCGATCGGCCACCGCCCGGCATTCGGCCTCAACTGGGACCCGTCCCACTTCGTGTGGCAGGACCTGGACCCGGTGAACTTCATCCTGGAGTTCCGGGATCGCATCTACCACGTCGACTGCAAGGACGCGAAGGTCCGTACGGGCGACGGCCGCCGCGGCCGGATGTCGTCCCACCTGCCGTGGGCGGACCTGCGCCGCGGCTGGGACTTCGTCTCCACCGGCCACGGGGACGTGCCGTGGGAGGACTGCTTCCGGGCCCTCAACGCGATCGGCTACGACGGACCGCTCTCGATCGAGTGGGAGGACGCCGGCATGGACCGCCTGACCGGCGCCCCGGAGGCACTGCGGTACGTGCGCAGCCTCGCGTTCGACGCCCCCGCGGCGGCCTTCGACGCGGCCTTCTCGTCGTCCTCGTGACACGCCGGCGGCCCGGCCCACGGGGAGATGGGCCGGGCCGCCGGATGCGGCAACGGGTCAGTACGTGGTGCCCGTGCTGTTCGAGCTCGCGCTGGAGGTCGACAGGTCGCCCGAGTTGGACGACGACGTGCTGCTGGCGGAGTGCAGCTTCTCACCGAGCTTGGACTGGTTCAGCTTGTCCTTGCCCTCGGTGTAGAGCTTGTTGGCCTGCGCCTGGGCGACGCCGGCGGCCTCTTGCACCGTCGGGTGCTCCCACACCTTCTTGGCGTTGGCCGCGATCTCCTCGTACTTCTCCCGGCCGGCACGGCTGCCCAGGACGAAGCCCGCCGCGAGACCCGTGATGAACATGAGCTTTCCGCGCATGGCGGCTCCTTCCGTTCGGTGACGCGCGTGCGTCTGGTCCGGTGCATACCCATCCTGCCGCCCGCTCATACCCCCCGTTGGCGTTTCCGTCGGTTGGACCCGCTCCGGGAGTGTCGGGGGTACCCCGCAAGCGGTCCCGGCGCTGGGTGATGTATTGTTTCCCCGGTCGCCACGACAACCCGCGCAGCGGGAGGTCGGGCCCAGTGATCCCCTGTAGCTCAATTGGCAGAGCAGCCGGCTGTTAACCGGCAGGTTATTGGTTCGAGTCCAATCGGGGGAGCTCCTCCACCTCGTCCTGGCCGGTTCGCGGCCAGTTGCATCCCTGTTTGTATCGCCTGTGCCACGGCTTTGTATCGCCTGTGCCACGGCGTCCCCCTGTGCGGCCGTCCTCGGCTTCGACCCACAGGATCTCTCCGACTCGCGGGACCTATCGTGCGACGCCACGCCGATGGCGGTGTGTACCGTGCTGGCCTTGTCCGGCCCGGAAGAGCGGCGCCGGGGTGAGGGGTCGACGGAGCAAGCGTGTGGGATGACGACGAACTGACCGCGGCGGTGAAGGCGGCGTGCGCCGGCGACGAGGCGGGTTTCACGGCCCTGTGGCGCTCCCTGCAGCCCGCCGTCCTGCGTTACCTGCGGGTCGTGGCCGGCGACGCCGCCGAGGACGTGGCCTCCGAGACCTGGCTGCAGGCCGCCCGCGACCTGCACCGCTTCACCGGCGATGGTGCCGCCTTCCGGGGCTGGCTGTTCCGGATCGCCCGGCACCGCGGCATCGACGAGCGGCGGCGGGCCGGGCGCAGGCGGGAGGATCCGGCCGAGTTCGGCGCCGACGACGCCGGCCGTACGGGCGACGCCGCCGCGCAGGCCCTGGAGCACTCCGGCACCGAGTGGGCGATCGGGCTCATCGCCGGGCTGCCGCCGGACCAGGCCGAGGCCGTGATGCTGCGGGTGGTGGCCGGGCTCGACGTCGCGACCACCGCTCGGGTGCTCGGTAAGCGTGCCGGCGCCGTCCGCGTGGCCACCCTGCGTGGCCTGCGCAAACTTGCCGCCGATCCGCGTGTTCAGGCGCGTGGCGACGAAAATTTCGTCACCCGTACGAGGGAGGTGTAACGCGATGGGAGGCTGGCGCGCTCTTCTTCTTGCGATGCGTACACGGCGAAATTCCCGGCTCGGGCCGGCGGAGGCCGACCGGCTGATGGCCGGCGACCCCGCCGGTGCCGAACTCCGTGGGCTGGCCGCTCTGCTCGACGCCGCCAAGGCGCCCGCCTCCCCCCGGGAGCTGGCCGGCGAGCGGGCTGCGGTGGCCGCGATCGTGGCGGCGTATCGGGACGCTGAAACGACCAGCCTGCCGAGAGGAAGACGCCGTGTACGCATATCACCGCCCGTCAGGACGGCCGCTGTGAAGGTGGCGGCCGGAGTGGCTGTCCTGGCGGGCGGTGGTGTCGCCCTGGCGGCGGAGACTGGGCATCTCCCCGCCGGGGCGCAGCAGCAGGCCCACCGCCTGTTCTCGGCCGTCGGCGTCCCCGCGCCGGCGCCCGAGACCACGTCCGCACGACCCCCGTCCCCGGCTCTCCCCGCGCCGTCCCCCCAGACATCCGCCCGATCGGCGCCCGGCCCGTCGCCCACCGGCGGGCCGGCGTCGGCGGATCCGGCCGTACCCGGGCTCTGCCGGTCCTGGGCCGCACAGCAGGAACCGCACGGCAAGGCGATGAACGCCGCCTCCCGCCGGGACCTCATCGCCGCGGCCGGTGGCGAGGACCGCATCGCAGACCTCTGCGCGGCTCAGGCCGGCGCACCGAGCACCACCCCGGCGCCGGAGGAGGTTCCGGGAGACAAGCCCGATGACGGCAAACCGGACCACACCGGCAAGCCCGCTCAGCCCGGCAAGCCGACCGCCACGCCGGGCGACGGCGAGGGCCGGGACAGGACGCGAGGACCGAAGTGATCGTCGAGCCGGTCTTCGTCGACCGCACCGGACGCCGCCGCCGCGTGGTCGCGCTCGCCGGCTCGGCGGGTGCCCTCGTCCTCGTCCTCGCCGCCGTCGCGCTGATCGCCGGATTCACCGGCACCGTCCCGGCGTCGCTGCCGGGATGGGCGGAGTCCCGTACGGAGCGGCTCCGCGGTGACGCACCGGAACGGTCCCCGGCGCCGTCCCTGAGCCCGCGCATCCGCACCGCCGTCCCGGCGGCACCCACGAGCGAGCCCGGCCGCACCGCCACCACCAGGCCCACGCCCGGCGCGTCGGCGAGCACCTCCGCCGCGGCACAGGAACTGGGCAACCGCCGGCGGATCCCGACCCACACCCCGGCGGCGCCGCCGGGGAAGAAGAACTGACATGGGCAAACGCGCGCTGCGGCGGGAGCCACGGGCCCACTGGGTCCTGCTCGTACTGGCCCTGATCGTGCTGCTGGCGGAGCTGAGCCTCAACGGCTACGTGAGGCACGTCGGCGGCGAGGGCGACGGATCGGCGCCCACGCCCTCCTCCGCCCCGGCGCCGGCCGCCGTCACCGGCGGCGCGGCCGTCCAGCGCCTCGGCCCCGGCGCCGCCGTCAGCAGCCGCGGCATGCCGGCCAAGACCATCGCCCTGACCTTCGACGACGGCCCGGACGCCCGCTGGACCCCGGCCGTGCTCGACGTGCTGGCCCGGCACCGGGCGCACGCCACGTTCTTCCAGGTCGGATCGCAGGTCAACGAGCACCCCGAGATCGCGCGCCGGGTGCTCGCCGAGGGCCACGAGATCGGCGTGCACACCTTCACCCACGCCGACGTCGCCACGCTGCCGGACTGGCGGCTCGACGCCGAGCTCACCCTGACCGCCAACGCGGTGGCCGCCGCCACCGGGCGCCGGCCGGTGCTGCTGCGCCCGCCGTACTCGTCGGGACCGGCGGCCGTGACCGCGGCCGACCACCGCGCCCACCGGCGCGCCGCGGAGGCCGGCTACCTGCTTGTCCTCACCGATCTGGACACCGCCGACTGGCGTCGCCCGGGCGCGGACGCCATCGCCGCCGCGGCCCGTCCCCGGGGCACGGCCGGTGCGGTCGTGATGATGCACGACTCCGGCGGCGACCGCGCGCAGACCGTCGCGGCCCTCGACAAGCTCATCCCGGCCCTGACGGCGAAGGGCTACCGCTTCGTCACCGTCTCGGAGGGTCTCGGCCTGACCGCGATGCCGCCGGCGAGCACCGGGCAGCAGTGGCGGGGACACGCCTTCCGCGCCGCCCAGTCCGTGGGGGGCTGGCTCGCCGACGCCCTCACCCTGCTCATGCTCGTCGCCGTGGTGCTCGCCGCGCTGCGGCTGCTGGCCCAGCTCGTCAGCGCCCGTCTGCACCTGCGCCGGCTGCGTCGCGAGAGTCGCCCGCCGGCGTACGTCGGGCCGGTCTCGGTGATCGTGCCCGCCTTCAACGAGGCCGCCAACATCGCGGAGACCGTACGGTCGCTGGTCCGCAGCGACTACCCAATCGTCGAGGTCATCGTGGTCGACGACGGCTCCACCGACGGCACCGCCGACATCGTCGAACGCCTCGGCCTGCTCGGCGTCTACGTCCTGCGCCAGCCCAACGCCGGCAAACCCGCGGCCCTGAACCACGGCATCGCGTACGCCCAGCACGACATCCTCGTCCTGGTCGACGGCGACACCGTCTTCGAGCCCGACGCGATCGGCCACCTCGTGCAGCCCCTGCGCGACCCGCGCGTGGGCGCCGTCTCGGGCAACACCAAGGTGGCGAACCGCGGCGGCCTGCTCGGCCGCTGGCAGCACCTCGAATACGTGATCGGCTTCAATCTCGACCGGCGCATGTTCGACGTCGCCGAGTGCATGCCGACCGTTCCGGGCGCGATCGGCGCCTTCCGCCGCCAGGCCGTCGACGCCGCCGGCGGGGTGTCGGCGCAGACCCTGGCCGAGGACACCGACTTCACCATGGCGGTGCTGCGGACGGGCTGGCGCGTCGTCTACGAACCCCGCGCCGTCGCCTGGACCGAGGCTCCCGCCTCGCTGCGCCAGTTGTGGCGGCAGCGCTACCGCTGGTGCTACGGCACCATGCAGGCGATGTGGAAGCACCGCCACGCGCTGCGCGAGCGCGGCCCCGCCGGCCGCCTCGGCCGGCGCGGCCTCGGCTACCTCCTGCTCTTCCAGGTCCTGCTGCCGCTCACCGCGCCGATGGTGGACGTCTACGCCGTGTACGGCGCGTTCTTTCTCGAGCCGGCCACCGTCATCGCCACCTGGACGGGCTTCACCGCGGTCCAGGTGGCCACGGCCGCGTACGCCCTGCATCTCGACGGCGAACGCTGGACGCCGCTCTGGAGCCTTCCGCTGCAGCAGATCGTCTACCGGCAGCTCATGTACCTGGTCGTGATCCAGTCGACCGTGATGGCACTGCTCGGCGGCCGGCTGCGCTGGCACCGGATGGTGCGCACGGGCGCCGCGACCGCCCACGCCGCCGCGACAGCCCACGCCGCCGCCACGGCCCACGCCGCCGCTACGGCCCGCGCCGCCACCGCTACCGCCCATGTCGCCGCCGCGGCCCGCGTCGCTTCCCGCTCCGAGTGGCCGGCGGGTGCCGCCGCGGCTCACCCCGGCTCCCGCCCCGAGTGGCCGGTGCCCGAGCAGCTCTCCCGCCGCCCGGCCGACCTGCTGAACCAGGCGCGGCCGGCCGTCCCCGCGCCGCGCCGCCGCGAGCGCTGGCCGATCAACTAGGGGACGTCGTAGGTGTTCAGCCGGCCGACGGCCGCGGCCGGACCGCCGAGGTCATACCGGTCGACCGCGACGTAGTTGGGCTTCTTACGGGCCGCCGGGGTGCAGAAACGCTCGGCCCGGTTGAGCACCTTGGCGTTGTCATTCGAGCTCGTGGCCGGGATCGGCACGTCGCGGAAGTGGTTCATGACGAACAGCGGACGGAAGCCCGGCTCGGTGTGCGTGAGCGGGATCGTGCCCGGGCCGCCGTACCAACGGCTGTAGCAGGACCAGTCCGAGGTGCCCGTGCCGGGCCCCATCGACCAGTAGTTCTCGACGGTCCACTCCCGCTGGTACTGCACGCCGAAGCTGTCCCGGGTCAATCCGGCGGCCTGGTCCGCGGCACGGCTGTGATCGGTGAACATCAGCAACCGCTTGTCGCGCTCGCGCAGGTCGGCCAGGCGCGGCCACCCGTGCTCGCGGACGCCCTCGAGGTCCGGGCGGATCAACATGTCGGCCAGGCCGGGCACCCGTGCCAGCTCGGCACGCAGCACCGTGGGCGGCACGTAGTCCTCCAGGAAGACCGTGGCGATCTCGGACGGGTGCGCCTGCAGATAGTCGACGATGCGCTGGAGGTCGACCCACAGCGCCACCGGACGCACGACCAGAGTGCAGTTGTGGTGGCAGAGGATCGCCCCGTCGGGCGTCTGGTGGATGTCGAACATAAAGCCGCGTACGCCGTCCGCGAGCTGCTGATCGATGCCGCGCGCCTGGTTGGGGAAGAGGTTGAAGATCGGCGGGGCGAAGCCGCCGTCGACGCCGTTGGCGAACGCGTTGTGCGCGGTCAGGAACGTCACCTGGTCGAGAGTGCGGTCGCCGTCGGCCGGTACCGGGGTGCGCGGCGGCATCAGCGGCGTCAGATACCACCGGGCCTGCCTGCCGTCTGCGCCCAGGGCGAGCGCGTCGGCCCAGACGTCGCCGGTGGGCACCACGCTCAGATAGCGGTCCGCGCCCGGGTCCTTGACCGCGTACTGGTCGTCGCGGGCCGCCGTGATCTGCCACCGGGTCTCCGCCGCCGCGCAGGAGGCCATGGTGGGCGCGCCGCCGGAGCGGGCGAGGCAGCGGCCGGGCAGGTCGAGGTTCTCCACCTGGTACTCCGCGCCGTCGGCGCGCACCACCCACTGCTGGTGGTCCTCGTCGCCCTTGGGCCGATGCTGCAGGACGGCGTCGCCGCTCGCAGCGGTGTTGAAACCGGTGATGACGCTCTGCAGGTAGTAGGAGCCCGGCACCACGGGCGCCGCTGCTGCGGCGCCCCCGGTCGGCGTCAGCGTGACCAGCAGGACGGCAACGAGCACAGGTACGGCGCGGACGACGGCGGACAACGGGCGCATGCGGTGGCCCCCTGCGACTCCGGCACGCGGGGCCGCGCGCGGAATATCATGATGACCGTCTATACGCTCGCCGGAGAGATCTTGCAATGGAGCCGCCGTGGCGGCTCCATTGCGGACAGGACGGCCTCCCGGTCGCCCGTGTCAGCGTGGGCGGCTTCCCGGTCGCCCGTGTCAGCGTGGGCGGCCTCCTGGTCGCCCGTGTCAGCGAGAGCGGCCTTCCAGTCGCCGGTGTCGATGCGCTACAAGTCTGCCCTGCTTGAATCTCGCCATGGTGCCGCTGCCGAGGCTAGGAAGGGGCCCCGGTCTCGCGGCAGACGGCGAAAGTGGGCTCTTGTCGCTCGGGGTGGCCGACTGTCAGCTCGGGCATTGCTCTTTCCCTGCCGCGCGCAAAGTCCGCGGCTAGGCTGAGGCCTGCGTTGTTTGTCCTCCTGTGAGGTGCCCGTGTCGCAGCCGGTAGAGGTGGACGTCGTCATCGTGGGCGGCGGTCTCGCCGGGCTCGCCGCTGCCCGGCGCCTGGATCGTGCGGGCGTCGAGTGGCTGCTCGTCGAGGCCGCCGACCGCATCGGCGGCAGGGTCGCCACCGACGTCGTCGACGGGTGGCGGCTCGACCGCGGCTTCCAGGTGCTCAACACCGCGTACCCGAGGGTGCCCGCGCTCGCCGACATCGACGCCCTGGACATGCGCTACTTCACGCCCGGCGTGCTGGTGCGCCGAGGCGGCCGCCTGCACCGCCTCGAAAACCCGCTGCGCGACCCGACGACCGCGCCGCAGGCCCTCGGCAGCGGCGTCGGCTCCCTCACCGACCGGCTGAAGTTCGCGGCGCTGGCGACGCGCTGCGCCACGTACCCGCCGGAGAAGTTGCTCCACGCCCCGGAGATGAGCACCCAGGAGGCGTTGCGCAAGGCCGGTTTGTCGCACCGCATCATCGAAGAGGTGCTGCGCCCCTTCCTGTCCGGGGTCTTCGCCGACCGCGCCCTGGACACCTCCAGCCACGTGCTCGCCATGATCCTCCGCTCGCTCGCCCGGGGACGAATCGGTGTACCGGCCAACGGCATGGCGATGCTGCCCGCCGCCGTCGCCGGGCCGCTGCCGTACCCGCAGCTTCTCGTCAACGCCCGGACCCTCGCCGTGGAGCCGGGCCGGGTCATCACCGAGGGCGGCGAGATCCGCTGCCGGGCCGTGGTGGTGGCCACGGACCCGGTCACCGCCTCGGAACTCCTGCCGATGCTGCCCAGGCCCGACATGCGAGGCCTGACCACGTACTACTTCGGCGCCCCGCACGCCCCCATCGACGAACCCACCCTGCTCCTCGACGGCGACCGCCGCGAGATCGTGGCCAATACGGTCGTCATGTCGAACGCGGCCCCCGAATACGCTCCCGCCGGCAAGTCCCTGATCGCCGCCTCGACGGTAGGCGTGGCAGCCCCCTCCGGTGCGTCGGAGACGGTGCTCCGGGTCGAACTGGCCCGCCTGTACGGCGTACCGACGGACGACTGGGAACTGATCAGTGTGATGCCGATCCCCCACGCCCTCCCCGCGGCGCCGGTGCCACAGACTCGCCTGCGCAAACCGGTGTCACTGGGAGACGGGCTGTTCGTGGCGGGCGATCACCGCGACAGCCCCTCGATCCAGGGAGCGCTGGCGGGTGGCTGGCGTACGGCCGGAGCGGTCCTGGCATCTCTGGGCGCCTTCGCAGGCGCCGGGCGGTCCGCCGGCCCCGCGTGACGGACGGGGCGCGGGTCGGGGATAGATCGCTGGCTTGCGCTGGACGCCGCGGGATAGGATCGCCGCCGGTAAGGGGCGGTAGCTCAGTGGGTTAGAGCAGGGGACTCATAATCCCTCGGTCGCGGGTTCGAGTCCCGCCCGCCCCACCAGCAACAACGGAATGCGAGTCCGCCATCGATCGGCTCTCGTGACGCGGGACATGACGCAAGCGTTGCTAACGTTCCGCGTATGACGCGACCGGCGGTCCCCCGGCAGCGACAGCGGGGAACGATCGACACCCTTCCGAGCGGCGCCCTGCGGGTGCGCGTCTACGCTGGTGTGGACCCGCTGACGAAGCGCCGGCACGACCTCACTGAGATCATCTCTCCCGGGCCGAACGCGGCCCGCGAGGCTGAGAAGGCCCGCACGCGGTTGCTCAGCCAGGTAGACGAGCGCCGCAATCCGCGGACCCGGGCTACGGTGAACCAGCTCCTAGACCGCTGGCTGGAGGTACTCGACGTCGCGCCTTCCACCCGGCGCGGCTACGTCCTGAAGCTTGAGAAGCACATTCGGCCGATGCTCGGCAGCATCCAGGTCGGCCGAGTGGACGCCGAACTGTTGGAGACGTTCTATGCGCGGCTGCGCAAGTGTCGTGATCACTGCGACGGACGACGGTACGTGCAGCACCGGACGCAGCGGGCGCATGATTGCGACGAACGGTGCGGACGACACGCCTGCAAGGGCTTAGCGGCTTCCACGATTCGCCAGATTCACTGGATCCTTAGCGGCGCGTTCGACCGGGCGGTGCGGTGGAAGTGGATAGCTCTCAATCCCGCGGAGCAGGCCGACAAGCCAGCGCTGCCGCATCCTGATCCCAAGCCGCCGACGGCCGCCGAGGCGTCCCGCATTGTCGTCGAGGCGTGGCGGGATCCCGACTGGGGGACGTTCGTCTGGTGCGCCATGACGCTCGGCGCGCGGCGGGGTGAGCTGTGTGCGCTGCGCTGGCAGCATGTCGATTTCACGAGCAACGTGGTCACCCTTCGCCGCGCGATATCGATCGGTGAGAGTGGCGAACTGGTGGAGAAGGATACGAAAACTCACCAGCAGCGACGCGCAGTCATCGATAGCGACACCGCCGAGGTGCTTGCCGAGCACAAACGCCGCTGGGAAGCGCGCGCCGAGGCGCTGGGAATCGACCTCTCGCCGATGGCATTCGTGTTCTCGGCAGCCCCAGATGGCAGCACGTTTCCGGTGCCGGACACGATGACGCAGAGATACGACCGCTTGGTGAAGCGTCTCGGCATCGACAGTCATTTGCACACACTGCGGCACTACTCGGCCACAGAACTGATTGCGGCGGGGACCGATATTCGTACCGTGGCTGGCCGGCTGGGGCATGGCGGGGGAGGGGCGACCACGCTTCGCGTGTACGCCGCCTGGCTGAGCGAGGCGGATCAGCGTGCCGCGTCGGTTCTCTCTGGGCGGATGCCGGAACGTCCGACCGCTGTTGATTCGGGCTCGACGTCGTCGACTGCTCGATCTCCGCGTCGACCGCCAGCGCCGCGAGCGGCGAAGAGCGCCGCTTTCGAATGGTGGGTGACCGCGCGCCGGGCAGGAACGTTGCCGACTGGCGCGGAAGTGGCGACATTCGCCAATGTTGATCCGAGTGTTGGCCGGCGTTGGCGTCGCGAGTGGCTTGCCGCAGAAGAGCCGACAAGCAGCTAGCGCGGCCCTCGTCGCCCGTTACCGTGCTGAGCGCCTAGACTGGTGCGCACCATTGATCGAAGGCGGGAGTCGGAGTGCGGAGCTCGGCCGATGGGTGAGGTCACCGCGAACGTGGAGAACACCGTTCGTGGCTGGATCAGCGCGGGCGAGTACGGCCCTGGCGCGCGCCTTCCCTCGGAACGGCAGTTGGCCGCCGAACTAAGCGCTGGCCGCACGACAGTCCGGCTTGTGCTGGCAAGGTTGGCCGCCGAAGGACTCATCCGATCGGAGCACGGCCGCGGCTACTTCGTCTGCGAGCAGTCCCGGTAGCGTTCTCGGCATGGACGACGCGAGTGACCTCCAGCCCTGGCGGATCCATGGCGAGCGCACGATTTACGACAACCCCTGGGTTCGACTGACACTCGTCGACGTTGAGCCGCCGGGAACCAAGCGGTTCGAACACCACGTTGTGCATCTTCAGCGTGTCGCCATTGCGGCGGTGATCGACGACCAGGACCGCGTACTGATGATGTGGCGGTACCGCTTCGTGCCTGATCGATGGGGTTGGGAGCTCCCCGGAGGCATTGTCGAGGCCGGCGAGGACTCCGCCGCTGCGGCAGCCCGCGAGGTCGAGGAAGAGACCGGGTGGCGGCCGGCTTCGCTGACTCGGATAGCCACGTTCGAGCCGATGATTGGCATGGTTGATTCGCCGCATGAGGTCTTCGCCGGCACCGGGGCCACGTATGTAGGCGAGCCGACCGAGATCGAGGAGGCTGGACGTATCGAGTGGGTGCCGCTCGCCAAGGTGCGCGACATGATGGCCCGCGGGGAGCTGGCCGGTTCGGGCACGCTGGTTGCGCTGTTGCACGTGCTCGCGTTCGGGAAGCCGAGCGTCACATCCGCTGTATGAGCCGCTCGACCCGCTGACGGTGCCGAATGGAACCGGTCCGGGTCGCCAGAGACCGCGCTTCCCGTAGCTGTGCTCGCGCCTGGTCCATCTCGCGTCGTACGAGGTACGCCTGCGCGAGATCACAACGCAGTCCGGCCTGCGCTCGGATGAACGTGCCGTCCATGGCTTCGAGCGCGACTTGGAGGTCGGCCGTGGCTCTCTCGTCGCCGAGCAGGGCGAGCGAGTGGCCGCGCCAGCGCGTGAGGTGCGCCTCGTTCAAGAAGACGCTGCGGAAGTCAGCATCCCTGTCTTCCGGCCCTGCGGGAAGCACGGCAGCCGCTCGATCGATGGCCCGGCGGCAGTCGTCCGTCATGCCCGCCAACGCGTACAACTCTGCTTCCGCGGCGTGGAGCCATGCGGTAAGCCGAGGCGAAATCTGCTTTCCGCCGACCCGTTGGGCTTCGGCGATGAGTTGGGCTGCCAGGTCGGGCTTGCCGGCATCTGCGAGTACATACGACTGCTCGCCCATGGAGTGCGCCAGGTGCGCGGCGGAGTCCGCCTCCCGAGCTGCGCTTTTCGCCAACTCGTAATGGCGCCATGCTCGGTCGGCCGCGCCAACGTCGAGTGCCTGCCATGCCGCCATGGAGGCCGCTTCGGCGAGTGCGAGGGCTAACGGCCGACGGGCTTCTGGAAGAACAGCGAACGCGAGCGTCTCTTGGAGGTGGCCGAGGTGCGCGTGCACTTGGTCGACCAGCGCGGCCGCTCCTAGCTGCCGATCCATGGTGCGCAGTAGCTCCGTCTGTTGAGTCACCGTCTGCACGATCGATGTGCCGACTGTGCGGGCTGACTCAATCCTCAGTAGAAGCTCTTCGTAGCCGTCGACGAGCGTGCCGGCCGTCGAGGTGGTGTCAGCCTGCAGTTCCGCGTCGGTCCATCCGAGGAGGGCGCGGAGAATCGCGGCGTACTTGGAACTGAGGGGTCGGCGGCCGTTCTCCCACTCGGAAACGTAGACGTGCAGGCTCGACTTCGAGGCTATGTCGAGGTCCTTGCGCCGCGCGTACTCTTCAATCTCGCGTACGAGTCGGGCCTGGGACCAGCGCTTTGCATGACGTGCCTCTCGGAGTCTCACTGACCACCTGCCGTGCTCATCGATTGACTGTTGTCGACTTCAGCATGCCTCTGTAGCTGCAAGTTCTGAAGTCGTCAGGGGTTAACGCAGCGGCGTTAACCCCTGTTGGCTACCGGGGCAGCCTCGCTCGGCGTTTCCTTGGTGCAGCGAACAACTGCAGCCTCCGCAAGCATCTGGCACTCGCCAACCTTGACGCTGGTGCGCACCAGTTCGATAGACTGGTGCGCACCAGTTGAGGCTGGGACAGAAAGAACGACGGCCGCCGGTGCAGCAACACCGAGCGGCCGTCGAAGACGGCTCCCGCGGCTGCAACCGCCGGAGCCAGGTACGCCAGTCCACCCAGGTCTAAGGGAGTTGACGCATGTCCAGTGTAGGACGCTCCGCAGCCGGTCTACCGAAGTTCCTCAGCGTGGCCGAGACAGCTCGCGCCCTCGGTATGTCCGAGATGACGCTGTACCGAGCCATCAAGGCCGGCGAGTTCCCCGCGATTCGGATTCGAGGCCGGCTCATCGTGCCGTCCCGTGTGCTTGAGGAACTCGTAAACGCCGCTGTCTCGGAGAACGGCGCTGTCAATGCCGCCGCATGGGCCCAAGCGGACCTGCCGATGGCTGCGACCTCAAGGAGGGACCGCTGATGCGCGTGGTCGAAGCAGCCGCCGGCGGTGTGGTGGCGACGGTGGTAGTCGTCCTGGTGATGGACCGAATCGCCATCTCGGCTGACCTGGTGATCGCGGGTGCGGTGGCGTTCCTGGTCGGCTTCCTCTTGGTGATGCTGCGCTCGGATCGGCAGTACGTCGAGCGCGGCCGGAAGTGAGGGTCGACTGATGATCGGCCTTCTATACAAGCTGGTGTCTGGCAAGGCGTGGACCACGGTTCGCAGCGCGACGGCAGAGTTCGGGCCGCCGCCGGGGGCGGTCTATCGCGATGAGCTGGCCTGCTTCAGCGACGCCGAATTGTACGCCTATGGCGACGCGATTCTCGTCGCTGCTCGACGCCGTCAGCGTCGTCGGGCGGGTTTTCCGGTGGCATAGGCCGGGGGTCGGACCAGGTAGCAGCCGGCCCGAACCCCGAACGCTTATCGTCTCACGGCCGCCACGGATGGACGACGGTCTGTCGGTGATCGGGCGGCACAGCACCGTGGTGGTCGGGCTTGCCCCTCAAGGCCGGGGCAGGGCCAAGACTTCTTTGTCGAGCTGCCGCAAGCGGCAGCCGTTTCTTCTGGGCTAGCGCCCTGGCTACTCCGCCCCGTCTCCCGGTCAAGGGGTCCGAAGGATCTTGGCCGCCCTTCGGGCCGCTGCGCTCGTCCAAGATCCTTCGGCCTGATCCCTTGACCGCGAGCCTCTCGGGGCGGAGTGGGTCGCCATTACGGCGGAGGCAGAGCCACCGCCCCGCCCTACGGGCGCTAGCAAACCGATTCGTCACTCGCGGCCGCTGCCGCACAAGCCGAGGGAGCAAGGACATGCGACTCACCAACCGTTGGGGCTGGATCGACGACGACGCCAACCGGCGCCGTGACCGGGAAGCCGCCGAGCGTCGGGAGCGGCGCCGCGCCGAGTACGAGGCCGCCGAGGCGCAGGCCAACACCGCGGAGACGATCCCGCCGACCGGAGGGCACCACCGCAGCGACGGCCAGTGAGCTGCCGCGGGGGTCGGGCCGAGTAGCAGTCGGCCCGGCCTCGCGCCGACGACGAGGGAGGTGAGCACCATGACCACTGCGACGCTAATCCGGGCCGAGGTCGCGGACCGGATCGCCGGACGCGTGCTGACCAAGACCTATCTCAAGAGTTGCGGCGGACTCGACCTGGTGCGGATGTGCGCCTGCCAGTACGGCCGGTGCGGGCACTGCGGCATGGGCCAACACGACAAGTGCACCACCCGGGTCGGCTTCCACAACCGGCCGCCGCTCGAGGCGCACACGCACATCGTCGGCCGTCGCGGGTCCGCGCTCGCCGCGGTCCGGACGACTGGGACGCCGTGCCGTTGGGTGTGCCCCTGCACCGCATGCGCCCAGCCGGAGCCCGCCAGCGAGCAGAGGCCGGAGGCGGTGGCGTACCGACGGGTCCGCGGTGAGCTGCGTCCCGGCGACACCGTGTGGCTGCACCCGAGAACCCTCACGTCGCCGGCCGTCTGCTGGCAGCAGCCCCGCGCCACCGTCGTGCGCACCGAGCGCGCCAGCCTGTACGCCGTCGTGCAAGTCGGCCAGGCCGAGCACCGTATCCACGTCGACAACATCCGCCGCACCGACCCGGGCGCCGCACACGGCGTCGTACAGGTCAAGGCCAAGCCGCGACCGGCGATGCCGGACGGCTTCGAAGAGACGCCTCTGTTCTGACCCTGCTTTTTGAGGAGATACCAGTGATGTCTGACGTTCGGATACAGACCTTCGAGGACGCCTGCAGGGTCGGCGCGTACGCGCTCTCGCGGCGGTGGGCGGACTCCGTTGGCGAGGTCGGGCGCGCTGCGGACGCAGAGATTGAGGAACTGGCCACCATGGCGGCGCTGGCCCACTGGCGACGCAGTGGCTTCCCACGCAGACCCACCGTGCGGCGCTCGCGGGCGCCGACCGGGTCAGCATCGCGGCCGCCATGGGTGTGACCGTGCAGGAGGCCGCCGCCTGTTGGCGCCGGTGGGCTCAGGGGCAGCGCGAGCTCTACGCGGCGGACGTCGCCGCCGGCAGGGACCGACCGATCGGGATCTCAGCTGAAGAATGCGCCGAAGTCGCGGCCGGCCTCGGGATCACCGCCAACGGATCACGAGTGATTTTCCGTGGTGTTCGGGACGCCTAGTAGTCGCCGCCCCGGCATCAGCAACACGTCTCGGCAGTAACCCGGAGCGCGACCACAAGGCCTGCAAACCCTGGCCGCGCCCCGGTCTCCCCTTCCAGCTTCACCCGTCAGGAGAGACCCCCATCAAGTCCGATCGGCACCTGCACCTGCAGCGTCAAGAAACCATCGACCGCAACCGCGCCCAGCGCCTCGCCACCGAGCGCGAAGCCCAGCGGCAGGCCGACGAGCGCCGCGCCGCCCAAGCCGCCCGCAAGGCCCGCTGATGGCCGCCCGGACACCCGCGCGTGACACCGGCTGCCGCGCCGGGCGCACAACCCGCGATGAACTGCAAACCCGCCTCGACCGCAACGAACAGGCCCGCGCCGAACTGCACCAGGCCGCCGCCGAGCGACTCCGACGCCGCTACCGCTGACGCTGACCGCTTCCGCACGGAAACCGTTACTTCGCAACGGTTTCCGTGCGGTGGCCGCCAGATCGGCGCCAGGAAGGAGATCCCTGATGGCCACCAAGGAACCCTGCCGTACCTGCCGAGGCAGCGCCACCTGCCGTACTTGCAACGGCTCCGGCAAGACGTGGTGGGCCGGCAAGTACGTCGCCTGCGACGGCTGCTCCGGCACCCGCCTGTGCGCTGACTGCGGCGGGAGAGGACACCGCTGATGGCAGATCACCCGAAGGCCGGAACGCCGCAGTGGTACGCGGCGCTGGCCGAGCTGCGCACAGCGGCCCGGGAAGGGCTGCAGCGCCTTGACGAGCGCGACAAGAACAACGAGCGGAAGGACAAGAACTGATGGCGACCAACGACACCGAGCTGGCGAAGACTGCCGCGGCCGCGCTGCGTCGAGGCGACAAGAAGACCGCGGCTGCCGCGGCAGGACTGATGTCCCCGCAAGCGCAGCGGCAGGTCCTGGACCGTGCGGGCAAGCGCCTGGCCAAGGAGGGTCGACGCTGATGGCCAAGCGTGAGTACGGCCACCGCCTCGGCAGGAACGGCAAGCCGCAGATCGTGGAGACCACCCTGCCCCGGCACCTGCGCGGCTACGACGAGTACAGCGTGCACAGCTTCACCGAAGGCCCGATCAAGCGGCTGCTCAGCCGCAAGCACGGCCGGTGACTTCGCCCGGAGCGCGACCTCATGGTTTCGCGGCCCTCGGTCGCGCTCCGGCTCCCACTCGGTCCTTCCTCAGACCAGGAGAGACAACCATGTTCGCAGACCTGACCCGGCCCGCCTGATCCAACTCCACCTGCCGGCAGCGCATCGTCCGCCGGCCGGGGGCCTGACCCCACGCATGCACAAGGTCGGGACGAGTAGCAGTCGCCCCGACCTCCCCCATCAATCAGTCAGGAGAGGTCACCAGTGAGCCAGCAGACAGCTGTCGCAGAACAGGAAGCCGCCGCAGCGCGCAGAGCGCTGCCGATCGAGGCGCGGCGGCACGCCGCCCGCGTCATGTACGGCGAAAGCGTCACCGCCGGCATGCCGATGACCGCCCACGAGCTGGGCGAGGCGTTCGGCCGCAGCGAACGCTGGGGCCGCGAACGGATGACCGAGGTCCGAAACGATCTTGCCGTTTCTGCCGAAACTGCCGTACCTGCCGACGACCCGAACCCGGCAGAACCCGAGCACATCGAGATACTCGAAGCGCCGAACACGCCGGCAGACCAGGCACCGCAGACCGACGAGGAGACGCCAGAGCAAGAGCACTCCCAGACCGACCCCGGCCGGGATCAGGACTCCGGCGACACCGTGACGCCGCGGGACACGGCGCTGACGCTGGCGACGCTGGTGCAGCACACCCGGATCCGGTGGGGCGTGCGCGCCACCCTTGGCCTGGGTGTGGTCGCGTCCACGGTGGCCAACGTCCTGCACGCGCACGACAACCCGATCAGCCAGACCATCGCCGCGTGGCCGCCGCTGGCGCTGCTGGCCACGATCGAGCTGATCTCCCGAGTGCCGGTGCACCGCCGAGAGCTGTCGGTGCTGCGGTTCGCCGCCACGGCGGTGATCGCCGGGATCGCGGCGTGGGTGTCCTACTGGCACATGGCCGACGTGATCGCCCGCTACGGCGAGACCGGCGCCAGCCCCTACCTGATCCCGCTCACCGTGGACGGCCTGGTCGTGGTCGCCTCGGTGTGCCTGGTCGAACTGGGCAGCCGCATCCGCGCCCTGTCGGCGGAGGTGACGAAATGACCAACCTCGCCGACATGGCGCACGTGACCAGCCAAGAAACCCACGTGTGGCGCGAATGCCGCGGCTGCGGCGCGTCGGCGCCCATGGCGCCGGAGGTCAACCGGTGCGCCAGGTGCGACGGAGAGGGCGGGTCGGTCAAGCCGGCTCGCCGGCCCCGGTCGGACGCCGGACAGGTCCGGCTTACCGAGCGGGACGTGGCGGTGTTCCGCTGGCTGGCGGACATGAAGGCCATCTATGAGGACGATCTTGCCGCGCTCGCGGCGCAGGTGCCGGGTACCCCGTGGACGGCGGCCGGGCGTCGGCCATCCCTGCGGCGGCTGCAGGGCATGGTCGGCCGCTGGCAGCGGGCCGGCTACGCCGACGCGCGCAGGCTGGTCAACGGTGTTCCGCGGATCGTCAGGCTGACCCGCGCGGGTGCCGGCCTGGTAGGCGTGGACAGCTTCCGGGAGACCGCAACGGTGACGGCGTTCCACCAGTGCGAGGTCTCTCGGCTGCGGCTGGTGCTGGAGGGGCGACGGTCACCGTCGCTCGGCCGGCTGACTGCATGGGAGTCCGAGCGGGCGTTCCGCTCGGATCTCGACGCGTTGGGTCTTGCCCGCCGCGGGCAGGCCGGACGCGAGGCGGTACACGTCCCGGACGGTGTGGCCACCTACGAGCGCGGCACCCGCGTCGCGGTCGAGGTCGAGCGCAGCGCCAAGTCGCCAGCGCGGCTGGCCCGGATCGTCGAGGAGCTGCTGACCAACTACGAGGTGACCTTGTACGCGGTGGCGGGCAACGAGGTCCGCAACGCGGTCGCCGCAGCCGAGCGCAACGCACGAGCAACCCTCGCGCATCGTCAGGTCAGCCCCGACCGGATCGGCGCCCTGTCGATCATCGACATCCCGCGGGAGGTGGCGTGATGCGCGGGTTCCGCTGGACGTGCGGCGTGCTGTTCGCGCTCGCACTTCCGGTCGGGGCGCTGGCCACCGGGCTGGCGTACCTAGTCCTGCGCCGTCGGTGGTCGGATCGGCTGGTCGCCGCTCTCGTAGTCGCAGTGGGCGCGGCGGCGACCTGGTGGGCCATGGGGACGCTGAGCTACTGGACGGCGTGGCTGCACATCGGCGCGCACCTGGTGCGGCTGTCCGACCGACCCGCCAGCGCCGGTGAGTGGACGACAGTCGTCGGCATCGGCCTGACCCTCGGGCCGGCGCTGGGTGGCGTGCTGTGGCTGGGCACGCAGGCGCATCGGGAGCGGTCGCCGTTCGACGGGGCGGACGAGCGCGAGCACCGCCGGTTGTGCGAGGAGCGCCGCCGCCTGGTCGTCACGCACCTCGCGCAGCGCGCCCGGCATACCGGGCGCCGCCCGGTCGCTGTCATCGCGCGGCCCCTGGCCGTCGAGATCGGCGACGGACGCGGCCCGATCGTCGGTCGTTTCCAGCGCGGCGATCTGCGCGGCGCGTGGCGGGTGCATGGGCGGGTGCGGCTGCCGATGAACAGCCCGAACAACCGGCACCTGCTGATCCTGGGGGCGACCGGGTTAGGCAAGACCGAGACCGCGTTGACGATCGCGGAGTGGGCTGCCCGCCACGGCCGGCAGGTGATCTACCTGACCTGCAAGGAGCCACCGTCGACGCGCAAGTCGGTGGCGCCGCGGCTGGCCGCGGCTGCCGCCGAGCACCGTTTGCGGTTCCGGGCGCTGACCGCCCGGACGGCGCCCTACGATCCGATGCGCGGTGACCTGGCCGAGGTCCGCGACCGGCTGATCCGCATCGAGGAGTGGGGCGACCGGTACTGGGCCGCAGTGGCGAACACACTGGTCGCGCTAGCGCTGGAGTTGAACGCCGAGCAGGATCGCAAGGTCGATGCGCTGCCGGACCTGGTGTACTCGCTCGTGCGGGGCCGGCTGGCGAACCTGGCGAAGAAGTCATCGGACCCGCGGGTGGCCGAGCTGGTCGAGGCGTTCAACTACACCGACCTCGGTGGCGCGCTGATGCGCTACGCGTCGATGGCGATCCACCTGCGCGGCTGGATCGGCCCCGCATCCGCCGGCGGCTGGTCGTTCGAAGACACCGACATCGCGTGCATCGAGCTGCCGACGGTCAGCCGGCCCGAGGCCGCCACGGCGCTGATGCGGCTGATCCTGCGCGATTTCGGCGCCTACCTCGTCGATCCGCGGCGTCGTCAGGTCGGCCCGGACGGGCAGCCGAAGCCGGTCGTCATCGTGATCGAGGAGGCCGGGGCGGTCTCGGGTGACCCGGTGATCGGCCGCGAGTTCGTCAACCAGGTGGAACGCAACCGCGACGCGGGCGCCTACAGCGTGTTGACGGCGCAGGACCCGACCGGCTTCGGTGGCGGGCACACCTGGTCGGCGCTGTCCACCAACGCTGTGGTGATGACCTACCGGCAGAGCGAGCAGGCCGAGCCGGTGGCGAAGCTGGCCGGCACCGAGCGGGTCACCGAAGGCGGCGCCGACTACGACACCGACAACACGCTCAAGAGCCAGGGCGTGGCCCGCCGCCAGCACGCGTTCAAGGTGAACCCGCAGATGCTGCGTACGCTCGGCGTGGGCGAGTTCGTGCTGATCTCCGCGGGCCGGTACGCGAAGGTGGCCGCGGCCCTGTCACGGCTGTCGTTCCGGCTGCCGTCCGTGCCAGCCGTGCACGCGGCCGTGGAGGCGATCGAGTCAGCGCGGGTAGCAGCCGCACTGCCGACCGCCGAGGCGAAGCAGGCCGACACCGACGCCCACCCGGGCGGCGACAATCCCGTGCCACATGGCCCGATCCTCTTCTAGCAGGACTGCAGCCCACCTCTGAACCGACACAGCCCGGGAACGCCCGCCGACGCCGCAGCAGCGGCCGGCGGGCGTTCTGCTTGCCGACAGCCGACCATCGCGGGCAATCCCGGATTGTGTCGGTGGGTAGTCGTAAAGTCACGGATATGGATGTCGCGGTGCGGGCGCAGAGAGCGGCGGAGTCTCTCGCCAAGTACGTGCTGCCGTTGTCGTTCACCGACTGGTCGGCCGTGCGGGTCACCGCAGAGCTGACGCGCAGAGTGGTCGAATGGGGCGTTGACCACGGATGGAGAGTGCGGCGCGAGGTGCCGAGCATCGCCGGGCTTCCCGGCGCGCATCCGGACCGGCCCGGCTATCTCGATGTGGTGTGCGAGCGTCTCGACGGCCCGCCGATAGCGGTGGAGATCGACCGTACGGACAAGCAGTGGTCGGCGCGCAAACTGTTGTGCGAGGCCGACGCCGGTGCGGTCGCGGTCTGGGTGCGCTGGGCCGACGCCAAAACGTGGATCGTTCCTCCGTCTATCGGCGTGGTACGGGTACCGACCACGGTGAGCCGCATCGGAGGCCGCCGGCTGTACTCGCGCGCCGCATCGCAGTATCCGCCGACGGACGCATCGAACGAGGCGACTGAGCGCCAGGGCGCCATCGTACGGCCGGCGATGGAGACCGCAGGCGCGCGTGGCGAGGCGCGACTGTGCCGCGCTTCGACGCGCAAGGGTCACCCCTGCCCCATCAACGCCCGACCATCCGGCCTCTGCCATGTCCACGACCCGGAAGTGCAGTGCGGCGCGGTGAAGAAGAACGGCCAGCGGTGCACCAACGCC
Source organism: Couchioplanes caeruleus (assembly GCF_003751945.1). Lineage (NCBI taxonomy): Bacteria > Bacillati > Actinomycetota > Actinomycetes > Micromonosporales > Micromonosporaceae > Couchioplanes > Couchioplanes caeruleus. Next base: position 2,589,230 of record NZ_RJKL01000001.1, on the reverse strand, counting down.
ACCGGCGGCGGCCGCTGCGCCAAACACCGCAACGGCCCGGCGTTCGAGGACGCCGCCACGCTGCTGTAGCCGGCCCCGCTGTGTTCGAGGGCTCGCCTCACACCGGGGGCGTCCCCCTCACCGGTGACAGACCCTGGGGATGGCCTGCCTGGTCAAGGTGGAGCGCCCTACCGGACGAACGACCTTGACCAGGCAGGCCATCCCTAAAGGAGGATGACGCCGGGGAGGGGGACGCCCCAGCGCGACTAGACCGCCAGGCGCAACCCAAACCGGGTCCCGCTCTGGCCCTGGCCAGCCAGGGTCCAAAGCGAGCAGTGAAGAAAGACTGCGGCCCCGGAAGCGACTGACAAAATGCGCCGAGAACCCGCCTAAAACCCGCCGCAGTTGCGCGGGTTTTAGTTCGGGTTTTCGACCGGGATTTAGACCACGTTGTGGCTGCTCACCCGCCCTGCCCAAGGCAGCCCACACCACACCCCAACCCCAATCACGCTTCGCTTATGTGATCGGGGTTGGGGTGTGGTGTGGGCAGGGCAGGGCGGGTGAGCAGTAGGTGGTGGGTGGTTGGTGGGGTGTGTGGGTGGTTGGTGTGTGGGTTGGTAACTGGTAGTGGGTGGTTGCGGTTGGGGGACGACGCTTCGCGCGTCCCCAAGTGCGGATCGAGCTGCGCTCGATTCAGGGTAAAGATCGTGTGCTGGTTGATGTCGTGTTGCCTTGCCGGTGTACGTGGTCTGTGGCCGTTGTCCGGTTCGCTGTGGCGTTCCGCTGTGACGTTGGCGTGGCCCGCGTGTGTGGGCTTGAGTTGTTGTCGTGCTGTTGGGCGGTAGTGCAGTTCCGGATCTGTTGCTCGGTGGTTGAGTTCTGCTGTCGTCGGTCGGTAGCGGCGTGTGGATGGTCGCGTGCTGCTGTGGCTCGTGCTGCTGTGTGCCTTGCCGTGCCCGCCGTTCGCAGGTTCAGAGGCTGGATCGATCCTCCAACCGCGGGTGTGTAGGAGAAGTGCGGTCGGCGGGGCAAGCCCCGCAGCCCTCTCCGTTTTCCTATAGATGGACCGTTCTTCCGGGTTGGTCCGGTTCGGCGTGGGGTGTTGCGCTGGCCGTGCCGGGGGTGGTCCCGGCAGGGTGGTCAGCCCCGCGGGACCGGGATGTCTGCCGCCTGGTTCGTGCTCCGTTGCGGTTGATCAGCCTCTGGTCATGCTCGGCGCGAGTTGCGGTTGGGCGACGACGCTTTGCGCGTCGTCAAGATCGGATCGAGCTTCGCTCGATATAACCCGTGGGCGGCGGGGTCTGCATGGCCTCGTCCCGGCCTGCGAGCATAAGAGGGCATCTGATCCTCGATCGGGTTGATTCGTGTTTGCGGGCAGTTGGTGGCCGTGCTGGCTCGTTGGCAGGGCATGGGGATGGAGCGACGTCCATATCGATCGGACCTGTCGGATGCGCGGTGGGCGGTGATCGAACCGGTCCTGACGCAGTGGCGGGCCTCTCGGCCAGGACTCGGGATCAACCCGCCGGTACACGATCTGCGGGAGATCGTGAACGCGATCCTCTACGTCACACGCACCGGGATCGCCTGGGAGTACCTGCCGCACGATTTTCCGCCGGCCAAGACGGTGTACGACTACTACGCCAAGTGGGAGAAGGACGGCACGACGCAACGGATCCATGATCTGCTGCGTCGCAGACTCCGGCAGGCGCATGGCCGTGACGGCTCACCGAGCGCGGCGGTCATCGACGCGCAAAGCGTCAAAACCTCCTGCAACGTAAGGGAATCCGAGCAAGGCATCGACGCGGCAAAGAAGATCAAGGGCCGTAAGCGGCACATCGTCACCGATACCCTCGGGCTCCTGCTGGCCGTGGTGGTCACCGCGGCGTCCGTGTCGGACACCGCCGCCGGTCGGGGCCTTCTCGACGAGGTGGCCGCCTCGCATCCCACGGTGCGCAAGGTCTGGGTCGATGGCGGCTACCAGACCACCGTGTGGCGGCGCGGCGCCCGACATGGCATCGACGTCGAGAGGGTCACCCGCCGTCCGGCGGAGAAAGGCTTCCGCGCGTTGCCGCGCCGGTGGGTGGTCGAGCGCACCTTCGGCTGGCTGATGCAACACCGCCGGCTTGCCCGCGACTACGAGTCCCTGCCCCAACGATCACGCACCATGATCCTCTGGGCCATGGCTAACACAATGTCCCGCCGATTGGCAGGAGAATCCACCCAAACCTGGCGCGACTAAACACCGCCAATCCGGGTCAGACCCGGCTGCCCGGGATCAGATGCCCTCTAAGAGGTTGCGGCCTGCGCATCGGTGCAGTAAGGGCTTGTGGAGTTGCGGCCGTTTCGTGTTCCACCAGAACGCAGCCTCTGCGCGGGAATCATTAAGGTTAGGCTGACGGTCCACGCATCTTTGAGCGCGTCGGACGTCCGTCTGGCGTCCGTGCGACCATCGGAGCACTCATGCCGTCGACCTACGACTTCTCCACGCTATCGCCGTCGGACTTTGAGCTCCTGGTACGAGATCTACTTTCGGCGGAGTACGGCTGGAGGATGGAGGCGTTTGGCCATGGGCCAGACGGCGGAATCGACCTGCGCTCCGTCTCCGGATGCCAGAAGATCGTTGTGCAATGCAAGCACTACGCAGGTTCTCGGTTCAGTGACCTTAGGCGCGCCGCTAGGCGAGAGAAACCTAAGATCGCTAGCGAGAAGCCAGACCGCTACATATTCGTAACGTCACAAGACCTGAGCCGCACCCAGAAGGACACGCTGGCCGATGATCTCAAGCCTTACCTGCAGGGACCTGAAGACCTCCGCACTCAGCTAGATCTAAATGAGGCTCTTTCCCGCTATCCGCTCATCGAGCAAAGTCACTTTAAGCTTTGGCTCGCTTCGGTCGCCGTCCTTGAGCGCGTGGTCCATAGTGGTCTATGGGCTCGCAGCGAGGCGCTCATGGAAGACGTATGCGATCGAGTGCGACTGTATGTCACGAATCCGACCTACGGCCGCGCCTCCGAAATGCTCGAAGCAACGCACGTGTTGGTCCTCAGCGGGTCTCCTGGGGTTGGCAAGAGCATGCTTGCTGACATGCTGGCGCTCAAGTACTGGCACGAAGGCTGGCAGATCGTTACGGTCTCGTCTGATATCGACGAGGGGTGGCAGGCGTACCAAAGAGAGCGGAAGCAGCTCTTCCTCTATGACGACTTTCTAGGGCAGACGGATCTCAGTGAGCGTCAGAGCAAGAACGAAGGTTCTCGCATAGCGCGCTTCATCGATCGGATGCGCCACCCCGATAAGCGTTTCATCATGACAACCCGGTCGCAAATTCTTCGACAAGCTGAGCAACGTGATGAACCGATAAGGCGAGGCAACTTTAGGCTAAACGAATTTGCCATCAAGGTGTCTGATTATGGGCTCGTGGAGAGAGCGCGAATTCTCTACAATCACCTCTACTTCTCCGGCTACCCTCGTGAGCTAGTTCGACTTTATGTGGCGTCGGCTCGTTACTGGCGGGTCGTGCAGCACCCGAACTTCACGCCGCGGATCGTGGAGCAAGTTCTGAAGCGGCCTGCGGCCGCTGCCGACGAATTGGCGGCCGATTTGGAGGCTGCGTTAGACCATCCTCTTGAACTCTGGCAGACCATGTTCACTACGGTTCTCTCAGAGACTGCGCGGCAACTTGTGCTCTCGCTCGCAGCGCTGCCGCCTAAGGGCGCAGACGCGGAGGACCTGCGACGCATCGTCATTGGGCGCTCAACGCCTATTGACTATACTAACGCGCTCAAGGCACTGGAAGGCACTTGGTTGCGCATCGACACAATCCAGGAGCCGCGGAAGAAGATCACAATCACTTATGCCAACCCAAGCTGTAGGGATTTTGTTCTCTCGTTTCTTGATTCAGAGCCGGATTACTTCGTAGAGCTGATTCTCCAATTAACTGAACTGCCCCACGTTCAGATGGCGATGGCATACTGCATGGCCGAGGCTAATGGGACGCTGAAGTACCCCCGTCTAGCAGCTACTGTCCGTTCATCGGCCGAACGAGTATCCGAACATATCAAGGAGATTTCCACTGGACTTGTCGCCTACGAGGAGCTCGAGCCCAACTGCTACACCTGGAGTACCGAAAGGTTTAGTGCATTAGTTCACTTGATTGAGCCTGCCAGAAAAATGATGCCAACGGTTACCGCTTGGTTCATAGAGTTGGCGACGGACGCAATTAGGGAACACGAGGAAAGGATCGGCTTCGATCCAGATGACCTGCACGTTTTGGTGGCGGCCGTGATGCAGGTGTGGCAAGACGAGCGAAACGAAGACTGGACGACCGCCCATCTCGAGACGACGTTCAGAGCATGGGCCAAGGTCCCGTTGAATTCGGACCAGGTCGTAGTCCTTGCCCGGGATGCCGCTGATTGCGACAGGTTCTTTGAAGGGCGTACAGCGTTGGGCCCCATTGCTGAGGAGGCAGCGTTGGAAAATCTTAGGGAGGAAATGAGCAACATTCTATACGATGCCGATTCCCTCGATGAGGCACTTCAGTGGTTATCGCAGATCGAAGACGCCGCTCACGAACTTGGACTAATTGATCAGTTGCGTGGTTACATTGAAATGGAGCGAGACACGATCTTTGAGCGGGATGACGAAGGTGAGATCGGTGGACGACAGAGGTCCTCTTCTGGAGGCGGAGATGACGATAGCGAGGAAGTTCGTTTAACGCCGTCGCCGGAAGAATCAAGAGATATCAACGCGCTTTTCAGGCACCTAGGCTAGCGAGCCGCCTCCGGCGTCCCGCGCGAGCTGCTCGTGATGCCCACGCGCCTTGCCGCTCCACTCGCGGCGCGCGACGACGGCAGGCCAGCGGCGCACACATCAGGCGAAACAGGCCGACACGGAGCAGCGAGCTGCCTAAGCTGAGCGAATAACGCAGCAACATGTACATGTGAAGTGCGACGGCCAAACCCCGACCCTTCTCATCGAGGCTGCCTCGCCCGCGGAGGACGTCGCTCAGGTGGACGAAGACCGACAATCGGGGGTCAAGATGACCCTACAACAGCACTGACGGTCCCGTAGAGATCGATTGGGCGTCGTGCGCGATTCAGGGTGCCCGGCCCCACTTCTAAGTAGCCTTAGGGCTCGGCTTGGATGACCCTGCAAGCGCTGCAGTCGGCTTGCCGTGGCTCGGATCGTGGCACGAACTACCGACACAAAGTGCCTTCAGGGAAACACGGAGCCATGTCGGGTGACACCGCAGAGCCTGGTGGAAGGCTCGGATGCTTCCGTCATGGCCCCTTCTAATCCGTCGCTCGTAGGTTCGAATCCTGCTGGGCGCGCCCTCGCTAAACCACGGCTCACACCTCTTGAAGGTCCATCGGTTGAAGACGCCTTGGCTTGGCTGGGAGCTCCTTGGTCCGCACTAAAGAGCTCAGTTCAGAATGCCCGGTTCAAGCTCACCACCCCTTGCCCCTGTGGACGGAGGCTTGGCGTTAGGGTGGGCTACAGCGTCGCGTGCCGGTGGCAGACCGTGTCAGGCATGGAGGCGCCGGACCGAAGGGAGCACGACGATGATGATCGTCGTCCCTTCGCCCTTCACTCGTGAGTGAGGGCGAGAAGGCCAGGCTGGTTGCCTGGAGTCGAGAGCTGCGCAGCGTCCATGACAGGCTGCGCCAAGCGCTGGCCGTCACCCGGCAGGCCCTCGCTGACGGCGAGCCGGTCGAGCCGGCTACCCGGGATCTGCTGCTGTTCTGTCACGGGTTCTGCGCCGCGCTCACGGCACACCACGCGGGCGAGGATCGTCACCTGTTTCCCGCGATCGCCGAGCAGTACCCTCAGCTACGCGACACGCTGCATTACCTACGGCAGGACCATTCGATGATCGCTCACCTGTTGGCCGGGCTGCAGGCTGCCGTAGCCCGTGGCGCCGCGCCTGCAGAGCTGCACCGGCATCTGGAGGGTGTGGCAGCGATCATGGAGTCGCACTTCAGGTACGAGGAACGTCAGCTGCTGACAGTCCTGGAGACGCTGGCACTGGACGCCGATCCGTACGCAGTGCTGGGACCTCTGTGACCGCCGGGCGTCGCAGGTGTGCGGCCGTCCCACCGGCCCTTGGAGATCAGCTCAGTATGAGGTCAGGAGGTTCCGAAGGCAGATGACGGAGCAGGCGAGACTGATCATGGCGCATCCCGGTCCGCACGACGAACAGGATGCCCGCCACCGCGGTCAGGTTGTCGACCCGTCGCCGTGCCGGGAAGCAATACCGCCGCGCCGGCGTCGGGATCAACGGCTCAAGCCGCGCCCACAACTCATCGTCAGAACCAGCTCGGACATGCCCGGCAGCCTCAACCTGTAGCAGCAGGCATCGACACACACCATGTGCGCTCATTCTGAACTGATCTCTAAGTGCTGTCCGAGGGGCAAATGCCAGGGGCCCCTTTCCGAATAGCCTGAGATGCGTGCCTGATCGGTTTGATCCGGTTCCGCTGGCAGATGTCGGTGGGCGAGTGCTTGATTTCACCGAGGAGCGCCCGCCCCGTTTCGGGGGCCTAACCGTTCGGTGTCTCGGTCGGCTTCATCCGCCGTTGCTGTTGATCACCCTCGGAGGTCAGCGGAAACAACTCATCGAGCGGCGTCACAACTCCACGCCGAGATCTTTGTCAGTGGCCGGCGCTACACTCTGAACACTGGTCCGAGGTGTACCGGTTTGTTGATCTTTGTGGGGGCGGCCATGTCGGTGGCTTCGTCGTTACGAGTGGAAGACATCAATCCGGACGATTACTCAGACGGGGTGCTCTACTTGCCGCTGGGTATCGAGTTGCAGCCCCGGCGGCGTGCTGATTGGGGGCACCCGACCCGGCCGGGATTGCCGGAGCTGGTGGCGGAGGACCGGCCGCACGGGATCAGCGGGCGCAAGCTGCTGTGCTTGCTATGCATGCGGCTGATGGCCGAACGCGGCCAACAGGTCGAACCGGTGTGGATGACGTTCGTGAGGACGCGGTTCGGGCCGGTGTTCCGACACGAGAACGGTCGATCACCGCACGAGGAACACATCCCGGAGAGCGACACGCACAAGGCGCTCAAGGAGCGGGAGGCGTCAGCCTGGGAGGCGACGGGCGCGCAGGTCCTGGTAGAGGAATGGCGGCCGCGGGCAAAGCGGCGGCCGGATGTGTTGGCGGTAAGCGCGCGGCTTACCGTGGCCGGCGAGGTTCAGCATTCGACGATCTCGCCGTCGCTGGTGGGCCGGCGGCAAAAGGCCCTGGCGGCGGCGGGTGATCGGGTGGTGTGGACCACCGACCGGGACGCCAGCGACATCCACTTCCTGCGGCGCGTGCCGCACCTGGCGGTGCCCGCCCTCGATGACCACCGCATGTATCTGCGGTCGCGGACGCCACTGCTGAACGTGGTGACCGGGTGGACCTTCTTCGAAGAGCAGCGGTGCGGGTGGGCGGACATCTGGCGCGGGTCCAGTCGGTGCCCGGTTTCGGGACGAGCGGTGCCGTGCGGGAAGACGCATGTGTACCCGTCGCTGAACGTGAAGGAGTACAAGGCCGACCCGGACGCGGTGTTCCCGTTCGGGGAGACGGTGCACCTGGACTCACTGCTCGAGGGAATTCTCAACGAGACGTGGGTTCCGTACCGGGTGCAGGCGGACCGGACGACTTGGGTGCCGGCGGCCGCGTACGAGCGATTCGTTGAGGAGCGCGGCCACTACGGCGACCCGGACATGCCCGGGCAGCTGCGGATCGGTCGGGGGCAGGCGCAGCGTGTGTGCGAGCAGAACGCTCGGCCAGTGGGGGCCGCGAGTCCTGTACCGATGCCCGTGCCGGTCGCGCCGAAGCCGGTCGAGACGAAGCCCGTGCCGGTCCCCCCGATACCCCTGCCGGTCGCGCCAAAGCCGGTCGAGGCGAAGCCGGCGCTGGTGCCGCCTGCGTCCGAGGAGGTAGAGGCCCAGGGGAGGGGGGTGGACGCGGTGTGCTGCGGCAAGAAAGTCGCCGCATGGGCCGGGAGGCCGCTTCAGCTTGGTTGTCAGCTGTGCCCGAACTCTCCCACCTACTACCGGCGCTAAACGCACTAGGCGCGAGGTCCGCGACACGGGTCGTGACGCGAAGTGGAGTCGCCGGTGTGGACTATGTGGTCCAAGACCGTCGGGCCGTCGAAGGAGCAGCAGGTGGAGGCTGGGCCATCCGGACGAGCGCTTTCATAATCCGCGGGCTGCCCGGCATGGCGCGGATCGTGACACGAACTACCGAAACAAGGCGCCTCTAGGGACTCCGGAGCCATGCCGAGTGACACTGAAGCTCCTGGTAGACGGGTCGGATGACCGAGTCATGGCCCTTCCTAAGCCGTATGTCACTACTTCGATATGCTGGCGCGTTTTGCCGCTCCGGATGTCGGTGGGTCGGCGTAACGTCGGGCTCGACGGGGAGGTGGACCGGTGACCCGAAGGAAGCCGACGGCGCATCGTCTGAAGGCTGTCGAAGCGGTGATCGACGAGCTGCTGGCCGGAGAACATGACAACTACGCAAGCTACCTGCGCATGCCCGGCCTGGCCGAGGACATCAAGACAGGGCTGGCGGCCGGCGGGATAGATCTACCAGATGGTCAAACAGCGGAGCAGGCTGGCGAGATGACCTTGCGGAAGGTCATAGCGTCAGGCGTCGTCGATGATCGTCTGACCGTCCTGCAGTGGAAGAAGCTAAGGATTGTCTATCGCATCGACAATGACCTCGCCAGCGCCTTGGCTCAGACGGACCATGCTGCCATGCTGCCATCCGACGTGTTCACGCGGCTGCCGCATCCTGATCCGCTGGTCCTGTTCGACACGCCCCTGGTTCTAGACCCAGCCACAGGTGATGCACTGTTGGGCTTTTTCGTCACGGGTCGTGATGAAGACCAGCGTGTGGTGTCCAGCCACTCGGCAGCAAGTGCTTGCTTGAGCATCGCCTTGTGCACTCTGCAGAAGGGAAAGCGCGGCGTAGGCGGCGGATTCTCGATGGGGACCCAAGACGGCCAGACGGTGAGTGACCTTATCGCGTCCCTCTCCTCAACTTACGAGGCCATCCCTAAGAGCGAGGAGATCGAAGGCCAGAGGGCATCGCTGCCGCCGCTTGGGTGCACTCATCTGGCCGTGCCGTTCGTCGTCTCGGTTCTGACCTATCTCTGTTCGGAGGCACCCGACGTGCAGCCGAGGCCGGGCGCCGTCCCCACACAGCGGGGTAGCGGTGGCAAGAGCAACAAGACCCCTCGCATCTGGGATGTCGGCTGGAGAGTTGGCGCGGCTCTTCGCGCCTACCACGCAGGTAGTGCGTCGGAGAACGGCCGCGGAACTCCAGTCCGCCCCCACATCCGGCGCGCTCACTGGCACACCTATCGAGTCGGGCCGGGCCGGGCACAGAGCGTCATCAAGTGGATTTCTCCTATCCTCGTCGGCGTACGAGACGTTGGTCTGGACGCGCTGCCCGGCGTTGTCGTCGACGTGAAGCTCAGCGACGAGGCAGAGCGAACTTGCTAGGAGCGTGACGCGGTTCGTGACGCGAAATGGAGTCAACGGCTGACAGATAAGCAGTCTCAGGGGCCATTTCTGCAAGCGATGTCGCTGGTAGCGGCTGTAGGAGACCTGGACGGGCTGTCTCATAATCCCTCGGTCGCGGGTTCGAGTCCCGCCCGCCCCACAAACGGCATGCACGTCGCCACCTGCGATCTTGCCAACCCCGGTACGCCGTGCGCGGCCTTCGGAATTCTGCGCGTTGGGGGAGCGCCGGGTCGACACCCTGGCGCTATCCGATGTCAGCATCGTCGTGGAGACACGTCCGGACGACCAAATGCGGTGCGGTTGGCCGACCTCCACTGTTGCGCCTGCAGGAGATTCACAATGACCACTCAGCCGGACCTCAGGGCACGGGCTGAAGATGCGTGCATGGCCGCCCAGACCCAGGACCAGAACCCGCAGAGCGAGGCGAAACTGCTCCTCGCCGAGGACGACGCGACTTTCATTGCGCGGGTTCGCGGCTCGATCCAGCGACACAGCACCCTGCGCAAGATCTCGCTGCGCACCAAGCTGGTCGCTTCGGTACTGGTGTTGGTCTTCGCGGCGCTCACCTTGATCAGCGCCGTCAGCGCCTACGCGTTGCGTGGCTACATGCTGGGCCGCGTTGACGCCCAGCTCAAGACGATGGCCATGCACGCTGAGGCCAAGCTGACCGACCGGTCGTACCGCCCGGTCTACGCGCCGCCGGACTATGTCATCGGTTTCTCCGCAGTAAGCGGAGGAGCAGCCATCGATCCCGGCGCGGGTGTAGCCGAAGATGACGTGCCCGACTTGCCGGCCGGACTGGCGGCGATCGAGGCGAACCGCGACGTACCGTACAACGCTCGCAGTATCAACGGCAGGTACATGTGGCGCATGCTGACAGTGCGTCTCTCCGACGACACGGTCATGCATGTCGGCCAGAGGATGACCGGCATCGACGCCGTCATCGCCCGCCTGATCTGGGTGGATGTGCTGGTCGGCGCCGGCGTGCTGATCGCGCTGGCCACGATCGGCGCCGCCCTGGTGCGGCAGAGCCTCATCCCGCTCGTGCAGATCGAGCGCACCGCCGCGCGGATCGCGGCGGGCGACCTCACCCAGCGAGTTCCCGATCCCGAAGCAGACGGCGCCCAGCCGACCACCGAGCTCGGCCGACTCTCCACCGCGCTCAATGCGATGCTCGCCCAGATCGAAGCGGCCTTCATCGCCCGAGCCCGGTCCGAGCAGGCCGCCCTGCAATCCGAGGAGAAGATGCGGCAATTCGTCGCTGACGCCTCGCACGAGCTGCGGACCCCGCTGACCACCATCCGCGGGTTCGCAGAACTGTACCGCCAGGGTGCCGTCTCTGAACCGGAGGCGGCCGCGCGGCTGGTCCGACGGATCGAGGACGAGGCCGCCCGGATGGGCCTACTCGTCGAAGACCTGCTGCTGCTGGCCCGCCTGGACCAGGAGCGCCCGCTCACCCTCGCTCCGGTCGAGCTGCCGGTGCTCGCCATGGACGCAGTGCAGGCCGCCCGGGCCGTCGCTCCGGACCGGGAGATCACCCTCGAGATGCGAGACGATCCGGAACTGCTGGTGGCGTATGGGGACGACGCTCGGCTACGCCAAGTCATCGGCAACCTGATGACCAACGCCGTGGTACACACCCCGTCGAACGCCGCGGTCACCCTGCGGTTGTACGCCGGACCCGTCGGCACCGCCGTAGTGGAGGTGTCCGACACCGGCCCAGGGCTCCGCCGCGAACAGGCCCAACGGGTCTTCCAACGCTTCTACCGAGTAGACGGAGCACGAACCCGCAACACCACCCGCGAGGCCACCGGAACCGGCCTCGGCCTAGCCATCGTCGCCGCCATCGTCCGGGCGCACCAGGGAACCGTCGAGGTAGTCTCCGAACCCGGCCAAGGCGCTAGCTTTCGTGTCTTCTTGCCTGCTGGAGTAGAAACAAAAGGAAGCTGTCTGTCCCCTCAGCGGTACCCGTCGACAGAACGCCCTGTTGAACCTTCACGCCACGGGCACACATCGACCGCACTCCCTGATTAGATTCGCCGCCGTGACCCACGACGTACCCTCCTGCCGCGGTCCGTGCGCGCCACCTGCCGCACATGGTGTTGCGCATGAGGGCACGGACGGTCGCCGGGTTCGTTACGGGTTGGCAGTCGTCTGGATGTACGACAAAACCCGTGGCAGCACGTAACAGAACTCGCCGCGACGTTCCGCGGCTCGGCCAGGCGCTGCTCTAGGCAGCGACTGCGCTGCGTATGTTCCCGCCGTAGCTGCTTCAGGGCGAGATCGACACCTGCTGGCGGCCCGCATGGTCCCATCTCCGCGACACGCTCTCCCATCGCCGCGATGAATCGCCGGTCGAAATCCTCGACCGCGGCGAAGAACTCCACCGCCGGCAACGTAAGCTCCAGCCGCGGCGGCCCGGCGAACGGGGATCTGTCCGGCGCGGCTGTAGCCCCAGTCCATCACCGTGATCACATCGTCGGGGTGTTCGGTGTCGTTGTTGGTGGCGCGTCGGTGGTCGGCGCGGGCACCGCGAAGCGCGGTGTATTGGTGGAGTATCGGCGGCTCTTGGTCGCGGTGTGACCCCGCTAGCCGAGTTGGTGAGCCCAGCGACGCAGCTTCGTCGTCTTGTGCGCGGGAAGGCTGCCGAGCGTCCAGCACGTGCGGATCAGGGTTCGGGTGTGCTCGGTGACCGGCAGAGCGAAGATGGTGCGAAGTCGCGAATAGGTCGGGCCACGGTGACGCCCGCGAGTTCCGGCTTGGTGACGTACTTGGCGATGTAGGACGCCACGGCTCGCTCTGTCAGGTCGTCGCCAGTCTGGGCGCGGGGGCAATGGGCCGGAGTCGAGCGGAGAGCCGGAGCGCAGGGCTACGTCGGTCTCAGGTACCGCGAAGGCGACTCGGCGGGTGGCGGTCGCACGGTGTCGATGAGCGGCCGATCAAATGCGGTTGGGTCAGCCCCGGCACCCCGTTGGGGCAGGCGCAACGCCAGCACGAACACCCGTGGGGCGCGTGCCCGGTTCGGGCGTCTCGCAAGCGCGCCCCACGGACGCGCCCCACCATTCACCTGTCACTAGGGCGTTTGGACCGACACGAAGGACAGGCAGTCAACAGCGTCTTGGCCCCAGCCCGTCCGCTGAACGCCCGCCTCGGGTTCATTCCCTAAGGTCGATTGGGGGCCACGTATTCACCAACGGCGTCTGGCGCGATGCTCTGCGCTACTCGCGACTAGATCATGAGTGGCGTGAGAGTTTTAGCGGTGAAATCTCATAGAACATGGCAGGTGGATAGTGGAGTCGTCGCTGTCTTGGTTGATGCCCGCCCGCCGCTACGTCCGCGACGACGAACGCCCTCCCCGAACCCTTAGAAGCCCTCTCTACCTGGGAAAACATTACTCTGATCACCGGGCGGCCTCCCATCGTCAAGTGCCAGCAGCAGAGGCGGCCCGGGCACCTCGCCGCCTGATCGATCGCGTTCTGGATAGCGGGGATTTCCGGGCACTACATGATCCGCGCCGTGGGGAAGTGGCACGCCGGGAGCGTGTGTCACGCCTCGTCGAGGTTGGTTCACGGATTGCGGGGTAGCGTGAGGGTGAATCCGTCGGTGGACGGAGGACCCCCTGTCTCGGTGAGATGCCGGCGGACGTGTTGCCGGATCTGAATTCGTCACGGCGGCACGAGGCGGGAACAGAGGTTCCTCTGCCATGACCGATGATCAGTTTTCTGTGCAGTCGTCCGGAGCCGAGGGAAACGGCGGGCGAGGGAGGCCAGGACAGGACCGGGTGTGGAGCATGGTCCGTACCTATGGTCCGGACCTGGCCGCCCTGTGCCGGGCCGGCACGGCGTTGCTGCCGGATATCGCCGGGCTCGGTCTGTCCGCCGGCCACATTGCGGGGAGCCCGCCGGCCGGGTCCACGCCGCGGACGCGGTTCAGCAGCGATCCGAGCGGCTCCCGGCTGGAGTCGGCGCAGTACACCCTCGACGAGGGACCGTGCCGCGACGCCGCTGCTAGCCGGGCTCCGGTGCTGGCCGCCGACCTGACCGGCGCCTCCTGGACGCGGCGGTGGCCCCGGTTCACCCCGGCCGCCCTGCGCGCCGGGATCAAGGCGGTGTACGCGCTGCCGTTGCACGCCGGCGGGGTTCGCCACGACGGCGCCGTCGACCTGTACCACCATGCCCCGGGCCGGTTGGACGGATCGGCGGTGGAGCGCTCGGCGGTGGCGTTCGCGGCCGCGGTCACCGAACTGCTGACCTTGGAACGCCTCGAACTGGACTTCGCCGAGGCGTTCGCCGCCGGGCGCCTCGGCGACACCGTCCTGGACATGGCCGCCGGTAAGCCGGTCAGCGGACCGGCCGCCCTGGTCTCGGACATCCCCGGGCTGCCGCTGGCCCGCTGGTTCGATCGGTCCACGCTGGCGATCGTGCGGCGACAGGTCGCCGCCCTCAGTGCCGGCCACGGCCTGACCCACGCCGCCGGGCACGGCTGGGTGCTGGCCGTGCACGAGGCGATGACGAACGCCGTATGGCACGGCGGCGGCCATGGTCAACTCTTGCTGTGGCGCCGCGACGGTCGTCTGTGGTGCGAGATCAGTGACCACGGCCCCGGCATCGGTCATACCGCCGAGCCCGGTTGCCGCCCCGATCCGAGAGGCGGGCGAGCGGAGCGCCGCGGCCTGTGGCTCATCCAGCGGGCCTGCACCAGCCTGGACATCACCACCGACACCACCGGCAGTCGGCTGCTGCTCAGCTACCGGCTCCAACACCCCCAGTCGTCGTGACTGCCGGAAGTTACCGGTCCGGACCGACCGACCGGATCGCGGACCCCGGTACCGTCGACAGGATGGCACCAGGGTGGGAGCAGGTCATGGACGAACCGGCACAACACATCACCGTCAGCACCGCGCCCTCATCCGCGGCCATCCTCACGATCACCGTGAGCGGCGACCTCGAACGCGACACCGTGACGACGTTTCGTCACTACCTGGCCTGCGTCCTGGACGGCCACCCCACCGGCGACCTCGACCTGAACCTGTCCGGCGTCGAATTCTGCGACCTCACCGGCCTGCGCACCCTGCACGCCCTCGACGGTCACCATCAGATCCGGATCACCGCCGCCAGCCCCGCCGTCGACGTCCTCCTCCAGCTCTGCGACATCCCCACCCTCCTCGGATACACCCCACCCCCAAGCCCCCACCAGCGTTGACCGCCGACCGGTCACGCACGAGGCGCCGCAGTGAGCTCCCTTCTGGCGCCCGGTACACCTTCGACGGCAAGAGGTGGAGCGCGGGACTCATCTACGCCGGGGAGGCCTGACCATCCCATCCAGGTCGGCCGATGTTTCGTCACGGCAAAGTCGATCCGGGTTTCCCGGTGCCGGGGTGGCGCGTTCGCGTGGTGGTGACGGCTTCGACTGTGCTCTGGACGAGGGTGTTCGGCCTCAAAGATGGGTCCTGAGCGTAGGGTGAAAGTTGAGCTGTCGATACCGGTTGGTCAAGTTTCGGTGGGATGCCGGCGTTCGTGTTGCTGGGTCTGAATTCGTGACGGTCTGCCGCGGCAGGGATCGGAGGTTTCCGATCATGGCCAGCGTCGGATTGGCAGCACTTCGCGAGGTTTTCGGGGGCGGGTGTGGTCGTGGCTAGCGCCGGTCACCGGCAGCGGGTGGCGCAGTTGGTTGCTGCGCATGGTCCGGATGTGGGCCGGTTGTGTGATGCGTGTGTGTCGGGTCTGCCGGGGGTGGACGGGGCGGGTTTGACGGTGATGGCGTCGGTGCCGGTGCAGCAGGTGCGCTATGCCAGTGACTCGATTAGTACGCGGATTGAGGAGTTGCAGGTCACGTTGGGGGAGGGGCCGTGCCAGGACGCGCATGCCGGGGGTGAGCCGGTTTTGGCTGCTGATCTGGGTGCGGTGGTGTGGCGGCAGCGGTGGCCGGTGTTCACGCCGGGGGCGTTGGGTGCGGGGGCGGCGGCGTTGTTTGCGTTGCCGTTGCGGGTGGGTGTGGTGCGGTTGGGTGTGCTTGATCTGTATCGGTTGCGTCCGGGTGTGTTGGCGGGTGAGCAGTTGGCGGAGGCGTTGGCGTTTGCTGATGCGGCGTTGGAGTTGTTGCTGGCTGAGCAGATGCCGGGCGCGGCGGTGGCGGGTAGTGAGCAGTTGTTCACGCATCGGGCGGTGGTGCATCAGGCCACTGGGATGATCAGCGGTCAGTTGGGGATTCCGATGGCGCAGGCGTTTCTGCGGTTACGGGCGCGTGCGTATGCCGGTGAGCAGGGTTTGGAAGAGCTTGCGGGTGAGGTGGTGGCGCGGCGGTTGCGGTTCGATGAGCCGGACGGTTCGGCTGCCGGTGCGCCGGATTCGTCTCGATGAGCACGGTGCCGTGGGAGGTGGTTGTGAGTAGGCGGGAGCAGGCGGTCGCGCAGGCGTTCGTCGAGTTGTCGGACACGTTGGTGGGCGACTTCGATGTGGTGGAGTTCCTGCATACGCTCGCGGGTCGGTGTGTCGAGCTGGTCGGGGTGCAGGCGGCCGGGGTGATGCTCGCCGATCAGCGGGGTGGGTTGCGGGTGTTGGCGTCGTCGTCGGAGCAGGCTCGCCTGCTGGAGTTGTTCGAGGTGGAGGCCGATGAGGGCCCGTGTGTCGACTGCTATGCCAGTGGTGAGCCGGTCGCTGATCTGGATCTCGACATTGCGGGTTCACGCTGGCGGGGTTTCGCCGTTCGGGCGTTCGGGGCCGGGTTCCGGTCGGTGCATGCGGTGCCGGTGCAGCTGCGGGAGCAGACCATCGGGGTGCTCAATCTGTTCGCGGTCACTCCCGGGGTGTTGTCGGAGGGGGATGCGGGTACCGCGCGGGCGTTGGCGAACACCATCGCTCTCGCGTTGGTGCAGCACCATGCCGTGGCGTACCGGCAGGTGTTGGCCGAGCAGTTGCAGCACACGATGACCAGTCGGGTGGTGGTGGAACAGGCCAAGGGTCTGCTCGCCGAGTTGCTCGATCTGGATTTGGCGCAGGCGTTCGCCGAGTTGCGTCGCCTGGCTCGGCGTACCGGGCGGCGGCTCAGTGACGTCGCCGCCGACATCGCTACCGGCGATTTTGCTTCGGTTGCGCCGGAACCCGAGACCGGCCGCAGCCGGGTCCTGTTGATCCGGCGTATCTATCCCCGCAACGGGACGCGGACGCTGCGTGCGGAGATCCGTAGTGCCGCCGCCCGGCACGGTCTGGCAGCCTCGCAGCAGGCCGCGTTCACCCTGGCCGTGCACGAGGCCGTCGTGAACACCCTCGAGCACGGCGGTGGTAGCGGGCGGCTCATCATGTGGCGCTACCACGGCAGTCTCTACGCCGAGATCAGCGATCACGGCCCGGGCCTGCCCCAGGACTACCAGATACGCGCCGGTGCGCCCTCCACCGGCCCAGGCACCGGCCGGGGCCTCTGGGTGATCAACCGGATCTGCACCAGCCTGGACATCGACACCGGCCCCACCGGCACCCACCTCATGCTGCGCTACGCCCTGAACAGCCCACCACCAGAAGCACTCGGCCCTCCCCCACAACGCATCCAGGACTGACCAGACCCACCCCAACCGCCGCCCGCCGCGGCATATTTGTGTCTGCCGCGCGCAGAGCCCCGCAGAAGGGACTGGATATGGGGAGGCCGTAACAACGGAGACTGCCGGTGCGCTCGGTATTCTCGCCACGCTGCCCGGTGGGATTTCCGTGGTTGAGGGCTTTAGGCCTGACGGACTCTTCCCGAAGGGGAGTTCCCTGACTATTCCAAGGATGCGCCGCCGTGGTTCCAACGAAACAGGGATGCACTGGCGATCAGTGCAATCGTCAGCGCCATATTTCTGGTCCTCGGTATCGTGATCGGATACTTGGTGCCGAAAGCCTGGATGCGACCACGGCTCGCATCGTCCCGAGGCTTGGACGCTTCGTCGTTGCTGCGTGATTGCTTGTGAGATCCTCTGAGGATGCCCAGGGCAGGCGACAATCGCGATGCAGCCGGCATCACGGCTGAGGCAAGCAAGGAAGCTGCGCGGATCCAACGGCAGGGAGCCGTTCAAGCTGCCCGGATCGGCCGGAGCGGCACCATCGGAGCGGCCAAGCTCAACACCGCCGGCGCACTCGGCGTAGCCGTCATCGCCGGCATGGCGATGGTCATCAACACCAGCGTGCAAGGCTGTTACCACCTCGAACAGGCGAAAGTCACCGCCTCCGCCAGTGCTGGCGCTGCCGTCGAACATCTGTATTCCGGACCACAAGTCTATGTACGCGGTCAGGATAGGGTCTTGCTGATTCAGGCGCTCGTTGAACGCTATACCGATCTCTACCCGGATACTGGTGAAATCACCGTGTGGGATGTGAGCGACCCTGACAGGCCACGTATCACGGCCCGTATTGGCGAATAGCTCCCTGGGCCTGGCGTACGCGCGCGTTTCGGTCTTGCCGCGAGCAGGCGGACGGTGGTGGCTACGTAGCGGCGAATGGACCGGGGCGGAGCGCTGGGCAGGATGCAGTCGTGGTTGATCCCCCTCCCGTGCCGCCGGATGATCTGACCGGTCCTGCTCGCGCAGCATCCTCAGCGGCCCACCGCCGTCTGGATAGCCACCTTTTTGTGGGTACTTGGCAACGAGTCGTCCGCCGTACGAAGCTCGTTGTCGAGGGCCGAACCACCGGTCCCCGCGAGCGAGGTGAGGTGAGGTCAGGTGACCGGTGAGCTGTCGGTGATCCTGGCCAGGCGGCGATGGCCCCAGTCGGACAGAGGGGCCAATGCCTCGGATAGCTCCCGGCCGAATGTAGTCAGCGAGTACTCGGTCTTCAGTGGCATCCCGGGGTGCATCTCCCGGTGCACCAGTCCATCGGACTCCATCTCGCGAAGGGCCTGAGTCAGCACCTTCTCGCTGAGGCCGGGCAGCCGCCTCCGAAGTTCTCCGGGACGGCACGGACCTGGTTCCAGTAGCCACAGCAATGCCGTCTTCCATTTGCCGTCGATCACGGCAATCGCGGCGGTGACCCCGCAGACGTTCGTGTCACGGGCACGACTACGTGTCATTTCCGTCCTATTTATCCTACTTGTTATCTATGGGGGTTATCCATGTCGTCCTCTACCGGGAAGTCTGTCACTGTTCTGGGCCTAGGGCCGATGGGGCGTGCTCTGGCGGGCGCTTTCGTGGGCGCCGGCCTGCCGACCACGGTGTGGAATCGGACTCCAGGCAAGGACCGGCAACTCGTCGAACGAGGCGCCGCCGCCGCTCGGTCGGCGGAGGAGGCGGTCACGAAAAGCGACATGGTCGTGACATGCGTCGTCAATTACGGGGCGTCGGACGCCATCCTGCGACGCGACGCAGTCACCGATGCGCTCCACGGCCGGACCGTCGTGAACTTGACAGCCGATACTCCGGACCGGGCCCGAGACACTGCGGATTGGGCGTACCGACACGGTATCGGCTATCTGGACGGTGCGATCATGACCCCGGTGACGACCATCGGGACTCCGGCCGCGGTGTTCATTCACAGTGGTCCGGAAGACCTGTACCGCCGGCATCGGCCGGTGCTGGACCAGCTCGGCGGCGCCCATACCTACCTCGGCGAGGATATCGGCCTGGCCGCCGCGTACGACATTGCGCTTCTCGACATCTTCTGGACCGCGATGGCCGGCTACGCGCACGCACTGGCGATAGCGAAGGCCGAAGGAATCACCGCGCAACAACTAGCGCCATTCGCGGCGGGCATAGGAGCGATTCTGCCGCCGATCTTCGAGGAGGCCGCCCAGGCCGTCGACCGCGGCGACTTTTCCGGTGAAGGCAACCCGATCACCTCCGCCGTGTCCTCCATGGCTCACATCGTCGAGGCCTCTGAGGCGCACGGCATCGACGCCGGCGTCATGCGTGCCGCCGAAGGCCTGGCCCGCCGTGTCATAGGAAGGGGAAATGGTCAGGACGGCTTCATTCGCGTCGCCGAGTTCCTCACGCGTCATTGAGCCGGCATGGCCGGCATCGTTCAAGTTGGCCGCAGCGAGGCCCCGCGAGTCACTACGTTTCCGCTGCGGATGACTGGTGGATGGGGCCGGCAGCTCCAGCACGGACTGTCAGGTTGAGGGCCCCGCGGCCGTGTCGAGGGCGGCGAGGACGCCGTCGCTCAACTGGCCGACCAGGCGGACCTCCTCGGCGTCGAGGTGGTCGAAGAACAGGCGCCGGACGGTGGTGACGTGCCCGGGAGCCGCGGCGGCGATCGCTTCGCGGCCGGTGTCGGTGACGACGATGTAGGCGCCGCGGCCGTCGTCGTCGCAATTCTGCCGGACGATGAGGTCGCGGCGTTGCATGCGGCCGAGGTGGTGCGAGAGGCGGCTCTGCTCCCACTCCAAGGCCTTCTGTAATTCGTACGGGCGCAGCCTGCCGGCGGGCGCGTCGGTGAGCTGGACCAGCACCTCGTAGTCGGAGAGCGACATGCCGGACCCGGCCTGGAGCTGGCGGTTGAGCTCGGCGGTCAGCCGTGCCTGCATGCGCAGGTAGGCGCGCCACGCGCGCTGCTGTTCATCGGTGAGCCAGACGGTGCCCATGGCGTCCATGGTACCGAATTTCCATGACACGTCATCTTGCGGGTCAATGACGTGTCATGTAACTTGATTAGTGCATGACACGTCATGTTCCTTCCCTCGCTTGGAGGCGCCACGATGAACGCCCTGCTCACCCCGAAGGTCGACGTCCGCCCGGCCGCGAAGCGCTACGCGACCAAGATCGACTGGCTGGACTCCAAGCACTCGTTCTCGTTCGGGCATCACCAGTACCGCAGCAACACCCACCATGGTCTGCTGTTGGTCAACAACGACGACGTCGTGCACCCCGGCACGGGCTTCGACACGCACCCGCACCGCGACATGGAGATCGTCACCTGGGTGCTGCAGGGTTCCCTGGTGCACCAGGATTCCACCGGCCATTCCGGGATCATCTATCCCGGCCTGGCGCAGCGGATGAGCGCAGGCACCGGCATCCTGCACTCGGAGAAGAACGACTCCTGGCGGCTTTCCGGCGAGCAGCACAGCAACCCGGTGCACTTCGTGCAGATGTGGGTGGTGCCCGACGAGCCGGGGATCACGCCCGGCTACGAGCAGTCGGAGATCGACAACGAGCTGCTGGCGGGTGGCCTGGTGACCGTCGCCTCCGGCATGGACAAGCACCGCGACGATGCCGCCATCCGGATCAAGAACAAGTACGCCGCGCTCTACGCCGCCCGCCTGCAGCCCGGCCAGAGCCTACGGCTGCCCGACGCGCCTTTCCTGCACCTGTACGTGCCGCGCGGCGCCGTGACCCTGGAAGGCACCGGTGCGCTGGGCACCGGCGACGCCGTCCGGTTCACCGCCATCGGCGGCCAGCAGGTCACCGCCACCGAAGCCGCCGAGATCCTGGTCTGGGAGATGCACGCCGACCTCGGCTGACCCGGCGTCCCTCGGTGACGGCCCGCCGGGCGAAGACGCGGTAGGCGAAGACGCAATGGGCGAAGACGCGGCGGGATCAGGCCGGCTCGATGCGGACCGGGCGGCCGGTCTCGGCCGCGGCGTAGACGGCCCGGACCAGTGCCAGGGCCCGGCGGCCCTCGGCACCGTCGACGTGCGGCGCGCGGCCCCGAGCGACCGCGTCGCAGAAGTCGGCGATCTGGTCGCGGTGGGGGCGCAGCGGCATACCGTACGGATCGCGGTCCGCCTCCCACTCCGGGTCGGCGGGCAGCACGGCCGCGGCCTGGTTGGCCGCCCCGTACGCACCGAACCCGCCGACGTCGTCGCCCTCGGCCGCCGCGTGGAAGTACGCCAGCCGGTCGTTGTCGATGACCGCCGATCCGCGGCTTCCGTACACGGCGAGCCGGGTGGTCAGGCCCGGGTATGCGGCCGTGGTGGCCAGCAGTGTGCCGAGCGCCCCGCTGGCGAAGTGGATGGTGGCCGCGACGACGTCCTCGACCTCGATCCCCTCGTGGACCCGGCGGGCGGTCCGGGCGTCGACCTCCACCGCCGGCCCGCACAGCGCCAGCATCAGGTCCACCAGGTGCACGCCCTGGTTCATCAGCGCGCCGCCGCCGTCCATCGCCCGGGTGCCCCGCCACCCGCCGGTCGCATAGTACTGCGGCGATCGCCACAGCGGCACCTCCACCTGCACGGCGGTCGGTACCCCCAGCCGCCCGGCCCGTAGCGCCTCGGCCACCACCCGGGTGGCCGGGTCGAAGCGGTGCTGGGAAACGACGCCGAGCCGCCGGTCGTGGCGCCGGGACGCGGCGATCAGCCGGTCGGCCGTGGCGACGTCGATGTCGATGGGCTTCTCGACCAGCACGTGCTTGCCACGCTCCAGCGCGGCGAGCGCGATCGTGCCGTGCGTGCCGCTGGGCGTACAGACGCTGACCGCGTCCACGTCGTCGCGGGCCAGCAGGTCGGCGAGGTCGGTGCTCCAGTCGCAGCCGTACCGCCGCGCGAGCGGCCCGGCCCGCGCCGGCGTGCGGCCCAGCACCGCGACGAGCGCGGCCCGGCCGGTGGCCTCGGCGATCAGCCGGGCATGCAGCGCACCGATGTTCCCGCAGCCGATGACGGCGAACCTCAGCACGGCGCCACCTCCGGCAACGGTTCGACGCGGAGGATTACCGGCCGGGCGGGCGGCAGCTCGCCGCCGGGATGGCCGCATTGTGCGGCGATCCGTGCGGCCGCCGCCGGCAGGAACGGTTCCAGCGCCGTTGCGAGTCGCCGACAGACGGTCAGTGCCACCCCCAGCGCCTCGTCCAGCGCCGCGCCCGGAGCGCCGTCGCGTTCGCGGGCGGCCAGCCGCCAGGGAGCCACCTCCTCGACGTACCGGTTGCCCGCGCCGACCAGGGCCCAGAGCGCCTCGGTGGCCGCCCGCGGCTCGAGCGCGTCGAGGGCGGCGCCGATCCGGTCCGGCAACGCCGCCGCGGCGGCCAGCACCGCGGGGGCGGAGTCGTGCGGCTCGACCGGTGCGGGCACCGGCCGGCCCGGGCGGTACCGGTGCAGCATGGTGACGGTCCGGTGGACCAGGTTGCCGAGGCCGCCGGCGAGCTCGTCGTTGGCGAGGGCCGCCATCCGCTCCACGCTGAAGTCCACGTCGACCGGACGCGATGCCTCCCGCAGCAGCCACCAGCGCAGAGCGTCGGGCCCGTACGCGTCTGCCAGAGCCACCGGGTCGGCGGCGTCGAGGGGACCCCGCGCGACGGTGATGTGCTCGTGCACCAGCAGCGCCCGCGGGGCCGGCAGCCCGGCCGAGCGCAGGATCGCCGGCCAGTGTGCGGCGTGGTACCGCAGGATCCCCTTGCCGATCACATGCACGAGCTCCTGCTGTGGCGCGTCCCCGTCGAGGTAGCCGCAGAGTACGTCGAACCAGGAGTGCACCAGTTGTCCGGGATCGCCGGGCACCGGCAGCCCCCAGCCTCCGGCGCGGGCCGCCGGCCGGGAAACGCTGAAGTCGGTCAGCCCGGCGTCGAGCAGGCCGATCACCTCGTGTTTCCGGTGCTGCGGCACGACGCGCGGGACGCCGGCGTCCAGGGCGGCCCGCAGCGCGCCGGCGTGTCGGCCCATCCGGAAGAACCAGTTCTCCTCCCGGGTCTCCCGCAGCCCGTCGCCGTGCTCCGGGCAGCGACCGCCGTCGCCGCCGGGACGGAACCGGCCGCACGGGTCGCAGAACCATCCGGTGTAGTCGCCCTTGTACAGGTCGCCGGCCGCGAGGCAGGTGCGCCAGAGCCATGCGACCGTACGCCGGTGGGCAGGGTCGGCCGAGGTACGCACGAACCGGTCCGGCCGTACGCCGAGCGCGTCCGCGAGGCGCGTGAAGGTGGCTGCCCGGGCGGCGGCGTACCCGGCGGGGGAGATCCCGGCCGCCCGCGCCGCCGCCGCGCTGTATGGGGTGTTCTCGTCGGTGCCGGTCCGCAGTGCCACCGGGCGTCCGCGCTGCCGGCCGTGCCGGACCAGCACGTCGGCCAGGACGAGGTCGAGGGCGTAGCCGAGATGCGGCTCGGCGCCGACGTGCGGCAGGGGCGCCGTAACCCAGGCCTCGGGCGCGCCGCTCATGCCGCGCCCGTGTGGGCCATGACCTGGCTGACGTGGTTGGGTAGCCGGCGCAGCCGGGCCTCCAGTTCACCCAGGTCGCACGGGTACTCCTCCCGGTACCGCCGGGTGACCGCGGCGACCTCGGCCCAGGTGCGCGGGGCCACGCCGCCGTTCAGCCCGGGCGCCAGCTCGTCGTAGAGCGGCGTCCCCGGGCGCAGGTAGAGCTGGTTGGTGCCGAACCAGCCGGGCAGGCCGGCCGCCCAGTCGGCCAGCCGCCCGGAGGCACAGGCGTCGTCGTCGGGCAGTCCCAGCAGTACGAACGCGAACGGCACGATGCCGGCGTCGCGCAGCTTGAGGACGGCCTCGCGGATCTGGGCCTCGCTGACCCGCTTACGGACCCCGGTGTGCGCGACGTCGGGCGACTCCGCGCCCAGCCACATGCCTCGGCAGCCGGCCGCGGCCCACTCCGCGGGGTCGGAGCGCAGGACGACCTCCGCCCGGGTCTGCCCCGTCCAGCCGATGTCGCGGTCGCGCAGACCCGCGCACAGCGCCGAGTAGAAGTCGCGCTGGAGCCCGAACACGTAGTCCAGGAAGAAGATCGAGTCGCTGCCGTGGCGGCGTAGCGAGTCCACCTCGGCCAGTACCCGGTCCACCGGCTGGGGGCGCATCCGGCTGCCGTGCGGCAGGTGGCAGAACGTGCACTGGTAGGTACAGCCCCGGGCGGCGAGCACGAGCCCGCAGGTGCCACGCCGGAGCCGCCCGTCGACGATCACCTCCGCCTCATAGCGGTCGAGCGGGAAGAGGTCGTGGGCGGGCGGCGGCGTCTCGTCGTACGCCAGATCGGGGTGGACGCCCTGCTCGGGCAGCACCGCCGGAGTGGCGGAGCCGTGTCGCACCAGGGCCCGGACCGCGGCGACCGCGGCCGCGTCGGTCTCGCCGCGCGACACGTGCCCGACGCCGAGCTCGGCGCGGGTGGCCTCGGGCAGGTGGGTGGGATGCGGTCCACAGGCGACGGTCCAGGCTCGCGGTGCGAGAGCGGTCGCGTCCGCGACCGCCTCGCGGACCGGATGCAGCTCCAGCGGGTAGCACTGGGCGCGGTCGACGACGGCGGTGATCACCACGAAGCCGTCGACGCCGCCGGTGGGCCGGCCGGTGCCGACCCGGCGGTCCCAGACGGTGATCTCGTGGCCGTCGGCGCGCAGCACCGCGGCGGCGATCGCCACGTCGACGGAGAGTTGGATGAAGTCACGGTCGAACTCGTCGGCGGGCAGGACGAAGCAGACTCGGGCCACAGGTGCTCCTGGGTTCGCAGGTACGGAGGAAGGCTGTCAGCCGGAGACGGCGCCGGCGGGCATCCGGGCCGGTCGGCCGGCCGGCGCCGGTCCGTCGGCGCGTAGGGCGGCGGCGAGCCGGGCGATGCGCCGCAGCGGCAGCAGGTCGACGGCGGGCGGCGGACCGTCGAGCAGCCCGCGGACCGCCTCGTGCAGCCCGGTGCGCAGCGGCGAGTCCTCGATCACGCGCTCGCTCCACCGGCCGTCGCGGCGGACCGAGATCCGGTGCCGGTTGCGCCCGAGGGTGCGGCCGTCGGCCGTACCGACGGGGTCGAACTCCGCGATGAGCTCGACGTCTCCGGCCGTGACGCGGGCGAACCGCAGGCGGTTCGCGGCGCCGGTCGGCGGCCGGTCGCCGCGCGTTTCCCAGGGCAGCGCGATGCCGGTCACCGAGGAGTAGAGCTCCAGGCGGCCGCCGTGCGGCAGGGCGGTACGCTCGTGCAGCGCGCTCACGAACAGCGACTCGTCGCGGTCCGCCTGCAATGTGCTGAGCCCGACCGGTCCGCACAGGTACGTGCTGGTGACGGCGGGTGGCAGCAGGTGCCCCAGCACCGCGAGCATGTGCAGCCATTCGTAGCCGAGCACCCCGTAGTCGAGGTCGACGAAGCGGCCCCGGCGTACGTCGGCCACCCGGTCCTTGGCGAACACCACCTGGACGGCGCGCGGCACGTCGGCGGGCAGGGCGGTGCGGACCAGCCGGCCGAGGATCGTCGCCGCCCGGGACCGCCGGTACTGGTCGGTGACCGCGAGGCGCATCCCCGGCGCCCCGGCCAGCAGCCGCTGGAAGTCGTCGATCTCCGACGAGGTGCAGGCCGGCTTCTCGAGCACGATCCTCGCCCGGGGATCGCGGGCGAGGATCTCCCGCAGCACCGTCAGGTGGGTGGCGGTCGGCGAGCACACCGACCAGACGTCGATGTCGGCGACGATCTCGTCCGGCAGTTCGGCCACGCTGCGCCAGGTCGGTAGCGTGGCGTCCGGGTGCACCGTCGCCGGATCGACGAGCAGCAACCGGACGGTGGGACCGTCCAGCAGCGAGGTGTGCAGCCGGCCGGCGGCGCCGTACCCGACGACGCAGATCCGGGTCGGGGTGCGCCTGCGGCCGTCACGCATCGGCGAGGTAGCGGTCGTAGTACGCCTCGAAGAGGCCGGATTCGCCGATGATCCGGTCGACCGCCGTCGTGTGCGCGCCGATCGGAAAGTCCTCCGGCCGCCGGCAGAGCGCGCGGGCGGCGATCAGGGTTCCGGCGCGGTAGGCGTCGTACCCGCGGTTGGGGATGCCCTCGTACTCGAACAGGTTGAGCGACCGCCCGTCGCCGAGCAGGGTGACGGTCCGGTCGTGGGGGAGGGCGTATCGCCGGCCGACTCCCGGCACCGGGGTCGCCCGCTCGGCGAGCGGACCGTCGGTGAGCACGCTGAAGTCCTTGGTGGCGAAGCCCGCCAGGTAGACGCCGTCCGGCAGCAGCGGCAGGTCCGCCTCGGCGAGGGCGGCCTCGCCGGTGTTGCCGATGACCAGGAACGGCCGGCATGCGGCCAGCGCCGCCGGCAGGCTGCGGTACGTCTCGAAGCCGTGTTCCGCCGCCTCGATGAGCATCAGCGGATCGGTGTCGACAACCGCCACCCGGCACCCGACGGCCCGCAGGCCACGGGCCATCCGTGCGCCGAGGGTGCCGTAACCGAGGCAGAGCACGCGCCGGCCGGTGAACTTCTCGCCGGGCAGGATGGCGCGCAACCGTCGCAGGCAGGAGTCGGCGATCTCGTTGTAGCCCAGGCAGGTCTTCAGTCCGGAGCGGGCGAGGTTGACGACCGGGATGTCCAGCGCGCCCACGGCCTCGATCCGCTTGAGCCCGCTGACGGTGAGCTCGATGGCGGCGTCCACGCGGGCGCGGCCCGGGGAGCCGTAGCCCTGGGCGAGCAGGCCGCCGTCGTCGACGACGAGCACCCGGCGGCCGGCCTCGTGCGCGCGGTGCACGAACCGCTCGACGTCCGCGAGTACGCCCAGGGCGTGCCGCTGCAGCTCGGGCCCGGCGGTGCCGTTGATCACCGAGTTGTCGAGCACGTCGCTGGCATAGCCGCGGCGCAGGAACCAGGCGTGCACCCGGTCCCGGTTGCGGGTCCGGTCGCCCTTGGCGAGGGCGTAGATCCATCGTGGATCGAGGCCGGCGCGCTCCATGCCGAGCAGGAACCCCACGCTGTTCTCCACGTAGTGGTCCCGGAAGATCAGCGCCCAGCCGGGGAACGTGTCGTCCGGCTCGGCGAACTGGCGGGTCAGCGGCATCGCCGCCCAGATGGCGTCGGCCTCGCCGGCGGTGAGGGCGGCGGTGTGCCGGCCGAGCCGCGTCGCCAGCTCGGTGAGCGGAGCGGGCGCAGGGCCGCGCAGCAGGAAGCGGTACCGGCGGGCGGGCGGCGTTCCCCACTCCAGGGTGTCCGGCGCGGTCGGCGGGTGCGGGCCCCAGGCGGCCTCCACGAAGGTCCCGGCCGGGCCGAGGAGCCGGCAGGAGCCGCTGCCCGCGTCGTCGGCGGCGGTTTCGTGCGCTGACCAGCCGGCGTCGTCGGCGACCTCCCGGATGAGCTGGGCAGGCGAGGCCTCGTCGGCCCATCCGTCGACGATCTCCCAATGCTGTCGGGCGGTTCCGGGGTCGGCCGGAGTGCGGGCCGTACTCGTCAGCAACTGCGTCACGCGATGGTCTTTCTCCGAGGGGGTGGTGGAGACGTCCGCCGCAATCTGCAAGGATATTTATTCGCTTAGATCACAAAAGAAGGATCTGCCTCCTTTGCGGCGGCACGCTGATCATCGTATCCATCTGGGTGATCTTCGTGTCCAGGGTCCACGGGCCCATGAACCGGCGCTACCGCCCGGCAATCGCAGCAGTCTGCGAGCTGTCGAATGCGGACGGTGGTCTTTAGGCAGATACCACGGCCCGGCCCGGGACCACAGTGGTCCGGGGCCGGGCCGGCGGGCGGATCAGCCGCGCGGCGGCGCGGGGTACGGATCCGGGTTGAGCACCACCGTGGTGCCCGGCGCCGCGGCGGCCTGGATCGTCCGCAGTCGCAGCAGGGCGGGGTGCTGCTCCAGCAGCCGAGCCGCGTTGGCGAGCGTACGCAGCGCGGCCGCCTCGGCCCGGGCCCGCTCCAGCTCGGCGCGGCCGTTCTCTCGCGCGAGCAGCGTCTCGGTGGCGGCCCGGCGCAGCTCGCTCGGAAGCATCAGGTCCTTCACCACGGCGGAGGTCAGCTCGATGCCGAGGCCGTCGAGCGCCGCACCCGCGGCCTCCGCCAGACCTGCCGACAGCCGGGACCGGTCGGCCAGCACCTCGTCGAAGGTGACGGCGCTGACGGCGTCCCGCACGGCCATCTGGACCGCCGAATACAGCCGCACGTCCGTCGCGGCGGCGCCGGTCAGGTACGCGTGCGGATCGGTGATCCGCCAGTGCGCGAGCGCCGACAGCTTCAGCGTGACACCGTCCGCGGTCAGCACGTCCTGACCCTGCACGACGGTGGCCCGCGGCCGTACGTCCACGGTGTGCAGGGTGACGCGCCGGCGCCGGTAGCGGTGCCGGCCCGGAGTCAGCACGCGGGTGAACCGGCCGTCCGTGAAGAGCAGCGTGCGCTGCCACTCCATCACCGTGATCGTCGCCATGTCGTGTCCACCTCTGGAGTTTCGGATACGGAAAGCGGGCCGGGAGCGGCCCCCACGACCGCCGCCGGCGCGGCGGGGGCGTCTGCGACCGAGGCCGCAAGCCCGCAGAGCCGTGCCGCCGGTGCCCCGAGGGACCGGTCGTGGGGGCAGCCCGTGGAGGAGTCGAACCTCGGCTTTTCAGGCCAGCCAGAAAGTCGGAGGAACCGCACGCGCGGAACGCCGTCCGGCGATGCCGGGGCGCCGCTCGGTGCCTCCGCGAGAAACACGTTAGGCCACGGCGGACGCCCGTGACCATGGGTTTTCCGTACCGGTGAGACGGCGGGGAGCGCACCCCGGCCCGGCCGGGGTGCGCTCGATGGTGCGGAGATCCGGTTCAGGTGAGGATACCGCCGAGGCTGGCCCAGCCGGTCCAGGAGTTGCTTCCCGCGAACGTCTGCCGGCGGGTCCAGAGGGCGTTGTCGGTGCCGCGGACGAAGACCTGCAGGCGGCCGTTGCTGTTGAGCGCGCCGGCCAGCTCATTGGTCAGTCCACCGCCGAGGCTGGTCCACGGGTTCCAACTGCCGCCTCCGCTCTGGTAGCGGTACCACAGGGCGTTGTCGGTGCCGCGGACGAAGACCTGCAGGCGGCCGTTGGTGTTGCGCCAGACCGCGGGGTTGCTGGAAAGGCCGCCGCCGAGGCTGGCCCAGCCGGTCCAGGAGCCGCTTCCCGCGAACGTCTGCCGGCGGGTCCAGAGGGCGTTGTCGGTGCCGCGGGTGAAGACCTGCAGGCGGTTGGCGGCGTCGAGGGAGACCGCCGTGTCGCTGGTGAGACCGCCGCCGAGGCTGGTCCAGGCCATCCAGGCGTTGCTGCCGGCGAAGACCTGCCGGCGGGTCCACAGGGCGTTGTCGGTGCCACGGACGAAGACCTGCAGGCGGCCGAACCGGTCCAGCGCCGCGCTCGTCTCGCCGTTCATGGTGCCGCCGAGGCTGCTCCACGCGGTGAACGTGCCGCTGCCGGCCGTCGCCTGTCGCCGCATCCACAGGGCCTGGTCGGTGCCTTCGACGAAGACCACCAGCCGGCCGAGGGCGTCACGGACCACCGTCGGGTCGCTGGTCAGTCCGCCGCCCAGGCTGGTCCAGCCCGTGTACGCGGCGCTGCCGGCCACCACCTGACGCCGGTACCACAGGGCGTTGTCGGTGCCGCGGGCGAAGACCTGGAGCCGGCCGTTGGCGTTGGCGGCGGAGCGGGGTGCACCGGCGAGGCCGCCGCCGAGGCTCGACCAGCCGGACCAGGTGGCGCTACCCGCGCCGGTCTGGCGTTGTCGCCATAGTCCCTGGTCGGTGCCTCGGACGAAGGCTTCCAGACGTCCGTTGCTGTTGCGTGCCACCGAGACGGCCGCGGCGCCGGTGGGGGCGAGCGCGGCTTGGGCCTGCGGTGTCGGTGCCGCGTGGGCCGGGGCGATGAACAGCGGGAAGCCGACCGTCGCCGCGGCTGCCGCGACGAGGATCCTGCGGCACAGGGACGTACGTACCTTGGTCATGATGTTCCTTCCAACGATGTTTCCGGGCATGGCTTGCGGACGCCGCGTTCGCGGCATCGTGTGCAGAGTTGGTCTGTGACTGGGCGCGCGCTGGCATCTCTGAAGGAGAGGAGGCGGGCTACCACGGAGCGTAGGCCGGATGCCTGCGGCGGTTCGGCGAATCGGAAGCTCGCTGGCGCTAACGGGCCTTTCGGACGATGCCGGCTGGCCATTACGGCAGGTGTGGACTGCCGTTCGGTGGGGACGGGCGGGTCAGGGCAGCTCGACGTAGCGGGTCGTGCCGCCCGCGCGGGCCTGGAGGATCTCGGTCATCAGCGGCCACAGCGCGGGCGCGAGCATGGACTTCGCCTGCTCCTCGCCGACGAACGCGTGGGCGGCGAGCTCGTCCGGGCTCAGCACGATCGCCTCCCGCTGCGGGGCCGTGAGCGTGCCGCCATCGAAGACGAAGTAGAGCTTCACGGGAGTCCAGGCGGCCACGAGCAGTGCACCGATCGGCGCGCTCAGCCCCAGCTCCTCGCGCACCTCCCGGATGCAGGCCTGCCGGGGGGTCTCGCCGGCGTCGACCGCGCCGCCCGGCAGATTCCAGAAATGTTTGTACGTCGGATCGACGAGCAGGATCCGGCCGTCGTCGTCGGAGAAGACCGCGCCGGAGGAGACGCGCGGGCGCTCGGGCGTGGTCTCAGGCACGATCCAGTTCCCGGGCCGGGGTCAGGTCGGCGAACGACCGGCTCACGTCCACTAGCCACTCGAGTTCGTGGTCCCGGGGGGCCGGCCGGTGATCGACGGCCGCGGCGGGCGCCGGGTGGCCGTCCCGCCGCCTGTGCAACGCGTCCAGGATCGCCTCCGCCTCCTCCTGCGCGGACGACGGTGCGCCGCTACGATACGGCCGCAACGCGAGCTGCCCGTCCCAGATCTCGACCATACGCCGGTAGAGGCGGTAATCGACGCCGCCCAGGGTGGACTCACCGTCGGCGGACGAGTGCAGGGCGATCTGCGGGAACGCCCGGTGCAGCGCCGACCACAGCGGTTCCAGCGCTCGGTAGGCGGCGAGCTGGTCGAGTCCCGTACGCGGGCCCCAGCTCGGCATGGTCAGCCCGGTGAAGAAGACGATCTGCCCGGCGGTGGCGAACGGCATCGCGACGTCCACGAGCGGATCGATCCGGATGTCGGCGGCGAGCAGCAGCACGAGGAAACCGCCGCGGCAGGCGCAATAGCCGAAGCTCAGCACGGCGCCGAGCGCCGTGAGCCGCAACCCGCGGCGCAGCCAGGGAAGCTGCCGGGTCAGGGCCGCGAAACGCCAGGCACGGTACGCGATCGCGATCAGGGCCACGCTCAGCGAGGTCAGGAAGATCGTCAGGTACCAGAGCATCGTGGTCTGTCCCGCATGGGTCTTCCAGAAGTGGATGGTGTACCGATCGTGGATGGGCGCGACGAGAATGAGGGCCGACATCGCCCCGACGACGATGAGGCCGAGTACCAGATAGACGCGGGCGCGCCGCCGGGCCCGCAGCACGGGATAGCGCCAGTAGCCGAGCATCTGCAGGATGAGCATGCTGAAGATCACCATGCTCGAGTGAATGAACAACTTCGTCAGATTGGGTACGCCCAGAGCGGCGTCGATCGGCTGATAGATGATGCCGACATTGAGCGTGAAGGCCAGGGCGGAGAATCCGAACGCCGCGGTGATCGTACGCAATCCCGGATTGTGCCAGTCCTGCCGCAGGTGACTCAGTTTGTACGCGAATGCGATCCAGCCGGCCAGTGCGCCGATTCCGTAGATCAGGTCATGCATCGGTGCGGTGTCCTCGTCTTTGCGGCGGCAGAAGCGCCTGCGCCAGTCGGGTGGTGAGCTCGGTGCCGCCCGGCAGGACCATGCTGCGGCGGGCCCGGCTCAGCAGCAGCGAGGCCATGATCTCGGCCTCCTGCTCCTGGCCGTCGGAGTAGTGGCCGCGTTGCAGCAGGGCGCGGACCAGTGCGGGGTCCAGATCGGGAAAGAGCCGGCGCGTGTCGAGCGGACCGGAGTCGTCCAACATGGAGTGGCCGCAGATGAGATGCGCCAGCTCGTGCGCGATGATGTGGTCCTGGTGCAGGGAGTTGGTGCCGGCCTCGTACGCGATCACATCGGCGTCGGTCAGCGAAAGCCAGACTCCGCACGGCTGCGCGTCCTGCGCGGGCATCGCCATCAGGTAGATCGGCCGGTTGCGTCGCTGCCCGAGCTGCTCGCAGAGCGCCGCCATGCTCGGCGCCGCCGGGAGCTCGAGGGCGGTCAGCCGGCGCCGACACCGTTGCCGAAGCGTCCTGAACTCCCAGAAGGCCTTCAGGCGCCGAGGCGGGAGAACCATCCGACCGAGCCTCTTCCCCAGGGTCTCGCGCGTCGATGGTGGTGCTGTCGAGTGCGGGTGAAAAGCGTTGCGCGGTTTTTGGTGATGTAGCCGGCTCCCACGGGGGAAGGAGTCGGCTACATCGAGAACGAACTATACGACGTGGGTGACGGGAAGGCCAGGGCCCGATGCCCGGTCGGCATCGGGCACCCCCGTGCTGCCGATACCGACCGGCCCCGTCCATCTCAGTTGACGGGCAACCTCCACGATAGTGGGTTACTGATGCCTGTCAATGTGATGGTACGGTGACCAGCATGGCACCCGTCCACAACAGCGAACGCCGGCGACGGCCGTGACCGAGACGAAGGACGGTTCTCTGGCGCGGCGCATCGACCACTTGTTCAAGGCGGTGCAGCCGAAAGGTCGTGAGTACAGCTATGAGGAGGTCGCCCGCGGCTGCGAGGCGCTGACCGTCGGCACGTTCTCCAAGACGTACGTCTGGCAGTTGAGAACCGGCCAGCGGGACAACCCCACCAAGCGCCACCTCGAGGCCCTGGCCGCATTCTTCGGGGTGCCGGTGTCGTACTTCTTCGACGATCAGGTGGTCGACGACGTCAACTCGCAGCTCGCCCTCGCCGCCGCGCTGCGCGACTCGGCCGTCCGCGACATCGCGTTGCGAGCGTTGTACATGGACGATGCGACGCGCCGTTCGCTGGCCCGGATCGTCAACGAGATCAGCGCGATGCAGCGTGGGCCGGCAGAGGACGGAAGCTGACGGCATACCGGCAGCGGTGATCCGGCGGCGTCATCGTCGAAATGGAAAGTTCACGATGGATCTGCGCCGCGCCCTTTCTTCGTTCTTGAAGGGCTCGGCATACTGACGGTACGCCGCCACCCGACCTTCCACAGGTCTGATCTTCCACGGCTTCTTCCTCGAGCAAACGGCCCTCCGGCGTGACATCGGAGTCTCCGCCGGAGGGGCACGTGAATGGTGAAGGAATAGGTTTTCCCGCCGGCCGTGGCGTTCCCAGGGTGTGGGCGCTCCGGTGGCCCGGCGTGGGCGGGCGGCCGGATCGACCGGGCGGTCCGCCTGAGTGCTTCGCTCGCGTGGTTCGCCTGCGACTCCGGGCCGGAATGCGGAGCGGCACATCCGCATTCCGGCCCGGTTGCTCGAGTCGAAGGTCACCAGAGAATTCCGGGCTGCGGCAGCTCGCTGCCCACGGCGAAGTAGTTGTGCCACTTCCATCCGGTGCCGAGGAAGGACGAGCCGTTCGAGGTGGCGACGTAGACGTCGGCGGCCGCACCCCGGGTGAACGTCGCGATGTCGACCCGGCCGTCATTGTTGAAGTCGCCCGTGCCCGGGATCTCGGTGCCGACGGCGAAGTAGTTGTGCCACTTCCATCCGGTGCCGAGGAAGGACGAGCCGTTCGAGGTGGCGACGTAGACGTCGGCGGCCGCACCCCGGGTGAAGGTCACGATGTCGTCGCGGCCGTCATTGTTGAAGTCCCCGACCGACGGCAGTTCGGTGCCGACGGCGAAGTAGTTGTGCCACTTCCATCCGGTGCCGAGGAAGGACGAGCCGTTCGAGGTGGCGACGTAGACGTCGGCGGCGGTGCCGCGGGTGAAGGTGGCGATGTCGTCGCGGCCGTCGCCGTTGAAGTCGCCTACTGCCGGGATCTCACTGCCCACGGCGAAGTAGTTGTGCCACTTCCATCCCGTACCGATGAAGGAGGATCCGTTCGACAGGGCGACGTAGACGTCGGCGGCGGTGCCGCGGGTGAAGGTGGCGATGTCGTCGCGGCCGTCGCCGTTGAAGTCGCCGACGGCGGGTGTTTCCGTACCCGCCGCGAAGTAGTTGTGCCATTTGACCCCGGTGCCGACGAACGATGATCCGGTGGACAGGGCGACGTAGACGTCCGCGGCGGCGCCCTTGGTGAAGGTGGCGATGTCGTCGCGCCCGTCGCCGTTGAAGTCGCCCACCAGGGGTGTCTCCGTGCCGGCCGCGAAGTAGTTGTGCCACTTCCATCCCGTACCGATGAAGGAGGATCCGTTCGAGAGCGCGACGTAGACGTCGGCGGCGGTGCCGCGGGTGAAGGTGACGATGTCGTCGCGCCCGTCGCCGTTGAAGTCACCGGCGACACCGCTGAACCCGCCTCCGACGGGCGGTGCCGCCGAGGCGGAGGTGGCGGGCAACTGGACGATCAGCGTGACGGCGGCGACCGCCGGAAGGATCACAAGACGCGTGGCCGAAAACATGGTTCTCCCCGTTCTGCCGAGCTGTGGTCTGAGATTCGAGGCTGATGACGTCCGCGCGGTTGTCGAGGAAAAAGTAGCGCCGAATCGGGCCAATAGGGCATTTCAGTCCGGTAGCTGTCTGGACCCCGTGAAGGCCACATCACCGGCGAACCAGGCGTACGCTGTTTTGCCCGCTCCGCAGGTGAACCATCCGCGGCCTCCGTACGTGTGAAGATCACGGCGACCGGTATGGGGCACGCATGCGTACGTATCGATCGATATGCTGTGGTGTCGCGGCGACGGGGAGGCAGAATGCCGGACGGTATTCAGATAGACACCGGACAGGTGGGCGAGTTCGCGAAGGGTATGCGCGCGGATGCGGACAGCGGTTACGCATCCGCGGCTGGTAGGGGTGCGCTCCTGCACAGCCACGGCGTGGTCTTCGGCGCCAACATTCCCGGCGACACGGTGTTCCAGGCCAAGCAGCGCTATGCCCAGGCCCTGGAGAACACCGAGGCGAACCTGCGCGCATACCACCAGATGGCGATCATCTTCGCGCAGGTGGCGGAAAGCATCGCTCGTGACTTCGCCGACGTCGACATGTCCTCGGCGGCCGTCCAGGGCCGGATCGACGCCCTGATCGACGGCGCGATCGCGCAGGCGAACAAGGTCATCGACGAAGGGCGGGCGGCCTGATGGCGGGCGCGAACTGGGAGGCGTACAACCTGCCCTCGATCTGGGGAATGCTCGAGAAGGAGAACGCCTGCACGGGCGCCGACCGAGTCATGAACTGGGAGGGCCTCGCCCACGACGTGCGCACCCAGCACCGCCGCCTGGAGGAGGCGAAGGAAGCCCTCGCGGCGGTGTGGTCCCCCGACAAGAACGCGTCCGCGCAGAGGTTCCTGGGTCTGATGGGTTCCCTCGCGGATTCGATGCAGGAGACCCTCACCCGTGCGGAAGACACGCGCGCCGGCCTCCGGGGCGTCCTGGAGTCACTGGCCGAGGCCCGCGCGGCGGTCAGCACCTGGGCCGAGGAGCGCAACGTCGTCAGCACGGACCTCATCCCGCGATGGGCGGACGGCGCGGAAGACGAATACGACGAAAAGGCCCGCCAAGCCATGCGCAAGGCCGAGGCCGCCATCGCCGACCACAGCACCCAAATCCAACCTCCCACCCTCTTCGACCCGAGGCCCGGTCGCCGCGTGGGCCCGAGCCCCGTCGACGACGAACCAAGCACATCCGGCTCGGGCGCGGGGGCAGCAGGTGTCGGCGGCCTCGGTTCATCCGCCTCGGCGGGTCTGAGCGCTGCGCCTCTTCCGGTTTCCGTCCCCCACAGCCCGCCCTCGCCGGTATTCGGTCCGGATGGGGCAGTCGGAGGCGTTGGAGCAGGAACCGGCTCGTCGCTGCCTGGCAGTGGACCCGAGCTTGCGGGCGTTCTGCCCCTCGCTCCTTCGCCGCCGGCGGGAAATCTTCCTGTCGGTGCCGTTCCGCCGCCCGCGGCCGGAGGGGGCGGCGGCTTGCCCGGTCCAGTGATCGGAGGAGGCGGTCCTCTCGGTCTTGTGCCCGGTGGCGGACTTGGAGTGATCGGCGGAGTGTCAGCGCCCCCGGGCGGGCGCGGTGCGTCGGCGGGCCGCCAGGCGGTGCCCGTGCGCAGTGCGCTGCCGTCGGGCACGATCATCGGCGCGAACGGTGCCGGAGCGCGGCCTGGAGGGAGGGCCGGTGGGATCGGCGGGGTGAACGGCGCCGGCGCGAGGCCTGGGGCGAAGGTCGGCGGGATCATCGGGGCGAACGGCGCCGGAGCCCATGCTGGAGCGAAGGCCGCTGGTAGCGCCGGCGCGAAGACCGGCGCGGCGGGTCACCCGGCGAGCGGTCGGCAGCCGGTCGTCCAGGTGGGTCAAGCCGGCCGTGGTCAGCAGAACGGGACCGACAGCTCTTCGATCGAGGGAACGGCGGATCAGACGTGGGACGTCCGCCGTGGCGTCGCACCGGTCATCGAGCCTGACACCCGTGCTGTGCGTCACGATCCCGGCCCCGGCGTGATCGGCCCCTATCGATGAGAGCTCCGATCCACCGTGGACGCGCTCTCGCCGCGGTGATCGCTTCACTGGCTCTGGTGTGTGGGACGGCGGCTCCGGCCGCCGCCCAACCGGTCCGGGATCGGCAATGGCACCTGACGGCACTGAAGGTCGGGAAAGCTCATGAGGTCACTCGGGGTGCGAGCGTCACCGTTGCGGTGATCGACAGCGGGATCGATGCCAAGCACCAGGATTTGGCCGGTGCGGTGCTTCCCGGCAAGGATTTCTTCGATCCCGGTGGTGACGGCCGCGTCGACGTTGACGGCCACGGTACGGCGATGACGGGAATCATCGCTGGCAGAGGGCACGGCGAAGATCGGGGCATACTCGGCATCGCGCCCGCCGCGAAGATCCTCCCGGTTCGCGTGCCGCTGAACATGCCCAGCGGCGGCAAGGTGCTGGCCGATGCCATCACCTACGCCGCTGGACACGGTGCTCGTGTCATCAACATGTCCCTCGGCAGCAACGACGAGGCGCTGATCCACGAGGCGATCCGGGCCGCCCAAGCCGCCGACATCGTCCTGGTGGCGTCCAGCGGTAACCGCGGTGAGATCGAAGGGGACTATCCCGCGAAGTATCCCGAAGTTCTCGCCGTCGGCGCGGTGGACCGCGCCGGCAAGATCGCCAAGTTCTCGATCACGGGCCCCCAGGTCGATATCGCCGCCCCGGGTGTCGACATCGCCAGCACCGACATCGGGGAAACCGGCTACAGCGTGAGCTACGGCACGAGTCACGCGACCGCCGTGGTCAGTGGGGCCGCCGCGCTGATCCGGGCGAGGTATCCCGAGCTCAGTGCGGCCGACGTGGTGCACCGGCTTACCGCGACGGCGGTGGACGCGGGTAAGCCGGGTCGGGACGATGTGTACGGACACGGCCGGCTTGATCTGGTGAAGGCGCTGACCGCCGATGTTCCGGCGGCTCCGCCTACCGCCACTCCCAGCGCTTCGGTGCGGCCGGGGCCGGTGGAGGTGCCTTCGGCCTCGGCGGGGTCGAGGCGGGTCAGTCCGATTCTGCTCACCAGTGGGCTCGCGGCCGTCGTGCTGATCCTCGGGGGCGCCGTGGTGGCGCTCATGCTGCGGCGGCGTTAGTGGGGTTGTCAGGGCACTTCAGGTGGATTTCTCGGTGCGAGCGGGTAGGGGTCGATGACCTAGTTCGCACCGAAGGGAGACGCGCATGAGTGTCGCGGCAGAGCCGGCGACCGTGGGGCAGTGCCTGCGCGCAGGGGCCGGCTTCTCGCAGGGTGATCGGAATTGGATCGCCGAGCAGTTTGCGACGCTGGATTCCCGGTTGGCGACCTTTCCGGCGGAGACCACCGAGTTGGAGGTCTCGGTCAAGGATCGGGAGGCCCGCGGGCAGAAGGTCACGCTGGAGTGCTGGATCGCGGGTCGCCAGAAGATCGTGACGACCTCCGCCGAGGATGATCTGCACGCCGCCCTCAATGACGTCCGGGACGATCTGCGGCGGCGGCTCGACGACTCCAAGACCAGGCAGGAGCCCCGGCACAACCGTCATCTGCGGACCGGGCTCACCGATCTACCGCAGGACACGGAACCACAGGTCTGACGAGTGCGGCACCTCCGCGGAGCGGATGCGTTCCAGCTTCACG
The DNA here is from genome assembly GCF_003751945.1 of Couchioplanes caeruleus. Lineage (NCBI taxonomy): Bacteria > Bacillati > Actinomycetota > Actinomycetes > Micromonosporales > Micromonosporaceae > Couchioplanes > Couchioplanes caeruleus. The sequence continues at coordinate 2,550,991 of NZ_RJKL01000001.1, read as the reverse complement.
GGGGTGCCTTCCTCCTGGTCGTACAGGCGGGTGCCCGCGCCGAGCAGGACCGGGGCGATGCACACCAGGATCTCGTCGAGGACCCCCGCCGCCAGGCATTGCCGGGCGACGTCGGCGCCCAGGACGTTGACGTACTTCTCGCCGGCGGCCTCCTTGGCCAGGGCCACGGCCGTCGGCAGGTCGCCGGCGAAGGTCACCCCCGGCCACGGTACGGACGGACGGTGATGGGTCAGCACCACCTGCGGCCCCGACCATGCCCCGCCGAACGCCTGCCCCTCCGCGGGGGTGTCGCGGTACGGGTCGTCGCCGCGGAAGGTGCGGTTGCCGGCGAGGACCGTGCCCACCTCGGACACCAGATCGTCGACGAGCGGGTCGGGTCCGAGGTACGGCGTCATCCACGACATGTCACCGTCCGGCCCCGCGATGTAGCCGTCCAGGGACATGGTGGCCGAATAGAGCAGCTTCGCCATGGTCTTATCTCAGCATCTGCGTACCCTTTCGCCGTGAGCAGTGCCGGAAGCAAGGTCGGAAGCGGTAGTGACCTGCGGATCCTCGTCTGTGGGGCGGGGATCGCGGTCGAGGTCGGCGAGATCGCCGAGGAGGCGGTCGCTCGGGGATGGACGGTCGATGTCACGGCGACGGCCAGCGCGCTGGACATCGCCGACGTGGCGGCGCTTGCGCGGATCAGCGGCCGCCCGGTGCGTACCACCTACGGGTACGCACCCGACGGCACCCGGGTGTCGCCCGTGGCGGACGCCATGCTCGTGGTGCCGGCCACCTTCAACACCATCAACAAGCTGGCGCTCGGCATCGCCGACACCTACCCGCTGAGCTCGGTGGCCGAGGTCATCGGGCGCGGCGTGCCGACCGTGGTGGTGCCGGCCGTCAACTCGGCGCTGGCCTCGCGGGCGCCGTACCGGCGGGCCGTGCGCTCGCTGCGGGCGGAGGGCGTGCGTTTCGCCGCGGACGGCTTCGAGGGTCTGGATCTCCTGGAGAGCGTACGACGCTCGAGGAGCGAGATCTGAGCGGTTCGGGCAAGGAAGAGAAGTTCGTCGATTCTTCCCGTCATGAAAAGAACCGGCGCTCGCGTACGGCGGGACCCGTGGCGCCCGGCGGCGGACCGTTTGCACAGTGGGGCATGAGCTTGATCCTCGCCCCCGGAACCGCCTGGAACGACGTCCTCGCCCGGGTCGCGGCCGCCGCACCCGAGGCGTTCGTGGCCGACCGGTTGCGCAACCTCTACGCCGGCGGCTGGCAGGACAGCGGGACGCCGGTCGACCTGTGCACCCCCGTCGACGGGTCCGTGATCGCCCAGGTTTCCCGGGTCGACGCCGCCACCGCGGCCGACGCGGTGCGCGCCGCCACCCGGGCGCACCACGACTGGGCCGTCACCCCGCTCGCCGGGCGGCGGGCCCGGGTCTGCGCCGCCGTGGAGGCCCTGGCGCTGCACCGGGACCTGCTCGCCCTGACGCTGGCCTGGGAGATCGGCAAGCCGTGGCGGCTGGCCTGCGCCGACGTCGACCGTGCCCTCGACGGCGTGCGCTGGTACGCCGAGCAGATCGAGCGGCAGGTTGCCGGCCGGGAGCCGCTGCCCGGCCCGGTGAGCAACATCGCCTCGTGGAACTATCCGATGAGCGTGCTGGTCCACGCCGAGCTCGTGCAGCTTCTCGCCGGCAACGCGGTGATCGCCAAGACGCCGTCGCAGGGCGGCGCGGTATGCCTCACCCTCGCGCACGCGCTCATGGCCCGGGCCGGGCTGCCGGTCACCCTGCTGTCCGGCAGCGGCGACGAGCTCTCCGAGGTGCTGGTGCGCGACCCGGCGATCGGGGCGGTGGCCTTCGTCGGCGGCCGCTCGAACGGCGGTAAGGTCGCCGGCGCGCTGCTCGACTCCGACAAGCGCCACTTCATCGAGCAGGAAGGCCTCAACGCGTGGGGCATCTGGGAGTTCTCCCAGTGGGACCTGCTCGCCGGTCACCTGCGCAAGGGTTTCGAGTACGGCAAGCAGCGCTGCACCGCCTACCCCCGGTTCGTCGTGCAGCGGGACCTGGTCGACGCGTTCCTAGACGTCTACCTGCCCGTGGTCAAGTCCGTGCGGTTCGGGCACCCGCTCGCCGTGGAGCAGGCCGGCGACCCGCTGCCGGAGCTCGACTTCGGCCCGCTGATCAGCGCCGCGAAGGCCGACGAGCTGCGCCGCAAGGTGGACGAGGCGATCCGCGGGGGAGCCGTGCCGCTGCACCGGGGTGCCCCGGGGGCCGGCCGGTTCCTCGACGGGCAGGACATCCGCGCGTACGTGGGCCCCACCGCGCTGCTGGCCCCGCCGGGACGCTCGCGGCTGATGCACGCCGAGCCGTTCGGACCGGTGGACACGATCATCGTGGTGGACACCGCCGACGAGCTGCTGTCGGCGATGAACGCCAGCAACGGTGCCCTGGTGGCCAGCCTGGCGGTCGACGACGAGGAGCTGGCGGTGAAGCTGGCGCAGGACGTCCAGGCGTACAAGGTGGGGATCAACAAGCCGCGCTCGCGCGGTGACCGGGAGGAGACCTTCGGCGGGCGTGGCGCCTCCTGGAAGGGTGCCTTCGTCGGCGGCGACCTGCTCGTGCAGGCCGTGACCGTCGGCGAGCCCGGCGAGCGGCTCTACGGCAACTTCCCCGACTACACCAGCTTCCCGCCCACGCCGTAACCTCGGACGGCGTGCCGAGGACCTTGAGGATCACCACCCGTAACGCCACCTTCCAGCAGTGGCAGGCGCTGCTGACCAACCGTGCCAAGCGGCAGCGGGCCGGGGAGTTTCTGGTGCAGGGCGTACGCCCGATTTCGCTGGCCGTGCAGCACGGCCACCAGATCCGGGCGCTGCTCACCGCCGAGGGTCCCGGCCTGTCTCGGTGGGCGCGGGAGCTGATCGAGACCGCGCGCGCCCCGCGGGCGGTGCTCTCCGCCGAGCTCATGCGCGAGCTGGGCGGCAAGGACGAGGAGACGCCCGAACTGCTGGCCGCCGTGGGCCTGCCCGCCGACGACCCCGCCCGGATCCCGGTCCGGCCCGATCTGCTGGTCGTGGCCTTCGACCGGCCGACGACCCCGGGAAACATCGGCACGCTGGTGCGCTCGGCGGACGCGTTCGGGGCGGACGGCGTGATCGTCACGGGGCATGCCGCCGATCCGTACGATCCGCGGGCGGTGCGTGCCTCCACCGGCTCGCTGTTCGCCCTGCCCGTGGTGCGGGTGCCGAGCCACCGGGAGGTGCTCGACTGGGCCGGGGCGCTCGGCGTACCCGTGCAGGTCGTCGGGACCGACGAGGGTGGGCCGGTCGACCTGGCCGGCCACGACCTGACCGGGCCGACCGTGCTGGTCGTCGGCAACGAGACGCACGGCCTGAGCGCCGCCTGGCGCGCCGTTTGTGACCAGATTGTCCGGATTCCCATGGTCGGGGCCGCGAGCTCCCTGAACGCGGCCTCCGCCGGGACCGTCGCGCTCTACGAGGCGGCCCGGCAGCGACGGGGCTGACACTTTCTCAGAACCGGGCTGCAACGGTCGAAGAGGCGGGTGAGACCCGATTCCCACCGGAGAGCAACCCGTGCGTATCTCAGACGTCAGCGTCGGCAAGCGGCTCGGCGCATCCTTCCTCGTGCTCGCCAGCCTGATCGTGGTCGCCGCGGGCGCCGGCTGGTGGGGTATGCGGCAGCAGAGCGACTCCCAGAGCCGGATGGCGGATCTGGAACACCTCCGCGGCGACATCCAGGAGATTGAGTACTACGCCGCGGACATTTCCGGGTGGCAGTCCCTGTGGATCAACGACGTCGCCGCGTACGGGTTCGAGTACCTCGCCTCGGAGGACGAGTTCAACCGTCAGGGTCTGCTGGACTCCAAGGAGGCGGTGTACGAGGTCCTGGAGCAGGTCGAGACCACGAACTTCACCGCGGCCGAGAAGGCCATGTTCGACAAGCTCAAGCCCGCCTGGGACGACTTCTTCGCCTGGGACGACAAGATGCTGAAGTGGCTCGAGGAGGACGACAGCCAGGCCACCCTCCGCAAGGTCATGGACAGCGTCAACGACGGCGACGCGTCCGACTCGTATGGCGTCGTGCTCGACACCACCACGGAGCTCTACAAGTCGGTCGTCGACCGCGTCGAGAAGGAGAGCGCCAGGGCGGCGGACGTTCGCGACCTGAGCCAGAAGGTGCTCGGCGGCACGCTGCTGCTCGCCCTGATCCTGGCGATCCTGCTCGCGGTCTGGGCGACCCGCTCGGTGGTGCGCCCGTTGAACGTGGTGGTGGCCGCGCTCGGTCGCCTGGCCGGGCGTGACCTCACCGTCCGCACCGACCTGAAGCGCCGCGACGAGCTGGGCCGGCTCGGCGAGGCGCTGAACACGACCGCCGAGGCGCTGCGGGAGACGGTCGCCGCGATCGCCGGGCACGCCGGGACGATCTCGACCGCCTCCGACGGCCTGTCGGAGATCTCCGGCCGGGTCACCGAGTCCAACGCCCACGTCGACGAGCAGGCGTCCGCGGTCGCCCAGGCGGCCGGTGACGTCTCCGGCAACGTCCGTACGCTCGAGGCGGGCAGCCGCGAGATGGGCTCCGCCATCGACGAGATCAGCCGCAACGCCGGCGAGGCGGCGCGGGTCGCCGTCGAGGCCGTCTCCGTGGTCGACCGGACCAACGTCAGCGTCGGCAAGCTGGGCGAGTCCTCCGCCGAGATCAGCGCCGTGGTGCGGATCATCACCTCGATCGCCGAGCAGACCAACCTGCTCGCGCTCAACGCGACCATCGAGGCGGCCCGGGCCGGCGAGATGGGCAAGGGCTTCGCCGTGGTCGCCGGGGAGGTCAAGGACCTGGCCCAGGAGACGGCGAAGGCCACCGAGGAGATTTCCCGCCTGGTGCAGACGATTCAGTCCGACACCGGCGACGCGGTCGGCGCGATCGCCGAGATCGGCAACGTGGTGAGCCGGATCAGCGACTTCCAGACGCTCATCGCCGCGGCGGTCGAGGAGCAGACCGCGACCACCGGCGAGATGGGCCGCAACGTGGCCGAGGCGGCGCAGAGCAGCCGGGAGATCGCGATGAACATCGCCGGAGTCTCGGCCGCGGTCGGGGAGACCACGACGGTGGTGCGGCAGGCGCAGTCGTCGGCCGAGGAACTGGCCCGGACGAGCAGCGAGCTCAAGTCACTCGTCGCCGGGTTCACCGTCTGACGCTCGCGCTGTCCCGCACGGCGGCCGCGGCGGTCCGCGCGTGACCCACGGCTTATCCACTCGCCGTGGCCGTGGCGGACCCACTAGGCTCGGCGGCGTGCACAGCATCAACCGCGAGCGACGCCGGACCACCACCCTCCGGTTGAGCTAGCACGTGTCCTCCACCGGCGGGTCCGCCGCCGGTGTCGCAGGTAGTTCGTGACCCCACGTCGGCCCGCCTCCCGCGTACCGTCGATGGGCCTGATCATGAATCTTGAAGCTCTGCTCTCCGCGCGGCTCGCTCCCGCGCTCGCCGAGGTCGCGCGGGCGGCCGTCGACCCGGCCGTGCGGCGCTCGCGGCACGCCGACTTCCAGTCCGGGGCGGTGCTGTCGCTCGCCGGACGGCTGGGCCGGTCACCGCGGGACGTCGCGCGGGAGGTCGCCGGGCGCTCGGACCTGGCCGGGCTGGCACAGGTGGAGGTCTCGGGCCCCGGCTTCCTCAATCTGACCGTCGCCGACGAGCTGATCGCGTCCGCGGTGAACGCCCTCGCGGCCGATGCGCGGCTCGGTGTGCCGCCGGCCGCTCAGCCGCGGACCGTCGTCGTCGACTACTCGGCGCCGAACATCGCCAAGGAGCTGACCGTCGGGCACCTGCGGTCCATGGTGATCGGCGACTCGCTCGCACGGACCCTCGCCTGGCTGGGCCACGACGTCGTGCGGGCCAACCACGTCGGTGACTGGGGCACGGCCTTCGGCATGCTCATCGAGCATCTGCTCGACAGCCACTCGACCGGTGCACCGCAGCTCGGCGACCTCACCGGGTTCTACCAGGCGGCGCGCGCCAAGTTCGACGCCGACGAGGAGTTCCGGAGCCGGTCGCGACTGCGGGTGGTCCGGTTGCAGGCCGGAGACGAGCGGACGCTGCGGCTGTGGCGGGCGTACGTCGCCGAGTCGCGGCGGTACCTGCTGGCGGCGTACGAAAGGCTCGGGGTGACCCTCACCGAGGCCGACTTCGCCGGGGAGAGCACCTACAACGACGCGTTGCCGGCCGTCGTGGACGAGCTCGTCGCCAAGGGCCTGCTGATCGAGAGCGACGGCGCGCTCTGCGCGTTCCCCGCCGGCTTCACCGGCCGTGACGGCGAGCCCCTCCCGCTCATCGTGCGCAAGAGCGACGGCGGATTCGGGTACGCGGCCACCGACCTGGCCGCCCTGCGCCACCGGGTCCGTGTGCTCGGCGCGACCCGGCTGCTCTACGTCGTCGGCGCACCGCAGCGGACCCACTTCGAGATGGTGTACGCGGTGGCCGCGGCGGCGGGCTGGCTGCCCGACGGCGTCACCGCGGAGCACGTCGCCTTCGGCTCGATCCTCGGCGCCGACGGCAAGATGTTCCGCACCCGCTCCGGCGACTCCGTCAAACTGGCCGAGCTCCTCGACGAGGCGGTCGTACGGGCGTCGTCGCTCGGGACCTGCCCGGAGGTCGCCGCGGCGGTCGGCGTCGGCGCCGTCAAGTACGCCGATCTCGCCGGGGATCGCCGCAACGACTATGTCTTCGACTGGGACCGGATGCTCGCCCTGACCGGCAACACCGGGCCGTACCTGCAGTATGCGTATGCCCGGATCTGCTCGGTCCTGGAGCGGGCCGGTGATCCCGCCGGTGCGGTGACGATCTGCCACCCGGCCGAGCGTGCGCTGGCGCTGGAACTGCTCGCCTTCGAACCGGTCGTGCGCTCGGTAGGCGAGACGCTGGAGCCGCACCGGCTCGCCGGCTACCTCTACGGGCTCGCGTCGCTGTTCAGCGGCTTCTACGAGAACTGCCCGGTGCTCAAGGCGCCCGACGACGTCCGGGCGAGCCGGCTGGCACTGTGCGTGCTGACCGGGCGCACCCTGCGGCAGGGACTCGACCTGCTGGGGATGGCCGCTCCTACCTCCCTGTGATGCCCTCTTCCTTCATCACGCCGAGCAGGGGTGGGTTGATGCCGGCCGGGTCCCAGGTGGGGCCGGCGGCGCGGGCCCACTCGAGGCGGCCGAAGCCGGGCCAGATGCGCTGGGTCAGAGCCCGGGTGGCCTCGGCCCGGCCGCCGGCGCGGCGGCGGCGTTCGGCGAGGACCGCGCTGAGGAAGGCCCAGGGTGGCACGCCCGGCGGGATCGGTTGGGTGATCTTCTCGCTCACCTCGGCCGCGAGGGTGTGCGCGAACCGGGCGTTCATCGGCGGGCGGATGTCGGCCGCGCGGGCCAGGTAGTGCCGCGCGGCGAGGGCCAGGTCGTCGTCGAGGTTCGTCAGGTCGAGCCGCGCGGCCCAGGCCGCGAGCGGCGGCGGCATCGCCGGCACCCAGCCCCACGGCGCCGGGGACCGCTCGTGGATCACGAAGGTGCCGGCCGCCAGGTCGCCCAGGCGCCGGCCCTGCCGCTGGAACAGCATCGTGGTCAGCGCGACCGCCCAGGTGAAGGGCGGGAAGAGCAGGCCGGGCCACTCCACGGCGAGGCCGACGAGGCTGCGCACGAGGGCGTGGCGGACCCGGATCGGGCCGCCGTCCTCCCGGACGACGCGCAGGCCCATCGCCCGCTTGCCGAGGCTGCGGCCGTCGGTGAGCGTCTCGGTCACGGTGGGGTACGCGACGAACACGGCGATCACGACGACGGTGACGATCGCCGCGGCCAGCGCCTCGTCCGCGGCGTCGCCGAGCAGGAAGACGGCCTGGGCGCCGATGAGCAGGACGAGCGCCAGCGCCGCCTGCACCATCATGTCGAGCAGCAGCGCCAGCCCTCGCGAGCCGATCCGGGCGTGCCGGACGTCGACCTCGACGGCCTCGCCGTTGACGAGCTGCTCGCGATGCCCGCCGTCCGCCGCCGTTGTCATGCGGTTAGTTAACCCGATCGCCGCCCGCTACGCTGCGCCGGTGGACCTGGACGCGTACGTCGCCGAGCGCCGCGGGGAGTGGAGCCGGCTCGACGCCCTGACCCGCCGCCGCCGGTTGTCCGCCGCCGAGGCCGACGAGCTGGTGCTGCTCTACCAGCGCGCGGCCACCCATCTCTCCGTGGTGCGCAGCCACTCGCCCGACCCGATCCTGCTGGCATCGCTGTCGCAGCTCGTGATCGCGGGGCGTTCCGCGGTCACCGGCGGCCGCCGCTTCTCCTGGCGCCCGGTGGCCCGCTTCTTCACCACCACGCTGCCGCTCGAGCTCTACCGGGCCCGGCGCTGGTGGCTGGCGGTGATGGTGCTCGACGTGCTGGTCGCCGGGGTACTGATGGGATATTTCGCGGCCCATCCCGAGATCGTGGAGACCTTCGTGCCCCCGGCGGCCGCCGAGCGGTACGCCGGGGAGGACTTCGTCGCCTACTACAGCGAGTTCCAGGCCCAGAACTTCGCGGCCAACGTCTGGACGCACAACGCCATGATCGCCGGGCAGTGCCTCGCCTCCGGCGTCCTCATCGTGCCGGTGTTGTGGGTCCTCGCCCAGAACACGTTCGGCATCGGCCTGATCGGCGGTCTGATGATCGACCGCGGCTACGGCGAGACCTTCTTCGTCTACATCCTGCCGCACGGCTTCCTGGAGCTGACCGCCATCTTCGTCGCGGCCGGGGTGGGCCTGCGCATCGGCTGGGCCTGGATCGCGCCCGGCCCGCACCGCACCCGCGGCCGTGCGCTCGCCGAGCGGGCCCGCGCGGGCATGCTGGTGGCGCTCGGTCTGGTCGCCATGCTGCTGGTCTCGGGCATTCTGGAGGCGTACGTGACGCCGTCGGGCTGGCCGGACGCGGTCCGAGTGGGCATCGGGTTCCTGGTCTGGCTCGCCTTCCTGGCCTATGCCCTGATCGTCGGCGCCGCCGCGGAGCGGCGCGGGGACAGCTCGGAGCCGGAGCATCCCGCCGCCGAGGTCCCCACCGTCTGACGCCGGGCCGCGGTCACAACCGGCCGGCCGCCTTCAGCATGAGGTAGACGTCGCAGACCTTGGAGGCGAACGACTCGCGGGGCTCGTCGACCACGATGACACCCTGCTGGGTGAGCAGGGCCCGGACCCGGTCGCGTTCCGCCAGCGCCAGCTCGGCGGCCGCGGCGAGATGGACGTCCTCCGCGGTCGCACCGCTCGCCGGCAGCCGCGCCAACTCGGCGGTCTCCGGGTCGCGCACGCTGGCCAGCACCACCCGGTGCCGGGTGGTCAGCCGGGACAGCAGCGGCAGCAGACCCTCGACGATGGGCGCGGCGTCCAGCGCCGAGAAGATCACCACGAGGGCCCGCTTGTGGCCGCGGCGCAGCAGATCGCCGGCGGCCAGGCCGAAGTCGGTCTCCACCAGGGCCGGCTCCAGCGCAGCCAGCGAGCTGATCAGCCGCGGCAGCTTGGTGCGGTGGCCGCCGCCCTCGACCTTGGCGCGTACGGCGGTGTCCACCGCGAGCAGATCGACCCGGTCGTCGGCCTTCGACGCCAGCACGGCCAGCAGCAGGGCCGCGTCGATCGCGGCGTCCAGCCGGGGCTCGTCGCCGATCCGCGCCGCCGAGGTGCGGCCGGTGTCCAGCACGCACACCACGCGGCGGTCGCGCTCCGGGCGCCAGGTCCGGACCACCACGTCATGCGTCCGCGCGGAGGCCCGCCAGTCGATCGAGCGCACATCGTCGCCGACGACGTACTCGCGCAGCACGTCGAACTCGGTGCCCTGCCCCCGCCCGCGGGTGACCACGGCGCCGTCGAAGACGCGCAACTTCGCCAGCTTCTCCGGCAGCAGCCGCCGGGACGGGAAGCGCGGCAGCACCCGCAACGTCCACGCCGGCGTCACGGCCTCGTTCCACCGCTGCCGGCGCTGCCGGTACGCGAGCCCCAGCGGCCCGTGCGAGCGCAGCGTCACCCGTACCGCGGCCCGGTCGCCGTGCCGCGTCGGGGTCAGCGTGGTGGTGACCTCCCGCTCCTCGCCGGCGAGGAGGTTGAGCCGGTGCGCGGTGCGATCCGCGCCGGCCGACGGCACCCAGCGGTCCCGCAGCCGCAGCCACATCGGCCGCCCGGAGGTGTTCGCGACGGTCAGGGTCGTGGTCGCCGTCTCGCCGAGCCACACCGTCTCGTCGCCGTGGCGCCGCAGCGTCACGCCGGTCAGCGGGGCCGCGACCAGCACGTCCAGCACCGCCGCGCCGATAGCCAGGCCGGCGACGGCGAGGGTCAGCAGCCAGGGCGAGGGCAGCAGCGCCGGCAGCGGAACGCCCAGCGCCAGCAGCAGCGCGAAGCGCCTGGTGACCACGGCCGGCTCAGCGGGGCGCGGGCACGGCGCCGAGCACGGACCGCAGCACCGACGCGGTGGTGACGCCGTCCAGCTCGGCCTCGGCGCGCAGCCGTACCCGGTGCCGCAGGACGGGGACGGCGAAGGCCTGCACGTCGTCCGGGATCACGTATTCGCGGCCGCTGAGCCAGGCCCGCGCCTTCGCGACGGCGAGCAGGGCGGTGGTGCCCCGCGGCGACGCGCCCAGCTCCAGCGCGGGTGCGACCCGGGTGGCCCGGCACAGGTCGACGATGTACTCGAGGACCGGGTCGGCGACGGCGACGCGGCGGACCGCCTCGCGGCCGGCGGCCAGGTCGGCGGCGGAGGCCACCGGGCCCACCCCGGCGGCCTTGAGGTCTCGCGGGTCGAAGCCGTGGTGGTGGGCCCGCAGCACGCCGAGCTCCTCCGCGCGTTCCGGCAGCGGCACCGCCAGCTTCAGCAGGAACCGGTCGAGCTGCGCCTCCGGCAGCGGGTACGTGCCCTCGTACTCGATCGGGTTCTGCGTCGCCACCACGATGAACGGCTCGGGCAGCCGGCGCGACTCGCCGTCGGTGCTGACCGTGCGCTCCTCCATCGCCTCGAGCAGCGCCGCCTGGGTCTTCGGCGGGGTCCGGTTGATCTCGTCGGCGAGCAGCAGGCTGGTGAAGATCGGGCCGGGCCGGAAGCTGAACGCCGCGGCCCGCGCGTCGTAGATCATCGACCCGGTCACGTCGCCCGGCATCAGGTCGGGCGTGAACTGGACCCGCTTGGTGTCGACGTCCAGCGCGGTCGCCAGCGCCCGGACCAGCAGCGTTTTGGCGACGCCGGGCACGCCCTCCAGCAGCACGTGCCCGCCGCAGAGCAGCGCGATCACCACCCCGCCGACCACCGCGTCCTGGCCGACGACCGCCTTGGCGACCTCGGACCGCAGGCGCTGCAAGGCGTCGCGGGCCGCGGTGGCCTCGCCGGGTACGAACGACGTCACGTCAGATTCCCCTCGTCGCTGTGTTGCCAGTTCTGCCGCCCGGTCACGAGCCGGACCAGCTCCTGCACGGCGGTCGCGGCGCGGACCAGCTCCTCGTCGCTGTCCTCGACCCCGCCGCCGAGCACGTGCCGGATGTCGTCCTCCGGCTGCCCGGTGTCCGCCGCCACCCGTGCGGCCAGCTCGTCGACGTCGGTGTCGCCCGGCAGGTCGAAGTGCTCGATCAACCGGGTCCGTGCCGCCGACTGTACGGTCCTCAGCGACGCGCCGCGCGCGCCCGCCCTGCGGTACAGGCCGCCGAGGCCGCGGACCGTCTCCGCGGCCCGCACCCGCGCCGGAAGCGGCTCGGCGACGGGCGCGCCCAGCCGCCGGGCCGACGCCAGGGCCAGCGCGATTGCCGCGAGTACCAGCAGCGCCAGTGCCGCCCACACCCCCGGCGGGAAGGCCCGGGCCAGCGGGTTGTCGGCCGCCGCCCCGCTGTCGTCGCCCGCTTCGCCGGGCGGCGCTTCGCCGGGCTGCTCGTCGTCGGACCGCCCGCCGCCGGGTCCCGAGCCGTCCTCGCCGGAATCACCGGGTTCACCGGTTCTGTCCGGGGTCCCGGTGCCGGGCGCAGGCGCGGAGGGTGCCGGGGCCGACTCGCGCTCGTGCAGGTCGAGCCAGACGACCCGGGGAGCCCGGGAGAGCAGGCCGGAGGCGAGCCGCCCATTGCCGTGCTCGCCGGCGCGGTCGTTGCGGAACGGATCCGCCGCGCCGATCAGGGTCACCGGGCCGAACCCGTGGGGCTCCAGCTCGACGAGCCCGCCGTCGTAGCAGCTCAGTGGCGAGAGCTGGGTGGCCTCGTACTGCCAGCGCAGCGCCGCCGCCGGGCCGCCCGCGACGGCGGGCTCCACCGCGCAACCGGGCGGGGGCGCGGCGGCGGTCCAGCGCGGCCCGCGGGCGACGACGCCGAGCCGCGCGTCGTTCAGCTCGTTCGGGCCGGGTGCCACCAGGACGATCCGGACCTGCGACGGCAGCGCGGCGAACGTGCGCAGATAGGCGGGATGCACCAACTCCGGCGTGGTCACGAAGAGGGTCGTCGCGCCGCCGGTGGCGACCGCGGACAGGGCCTCGTCGCTGCGGGTACGGACGTCCACGGTGACGCCGAGCCGGGTCAACCTGTCCGCGAGCAGCTTCGCGCCGTCGCCTTCCTGGCTGGTGGGGGAGAGGAACGAGGCGTCGGTGGGGTCGCTCTGCTGCACGGCGTGCGCGATGCCGGTGAGCGTGGCGAGCCCGAGCACCACGGCGAAGGGCAGGATCAGGCGCAGGCGGCGGAGGTTCTTCACGGCGTACCACCGCTCATCCGGGCGCGGACCTCGCCGGTCAGGGCGCGCATGTGCTCGTCGTGGGCGCGGTCCGCCGGGCGGTTGCCGTACCAGATCTGGGAGAACAGCTCGGTCGCGCCGCCGAGCGGGGCCGCCACCGCCGGACGCTGGACGGCGGCCGCCGCCGCGACCTCCGCGGCGGTCGTGCCGGGCAGCGGCGAGATGACGCCGGCGGCGGTGAGATCACCGACGATGTCGCGCAGCCGCTGCCGGACCGCCTCCGCGTAGCGGCCCTCGGCGGCGAGGCGGTCGGCCAGCAGCGTGCCGTCGCTCAGCACGACGCTGGGCTCGAACGCGGTCGTGGCCTCCGAGGAGGCGCCGGCGGCGGTGCTCCGCCGGCGCCGGGAGAACCGCGGCCGGCGCCATCGCGGCAGCCGCCACCGGGGCATCCGGAGCCGGGGCAGCCGCAGCCGGGGCATTCGTCGCGGCACCCAGGCCGGGAACCAGTACCAGAGCGCACCGATCAGCCCGGCCGCCGCGAGCAGGATCAGCAGCAGCAGCGACGGCGGGATCCAGTCGAAGACCGACGCCGCGAACTCGTCCCACACGCGGGTCACGGCACGTGCACCAGCGCGGCGGCCGGGTCCCCGCCCCGGCTGCGGATCCGGGCGACGGCGATGTCGAGGCCTTCCGTACGGATCCGCGTCTCCAGCAGCAGCACGGCGTCGACGCATCCCAGCGCGGCGTACGCCACCGCGTTGGCGGCCCCCCACGCGACCGGCGTGATCCAGTCGAGCCAGCCCGGCCGGTCCCCGGTGACCGTCGCGAAGATGGCGACCCAGCCGGCGCCGAGCACGACCCGCACCGCCAGCCAGGTCAGGTACGCCGTGAGCCGCGTCCACACGCCCCGCATCCCGCCGCGGGCGGCGAGCCGCGCCGAGCGCAGGAACGACCCCGACCGTTCGATCACGATGACGGCGCTGACCAGGCCGAAGAACCCGTACACGACGATCCAGCCGACGAAACCGGCGAACGCGGCGACCCCGCAGGCGGCGCCCAGCGCGAGGGCCGCGAGCAGCGTGGGGACCGGGCGGGTCCGGGCCCACAGCTCCCGGTGGCGCACCGGCCGCCCGAGCAGCGCGGGTCCCGCGGCCGCGGCGGCGAGCGCGCCGAGCACGCAGACGATGAAGCCCTCGGTGGCGAACCCGGCGGCGACGAGCAGCCACCAGCTCTCGAAGTCGTCCTCCGCCGGCCCGTAGAGCGGAGGACTGGCGGAGGCGGCGTGCCGCAGCGGCATGAGCAGGGCCTGCTCGAGCGCCGCCAGCACGCCGGCGGTGAGCAGCAGGGGCAGCGCCCGGGCCCGCAACAGGGTCATGGCGGCGTCCAGCAGCTCACCGAGCGTCATGGGACGCAGCGGCAGGTCGGGCTGCGCGGGCATGGCGGCGATCCTAGGCGATCGAGGCGGCCCCCGGCCGGGCGCCGCCGCCGTTCATCTCTCCCGAGCGCGCTCGAGCACCTCCTCGACCGTCGGCGGGCTCTGCGGATGGTGCGACAGCGACCACGGCGCCTGCATCTTGACGAACTCGCCGCCCTCGATGGCCGCGTAGAACTGACCCACCCGCAACCGGGCGATGTCGGAAACGTCGCTCCCCTTGGCGCGGGCCAGCTCGCGGGCCGCGGCGATCTGGGTCGGGTGGTTGAGCAGCCCGAAGAACTGCGTCGCCGCGTTGCCGGGGATGCGGTTGTGCAGGCCCTTGGGAGCCTGGGTGGCGAACACCAGGCCGAGGCCGTACTTGCGGGCCTGCGAGGCCAGCGCCAGCGTGCTGTGCGTGCAGGCCGTCATCGGCCCGGAGGGCGCCAGCGTCTGCGCCTCGTCCATCACGAACAGGGCGCCCAGCGGCCGGTCGCCGGCGGGGTTCCGCTTGATCCAGGCGAACAGGGCCAACTGCAACTGGTTGACGAAGCTCTGCCGCTGGCCGTCGTCGGTGAGCCCGGCGAAGTTGATGACCGACACCCGGGCGCGGTATCCGGGCCGCGGGGTCAGCAGCAGGCCGGGATCGGTGGGGGCGCCCCGCCCGCCGAACAGCGGATCGTTGACGGTCGTGGCCGTCAGCAACTGCGCCATCCCGGCGGCGATCCGCGGCGCGTCCTCGATCCGGCTCAGGTCTTCGGGCAGGTCGCCGAGGAGCCCGATGAAGTCCTTCAGATCGCCGGGTCCCGTACGCGCGTAGCCGATCAGCGCCTCCCGCAGCACGGCCTGGCCGAGCTGCGCCCTGCCGGTGGAGCCGTCGACCTTGGCCCGCGGGGCGAGCGCGGCGACCGCCGAGTCGATGCCCGCCGCGAAGACGTCCGGGTCGTCCAGCATCTCGGTGAAGTCGGGCAACGGCTGGAAGCTCAGCGGGCGCCCGCTCTGCAGGCGTGGCGTCCAGACCACCACGTCGGTGCTCTGCAGATAGTCGGCGGAGCGGGCGGTGTCGGCGTCGTCCCAGCCGGGCGGCGGTTCCGGCCAGGGGTCGCCGAGCCGGGAGAGGTCGTTGTTGGGGTCGAGCACGATCGCGGACACGCCCTGCAGCGCGCACTCCTCGACGAGCCGGCGGATCAGCACGGTCTTGCCCGACCCGGATCCGGCGAAAATGGCGGTGTGTTTGCGCAGCGCCGCCGGCTCCACGCCGACGGCATCGCCGGTGCCCACCGCGGCGCCCAGCACGATCCGGCCCGGCGGCCCGGTCGTGTCGTTCCCGTCGGCGTCCGCCGGCGTGACCGCCTCGAACGTCGTGCGGAGGAACTCGATCGAGGACGTGGGGCGGCGTTCGCGCAGCCACGGCTGGAGCTTGTCGTAGCCGTACTCGTCGAGCAGGCCGCGCAGGGCCAGCAGCCTGAGCACGTCGGACTCGGGAAAGGCCGTCCACGAGCCGCCCGCCGCGATGAGCGCCTTGAGCGCGTCCTGAGTGCGGGCGCCTTTGGAGAACGGTTCGTTGCGCAGCAGCACCAGCCGTCGCCGGCTCTGGCCCTCGGTCAGTCCGGCCGCGGTGTGCGCGTTGCGGATGCGGTTGAGCACGGCGATGGGGTTGGGATGGGCGATCGCCCGGAACGCCCAGTGGGCCTCGTCCTCGGTCCGGTCGTCCAGGCTGCGGCGCAGCCGCGCGTGCAGCGCCGGCTTGGCGCCCGGTGGAGGGTCGACGCCGAAGGTGCCCTCCGGCTCGTCCCGTTCGCCGATCCAGGCCTCGAGCCCGGCGCGCAGCAGAGCGGGCACGGTCTCGTCCTCGGTGGCCGGATCGAGGGCCCGGCCGGGGTTCGCCGCCGCGAGTAGTTCGGCGTAGCGAGAGTCGAACATCCGCCGGTCGTCGTCGGCGATCCGCGCCGGCTCGGCCGCGGCGGCGGGTGCCCCGCGGTGCTGGTGCAACAGATGGTCCAGCTCGTGCACCTCGCCGGCGCGCAGGCATTCCCGTACATGATTGTCGACGGTCCTCAGCAGCTCGCGCGGCGTGAACTGCACCGCCTCCGCGAACGCGGCGCTCGCCACGGGCCACGTCGGGTGCGGCGGGGTGAACCCGGCCTCGGCGAACTTCGCGGCGAAGCGCCGGGCCACCAGCTCGTGCCCGATCTCGGCGGTGGGTATCTCCTTGAGGTCGATCGCCTCGCGGAACCGGTCTTGGACCGTATTGGTCGCGGTGGACTTGACCAGCTCCCACACCGTCGGCAGGCAGCTCACCACGGACAGGGTGCGCCGCGTCGTCTCCCGCAGCGCCATCAGGCCGCCCGCAATGTGTTCCAGCAGCAGCGAACCGCTCCAGTCCGGACGGTTCGCGGACCCGCTGGACGTCGCGGACCCGCTGGACGTCGCGGACTCGCTGGACGTCGCGGACTGGTGCACGAGCGCGTCGATCTGGTCGACGGCGATCACCGCGGGACCGGTGAGGGCGAGCAGGCGGGAGATGTCACGGACGACCTCCTGCGCGGAGCGCCGTCCGCGGCGCATGCCCCATCCCGCCCGCTCGCCCGGCTCCACCTCGTCGTTCGAGCAGAGGAACTCGTAGCCGACGTCCTGCGCACGCGGGTCCTCGGCGGCGTGCAGCACCAGGGCCCGCGCGGTGTCCTGAGCCTCCACCCCGACCTGCCGGTTGCGCTTGCGCAGCAGGTCGATGAAGGCGTCGAGGGTGGCCCGGTTCACCGCCGTCGCACCGGTGACCGCCCGCCGTACGCCCCGGGGGGCGCCGCAGGAATCCGCGAGCCGGCGCAGGAAGACCACGAGCTGGCTCTCACCCTGCTCGGGGACCCGGGTCAGGCCCTCCACGACGGACAGCGCCGCGCTGCTCCAGAAGGCGCTGGCGTCGAGCAGGCTGATCAGGAAGAAGTAGCCGTCCCGGGCCTGCACCTGCTCGCGGACGGCGCCGAGCAGATGCGTCTTGCCGGTGCCGCGCTCGCCCAGCAGGGCCACCCCGACCGGGCTCGACTCCTGCTGCTCGCCCGCCTCGGCGAAACCCTGCAGCACCAGGTCCAGCGCGGCCCGGTGCAGCCCGGCGACGTGGAAGGGCGGCGGCCGCCAGACGTCGTCGGCGGTCGGCGCCCAGTTGAACCGCAATGCGGAGAGCGCCCTCCGCTCGGCCTCGCTGATCATCTGATCTGCAGCAGATGCTTGTCCTGGTTGCCGATGCTGACCGCGGCGGACCGGTCCGCGTCGGTGAGGGTCTTCTGGTTCGCCTCGGCGAAGACCCGCACGCCGTCCTCGCGGTGCAGGGCGATCAGGGCCGCGTCGAGGTCGTCCCGGCCTATCTCCGGCAGGGCGGCGCGGATCCGTGCCAGCCTTACGGCGTCGCCGGGTGCCTGCGCGAGCTCGTCGTAGGCCTTGCGCACCAGCGCGACGACCTCCCCGGGCTCGGCGGCGGGTCGTCGCGGTGCGGGTGCGTAGAACTCGGACAGCGCCAGCCCGGACGTCTCCAGGAATTGCCGGATGGCCGCCACCTGCGCATATATGGTCGCTCCCGCATAGCCGGAACGGGCCGGTGGAACACTGCCGATGGCCTCGAGCGCGCCGGCCCAGCCTTTCTCGCTCACGCCCAGGAAGATCCGGTTCTTCTCCTTGCGGACGTCGATGAGCCCAAGCTTTTCGAGGCGATTCCGGTGGGGAGACTTGAGCTCGAATCCGCGCTCATTCTTAAGATCCGCATTGGCTATCTCCTGCCCTTCCTTGAGCAGGGTCAGCAGCGCACAGGTCTCGACGAGCGTGAGCTTGTCGTCCGGCATTCGGCGCTCCTTGAGGGAGGGGGTCCACGCGTCGGGCCCGATTCTGCCGAGGTACGGCGGTGGTGGCAAGGTCCACTGTGTGGATTCGGAAATCCGACAGCGGACATGATCGACGATCTTCGGAAATGCTGGTCCACCGCCGCTGTCGCACATATGTTCGCCATTCTTCGAAAAGGGATCTTGGTAGGTGTATTGCCCCCATGTGCGGGACGTGCGACATTGCACTGCGGTGCCGGTGCGCCGCCGGATTGTGAAGTCATTTTCCCGCTGGAGGCTGGCGTCGATGTCGTCCGAGGTCGTCCGTTATCGCGTCGACGCCGAGACGGTCGCCCAGATCGAGATCGCACCGGTCGCCGGCTTCCGGCCGGCCGGCGCCGGTGACATCGCCGGAACGGTCAAGGAGTCCGTGGGGCCGGCGTTGGCGGCGGCCAAGGTGTTGCTGGACCAGGTCCGTGACATGGCCCCCGACTCGGTCGAGGTCAAGTTCGGGATCAAGGTGACCGGCACGGCCAACTGGGTGGTGGCCAAGGCGGCGACGGAGGCGAACTTCGAGGTCACCATGAGCTGGCGGCCGGAGCCCCTCGGCGGCCGGGGCTGACGGGAGCCCGTCGTGACCAGGGCGCCCGTCGACACCTGGACGGTGGCCATCCACGCGGGCCCGGACGACTGCCACCCGCTCGGCACCGGCGTGGTGATCGACCGCAACCAGGTGCTGACCTGCGCGCACGTCCTGCGCCGGGACGGCGAGGTGCTCGGCGAGATCTGGATCGCGTTCCCCAAGGCGCCCGGCGTCGGATACGGCGAACGTCGCGTGGCGGTGCTCGCCCACACCGGCGAGGACGTCAAGAACGTCGACGTCGCCCTCCTCGAGCTCGCCGAGCCGGTGCCGCCGTCGGTGCGGCCCGCCCGGTTGCGCTGCGCGCCGCCCGCCGAGCTCAGCGGCCGTTCCTGGTGGGCCTTCGGCTTCCCCGACGGCGCCGAGCACGGCGGCTCGGCCGAGGGCGTGGTCGGCGATCCGCTCACCTACGGCCGGATCCACCTGGCCAGCGAGTCCGCCCCCGGCCTGCGCACCGGCTTCAGCGGCGGCGCGTTGTGGTCGGAGGAGTACGACGCCGTCGTGGGGCTGGTCGTCGCGGCCGGCGACGGCGACGGATATGCGCTCACCCTGCACCACGCCGACGAGCAGTTACCGGAGCTGAAGCTCTCGATGCTCGCCCAGTGGCAGGCCGGGGACGCCGACGATGCGGCCCTCGCGGCCTGGGGCTGGGCGCTGGAGAACGACGAGGAGGCCCGGCGCCACTGGCTGCCGCGGGCCCGCGGCGTCGCCGTGCACACCGAGCGCGGCTCGCGCTTCCGCGGGCGTACGGCGGCTCTGCGCACCATCGTGTCCTGGCTGGACGCGCCCGAGGCCCACGACCGGCCGCTGGTCGTGACCGGATCGCCCGGTGTCGGGAAGTCCGCCGTGCTGGGCCGGATCGTCACCACCGCGGATCCCGGCGCCCGGGCGGCGCTGCCGACCGACGACACCGCCGAGGCGGCGACGCCCGGCTCGGTCTCCTGCGCCGTGCACGCCAAGGGCAAGACCGCGCTGGAGATCGCCGCCGAGATCGCCCGGGCGGCGGCCGTCGGCCTGCCGGCGGATCCGGCCGACCTGATGCCGGCCCTGCGCGAGCGGCTGACCCGGCGCCCGGCGCGGTTCAACCTCGTCGTCGACGCCCTGGACGAGGCCGTGTCGCCGGCCCAGGCGCGCCGGCTCGTCCGCGACGTCGTCCTGCCGCTGACCCGCCACCTCGCGCCGCTCGGCGTCCAGGTGGTGGTCGGCACCCGGCGGGCCGACGACCACGGCGACCTGCTGGCGGAGTTCGGCCCCGCCGCCGAGGTCGTCGACCTGGACGCCGCGCAGTACTTCTCCGAGTCCGACCTCGCCGGCTATGCGCTCGCCACCCTCGCCGGCGCGGAACGGCCCGGGAACCCGTACGCGGACGAGCGGCTCGCCGAGCCGGTGGCCCGCCGGATCGCCGTGCTCTCGCAGGGCAACTTCCTCGTCGCC
The DNA here is from genome assembly GCF_003751945.1 of Couchioplanes caeruleus. NCBI lineage: Bacteria > Bacillati > Actinomycetota > Actinomycetes > Micromonosporales > Micromonosporaceae > Couchioplanes > Couchioplanes caeruleus. The sequence goes on along the minus strand of NZ_RJKL01000001.1, from coordinate 2,531,027 downwards.
GGCCTGGTCGCCCGCGCCCGGGGCCTGCGCGACGCCCGCCCGGCCCACCCCGACGAGGTCACCTTCTCCGCGACGGTCGCCGACGCGCTGGACCGCTATGTCGACGGCCTGCCCGCCGCGGGAGGGGCGCCGGCCCGGCTGGCGCTGACCGCCCTCGCCCACGCCGAGACGCCCGGGCTGCCCATCAGCCTCTGGCAGGTCGCCGCCGCGGCGCTCGGCGGCCGGGCCACCGAGGAGGAGCTGACGTTCTTCGCGCGGACGTCCGCCGCGAACTTCCTGGTGGAGAGCGGCACCGCCGAGGCGCCCACCTACCGGCTCTTCCACCAGGCGCTCAACGAGGCACTGCTCGCCGACGGGAAGGAGCGGGAGGAGAGCCGGATCGTCGCGGCCTGGCTGCGGTACGCGAGGACCGCGGGCTGGGCCGCCGCGCCGGAATACCTCCTCCGGGCGCTTCCGCGGCACGCGGCCCGTACCGGCCTGGTCGACGACCTGCTCGCCGACGACGGCTACGTGCTGCACGCCCATCTCGACCGGCTGTTGCCCGCCGCCGATGCCGCCCGCACGGAGCTCGGCGCCGCCCGCGCGCAACTGTTGCAGCGCACGCCGCAAGCCCTGCGGGCCCCCGCGCTGGAGCGGGCCGCGCTGTTCTCCGTGGTGGAGAAGATCGACGCGCTGCCCGGTGGGCTGCGACCGGTGCCCGGAGCCCCCTACGCGGCCCGCTGGGCGCGCACGCCGAGGCGCCTCGAGCGCACGGTCCTGGAGGGACACTCGGAGGCCGTCTACGACGTCGCCGCCCTCGCGGTGGACGGACGCAGCATGCTCGCCTCCGCCGCCGACGACGGCACGGTGCGGCTCTGGGACCCGCTGACCAGCCAGACCGAGCACGTCATCGACTGCCACGACGACTGCGTCCGGGGACTCGCCGCGGTCCGGGTGGGCGACGTGCACCTGCTGGCCACGGCCAGCCATGACCGGACGATCAAGCTGTGGGATCCCCGGGGCTGCCGGCTCGTCCGTACGCTCACCGGCCACCGCGACTGGGTGCGCAACCTCTGCACGGTCGTGCTGCCGGACGGCCACGAGCTGCTCGTCTCCGGCAGCGACGACCGTACGGTCCGGCTCTGGGATCCGGCCACCGGCGACCTGATCCGTACGCTGGAGGGACACACCGGCTGGGTCACCGCGGTCTGCCGGGCCGGCCGGTTCGTGGCCTCCGCCGGGTTCGACGGCACGGTGCGGCTCTGGGATCCGGCGACCGGCGCTCAGATCGCGACGTTCGCCGGGCACACGGGCTGGGTGACCACTTTGTACCCGGTCCGCGACATGGTGGCCTCCGCCGGCTACGACGGCACCGTCAGGTTCTGGGACGCGCGCTGGACCGAGGCGGTCGCCGTGTTCGACACCCAGGCCGGCCCGCTCACCGACCTGTGCACCCTGGAGGCGGACGACGCCCTGCTGCTCGCGGCCACCGACGAGGACGGCACGATCCGCCTCTGGGACATGCACACCGGCCGGTCGCGGCAGCCCATCGAGGGGTACGCGAGCTGGATCCGCGCCATCTGCGAGCTGCCGGTCGGCGACCGCAACCTGCTGGCCACGGCCGGGGACGACGGCACCGTCCGGCTCTGGGACCCGGCCACCGGCCGGGCCGAGACGGTGATGGACGGCGGCCGGCTCGGCGCGGTCGGCGCGCTGGCCGCGATCCCGGCGGCGGACGGCACCCTGGTCGCCTCCACCGGCGGCGACGGCACGGTCCGGTTGTGGGAGCCGTCGACCGGAGAGGAGCGGCTCGCCCTCGTCGCGTACGGGACGACGGTCACGGATGTGACCGCCGTGGCCGACGACGAGCGCCGCCTCATCGCAGTGTCCAGCGAGGACCGCGCCGTCCGGATCTGGGACGTCGACCACGGCCAGCTCTACCGGGAGTTGAAGGGACATCACGAGCGGGTCAACGCGGTCCGCGGCGTCGGCGCGCTGCTGGCGTCGGGCGCCGACGACCTCATCGTCCGGGTCTGGGACCTGCACCGCGACGTCGTCCGGCCGCTGCTCGGGCACGCTACCTGGGTCACCGCGCTCGCCGCCGCCCACGACCTGCTCGTCTCGGCGGACAAGAACGGCATGCTGCGGCTCTGGGATCCGGCGGGGGAACTGCTCACCGAGCGGCAGGGGCACCACGACGCGGTCAACGCCCTGGCCTGCTTCCCGCTCGCCGGCCGGGAGATCCTGGTGTCCGCGGGCGCCGACCGGACCGTCCGGCTCTGGGACCTGACCGGCCTCACTCCCCGCGGAGTGCTGACCGGGCACACGGCCGCGGTCACCGGGGTCTGCCCGATGCGGTTCGCGGGCCGTGCCGCCCTGGCCTCGGCCAGCCTCGACCGCACCGTGCGGATCTGGGACGCCGGGACGGGCCGGCTGCTGCGCATCATCCCGGTGCACCACCGCGCTCTGGCGTGCGCGTACGTCGGAGATGTCCTGATCGTCGGCCTGGACCGAGGTCTGTTGGCGCTCGGCACGCAGTGACGTCCCTGCTGGTCGTCGGGCATCGACGGTTATGGTGCGTCGGTGGGCGCCCACGAGGCGCCCGGAAATTTCTCCGAAAGGCTCGTCATGACCCTTCCCGCAGGCGTCTCGCGGCGCAGCGTGCTCGCCGCTGCCGCCGTCGGTGCGGCCGCACCCGTCGTCGCCTCCGGCGCCGCCGACGCACACACCGGCGGCCCCCGCGCCAAGACATACGACCTGACGGTGCTCGGCACGTCCGACACCCACGGCAACGTCTACAACTGGGACTACTACAAGGATCTCGAGTACGACGACAGCGCGCACAACGACGTCGGCGTCGCCAAGCTGGCCGCGCTGGTCAACCGGATCCGCGCCGAGCGGCGGGGCAAGGCGACGCTGGTGCTCGACGCCGGCGACACGATCCAGGGCACGCCGCTGGCCACGTACTACGCGAAGCAGGAGCCGATCACCGAGACCGGCGAGCGGCACCCGATGGCGCGGGCGATGAACGTCCTGCATTACGACGCCGTCACGCTGGGCAACCACGAGTTCAACTACGGCCTGCCCCTGCTCCACCTGTGGATCCGCCAGCTCGGCTTCCCGGCGCTCGCGGCCAACGCCGTCGACGCGAAGACCGGGCGGCCTGCCTTCACCCCGTACGTGATCAAGAAGGTCTGCCCGGGCCCGGGCGCGCCGACCCTGCGCGTGGGCATCCTGGGTCTCACCAACCCGGGCGTGGCCATCTGGGACAAGGCCAACGTGGAGGGCAAGCTCGTCTTCAAGGACATGATCGAGACGGCGGCCACGTGGGTGCCGGTCATGCGTGCCCGCGGCGCCGACCTCGTGCTGATCTCCGCGCACGGCGGCGACAGCGGCACCAGCAGCTACGGTCCCGAGCTGCCGATCGAGAACCCGAGCGCGCTGATCGCCGAGCAGGTCCCGGGCATCGACGCGATCCTCTTCGGCCACGCGCACCGCGAAGTCGCGCAGCGCTTCGTGACGAACACGCAGACGGGCGCGCAGGTGCTGCTCGCCGAGCCGTCGAAGTGGGGCCAGCGGCTCACCCGGATGGACTTCACGCTGGTCCGCGAGCGCGGCCGGTGGACCATCACGGAGAAGAAGGCGGAGTCGCTCAACACCAACACCATCGCCGAGGACCCGAAGGTGCTCGCGGCGGTGCGGTCACAGCACAACAAGACCGTCGCGTACGTCAACCAGGTCGTCGCGACGTCCACCGAGGAGCTGTCCGCCGCCGAGTCGCGGCACAAGGACACGGCGATCCTCGACTACATCAACAAGGTGCAGACGGACACGGTGACCGCGGCGCTGGCCGGCACCCCGCACGCGTCGCTGCCGGTGCTGTCGATCACGGCGCCGTTCAGCCGCACGGCGGTCTTCCCGAAGGGCGACGTCAAGATCAAGGACGTGGCCGGGCTGTACATCTACGACAACACGCTCGAAGCGGTCGTGCTCACGGGCGCGGAGCTGCGGACGTACCTGGAGTTCTCGGCCCGGTACTTCGTGACGCTGCCGGTCGGCGGAACCCCGGACCCGGCGACGATCAACGACCCGGCGGTGCCCGACTACAACTACGACGTGTTCTCGGGCGTCGACTACGACATCGACATCAGCAAGCCGGTCGGCTCGCGCATCACCCGCCTCGACATCGCCGGCGCCCCGGTGGCGGCGGACGCCCGCTTCGTGGTGGCGGTGAACAACTACCGGCGCAGCGGCGGCGGCAACTTCCCGGGCATCGTGAAGGAGCAGGTCTACAACGCCCAGCAGGAGATCCGCCAGCTCCTCATCGACTGGGCCCAGGCCAAGGGCGAGATCAACCCGGCGGACTTCTTCACGCCGAACTGGCGCCTGGTCCGCGAGGGAGTCCCGGTCTTCTGACATTCGCCGGAAAACATGAGTCGTGGCGCACCCCGGCCCCCCAGGGTGCGCCACGACAAGTCCGCGGTCACTTGTCCTCGAGCGGCCTCCAGCTCCCCTGCTCGTCGGCGTTGACCAGTACCCGGCCGGTGCGCCCGTCGCTGAGCTTCAACTCGCACAGGAAGTCGCGCCGGCCGCCGGTCCAGTCGCCCGCGGCCCGGCAGTCGGCCGAGCTCGCACTGATGTTCGCCTTCTCGAGCTGCCCGTCGTGCAGCACGTTCTCCTCGAGCGCCGCGACCGTCGCACTCTCCCGCATGCTCTCGAGCAAGGGCTTACCGACGGCCAGGCCCATCACCCCCCAGAAGAAGGCGCTGACGGCCAGCACGATCCCATAGGTGACCCAGTAGGGCGCCACACTGTTGCGTCCCCGCCGGGCGTGATCCGACCGGCGGGCCGCCGAGATCGCACCGAGCACCCAGAAGAAGAACGTGAAGGCGGCCACCGGCCAGACCGCCGGCGCCTGCGCCCGCGGCGCATTCCGCATCTCCTCCGGATACGGCACCAGCAGGCCACCGACCTGCGGCACCACACCGTACGGGGTGACTACCAGCGCATCGGCCTCCTCGCCCGCGACCGGCGCGGCGGGCGGCGCGGCGTTCGGCGCGGCCCACGGGGGAGCGGTCGGGTAGGCGCTCGGCGGATAGGCGGCCTGCTGCTGCGGCGCGCGCTCCACCTCGTGCGCGACGTCGGAGTAGGCGCTCTCACCGGGGTGCTGAATGCCGGGAAAGCCCGTCGTGTCCGGAGCGCTGACGCCGGTGGCCTCCTGCTGCTCCTGATACCAGTCCGCGACCGGATAGGCGGGCTCCATCTCGCCGGGCACGGTCGGCTCGGCGTATGCGACAGGCTCCGGGTAGCCCGTCGCACCCTCCTGCGGGTAGAGCGGCGCGCCCGGCTGCGGGTATGCCGGCGTGGCCTGCTGCGGGTAACCCGCCGCATCGATCCGCGGGTATGCCGGCGCGGCGTGCTGATAGCTCGGCGTGGCCTGCTGCGCGTATGCCGGCGCGGCGTGCTGATAGCCCGGCGTGGCTTGCTGGTATCCCGGCGTGGCGTGCTGCGAGTAGCCCGGCGTGGCCTGCTGCGGATAGCCCGCGGCGGCCTGCTGCGAGTAGGCCGGTGCACCCTGCTCGGCGGAGGCTGGGGCGCTCGGCTGCGGGTATGCCGGTGAGTCCTGGGACGGGTATGCCGGCGCGGCCTGCTGCGGGTACTCCATGTGCTGGTATTCGGCCGGCGGATACTGCGCATGACCCCAGGCGAGCTGCGGGTTTTCCGCGCTCGCGGGGCCGTACGGGGTCTGCGTCGTCATCCAGGGGGCCTCTCCGGTAGCAGCTCGGGTGCAGCGCGTGCCAGGTCCCCTCCATCGGCTGCCACAATCCCGACTTGAGTACTTGGCGGAGGCCGCCCACCGGGCCGGAACGCACCGGACCCGGGCGCCCAGGGCCGGGTCGGATAGCCGAAGCCCGACACCGAAACTGCGGTGACACGGCCTCGCCGAAGCAAATCCGCAGGTAGAGGCCCTGTCGAACACGTGGCGTCCATCGGCGCGCGTGGCCCCCGCGCCGCCCCCGGCCGAGGCGTTCGTCGATCCCTTCCCGCCTTCCGCCCTTGGCGGCGGACCCTCGGCGCGGAGGATCAATCGCTACCTGTCGCCGCCGGAGCCGGTGCCCGGCACCGACGGGAGCCGGTAGGTTGCGGCCGCTTCTGTCGCAGGGGCTCGGTGAGAGCGTGGGGGTTCAGTCCGAGCGTGGGGGTTGAGCTTGAGCGTGGGCGTTCAGGTCGAGCGCGGAGGCTCAGTTCGAGGCCGGGTTTGCCCCACCGGCGCCGGCGTCGCCGCCGGCGTCGCCGCCCGAGCCGTCGCCCGAGCCGCCGCCGGTGTCGTCGGTCGTGGTGGGCTCGGGGTCCACCGGCGGTTCCGAGGGCTCCGTCGGATCGGTGACGGGCGGTTTCGTGGTCGACGTCGTCGGGACGGTCGTCGGCGGGCGGGTAGCGGTCGGCTTGGCCGTGGGCCGGGTGCTCTTGGTCGGCACGTTGGTCTGCGGCTGCGTCCCGCCCTGCTGCGGCGGGGCGACGGTGGGCTCGTCCTCCGTCGGCGAGAGCGGTTCGTCGGTCTCGTCGGCCGGTGGCGAATCGCCGGGTGCCACGGCGGGCGCGGGACCCTTCCGCTTGTTCTCGCCCGTCTCGGAGAGCCAGATGGCCGTGCCCAGGCCGCCGGCCAGCAGGAACAGGACGATCACGGTGAACAGCACGGCGAGCTGGCTCTTCGACTGCCGCCGCGGTGCCGGTGCGGCAGCCGGCGCCGCCTCCAGCAGGTTGCGCTGCACCGGCATGGTGCGGCCGGCGGCGGCCGGGCTTATCGGACGCGTCAGCGCGGTGCCGGTGAGGGACTGCCCGTCCGTGCGGGCGCCGGGCACGGCGGGACCGCTCAGCGCGGCGCCGGTCACGGCGGGCCGCACTAGTGCCGTACGGGTCAGGCTCGTGCCGGTCTGCGCCTGCCAGTCCAGACTCCCCGCGGCGGCCAGCGCGGCCTCGGCGAACTCGGCGGCGCTGGCGAACCGCGCCGCCGGCGTCTTGGCCATCGCCTTGGCGATCAGGTCGCGGACCGGCTGCGGCGCGAGGCTTTCGGGCAGCGGCTCGGGATCGTCCTCCAGGTGATGCAGCGCCACCTGCAGGGCGTTGTCGCCGTCGAACGGCGGAAAACCGGCGATGCAGTGGTACGCCACCGCGCCGAGGGCGTAGATGTCCGTCGCAGCGGTGACGTTGCCCTTCGCCACCTGCTCGGGCGCCATGTAGAGGGCGGTGCCGACGATGGCGTTGAGGCCGGTCACGCTGGTCACGGCGGCGGAGCGGGCCACGCCGAAGTCGACGAGGATCACCGCGCCGTTCGGCTTGACGATGAGGTTGCCGGGCTTCACGTCACGGTGGACGGTGCCGTTCTCGTGGGCGGCGTGCAGGGCGTCGGCGGCCTGGGCCACGATCGACATGGTCTCGGCGACACCGAGCCGGCTCTGCTGCTTGAGCCGGGCAGAGAGCGGCTCCCCGTCGACGAAGGCCATGACCAGGTAGGCGCACCGGTTCTCGTCGTCGGCGTCACCGGCGCTGTAGTCGTACACCTCGACGACGCCGGGGTGCCGGAACGCGGCCATCATCCGCGCCTCGCCGTAGAAGCGGGCGGCGAACTCCGGATCGGTGAGCATGGCGGGGCGCAGCACCTTGACGGCGATCGTCCGGCCGAGCACCACATCGGTGCCCCGCCACACGTCACCCATTCCACCGGTGGCGATGCGCTCGTCCAACCGGTAGCGATTGTCCAGGAGACTTCCCGAACTGAGCACCAGCGGACCTATCTACTCGGGTGTCGCCACAACCGGATCATGACGGCTCGACGGGGGGCTCGGGCCGCGCCCCACGATACAGATTCCTCGCTGCTCCCGGCGAGGTCGGTGCGTGGCGGAAAGTACACACCGAACGGCGTCGTCAACCCGGCGGAAAGGCCAGAATCCGGTCCGTTCCACCGCCTCTCGCAACCCACCGAACAGGGAGGGTGACTCGCCGTGGCGAGAAGGTGTGATACGACCGAAACGAAGCGGCCTGCCGCCGACCGCGAGCCGGCTCGCGCACCTCACGAGTGTGTCCGGCGTAACCGGGCAGCCCATCGGCTCAGCGATGTGATGGCCCGACCGACACACCGAGGTCAGCGGCGGGCCAGGGTTGGTCAGCGGCGGGCCGGGGTGGGTCAGCGACGGGCCAGGGGAGATCCGCGGCGGGCCGGGGCGGGTCAGCGACGAGTCAGGGGTGGGACGGTCCGTGCGGCGGCCGAGTCCGCGATGAGCTGGGACAGCCTGCGCTCCCGGGTGTCCGCTCGCTTCGCGCTGACCACCCAGTGGACCGCGGCCCGCCGGTAGGACGCCGGTCGTGTGGAGAACCATTGCCACGCCGCCTCCTCGCTGCGAAAACGTGCTTCCTGGTCGGGGTCGAGCACGGCGTCGGCCGGTTGCTCGTACGAATAGATGGCGACCTTGTCGGGTTTGCGCTCCTCGAACGCGCGGAGGCCGGCCGGATGCATCAGTCCGGCCTCGGTCAGCCTCGCGACCGTGGCGACGTTGACCGCGCTCCAGACGCTGCCCTTGCGGCGGGGCGTGAAGCGGACCTGGTAGCGGTCCTCGTCGATGCGCCGGCCGATGCTGTCGATCCATCCGAAACACAGCGCCTGGGCGATGGCCTCGGTGTGGGTGACGGTAGGGCGGCCGGTGTGCTTCTTGTAGTAGCCGACCAGGAGCTCGGGCTCGTCGGCGTGGTGGCGTGCGAACCAGGCGCGTAACTCTGCCTCGGACGCGAAGAACACGGGTTCCATGCGGTGGACCCTAGGCCCGGGGTACGACAGAACCGGCCCCGCGGCTCAGCCCGGCAGGGCCGGCACCGGAACCGACGGCGGGCCTGCCCGGGGGAGCGGGCGGGGCTGCCGAGGTGCGGGTCTGCCGGTGACCGCCGGGCGGCAAAGGGCTCCGTCCGGCGGTCACCGGCCGGGGCCTCAGCTCCCGTACGTGGGCGTCGCGACGATGGCGGTCTCGGCCATCTCGAGCTGCTCGTTCTCGGCCCGGCGCTCGGCCGCGGCCCGGGCGGTCGCCGCCGCGGTCCAGCCCAGGGCCGCGCCGAGCAGGCTGGCACCGAGGATCAGGCCCCAGGGCAGACCGGGCTTGCGGCCCGCGAGGGCGTCGGCGGCCCGGTGCGCCCGGATCCAGGCCTCGTCGGTCACCGCGTTCATCCGGGCACCGGCCTTGCCTGTCAGCTTCTGGCTCCGCTTGGACGCCCTGCCCGCGAGCTTGTGGCTCCGCTTGGACGCCCGGCCCGCCAGTTCATGGCCGTGCCTCGACGCCTTGCCGGCCTGCTTCGATGCCTTTCCGGCCAGTTCGGCGGCTTTCGCGCCCGCGAAGTCCGCGGTGGTCCTTCCGGCGTCTCTGGCGCTCTCGCCGGCCGACGCCATGGCCGACGACAGGTAGTCCCAGGCCTCGGCGGCGGTGCGCTCGGCCGTGCTCTTGCGGGAGAACATCGTCTCTACCTCCTGCGATCGCCGAATCCGGCGCTCGGTCACTGCCCTGGGAGGTGCCCAGCCCGGACGGCGCGCAAACGTGCCGTGAACAGCAGTGGTCCGTCGGGTGTGGACGGCCCTGGGACCGATAACCGGTAGACCTCACTGGGTACGCTTGGTGCGGTTCCACGGGTGGCACACAGCCACCTGTCAGGTTTGAGCACTACTGTTCGGTGCAGTTTCACCGAACCCCACGGGGGTAGTTAACGCCGCCCCCGGCGAGGAGACTCCGCAGTTCAGTGGAGCCCCTCGTGCGAGGAGATGACGCCCGGGGCATCCCGGGTGGGTGGAGGTAATGGCGTGACGTTGTCGATAGCGACGTCGATGAGGTCCACCGGAGTGGTGGAGGTCTCGCCCCAGGGTGAGATCGACGTCGAGAACGCGTACGAGATCAAGGACGCCGTGGCGCAGCAGTTGGCCGCGGGCACGGCGCAACGCATCGAGCTCGACATGCATGGCGTCACCTTCATCGACTCCGTGGGCATCTCCGCCCTCGTGGCGGCATTCCAGCTCGCCAGCGTGAGCGGTGTGAAGCTGGTCGTCACCCGTCCGAGCCGGTTCGCTCACCGGCAGTTGTGGGTGACGGGTCTGCTGGGACTCTTCGGCGCGCCGGAGCCGTGCACGGGTTGCGGGGATCCCGCCCACCGCCCGATGGTCTCCGGCGCCTGAGAAGCTGGCGTCTCCGGCGCCTGAAAAGGCCGGCGTCTCCGGCACTGGGTGATACCGGCCGGGCTGTATATGGCCGGCGTCGCCGGGGCCGGGTGATGCCGGCCGGGATCTAGAAGGCCGGGGTCTGGACGACGATGTTCTCCAGATTGATCTTCACGTCCGTGGCCTCCCCGGGCGCCCTGATCGGCGTCACCACCGCGTACCCCTCGGCCAGCGCCGCCAGGTCGGTGCCCGGTTCGAGCGGTTCGTCCGCCGCCTGGACCGCCGTGCGGACGAAGCCCTCGCCCGCTTCCGCGATGCTCATCTGCACCTGGCCGAAGCGGGCCAGGCGGGCCCGGCGCAGGCCCCGGATGCCGTCGACGTGCAGGTCCGGCACGTTCACGTTCAGCACGGTGCCCGTCGGCGTGTGGGTCAGCGTCGGGAGGAGCTTCACCGCGAGCTCCGCCGCGCTGCCCCAGTGGCGCTTCTCGTCGTCCGCCTTGTCCAGGTCGGCGATCGCCTGACCACCGCTGGCCGCCGTGCCGTTGGAGGGGGAGAGGACGTCCAGGGAGACCGCCAGCCCGTGCAGTCCGGCGTGCGAGGCCGTCAGGGTCGCGCCGACCGTGCCCGAGTGGACCACCGCCGCGCCCGCGTTGGCGCCGCGGTTGATGCCCGAGAGCACCACGTCGGGGTGCGGGCCGAAGGCGCCGCGCAGGGCCAGCAGGACGATGAAGGCGGGCGAGGCCGCTACCCCGTACGCGGGGACGTTCTTGACCCCAGGCAGCTCGCGGGGCTCCACGCAGATCTGGCCGTTCTTCTCGACCGCGGTCATGGCCGCGCTGGTGCCGCTCGCCTCGGTCATCGGCGCGGCCACCACCACGTCGAAGCCCTGGCGCGCCGTGGCCCGGGCCAGCCATCGGATGCCGGGGGCGTCGATGCCGTCGTCGTTGGTGATCAGGATGCGTGGCGTCATGCGGTGCCCCCCTGGCATGCCCTCCTGGCCGTGACGGCCGCTGACTGCGAGCGTGGTCGGGGTCTGGTGCAGTCGGTCATGCTGTGTCCTCCTGGCATGCCCTCCTGGCCCTCACGGTCGCGGCCGTCGGCGACGGACGCCGGTGGGGTTCGGTGCAGTCGGTCATGCGGGCACCTTCGCGTCGACGGGTGTCAGCCGCACCCGCTCGGTGAGCACCTGGACGGCGTCGATGCGGCCCGTCCCGAGTCCGTGGCGGGTGACGTTGAGGGCGCCGGCGGCGGCGCCCGTACGGACAGCGTCACACAGCGTTCCGCCCTGTGCCAGTACAGCGGCCACTCCCGCGGTCATCGAGTCACCCGCGCCGCGAGACTCGGCGGCCACCATCCGGGGCATGTCGACTTCGTAGATCGTGTCCTCGATCAAGGCCAGCGCACCCTGGTCGGCGCGCGACACCAGGGCCACCTCGGCGCCGTCGTCGTGCAGCTTGTACAGGGCCTTGGTGATGGACTCGGTCGAGTCGTCGGGGATCAGGCCGTCGCGCAGGAGTTCCTCGTGGCTGACCTTGACCACGTGCGGGCGCGCCTCCAGGGCGGCCGTCAGGTGGGCGTCGGAGAGGTCGATGATCACCTTGCAGCCATTGGCTCCGAGGTCGGTGGCGAGGCGCCGGTAGACCTCCGCGGGTACGACGGACGGATGCGCCGGCCCGCTGAGCACGGCGATGCCCGCCCGCAGGCCCTCGGCCAGCGCGAGACTGTAGAGCTCGTCCATCTCGTGGCGGGACAGCGGCTGACCGGGGTCCTCGGCGAGCTCCTGGCGCTTGCCGCTGCGGCGGTCGTGCACATACCAGCCCGTACCCGACTCGCGCTTTATGGTCTTGAGCGTGACACCGTGGAACTTGAGCAGCGGCTCCAGCACCCGGCCGACCTCGCCGCCGGCGGCCGCGCAGAGAGTGACCTGGGCACCCAGCAAGGTGATCATCCGGGCCTGCCAGACGCCCTGGCCGCCGGGATGCACGTGCAGCTCGGGTTTGTCGTGCTGCTGCTCGATGGTCACGGTGAGCTGGGGCGCAGGCACGAACACCATGACCCCTTTGTTACCCATGCGCACAGTCTTACGTCATTGGCCAGGAGTGTGGGCCTGATCCGGAATTTACGGCCCGCCGACGGCGATCATGCACAGCCTCGGTCCGCGGGGGAGAAGCGCGCCTCAGCGGGGTGCGACTTCGGTGAGTTCGCGCAGCGCGGTGATCAGGTCGGGACGGCCGCGCAGCAGGTCCTCGAGGCGGACGCGCCACTTGCCGGCCTCGACGTCGGTGGTGAAGCGGTCGCTGTCGCTGCTCTCCGCCGAGCACGACAGGAGGCGCTGGCGCGTGTTGGCCAGTTCGCCGTACATGTCCGCGCCGAGGCGGCTGAGGACGCGGCCGGAGAAGGCCTCGTGGTCCGGCCCGCCGGCCGCCCGGACGAAGGCGCGGGCGGCGTCCCAGGCGACCCGCGCATGGTGGATGACCGGCTGACCCATGACGCCCCTCCGCTGTCCGCTAATCACCCAGTGTAGGAAGGGTCACCAGCCTGCGGGGGTGCAGGAGCGGCCGTCGGCACCGACCGGCTCCACCTGCAGCGTCGCGTGGTCGATGTGGAAGTCGTGGTGCAGGGCCTCGCGGGCGGAGGCGAGCACCGTGCCGAGCTCGGCGGCCGGCTCCAGGCTCAGGTGCGCCGAGGCGACGTCCATGCCGGAGGTCAGCGTCCAGACGTGCAGGTCGTGGACGTCGGAGACGCCGGGCACGGCGGCGAGCCGGTCGCGGACCCGGGTCATGTCGAGATGCTTCGGGGCGGCCTGGACCAGGATGCGCACCGCCGAGCGGCCGAGGGCGAACGTGCGCGGCAGGATCATCAGGGCGACGACGACGGCGACGATCGGGTCGGCGTAGGACCAGCCGGTGATCGCGATGACGCCGGCCGCGACGATCACGCCCGCGGAGCCGAGCAGGTCGCCGATCACCTCCAGGTAGGCGCCGCGCACGTTGAGGCTCTCCTGTGCGCCCGAGCGCAGCAGCGCGAAGGCGACGAGGTTGACCACCAGGCCGCCGGTGGCCACGATCAGCATCGGGCCGGCGGGGACGTGCGGCGGCTCGCTGAAGCGCCGGACCGCCTCGACCAGCACGAAGATCGCGACGCCGGTGAGCAGGAGGGCGTTCGCCAGCGCGGCGAGGACCTCGAGACGATAGAGCCCGAACGTACGCCGGGAGTCGGTGCGCGCGCGGCCGGCGGCGTGGATCGCCGCGAGGGCCATGGCGATGCCGAGGACGTCGGTGAACATGTGACCCGCGTCGGAGAGCAGCGCGAGCGAGCCGGTGAGCAGCGCGGTGACCGCCTCCACGGCCATGAAGCCGGCCAGCAGCCCCGCGGCCCACCAGAGCCGCGGCCGATGCCGCTCGCCGGCGCGCAGTGCCTGACCTCCGTGGTCGTGCCCGGCTCCCATGAGCCCACCTTCCGTCGCGGCGTCCAGCCCTCGCCAATATATGTTCACATCGCTATGTATGCAACTTGAACCTGATTGTCATCCCGGCGGTATGCAATCGACGACAACCGACCCCGTGTGGAGGGATGACACCCGTGTCCAGACTCGCCCTCGCGATCGTTGCCCTGACCACCCTCGCGGTCACCGCCGCGCCGTCCGCACCCGCATCCGCGGTGCCCGCCGGCACCCATCACTCTGGAGGCCCGACCGCCTCCCACGGTGGTTTCGCACCGGACGTCATCCGTCTGCCGGACGGTTTCCAGCCCGAGGGCATCGCCATCGGCAAGCTCCCGTACGCCTACTTCGGCTCACGGGTGGACGGCGACATCTATCGCGCGAGCCTGCTGACCGGCCGCGCAAAGGTGATCAGCCAGGGTCCCGGCACCCCGTCGCTCGGCCTCAAGCTCGACGGCCGCGGCCGGCTCTTCGTCGCCGGTGGCCGCGGCGGCGACGCGCGCGTGCTGACCGCCTCGGGCCGGGTGCTCAGGTCCTACACCCTCCAGACGGACCCAGCCTTCATCAACGACGTCGTGCTGACCGGGCGCGCCGCGTGGTACACCGACTCCGCCAACCCGGTGCTGTTCAAGCTTCCGCTGGGCCGGCACGGCGCGCCGCCGTCGCAGGCCGTACGCGTGCCGATCAGCGGCGACATGGTCTACACCACCGGCAACAACGCCAACGGCATCACGGCCACGCCGGACGGCCGGGGCCTGATCGTCGTCCAGTCCAACACCGGCAAGCTCTTCCGGACCACGTACGCGGGCGTCACCACCGAGATCGACCTGGGCGGCGAGTCGGTGGAGTTCGGCGACGGCATGTGGCTGCGTGGCAGGACCCTCTACGTCGTGCAGAACCGCCTCCACACGATCACGAAGATCGAACTCGACAAGCGAGCCACCAAGGGTACGGTCGTCAGCCGCACGACCAGCCCGAAGTTCGACGTACCGACGACGATCGCGGAGTACGGCAAGCGCTTCTACCTGCCGAACGCCCGCTTCACCACCGAGCCGACCCCGACCACGCCCTACACGGCCGTCGCGATCCGTCGCCCGTGACGGGTTCATCCACTCACGCGGAATGAAGGTCCGGGGATCCGCCCATGAGGCGCCAGGCCAATGGATCTCCGGGCCCGGCCTCGGCGGGAGCGACGGTCAGCACCACGCACGGACCTACGACATCAAGATCTTGATGGTGATCGTCCGGTGTCCCAGCGCGCCGTGCCGATCGTCGTGAGCCGCTGCGTGGCGCGCGACAGGGCGACATAGAGCGTGCGCACCCCACTGGCGTCCGTGGCGATCTCGGCCGGTTCCACCAGCACCACGGCGTCGTACTCCATGCCCTTGGCCTCGAGCGCGGTCACCACCCGCACCCGTTCCGGCAGCCCGGCCACCCACGCCGCCATCTCGTCGCGGCGCGGTACCGGCGTGATCACGCCGATGGTGCCGTCGACGTCGGCCACATGCTTCTCCGTCGCATGCCGGACCACGTCCGGCAGATCCGCCGCGGCGACGATCTGATCGATCGGTTCCACGCCCGTGCTGCGCACCGCCCGGGGCAGCGGCAGATCCGGCATGATCGTGCGGATCACCCCGGCCGCGACCGCGAAGATCTCCGACGAGTTGCGATAATTCGTGGTCAGCGCGTAGGTGTTGCGCTTGCGGGAGCCCAGGGCCCGGTCGCGGGCGCGGTCCAGCTCCGCGACATCGCCCGGCCAGGCCGTCTGGGCCGGGTCGCCGACGATCGTCCAGGACGCGTACGCGCCGCGCCGGCCGATCATCCGCCACTGCAGCGGGGACACGTCCTGCGCCTCGTCCACCACCACGTGCGCATAGTCGCGGTAGTCCTCCTCGCGGCGCACGGCCTGCGCGCGGGCGGCGGCCTGGCGGTCGGCGTACGTGCTGACCTCCTGCACCCCATCGCGCACGTGGAACGGGTTCTTGGTCTTCTGCTGCGGCTTGCGGGGGCGCCCCATCAGCTCGTCGAGCTCGTCGAGCAGCGCCACGTCGGCGATCGTGGGGCCGTGCTCGGCGAGACCGTCGAACGACCCCTGCAACAGCGCGATCTCTTCCTTCGACAACAGGCCGTTCCCGTACGCCCGCAGCCGGCCCGGATCGGCCAGCCACCGCAGCACCCGCATCGGGGTGAACCGGGGCCACCACGCGCGCAGGAAGTCCCGGAAGTCGGCGCGGTCGGCCAGCTCCGACTCGAACTCCCGCTTCTCGGGCAGGTTGCGGATCGTCTGGCGGGCCTGCGCCCACAGCGCGTCGAAGATCCGGTCGAAGCCGTGGCCGCGGACCTCGTTACGGCGGGCGCCGCGGGGCAGCGCCTTGCGCCGGATCCGGTCCAGCTCGGCCGCGTCCAGGCGTAGCAGCGTGCCGTGGTAGAGCAGGCGCAGCTCGGTGGGGCCGCCTGGCACCGCGTCGTGCGAGGCTCGTTCGAGCACCCGGCGCATCCGCAACGAACCCTTGACCGCCGCGACCGCCGTCGGATCGACCCGGCCGGTGTCGTAGCCCGGCACCAGGGAGCCGAGCGAGCGCAGCGTCGCGGTCTCCTCGCCGAGCGACGGCAACACCGTGGCGATGTAGTCGACGAAGACGCCGGACGGCCCGACCACGAGGATCCCGCCGCCGGCGAAGCGGCTGCGGTCGGAATACAACAGGTACGCGGCGCGGTGCAGCGCGACCGCGGTCTTGCCCGTACCCGGCCCGCCGGTCACGATCGTCACGCCGGACGCGGGGGAGCGGATCGCCTCGTCCTGTTCGCGCTGGATGGTGGCGACGATGTCGCGCATGCCGCGGCCGGTGGCCTTGGAGAGGCTGGCCAGCAGCGCGCCGTCGCCGACCACCCGCAGGTCCGCCGGCGCCGCCTCCGGGTCGAGCAGGTCGTCCTCGATGCCGGTGACCCGCTCCCGCGTCGACTGGATCATCCGGCGCCGGACCACCCCCTGTGGATCGGCGGGTGTGGCCCGGTAGAAGGCGGCGGCGGCCGGCGCACGCCAGTCGACCACCAGGGACTGCGAGTCCTCGTCGCGGATGCCCATCCGGCCCACGTAGTGCACCGCTCCGCGCTTCATGTCGGGGGCCTTCATGTCGAGGCGCCCGAAGACCAGGCCTTCGTACTCCGTGTCGAGGGCGTGCCGGCGCCGCGCCGCGTGGAAGACCATCGCGTCGCGTTCGACCAGGGCGCCGAACGTGCCGACCCCGGCGAGCTGGTAGCCCTCCTTCTCGGCGCGGGTCGCCTCCCGGCGGAGCTCGGCGAGGCGGGCGTACACCCGGTCGACGTGCTTCTGCTCGACGGCGATCTCCTGCTGCAGGACGTGGGCGTCGCTCAAGTCGGTCATGCTCCCCGCTTGTGGATCAGACTGGCTGCCGCCCCACGTCCAGACGGCGAAGGGGGCAATCGAACTTACTCCTGCCCGTACGCGCAGTCGACGGCGGCACGCCCGTCGACGCGCCTGGCGGCTTCTCCCCATACTGCCCGGCGTACGGGCGGGCATCCGGCGTTCAGGCGTGCGCGTCGTGGACCAGCAGGGCGATCTGGACCCGGTTGTTGAGGTCGAGCCGGGTGAGGATCCGTGACACGTGCGTCTTCACCGTGGGCAGGGCAAGGTGCAGTTCCCGCGCGATTTCGGCGTTGGAGTGGCCACGGCCGACCGCCAGGGCCACCTCCCGCTCCCGCTCGCCCAGCAACGCCAGGCGTGCTCGGGCGGTAGCGGCCCGGGCTTCCTTGCCGGAGCCGCCCGTCACATGCTCGATGAGCCGGCGGGCGACGGCGGGCGAAAGCACCGGATCCCCGACGGATGCGGTCCGGATGGCGGCGACGATGTCCTGCGGCGACGTGTCCTTCAGCAAGAACCCGGCAGCCCCGGCGCGCAGCGCGCCGAGAACGTGCGCGTCGGTGTGGAAGGTGGTGAGGACCAGCACCTCCGGAGCGCCGGAACGGGCCCGAAGGGTCTCGGTGGCGGTCAGCCCGTCGACGCCCGGCATCCGGATGTCCATGAGCACCAGATCGGGCCGGTGCGTGGTGACCAGCGCGGGCACCTGCGCTCCGTCGGCGGCCTCCGCGACGATCTCGATGTCGGGAGCGCCGCCGAGCATCAGGCGCAGCCCTGCCCGCACGATCGCATCGTCGTCGACGAGCAGGACGCGGATCACTCCCGTCACCTCTTCCTCATCCCTCGGCTACGGCCTCCATGGGCCACGGCGTCATTCACCGGCCACGGCCTTATCCACGGGTCACGGCGGGTGCGGCGTCCGCTGCCGGCCAGGGTAGCCAGGCGCGGACCCGGAACCCGCCGTCGATGGGGCCCACGCTCAGGTCGCCGCCGGCCAGCCGCACCCGTTCGGCCAGCCCGATCAGTCCCTGCCCGCCGCCTGCGCCGAGGCCTGTGTCCGGGACCGGCCCGAGCGGCGTCGCGTTGCGGACCTCCACGGTCAGTCTGTCCGCGGGGCTCCCGCTCACCCGTACCGCGACGGCCGCGCCGGGGGCATGCTTGCGGGCGTTGGTCAGCGCTTCCTGCACGATCCGGTAGGCGGTGCGCCCCACCAGGGGCGGCGCCGGCTCGTCCGGCGGACCGATCAGCTCGATCCGGCCGCCCGTCGCCCGGGCCTCCGCCACGAGCCGGGTCACGTCCGCAAGGGTCGGCTGCGGACGCTCGCCGTCCGCGGGCGCCGCGCGAAGCACGCCGATGACGTCGGCCAGGTCGCTCAGCGCCGAATGGGCGCTCTCCCGGATCACCCCGGCGGCCCTCGCGATCTCCTCCCGGGGCGCCTGCAGGTTGAACTCCAGGGCCCCGGCATGCACGCTCAGCAGCGACAGCCGATGCCCGAGCACGTCGTGCATCTCACGGGCGATCTCCTCTCGTGCCTCCCGCCGCGCCCGCTCGGCCCGCAACTCGGCGTCGGCCTCCGCGAGTTCCGCGCGTGCCCGCAGCGACGCGATGAGCTGCTGCCGGGAGCGCCGGAACAGTCCCCATCCGACTGCTCCGGCAATCAGCGCGAAGTACGTCAGCGCCGAGCCGGCCCGGCCTCCGGGCAGCTCCGCAAGCCGCCACAGGAAGACGGGCAGCGGCGCGAAGGCCAGCGCCGTCACCCACGCCGTGGTCCGCCACGGCCTGGTCGCGGCCACCGTGAACACCGCCACCATCGCCGGACCGGTCAGGTAGTGTGCCCGGGCGCCCGCCACCAGCAGCACCACCGCCAGCGGCACCGGCCACCGCCGGCGCAGCAGCACCGCCGCGCACCCCAGGCCGCCGACCACCTGATCGGCGGCCCGCCACAGGGGACTGACGTCCTGCGCAACCGGCACGGACTGCGAGCTCACGGCCGCGAAGCAGGCGGCGAACAGGAACAGCCCGAGGTCAGCGGCCCGGTCCCGGCGGGTGCGGTGGATGCGGCGCATGCCGGCAATCTACGAGCGTCCCGCTCACCGCCGAACATCCCGGCCGCGACGAGATACTTAAGTACGACCGCTGGCCACGCATGGCCAACTTCGGTCACAGTCCGTCAGACCCAAGCCCGATCCGCCGCCCGGCACCGCCGGCCTACCGTCGCCTCATGAGTACGAAGACCTCGAAGTCTCCCTTGGCCGCCCTCACGGGTCTGCTCTGTTTCGTCCTGGTCGTCGGCGGCACGAGCGGCCTGCTTCACGAGTGGCTCGGCTGGGTCCGGTTCATGGGTTTCGTGCGTTTTCTCGTCCCTGACGGCTACGAGATCTACAGCTACGTCGTCATGATCGTCCTCGGCATCGCGGTGGGCATGGCCGGCGACGCGGTCACCCGGCGAGGCGGCCGATGAACCACGAGCTACAGGACCGGGCCGGCAGCGTCGCACCGGAGGTGCAGGAACTCCCGTCCCGTCGGCGACCATGCCTTCGTCGAGGTCCCCCACAGCCCGACGGTGATCGGCCCCGGCCGGTCGCCGTGTTACGGGCCTTCGGTCCGGCCGGGTGCGGTGTTACGCGGCCTGGTCGTAGCCTTCTCGGCGGGCCCGGATGCCGCGGCCGCGACGCTGCGCGCGGGTGCTCCGGGCCGCCTTGGCGACGACGGCGGTCAGCGCCGCGGTGACCTCGGCCGGGCGTTCCATCATCAGCATGTGCCCCGCGCCCTCGCAGACGGTCAGCTCGGTGCCGGTCAGGGCCTCGGCGATCGACTCCGCACAGGCGGGCGGGGTCAGCCGGTCCTTGTCGCCGACCAGGGCCGCCGCGGGTACGTCACCCAGCGCGGCGAGCGTGTGCAGGCGCTGCTGGGCACCGACCGAAGCCCGGAAGCCGCCGATCGACCGCAGCGAAGCCCGGCCGACCGCGGACATGGTCAGCGCGAGGTCTCCCGGCTCGTGCTCGTCGCCGAAGAGCAGCCAGCGCACCCCCGGCCGCAGGGCGGGCAGCACGGCCCGGTGCGGACGCCACGCGCCGAGCCGGGCGAGAAGGCCGGCGCCGGTCTGCTCCGCCGCCCGCAGGAACGGGGTCAACGGCGTCGGCAGGCCGTAACAGGTGTGAGTGGCGCCCTCGGCGGTGGTGGAGACGAACAGCAACCCGGCGATGCGCTCGGCGAACTCCTGCGGGTACGAGTCCGCGTACTCCATGATCGTCATACCGCCCAGCGAGTGCCCGGCCAGGACGACCGGGCCGGCTGGGGCATACGCGTCGATCACCTCCGCCAGGTCGTCGCCGAGCTGCCGCAGCGTGGCCGAGCACCGGCGGGTCGTGCTGGACCGGCCGTGCCCGCGCGCGTCATACGAGATCACTCTGGTGTTCGTGCCCTCGAGGGCACGGATCTGGTAGTGCCACGTGCGCCGGTCCAGGCACCATCCGTGCAGGAAGACGACGGTCACCGGTGCGTCGGCCGGACCGGACGTCTCGACGTGCAGCCGTACGCCGTCGGCGAGGGTGAACTCCGAGCGCTCGAGCATGGGCACCTCCGTGTATCGCACGGCCCCGTTGTACCCACGGGTAACAATCATCACGCGTCGAGACGAAAATTGCCACCGGACGACGAACTTGTTTCGTGTATCTGACAGGTGGGTGTCCCGCGAAAACGTGATGTGCCTCGCAGCGTCTGCTCGACGGCGGCTATTCGTAGAGAATCGGTGTCATGTCGGGTCCTACACCTGCCTCTACCCCCGTGCCGCCGACCGCTGACGACTCTTCGGTGGTCGTGCCCGCCGTGCTGGACGATGTTTCGACCGCCATAGGAGATGCTTCGGGCGTGATGGACAATGTTGCGTCCCCGTTGACCGGCTCCACGGCCACGACCGACGCCGCGCCGGTTTCGCCCCCTGTGTCAGCTTCGCACCCACTGCCAGTTTCGCCCACAGTGCCGGTTTCGCCGGCAATGCCGGCTTTGCCTGCGGTATCGGTACCACCGGCGGTGCCGGTGTCGCCTGCGGTGTCGGTGTCGCCGGCCGTGGGTGGCGGCCCTGCCGGACTCCCGGCGGCGCACTCGCCGCGTGGGCGGGCCGATTCGCCCGAGCCGACGCCGGCTCGGATCACGCGTCCCGCCGATGCGCTGGCGGAGCTGATCGCCGGCAACCGCCGCTTCGTGTCCGGCCGCCCGGAGCACGGTCATGACGTGGCCGCCGCCGCGGCCGCCTCCGGAGGCCAGCTTCCGCACGCGGTCGTGATCGGCTGCATCGACTCCCGGGTCCCGCTCGAGGCGATCTTCGACCAGACCTTCGGCTCGATCTGCGTGATCCGCTCCGGAGCCCACGTCGTCGACCGTGCGGTGCTGGGCTCCATCGGCTTCGCGGTCTCCGCCCTGAAGGTGCCGCTGATCATGGTCCTCGGCCACGTCCGCTGCGGCGCCGTGGATGCGACCGTCAACGCCCTGCGCACCGGCACCCGACCGGACGGCGACGTCGGCTACCTGGTGGACGAGATCTCCCCGGCGGTCCGCGGCATAGGCCTCGACGACCCCGACGTCGCGGCGAAGGCGATGCGCGCACACGTCGCCCGCACCGTACGTCGCATCCGACACGTGGCAGGCATCCAGGAATCGGTGGCGGCGGGCACGGTGAGCATCGCGGGAGGGGTCTACGACCTCGACACCGGCTGGGTCGACCTCCTGACCTGAGCCCAGCGCGTCCCAGTTCCGCCCGGGCCGGCTCGGCCTGGCTCGGCCGAGCCCCACGCAGCGCGGTGCGATATCGCTCAGCGCGGTGCGATGTCGCTCAGCGCGGTGCGATGTCGCTCAGCGCGGTGCGATGTCGCTCAGCGCGGTGCGATGTCTCTGAGCGCGGTGCGGGGTGGCGGCACCACGCCGCCGTGCTCCCCGGTCGGCAGCCCAGGTCTGCGCGCCGAGGCCGGGCAGTCCAGTCCGGCGCTGCCTGGCGGCCCGCAGGTAGGCGAGCGACTCCCGGGCGACCGTGGGTGCCGCATGGGAGTGCCGGAACAGCTTTGAAATGCCAAAAGGCGCTCCCGGGCTTCATGCCCGGGAGCGCCTGAAAGCCTGTGCGGTCGAGCCCTCGGCGAGAGGCTCGATCCTCGAGGAAGGGATCAGCCCTCGAAGACGCCCGCGTCGACGAGGCGCTTCTCGGTGGCGGCCCAGCCGTGCTCCGGGAAGTTCTGCTCGTAGCTCTGCAGCTCCGCGCGGATCTTGGCGCCGTGGCCCGCCGCGGCGAGGATGCGGATCTCCTCGACGAAGGCGTCCGAGTCGGTCTTGAGGTGCGCGGTCTTGCCGTTGGTCAGGTTGCGCACGTAAGCGAACCGGCCGTTCGCCAGCGGGATGAGGTACTTGAACTCACCGAGCACGCTGAGGGCGCCACCCTGGCCTGCCTGGCCGGCGCGGACGGATGCGCGGGCGGTCTTTGAGGTGTTGCTCGCCACGGCGGTACTCCTTGGGAAAGAACGGGTGTCGGCATAAAACGCCGGAGTAATCCTACACGACCGTCGCTGGGCCGCACCGCGGGAGCGGGCTGGTCCGTTAGGTCAGGTGTGCCACTACGGCCATTCACATGTCGATATTGCGGTTTCTCTGGCGCACCATCCGTACCACCCGGCATCATGGAGCACGATCAACCGCGGTCGAGGTCGTAGGGGAAGACGCACCTCGGTCTCCGGGAGGTCACCGTGCCAACGTGTGGCGTCGTATACGTCCACTCGACCCCACTCGCCGTGTGCCAGCACGTCGAGTGGGCGATCGCGCGCGTCCTGACCGCGCCGGTCACCTTGCACTGGACTGCGCAGCCGGTCGATCCCGGCATGCGGCGGTCCGAGTGCGGCTGGACCGGAAGGCCCGGCACTGGCGCTGAGCTGGCTGCTGCCCTCCGGCAGTGGCCCATGATCCGTTTCGAGGTCACCGAGGAGCCGAGCCCCGGCATGGACGGGGAACGCTTCATGCACGTCCCGGGCCGCGGCCTGTTCCGCGGCACGATCGGCGCCTCCGGCGACATCCAGATCGGCGAGGACCGCCTCCGCGCGATCATGGCCTCGGCGCGCGCTCCGGAGGCGTTGTCGCACGCCCTGGACAAGGCGCTGGGCACCGCATGGGACGCCGAACTGGAGCCCTACCGCTACGCCGGCGACGGCGCCCCGGTCACCCTCCTCACCCGCGTCGGCTGATCCGCGGCCGCCCCGGCGGCACACGACGGCCGGAGGCGGGCCCACGGCGGCGCCGTGAACATGCGGCCGGCGGACAGGGCGCGGAGAAACGCCGGGAAGCGTAGAAACGCCGGGAAGCTCGAGGCGGCAGGAACGCGAGTGGTCGCCCGGAAACGCCGGGAAGGACCCGGAAACGCCGGGAGATGCCGGGGCGGCGGGAGGGCTACCGGCCCGGCAGGAACCGCCGTCCGCGACGTAGGGTGGGCGACGGCCGGACCGTGTGGCCGGTTTGTCGATGTCCGGGCGGAGCTGGTCCAATGGCGGGCGTGAATAGGGCGTTTCGCGTTGCTGTGGCCGTACCCGTCGGATTGGTGCTGGCCGCCTGCGGCAGTGACTCGCCCTCCCCGCCGCAAGCCGGCACCGCCGCGGCGTCCGCACCCGCCGCCGCATCCGCCTCCGCGCGCGCGCCCGCCAGCGTGGCGTCCGTCGCCGATCCCGCCCTTCGCGCGCGGGAGGCGGTCAAGACGATGAGCGACGTCCAGCTCGCGGGCCAGGTGCTGATGCCCTATGCGTACGGGGACAAGGCCGACCGGGTGGATGCCGCGGCCACCGCCGGCAACCAGCGCCTGGCCGGGGTGGACACCCCCGCCCAGATGATCGCGAAGTTCCATCTCGGCGGCCTGATCCTCGTCGGGTTCGTGCCCGACGATCCGACCGGTGCCACCAATCCGGCGACCAATGTCGACACGCCGCAACAGGTGCGGGCGCTCACCGACGGCCTGCAGGCGGCAGCGCGGGATCAGCCCGGGGCAGTGCCGCTGCTGATCGGCACGGACCAGGAGTTCGGGGTGGTTACCCGGATCAGGACCCGCACCACGCAGTTGCCGTCGGCGATGGCGTTCGGGGCCGCCGGCCGTCCCGATCTCACGGAGGCCGCCTGGCGTGCCGCCGGCACGGAGCTCGCCGCGATGGGTGTCAACCTCGACTTTGCCCCGGTCGCCGACACCCTGGGACCCGCGGGCAGTTCGGTCATCGGCTCGCGCGCGTACGGCGCCGATCCGGTCGCCAACGGTGCGCAGGTGGGGGCCGCCGTGCGGGGTCTGCGGGCGGCCGGGGTGTCCGCCACCCTGAAGCACTTTCCGGGGCATGGCCACACCACCGGCGACAGTCACGACGAGCTTCCGGTCGTGGGGCAGAGCGCGGCGGCGTGGGAGAAGGCGGACCGTCCGCCGTTCGATGCGGGCATCGCCGCGGGGGCGGATGTGGTCATGTCCGGCCATCTGGACGTGAAGGGTCTCGACAAGGGCGTCGCGGCGACGTTCTCGCGCAAGATCATGACGGATGTGCTGCGCGGCCGGCTCGGGTTCGGCGGGGTGGCGATCACCGATGCGATGAACATGGCGCCGGCGATGAAGCTGCCGCCCGGCGTGGCGGCGGTGCGGGCCCTCAACGCGGGCAATGACATTCTGCTCATGCCGCCCGACATCGCCGCCGCGCGTGACGGCATCCTGGCGGCCGTGCGCAGCGGGGACCTCAAGCGGGAGCGGCTGGTCGAGGCGGTCACCCGCATTCTCACGCTCAAGTTCCGCACCGGCCCGGCCCAGCCCGCGCTGTCCGTCCTGGAGTCGCCCGGGCATCTGCGGGCGGTCGCGGAGCTGAACGCCGCGGCGGTCACCGTCCTCAAGGGGCGCTGCTCCGGGCCGCTGGTCAGCGGCCCGGTCACCGTCACCGCCTCCGGCGGCCGGGAGAGCTCGCGGGCCGCGCTCGCCGACGCGTTGCGGCAGGCCGGCGTCCCGGTCCAGGCCGTGGGTGGCAAGGTCGTGCACCTCGTCGGGTACGGCGACAGCGCCGCGGATCTGAGCGTCGGGGCGGCCGTCACGGTGGTGATGGACACTCCGTACCTGCTGGCCGCGGCGCGCTCGCCGGTGCTCATGGCCACGTACTCGTCGAGCCGGGCGTCGCTGACCGCGCTGGCGGCGGTGATCGCCGGCAAGGCGAAGGCGCCGGGCCGGTCGCCGGTCGCGGTGAAGGGCCTGCCCCGCAGCGCCTGCGGATAGGAACCGTCGAACAGGCCGCATGGAAAAGGGGCGCCCCCAGCGGGCGCCCCTTCACCGGTGTTTCGTCAGAGCGGGATGTTGCCGTGCGCACCGCGGGCGGCCGGGGCCGCGGCCAGCGCCTCCGCCACCCGGCGGCGGGTCTCCTCCGGCTTGATGACGTCGTCCACGACGCCGATCTCCAGCGCCCGGTTGACGCCGCCCGCCGTGGTGATCTGCTCCTGGATGAGCCGCTCGCGCAGCGCGTCGCGCTCCTCGTGCGGTGCCGCCGCCAGCTTCTTGCGGTGCAGGATGTTCACGGCCGCGCTCGCGCCCATGACCGCCACCTCGGCGTTCGGCCAGGCGAAGACCGCGGTCGCGCCGAGCGAGCGCGAGTTCATCGCGATGTACGCGCCGCCGTACGCCTTGCGGGTCACCAGCGTGACCCGCGGGACGACGGCCTCGGCGAACGCGTGCAGCAGCTTCGCGCCGCGGCGCACGACGCCGTCCCACTCCTGGCCCAGACCGGGCAGGTAGCCGGGCACGTCGACCAGCACGATCAGCGGCACGCCGAGCGAGTCGCACATCCGCACGAACCGGGCCGCCTTCTCGGCGCTGGACGCGTCGAGGCAGCCGCCGAGGCGCAGCGGGTTGTTGGCGATGACGCCGACCGTACGACCGGCGAACCGGCCCAAGGTCGTGACGACGTTCGGCGCCCACTTGCCGTGCAGTTCCACGCCCGGCTCGTCGAGCAGCGCCTTGACCACGGGCTTCACGTCGTACGCCCGGTTGGCCTCGGCCGGCATCGCGGCACCCAGGTCGTGGTCTTCCTCGGCGCCCTCGGGGACGTCGGCGGGGGTGAGCCGGCCCTGGTGGCCGAGCAGCACGGTGAGCTTGCGCGCCTGGTCGAGGGCGGCGGCGTCGTCCTTGGTGGTGATGTGCACGACGCCGGAGCGGCGGCCATGCGGCTCCGGACCGCCGAGCCGTTCCATGTCGACCTGCTCGCCGGTGACGCTGCGGACCACCTCGGGACCGGTCACGAAGATCCGGCCGCCCTTGCTCATGATCACGATGTCGGTCAGCGCCGGGCCGTACGCGGCGCCGCCGGCCGCCGGGCCGAGCACCACGGAGATCTGCGGTACGCGCCCGGAGGCCCGCACCATCGCCGCGAACACCTGGCCGACGCCGTCGAGGGCGACCACACCCTCGGCGAGGCGGGCGCCGCCGGAGTGCCAGAGGCCGAGCACCGGCACCCGCTCGCGGACCGCGGTGTCGATGGCGTCGACGACGTGCCGGCAGCCCTCCATGCCCATCGCGCCGCCCTGGCGGGTGGCGTCGGTGGCGAAGGCGATCGCCGGCGTGCCGTCGACCTCGCCGCGTGCGTACAGCACACCCGAGTCGTCCTTGGGCGCGAGCAGGCGCAGGGAGCCGCTGTCGAAGAGCGCGCGCAGGCGCGCCTCCGGATCGCGGTGGTCGACGACGGCCGCGTCGGCCGAGGTTGAGGTGGTGGTCACGGCGTTCTCCAAGCTGGGATGAGGGGTCACGCGCGGGTGAAGACGAGCGCCACGTTGTGGCCGCCGAAGCCGAACGAGTTGTTCATCGCGGCATTGATCTCGAGCGGGCGCGCCTTGTGGGCGGCCACGTCGAGGTCGAGCCGGTCGTCCGGGTCATCCAGGTTGATCGTCGGCGGGACGACGCCGTCGCGGATCGCCAGGATGGTGGCGATCGACTCGAGCGCGCCCGCGGCACCGAGCAGGTGACCGGACATCGACTTGGTGGAGGTGAGCACCGGGTGGTCGCCGAGCGCGGCCCGGATTCCCCGGATCTCGCCCATGTCGCCGACCGGGGTCGAGGTGGCATGGGCGTTGACGTGCGCGATGTCGGCGCCGGTCAACCCGGCGTCGCGGATCGCCTTGGTCATCGCGCGGATGCCGCCGCGGCACTCCGGGTCCGGCTGGACGATGTCGAAACCGTCCGAGGTGATGCCGGCGCCGGCGAGGCGGGCGTACACGCGCGCGCCGCGCGCGGCGGCGTGGTCGGCGCGCTCGAGGACGAGCGCACCGGCGCCCTCACCCAGGACGAAGCCGTCGCGGCCCTTGTCCCAGGGGCGCGAGGCCCGTTCCGGGTCGTCGTTGCGCGTCGACATGGCGCGCATCGAGGCGAAGCCGGCGATGGGCAGCGGGTGGATGACCGCCTCGGTGCCTCCGGCGACCACCACGTCGGCGCGGCCGGAGCGGATGAGGTCGAGACCCAGCGACACCGCTTCCGCGCCGGTGGCGCAGGCGCTGGCCATGGAATGCACGCCGGCCTGCGCGCCGAGGTCGATGCCGACCCAGGCGGCGGGACCGTTGGGCATGAGCATCGGCACCGTGTGCGGGCTGACCCGGCGGGGCCCGGAGGCCTCCAGGATGTCGTCCTGGTTGAGCAGTGTGGTCGCGCCGCCGATGCCGCTGCCGAAGCTGACGGCGAGCCGCTCGGGGTCGAGGCCGGAGTCGGCCAGGCCGGAGTCGGCCCAGGCCTGGTGCGCGGCGATCAGGGCGATCGCCTCGGAGCGGTCGAGCTTGCGCAGGCGCACCCGCTCCAGCACCTCGGAGGGGTCGACGGCGAGGGCGGCGGCGATGCGTACGGGCAGTTGCCCGGCCCACTCCTGGGTGAGGGCACCCACCCCGGAGCGGCCGTTGAGCATGGCGTCCCAGGTGGACGCGACGTCCCCGCCGAGCGGGGTCGTCGCGCCGAGCCCGGTGACGACGACGTCAGTGGAGCTCATGTCAGTGGTTCGCCTCGATGAAGGAGACGGCGTCGCCGACGGTCTTGAGGTTCTGCACCTCGTTGTCGGGGATCTTGACGCCGAACTTCTCCTCGGCGGCCACCACGACCTCGACCATGGAGAGCGAGTCCACGTCCAGGTCGTCGGTGAAGGACTTCTCCTCGGCGACGTCGTCCGGGTTCACCCCGGCGACCTCCTCCAGGATCTCGGCGAGGCCGGAGGTGATCTCAGCGCGGGTAGCCATTGTTCGGTGGTTCCTCTCGATGGTGGGTGAGAACTCGACGGACGTGGAGCCGCTGCTCAGGGGCAGCGGACGACCTGCCCGGCGTACGTGAGGCCGCCGCCGAAGCCGAACAGCAGCACCGGGGCGCCCGAGGGCACCTCGCGGCGCTCGATCAGCTTGGACAGGGCCAGCGGCATGCTCGCCGCGGAGGTGTTGCCCGACTCGACGAGGTCCTTGGCGACGACCACGTCCGGGCCCAGGCCCAGCCGCTTGACGATGCCGTCGATGATGCGGGTGTTGGCCTGGTGCGGCACGAACGCCGCCAGCTCCTCGGGCCTGACCCCGGCCCGCTCGCAGGTCTGCAGGGCGAAGGGGGCGAGCGCGGTGGTGGCCCACCGGAAGACGCTCTGGCCCTCCTGTTGGATGTACGGCCGCCAGCCCTCGATGCGCAGCACGTCGCCCTTCTCCGGGGCGGAACCCCAGAGCACCGGGCCGACGCCGGCCTCCTCGCCGTCGGCGACGCCGGTGACCACCGCGGCGCCGGCACCGTCACCGTCACCGAAGAGTACGGCGGTGCTGCGGTCGCTCCAGTCGATCAGGTCGGAGAGCTTCTCGGCGCCGATCACGATGGCGTTGCGGGTGGCGCCGGCGCGGATCGCGTGGTCGGCGGCGGCCAGCCCGTACGAGAACCCGGAGCAGGCGGTGTTGAGGTCGAACGCGGCCGGCGCGGCGATCCCGAGCCGGGCGGCGACCCGGGTGGCGACGTTCGGGCAGCGGTCGACCGAGGAGCACGTGGCGACGACGACCATGTCGATGTCGGCGGCGGTCAGCCCCGAGTTCGCGAGCGCCTTCTCCGCGGCGAAGGTGGCCATGTCGGCGACCGACTCCGAATCCGCGATCCGGCGCTCGGCGATGCCGACCCGGTCGCGGATCCACTCGTCGTTGGTGTCGACGATCGTGGCCAGGTCGTCGTTGGTGACGACACGCGAGGGCTGGTAGTGGCCCATCGCGACAATGCGGGAACCCGCTGTCATGGTGCTCCTCCTTCGGCCGCGATTGGCGGGGTCACTCCTGGTGCCCGCCGATGCGGGCGACCGGCTGGCCGGGAGCCACCGGGTCGTCGTGGTGCGCGAGCCACTCGGTCAGCACGCCGGCGGCGTGGGCGCTCACCTCGACGGGGCCCTGCCGGGTCACCACCTTGCCGATCACCTGGCCGCTGCGGACGGCCGTGCCCTCGTCGAGGCCCTCGGCCGGCTCGAACGTGCCGGCGCTGCTGGCCACGACCACGCGGAACACCGGCGTCGGCTCGAGGCTGGGCACCACGCCGTGCCGGGCGATGAGGTCGCGGGCGGCGCTCAGATCGTCCGGGGTGTTGAGGGTGACGATCTCCGGCGCCTGCTCGCCCTTGAGCTCCCGCTTGACCAGGCCGGCCAGGGTGCCGGCCGGTGGCAGCTCGATGATCCCGGTGACCCCGAGGTCGCGCAGGGTCCGCATCACCAGGTCCCAGCGCACCGGCGCGGTCACCTGGCGGACCAGGCGCTGCACCATCTCGCGGCCGTGGATGACGGCGGAGCCGTCCAGGTTCGACAGCAGGATGCGGGCGGGGTCGGCCACGGTGACGCCGCCGGCGACGGCGGCCAGCGCCTGCTCGGCGGGGGCCATGTACGGAGTGTGGAACGCGCCGGCGACGGCCAGCGCCCGCACCCGGGCGCCCTCCGGAGGCTCGGCGGCGAACTTGGCGAGCGCGTCGACGGCGCCCGCGGCGACGATCTGGCCGGCGCCGTTGCGGTTGGCGGGGTAGAGGCCGTGCTGCTCGATCGCGGCTACCACGGTCTCGGCGTCGCCGCCGAGCACGGCGCTCATGCCGGTCGGCTCGAGCGCGCAGGCGGCGGCCATCTCACGGCCGCGGACACCGGCGAGGGTGATCGCCGCCTCGGCGGGCAGCACCCCGGCGAGCGCGGCGGCGCCGAGCTCGCCGACGCTGTGGCCGGCGACCAGGCCGACGTCGTACATCGGAAGGTGTTCGGCTGCGAGCAGGGCGGCGGCGACGAGCAGCGGCTGGGTGCGCGCGGTGTCCTTGATCTCGTCGGCGTCGGCCTGGGTGCCGAGGTGGATCAGGTCGAGGCCGGCGAGGGCGGACCACCACTTGAGGCGGGCCTCGGCGCCGGGGAGTTCGAGCCACGGTGAGAGGAAGCCGGGCTTCTGGGAGCCCTGGCCGGGCGAGAGTACGGCGAGCACGACCTCGACTCTTCCGGATGCGGGTGGGTTCCGCGGTTGCCGCGGGAGACCAAACCCTACGACTCGCGTTGTGGGGATCCTACAAACCACCCCCTGATTCGTCCCTTTGGTGGGGTTTTTCCCGGGCTGTCGCCACGGGCCGTACCGTCGATCGTTGAGGTGATTTAGCTCGCAGGGTCGAGCCTGCCGATGGTCAGCGCCATCCGCAGCGCGAAGGCGTCTCGGCCGTCCAATGGGGACAATCCGGTTACTTCGGCGACCCGCTTGAGCCGGTATCGCACAGTGTTCGGATGCACGAACAGTTCCCGTGCCGCGCTCTCCAGGACGCCGCCCGCGGCGAAGAACGCGTCGAGGGTCTCGAGCAGGCCGCCGCCGGCGCGCGCCAGGGCCCCGTACGCGTCGTGCCGCAAAGCCCGGCGCGCCTCGGAGTCGCCGGCCAGGGCGCGCTCGGGAAGCAGGGCGTCCGCGGACACCGGGGTGGGCGCGCCGGGCCACGCGGGCGCGGCCCGGAAACCCGCGAGCGCCGCGCGAGCCGATTCCGTGGCATGGTCCAGCGACGGTACGGCGGGCCCGACGACGACCGGCCCCTCCCCGAAGGCGGCGGCGAGCTGCCCCGCGATGGCCATCGGATCCGCGGCGCCGCCCATCACCACCACCAGCCGGTCGCCGTGCACGCCGCCGATGACCTCGACCCGGGCGCGCCGGGCGGCCCGGTAGACGGTGTGCAGCACGGCGGTGTGGTCGCCGCCGGGGGACCGCCCGACCACGACCGCGACCGGCGGGGCGTCGGCCCAGCCCAGCGCCGCCGCCCGGCTGGCGAGCACGTCGGAGGAGTCGCCGCGCAGCAGGGCGTCGACGAGCAGGGCCTGCAATCGGGCATCCCAGGCGCCGCGCGACTCGGCGTGGCGGGCGTACACCCGGGCGGCGGAGAACGCGATCTCCCGCGAGAACTTGAGGATGGCCTCGGCGAGGGCGTCCTCCTCGCCGGCGGCGGCCAGGTGGGCGACCTGGGCCTCGGCGACGTCGATGGTGACCTTGATGAGCTGGACGGTCTGGGTCAGCGTGATCGAGCGGGCCAGCGCGCGCGGCGCCGCGGCGAAGACCTCGTCGGAGATCTCCTGGGTGCCGGCCGCCGTGCCGCCCGAGCGCAGCCACTCGACCAGCGACCGCACGCCGGCCTGGGCGACGAGCATGATCGAGGAGCGCTGGTCGGCCGGGAGCGCCCGGAACCACGGCAGCGTCTCGTCCATCCGGGCCACGCTCGCCGAGGCGAGCGCGCCGGCACTGCGTTCGACGCGGCGCAGGGTCGCGGCCAGGGGCGGGCGCTTCGCCGTACCACCGGTTCTGTCGCGCTCTGCCACCCGCCCAGCATGGCAGGGGCCCGACGGGCCGGGGGTGTCGCGGACCACATTGCCGCACCTTTTGAGAACTTTGTCCGTAATAGCGGTGCGCCTTGCCCCCAGTTCCGGTCGGTGACCTGGCATGGTGTCGTCCTAACACCGCGGACCGGCGGCCCGCAGAGGGTCAACCCGGGCTTCGCGGTGCCGATCAGACCGGGGTACCGGCGACCGGCGGAAGGAGGCGGCAGTGACGGACCACGAGGGCGGACGCCCCGACACGGAGCACGACTCGGAGGAGAGGCAGTCCTCCGCGCCTGACGCTGCTGTGCTTGCCGTGGCGCCGGGCGGCGAGGAGTCGTCGGACGACGTCCCGCACCGGGTCGGCTGCCGGTCGGAGCTGCGCGGCTGGGCGGGAGCCCATCTGCACGGCGCCGTGCGGCCCCGGCGTCGCGCGGCGGGCCGTGGCCGCCCGCCCGGCCGCTGGTGCTGAGCCCCCACCCGACGTCGCGATCGGTCCCCCGGGTGCTCACCCGGGGGAGTGACTGACGGCCGTGCTCCGGCGCGTCCGGCGGCCCGGCCCGTCCGCTGCCGACACGGTGTGCGGGTGGACGACAAGAGACGGCTGATCCTCGACCAGGCCCTGGCCCTCGTCGACGAGCGTGGGCTGGCCGCCATGTCCATGCGAGCCGTGGCCGAACGGGTCGGGCTCACCTCGATGGCGCTCTATCCGTACGTGGGTGGCAAGGACGCGCTGCTCGACGGCCTGGTCGACTTGCTGCATCTGGAACTCGGCTCGGCCTACGGCGACGACCCGGCGGACATCGACTGGCGGCAGCGCCTGCGGGCGCTCGGCCGGGCGGTCCGCGCGCTGTCCCGGCGGCATCCCGCCGCCTATCCGCTGTTGCTCAACCGCCCGTCGCCCGGGGGATCGTGGCTGACCGCGGCCCTGCGCGGCACGCTGCACGACGCCGGGGTGCCCGCCGCCGAGGTGCCGCGGCTGACCCGGATGATCTGTGCCTTCCTGCTCGGCTACACGACCGGCGAGGTGACCGGAGGCCTCCCGCCCGGCCGTCCGCCGCAGCCGGAACCAGACCCGTCCCCCTCCCCGCCCTCCCTGTCCGAGCCGCCCTCCCGCTCTGGGCCGGCCTCCCTCTCTGAGCCGGCCTCCCTCTCTGAGCCGGCCTCCCTGCCCGAGCCGCTGTCCCTGTCCGAGCCGTCATCTTCGATCGAGCTCGGGCCGACGGCCGATGCCGAGTTCGATGCCGATCTCGACGACCTGATCCGCCTCGTGGAGGTCACCGTCCGGGTCGAGTGACCGCCGTTCCGCGCCGCGCCCCCGCCCTCGTGCCCTATAAAGGTGCAAAAGGTACGGAGGGCGCGATGATCGACGACTACGTGGCACAGCGATACGTCCACCTGCGCCGCGCCGCGTTCCTGATGTGCGGCGACTGGGAGCGGGCCGGTGACCTCGCCCGCGCCACGCTCGCCCGGGCGCTGACCGATCCGGACGTCGGTGACCTGGACCTGTGGGCGTACGGGGACCTGATGGCGGCGTTCAAGCCCTCCCACGGCCGCCGCGAGCACGTCTTCGTCGCCCCGCCCGAGGCCGCCGACCGGGGCGCATCCGACGTGGACGCCGCCCTGGGCGACGTTTACACCGTGCTGGTGCTCGACGCGTTGCGCCGCCTGTCCCCGAAGTGCCGCGCGGTGCTGGTGCTGCACCACTTCTGCCACCTCGCGGTCGCCGAGACCGCGGACGTCCTGAGCCTGGACGGCAACAAGGTCACCGAGTACGAGGCGGAAGGACTGGCGGCCTTCGACGCCCTGCTCCGGGCGACCCAGCCGGCGGTGGCGTGATGAGTGCCGCCATGACCGCCGTGCTGGAGCGGGCGTGCGCGAGCGAGCCGCCCCTCGGCGACGCGGTCGAGGACATCTTCCGGCGTGCGGACCGGCTGCGCCGCCGCCGCGCGCGCTCGGTGATCATGGCGGGCCTGGTCGCCGTGGTGATCGTCGTGCTGCTCGGGTACGCGCTCACCACCGTCCTGCTGCCCGGCCCGAAACCCCGCTCGGCCGCCGCGGTCCCGGTCGCCCAGCCCCGCCCGTCCGCGGAGCTCGACCCGGTGTTGAAGGTGCTGGCGCCGCCCATCGACGCGAAGGAGTACCAGATCCTGCCGCATCCGCCGGCGTCGGGTTCCGGCTGGCGGCAGTACGCGGTGACGGACGCCGAGGGGCGGTCCCGCGGCCTGATCGAGGTGGCCGTCTTCGACGCCCCGGCCGGGATCTGCCTGCCGGTGCTCGCCGACGAGACCGCCTGCGCGCGTCCCGACCGGACCCGGGCGGGCATCGAGTACGCCCGGTACGGCGACACCGCCGACGAGGACTGGCAGGTGCGCCAGGTGATCGCCCGCCGGGCGGTGGACGGCCGCACCGTGGCGGTCCAGGCCACGGGCGAGCGCGGAACCGGCGACGGCGAGCTCGGCGAGCCGCCGTTGACGACCCGCGAGCTGGCCGACGCGGCGACCGATCCGCGCCTGCCGGACGCCTTCGGCCTGGGGGAGCGCTGTAACCCGCCCGCACCGGCCTGCCCGATCTTCAAGATCCCGGTCCGCACGTCGGGCTGACCGGCCCGGCGGCCGGGCCGCTACACCCGGCGGCGGATCAGGTAGGCGACGCCGCCCAGCCCCGCCAGGACCACCAGCAGCACGGCCACGTTGATGAGGAACGGCCGCCGCATCTGGTGGAACACGTCGTTGCCGACGGCCACCGGGTCGATCTCCGACGAGTCGACCTCCTCGCCGATGCCGCCGCCGATGCCGCCGCTGACCACGTCCGGCTTCTCCTCGAGCGGGACGCCGCTCACGCGCAGCGACTCGGACATGGTGAGCCGGCCGTAGAACCAGCCGGCGCTCTTGCGGCCGGTCGGCTGCCGCTCCGGCCGGAACGCCCGCGGGCCGCCGGAGGCGAGCGGGTAGAGGTCGTAGAGCTGGGTGGCCTTGTCCTTGGCCAGGACGGTGACGGTGTATTTCGGACCGAGCTTGTCCGCCTTGGGCCTGGTCGTCGTCGGCTCCGCGCCGGAGAGCCAGTTGACCTCGCTGAGGACGCGCTGGAACAGCTCCGGGCGCTCGGCCTGCTGGATGACGATCTTGCTGTTGTCCGTGCCGGAGATCTCGAGGGTGGTGGGCTTCGCCGCCGCCTTCGGGGCCGCGGCCGGAGACTCCTCCCTCAGCAGAGGTGGCGTGGCGTGTGCGGCCGGTGCCATCCCGGCACCCAGGACCGCCGCCGCGACCAGTATGCCGGTCGCCGAGACCAGCCTTCCCCACATTCCTCGAGCCACCGTCAGGCCTCCCCCGCCAACGTGATGGACACTGCTCCGCCGCGCGCTTCCTCCAGCCTCCCCGCGGAGCCGTCCGGGCGCATCCCGAGGCCGTGGCCTTTGGAGCTATCCGGAATCGGTGGCGGGAAGGTGGGGCAAGCGCTGATCAGCGCGCGAATAGTACCCAGCGACCGCAACCCATGGATCATCACGTCACCCGTGCTGCTGACAGTCATACCGGTACGACGTTCAGCGATGGCGGGACCTGGCCGGATACGGTAATGCGCGCGCCGGGAACCCCGGCGCGCGCATGTCGGCGCGGTGCGGCAGCGCACGCTTCGGCGTCAGCGCCGAAAAGCGAGGCGGCTCAGCCCAGCTTCGCGCGGGCGGCCGCGAGGCGGGCGAGGCTGCGCTCCCGCCCCAGGACCTCGAGGGACTCGAAGAGCGGCAGTCCGATCGTCCGGCCGGTGGTCGCGACCCGTACCGGTGCCTGGGTCTTGCCCAGCTTGAGCCCGCGCTCCTCGCCGACCCGCTCGAGCGCGGCCTTCAGCGGCTCGGCCGTCCACTCGTCGAGGGCGCCGAAGGCGGCCGCCGCGGCGTCGAGGATGTCGCCGGCACCCTCCTTCATCGCCTTGTTCCAGGACTGCTCGTCGGAGACGGGCTCGTCGAGGAAGAGGAAGTCGACGTAGTCGACGATCTCGCTGAGCACCGCGATGCGGGTCTGCGCCAGCGGCGCCACGGCGGCGAACACCTGAGTGTCGAAGGCGGCCGGATCCCACGGCGGCGCGGGGATCGTGGCGGTGCCGGAGAGCCACGGCGCGCACACCGCCGCGAACTCCTCCGAGGACAGGGCGCGGATGTACTCGCCGTTGAACGCCCGCAGCTTCTTCACGTCGAAGAAGGCGGGGGAGTGGTTGACCTCCTCCAGCCGGAACTCCTGCAGGACGGTCTCCCAGGGCACGATCTCCCGGTCGCCGCTGGGCGCCCAGCCGAGCAGCATCAGATAGTTGCGCATGGCGGCGGCGAGGTAGCCCTCGTCCCGGTACGACTCCAGCGCGACCTTGTCGCGGCGCTTGGACAGCTTCTGCCGCTTCTCGTTGACGATGACCGGCACGTGCGCCCACACCGGCGGCTTCACGCCCAGCGCCTCCCAGAGCAACTGCTGCTTGGGGGTGTTGGGCAGGTGCTCCTCGGCCCGAATGACGTGGGTGATGCCCATGGTCATGTCGTCGACCACGTTGGCGAGCAGGAAGACCGCCGAGCCGTCGCTGCGGGCGATGACGAAGTCCTCGATGAGCTTGTTCTCGAAGGTCGGCTCGCCGCGGACCAGGTCGACGACGACGGTCGCGCCCTCGTCGGGCGTACGGAAGCGCAGGGCCCGACCCTCGCCCGGGCCGAGCGCGCGGTCGCGGCAGAAACCGTCGTAGCCGGTGTGGGTGTTGCCGGAGCGCTGCACGACGTCGTCGCGGCTGCAGTCGCAGTAGTACGCGCGACCCTCGCCGTAGAGCCGGGTGGCGGCGGCGGTGTGCTCGCCCGCGTACGACGACTGGAAGTGCGGGCCCTCGTACGTGCCGCGCTCGATGCCGATCCAGTCGAGCGCGGAGATGATGCCCTCGGTCCATTCCGGACGGTTGCGGGCCGCATCGGTGTCCTCGATGCGCAGGACGAAGGCGCCGCCGCTCTGCTGGGCGACGATCCAGTTCTGCAGCGCCGAGCGGGCGCCGCCGACGTGGAACATTCCGGTCGGAGAGGGGGCGAAGCGTACTCGTACAGTCACGGGACAAGCGTACGGCGCCGATTGTCCGGCCGTCCGGCCGGGCACCGGGCGGATCCGTGCCACCTCGACCGCGTCCCCTTCGGGAGGATCGCTTGACCGGCCGTGATGAACTCGGTAATTTACCCCTCAGTTAATTAACGAAATCGTAAAGTAAGAGGGAGCTGAGGACATGGGCAAGCTGGTGGCGGTCTCCTACGTGACCCTCGACGGCGTCTTCGAGGAGCCGGCCTGGAGCGGCCCCTACTTCAACGACGAGCTGGGCAACTGGCAGGACGCCAACCTCGCCGAGGCCGACGCGCTCCTGCTCGGCCGCAAGACCTACGAGGGCTTCAAGGCGGCATGGCCGCAGATGGAGGCCAGCACCGGCGACTTCGGCAAGAAGATGAACTCCATGCCCAAGCACGTCGCCACCACCAC
The DNA here is from genome assembly GCF_003751945.1 of Couchioplanes caeruleus. NCBI lineage: Bacteria > Bacillati > Actinomycetota > Actinomycetes > Micromonosporales > Micromonosporaceae > Couchioplanes > Couchioplanes caeruleus. The sequence goes on along the minus strand of NZ_RJKL01000001.1, from coordinate 2,493,730 downwards.
GCTCACCGAGCCCGAGTGGAACGCGACCTTCCTACGGGGCGAGGTCGCCGACGCGGTGGCCAAGCTGAAGACCGAGCCCGGCAACCTGCTGCTCAACGGCAGCGCCGACCTGCTCAACTATCTGACCCGGCACAACCTCGTCGACGAGTACCGGATCATGATCTACCCGGTGGTGGTCGGCGAGGGCCGCCGGCTCTGGCACGAGGGCACCAAGGTGGCGCTGCGGCACACCGGCACCTGGACCACCACGACCGGCGTCGAGGTCGTCACCTACGTTCCGGCCTGATCAACACGTAGAACGGGGGTAGCCGGAACTCCGGCCACCCCCGTTCCGCTCTTCCTAGCTGTCTCCGCCGGTCTCGCCGACCGGTGCGGCGTTGACGTCGTCGATCGCGTACTTCTTGGCGGCCTCGGCCGGCACGTGCGACGGCACCTTGCCGCGCAGCGCGAGCTGGCGCAGCGTCGCCACCGTCACCGACTCCGCGTCCACGTGGAAGTGGCGGCGCAGCGCGTGCCGGGTGTCGCTCATGCCGAAGCCGTCCGTGCCCAGCGACGTGTAGTCGTTCGGCACCCAGCGGCTGATCAGGTCCGGCACGGCCCGCATCCAGTCGCTGACCGCGATCGCCGGGCCCTCCGTACCCTCCAGCTTGGTCTGGATGTACGGCTTGCGCGGCTGGTCGCCCGGGTGGAGCAGGTTGTGCTCCTCCGCCGCGACCGCGTCGCGGCGCAGCTCGGTCCACGAGGTCACCGACCACACGTCCGCGGCCACGCCCCAGTCCTGGGCGAGCAACTGCTGGGCCTTGAGCGCCCACTGCATGCCCGTGCCCGACGCGAGCAGTTGCGCCCTGGGGCCGCTGGTCTCCGGCGCCGGAGCGTACCGGTAGATGCCCTTGAGGAGACCGTCCACGTCGACCCCGGCGGGCTCGGCCGGCTGCAGGATCGGCTCGTTGTAGATCGTCAGGTAGTAGAAGATGTTCTCCTGCTTCTCGCCGTACATGCGGTGCAGGCCATTCTCGATGATGTGCGCGATCTCGAACGCGAACGCCGGGTCGTACGCGACCACCGCCGGGTTGGTCGCCGCGATCAGCAGCGAGTGGCCGTCCTCGTGCTGCAGGCCCTCGCCGTTGAGCGTGGTCCGCCCGGCGGTCGCGCCGAGCAGGAAGCCGCGGGTCATCTGGTCCGCCGCCGCCCACAGCTCGTCCGCGGTGCGCTGGAAGCCGAACATCGAGTAGAAGATGTACAGCGGGATCATCGGCTCGCCGTGCGTCGCGTACGACGTACCTGCGGCGATGAAACTGGCGGTGGAGCCGGCCTCGTTGATGCCCTCGTGCAGGATCTGCCCGTTGGTGGCTTCCTTGTAGGACAGGAACAGCTCCCGGTCGACCGAGGTGTAGGTCTGGCCGTGCGGCGAGTAGATCTTCCGCGTCGGGAAGAGCGAATCCATGCCGAACGTCCGCGCCTCGTCCGGGATGATCGGCACCCAGCGGGCCCCGAAGTCCTTGTCCTTCATGATGTCCTTGAGCAGGCGGACGAACGCCATCGTGGTGGCGACCTTCTGCTTGCCCGAGCCCCGCTTGACGCCGCCGAACGTGTCCGACGGCGGGATCGTCAGCGGGATCGTCGTGGTGCGCCGCGAGGGCAGGAAGCCGCCCAGCTCCCGGCGCCGCTCGCGGAGGTACTCCATCTCGTCCGAACCCTCGCCGGGGTGGAAGTACGGCGGAAGGTACGGGTTCTCCTCGAGCTGCTTGTCGCTGATCTCCAGGTAGAGCCGGTCCCGGAAGCCCTTGAGGTCGTCCAGGGTCAGCTTCTTCATCTGGTGCGTGGCGTTGCGCGCCTCGAAGTGCGAGCCCAGCGTCCAGCCCTTGATCGTCTTGGCGAGGATCACCGTCGGCTGGCCGGTGTGCTCCATGGCCGCTTTGTAGGCCGCGTAGAGCTTGCGGTAATCGTGCCCACCGCGCTTGAGGTTCCACACCTCGTCGTCGTTCATGTGCTCGACCATCTTGCGGGTGCGCGGGTCGCGCCCGAAGAAGTGTTCCCGCACGTACGCGCCGGACTCGCCCTTGTAGGTCTGGTAGTCGCCGTCCGGCGTGACGTTCATCAGGTTGACCAGGGCGCCGTCGGTGTCGGCCGCGAGCAGCGGGTCCCACTCCCGGCCCCAGATGACCTTGATGACGTTCCAGCCGGCGCCGCGGAAGAACGCCTCGAGCTCCTGGATGACCTTGCCGTTGCCGCGCACCGGGCCGTCGAGCCGCTGCAGGTTGCAGTTGATCACAAAGGTCAGATTGTCGAGCTCCTCGCGGGCGGCCAGGCCGATCGCGCCGAGCGACTCGACCTCGTCCATCTCGCCGTCGCCGAGGAACGCCCAGACATGCTGCTGGCTGGTGTCCTTGACCCCGCGGTTGTGCAGGTAGCGGTTGAAGCGGGCCTGGTAGATCGCGTTCAGCGGGCCCAGGCCCATGCTGACCGTCGGGAACTCCCAGAAGTTCGGCATCAGCCGAGGGTGCGGGTAGGAGGGCAGGCCGCCGCCCGGGTGGCTCAGCTCCTGCCGGAAGCCGTCGAGCTGGTCGGTGCTCAGGCGGCCCTCGAGGTACGCCCGCGCGTACATGCCGGGGGAGGCGTGGCCCTGGAAGAAGATGTGGTCGCCGCCGCCCGGGTGATCCTTGCCGCGGAAGAAGTGGTTCATGCCGACCTCGTAGAGGCTGGCGCTCGACGCGTACGTCGAGATGTGGCCGCCGACGCCGATCTCGGGCCGCTGCGCCCGGTGCACCAGCATGGCCGCGTTCCACCGGATGTACGCCCGGATGCGCCGCTCCACGAACTCGTCACCGGGGAACCACGGCTCCCGCTCCGGCGGGATGGTGTTGATGTAGTCGGTGGAGGTCAGCGGCGGCACCCCGACCTGTCGCTCCCGGGCCCGCTCGAGCAGGCGCAACATCACGTAACGGGCTCGCTTGGCATCGCGCGAGTCGATGACCTGGTCGAGCGACTCGACCCACTCGTTCGTCTCGTCGGGGTCGATGTCCGGAAGCTGGCTCGGCAGGCCGTCACTGATCACCGGGCGCTTGCGTTCCGTGGCCACAGGCATTCCTCTTGTCGGGAGTCGGACCGTGCGCCCATCGTGTGAACCGCACGTGAATGGTTCCATCCTGCCCCCTTGCGGCGGCTTGCGTCACGCCTACGGCCCGGCTACGCGACGCTCGACACAGGTACTGACCAGTAACTTCGGCTCATCCCCGCAGGAAGCTGAACCGCACCTGACGCTCGGGGTTGTCGCCGTTCGGATCGACGAGGCAGATGGACTGCCAGGTGCCCAGCGCGATGCGGCCGTCGATCACCGGCAGCGTCGCGTACGGCGGAATCCAGGCGGGCAGGACATGGTCGCGGCCGTGCCCGCGCGAGCCGTGCCGGTGCCGCCACTTGTCCTCGGCGGGCAACAGGTCGTCGATCGCGGTGAGCAGGTCGTCGTCGGAACCCGCGCCGGTCTCGATGACCGCCAGCCCGGCGGTGGCATGCGGGACGAACACGTGCAGCAGGCCGTCACCCCGGCCCTCGGCGAACCGCTCGGCCTCCCGCGTGATGTCACACACGACCGGGCGGCCGCCGGTCCGGACGGTGATCACCATGGTGTCCATGACCGGGAGTCTTACATGTAGAGGTCCATGGCCAGGAAGGACGCCCCCACGACCAGGAACCACAGTCCGCAGAGCACGACCCGGCCCACACCGGCCCACACCGTCATCCGCCCAGCCGAGCACGCTCGTCCGGGCGCCCGCAGCCGAATCACGCGCCGTCACCCGGTCCCCGCGCGGTGGCAGAGGTGGCCGGGGTCGGCGATGCTGGGTCGCGTGACCACCCCGCAGAACCTCGACGAGCGTTTCCGAGACGCCGTCTCGGCTCTGCGGCCGGAAGGGTCCCGCCGCCCTGACGGCGCCGAGGCGGTGCGCGACGGTTCCGCGCTCACCGGCGCCCGCGCCCGGGAACTCTTCGACGCCCAGTCGACCAGCCGCCACCTCGATCTCGCCGCGCGCTGGCTGCGCGGCTTCCACGAGGGCTTCTCCACGCTCGGCTCGTCCGGCCACGAGGGAAACGCGGCCGTCGCCGCCGCCCTGCGCCCGGACGATCCGGCCCTGCTGCACCACCGCTCCGGGGCGTTCTACTGTGTCCGCGCCGCCTCGTGCCCGGACTCCCCGGACCCGGACCCGCTCGCCGAGGCGGCCCGGGACGTGCTGCGCGGCGTCGTCGCGTCGGCCGCCGAACCGCTCGCCGGCGGCCGGCACCAGGTCCTCGGCCGGGCCGACCTGAGGATCATCCCGGTCGCCTCGACCGCGGCCGCGCATCTGCCGCGCGCCGTCGGCATCGCGTACGCCATCAGCGCCGTCCCCGAGCTGCGCGGCGTCGAGTCGCCCTGGCCCGCCGACGCCATCGCGGTCGCCTCCTTCGACGGCGCCGCCGTCGACCACGTCGGCGCCACCGCGGCCCTCAACACCATCGGCTGGTACGCGCACACCGGCCGGCACCTCCCGCTGCTGCTCGTCTGCGAGGACACCTCGCCGACGGGATGGGTCGCCGACACCCTGCGGGCCCGGCCCGGCCTGCGGTATCTGGCCGCCGACGGGTGCGAGCCGGCGACCGCATACGACACCGCGCGGGCCGCCGTGGACTGGGTCCGCGAGCAGCGCCGGCCCGCCGTGCTGCATCTGCGGACGGTCCGGCTCCTGGGATCCGCCGCCGCGAACCCCGGGGCCACGGCCGACGTGGACCGCGATCCGCTGGTCGCCACGGCCCGCCTGCTGGTGGGGGGCGGCTTCGCCACCGGAGAGGAACTGCTCACCCGCTACGACGAGCTGGGCTGGCAGGTCCGCAAGATCGCCGAGGACGTCCTCGGCGAACCCCGGCTCGCCGGCACGGCCGAGATCGTCGCTCCGCTGGCCCCCCGCCGCCCGCTGCGGGCGGCCCGGCACGTCGCCGACGCCGCGACCCGGGCCGGCGGCGCCGGCTCGACGGCCCGCGCCCGCGCCTTCGACGGCAGGCTGCCCGAGCAGAGCGGACCGCTCACCCTCGCCCAGACGATCACCGCCACCCTCACGGACGCGCTGCTCACCATCCCGGGCGCCATCCTGTACGGGGAGCAGGTCGCGGTCCACGGCGGCGTCCACGGCATCACGAGGGACCTGCACGAGCGCTTCGGCGACGAGCGGGTCTTCGACACCCTGCTCGACGAGACGTCCATCCTGGGCCTGGGCCTCGGCGCCGCACTGAGCTTGCCCGCGGCGGAAAACCGAGACAAAGGCTTCAAGGGAATCCTCCCCATCCCCGAGATCCCGTATCTCGCCCGCCTGCACAGCGCGGAAGACCAGCTCCGCGGCGAGGCCGCCACAATGTCCTTCTTCTCGCAGGGGGCTTTCCGCAACCCCATGGTCGTCCGGGTCGCCGGGCTCGCCGGCCCGGAGGGGTTCGGCGGCCACTTCCGCAACGACAACTCGGTCGCCGTGCTGCGCGACGTACCCGGACTGGTCCTGGCCGTGCCCGCCCGCGCCGCCGACGCCGCGCCGATGCTGCGCTCCTGCCTGGCCGCGGCGGCCGTCGACGGCACGGTCAGCGTCTTCCTGGAGCCGCTCGCGCTCTACCACTCCCGCGACCTGTTCCAGCAGGGCGACGGCGAGTTGCTGGCGCCGTACGCGCCGCCCGCGCAGTGGCCGGCCGCGCACATCCCGATCGGCCGGGCCCGGACCTATCCGTTCGGGTCCGCCGAGGACCTGACCATCCTCACGTACGGCAACGGCGTCCGGATGTCGCTGCGGGTCGCGGCCCGGCTCGCCGCCGGCGGGTACGGATCCCGCGTGGTGGACCTGCGCTGGCTGAACCCGCTGCCGGCCGCCGACCTGCTCCGCGAGGCGTCGGCGACCGGACGCGTCCTCATCGCCGACGAGACCAGGCGTTCCGGCGGCGTCGGCGAGGGAATCCTCGCGGCCCTGGTGGACGGCGGTTTCGTCGGCGCGGCCCGCCGGATCGCCGCCGCCGATTCGCTCGTTCCGCCCGGTCCGGCAGCGCACCACGTCCTGATCGGGGAAGATGCCATCACACAGGGTGCCCACGCCCTGCTGGCGCGGTAAATTGCCACACACGCGGTGCGCCACTTGCGCGCAAGCCCCTGAGTGTGTGGACTACCCCCACAGAAACGTCCGGAACAGCAAGGAGGAATTCGACAGTGAGCGCGACCGCTGGTCAGGCCGACGGCGTACGCAGCCTGGCGGACCGGTTCGGCTTCGAGCCGAACATGGTGGTCATGGAGATGGGCTACGACGACGACGTCGACGAGGATCTCCGTGACGCCCTGACCGAACGCGTGGGCGAGTTGGTCGACGAGGACACCGACGAGGTGGTCGACGCGGTACTGCTCTGGTATCGCGACGGCGACGGTGACCTGTTCGAACTGCTCACGGATGCACTGGGCCCGCTCGCAGACAGTGGCGTGGTGTGGCTCCTGACCCCGAAGGCGGGCCGTGACGGCCACGTCGAACCGAGCGAGGTCAGCGAGAGCGCACCGACGGCCGGCCTCCAGCAGACCTCCACGGTGAACGCCGGCAAGGACTGGACCGCGGCCCGGCTGGTCTCCCCACGCGGAGCCAAGAAGAAGTAGGAACCTGCACCCGCCGCTGCCACGTCGCGGCCACCCGCCGCGCGGACCCGCCGCCGCGCGGCCCTGCACCACGGCCGTCTATCGTTACCGGATGCTGATCGACGCGGGCACCGAAGCACCCAACTTCACCCTGAAGGACCAGAACAACCAGGAGATCACCCTCGCGGACTTCCGCGGCCGCAAGGCGGTCCTGCTGGTCTTCTACCCCCTCGCCTTCACCGGCACCTGCCAGGGCGAACTGGCCGAGATCAAGGAGAACCTCCCGGCATACGCCAACGACGACGTCCAGGTCCTCACGATCAGCGTCGACTCCGCCTACAGCCACAAGATCTGGGCGGAGAGGGAAGGCTACGACTTCCCCCTCCTGGCCGACTTCTGGCCCCACGGCGGCGTGGCCCAGGCGTACGGGATCTTCAACGAGGAGGCAGGCTTCGCCAACCGGGGAACCTTCATCATCGACAAGGCGGGCATCGTCCGCTTCGCCGAAATGCAGGGCCCCGGCGACCGGCGCGACCAGGAAGCATGGCGGAAGGCGCTGGCCGAGGCGCTCGCCTGACCGGGTAGGATGACCACTCCGGCTGTCGGAAAAGCCGGGCGCGTAGCTCAGTGGGAGAGCACTCGCCTTACAAGCGAGGGGTCGCAGGTTCGAAACCTGCCGCGCCCACCACAGGACCCCCACCAGTGCAAACGCGTCTGATACCGATCTCCTGCCGCAGCTCGGCTACCGCAGCGCGCAGCCGGGCGATCTCGGCGTCCTTGTCCGCCACTGACAGCCCGGCACCGGCCGCCGCCGCCGAACCCGCACCCGACGACTGCTGACCTGGGGCTGCGCCAGCTATCGCCCCAGCGGTTCGAGGTTATCCGCCGGCGACCGATCGTGGCGGCGGGGGTGTCAAGTGGGTGCCGGCGCTTCGCAGGTAGGTCAGCACGGCCAGGACGCGGACGTTGACCTCGCTGCGGCCGTTGTCCGCGGCAGCCGTCGGCAGATCGAGGGCGTGCGTGATGGAGGTCAGCCGTTTCTCCACCGTCTTGAGGCTGTAGTTGAGCCGCCTGGCGATCGCGGCGTTGGACAGTCCTTCCGCGACGAGGCCCAGCACTTCCCGTTCGGCAGCGGTGAGCCGTTCCAGGGGATCGACGGTGCGGCGGCGGAACATCACCTGGTGGACGACCTCCGGGTCGATGACGACATCCCCGGCGGCAACGCGTCGGATGCCGTCGATGAGCCGGTCGGTGTCCTGGACCCGGTCCTTGACGAGGTAGCCGACCGCGCGCGCGCCGTACTCGAGCAGGCGCATGGCGTAGGAGGTTTCGGCGTAGTGGGACAGGATGAGCAGACCGACAGCCGGATGGCGGGAGCGGATGGCCCTTGCGGCCTGCAGTCCTTCGTCACTCTGTCCGGGCGGTAGGCGGATGTCGAGGATCGCGACGTCCGGTGAGGTGCGGTCGACCAGGGTCAGGATCTCGTCCTTGGTGGTGGCTTCCCCGACCACGGTCAGTCCGTGGCGGGTGAGCAACTCCACGAGCATCTGGCGGAGCAGGCCGGAATCCTCCGCGATCACGACCCGCATGGCAGCTCCGCCCTGAGGCATGTGCCCGCTCCGGGACGGCTGTCGATGACAAGCGTGCCTCCGACGGCCGAGACCCGGTCCTGCAGACCACTCAGCCCGCTACCGCGGTCCACGTCTGCCTCGCCGGTGCCGTCGTCGATGACGGACAGGACCAGAGAATCGGCCGTGCTCTCCACCCGGACGACGGCGCGGCTGGCCCCGGCGTGCTTGTAGATGTTGGTCAGGCCTTCGTTGATCACGAAGTATGCGGCGCGCTCGACCGACACGGGCCACCGTTGCGGTGGTACGTCGTACTCGACGGGTATCGGTGCGCGTTCGGCCAGGGTTTCGACGATCGCCATGAGTCCTTGCTCCGTGAGGGCCGGCGGGTCGATGCCCTCGATGAGCTGGCGCAGCTCTCGAATGACATCCTGCAGCTGCACGGCCGCAGTGCCCAGATGCCGGAACGTGGTGGCAGTTGTGGTGGTGACCGGCAGCTCGTTGCGCGCCCGGCCGATGAGCAGCGAGATCGCCAGCAATTTGTGCTGGGCGCCGTCGTGCAGGTCGCGCTGGATGCGGTGCCGTTCCTCGTCAGCGGCGGCGACGATGCGTCCCCGCGAGGCGCGTACCTCCTCCAGCTGTGCGCGTTGGGCAGCAAGCAGGCGGGCGTTCTCCAGGGCCAGCCGGGCGGTCGCGACGACGGCCTCGACGAGACTGCCTTGGTCGCGCAGTGCCGGATCGTGGACCAGCACGGCCAGACGTTCGCCGCGGCAATCGACCGCCGTGCTGGCGTGGCCGTCGATCGGCACCTCTTCGCGTACGCGTCCGTCAGGGTCGGCGTAGCCACCGTCGGGCAGCCGGAACCACACCTGCAGCGTCGGATCACCCAGCGTCTCGGCGAGGGCGTCCCGCAGCCGCCGGGGTTCGGCGGCGGCCTCCACCTGCAGGACCAGGTTGGCCACCTGAAGGCGGGCCAGTCGCACGCGCAGAAGCCCGGTCAGGATCGCGAACGGTGTGAACACCAACGCCACGGCGAAGAGAAAGAGCAGGGCTCGCTGCGTGCCCGGACTGACGTGGGCCAGGGTCGCTCCGATCCAGACCAGGGCAATCCCGCCGCCGACGATCCCGGTGCTCCACAGTGCGGCGAGCATGCGGCGTGCCGCTCTCCCGGCGGTCCACCAGCGGCGCACCACCAGCCCGAACGCTGCCAGCGTCAACACGCCGCCCGACACGCTTCCCACCGGGGCCCACATCGACATGTTGTCCATGGAGCCCCAGATCTGCGGTTCGACCGGCGACTCGGACACGTACCGCGGGACCTGGGGGAGCGACACGGCGAGGTACAGCGCACCGACCACGGCACAGTCGGCGCGTCCGGCCAGCCTCCCGGTCGGCAGCGCCAGGATCATGTGTGCGAAGACCGCCGCGGGCACGTAGAAGAGGCAGAACCCGACAGCGAACAGCGCCTGGTTCGTACTGAGTTGCAGGTCACCGACGTACCAGGTGATTCCGACCGCGGCCATCAGCCGGCCGGAGCCGTTCTCCGGCTGCCGCGCCCAGCCGACGACGCCGGCAGCCACGAAGGACAGGCCCACGCACTGCACCGGCAGCCACACGGACCACGGGTACGGATGGCTGACTGCGGAGAGCGCGAACCCGGCCGCCGCCGCGGCGACCCCGACAAATCCCGCCATCGCCGGACCGGCCGCGGCGGGCATCCGGCTCCGGAGCGGCCACCGCATCGCCAGCCGGGGAGCCGCCCGGCACGGGCCGAGCCGACCCTGTTGCCACCGCCTGAGCATGCCCCATCTTGGCCCGCAATAGACGGTTTAGCAATGTTATCTGGCTATTCGTAGGGTTTTCCCCCCTCCAGCGTTAGGGAAACCAGGGGCGGCGCGGTCCACGGCGAGTGGCACGGTAAGAACTGCGAAATGAGAATGCAGAAAAGCGCGGACCCGAGAATCGCTGGCATAACAGCGCCGCAGATCTGCCGCACGACGTAAGAACGATTCCCATCAGTTCGAAAAACCGTCAGACAGGAGCGGAAAGCCATGTCTTATCTCATCGAAAGCGTGCTCTGGCCGGAAATGAAGAAACTCGAACCGGATTCGAAGCTCGGCGGGATTCTCGCTGACAAGCCCGGTTACCACAACACTCGCAACCGTCTGCGGGCCCAGGGCTTGAGATGGGACTACTCCATCCGATTGCCCCGGGACCGCAAAGGCCCGGGCGATGCGGCCGCCGCCATCGACTGGACATTCCCCGACGCCCAGGCCGGTCGTTTCACCACCATCGCCCGGTACAGCAAGCGGCTGCTGGACGCCGGCCGGGTGAGAGACCCCCGTACCTACGCGATGCGGGAGTTCTATGGCAACGTCGACGCCGACCATGACGTGGAGGGATGGGACTTCGTCCGCGACAAGGCGGCCACCTCGGACGACTCGCACCTGTGGCACATCCACATCAGCGTGCGACGGGCCTATGTGAACGACCGCGAGGCGATCGACGCGATCGTCTCGATCCTCGGCGGCGAGTCACTCGGCGATTGGCAACGCCGCTGGGGGCACGGCCCCAGGCCGGTCACCCGTCCCCGGACATACCGTGTCCGGGCCGGCGACACATTGACCGGTATCGCACGTCGGTACCGGACCACCGTCAACACGCTCTGCCGGCTGAACCACATCTCGGATCCCGATGTGCTCGCGGACGGACAGGTCCTTCGACTCACCTGAGGCCTCGGCGGCGCCGGGCCGGTATCGAGTCCACAGGTCCGGCCCCGACGGCCGCGAACTCATCGATCAAGGAGGGCGAAGCAATGGCCGAGAATTCCCGAGCCCACAGCGGCACGGCAACGACATCGCGGATCACCGACGGAGAACCGATCCTGCTGGCCTGCCCAGCGGTCGATTCGGCATCCCTGCGTTGCGTCCAGGGCCGTCCAGTCGAGAGGGAGCGCGCCCTCGACGGGGCCGCCGTGCTCACCCGGGACACGGCAACCGGCGAGGACGCAGCGCAGTCGTTCGATCCGGATCTCGTCACGGTGCTCACTTTGGTGGACGTACTGATGAGCGCACTCGGTGTCGAGCGTGGTGCTCCCGGATCCGCGCGCGTCGCGGGGGATCTTGTCGATGCCGTCTATGCGCACGCACTTGTCGTACCGCATGCCCGGCTGTCACCGGCCCCGGTCGCCGCAGAGCCGCCGTCCCGGGACGGCGCGGGGCCTCTGACCGTCCTGCTACGCACCGCCGTGGGGGTCTCCCGGGAAGGCCCGCCAACGTGGGAAGAAGCGCAAGAGCTGTGCGGTCAGGTCGTCTCCCGCGCGCTGTCGTCGCTCGGGATGAACCAGCAGGCCCTGACCTGGATGCTGGGCAAGGCCGCGCCAGCTCACCAGGACGACCCGCCGGATCCGGAGGCGGAGGGCCAGTTCGACAACGCAGCCGACGAGTTCTGGAGCGAGCCCGATGACGACGCCGTCGATCCGGCCATGTTCGAGACAGAGCCGGACCCTCCCGAAACCGACCCTTGGATCGTGGCACTGATCGCCGCTGCCGGTCCACCGACCGCGCCCGGCATCCGGTCCGAGGCGGCCGCGGGCGCGGCACCCCCGCCGAAGACACTGCGCCTGCTGCGACCGCTCAGCAGGCTCAATTGGAAGCGGCTACTGAAATTCGGCCTGCCCGCGGCGAAGCGAGCGGAGCTGAACGCGTGGGTACGGGAACGCCGAAGCGCTGGCGAGATCCGGCGGCACTCGCCAACGGACGGTTTCATCGCCGAAAGAACCCTCCTCGCGCTGTACCTGCTGGACCGCAAGACGGTCGCCGAGAACATACTGGCGGGATTCCGGGTCGGGGACAAGACCCTCTCCGACGTGGCCGCGGCCGACTCGCTGTGGGAGACGGTGAGGACGGCGCTGCTCAGCGTCGTCACCGGAGCGGTCGGTCAGCCCGACATCCTCGACCCCGCGCTCCGGCACGTCTACGAGATCAAGCCGAAGGCTCAGGCGGTGCGCGGAGCCAAGCAACTGTACGGCCGATATCTACTGTTCCTGAACGCATGGGAGATCTTCAATACGGTGGACGCGATTCCTGCACGGCGCGCGCTGGCGTGGTCCGCGAAGGTGCTCGCCGAGTTCGCCCGCTTCGTGACCCGTCCGGTGCCCGACCACGTCGACCTGTCCAAGATTGGACCGGTCAGGTTTTGGGAGCCCGGATCGTGGACTCCACCGCGGCGGGTGCTCCTCTGGGACGGCCGCGTGATGGATGTGGAGGTGCCCATCCCGGGCGTGCTGTGCTATCAGATCCTGGGCAGCCGGAAGGATGACGACAGCGCCGCCGGTAAGCCGGTCGATGAGCGAGACATCAGCCTCACCCTGCTCGGACTGGTCCTCGCCCATGCCTTGGCCGACGCGGCGAGGCAAACGGGCGGTCCGGCGGGCGTGGAAGCCCTGGCCCGAGCGGCTGGAGACCACGCGGCCAACGGTGAGGACATGGCCGGATGGCTCGCCGGCGCGGCCGCCGTCGGTGCCGGGACGTTGGCTGCCACGAAGTTGTGGGAGGCGCTGAGCCCGGTTGCCAAGTGGCTGGCGGTTCTCGCGCAGGGCGCGGGGAGAGCGGCGACCTCGCTCACCGCTCCATTCGTCTTCATAGACCCAGAAACCGGTGCGCCACTGGGTCTGCAGGAACGGTTCCGCACACCACAAGGGGTCTGATTCAGGCCGATAGGAAAGGACGAGGAAATGACCGACAACGTGGCGCCACTGGTGCGCCTGGACAGCTCCGACGCCGGCAACGCTCCCGGCCTGTCGTACAACGTGCCCGATCCGACCAGCTTTCCTGGGCGCAGCTACATCACCTTGGACTTCGGCTCGAACGATCCGTTCCACGCGCAGGCCGTCTCGCTGGACGCCGCGACGCCGACCGCCGTGCCGTCGTTCGCGTTGCCGTCCACCGTGCGCGGCAGGATGGCGCCGCAGCTACGGCCGCCGAACGGAGGGGACGGCGAGGGCCCGATGCACGACCCGCCGGAGCCGCAGGCGGTCCTGCGGGTCGCCGAGCCCGCTCAGGGCTCGACCTTCGACAGCGGCCCGGACGGCTTCGACCTGCGGGTCGCCGTCCAGGCGACGTTCACGCACACGAGCGTCCGACCCTCGAACGCCACCATCACCGTGAACGGCACTGATTACTCCGCCGAGGCGGCGGGCAGTCCGTCGGGCAGCGTGCGAGAGTACAGCGCGGCGGTCTCCGTACGCCCCGGCCCGGTCTCGATCTCGGCACGCCTGATGCTTGCCGATACGGAATTCGCTACGCTCGCACCACGCTCGGTCGAGGTTCGACAGCTCACCACACCGCCGTCGCCGAACACGACACCGCCGAGCCTGACCGTGGACGACCCGTCCGAGGCGATGTCGCTGACCCTGTCCGCCGAGGGTACGGCGACTCTGAATGTGGCCGGAAAAGCCGTCGATGCGGCGGCGGGAATCAAGAGCTGCACCGTTCTCCTGGACGGCGGGTCGCCCGAAGATGTCCCCGTCGCGGCTGACGGCTCGTTCTCCAAGCCGCTGACGCTGACCGATGTGGGTAGCCACAAGGTAGTGGTACTGGCCACCAACAAGGCGGGGGCCAGCAGCCAGGTGGTGCGGAAGTTCTCCGTGAGCGCCGTGTCGTCGGTTCCCCGGCATCGCCTGATGCTCGTGGAATGCCTGCGGTTGTCCAACTTTCTCGGTCGCTACGGCGCGGGCAGAATCGTGCAGACCTTCAGCCTTCTGCCGGGAGAGAAGACGAACATCACCATCCGTACCTTCAACACCGCGAGCACGACGGCGACCAACACGTCGAGCGTCTTCGACAGCTTCAGCGAGACGACCGACGATGAACTGACCTCCGCCATCGCCAACGAGGACACCACCAAGACGCAGGACGAGAAGTCTCTCAAGGCGAACGTCAACGTCAAGGCGGGCGCGACCTGGGGGTGGGGCTCCGCCTCGGTGGAGGCCGGCCTCGCCTACGGCACGTCGTCCGCCCGTGAACAGCTCACCAAGAACGTCACCAACGGCACCTCACGGCACGCCGCGGAAAAGTCTTCCAAGCGCGACATCAAGGTGGACACCACCAAGACGGTCACCTCGGGAACCGAAAACGAGCAGACCGTGGTGCGTACGCTCGAAAACACCAGTCTCTCCCGTACGCTGAATTTCGTCTTCCGGCAGATGACCCAAGAATTTGTTTCCATTCTGCACTTGGTGGACGTGCGGGTGGGGCACCTGACCGAGTGGTTCACGCCGGCCGGCGAACGGGTCATGCAGGTACCCGACTCCACGCATCCCGAGACCAAGAACCCGAAGGTCGATTACGAGGAAGTGGCGCTGCCGCAGCTGAACGCCCTACTGAAGGGCATATGCGCGGGTGACGAGGGGGTCGCCCTGGCCGAAGCCACGATCCTTCGTCAGTTGGACGCCATCTTCGACTACCGGGGGCAGTGGCAGCGGATCATCGAGGATGTCAGCCGACAAGTGCCCTCCCGTGACCCGATCACCGGCAAGATCCGAACCGAACCGGACCCGCACGACGCGACCAAGACCGTCCCGGCGACCGAGACGCTCAGCTGGCGCCGCTTCGACCCCGACCTTGCCATGACCTATCCCGAGCCCGCGGACGGCGATGACAGCGCGACATCCGGCGGGGTCCCGGTGACCGTGCCCGGCGTCATCCTCGCCGTCACGACCAACACGCTGCGCACGGACGGCATCGTCGTAGATGCGTTCCTCGGCGGCGGCACCGCTCTGGACGACTACGGTACGCGTCTGCAGGGTGCCCTCGCCCGCTTGAGGGAAGCCGAAGCCGCACAAGTGGAACAGCACGGTGCTCGTACCGCCCACGCCCTGGCCGTCGCCGGCAGCGGCGATGCGGCGAAGGCGGCTGTGTGGGCCACCGTCTTTCCAGCCCCGCGCGAGCTCCAGGGCCACCACGAGCAAGAACCTCACCCGAAATAGCACCCGGCAGGCGACTCATCCACCGCGCCAGGGAGGCGTCCACCCGGGTCCGCAAGCTCGTGACGAACTTGGTCGGGTCGATCGGTTGCCAGGACGGGTCCTAGAAGCCGGCCTTGTCGCCGTAGTGGCCGAAGCCCACGGTGCGTTCCTTCTGCACCTTGCCACCCGGCAGCGCGGACGGCGCAGAGCTGCGGCGGCGCACGACCAGCGCGGACAGCACGGCGACCACGACCACTCCGACAGCTACCCCGATCAACATGCGGTCAGCGTAGCCGTACAGGTCCAGACCCGCCCTCGGCCGATCAGGTGCGCGCCGTCACGTACGGACAGACGCTGCGCCGGTGACCGTGCCGCGGGCCGGTGACCCCGACCGGCCCGCGGCCCCATCGCCGTCACCTATGCACCGCAGGAGGACCCAATGATCACCGTCGACCAGCGCGCCGCCGACTGGATCCGCCGCACGGTGCTGTTCCGCGACAACGAGCACTACGAGGCGATGGTCCGGCTGTGTGCCTGCCAGTGGGGACCGTACGGACACTGCGACGCCGGACCGCACGAGCAGTGCGCGCGGCGCCGCGCCGATCTGCGCGACTGGAATCCGGTCAACCCCGAGACCGGCGGGGTGACTCGATTGATCTCCCCTGGTGACGGCTTACCGTCATGGTCAAGTTGACCATCGGGGTTCAGAGACAGGCGCTCAGCCTGTTCTTTAACCTTCGGGTTTGGGCTTGCGGCGGGGTGGTCCTCCGAGTGATGTCTCTCGTTTGACGGTTTTGCCGACGTCGTGGCGGGGTGTCTGGTGTCGGTTCTTGGAGCCGGGTGGGCGTCCTGGACCTGGCCGGGAGGGTTTTGGTGCTCTGGCGGATGTGGGGCTGGTCGGCCGCGGCCTGCAGCTCCGCGGCGCGTTCCTCGCCGCGGCGCCGGTTCGCCGCGGCGAGCGCCTCGTACCGGGCGAACAGGTGCTCGACCTCGGCGCTCAGCAGATTCAAGGCCCGGGCGGTCAGGTCGTCGCCGGGCACGGCGCCGGTGGGGCAGGGCTCGGTCATCGCTGCGCGTCCCTTCACGGTGCGTTGGGCGGCGTGCCGCGCTCGGGCGCCATCGCCGCGCCGGCGCGCATTTCGGCATCATGCGCGTCGGCGTCCTGGACGTAGAACTGCCCGTAGTCGGCGAAGACCGCCGCTCGCCGTGGTTCACCAGGGCTCATGTCAACTCCAGGTGGTAGTCCGCTGTCATACCCGTGACCGGTTCGAATGGGAATGCGCTTACTTGTGCAGCGCCGACATCTCGGCCGACTTCTTGCCGAGCGTCACGGAGCTGGGCCGAGCCGATCCGCGGTGACTCTTTCCCTGGGCGATCAGCCGGTGACGGCTGCGGGACGCAGGTAGCTGTACACCGTCTCGCGGCTGATGCCGAACTCCTTGGCCAGCGGACTTCCGCTCGCCGGCAGCGGCGCGCTCGCGCAGTTGCTGCGCCTGTTCGGCGCTGAGGGCGGGTTTGCGGCCGGTGTAGACGCCGCGCTGCTTAGCCGCGGCTGCCCTCGCGCTGGCGTTCGAGGATGAGGGCGCGTTCGAACTCGGCGAAGGCGCCCATGACCGACAGCAGCAGGGCGGCCATCGGGGAGTCCTCGCCGGTGAAGGTCAGGCTCTCCTTGACGAACTCCACCCGTACGCCCTTGGCCGTCGCGGTCGGCCGCGGGGTCGCGTTTCGCCTCGCCGGTGAGTCCAGCGATACGGCGTTTGAGCGGGGCGGTCTCGAGTTCGGCGGCGCGGGCCTGGACGGCGGTCAGGAACACGTCGAGCGCGGAGACCGCGAGGTCTTCGCGGGCGTCGTCGATGGGCACCGTCCCGGGATTGATCATAGATCTACGGTACGGCCCCGGTACGACATATCCGCGCTGGCGAAGGCCGTCGGTCTGCCGGAGGCATGTCGACTGTTGGCGGAAGCGTTCGCGGGCCCGCGCCCGGCGGCCCTGCGCGTCGTGCACACGAGTACGCGGCAAGTCGCAGCCCGTGCACACGAGTACGAACAAGCCCGATGCCCGAAGTCCTCTGCACTCGGCCCGTCTGAAAAGGACCGCCGTGCAGACGACTTCGGAAGTTGGCAGTTCTTAATCTTGTCCGGGAAACGATCGTTATCTAGAGCGCGGCAAGCGCCGTCTTTGACGTTGAGTCACTGCTGACGAGATGGGCTTACCGCCGGAGCAGCCGAGGGTTTTCGCCGAGTCTCTGGAGGAGGTCATCGCCATCCTGCAGGACCCGCCGTCGATTCCAGTGTGAAGACCGAGTGGGTCGAGTTCCTCAAGTTTCGCCGCGCTCAGCTACAGGCGGCCGCGGACGGCAAAGCTCGCCGGAGGGCGGGCTGACCTGCGGCCACAGAGAGCACTCGCTTGTGCGTTTCTCGTTGACGGCAGTTCCCCGGTAAACTGGGGTCCGGTCAATCGTTGGCAGCGGGTCGCCTTACAGGCGAGTGGTCGCAGGTTCGAAACCTGCCGCGCCCACCACAGGACCCCACCAGTGCAAACGCGTCTGATACCGATCTAGGCATCACTGGCGACGATCTTTCATGCCGCTGAGCGGAGAAGTTCCGCTCAGCCTGGTGCCGCGCGCAGGGTGGCAGACCTGCGGCGCAGGGGACAGCGCCGCAGGCATTCGGATGCGGCGCTGTCCCCTTGTGATCGACTAGCTGATTTTCTTGCGGTAGATCGCTGTCGCGGCGGCGTAGGCGGCCACGAGGATGCCGGCGCACCAGGCGAGGGCGATCCAGATGTCGTTGCCGACGGGTTGCTGCGCGAACAGCGCGCGGAGAGTGTTCACGATGGATGTCACCGGCTGGTTCTCGGCGAACCATGCAACCGGGGCCGGCATCGAGTCGGTGGGGACGAACGCCGAACTGATGAACGGCAGGAAGATCAGCGGGTAGCTGAAGGCGCTCGCACCGTCGATGGTCTTGGCGGACAGGCCCGCTATCACGGCGATCCAGGTGAGGGCGAGGGTGAACAGGATCAGGATGCCGCCGACGGCGAGCCAGTCGGCTACGGAGGCGCCGGTGCGGAACCCCATGGTCAGCGCGACGCCTGTGACGATCGCGATCGAGGCCAGGTTGGCGACGAGGGAGGTGAGGACATGCGCCCACAGCACGGAGGGTCGTCGGATCGGCATCGACTGGAAGCGCTCGAAGATGCCGCCCTGCATGTCGAGGAACAGGCGGTATGCCGTGTAGGCGATACCGGATGCGATCGTGATGAGCAGGATGCCCGGGAGCATGTAGTTGATGTAGGACTCGTCGGATCCGGTGTTGATGGCGCCGCCTAGCACGTACACGAAGAGCAGCATCAGTGCGACCGGGGTGACCGCTGTGGTGATGATGGTGTCCGGGCTGCGGAGGATGTGGCGCAGGGAGCGGCCGGTGAGGGTTCCGGTGTCGCTGAGGACGTGGGCGGTCATCGAGGTTCCTCTCCTGCGGACATGGTGGCTTCGTCGGCGGTGTCACTGGTGTCACCGACGAGGGCGAGGAAGACGTCCTCGAGGGTCGGCTGCTTCTCGACGTACTCGACCTTGGCGGACGGGAGGAGCTGCTTCAGCTCGGCGAGGGTGCCGTTCTGAATGATCGTGCCTTCGTGCAGGATCGCGATCCTGTCGGCGAGTTGCTCGGCCTCGTCGAGGTACTGGGTGGTCAGCAGGATGGTCGTGCCATCCTTGGCGAGCTGCTTCACCGTCCGCCACACCTCGATGCGGGCCTGCGGGTCGAGGCCGGTGGTCGGCTCGTCGAGGAAGACGACCGGCGGGTTGCCGACAAGGCTCATCGCGATGTCGAGTCGCCGGCGCATGCCGCCCGAGTACGTCGCCGCCCGGCGATTTCCGGCATCAGTGAGCGAGAAACGGGCGAGCATGTCGTCGGCGATCGCACCCGGGTTCTTCAAGTGGCGCAGCTTCGCGACCAGGACCAGGTTCTCCCGGCCCGTGAGCACTTCGTCGACTGCGGCGAACTGGCCGGTCAGGCTGATCGACTTGCGTACGTCGCCCGAGGCCGAGGAGACATCGAAGCCGTGGACGGTCGCGGTGCCGGTGTTCGCCTTCAGCAACGTCGACAGGATCCGCACCAGCGTGGTCTTTCCGGCACCGTTCGAGCCGAGCAGAGCGAAGATGCTCCCGGCTGCCACGTCGAAGTCGACGCCCCGCAGCACGTGCAGGTCCTTGTAGGACTTCGTGATGGCCTGCACCCTAATAGCGGGTTCGCGCGTCTTAGTCGTGGTCATGCGCTCTTCTCCTCGCCGTTCTCAGCGGCGGCGTCGATCGCCTTCCGGAGGCGCTCACGTTCCTTGTCTATCCACTGCTTGCCCGAGTACGCCTGCAGGAACGTCTCGGCGAACTCGACCGGGTCGTCGCCGACGATTGCGCGGACTGGCGTGCCGTCGGCGACCGCACGCTCCCAGAGGTCGACGAAGTCGCCGAACATCGTGATGAGCGTGTCGCCGTCGAGGATCCCTCCCTGGTACACGAAGTACCGCTGAAGCGCCTTGGCCGCGCTGCGATAGGGCTCCGGCAGGGCCTCGATTCGGGCCATGTGGCGCTTGTACTGCTTCTTCTGCTCGAGCGACCCGAGGAGCGTCTCGATCCACTTCGCGGCCATGCTCACGCTCCTTCGTCGTGTTGGTTGTCGGTGTGGTGGAGTTGCTCGATGCGTTCCGCGAGGACGCTCCACGTCCTCCAGAACTCGGCGAGTTGGTCTCGCCCCTTCGCGTTGAGTGAATACACCTTCCGCGGGGGCCCTTTTTCGGAGGGAACCTTCTCCACGTCGACGAACCCGCGCTGCTCGACGCGGACGAGCAGCGCGTAGATGGTGCCTTCCGCGATGTCCGAGAATCCGCGGTCGCGTAGCCACGAGGTGATCTCGTAGCCGTATGCGGATCTGTGGGCCAGGATCGCCAGGACGATGCCTTCGAGAGTGCCCTTCAGCATCTCTGTCATCTGGTTGCCCATGCCATCACCCCTTCGCTATTCAGCGTCGCTGACTACTGGTAGACGGTAACACTAGGTACCGGTAGCTAGCAACGCTGAATACCGAGGAGCTCGAGAGCGGGGCACTTGGCGACCACGACGTGGAAGGCATCGACGTCCGGCAGGGCGATGATGCGCACACGCTGATTCTCGTCGCAGCCAGCGTCCACGTCATGCTGATCCGGTTGCGCTACGACGGCGGGTTTCTAGCTTGCTCGTTCGCTCGCTCGGCCTCGTTCAGAGGACCGGAAGCGGCGCGGCAGCCGGCCGCCGCAACCCATGACTGAGCTCAGCCACCCACGGCGACTGTCACGGTGCGACACTGCACGGAAGATGAGATGCGGCAAAGCGCTCACCCAAAAGGGGCCTCGGAAGTGGTACTTCGCGGAGCTTTCTGAACCGGGCGGATCGCCTCATCGTGTGACCGGCGCACCCGCTATGGCAGCGGGTCCAATCTCACCAGAAGGGACCCCCGACATGCACCGGATCACCATCTATTTCGCAGCCTTGGCGGCGGTCATCGGCGGCGTCGTCCTGCCGGAAGCGTCGGCCGCCCACGCGGCAAACACCCGGCAGATGTGTAGCAGTTGGACCGAATCGACGATCGTCGCCAACACCCCGACCTGGGGTCGGATCGGGCAGCGGATGTGTGTGCAGTGGAAAGCCGGCGGCAGTGAGGTACGTCGGAGGATCGAAGCTCGCTTCGACTGGCCGATGGGCGACTGCACCGTCTCGGTGCCACCCCCCAACGTCAGCTGCCCGGCCAACCGAATCCACAAGCTCAAGAAGGTCGACCTCGACGAGCTCCGGATGAACCTGCACTACGCGGGCCCCTCCCAGCGGATCCAGGAAGTGCACTGCGACAAGGGTCGGCGGTCCTACCAACCCTTCACCCAACTCGGCGGGGCAGTGACCACCATCTGCTCCACCGCGTGGCAGTCCCAAAGCGCAGGCACCTACTGGGTAAGGGGGAATCTCACGTTCCGACGAGGCGCCACGGTGACCTCGCTCCCGAGCGCTGGTTCGGAGTGACCTTCTCCTGACTCGCCGGTTTACCGCCCGGCCGCCATCACAAAGGTGACGGTCTGGCACATCTCGGCCGGGTGAAGTGTTTCCACCGCACGGACAGGGTCATCCGGGAAGGCGGGCACGGAACTGGGCAAGGCGCTCGGCGAGGGTGGGCACCTGGCCGCGGTCGGCCTACGCGACGAGCCGGCCGGCGCCGCACTGGCGCAGTCGTCGCCGACCTCGATCGGGTGCGGACCAAACCACTGGTCGCGGTCGTCGGCGCCGGCGCGGCCGGGGACCGCGATGGCGCACAGGTCGCAGACGAGTAGGTGCCGCTCGTCGAGCGCCACGGCGTCGGCTTGCGGGTCGGCGCGGCGGCGCGCCCACCGGCCGAGGGCCTAGGGCGCGTCTCGAAGTGCGTGTAGCCACTCGTTGATCGCGGTGATGTGCAGGGTGGCTTCGTAGCGGGCGGCGAGGTTTGTCGAAGCGAGTGGCGACGGCGCGGTGGCGTTTGAGGCGGTTGATGCCGCACTCCACGGCGTGGCGTTGCCGGTAGACCTGCGGGTCGAAGGCGGGTGGACGGCCGCCGCGGGAGCCTTTGGCCAGGCGGTGGGCGTCCTGGTCGGTCTTGCTCGGGATGCGTGCCTTGATCCCGCGCCGGCGTAACCAGCCGCGGTTCGCGCGGAAGGTGTAGGCACGATCGGCCAAGACGAGGTCGGGCCGGGTTCTGGGACGACCGGGCCCGCAACGGGGCACCCGGATGGCGGCCGGCACCGGCGCGAACTGGGGACTATCGCCGCGGTGGCCCGCGGTCAGCAGCATCGACAACGGCTTACCGCCCTGCTCGCAGGCCAGGTGCAGCTTCGTGGTCCAGCCTCCACGAGAGCGGCCCAACGCGTGATCGGACGGCTCGGGCCTGAGGCCGCCGGCCGGTTCACGCTGACCGCTGGTGCGGGCTCCAGCGGCGTGCTGATGCGGCCTGGGCATCACGCTTCACACCGCTCACACCGCTCACACCGCTCACACCGCTCACACCGGGAGCGTAGAACCGGCCCTAACCCGATCTTGAAGTAGCGAGCAAGGCACTCAGGCGCGACGCCAGCAGTAGCCGGCCGTCGACGCGGATGTCGAGGAAGGCTGAGGCGGCGGCGCAGGCATTCAGGTCGAGTGCAAGTCTGGTGCTGCAAGGACGAGGTTGAGGATGGAGACGACTCTGACGCCACCGTCCCGCCTGAATGCCGCCTGCCGGGCATGTCGCCCAGACCCGATGGATCGTAAGGATCGGTGGCGACCCAAGGTCATCGCCCGGGCACCCGTTGTGCAGAGTTTTCGCAGGTCAGCGCGGACGCGCTACCCTCTTCGGTCGCGCCGCCACACGGGGGTGGCGACCATGGAGAGGAGCAGTGAAAACGTGGAGCAGGATCCGCGACAGGCGCCGGCTGCCACCGGCCCGGCCGGGGCACCGGTGCCCGAGGCGGTGGCGGCCCTCGCCGCCACGCACGGCTTGGGCTCGCTCGAGCTGGCCCGCAAGGGACAGAATCCGTTCGCCAACTTCGGCCTGGGCATCGGGGCGGCCGCCGCGCTGTTCGGCATCGCCGCGCTGATCAACTGGTCGCTTGAGTTCATACCGTTCCGGCCGCTGGCGTTCATCGCGGTGCTCTTCGTGATCGGCGCGCTGTTCTGCGTGCTCATGGCGTTCGCGGCGTTGTTCGCCGGCTTCACGGCCGACTACCTCTACGCGGGTGGCTTGGTCCACACCAAGAACGGCCGCGCCCAGGTGGTCGCCTGGCCCGACGTTGACATGCTGCGAGTGCGGTTCAAGAAGGACGACCCGACCCGGGCCCTCGCGTACGAGCTGGTGGCGCTGGACGGGCGGAAGGTACCGGTGACCGCGCACACGGAAGACACCCTCGGCACACGCCTGCAGCAGGTCGTGGCCGGGCTGAACCGGCCAGTCGTCGACTGGGTCAAGGAGAAGTCGTGATCGGACCTCGGCTCGCCGCCCTCACCGGCCTGGGCGTGACCCTGCTCGTCGCGGTGGGCCTGGCCAAGATGGGCCTGCCCACGCCCGCCGCCGTGACGGGCGGGCTCACCATCACCGGCTGGGGCGGCGTGCTGCTGTCCCGCCGGTTGGGCCGCGCCTGCCTCGCCCTCGGCCTGGCCCTGCTGACCCTGTCGGTCTTCTCCCTTGTGGCCGCTTTCAGCAACCTGCTGGGCAAGCCCCTCGGCATCACGGTCGCGCTGGCCGTGGCCGCTGCCGAGGCGGGGCTGGCTGTCCTCGTGGTCAAGGCGTTGCGCCTCCGCGCCGGGCAGGCGGCACAGCACCGCCGCGCCGCGCTGGCCGCCGCGCGGGGATGGCAGTTCGCGCCGACCGCCGAGGTGCCGGTCGCGGGCCCGGAGACCGCCGGGCGACTGGTCGCGGTGGCCAACGACGCGCGCAGCACCACCGGCAGCTCGGTGCTCACCGGTACGGCCGACGGGGTGCCGATCACCGTCTTCGACCGGTCGCGGGCGGGCGAGCGGGGTTCGACCCAGACCGTGTGGGCGCTGCGCCTACCGTTCGCGCTGCCGTACTTCTCGGGCGCTTATCTGCACGCCCTGGCCCTGCAGGAGCAGCCGCCGCGGTCGGACACGATGTCGAGCGCGGACCTGCTCACCCAGCACATCATGGAGTCGGTCAAGCGGCAGGTGCTGCAGAAGCACGGGATCGATCCCGACGCCCCGCGCGCCGTGGACGCCGCGGCCTACACCGACGATCCGGGTTTCGCCGAGGCGCTCACCACCGCGTCGGTGCGGGCGGCGGCCGGCGCGGACGGGTTCCCGCCGGAGTGGTGGATCGAAGGTGACCTCCTGTACGCGGTCGACGGGCCGGGCGCGGCCGGCGCTGCACCGGACCACGTATCCGCCTGGACCGATCAGATGGCCGCCCTGATCAGGCAGTTCCCGTGGCCGGCGCTGGAGCCCTACCGCCGCCCCGCGGCGTAGATCCGGTTTAGGGGCGGGCGGGGGCAGCGTGCCACCCCGCCCGCCGGCTGCCACCCGAGACGGCGGAAGGCACCACTCGTGCTGAGTGGACAGGGCGTCGGACATCGACGGTCGTTCCAGGACAACGGGAGAAACGCCGGGGCGCCTGGAGCATTCATCGCTCATCGTGAGCGGACCTATCGGCGATGGGCGTGGCTGAGGAGAGGACGGCCGTGACGGCGTACGCGAAGCGCTCGGCCGATCTTGCCGCCGAAAAGCGTCGCCGTCCTCGGGCGCTCGTCGCGCCGGTCATCGTGACGCCGACCAAGCCGTTGACGCCCCGCCACGTCAAGGGACTGCTCCGGGTCGACGTGTTGCACCGGGCGGCCGCCCTCGTGACCGACGTCGACTCCTGGAACGGTGCGACAGCCGCGGTACTGGAAACGCTCGCACCAGTGCAAGAGCTAGCCCTGCTCGACAACGGCACAATCTGCGCTGCCACGGCACGGCGCTGTGTGCCTGGAGTACACCCAACACCACGAGCGCGCCGATCTCGGTGCGGCCCCAGGGCGGCAGGTCGCGGTCGCTGCCGCGCGGAAGCAAGCGGGATGCCGACGGCGAAGACTACCTCCTTCGCCAGCGAGTCCTGCTCGCCAACTGACGTCGAGGCGAGGTCCAATGACATCCAGCTAGCGTGTCCGCATGCTTCCACTGAATCTGCGCCACTCGGTCCGCGCGCTCGTCCTCGACCTCGACGGCGGCGGCTGGATCTGCTGGTCCGGTCGGGGGCGGTCGGCACTGACGGCCGCCGATGCGGTCATCGGTCGAGTTGCGCGTGGCCTGGGGGCTCGACTGTGCCCGTGGTAAGGGCGAGGAAGCGGTCGACCGCTACCCGGGCGTCGGCGCGGAGGCGATCGGCGGATGCGGGCGGCTCGCCCAGCAGGGCCCGGATCTGCGCGTCTCTGACCACCAGGCCGTAGAGGAGCCGGAAGGCGTCCGCGGGGTCGTCGACGCGCAGCCGGCCCTCGCCGGCCAGCCGGGCCAGGAAGGCTTCGACCAGCGGGCCGGTGGTGTGTCGGCCGTGTCGCAGTAGCAGCGCGGCGAGCTCGGCGTTCGCCATGGCGGCCCGGTTCAGTGCCAGCGACGCGTCGCTGGTGAGCAGGTGGAGCAGGTTCTCGGCGATGGCGACGAGCGTCGTGCGGGGCTGAGTAGGACGGTCCAGGGCCGCCGCCACCGCTGTGTTGACCTGCTCGGCCTGGCGCCGGATCAGCGCCGACAGCAGTCCGTCGCGGTTGCCGAACCATGCGTACAGGCTCTCCTTCGAGCAGCCGGCGCGTGCGGCGACCGCCTGCATCGTGGTGCCGTCGAGGCCATGGGCGACGAGTTCGGCGAGGGCCGCGTCGAGTGCGGCCTGGCGACGTGCCGCCTGCTCACCGGCGCGGGGCCGGCCGCGACGGGTCTGCCCGGTCAAGGCGCCTCCCTCGGCGTCTGGCATTAATTCGAACTCGCGGGTACGGTTTAATTCGTACGCGCTGGTTCGATTCTAGCTGGAGGTTCGACATGTCGGTGTCCGTACCCGCGACCGGCGTGGCGCCTGCCCCGCGCCGTGCCATGCAGCTCGCACGCGCCTGGGCGCTGGGCGCCGCAGCGGTCGCGATGGGGCTCATCGCCGGGTTCTTCTACGCCTACGCCTGCTCGGTCATGATCGGCCTCGCCCGGGTCGACAACCACACCTTCGTCAGCACCATGCAATGGATCAATGCGACCGTGCGCAACGGCTGGTTCGCGGTCAGCTTCTTCGGCGCGCTCCCGCTGGCCGCCATCGCCGCGATCCTGCACCTGCGCCGCGACGCGCGCCCCGTCCTGCCCTGGACCGTCGCCGCGGTGGGGCTCTACGCGGTCGCGTTCGCCATCACGATGGGCATCAGCGTGCCACTCAACGACGAACTCGCCGCGGCCGGCGACCCGAGCGCCATCGCCGACCTGTCCGCCGTGCGCGCCGCGTACGAGACGACCTGGGTCGAGTGGAACATCGCCCGCACCATCGCCGCGACGGCGGCGCTCGCCTGCCTCGTCCGAGCGCTCATGGTCCGTGCCCGACACGCACCGGCCCGCCCGACCGGATCCGGAGGCACGACGCCACCGGTCACGCCGGCGGCACGGTGACGCGTCGTCGGCGGGGGTGATGCGGCGACGTTTTGCGTCGACGGCATCGGTGACGACGTCGACGTAGTTGCCGTACTGCGTGCTGAGCGTCAACGAGTGCTGCTGCTGGCCGCCATTCGACAAGGACGCCGCCCATCTCGTCGGTGCCATGATCGATCTCGATCTCGGCTCCCGCCGGCCTGGGAGCGTCATCTGCGCCGTGGTGTGGAACTCCAGCAAGATCGAGCACTTCTCGCACTCGCTCCGCCAATTCGCGCCAGGCTTCCACGAGCTCATCGGACGCTCGGTATTCCTCGACCATCACCGTCATCAATTCGCAAAATGAATAGAGACCCGGGCGCTACGAAACTCTCGCGGCACCACAGGTCATTCTATTACGTCCACCAGCAATGCAATGCTGCGGCTGAGTCCCGACTTGACGACCACGCCGGCAGGGCAGGGACGCTCGCCGGCTTGTCGAACCGGGTCAGTTAAGGAGGGTGCTGGTGAGGAAGGAGGTGTTGTCCTGCTCTACCACGTCGCTGGGCGGCGGTGCCGCGATGTCGGCCTGTACCCCGTAATCCGAGAACGTGAATACGATGCTCTGATCAGGGGACTTCGTAAGGAAGTCCCGACTGATCCTGGCGAAGCGTCCCTGCTCGTCGAGGTCGGCGCCGACGCGCATGTCTATGCTCGGGCGCTGTCGCGAACTGGGCCTCGAGTCCTTGACGGTGAGCTTGCCAGAGAACGAACGGGTACCGGTCCTGGTCATGCCGGTGGCACGGGTCGCCGGCTTGGCCTGGTTCCAGGGGAAGCTGTCGTTGAAGACCACGGACAGTTCGTGGCCGTGCGGCAATCGGCTGTGGACCCAGCCGCCCGCTGCCAGGTGGGCAGTGGTGGCCGGCGGGAGGATCATGGTTTCCAGCGTCTTGCCGCTCGCCTGCACGTAGAGCTCCGTCCCAACCCGTCGGACGACGTATTCCTTCCCGGTGATCTCCCAGTTCTTCGTCTCGGCATTCACCACGCCGGTGTAGCTGTACAGATCAGATCCCATTTCTTGGGCGAACCGGGCGGATTCGGTACCCAGCTTGGCTTGGGCCGCGCCGAGCGCCGATACGGGGTCGGCCGGAATCGTGACGGTGGGCCGAGGAGTCTGGCCCGGGATCGCAGTGCCATCCGCGGTAGCGGAACAAGCGGCCCCTGACGCTGCCGCAAGGAATACCACACTTGTGGCCATCGATCGCCGCCATGCTCGCATACCGCTTCCCCGTTCAGTAGCCATGAACGGGCATCACTGTAGCCGTCGCCGCGGATCGTCCCGCGACGTGGGCGACCTGATGAGTTGACCAGGCCTACCGGAGTCAGATGTCATGACTCATCGCTTGCCGGAAGACGGCTTCCTCCCCTTCAGTGAGCTGTAAGGCAGCCAGCCCGCGCGGAGTCCAGCCCGATTCCGTGAGCGCACGCGGCCTTCGCCTCTCGGGATGCTGACCTGGATCTGTGTAGCGTACGGTGCGTGACCATGTCGAGGTCCGGGTCGCTCGCACTCGCGCGGGTCATGGCGCATTGCGGCGGATCGCCCGCCGAGGCTGCGGCGTATGCGGCCGGGGCGATCGGGGATGATCCGGCCGATTCCGAGTCGTACGAGCTGCTCGCCGATCTGCGCCGAACCTCTGGGCGTGAGATGGCGGCGGCCGTCGCGGCGCCGAGCGGCCTGTGGCAGTTCGTGGCTGCGTCCTACCTGTGCTTCCTCGACGGCGAGATGGATCGGGCTGCGTCGAAGGCGGCCACCGTGCGCCTGGTTCCTTCTCGGTGATCCCCCGCGGAGGCGAATCCCAGGACAGTGGCGACCTGAGATCGATCTCGCCGCCGGCGAACTTCGCGCCCGTGAAGAGGACCTTGCCGCCGGAGAACTCTGCGTCGGCGAAGTACACCGTGCCGCGGGAGAACTCTGCGGGACAGGCGCCAGGGCGAGCCTCTAGTCACGCTGCACGGTGATCACAACGAGCGGGTATCCGCACTTGAGGCACTCGTACTGGTAGCGGCATGTCGGTTCGACAGCACCAGTGAGTATTCGGGAGTGGCTTCATGCCCTGCTCGTTCGGCGAGGCGGTTGAGCGCTCGCCAGAACGAGTCACCGCCGAATGCCGCCGGAGCGACATCTCGGTGCTCGGGCGCGGGGGTGGTCGGCGGGCATGGCGGACTCCGGGCCTCGAGTGGGAGCACGGTCAGGTGGTCGGGTGCCGAGCACGGGTGGCCATTGCTGCTCAGGCGACGAAGAAGCCGTTTTCCAGGTACGCCACCGTACCGTCGGCGCGGGCCTTAACCGCCGCGACGATCCGGCGGGTGAGCAGCTCCGAGAGCCGTTCGCCGGCCTGCATCGCGGTGCACCACGCCCAGCTACGTAGCTCCTCGGCCGGTAGCTGGATCCGCGCTCCTCGGCCGGTAGCTGGATCCGCGCCGTCTGGTTCGGCGTCAGCACGCCGCCGTCGAAGACGAGCATCAAACCCTCGGTGCGGTCCGGGCGTGGAGGGACCCAGTCGGTCACCAGCAGGCGGCCCGGCTTCACCGGCAGGGACAGCTCTTCCTCGAGCTCGCGCACCGCTGCGGCGTAGGGCGACTCGTCCGCCTCTACCGCACCCCCCGGGATTTCCCAGTAGCTCTTGTAGGTCGGCTCGACCAACAGGACCCGGCCCCGGTCGTCCGACAGCAGCACCGCTGCCCCCATCCGCTTGCGCGGCAGCGTGGCGGTGTAGTCGTCGCTCACGGACGCCCGGCTAGTGTGCTGCGCCGGAAATTCGCATGATAAGTCGGTGTAGGGTGGGTTGATGGCACGTACCGGGCGCCCGACTGCACCGCTGGTGTTGACCGATGAGGAACGCGCGACGTTGACCCGGTGGTCGCGTCGGGCGAAGTCTTCGCAGGCCCTCGCTGTGCGATCGAGGATCATCCTGGCGTGCGCCGAAGGTGCCGCGAACACTGATGTAGCAACGGCTCTGGGCGTACACCTGTCCACTGCGGGTAAGTGGCGGCGGCGGTTCCTGGCCGAACGTCTCGACGGTTTGATCGATGAACAACGTCCGGGCCGGCCGCCGTCGATCGCCCTGGACAAGGTCGAAGAAGTCGTCGTCGCCACCCTGGAACAGACACCGCGTAACGCCACTCACTGGTCACGCGCGTCGATGGCGGAGAAGTCCGGGCTGTCGAAGTCGACGATCGGCCGGATCTGGCGCGACTTCGGCCTCAAGCCGCACCGGGCTGAGACGTTCAAACTGTCCACCGACCCGCAGTTCATCGAGAAAGTCGTCGACGTCGTCGGCCTCTACCATCATCCGCCCGAACGAGCCGTGGTGCTGTGCGTGGACGAGAAGTCCCAGATCCAGGCCCTCAACCGCTCCCAGCCGGTCCTGCCGATGATGCCCGGCATGCCCGAACGCCGCACCCACGACTACCACCGCAACGGCATCACCAGCCTGTTCGCCGCGTTCGACACCGCCGACGGCACCGTCATCAGCGAACTGCACCGCCAGCACCGCGCGACCGAGTTCAAACAGTTCCTGATCACCATCGACAAGACCGTCCCGGCCGACCTGGACGTGCACCTGATCTGCGACAACTACGGCACCCACAAAACCCCCGCCATCCGGGCCTGGCTGACGAAACATCCCCGCTTCCACATGCACTTCACCCCGACCGGCTCGTCCTGGATCAACCAGGTCGAACGCTGGTTCGGCTTCCTCGCCGACCAGAAGATCCGCCGCGGCACCCACAACAGCGTCCAGGCCCTGGAAGCCGACATCCGGTCCTGGATCGCCGACTGGAACAGCAATCCGCGACCGTTCATCTGGACCAAGACCGCCGAAGAGATCCTCGAATCACTCACCCGATTTTGTAGGCGAATTTCCGGCGCAGCACACTAGTACACCTCGCAGCGCCACGGCGATCACGACTTTCCGTTCGAGGAGATGGGCCGTCGGACGGGGCTCAGGTGTCCCCGGCTTCTTTCGGTCCACTGTGATGACCGGTACGGTCGGGGGCATGGGCGGCCCTACGACGGCCATGCCGCAAGCACCGCAGGACCTACGGTCCTGGATAAGCCTGCTGCGCGAGGCCGGGGAACTCGTGGACGTGCAAACGTGCGTGAGTTCCGACCCGGAGATCACCGAAATTGCGGACCGCGGATGCCCGACGGCGCCGCGCTGCGCGAGGTCGCCGAGGCCGTGCAAGGCCACCTCGGCGGCCAGACCCTCTACGCGGACGCGGCGCCGGCCGACCGCGACGACTGCCTCGCCGCGCTAATGCTGGCCCACCGGGCCCGCGCCCAGATCGACCACGACGAGCTGGTCGCGATCGACGGCGCCCGCGCCCTCGGCGCGTCCTGCCAGGACATCGGCGTCGCGCTCGGGCACACCGCGGCCACCGCGGAGCGCTCCGCGACGACCCGCTTCGGCGCGCTGCGCCGCCGGTTCTCCACCTACCCGCCACCCGCGCCGCCGGACGCCGCGCCGGCGCCCGAGCGCGGAACGCCGCCCACCGCACCGTGAAGGGACGCCCAGCGATGACCGAGCCCAGCACCGCCGGCGCCGCATCCGGCGACGACCTGACCGCACGCGCCCTGGACCTGCTGCACGTCGAGGTCGAGGACCTGTTCGCCCGGCACGAGGCGCTCGCCGCGACCCACCGGCGCCGCGGCGAGGAACGCGCCGCCGACCTGCAGGCCGCGGCCGCCTACGAGCGCGCCGCCGACGCCGCCGCGGACCAGGCCTGGCAAGCCTGGGCCACCACCCGCGACCAGCTGCACGAACAGCCCGGCGACCTCGCCCGGCTGGCCGCCGCCGACCAGGCCGAAGCGCACTACGACAGCCTCCGCGAGACCGCCCGCGTGGCGCACACCGCCGCCGGCGAGCTGGCCCTGCGACTGCTGGCGGAGTCCCAGCAGGACACCCGCGAGCTGCTCGAGCTGGGCCGCCGGGCCCACACCGCCCAGGACTTCCGGTTCGCCGCCACCCTGCAGCAGGTCACTGCCGCTCCGGCGGCCGACGCGGCGACGGCGAACGCCGCCGCCGGCCAGGCGGCCTCGCACCGCGAGACCACCGCCCCGGACGAGAGGCGGTGACTGTCGTGCATCCGGTACTGCTCGCGTTCGCCGTCCCCGCCGGCGGCGTCCTGCTCTTCTTCGCCATCGCCCCGCTCGTGGCCCGCCGCCTCGACGGCCCCAACGCCCCGATCGTCGTCGTGGACCGGCTCGCCTCCGACCGCCTCCGACAGGCCCTCGCGACGGGTTGGGCCGCGGCCACGCAGTCGGCCCGGGCGGACCACGCCGCACGATGAAATACGCGATGAGCAGCCCCGAAGAGCTGGCTGCTCGGCTTCAGCACATCACCGCCGGCCTGGAGGGCTACCTCGAACGCCGTGCCCAGGAACTGGCCGCGCGGATCAAAGCCGAGCAGCGGGCCGCCGCGGCCGTGCGCAGCAGGACGGAAAGTGATGTCACAGGGCGCCGCTACCATCGGTCCCTTGCTTGATCGAGAAGCACGGGGAGGATAACGATGGGATACGGAGTCATGGCGTGGGCCGTCGATCTCGACGGTCTGCGGGCCGAGATCGGAAATGGGGACGACGCGCTGGCCAAGCGATACGGCGCGAGTTTCACCGCGCACCATGACGACGTGCAGGAGCTCATCGACGACGTGACCGACGATGGGCCGGCCGTCACCCTGGCAGATGTCGCCCGTCACATGATCATGGGCGAGCCGTACGACGAGCGGATCGGGTTCGCGTACGGCTACTTCCTCGAGCACCTGTGCGACGTGCAGGGCAGGTTCTTGGACAACGCCCGGTGGATGCCGGTGCCGGTGGACTGGTGCGAACGCGTCGACGAGGCGCTGGCCAGTGCGGGACTGCTCGCCGAGGGCTTCTCCACCTGGGACCTCGTGTTCGGTGGTGCGCCGGTGCCGTTGCCGCGGATCGACGACTTTCCAGGGATCGGATATCGGGAGTACGGATCTCTGCAGGAGCCGGCGCATCTGCTCGCCGGCGCCGCGTTGGCCGACATCGCCGAGGAGTACAAGGACGCCGCCTACGACGTGTTCCAGTGGCTATCTCACGCGCACGACTCGGGCTGCTCCGTCGTGGCCTTCTTCCATTGAGCCGCGACCATGGCGACCGCCTCGGCCCGCGAGACAGGCCGGCTCCACGCCTCTATCCACACGATGTCCCCGGCGGTGACCACGACGACCGCATCGCCCGCCGGCGCTCTGCCGCACCGACAGCCGACAACTGGGCTCTAGCGGCATGAGCATGCTCGGTTACTGGCTACGGGTGACCCCGGGCGAGCTGGAACGCGCTGCCGGCGACCTGACCTGGGCCTTCGCTCTAGCCGAGCAGGTCAGCGAGACGGAGTACGCCGCGCCGCCGACCCCACAGCGGCGGCGCCTTCTGGAGCTGGACAAGACCTGGCACGGCCTGGACTTTCTGTTGCGCCGCCGCAACTTCCCGGTGTCGGTCGTGCTCGGCGAGCAGGACTTCCTCTTTGACCCGGACGACATTCCCGACTGGGGCTACGGCCCGCCCCGCTATCTCACCCCCGAGCAGGTCGCCCAGGCCGCGCAGGCGATCGCTGCGCTGACCGAGGCGGACCTGATCGCCGGAGTAGACCCTGCTCACCTGGACCGCGAACGGATCTGTCCAGCAGTCTGGGATCGCTCAGGAGAGCTGGAATGGGCAGTCTCGCGCCTGCCGAGGGCCACGGAATTCCTCACGGCCGCCGCAGCCGACGGTGACGCGGTGATCTGCTGGATCGCCTGATCTGGGATGCGCGCGAAGCGCGTCATCAGGTCGGCCGACACTCCGGGGCTGGTCGCCCTCGACCGGCTGCTGGACCTGCTTCTCGTCACCATGCTGCGGTCCTGGCTCGTTGACGCCGACACGGCGGCGCCCGGGTGGTACAGGGCACAGTGGCTGTTTCTATTCCGAGCTGTGCTGGTGGCGCGAGGAATCGGTCGAGTGCGTGGGCAGCCGGCGTTCGGGGAACCGTCACGGTGACGCTTTCCCGAACGCTGTGACCGAGGGGCATGTCCTGTCTGTGGCGGGCCCGGCAGCGCCGGGCCCGCCACCTCACGGCAGGTCAGCGTTCAGTGTCAGCGTGCCGTGGCTTGACCCAGTGCCGGTGTTGCGGACCGTGACCTCGGCCTGGAAGCCGCCCGACCACGAACCGACGGTACGGAAGGTCGCCGTGCACCCCGCGACGGGCGGGCTCGGGGGCGGATCGTTCGGCGGCGGCGAGGACGGGCTCGTCGGCGGGTCGGTCGGGCCGCTGGTCCCGTACCGCTCAGCCAGGTTGAGGCTCGTCGTGCTGCCCGCTCCGCCCAGCCGCACCTGGTGGTCCAGGCTGACGAACTTGCCCTGATACTCCCACAGCGCCGGCCTGAGCAGCGCGTACTTCTGCTCGTCCCAGGTCTTCCAGTCGTCCAGCAGCAGACCGCCAGTGTCCCCGGAGTTGGGATTGAGCACCCAGAACGTCTGGTGCAGTCCCTTCTCCACGATGAGGTCACGCAATGCGGTCATCCACTTGTCCTGGCGTGGATCCTGGCCGAGTCGGCCGCCCCATTCGCCGATCAGTAGCGGGGCGGTGCCGCTGTCGTGCAGGTACAGCCAGTTCGGCGTCCAGACGTCCGCGGTCAGCGAGGCCTTGTCGAACGGCTTGTCGAACCACGGCTGGTTGAAGACCAGCGGGCCGTAGTCGTGCGGCGAGTAGACGAGCTGATCCTGATTCGCGCCCAGATCGACCGGGTGGTCCTTGGCGCCGCGCAGATTGCCGCCCCACCAGTTGAAGTAATAGTCGGCCTCCGCGGTGGACGACCAGTTCGTACCGTCCTTGGGGTAGATCTCGATGCCCTCGCACATGATCAGGACGTTCGGGTTGATCGCGAGGATCCGGCGGCCGGCGACCTGGCAGGCGGTCTTGAAGTTGTCCTGGTCGGCCGACGAGTCCCACGTGGCCCGCGGGCTCTCGTTCATCTTGCCGTGCGGCTCGTTCTTCACGTCCATCGCGACCAGGGTGTCGTTGATACGGTAGCGGGCGGTGACCCACTCCCACGCCTGATAGAACTGCTCGCTGGTGATCGAGCCCTTCCACCACACCGGATAAAGGTGTCCGGAGTTGTCGGCCTCGGCGCTGTGCACGTCCAGCACGACCTTCATGCCGAACCGCTCGCACAGGGCCAGGAACGCGTCGAAGACCTCAAGATTGGTCTTGCCGGCGAGCTCCGGGTTCGCGTAGGTGTTCACCGCGGACGGCACTGCGGCCTGCCCGGCCTTCCACTCCAGCAGCAACTGGGTGGAGATCGGGACCCGGACGATGTTGATGCCGCGGTCGGCCATCGACTTCGTGATCTCGGTCAGGTTCGCCGACCAGAGCCCGTGAAAGACGCGTTCGGTGGCGTTGAAGCCGAACCAGTTGGTGCCGCTCAGCCGGACCGGGTTGCCGGATTCGTCGACGATCTGGTTGCCGCGGGTGTGCAACCAGTCCACCGTGGGCACGGTTGCCGCCTGGGCATTCGTGGTCGTGGCGATCCAGATGAGCGGGGCGGCGATGACGGCGGCCGCGACGACGGCGAGTTTACTGGTGATCCGTGGGGAGACCATGGTGATTGACCCTCCTGAGGACGGTGGGGAGACGTCGGGAGTGGTGCGGCAGGACCGCGGGGGTGCGCGGAAGCCCGGCGCGGGCCATCGATGGCCGGGTCCGCCGAGGGCGGTCATCGAGACGGTGCCGGTGAAGCTGCGACCGCGGCGATGGCGCGGGTCGTGCGCCTGGACGCGGGGAAGGGTGGAAATCATCGCAGACTGCTCCCCGGGGGAGGGGGATGAGCGTGGCCCGCAGGTATCGGTGCTTGTGAGTACGGCCGGGTGTCCATGTTACATGGGAGCGCTCCCATTGCGTAACCAGACGATGACGGATTGTGCGAGGCGGCGTGCCCGGCGCGTAGCGTCCAGGTCGGTGTGCGGGTGAACCGTCAGAGTGAGCCTCACGGTCGACATGTTCAGTCCCGCCTGGGTGCGGAGACTGTTCGGCTGGCCGTGGTGGAGGGTAACGAGAACGCGTGGACGCTCTACCGGCGCAACGGCTTCCGTGACACGGGTGAACTCGGCGACCTCCTGCCCGACGGCGTGCGCCGAGAGCGCATCATGACCAAAGACCTTGGGGAACGGCCCGTTCGCGGGGAGGAGGGGATCATGGACAAGCAGGCCGATCTGGAACGGTTCGTGTCGGCGCAGGCCGCTGTCTACGACCGGGCGTTGACCGAGCTGCGGGCGGGAGCCAAGCGCAGCCATTGGATGTGGTTCGTGTTTCCGCAGATCGCCGGGCTCGGCTTGAGCCCGACCGCCCGGACGTACGCCATCCGTGACCTCGCCGAAGCCCGCGCCTACCTGGCTCACCCCGTGCTCGGTCCGCGGCTGACCGAATGCTCGCAGGCGCTGCTGGCGGTGGAGGGGCGCACGGCGCGCGAGATTCTCGGCCATCCCGACGACCTGAAGCTGCGGTCGTCGATGACGCTGTTCGCCCGGGCCGCCGATGACGCCGCGGTGTTCCAGGCCGTGCTCGACAAGTACTACGGCGGCGAGCCCGACCCCGCCACCCTGGAACGGATCCCGGCCTCCGGCTCCGCCTAGGTTTGCGGGTGCGGCGCTGGGCGGGCCGATGTGGTCACGTCGGAGACGACACCGCCGTCGCGTTCCCTGCGTGCAACTTCAGTGCTCATCTCTACAGGCGTTTCCGCATCTGCACTGAGGTGATTTCGTAACCCTCCTGTTCGTACAGTGCGCGGGCGCCCGCGTTCCGGCCGAAGACGTTGAGGCCGATCGACTCCACACCGCGGTCGCGGCACAGCTCTTCGGCCGCGCGCATGATTGCTCGGCCGTAACCGTGGCGGCGATGGCTTTCGTCGACCACGATGTCGAAGATGTACGCCGTCCGGGACGTGATGTGCAGCCAGATCATGCCGACGTCGGCATCGTCCGCATAGGCACGCCACAGGAACTGCTCCGGGCTTGCCGGGCCGTCGGGGAGGAGGCGGGCGAAGTCGTCGGTGGCCTTCTTCAGTGCCTCGGGCAGTGACATCGCGCCGGAGTCGGCGGCCTGCTGGGCATACTCCTGCTCGGCCGTCTCGCGGTAGGTCGTGAACTGTGCGTCGGTCATCGGTTCCAGTCGTACGTCTGCCACGAGCGGAACCCTAGACGGTGGGTCCGACATAGCCGATGACCTTGCGGACCACCGGCTCGTAGGCATCCATCGGCTCGCTCGTCCAGCCGGCGACCGCCCAGGTCGCGAGCCGGAAGATGGTGGCGCGGACCAGGAGTTGACCCCAGGCCGGAAGATGTGACCAGCGCAGCGCGGCGTCGAATCCGGCGCCGTGCCAGACCATGGCGTCCACCACGGCCACCGCGCTGGCCCAGGCGGGAGGTCGCCAGTACGCCGACCAGTCGATCACCGCCGGGGGCAGGCCGTCCGCGAACAGGACGTTGCCCAGCAGGTCGCCGTGCACGATCTGGTCCGGCAGGTGCACCGGCCGCCGGACCGCGAGCAGGCTTCCGAGCAGCGGTTCGGCGTCGCCGCCGGCACGGGTGGGACCAGACGCTTCCGGGTGGCCGGACCGGTGACGGAGGCGGTCCCAGGCGAGCCTTTCCCCGTACGCCCAAGGGTCCGATCTTGTGTCCAGGAAGCCGGGCCGCGGCAGGTGGGCGACCGCCTCGTGGAAGGCGGATCCGGTGCGGACGACGTCGTCGACGCGGCGCTGGTCGGGTTGGCCCGCCACCGCGCATGCCGCTTCCCAGCCGTCGGCGAGCCAGTCACCGGTCGCGGCGCGGATCGGGCGGGCAATGCGAAAGCATGGCGATTCGGGCAGCGTCGCGAGGATCTCCGAGCGCCAGCGGACCGCGTCGTCGCCCTCCGCCGGCTTGAGGACCACGTCGCCGGCGCGCCAGGTGCCGCCTTTGCCTCCGGCGAGGCGTACGGGATCCGCGGTCGCGCCGAATGCGCGCAGGACCTCGGCCGGAGGCCGTCGATCTTCCATGGATTCATTGAACCGCCCGGCGGAGGGATCCACGGCGACCTCGGCGAACCGCCCCACCGCCGACCGCTAGCCTGGCGCCGTGGATATCCGTGCCGCCATCGTCGAAGAACGCCGCCGCATCGCCGACCTGGTCGACTCGCTGGAACCCGGCCAGCTCGACAGGCCGAGCCTCTGCGGCGAGTGGACGGTCAAGGAGGTTGCCGGTCACCTCCTCGCGGCGGTGGGCAAGCCGCCCGTACCGTTGCTGCCGCTGCTGGCCCGCAACGGTTTCCGTCTGCACCGGGCGAATGCGCAGCTTGCGGTGCTCATGGCCGCGCGGCCGGCGGCGGAGCTGGCCCAGGCCCTCCGCGACGAAGCGGACAATCCATTCAAACCCCCGATCGTCGGGTACGCGGGTCAGCTCACCGATCTCCAGGTGCACGGCCAGGACATGCGCCGTCCGCTGGGCCTGCCCCACGGCCTGGGGCCCGAAGGGCTGAAGGCATCGCTGGAGTTCCTGACCGGTGGCCGGGCGTACGGCTTCACGAAGCGGCGACGGCTGGCGGGGCTGCGCTTCGAAGCGTCCGACCTGGACTGGTTCTCCGGCGTGGGGCCGCTGGTGGCGGGCCCGGCAGAGGCACTGATGATGGCGATGTGCGGGCGCGGGGTGGCATTGAGCGAGCTCGGCGGGCCTGGAGTGCGGGTGCTCGACCAGCGCCTCAGTCGCTGACGCCGTCGCGATCTTGATCCTTGGTCGCCGGCTTGTGTCGCGTGGGCGACAGGGCCGCGGAGACCCGCCGAAACTGTCGGTCCCTCGCCCTACGGTCGCCCCATGGATGCAAACGAATACACGCCGGACCCGGACCGGCGTCCATACACGCAGCTCGACCGGCATTTCCTGGCCGGCGACAACACCTACCACCTGATCGCTTCGGGTACGGGCGACGACCGCATCAGACTGACGGTGACGGGCTGGGGCCCCAGCGGAGAGGTGGTGAGCGAACTCGGCGGAGGGATCTCGCCCGCCGACCTCCCCGCCGTGACCGAGGCCCTCACCACCACCCTGTCGGGCCTGACCGCCCTGCGCGCCGGACGCGGCACGCCCCCGGCGGCCGGACGGAAACCCAAGCGCCATCCCAACCTGGGCGTCCGCTGGTCCACCGAGGACGACGAACGCCTGGTGGCGCGGTATCGGGAGGGTGCTTCCGAGCGGGAGCTGATGGAGGAGTTCGGGCGCAGCCGAGGTGGCATCCGGGCGCGGCTCGAAGGCCTAGGCGAGGTCGCACCGGAGGCCGACCTGCGATACCGCACCGCCGATCACCCGGCGACCGAGGAGGTGCCGGCCCGGGCGACGTGAGCGATCGGTCCCGGCGGTCCGCGCTGATCGCCGTGGCCCGCGGATCCGGCCGCGCCCGCTGCTCGAGGGTGCGGGTGCGGTCGTGGCCGCCGCTCGGGCGTCTAGTTCGGTCGTTGGCTGCAATTTGCGTGCCGGTCTTGCGGGGTGGTGTTTCACCGGGCGAGCCGGGGGCACAGACGGCGAGACGCCCGCCACTACACACGATCGCGAGCTCGTCATGATCGTTTGACCACGCGGGGGTATCGAACGGGTGCGGGAGGCTGGCACGGTGAACGTGGTCATCGACGGCCGGTTCATCCTCGACGAGGCCGATCTGCACCGGCGGCTGGCCGGTGCGCTCGGATACGGGCCGTACTACTGCCACGACCTCGACGACCTCGGCCGGCGACTCGCGTCCGGTGATCCACGCCCGCTCCAGCTCGTCTGGATCTACGCCGCCAGCTTGCGGCTCGCCCTCGGCCTCGAGCTCTACGACCGCTACGTGCGGACCCTGGAGGAGATCGAGGCGACGGACGTCGGCCGGGACTGGAACGAGCGCTTCATCTTCCGCGTCTTCGAATAGGCCCGGTTCGCTCGGGCTGATCATGTGCGGAGGCTGTTCGCGCCTGGCCGGTCACCTGAGGTCGGTCAGCCGTGGGCGTGGTGCGGGGCCGAGGTCATCGTCACCGCGGATGCTCCGGGCTGCTGTCCCTGCTGCAGACCCACCGCTACCGGCGTCGCTGAACCCCTGTCACAGGGGATCGACGGTGGCGGTGTTCATGAGGCGGCGGACGCCGATCGGCTGACGTAGGGGTGTGCCGCCCGGGCCCGGCACCTGGGAGATGCGGCCGGCGATCTCGATGGCGCGGGTGTCCGAGTCGACGTCGAAGGTGGAAGCCGGCCAGCATCTCGCTGGATCGGGCGAACGGGCCGCCCGCGACCACCGGTGCCGTGCCGTCCGAGGTGACGACCTTGGCGAGCTCGGGGCCGGTGAGCGCGTGCCCGTCGACGTATTCTCCGCTTGCCACGAGTTCGCGGTGAGGGCGACGTCGTAGTCCATGTATGCCTTGATCTCCTCCGGCTTCCACCCGGGCATCGGGGCGTCGGTGACGCCGCTGCGGTAGTCGACCGTGAGCAGGTATCTCATGGGCCTTCTCCGTTCTCGTGCCGTGCCGGCGATGCACTGCGGTCACTCTGAGTCGGATCACCCGGCAGCTTTTCGACATCGACCAGAAGCACGACGGCGGCCCGGAGTCGCGGCCCGATGGGTCGTTGGCGCGGCGGCGGCGCGCCGGCGATGGGGTCGGTCGGGCATGGGGGCCGGGCGGCGGGCGGGAATGGGGCTCGATCGATCGGAGGGAAGCGGGCGGGAGGAGTTGGACTGGGTCGATCATGCGTGTGGCGGTGGGCTGGGAATCCTGAGCCGAGACCACCGGATGTGTAGCCGGGCTGGGACCCCCGGCTGGGGTGCACCCTCGCTGCACCCCGGCCCGGCTCAGGTCCGGTCGCCCCCGCCCGATCTTTCTGGCACCTGCGGACGGCTCCGCGGGTGAGCGGGCCCGGCCGTACCCCCTCGGCGGCCGGGTCCGCTCGGCTACCAGTGCAGCGGGCCGGAAGGGGTGCGCCGTGACCGGACTCCAGGGCCTGTTCGTCGGGGCCGATCATGAGAAGATCGTCGTGTCGCCGGACCCGATCCGCATGCGGACCGGGCGCGCCCGGCGGGTGCGCCGGGGTTCGGTCACCGAGGTCGTGCCGGTGCTGCCGAGTGGGCGTAGCCGCGAGGAGCGGGTGCGGTTCTCCTCGCAACTGTCGCTGGCGCTGCTCGTGCTCTCCGCCGTTCTCGCCACCCTGGGCATCCCGTGGTGGGCTGCGGCCGCCGGGTCGCTCGCTCTCGTCGCCTTCGTCGGCGTGCAACAGGCGCGGGCGGCGCGGTTGGGCACGCTCGCGCTTCCTCGGGGCGAGGACTCGTTCGTGCTGCACGCCGCGGAGGAGCGGGCCGCCTATGGCCGGGCTCTGGTCGTCGCCCAGCGGGTGCGGGGGACCTGGCCTCAACTGCGGCACATGATCGATCCGGGTGATGCCGACCGTAGTCTCACCGCCGCCCTCCGGGAGCTCGCCGCGATCATGAACCGCCGGCAGCAGATCCGCCGGTTGCGCGAGGAACTCGGCGCCGCCGCCCTGCACAACCTGCCCGCCGACAGTCCCGCCGTGCAGGCCCTCGCCGAGCAGCGGCTGCGGGTCGAGGGGCTGTGGCGGTCCTCGGCCGCCGCGGCCAACCGCATCTTGGCGAGCATCAACGCCGCCGCGCTCGCGGGGGAGAACCTCATCCGGGAGCAGCGGGTCGGCGAGACGGCTCGGGAAGCCGAGCTGGCGATCTCGCGGCTCACCGCCGCCGGCGCGACACCTGCCGACTCCGGGCCCGAGCTGGCCGAGCGGACCGCCGCGGTGATCGCCGCCTACCGGGAACTGGCGGCCGACCACCAGCACTGACCACTCCACGGCTCCCGGCTCAGACCCGGCCGACCGCGAGCACTGACCACTCCGTGGCTCCCGGCTCAGACCAGGCCGGCCGCCAGCGCTGACCACTCCACGGCTCCCCGTCCAGAGCAGAGAGACAGCGCATGCACTGCGGGGCACGGCCCCAACGTGGACAAAACTCAGCGTAATGTCGTCTTCACCTGTTTAGATGACTAGTCTACTGCCAAGTAGGCGCATACGTTTGCTGCTGACATGCGTACCCCGAGTCGTGCCCAGCTACCGTCCGCTTCCAGGCTCGAGGGCCCGGCGGCGGCCGGTTCGTGGCCGGCGTCCCGAAGGCTGAGACTACGCCGCCCGCCGGGCGGTGGACATCTGGCGGGGGACGGTCGCGGTGACTCTCCGTTGTGGCCGGCGGCCGAGGGCGCCGAGCGCGTCCAGCAGCATCGCCTGCACGGTGCCGGAGGCGGGCAGGTGCCAGCCGGTCTGTGCGGGGGCGGCGGCCCAGCGCACCGGCCCCTGTGGCGTGCGGCTCGGCGCGGCCGGGATCCACGAGCCGCGGCCGTGGCGCAGAACGTCCAGGCAGGACGCCAGTTCCGGGCGCAGCTCGTCGCCGGGGCGCACCAGGAACAGCCACCGCCCGGTCGGGGTGATGATGACCGGGCCGCGGGCGTCGCCGCGTTCCGGGCCGATCACGTCGGTGTGCAGCCGGACCGCGCCGAGGGCCCGCAGGCCGACGGGCGCCGGGACCTCCAGGGCGTCGAAGCTCCACCCGGTGGCCAGCAGCACCGTGTACGGGCGATGCCGCCACCACCGGGCGATCCGCTCGGGATCCGTGGCGGCCTCGTCCTCCCAGCACTCGATCGCGGGGTGACACCCCGTGATCGGGCAGCCGGCCCGGCCGCAGGTGAACCGGTCGCCGGTGAGGTAGGCGCCCGGCGTCACCGCCCAGCCGCGGGCGGCGTAGCGCAGTGCCGCCCGGCGCAGGCGCAGCCGATCGATCGTCGCCCATGGGCCGATCGGCTGCCGGATGCTCCACTGCATGGTCGGAATACCCCCGATTCGCCGACTCCCGCCGCTATATCAGCCGGAGTTGCCGTCACCAAGCACGACACGCTTCGTTGGTTCGGTCAGATCACGCATTGCAAGTTGCATGAGAAACTACGAGCAACGGTGGGCAGGCGATCACACAAGCTGTGCGACCAGCACAGACGGGTGAGGGTCCACACTGCCGGATGGAACACCGGGTGCTCACCGGCGGGGGTCGCCGGATGAGTTTGGGGAGGCACCGTGGACGAGCTGCCGATCGGCCGTCGAGTCGCCTACTGGCGCGGCCGGCGCAAGATGTCCCAGCAGGTCTTCGCGGACCGGTTGGGCAAGTCCAAGAGCTGGGTCGACAAGGTGGAGCGAGGGGTCCGCCGGCTCGACAAGTTCTCCGTCGTCTACGAGATCGCCGACGTGCTCGCCATCGACGTCCAGTTGCTGCTGGGCAAGGACGTCGAGCGGCGGCCGGAGACGCAGAACTGCATCGACCAGGTCGAGGTCGAGGAGATCCGCGCCGCGCTGGAGCGATACGACCAGATGAGCGCGTTCTTCCATCCCGTCCCGCAGGCGCCGCCGCTGACGGAGATGCGCAAGGCGGTCAGCCACGCCTGGCTGACCTACCAGCACGCGAAGTACGGCGTGCTGGCGCGCAAGCTCCCTCAGTTGCTGCGGGACGCACAAGCGGCGGACAGCGCGCACGCGAGCGGCGACGAGGCCCGCGACGCGGCGCACCTGCTTGGCCAGGTGTACCAGATCGCGTCGTCCGCGCTGCGCAAGGTGGGCGAGCACGAGCTGTCCTGGCTGGCCGCGGACCGCTCGATCGCGGTCTCGCAACGGGCCGGCGATCAGCTTCTCGCCGGGATGGCGAGCCACCGGGTCGGCATGGCGCTGCTCTCGCTGGGCCGCGTGCGGTCGGCGCTCGAGGTCAACGTCAACATCGCCAACCGGCTCGCCCCGACGACGCCGGAGGCGGCTACTCCGGAACGGCTCTCCGTGTACGGGCTGCTGTTGCTCACCGGCGCGATGGCGGCGGCCCGTATCGGTGACAGCGCGACCGTGCGTGACCTCGTCAACGGCGCCGAGCAGGCGGCTGGTGCGCTCGGTGGCGACTTCAACTACTACTGGACGTCCTTCGGGCCCACCAATGTGGAACTGCACCGGGCGGCGGCCGCGGTCGAGCTCGGCGACGGCGGCAAGGCGATCGAGACGCACCTGAAGATCGATCTGGCCGCGTTCGGCGCCATGCTGCCCGAACGGCGCGCGCACCACTACCTGGACATCGCGCGCGGCTACACGCAGCTCGGCGACGTGGAGAAGGCGAGCGAGATGCTGCTGGAGGGCGACCGGCTCGCCCCCTCGGAGATCCGCTGCCGCCCGCTGGCCCACGAGGTCATCTCCGACGTGCTGCGACGCACCCGGGGCACCCCGCCGGCGCCCATCGCGGAGCTGGCCGAACAGATGGGAGTCGGCGTATGAGGTGGATTCTGCGGTGAGAAGTGCCAATACCGCACCGGGCGTGCTGTACGTCCTGGTGTGCGGCTCGCCGATCGCCCGGGACGTGGACGTGCTCGTGGACCTCGCCCAGCGGGACGGCTGGGAGGTCTGCGTGATCACCACCCCCGACGGGCGCAAGTTCGTCGACGCGGCCGCTCTACACGCCCAGACCGGGCATCCCGTACGCAGCTACTACAAGAACCCCGGTGACGAGGATCTGCTCCCGCCGGCCGACGCGATGATCGTGGCGCCCGCGACGGTGAACACGGTCAACAAGTGGGCGGCCGGCATCACCGACACGCTCGTGCTCGGCCTCCTGATCGAGGGGTACGGCTTCGGCATTCCGACCGTCGTGGTGCCGTACACGAACAAGGTCATGGCGATGCATCCGACGCTGCACGAGAGCTTCGCGAAACTTCGCAACTGGGGCGTTCAGGTGCTGTACGGCGACGATGTCGTCCGGCTCGGCGGCCCCGGCCAGAACGACCGTTTCCGCAGCCAGTTCCCGTGGCGTCGGGCGTTGCAGGCCCTGCACACCCGGTTCGACACCGAGAACCGGGTCGAGCCCGGAGCCCGTTCCTGAGGCTTCGACGGGCTCGGCGGCGGCGGTGAGGGCCTCGACAGCGGCCGTGACCGGAGCCGGCACCCGTGTGAGGCCGGGATCGGATACCGGGGCTGGGTAGAGTTGGCGGCCGTGACCGACACCGCCCTTGCTCCACCCGCCGTCCATGAGGTGATGGCCGCCCTCGATGCCCGATATCCGAGGGTCTGGGCGGAGCAGTGGGACCGGGTGGGCCCGGTCCTCGGCGACTTCGACCGGCCGGTCGAGACGATCCTCTGCGTCGTCGACTGCGTGCCGGAGACGGTCGAGGAGGCCGTGGACGCCGGCGCCGCCCTGATCGTGGCGCACCATCCGCTGCTGCTCAAGGGGGTCTCCTCCGTCGCGCCGGACACCTACAAGGGCCGGATCGTGCATCG
Source organism: Couchioplanes caeruleus (assembly GCF_003751945.1). NCBI lineage: Bacteria > Bacillati > Actinomycetota > Actinomycetes > Micromonosporales > Micromonosporaceae > Couchioplanes > Couchioplanes caeruleus. The sequence continues at coordinate 2,449,060 of NZ_RJKL01000001.1, read as the reverse complement.
GCTGATCAAGGCCGACATCGCCCTGTACGTCGCGCACACCAACGCCGACGTCGCCAACCCCGGTGTCTCCGACTCCCTCGCCGCCCGGCTCGACCTCGTCCTGCCGCGCCCGCTGGTGCCGGCCGCGCCGGGCAGCCCGGCCGAGGGCGGCGGCCGGGGCGTCGGGCGGGTCGGCGAGCTGGCGGCCCCGATGCGCCTGGCCGACCTGGCCGCCTTCGTCGCCCGCCGGCTGCCCGCCACCGCCGCGGGCGTCCGCGCCGCCGGAGACCCCGACCGCGTCGTGCGCACCCTCGCCGTGAGCGGGGGAGCGGGCGACTCGTTCCTGCGTGACGCCGCGGCCGCCGGCGCCGACGCGTACCTGTGTGCCGATCTGCGCCACCATCCCGCGAGCGAGCACCTCGCCGCCGGCGGGCCCGCCCTGCTCGACGTCGCCCACTGGGCGAGCGAACGGCCCTGGCTCGACGAGGTGGCCGGGTGGCTGCGCGCGCAGTTCGGCGTCACCGCGCTCGTGTCCGATCTCGACACCGACCCCTGGACCGTGCACGCGGTCAGCCCCGACAAGGAGAACCATCTGTGAAGGCCGCCCCGGAAGCCCAGCGTCGCCTGCTCGACCTGCAGGGCATCGACACCGCTCTCAACCAGCTCGCGCACCGCCGCCGTTCGTTGCCCGAGCTCGCCGAGATCGAGACCGTCGCCCGCGAGCTCTCCGCGCTGGAGGACGAGCGGGTCCGGGCCCAGGTCGCCGTCGACGACCTGGACCGCGACATCGCCCGCTTCGAGAAGGACATCGAGCAGGTACGCGCCCGCAAGGATCGCGACCAGGCCCGGCTCGACGCCGGTGGCGCGCTGCGCGAGATCGAGGGTCTGCAGCACGAGCTGGCGACGCTGAACCGCCGCCAGTCGGAGCTCGAGGACGCCGAGCTCGAGCTCATGGAGCGCCGCGAGACCGCGGAGCAGGCGCTCAACGAGGTCAAGAAGCGGATCGCCGAGGCGTCGGCGCGCCGCGAGGCGGCAGAGGCCCGGCGCGACGAGGCGTACGCCGAGATCGGCAAGGAGCAGGAGTTCAGGACCCAGTCGCGGGCGCCGCTCGCGGGGGACCTGCCGCCGGATCTGCTCAAGCTCTACGACAAGATCCGTGAGGAGACCGGGCTCGGCGCCGCGCTGTTCCGCTCCGGGCGCTGCGGTGGCTGCCGCATCGAGCTGTACGGCGCCGACCTGGGCCGGGTGAAGTCCGCCCCCGCCGACGAGGTGGTCCGCTGCGAGGACTGCCGGCGGATCATGGTCCGTACGGCGGAGTCCGGGCTGTGAGCGACCGCGTCGGCGCGGCGGCGTTCTGCCGGAGCGCAGCGGAAGCAGGACGTCGCCCCTGCAGCGCCGCACGAGGAAGCGAATCATGAGCACTGTGCGTGACCTCAGGGTCGTCGTCGAGGCCGACGGCGGATCGCGGGGCAACCCCGGGCCGGCCGGGTACGGCGCCGTCGTCCGTGACCCGGCCAGCGGCGACGTCCTGCTCGAGCGTGCCGGTGCCCTGGGCGCCACCACCAACAACGTGGCCGAGTATTCGGGGCTGATCGCGGGTCTGCGGGCCGCGGCCGAGCTGGGCGCCACCCGGGTCGACGTACGGATGGACTCGAAGCTGGTCGTCGAGCAGATGTCCGGCCGCTGGCAGATCAAGAACCCGGGGCTGCGCCCGCTCGCCGCCGAGGCCGCCACCCTGGTGGACGGCTTCTCGTCGGTGACCTTCGACTGGATCCCGCGCGAGCGCAACAAGCTGGCCGACGCCCTGGCCAACCGGGCGATGGACGAGGCGGCGGGCAAGCCGGTCCGGGACGTGATCGAGCCCGAGGCGAAGGCGCCGCCGAGGAGCTGGGCGCCGCCGTCCCTGGAGGCCGCCACCCGGCTGATCCTGGTGCGCCACGGCGAGACCGCCCTCACCAAGCAGGGCCGTTACTCCGGGCGCGGCGACGTCCCGCTCTGCGACGAGGGCGAGGCCCAGGCCATGGCGGCGGCCGGGAGGGTGGCCGGCATCAGCCGCGACGTCGCGGCCGTCGTCTCCTCACCCCTGCGCCGGTGTACGCGTACCGCCGAGCACATCGCCGCCGAGCTGGGCAACGTGACGGTGACCGTGATGCCCGAGCTGATCGAGTGCGACTTCGGCGACTGGGAGGGGCTGACCTTCGGCGAGGTGCGCGACCGCTGGCCCGGCGAGCTGGACAAGTGGCTCGGGTCGACGAGCGTCGCGCCGCCGGGCGGAGAGTCGTTCCAGGCCGTGTCGAAGCGGATCCGGGGGGCGCTGGCGACGCTGCAGTCCGCGTACCCGTCGTCGGTGGTGGTGGTGGTCTCGCACGTCTCGCCGATCAAGCTGATCCTGCGCGACGCGCTCGCGGCGAGCGACACGTTCCTGCACCGGCTCTTCCTCGACGCGGCCGGGGTGTCCACGGTCGACATGTGGCCGGACGGCGGCATCGCCGTACGGTCGGTGAACGAGACGGCGCACCTCAGATAGATCGGCGTCTCTTGACCCTGCGGGGGTGGGCGTTTAGCTTCCTCAATCAGGAAACTTTCTTAAACGCTCGCCCGGGAGGGCTCATGCGCGGATCCGCCCGTCGCCTCCTCGCCGTCGCCGTGACCGTCCTGGTCGGCCTGACCGCCGCACCGGGCGCAGCCGCGGCACACGGCAGAAAACCTCCGGTCAAGGTCGGATACTTCACGCAGTGGGGGATCTACGGCCGCGACTTCCCGCTCGCCAAGGTGGAGCGGTCGGGCGCGGCCGCCCGGCTCACCCACCTCAACTACGCCTTCGGCCCGGTCACCGCGGCCGGCGTCTGCGACTCGGCCGACCCCTGGGCGGACTGGCAGACGCTGTTCTCCGCCGAGCGCAGCGTGGACGGCGTCGCCGACGAGGCCGGTCAGCCGCTGGCCGGCAACCTGCACCAGCTCGCCGAGCTCAAGCAGCGCAATCCCGCCCTGCGGGTGCTGATCTCCCTCGGCGGATGGACCGGCTCGGCCCACTTCTCCGACGCCGCCCTGACCGACGACTCCCGCCGGAAGCTGGTCAGCTCCTGCGTGGACCTGTGGATCAAGGGAAACCTGCCCGGACTGAGCGCCGGGGTGGCCGCCGGCATCTTCGACGGCATCGACCTCGACTGGGAATGGCCGGGCTCCGAGGGCAACGCGGGCAACGTCTTCCGCCCCGAGGACAAGCGGAACTTCACGTTGCTCACCGCCGAGTTCCGCAGGCAGCTCGACCGGCTCTCGCGCACCACGAAGAAGCGCTACGACCTGACCGCGTTCCTGCCGGCCGCCCCCGCCAAGGTCGAGGCGGGCTTCGAGGGAGAGATCTTCCGACACCTCGATTTCGGTACGGTGCAGGGCTACGACTTCCACGGCTCGTGGGACCCGCGCACGAACCAGCAGTCCGCCCTGCGCGTACCGGCGGGCGCACCCGACGACCCCGACTTCTCCGCCGAGGTCGCCGTGGGCGCGTGGCGTGACCTGGGCGCGCCGGACCGCAAGCTCGTGCTCGGCATCCCGTACTACGGCCAGGGCTGGACCGGTGTGACCGGCGGCGGCGACGGCCTGTTCGCCCCGGCCGCCGGCGGTGCGCCCGGCACCTTCGCGGTCGGCACCGAGGACTGGAAGGTGCTCAAGAACCTGCCCGCGCAGGGCTTCACCGTCCACCGTGACTGGCGGGCCGGGCACTCGTGGCTCTTCGACGGCACCACCTTCTGGACGTACGACGACCCGGCGCAGGTCGCGCAGAAGGCGGCGTACATCCGTATCCAGGGGCTGGGCGGGGCGATGATGTGGTCGCTCGACGGCGACGACGAGAACGCCTCGCTGACCCGTACGATCTCGGCGGTTCTCTCGCGGCACTGACCCACGTCGATTGCGCCGGTGGTGTGCCGTTCGGCGCACCACCCTGGCCGTTCGGCGCATCATGATCGCGGGCCCGGTGCGGGCACGGCACCTCTCGGTAACCTGCGGCCGATGGCCGTGCATACCGGTGAAGAGGAGGTGCCACCATGACGGAATCCGTACGTTCCGGCCGCAGTGACCGCAGCCCGTGGAACTGGCTGCTCGTCGTTCCGATCGTCGTGCCGCTGCTGACCCCGCTCTACAACCGCGACGAACCGCGGCTCCTCGGCTTCCCGATGTTCTACTGGCTGCAGTTGGCGTTCATCCTCCTCGGGGTGGCCACCACGTCCGCCGTCTACCTGGCCACCCGCCGCCCGGCACCTCGTTCCGCCGCCTCAACGGACGACGCCTCAGCGGCCGGCGTTTCCGCGACCGGCGCTTCGGCGACCGGCGCTTCGGCGACCGGCGCTTCGGCGACCGGCGCTTCGGCGACCGGCGCTTCGGCGGGCGACGCTTCGGCGGCCGACGGCGAAGGAGCCGGGCGATGAGCGACCACATCACCGAGATCGTCGTCTTCACGGTCCTGTTCCTCATCGTCAGCGGCATGGGTTTCGTGGCGGCCCGGTGGCGTGCGCCCCAGGACATGGCCCACCTCGACGAGTGGGGGCTCGGCGGGCGCAGCTTCGGCGGCTGGATCACCTGGTTCCTGGTCGGCGGCGACCTCTACACCGCGTACACGTTCGTGGCGGTTCCCGCGCTGATCTTCGGCGCCGGCGCGGCCGGGTTCTTCGCGGTGCCGTACACCGTGGTCATCTATCCGTTGTTCTTCCTGATCCTCATCCGGCTCTGGTCGGTGTCGCACCGGCACGGCTTCGTGACCCCGGCCGACTTCGTCCGCACCCGCTTCGACTCCCCGACGCTCGCATTGCTCGTCGCGATCACCGGCATCGTGGCGACCATGCCGTACATCGCGCTGCAGCTCGTCGGCATCGAGGCCGTGCTCAAGACGATGGGCGTCACCGGCGAGAGCGCGCTGGCCCGGCACGCCCCGATCATCGTGGCGTTCGCGATCCTGGCCGCGTACACATATCAGTCCGGGTTGCGTGCCCCGGCGCTCATCGCGTTCGTCAAGGACACGCTGATCTACATCGTGATCCTGGTGGCGGTGCTCTACCTGCCGTACAAGCTCGGCGGCTGGAGCACCATCTTCGACGACGCGAACGCCAAGTTCCAGGCGTCCGCGGCGCCGGGCGACGGGATCATCCTCAACGCCAACAACCAGCTCCAGTACGTCACCCTGGCGCTCGGTTCGGCCCTGGCTCTGTTCCTGTACCCGCACAGCATCACCGGCGTCCTCGCGAGCAAGAACCGCAACGTCATCAAGCGCAACATGTCGGCGCTGCCTGCGTACAGTCTGCTGCTGGGTCTGATCGCTCTGCTGGGTTACATGGCGATCTCGGCGGGCGTGAAGCCGCTGCCCGGCACCAACGCCGGCAGTGTGGACAACAACACGGTCGTGCCGCTGCTGTTCGACCAGCAGTTCCCGGCCTGGTTCACGGGCGTCGCGTTCGCGGCCATCGGCATCGGCGCCCTGGTCCCGGCGGCGATCATGTCGATCGCGGCGGCGAACCTGTTCACTCGCAACATCTACAAGGAATATCTGAGAAAGGACGCCACGCCGGCCCAGGAGGCGAACGTCTCCAAGATCACGTCGCTGGTGGTCAAGGTCGGCGCGGTGGCCTGCATCATCTTCCTCGACCCGCAGTTCTCCATCGACCTGCAGCTCATCGGCGGCGTCATCATCCTGCAGACCGCCCCGGCGGTGGCCCTCGGCCTCTACACCCGCTGGCTGCACCGCGGCGGCCTGATCGCCGGCTGGGCCGCGGGCATGGCCCTGGGCATGTGGATGCTTTACCAGATCCCCAACGCGGCGACCGGGCGAAAGCACTTCGGCGGCTCGGCGTTCCCGCTCGCCGAGTTCGGCGTCGACACCAAGAGGACGATCTACGTCGGCTTCATCGCGGTCGCGGTCAACCTGCTGGTCGCGGTCCTCGCGACGCTGATCCTGCGGGCGGTCAAGACCCCCGAGGGCGTGGACGGCACCACACCGGACGACTACTTCGCCGACGAGGGAGACCCGCGCCTGGAGAAGGCCCGCACCACCCCGGACGCGATCGGCTCCTCGACCTAGGCAGTGCCGCGACCCTTGATGTAGGTGTCCATGTCGCGGGTCAGCCGTTCCAGCACCGCCGCGAGCTCCTTGCGCTCATGGGGCGTCCAGTCTCTGAGCACCGTGTCGTAGAGCTCGCGGCGGGCCTGGCTCACCGCATCCACCTGGGCCAGCCCCCGCACGGTCGCGGCGATCACGGTGCCCCGCCCGTCCTCGGGATCCGGGCTGCGCTCGACCAGACCGTCGCGGTGCATCGCGCCGACCTGCCGGGTCACCGTCGAACCGTCCAGATTGAGCCGATGGGCGACGGCCGACACGTTCTGCGGGCCGGCCTCCTGCAGCAGCCGAAGGATCACGTACGCCGCCCGATCCAGCGCCCGATGCGGCCGCGGCGAACTGCGCCGGGTGGCCTCACCCAGCCGGACGATCATCGCGACCTGGGTCTCGATGACGCTCAGCGCCGCCTCATCCTCAGCCATGTGCCCTTCCCTCGTCGTCGGCATTCTGTCATCGGAAGGCCCGCCAGAGCAGCACCACTCCGATCACCGCACCGAATGTGACGATCAGGGCTTTCAGTACGGGCGCGGGCAGGCGTCTCGCGAGACGGGCACCGGCGTACCCTCCGACCACGGTGGCGGGAGCGACGACGAGCACGGCTCCCCAATGGATCTTCGCGAAGATGGCGAAGACGACGACGGTAACGAGACCGACGCAGGCGGACAGCACATTCTTGAGCGCATTGATCCGGTTCAGCGACTCGTCGAGGACCAGGGCGAGAGCGGCCACGTACATGACGCCGAGAGCCGCGCCGAAATAGCCGCCGTAGACGGCCCCGATGAAGACGACCACATGCAGCGCCACCCGCCGATCGGGGCCGGCCGGGCTGTCCTGGCCGACGCCGGTCCGGCTTTTCCGGTCGGCCTCGGCCTGGCCATTACGGCCGGCGCCGGTCTGGCTTTCCCGGGCGGCGCCGGTCTGGCTTCTCCGGGCGGCGCCGGCCCGGCTCCTCCGGCCGACCAGGGCGCGCAGCCGCTCCTGGAAAGCCAGCGTCGCCGTCGCGGCGAGCACGAGGAACGGCACGACGACCTCGAAGGCCCGCGCCGGCGTACCCAGCAGCAGCGCACACCCCGCGGCGCCCCCGAGCGCGCTCGTCGGCAGGATCGACGCCGCCCGCCGCCCCTGACCGGCCAGATCCGCCCGGCTACCGGCCACGCTTGACACGTACCCGGGAAAGACCGACACCGAATTCGTGACATTCGCCTCGACCGACGGCAACCCGACCCCGAGCAGGCTCGGAAACGTGATCAGCGACCCGCCGCCGGCGATGGCATTGACGACCCCGGCGGCAAGACCGGCGGCGACCAGCAGAAGAACATGACCAACATCCATGATGCGAAGAATCTACGGCGCGGGCCGCGCCGGCGCCGCGCGGCGGGCCGCCCGCTACGATGACAAAGCGACGGACGAGTCGGCCGGGCGGTCGCGTCGGCACCCACCGGGTGCCGCCGAGGAACGTCCGGACTCCGCAGAGCAGGGTGGTTGCTAACGGCAACCCGGGGTGACCCGCGGGAAAGTGCCACAGAAAACAGACCGCCGGCGACAAGCCGGTAAGGGTGAAACGGTGGGGTAAGAGCCCACCAGCACCCCGGGTGACCGGGGTGGCTCGGTAAACCCCACCCGGAGCAAGGCCAAGAAAGGCCCGGACCGCAAGGCCCGGGCCGGCGCAGGCGTTCGAGGGCTGCTCGCCCGAGCCTGCGGGTAGGCCGCAAGAGCCTGCCGGCAACGGCAGGCCGAGATGGATGACCGCCCAGCGGCGAGCGTTCGCCGCGGACAAAATCCGGCGTACAGGCCGACTCGTCCGTCGCCCTCCTGGTCATGGTGCTTCTCATGGCCGATGAGCTGCTGTTTCGAACGATAGGTGGCGGTGCCGGGCCGGGCATCCCGGAGTCGCCCGGGTCCAGAGGCGGAGCCCCGGCCGCCGGAGGCCTGCTCCGGGTCGTAGGGCCGGAGGCCCTGCCCACCGGAGGTATTGCATTGCGCCCTGTCGGTCGACGGGCATCGGCGTCGGCCCGATGGCAAGGTGGAAGCACACGGAACGGGGATCGGCGCGTTCCCGCAGGAGAGCAGGACCTCATGGAGTCCCGAATACTCGGACCAGGACTGCGCGTCTCCGCATTGGGTCTGGGCTGCATGGGCATGAGCCAGAGCTACGGGCCGAATCCGGGCGACCGGGGCGAGATGATCGGCGTCCTGCGCGGTGCCGTCGAGCGTGGCGTCACGTTCTTCGACACCGCGGAGGTCTACGGCCCCTACGTCAACGAGGAACTCGTCGGCGAGGCCCTCGAACCGATGCGCGACCAGGCCGTGATCGCCACCAAGTTCGGCTGGGACATCCCGGACGGCAGGTCCGTCGGCCTCGACAGCCGTCCCGAGCAGATCCGCCGGGTGGCGGACGCGTCGCTGCGGCGTCTGCGCACCGACCGGATCGACCTGTTCTACCAGCATCGCGTCGACCCGAACGTACCCATCGAGGACGTGGCCGGCGCCGTCGCCGAGCTGGTGGCGGCGGGCAAGGTCGCCTACTTCGGGCTGTCCGAGGCCGGGGCCGGCACCATCCGCCGTGCCCACGCCGTGCATCCCGTCGCCGCCCTGCAGAGCGAGTACTCGCTGTGGACCCGCGACATCGAAGCCGAGATCTTGCCGACGCTCGACGAACTCGGCATCGGCCTGGTGCCGTTCAGCCCACTCGGCAAGGGCTTCCTGACCGGCACCGTCAGCCCGGACACCGAGTTCGCGCCCGGCGACATCCGCACGACCATCCCGCGGTTCACCGAGGAGAACCGGGCCGCGAACCAGGCGCTCGTCGAACTGGTCGGCCAGGTGGCGAAGGCTCACGACGCCACCCCGGCGCAGGTCGCCCTGGCCTGGTTGCTCGCTCGCCGCCCGTCGCTGGTGCCGATCCCGGGCACACGGCGGTTGTCCCGCCTCGACGAGAACATCGGGGCGACCGCGCTCAGCCTGTCGGACGCCGACATGACCGCCCTGAGCGAGGCCGCCACACGCGTCGGCGTGGCCGGTGCCCGGTACAGCGAGGCCATGCAGAAGATGACCGGCCTGTAGTTCACCTGTTGCCAACGCCGATCCGGCCGGAGCCCCGGAATCCTTCCTCCTGAGGGTGGCGGGGCTTCGGCGTGTCCGCCGGTCTCGCGGAGGCGACCCGCCCGCCCGCACCGTGAGCCCGCGATCATCCCTGTTGTCCCTGCTCTGACCATGCGGTCGCTTGAGAGAAGCTCTGACCAGGAAGACCCATGTCGCTGCCGTACCGTGCCCTGGCGGCCGTGGTTCTAGGGCGGGTCCGCTCTGGCCGTGAGTGGCTGTCGCAGGGTCCGGATGGCGATGGACATGGCGGCGCTGACGCCGAGGAGCCAGGCCAGGAAGGAGAGATGGCCCGCATCGGAGAAGGGTGAGTCGAAGGCGCCGATGAAGGTGGACATGCGGGCCGCGTCCGGTATGTCCGCCAATCTGCGGGCGCCGGCGGCGAGGCCGGTCGCCATCGCGGTGAGGAGGAACAGCGCCGCTCCGGCCTGTGCCTTCCAGGCGGTGGTGAGAAGCCGGGCGGCTCGGTCGTTGTGGGCTCGGAGGATGCGCCAGGTGGCGATGGCGAGGATGACCGTCGCCAGGATCGTGATCGACCATCCGGACAGGTAGGCCAGGACCCTGGTGGTTCTCAGGTACGCGAGTTGCTGGTCGACGAGTTCCGCGGCGTCCGGTGCGCACGACGCCGCGGTCCGGCAGTCGCTGATCGTCGTTTCCGCCTCGCTGCGCGGCGGGCTGAGCGTCTGGCGGAGGTAGGACTCCGTCGTCAGCCAGGAGAAGGTGATGGTCGCGGCCGCGAGGAGGATCCAGGTGGCGGCGAGGTGCCACCGCGCCCGGTGCCGGGTCGCGAGATTGTCATCCAATGTGGACTTCCCGGGACCGGGTGTCGGCGGGCGAACCGGTCCAGGCGGCCCGCTCCGGGCAGGGGAGGGCGGCACGCGCCGCCGGGCGAAGGGCGTCGTCCGCACCGGGAACCTCGGCCATTATCGGAGTCTCGTCGCCGCCCACCAGCGCATCCTATAGGTCATCTTGCATGTCCGGGCTCACCGACAAGTATGACGCCCGAGTCCGTCATCCGACGCTGCGTGGCCCCGCAGATCACCGCGAATCAGGACCTATGTGGACAGCGTCACGCCATGCGATGGGTACGGGGAAAGGTGCCGGCCGGAGATGTGCGGCGCCGGGATCTGAACGGGGCCCCGGACTGGTGGTTTCGTGGCTGGCGGGGTTCTGAGTGGGAACTCGGGTCGGCGGTTTCGGCGGGCCGGGTTCTGAGCGGGAACCTGGGCCGGCGGCTTCGCGGTCGGCCGAGATCGGGGCGAAGACTCAGGCCGGCGGTTTCGCGGCGGCGATGACTCGGGTGAGGGCGGCGTGCAGATGCTGGAGATCCTCGATCGGCATCCCGAGCCGCTGCACCACGGCCGGCGGAATCCGCTCGGCCTTGTCCCGCAGGGCCCGGCCCTCGGTGGTCAGGACGATGGCCAGGCTGCGCTCGTCGCTGCGGTCCCGCTCGCGGCGCAGGTAGCCGACCGATTCGAGCCTCTTGAGCAGCGGCGACAGGGTGCCGGGGTCGAGCTGGAGGAGCTCGCTCAGGCGGCGCACCGACAGGGGCGCGTGTTGCCAGAGAGCCAGCATCACCAGGTACTGCGGGTGGGTCAGGCCCAGGGGCTCCAGCAGCGGACGGTAGACGGCCACGACGCTGCGGGCGGCCACCGAGAGGGCGAAGCAGACTTGCCGCTCGAGCGCCAGCGGGTCGGTGGTGTCGATCGGCTCACTCACGGCGGTTCTCCTCAGGTCGCCCGCTAGGCTACCAATAGTTGGGATACCAATGATTGGACCACCAAGTATCTGGGGAGGGCTGCTCGCCATGCCGGAGAACGAACGGGCTTCGCGCCGGAATCGGTTCGTGCGCTGGTTCCACGCCACCTTCGACGACTGGTTCTTCCGGTCGATGATCGGGCCCGCACAGACCGCGAACGCCGTGCACGGATGCGAGCAACCGGCCCGCGAGCAGTGGAAACGCGACCTGGAGGCGCGCAAGCGGTTCACTCGGGAACAGCGCGAACGCAAGCGCCTCGCCCGTGAGGGGCGGATGACCTGACTGTGCCCCGGCGGCCGGGCTGCAGGGAACGCGGGAGGGGCACGGCCGGCAGTGGCGAGGCCGGGATCCGGGGCCGAGGGCCTGGGAACCCGGGCCTAGAGGGCCGGGCTGGGAGCTTGGAAGCCCGGGGTTCGGGAGTCCGGGAGTCCGGGAGTCCGGGAGTCCGGGAGTCCGGGAGTGGCGATGATGCGGGGTCAGGCAGAGGCGCGCAACCGGGGAGGGTGGCTGTGTCGGGCATCCGGCTGGCGCGTTCCGGCGCTCGGGTGCGCTCCCTAGGCTGCGGGGCAGGCCGTTACGCAGGAGGCGAGCGTGATGATCCCGCCGGACGCGAGCACGATGGTCCCGCACGGGGCGAGTGTGACGATCCCGCCGGACGATCCCGAGTTCGTGAGCCGTCCCGCCGATTCCGTCGCCGGGCTTCTGCCCGATCGCCAGTGCGCCCGCGCGGCCGTGACCTCGCTGCGTGAGGCAGGCTTCGCCGCCGTCGAGGCACGCCCGCGCCATCCGGACCGCTGCCGGCTGCGCGACTGGGGCAGCGATGCGACGATCATGCATCTGTACGTGGAAGGTCTGCGCCGAGGGCACTCGCTGGTCCTGGTGCCCTCCACTCGGCGGCAGCGGGAAGAGGTTGGCCGGTTGCTGGTGCGGCATCAGGGTCATGCCGTCTACTACTTCTTTGCCGCCGGGGTTGAGTCGCTGGCCGTGCTGGTCTGAGTTCGCTCCGGTCGGCACCGCAGGTGGTGTTCCGCCTGGGTCGGCATGGGGGTGTGCGGCAGTCGACGCGGGGCCGACAACGGGGTGACGGTGTGCGTGGCCCCGGTGTCGGCGTGGGCGGGATGCTCGGTCAGCGGGCAAAAAGTCTGACCGTGATGTCGTTCATTAAATTTTCGTGAATCGGATAGGGCGGACGGTGGAAAATCGGGTTCCGGGGGCCGGCGGTCGGTCGCAGTTCTTCTGTGGTACCGCGTGGTGGCTGGCTGATTGAATGGTCACCGTACCGCGTCGCCGTGGAAAATTCGGGTCTTGAAATCGGCACCGAGGGTGCGGAATGGTACCGGCGAAACGGATTGAGCTGCGGTGATGTCCGCGTGGCACGATGGTTGCGACTGTGACGGAATGCATCGACGACCGTCGGTACGTTCTGTCCGGTCTCGACGATCGAGGCCCTACTCAGATGGACCCGGCCGGGGGTTGCGATCATGCTGTCTTTGGGCAGAAATTGCAGGTGGGCAACCAAATCCATAAGAGATCATCCGCTGAGTACGGGCGGGTCCGCCGGCGCCTTGACACCGGAACGCGGGGTTGTGAGTATGCCCTGCGACTGCTCGAGTTGACGTGCAACTTGCATACTCATAGTGTCTGATATGTGACGTCGGGTGCTTGCTGGGATGACTTCCAGTACGGTCGCGGCGCGAAGTGCAGAGGTAGTCGGAGCGGCTGCGAGGAGTGCTTGGTGACTGTCAGGATCGGCATCAACGGCTTCGGTCGCATCGGGCGATCCGTGATGCGCATCATCAGCGCCGCGCCCGCTTCGGGAATCACAGTTGCCGCCATTAATGACATCGCGTCGCCGGACAGATTGGCACATGCGTTGAAACGCGACAGCCTCCGCGGCCGATTCGCCGGCACGGTCGACACGGTGGGTGGGCAACTCATCGTCAACGACCGTCCACTCTGGACCTACCAGGAGGCGCAGCCGGGCCGGGTCCCGTGGGCCGACGCCGGCGTCGACGTGGTCATCGAGGCCACCGGCCAGTTCCGCAGGGGCGACGTCGCGCGCACCCACATCACCCACGGCGGTGCCCGGAAGGTCGTGATCAGCGCGTCCGCGGACGACCCGGACGCGGTCCTGGTCTTCGGCGTCAACCACGACATATACGACCCGGTCCACCACGACGTGATCTCGCCCGCCTCCTGCGGGGTCAACGCCCTGTCGGTCATGGCCAAGGTGCTGCTCGACCGCTTCGGCCTGCGCAGCGTGCAGACCTCGGTGGTGCTCGCGGCCCAGGGCTGGCAGCGTGTGCACGACACCACCTCCGGCACCTCGCGCGACGACCCCCGGCTGGGCCGGGCCGCGACCGAGAGCATCATCCCGCACGACCACGTCAGCGGCGATCTGGTGAGCGTCGCGCTGCCGCGGCTCGGCGAGGTGCGCTACAGCTACTACTGCGTACCGACCCCGATCGGCTCCCTCGCCGAACTCGGCGGCCAGACCGACCGGCCGGTCAGCGTCGACGAGGTGAACCACGCGATGGCCGAGGCGGCGGCCGGTCCGATGCGCGGGCTGATCGACTTCGAGCCGGACCCCACGGTCTCGATCGACGTCCGCGACAACCCGGCGTCCTGCCTGTTCGACCCGTCCGGCACCCAGACCACGGGCGACGGCGGCGTCAAGGTGCGCGGCTGGTTCGACAACGAATGGGGCTTCTCCCACCGCCTGCTCGACCTCTCCCGCCTGGTGGGGGAACGTAAGCCCGTGCCGGCGGGCATCCTCTACAAGACGGCCGCCGCGTGACCGGACCGGCCCAAAGCGGGTGCAGGACGGCCGCCGCGTGACCGGACCGGCCCAAAGCGGGTGCAGGACGGCGGCGGCGTGACCGGACCGGCCGCGGCGCAGCGGGACGGGCCATGTCCAGGCGCACAGCCGGTCGGTGTGGTGTAGAACGGATCGGTGATCCCGCGCGAAGCGATCGAAGCAGCGGCCCGGCGTCTCGAGGGCCGCGTCCGGCGGACGCCTGTGCTGTTCGACGGCTCGGTCGGCTACAAGCTCGAGCTGGTGCAGCATGCCGGATCGTTCAAGACCCGCGGCATGCTGAACAAGATCCTGGTGGCGGCCGAGGCGGGCCTTCCCGCCGCCGGAGTCATCGCCGCCTCCGGCGGCAACGCGGGTCTTGCGGCCGCGTACGCCGCGCGGGAGCTGGGGGTGCCGGCCGAGATCTACGTGCCGGTCACCGCTCCGCCGGTGAAGGTCGCCAAGTTGGCCAAGCTGGGTGCGCACGTCGTCCAGGCCGGAGACGAGTACGCCGAGGCGTACGCCGCCGCGATCGTGCGGGCCGATCACACCGGCGCGCTGTTCTGTCATGCGTACGACGATCCGGACATGGTCGCGGGCAACGGCACGGTGGGGCTGGAGTTGCTGGAGCAGGCGCCCGGCGGCTTCGACACCGTGCTGGTGGCCGTCGGCGGGGGCGGCCTGATCGCGGGGGTCGCCGCGGCGGTCCACGGCCGGGCCAAGGTGGTAGCCGTCGAGCCGCGTACGGCCCGGGCGCTGAACGCCGCCCTGGAGGTTGGGGAACCCGTGGACGTGCCCGTCTCGGGGGTGGCCGCCGATTCGCTCGGCGCGCGCCGGGCCGGTGCCATCGCCGTGGAGACCGCCGTCGCGGCCGGGCTGACGTCGGTGCTCGTCGACGATCAGGCCATCGTCGAGGCGCGCCGCCGGCTGTGGGAGGACTACCGCGTCGCAGTGGAGCACGGCACGGCCGTGGCCCAGGCCGCGCTCACCTCTGGCGCATACGTCCAGGAGCCCGGCGAACGGGTGATCGTCCTGCTCTGCGGCGCGAACACGGATCCCACGGACCTCGCCTGAACAGCACCCGCGCGCGGAAGATCCAGCACCCGCGCGCGACGATGGCCAGATACCCGCGCGCGGGGACCGGCGACATCAGCGCGGGATGGCTGGCACCGGCGCGCGGGATTCGTTGGCGCGGCGCCGCGGAGGGTCGTCAGTGCGGAAGGCGTCAGTGCGGAAGGCGTCAGTGCGGAGTGACCCGTGTAGCCGGTGGGCGGTGTTGCGGTTGGGGGGCCTCGACCCGTACTTATGGGATGAGCCCGGGTCCCACCTGGCCGGGCCGCGTCGCGGAGCTTGGTGGACGATCACCTGCGGGCGGTTGCGGCGTCCGCGATGCTGGGGTCATGACAGATGAGGACAATCAGATCAAATCGGTGCGGCAGTTCCGCCGGTTCGCTGTGGTGGTCTGTCTGGCCGGTGCTCTTGTTCAGCTCGCCTTGACCGCCTACTACCTGGGGATGGGCCATCGGGCGATGCCGCATGACGTGCCGGTCGGGCTGGTGTCGCCGGCGGCCAAGCAGGCCGCGATCCTTGATCTCCTGGAGCGCGACGGCGTTTTCGAGGTGAGCGTCTACCCCTCCGCTGCCGAGTTGCAGACCGCGATCAAACGCCGCGACGTGTACGGCGGCGTCGACGTCACCGCCGCGCAGCCTCATCTGTACGTCGCCGGCGCCGCGGGTCCAGCGGCGGCCACGCTGCTG
Source organism: Couchioplanes caeruleus (assembly GCF_003751945.1). NCBI lineage: Bacteria > Bacillati > Actinomycetota > Actinomycetes > Micromonosporales > Micromonosporaceae > Couchioplanes > Couchioplanes caeruleus. Next base: position 2,433,566 of record NZ_RJKL01000001.1, on the reverse strand, counting down.
CGGACCACCTACACCTCCGTCATCGCCCAGCAGAATGGTCAGCAGCTCGCCGCCCTGGCCGCGAAGGGTGACACGATCTCCGTCGCCGAGGCGAGGGTCCTGAACACGCCACCGCCCATCACGGACGTGGTGCCGCTGCCTCCCGACGACGTCAACGGTGCCTCGCTCGGCTTCCTCACCCAGGCGCTCGCCCTCGGCGGGACCATCGCCTCCGTCGGGCTCGGCCGGCTCATTCCGCGCACCCGCCGCTCCTGGGCGCGCGGGCTGGGACATCTGGCCACGCTGATCGTGTATGCGCTGGCCTCGGCCGCCGTCGTGCTGTGGTCGATGAGCTGGTTCGGTGTCGGTGCGGGCGCCGACCATGCCGCGATGTTCGGGATCTTCGCGCTGGTCTCGCTCGCGATCACCGGGTCGACCGCGGGCGCGGTCGCCCTCATCGGTCCGGCCGGGGCGCTTCTCGGCGCCGTCTACTTCACCATCGGTACGGTGATCAGCGGCGCCAGCATCCTGCCGGAGTTCCTGCCCTCGTTCGGTCGCGTGCTCGGCGAGAACCTGCCGACCGGCGCGGGCGTGCAGGCGGTCCGCTACGACCTCTACTTCCCGCAAGCGCCGATCGGCGGGCCGCTGCTGGTGCTGGCGCTGTACGCGGGCATCGGATGCCTGCTCGTGCTGGTCACCAACCTGCTGCCGAACCGGACGGACCGCACCTCGGAGCTCGACCTGGAGGTCAAGGACCGGATCGAGGGCAACGAGGTACGCCAGCCGGTCGCGATCGGCTGAGTTGCCGCTCAGGCTTCTTCGGGTTGCGCCGAAGAGGCAGGGGTCAGGCGTCGTAGTGCGGAGGTGGTCGCTGTGGGAATCGAGGGCGTCAACAACCGGATCGCGGACATCCAGAGCCGGATCCTCGCCTTGCAGACCCAGCAGGCGACGAAGACGACAAGCGCCTCGCCGGCCACAGGCACCACGTCGGCCTCGGGAGCCTCGTTCGCCTCGGCGCTCGCCGACGCGATGGGCACCCAGACCGCCGGCGCGTCGAACAAGTCGTACACGTTGAACAGCAAGGGGATTCCGACCGAGCTGGCCGCGTACGGCAACGGCAAGATTCCGGCGAACGCGCTGGGCAGGGTCGGCAACACCAACCACAAGCTCTGGGCGCCCGCCGCCGAGTCGCTGAACCAGATGATCGCCGACGCCAAGGCGCAGGGTGTCACCATCGGCATCACCGACTCGTACCGCTCCTACGAAGAGCAGGTCGACGTCGCGCGGCGCAAGGGGCTGTACTCGCAGGGCGGGCTCGCCGCCAAGCCCGGCACCAGCGAGCACGGCTGGGGCATGGCGACCGACCTCGACCTGAACTCCAAGGCGCAGGCGTGGATGCGGGCCAACGGCGAGAAGTACGGCTTCGTGGAGAACGTGCCGCGCGAGCCGTGGCACTGGGCGTACAAGCCGAAGACGGCCTAAACCCGGCAGATCAGCTCGCCGTGCAGCACCGATAGCCAGCCGTCCGGCTCCGCGGCCCAGGCCCGCCAGCCGCGCGAGATGCGTTCCAGATCTTCGCGGGTGGCGGCACCGGCGGTCAGGGCCTGCCCGGCCAGGTCCGAGGCGAGGATGCGCTCCGCCCACATGCCGCCCCACCACGCGCGGTCTTCGTCGTCGGCGAAACACCAGGTGGACGAGGTCGCCGTGACGTCGGTGAAGCCCGCGGCGTGGGCCCAGGAGAGCAGCCGGCGGCCCGCATCCGGTTCGCCGCCGTTGTCGCGGGCGACCCGGTGGTAGAGGCGCAGCCACTCGTCCAGCTCCGGCAGCCGCGGAAACCAGGTGAAGGCCGCGTAGTCGCTGTCGCGGACGGCGACGATGCCGCCGGGCCGGGTGACGCGGCGCATCTCGCGCAGGGCCTGGACGGGATCGCCGACGTGCTGAAGCACCTGATGGGCGTGCACCACGTCGAAGGTCGCGTCGGGGAAGGCGAGGGCGTGCACATCGCCGACCGCGAAGTCGACCGTGCCCAGACCGCGCCGGGCGATCTCGGCGCGGGCGAGGTCGAGTGCCCGCTCGGTCGGCTCCAGAGCGGTGATCCGTCCGGGTGTGATGTGCGTCGCCAGATCCGCGGTGAGGGTGCCCGGCCCGCAGCCCACGTCGAGGACGCGGTCACCGCAGGTCAGATGGGGCAGCAGGTACGCCGCCGAATTTTCTGCGGTGCGCCAGCGGTGCGACCGTAGAACCGACTCGTGGTGCCCGTGGGTGTAGACGGTAGACATGTTTCCCACGCTACGGCGCGGAGTTTCCGTACGCGCAGTTCAGACCGTACGTTGGGACCCATGAGGATCGGCATCGTCGGCGCGACGGGACAGGTCGGTGGCGTCATGCGCCGCATCCTGGCCGAGCGCCGGTTTCCCGTTGACCAGCTCCGGCTCTTCGCCTCCGCGCGTTCCGCGGGCCGCACCCTGCCGTGGCACGGCGGTGAGGTCACCGTCGAGGACGCCGAGAAGGCGGACTTCCGAGGGCTCGACATCGTCCTGTTCTCCGCCGGCAAGGGCAGCTCCAAGGAGTATGCGCCGCGCGTCGCCGAGGCCGGCGCCGTCGTGATCGACAACTCCTCGGCCTGGCGGATGGACCCGGACGTGCCGCTTGTGGTGGCCGAGGTGAACCCGGACGCCGCCGCGCGGCGCCCCAAGGGCATCATCGCCAACCCGAACTGCACCACGATGGCCGCCATGCCGGTGCTGCGTCCGCTGCACGACGAGGCCGGGCTGGTCGCTCTGGTCGTCACGACCTATCAGGCCGTCTCCGGTGCCGGGCTGGCCGGCGTGGCCGAGCTCGACGAGCAGGTGAAGAAGGTGGCCGACCGCGCCACCGAGCTGGCCCACGACGGTGGCGCCGTGGAGTTCCCGGCGGCCCGCTCCTTCGCCCGGCCGATCGCGTTCAACGTTCTGCCGCTGGCCGGCTCGATCGTCGACGACGGGCGCGGCGAGACCGACGAGGAACAGAAGCTGCGCAACGAGAGCCGCAAGATTCTGGGCATCCCGGAGCTCAAGGTCTCCGGCACCTGCGTGCGCGTGCCCGTCTTCACCGGCCACTCGCTGCAGGTGAACGCCCGGTTCGTGCGCCCTGTCAGCCCGGATCGGGCCCGCGAGCTGCTCGCCGGGGCGCCGGGCGTGGAGTTGTCCGACGTTCCCACCCCGCTGCAGGCGGCCGGGCGGGACCCGACGTTCGTGGGTCGCATCCGGGCCGACGAGACGGTCGACAACGGGCTCGCGCTGTTCCTGTCCAACGACAATCTGCGCAAGGGTGCGGCGTTGAACGCCGTGCAGGTCGCCGAGGTGGTCGCCGCCGGACTGCGCTGAGGCCGTCCCACTGGGAAGCCCCTTCACACCGATAAGCCCCGTCCCACTGAGAAGTGGGGCGGGGCATTTTTGTCGTTCCTTCGGGGGGTCTTCTCGACGCTCCACTATGGAAAAACGGGGCTTTTTGCCTGAATCGGTAGCGCATGGTCGGTTTGAGGTGCACAGTGATGGCATGAACGACAGTGGGCCTGGCGGGGGTGGCTACTTCTGGTGCCTCCGGCATGACCGGGTCGAGTCCGGGGATGGCGTATGTCCTGCCCAGCACCGGCTCGGTCCGTACGCCTCCGCTGACGACGCTACGCGGGCGCTCGAGACGGTCGAGAAGCGCAATGCGGCGTGGGATGCCGAGGATGCCCGCTGGACCGGGGAGGTCAGCTAGGCCGGCTCGACCCCTGTGTCCAAGCCGGAATCTTCGGTCTCCAGGCGGAGACGAGCCCGCAGTCATTCGCAAGGAGGAAGTTCCCCATGGCCGTGACCAAGAAGGCTGCCCCGACCCGGGTCGCCAAGAAACCCGCCGCGGCCCCGGCCGCGACCAAGCAGGCGGCCGCCAAGCGCACCGCCGCCGCCACCTCGACCACCGGCAAGCGGCCCGGCACGGTGTCGTCCGCCGCGTCGGCCACCACGGCGAAGCGCGCCTCCGCCACCGCAGCCGCGGCCACTTCTCCCGCGAGGCGTGCCGCGAGCGCATCGCCGGCCGCCAAGGCGACGGCGAAGCCGGTGGCGGGCCGCGCCACCGCGACCAGGAAGGCCGCCTCGGCGACCAGGGCCACCGCGACCAAGCCGGCAGCCGCCAGGGCGACCGCGAGCAAGGCCACCGCCAAGAAGGCCACGGTCGGCAGGACGGCCGCGACCAAGGCCGTGGCGGGCCAGAACGGAATGGGCGCGGCCATCACGCCCAAGGCCACGGCGAGCAAGACTTCCGGTGCCCGCACCGCGGCGAGCAAGATGGCGGCGAAGAAGGTCCCCGCGAGCAAGATGGCGGCGAAGAAGGCTCCGGCGAGCAAGACGACGGCGAAGAAGGCCCCCGCCACCAAGACTGCGACCAAGTCGACGACCGCGAAGTCGACGGCGGCGAAGTCGACGGCGGCGAAGTCGACGGCGGCGAAGTCGACGGCGGCGAAGGCCGCGGCGACGGCGGCGAAGGCCAAGGCGACGGCCGTGAAGGCCGCGACCACCGCGAAGAAGGCGGCGGCGAAGTCGACGATGGCGAAGAAGGCCCCGGGCAAGAAGGCGCCGGCGAAGTCGACGATGGCGAAGTCGACGATGGCGAAGTCGACGGCGGCGAAGTCGACGATGGCGAAGAAGGCCCCGGCCAAGAAGGCGCCGGCGAAGTCGACGATGGCGAAGTCGACGATGGCGAAGAAGGCGCCGGCGAAGTCGACGGCGGCGAAGGCAACGACCGCCGTGAAGAAGACGGCGGCGAAGGCCACGACGGTCGCGAAGAAGACGGCGGCGAAGGCCACGACGGTCGCGAAGAAGACGGCGGCGAAGGCCACCGCCACCCGGGCGACCGGCAACGCCGCCGCCACCAAGGTGCGCGCGGGTAAGGCCGGCAACGCCAAGCCCGCCTCCATGACGAAGAACTCGGCCACCAACGCCGGCCGGGTCAAGCCGCCCGCGAACGCCGCGGCCGCACGCCGGGCCACCGCGGCGAGCAACTCCCGGCCCGCGACGGCGGCCCCGGCGCGCAAGGCGACCGCCAAGCGCTGACCCGATGCGCTGACACCTGCGGAACAGGGGCCGCACCCGGCTGGGTGCGGCCCCTGTTCGTGTTAGGAATGAGCGGTGCCGATCAAACGGGTCATCGCTCCGAGTATCGACTTCTCCGTGCTGCGCAAGGAGCTGAACCTGGCCGGGGAGTTCCCCGCCGAGGCGCTGGCCGAGGCGCACCGGGCCGCGGCGACGCCTCCGCCCGCGACCGACCGCACCGACGTACCCCTGGTCACCGTCGACCCGGCCACCTCCCGCGACCTGGACCAGGCGATGCACCTGAGCCGCCGGAACGGGGGTTACCGGGTTCGCTACGCGATCGCCGACGTCGCGAGCTACGTGCGGCCCGGCGGCCCGCTGGAGGCCGAGACCTGGGTACGCGGCCAGACGATCTACCTGCCCGACGGCAAGGTTCCGCTGCACCCGCCGGTGCTCAGCGAGGATGCGGCCAGTCTGCTGCCCGGCGTCGACCGCGCGGCGGTGCTGTGGACGATCGACCTCGACGCGGACGGGGCGATCGCCGCCGTCGCGCTCGAACGGGCGCGGGTGCGCAGCCGCGCCAAGCTTGACTACGCGGGGCTTCAGGACGCCGTCGCGGCGGGTGACGCGCCGGAGCCGATCGCGTTGCTGGCCGAGATCGGTGGGCTGCTCGCCGCCCGGGCCGCCGGGCGGGGAGCGATCAACCTGCCGCTGCCCGCGCAGGAGGTCGAGCCCGACGGCGACGGGTGGCGGCTGGTGCTGCGCGCGCCGCTGCCGGTGGAGGAGCACAATGCGCAGATCTCGCTGCTCACCGGCATGGCCGCCGCGTCGCTGATGCTCGCCGGCGGGGTGGGCCTGCTGCGCACGATGCCCGCGGCCAAGCCCGAGGCCGTCGCCGCGCTGCGGGCCGCCGCCGGCTCGCTCGGCGTGACGTGGCCGCGTGAGGCGCAGGTCGGCGCGGTCGTGTCGTCCGTCGACCCGGCCGATCCCCGCGGCGCCGCCTTCCTCGACCAGGCGGCGGAGTTGCTGCGCGGGGCGGCGTACACGGCGTTCGACGGTGCGCCGCCGGCCGAGACCGGGCACGGCGGGGTGGGCGCCCCGTACGCGCACGTCACCGCCCCGCTGCGCCGCCTCGCCGACCGGTACGCGACCGAGGTGTGCCTGGCGCTGCACGCCGGCGCGGCCGTGCCGGAGTGGGCCCGCGCCGCGCTGCCGCGCCTGCCGGAGGCGATGGCCGCGACCGATCGGGTGGCCTCCGCCGCGGATCGTGGCGCGGTCGCGCTGACCGAGGCGGTGCTGCTTGCGGGCCGGGTGGGCGAGACCTTCGAGGCCGGTGTGCTCGACGTCGACGATCCGCCCCGGCCGGGCGGACGGCCCCGCCCCCGCGGCGGGACCGTCGCCATCGACGATCCCGCGGTGCAGGCACGCTGCCTGGGTGAGCTGCCGCTGGGGCAGCGGATCACGGTACGCCTGGCCGAGGCGGATCCTCGGACCCGCACGGTGTTGTTCGAGAAGGAAGGCTGACCTAGAAGGTGTGTTCCGCGGCGGGGAACTCGCCGGTGCGCACCTCGTCGGCGAAGCGGCGGGTGGCCTCGCCGAGCACGCCCGCGAGGTCGGCGTAGCGCTTGACGAAGCGGGGCGCCTTGCCGCCTCGCAGCCCGGCCATGTCCTGCCACACCAGCACCTGGGCGTCGGTGTCCGGGCCCGCGCCGATGCCGACGGTCGGGATGGTCAGCTCCTTGGTGATCTGCTTCGCCACGTCGCCCGGCACCATCTCCAGCACGACCGCGAAGGCGCCCGCCTCGGCGACGGCCCGCGCGTCGGCGATGACCTCCTCGGCCGCGCTGCCCCGGCCCTGGACGCGGTAGCCGCCGAGGGTGTGCTCGCTCTGCGGCGTGAAGCCGATGTGGGCCATCACCGGGATGCCCGCGCCGACGATCGCCCGGATCTGCTCGGCGACGCGGCGGCCGCCCTCCAGCTTGACCGCGTGCGCGCCGGCTTCCTTCATGAACCGTACGGCCGTGCGGAGGCCCTGGACCGGCCCCTCCTCGTAGGAGCCGAACGGGAGGTCGGCGACGATCAGGGCGGTCTTCGTGGCCTGCACGACCGCGCGTACCAGGGGCAGCAGTTCGTCGGTGGTGACCGGCAGGGTCGTCTCGTAGCCGAACACGTTGTTGGCCGCGGAGTCGCCGACGAGCAGCACCGGGATGCCGGCGCCGTCGAACAGGGCGGCCGTGTACTGGTCGTACGAGGTGAGCATCGGCCAGCGGTCGCCGCGTTCCTTGGCCGCGAGCAGGTCGCGGGTGCGGACGCGGCGGGTGGGCGGGCCGCCGTACAGGGTGGGCACCTCGGCGGGTGTCTCGGACATCGTCGTCTCCTTCCCTCGAGGCCGCGGAGTGCGGTCCCCGGGTTCGACTCGCATCGTCGCACCCGGGGACCGCGCGCGGTCAGAGGTGAGTGGAGCCGATCACACTCCCGCTCACGCGCCCTCGCGGAAGCGGTTGGTGATCGGCAGGCGCCGGTCGCGGCCGAAGGCCTTGATGGAGATCTTCGTACCCGGCGCCGACTGGCGGCGCTTGTATTCGGCGATGTCCACCATCCGCAGCACCCGGTCCACGAGGGCGACGTCGTGCCCGGCCGCGACCAGGTCGTCACGACCCTGGTCGCCGTCGATGTAGCCGCTGAGGATCGCGTCGAGCACCTCGTAGTCGGGCAGCGAGTCGGTGTCGACCTGGCCCGGGCGCAGCTCCGCCGACGGCGGCTTGGTGATGGAGTTCTCCGGGATCGGCGCCTGGTCGCCGCGGCGGGCGGCGTCCGCGTTGCGCCACGTGGCGAGGCGCCACACCATCGTCTTCGGCACGTCCTTGAGCGGGTTGAAGCCGCCGACCGAGTCGCCGTACAGGGTCGAGTAGCCGACCGCCAGTTCGCTCTTGTTGCCGGTGGTGAGCACCAGGTGGCCCTCCTGGTTCGACAGCGCCATGAGGATGACGCCGCGGACGCGGGCCTGCAGGTTCTCCACCGCGAGGCCGGAGAGGGACATGTGGGACAGGAAAGTGTCGACCATCGGCTGGATCGGCTCGCTGCGATAGTCCAGGCCGGTGCGCTTGGCGAGGTCCGCCGCGTCGTCGCGGGAGTGCGCCGACGAGTAGCCGCTGGGCATGGAGACGCCGACGACGCGCTCCGGGCCGAGCGCGTCCACCGCGATGGCGGCGACGACCGCCGAGTCGATGCCGCCGGACAGCCCGAGCACCACCGAACGGAAACCGTTCTTCTCCACGTAGTCGTGCAGGCCCAGGGTGAGCGCCGACCAGATCTCCGCCTCGTCGGTGACCCGTTCGGCGATGCCGCCGACGGCGGGGCCGGAGCTGAACGGTCGCGGCGCGGCGGCCAGGGCCACCCGCGTGATCGTCATGTCGTCGTCGCCACGTTCCTCGCCGTGCGGCGACTCGCTCGTCGTCGCCGGCTCCGGCTGCGCCGCCCGCGGCGCCGGCGCGGTCCCCGCAGCGGGGAGCTCCACGTCGTGGATCAGCAGTTCCTCGGTGAACTGTCCGGCCCGGGCCAGCAGCTCGCCCTCCGCGGTCACGATCATCGAGTCGCCGTCGAAGACCAGCTCGTCCTGGCCGCCGATCATGTTCACGTACGCGACCGTCGCGCCCGCCTCCGCCGCCCGGCGCCGGATCAGCGGCAGCCGGACGTCGTCCTTGTCGAGCTCGTACGGCGAGGCGTTGACGGAGACCACGAGCTGCACGCCCGCGCGTCGCGCGGCGGCGAACGGGCCGCCCGCCTGCCACAGGTCCTCGCACACGGTCAGGGCGATGTCGGTGTCGCCGAAGCGCACCACGGTCAGCGAGGTGCCCGGCTCGAAGTAGCGGTCCTCGTCGAAGACGCCGTAGTTGGGCAGGTGGTGCTTGAAGTAGGTGGCCGCCACCTCGCCGCCGAGCAGCAGCGCGGAGGCGTCCCGGCGTCCGCTGCCCGGCACCGCGTCGGCGCTGGTCGGCGCGGGCCCGTCGGCGTCGACGTAGCCGACGACCACGGCCACGTCGCCCAGGCCGTCGGCGGCGAGGTCGGTGGCGAGCCGCCGCAGCGCGGTCTGCGACGCCACCACGAAGGACTCGCGGAAGACCAGGTCCTCGATGGGATACCCGGTCATCATCATCTCCGGGAACGCGACGAGCTGGGCGCCGGCGTCCGCGGCCCGGCGGGTCCAGCGGCGCACGGCGGCGGCGTTGCCGGGTATGTCTCCGACGGTGGGGTTCACCTGGGCAAGGGCGATGCGCATCGAGGGCATGCGGCCATTCTTCCCCAGCGTTGGCATCCCGTACCCGGTTCCCCTGCCGTACTGTCGGCCCGTGGTCAGCGTAATCTCGGCGTAACCGGCACGGGAGACACTGATCGCCGGGCAAGTGCGAGGGGTGGCCGTGGACCGACAGCAGGAGTTCGTGCTCCGCACGCTCGAAGAGCGCGACATCCGATTTGTCCGGCTCTGGTTCACGGACGTGCTCGGCACCCTCAAGAGCGTGTCCGTCGCGCCGGCCGAGCTCGAGGCCGCCTTCGAGGAGGGCATCGGCATCGACGGCTCGGCCATCGAGGGCTTCGCCCGCGTCTCCGAGTCCGACATGGTCGCCATGCCCGACCCCACGACGTTCCAGGTCTTCCCGTTCGAGGGCGGCGACAGCGGCGAGAGCGCCCGGATGTTCTGCGACATCCTGCTCCCGGACGGCAGCGCGGCGTGGGCCGATCCCCGGCACGTGCTGCGCCGCATGCTCGCCAAGGCCGCGGAGAAGGGCTTCACCTTCTACACCCACCCCGAGGTCGAGTTCTTCCTCGTCCAGGACGGACCGCTGGACGGCAGCGTGCCGGTACCGGTCGACGGCGGCGGCTACTTCGACCACACCACCCACTCGGTCGCGCGCGACTTCCGGCGGCAGGCCGTGCTCGCGCTGGAGCGCATCGGCATCTCCGTGGAGTTCAGCCACCACGAGGTCGCCCCCGGCCAGCAGGAGATCGACCTGCGCTACGCGGACGCGCTCACCACCGCCGACAACATCATGACGTTCCGGCACGTGGTCAAGGAGGTCGCGCTCTCGCAGAGCGTGCGCGCGACGTTCATGCCGAAGCCGTACACCGACCAGCCCGGCAGCGGCATGCACACCCACCTGTCGCTGTTCGAGGGCGAGCGCAACGCCTTCTACGACGGAGGCGACCCGCTCAAGCTGTCCAAGACGGCCCGCGCGTTCATCGCCGGGCTGCTCGTGCACGCCCGCGAGTACACCGCGGTCACCAACCAGTGGGTCAACTCGTACAAGCGGCTCTTCCCGCTGCAGTTGCCCGACCGGATCACCGAGTCGCCCGCGTTCGTGAGCTGGGGCCACCTCAACCGGTCGGCGCTGGTGCGGGTGCCGGCGTTCGGCAAGCCCAACTCGGCCCGGGTCGAGGTCCGCTCGCTCGACTCCGCCACCAACCCGTACCTCGCCTTCGCCGTCCTGCTGGGCGCCGGGCTCAAGGGCATCGAGGAGGGCTACGAGCTGCCGCCGGGCGCCGAGGACGACGTCCTCGCGCTGTCGCCGCAGGAACGCAAGGCGATGGGGTACGACTCACTGCCCGAGAACCTCGCCGAGGCGATCGACGTGATGGCCAAGTCCGAGCTGATCCCGGAGGTGCTCGGCGAGCACGTCTTCGACTTCTTCCTGCGTAACAAGCGCCAGGAGTGGGAGCAGTACCGGCGCGAGGTCACCCCGTACGAGCGCGAGCGTTATCTCGGGACACTCTGACCTTTCGCCCGGCCGGTGGATCACTGACGGGCGCTGGTCCGATACGGTGCCCTCGGACACCGCGACGAGGGAGTAACCGTGCTGGAGAATCTGCTTGAGGGTGCCGGGCGCAGCATCGTGTTCGGCGCGGTCGGCATCGGCTTGATGGCCCTGGGCTTCGTCCTCGTCGACCTGCTCACCCCGGGCAAGCTGCGCGACCTGATCTGGGTCGAGAAGAACCCGAACGCGGCCACCCTGCTCGCGGCCAACCAGCTCGGCATCGCGCTGATCGTCTTCACGGCGATCTTCACCAGCTACGAGAACTTCGGCGAGGGCCTGGCCTCCACGGCGATCTTCGGCGTGCTCGGCATCGCGGTCATGGCGCTGGCGTTCCTGGTGCTGGACTGGATGACGCCCGGCAAGCTCGGCGAGGTCATCTGCACCCAGGAGCGGCACCCGGGCGCGATGGTCAGCGCGGCGTCGCACTTCGGCGCGGCCCTGATCGTCTGCGCCTGCATCGCCTGACACCCGACGCCCGCGTCCCTGCGATGATGCCGGGATGCATATCGATCTTGAACCCGTCACCAAGGACAACTGGCGTGCCTGCGTGGCGCTGACGGTGCAGCCCGAACAGCGGGAGTTCGTCAACGACGTCAGCCACTACCTGTGCCTGTGCCATTACGGCGACACCTGGCATCCGCTGGCGGTGACCGTCGACGGTGAGGTCGCGGGCTTCTGCATGTGGGCCGTCGACGACGACGCCAGCCGCTGGATCGGCGGGGTGGTCGTCGACGCGTCCCGGCAGCGACAGGGGATCGGCCGGGCGCTGGTGGTCGCGCTGCGCGACCGGCTCGCCGCCGAGCCTGGCGTGCCCAACGTGGCGCTCAGCTACGCGCCGGAGAACACCGCCGCCCGCGCGCTCTATCTCTCGCTCGGCTTCGTGGAGACCGGCGAGATGGAGGACGACGAGATCATCGCGCGGTGGACCCCGGCCTGAACACCGGCACCGGACCCACCCGATAGCCTCGTGGGGTGGGCACAGCACTGGTGATCGAGAACTACCCCTCCGACGACCTGCGCCGGCTCGGTGACTGGTTCACCGAGGCCGGCCTCGGCCTGAACGTCGTCCGGGCACACGCGGGCGACCCGCTGCCCGAGAACCTCGACGGACACGTGGCCCTGGTCGTCCTCGGCGGCGACCAGTGCGTCTACGCCGACGCGGCGGGCAACCCCGGCGCACCCTGGTTCCCGGCCCTCGAAGGGCTGCTGCGCAAGGCGGTGCGCCACCACGTGCCGACGCTCGGCGTCTGCCTGGGTGCGCAACTGCTCGCCCAGGCCCACGGCGGCCTGGTCGAGCGCAGCACCGCCGGCCCAGAAATCGGCCCGGGCCTGGTCGGGCGCCGCGACGCGGCCGACACCGACCCGCTGTTCAAGTACGTGCCGCTGCTGCCCGACGTGGTGCAGTGGCACAGCGACGAGATCACCGAGCTGCCGATCGGTGCCGTGCTGCTCGCCGCCTCGACCCGCTATCCACACCAGGCGTTCCGCCTCGGCGACCGGGCCTGGGGCGTGCAGTTCCACATCGAGTGCGACGCCGCCATGATCGAGGGCTGGGCCCGCAACGATCGGACGCTGCTCGCCGAGCTGGGCTACGAGCCCGAGGTCGTGGTCGCCGCGACCGTGGACGTGCTCGCCGACGTCGAGGAGGCCTGGCAGCCGTTCGCGGCCCGGTTCGCCGCCCTCGCCCTGGGCGAGCTACCCGGCGCGGACATCCCCGCCCCGGGCACCGGCCGCGCCCTGCCGCTGCTGGGCCATTGACATGACCAGGCCCAGCCGCCTCGCCCGGTACGGCTTCGCCGACAACGGTGCCCGCGCGGCCGACCTGCTCGGCCCCGAGGGCCTGCGGTTGTGGAACGCCGACGCCCAGGAGCCGGTCGGCGCGGGCGCCGCCGAGCTGTTGCAGGCGCTGTCGCGGGCCGCCGACCCCACCCTCGCCCTGCGCCAGCTCCACCGGCTGGTCGAAGCGGAGTCGAGGGCGGCGCGGCGCGACCACGGCGGCCCGGTCACCGGTCCCGGCGAACAGATCGCCGAGAGCCCCGCGGCCGGCGCCCTGCTGTCCGAGCTCGCGGCCGACGCCGCGTTACGCCGCCGCCTGGTCGCGGTGCTCGGCGCGTCCAGCGCGCTGGGCGACCACCTCGTCGCCAACCCCGGCCAGTGGCGGGTGCTGGCCACCGGCAAGACCGGCATGCCGCCGAACGCCGAGGGCCACCTCGAATCCGGCGACGCCACCGGTGAGGGACCGCCGACCGTCGCGGGGCTGCGGACGGCGTACCGGATCGCACTGCTGCGCATCGTCGCCGCAGACCTGACCGGCGGACGCGGCCTCGAGCCCACCATGGCGGCGCTGTCCCGCCTCGCCGACGAGACCCTCGCCGCGGCGTACGCCATCGCCCTCGCCGGACTGCCGGCCTCCACCGCCGCGCCGCGGCTGGCAGTGATCGCCATGGGCAAGTGCGGCGGCAACGAGCTGAACTACGTCTCCGACGTGGACGTCATCTTCGTGGCCGCCGGCGACGAGGACCTCAGCGCCGGCACCACGGTCGCGGCCAAGCTGATCGAGATCTGCGGGCAGGTCGCGTGGCCGGTCGACGCCGCGCTGCGGCCCGAGGGTAGCCGCGGGCCGCTGGTCCGGACGCTCGCCAGCCACCAGGCCTACTACCGGCGCTGGGCCCGTACCTGGGAATTCCAGGCCCTCCTGAAGGCCCGCCCGGCGGCCGGCGACCCGGTGCTGGCAAGGGAATGGCTGGACGACCTCGCGCCGCTGGTGTGGCACGCCGCCGAGCGGCCGGAGGCGGTCGCGGACGTCCGCGACATGCGCCGGAAGATCATCGACAACGTGCCGCCGAAGGAGGTCGACCGGGAGATCAAACGCGGCCCCGGCGGCCTGCGCGACATCGAGTTCGCCGTGCAGCTCCTGCAGCTCGTGCACGGGCGCGTCGACGAGAGCCTGCGCCTGGGCGGCACTCTGCCCGCCCTGCGCGCCCTCGTCGCCGGCGGCTACGTGGGCCGCGAGGACGGCGAGACCCTGCTGCGCGGCTACCGCTTCCTGCGGACCGTGGAGCACCGGCTGCAACTGCAGAATTTGAAGCGTACGCACACCGTCCCGGACGATCCGCGGCTGCTGCGCTGGCTCGCGGCAGCCCTCGACTACACCGCGGAGCCCGGCCGGGACGCGGTCGAGGCGTTCCGCTCCGACTGGGTCGGCCACGCCGCGCACGTGCGCCGCCTGCACGTCAAGCTGCTCTACCAGCCGCTGCTCGAGGCGGTCGCCCGGGTGCCCGCCGAGGCGCTGCGGATGACCACCGAGTCGGCCGGCCGTCGCCTGGAGGTCCTCGGCTTCGCCGACCCGGCCGGCGCGCTGCGGCATCTGCAGGCGCTGACCGGCGGGGTCAGCCGCACGGCGGCGATCCAGCGCACGCTCCTGCCGATGCTGCTGCAGGAGTTCGCGGACGCCCCCGAGCCCGACCGCGGCCTGCTCAACTACCGGCACGTGTCGGACAAGCTCGGCGGCACACCGTGGTATCTGCGGCTGCTGCGTGACGGCGGCCCGGTCGCCCGCCGTCTCGCCCGGGTGCTCAGCCTCTCCCGGTACGCGACCGATCTGCTCATCCGCGACCCCGAGGCGCTGCGCCTGCTCGCCGACGACGCGGAGCTGCAACCCCGCCCCCGCGACGTGCTCCGCGACGGTTTCGCCGCGGCCGTCGACCGGCACCTGCGCGACGGCGCCACCGACCCGGCCCCGGCCATCGCCGCCGTCCGGGCGCTGCGCCGCCGCGAGCTGTTCCGGCTGGCCTGCGCCGACATCCTCAGCCAGGCGGGTGAGCTCGCCCCGGCCCAACCGCTCGACGTCCACGACGTGGGCATCGCCCTCTCCGCCGTCACCGACGCCACGCTCGGCGCCGCGCTGCACGCCGCCCGCCGGGTCCACCCGGGCCCCGAGGGGCTGCGCTTCGCGGTGATCGGCGTAGGTCGCCTCGGCGGCTACGAGATGAGCTACCCGTCCGACGCCGACGTGCTGTTCGTCTTCGCCGCGCCCGAGGGCGTGTCCGACGCCGAGGCCAGCGGCGCCGCGCACGCGATCGCCGAGGAGATGCGCCGCACCCTGGGCGCGCCCGCACCCGACCCGCCGCTCGGCGTCGACGCCGACCTGCGCCCCGAGGGGCGTCAAGGACCGCTCGTGCGCAGCCTGAACGCGTACGCGCAGTACTACGCCCGCTGGTCCAAGGTCTGGGAGTCGCAGGCCCTGCTGCGCGCCCGCTTCGTCTGCGGCGACGAGGACCTCGGCCGCGAGTTCGAGAGCCTCGCCGACAGCATGCGCTATCCGGACGGCGGCCTCACCCGCGACCAGATCGTCGAGATCCGCCGGATCAAGGCCCGAGTGGAGACCGAGCGGCTGCCCCGCGGTGCCGACCCGAACACCCACGCCAAACTCGGCCGTGGCGGGCTCGCCGACGTCGAGTGGGCGGTGCAACTGGTGCAACTGCGGCACGGGTACGCCCTGCCGGGCCTGCGCATGACCCGCACGCTCGAGGCACTCACCGCGGAGCTGGAAGCGAAGCTGATCGACAAGGTCGACGCGGCGGCGATGACCGCGGGCTGGACGCTGGCGGCACAGGTCCGCAACGCGTTGACGCTGGTCCGGGGCAGGCCCACCGATCAGCTACCGCGGCACGGGGCGGAGTTGGCGGGGGTGGTGCTGCTGCTCGGCGGCGGGGATCCGGGGGAGTTCGTCGACCGCTATCTGCGCATCACCCGACGCTCCCGGGCCGCGATGGAACGCGTCCTCGATGCCTGAGGGCCGCGCGTCGTCCACGGTGACGCCGGCGATCACCGTGGACGGCGCGAGATTCCCGAAGTGGCCGGTCGCGGCGGCGGTCGTGGTCGCGGTGCTGGTGCGGCTGCCGTTCGTCTTCACCGGTCTGTCGACCGACGAGGGTGGCTATGCGTACGTCGCCCGGCAATGGGCTCGCGGCGACCGCCTCTACGACACCGCGTGGCTGGACCGCCCGCAGGGACTGCTGCTGACGTACCGCGCGCTGCTGGCGTTGGGCGACTCCGGACCGGCGATCCGGACCGGTCTGGTCGTCGCCGGGGCGGTCATCACGCTCGCGCTGGCCGCCATCGGCTGGCTGCTGGTGAACCGCGCGGTGGGCGTCGCCGCCGCCTGGCTCTACGCCGTCGCCGGCCTCGCCCCGCATCTCGAGGGCATGACCCTCAACGGTGAGCTGCTCGCCGGCGTCCCGTCGACGGTTGCCGTCGCCCTCGTCGTCTACTGGTGGCGGCGTGACCGGCCGCTGTGGATGCTCGCCGCCGCCGGGCTGGCCGCGGGGCTCGCCCTGACCATGAAACAGTCCGGCATCGACGGCGTGATCGTCGGCATGGTCGTCGTGGGGCTGCTGCGCCGTGGGAAAGCCGCCGTCGTGTTTCTGGCCGGTGTGGCGCTTCCGCTGGCCGCCTCGGTGGTCCACGGCCTCGCGACCGGCTGGGCCGGATACTGGACCGCGCTGGTCGGCTACCAGTTGTCGGCGATGGGCGGCGCGGGCTCGAACGCCTCGACGCGCTGGTCGGATCTCGCATGGCACGCCGGCGACATCGCCATGGGCATCGTCCCGGTGCTGCTCGTCGCGCTGCTCGGGTGGCGGTCGTTCGACCGGGGCGCCCGTTGGCTGCTCGGCGGCTGGCTGGCCGCCGGGCTCCTCGGCGTCAACCTGGGCGGCTCTTACTGGCCGCACTACTTCGTGCAGCTCCTGCCCGCCCTGGTGGTGCTGGCCGCCGCGGCGGTGGTGAGCGCCGGATCCGCATGGCGACGCGGGGCGCTCGCCGCGGTCGTCGCCCTGCCGACCCTGGTCTGGCTGGCCGCGCTGGTGCCCATGTCGCCGGGCCGGCGGGCCGACACGATCCCGTACGCCGCGCTGGCCGCGCGCGACGACCGGATCGCGGCCGTGATCAGGGCGTCCACCGCCCCCGACGACCGCATCTACGTCCTCGAATCGGAGGCGTACCTCTACTTCGCGGCCGACCGCCAGTCGCCGTATCCGTACCTGTGGGGGAAACCGATCGACAAGATCTCCGACGCGCTGCCCCGCCTGCGCGCCATGCTGACCTCGCCGCAGCGGCCCGTGCTGGTCGTGCTCGACACCCGGCCGGAGGCGGTGGACCCGAGCGGCGGGATCGCCGCCGACCTGGCCGCCCACTACCACCTCGACACGGTCGTCGAGGGCGTGCCGATCCTGCGGGCGAACTCGTGACCGCTCCGGCATGGCTGGGCCGTCCGGCCGGGGTGAGATGGCTCGGCCTCGCCGGGTCGGTGTGCGTGGCCGCCGACGCGGTGCTGTTCGGCGCGCCGACGTGGATCCGGCGCGGGGTCTCGGTGATGAGCATCCTGCGCGGTCCGAACGGCGTACTCATCATGACGCTCTGGATCGCCGGGCTCGTCGCCCTCTGCGCCGCCTGGTGGTACGGGCGCCGCCTGACCGTGTCGCGGCGGTGGATCCTCGTCACGGCGGCGCTGTGGATCGTGCCGCTGCTCTTCGTGCCGCCCCTGGCCAGCCGGGACATGTACGCGTACGCCTGCCAGGGCTCGCTCTTCGACGCCGGGCTCAACCCGTCGGTCGTCGGCGTCTCCGCGCAGCCCTGCCCCTGGCTCGAGTCGGTGTCGGTGGTGTGGCGGGACACGCCGACGCCGTACGGACCGCTCTGGATCGTGCTGACCGGTGTCGCCGCTTCCTTCGGCTCGCAGGCCGTCGCGCTCGGCATCTTCCGCTTGTACGCCGTGCTGGCGGTCGCGGCGCTGGCCGTGGTCGTCCCGGCGCTGGCCCGGCGTACGGGAGCGTCGCAGGAGCGGGCCC
The DNA here is from genome assembly GCF_003751945.1 of Couchioplanes caeruleus. Lineage (NCBI taxonomy): Bacteria > Bacillati > Actinomycetota > Actinomycetes > Micromonosporales > Micromonosporaceae > Couchioplanes > Couchioplanes caeruleus. The sequence goes on along the minus strand of NZ_RJKL01000001.1, from coordinate 2,415,875 downwards.
TGTGGCTGGTGCTCTGCTGCCCGCTGGTGCCGGTGCACGTCGTCGGCGGCGGCCACAACGACGCGCTCACGATGGCGCTGCTGATCGGGGGTCTCGCCCTGGTGGCCGGCCGGCGGAGCACGGCGCTGCTGGTCGCGGGCGGGGCGTTGATCGGTGCGGCGATCGCGGTCAAGACGACCGTCGGCGTGGTGCTGCCGTTCGCCGCGCTGCTCGCCGCGAACGGACTGGAGCTGACCCGCGAGGGACTGCCGCGTTTCCTGCGCCGCGGCGGCGCGGTGGTCGCCGGGGCGGCGGCGACGCTCGTCGCGCTCTCGGTCGTCTCCGGGCTGGGCTTCGGCTGGGCGGTCGCCTTGTCCGGGGCGGGGGAGTCGCGGAGCTGGACCTCGCCGTCCACGGCGGTGGGCATCGCGGTCAACGCCGTCGCGAAGTGGTTCGGCGTGCGGCTCGACGTCGTGCCCGCGGTGCGTGCGGTCGCCCTGGTCATGCTGCTGATCGCTCTCGTGGTCCTCTGGTGGCGCTTCCGGCGTGGCGATGCCCTGCACGGTGCCGCGCTGGCCTGCCTGGCCGTCATCTTCCTCGCGCCGATCACCCAGCCCTGGTACCTCTTCTGGACGCTGGCACTGCTGGCGGTCACTGCCGTGCGGGCGCGCTGGCTCGAGATCACCGTCGTGGTCTCGATGTTCCTGATCCTGCCCAACGGCGACGGCGCCTGGAAGCCGTTGCAGGTGCCGCTCGCGTTCCTCGTCACCGGCCTGGTGGGCTGGGTGGCCTGGCGCTCGCTGAGGTGGATGCGCGAGCCCGCACCGGCGACGGCGGTCTCGGCGTGACGGTGACTCCCCGGCTGGTGCGCTGGGGCGGGCTCGCCGGCAGCGTCGCCACCGCGGGTACGGCCTCCCTGGGCGGCTCCGGGTTCGCGCGGGCGCCCAGCATCAATCCGGTGACGTTGCTCAGCGGGCAGCGCGGGGTGCTGCTGCCGATCCTGTGGGTCCTGGGCACGGCACTGCTCCTCGCCGCCTGGTGGACCGGGCGCCGCACCGTCCCCTCGACGCGCTGGGCGCTGGTGACCGCCGCACTGTGGTTCCTGCCGGTGCTGCCGTTCCTGCCGCTCGGCAGCGCGGACGTCTATTCGTACGCGTGCCAGGGCTATGTCCAGTACGCCGGCGGGGATCCGTACGCGGCCGGCGTCGCTCGCTTCGGCTGCCCGTGGCTCGGCTCCGTGGCGTCGTCGTGGGCCGATTCGCCGGCGCCGTACGGTCCGCTGTTCCTGCTGCTCGCGTCCTGGGTCGTCGCTCTGGCCGGCGACTCGCTCGCCGGGGTCGTCGCCGGGCTGCGGATCGTCGCCCTGGCCGGCGTGGCCCTGGTCGCGGCGGGTGTGCCGGCCGTTGCCCGCCGCTGTGGCATCGACCCGGCCCGGGCCGTCTGGACGGTACTGGCGTGCCCGCTGATCCTGATCCATCTGGTTTCCGGCGCCCACAACGACGCGCTGATGGTCGGCCTGATCCTGGCCGGCCTGGCACTCGCCGCCGCGCGTCCGCCCCTCGCGGGGCTGGTCGCCGCCGGCGCCGTCCTCGGCCTGGCGGTGGGCGTCAAGGTGACGGCGATCGTCGTGGTGCCCTTCGCGGTGCTCGCCGCCCTGCCCGGAACGGGCCGTCGACCGGTGCGCGAGCTGCTCCGACCGGCCGGTGCGATCGGCGGCGGCGCCCTGCTCGTCACGGTCGCGCTCTCGGCGGTGTCGGGACGCGGCGCCGGATGGGTGACCGGGCTGGCACGCAGCGGCGACACCGTGGCCTGGACCTCCCCTTCGACCGCCGTGGGCCTGACCATCGATGCCGTCACCGGTGCCGACGCCGTCCCGGTGACCCGCGTCGCCGGGGTGGTGCTGTTGGCCGTCGCCCTCGTCGCGTTGTGGTGGCGCGCATGGGGGCGCGGCGATCCCCTGGGCCACGCCGGCCTCGCGCTCGCCGCGACGGTCCTCTGCGCCCCCGTCTTCCATCCCTGGTACGCGACGTGGCCGCTCGCCGTGCTCGCCGCCGCCCGGGCCGAGAACCGCTGGACGCTGGGCCTCTGCGCGTTCGCGGCGATGCTCACCACCCCGGCCGGCTACAACTGGGCGCTCTACACCCGCGTCCCCGGGGCGTTCGTGGTCACGGCCGCGCTCGTGGCGCTCGCCGTGGTCGCCGTACGCGGGCGGCGGGCTCGTAGGGTGATCGCGTGAACCGCCGGATCGTGATCCTCGCCGCCCTGGGCGCGGCCGCTGCCGCCGCTCTCGCCTGGACCGCGGTCCACCACTTCTATTTCGACTCCGGCGTCTACTCCGGTGCGGTCCGCTACTGGTTCCGCGACGGCGGCATGATCTACGACTATCTCAAGGAGGGCACTCCGTACGGCTTCACGTACCCTCCGTTCGCCGCCCTGGTGATGATTCCCATGGCGGTGCTGCCGCTGTGGCTGATCGTCACCGTCGCGTCGGTCGCCACCGTCGTCACGACCGTGCTGGTCACGTGGTGGTTTCTCTGCCCGCTCATCGAACGGCGGGGGTGGACGCCCTGGTACGCGGTCGCCGTCGCGTCCTGCCTCGCGCTGTTCTTCGAGCCGGTGCGCGAGACGTTCGGCTTCGGTCAGGTGAACCTCCTGCTGCTCGCCCTCGTCGCCGGGGACGTGCTGCTCGGCGTGGGGCGGGGACGGCGCTGGGCCGGCGTCGGCATCGGGGTCGCGACCGCGATCAAGCTGACTCCCGGCATCTTCATCCTGTATCTGCTGATCACCCGGCGCTGGAGGGCCGCGGTCACCGCGATCGCGGCCGCCGCCACGACCACCCTGGTGACCGCCGCGTTCTGGCCGGACGCCTCGCGCGAGTTCTGGACCTCCGCGCTCTGGGACACCAACCGCGTCGGCAATCTCGAGTACGTGTCCAACCAGTCGCTGCGTGGCTTCCTGGCCCGGCTGCCGGTGGACGCGGTCGAGTCGCAGCTCTGGGTGGCCGGCGTGCTGGCCGCCGTCGGGCTGTGGGCATGGCGGGTACGCGCCGCCGACCCGCTCGGCGGGCTGGCCCTGACCGGCATCGTCGGCTGCCTGATCAGCCCGGTGACCTGGGTGCACCACTGGGTCTGGCTGCTGCCCGCCCTGGTGCGGTGCGTCGAGACGGCCCGTACGCACAAAGGGGTCTTCCGGCTGGCGGTCGCCGGCTATGTCGTGGTCTGCACGCGGGTGACGTTCCTGTACGAGAACGGGCCGAAGCCGCCGCTCGCCTTCCTCGGCGCGAATCTCTACGTGCTGCTCGGCGTCGCGCTGTTGCTCTGGTTGCCCGCGGTCGCCTCGCTCGCGGACGGGCCTCGCTCAGACGACCGGGGCCGGTCGCTTGACGACGATCGAGCCGGCCGCGCGGTCGTGCAGGCCGCGGCGGTCCGCGTCCATGATGACCGCCGGGATCAGCAGGACCAGTAGCAGACCGCGGATCAGGCCCCTACCCATGCCGATCGCCCCGCCGTCGGCGAACGACACACAGCGGATGCGGGCCAGCGCCATGCCCGGCGTCTGTCCGAAGAGACCGACGAGCAGAGCGTTCAGTACGACGAGTACGAGCACAGGCGGCCACGCCACCACCCGCGGATCGGCGTAGAAGGCGCCCACCATCAGGCACAGCGCCCAGTCGATGACCAGCGCGGCGAACCGCCGGCCGAACTCCGCCGGCTCGGATGTCTCTTTCGCGGGTGTCGGCACGGTGGATCAGGGTAATCGGGCCATCCGTACCCGTCGGCGGGGGACCGGGGTTAGGGTCCTCGAGGGTCGCGAGCACGCCGAAACCATGACAACAGGCTCCGTAACACGGCGGAAACAATAGGGATACGCCCGGGCAACCCTCGGCCCATAGCGTCGCGACCAGCCTAGCCACGAGGCGGCCCACGCCGCCCCGGTTCGAAAATCTGTGCCAGGAGGACGTGTGTTCGCCAATCCCGAGGAACTCCTGCGATACCTCAAGGACGAGGACGTCAAGTTCGTCGACGTACGGTTCTGTGACCTCCCCGGCGTGATGCAGCACTTCAACATGCCGGTGGAGTCGTTCGACGACAGCGTCGTCACCGACGGCCTCGCCTTCGACGGATCGTCGATCCGCGGGTTCCAGGCCATCCACGAGTCCGACATGATGCTGCTGCCGGACGTGACCACGGCCTTCATCGACCCGTTCCGCATCCAGAAGACCCTGGCGCTGAACTTCTTCATCCACGACCCGTTCACCCGCGAGCCCTACTCGCGTGACCCGCGCAACGTGGCGAAGAAGGCCGAGACCTACCTGGCGTCCAGCGGCATCGCCGACACGGCGTACTTCGGTGCCGAGGCCGAGTTCTACATCTTCGACTCGATCCGCCACTCCACGTCAGCCCACGAGTCCTTCTACCACATCGACTCGATCGAGGGTGCCTGGAACTCCGGCCGCGAGGAGGAGGGCGGCAACCGCGGCTACAAGACCGCGTACAAGGGCGGCTACTTCCCGGTGGCGCCGGTCGACCACTACTCCGACCTGCGCGACGCCATGGTCCGCCGCCTCATCGACGTCGGCTTCACCGTGGAGCGCTCGCACCACGAGGTCGGCACCGCGGGCCAGGCCGAGATCAACTACAGGTTCTCGACGCTGCTGCACGCCGGCGACCAGATGCAGATGTTCAAGTACATCATCAAGAACACGGCCTGGGAGCACGGCAAGACCGTCACGTTCATGCCCAAGCCGCTCTTCGGCGACAACGGCTCCGGCATGCACACCCACCAGAGCCTCTGGCTCGGCGGCGAGCCGCTGTTCTACGACGAGACCGGCTACGCGGGCCTGTCCGACACGGCCCGCTGGTACATCGGCGGCCTGCTGCACCACGCGCCGTCGCTGCTGGCGTTCACCAACCCGACGGTCAACTCGTACCGTCGCCTGGTGCCCGGCTTCGAGGCCCCGGTCAACCTGGTGTACTCGCAGCGCAACCGCTCCGCCTGCACCCGCATCCCGGTGACCGGCAGCAACCCCAAGGCCAAGCGCGTCGAGTTCCGCGTGCCGGACCCGTCCTCGAACCCGTACCTGTCGTTCTCGGCCCAGATGATGGCGGGCCTCGACGGCATCAAGAACAAGATCGAGCCGCCGGCCCCGATCGACAAGGACCTCTACGACCTTCCGCCGGAGGAGTGGGGCAGCGTCAAGCAGGTCCCGGCCTCGCTGGACGCGGTCCTGAACAGCCTCGAATCGGACCACGAGTTCCTCACCGCAGGCGGCGTCTTCACCGACGACCTGATCTCGACGTGGATCGACTGGAAGCGCGCCAACGAGATCGACCCGGTCCGCCTGCGCCCGACCCCGCACGAGTTCGAGATGTACTACAACGTCTGACCCTTCTCGGGCCTGCGACCAGCGGAAACACCTGCTGGTCTGATCTTGGGCCCAAGTTGGGCCCAACGTAGCAAGCGGCGGTCATGCTCGGCTCCCAGCCGACGTGGCCGCCGTTTCTCGTGTCCCGAGCGCCCCGTCGACCAGGGCGCGGGTGCGGTCGAGCACATCCGGCCACTCGTGCACGTACTCGTTGAGTGTGATCGTCGGAGTCGAGTGACCGAGCGCGAGCTGCACCGTCTTGACGCTCGCCCCGGCGTGGATCAGCAGCGTCGCGTAGTAGTGCCGCAGGCCGTGGAAGCCCCAGCGTGGCGGCAGACCGACCTTCGTCCGGACCGGGGTCCAGGTACGGGAGAAGGTCGAGGCGTTCACCGGCTCGCCGCTGGCCGCGCGGAAGACGAGCTCGGCGGGACGCCGGTTCGGTCGTCGGGGGTCGGTGTCGTCGTCCACCTCCACGGGCGCACAGCCCTCCGCCAGGTGCTCGCGCAGCGCAGTCGCCACCACGTCCGGCAGCTCGACATTGCGGGTGCTCGTCTTCGTCTTCGGTCGGCCGAGGTACGGCGGGCGACCCTTGTGCATCTTCAACTGCTGGCGCACCGTCAGTTCGGCAGCGTCGAAGTCGATGTCGCCGACCTCCAGCCCGAGCACCTCGCCGAGCCGCAGACCGCAGCCGGCCGCGACGTAGACGGTCGCCGCGAGACGGGGCGGCATCAGCTCGGCCAAGCGGTGCACCTGCTCCGGCGTCGGGATCACCCGCTTGTCGCGGTCGATGCCCGGCAGGCGGATGTCGACGCAGGGCGAGCTGGCGATGAGCCGATCGCGTACCGCCGAGGCGAAGATGGCGTTCAGGTAGCCGTACACCACCCGCAGAGTGGTCGGTGCCAGCACCTGGGCACGGTCCTTCACCCACGCCTGAACCTTGCTGGGGCGTACTTGCCCGACCTGCATCTGCCCGATGCCGGGGACGATGTGCAACCGGATGGCGTGCTCGACCCGGATGGCCGTGCTCGGGATGTGCAACTGGTCGGCACGCCACCGTTCGGCGAGGTCGGCAACCGTGACCCGCCCGGCCCTGTCATCGATGTACTGGCCACGGCTGAGGTCGGCGCGCACGTTGGCGTCGTACCGGTCGGCGTCCGCCTTGCGCTCGAAGTGCCGCTCACGGGCGCTGCCATGGTTGTCGACCCAACGGACGCGCCAGCGTTTGCCCCGCCCGTGTTTGCGGGATGGCAACCGTCCCCATCCGGGCCGCGCTTCGTCAGGTACCACGTGTCGTCGACGGGCACCGCTCACGCCTCCTGGGAGACGAGCCATGCGCGCACGGCCGTCGGGTCGTATCGCAGGTGGCGACCGACCTTGAATGCCGGTGGGCCGACGCGATGGTGCCGCCACTGATAGAGCGTCGCAATCGGTACCCGAAGGAAGGCTGAGACGTCATCGATCGTCCACAGCCTGTCGACTGCCGCCGCTGACGCCGACGCTGTCGCCATCAGTCTGTTGCTCCTATCCGAGAGAGTTCCGACCGCCTCAGTTCGCAGCGTGGCGTCAAGGCGGGCTTGACGGTTGTCGGCCGTTCACGCGGCCAGGGTCTGAAGGTGCTGTCTGGCGGTTTCGGCGTGTTCTCGGGCCATGGCGGCGGAGGTGTTGGCGAGCATGGCGTCGGCCGGTGTCTGCCAGCCGGCGCCGACGAACTGCAGGAAGTTGACGACCAGCGTGGTGGGCTCGGCGACCGGCTCAGCCCGTTCGGGGCCGCCGGTCTGGGCGCGGCGGAACACGACGCGTGCGTCGCGCAGTATGGCGAAGGTGACGCTGTAGCGGCGGGACTTGGTGAGGAAGTGGCCGCCGAAGCCGAGCATGTGCGCCCACCGGCGCAGCTTCAGGTACGGACTGGCCGGCGGCCCGGCCGGGGGCGCGGCGAGCCATGTCTGCGGCGGCGACTTGCTCAGCGGCGCAGGTGGGGCAGGTCCGGTAGCGGGTACAGCCCCCGCAGTCCGGGTCGGTGCGCAGGACACCGAAGGGCTCAGCCGGAGCGGGTTCAGCGCGGCGCTTGGGTGCGAGCGGACCAGGCGGAGTGGGATCGGTGCGGAAGCTGCCGAGCCGCCAGCAGGCGTCGATGAGCCGTTGCGGGTGGGTGCCGTCCGGGTCGGCGTACAGGCCGACGGTGTCATCGGTGAGCCGGTTCGAGGCGTGCCCGGTGACCTCGGTCGACTTGGTGGCGTACTTCGCGAGGTAGGCGACGACCTGCTTGTGGGTCACCTCGCCGTCGGCGCCATCGGTGATTACCTTGGTGAGGACCTGGGAGCCCCAACTGATCGTCCACCCCGCCGGGTTGGCCGGGTGCGGCGCGGTGGTGAAGGCGACGGTCGCGACCGCATGATCGACAGCGGCGACCAGGTCGTGTGCGTCCAGTCCGGGCGGCGGCGCGACGATGGTGTCCGGCTGGTCAGGGTCATTGCCATCAAGGCGGACCACGCAGTGCAGGTGAATCGCGGCGCGGCGCTGCATCTCAGCGGCCTTGCTGAACTCCAGCCGGACCGGGCTGACCCACCGGGTCCGGGCCTTGCCGGACTTGTCGTAGGTCACGACAGGCCGGTCCGGATACCCCGCTCGTGGGCGACCCGGCGGATGTAGCGGTTGGCGGTGATGCTGGTGCGCCGCCACAGCTCCGCCGCGCGCAGGTTCCACACCGACTGGGTGAAATGCCACTCCCGTGGTCGCCTGTAAGGTGGTCGTATGCCTAGGAAGCTGATGGGTGCGGCCGAGATCCGCCAACGGCTCGGAGAGATCAGCCGTCAGCGCGTCTACCAGCTCACGCACCGGCCGGACTGGCCGGCACCCTACGACGAGTTGATCCAGGGCAAGGTGTGGCGACGAGATGACGTTGAGGCGAGGATCAAGCAGCATCGGCCGGACTCGGACGACCAGACCCCTTGACCCAGGCACTTTTCGATCTTGACCGAGCTGCCGCAATAGCTGCCTGAGCTGCGGTCCTCAGTCCACCGTCGTCCGTGGCCGTCCGTCATGATCACAGACGATTGTCACTCAGTTAGTCACCCAGGACGTCGGATGGACCGGGCCCTGATGCGGAGCCGGCATAGACCAGGCTCGGGCAAGAATTTGGCCGTGAGAACAGTCAGAAGGCGTAGGTGCGCGGGGAACCTCGACGCTACAGCCGTTTGCGCATCTGGATCGACGTAACCTCGAAGCCCATCTGCTCGTACAGACTGCGAGCCCCTGCATTGAACCCGAAGACGCTCAAGCCGACGGAGACGATGCCTAGCTCCCGACAGGCTTGTTCGGCCGCCTGCATGATGGCACGGCCATATCCCTTGCGGCGTAGCTGCTCACGGACCGCGAAGTCGTAGCCGAAGGCGTGTCGGCCGTCCGACTTTTCCTCCACGTGCAGCCAAGCCATGCCCACCTCTTCGGCGCCGTCGTAGGCAGTCCACAGATGATGGCCTGCGGTGTGCAAGCCGTCGGGCAACAGCCGCTGGAAGTCCTCGGTCGCCTTCTGCTGCGCTTCGATCAGCGGTAGGGCGCCAGAATCGGCGATGTTCTTCGCGTAGTCCAGCTCAGCGCCCTGCCGGTATGCGAGGTACCGCTCCTCAGTCATCGGTTCAAGTCTCAGTCTCTCCACGACTAGACCATAACGAAGCGCCGCCGCACCCGGCGCTCGACGGCCGCGACTCGCCCCGCGGCCCGGCGCGGCAGCTCGGCCGCGTCGCCCAGGCCGAGCCGGTCGGCCCCCGACCTCCAACCAGATTCCCAACCCCGCGTTGGACTCTGTCGTCGCTGCGGCCCGATCCCCGCTTTCCACGCCAGCCGCCGGGTTGCCTGCGTGCGCCGGCGCGTGCGACAGGTAAGCGCCGGCCACGCGCCCAGGCGGCGGCGTGAGCGGCCCGTATCGGGCCGCCTTGAAGACGTACAGAAAGTTTGAACAACTATCAACGGGCTCAACGGGCTCCGTGTGGGCGGCGCCGGCGCTGGCCATGCCTGCTCGTTCCGGCCACGGGCGACGGCCATCGTCGACGTCTGCATCGCGCAGGTATTCCGCGGCCTTCTACGCCGAGTGCCTGACGCGTCCATCGCTGTTGTAGGCCGGCTCGACCACCTTCCTGGACAGCCCTGAAGCGACCTCTACGGATCCGCCCTTACTCTCGGTGATCTTGTTGCGGCTTGTCGTAGGGAGTCAGTAGTATCCGGCGCGCTCAATGTTTGAGCTCACGGGGGATGCCTGGCATGGACGCTGAGGTCGGTTCGTCGCGCGTGTTTTCGGTTCTGTGGCGTTGGATTCGGCGGGCTGTCATCGCGGTGGCGTTGGTGGTTCTGGCGGGTTCGTTGCCGTTTGCAGGCCAGGCCCAGGCGGAGCCCAAGCCGTCTGCGGATGTCGACCGGAACCGTTCCGTGGCGGTCGGTAAGGCCAAGACGCGTGACGGGCAGGTGTCGGAGTCCCAGGTGGATCTGTGGAAGGCGCCTGCGGTGAGCTGGCCGTCTCCCGGCAAGGCCGAGGTGGCGATCGCGGGTTCCGGCCGGGTCGCTGTCCCGGGGCAGCCGGTGCGTGTCGGGCGTCCTTCCTCGGCGCCGGCTCGCGCCGCGGTGAGCCCGCCGCGCGTGCCAGTGCCGCCGAGCCGGTCGGGCGGGTGAGCTCCGAGGTACTGAGCCGTAAGCAGGCTGAAGCTGCCGGGGTGACCGGGCTGATGCTGCGCTTGAACCGCACCGATGAGGCACCGGTCAGCGCACCGACGTCGGTGGAGATCGACTATTCGTCGTTGCGGCAGGCGTTCGGTGGTGACTGGGCGCGGCGCGCGCAACTGGTGCAACTGCCGGCCTGTGCGGTGGAAACGCCGGAGAGACAGCAGTGCCAGACGGCGACGCCACTGCCGGCGAAGAACGATGTCGAGAAATCGACCATCGTGGCCGATGCCAAGCTGGCGCCGGCTGACAGCGGCCAGGCCACGGTGCTGGCCATGACCGCAATGGCGGCGAGCGTGGACACCGGCACGTTCGCCCGGTCCGACTTGACCGAGGCGGCATCGTGGTCAGCCGGCAAGCAGTCCGGTGACTTCTCCTGGTCATATCCGTTGCAGGTGCCGCCGGCTCCGGGTGAATTGGAGCCGGAGCTGGCGCTGGGTTACAACTCTGGTGCGGTGGATGGGCGTACCAACGCGAACAACGCGCAGCCGTCCTGGGTCGGTGAGGGTTGGAATTTTGAGCCGGGGTTCATCGAGCGTCAGTACCGGGCGTGTCGTGACGATGTGACCGGGGCGACCACCGCGCAGTACACCAACGCCACCGGTGATCTGTGTTATCGGGATCAGAATGCGGTGCTGTCGTGGCGGGGTCAGTCGACGGAGCTGGTGCTCGACGATGCGACGGGCAAGTGGCGTCTGGCCGAGGATGACGGCTCGTACCTGGAGTTGGTCACCGGCGGCACCGGCACCGGGCTCTACAGCAATGAGCACTGGAAGCTGACCACGCCGGACGGCACCCAGTACTGGTTCGGTAAGAGCCGGCTGCCGGGCTGGCAGGAGGGTCAGCCGGTCACCTCGTCGGTGTTCGGTGTGCCGGTGTTCGCGAACCGGACGGGCGAGCCGTGTTACAAGACCGGCGGGTTCGCCGGCTCCTGGTGCGCGATGGCGTGGCGCTGGAACCTGGACTATGTCGTGGACCCGGACGGCAACTCGATGTCGTACTGGTACCAGAAGGAAAGCAGCCGCACGAAGCTCGCGGGCACGGCGACCGTGGCGGCCTACGACCGCGGCGGCTGGCTCGCGCGCATCGAGTACGGCAGCCGGCACGGAGACCAGTGCGAAGGCGCCGATGAAGGTCGACTTCACCGCCGGCGACCGGTGCCTGGCCACCTGTTGGAGCGGCACCACGCCGGTGGCGGCGAACTGGCCGGACACTCCCTGGGATCTGCAGTGCACGGCGGCGCCGTGTACCAACAACCCGGCGCCGTCGTTCTGGACCGCCAAGCGCCTGGCGAAGGTCACCACGTCGGTGCTGGTCGCAGGCGCGTATACGCCGGTGGACGAGTGGGCGTTGACGCACAGCTTCCCGGCCACGAATGACAACACCGATCCGTCGTTGTGGCTGGCGTCGATCACCCGCACCGGCCGGACCGGCGGTACGCAGGCGCTGCCGAAGGTCGACTTCGGGGGCACACGAAAGCCGAACCGCACCGACTACAACACCTCTGCGGGCGTACCCACGTCGAACAAGTACCGGCTCACCCGGATCACCTCGGAGACCGACGGGGAGCTGCAGATCGCCTATGGCGACTCGAACTGCTCGCCCACGTCGCTGCCGAACCCGGACAACAACTCCATGCGGTGTTTCCCGCAGTACTACGCCCCGCCGAATTCGGCGGCGGGCTGGTCGTGGTGGAACAAGTACCGCGTGATCAGCGTGACCGAACGCGACCTGGTCGGCGGGTCACACGACGTGGTGCACAGCTACGGGTACAGCACCGCCGGCTCGTCGACGAGTGTGTTGTGGCATCACAACAACGGTGACAAGTGGGGGTTGTCGCTGCCGTTGCGGACGTGGTCGGACTGGCGGGGTTACTCGAACGTTTCGGTCACGACCGGCGTGGCTGGTGGCACCCGGACGAGGTCGGAGTACCGGTACTTCCGGGGTATGCACGGCGATCGTACCGATGCTGGTGAGACCGCCCGGGCTGTGTCGATCACCGACTCGCACGGTGCCGAATGGACGGACTTCGGCTACCGGACCGGTCACCTGCTCGAGCAGGTCGACTACGACGCCGACGCAACCACGCCGCTGTACAAGTACCGCTTCCACCCGTGGGAGAACCAGACCGGCCAGCGCGTCGAAGCCGCCGCGCACGCGCAGCCGACCACCACCCGCTCATACTTCGGCGAGGTCGCCAAGGAGGAGACCTTCGAATTCCTGCCCGCGTCGGGCACCTGGCGCGAACGCGAGGTGGAGTTCGTCTACGACCCGACCTACGGCCAGGTCACCAAGGAGATCGACCGGGGATTAATCGGATCGTCCGATGACGATGTGTGCACCACCAAAACGTATGCGCGTAACACCAACCCTGCGGCGTGGCTGATCGACTACCCGGCCGAGGAACTGGCCACCAACTGCGCCGACACCCCCGGTCCCGCCGACGTGCTGTCCGGTGAGCGCACCTACTACGACGGCTCCACCACCCTCGGCGCGGCGCCGACGCGGGGCCTGGACACCCGCACCGACGATCTCGCGTCGTACACCGACACCACGGCCAACTGGGTCACCGCCGGCACCGCCACCTACGACGCCCATGGCCGTGTCCTGACCGAGAGCGACGCCCTCGGCCGGACCAGCACGACGACCTACACGCCGGCCCTCGGCGGTCCGGTGACCGCGGAAACGGAGAGGAACGCCGCCGGGCACACCACCACGTCGACGTTCGACATCCGCGGCGAGACGCTGACCGACACAGACGAGAATGCCAAGGTCACCACCGCCGCCTACGACCCACTGGGCCGGCTGACCAAGCTGTGGCTGCCCGGGCGCACCACCGGCCAGACTCCGCATACCCAGTACGACTACGCGGTCAACGGCACCACCGCGCCCAGCCACACCCGCACCCGTCAGCTCGGCCCGAACGGCAACCAGATCAGCTCCTACGAAATCTACGACGGGCTTGAACGACCCCGCCAGCAGCAGAGCACCGCCCCCGACGGCAAACGGGTGATCGCCGACGTCCGCTACGACGCGCGCGGGCTGATCAGCGCCGAGACCGCGTTCTACAACAACGCGTCCGGGCCTGCCGGCACGCTCGTCACGTTCGACGACACCGCAGTGGACCTCCAGGAACGGTCCACCTACGACGCGCTGGAGCGGCCGACCGAAACCGCGCTGTGGTCGCGCAATGCCAAGAAGTGGGCGACCACCACGGCATACCGCGGTGATCGGGTCACCGTGACCCCGCCGGCGGGTGGCATCAAGACCACGACGCACCTTGACGTCACGGGTGAGGTCACCCGGCTGCAACAACACCGCGGACCGGGCGCGCAAGACGCCGTGGATGAGACGAAGTACGGCTACGACCGGCTTGGCCATCTGACCTCCATCACCGACCCGGCCGGCAATAAATGGACCCGCAGCTACGATCTGCGCGGCCGGTTGACCGGCGGCACCGATCCCGACGCCGGCACCCTGGTCAACGAGTACGACGAGGCAGACCAGCTGACCGCCACCACCGATGGCCGCGGTAAGAAGCTGTGGCGCAAGTACGACCAGCTTGGCCGCGTGACCGAGCTGCGCGACGCGCACGCGACCGGCACCCTGCGGGCCGCGTGGACCTACGACACCCTCGCCAAGGGCGAGCTCACCTCCGCCGTACGCCACTCCGGTGGCAAGCAGTACACCCAGACGGTGACCGGCTACACCGACCTGTACGACCCGACCGGAACCACCGTCACCATCCCGGACGGGCACCGAGGTATCAGCGGCACCTACACCACCGGCTACACCTACCATCCGGACGGCTCCCCGGCCTCACTGACGTATCCGGCCGTCGCGGACCTACCCACCGAGACCGTCACCCCCACCTACACCGACGCCGGTGACCTCGCCACCCTGTCCGGCACCGACACCTACCTGGCGTCGGCCACCTACGCCTGGCACGGCGGCGTCACCCAGCGCCTGCTCGGCGCCGGCGGCAAACGCGTACGCCTCATCGACGACTACGAGGACTCCACCCTGCGCCGCACCAAGGCCCAGGTCTCCACCGAACGCGCCGGTACGGCCGACACGTTCGACGAGAAACTCACCGAGCGCTACAGCTTCGACCCCGCCGGCAACATCACCGCGATCAACGAGGTCAACGAAGGCGCGGGCAACACCACCGTCACCCAGCAGTGTTTCCAGCAGGACTACCTGCGCCGCCTCACCGAGGCCTGGACCACCACCGCCGCCACCTGCCAGACCAGCCCCACCCAGGCCGCGGTCGGCGGCCCGGACCCGTACTGGCAGTCGTTCACCTACGACCTCGTCGGCAACCGCAAGACCGACACCAGCCACAGCCCGGCCGGCGACACCATCCGCGACTACGCCACCCCCGCCGCCGGAACCGCGCAACCGCACACCCTGACCCGCCGCGAGACCCGCGGAGGCGGCTCGGCCACCGACTACACCTACGACCCCGGCGGCAACCTGAAAACCCGCACCGCGGCCGCCGGCACCGACACCTTCACCTTCGACGCCGAAGGCCTACTCACCAGCGTCGCCACCGCCGCCAGCGGCACCCACTACTACACCTACGACGCCGGCGGCACCCGACTCATCACCATCGACCCCACCGCAGTCACCCTCGAACTCGGCCACAGCGAAATCCGCGTCGACAACACCGGCAAAGCCACCGGCACCCGCTACTACGGCGACGCCATCCGCACCACCACCGACGGTCTGACCTGGATGGTCAGCGACCACCACGGCACCGGACAACTCGCCATCGACGCCGGCACCCTGACCTCCACCCGACGCCGCACCACCCCGTTCGGCGAAAGCCGCGGCCCAGCACCGATCTGGCCCGACCGCAAGGCCTTCGTCGGCGGCACCGCCGACCCCACCGGCCTGACCCACCTCGGCGCCCGCGAATACGACCCCAGCACCGGCCGGTTCATCTCCGTCGACCCCCTCGCCGACTTCGGCGACCCACAAACCCTGCACGGCTACGCCTACGCCAACAACAACCCGATCACCTTCACCGACCCCGACGGACTCGCGGTGTACCCGTGGGCCGGAGGCGGCGGCGGCGGCATGGGATCAGTCCCCCGCATAAGCATGCCCTGGAACCCCTTTAAGGGCAGTGGCAGAGGCAGTGGAGCCAAGGGACACGGCTCCACCGTCAAGAAGAAACCCGGCAAGACGGTCACCCCAAGGTTCAGCCGCACCGAATCCCGAGACGCGCACAACGAGAAAGTATTCGGACGCGCCCGCGCCTCCAGCCGATCAACGCCCAAGCCTCCAAGGGTCGTCGTCCGAGGACCTAAGTCCGGAGGCGGCAAAGCCAAGCCCAAGAGCCGACCCAAGAGCTCCACGAAGGCGACTGGCGGAAAGAAGTCCGGCGGGAAAAAGCCGCCGAAGATGCGGCCCAGCAACCCTCCCGTGAAGCCCAAAATCAAGCCTAAATCACCGAAGGGTAAATCAAAACCGGCGAATCCTAAGGCAGAGGCTGAGCGGGCCCGTGATGAGGCTGGACGAAAGCCTAATGGCAAGCCGAACCGTGACTCGCCCGTCTATGTCGGAGGCTATGATAAGAACGGTAATGTGATGGGCGCAGGTAATGGCCCCCGTGGTCACAGAAATCATGCCGAGGACATCATCCAGGACCGCATGCCCGGCGCGAAGATGACCCAGCCCTACGCTTGGCGAAGGAATAAAGACACGGGCCAGCTAGAATGGCGCCCGCATACTGTGTGCCCGAGGTGCCAAGGAAGGTACCCCCGTGAGCTGTTCGATCCCAGGACGCGTGGCGAATCCGGAGGTAGTTGGGTTG